>NZ_JACZDF010000010.1 GCF_014852685.1 Flavimobilis rhizosphaerae
ACCGGCTACACCGCTACGCTGCGACCTGCTGCGTAATCACACCCCGTGTCCAAGATCCGGGGGTAGGGCCCGCGGCCCTTGATAGCGGATCCAGACATCTGAGGTGAACGAATCGGCTATCGAGCGGGGGAGGACGCGAGCGGCCCCGCACCCGAAGAGGTGCGGGGCCGCTCGTGCGAGGACGGACCGTCAGGCCTGTGCCGCGACAGCCTGGGCGTCGACCGCCTGAGCCGCGAGGGCGCGCTCGATGCCCGCAAGGCCCTCGACGACGAAGCGGCGCAGCGCAGGCGGCGCGACCTTTGCCGAACCCTCCGCATGCGCGTCGAGCCACGCCTGCGTCGCGTCCCGCAGCGCCTCGTTCGCGAGCGGCGCGGGGTAGAGACCTTCGATGAGCTCCTCGCTCATGTGGTACGTCCGCGACTCCCAGATGGGGAAGAGCGCGTCGTGGTACGTCGCGACGAACGACTCGAGCAGCGACGCGTCGAGGACGTGGTTGAAGCCGAGGGCCGTCGCGCGGATGATCGCGTTGGGCTTGTCGGCCTCGTCGACGATCGACGCCCACGCGGCAGCCTTGGCCTCGACCGTGGGGATCGCAGCTCGTGCGTGGGCGGCCTGCTGGCGGCCCGAGGCCGTGTCGTCGTCGGCGAGCGCGAGGTCGATCTGCGCGGCCGTCGCACGACCACCGGCGACGAGCGCGATGAGCAGCTCCCAGCGCAGATCCGTGTCGATCGTCAGGCCCTCGAGCGTCTCGGACCCGTCGCGGAGCGCGGCGATCGCGTCGAGCTGGGCGTCCGTGCGGGCGACCTGCGCGAGGAACTTCACGAACTGGAACTGCGCGTCCGAGCCCGCCTCGGCCGTGCGCGCCATGGCGAGCAGACCGTCGCCGACGGCGACGAGCGTCGGCTCGCGGCGCTCGGGCGCGACGTACGACGACGCTGCGAGGACGAGCTGGTTGAGCGTCGTGCGGATCGTCGTCGACTCGGTTTCGGCCGCGATGTTGTTGAGGACGAGGCGCACGAAGTCGCTCGCGGGCACCTCACCGTCGCGCGTCGCGTCCCAGATCGAGCCCCACACGAGCGAACGCGCGAGCGGGTCGGAGATGAGCGCGAGGTTCTCGATCGCGACGGTGCGTGACGCGTCGTCGAGCCGGATCTTCGCGTACGCGAGGTCGTCGTCGTTGAGGAGGACGAGGTCGGGGCGCACGGTGCCGACGAGCTCGGGCACCTCGGTGCGCTCGCCGTCGACGTCGAGCTCGACGCGGTGCGTGCGGACGAGACCGTCGTCGGTAAGCGTGTAGTAGCCGACGGCGAGGCGGTGCGGACGGATCGTCGGGTAGTCGGCGGGGGCCGTCTGGAGGATCGCGAAGCCCGTGACGCTGCCGGCGTCGTCGACCGTGATCTCGGGGCGGAGCGTGTTGACGCCCGCGGTCTCGAGCCACAGCTTCGACCACGTGGAGAGGTCGCGGCCCGAGGCGGCCTCGAGCTCGACGAGCAGGTCGGTGAGCTCGGTGTTGCCCCACGCGTGCTTGCGGAAGTACTCGGCGACGCCCTTGAGGAACGCCTCGAGGCCGACCCACGCGGCGAGCTGCTTGAGCACCGAGCCGCCCTTGGCGTACGTGATGCCGTCGAAGTTCACCTGGACGTCCTCGAGGTCGCGGATCTCCGCGACGATCGGGTGGGTCGAGGGCAGCTGGTCCTGGCGGTACGCCCAGGACTTCTCCATCGCGGCGAACGTCGTCCAGGCGCCCTTCCACTCGGTGGCCTCGGCGGTCGCGAGCGTCGACGCCCACTCCGCGAAGGACTCGTTGAGCCACAGGTCGTTCCACCAGCGCATCGTGACGAGGTCGCCGAACCACATGTGCGCGAGCTCGTGGAGGATCGTGACGACGCGACGCTCCTTGATGGCGTCGGTGACCTTGGAGCGGAAGACGTAGGACTCGGTGAACGTCACGCAGCCTGCGTTCTCCATGGCGCCCATGTTGTACTCGGGCACGAAGAGCTGGTCGTACTTCGTGAAGGGGTAGGGCTGCTCGAAGGCCTTCTCGAAGAACTCGAAGCCGGCGCGGGTCGTGTCGAAGACGTAGTCGGCGTCCATGTGCTCGGCGAGCGACGCGCGGCAGAAGACGCCGAGGGGGATCGTGCGGCCGTCAGAGCTCGTGAGCTCGGAGCGCATGACGGCGTAGGGGCCGGCGACGAGCGCGGTGATGTATGAGGAGATGCGGGGCGTCGGCTCGAACGCGTAGGTGGCGTTGCCGCCGGCGCGCGTCGGCTCGGGCGTGGGCTCGTTGGAGACGACCTGCCACGCCTCGGGGGCCGTGACGGTGAACGCGAACGTCGCCTTGAGGTCGGGCTGCTCGAACACAGCGAAGACGCGGCGGGAGTCCGGGACCTCGAACTGCGTGTAGAGGTAGACCTCGCCGTCGACCGGGTCGACGAAGCGGTGGAGGCCCTCGCCCGTGTTCGTGTACGCGCAGTCGGCGACGACCGTGAGCTCGTTCTCCGCCTCGAGCCCGTCGAGGGCGATGCGGGAGTCGGCGAAGACGACGGCGGGGTCGAGCTCGCGGCCGTTGAGCGTCACGGAACGCACGCTCGGGGCGACGAGGTCGATGAAGGTCGACGCGCCGGGCGTCGCGGTGAAGCGGACGGTCGACGTCGACGCGAACGTCGTCGGTCCCGTCGTGAGGTCGAGGGTGATGGCGTACGACTGCGTCTGCACGACGTTCGCGCGCTCGATCGCCTCGGCGCGGGTGAGGTTCTCTCCGGGCACTTGTGCTCCTCGGTTGTGCGGTGGCGCCCGGTCGGGGCGTCAATGCCGGGCGTGCTCGACGCCCGCCATCGATACTTTCACGCGGCACCGACACCCGGGCAGTGCAATACGGTCGTAGACGCTGACGTCGGACGACGTGTCCGCGCAGGGCGCACTTCCCGGGACCGCGGGCGGCAACGCAACTAGGCTGGGGGCATGCGAGACGAGACTGCGACGACCGTCGCCGACATGTGGTTCGACCCTGCCTGCCCCTGGGCCTGGATGACCTCACGCTGGCTCACCGAGGTCCAGGAGCTCCGCGGCATCGCGATCCGCTGGCACGTCATGAGCCTGTCGGTGCTCAACGAGGGGCGCGACCTGCCCGCCGACTACCGCGAGATGCTCGACGCCTCGTGGGGTCCGGTGCGCGTGCTCGTCGCGGCCGCCCAGCGGCACGGTGACGACGTCCTCGGGCCGCTCTACACGGCGATCGGCACGGAGTATCACGTCGAGGGCAACAAGGACCGGCGCGCGGTCGTCGCGAAGGCGCTCGCCGACGCGGGGCTCGGCGCGGACCTCCTCGACGTATGGGACTCGACCGACGTCGACGACGCGCTGCGCGCCTCGCACCAGGGTGCGATGGACCTCGTGGGCGACGAGGTCGGGACGCCCGTCGTGGCGATCGGCGGCGTCGGCTACTTCGGTCCCGTCGTTACGCCGGCGCCGCGGGGCGAGGATGCGGTGCGGCTGTGGGACGGGCTCGTCCTCATGACGCAGGTGCCGGGCTTTTACGAGCTCAAGCGCACGCGCACGTCAGGACCGGTGCTGCGGCCGGGCGCCGACGAGGCGGTGGGCGCATGACGATCCCGATCCCTACGGGCCCTCCGGCGAGGAAGCCGCTGGGGCCGGGGCTCATCGCGTTCATCGTCATCGACGTCATCCTTGTCGTCGGGGTCGTGATCGCTGCGGTTGTCCTCCTCGGTGGGGGTTCGGGCGCGCCGGGGACGTCGCCGACGACGCCCGTCGCCGGGGCGACGACTCCCGTCGCCGGGGCGACGACGAGCGCCTCGCCCTCGGCTCCGGTGACGTCTGCGGACCGGCCGGGAGGCACGGACCAGCGGTTCGCGACCCCGTCGGGCAACATCGTCTGCGACATCACTGCGAACGGTGCACGGTGCGGCATCGCGTCGCTCGCGCAGAAGCCCGCGCCTGTCGACGGTTGCGACGGTTCGGTCGGCTTCGTGTACGTGGTCGACGCCTCTGGCAAGGTCGATGTGCCGTGCGTGCCGAAGAAGGAGCTGCCGAAGAAGGCGGGCAAGGACGTCAACGTCCTCGGGTACGGGCAGAAGTCGGCCGCCTACGGGTTCACGTGCACGTCGGACGAGTCGGGCATGGCGTGCGTCGACGACGCGACGGGCACGGGATTCTCGCTCGCACGCGCGGGTGGCCGCGTCCTCTGACGCCGTGAGGACATGCGTCGGGCCCCGCACCTCGTGAGGTGCGGGGCCCGACGTCGTTCCGGCGCGGTGGCGCCGGTCGGGGTCACCAGATGCGGACGCGTGCCTCGGGCGCGAGGTAGAGCGCGTCGCCCTCGGTGACGTCGAACGCCTCGTAGAACTCGTCGACGTTGCTGACGATGCCGTTGCAGCGGAACTCGGCGGGCGAGTGCGGGTCGATCGCGAGGAGGCGGATGGCCTCGGCGTCGCGCGCCTTCGTGCGCCACACCTGACCCCAGCCGAGGAACACGCGCTGGAGGCCGGTGAGTCCGTCGATGACGGGGGCGGAGGCGAGGTCGCCGCCGAGCGCGATGCGGTAGGCCTTGAGCGCGATCGAGAGGCCGCCGAGGTCGCCGATGTTCTCGCCGATCGTCAGTGCCCCGTTGACGGTGTGCTCGTCGCCGAGCTGCGCGGGGGAGAAGGCGTCGTACTGGGCGATGAGCGCCTTGGTGCGCTCTTCGAACTTGCGGCGGTCCTCCTCGGTCCACCAGTCCTCGAGGCGGCCGGAGCCGTCGTACTTGGAACCTTGGTCGTCGAAGCCGTGGCCGATCTCGTGGCCGATGACGCCACCGATGCCGCCGAAGTTCACGGCGTCCTCGGCCTCGGGGTCGAAGAACGGGGGCTGGAGGATCGCGGCGGGGAAGACGATCTCGTTCATACCGGGGTTGTAGTAAGCGTTGACCGTCTGCGGGGTCATGAACCACTCGTCGCGGTCGAGCGGCTTGCCGATCTTCCCGAGCTCACGGTCGGTCTCGAAGGCGTTGGCCCGGCGGACGTTGCCGACGAGGTCGGTCTGGTCGATCTCGAGGGCCGAGTAGTCGCGCCACCGCGTGGGGTAGCCGATCTTCGGGGTGAAGGCGTCGAGCTTGGCGAGCGCCTTGACCTTTGTCTCCTCGCCCATCCAGTCGAGGCCCGTGATGGACTCGCGGTACGCCTCGACGAGGTGGCCGACGAGGCGGTCCATGTGCTCCTTGTGGGCGGCCGGGAAGTGACGTTCGACGTACACCTGGCCGACGGCCTCGCCGAGCGCGCCCTCGACGAGGGAGACGCCGCGCTTCCAACGTTCGCGGATCTCCTCGGCGCCGGTGAGGGTGCGGCCGTAGAAGTCGAAGTTTGCCTCGACGAGCTCGTCGGTGAGGTAGGCGGCACGCGACGAGACGACCTGGGCGGCGAGCCACAGGCGCAGGTCGGCGATGTCGGTCTGCTCCCAGAGGGCGGCGAGGCCGGTCGCGAACGAGGGTTCGCGCATGACGACGTCGTCGAGGGCGCCAGCAGGTGCGCCGAGCCCCTCGGCCCAGGCGTTCCAGTCGAGACCGGGTGCGGACGCGGCGAGCTCGGCGAACGTCATGGGGTTGTAGGTGAGCTCGGCGTCGCGGTCGCGGACGACGTCCCAGTGGTGGCCGGCGAGGGCGGTCTCGAGCGCCACGACGCGCGCGGCGGCCGCGTCGGCGTCGGCGGCCGGGACGATGCCGCCGAGCGTGAGCATGCGTGCGACGTGCGGCGTGTAGGCGGCGAGGGCCTCGGCGTGCTGCTCCTCGCGGTAGTAGGCCTCGTCGGGCAGGCCGAGCCCGGCCTGGAGAAGGTAGACGACGTACTTCTCGGGGTCGAGCGCGTCGTTGTCGACGTAGAGGCCGAGCGCGCCGGCGGCGCCGGTGCGCTGGAGCTCGCCGAGGGCACGGGCGAGCGCGACCTTGTCCGCGGCGTCGTCGAGGAGTGCGAGGTCGGCGGCGAGGGGCGCGGTGCCGAGCTCGGAGATGCGCTCCGTGTCCATGAACGACGCGTAGAGCGCGCCGATCTTCGCGGTCGTCGGGTCGACGCCGTCGGCCCCGGCCTGCTCTCCGGCCTCGAGGATGATGTCGCGGACCTGCTCCTCCGCGCGGTCGTGGAGCTCGCGGAAGGCGCCGTCACGGGCGCGGTCGGCGGGGATCTCGTACGTCGTGAGCCAGCGGCCGTTGACGTGGCGGAAGAGGTCGTCCTGCGGGCGGACGTCGGCGTCGAACGTCGACGCGTCGATCCCGGAGCGCAGCGCTGCGGTGTTGTCGGTCGTCATGCGCTCACCCTATGCCGGGCCACCGACATCGTTGCCGACAGCCGCGAGCAGAGGTCTCGTCCGAGAGGAATCCCACCGGTAGCCTCGGCACTCAGGGAAGGAGGGGCATCGTGCCCGATCGTGAGCTCGACGTGCTCGTCGCCGACCACCTGCTCGAGCGGCTCGCTCGACCGCTCAGCCTCGGGCAGGTGCTGTTCCTCGCGGACGCGGAGCCGGACGACCCGCGGCGCGAGCGCGGTTCGGCGCTCCTCCTGGCGCGCGACCACCTCGTGACGACGGACGCTCCCGTCGATCTCCTCGACCTCGTGCTCGCCCGCGCCGAGGACCGGCGGCTGCAGGCAGCGGTCGGTCGATCGCTGCTCACGCTGGCGCTCGGCGGGATCCGATCGTTGTGGCCTGCGCTCGTGTCGCGCGCCCGCACGTCGGACCGATGGGCGACAGCGCTCGGGCACGCATGGCCAGGGCCTGCGCTCGCGGCCGAGCTGCCGCCTGAGCTGTGGGCGTTCGTCGCCCAGAACGCCCGTGCCCGTGCGGCAGGGCTCCTCGCTGACGGCGACGGTGTCCCCAGCGCCGGGTGGCACGCGCTCGTCGTGCGTCGATACCTGCTGTGGGAGCACGATCGTGCGCTCGACGGTGGCGACGGCACGGCGGACTTCGTGGTCTGGGAGACCGTGGCCGAGCTCCTCGAGTCGTCTGACGCGCTCGAGATCGCGGACGTGCTGGTCGCGACCGTCCGGGACGAGGAGGCGTTCGGCGATCTCGGGATCGGGCACGTCGCGGATCTCGTGCGCAAACGCGACGACCTCTGGGACGCGCTCGCGGATCGTGTGCGCACGGTTCCCGCGTGGCGTCGAGCGCTCGGGTGGTGCTGCCCCTGCTGCGTCGACGTCGAGCGGCTTCCAGAAGATCTTGCGTCGGCGGTCGGTGCGGGCGACACGACGTCCCACGGCTCGGTCCGCTGATCAGCTCCCGGACGTGCCGTCGACGTCGACGGCCACGACGAGCACGATGGCGATGACGACGCCAGAACCGAGAACGAGCTCGAACATGAGCCGGTGCGTCCCCGACGACCTTGACCGTCATGGGCACCTGTCGGCAGAGATGCGCGACGAGCGGCGGACGTCAACCCAGGTTGGCGGTGATGCTCGTGCCGTCGAGCGTCAGGGTGATCCGACGGCCCGCGTCGTCGACGGTGGCGAGGGTGCCGGCGTCCTCTGCCGTGGCGCCGAGCGCCAGCAGCTCGGTGCGGACGGCTTCGGCGGGCAGGAGCAGAGGCGTCGCGACGCCGACCTGCAACGTGTCTCCCGTGACGGCGTCGTGGGGGAAAGCGAGCAACGAGGTGGTGCTTCCGTCGCGGAGCCGGGCGGTCTCCCGGGTCACGGCCCAGGTGCGGTCGTCCGTGGCGTCGACGTCGAACCGCGTGCCCGCGTGGATGACGGTGAACCGCGAGCCGCCGTCGACGATCGAGCCGCTCGGGTACGCGGTCTTGAGGATCGCGAGCAGCTCGGTGGCGGCCGCGTCCGGCTGGAACGTATACGTGTCGCCGCCCGCGTAGACGCGCCGGTGCGCGACGTCGACGGTGAAGTCGTCGGCGGCCTCGTCGAGCGCGGTGACGAACACGGTCGTGTGCTTCTCCCCGACCCCGAGTCCGGCGGCGACGGCGTACCCGGCGCCGCCGAGGAGCGCGATGCTCGCGACGATCGACACGACGCCGAGCGCCCTCGCGCGACGGAAGGCCCGCGGGGCCAGCGCCGCCGCGACGATCGCGATGACGGTGGCCGCGGCGAGCGTGGCGATCTTGAGCGGTTCCATCGTGGGATCCCTGAGCTGTGACGACGGCGAGGTGGTGGTGCCGTGACCAGCCAACCAGCACCCTGAGGTGGTGCGCTACACGAGTCGTGTCACGATCGGGCAACTTTGTCCGGTGGATGCTCGTCGACGAGCGTCGACGGGCGCCCCGAGACGTTGCGGGATACGGCAAGATAGCCCCATGCGCGTCCACCTTGCCTCCGACCACGCGGGCTTCGCCCTGAAGTCCCACCTCCTCACGCACCTCGCCGCCCAGGGTCACGACGTCGTCGACCATGGTGCGTTCGAGTACGACGCCGAGGACGACTACCCCGCGTTCTGCATCGCCGCGGGCGAGGCCGTCGCGGCGGAGCCGGGCTCGCTCGGCGTCGTCATCGGCGGTTCGGGCAACGGTGAGCAGATCGCCGCGAACAAGGTCGACGGTGTGCGCGCTGCGCTCGCGTGGAGCGTCGAGACCGCGAAGCTTGGCCGGCAGCACAACGATGCGAACGTCATCGCGGTCGGCGAGCGCCAGCACACGATCGAGGAGGCGACGACGTTTGTCGAGGCCTTCCTCGCGGAGCCTTTCTCGGGTGCGGAGCGTCACCAGCGTCGCATCGACCAGCTCGCGGCGTACGAGTCCGCGCGCTGACGTACGCCGCCTGAGTCGTGCCCGAGGGCCACACCGTCCACCGCCTCGCGCGGACGTTCGACGCGCTCTTCCACGGTGAGCAGCTGCGGCTCAGCAGTCCGCAGGGCCGCTTCGAGGCGGGTGCGGCGCTGCTCGACGGCGGCACGCTCGTGCGTGCGGAGGCGTGGGGCAAGCACTTGTTCCTGGGCTTCGGCCCCGCTGCGGCGACGTCCGGCACGACGACGCCCGACGCCGATCTTGCCTGGCTGCGCGTCCACCTGGGCCTGTACGGCTCGTGGACGTTCGCGGGCGACGGCTCGACGACGGTGGCGCACGCGATCGGTGCCCCACGCCGCCGCATCGGCGAGCAGGAGCACACGCTCCCTGATCGCGAGATAGCGCCTCACGGTCGAGATAGCGCGCGAGGCGCGCTATCTCGACAGGGGAGCGCTATCTCGCGGGACGACGAGAGCGCGTGGGACGTGCCCGAGCCCCGCGGGCAGGTGCGGGCGCGGATCCTCGGGGAGCACGCCGTCGCTGATCTCACAGGGCCGACTGCGTGCGAGGTCATCACCGACGCAGAGCGGCAGGCGGTGCTCGCGCGTCTCGGACCCGACCCCATCCGCACGG
This sequence comes from Flavimobilis rhizosphaerae, assembly GCF_014852685.1. Lineage (GTDB taxonomy): Bacteria > Actinomycetota > Actinomycetes > Actinomycetales > Cellulomonadaceae > Flavimobilis > Flavimobilis rhizosphaerae. The sequence goes on from NZ_JACZDF010000010.1 coordinate 9,341, forward strand.
ACGCCGACCCGGAGCGGTTCGTCGCACGGGTCCGACGCTCGCGCACGGCCGTCGGCCTCCAGCTCATGGCGCAGGACAAGGTCGCGGGCGTCGGCAACATCTACCGCGCCGAGGTGCTTTTCCGCGCCGGCCTCGACCCGTCGACGCCGGGCACCGCGGTGCCGGCCGAGACGTTGCGGGAGATCTGGGACGACCTCGTCGTCCTCATGCGCGACGGCGTCGCGACGGGCCGCATCGTCACGACGCGTCCCGAGCATCGCGGCCTCGGCCACGAGAAGGGCCGGATGGACCCGCGCCGCGTGCGTCAGAACACCGACGGTGACGAGGGTGCGGTGCCGCGCGAGGAGTCGTTCTACGTCTACCACCGCGACGGGCTCGCGTGCCGAGTGTGCGGCGCGACGATCCTCGTGCGTGACGCGGCGGGCCGGAACCTCTTCTGGTGCCCCACCTGCCAGCGCTGAGGCTCCCCGCGAGCAGGGCCGACGTCGACGCGAGGCGCGTACTGCGAGTTGTCGCGCGCTGACCCGCACCTGAGCGAGCGCCTGCGCCTGCGGCGGGTTGCGTCCACGCACCCCGCCGGGGTGCGTGGACGCAATGTGCTCAGAACACGAACGAGCAGGATGGCGCGACAGGCCAGCCGAACGCGGCGGACGCGGTCGCGAGCGCTCCGGATCGGAGCTCGGTGACGCGCCCCGCGAGCCCGAGTGCCGCGAGAGTCTGCCCGCCGAGGTAGGCGGCGCCGAGCGCGGAGACGTCGAGGCTGAGGTCGGCGTCGTCGTGCGTGCGCGTCACCTCGGGCTCGGCGAACGCGGTCGCGCGCACCCTGTAGGAACCAGCGTTCGCGGGCCGCAGCTCGTCGGTGACGTGGAGGACGACGTCGACGTCGGCCTGGTAGCGGCGTGAGGCGAGGGCGCCTGCGACGTCGACGAGCCGCAACCACACGTTGTCGACACGCTTGGTGCCGGCTGCCCGCGGGTCGACGAGCAGCCCGAGGATCGCGTCGTCGGGCGGTAGAAGGAACGTCTCGACCTTCGCCATGAGGTCGAGGTCGAGCAGCACGCTCCACAGGTCGTGGGCGGCCGCGACGTCGAGGGCCGCGACCTCGCCGACGTGCACGGTGCCGCGCGGACCCTCGTCGCGCCACTCGCTCGAGCGGCGGAACGTCGCGAAGCCGCGGGGCTCACCGTCCCGTTCGACGACGACGATGCGCCGAGCCTCCTTGCCGCCGCGCCACACGGGCGGGTCGAGGAGCATGCGTCGGGCGAGCGACGGGTCGTCGCGCCCCGCCCAACCGGGACGGTTGAGGAGCGCCCCGCGCGGGCCGTCGACGCCAAGAGGGCGGCGCCCTGCCTCACGGTGGACGGACTCGACGAGCGCGCCGTGCCGGTCGGCGTCGGCGATCTCGAGGCGCACCGTGTGCGTGCCCGCGCCGGGAACGTCGCGCAGGCGTGCGGCGCGCGGGATCGTCAGCCGCACATCGTGGGCGGCGAGCCCGTAGCCGAAGCGTCCGTAGATCGCGGCCTCGGCCGCGAAGAGCGCGGAGACGGTCTCACCGCGTGCCGCGCACGCGTCGAGGTGGTCGGTGATCATGCCGCGGAGGATCCCGCGCCGGCGGTGCTGCGGGTGGACACCCACCCACGTGAGGCCTCCGACGGGTATCTCCGTGCCGGGGACGGGGAAGCGGTCGAACGCGTACGAGCCGTACATGGCGACGAGGTCGGAGCGTGCGGGCGCCGCGCCGTCGATCGGCACGGCGTCCGGGTCGGGGCCGTCGGCGACGACGCCGACGAACCGGGTCCAGTCCATGGGGAACTCGATCTCGGTCCAGTCCTCGGGCGTCGTGCTTGACGGGAAGGCCCAGGTGTCGAGCGTGAACGCGGCCTCGCGGAAGGAGTCGTCGAGCGGCTGGTGGTGGTAACCCGCTGGGAAGGTCATGTGTTGAGCCTGTCACCCGTGCGGGCGGGGCGCGAGAGATTTCCCGGACGAACGACCTGTGCGCCTGCGGGACGTCGCGGTAGTCTCGCGCCGTGGACCCCGAGTATGTCGAGACGGTGCTCGACGTCGTCGACCTCGTCCCCGCCGGGAGCGTGACGACGTACGGGGACGTGGCGCTCGTCGTCGGCAGGCTCCTCGGGAGGGGCGGTCCGCGGGTCGTCGGGACGGCGCTGCGCGACGCAGGCGGGGCAGTCGCGTGGTGGCGTGTCGTACGTGCGGACGGCACCCCGCCCCAGCACAAGGTTGCCGAGGCGCTTGCGCTGCTGCGTGCGGAGGGGTGTCCGGTGCGCAGGGGCGGCCGGGTGGACCTCGGCCGGGCGCGCGCCGATCTCAAGGTGCTCGTTGCGGGGGCGGAAACGGCACGGGAGGGTGCCTCGGACGGGGGCCCGGAGAAAGATCTGGACGCCGCCTCGGGGGACCGGGAATAGTTCTGGGTGTCGCCCTGTTGAGCAGGGTGACAGCGACGAGCAGCACGCGCGCCACCTTCATAGGTGGCAGTGGTGCGCTTGCCGCGCTGGGCGTCAGCCTCACCGTCAGCGTCGCACGGTGGAGCGACGACGCATCGGCGTGAGGTTGCCCGGGTCCGTTGGCCCGGAACAGCCCGCGATCGAGGGCAGCACGGTGACGGTCCCGAACAGCTCGGGACGGTTCAACGACCGGGACGATGACAACCGCCGGTCCGGGCACCGTGCAGGCGACGCACGAGCGCTCTGGCGCCCGCCCCTCCGGGGGCGGGCGCCAGAGGTGTCTCTGGGGCCGCGCCGCTGCGAGACACGCTCTGGCTTGGGCTCAGCCCCGCACCGCCGCGTGCACGGGCGAGCCGGGAGAGAGCAGCGCCCGCCACGTCGACGGGTCGCCCTGGAGGAGCATCGTCGTCACAGCCGTCTCCTCCCAGTCGCGAAGGCGGGCGGCGACGTCGTCGAGGGTCCCGACGAGCGCGACGTCCTGCACGAGCTCGAGCGGCACCGCGGCCGCGGCCTCGTCGACGCGTCCGGCGAGGTAGAGGGACTGGATCTCCTCGCATACCTCGCGGTAGCCGAGGCGTGCGACGGCCTCGAGGTGGAAGTTGGCCCCGCGCGCGCCCATGCCGCCGACGTAGAGGGCGAGGTGGGGCCGGACGGCGTCGGCGGCCTCGTCGACGGAACTGCGGACGACGACGGGCACGGACGCGCACACCTCGAACTCCTCGTGCGGGCGCAGCGCGCCTGAGCGGCGCGCCAGGCCGTCCTCGAGGGGTTCCCGGAGTGACGCGTCGAGGCGCGGCGCGTAGAAGGCAGGCAGCCAGCCGTCGGCGATCTCGCCCGCGAGGGCGACGTTGCGGGGGCCCTCGGCGGCGAGGTGGATGGGGAGGTCGGCCCGCAGGGGGCGGACGGTCGAGCGCAGGGCCTTGCCGAGGCCGGTCGGCTCAGCGTCGCGGTCCGCCCGCGCGGCGTCCGGGCCCAGGGGGCTCGTGGGCGCGGGCAGGGGGAGCCGGAAGAAGTCGCCGTCGGCCGTCACGGGTGCTTCGCGCCGCAGGATGTCGCGGACGATCTGCACGTATTCGCGCGTGCGTGCCAGGGGGCGTCGGTACGGCTGCCCGTACCACCCCTCGACGACCTGGGGGCCTGAGGCCCCGAGGCCGAGGACGAAGCGTCCGCCGGAGAGGTGGTCGAGGGTGAGCGCGGCCATCGCGGTCGCGGCGGGGGTGCGGGCGTACATCTGGGCGATCGCGGTGCCGAGCCGGACGTGCTGGGTTGCGGCGCCCCACCAGGCGAGCGGGGTGAGGGCGTCGGACCCGTAGGCCTCGGCGGTCCACACGGAGTCGAGCCCGGCGGCGTCGGCCGCGCGGACGGCGTCGGCGGCGCCGGCGGGTGGGGAGGAGGGCCAGTAGCCGAGCTGCATGCCGAGTCGCACGGTGCCTCCGTGGGGGCTGGTCCGGGCGCCGTCGCCCGAAGATGTCCGAGACCCAGCGTCTCAGGTATCCGGGCGGTGCGCCACGGGCACGCTCAGATCATGTACTCGATGAGCATCGACGGGTCCTCGACCGCGCGCCGCTGACGCTCGGCGACCTCCGCAGGCGACGCGAGCCGGATCTTCGCGGGCACCCCGACGGCGACGGCGCCCGCGGGCACGTCCTTGACGACGACGGCGTTCGCGCCGATCTGCGCGTCGTCCCCGATCCACACTGGGCCCAGGATCTTCGCGCCCGCCCCGACGACGACGCGGTTGCCGACCGTCGGGTGACGCTTGCCGTGCGTCATGGTGCGGCCGCCGAGCGTGACGTTGTGGAAGAGCAGCACGTCGTCGCCGACGACAGCGGTCTGCCCGATGACGATGCCCATGCCGTGGTCAATGAAGAGCCGACGCCCGAGCTGTGCGCCCGGGTGGATCTCGACACCCGTAACCGATCGCGACATCTGCGAGATGAGGCGGGCCGGGAGCCGGAGCAGCGGGTTGCGCCACATGCGGTGGGTGAGGCGGTGCACCCAGAGCGCGTGCAGGCCGGGGTAGGCGAGTGCGACCTCGAGGCGTGTGCGCGCGGCGGGGTCGCGGTCCCGTGCGGCCTGGAGGTCCTCGCGCAGCAGGGACCAGGCTCGGCGTGGCAGGGCCACGGCGCTCCTTCCGGAGGGGCTGGTGCGGTCCCCGGCGGCGCGCCTACGCGCACCGCCGGGGGAGCGGTCAGTCGAGCAGGTCGGCGTAGAGCACCGTGGAGAGGTAGCGCTCGCCGAAGGACGGCACGACGACGACGATGAGCTTGCCGGCGTTCTCGGGGCGCTTGCCGATCTCGAGCGCGGCGTGGATCGCGGCGCCCGAGGAGATGCCGACGAGCAGGCCGTCGTCCGTCGCGGCGCGGCGCGCGGTGGCGATCGCCTGGTCGGCGTTGACGTCGAACACCTCGTCGTAGACCTCGGTGTCGAGGATCTCGGGGACGAAGTTCGCGCCGAGGCCCTGGATCGTGTGCGGGCCGGGCTGGCCGCCGTTGAGGATCGGCGACTCGGCCGGCTCGACGGCGACGATCTGGACCTCGGGCTTGCGCTCCTTGAGGACCTGACCGACACCCGTGATGGTGCCGCCCGTGCCGATGCCCGCGACGACGATGTCGACCTGGCCGTCGGTGTCGGCCCAGATCTCCTCGGCCGTCGTGCGGCGGTGGACCTCGGGGTTCGCGGCGTTCGCGAACTGGCGTGCGAGGACCGCGCCGGGGCGGGACGCGGCGATCTCGTTGGCCTTGTCGACCGCGCCGCGCATGCCCTCGGAGCCGGGGGTGAGGATGAGCTCGGCGCCGAAGGCACGCAGGAGCGCGCGGCGCTCCTTCGACATCGTCTCGGGCATCGTGAGGACGACGTCGTAGCCGCGGGCCGCGCCGACCATCGCGAGGGCGATCCCGGTGTTGCCGGACGTCGCCTCGACGATCGTGCCGCCGGGGGCGAGGTCGCCCGACGCCTCGGCCGCGTCGATGATCGCGACACCGATGCGGTCCTTGACCGAGTTCGCGGGGTTGTAGAACTCGAGCTTGGCGACGACGGTCGCGCCGACGCCCTCGGCGAGGCGGTTGAGCTTGACGAGCGGGGTGTTGCCGACGAGAGCGGTGACGTCGTCGTAGATGCGAGCCATGGGTTCCTCTTCGTGTCGTGCGCGGGATACCGCGCGAGAGCCTGGTCCTGGTAGGGCTGTGCGGTGACGCGGGATCGTCACCGGGTGCGGGGCGAGCGCTGGCTCATCGAGGTGGTGCGTCGATGCCCGGGAGGCTGGCCGTCGGTGCACGACGGCGCAGGCCAGCGCTCTACAGACAGGGACAGCAGGGACGCATGCAGGCGTCGGCCGCGACGGCGCGGCAGGCACGGGAGACGTTGGCGCTGTGCAGCACGTCGACCTCCCGGCATGGGCGCGACCCGGGGTCACGCAGCGGTGGCGGCCGTCCGGCTCGCCTCGGTCAATGCTAGCCCGCGCGTACGACGTGCGGCAACGTGTCTCACGCCCCGGCGTCGTGCGAACGTGCACCGACCGGCGGGCCGCAGGCCGGACCGACCTGCGCCCGGAAGGTGCGGTCTGTAGGGTGTGGGTGCGCAACCGGCTCTGTGTCCGGTGCGTGCACACGCGCAGGGGGCGCCGGATGCACCCTGCCGCAGCTACAGGGAGGCCTTCACCATGTCGTCCGAGAACCCGTCCGTCCCGCCCGTCCCACCGACGCCCGGCGTGCCCGGTCCGCCCGACGGGGTCGCGCCGGCGAACGTCCCTGCGGCCGTTTCCGGGCCGCCTGCTGCGCTCGTCCCCACCACGCCTCAGGACGCGCCCGTCGCTGCCCACGAGCAGCCGACTGCCGTCCCGCCCGTCGCCGCGGCGCCCGCGCCCGGGTACGCCAGCGACCAGCAGCAGTCCGCCCAGCAGCCGCCGGCGACGCAGGCAGACGTCCCGGGCGCGACCCTGCCGCCTGCCGGCCCTTCAGCGTTCCGCGAGACCCTGCTGACGCTGCGGGACCTGCCGCTCACGGTGTGGCGCGGCGACTCCGTCGGCGCGCTCGCGCTCCCGGGAACGATCCGCACGCGCACGGGCAACGGGTGGATGTGGTGGGTGACGGTGTTCGCCGGCGCCGGGCTCCTGCTCGGCATCATCGCGGCAACCTCGCTCGCGAAGGCCGTGAAGACGACGGCCGGGATCTTCGACAACGCGTTCGGCAGCCTCACCGGCGGTCTCTCGAGCGGCTACATCTCCGCGTCGGCATCGGTGCCGTTCGGGACGCTGCTCGGGATGGTCGTCTCGGTGACGGTCGCCGTGTTCGTCGTCGGCGTCATCCGCGCGCTCGCGCTCGGCTGGACGTTGCGCATGCGCGGGGTCGTCGTGCCGTTCTCGACGACTGCGGACCTTGCCGCCACCGGTTGGGGCGTCGGGCTGCTGCCCGTCGCGATCTTCACCGTCCTCAACTTCCTGCCGGGCGCGGGGCTCGCTGCGGTCCTCACGTTCGTCGCCATGCTGTTCTACGTGCCGTTCACGATTGTGAGCGAGGGACTCCTCTACATCGGGCTCAACCGGCTCGCGCCGCACGCGAGCAAGAGCCTGCTCGTGCCGCACGCGATGCTCACGCTCGCCGCGGTGGCGCTCATGCTCCTCGCGGTGTTCCTCATCAACGTGGTGATCGTGGGGTCGATCGCGTGACCACTCCGCTGCAGGCCCCCGCGCGGGGGCATCGGGCGCTCGCGGCGTTCGCCGCAGTCGTGGCGCTTCTCGTGCTGTCCGCGTGCGGCGGCCGTATCGACACGACGCTCACGCTCACGGGCGACGGCTCGGGCGAGCGTGTCATGCGTGTCACCCTGTCGTCGTCGGACGCCGAGGACGTCGAGGGCGGCGCCAAGGCCATCGAGAAGTCCGTGAGGGCACACCTGCCCGAGCAACTGACGATGTCGAAGGTCGCTGAGACCGACGACGGCTTCGTCACGACGATGACGCTCGCGTTCACGGACCTCGCGGACTACACGGCGAAGGTCACGGCTCTCCTTGAGGCCTCGGGGAAGGACATCACGCCGGAGATCACGCACTCGGTCGCCGACACCGCGTTCCTGCGTGGTGTGGAGCTCGAGGAGAACTTCACGTCGGCCGATCTGCTCGGCTGGGTGGGCGCAGGACTTCTCGAGGACAAGCTCGTCGAGCAGGACGCGGCCGACGCCGCGGTCGAGAACGGTGCGACAGGTGCGAAAGTCGGCGACAAGGAGTACGAGTCGTACTCGTCGTACGTCCGTGTGAACGACGTCGCCGACCGTGGCATCCGCGATCTCAAGGTGACGACGTCGCGCAGCGACGCGGGGTTCACGCGGGTCGTCGTCCTCGGTCTTCCCACCGAGGTCTACCAGGAGGATGCCGCGGGTCTCGACGCCGCCATGACTGCCCTCCTGCCCTCGGGTGCGACGGTCGTGCCGTCCGACGCGGACGGCTCCCACGTGTGGACGGTGACGTTCTCGGGCGACGCCGCGGCGATCGCCGCGGGCACCGACACGCTGCTCGGCACCTCCGGGTCCGTGTGGTCGTGGACGGAGAGCCAGGGCGCGACCGGGCAGCAGGTCGAGATCGTCGACAAGCTCGCGTGCGGGACGACGTGCTCGCCGGACCTCTACCGACCGGAGGTCCTCCACGTCGTGCCCGAGGCATGGGTGTCGGGCGACGTCTTCGCCGAGGACGTCGTCGACGGTCAGGCATACGTGAGGAGCGACCCCGAGGGGACGCCCTCCGTCTACGAGATCCCGCTCGTCGTCACGCGCGTCGATGCCACGCTCGACCTCGACCGGACGGGTGCCGGCGAGGCAAGGATCGTCTTCTCGCTTCCGACAGCCGCCGCCGGTGACGGTGCGGCGATCGAGGCGGCGCTGCGCCCTGCTGACGGCGTCGGCACGCTCGGACGGACCGACGACGGCACGACCACGCGCGTCACCGTGACGATCGCCGGCGCGACCGCCGACGAGCTCGAGGACCGGCTCGACAGCTACGCCGGCATCTCGTACTCGGCACGGGACGAGGGGTCGTTCTTCTCGATGGACCTTGATCTCCGCGTGAGCATGGACCTCAGCGAGCGGCTCACCTCAGCGCCGGTCGAGGGAACGCATGTCGCTGTCAACCTGCCCTTCGGCGCGAAGCCTGCCGTGAGCAGCGGCTTCTTCGGGACGACGACCGCGAAGGCCGACGGCCGAACGGTCACGTGGGTCGACGCGGACGGCTACGCGACCTCGACCTCCGTGGACGTCACAGGAACGACGGTTGCCGGTCTCGTGCGGAACGTCGTTGTCGGGCTCATCGCGCTCGCGCTCGTGGGCCTCGCGGTGTGGAAGCGTCGCGCGATCGCGCAGTGGTGGCGAGCCACGCAAGCTGCGAGCCGGGAGCGGACGGCGGCGCTCGCCGCCGCGTCGGCGGGCGCGGGCGGTGCCGGGGTCGCGCCAGTGGATGTTGCGGTCCACGGCGGCGGCACGGTTCCGGGCTCACCGGACGCGCCAGGAGCGCCTGCCGTCTTCACGGAGGCGCAGCTGCGCTGAGCACTGGCTGAGCGGCGGGCCCGGGTCGAGAAGGTGGACCCGGGCCCGTCGTCTGCGCTCAGGCGGTGCGGCGACGTGCGGCGAACGCCGCGCGCCTGCCGGCACGCGTCGCGCCGAGCGTCGACGCGGACGCGCCGTAGCCGACGAGCAGCACGCGCGGGTCACGGTCGACGACCGTGCCGTCGGTGCGGATGCCGCCACCGCGCTCGCGCAGCCGCAGCGGCGCTAGGTGGTCGAGGGAGGGCCGGAAGCCGGTCGCCCACACGACGGTGTCCGCGCGGACCGTGCGCTCGGTGCCGTCAGCGTTCGTGAACACGACGCCGTCCGGCACCATGCGCGTGAACATGCCCCGGGAGACGAGCGTGCCGCGCTCGATGCCCCGGCGGTACTCCGGCGTGAGGGGCAGGCCGGTCGCGGCGACGACGGAGAGCGTCGGGAGCCCCGCGAGCGTGCGCTCACGGACGCGATTCTCGACGTCGAGACCCCACGTGGCGTCGAACGGTGCGCGCGTCCACGCTGGCTCGCGGCGAGTCGCCCACGTCGTCGTACGGGCGACACCCTCGAGCGCGAGCAGCAGCTGCACGGCCGACGTGCCACCGCCCACGACGACGACGTCCTGGCCGCGCATGTCCTCGACCGTCCAGAAGTCGCGCGTGTGCATCTGGCGGCCCCGGAACGTCTCGCGGCCGGGCGCGTGCGGCCAGTGCGGCCGGTCCCACGTGCCGGTGGCATTGATGAGTGTGCGGGCGTGCCATGTGCCGGCGTCGGTCGTCACCGTGAGCGGGCCTTCCGGGCCGTCGTCGGACGTCACCCTGGTGACGCGGACGGGCCGCACGACGGGCAGGCCGAACCGTTCCTCGTACGTGCCGTAGTAGCGCTCGACGACGGCGCTCGCGGGCTCAGTCGGGTCCGGCGTCCCGAGGGGGAGGCCCGGCAGGTCGGCGATGCCGTGGGCGCCGCCGAACGTCAGCGACGGCCAGCGGTGGCGCCACGCGCCACCCGGGCCAGGGTTCGCGTCGAGCACGACGTGCTCTGTCCCGAGCCGCTGCAGGTGGTAGGACGCCGAGAGGCCCGCCTGGCCGGCTCCGACGACGACGACGTCGAGCAGGCCGTGCTCCGTCGTGGCCGGGGCGGGGCGCTCGTCGATCGTCGTCATGCCCGGTCAACGCCGAGCGCGCGAGCACTGTTCCGTGCGCCGGTGGGACAGGCCGTGAGATGCGTCGCACGGGTCTGTCCGTGTCGCGACGAGCTCTGGAGCGGATGACGGGAATCGAACCCGCGTAATCAGTTTGGAAGTTATCTCCGAACCGGTTTCCAGTCCCAGGTCAGCGGGGCCGTCGTCGCGCTGACCTGCGGACACGCTAACACAGCAGGGTTCAGGGTGGACCATGTTGGGCCACGAGAGACGGAAAGATCTGCCACGTTCTTCCACGACGACGGCCGACGACGGCCGCGCGAGGGGCCGTGGGAGACGGTCGAGGGTGCCTCGAGGGCGGGCGAGGTCTCGAGGGGCGTGCGGACGTCGTGGGGCGCCTCGAGGGGCGTGCGGACGTCGTGGGGCGCCTCGAGGGGCGTGCGGACGTCGTGGGGCGCCTCGAGGGGCGTGCGGACGTCGTGGGGCGCCTCGAGGTCGGGCGTCGTCAGTTGCGGTCAGCGACCGTCGCGCGGGGTGTGGCGGGCAGCGCGTGTGCGGGCCGCCTCGCACCACGCGCACATGCCGGACGCGCGCAGGCCGTCCGGCCCGGCAGCGCGCGCGCAGCGGCGACCGGACGCCAGGAGGTGCCGGCACCGGTGCGCGTCGCACGCCTCGGCAGAGCGGGGCGCCTCGAGGTCGCAGCCGGTGACGCTGCAAGCGCTCGAGGCCGTGCCGGCGTCGCGGCCGCACGACTCGAGCGACGCGCGCACGTGTGCGAGCGCATCGCGCCAGCCGGCAGCGTAGGCGGCGCCGTCGCCGGCGGGCGGCCACCTACGCTCGAGGGCGCGCAGCACGGCCCGCTCGCGGGGTCCGGGGCGGCGAGGGTTGCGGCGCGTGGTCATGCGGTCTCCACGAGTGTGAGGTGGGGGCGGGTGGCGAGGGTGTCGAGGGCGGCGGCCAGGCGT
>NZ_JACZDF010000011.1 GCF_014852685.1 Flavimobilis rhizosphaerae
TCGATCATCTCGCTTCCCCAGCACCAGGTGCTGGATTCAGCGTGTCCAAGAACCGGGGTCAGGCCCCCGTCACGCCCAGGTGGAAGCCAGCTGGAGCGTCTACCAGAAGATCGTGGGCGCCTACCGCAACCCCGACCGGGCCGCCGGGAGGACCCAGCTCGCCCACCTCATTGATGCCATCAGCCGCGAAGTCCCCGCCGTCCTCGCGGAGATCACCACGCTGGGACGCACCCTCAAGCGGCGTGCCGCAGACGTCCTGGCCTACTTCGAGCGCCCCCACACCTCCAATGGTCCGACCGAGGCCCTCAATGGCCGACTGGAACACCTGCGCGGCTCAGCCTTGGGATTCCGCAACCTCACAAACTACATCGCCCGCAGTCTGCTCGAAGCCGGAGGATTCAGACCCCAACTACACCCTCAATCGTGAAGAGCCAGTTTCCCGTCGACGTAGTCCAGCAGCCTGTCGAACTGGGCGTGCACTGACTGCGCGTCGGGCTGGTCGTAGACGGAGTGCAGCATCGCTTTGACCGCCGGCCACATGGTCTTCGGCGTCACCGACATCAGGTTCGCGGCGTAATGGGTTCTGCATCGCTGCCAGACCGCGCCGGGCAGGTTCGCCGCGATCGCTTCCACCAGCCCCTGGTGGGCGTCGGAGGTGACCAGGCGGACGCCTGAGAGGCCGCGGGCGACAAGGTCAGCGAAGAACGAGTTCCATGCCGCGCCGGTCTCGCTGGTCGCGACCCGCAGTCCGAGGACTTCGCGGCGCCCGTCGGCGTTGACTCCGGTCGCGACCAGCACCACCGCACTGATGACGCGGCCGCCCTCACGGACCTTCATGGTGAGCGCGTCGGCGGCGACAAACGTGAACGGGCCGGCCTCATCGAGGGGCCGGTGTCGGAACTGGTCGACGTGCTCGTCGAGCTCCGCGGCCATCCGGGAGACCTGGGACTTCGACAGCGAGTGGATACCGAGGGTCTTCACGAGCTTGTCCATCCGGCGGGTCGAGACGCCAGCGAGGTAGCAGTCCGCGATCACGGTGATCAGCGCGGTCTCGGCCCGTTTGCGGCGCTCCAGCAGCCACTCCGGGAAATACGTGCCCGCCCGCAGCTTCGGGATCGCGACGTCGATCGTGCCGACCCGGGTGTCCAGGTCGCGGTGTCGGTAGCCGTTGCGTTGCGCGACACGGTCCGGGGAGGCCTGGCCCCATTCCGCGCCGACCACGGCGTCCGCGTCAGCGGACAACAGCGCGTTGATCATGGTCTGCAGCAGGCTGCGCATCAGATCCGGCGACGAATCGGCGAGGGCTTCGCCAAGCAGGCGGGCAGGGTCGACAATATGAGGTGCGGTCATCGTGATGATGCCTTTCGAGTGGGTTGTAGGAGATTCCTCGAAGGATCACACGGTGGCCGCGCTCACGTCTCGCGACGAGCCGGCCACCGGGCGCTACACCACATTAAGGGGCACTACTGTTCGGGAAAGCACGCGGCTCTGTGCCTGGGCGCCACGGAGCCGACCAGCCCGTGGCCGCCCGGTCGCCCGGTCGTCCACAGACACTCGCGCAGCAGCCGTCGTCCACAGAAGTCGGTCGCACCCTCGCGACGTCTCGCAGACGCACCTAGCGTCCCCGCCATGACCTCCACCTCGAGCGCACGCACGTGCAGCACCCACCGTCCCGCCGGCGCCCGTCACGACCGCACGGACCGCTCGCGTCAGCCCGGGCTCGAAGCGATCGTCGCGTCCTTCGACACCGCGCTCGCGTCACCGCTCGCGACCGACCTCATCGGCCAGGTCTCTCGGACCCTCAGCCCGCTCGAACCTGCCGCGCGACTCACCGCCGAGACCATGCGGCACCTCGGCGACATCCGCGCCGTCATCGAGGCGCTCCTCGCGACGGACACACCCGGCTCGACGGCCGCGCTGCACCTCATCGTCCCGATGGCGTGCGACCGCGAGATCTGGCGCCGTTCCCAGAACGAGCTCGCGACGCGCAGCACGCCCGTCCCCACCTGGGTCGAACGCTTCGGCGAGATGCGCGCCGCCACGCCCGCCCGGCTCGTCATCGACCCCGTCCGTGACACCGAGACGCTCGTCATCGGTGCTCACCTCGCAGGGATCGACCTCGCCGACGTGCACGCGTCCCTCGCAGGCCTCGGGCTCGACCCGGCGGGTCTTGAGGAGCAGGCCGACGCAGACCTCTCACTGCCGCCCCTGCCGGCCCTCGACACGTTCACGCTCGTCGTGACGCTCGACGTCAGCACCGCCCGCCGCGTGCCCCTGGAGGTGCTGCTCGTGCTGCACCGTCACGACAGCATCGCCGCCCGCCTCTGCGCGATGGACGGCCCCGCGTCGAGCATCCGCGAGATCACGGACTCAGACGCCCGCGAGATCGCTGAGCAGGTGCTCGAGGCCGCGGATCCCGCGATGCCGCTCGACGACGACTCCACGGCGGTCCTGCCGCTCCTGCGGTGCCTCTCCGAGCGCCTCGGCACATGACTTCGACGGCACACGAGCGCCGCTCACCACGCCGCGAGGATCTCCGCCCGCTCCTCGTCGAGGACCCGCAGCCGTCCCGCAACCGTCCCGGCGCGCGACCCGAGCTCCGTCTCGACCTGACGCACCGCGACGAGCGTGCGCTCGGCGTGCGTCCGCGCGTCGGCGATCTTGTCCCGCACCGTGAGGTCGGAGAGGAACCAGTCGAACCACACGTCAGCGACGCGCGTCATCTCACCGATCCCCACGCCGCCCACCCCGGCGAGCCGGACGTCGCTCAGTTCGGCGTCGAGCCGCACGAGCGCGTCGTTCGCCGCCCGCAGCTCCTCGGTCGCGCGGTCGATCGCCTCGTACTTCATGAGGTCGCCGACGAAGCCGCCGCCGAAGAACGTGTCGTACGTCGCCCAGCCGCCCGCCGACCTCAGGGACTCGCACGCCCGCGCGAGGAGCGCCGCCGCCGTCGACGCAGCGGACTGCGCCTCCGCGATCTCCGTCGCCTCGGCGCGCAGCGCCGCTGCACGCCCCGCGACGTCCTCGAGCCGGCGGCCGTCCTCACCGCCCTGCGCGATGACCCACGCCTCGAGCGCGGCGCGTGCCCGCGCGACCCGCGAAGCCGCGTCACGGCTGTCGACGAGCCGCGCCTCGATGCTCTCGACGTGCGCGACCGCGGCCGCGTGCCGGTCGACCGCGAGCGTGTGGCTGGCCTCGGCCCGCACCTGCTCCGCCTTCTCACGCAGCAGGTCCTCGTGCGTCGTGCCACGTACGGCCGCGCCGAGGCGCCGCCATGAGAAGCCCTCGAGCCTGCGCACGTCGTCGGTCTCCCGGCGCAGCAGCGCGGCCGCCGCCGTCACCTCGGCGGCGTGCGCGACGACGACGTCACGCGCGTCCCGGAGTGCGACCTCGAGCGCGTCGTTCTCCGCGAGCGCACGCAGCGCGTCCTCGAGCTCGTCCTGCGGCGTCCGACCTGCGGTGTTCCCCTGCGTCACGTGAGGGAGTGTAGCGGGCATGACGATGCTCGCGGCACGCGGTTGGGCGTGTCAGCTGCGCGCGAGGATCGTCGATCGCTCCTCGTCGAGAGCGCGGATCCTCGCTTTGACATCCGACGCTCGTGACGTGAGGGAACGCTCAAGGTGGCACGCTGTCGAGAAGGCGTTGCTCACGCGCGACCTCGTCCGCACGAGCTCGCGCCCCGATCCGGCCCGGAAGACGAACGCATCGGTCCAGGCCTCCGCCGACATGAGCAGGCGGTCCAGCCCGACGGACCCCATGCGCACGACCCTGACGTCAGCGAGCTCGGCGTCGAGCCTCGCGACCGCCGCCGTCGCACGCCGCACGTCCTCTGCGGCGATCGCCAGCGCGTCCCACGGTGCGCCGGGCACCACGAGCACCCTGCGCGAGGCCACGATCTCGATCGCCTCGTCGAGCGACTCCCCGGCCCGCGCCAGGAGCATCGCCGCCGTCGACGCCGCCGAGACCGCCTCGGCAAGCTCGGTCCCCTCGGCGCGCAGCGTCGCCACCTGCGTCGCGATCTCCTCGAGCCTGGCGCTGCCGCTCCCACCGTGCGCCAGGAGCGCACGCTCGAGCTCGCCACGCGCGCGCCGCACCCGTGCCTCCGCGTCCCGCGTCCGCGCGAGCCGCGCACGCAGCTCGTCGGCGTGCGCGACGGCTGCCTCGTGCTGGTCGACCGCAAGCACGTATGCGGCCTCGGCGCGCACCACCTGCGCCCTCTCGCGGCTCAGCTCCTCGTGGGTCGTCCCGCGGACCGCTGCCATGAGCCTCCGCCACGTGGCCCCCTCGAGCGCGCGCACGTCCTCCGACTCCGTGACGATCAGCGCCCGCGCCGCCGTGACCGCTGCCGTCCTCTCCGCGACCACCGCGCGGGCCGCGCCGAGCGCGTCCTCGAGCGGAGCCCGCTCCGCAAGAGCCGCGAGCGCCCTCTCGAGCTCGTCCTGCGGCGTCCGTCCTGCGGTGCTCCCCTGTGTCATGAGAGGGAGCGTAGTGGGAGGAGAACACCCTTGCGCGGAAGAACGGACCAAGAGGGGTTTCCCCCGGTCCCTCACTGGTGTGAGGACGCAACCACGGAACACTCGCAGACCGATGTACGACTCCCCTGGAGAGCCATGATCCGGTTGCTCATTCGTCTGGTCGTCTCTCTCGGTGCCACCGCACTCGGACTTGTCATCGCCGGCGTTCTCGTCGACGGGTTGAGCGTCGGGTGGCGAGGGTTCGTCGTCGCCGTCGTCATCATCGCGGCGCTGCAGTGCGTGCTCGCCGTGTTCTACGTGCCGCTCGTCTGGTGGTTCTACGTGCGGCCGGTGGCGTCGCTCGGTCCCTCCGGCCACGAGCCGCTGCGGCCGTGCGACACCGGGACCATCGCGCTGGGCGCCGGGGCCACCGCGCAGCGCGCTTGCCGACGTCACGCACGACGGGCCCGGTCACCGTGAGGTGACCGGGCCCGTCATCTGCCGGTGTCAGCCCTGGTAGGCGGCACGCACCTCGGCGAGGCGCGACGCGACGACCTCCGCGACCTGGACCGCGTTGAGCGCGGCACCCTTGCGGAGGTTGTCGTTGCTGATGAACAGCGCGAGGCCCTTGCCGCCGGGCACGGACTGGTCGACGCGGATGCGGCCGACGAACGACGGGTCGGCGCCCGCCGCCTGCAGCGGGTTGGGAACGTCCGTCACCTCGACGCCCGGCGCCTGCTCGAGCAGCGCCGTGGCCTGCTCGGACGAGATCGGCTCGGCGAACTCGGCGTTGACGACGAGCGAGTGTCCCGAGAACACCGGGACGCGCACGCACGTGCCCGAGACCGCGAGGTCGGGGAGGCTGAGGATCTTGCGCGACTCGTTGCGGAGCTTCTGCTCCTCGTCGGTCTCGAGCGACCCGTCGTCGACGATGCTGCCCGCGATCGCGACGACGTTGAACGCGATGTTCCGCACGTACGTGCTCGGCTCGGCCAGCGTCACAGCGGAGCCGTCGGTGACGAGCTCCTCGAGCGGGACGTCGCCCGCGACGGCGGCACGCACCTGGTCGGCGAGCTCCGTCGCCCCGGCGAGGCCCGAGCCCGAGACCGCCTGATACGTCGAGACGATGAGGCGCTGCAGGCCGCCGGCCGCGTCCGAGAGCGGCTTGAGGACGGGCATCGCGGCCATCGTCGTGCAGTTGGGGTTCGCGATGATGCCCTTGCGGGCCTCGACGACGGCTTCCGGGTTGACCTCGGACACGATGAGCGGCACGTCCGGGTCGAGGCGCCACGCGGACGAGTTGTCGATGACGATCGCGCCCGCGGCGGCGAACCGCTCAGCCTGCGCCTTCGACGTCGCACCGCCCGCGGAGAACAGCGCGATGTCGATGCCCGCAAGGTCAGCGGTCGCGACGTCCTCGACGACGACGTCCGTGCCCTTCCAGTCGAGCACCTTGCCCGCCGACCGGGCCGACGCGAAGTAGCGGATCGTGCCGACTGGGAAGTTCCGCTCGGCGAGGAGGCGGCGCATGACGGCACCGACCTGACCGGTCGCGCCGACGACGGCGACAGTGAGGTTCTGCGACATGGTTCAGCGCCCCGTTCCCGCGTAGACGACGGCCTCGGCGTCACCGTCAAGATCGAAGGCCGAGTGGACCGCGCGCACGGCGTCATCGAGCGAGTCCTCGCGCGTGACGACCGAGATGCGGATCTCGGACGTCGAGATCATCTCGATGTTGATGCCCGCGTCCCGCAGCGCCCCGAAGAGCTTCGCCGAGACGCCGGGGCTCGACTTCATGCCCGCGCCGACGAGCGAGAGCTTGCCGATCTGGTCGTCGAACTGCAGCGACTCGAACTTGATCTCGTCCTGTGCGACGCGCAGGGCCGCGAGCGTCGCCGGGACGTCACCCTCGGGCAGCGAGAACGAGATGTCGGTGAGGCCCGTCTGGGCCGCCGAGATGTTCTGGACGATCATGTCGATGTTCGCGCCCGCGGTCGCGACGACCTCGAAGATGCGCGCGGCCGTGCCGGGGACGTCGGGCACGCCGACGACGGTGATCTTGGCCTCGGACCGGTCGTGGGCCACGCCGGTGATGATCGGGTCTTCCATCGGGAGCTCCTCGCCGTTCTCGGCGGTCAGGGGTCGGTTGGTCACGAGGGTGCCCTCCTTGCCGGAGAAGGAGGACCGCACGTGGATCGGCACGTCGTAGCGACGGCCGTACTCGACGCAGCGCAGGTGCAGGATCTTCGCCCCGCTCGCCGCCATCTCGAGCATCTCCTCGTACGTGAGGCGGTCGACCTTGCGGGCCGCCGGCACGATGCGGGGGTCGGCGGTGAACACGCCGTCGACGTCGGAGTAGATCTCGCAGACGTCCGCGCCGAGGCCCGCCGCGAGCGCGACGGCCGTCGTGTCGGAGCCGCCGCGGCCGAGCGTCGTCACGTCGTTCGTGTCACGCGTGACGCCCTGGAACCCGGCGACGATCGCGACCGAGCCCTTCTCGATCGTCTCGCGCACCCGCGAAGGCACGACATCGACGATGTGTGCCTTGCCGTGCACGGCGTCCGTGATGACGCCAGCCTGCTGGCCCGTGAAGGACTTGGCCTTGACGCCGAGGTTGTTGATCGCCATGGCGAGGAGCGACATCGAGATGCGCTCGCCGGCGGTGAGGAGGATGTCCATCTCTCGCTGCGGCGGGGCGGGCGTCACCTGCTGGGCGAGGTCGATGAGCTCGTCCGTCGTGTCGCCCATGGCTGAGACCACGACGACGACGTCGTTCCCGGCGCGCTTGGACTCTGCGATGCGCTTGGCGACGCGCTTGATGCTCTCGGCGTCGGACACCGAGGAGCCGCCGTACTTCTGCACGATGAGTGCCATGTGTGCTCTTTTCGTCACTGGTCCCGTTGATCTAAACGTCCACCAGGTGCTTGTTCGAACACCCCGATGGTAGCGGCGCCGCGCGCCGCTCCGCACGGACCATCCACCCCCCGGACCCGCCCCGTCCCTTCCCCGCTTTGGCTCGATAGCCCATCCGTGCGCCATACCTGGCCTGATGGGCTATCGAGCCACGTCGCCGGGGGCCTGACCCCGGTTCTTGGACACGCTGAATCCAGCACCTGGTGCTGGGGAAGCGAGATGATCGAAGA
>NZ_JACZDF010000012.1 GCF_014852685.1 Flavimobilis rhizosphaerae
AGAGGACCTATCACCGTCGCCGGCGGCAGGTCCGACTGGGGCGGTTGACCCCGATCGAGTTCGAGACCATCATGACCACTCAGGTCGCACTCGCAGCCTGAACCTGACTGCCACCTATCCGTGCAGCAGACCCGTTCGTCGAGTGGGCCACCGCGAAGGCTCGCGTCGCCGCGCGCACCGGCATGGACACGTCGCGACTGCGCGACCACTCACCGCACCTGTACCGCGCGGGTGACATCAAGTGGCCCGGCGGCATTGTGCGCGAGGGGCTCGTCGTCGCGTTCAGCGGCGTGCAGGGGGAGTACGACGAGATGATCGCCGAGTGGCTCGTCAGCGCCATTCGCGCCATCTGCCGCCTGGAGTTCCGCGCGCCCGACGGCCCCCGCGACAACGGTGGGCCGTTCCTGGGGGAGTAGGCCCGGTATCGGCTCAGTAGTCTGATCGCCATGAGTGCGCTGAGCCGCGACCGGGATGCCGACCACCAGGCGATCGTCCAGGACTGGCTGCGCGGCGAGCCCATCAGTCGGGCGGTCTTCGACGAGGTCTGGAGCGCTCACCACGACTTCCCGTACGAGCCGACTGTCGCGACCTACCGGCCTGCTGTGTCGCTGACCCTCACGCACCTGTGGGACGGCGGCGATGTGCCCGAGCCACTGTGGTTCACCAACGCCCCGGAGGCCCACGGGATCACGCCTATGGGCGCGAGGCTCATCGATGCGCTCGCGTTCCATGTTGGGTACATGTACGGCGCTCGTGAGCGCGGATGGTCCGTCATCCTCGACCGCTCGGCGATCCTGCACGGCGAGGCGATGGTGGGTGAGGACGGGCGCAGTTGTGCGTCGTCCATAATCTCTGCGGCGCTGTACTGGGCGAGCGGTGGCGCCGGAACCTCGCGTTTCCAGTTTCCTTTCCACGTCAGTCCGGAACTGGCACGCACTTCGCCAGCGGACGCGTGGCCACAAGACGGGGACGCCGTGCTCGCAGGCGTCCGGCGCAGATCAAAGGGCCGCCTGGGCGGTCTCCTCGGTAAAGGTGCGCCGACGTGGCAGATCGAGGTCCCGCCGATGCTTGCGGAGGCTCCGCCGGTGGCGACGATCGAAAAGATCAAGACGCGCCGGGTGCCTGTCGAGGAACTCATCCGGCACGTGGATCCCTCGGACCGGGCAGAGTTCACCTACGTGGTGAGCGTCAGCGAAGTGGCGCTGCATCAGTGGGGTGAGAAGGTCTACGGGCGGTACGAGGCGGCGCTGGCGGCACAGCCCGGGATCGAGTTCGTGGAGGGCGAGGACACCGAGTTGTTTTACGTCCTCGCGCCGACTCTGAGCGCGGAGCAGGTGCTGTCCTTAGCGAGAGCCGCGGCACCTCGTAGCTAGGCCGTCACTAGGGGAGTAGGGGCTGCCAGCCCAGCCACGGCATCGGCCGCCCTCAAGCCCCTGAGAAAATAGCCGCATGGCCACGCAGAAGCTTTACGACCTCCCGGTCCGCCATCAGGACTCGGACGCGGAGGACCTGAGCCCCGGCGCGCGCCCGCACATCGCCGCCAACGGCCTGCGTCAGATGGCGGCTCAGGCACTGCAGTCGGCCGGCGACGAGGTGGTCAACGCCAAGACGGTCCTGCCGTGGCTGATGAACGCGCTCGGCGCCCCATTCGCCAGGGGTCGTTCGGTTTGAGGTTCCGGCGCCGCCTCAGCCGGTCTGGCTATGCTCGGGTTGGCCATTGACCATGCGTGGCAGAGGGCGTGCGATGGGCGTGGTCGCCGAACAGGGGCATCAAAGGGGGTCTCGTGAACGACGGATATTCTGCAGCTTCGCTCGGCGAAGTGTTCGCCGGGACGATCGACGGACGGTTCTTTGTACCGTCGTATCAGCGCGGTTACCGATGGGGTACGGCGGACGTGCTGCGGCTCCTCGATGACGTCTGGACCAGCGAGGGGGACAGGTACTACCTGCAGCCGATCGTGGTGAAGCCCGCCGGTGATGATCGCTGGGAACTCATCGATGGCCAGCAGCGACTCACGACCCTGCATTTGATCATGCACTTCATGCAACGGACCAACCTGCAGAACCAAGGGCCTGGCTTTTCGCTCGAGTACGAGACCCGGCCCGGCAGCGAGGCGTTCCTCAGCGAGGTCGACGTCGATCGAGCCGGCGAGAACATCGACTACTTCCACATGGCCGCCGCATACCGGACGATCGAGCAGTGGTTCGATGCGCACGGCACGCTGCGCCAGTACGTCGCGAACAAGTTCTACACCCTGCTTTTCGAGCGCGTGGTCGTCATCTGGTACCAGGCCTCGGCGTATGACGATTCGACCGATTTGTTCACGCGTCTCAACGTGGGCCGGATTCCGCTGACGGACTCCGAACTCGTCAAGGCATTGGTCCTGGCTAAGACGAGGGAAGTGATGCCCGGCACGGGGCGCGCGGAAGAAATCGCTGCCCAGTGGGACATGATCGAGCGGCAGCTGCAGCGTCCCGAAGTCTGGGGATTCGCGGCTGGCGGGCTACAGCCGCCGTCGACGCGCATCGACTTCCTTCTCGATGCCATGGCGGGAGGCCCGACCGGGCGTGACCGCCCTCGGTACTTCACCTTTGAGACCCTGCGCGCTCGCATCGACCCACCGGAGGGCGCCCCGCGGCCACTTGCGTTCTGGCAGGACGTACTTGATATCCACGCCACCATGATGTGGTGGTTCGAGGACCGCAGCCTCTTCCACAAGGTTGGCTACCTGATGTACCTGGGTGAGCCCTTCCACGAGCTCATTGAACTCGCGGCGGAGTTGCCCAAGAGCGAGTTCGATGACGCTCTGACGGAGAAGATCTCGTCGCGGCTTGACCTCAGTGAGGACGAACTTGGCGACATCGGGTACGAGCATCGTGCGTCCAAGTGTGCGGACGCGCTGCTACTGATGAACATCGAGACCGCGCGTACGGCCGCATACGCGCACGCGCGCTATTCCTTCAGCGAGCATCATGCGCAGCGCTGGTCCCTTGAGCACATCCACGCTCAGAACGCCGAACCGCTGCGTCGAGCCGAGCAGTGGCGAACCTGGCTCGTGGACCATCGCGCGGCCCTCGATGGCCTCGACGCGATCGACGGCGCGCAGCGCGAGAGAGCCATCGCCGAGGTGGACCGTGCCCTCGAGGACCTCACTGAGGCATCCTTCCGCGCCGCCGAACTCGCGGTGACGCGACTTCTGACTGCTGAGAGTGGCGGCGGGGATGATGTGCACGGCCTCGCCAATTTGGCGCTGCTCACGTCCGGAGACAACGCCGCGCTGAGCAACGCAGTGTTCGAGGTCAAGCGTCGCACCCTGATCGAGCGGGACCGGCAGGGCGCGTACGTGCCACCAGCGACGCGCCAGGTCTTTCTCAAGTACTTCACGGACGCGGACGCTCAGCAGCCGCACTTGTGGACAGAGACCGACCGGGCTGCCTACCTTGACGCGATCCGCAACACGCTGCGGCCCTATCTGCGCACCACGAGCCAAGGAGCCGAACTGTGAAGGGCGAGATTGCCTCGTACACCGGACTCTTCCAGGACAGTGGGATCTCGCGTATCGAGATCCCGCTGATTCAACGCGACTACGCCCAGGGTCGGGAAGGCGTCGCAGTCCGAGACATCCGCGACGGATTCCTCGAAGTCTTGGCCAACGCGGTTGAGGTCGGCCTGCCCGTAAGCCTCGACTTCATCTACGGCGACTTTGTCGACGGCGTGTTCCGGCCCCTTGACGGCCAGCAACGCCTGACGACCTTGTTTCTGATTCACTGGTACGCCGCGTGCCGCACCGGCGAGCTCGAGCAACCTGGAGCGTGGGCGAATTTCACCTACGCCACGCGACCCAGCGCCCGCACCTTCTGCGAGCGGCTCACCGACCCGACCGCGATGGCCGGCGGCGAGCAATCGTCACGTTGGCTCATGGACCAGCCATGGTTCGCCTTCGACTGGCGCCACGATCCCACCATCAGGGCGATGCTGGTGATGATCGACGCCATCGCGGAGCGCTTCGACGCCATCGACCCGCAGCTGATTTGGGAGCGACTCACACGCGACGACGACCCTGTCGTCAGCTTCCACACGCTCCAGATCAACGAGGCACGTCAAGGCGACGACCTCTACATCAAGATGAACTCCCGCGGGAAGCCGCTGACCCCGTTCGAGAACTTCAAGGCGCGCTTCGAGAGCACGATCGCGCACACCGGTGACCGCGCCAGGGAGTTCGCCCGGAAGGTTGACGTCGACTGGTCCGACATGCTCTGGCCCCACAGGGGCGACGACGACATCGTCGACGACGAGTTCATGCGCTACCTCGGCTTCCTCATCGAGATCTGCGAATGGCGAGACGGGGTCGTCACGAGCGGCCCGCTCGGCCCCCGCGCAAACGCACTGTTCGGTCCTGGGTCACCCCGCTGGGAAACGCACCTCAAGTTCGTCTTCGACGCGTTTGACACCTGGTTGGGAACCGAGATCCCTCACTACTTCGGCGAAGTCTTCACCAACGCGGCAACAGCCCCGAGCGACGATCAAACGGAGCCGACAGCGATCCCGCTATTCGGTCGCGGCGCACAGGTCGACCTATTCACGGCCTGCTGCCGGGACTACGGCGAGCTCCGGCACTCCAAAGCCCGCTCCTTCAGCCTCCAGCAAGGCATCCTGCTCTACGCAGTCCTCGTGCACCGCATTATGCACACCGACGAGCCGATGACCCGTCTCCGGGCATTGCGCAACATCCTCGAGTGGTCCGGTGACGAGATCCGTCTCGCTGACATGCCCGCGATTCTGAATGACGTCGACCGTCTGATGATTGACGGCGACCTCCAGTCGATCTCAGCGCTGAACCAAGCGCAGGTCGCCGACGAAATCGCGAAGGCCGAGTTCCTCGCATCGCACCCGCACCTCGAAGGCGTGGTCCACCGGTTGGAGGACCACGACATGCTGCGCGGCGCGCTCACCTCCTTTGACCTGGACGAAGTACGGCTCGCTGACCGCGCGGCGGCTTTCGATGCGGTGTTCTCACATGAGAACCAGTGGGCCGACGCCTCGGCTGCGCTGCTCACTTTCGGCGAATATCAGCGCACTGTCCCACGCTCAGCCAAGTCGCTCTTCGGTACGGCCGCTATTGGCCAGACACAGTTCTGGCGCGATCTGCTCGCTGGCGGCCAGCGCGACCGCATCGCGTCGACGCGCGATGCCCTCATGCAATTGCTCGACGCCGTGGCGGTAAGCGGAATCAATCCAACCGCGACGATGCGGGACATTCGCGACACTTGGCTCGCCGACCGCGAGGAAACTAGGTGCCTCGACTGGCGCTACTACTTCGTGCGCTACCCCTCGATGCGGTCAGGTGACTCAGGTATCTACGTGCGTCACGGCGAGGACATCGGCTACAACGTCCGGATGCTCATCAAGACTCAACTCAACAGCTGGTACCGCGACCCGTACCTCCTGACGCTGTGGGAAGAGTCCGGCCAGCCCGACAAGATTGAAGACCCTTGGTACCGCGGCAGCGAGCCGGAACGCTGGCTCAAGTTTCGCCGCAAGAGTGCTGAGATTCGTTGCGTCGAAGGCGGCTGGGCCGTCAGGCTTCGAAGCGCGGGCCAGAAGAGCGGACCGAGATTCCTTCAGATCATGGAGTCGCTGGGGTGGACCCAGAGCGGGCCGTTCGAAGGCGTGGTGCCGGTGAAGCAGCGCCCAGGTGACGGACGCATTTTCGATAGCGTGGACCGCATCACTTTGGGCCGCGAGGTTGTAGCCCGGCTCCTGGAAGGCGGGTTCTAGCTGTAGTGCCCAGGCAGGTTGTTCAACCTCGTGATGGGTGGGACCTTGCCGATGGCTGAGTGTTGCCGGTGGTGGTTGTAGAAGTGCAGCCAGGCCGGGAGGGCGGCTCGGCGGGCTTTCTCTGAGTTGTAGTGCTTCGAATATGCCCAGCCGTCGCTCATGGTGCGGTGGAAGCGTTCGATCTTGCCGTTGGTTTGGGGCCTGTAGGGCTTGGTGCGGCGGTGCTTGATGCCGAGCTCGCGGCAGGTGTCGCGCCAGGCGTAGGAGCGGTAGGCAGGTCCGTTGTCTGAGAGCACTGCCTCGACCGTCACACCCCGGGCGGCGAACCAGGCGACTGCCCGTTTCAGCACGTCGACTGCGGTCGTGGTCTTCTCGTCGTCGTGGATCTCGGCGTAGACGACTCGGGAGTGATCGTCGATGACGGTGTGGACGTAGGCGTGGCCCAGGAACGCATGCCCTGTGGCGTCGTGTCTGACGCCGTTCGTGGTGCGTCGATTCTTGCCACCTTGCTGTCGCCCGACGTATCTCCAGCCTCCGCCATCAGGGATGTTGCCGAGCTTCTTGACGTCGACGTGGATCAGGGAGCCGGGATGGTCGTGCTCGTAGCGGCGGATCACCTCGCCGGTGGCGACGTCGACGTGGGACAGTCGATTCAGGCGGCACCGCTTCAAGACGGCATAGACGGTCGAGGCCGGCACTCCGGTCAGCGACGCGATCTCCACCGGCCCACGTCTGGTCTTGAGGCGCTTGTGCACGATCTTGCGTACCAAGGGTCTGCTGCACGGACAGGTGACACCCACCCGCGGTGCTGACCAGCACCGCTGAGAGGATGTCTCCATGTCCAAGCGCTATCCCCGAGAGTTCCGCGATGACGTCGTGCGCGTCGCCCTCGCGCGCGACCCCGGCGTGTCACTGGCACGCATCGCCGCCGACTTCGGCGTCGGCAAGTCCTCCTTGCAGAACTGGCTCCGCGAAGCCCGAGAACTTCGCCGCCGGGTGAAACTTCTGGAGCAGGAGAACGAGGTCCTGCGCCGCGCGGCC
>NZ_JACZDF010000013.1 GCF_014852685.1 Flavimobilis rhizosphaerae
CGTCGGGGCCGGTGTAGCGGGCGCGCCAGCGGCCGGAGGGCAGCAGCTCGAGCGAACCGAACGACCGACGACGAGGGCGAGAAGTCACAGGTCCTCCAGTTCGGGCAGTGGCAGAGGCTCGAGGGCCGGCGCCACGACGGCCACCGGTTCGGCGTATCGCGTCATCGGCGCACGCGTGCTGGCGGGTGCCTGGACGAACGACGGGCTGCCGAGTCCAGGTAGCACCTCGGCCGGGTCAACCTCGAGGGCGAGTCTCGCGCGGCGTGCACGCGCGTCGAGCAACCGGTGGCACATGACGCACATCGGCCGGTAGTCCTGCGGGTCGGTGCTGTAGAGGCAGCCGGTCGCGGGATCCAGCAACGGGGCCGGCGCATCGGGCAGCATGGCCCATTCGTCGGCCCGGATCCCGCACGCGACGCACTGCCAACGGCGGGCCGGCCCGTGAAGGCCGGTCACGCGGTCATGGGCGCCCTGATAGGTCACGACGGCGCCCTTCCACGCGGGGTGGGCGGCGCCGGCTCGGCCAGCTCGTAGCGCGCGTGTGCCCGCATGGCGCTGGCGCTGGTAGTGGAGACGGCAGACGGCAGGGTCCCGGTAGGACGCCGGACGGTCGCAGCCGTTCACGGTGCAACTGGCACTCATTCGCGCACCTCCGATTCATTCCAGACCATTTCGGTCCAGTTTTTTTGAGGGGTTGGGGAGGGATAGAAGAAGGGGGCGGGTCTTCCGGTGGTGCTGATGGAAAAACCGACCGGCCCCGCCAGCCGGCACGGCAGCCGGCGAGCGGTCCCGCGGCTCATGCACAGGCCTCGCGCGCGCGTGTGGTGACGCGGGTTGCGTAGTTCATCTATCCCTTCCTCATTCCGTAGATCCCTTCCATTCCTTCTGCAGGGCCGTGGGCGACCCTCCCAACAGGGCCGTGGGCGACCCTCCCAACAGGGCCGTGGGCGACCCTCCCCGGCAGGGTCGTGGGCGACCCTCCCAACAGGGCCGTGGGCGGCCCTACTCATCGGGGCCGCCGGTGCGCGCCGGTGGCTGGTTGTCCACAGGTCGAGGCAGCAGCTCGTAGCGCGCGGTGCGGTAGCCGGCAGAGGCGTGCTCGGCCAGGCGGATAGCGCCAGCGTCGCGCAGCGTCTTGATTGCGCGGCGCACTCGTCGCCGGTCTGAGTCGGTCACAAGCTCGAGGGCCGAGGCGTCGCGGTAGCCGAGGACGTAGACGAGCCGGTCGTGGCCGGCGAAGTACATGCGGGCCGGCATGTTGTCGCTGTCGCGGTCGAGGGCTGTCGACGCCATGAAGGTGAGGGCGAGCATGGCCCGGACGTCGGGGGATCCTGCGGGTGTGCGCAGTACCGGGTTCCAGGCGGTCATCTCCTGCACGAGCGCGTTACCCATCGTGGCCACGCACCTTGCGGGTGGTGGTGTTCGATGGGGTCGCGGCTGGCGTGAGGGCGCCAGCCGCGCTCATGCTCGGCGGCCAGCCAGCGGGCCGGCTGTGGCCGTGGTCGAGCAGGCCTCGAGGTATGCGGCGAGCGCGTCGCGGCGCACGAGCACGCGGCCGCCGGGGCGGACGGTCGGGAGGTGGCCGGCGGCGATCCAGCGCTTGAGGGTGCCGAGGCTGACGCGTGCGGCGTCGGCTGCCTCGGCTCGGGTCAGCAGGTCGGGCAGGGTCGTCGCGACCGTCGCGGTCGTGGCGTTCTTGGGCATCGGGGTGTCTCCTAGTGCGCCGCCTGGGCGTGTGGAGACTGTGCCGGTGGTGGGGTCGTGGGCGTCGCGGTCAGGCGGCGCGAAGGACCGTCGCTGCGGATCCCCGCCGGCGGGATGCCAGCGGGGGAGCAGCGGAGAGAACGGCCCTTGTCAGCACGAGACGAAGTGTGCGCATGGGCGGCGGCTCGAGCGGCTCACGCTCGAGCGGGGCGTGCTCGTCGTCCTCGAGCTGCACAGTCGCAGCCGGGTCGTCCGGGGTCGTCAGTTCCGCGGTCGCGGCGTGGTGGAGCGCGCGGCGCGTGCGGTCCTCGGCAAAGAGGCGAGCAGCCTCGCCCATTCCCAGGACGCTCCACTGGTAGTCGTCGAAGTCCTCGGGGACCTCGGTGCTCGAGGTGCCACGGCCGCGCGCAGCGTTGCGGTCAATCGCTGCGACGGTGAGGTGGCGCGGCAGCGGGTTCCGTGCACCGAACTGGCTCGGCAGCGTCCCATGGTCGGGGCGCGCAGGGGCCGCGTGGCGGGCGCGGCGCTCGGCGCGCGTGGGGCGCGAATCGTCGGCCAGCCAGGACGCTAGTTCAGCGAACGACCATGACGAGTCAAGGGCGTCGTCGGGCGACGGCGCCACTAGCTCGAGGTCGGTCCGGTTCATGCGCTCGAGTATGCCAGCACGTACCGGCATGGTCCCGCGTGCCCCCATCGTGTCTGTGGATTCACGCCAGGGCGTTGACGGTGCTGCGCATCGTCGCTCGGGGCACCTGGACGTACCGGCGGGTGGTGGCCGGTGAGGCGTGGCCGAGCAACTGTTGGACGGTGAACACGTCGCGGTCCAGGCCGTAGGCGCGGGTGGCGAAGCGGTGCCGGAGCGCGTGCATGGTGACGCCGGACGGCAGCAGCCGGCTGACGATCTTGCCGATGTACGCGGGCGAGAGGTGGCCGTTGTCGCCGCCGGGGAACGCATAGCCGGCGGGCAGGGCGCGCAGGGTCGCGGCGAGGCCGTCCGGTAGCGGGATCACGCGGTCCCGCTGGCCCTTGCCGCGCACGAGCAGGGTCCAGCCGTCGTCGTCCTCGAGCAGGTCGCGCGAGTGCACGCGCGCGACCTCGCCACGACGTAGGCCTAGCTCGGCGGCCAGGCGCAGCATGAGGGTCTCTCGGTCGTCGGCACCGGCCAGGGCGCCCTCATACGCGCGGGCCGAGGCCGGGTGTGGTGACGGGTGCGCCGGCCGGACCCGGGGAAGGCTGGCGGCGGGGTCGTTGGACGTGCGCGAGGTTGCGAACGCCCATGAGTAGCAGGCGCGCAGGCTCGAGCGGTATGCGCGTCGGGTCTCGGCGCTCATCTCGGATCCGGCCATCCATGCCACGAGCGCATCGGTCGTCACGTCGGCGGGGTCCAGGCGCAGCGACCTCGCAACGTGCTTGAGGTGCCGGACGCGCAGGTGCACGGTCTCCTCGGACGCACCGGCGGCGCGCAGGTGTGCTTGCCACGCCTCGAGCCACGCGGTCCAGGCGGGCGAGGTCGTGCGGGGCGCGGGGCCGGGGCGTGTCGTGCGGGTCGGGGCAGGGTTGTGGTCCGTGCGGCCGTCCGAGATCGCCCACTCGTAGAACGCGCGCACGGCTGCCTCGTAGCTGCGGCGAGTGTCGGGCGAGACGGTGAGGCTGGCGAGCCATGCGTGCACCTGCGCGGCCGTCACTTCCCACGGGCCGGCCGTGGTGGCATTCGCCATGCGGCGCACGCGCTCGGTCGTCTTGCGAGCCGACGAGCCTTTGCCGCGCGCGTGGAGCGCAGCGTTGAACGCCTCGAGCGTGCGGTTCCAGGTGGTGGTCATGAGTGCTTCCTCTCGAGGGCGACGACGGCGCGACGCATGTCGTTGCGGGTCGTCTGGACGTAGCGGCGAGTGACGGTGGGCGACGTGTGGCCGAGCAGCTGTTGGACGACGAACAGGTCGTGCTCGAGCCGGTAGGCGCGGGTGGCGAAGCGGTGCCGGAGCGCGTGCATGGTGACGCCGGACGGCAGCAGCCGTCCGACGATGCGACCGACGTGCGCTGGCGTGAGGTGGCCGGCGTCGCGGTCGGGGAACGCGTAGCCGGCGGGCAGGGCGCGCAGTGTCGCGGCGAGGGCGTCGGTCAAGGGGACGAATCGGTCTCGGGCGCCTTTGCCATGCACGAGTAGGGTCCAGCCGTCGTCGTCCTCGAGCAGGTCGCGCGAGTGCACGCGCGCGACCTCGCCACGACGTAGGCCAACCTCGGCGGCGAGGCGCAGCATGAGTGCCTCGCGGTCGTCGGCGCTGGCGAGGGCGGCCCGGTAGTCGGTGTCTCCCACGGGGCGTGGGCGAGGGTTGGAGGGTGCCACCTGCGCGAGACGGCGCGCGGGGTTGGCCGCGCCGGCAGTGGCCGGGTCAGCGTCGAAGAACGCGACGAGCGACGAGCGGCGCGTGCGTCGTGTCTCGGGCGCGGGTGCGCCGTGGCCGATCCAGGCGGCCAGGTCCTCGGCTGTCACGTCGGCCGGCGCGAGGTGACGGCAGGCACTCGCGAAGTTGCGCAGCTGAGAGCGGCGCAGGGCGAGGGTCGAGCGCGACGCGCCGGTGGCTGCCATGTGGCGGTGCGCGCGCGTGAGTGCCTCGGCCCACGAGGCCGGCAGCGGCTCGAGGGTGGTCATGCGGTCTCCACGAGTGTGAGGTGGGGGCGGGTGGCGAGGGTGTCGAGGGCGGCGGCCAGGCGT
>NZ_JACZDF010000014.1 GCF_014852685.1 Flavimobilis rhizosphaerae
ATCCGTCATCGTTCCGTCCGTCCAATCTCCGCCAAGCATGCTCAAGCTTCACGATTTTTGCAACAGAGCCTCACATCACCCTGGAAATGGCGCCACTTGAAATCCGTCATCGTTCCGTCCGTCCAATCTCCGCCAAGCATGCTCAAGCTTCACGATTTTTGCAACAGAGCCATATCGACAACCTCTCGCGCAACCAAGACATCGCGGTCGGACTGCAAGTGATCTTGAAGCCACGGGCCCGTCCCACCCCGACATGGACCTCGATGCCCGAACGGACGTTAGATTTCGAGTTCTAGGCGTTCTGCGATGAAGGTTGGATCCCAGCCGGGATTGAAAGTGTCGACGTGGGTGAATCCGAGCCGCTCGTATAGGCCACGCAGGTTCGGGTGGCAGTCGAGCCGCAGCTTGGCGCACCCCTGCGTTCGCGCGGCATGGCGGCAAGCCTCGATCAGCGCGGAGCTGACACCCCGGCCCGCATGTGTCCGTCGCACCGCGAGCTTGTGCAGATATGCGGCCTCCCCCTTGAGGGCGTCGGGCCAGAACTCGGGATCCTCGGCCGACAAGGTGCAACAGCCGACGATGCCGTCGCTGCAACTCGCGACTAGGAGCTCGGATCTCAGGACGAAGGTCTCCGCGAATGTCCGGTCGATCCGCGCGACGTCCCAGGCGGGCGTTCCCTTGGCGGACATCCACGCCGCAGCGTCGTGCATCAGCCGCACAACCTCGTCGATATCACCCGAGCAGGCGACCCGAACGTTCGGAGGCTCCTCGCTGTCCATTCGCTCCCCTGGCGCGGTATGAACCGCCGCCTCATAGTGCAGTTTGATCCTGACGAGCCCAGCATGTCTGCGCCCACCTTCGCGGAACCTGACCAGGGTCCGCTAGCGGGCGGCCGGAAGGTGAATGCTAGGCATGATCTAACCCTCGGTCTCTGGCGTCGCGACTGCGAAATTTCGCGAGGGTTTCCGAGAAGGTGATTGCGCTTCGCAGATCTCCAGGCGCGTGGGTGCGGACGTAGTCAGCGCCATTGCCGATCGCGTGAAGTTCCGCCGCAAGGCTCGCTGGACCCAGATCCTTTACAGGAAGGCCAACGGTGGCGCCCAAGAAGGATTTCCGCGACACCGAGACCAATAGCGGAAGCCCCAACGCCGACTTCAGCTTTTGAAGGTTCGACAGCACGTGCAGCGATGTTTCCGGTGCGGGGCTCAAGAAAAATCCCATCCCCGGATCGAGGATGAGCCGGTCGGCAGCGACCCCGCTCCGTCGCAAGGCGGAAACCCGCGCCTCGAAGAACCGCACAATCTCGTCGAGCGCGTCTTCGGGTCGAAGGTGACCGGTGCGGGTGGCGATGCCATCCCGCTGCGCTGAGTGCATAACCACCAGCCTGCAGTCCGCCTCAGCAATATCGGGATAGAGCGCAGGGTCAGGAAATCCTTGGATATCGTTCAGGTAGCCCACGCCGCGCTTGAGCGCATAGCGCTGGGTTTCCGGTTGGAAGCTGTCGATTGAAACACGGTGCATCTGATCGGACAGGGCGTCTAAGAGCGGCGCAATACGTCTGATCTCATCGGCCGGCGATACAGGCCTCGCGTCCGGATGGCTGGCGGCCGGTCCGACATCCACGACGTCTGATCCGACTCGCAGCATTTCGATCGCCGCGGTGACAGCGCCGGCGGGGTCTAGCCGCCGGCTCTCATCGAAGAAGGAGTCCTCGGTGAGATTCAGAATGCCGAACACCGTCACCCTGCTGCGTAACATCGTTGCTGCTCCATAACATCAAACATCGACCCACGGCGTAACGCGCTTGCTGCTTGGATGCCCGAGGCATAGACTGTACAAAAAAACAGTCATAACAAGCCATGAAAACCGCCACTGCGCCGTTACCACCGCTGCGTTCGGTCAAGGTTCTGGACCAGTTGCGTGAGCGCATACGCTACTTGCATTATAGCTTACGAACCGAACAGGCTTATGTGGCTCTTCGTCGATGCGGTGGGGGGTCAGCTGAGGAGGCCGCCGGCGGCGAGCAACATCCGCAGCCGATAGTTGTCGCGGTTGCGGTAGCCGCGGGCCAGCCGCCTGTGAAGTTCGATGATGCCGTTGACGGCCTCGGTGCCACCGTTGTTCGCCCGGTCGGTGTCGAAGTAGGCCAGGAACGCCTCACGCCAACGCCGCAGAGTCCGTCCGAGACGGGCGACCTCGGGGATCGGGCAGGTGTGGAACGAAGTAAGGATCTTCTCAGCGCGGCCGCGCCCGACGGTAGCGTCCTTGGAGCGGTAGGCGGCTCGGAGGTCTTGAGCGCAGCGCCACGCGACGTAGACCTCTTCGTGCGCCTCGTCCGCACCGATCGCACGTTCCAGGCGCGCGACCTGGCGGTCGGTGAGGTTCTCGGCCCCGGCGCGCAGGATCGTCTGGATACCGAACAGCGGGTCGCCCTTGCGGCCGCGGTGCCCGGTGGTGTCCTGCTGGACGCGGCGGCGGACCTCGTCGACGACCTGGGTGCCGAGCTTGACGACATGGAACGCATCCAAGACCGCCCTGGCGTCGGCGAGCTCGGCGTCGATCGCCGCCTTGTAGCCGCCGAACGGGTCCAGCGCAGCGACCTCGATGGCCGCGCGAAACGCGGGGCCGCGGTCGGTGAGCCAGTCGGCGTAGGCCTTCTTCGAGCGGCCTGGGACCAGATCAAGGAGCCGGGCGTGGATGCGCCCGTGGCTGTCGCGCGTCAGATCGACCATCCCGGTCAGTTCCTTGGGTCCGCGCTCACGCACGTCGCCGTGGTGCCAGATGTGCTCGTCGACGCCCAACGAGGTGACGCCCGCGAACCGGACCGGGTCCGCAGCCAGACGTTCCAGCTCGGGCTTGACCGCGCGCCACAGGGTCGCCCACCCGACCCCGAGGCGGCGGGCGAGCCCCGCGATCGTGGCGTGCTCACGGCGCAGCTGCCCGAGGGCCCACGTCACCGCCCGGCGGGTGAGCACCCCGCGGGCGGCGACCAGGACCGGGAGCTGCTCGACGAACGTGCCGCGCGGGCAAGCCGCTTCCGTGCAGCGCCAGCGTCGCTGCCGCCAGGCGACCTGCACCCCCACGTCGCCGTGCGGCACGTCGCGCAGCACCCGCATCCTCCGTCCTCGGCTGACCGCGACGCCCCCGCAGTCCGGGCACCCCATCAGCTGCCAGGGTGTGGAGACCATCACTCGCATCGCGGTCGAGCTCCGCGTCACAGCCTCGACCCGGACGCCGTCCAGGCCGAGCAGAATGTCACAGCGAACGCAGGGGTCAGTAGTTGGGCGCGCGTCGGCGCACCCCGTAGCGTGAGACACGTCGAGGTCCTCGAGATCGATCAGGTTGCTTGGTCGCTCCTGATTCTCGAGGACCTCGACCCCTACCTGATGCTCAACCCGTCGGACCCGTCACTCCCCACCGCAACGGCGAAGAGCCGCTTATGTCCACTGGGTGGCTCTGTTGCAAAGATTGGCGGCAGTCAGAGGTAGGCTGTCGCTCTGCGCCGATCAGGCGGCTGCTGCGA
>NZ_JACZDF010000015.1 GCF_014852685.1 Flavimobilis rhizosphaerae
ACCGGCTACACCGCTACGCTGCGACCTGCTGCGTAATCACACCCCGTGTCCAAGATCCGGGGGTAGGGCCCGGTCTCGTCACCATGTTTCCACCTCTGAAGCGTGGTACGTATGCGACCAGCCGCTGGGCATGCCCCTGGATTGCTTTGACGTTTCTCGTCTTCGCGATTGCGTCCGGAATCATCTTGCTACTTCGCTACGGATACCCCGTGTAAGGCAGTCCTGTACCCGTAAATGTGCAAGACGGCTCCTAAGACTTCAACCAACTTTCCAACTCCGGATCCCACAAGACCGCCGATGACTGTGTGAGAGTCGTTGTCTCGCCCCCAGAAGGCCGAGATCGTCTTTGACACCGTCGTTCGACCGAAGAGAGGTAGACCATCATGTCAGCCCTGGCCGCACCTGGCCTCAGCGCTATCCGTGACTCACTCCGGTGCCCGATCTGCGCCGGTCGCCTCGAACTGACACCGGGGGCACTGCGTTGTCGTCAGCGACACACCTTCAACATCGCTCGGCACGGCTACGTCAGCCTACTGTCTGGGACTAATGCGATCAGCGGGGATGATGCGCCGATGATCCAAGCTCGAGAACGTTTCCTCGCGACCGGCGCCTACGAGCCGATACGCCGGGCCGTCTCGACGATGGTGTCTCATACGATCCCTCGTGATGGCATAGTTCTCGATGTTGGCTGTGGTACCGGCTACTACCTCGCCGGTGCGCTCGACAAAGTGACCGGGGCTCGCGGCCTGGGGCTTGACTCCTCGGTGCGTGCGCTGCGGGTCGCTGCGCGCGTCCACGAGCGAGCAGCCGCAGCGAGCTGGGACGTGTTCCGCCCGTATCCGTTGGCCGACCAGTCGGTGGATGCTGTGCTGAACATGTTCGCTCCGCGCAACCCCGGCGAGTTTCACCGGGTCCTCCGCCCGAACGGCAGCCTGATCGTGGTGCGTCCGACGGTCGACCACCTGGCCGAGTTGCGCCGCGATGTGCCCGACTCGGTGACTATCGATGTTTCCAAGGAGCAACGCCTGCATGACGCCCTGGCACCGTTCTTCGAACAGGAGCGAGATCAACACGTCGGCTACATCGCAGAGATTGAACCGCAAACGGCTCGCGATCTGCTCGGAATGACGCCGAGTGCGCGGCACATCACCCCGGCAGAGGTCTCGGACGACGACCTGCCCGAGCGAGTCACCATATCCGTGCTTGTCAGCTCATACCGGCTACGGGAGACTTGACTGGTGGCAGAGCGATCCCGTCGCATCGGGATGGCACCTTAGCGCGGTTATCGAGATCGCCGTGAGGCGCATGTCTCACGGATCATCAGGAGGGCGCAGAGAACGTAGAGCGCTGCGGCGCAGATCCAGAGGGTGCCGTCTGCATTCGTTCGGGTGAGTGCGAAAATGCCGGTGAAGGTGACCGGGCCGATGATCGAGGTGAGGCTGTTCAGGCTTGCAAGTGTTCCCTGCAGGCGTCCCTGCTGCTGCTCGGGCGCGCGTCTCGAGAGCAGCGTCTGCAGTGCGGGCAACGTGATGCTGCCGAGTCCGAGCGCTGCGAGGATCGGTAGCATCGCCCATGTGCTGGCGATGAGGGCAAGGCCGATGAGCCCAATGGCGTCTGCGGCGATACCGACGAGGATCGCCCGGGTCTCGCCGATCCGGGACACGATGCGTCCGGTCAGTGCCGCCTGCACGAATACTTGCACCATTCCGAAGATGGATAGCGAAACGCCGACTTCGACGGGGTTCCAGTCGAGGCGCTGCTGCGTGAAGAGCACCCAGGTGGAGCCTGGTGCTTGGCCGATGAACTGCACGATGCCGAAGACTGCGAGAAGGATAAGCATCCCCGGCACTGCGGTTCGCTTCGCCGTACCGGGTTGCTGTGCGTGCGAGCCGTTGCTGCCCGGTGGCCGCGTCTCACGCAGAAGACTCGCGCTGAGTACGAGGGTGATTCCGGCGAGCGCGGCGGCGACGAGGAATGGCAGATGCGGTGAGACCCCGCCGAAAAGACCGCCAATGGCCGGACCCGCGATCATGCCACCGCCGTAGCATGCGCCGAGCCACCCGTAGCGTTTTGCGCGCTGATCCGGCGGAGTAATGTCGGCGATCACCGTCGCGGTGACGGCGTTCGTGGCGCCGGTAATGCCTGCAACCGCGCGGGCGAGGTAAAAGACCCACAGCGTGTCCGTCAGTGCGAGCACGAGGTAGTCGATCGTCGCGCCTGCGAGGGAGGCGACAAGCACGCGGCGGCGTCCGAAACGGTCAGAGAGTCGGCCAAGGATCGGGGCGCAAAGAAACTGCATGATCGCATAGAGCGCTGTCAGTAGTCCGACGTGCAGTGGGATCATGTCGTCGGGGGCACCGACCTGGTCGAGAAGGGTAGGCAAGATCGGCATCACGAGGCCCAGCCCTGCAGCATCGAGGGTCGCCGTGATGAGCACGGCTGTCAGGATTCCATGATGAGAGTAGCGAGCAGTCACTTTATCTAAGATAAAGTTATCGATGATAAAGTGCAACTATGACTCACCACCGGAAGCGTCTCGACCGCACGTCCGTGTTGCTCGGGGCCCGGCAGGTGCTCGACGAGACTGGGCTCGATGGCTTCACCACTCGCGCGCTGGCGGGGGCCCTACCCCCGGATCTTGGACACGGGGTGTGATTACGCAGCAGGTCGCAGCGTAGCGGTGTAG
>NZ_JACZDF010000016.1 GCF_014852685.1 Flavimobilis rhizosphaerae
TTCTTCGATCATCTCGCTTCCCCAGCACCAGGTGCTGGATTCAGCGTGTCCAAGAACCGGGGTCAGGCCCCGTCGGTCCGCCTGCCAGCCACTCGTCGGCGTCTTGCTGGGTGCAGGTCGCGGCGGTGCGGTGGTGTGTCTGGTGCAGCCAGGTCAGGAACTTGACTGTCTCGGTGATCTCTTGCTTCGCTGAGTGCACCGGGCCGCGCGTGTTGGCGCCTGCTTCGGATTTGGCGCGGATGTTGCGTAGGTGGTGCCAGGTCGCGAAGTGCTGGACGGGCTGACGGACCTCGGCGGGGAGCCCTTCTAACTTGACGGCGATCCACTCCTCGAATCGGTGCAGGTAGGCATCGCGGTAGGGGAGTAGGCCGTGATGTTGCAGGAGTGCTCGGATGTGTTCGGTCGGCTTGCCGGGAACGGCGTCGAGGCCTTCGTGGGAGATCGGGATCGTGCCGTCGCCAAGGCCACGCAGGAGCGTCTGGACCTTGGGGGATCGCTTCCAGACGAGGATCGACTCGGGTCGCTCGGATGCGCATAGCGCGTCGACCAGACCGCGCAGAGCGGGGTGTTCCGGCTCGCCGCCGAGGACCTGGTGGAGGTCGGCGCGAAGCGCACATCGGGCGCAGAGCCGCCCTCGGTGATGCCCGGCTTCGGTGTCGCAGCTGTCGCAATGGAAGTCGTGGGGGATCTCCGCGCAGGTCGCGCAGATCGGACCGCCGCCGGCGCTTGCGGGTCCTGGTAGCAGGCGGTCTTGGAGGCACTCCGGGCAGACGCCTCGGGTGTGGACGGCGTTGTAGTAGCAGATGTTGCAGAGCCGGCCCTCCGGCCATGTGACGGCGACCCGCGGGATCTTGCGGCCGCAGCGTGCGCACGGGTTCCCGGTCGTCGAGGTGATGCGTGGACGACCCTGGATGGTGGAGCGGGGGGACAGGCCTGCTGGTCCTCGACTCGCCACGGCAGCCATCCCTACTCGTCGAGAATGTTCGCGCGCCGGGGTCGAACTGATCGGTCGAGGCTGACGACGTTGGAGCCGGGCTCGGTCGCGGTCTTCCGGCGCCGGACGTCCGCGGCGGTTGTCGTGACCAGATCGGCTGGTGTGCACTCGAAGATGTCGCAGAGTGCGGCGATAACTTGGAGCGAGACGCGCTCCGGCCGCTGATTGACGAGGCGGTAGACCTGCGGTCGGGAGAGCGTGATGTCCCGTTCGCCGAGCAGCGGGATGAGATCGGTCGTGTTGTGCAGACCTCTGGCCGCCATCAGCTCGGCCAGGCGCCACTGGTAGTCGACCTTGCGTTTCATGGTGTTCCATCCTTCGTGGTGCGGGCCAGGGCCTCGTTGACGGTCCTGTCGAGAGCGCTGCGGAGCGTGCTGCGCCGGAACTCGTCGCCGACGAACTGGTAGATGCCGGTCGTCGAGGCGTACTCGTGCCCCATCTGGTCCTGGACGAACCGTGGGTCCCAGCCAGCCTCCAACAGATGCGTAGCGTAGGAGCGTCGGAACGAGTGCAGATCGAGCCCGTCCGAAAGTCCGAGCTCGTCGCAGTAGCGGCGTAGCCGGCGCAGCAGCGCCGGTTCTCCGACCAGGCCGCCGCGTTCGCTGGGGAACAGGTCGAGTGTGTCGGGCTCACCGCGACCGTTGGCGAGCCAGTCCTCGAGGATCGGAGGCGTCCATCGCCAGACGGTGAGCACGCTGCGGGGTTTGTAGGGCGAGGAGCGCTTTGACTTGCCGTAGCGGACCTTGCAGACGCCGAACCGGCCGAACTCGCGCGCATGCGGGTTGCGGGCGAAGTCGACGAGCTGCAGGTGTCGCAACTCGTTGAAGCGGAGGCCGTAGGCGTAGGCGATCTTCATCATGACCGCATCGCGATAGGCCGCCTGCCAGCCCTTGCGTCCCGACCGCCCCATGCGTTCGACCTCATCGTCGGCGTAGACGAAGAGTCGATCGAGCTCGGACCGCGTGTAGGGACGCTTCGTGGGTCCGCCGTCGTACTCCTGGACGTGCGGTGCGGAGTTCCAGTCGAAGAAGACCTGCGCCGGGTGGGTGCCGAAGTACTGCTCGCAGACCCGGTCCCATCCGTAGTCGGGGTTGCTGACGTAGCTCGTGAACGCCCGAAGCGCAGAGTGGTAGCTGCGCAGCGTGGAGCGAGAGACGTGTCGGACGGTGCGCAGGTCGGCCGAGAACTCCTCGACCATCGCCGGCGTCCAGTTCCACGGATCCTCGTTCATGTGCTCAACGAACCGGCGCACACAGCGCAGCCGCTGCTCGATCGTCGCGAACTGCAGGTTCCTGGAGAGCTGCTGGTTGCGCCAGCCGTCCAGCATGAGCTGGAGCACCTGCTCCTCGGGCCGAAGGACCGGCAGCGAGGGCACCACCGAGACCCGACCCACACCGTCGACGTGCATCCGACACCTCGTTCCGCGGTTGCATCCAATGAGTCAATGATGCATCCGATGAGACGCCAAGGGTATACGTGCTGGTCAACGGCGTGTCTGCGGGCTCTGTTGCAAAGATTGGCGGCAGTCAGAGGTAGGCTGTCGCTCTGCGCCGATCAGGCGGCTGCTGCGA
>NZ_JACZDF010000017.1 GCF_014852685.1 Flavimobilis rhizosphaerae
AAAAGTACCCCGGGAGGGGAGTGAAATAGTACCTGAAACCGTGTGCTTACAAACCGTGGGAGCCTCCTTAGCAGGGGTGACCGCGTGCCTTTTGAAGAATGAGCCTGCGAGTTAGTGCTCAGTGGCGAGGTTAACCCGTGTGGGGAAGCCGTAGCGAAAGCGAGTCCGAATAGGGCGCATGAGTCGCTGGGTCTAGACCCGAAGCGGAGTGATCTACCCATGGCCAGGTTGAAGCGCGGGTAAGACCGCGTGGAGGACCGAACCCACCTAGGTTGAAAACTGGGGGGATGAGCTGTGGGTAGGGGTGAAAGGCCAATCAAACTCCGTGATAGCTGGTTCTCCCCGAAATGCATTTAGGTGCAGCGTCACGCGTTCCTTGCCGGAGGTAGAGCTACTGGATGGCCGATGGGCCTCACCAGGTTACTGACGTCAGCCAAACTCCGAATGCCGGCAAGCCAGAGCGTGGCAGTGAGACTGCGGGGGATAAGCTCCGTAGTCGAGAGGGAAACAGCCCAGACCACCAGCTAAGGCCCCTAAGCGTGTGCTAAGTGGGAAAGGATGTGGAGTTGCACAGACAACCAGGAGGTTGGCTTAGAAGCAGCCACCCTTGAAAGAGTGCGTAATAGCTCACTGGTCAAGTGATTCCGCGCCGACAATGTAGCGGGGCTCAAGTACACCGCCGAAGCTGTGGCATTCACACATTTGCTAGGCCTTCGTGGTCCAGGCGTGTGGATGGGTAGGGGAGCGTCGTGTGGGCGTTGAAGCCGCGGGGGAACCCAGTGGTGGAGCCTACACGAGTGAGAATGCAGGCATGAGTAGCGAATGACGGGTGAGAATCCCGTCCGCCGAATGACCAAGGGTTCCAGGGCCAGGTTCATCCTCCCTGGGTTAGTCGGGACCTAAGGCGAGGCCGACAGGCGTAGTCGATGGACAACGGGTTGATATTCCCGTACCGGCGAAGAGCCGCCAAGATCGAATCCGGTGATGCTAAACGCCCGATCCGGCACCATGTTCCCTTCGGGGGACCGGTGCTCCGGTGAGGCCGTGAACCAATCCGGTAGTAGGTCAGCGCGAGGGGTGACGCAGGAAGGTAGTCGAAGCACGGCGATGGTAGACCGTGTCCAAGGCTGTAGGGCGAACGGTAGGCAAATCCGCCGTTCATGTGCCTGAGAGCTGACGGGGACCGTAAAGGGAAGTCGATGATCCTATGCTGCCTAGAAAAACCTCGGCGCGAGGCTTGAGCCGCCCGTACCCTAAACCGACTCAGGTGGTCAGGTAGAGAATACTAAGGCGACGAGAGAATCGTGGTTAAGGAACTCGGCAAAATGCCCCCGTAACTTCGGGAGAAGGGGGGCCTGAGGCGTGAACCTGCTTGCCAGGGGAGCGTTTGAGGGCCGCAGAGACCAGGGGGAAGCGACTGTTTACTAAAAACACAGGTCCGTGCGAAGTCGCAAGACGATGTATACGGACTGACGCCTGCCCGGTGCTGGAAGGTTAAGAGGACCGGTTAGCTCTTCGGAGCGAAGCTGAGAATTTAAGCCCCAGTA
The DNA here is from genome assembly GCF_014852685.1 of Flavimobilis rhizosphaerae. Taxonomy (GTDB): domain Bacteria; phylum Actinomycetota; class Actinomycetes; order Actinomycetales; family Cellulomonadaceae; genus Flavimobilis; species Flavimobilis rhizosphaerae. The sequence continues at coordinate 1,548 of NZ_JACZDF010000017.1, forward strand.
AACGGCGGTGGTAACTATAACCATCCTAAGGTAGCGAAATTCCTTGTCGGGTAAGTTCCGACCTGCACGAATGGCGTAACGACTTCCCCGCTGTCTCAACCGCGAACTCGGCGAAATTGCAGTACGAGTAAAGATGCTCGTTACGCGCAGCAGGACGGAAAGACCCCGGGACCTTTACTATAGCTTGGTATTGGTGTTCGGTGCGGCTTGTGTAGGATAGGTGGGAGACTGTGAAGCCGGCACGCCAGTGTCGGTGGAGTCATCGTTGAAATACCACTCTGGTCGCTCTGGATACCTAACCTCGGTCCGTGATCCGGATCAGGGACAGTGCCTGGTGGGTAGTTTAACTGGGGCGGTTGCCTCCTAAAATGTAACGGAGGCGCTCAAAGGTTCCCTCAGCCTGGTTGGCAATCAGGTGTCGAGTGCAAGTGCACAAGGGAGCTTGACTGTGAGACTGACAGGTCGAGCAGGGACGAAAGTCGGAACTAGTGATCCGGCGGTGGCTTGTGGAAGCGCCGTCGCTCAACGGATAAAAGGTACCCCGGGGATAACAGGCTGATCTTGCCCAAGAGTCCATATCGACGGCATGGTTTGGCACCTCGATGTCGGCTCGTCGCATCCTGGGGCTGGAGTAGGTCCCAAGGGTTGGGCTGTTCGCCCATTAAAGCGGTACGCGAGCTGGGTTTAGAACGTCGTGAGACAGTTCGGTCCCTATCCGCTGCGCGCGTTGGAAATTTGAGAAGACCTGTCCCTAGTACGAGAGGACCGGGACGGACTAACCTCTGGTGTGCCAGTTGTTCCGCCAGGAGCACGGCTGGTT
>NZ_JACZDF010000018.1 GCF_014852685.1 Flavimobilis rhizosphaerae
CACACGGCATGTCTTTGCTGCGCAGCGCTCCGACGAGCTGTGGTTGACCGACATCACCGAGCACACGACAGCTTGGATTCCAGCAGTCGTCGCAACGGTGTGAACTATCCGGGGTTCAGTAAAGCACTCATCCGTTCGGTCGGTGTGTCCCAGTCCAGCGCCTTGCGTGGTCGGTCGTTCAGTTCTTCGGCGATCGCGGCGAGGGCGCCGGCGTCGTGGGTGCGGAGGTTTGTGCCTTTGGGGAGATACTGCCGGAGCAGCCCGTTGGTGTTCTCGTTCGTGCCGCGCTGCCAGGGGGAGGCCCGTTCGCAGAAGTAGACCGCCATGTCCGTGGCGAGGGAGAAGGCCCGGTGCTCGCTCATCTCCGCTCCCTGATCCCAGGTGAGGGTCTTCTTCATCGCGGTCGGCATCCTCTGCAGGGCGGCGATGAGGCTGTCGCGAACAGCATCAGCAGTGCGCTCGATCGGGAGATGGCCCAGGACCACGTAGCGTGTGGCCCTTTCAACGAGAGTCGCGACGGCTGAACCGTTGCCGGCGCCGACGATCAGGTCGCCTTCCCAATGCCCTGGAATCGTGCGGGCTTCGACGTCGGCGGGGCGCTTTGAGATCGGTGTCATCTCGTCGATGAACCTGCTCGTGCGCGTCTGCGGGTTGCGGTGCGGTTTGCGGCGCGAACGACCTCGACGCAGTGAGCCTGCCAACTCACGTCTGAGCTCTCCATGCGCGTGGACGTAGATGGCCTGATAGATCGTCTCGCAGCTCACGCGCATCCCCGGGTCATGGGGAAAGTCTCGCTGAAGCCGATGACGGATCTGCTCCGGAGACCATCTTTTCTTGAGCTTGGCGGCGACATAGTCCCGCAACGGGCCGTCGACCGCGAGCTTCGCTGCCCGCGGGCGCTCACGCCGCTTCACGGAGACGCGGTGCGCCGTGTGAGGCAGATAGCCGCTCCTGCTGACGGTGTTGCGTCTCACTTCACGGCTAATCGTCGAAGGCGCCCGCCCCATCATCGCCGCGATCTTCCGGATCGACAGACCCGTCATCATCAGATCTTTCAGCCGTTCTCGCTCGAGGAGGCTGAGGTAGCGGGCATCGATGACCTGCTCAACGCGGGCAATGGGGACGCGTTCGCCTTGCACCCATGCGGTTCTCGGGTTCTTCACGTTCGCCAGGACCTCCTCGGGCCGGTAGAGCACCACTCTGCCGTCAGGGTAGATCCGACCCTTCGAGAACACGCGGATGCCTTTGTCCCAGTCCAGCGCCTGATGGGATTCGACGCCCAACCGCTGGGCGGCCTCACGGCGCGATACGCCCTCGCGTCGAAGTTTGAGGAACTCTTGCCGCTTCGCGTCCGCGTAAGCACCCGTGAAGATCCCCGTCTTATGCGCCCAGGCGTAGCAGGTGACCCGGTTGAAGCCGAGTTCGCGTGCTACCGCCGAAACATTGCCGCTCACGGCGAGCCGCCGGAAGAACTCTGCTTTGTCCTCCGGGGTGTGCTTGCGCTGCGTGCTTCGCGGCGTCGACAGCCCCGCCTGCTTCATCCATCGGTAGCCGCGATCCGGACTCACTCCGGCGGCCAGCGCAGCCGCCCGCACCGACCCACCCCGATCAATCAACGCCAGGAACGCCAACCTCTGCTGCTCCGTGTACTTCCTCTCCGGCATCTCCGCTCCTCGCCGCTAGTGTTGCGACGACTGCTGGAATCCAAGCAGGCGAAGGCAAGGTCTACATGTGTGCGATCAAGGACGCGTTCTCCGGGAGGATCGTCGGGTATGCGATC
>NZ_JACZDF010000019.1 GCF_014852685.1 Flavimobilis rhizosphaerae
CTCGAAGGCGACCGGCGAGGTGTAGCGACACCACGAGTGGCGTCGCTTGGTGTTGTAGCGGACGAGCCATCTGAAGACCTGCCGACGGCAGGTCAGCTCGTCACTCCAGCAGGCGGCGTCTTGGAGGACCTCACGCTTCATCGTGGCGTTGAGCGACTCTGCGAGGGCGTTGTCCGCGCTGGATCCGACGGCGCCCATGGACTGGGTCACGCCGAGCTTGCGGCAGAGCGTGGCGTAGGCCTTCGAGCAGTAGACCGACCCGTGGTCGCTGTGGAACACGGCGCCCTTGAGGCTGCCCCGGGTCGCGGCGGCGGCCTTGAGGGCGTCCTCGACGAGTTCGGTGCGCATGTGGTCGGCGATCGCCCACCCGGCCAGCCGACGGGAGTAGCAGTCGATCACGGTCGCCAAGTACAGGTTCGTGCCATCGGCCAGCGGCAGGTAGGTGATGTCCCCGACATAGCGCTCGTTGGGGCGCTCGGCGGTGAAGTCACGCTTGAGCAGGTCGGGGTACTTCTGCCCCGACGGCTCGGGGATCGTGGTCCGCACCCGGCGCTTCTTCACGTAGCCGCGGATGCCCTCAAAGCGCATCACCCTCGCGACACGCTTGTGGTTGACCCGCTCACCGGCAGCCGCGCTGTCGCCGAGTTGAGCGTTGAGCTCGGCGGTGATCCGCGGCGCGCCCTGAGTGTTGTCCTCGGCATGGACCGCTCTGATCCGCTCAGCCAGCGCTGCGTCGTCAGCTGCTCTGGCTTCGCGGGCCGGCGCGGCCTTGAGCCAGGCGTAGTAGGACGAGCGCTCGATCTCCACGAGCTCGCACAGTCGCTTCACCTCGAAGGTGGCGGAGTTGTCGGCGACGAACTGGAAGCGACTCACCAGCGCGTCTCCCCGGCGAAATACTTGGCCGCCCGCTGCAGGATCTCCCGCTCGGTCGTGAGCTTGGTGGTCTCCGCTCGCAACGCCGCGTTCTCGGCCTCGAGCCGGGCGATCCTCTGCTCCGGCGTCTCGTCCGTCGGTGCCGACGAGCTCGCGGCGGACGTCTTGGCTTGCAGCGGGCTGGAGGTCAACGTCCCGTCAGCGGCGGTCTTCTTGCCGGTCCCGTAGACCTCGAGCCAGTGCCGCAGCGTGCCGCGCACGATGCCGAGGTCCTCGGCGATGCCGCGGACCGTGGCGCCCGGGGTGGACTCGTACAAGTCGACGGCCTGACGACGGAACTCTTCGGAGTAGTTCTTCCTGGCCATGG
>NZ_JACZDF010000001.1 GCF_014852685.1 Flavimobilis rhizosphaerae
TGGGAGAGTAGGACGCTGCCGGACATTCTTTCGCGAAGGCCCACCCCGTTGAGGGGTGGGCCTTCGTCGTTGCCGGACCGGCTCTTCCGGAGCCGCGCTCCCCGGGTCGGGGGGTGAGCCCACCTAGGTCGCTGAACCTCTTCACCCCTCTCCCGACGTGCGAGAACGCACCGAACGGGTGACGATGGTCCCTCCAGTCAGACCGACGGAAGGAACGACCATGAAGTACGGCACAGGAATCTTCCTCCTCGTGATCGGTGCCATCCTCGCCTTCGCCGTCGCCGACCGCATCGAGGGCGTCGACCTCGTGATGATCGGCTACATCTGCATGGGCGCAGGAGTGCTCGCCCTCATCATCGGCGCGATCGCCGGAGCGCAGCGTTCCAACACCTCGCACCACGAGATCGTCGAGCACCGCGAGGACCCCCCGCGCGTCTGAGCCACCCCACGCACGGGCCCCCTGCGCCGACGCGCAGGGGGCCCGTCGTGCCTCAAGCCTCGGAGGTACCGCGGCTGGCGGCCTCGTACCAGACGCTGCGCGCCTAGGATGGGCCTCATGACTGCCCCTGCCGTCCCGGCCGCACCCACGCCAGACGTCACGGGCACAGGGGTCCGCAGCTACCGCGCCGCGGTCCTCGCCGGCACCGTCCTCGTCGGCATCGCCGCCGCCATCATCGCGGGCCTCACCACCGGAATCTTCGACCCGGCAGTCATCTCTGACCCCGGCCCGCTCGTGAGGTGGGCGCTCCCGCTCATCGGGGTGCTGCGCGACCTCGCGACGTCCGTGACGGTGGGGGCACTCCTCCTCGTGACGTTCCTGCTCCCCTCGGGACGTGACCGCGACCGCGCTCTCGCCGCCGCCGGGGCGGCCGCAGGTGCGTGGACGCTCCTCGCCATCGCCGACGTCATCACGACATTCGCAGACGTCCTCGGCGCGCGGAGCGGCGACGCCGACTTCGGTGCGCAGCTCGCCGAGTTCGTGCTCCAGGTTCCCCTCGGGCGCACCCAGCTCGCGATGGCCGTCATCGCTGCGGGCGTCACGGTGCTCGCGCTCCTCGTGCGCACACCCACCGGCTCAGCGTGGTGCCTCGCCCTCGTCATCGGCGCGCTGTCCCTTCGGTCCCTCACGGGTCATACCGCTGGCGCGAGCGGCCACGACCTTGCCGTGTCGTCGATGATGGTGCACCTCGTCGCCGCCGCCGCCTGGACCGGAGGGATCCTCGTGCTCGTCGCCCTCCGTGCCCGGGGCGGCCTACGCGCGCCGGCGCTCGCCGACATCGTCGCGCGGTTCTCGACGCTCGCCGCCTGGTGCCTCGTTCTCGTCGCGTACTCCGGCGTGCTCTCGGCGATCGTCCGACTCGGCGCCGTCGACGACCTCGTCACGACCCGCTACGGGATCCTCATCGTCGCGAAGGGCGCCGGGCTCGGGCTTCTGGGACTGCTCGGCTGGCAGCACCGCCGGCACGTCGTCGCAAGGCTCGGGCTTGAGCAATCAGCGCAGGCGGCCGGCCAGCTCTTCTGGCGACTCATGGCCGCCGAGGCCCTCCTCCTCGGAGCCGTGGCCGGCATCGCTGGCGCCCTCACGTCGTCAGCGCCGCCTGTGCCCGACGAACCTCCCGCGACGCCGACGCCCGCCGAGCTCGTCACGGGCGAGGCCCTGCCGCCCGAGCCGACACTCGCCCGGTGGCTCACCCTCGTGCGGTGGGAGGCGATCCTGGGCGCCGCGATCATCGCTGCCGTCATCGTCTACGTCCGCTGGTACCTGAGGCTCCGCCGCCGTGGCGATGCCTGGCCCGTCGGACGGGTCGTCGCCTGGTGCGCCGGCATGGTCGTGCTCATGTGGGTGACGTCCGGCGGTGCAGCCGTCTACGGACGGATCCTCTTCTCGGGCCACATGGTCCAGCACATGACCATGGCGATGGTCGTGCCCCTGCTGCTCGTGCTGTCCGCGCCTATGACGCTCGCGCTGCGTGCGCTCCCTGCCCGGGGCGACGACTCCCGCGGGCCGCGCGAGTGGCTCCTCACGATCGTGCACTCCCGCTACGGCAGGTTCTTCGCGCACCCCGTCATCGCCGCCGTGAACTTCGCGGGGTCGATGATCATCTTCTACTACACCCCGTTGTTCGAGTGGTCGCTCACCACGCACATTGGGCACCTCGGCATGGTCGCGCACTTCACGCTCGCCGGATACTTCTTCGCCAATGCCCTCATCGGCATCGACCCCGGGCCCACCCGCCCCGGGTACCCGCTCCGGCTGCTCCTGCTGCTCGCGACCATGGCGTTCCACGCGTTCTTCGGCGTCGCGCTCATGTCAGGCACGGCGCTGCTGGTCCCGGAGTGGTTCGGGCTGCTCGGCCGCCCATGGGGGCCGCCCGCGCTCGACGACCAGCAGATCGGCGGTGGGGTCGCCTGGGGTGTCGGTGAGATCCCCACCGTGCTCCTCGCCGTCGTCGTCGCGTTCCGCTGGGCACGCGACGACGAACGCACGGCGAGACGCCGCGACCGGCGCGTCGAGAGGTCCGGCGAGGACACCGAGCTTGACGCGTACAACGCGATGCTCGCCGACCTTGCCGAGCACGACGGACCGGGGAAGCGTCGCTGACCCCGCGCCGGGACGCCGAGGGTTCGAGGCGTCGATCGCGCGCGTGGCTAGGGCCAGGGCTCTCGCTCAGGACTCCGGGACGGAGATGATCCCCTCGAGCACCTCGGCGAGGGAGGGGCCGGCGCTCGAGAAGTCGAGGGTGAGCGGGTCGGGAGCCGACGTTGACGTCGTCGTCGGATCGGACTGGGAGAGGGACACGATGGACTCCCGTGTGCACGTGGGCTGAGCTGGTGAGCGCTGCGGTGGCGCAGCTTCCACCCGACCATATCGGCAGGGATGCCGCCACGCTTGAGGTGGACGCTGGTCGGGTCCGTCCACATCTCCCCCGTCGAAGGTGGGGACGACGCTGGCGGCACGTGCACGGACGTCATCGACGGGCCCACGCAGGGTCGACGTGACGCCGACGCAGGTCGGCTCCCGTCCCTCGTGCGCCCGCGGTCTCCTCACGGCGTCGAGGCCGCGGGGTGTCAGCGTCGCGGCAGGATGATCGGAGCGCCGCCCCGCGGATGGGGGAGGACCTCAACAGGATGCTCGTAGACGGCCGACAGCCGCGCGGCGGTGAGGATCTCCTCCGGCGTGCCGTCCCCCGCGACACGGCCGTCCGCGACGATCGTCACGCGATCCGCGTACGCGGCTGCGAGACCGACGTCGTGGACGACGACGACGACCGCGCCGCCCGCCCGCGCATGATCACGGGCGAGGGCGAGCACCATCTCCTGGTGGTGCAGGTCCAGCGCCGCGGTCGGCTCGTCGAGCATGAGCAGCTGCGCGCGCTGCGCGAGGACCCGCGCGAGGGCGACGCGGGCGCGCTCGCCGCCCGAGAGCGTCGGGAACGCGCGGCCGGCGAGGTGCGTGACGTCCGTCGCCGCCATCGACGCGGCCACGACTGCGTCGTCGTCATCGGCGGCCGCGGTGCCGCGCCACGGCGCGCGGCCCATCGCGACGACCTCGTGGACGAGGAACGGGAAGCTCAACGTGACGTCCTGCGTCATGACGGCGCGACGCAGCGCGAGCTCGGTCGTCGACCACGCCGCGAGCGGCGCGCCGGCCGCCTCGACCGTGCCGCGCGTGGGCTCGAGGTCGCCCGTGAGGACGCCGAGCAGGCTCGACTTGCCCGCACCGTTGGGGCCGATGAGCGCGCGCACCTCACCCGCGCGGACCTCGACCGACACGTCGTGCAGGACCTGCACGCCGCCACGGGCGAGGTCGACGCCGCGGGCGGCGGCGAGGACCGTGCCGGCGTCCGCGCGCAGTGGCAGCCGCGCACGCCGGCGCAGGCCGCGCGCGACAGCGCCCCCTGCGCTGCGGGCGCCGGCGCTCCTAGTGCCGCGGGCGCCGGCCGCAGGGGCCGCGCCGGGCGTCACGCCCAGCCTCCCTGGGAGGCGCGCGTCCTGCGCAGGAGCCAGAAGAAGAACGGCCCGCCGACGAGCGACGTGAGCATGCCGAGCGGCAGCTCGGCGTGGGCGACCGCGGTGCGGGCGACGAGGTCCGCGACGACGAGCACGAGCGCCCCGCCGAGCGCGGACGCCGGCAGCAGCACCCGGTGCCCCGGCCCCGCAACCATACGGACGACATGCGGCACCACAAGCCCCACGAAGGCGATGATGCCCGTGAACGCGACACCCGCGGACGTCAGGAGGGCCACGAGGACGATCGCGACCTGACGCAGACGCTCGACGTCGAGACCGACGTGCCGCGCAGCGCGCTCACCGAGCGACAGCAGGTCGAGCCGACGCGCGAGCAGCCACGAGCCCACGAGCCCCGCGACGACCATGGGCGCGACGATCCCGACCGAGCGCCACGTCGCGCCGTTGAGGGAGCCGAGCTGCCAGAAGACGATCTGCTCGCGCGCCGACGGGTCGGCGACGTAGACGAGGAAGGCGAGCACGCCCGCAGCGAACGCGTTGACCGCGACGCCGGTGAGGACGAGCGTGACGACCTCCGTGCGACCGTTCGCGCGTGCGAGCGCGTAGACGACGGCCGTCGTGACGAGCCCCCCGACGAATGCGGCGCCCGCCACGGCGAGGGACCCTGTCGCGCCGAGCACGGACCCCGGCAGGACGATGACGAGGCACGCGCCGACCGCGGCTCCCGACGAGATCCCGATGACGCCCGGCTCCGCGAGCGGGTTGCCGAACACCCCCTGCATGAGGGCGCCCGCGCAGCCGAGCGCGGCACCGACGAGCAGGCCGAGGACGATGCGGGGGAACCGCGCGACCCACAGCGTCGCCTCGCCCTGCGGGTGCGCCGGCAACGGACCGGCATCGATGCCGAGCCTGTGGAGGACCGCACCGAGGACCTCGGCAGCCGTCACCGGCGTCTGCCCGGACACGGCGGAGAGCGTCGCGGCCGCGAGCAGCGCAACCACGAGCCCGCACAGCAGCACGACGCCGCGTCGGCGGCGCGCGGGCAGGACCGGGGCGGGCGCGGTCACGAGTACAGCGCCTCGGCGAGCGCAGCGACCGTGCGAGCCGTCGACGGGCCGAAGCTCAGCAGGCGCGTGTCCGGGGCATCGACGACCCGCCGGGCCGACGCCGCCGGGGTCTGTCCGATGCCGGGCATCGCGAGCAGACCGTCGACCCCGCCGACGGACTCGAGCCCCTCGGACATCGTGAGCAGCACGTCGGGCGCCGCGTTGATCATGCCCTCGCTCGTCACCGGCGTGAACGACGAGGTGAGGCCGAGAGCCGTACCGGCGTCCGTCGCGCCGACCGCCTCGACGAGGGCGTCCGCGCCCGAGCCGGGGCCGCCGAGCATGTAGACGCCCGCCGTGCCCCGCAGGTAGAGGAAGGCCACCGAGAGCGGCTCGCCCGTCGGTGCCGCCGCGCGTACCGCGTCGAGCTCGGCCTCCGTGCGTGCGACGAGCGTCTCGCCCTGCTCCGGTACGCCGAGGGCGGCCGCGACCTGCCGGACGTGGTCGTCGATCGTCGCGAGCGAACGGTCGGGGTCGAGGAAGACGACGGGGACGCCTGCCGCCCGCAGCTGGTCGAAGACCTCGGCCGGACCGATCGACGTGTCGGTGAGCACGACCGTCGGGTCGAGCGCGAGGATCGACTCGACGTTGAGGGCGTGGCTCGAGCCCGAGACGACGGGAAGGTGCGCCGCTTCCTCGAAGCCCGTCGCGATGTCGCGCCCGACGACCCGGTCGCCGAGACCGAGGGAGAAGACGATCTCGCTGAACGTGCCGTAGAGGTCGACGGCGAGGATGCGGCTCGTGTCGGTGACGGTCACGCGGACGCCGTCGGCCGACGTCACCGTCGCGGGAAGGTGCTGGCTCGTCGGTGCGGGGAGCGGCCGGACAGGGTCGGGGTCGGCGGCGATAGTGCGGGGCCCTGGCGAGGCGCCGTCGCCCGTGGCCCCGGAGGTGCCGCCGGGGGCGGCTGCGCCCGGGGCGCACGCCGTGAGCACGGCGACGGCGAGTGCCGCGAGCGCCACGAGGGGGCGGCGGCTCATGCGCCGGACCCGGTGGGCGACGCGTCGTCGGCGCCCGTGGCTCCTGTCGCGGCCGCGTCCTCCTGCGCGCGCACCGCGCGCACGCGGCGGACGGCGTACGTCGTCGCGACGGCCGCGACGAGCAGGCCGGCCGACGTGAGCAGCCAGAAGCGTGTCGTCGCACCCTCGTCGTCCGTCGACGAGGGTGCGGGGGCCGCGGGCGTGGTCGGCGTGGCCGTGGTCGACGCGGGGGAGGAGGCGTCCGTCGTGCCGCGCTCCGTCGTGCTCGGCTCCGTCGTGCTCGGCTCCGTCGTGCTCGGCTCCGTCGCCGTCGGCGCCGGGGCGCCGGCGGCGACGAACGTCAGCGGGACGCGGACGTCCGCGGACCGGTCCGTGAGTCGCGTGTGGTCGGCGAACGTCGCGAGGACGCAGCCGCGCGGGGCGGCCGCGGCGTCGGAGCAGTCGACGTTCGCGTCCGTGCCCTGCACCGTGAGCTCGAGCCCGAACGAGCCGCCGTCGCCGAACGGCGTCGCGAGGTCCTTGCCGTACGACGGCGGGTTGGAGGACACCCAGGCCGACGAGCCGCCCTCACCGCCCATGTCGACGCCGCCCAGGCACGGCGTCGGCCGCTCACCGGGGCCGTTGTCGACGCAGACGCCGACGTAGATGCCCACGGTCTCCTCGAAGCCCGCGCCCGTGACCGTCACGGTCGTGCCGGTCGGGTCGAGGTCCGTCGCCCGCGAGACCGTGAGCGTCTGCCCGTCCGTGCCCTCGCCCGTGCCGGGCACCGCGAGCGCGGCCGAGGGCAGGAGCCCGAGGAGCGCCGCCGCGACGAGCGTCGCGGGCAGGCGCAGGGCGGTGCGGACCGTGGGCATGGGGGACCTCGGGACGGTAGGAGGGAGCGGCGACGCGCGCGCATCGTCGCGAGGTTAGGCTACCCTGACCCGCCGCCATGGAGGAGTGTCGTCCGGCGTGCGGGACGTCACCCCCGCCCGTCAGTCGACGGGGTGGAGGCGGCCGAGCTCGGCGAACAGCGCGCGGTTGAGACGGAAGGCCTCCTGCGCCTCCGCGACCGCGGCCGCGCGCCCGTCCTCGTCGAGCGGGAGCGCGTCGAGCAGCGCGCGGTACTCGTCCTTGAACACCTTGGGCTTCGCGATGTCCGCGAACGTGTAGAAGCGCAGTCCCTCGTCGCCGAGCCCGTAGTGGCGCTGGAGCATGACCTTGATGACCTGACCGCCCGAGAGGTCGCCGAGGTAGCGCGTGTACGCGTGGGCGGCGTACGTCGCGAGCGATGACGCCGAGGCGAGAAGGCGCTCGACATAACGCTGCGTCGCGGGCAGGTACGTGATCTGCGAGGGCCAGTCCGCGCCGACGAGGTCGGCGAGGTCGGCCTCGATCTGCGGGGTGCGCGTGAGGATCGGCAGGACGATGCCCGCGGCGGCGCCCTCGGACGTCGCCGCGATCCGTGCGCCGGCTTCCTCGAGGGCCCGGTAGATCGCGTGCTGCTGGACCGCGAGCGACGTGTAGGCGGCGCGGCCACGCTCGCCGTAGCCGCCGCTCATGAGGGTCTCGATGTACCCCATGGTCTCGGCCTCCGTGTGCTCCTCGCGCGTGCCGACGCGCAGCAGCGCGGAGAGCGTCGCCGGCGCGGTCCCGTCGCTGACGGGAAGGGCGGGGGACTCGACGATCGTGGTCACAGAAGGCTCCAGCAGGTCTCGGTGCGCGCGGGATATGGACGCGCGTCATGACGATCTGTCACGATACCTCGCCGACTTAGGCATGCCTACCCATCGCTCAGCAGCTGGGACACGGCGTCGTGCCCGTGCCCCGCTGCCCGCGTGCGCCTAGCATCAGGACCATGAGCGACGACGCCGTGACGCCCGACGACAAGGACTGGACGTGGGTGCTCACGCGCCCCTGCGCGGAGTGCGGGTTCGACCCCGCACGGCCCGTCGAGGAGCACCTCGACGCGCTCGAGCAGCACGTGCTGCGCTGGCGCGAGGTGCTCGTGCGCACCGACGTACGCGCACGGCCCGCACCCGGCACCTGGTCACCGCTCGAGTACGCATGCCACGTCCGCGACGTCCTCGACGTCATGGCCTCCCGCGCCCTCAACATCCGCGAGGAGGACGCGCCGACGTTCCCCGGCTGGGACCAGGACGCAGCCGCGATCGAGAAGGACTACGCGGGCGACCGGCCGCTCGCCGTCGCCGACGAGATCGCCGAGCGCGCCGGATGGTTCGCGCAGGCCTACGCCGGCGTGCGCGACGACGAGTGGGAACGACGCGGACGCCGCGGCGACGGCGCCGACTTCACGCTCCGCACCCTCGCGCTCTACACCGCGCACGAGCTCGTCCACCACGCGCACGACGTGAGCGCGTAGCGCTTCCTCTCGGCGAGGAATCCGCGCTGATGGTTGCTCCGAGCAGCCATCAGCGCGGATTCCTCGCCGGGGCGCGGGTCGGCGCGGCGGGTCAGCGCGTCGGCGCGGGGATCCTCGCGCCGACGGCGCGCAGGACGAACGCCTCCGTCGCGCGGCACGCGGCCGCACGGCCCGCCTCGTCGTCGCCGAGGGAACGGCCCGAGAGGCACGAGTTCACGAGGCTCACCGTGACGTCGAGGTCCTGCTCGGGGAACTGCCCGCGGGAGATCCCCTCGACGATGATGCGGCGCAGGATCGTCTCGACGATGTCTGCATGGCCGCGGAGCTGGCGGGCGGTCGAGCGGGACACGACCGTCCGCAGCTCCGGGCCCGGAGCGAGGTGGAAGACGCGCTTGAGGCGCATGCGGGCACGGACGTAGGTGCGCATCTGCGCGACCGGGTCGTCGACGTCCTCGAGCTCGCGCTCGAGGCTCGCGACGTACTGCTCCGTCTCGTGGTTGATGAACCCGACGAGCAGCGACTCCTTGTCGGGGAAGTGGTTGTAGACCGCGGTGCGTCCGATGCCAGCGGCGGCTGCGATCTCCGCGAGCGTGATCGAGTCGAAGCCGCGCTCGTCCATGAGCGCGGCGAGCGCGGTGAAGAGCTTGTGCCTCGTCTGCTGCCGGTGCTCGGCGAGGGACCCTCCGATGATCTTGGGCATGATGACATGATGCCACCGATCGTCAGGACGATGGTCCCTCGCAGCGGTGCGACACGTCACAGGGCGTTCCCAGAGGGTGTCCACTGGCTGGACGCCTATCCACAGATGTTGTCCACAGGGTTGTGGACGGTGTGGGGATCGTGCGGCCCCGCCTGTGCACGACGCTGTGGGTGCGCTCGACGGCCGAACTACACCCGCGTGGGGTCTTGTCGACCAGGGCATGACCAGAATAAGAACAGAGGAACAAGGAACCGTCGACCACCCCGCGCCACCGTGCGCAGGACGGCCCGACGGTGACGACCCACCGGAAAACGACCCCGACGGCGCACGCCGGCCACCACCGGCGCGCACGGTCGCGACGCCGCGTCGAGGACGGTCCCGAGGGTCCGACCGCAGCACGGCGCGCCACCGCGCGCCACGCACGTCGACCGGCGCACCCGGGCAGCTGCGGCTCACCACGCTCTCCCCCGGGCCCACGCCCGGGGGAGAGCCGTGACACCACCTGACGTGACACGGCGGACGGCCCTAGTCTCGGCACGTGACCGACACCACTCCCGAAGCGCGCACGCTTCCGGCCGACACCGCCCCCGCCGACCTCGCCCGCGACCGCTTCGCCGACCTCGTGCGCTCCGTCGCGCTCGGCGCCGTCATCTGCGGCCACTGGACGATGGCAGCCGTGAGCGTCGACGCGGGCGGCGCGCTCCACGTCGGCAACGTCCTCGCCCGCGCGCGCTGGGCCTGGCCCGCCACCTGGGTGCTCGTGCTCATCGGCCTGTTCTTCCTCGTCGGCGGGTTCGCCAACGCGACGAGCCTCACGCGCGCCCGCGCCCGCGGCCTCAGCTCGCGCGCCTGGGTCGGCCGACGCCTGCGCGGGCTCTTCGGCCCCGTCGTGCCGTTCGTCGCGCTCGTGCTCGCCGTCGTCGGGATCGCCCTCCTCGTCGGAGCGCCGCGCGGCCTCACCGCGACCGTCGCCGTCGCCGTCCTCATGCCCCTGTGGTTCCTCGCCGTCTACGGCGTGCTCGTCGTCCTCGCGCCGCTCGGGCTTCGGCTCGACGCCCGCTGGGGCTGGCGCGTGTGGATCGTCATGAGCGTCGGCGCCGTCGCCGTCGACGCCGTCCGCATCGTCACCGACGTGCCCTGGTACGGCTACCTCAACTACGTCCTCGTGTGGGGGCTCGCGCAGCAGCTCGGGTTCGCGTACCGCGACGGGCGGCTCACGCGCGTCCGTGCGCCCGCGCTCGCCCTGTGGGCAGCGGCCGGCTTCGGCACGATGGCGCTGCTCGCGTCGACAGGGGAGTGGTCGTGGTCGATGGTCGGGCTGCCCGGCGACCGCTCGCCCATGAACCCGCCCTCGACCCAGGCGCTCGCGCACGTGTGGGCGCAGGTGCCGCTCGCACTCCTCGCGCGGCGCGCGCTCGCGGGACGGCTCGACGGGCCGCGCGCCGCGCCACTGCTCGACCGCGTGGCCGACGCGTCGCTGCGTGCGTTCCTCTGGCACCTGCCGCTCTACGTCGTCGTCACCGCGGTGTGGTTCGCGGCCGGCTGGCCGTTCCCCGAGCCGGCGTCGGGCCTCTGGTGGGCGACGCGGCCCCTCGTGCTCGTCGTCCTCGGCGCGCTGCTCGTCGTGCTCCTCGGGCTGCCCGCGCGGCTCCGTCGTCGTCGGGCACCTGCGGCCTGAGCGTCTCCGGCGTGCTGCGACGGGCACGCAGCGGGCGTGCGCCCGCGTGCCCGCCTCGCGCCGGCGGTCTGCATGCGGTTCTCAGGCCTGCACGCGCGTTTCAACACGCGTGCAGCACTGAGAACCGCGTGCAGGCGGCGCGTTCGGCTGCCGGTGCCCCGGCAGCCGAACGGCGAGGCGGGCCGTCAGGCCGTGGGAGCCGGCGCCGGACGGCGCAGGGAGATGTTGTTGCAGGCCTCGCAGACGTCGGCAGGGATGAGCCCCGCGCGCTGCAGGCGGCCGAAGATCCAGCAGCCCAGGCAGAAGCCGGCGAACGCCTCGAGGCTCGCTGCGACGAGCAGGAGGCCGACGAGCACCCACGCGACCGTCGGCGCGTCGAGCGCGTACGCGAGCACCGCTGCCGACGTGAGCGTCGCGCCGATGCCCTGCGCGAAGCGCTTGGGCGGGCCCGGGACCAGGCGTGCCGGGCCGAGGCGCGGCGCGACGACGCGCTGCGCGACGAAGCCGAGCAGCGAGAGGCGCGGGCCCGCGAGGACGCGACCGACGAAGCCCGCGGCCAGGATCGCGAGCGGGATCCACGACTGCGTGAGGAGCGTGACCGCGCCGAGCACGACGACACCCGCCGCGACCGTGCGCGCAGCGAGCTCGTTGACGGGGTTGGGGAAGCTGAAGAACGACGCCATGCGGGGATGGTGCGCCCTGCGGCCGTCGTTCCCGAGCGATCGGCTCCAGAATCTCGCCCCTCGGACGCGAGGGCGCTACACACCGGACGTTCCGCCCGCCCTGCAGTGGCCCGATAGCCGATCCGTGCGTGTCCGGAGCGTGGATCGGCTATCGGGCCACAGAGGTCCGCGCTCGATAGCGGATCCGGACAGGTGAGGCGCACGGATCGGCTATCGGACATCGGGCGCTGAGCTCGGAGGCACGGATCGACGCGTTCCGACCATTCGACGGGTGAACGGCATCAATCCGTCGGGGGCTCGATAGCGGATCAGGACAGGTGAAGGGGGCCGATCGGCTATCGGAACAGAGAGGGGCGGGGGAGTGGCGGGGCGCGGACGGGCGGGGCGCGGACGGGCGGGGCGCGGACGGGTGGGGCGAGGAAGGGGTGGCCCTTGGGCGGGGTCGACCCCGAGGAGCGCGTGGGACGATGGCTCGGACCCCTGAGGAGGACACCGTGACCCACCCCCGCAGCCGCTGGGAGGAGATCGTCGAGGCCAACCCCGACCACTCCACCTGGTACGTCGAGCGCTTCCGCGCCATGGCACGCGACGGCAAGGACGTCGACGGCGAGGCCCGCCTTGTCGACGCCATGCTCCCGCGCGGAGCCCGCATCCTCGACGCCGGCTGCGGGCCCGGGCGCGTCGGCAGCGCCCTCGCAGCCCGCGGGCACACGGTCGTCGGCGTCGACGTCGACCCCGTCCTCATCGCCGCCGCCGAGGAGGACCACCCCGGCCCCACGTGGCTCGTCGGCGACCTCGTCGACATGGACCTGCCCGCACGCGGCATCGCCGAGCCGTTCGACCTCGTCGTGTGCGCCGGTAACGTCATGACGTTCCTCGCCGACGGCACCCACGAGGCCGCCCTCGCCCGCATGCACGCGCACCTCGCACCCGGCGGCCGCGTCGTCGTCGGTTTCGGCACCGGCCGCGGCTACGCCGTCCAGGCCTTCCTCGCCGACGCCCGCCGCGCCGGCCTCGTGCCGGACGTGCTCCTCGCGACGTGGGACCTGCGGCCGTACCAGCCTGACAGCGACTTCGTCGTCGCGGTTCTCCGCGAGGCCTGAGGCCCCGCTCCACCGATCACGCCCCCGGCCCAGGAATCCGCGCAGATGGTTGCTGCTAGTAGCCATCTGCGCGGATTCCTGGCCCCGGGGAGTGCGTGGGCGGGCACGACGAAGGCCCCGGACCTGTGGTCCGGGGCCTTCGCGACGGAGCGGATGACGGGAATCGAACCCGCGCTGTCAGCTTGGGAAGCTGAAGTTCTACCATTGAACTACATCCGCAGGACGCCCCTGGCGGGACGTCGCACACAGATCATACCTGCAGCCGGGGCCCCGCGTGCGCCGGGCCCGTGCGTCGCTCACACCACCGGGATGCGCAGCGCGAACCGACCCGTGAGCTCCTCGCCCGGCGCGAGCACGTGGACGCCCGCGCCTGGCACCCCGGCCTCGAGCAGCGCGAACCCGCCGTTGGCGTGCGTCGCAGGCTCGACCGCGAAGTACGAGCGGCCCGGCGGCACGTAGACGACCCAGTGCCCGTAGACGTCGTCATGCTCGACGAGCACCTCGACGTCCCCGCCGTCGCGACGCGCGCCCGGGTAGACGACGCGCGCCGGCGCGCCCGGCGCCGCGACGAGGCAGTCGTCGACGAACCGTCCGCCGAGCTCGCGCGCCGCACGGAAGTCCGCACGCGACGGGATCACGCCCGCCGGTCCCGTCGCGACCGCGTCCGTGAGCGCGTACCCGCCGGTCGCCGGCAGCTCGAGCAGCGCGTCGCCCCGCCCCGGCACGAGCTCGCGCACGAGGTACGGGTGGTGTCCGAAGCCCGCAGGGAAGTCCTCGACGTCGACGTTGGCGACCGTCGTCGTCACCGCGAGCCCGTCGCCCGTGAGCGCGTACGTGAGCGTCGTCGTGAACCGCCACGGGAAACCCACGCCGACGACGGTGCGTGCGTCGAAAAGGAGCGTCACGTGCGTGCTCGACGCCTCGACGACGCTGAACGCGTACGGCAGCACCGCCCCGTGCATCGACGTGCCGTCCGCCGCCGTCCGCGGCAGCCGCCACGAGCGGCCACGGAACGTCAGGGTGCACGCCGCGACCCGGTTGGACCACGGCACGAGCGGGAAGCTCGAGCACGCCGACGGCACATGGTGGCGCGTCGGTGGCGTCGGCCGGAGCAGGTCGCGCCACACGCCGTCGACGCGCACGTGCACGAACGCGAGCGCGCCCGCCGCGCCCGGCAGGACGCCCACGTGCCACGCGTCGTCGCGGAGCTCGACGAGCGTGCCGTCGTCGGCGGCGGCGAGGACGGAGCCGCCGGTCGCGTCCGCACCGGTCGCGTCCGTCCCGGGCGCTCCCGTGCCCGACGAGGACGTGCCCGACGACGCCGCTCCCGACCGGGCCGCCGAACGCTCGGCGGCCCGGACGACGACGCTCACAGGACGACGCTCACAGGACGACGTCGACCGCGACCGACGACCCGGCCGGCGCCCACGGCACCGTCGTCCCCTCGATCTCGGTGCCGTCGACCGTGAGCCGCGGCTGCGCGCCGCGGACGCCCGAGTTCTGCACACGGATCGTGTACGTCGCTCCCCGCGCCACGCGGGTCACCGTGAACTCCGGGACGTCCGGGCCCAGGCAGGGCGCGACGACAAGGCCGTCGTGCTCCGGCCGCACGCCGAGAAGGTGCTGGGACACTGCGACGAAGTTCCACGCGGCCGTCCCGGTGAGCCACGAGTTCTTCGCCTCGCCGTGCCGCACCGCCTCTTTGCCGGCGATCATCTGCGCGTACACGTACGGCTCGAGCCGGTGGACGTCGGAGATGTCCTCGCGGTACGCGGGCGTGATCTTGCGGTAGAGGTCGAACGCCTTGTCGCCACGGCCGAGCACCGTCTCACCGATGATCACCCATGGGTTGTTGTGGCAGAAGATGCCGCCGTTCTCCTTGTACCCCGGCGGGTACGTCGAGACCTCGCCCAGGTTGACCTGGTAGCTCGTGTACGCGGGGAACTGCAGGACGTTGCCGTGCTCGGTGCCGAGCATCTCCTCGACCTTGTCGAGCGCCAGCTCGGCGCGCGAGACGCCCGCGTCCGTCGGGACGTCCGCACCGATGCCGGCCATCGTCGCGAAGCCCTGCGGCTCGATCCAGATCTTGCCCTCCGGGTCCGCGTCCGTGCCGATCGGGGTGCCGTAGTAGTCGTACGCGCGGAGGAACCACTGCCCGTCCCAGCCGTGCGCGAGTACGGCCTGCTCCATGGCGGCGACGGCCTCGCGGGCGTGCCGGGCGACGTCGTCGAGCCCCCTGCGCTCGGCGATGTCCGCGAACTCGCGCCCGTAGAGGACGAACTGGGCGGCGATGAAGACGGACTCGGCGACGCCGCCTGCCTGGTTCTCCGTCGTCTGGAACGACTCGCCGGGCTCCCACGAGAAGCAGTTGAGGTTGAGGCAGTCGTTCCAGTCGGCGCGGCCGATGAGTGGCAGGCCGTGCGGGCCGCGGTTGTCGACCGTGAAGTCGAACGAGCGCGCGAGGTGCTCGAAGAGTGGCACCTCGGTGCCGGGCTCGTTGTCGAACGGCACGGGCTCGTCGAGGATCGACCAGTCGCCTGTCTCCTTGAGGTACGCGGCGACGCCGGCGACGAGCCACATGGGGTCGTCGTTGAAGCCCGAGCCGATGTCGTTGTTCCCGCGCTTCGTCAGCGGCTGGTACTGGTGGTAGGCGGAGCCGTCGGCGAACTGCGTCGAGGCGATGTCGATGATGCGCTCACGGGCACGCTCGGGCACGAGGTGGACGAAGCCGAGGAGGTCCTGGTTGGAGTCGCGGAAACCCATGCCGCGGCCGATGCCGGTCTCGAAGTACGACGCGGAGCGGGACATGTTGAACGTCACCATGCACTGGTACTGGTTCCACACGTTGACCATGCGGTCGAGCTTCGCGTCGGTCGACGTCACGGAGTACGTCGAGAGCAGGCGTGTCCAGTAGGCCTGGAGCTCGGCGAACGACGCGTCGACCTGCTCGGTCGTCGCGAACTGCGCGAGGAGCTCGTGCGCGCGCGTCTTGTTGAGGACCTGGAGGGGCTTGATGCCGCGGGCCTCGTCGGCGGGCTCCCACTTCTCGTCGCGCGGGTTCTCGAGGTAGCCGAGGACGAACGTGTAGGTCTGCGACGCGCCGGGCGCGAGGTCGACGTCGAGCTGGTGGGAGCCGATGGGGTACCAGCCGGAGGCGAGGGAGTTGCCGGCCTTGCCGTCGCGCGGTACGGCGGCCTCGCCGAGGCCGTTGTACGCGCCGACGAACGTGTCGCGGTCGGTGTCGTAGCCCGAGGCGACGGCGTTGACGCCGTAGACGGCGTAGTGGTTGCGGCGCTCGCGGTACTCGGTGCGGTGGTAGATCGCGGTGCCCGTCGGGCTCTCGGGCTCGACCTCGACCTCGCCGATCGAGAGGTTGCGCTGGTAGTTCGTCTGGTCGTCCTGCGCGTTCCAGAGGCAGAACTCGACGAAGCTGAAGAGGGAGACGCGCTTGTGGGCGTCGGACGTGTTGGTGAGCGTGACCTTCTGGATCTCGGCGTTGACGCCGACGGGGACGAAGAAGAGGGTCTCGACGGACAGGCCGCCGCGTGCGCCGACCATGCGGGAGTAGCCGAGGCCGTGGCGGGCCTCGAAGTGCTCGAGATCGGCCTTGACGGGCATCCACGAGGGGGTCCAGACGTCGCCGTCGTCGTGGATGTAGAAGTAGCGGCCGCCCGCGTCGGCGGGGACGTTGTTGTAGCGGTAGCGGGTGAGACGGCGCATCTTCGCGTCGCGGTAGAACGAGTAGCCACCCGCCTGGTGGGAGATGAGGGAGAAGAACTCCTGGGACCCGAGGTAATTGATCCACGGGTACGGCGTGTGGGGGGTGGTGATGACGTACTCGCGGGCTTCGTCGTCGAAGTGTCCGTAGCGCATGGTTGCCTCTCGGCCTCGGGTTCAGAATGGTGTGGAAGCGCTCCCACACGGGGTTGGATCGATCATAGCCCGCAGTTCCGCGGAAAGGGAACGGGCGACCTGCGAGACATCCCGCCCACGCACCCCGCCACGCTTGTACGGTGGGAACCGTGCTGCTCTCCGACCGTGACATCCGTGCCGAGCTCGACGCGTCCAGGGTCGTCCTCGACCCCTACGACCCCTCGATGATCCAGCCGTCGAGCATCGACGTGCGCCTCGATCGCTTCTTCCGGCTCTTCGACAACCACCGGTACCCGCACATCGACCCGTCGACCGAGCAGCCCGACCTCACCCGCCTCGTCGAGACCCCGCCCGACGAGCCCTTCGTGCTCCACCCCGGCGAGTTCGTCCTCGGCGCCACGTACGAGCAGGTCACCCTGCCTGACGACATCGCGGCGCGCCTCGAGGGCAAGAGCTCCCTCGGCCGCCTCGGCCTCCTCACGCACTCGACCGCTGGCTTCATCGACCCCGGGTTCTCCGGGCACGTCACCCTCGAGCTGTCGAACGTCGCGACGCTGCCGATCATGCTGTGGCCCGGCATGAAGATCGGCCAGCTCTGCTTCTTCCGCCTCTCGACCCCCGCCGAGAACCCCTACGGCTCCGCCGTCTACGGCTCGCGCTACCAGGGTCAGCGCGGCCCGACGGCGTCCCGGTCCTGGCAGTCCTTTCACCGGAGCGAGGTCTGACTGTGTCCGCCCTGCGGCCCCTGCCCGCCGAGCCCGACGACACCCTCCACGCCGGCGCCGGGCGGCAACGACGCGTCCGGCACCTGCTCGTCCTCGGCGGCGCTGACGACGGCGGCGAGATCGCCCGCGACGACCTGCTCGACCTCGCCGACCTCGCCGCGTGCCGCTTCCCGTCAGCCACGCTCACGACCGGGCCCGGCCCGGTCGGCGACGTCACGCCCGGCGTCCTCACGCTCTCCCGCCACACGACCGTCGTCGGCCCCTACGGGCCCGGCGCCGGCCTGCGTGCCCCGTCGACCGCGCACGTCGTCGACGTGCTCGTGCCGCGCGAGCGCGGCGAGCGTGCGCTCGCCGGCTCGGGCGACCCCGACGGACTCTCCCGCGTCTTCGACGCAGGGCTCCCCGTCCACGAGGAGGCACGCGTCGTCGCGTGGCTCCTCGACGTCGCCCGACGGCTCCACGGCACCCTCGTCCTCGCGACCGACGCCGGACCTGCGACCCTCACGCCCGACCCTGACGCGCACGTCGACCTCACCGTCCACTCCGACGTCTGGCTCGACCCCGAGGCCGCGCTCGCAACCCTGCGCGCGCTCGACGCCCGCGTCGTCTACGCACCCGACGGCACGGACTGGGACGGGCCACCGGAGACGCTGCGCATCCAGGGCCCCGCGATCTCCGTCCTCGACGACGCGGCGCGCGCCGCGCTGCACGACGAGGCCGACGCGTTCGACATCCACACCCTGACGACGCCCGAGCAGCGCACCGGGTACGCCCTCCACCTCGACCTCGGCGACGACGGGCTCGTCGCCGTCGAGATCGGCGGCGAGGAGCACCCCCCGCTCTCCGTGAGCCGCCACGCATGGGCGTCCGCCGGCACGATCGCCTACAGGGTCCGCTGGTTCCCGCTCGACGACCTCGAGCTCCTCGAGGAGAACCCCGCTCCGGGCCACCGCATAGCGCGCACGCGGGCCGCCGAGCGCATGGGGCAGCTCGCGCGCACGCTGCACGCGGCCGTCGGCGGCGTCGTCACCGACGCAGCAGACCTGCCGGTGCACCCGGAAGACCTCTAGGCGGGTGCCTGCCGCGCCTGGACCCCGGCGACGCGACGGCGACGAGCGCAGCCGGCTCGCGCAGTAGATCGCGGAATGCCCCGAGGGGGAGCACGCCGCCTACCTCGTGGTGCTCCACGAGCTCGCGCACGTCCTCGGGCTCGGCCACGTCGACGCCGCCGACCAGGTCATGGCGCCCGACCTCGACGACAGTCTTCCCGACCTTGGTGCAGGCGACCTCACGGGCCTCGCACGACTCGGACAAGGGGCGTGCCTCCCAGAACGGTGAGCCTCGGCCAAGACCCCGAGCACGGCACTCAGCCCCTCAAGAGAGGGCTCGCACGTGCCGAGTAACTAGATGTGTACGACCGACGGGTGAGAATGTCATCCGTGGCGGGTGTGGCCCGCGGCCGGTATTCAGGGTGCCGGACCGTGAGCCCTTCCCCGCGGTGCGAACCGTGGGACCCGCAGAGGTGGAACACCGAAGTTCACATTGCGCGCCCAGGGAACGAGATGCGATGACCGCCTTCAAGACGCCGGCTCCGGCGACCGTCCGCGCGGTCGCCGTCCGGCCGCCGCTGTGGCCCGCGATCGGCGCCATCCTGCTCCTTCTCGTCTCCGTCGCCGCGATCGTCGTCGACCTCCTCTCCCCGGCGCTCGCCCCCGCCGTCCTGCCCGCCGTCGGCTACCTCACCGGCTCGATCGGCGTCTCCGTCCTCGTCGTCGTGCACCGCACGCTCATGCAGCGCGCACAGCAGAACCGCATGTTCGAGCCACGCCGCTACCTTCCAGGCCTCGTCGGGATCGTGCTCACGGCCGGCCTGCTCGCGGGCAGCGTCAACGCCTTCCTCCTCGCGACCGAGCTGGCCAAGGGATGAGGGCCTCGTCGCGGCTCGCAGCCGTCGCGCTCGCCGCAGCGCTCGTCCTCGCCCCCGTCGCCGCACCCGCGTCAGCCCAGGAGCTCTCGGAGCCCGGCGAGCTCGCGATGGCGCAGATCGCCGGCTGCGCCGCGAGCTCCGACAACCTCCTCGTGTCCGTCGTCGTCGACGAGTCCGGGTCGCTCCGCCAGAACGACCCGAAGAACGAGCGTGTCGACGGCGTCATCTCCGCGATCGACATGCTCGCCGACCTCCGCCGGAGCACGGGCGGCGAGCTCGAGGTCGAGATGAGCCTCTCGGTCTTCGCCGAGGGCTACGAGCGACTCGTCGACTGGGCCCCGCTCGACAAGGCCAACGCCGAACGCTTCAGGTCCGTCGCCGCCGGCGACCTGCCGGGTCGCAACCGCGGCAGCTACACGGACTACCGGGCCGCGCTGCTCGGCGCGCAGAAGGACCTCGACGCGCGGGAGGCCAAGCTCGACGGCACGTCGTGCAAGACCGTCCTGTGGTTCACGGACGGGGCGCTCGACGTCGAGGGCGACATCGACGAGGCCGTCACCGACCTCTGCACCGAGCAGGGGATCGTCGACAGCCTCCGCGCCTCGCACATCTCGATCCTCGCGCTCGCCCTCTTCACCGACGCGAGCAAGATCCCCGCGAAGCAGAAGGAGCTCCTGCGCGCCGTCGCCGAGGGCTCGGGCGACGGCGTGTCGTGCGGCCAGGTGCCGATCCGCAGCGACTCCTCCGCCGGCGCGTTCTTCCACGCGAGCGACGCGAGCGCCCTGCGCCTCGCGTTCGCCGGCATCAGTGCGCTCATCGGTGGCGCGAGCCGCTCGGGCTCCTTTACGTGCCCCTCCGACGAGTGCGTCGACGGCGTCGTCACGTTCCCGGTCGACCGCGGCATCGCGGGCGCCCAGTTCATCGTCGACTCCCTCACCGACGGCACCCGGCTCGAGGTTGCCGGCCCCGACGGCAAGGCTGTGCCGCTCGAACCAGGGGAGACGACGGTGCCGGGTGGCACGCTCGACGTCGCGTCCAGGGCGGGGCTCACGACCGCGACCCTCGAGTTCGCCGACGTCGACGGTCCCCACGTGGGCGACTGGACGCTCCGGGCTCGCGACGGCGCCGGGAAGCCCGCCCGGATAGCCGCCGACCTCTTCTACGCGTGGGGCGCGGAGCTGAGCATCGACGCCCCGTCCGGGGTCGTCGTCGGCGAGGCCTCACCCCTCTCCGTGCAGGTGACGATCAACGGCCGGCCCGTCTCTGCGGACTGGTACCGCAACCTCGACGTCCGGCTCAACGCCGGCAGCGAGGCCGTGAGCCTCGTGCCCGACGGCGACGCGTTCGTCGGCGAGCTCACCCTGCCCGCGAGCGGCGCACCCTCCGAGATCGCGTTCACCGCGTCCGCGTCCGCGACGACCGACCCGTCAGGGCTGCGGCTCGCACCGTTCTCCGCGCGCACGGTCCTGCCGACGCGCCTGCCGGCCGCGTTCCCGACGCTCTCGCCGACCCGGCTCACGCTGCCCGCCATGGAGACGCGCGACGGCGTCACGGGCACGCTCACCGTGACCGGCGGCGAGGACGGCCCGGCACGGCTGTGCCTCGTCGGCACCGACCTCGTCGGCCCGCAGAACGCCGGCGCTCTCACGCTCAGCCCGTCGCAGGAGTGCCTCACCGTGGCGGCCGGCGCGACGGAGCGCTGGGACTTCACCCTCCGCACGGCGTCGCTCGCGGACGGGCTCGTCTCGGGCCAGATGCAGGTCGAGATCACCGACGAGACGACGGGCGACACGGTGACCATCGCCACCCCCGTGAGCGGTTCGATGGCCCGGCCCGTCGACGAGTCGCTGCGCTGGGGGCTCGTCGCAGGGCTCCTCGCCGCCTCGATCATCCTGCCGCTCATCCTGCTCGCGCTCGGCAACTGGGTGGTGGGTCGTTACCGGCTCACGGCCCTCACGCGCGCCGCGTCGGTGCCCGTGACCCTCACCCCGCAGGGCGTCCGGCGACGCGGCGAGGCCGTCGCGACGGGGCTCATCGACCCCGACGACCTCGAGGCCGTCGGCCTCGGCGCGAGTCGTCGACGTTCGTTCCGGGCGCGCGGCGTCGAGCTCACGCACCGGCTGCCGTGGTGGCCGCTCAAGGAGCCCAGGGCCGTCGCGACGGCGTCCGACAGCAGCATCGTCGTCTCCGGCACGGGCCGCTTCACCGACGCGTCCGGGCACGAGGCCCCCGTGACGACGGCGCTCGAGCAGTCGTGGGTCCTCCTCGTCGACCCCACGACGCTCACCGAGACCTCCGCCGAGGGCCGGCTCGTCTTCGTCGACGAGGACAAGGGTCTCCTCGAGCTCATGGACTCCCGCACCGCGCGGCTCACGACGTTCCACGGCTGGGAGACGCTCTGGGGCCGCGTCGTCGCCGCATCCGCCCACCGCGCCGCGGGGGCGGAGCGCAAGGCGGCCGCGAAGCAGGGGGCCAGCCGCGGCCCGAGGCGCGGTGCGCAGCCTGCGACCGACGCTCCCGCCCCGATGGACACCGGCGACGCCCCGCCGCCGCTCTTCGCGAGCACCGGGGCCTCGTCCGACGGCTCGCCCCCGCTCTTCTCCGACGGCCACGGCTCCGCCGGCGGTCCGCCGCCCCTGTTCTCCGACCGCACTGCCGGCACCACGTCGTCCGGGCAGCCCGGGAGCCCGGGTAGCACGCGCGGACGCGGCAGCCGCCGCGATCGCGGACGCACGGACGAGACCCCGACCCCGCCGCCGGCAGGCCCGAGCACCCCGCCGCCCGACGACGACTCCACGACCCCGCCTCCGCTGGCCTTCTAGGCCTCCGAACCAAGGAGATCCACAATGCTGCAGCCCTTCCTCCTCATCGGTGTCGGAGGTTCCGGAGGCAAGACCCTGCGCGTGGTCCGCGCCGATCTCCAGCGGCGCCTCGCCCAGGCCGGCTGGACCGGCGACCTGCCCCGCGCGTGGCAGTTCCTCCACATCGACGTCCCGACGGTCGCCGACGGCGACGAGGCGGATCTGCCCCCGCAGCTCCCCGCCGGCCAGTACCAGGGCCTCGTCGCCGAAGGGCTCGACTACCGGACGATCGACAGCGCGCTCGCGGGCGCCGGCATGACGAACATGACCCAGCTCCTCACGGGCTACCGTCCCGACCCGACGAAGGTCACCGTGTCGGTGAGCAAGGGAGCCGGGCAGTACCGCACCCTCGGCCGCATGATCACCGTCGCGAGCCTCGACAAGGTGAGCCGGGCGATCACCGGTGCGATGAAGATCCTCGACGACGCCTCGGTCGTCGACGACCTCATCCGGGTCTCCAACCTCCTCGGGAGCGACTCGCGCGCCGCCGCGCGTGCCCCCATGGCCGTCGTCGTCGCGTCGATCGCGGGCGGCTCGGGTGCGGGCGCCATCATCGACGTCTGCGATGCCCTGCGCGCGACGGGCACCACCTGGGCCAGCGACTCCGTCGGCGTCCTCTACGCCCCCGACGTCTTCAGCGACGTCCCGCCCGAGAAGACGAAGGGCGTGCGCCCCAACGCGCTCGGCTGCCTCTCGGAGATCCTCGCCGGCTACTGGAACTCCGACGGACCGTCGCCCGAGACCGTGAGCCTGCTCAAGGTCAAGGGCATCGTCACGTCCGCCGACCGGCTCGGACCCCGCTTCCCCTTCCTCGTCGGCAGCCGCAACGACTCCGTCGCCTTCGGCAGGCAGAACGACATCTACCGCGCGATGGGCCGCTCCCTCGCGTCGTGGATGACGAGCGACTCCGTCCAGAGTCAGTTCGGCGACTACATCATCGGCAACTGGCCGAACACCGCCCAGAACGTCCCCGACAAGCTGCCCCTCAAGGCGCAGGGGACCGAGACCCCGTTCTCCGCGATGGGCTCGTCGCGCGTCGGGCTCGGCCGCGACCGGTTCCGCGACTACGCCGCGCAGGCGATAGCCCGGCGCTCCGTCGAGCGTGTCCTGCGCGTCCAGGAGGAGCAGCGCGCCCCCGACGACGACCGGACACCGAAGAAGCTCATCGCCGACATCGCCGAGCAGCGCTTCGCGTACTTCCTCGACTGGGCCGAGCTCGAGGAACGCGGCACCGAGTACAACGACATCCTCGACGCGCTGCGCCCCGCAGGGCTCAAGGACGACGCGGCCGCCCTCACCGCGGAGATCCACCGCAAGATCGTCAGCGAGATCGACCCGAAGAAGGGCATCCGCCGCCAGGACGCCGCGACGCGCATCCTTTCCGAGGTCAGCGGCCGCTCGCGCGCCTTCCAGGACGGCCAGAAGCAGGCCCGTACCGACTGCGCCCGCGCCTGGATCGACCAGGTCCAGAAGCACCTCGTCACCGTCGCCTCGAGGAGCGTCGCGACCGACGGCGCACCCGTGACGGCGGAGCTGCTCGACATGGTGTGCACCGAGCTCACCCAGGTGCGCGAGGAGCTCGAGAACGAGGCGAGCCAGCACGCGCGCTACGCGTCCGACCTCAGCGTCGTCCAGAAGGGGCTCGGCACCGCCGAGCTCCTCGTACCGGACCACCCCGCGCTCGAGACCGCGACGCGACAGGTCGTCGAACAGCTCATCCACCAGGAGGAGGCCAACCTCCGCGACCTCGCCGTCGAGCTCATCCCCGACCTCGTCGCGAACTTCCTCAAGCCCCTTGCCAACGCCGTGCGCAACGTGACGCTCACGCTCGAGCAGGAAGAGCTCCCCACCGCGAACGGGCGGCCGTCGGTCATCTCGACGTGGCCGGCAGGGAACCTCGTCCCCGAGCGGCTCAAGCCCGCCGCGAACGAGTTCCTCGTCGACCCGGTCGGTGAGTTCCCGGAAGAGCTCAACACGCTCGTGACCCGCACGGTCGGAGGGTCCTCGGCCGCGGCAGCGTGGCGCACCGCGATGATGCAGGTCCTGCTCGGCTCGGTCGAGGAGGACTTCGCGGGGCAGAAGCTCCTCGTGCCGTCCGTCCCGTGGGTCCCGCGCGACCACAACCTCCACGCGACGTGGGGCTCGTCGCCGACGCGCGCCACCTTCGAGACGCGGCTCGAGGCGGCCGACATCCTCGCGCGTGCCGACGGGTGGGTCACGCAGCCCGGCACGGCGATCGGTGCGCACAACTCCCAGTCGCTCAAGGACTACCTCGACCCGGGCAAGGTCGCCCCGGACGTCCACGCGCGGCGTCTCGAGCGCTTCCGGGGCCAGTTCATCGCGGCGCTCAACACGTCGGCCCCGCTCGTCGACATCAACGCCTCCGTCCTCGCGCAGGTGCACGGCGAGACACGCCACGGGTTCGAGGTCTTCTTCACGGAGATCCCGTTCCCCCAGGGGTCCCCGGGGCGCGCGCTCGTCCAGGAGATCCTCAACGGGCGGAAGTTCGACGGCGTCGACCGCTACTTCGGAGATGGCGACGCCTCGTCGATCGACCTCTTCGCCCTGCTCAGCGCCCCGTACGAGCCCGTCGTCTTCGACTCGATCATGAAGCCGATCGCCCAGGACTGGGGCGCGAAGTTCGACACCGACCAGCGCGCCGAGTTCTGGCGCTGGCGCCGCGCTCGGCCCCTGCCCGAGTTCCTTCCCTTCGCCCCCATGGTGCGCCGGGCGATGATCCGCGGCTGGTTCACCGCCGCGGTGCTTGGCCAGCTGATGATCGACGAGTCCACCAACCGCGTCGGCGTCTTCGTCCCCACGGAGACCGGGGCCCCGGGCACGACCGTCGACTTCCCCCACCCGTTCCTCTCCGCCGACGCCCCGCAGGCGTACGACCGTCTGCCCGTCGTCCTCATCTCGGTGCTCCTCGCCATGGTCGAGGTCAACACGATGGCGAGCCTCGACCCCATGAAGCCCTACGCGCGCCTCCGGGACCTGGGCCGTAGCGGCAAGGACGGCGGCCTCGAGAACTACACGGCCGCGAACGACGAGCTCGCCGCCTGGGTGCTGCGGGCGCAGACGAGCTCCGGCGCCCCGCAGGTGCCCGCCGAGGCGGGCACGGCGGACCAGAGCGTCGAGGAGCGGAAGGCCGCGATCGAGGAGCGCCTCCTGGGGCTCGCCGAGAGCTTCCGCGGCCTCTTCGAGAGGACGGAGCAGCGGACCGACCCGTTCGACGTGCCCCAGGCCTACGAGCTGCGCGGGGACATCCTCGGTGTGCTTGACGACCTCCGCCGCGCGGTCGGGCACCTCTCGGCGCCCACCGGGCTCGGCGCCTTCCACTGACATGGTCGACGTCAGTGTGATCCTCACGGACAACAGCCCCGCGGCTGCCCAGGTCCGTGACGCCGTCGCGTCCTGGGCAGCCGCGGGGCTCGTGGGGGAGTGCCTGTGGGTCACGGCCGCGCAGGTCGACGGGACGGTCCGCCCGGCCGCCGTCGAAGCCACGCTCGTCGGGCCGGGGGAGCCGGAGAGCGGCGACCTGCTCGGGTTCCTCGCCGTCCGACGGCTCGACGTCGTTCGGCTCGTCGTCGCGCACGTCGTCCCGCGCGACGGCGTCGATGTCGGCGATCTCGTCGCGACCGGGCGCCTCGTCGGGGACGTCCTGCACAACGCCCTGCCGCGGGGCGTGGGGGGCGAGGGCGGGACCCGACTGCGCCTGCTCAACGTCATCGTGCCCGCGAGCGGTGTCTCAGACCTCACCCGCGACGCGCTCGTCCCCGGCTGGGACGCGAACGTCGTCGTCGCCGCCGAGGACCGCCCGGACCTCGAGCGGTCGAGCGTCCAGGTGCGCGACGGCGACGTGTTCGTCGGGCACGCGGCCTCGGCGCTCGCCTCGATCGCGGCACTGTGGCCCGGCATCGACGAGGGGAGCGCCGACACGCTCGAGCTCGACTCGACGACGCACGCGGGCGACGTCGTCGTCGTGCGCGCCATGGTGCGCTCGGTCGTCCGTGACGACGCGACCGCCGAGCTTGCCGACGGCATCTGCACGGTGCTGCTCGAGGACCCGGCAGCGCGCAACCAGCACCTCGACTGGGCGCGCCCGGCGCAGACGCCCGACGTCGTCGTCCAGCTCGCGCTCGCCGACCTCGTCGACGGCAGCGAGTGGATGGTGCACGAGCCATCCGCCGGGTCGTCCCGCTTCGTGCTCGTCCGCAAGTTCTGGGCGGCGCTCAAGGCCGCGACCCTCTTCAACCTCCGCCTCTTCGGGCTCGGTGCGGCGACCCTCGTCGGCATGGGGACCCGCTGGGCCGAGCGCACCGCGACGAACGCGATCATCGGCGAGGGTGCCGGGCAGGTCATCCAGTTCCGGCCGACGTCGACCGAGGCGCTCATCCAGCAGGCGCAGGACATGCTCGAGGCCGCGAACCAGCACGAGCGGAACCTCGGCATCCGCGCCGAGGCGAGTGCCGTGCGGGCGCCGTCGCCGACCACGTGGTCGACCTTGCGTCGCTACTGCTTCGCCCTCGTCGACGGCTCGCCGCTGCCCGGCGCCTACCAGGTGCCGGACATCGCGGGCAAGCCTCAGGTGCTCGCGCCCGGGGATGTCGTCCCCGACCCGCTCGACACGTTCCGGACGCGCGACGACCACGTCATGAGGTCGTGCGACGTCATCGCGGAGCGCGTGCACCGCGCGGAGCTCGACGAGGAGCTCGCCGAGCTCGAGTCCGAGCTGGCCGAGGCGCAGGCGGAGGAAGCGGCGGCCAGGGCTGACGCCAAGGCACGCAAGTCGAAGACCGCGAAGGCGGCGAAGGCTGCGAAGAACGCGAAGGCGGCGGAGGCCGGCACGGAGACTGTCGACGACCCCGTCGACGAGACCCCCGCCGACGAGGCGCCGTCCGAGATCGACCGGAAGGTCGCTGCGCTCGCTGCGCAGGTCGCCGCGATCGAGCTCCGCGTCGTCGACACCACCGCGGAGCTGCAGCGTCTCGACGAGTGGGTCGAGCGGCGCGAGCAGAGCCTCGTGTGGCGCCTCGGTGTCAGCGTGCGCGAGGGCACGGAGGCGATGCGTGGCGCGGCCGACGCCTCGCGCAAGAGCGCGATGGCGGACAGCCGGCTGCCCGCCGACGGGCTCAAGCGGGCCCTACGACGGCTCGTCGTCACGTGGGTCGTGCTCGGTGCGGTGGTCCTCGGCTGGTCGCTCGCGCTCGTCTACGTCCCCGGCTTCGCCCAGCCGTTCGGCATCTCCGAGCTGTGGACGGGCATCGTCGGGGCGGTGCTCGTCGGCCTCGTCGTGGGCATCTTCGCGAACCACGTCTACTACCAGACCGTGCTCAACTTCGAGGAGCGGGTCAACGAGATGGTCCACCGACGGCGGGTCACCGCCGACAGGTACGTCGACGCGGTCCGCGAGTCCTCCCGGCTGGGGATGCTCCTCGGCAGGCTCGAGGAGTGGGCCGAGATCATCGGCTGGGCGCTGCACCGCACGTGCACGCCGGCGCCGAGCTCGCGCGAGACGCTGGCCGTCGACAGGCTCGGTAACCTGCCGGCGACCGTCGCGATCGCGACACCCGCGTCGGACGAGCTCGACGTCAGCCCCGTCGTCCTGTCGCGGGCCGTCCAGGTGCTGAGTCCGCGCGGGTGGGCGACCGACGCGTTCGACAGGGCCATCGACCACTACGAGGCGCATCGCCGCCCCGCGCGCGACGGCGGGCACCTTGCGGCCGACCTCGACACGCTCGGCCACTCGGCGAGCCCGTTCCGGCTGCTCCACGATTATTTCGTCGAGGGAGCTGCGGCCCGCTACTGCGTGGAGGATGCGAGGCTGCGGCTCGACCGGGCGCTCGACGACGGGGAGCTGGAGCTCCCGCCGCGCGCGATGACGCGCCGGGGTCGCTTCGGCGACGGCAGGGAGTCGAGCGACGAGGAGTTCCTCGCGGCGGCCCTCGGCCCGGTGACGCCGTTCGTCCTCGACATCTGGACACCGACGGGTCAGACGAAGGAGCGTCAGCGCCCGACGCTGTCGATCGCGTGGCTGCCGCAGGACGTCGGCCGGGTGCACGTGCCCGACGGGTCCGGGCTGCAGGTGCGCTCGGCGACGGGTGACGTCGCAGTGCGTGTCGACATCGGCGACCGGTGCGACATCACTGACATCGTCCACTTCGGTGGTCAGCACGTCGTGCCCGTGCGGGCCGAGACGCGAGCGGTCGAGGGCGTCTTCGACTGACCAGTACGTTGGAGGACTGCTACGCGAGCGCCCGGACGGTCTCGTCGTAGCGGCGGAGCGTGAGCTCCGCGAGGCGCGTGTCCGGCGCGAGCGGCGCCGCGACGACGTCCGCCCCGGCCTCGAGCACGCGGTCGTGGAAGAACCCGGGCGCGAGCAGGTACGACGCGACGACGACGCGTCGGCCCGAGGCTCGCGCCTCGGCGACCGCCGCGGGTACGCGCGGCTCGGCGCCCGCGCCGAAGCCGACGAGGAGACCACCGGACGACGAACCCGGCGCCCCGACCTCCCGGTCCAACGCCGCCGCAAGCCCGGCCGCGACCTCCGCGACCGCGTCCGCCGCCGCGGGGTCCGACGAGCCGGCGGCCGCAAGCACGAGGGCGTCGTCGTCCGTGAGCCCCGCCTCGCGGAGCCGGTCGACGAGGATGTCGACGAGCAGGCCGTCGGGCCCCAGCGGACCCGACGCGGCGGCGCCCGCTGGCTCGACGGCCGCCGCGACGTCGACCTTGACGTGGAAACCCACCGACAGCAGGAGCGGCACGACGACCGCGCCGCCCGCGTCGGCAAGCGCCGACGCCACGACGTCCGCGACCTCGGGCTCCTGGACGTCGACGAACGCCTCCCGTACGTCGAGGTCCGGCCGCAGCCGGCGCACATCGTCGAGGATCGACGCGATCGCCGCCCGACCCGCGAGGTTCGCGGTGCCGTGCGAGCAACCGATGAGGACGGGTGGGACCGGCGCGTCGGACGCCACGTCCACCTCCGGAGCGTCACCCGGACGCGTGAGGTGCGTGCCCGCGGTCGGACCGGCAAGGTGCTCGCACACCTGCGTGACCATCGCGCCGAGCCTGAACCGCTCGGGCACGAGCGCGGGCAGTCCGCGCTCGAGCAGGGGCGCAGCCGTGACGGGACCGACCGTCGCGAACGTCAGGGCGCCCGATCCCGCGAGCTCCGCAAGACGTTCCGTGAGACCGGCGGCCTCAGCCGCGTCGAGCCACGCGACGACGGGAGGTGCCGCCGTGAACGTGACGACGTCGACCTCGCCGGCAGCGACGGACCGCAGCGAGGACGCGAGCGCGTCGGCGTCGGCGGGCGGCCCCCACCGGTGCACGACAAGGCTGCGCACGCGCGCTCCCGCTGCAGCGAACGCCTCGTCGAGACCGTCGGCCCCCGCCCCGTGGTGCTGCACCGCGACGTCGCGGCCGGCAAGCCCTTCGGCAAGAAGCCGCTCGGCGACCTCGGCGTTCTGCTCGGACGCCGTCACCCATGCCGGGTGCACACCGACGCCGACGAGCGCACCGCGACCCTTGGGACCCCGCGCGACGACGCGCACCCGGCCGAGCAGCGCGACGAGCTCGTCGCGCAGGCCCGCCGCCGCTGCCGCCTCGAGCCATGAGCGCAGCCCGACGCCCGTTGTCACGACGATCGTGTCCGGCGGGTCCGCGAGCAGGTCGCGTGTCGTCGCGAGCAGCAGCGCGTCGTCGACGTGCGGGACCATCGCGAGCGGTGCGGCGTGGAGGGTGCGAGCGCCACGGCGCTCGAACGCGGACGCCTGCTCGGCGGCACGGCGCTCGGCCGTGACAAGCACGGTACGGCCCGCGAGAGGGAGGTCGGTGGTCAGCGTCACATCGGTCACCGGACCATCATGACGCGGTATCGGCCAGCGTGGCCGAGGCGTCCGGTACCCGGCTCGACGGGTGGACGCTCTCACCGGCGCGGTCTGTCCGAGACATCGTGGGTGTCGGGTTCCCCGAGCGCGAACATGGCCCGCGCCACACCACGTACGACTCTCGTGACGGCCCCGGGTTGGTAAACTTCAGCAAGTTCCCCGGCCGGCCGCCTACGTGCGTCGTCATCGGGGTGCCGACCGCCTCCCGCCCCCTGACGGACGGACACGGACGTGCCTCAGCTGCTCATCGCCCACCTTGCGATGGCCCTTGCTGCGCCCGCGCTCGTGAATTTCCTCGGCCGACGGGCGTTCCTCGTCCTCGCGCTCGCCCCCGCGTCCGCCGCCGTCTACGCGCTCACGTGGACGAGCCGCGTCATGCGCGGCGAGCACCCCGTGAGCGTCACACCGTGGATCGACGCGCTCGGCCTCAACCTCGTCTTCCGCATGGACACCCTCTCGTGGTTCCTCCTGCTCATCTCGGGCGGCGTCGGCGCGGTCGTCCTCGTGTACTGCTCGTCGTACTTCTCCGCGAACGCCCGCGGCACCGGGCGCTTCGCGGCCGTCCTCACGGCCTTCGCGGGCGCGATGGTCGGCCTCGTCACGGCCGACGACATGCTGCTCCTCTTCGTCTTCTGGGAGCTGACGACCGTCTTCTCCTACCTGCTCATCGGCCACTACGCGGACCGCAAGTCCTCACGTCGCGCCGCGATGCAGGCGATCGTCGTCACGACGTTCGGCGGGCTCTCGATGCTCGGCGGCATCGTCGTCCTCGGCGAGACCGCGGGCACCTACCTGCTCTCGGAGGTGCTCGCGGCACCGCCCACGGGCTCGCTCGTCACCGTCGCCGTCGTCCTCATGCTCGTCGGCGCCGTGACGAAGTCCGCGCTCCTGCCGTTCCACTTCTGGCTGCCGGGCGCGATGGCCGCACCGACGCCCGTCTCGGCGTACCTCCACGCCGCCGCCATGGTGAAGGCGGGCGTCTACCTCGTCGCGCGCCTCGCCCCCGGCTTCGCCGACCTCGACGCGTGGCGGGTCACCGTCATCGTCCTCGGCGCGGGCACGCTCCTGCTCGGCGGCTACCGGGCGCTGCGGCAGAACGACCTCAAGCTCGTCCTCGCGTTCGGCACCGTCTCCCAGCTCGGGTTCATCATCCTGCTCGTCGGCCTCGGCACGAGGTCGGCTGCGCTCGCGGGCCTCGCGATGATCGGCGCGCACGCGATGTTCAAGGCCGCGCTGTTCCTCGTCACCGGCGTCGTCGACGCCGCGACCGGCACGCGTGACCTGCGGCGCCTCACGGGCGTCGGCCGACGCCTGCCGCTCGCCGCGACGGCCGGCGGCCTCGCCATCGCGTCGATGATCGGCCTGCCGCCGCTCGCGGGCTACGTCGCGAAGGAGGGGGCGCTCGAGTCGCTCGTCCACGACGGGGTCCCGGGCGCGGAGCCGTGGGTGTCGGTCGTCCTCCTCGCGGCCGTCGTCGTCGGCTCGATGCTCACCTTCGCGTACGGCCTGCGCTTCTGGTGGGGCGCGTTCGCGTCGAAGGCGCCGTGCCCGGCACCGGCGCCGCGGCCCGTCGCACCCGGGGAGGCACCCCCGGCCGAGGTCGACGTCACCCAGATCGACCCCGCGCAGATCCACGCGCAACCGCGCCTCCTCGTGTGGCCGCCGCTGCTCCTCGCGGTCCTCGGGCTCGCGGCCGCGCTCGTCCCGCACCTCGGCGAGGACCTCCTCGCGCCGCACGCCGCGCTCTACCCGGCGGGCGAGGCGGGGCACCTCACCCTGTGGGGCGGCGTCGGCCCCGCGTTCTGGAGCACCGTCGCGATCGTCGCCGCGGGCACGCTGCTGTTCGTCGCCCGCCGCCGCGTCGAGGCCCTCCAGTCGCGCATGCCGCACATCCCCGAGGCCGAGCGCGTCTACCGACGCTTCATGCGTCGCCTCGACGAGGTCGCGGCCGACGTCACCTCGGTGACGCAGCGTGGCTCGCTGCCCCTCTACCTCGGCATCATCCTCGGCACGCTCGTCATCGCCGTCGGGGGAGTGCTCGTCGCCGACGGCGCGTGGCCCGAGCAGGTCGTGCTCGCGTCGAACCCCGGCCAGGTGCTCGTCGCGGGGGTGACGGCGGTCGCCGCGGTGCTCGCGGCGCGGGCCCGACGGCGGCTCAAGGCCGTCCTCCTCGTCGGTGTCACGGGCTACGGCACAGCCGTGCTCTTCATGCTCCACGGCGCGCCGGACCTCGCGCTCACGCAGGTGCTCGTCGAGACGATCACGCTCGTCGTCTTCGTGCTCGCGCTGCGGCGCCTGCCCGCGTACTTCTCCGACCGGCCGCTCGCGAGCTCGCGCTTCGTGCGGCTCGGCATCGCGATCGCCGTCGGCGTCACCGTCGCCGCGATGGCGCTCACCGTGCCGGGCGCGCGCATCCACGAGCCCGTCTCCGTCGACTTCCCCGAGGAGGTCTACGTCTACGGCGGCGGCAAGAACATCGTCAACGTCGTCCTCGTCGACACGCGCGCCTGGGACACGATGGGCGAGATCTCCGTGCTTCTCGTCGCCGCGACGGGCGTCGCGAGCCTCGTCTTCCTGCGTCGCCGCAGCGGTGAGATCCTGCGCGCACCGCAGGCCCTCCTCGACCGCGCCGCGCGCGCAGGGGTGTGGCTGCGCGGCGGACGCACGCTCGCACCGCAGCGACGCTCGGTCGTCTTTGAGGTCGCGACGCGCCTGCTCTTCCACTCGATGATCGTCTTCGCCGCGTTCCTGCTGTTCTCGGGGCACAACGCACCCGGCGGCGGATTCGCGGCCGGGCTCGTCACGGGCATCGCGATCATCATCCGGTACCTCGCCGCGGGTCGGTACGAGCTTGGCGAGGCCGCGCCCATCCACCCGGGCCTCCTCCTCGGCACGGGCCTGTTCCTCTCCGTCGGCGTCGGGCTCGTGCCCGTGCTCTTCGGCGGCGAGCCGCTGCAGAGCTTCATCGTCCAGACGGATCTGCCGCTGCTCGGGCACGTCAAGCTCGTGACGTCGGTGTTCTTCGATCTTGGGGTGTTCCTCGTCGTCATCGGGCTCGTCCTCGACATCCTGCGCTCGCTCGGCGCGGAGATCGACCGGCAGACGGACACTGCGCCGCGTGAGCAGGACGGCACGTACGGCGCGGCCGCGGTCCTCGACGACGCGCGGGCGGTCCGCGAGGCGCTCGACGCGGCCGGCCTGCGCCCGCACCGCACGGACGGAGGCTCGCGATGATCGACATGACCCCCTCCCTCGCGCTCGTCGTCGTCATCGGCGTGCTCGTCGCCTCGGGCGTCTACCTGCTGCTCGAGCGGTCGCTCTCCCGCGTGCTGCTCGGCGTACTCATGCTCGGCAACGGCGTCAACCTGCTCTTCATGGTCGCCTCGGGCCGCGCCGGCAAGGCGCCGATCATCGGCTCGGCCGAGCCCTCGGAGATGAGCGACCCGCTGCCCCAGGCGATGGTCCTCACCGCGATCGTCATCGCGCTCGGCATGGTCGGCTTCGTCATGTCGATGGCGTACCGCTCGTGGCAGCTCAACGGCCACGACGAGGTGCAGGACGACCTCGAGGACCGTCGCGTCGCCCGCAAGGCCGCCGCGAACGCGCCCGCGTACGAGGACGCGGACTCCGCGGACTCGGGCGAGACCCTCGACGAGGACGCCGCGGCCACGCGCGACGAGACGATCCACGACGACGAGGAGCACACCGTGCCCGCCGCCCCGTCCGACACCGCCGCAAGGCCCGGCACGCCCGAGGGAGGTGACGCATGACCTCTGCCCTCGTCCCGCTGCCCGTCATGCTGCCGCTCTTCGGTGCGGGCCTCGCGCTCGCCCTGTGGAAGCACAGCCGCGCGCAGCGACTCATCACGGTCGCCGTCCTCGCGCTCATGCTTGCGGTCGGTGTCGGGCTCGTCGTCGCGGCGGACTCCGGGCCGGTCGTCGTCGACGTCGGCGGCTGGGCCGCGCCCGTCGGCATCGTCCTCGTCGCGGACCGGCTCTCGGCGCTCATGGTGACGGTGTCGTCGCTCGTGCTCCTGTGCGTCTTCCTCTACTCGCTCGGGCAGGGCATCGCTGACGGCGACGACGAGGCGCCCGTCGCGATCTACCACCCGACGTACCTCGTCCTCGCCGCGGGCGTCTCGAACGCGTTCCTCACGGGCGACCTCTTCAACCTCTACGTCGGCTTCGAGATCCTCCTCGCGGCGTCCTACGTGCTGCTCACGCTCGGCGGGACGGGCTCGCGCATCCGGGCGGGCACGATCTACGTCGTCGTGTCCCTCGTGTCCTCGGCGCTCTTCCTCGTCGCACTCGCGATGATCTACGCGGCGACGGGCACGGTGAACCTCGCGCAGCTCGCGGAGCGGCTCCCCGAGATCGACGGGACGACGCGCCTCGTCCTCGAGATCCTCCTCATGCTCGCGTTCGGCATCAAGGCGGCGATCTTCCCGCTGTCGGCGTGGCTCCCGGACTCTTACCCGACGGCGCCCGCGCCGGTCACCGCGGTCTTCGCGGGCCTCCTCACGAAGGTCGGCATCTACGCGATCATCCGCACGCAGACGCTGCTCTTCCCGGACGACCGGCTCGACGACGTGCTGCTCGTCGCCGCGCTCCTCACGATGCTTGTCGGAATCCTCGGCGCGGTCGCGCAGGACGACATCAAACGACTCCTGTCGTTCACGCTCGTCAGCCACATCGGCTACATGGTGCTCGGCATCGCGCTGTCCTCGCAGACGGGCCTCACCGCGACCGTCTTCTACGTCGTCCACCACATCACGGTGCAGACGACGCTGTTCCTCGTCGTCGGGCTCATGGAACGCATCGGCGGGACGACGTCCCTCGCGCGGCTCGGCGGGCTCGCGAAGATCGCGCCGCTGCTCGCGATCCTCTTCTTCGTCCCCGCGATGAACCTCGCGGGCATCCCGCCGCTGTCGGGCTTCCTCGGCAAGGTCGGGCTGCTCCAGGGCGCGGTGCAGCTCGGCACGCCGCTCGGGTACCTGCTCGTGGGCGGGGGGCTCGTGACGTCGCTCCTCACGCTCTACGCGATCGTCAAGGCGTGGAACAAGGCGTTCTGGCAGACGCCGCCGCAGGAGATCCGGCCGCAGCGACTGCCGTCGGGCATGGTCGGGGCGACGCTCGCGCTCGTCGTGTTCGGCCTCTCGCTCACGGTCGCGGCCGGGCCGTTGTTCGACTACGCGGGCCGGGCGGCGGAGACGCTGCGCGCCCGCACGCCCTACACGGCTGCGGTGCTCGGCCCGGACGGCCGGGGCGAGGGCACGTCGAACGATGTCGTGCCGGACGGCGGCACCGTCCTGCCCGACGTCCCCGACGACGGCACTCCCTCGCCGACCCCCGCCGAGAGCTCGACGGAGGTGACCGGATGAACCCGCACGCACGGCGCCGGGCACTCGTCACCCAGTGGCCGACGATCCTGTGGCTCACGGCGGTGTGGACGTTCCTCTGGGGCGAGATCACGTGGGCGAACGTCCTCGGCGGCCTCGCCATCGGCATCGTCGTGACGC
Source organism: Flavimobilis rhizosphaerae (assembly GCF_014852685.1). GTDB lineage: Bacteria > Actinomycetota > Actinomycetes > Actinomycetales > Cellulomonadaceae > Flavimobilis > Flavimobilis rhizosphaerae. The sequence goes on from NZ_JACZDF010000001.1 coordinate 35,378, forward strand.
TCGTGTTCCCGCTGCCTGCGATGGGCCTGCCGATGAGGATCCGGCCGTGGCACCTGCTGCGGCTCGCCGGGTTCTTCCTGGGCTCGCTCGTCGTCGCGTCGTTCCAGGTCGCGTGGCAGGCGCTGTCACCGCGGACGCAGGTGCGCGGCGCCGTCGTCGGTGTGCGGCTGCGCAACCCTGCCGACCTCTACCTCACGGTGACCGCCGAGCTCTCGACGCTCGTCCCGGGGACGCTCGTCGTCGAGGCGCAGCGCATCACCGGCATGATCTACCTCCACGTGCTCGACCTTGCGGCGTCGGGCGGTGAGGAGAAGGTCCGGCAGGACGTCCTCGACCTCGAGGAGCACGTGCTGCACGCGCTCGCCTCGGACGAGGAGCTCGAACGGGCCGGGCTCGTCGTGCCGCGCCGCTGGTCGGTGCGGCGGCCCGCGAAGGCCGCGGCACCCGCACCCGCGCACTCGTCCGAGCCCGCGCCCGCACCCCCGGGGGAGGACGCATGAGCCCCGTCGTCGTCGCCGTGTCCGCGGCCATGCTGCTCGTCGGAGCTGCGCTCGCCGTCGTCCGCATCGAGCGGGGCCCGTCGATGCTTGACCGCACGATCGCGCTCGACGTCCTCACGGCGACGCTCGTCGCGGTCATCGCGCTCGAGGCCGCGTGGAACAAGCGGACGGACACCCTGCCAATCCTCGTCGTGCTCGCGATGGTGGGCTTCGTAGGGTCGGTGACGATCGCACGGTTCGCTGCGGCGGAGTCCGACGACGACCGGCGCATCCGGTCGCGCGAGGAGGTCGAGGCGGAGGACGCGCAGCGTCGTCTCGTCGAGGAGGCCGAGGACCGTGCGGTCGAGCGGGTCGCGGAGCTCGACGCGGAGCCCGACGACACGACGCACCAGGGAGGGACGCGCTGATGCTCGACACGATCCTCGACGTCCTCTCCGGCGTGCTCATGCTCGGCGGCGCGTTCCTCTCGTTCGCGGCGGGCGTCGGCGTCCTGCGGTTCCCGGACCTGCTCGCGCGCATGCACGCGGCGACGAAGCCGCAGGTGCTCGGGCTCATGCTCGTGCTGCTTGGCCTCGAGCTGCAGCTGCGCACGTGGCGCGGGGCCTTCGTCGTGCTGCTCGTCGTGCTGTTCCAGATGCTCACGGCACCCGTCTCGGCGCACATGGTGGGTCGCGCGGGGTACAGGACCGGCAAGGTGCGCACGGATCTGCTCGTCATGGACGAGCTCACGGCCGACGTCCAGCAGGCGGCGCTCATCGCCGACCAGGCGGGGGTCGCGCGGCTCGCGGCGGAGCTCGTCGACGAGGCCGTGCACGAGGCGCACGACGAGGAGCCTCCCGAGGAGCGTCCCGCGGACCCGCGGCCGGACGCGGGGCGTGCGGACTTCGACGCGCGGGACGCCGGTCCGCACGACACCTGAGGGCTCGGTCGAACGTCCGGGCAGCCGCCTTCTGCCCTTACAGGGCCTGCGTCCCCGGCGGCACGACCTCGTCGAGCCACCCGACGACCCGCGCGAGGTACTGCGAGCGCGCAGGCTCCGGGGAGAGCGCAAGGTCGTGTGCGCCGCCCGGGATCTGCTCGTACGTGACGTCGGCACCGAGCCCGGGCGCGAGGGCTGCGGTCTGCTCGACGGACAGCACCGAGTCGGTCGTCAGCACCTCGGGATGGTCGTTCTCGTGGTCGCCGGTCGCATCGGACGTCAGCACGAGCACCGGGCAGGTGACGTCGAGCCCGCGCGCGACGCGCGCGTGCGCGCGGCGCACCGACGCGATCCAGCGGGCGCGCACGGGGAAGCCGTCGATGGGCTTCCACGCGAGGTCGTAGTCCCACTCGCCGCCCGTGCTCGTGTGGAGCGCGCGCCCGTAGTGGGGTGCGAGGTGCCCGACGACGGTGCGCGGCGCGACCCTCCCGAGGACCCGCAGGGCCTGCGTGCCGACGGTGCGCATGAGCGCGGTGTCGTTGAGCTCGAGCCACGGGCTGTTGAGCACGAGCGCGTCGATGCGTCCGGGCCGCGCGTTCGCCCACAGCGACGCGACGAGCCCGCCCGTCGAGTGACCGAGCACGGCGATGCGGTCATGGTGCTCGTCGTCGCGGACGACGGCGAGCGCGGCGTCGAGGTCCTCGGCGTGGACGGCGAGGTCGTCGACGAGGTTCGCGGTCTGCCCGGGGCGCAGTGAGCGGCCGTAGCGGCGCAGGTCGACCGCGTAGAAGTCCCAGCCGGCCGCGTCGAGCGCCTCGCCGACGTGCGTCTGGAAGAAGTAGTCGACGAAGCCGTGGACGTAGAGGACGGCGCGGTCGCGGCGCGGGCCGCGGGTGAGACGCACGAGCGTGACGTCGACAGGTCCTTCGTTGTCCGTGCCGAGGTGGAGGGTGCGCTGCTCCCAGCCCTCGCCGAGGACGTCGGGGTGCCAGGATCCGGCGGCGCGCGGCGCGGGCGCGCCCGTGGGGAAGAACGTCATGCTCAATCATTGCACCGCTGGCCTCGGCGACGAGAGGAACCTGCCGCTTCCGCAGGGTGGTGCACCAAAGTTGAGCGGAATAGACTCAAGTCTGACGAGGTTGTTCCGGCAGGACCACCCCGACCCGAGAGGAGACCTCATGGAGTCCAACTTCACCGCAGCGTCGCAGCAGGCGATCGGCGACGCCATCCGCGCGGCCGCCGCCGCCGGCAACCCCCAGATCGAACCGCTCCACCTCCTCGGCGCCCTCCTCGAGCAGCCCGAGGGCCTTGCTGTCGCGCTCCTCGGCGCCGCGCACGTCGACCTCAAGGATGTCGGCCGCCGCACCCGCACCGCGCTCGCCTCGCTCCCGTCGTCCCAGGGAGGCTCCGTCGCCGAGCCCACCGCCTCACGTGCCCTCGGCAACGTGCTCGAGGCAGCGAAGAAGGAGTCGGCCGCCCACGGCGACGAGTACATCTCCGCCGAGATCCTGCTCCTCGCCCTCGCGACCGTCGACTCGGCGGCGGCCACCGCCCTGCGCGAGTCCGGCGCGACCCCCGACGCCCTCCGCGCGGCCCTGCCCGCCGTCCGCGGCACCGGGCCCGTGACGTCCGCCAACCCCGAGGGCACCTACAAGACCCTCGAGAAGTACGGTGTCGACCTCACCGAGCAGGCCCGTGAGGGCCGCCTCGACCCCGTCATCGGCCGCGATGCCGAGATCCGCCGCGTCGTCCAGGTCCTCTCGCGCCGCACCAAGAACAACCCCGTCCTCATCGGCGAGCCCGGCGTCGGCAAGACCGCCGTCGTCGAGGGCCTCGCCCAGCGCATCGTCGCGGGCGACGTCCCCACCTCCCTCCAGGGCAAGAAGCTCGTCGCGCTCGACATCGCCGCGATGGTCGCGGGCGCCAAGTACCGCGGCGAGTTCGAGGAGCGCCTCAAGGCCGTGCTCCAGGAGATCAAGGACTCCGACGGCGAGGTCATCACGTTCATCGACGAGCTCCACACCGTCGTCGGCGCCGGAGGCGGCTCCGAGGGCGCGATGGACGCGGGCAACATGCTCAAGCCCATGCTCGCCCGCGGCGAGCTGCGCCTCGTCGGCGCGACGACGCTCGACGAGTACCGCGAGCACATCGAGAAGGACCCTGCGCTCGAGCGACGCTTCCAGCAGGTGTTCGTCGGCGAGCCGTCCGTGGAGGACACCGTCGCGATCCTCCGCGGCCTCAAGTCCCGCTACGAGGCGCACCACGGCGTGACGATCTCCGACGGCGCGCTCGTCGCAGCCGCACGTCTCTCCAACCGGTACATCACCGGCCGGCAGCTTCCTGACAAGGCGATCGACCTCATCGACGAGGCCGCGAGCCGCCTCCGCATGGAGATGGACTCCTCGCCGGTCGAGATCGACACGCTGCAGCGCGTCGTCCGGCGCCTCGACGCCGAGATCCTCGCGCTCAAAGAGTCCGGCGCGGACGAGGACCTCGAACGTGCCCGCGAGCTCGCCGCGCAGCGGGCCGACCGCCAGGAGGAGCTCGCCGCGCTCACCGCTCGCTGGGAGGCAGAGAAGGGCGGCGTCAACCGCGTCGGCGACCTCAAGAAGCGCCTCGCCGAGAAGGAGGCCGCCGCGCTGCGCGCCGAGAACGACGGCGATCTCGCGACGTTGGGCCGCCTCAAGTACGGAGAGATCCCGGCGATCGAGAAGGAGATCGCCGAGCTTGAGGCGTCCGAGCATGACCGCGCAGGGACCGACGGCGACGCCGAGGGTCCGCAGCGCCTCGTCGGCGAGAAGGTCGACGCGGCGGAGATCGCCGAGGTCGTCGCCGCGTGGACCGGCATCCCCGCAGGAAGGCTCCTCCAGGGCGAGGGCGAGAAGCTCCTCAGCATGGAGCAGACGATCGGCGCACGGCTCATCGGCCAGACGAAGGCCGTCGAGGCCGTCTCGGACGCGGTGCGCCGCGCCCGCGCCGGCATCTCCGACCCGGACCGGCCCACGGGCTCGTTCCTCTTCCTCGGCCCGACGGGCGTCGGCAAGACGGAGCTCGCGAAGTCGCTCGCCGACTTCCTCTTCGACGATGAGCACGCCATGGTGCGCATCGACATGTCCGAGTACGGCGAGAAGCACTCGGTCGCGCGCCTCGTCGGCGCCCCTCCGGGCTACGTTGGCTACGAGGAGGGTGGCCAGCTCACGGAGGCGGTGCGCCGGCGCCCGTACTCGGTCGTTCTGCTCGACGAGGTCGAGAAGGCGCACCCGGAGGTCTTCGACCTCCTCCTGCAGGTCCTCGACGACGGTCGGCTCACCGACGGTCAGGGGCGGACGGTCGACTTCCGCAACGTCATCCTCGTCATGACGTCGAACCTCGGCTCGCACGCGCTCGTCGATCCGACGATCTCCGACGAGGCGAAGCACGAGGCCGTCATGGCGGCCGTGCGCGCTCACTTCAAGCCGGAGCTCCTCAACCGGCTCGACGACGTCGTCATCTTCGACCCGCTGAGCGTCGACGAGCTCGGACGGATCGTCGACCTCCAGGTGCGGGCGCTCGCCGACCGGCTCACGGAGCGGCGCCTGGGCCTCGAGGTGACGGACGCGGCCCGCGAGTGGCTCGCGCTCGAGGGCTTTGATCCCGCGTATGGTGCGCGTCCGCTGCGCCGGCTTGTCCAGCGGGAGATCGGTGACCGGCTCGCGCGACTCGTCCTCGCGGGCGAGGTCGCGGACGGCGACACGGTGACGGTCGACCGCGCGGACGATGCGGAGGGACTCACCCTTCGCACGTCATGACGCCCCACCGGCTACGCCAAGGATCCGACTCGTAGGTCTCCAGCACCATCGAACGGTGCTGGAGACCTACGAGTCGCTGCACGACGAAGCCCCCGCCCTCCCTGCTGACGGAGGACGGGGGCTTCGACGTGGTGGGTACGGGCCGCCGGGCCGGGGAACTCCGGCGGCCCGCACCTGTCAGAGGGTCTCGATCACTTCAGACCGGACGAGATCGCGGAGATGAGCTCACCGTTCTTCGTGTCACCGTCGAGCGACCAGAAGAACGCGCCAGCAAGGTTCTGCTGCTTCGTGTAGTCCATCTTGCCCTTGATCGTGGCGGGAGTGTCGTAGCTCCACCAGTTGCCGTTGCAGAACGCGTAGGCGGTGCCAGCCACGGTGCCCGTGGGCGGGCAGGTCGTCTTGAGGACCTTGTAGTCCTCGATGCCGGCCTCGTACGTACCCGCGGCCGCCTGCGTCGCCGCGCCACCCGGCGCAGCCTGCGTGACACCCGTCCAGCCGCGGCCGTAGAAGCCGATGCCGAGGAGGATCTTGTTCGACGGGATGCCGAGGCTCTTGAGCTTCTGGATCGCGGTGTCGGAGTCGAAGCCCTTCGTCGGCTGGCCCGCGTAGGAGGTCAGCGGCGAGTGCGGGGCCGTCGGGCCCTTGGCAGCCCAGGCACCGAAGAAGTCGTACGTCATCGGCATGATGAAGTCGAGCGACTTCGCACCCTCGGCGTAGTTGGCGGCGTCGATCTTGCCACCGCTCGTGCCGTCAGCGGTGATCGCCGAGGTCACGAGGCCGTTGCCGAACTCCTTACGGAGAGCCTTGAGCAGGCGCGGGTAGGACTCGGAGCCGGAGTTGTCGCACGTGAGACCGCACGCGTTCGGGTACTCCCAGTCGATGTCGATGCCGTCGAAGACGTCAGCCCAGCGGGGGTCCTCGACCATGTCACGGCAGGACTTGGCGAATGCCGCAGCGGAGGCGTCGGAGGCCGCGGCCTGGCCGAAGCCGCCCGACCAGGTCCAGCCACCCATGGAGAAGAGCACCTTGAGGTGCGGGTACTTCGCCTTGAGCTGGCGGAGCTGGTTGAAGTTGCCGCGCAGCGGCTGGTCCCACGTGTCGGCCTTGCCGTTGACCGACTGGTCAGCGGTGTACGCCTTCTCGTAGTCCGCGTAGGAGTCACCGATGACGCACTTGCCGTTCGCGACATTGCCGAACGCGTAGAGGATGTGCGTGAGCTTCGCGGCCGAGCCCGACGTGTCGAGGTCCTTGACGTGGAAGTTGCGGCCGTAGACGCCCCACTGCGTGAAGTAGCCGACGACCTTCTTGTCACCGGTGTCGACCGGCGGCGTCGTCGTGGGCGGGTCGGTCGGCTCGGTCGTCGTCGGCGGGTCCGTGGGCTCCGTCGACGTGGGCGGGTCGGTCGGCTCCGTCGTCGGGCCCGTGCCCGACTGCAGGCGCCACACGCCCCACTCGCCACCGGTGCCCGGGGTCTCGCCCTGGGTCCACCAGCCAGCCTTGTAGACCTTGCCGTTGTACGTCACGAGGGCGCCCGCCTGGTAGGCGGTCGAGGCGTTCCACGCCGGGGCGTTGCCGGGCTCGGTCGGGGGCGTCGTCTGCGTGGGCGGGGTGGTCTCCGCCGGAGGAGTCGTCTGGGTCGGAGGCGTCGTCTCCGCCGGAGGCGTCGTCGTGGTGCCACCGTCGCCGCACGGGCCGAGGTCACGCCACACACCCCACTGGCCACCCTCACCCGGCGTGTCGCCCTGGGTCCACCAGCCGGCACGGTACTGACGGCCGTTGTGCGACACGGTCGCGCCGCTCTGGTACGTCGCGGACGCCGACCACTTCGTGGCCGTGCACGTGCCGGGCTCGGTCGGGGGCGTCGTCTCCGTCGGAGGCGTCGTCTCGACCGGCGGCGTCGTCGTGGTGCCGCCGACGTTGATGTCGACGCAGTTGTAGAACGCCATCGCGGTGTTGGAGACGTTCCAGCGCGCGAGGATGGTGTGCTTGCCCGCAGGAAGGTTCGTCAGCGTGTGGGTGGTCGTCGCGGAGGGCTGCGCACCCTTCTGGTCGAACGTCTGGTGGAGCTTGCCGTCGACGAAGTACTCCCAGAGGGAGGTGTTGTGGGCAGCGGTGAGCTTCCACTGGATGTCGAGGCTCGTGCCCACGTTCTTCACGGGCCACGGCTTCGAGTTGTCGTCAAGGATGGTGAAGGCCTCGTTGCCACCCGAGCAGAGCATGGAACCCTTGGGGGCCTCGACGCTCTGGGGCTCGTACTTGACGGAACCACAGTCGAAGGACGTCGCGCCGTTCGCGCAGTTGTCCTGGCGGCTCGGGGGGTTGGTCACCCAGCCGTGTGCCTCCGCCGCGGGCGCGGTGATCGCCGGAACGATCCCCACGAGCCCGAGCGCGGCTACAGCAGCCACGATCCGGAATCTCTTCATCGGGACTCATCTTTCTTGGGAGGGAGGGCCGCTCACCGGGGGAGCGCGGCCGTCCCGGGACAGGTCACGTGGAGGTGCAGGGGGGCGCCGCCACTAGCGTGAGACGTTAGTCACGCGCCGAGGGCGCCGTGATGAGGTAACTCCACATCCCTGGACCGGACGTGAGACGCCCGGTACGGGTTTTCCCGTACCGGGCGTCGAAAGTCGTGGCGATCCCGCAGCCCGGAGCCGTCAGTCCTCGTGCGCGCGCACCGCGAGCTCCACCCTGGTCGTCACCCCGAGCTTGCGGAACGCGCGACCGAGGTACACCTCGACCGTGCGGACGGAGAGGTAGAGCGTCTCGGCGATCTCACGGTTCGAGGCGCCCTGCGCGACGAGCTGCGCGACCTCGAGCTCGCGTTCGGTGAGGATGGACCGCCAGCGGGCGATGCCACGCGGCACGCCGGCCGCCGGGGAGGCGGGCGAGACTGCCGACGGAGCAGGGCCAGGCGGGGGCGCGAGGATCGCGGTCGTGAGCGTCGAGAGCCGATGGCGCGCCGCATCCGCGGTACGGCGGGCACCCGTGAGGTCGAGGAGCTCCGCGGCTGCGAGCACGTGCGTGTGGGCGCGGTGAGGCTCGCCCACCCGGGCGAAGGCGCGCCCGACGGAGAGCTCGACCATCGCGGTGTCCCAGTCGGTCGCGCCCTCGATGTCCGCGAGGCCGGTGCGTCCGTCCGGGCCGACCATCGTGAGGCCCGTGAGCGCGACCCTCGAGCGTTCCGCGAGGACGCGCGCGGTCGCGCCTGTTCCCGCCGCGACCGGAGCCGGGAGGCTGTGGTCCGCCCGGCCGGTCTCCGCCCAGGCCTCCGCCGGGACGAGGCCAGGCAGAAGGAGGTCGTGCGCCGGTCCCGTCGCACGACGACGCTGCTCGGCGGCAAGCTCGAGGAGCGCCGCCGCCTCGGCGGCCGCGCCGTCCGCGAAGGTCGCGAGCGCGCGGTCCTCGAGAGCCGCGATCCGCAGGAGGGCCGACGACGGCGCGGGATACCGCGCCACGGCCCCGACGATGCCCCGCGGCGCTGCTGCGCCTAGGGCCACGAGCCGCCCGGAGATTGCGGTCGCGAGTGCTCCGAGGACTAACGGGAGCGGGAGCGCGCGAGCATGCTCGTCGACGAGGTCAGCCGCGAGGTCGAACCGGGCTTCGAGGACGTCGAGCAGCGCCTGCGTCACACGGACGTGCGACTGAGCGAGAGGCGAGGGCCTCGGCTGCCGGTCGGTGCGCCAGATGTGCTCCTGGACGGGCTCGAGCATCGTCGTCGCGAACGCCTCGAGCTCGCGGCGTGCGTCGTCGGCGGAGCCGGTGAGGGCGGCGCGCAGCGCATCGTCGGTCGCGCGCAGAGCCTGTTCGTCGGCAGGGCACAGGTGCGTCGCGGCGAGCGGGGCGATGCCCCAGTCGGTCGAGCGTTCCGTGCGCTGCGCGATGAGTCGCAAGCCGTGCTCGACGAGCACGTCGACGTCGATCGTCGGGTGCGAGGCACGGCGGAGGTGATGGACGGCGTCGTGGACGAGTCCGGCACCGAGCGCCGCGGCTCCTGCGACGGCGTGGCCGTAGGGCTCGGCGGCGTCGGCTCCCTGGCTGAGGGCCTCGCGCGCGACGCGCACCGCGTGGACGCAGTCGCCCCGGGCGAGAAGCTGCTCGGCGATCCCGAGAAGGTCCTCGGCGTGAGCGCCGTCTCCTGCGAGCGTGCCGAGACTGCGGTGCCACTCGGCGGCCAGCATGTCGGACGCCGCGAGCGCGCTCGCGAGGGAGAGGTGCGCGTCGGTGCGGTCGGCGAGCGTCGCACGGGCGTGCACGAGGGCCCGCACCCCGGGCTCGAGGATGCGGCAGCGGCCGCCCGCAAGGTTGAGGAGGGCCGCGGCTGGCCACGTCGCGATCGTCGCGGCATCGGTGCCAGCGGCGCGGACGAGCACGTCCGTGCGATCGACGACGGCGACCGCTGCGATGAGGAGAAAGCGGTGCTCGACCGGCGACAGGTCGATGAGACGGGCGCCGACGAGCCTCTCCGTCGCCGGAGGGACGGGCATGGGGTCTGGCAGGAGGCTGGTCCCGCCGAGCTGCTCGGGGGAGAGCCACGGCATGGTCTGCAGGAGCGCGGCGGGGTTGCAGGACGAGGCGCGGACGAGGCTCGCGACGACGTGGGGGGCCGCGACGACGTCGTGCTCGGCGAGGACGAGGAGCGCGTCGGCCGCGGTCAGCGGCGGGACGCGGCGTTCGACGAGGGGGTGGGGGAGCGGCGACGCGTCGGCGACGGGACCTGTCGTGCGTGTCGCGAGCAGCACCCACGGGGTCTGGGGGCGGGTCGCGGTGTCGAGGAGGTAGGAACGCACCCCGGGCGCGAGGTGGTCGAGGTCGTCGGCGAGGACGAGCACGCGGGTGCCGTCCTCGGGATGGACAGCGCGCTCGTCGATCTCGGTGAGGGAGCGGGGCACGATGACGCGGCGCAGGCGCATGCCCTCGGAGGCTGCCGCGGTGGCGAGGGCGTCGGCGACGACGTCGAGGAGCGTCGAGCGGCCCGAGCCCGGGTCGCCCGTCCACACGACCCCGCCGTGCCCGCGTGAGAGTGCGGCAGCGGCGACGCGGATCTCCGCGTCGTGCTGGGCGAGCCGGGCCGCTCCGCTCGAGGTGCGAAGCTCTGGAGCTGCGCCCCGATATCCGAGAACGGAGGAACTATCCACCATACCTCCACGTCCGTGACCTGCGACGGGACGTCTTCGTCCCAGTGGGTCACACCTTGTCAGGCCGGGGCGGTTCCTGCACCTCGGGACTGTGTGACGGAAGCGCGTGCGCCCACCTCGGGGGAAGGTGGGCGCACGCGCGGCTTGTGGTGGGTCAGACGCGGAGGAACGTCGGGTTCGACTGCCAGATCGACCGCACCTTGATGCTCTTGCCCGGTCGCGGAGCATCGATCTGCTTGCCGTTCCCGACATAGATCGCGACGTGGCCCGGGGTCCAGATGAGGTCGCCGGGGCGGGCGCTCTTACGGGAGACGACCTTGCCCGACCCGCGCTGGGCCGAGGACGCCCGGGGAAGCTTGGCGACGCCGGCCTTCTTGTAGACGTAGCTCGTGAAGCCGGAGCAGTCGAAGCCGCGCGGGGTCGTGCCGCCATAGCGGTACGGGGTGCCGACGTAGCGCTTCGCGGTGCGGACGACGAGGTCGCCCTCGGAGCGGACGCGGACCTTCGTCGTGCGCTTGGCGGTCGACGCGTCGGTCGACGAGGCGGGAAGGAACTTCAGGGTGATCGTGTGCTTGCCGACCTTGAGCTTCTTCGGCAGGCGGTAGCTGAGGGTGAGGCGGCCGTCGTCGTTGCGGTCGGCCGCGGTGAGCGTCCGGAGGAGCTTGCGGCCGTCGTAGATCTTCACGCGGCCGTCGACGGGCGCGTCGGCGTTGCGGAGCCGGATGGACAGGCGGGCGCCCTTGCGCCCCTCGTACGTCGTCGCGGTCGACCGCTTGACGGTGAGGGACGTGCGGGCCGTGGTGGTGGCCTTGGCGGCGACTGGGCTCGTGCTGGTGGTGCCGGTCGCCGCCGGTGCGGCGTGGGCCGTGGCGGTGCCGACGGCGGGGACGAGGCCGAGCCCGAGTGCGGCGACGAGGGTCGCGGCGGTGCGGCGGGCTTTGCGGGGGCGTGCGGGGGTGGACGTCGACGAGCCGGCGATGGGCGCGGTCTCGTGCATGACGTCCGTCGGACGGACAGACATGTGAACCTCTCGACGCCTGCGAGGTGAGCTGTCGGGTTCGGGCTGAGGTTCTGCCCGGCCGCTGGACGCAGTGACGTCCGGCGGCTTCACCCCGAGGCCGGCTGGTGCTCGGCCGAAGGTGGGTCCCCCGTCGCTGCCGTGGGATGAGGATGAGCCGTTCCCGGCGGCAGCGCTCGGCGTCCGGGACGGCACCCGCGCACCGGGAGAGTGGTGGCGGGCGTCAACGACGCTAGGTTGCGGTTCTGCGTGGTGTCACGGGCAGGTCACGACGTTGCGCACGCCCTTCACATCATCTTCCGGTCCGGTTTCGTGAGGTTGCTGGGGTGGCGGTGCAGGTCAGTGGTCATGGCGTCGGGGCTGTGGGGTGGGTGCTCTCCGTCACACGCCTTCACTCTCTCTTCACGTGCCGGTGGCGGCTCTCGCGAGGCACAGGCCGCTGCGGTCGCCCGCGCGCCACCCTGCAGCCGTCGGCGTGAGCGCGACAACGTCCGTGCCCGACGGCGCCGTGACGCGGCACCGAGTCTCGACGACGCGCAGCACCTCGGCATCGCCCGGCCACGTGCTGCCGCGCAGCGGCACGACCGCGACGACCGTCGCCGCGTGCGGGCCGTCGCACGGCACGACCGTCACGCGCCGGACGTTCCCGTCGGGCAGCGACTCGAGGCAGTGCCCGTCCCGGAGCTGCCGTGCGTACGCGCTCGTGGGACCGGTGACGTCGCCGAGGGGAGCGGTCGCGCCCACGGCGCGCGCCCACGCCTCCGACGACGGCAGCACGACGGTCGGCACGACGACGCTCACGGTGAGCCCGACGACGACGGCCGCGACCGCGAGGCCGACGCCACGGCGACGCGCACGTCGCGCACGGACCGCCGCGACGACGCCGAGGACGGCCCCGACCGGGGCGAGCACCCACGCGAGGACGAACGCGGGGACCGCGAGCCTCTCGCGCGGAGCGGGAGCCGCGGGCGGCGCGAGCGTGCCGAGCGCGCGCGGGTCCCACCCGTCGGCGAGGTGGGTCTGCGGCGCGTAGCCGACGAGCCGCTCCGACTCGGGCACGACGGGCGGCGGCGCGGCCGGCACGGGGAGCGACCACGGGTCGGGCGCGGCGGGCGCCGGACCGTCGGGCGAGGCGAAGAGCGGCGCCGGGGAGCCCTCGGAACCCGGCTCGGGTTCCGCCGGCGGCGGGACGGACGCGCTCACAGCGCCGACGTGTCGACGTCGACGATGACCGGCACGTGGTCGGACGCACCCTTGCCGCGCCGCTCGTCGCGGTCGATGCGCACGTCCGTGACGAGCGGTGTGAGCGCGGGCGACGTGTACGCGAAGTCGATGCGCATGCCCTCGTTGCGGGGGAAGCGCAGCTGCTGGTAGTCCCAGTACGTGTAGCGGTGCTCGTCGGGCAGGAACTGACGCGAGACCTCCGTGTACCCGGCCTCGGCGAACGCACGGAACGCCTCCCGCTCCGGCTCCGAGACGTGCGTCTGACCCTCGAACGCCGCGACGTCCCACACGTCCGTGTCGAGGGGCACGACGTTCCAGTCGCCGACGAGCGCGACCTTGTCCCCGGCGTCCGCCCACGCCACGGCGTGCTCGCGCAGGCGCCCGAGCCACGCGAGCTTGTACGCGTAGTGCGGGTTGTCGAGCGCGCGACCGTGCGGCACGTAGAGGCTCCACACGCGCACACCGCCGCACGTCGCACCGAGCGCACGCGCCTCGACCGCGGGCGTCTCCCCGAACTCGGGCTGGCCGTCGAACCCGGGGGTGACGTCGTCGAGCCCGACGCGCGAGAGGATCGCGACGCCGTTCCACTGCGAGAATCCGAAGGTCGCGATCTCGTAGCCTGCAGCCTCGAAGGCCTCGCGCGGGAACTGCGCGTCCTTGCACTTGGTCTCCTGCAGCGCGAGGACGTCGACGTCCTCGCGCTCGAGGAAGGCCAGCGCGCGGTCGGCGCGCGCCCGGATCGAGTTGATGTTCCACGTCGCGATGCGCATACCCCGAGGCTACCCACCTGCACGCGACGATGAGGAGTGCGGCCACCCGTAGGGTGGGGCGCATGGGAACCGCACTGGTGACCGGGGCGAGCGCGGGCCTCGGCGAGGAGTTCGCGTGGCAGCTCGCGACGGCGAAGCACGACCTCGTGCTCGTCGCGCGCGACGAGGCCCGGCTCGAGGCCCTCGCAGTGAGGCTGCGCGCCGCAGCCGGCGTCCACGTCGAGGTCCTGCCCGCCGACCTTTCCGTCCGCGAGGACGTCGCGCGGGTCGCCGCACGGCTGGAGGCCGACGAACGTCCCGTCGGCCTCCTCGTCAACAACGCCGGCTACACCGTCCACGAGCGCTTCACGCGCTCCGACCTCGACGCGCAGGATGCGCTGCTCGACGTCATGGTCCGTAGTGTTCAGGCCCTCTCGCACGCGGCTGCGCGCACGATGAAGGACCGCGGTCGCGGCGCGATCCTCAACGTGTCGTCGGTCGCCGCGCACACCGTGAGCGGCACGTATTCCGCAGCGAAGGCCTGGGTGCTGACCTTCACCGAGGGCCTCGCCGTCGAGCTCGAGGGCACGGGCGTCACCGCGACCGCACTGTGCCCGGGCCTCACGCGCACCGAGTTCCACGAGCGCGCCGGCTTCACGCGGCTCGGCCCCGGATGGTTCTGGCTCGACCGCGCCGACGTCGTCCGTGTCGCGCTCGCGGACGTGCGCCGCGGTGCCGTCGTCTCCGTCCCGTCGGTGCGCTACCGCGTCGCGACGACGGTCGCCCGCCACCTCCCGCGCGAGGCGATGCGCGCCCTGACGAAGCGCGCGGGGTTGTAGTCCTGGGCCATCCCGGGCCCGCGAGATAGCGCCCCGTAGCCGAGATAGCGTGCCTCACACGCTGACTCGTCCGCTGGGCGCTATCTCGCGGAACGCGGGGGCACGGGCACCTCGGGGATCGTTAGGCTGGGCCTGTGACCGACTATGACGCCGTCCTGTCCCCGTCCCCGCGCGAGCAGCTCCGCGACCTCGTCAAGGAGCTTGCCGTCGTCCACGGCAAGGTGACCCTCGCGTCCGGCAAGGAGGCCGACTACTACGTCGACCTGCGCCGCGTGACGCTCCACCACCGTGCTGCGCCGCTCGTCGGGCACGTGCTGCTCGACGCGCTCGAGGAGGCCGGGCTCGGCCCTGCCGAGATCGACGCGGTCGGCGGCCTCACGCTCGGCGCCGACCCTGTCGCGGGCGCGCTGCTCCACGCGGCCGCGTCCCGCGGGCAGGACCTCGACGCGTTCGTCGTCCGCAAGGAGGGCAAGGCGCACGGCATGCAGCGCCGCATCGAGGGCCCCGACGTCGCGGGCCGCAAGGTCGTCGCGGTCGAGGACACCTCGACGACGGGCGGCTCCGTGCTCACCGCCGTCGAGGCGCTGCGCGAGGCTGGCGCGGACGTCGTCGGCGTCGCCGTCATCGTCGACCGCAACACGGGAGCGCGCGAGAAGATCGAGGCCGAGGGTCTCAGCTACCTCTACCTCTACGGGCTCGACGACCTCGGCCTCTCCTGAGCGATCCTGAGCGAGCCTGACGACATGACCGGAGCCGGCGTCGCCGTCGAGCTCGACGCGGTGAGCGTCGTGCTCGACGGCTCGACCCTGCTCACCCCGACGAGCGCTGCCGTCCCTGCGGGCGGCACGCTCGTCGTGCGCGGGCCGAACGGCTCGGGCAAGTCGACGCTGCTGCGTGTCGTGGCGGGAGTTCGCGCCCCGACGACGGGCACGGCGACCGTCGACGGTCGCGCCCCCGACCCGCGGCGGCGCGCGTTCCGGCAACTCGTCGCGGGGACCGTGGAGTCCCCCGTGCCCGCGCGCGACCTCACGCTCGCCGAGCACGTCGCGCTCGTCGCGACGACGTGGGGCACCCCGGTGCGGGCGGCGCGCACGTTCGCGACCGAGCTCCTCGGACGGCTCGGTGTCGCCGAGCTCGCCGCGCGTTTCCCGCACGAGCTCTCCTCGGGCCAGACGCAGCTCGCCGCGATCGCCGTCGTCCTCGCACGCCCGTCCGCGTTGCTCCTGCTCGACGAGCCCGAGCAGCGGCTCGACGCCGACCGCGTCGCGACCGTCGCCGAGCTCCTCGCCGAGCGTCGTGCCGCGGGCACCACGCTGCTCGTCGCGACGCACTCCGACGCGCTCGAGGCGGCGCTCGGCGGGCCGGTGCTGCGGCTCGTCCCGGCAGTGCCGGGCGCTCCGGACGACGTGCCCGACAACGACGTTGCAGACGACGACGGTCCAGACGACGACGTGCCGGACGCCTCGGCCGACGGTCGCTCGGACGCGTGACCGCCACCGACGCGGCCGGCGTGCGCGGCGCCCTCGCCGTGTGGGCGGCGCGTGCCCCGCGGGCGCTCGGCGACCTCGCGTACCTCGTCTACATCGTGGCCCTCTCCGCACTCATCCTCCTCGGGCCCGGGGTGCGGGCGGCGTGGCTGCTCGCGACGGGCGCGGATGGGCGCGCGGTCCTCACTGACCAGTCGGTGCCGTCGACGTGGGCCGCAGCGACGGCGCTCGTGTGGCTCGCGGCGCTCGTCGTCGGGCGCGAGCGCGGGCCCGCGCTCCGGCCGCCGTTCCCCGCCGCTGTGCTCGGCGATGCGGGCGTTCCGCGCACGCGGTCCTTCGGTGGGCCCGTCCTCCGGGCGACGCTCGCGCTCGTCGTCGCCGGGGCCCTCGTGCCCGCGATCCCTGTCGCCGCGCTCGTCGACCTCGGGGCCGCGACGCCCCGCGGCGCGGGGCTGGTCGTCGCCGTCGGTGCGGTCGCGGGGCTCGTCACAGCGGGGGGATGGCTCGCGGGCCAGGTCATCGGAGCGCGGACGTTCGCAGCCGCCGCGGGGGCGCTCGCCGCGGGTGCGGCCCTCGCCGTCGCGGGGGCGTGGACGTGGGCGCCGTGGGCGCTCGTCGGCACGGCGTGGCACAGCGCTGCGTGGCCAGATGCGGGCGCGCACGCCGGCGGGATCGTCGCAGGCGTCGTCCTCGCGCTCGGCATGGTCGCCCCGCTGCGCGCGGGGCTCGAACGGCTCGCGACGCGGCGGATCGTCGGACAGGCGGTCCGTGCACAGCGTGCGCAGGCCCTCGTCGACGCGATGGATCTCCAGGCATCGGGCGAGGTCTACCGTGCCCTGCCGAGCGTGGGACGGCGGCTCGCGGCCGTCGGGCACGTGCGGGGTCCTGCAGCGGTCGTCGTCGCTGACGTCGTCGGGTCGTTGCGGACGCCGGCTCGGCTGCTCGGCGGCGTCGTCGCGCTCGTCCTCGCGGGAGCTGTCGTCGGGGCGGAGCTGTCCGGTACGACGCTCGCCGTCGGGCCCGTGCTCGCCGCGATCCTCACCTACGCAGGGGTGTCGGTGCTCTGCGACGGGCTCCGGCACGCGGCTGCGCTCGGCGAGGGCTCGGCGCAGTACGGGCTGTCGCGGCCAGCGCTGCGCGGGCTCCACGCGGTGTGGCCGACCCTCGCAGGGATTGGGCTCGCGGGCGCGGGGGCGGCGCTGGCGGGCGCCCCCGTGGGGCTGGCGACGGCCGTCGTCGGCGTCGTCGTCGCCGTGCGGCTCGCCGACGTCCTCAAGGGCGTCATGCCCGTCGAGATGCTCGTGCCGATCGTCACGCCCATGGGTGACCTGTCCGCTGCCGGGCGCGCCGTGTGGCTCGCGGACGGGCCGCTGCTCGTGCTCGCGGCGGGCGTCGCGGGCGGGTTCGCGGCCGACGGGCGCGGGGGTCTCGGCCTCGTCGCCGCGCTTGTCGCGGCGGTCCTCGGGTGGCGCGCGCTGAGGCGTTGACGACCGCGTCGTCTCACCCTGTGATGACGAGCTGTCAGACGAGTCGACGGACGAAGGTCCTACGACTAACGTGAGGCGCGCTTAGGTGAGGCAAGCCTCACCTCAGTGCTCCCGCCGGGTCCCGGACGAGGGCACGTCCTATGACCGAGGAGCTTCCGTTGCAGCTGCTGTCCCGAGCGAGGTCCGCCGTCGCGGCCCTTGCCGTCCTTGCCGTGACGCTGACGGCCGCGGTCGTCGGCCTCGCGGCCCCGGCGTCCGCCGAGCCCGCCGGCCCGACGGTGACCGTCTCGAAGGTGTCAGGTCTCCTCGACGGTGAGACCGTGACGGTCCGGGGGACTGGGTTCGTCGCGGAAGGGGCTCCCGTGGGGAGTCGCCCGCCGCTGGCGGGGAAGTTCACGGGGATCTACGTGGGCTTCGGCCGATTCGCTGCGGACTGGAAGCCGAGCGCGGGGGCGCCGTCGAGCGCGCGTGTGCTGGGTGACAACAAGTGGGCCGTCCTCGCGGCGGACGTGGACATGATCGGAGGCTCTGCCAGGGGTGCGATCGAGCTCGCCGCGGACGGGTCGTTCGAGACGACGCTCACGCTCACGCGGACGGAGGCGATGCTGGCGGCGTCCGGTGAGTGGGGGATCTACACGTTCCCGGGCAGCGGTGCCAAGCATGCTGCGTACGAGACGGCGACGCCTGTGACGTTCGCGCCGCCAGCCCCGACGGTGACCGTCTCGAAGGTGTCAGGTCTCCTCGACGGTGAGACCGTGACGGTCCGGGGGACTGGGTTCGTCGCGGAAGGGGCTCCCGTGGGGAGTCGCCCGCCGCTGGCGGGGAAGTTCACGGGGATCTACGTGGGCTTCGGCCGATTCGCTGCGGACTGGAAGCCGAGCGCGGGGGCGCCGTCGAGCGCGCGTGTGCTGGGTGACAACAAGTGGGCCGTCCTCGCGGCGGACGTGGACATGATCGGAGGCTCTGCCAGGGGTGCGATCGAGCTCGCCGCGGACGGGTCGTTCGAGACGACGCTGACGCTCACGCGGACGGAGGCGATGCTGGCGGCGTCCGGTGAGTGGGGGATCTACACGTACCCGGGCAGCGGTGCCAAGCATGCTGCGTACGAGACGGCGACGCCTGTGACGTTCGCACCCGCCACGCCGCCGACGACTGAGCCGACGGACGGCTCCACGGCGACCCCCACCGACAAGCCGTCCGACAAGCCGACGGACAAGCCGACGGACGAGCCGTCCGGTGAGCCCTCGGACGAGCCCACCGACACCTCGACGAGCACGCCGCCGTCGTGCACGGTCGACGACACCGTCGCATCCTCGTCCCTCGCCTGGGGCATCAAGAGATCGTTCGTCGACTACCTCACGGGACCGATCGCGGGCGGGAAGGTCACACGCACGGGCGTCGGGCTCGAGGACGGCCGCTTCGTGTGGTCGAAGGGCACGGGGACCGCGACGCCTGGCCGGGCCTCGGTCGCGTTCCCCGGTTCGCTGCGACTCACCGGCCACCACGACGAGCTCGACATGACCCTGTCCGACGTGCGCCTCGTCGTCACCTCGGCGACGCGCGGCGAGATCCGCGTCGATGCGAGCATCAGGGCGTACCTCGGCAACCCCGCGCAGCGCCTCGACGACGTCGTCGTCGGGACCGTCGACCTCACGGGCGCGGTGACGACGTCGGGTGCGACGACCCGCATCGTCAACGCTCCGGTCACGCTCGTGGCGTCGGGCGAGCCGGTCTTCGCGGGGTTCTACAAGGCGGGCGATGCGCTCGAGCCCGTGAGTGCGACCCTCACGGTCACCGAGACGTGCGACGTGCCTGGCACCGATGAACCCGGCACCGACACGCCGACGACGACCCCCGCGCCGCGCGTGACGATCGGCGGCGACGCCGACGGCACGGCGGTCGAGCAGGGCGGCACGGTGACGTTCACGACGACAGGACTCCCGGCGCGTGCGAGCACGTCGGCCGAGGTCCGCTCCGACCCCGTGCGGCTCGGCACGCGTCGCGCGTCCGCGCGGGGATCGGTGACGTACACGTTCAAGGTGCCCGCGAGCTTCCCCACGGGCCGGCACACGTTCGTGCTCACTGCTGCGGGCGTCGAGGGCTCGGTGAAGCGCTCGTTCCGCGTCGTCGCGGCCTCCGAGCCGACGACAGCGCCGTCGGACGGACCGACCGTCGAACCGTCCGACACGGCGACGACGTCCGACGCCCCGACGTGCACGGCTCGCGTCGTCGCGGGCGCGACGCTCTCCTGGGCGATCAAGGACTCGTTCGTCAGCTACATCGAGGGGACGATCGCGCAGGGCTCGATCGCGACCTCGGGCTCGCGTCGCTCGGGCGGGAAGTTCACGTGGTCGGGCGGCTCGGGCGCGCTCAACACGGTCGACTCGCGCGGCACGGTCCGGTTCGCCGGGTCCGTGACGACGTCGGGCCACGACGGCAAGCTCGAGGTGCGGTTCGCGAACCCGCGCGTCGTCGTCGCCGGCTCGACGGGGTACCTCGTGCTCGACGTCGCGGGCACGACGCTCGAGGGCGAGGACTTCGCGTACTCCGGTCTGACGTTCGCGACGCTCGCGCTTGCCGGGCACGGCGGGACGAGCGGCGGCAGGATCGCCTACAGCGGTGTTCCTGCGACGCTCACCGCGGCTGGCGCCAAGGCGTTCTCGGGCTTCTACGAGGCGGGCGAGCAGCTCGCGCCCGTCGCCTTCACGCTCCCGCTCGGCGCGGAGACCGACTGCACGCCTGACTCGGGCACGCTCCCGACGACGGGTGCGGAGACGGCTGGCCTTGGCGGCGTCGCGGCGGCGTTCGTCGTGCTCGGGCTCGGGTTCGTCGCGCTGCAGCGGCGTCGGGCGCGGCTCGAGGCCTGACGCCTGACGACGGGGGCCGTGCACACGTCGCGTGCACGGCCCCCGTCGTCGTACCCGGACCGAACCAGGTCCAGGGCCGAGCCCCGGGAACGCGTCAGATAAGCGGGATGAGGTCCCCGATTCCCGCGACGACGCGGCTGGGTCGGAACGGGTACGTCTCGACCTCCTCGGCCGACGTCGAGCCCGTGAGCACGAGGAACGTCTCGAGGCCGGCCTCGATGCCCGCGACGATGTCCGTGTCCATGCGGTCGCCGATCATCGCGGTGACGCGCGAGTGCGCGTCGATCCGGTTGAGCGCCGAGCGGAACATCATGGGGTTGGGCTTGCCGACGAAGTACGGCTCGCGGCCCGTCGCCTTGGTGATCATCGCGGCGACCGCGCCCGTCGCGGGCAGGGGGCCGTCACCGCTCGGCCCCGTGACGTCCGGGTTCGTCGCGATGAAGCGGGCGCCGCCGAGGATGAGGCGGACGGCCGTCGTGATGGCCTCGAACGAGTACGTGCGGGTCTCGCCGAGGACGACGTAGTCGGGCGACTTGTCGGTGAGCGTGTACCCGGCCTCGTAGAGGGCCGTCGTGAGCCCGGCCTCACCGATGACGTACGCACTGCCGCCGGGCGACTGCGTGCGCAGGAACGTCGCGGTCGCGAGCGCAGACGTCCAGATCGCCTCGATCGGTACGTCGATGCCGCTCGACGCGAGGCGGGCGCGCAGGTCGCGGTCGGTGAAGATCGAGTTGTTCGTGAGGACGAGGAACGGACGGTCCTTGTCGCGCAGCGTCCGGATGAACTCGGCCGCGCCGGGCAGCGCCTCGTTCTCGTGGACGAGCACGCCGTCCATGTCGGTGAGCCAGCAGTCGATGCGGTGGTGGTCGGCCGCGGCCTGGGCGCTAGCGGACTGGTCGTCGTGGGTCACGGGTCCTCCTTGGGACGGGTGCGGGTCCTCGTCCCAGCCTAGGTGTGCGGAGGGCCCGTGAGGCGGCCGCGATGCGGCCGCGATGCGGCCGCGCGTCGTCGGTGCGCGACGATGGTCGCGTGCCCCGCCCTCCCGTGCCCGACGCGGCTCTGCCCGATGCGACGTCCGACGACGCTCCGCCCGATGCGACGTCCGACATCGAGCGCACCCTGTCGGGGGAGGAGCGCGAGGTGGGCGTCGGCCCGTGGCCGGGTGGTGAGGCGGCGTGGCCGCGACTGCCCGACGGGTCGCTCGACCCGCGCTACGACCCCGAGCTGCTGCGCGACGGCGACCGACGCAACGTCGTCGACGAGTTCCGGTACTGGACGCTCGCCGCGATCGTCGCCGACCTCGACACCCGGCGTCACGACCTGCACGTCGCGATCGAGAACTGGCACCACGACCTCAACATCGGCTCGGTCGTGCGGACGGCGAACGCGTTCCTCGTGCGTGAGGTGCACGTCGTCGGGCGGCGTCGCTGGAACCGGCGCGGGGCGATGGTGACGGACCGCTACCAGCACCTGCGGCACCACGCGAGCGTCGCGGACCTCCTCGCGTGGGCGAGCGCGGAAGACCTGCCGGTCGTGGGGATCGACAACGTGCCGGGGTCGGTGCCGATCGAGACGGCGGAGCTCCCGGCGCGGTGCCTCATGCTGCTCGGGCAGGAGGGTGCGGGGCTCACGCCCGAGGCGCTCGACGCGTGCACGAGGGTCCTCCACGTCACGCAGTTCGGCTCGACGCGCTCGCTCAACGCGGGCGCGGCGGCGGCGATCGCGATGCACGCGTGGATCCGCCAGCACGCGACGCTGCCCTGACCACTCGCCCCACCCCCGCCACCACGCCCCACCACCTCACCGCCCCCTCCCCACCGCCACACAGTTGACTCGATAGCCGATCCGCCCACGTGTCCCGCACGGATCCACTATCGAGCGCTGCACGGGCCAGACCTGAGCCGCTCGATAGCCGATCGGTCCATGTGACGTGCAGGGATCGGCTATCGAGGGGGTGGGGACGGGGGAGGATGGTGCCCGTGACCGCCACCCTCGTCGCCAAGTCGCTCGCCGCCGGGCACGCCGACCGCACCCTCTTCTCGGGGCTCGACCTCGTCGTCGCCCCGGGCGACGTCGTCGGCCTCGTCGGCGCCAACGGCGCCGGCAAGTCGACGCTCCTGCGCCTCCTCGCCGGCACCGACGAGCCCGCCGCGGGCACGGTGTCGCTCAGCCCTCCCGGTGCGGTCGTCGGACGCCTCGCACAGGAGGTCGAACGCCTGCCCGACGAGACCGTCGGCGCCTACCTCGCCCGCCGCACGGGCGTCGCGGACGCCCAGGCCGCGCTTGACGCGACGACGACCGCGCTCGTCGAGGGGGCCCCGGGGGCCGACGACGCCTACGCCGATGCCCTCGAGCGCTGGCTCGCCCTCGGCGCGGCCGACCTCGAGGACCGCACGGGAGCCGTCCTCGCGGACCTCGGCCTCGACGTCGACCCTGGCCACCCTGTCGTCGGGCTCTCGGGCGGGCAGGCCGCACGCCTCGGACTCGCGGCCCTCCTCCTGTCGCGCTTCGACGTCCTCCTGCTCGACGAGCCGACGAACGACCTCGACCTCGACGGCCTCGCACGCCTCGAACGGTTCGTCGCGGAGCAGCGTGCCGGCATCGTCGTCGTCTCCCACGACCGCGAGTTCCTCGCACGCTGCGTGACGCGCGTCGTCGAGCTCGACCTCGCTCAGCAGCAGGTCGGCGTGTACGCGGGCGGCTACGAGGCGTACCTCGAGGAGCGGGCGACGGCCCGCCGCCACGCGCGCGAGGCGTACGACGAGTACGCGGGCCGGCTCGGCGCCCTCGAGTCCCGGGCGCAGATGCAGCGGCAGTGGCTCGCCAAGGGCGTGCGGGACGCGGTGAAGAAGTCGTCGGACCCTGACAAGCACATCAAGCACGCGCACCGCGAGGGCTCCGAGAAGCAGGCGGCGAAGGCACGCCAGACACAGCGGATGATCGAGCGGCTCGAGGAGGTCGTCGAGCCGCGCAAGGAGTGGGAGCTGCGGTACTCGATCGCGGCTGCGCCGCGCTCGTCGAGCGTCGTCGCGACGCTGCGCGGCGCCGTCGTCCACCGCGGCGAGGCCCCCGAGGGGACGCCGGCCTTCACGCTCGGACCGGTCGACCTCCAGCTCGACGCCGGCGATCGTGTCGCGATCACGGGCGCGAACGGCTCGGGCAAAACGACGCTCCTCGCGGCACTGCTCGGCCGTGCCGAGCTCGCGTCCGGTGCCGCGAGCCTCGGCGCGTCGGTCGCGATCGGCGAGGTCGACCAGGCGCGTGCGGCGCTCGCGTCCGAGCACGGGCAGGGGCTGCTCGACGCGTTCTGCGCGCAGGTCCCCGACATGGCGCCGGCCGACGTGCGCACGCTGCTCGCGAAGTTCGGGCTGCGCGCCGACCACGTGCTGCGTCCCCTCGCGTCGCTGTCGCCGGGGGAGCGCACGCGTGCGTCGCTCGCGCTGCTCCAGGCGCGCGGCGTCAACCTCCTCGTGCTCGACGAGCCGACGAACCACCTCGACCTGCCCGCGATCGAGCAGCTCGAGGAGGCGCTCGCGGCCTACACGGGCACGCTGCTGCTCGTCACGCACGACCGCCGGATGCTCGACGCGGTCTACATGACCCGACGCTGGCGTCTCGACGCAGGACGGCTCACCGAGTCCTGAGGCGGTCCCGGCCCCCGGGACACACCGTTCACCCACCGGACGGACGTCGGACGACCGCGGGTCGAACGGCCCACCCCGCTCCGGCACGGAACGTGAGAAACTATCCCCTGGAAGTTCCTTAGAAACCCCACGCTCAACAGGAGACTCTTCATGGCCATCGCAACCCCCGAGGTCTACGCCGAGATGATCGACCGGGCGAAGGCTGGCAAGTTCGCCTACCCCGCTGTCAACATCACGTCCTCGCAGACCGTCACGGCCGCCATCCAGGGCTTCGCCGAGGCTGAGAGCGACGGCATCATCCAGGTGTCGGTCGGTGGCGCGGAGTACGCGTCCGGCTCGACCGTCAAGGACCGCGTCGCCGGCTCCCTCGCGCTCGCCGCGTACGCGGCCGAGGTCGCCAAGGGTTACGGCGTGACGATCGCCCTCCACACCGACCACTGCACCAAGCAGAACCTCGACTCCTGGGTCCGCCCGCTCCTCGCGATCGAGGCCGAGCAGGTCAAGGCCGGCAAGAACCCGACGTTCCAGTCGCACATGTTCGACGGCTCGAACATCCCGCTCGACGAGAACCTCGTCATCGCCGAGGAGCTCCTCGCGCTCTCCCAGGCCGCCCGCACGCTCCTCGAGATCGAGGTCGGCGTCGTCGGTGGCGAGGAGGACGGCCACGAGGCCGAGATCAACGAGAAGCTCTACACGACGGTCGAGGATGGCCTCGCGACGGTCAAGGCGCTCGGCACGGGCGAGAAGGGCCGCTACCTCACGGCCCTGACGTTCGGCAACGTCCACGGCGTCTACAAGCCGGGCGCGGTCAAGCTCCGCCCGTCGCTCCTCCGTGAGATCCAGGACGGCGTCGGTGCCGCGGTCGGCAAGGAGAACCCGTTCGACCTCGTCTTCCACGGCGGCTCGGGCTCGACGGCCGAGGAGATCGCCGAGGCGGTCGACAACGGCGTCATCAAGATGAACATCGACACCGACACGCAGTACGCGTTCTCGCGTCCCGTCGCGGACCACTTCTTCCGCAACTACGACGGCGTCCTCAAGGTGGACGGCGAGGTCGGCAACAAGAAGGCGTACGACCCGCGTGCGTGGGGCAAGCTCGCCGAGGCCGGCATGGCCGCGCGCATCGTCGAGGCTGCCCAGCAGCTCCGCTCGGCCGGTCAGAAGCTCTGACGCTGACGCGCACGCCCTGACGGGCACCTGCTAGCGACGAAGGCTCCCACCCTCCAGGGTGGGAGCCTTCGTCGTCGACGGCCGTGCAAGCGAGACCGGGCTCACCACACAGACGGTGTGAAAGGACGGGACGGGACGCGTGGGTGCGTGAGCCCCACGGCGCGATCCTGCGGACCGACGACGAGACGAGGCGCCTCATGATGCTGCAGCACTCCCGCCTCGGCCTGCCCGCGGTGGCCCTTGTGACGCTGGGCGTGCTGGCCGCGTGCATCCCGGCACCCGACGACGCCCGGGCGACGGGGACGGTGACGATGATGGTCGACCACGTCGTCTACCCGACGGCCGACGAGCTCAGCGACGCTGCCGACACGGTCGTCCGCGGCGTCGTGCGCGCCTCGGAGGCCGAGTACGTCTCGCTGGTCCCCGACACCTCGAGCGACGACCCGCAGCTCAACCCGCAGGCGGGGCTGTCGGACGACGAGATCGACGCGCACCTCGCGCGACGTCACGGGTACGTCGCGACGGCGCACTCCCTCGAGGTGACCAAGGTGCTGCGAGGCGAGGTCGAGGTCGGGGCCACGGTGACGGTCCCGCAGACGGGCGGGACGCTCGGCGGTGTGACGTTCGTCGTCCCGGGCGTCGCGCAGATGAGCGTCGGCGACGAGTACCTGCTCGTCACGACGGCGGGCACGGGTGGCCGGCTCGCGCTCGTGAGCCCGGAGCAGTCGATCTTCACCGTCGGGGCGGACGGTGTCCTCGCTCCGCTCGCGGCGAACCCGGTCGGCTACGTCCTGCGCGGGACGCTCGCCGACGCGCGCGAGGTCTTCGGCGGGTAGCCCGCGGTCAGCGAGGCGGGAAGGGCTGCCCGGGCAGCCGCTCGATCGTGAACTCGTCGATGGGCGCGAACTCGAAGCCTGGGTCCTCGTCGAGGATCTCGACGAGCTCGCCGACGCGCGTCACCTCGAGGAGGAAGCGCATCGTCTGGGGCGCGCGCAGCACCCGCACCTTCTGCGGAGCCTGTGCCGCGAGCCGCGCGAGGAACGCGACGCCGGAGGAATCCATGAACGTCACATGGTGGGCGTCGACCTCGACGGGAAGGCCGATCTCCTGCGCGTCCGCCATCGCATCGCTGAACTCGGGGGCGAGGTTCGCGTCGATCTCTCCCGACAGGACGATGCGCGTGCGGTTCGCGCCCACGAGGACATGCAGCGTCCCGGGCTCGTCCTGGACAGGGGCGATGTCGTCGCCGGCGGCGTTCTCGTCGCGCACTGCGTGCTCCTCACGTCCTCGGGTGGGTGGTTCCCGGTCGAATCTTCGCACGTCGTGGCCGTTGCGTCGCGGGCTGTCCTCAGCGGGGGCCGCCGAGGACGTCCGAGGAGCGGGACGCGCGGTCGGTCCGGGCACGGGCGCGTCCGGCCAAGTACCCTGCGAGGACTGGAGGAGCGGACTGGAGGAGCAGCAGGGTGGACGGACGTGAGACGGTGCCGGGCGGCGCCGTGCCGGTCGTCGCCCCTGCGGAGGTCGTCGCGCTGCTCCCTGCCCTCGCCGCGCAGCACGTCGGCGTCGGTGTGACGGTGCTCGCGGTGCGTGACGGCGTCGTCCGCATGCTCTGGGTCAACGACGTGTTCACGCGGGTCACGGGCTATGCCGCGCACGAGGTCGTCGGGCTCGAGCCGCGACTCTTCTACTCCGACCAGTGGTCGGAGGTCGGCGTCGCGTCGCTCGCGGACGAGGTGCGGGCGGGGCGCGCGGCGTCGATCACCCTGCCGTTCCGACGTCCCGACGGTGCCGCGGTGTGGCTCGCTCTGTGCCTGACAGCGGTTCCGGCCGGCGACGTCGCGACGGTGCTCGCGGCCGCGCCAGCCATGCCGGCGGGTGACGGGCCCGCCGAGATGTGGATCGCGTCGTTCTCCGACGTCACCGGAACGGTCGAGCGCAGCGTTCACCTCCGGGACGCGGTGCGTGCCGAACGCCGCGCGCGCCTGCACCTCGCGCTCCTCTCACGCGTCTCGGACGTGCTGTCGGAACCCGACGCCGACGAGGCGCTCGCTCAGGTGAGCGCGCTGCTCGCACCGTCGCTCGTGCCGTGGGCCGGGGCGTTCATCGTCGAGGGCGGCCTCCGGCTCGTCGGGCTCGACACGGGACGGGGCGACGGCCAACGGCCGGCGTCGGACCGGCGGCGGACGCTGCGACGTGTCCCTCCGGGCGACCCGACGGGCGCGCACGAGATCGACCGGGTTCTCGGGGGTCTCCAGCCCGAGGCGATCCTCGACCTCACGCTCGTCCACCCGACCGAGAGCGCGGCGGCGCTCGTCCAGGGGCAGCTCCTCGCCGCAGAACCGGGCCTTGCGCTCCTCTCGCCGCGCGTGCGCGTCGTCGCCATCCACGGGTCGCGTTCCGTCCTCGCGCTGCTCGCCCACGCCGTCCACGAGTCCGATGGCACGCCGCGGCTCACCGAGGAGCTCGAGCAGGTGCTCGACGTCGTCGTCCGGCGCATCGGTCTCGCGCTCGACAACGCACGCCTCTACGCGCGCGAGCACGAGCTCGCCGAGACGATGCAGCGTTCACTCCTGCCGCAGCAGGTCGAGATCGACGGCCTCGACCTGTGGACGTACTACGCGCCGTCCGTCGCGCACGCCCAGGTCGGCGGTGACTGGTACGACGTGCTCGAGGTCGCGCCGGGCGTCGCCGGCGTCGTCGTCGGGGACGTCGTCGGGCACGACGTCGAGGCGGCCGCGCTCATGGGGCAGCTCCGCTCTGTCGTGCGGGCGTACGCGTTCGAGGGTGGTACGCCCGCGTCGGTGCTCGACCGCACCGACCAGCTCATGCGTGGCATGCGCGCCCCGCGCGGGGCGAGCGCGGTCTACGGCACGCTCATGCCGCGCGTCGGCACGCCTGGCTCATGGATCTTCGAGTACGCGCGCGCCGGGCACCTGCCTGCGGTGCTCGTGCGCGACGGCCAGGCGACGCAGCTCGCCCAGGGGTCGGGCGCGCTCATCGGCTTCGGACGGCGCGCCCGCACGGGCGGCCGCGCCGTGCTCGTCCCCGGGGACACGCTCATCCTCTACACGGACGGGCTCATCGAACGACGCGAACGCCCCCTGCGGGCAGGGCTCGAGGCGCTCCTCGCGGCAGCCGCCCGGACGCAGGCCGACGACGCCGCGGGCATCGGCGAGGAGCTGCTCGCCGCGCTCGCCGACTCCCCTGAGGACGACGTCGCCGTCGTCATCGCCCGTGTGCCGCGGGCGGGCGGCCCGGTGTCCGCAAGCTCGGCGGGACCGCGCTCCCGACGCTGGTCGATGCCGTCGGACCCGACGGCGATCGCACGGTCCCGTCATGCAGTCCTGCGGACCTGTGAGGCGTGGGGGATCGACAAGGTCGCGGACGCGGAGCTCGTCGTCTCCGAGCTCGTCGCGAACGCCGTCCTCCACGGGTGGGGGACCGTCGAGCTGCGGCTCTTCGATACGGGCGACGGCCTGCGCATCGAGGTCGAGGACTCCAACCCGGCGCCGCCCGTCAAGCTCGACGGGCACGCGCACGGCGTCGGCGGCTACGGCGTGCAGATCGTCGACCGGCTCGCCGACTGGGGCTGGCGTGCGGCGAACGACGGCAAGATCGTGTGGGCGCGCCTGCGCGCTCGGTGACCGTGGGTCAGGCTGACGCGTCGTCGCGCGCGCACGCGTGATCCGTGTCGATGCGGAAGAGGTCGAGCGCCCCGCACACCTCGAGCACGAAGAGGTCTCGCTCGTCGCAGCCCCGCAGGACCGTGGCGCCACCCCGTCGACGTCCCGCGTCCGCGAGGGAGATGAGGAACGCGGCGCCTGTCGAGTCCATGAACGTCACGCCGCACATGTCGAGGACGAGCAGCTGGCGTCGCAGTCCGACGACGCGCGCCGTGATCTCGGGGAACTGGTCACGCTCGGCGAGGTCGAGGTCGCCGGTGATCGTCAACGTCGTCGTCGCGGGCGACGTGGCGATCTGGATCATCGGTGCCTGGCCTTCGTCGTCGTACGGGTGGTGGGACGTCCCGGAGGGACGTGCGACGAGCGTACCCACCGTGCGGGCGCGCTGCGACGTCGGCACGCCACGCCCCGCCGGGGGCGTGGCACGATGGCGCCATGACCTCACCCAATGGCCCCCGCCCCGAGCGCCTCGACCTTGGCCGGATCGTCACGCACCTGCCGGCCGACGGGCCCGACGCGACCGTGCGCGCTCTGCTCGGCGACGGCATGCCCGTCCGCGAGGCCGCGCGCCGGGTGCCGTCGTCGTCCCTCGCGTGGGCGCTGCTCGCCGAGGCGAGCCTCGCCGCCGATGCGGTCGCGTCGTACGCCTACGCGCGCACCGGCTACCACCGTGGCCTCGACGCGCTGCGCCGCGCCGGCTGGCGCGGCGTCGGCGAGGTTCCGCTCACTCACGAGCCCAACGCAGGCTTCCTCCGGGCGCTCGCCGCGCTCGCCCGCGCGGCCCGCGCGATCGGAGAGGACGACGAGGCCGAACGCTGTACGGCCTTCGTCCACGACTGCGGCGTCGACCCGGCCGCCCTCGACGCGCTCGCAGGAGCCTGACACGATCCGACCGTCCCGGAGTCGCGCCGCGCGGGTCCGGTAGACTCACGTGGGATCCCGGCCGCTGTCGCCGGCCCCCGGTGAGAGGCGCAGCCGCCCGGCCGTCACGAGGACAGCTTCGGAAGCGGTGATCCACATGCCAGCGATCGTGGTCGTCGGCGCCCAGTGGGGCGACGAGGGCAAGGGCAAGGCGACGGACCAGCTCGGCTCCCAGGTCGACTTCGTCGTGAAGTTCAACGGTGGCAACAACGCCGGCCACACGGTCGTCGTCGGGAGCGAGAAGTACGCGCTCCACCTCCTGCCGTCGGGCATCCTCTCGCCGGGCGTCACGCCCGTCATCGGCAACGGCGTCGTCGTCGACATCGAGGTGCTCTTCCAGGAGCTCGACGCGCTCGTCGCGCGCGGCGTCGACGTCTCGCGCCTGCTCGTCTCCTCGGCGGCGCACGTCATCGCGCCGTTCCACCGCACCCTCGACAAGGTGTCCGAGCGCTTCCTCGGCAAGCGTCGCATCGGCACGACCGGCCGCGGCATCGGCCCCGCGTATGCGGACAAGATCAACCGCGTCGGCATCCGCGTCCAGGACCTCTTCGACGAGAACATCCTGCGCCAGAAGATCGAGGGTTCTCTCGACCAGAAGAATCACCTGCTCGTCAAGGTGTACAACCGTCGGGCCATCACGGTCGACGAGACCGTCGAGGAGCTGCTCGCGTACGCCGAGCGTCTGCGCCCCATGGTCGCGGACACCTCGCTCGTCCTCAACGAGGCGCTCGATGCGGGCAAGACCGTCCTCTTCGAGGGTGGCCAGGCGACGATGCTCGACGTCGACCACGGCACGTACCCGTTCGTCACGTCGTCGAACGCGACCGCTGGCGGCGTCTGCACGGGCTCGGGCATCGGCCCCACCCGGATCGACCGCGTCGTCGGTGTCATCAAGGCGTACACGACGCGCGTCGGCGAGGGCCCGTTCCCGACCGAGCTCCACGACGACATGGGTGAGTTCCTTCGCACGACGGGCGGCGAGTTCGGTGTGACGACCGGCCGTCCGCGCCGCTGCGGCTGGTACGACGCCGTCATCGCGCGCTACTCCGCGCGGGTCAACGGGCTCACCGACTTCGCGCTCACGAAGCTCGACGTCCTCACGGGTCTCGAGCAGATCCCCGTGTGTGTCGCGTACGACGTCGACGGCACGCGGTTCGACGAGATGCCGCTCGACCAGTCGGACTTCCACCACGCGAAGCCGATCCTCGAGTACTTCCCCGGTTGGACCGAGGACATCACGGGGGCCCGCACGTTCGAGGACCTGCCGGCGAACGCCCAGGCGTACGTCCTGGCGCTCGAGGGGATGTCGGGCTCGCGCATGAGCGTCATCGGCGTCGGCCCGGACCGCGAGCAGACGATCGTCCGTCACGAGCTCGTCTGAGCCGAGCCCCGCACGTGAGGTCCGCCCCCGGTCGCAGCGCGACCGGGGGCGGACCTGTCTGCGGGCTGTGACGCGCGCAGCGGTCCACACGTCCCGGACGCATTGACGGAGCCTCACCGTCGAACGGTGGGGCTCCGTCAATGCGTCGGGGCGTCGGGGTCAGGCGTTGGCGCCCGCGGTCGCCTTCTCGGTCGACGTGTCCGTCGCGCCGTCCGTGGGCTCGTCGGTCGGCTTCGGCGCCGGCTCGTCGTGGATGATGCGCTGCCAGATCTCGTCGGCCTCGGGGAGCCACACGACGCGGTTCTTGTCGCGCGGGTCCGTGCCGAGCGGCAGCTCGGTGAAGACGATGTTCTCGCTCGGGGTGTCCTTGAGGGAGAACGCGAGGCCCGCGAGGGCCGACGTCGTGCCGAGGTCGGGGCTCGTGCTGATGGCCGCGAGGACCGACTTCACGACGCCGTAGAGCTTGGGGGAGTCGGTGACGAGGTTCTGCGAGAGGATCTGGTCGACCATTGCGTCGAGGAAGAACTGCTGACGCGTGATGCGCGTGAGGTCCGAGCGCTGCTCGAGGCCCATGCCCGTGCCCTTGCGGACGCGGAGGAACTCGATCGACGTGCGGCCGTCGAGCGTCTGCTTGCCCGCAGGAAGGTCGATGTTCGAGTACTTCTTGTCGCCGTGAATGGGCTCGGGCAGGTCGACCTCGACACCACCGAGTGCGTCGACAACATCAACGACGCCCGTCATCTTCAGCACGACGTGACTCGTGATGCGCACGCCCGTGAGCTGCTCGACGGCCTTGATGGTGCAAGCCGCGGCGGTCTCGAGGTTCTGTGCGCTGCCGCCCCCGAGCGCGAAGGCCGAGTTGAACATCGCATAGTCGCTCGCGTACGACGTGCCGCCGTCACCCGTCGTGCACGCAGGCAGGGCGACCATCGAGTCGCGAGGGATCGAGACGACCTCGACGTTCTTCCGGTCGCCCGAGATGTGGACGAGCATCGTCGTGTCCGACGCCATCGTGTCGGCCTTGCCAGCGATCGCCTCGTTCTCGGCGTCGCGCAGGTCGGTGCCCATGACGAGGATGTTGAGCTGCTTGCCCGCGTACGGGTCGCTCGGGTCCTCGACGATCGTCGGCCGGTCCGTCCCGAGCAGACCGTCGATGTTCTGGACGTTGAGGGACCGCTGCAGGTCGCTGTTGACCATCGCGGCGGCGGTCCCGCCGAAGGCGAGGATGCCGGCGAGGGTGAGACCGGTCGCCCGCAGGGCTCGGTGGTCGCGGCGAGGCTGGGCGTGGCGGATGAGGCGCGTAGTGGCGGGCACGCGTCGAATCTACTGGTCGCGCCGTCGCTGGTGGCGTGGAACGGCCGTCGGATCAGGTGAGAGTTCGTGAAGAACGCGTGCGAGCGGGGGATGGACGGCCCCGGCGCGCGCGCCGCCGCGCCCGTAGGATTCCCCGCGTGAAGATCCTCGTCCTGGGAACAGGTGCCCGCGAGCACGCCATCGTCCACTCCCTCGCGTCGGAGGACGCGCACGAGCTGCACGCCGCGCCCGGCAACCCCGGCATCGGTGGGCTCGCGACGCTGCACGCGGTCGTCGCGACCGACGCCGACGCGGTCGTCGCGCTCGCGCGGTCGCTCGACGCGGAGCTCGTCGTCGTCGGTCCGGAGGCGCCGCTCGTCGCGGGCGTCGGTGACGCCCTGCGCGCCGCGGGCTTCCCGGTCTTCGGGCCGGACGCCGCTGCGGCGCAGCTCGAGGGTTCGAAGGCCTTCGCGAAGGAGGTCATGGCGGCCGCCGGCGTGCCGACGGCCCGTCCCGTCGTGTGCACGACGGTCGCAGAGCTCGAGGCGGGGCTCGACGAGCTCGGTGCGCCGTACGTCGTCAAGGACGACGGGCTCGCGGCGGGCAAGGGCGTCGTCGTGACGACGGACCGTGCGGAGGCGCTCGCGCACGGCACCGCGTGCCTCGAGGCGCGCGGCGCTGAGGGTCGTGTCGTCCTCGAGGAGTTCCTCGACGGCCCCGAGGTCTCGCTGTTCTGCGTGTCCGACGGGACGACCGTCGTGCCGCTGCAGCCCGCCCAGGACTTCAAGCGTGCGCACGACGACGATGCGGGCCCGAACACGGGCGGCATGGGCGCCTACTCGCCGCTGCCGTGGGCGCCCGCGGGCCTCGTCGACGAGGTTGTGCGGCACGTCGCGCAGCCGACGATCGACGAGATGGCGCGCCGCGGCACGCCGTTCGCCGGCATCCTCTACGTCGGTCTGGCTCTCACGTCGAAGGGGACGCGGGTTGTCGAGTTCAACGCGCGCTTCGGGGACCCGGAGACGCAGGTCGTGCTCGCGCGCCTGCGCACGCCGCTGTCGCGGGTGCTGCTCGCGTCCGCGACGGGCACGCTTGCGGAGCTCGGTGCGCTCGAGTGGTCCGAAGACGCCGCGGTGACCGTCGTCGTCGCGGCGCACGGGTACCCGGCGGACGTCCGCTCGGGCGACCCTGTGGACGGCATCGCTGACGCGGAGGCTGTGGACGGGGTGCACGTGCTCCATGCCGGGACGTCCGTCGCCGGTGGCGCGCTCGTCGCGTCGGGCGGGCGCGTCCTGTCCGTCGTCGGCGTCGGCAGCGACGTTGCCGCGGCGCGCGACGCCGCGTACGCGGGCGTCGGCCGCATCACCCTGCCCGGCTCCCACCACCGCAGCGACATCGCGGCACGCGCCGCGGGGATCGGCGAGCCGATCACCGTGCCGGGCGCCGCCGTGCCGGCAAGCACCGCCCCGGCGGTGCCGGGCGGCGGCGCCGCACGCGACCTGCCGGGCTGGCGCCACGTGTACTCGGGCAAGGTGCGCGACCTCTATGAGCCCGTCGGTGAGCACCCGCTCGGCGACGTCGTGCTCGTCGTCGCGTCCGACCGCATCTCGGCGTACGACTTCGTCCTCGAGAGCGAGATCCCCGGCAAGGGCGAGGTCCTCACGCAGCTGAGCCTGTGGTGGTTCGAGCAGCTCGCGGACGTCGTCGACAACCACGTCGTCTCCACCGAGGTCTCCGTGACACCGGGCGACGGTCTCGTGCCCGCCGAGGTCGCGGGGCGCGCGATGATCTGCCGCCGCCTCGAGATGTTCCCCGTCGAGTGCGTCGCGCGCGGCTACCTCACGGGCTCGGGGCTCCTCGAGTACCGGGCGTCGCGCACGGTGTGCGGGGTGCCGCTGCCCGACGGCCTCGAGGACGGTTCGCGCCTGCCGGAGCCGATCTTCACGCCCGCGACGAAGGCGGAGGTCGGCGAGCACGACGAGAACGTGTCGTTCGACGTCGTGGTCTCGCGGATCGGTGTCGAGAACGCGGCGCGGCTGCGTGCGCTCACCCTCGAGGTCTACTCGCGGGCCGCGGAGCTTGCGCGGGAGCGCGGGATCATCCTCGCGGACACGAAGCTCGAGTTCGGCGTCGACCCGGTGACGGGCGAGATCGTCCTCGGTGACGAGGTGCTCACGCCGGACTCGTCGCGGTTCTGGCCCGCGGACGAGTGGCAGCCGGGGCGCGCCCAGCCGAGCTTCGACAAGCAGCACGTCCGTGACTGGCTCGTCTCGCCGGCGTCGGGCTGGGACCGGGCGAGCGGGGAGGAGCCGCCGGCGCTCCCGGCGGAGGTCGTCGACGCGACCCGCGAACGCTACGAGGAGGCGTACGCCCGCCTCACGGGCACCCCTCTCGCGAGATAGGGGTGCGTGCTCGGGGTAGGGGTCGGTGGACCCCTACCCCCGGGGGCCTCGCACGCGGAAGCGGGTTGTGCGGATACGTCGTCGCGCGATATATATCTGTCATGACTTCGTTTCGCATGACGCAGCAGGCGTACCTGCTCCTCCTCGCGCTCGCCGACGGGCGGCAGCACGGGTACGGCCTCGCGGGCCGCGTGCGTGAGATCTCCGACGGCGACGTCTCCCTCGGCGCCGGCACGCTCTACGGCAACCTCGAACGGCTCCTCGGTGCAGGGCTCGTCGCCGACGACGGCGAGGAGATCGCCGACGGCCGCGCCCGCCGCTACTACCGGCTCACCGACGACGGCCTCCGCGCGGCGCGCGCCGAGACCCTCCGTCTCGCGGAGCTTGCGGCGCGCGGCCGGGCCGCGCTCGGAGCCCTCGGTGCGCCCGGCCCCGACGGGGTCGTGGGCGGTGTCGCATGACGGGGATGGTGCGGCCCGGGGCGGGTGGCGCGGCGGAGCGGGTGTCGTCGTCGGGCGCTGCGGCGTCGGGCCGTACGTCGTCGTCGGCCGACGCGTTCGAGCGTTCCGTGCGCCGCTGGATGAACGCGTACCCGCGCCGGTGGCGCGTGACGTTCGGTGACGACCTCGTCGCGACGGCCCTCGAGCTCGCCGAGCCCGGGCGGCGTCGGCTCGGCCTGCGCGAGGGCCTTGCGCTCGCGCGCGGCGGGTGGGCGCTGCGGCGTCGGGAGCGGCCTCCGCTGCGGGTGCGGATGCTCACCGGGTTCGGGTGGCGCGTCTCGGCGCGGGACCGGGCTGCGCATCGCGCATGGATCGTCGACGTTGCGCTCAGTCCCTGGCTGCGCCTGCCGGCGCAGCTGGCCTTCTTCGTGCCGCTCGCGCTCATGCAGCTGTACGCCTGGTGGCAGGGCGGGTTGGTCATCACCCTCGTGGCGGCGTGCGTCGTGCCCGTGGGGCTGCTCGGGCCGTGCCTCGTCCCCGCATGGGGTCGTCGGGTGAGCCGGGCGACGTGGCGGACACTCTTCCCTGACGAGCCGGTCCCGCCCCTGCTCGAGCGCCCAGCCCGTCCCCCGAGATAGCGTTCCTGCGTCGAGATAGCGCGCGTCACGCGCTAACTCGACGCAGGAACGCTATCTCGCGGACAGGGGGGGAGGCAGGGTGTGAGCGGGGTCACCTTTCAGTGTTGAGGTTAGGCATGCCATAGTTAGGCATGCCTACTTCGACGGTCGCCCGGGTGCGACGCGCTCGCACCGCGTCCGCCTACCGCGCGTTCGACGTCACCGTCGCACGCGTCGCACGGCTCTCGCCGTCGTTCGTCCGCGTGACGTTCGTCGGCCCGGACCTCGCGCACCTCGGCCGTGCCGGCCTCGACCAGCGTCTCAAGCTGGCGCTCCCGACGCCCGACGGTACCCCTGCCCGCGCGAGCGACTTCGACGGCGACGACTGGTTCGCCCGCTGGCGCACCACCCCCGTCGAGCACCGCAACCCCATCCGCACCTACACCGTCCGCGCGATCCGCGGCGAGGGCACCGCGACCGAGCTCGACGTCGACATGGTCCTCCACGGCACCGGCCCTTCGGCCGGCCCCGCCTCCCGCTGGGCCGCCGACCTCGTCCACGGCACGACCGCCGTCCTCTCCGGACCGGACGCCGACTGGGACGGCGCCCCGGTTGGGCTCGAGTGGTCACCGCCTCCCGGCACGCGCCGCGTCGTCCTCGCGGGCGACGAGACCGCTGCCCCCGCGATCGCTGCGATCTGCGAGCAGCTCGCCCCCGGCACGGACGCCGAGGCCTACGTCGAGATCCCGACGCCCGACGACGCCCTCGACCTCACCCTGCCCGCAGGGGTCCGCCTCACCTGGCTCCCGCGGACCCCGGGACTTCCGGCACGCGGCCGTGAGCTCCCCGGCGGCACGCTCGTCGCCGAGCACGACGGCGCGCCGCTCCCGCACGGTGCCCGCCTTGACGATGCGGTGCGCCGTGCCATGGCTGCGCGCGTCGACGGCTGCAGCGTGTGCGCGGTCGGCCGCTCGTGCGGGCTCGGCCACGCCCGGCTGCCCGAGCCCGTCGAGGACGTCGACGTCGACACGACGATCCTCTGGGACACACCCGCCGTCCGCGCCCTCGCAGGCGTGGCCGGCGCAGCAGACTCGCCCGCCGAGCCCTCCGGGGCCGCTGACGGGTGCTACGCCTGGATCGCCGGGGAGGCCGCGACCGTGCGTGACCTGCGCCGCCACCTCGTCCAGGACCTCGGTGCCGACCGCCGCTGGGTGGCCTTCATGGGCTACTGGCGGCTCGGCCGCGCCGAGTGCTGACCCGCGCGACACGAGTCCTCGCGGGACGCTGACACGCAGGGCGCGCACCGTCGCGCCCGCCACCGACGAAAGGCACCACCGACGTGACCCCCTCACGCACCCGCCGCAGCCGCGCGCTCGCGGCCGCTGTCACCGGCCTGCTCGCTGCGACGGCGCTCGCCGCGTGCACGACCGACACCCCGGGCGGCACCACGATGACGCCCGCCCCCACGACCGCCGGGAGCGCCGCGTTCCCCGTGACGATCGACCACGTCTTCGGCAGCACGACGATCGACGCGCAGCCGCAGCGGGTCGCCGCGATCTCGTGGGCCAACCAGGACGCTGCGCTCGCGCTCGGCGTCGTGCCCGTCGCGATGCCGTTCGCGGCGTACGGCGGCGACGCGGACGGCCTTCTGCCGTGGGTGAAGGACGCGCTCACGGGCCTCGGCGCGCAGACGCCCGCGCTCCTCGACGAGGCTGACGGCTTCGACTACGACGGTCTCGCGAAGGCCGCCCCGGACCTCGTCCTCGGCGTCTACGGCGGCTTCGAGAAGGCCGACTACGACAAGCTCTCGAAGGCCGCGAGGACCGTCGCGTACCCGGGCGCCGCGTGGGGCACGTCGTGGCAGGACCAGCTGACGACGACGGGCAAGGCCCTCGGCCGCGAGGCGAAGGCCACCGAGGTCAAGGCGCAGATCGAGAAGAAGATCGCCGACGCGGTCGCCGCGAACCCGCAGATCCAGGGCAAGAGCTTCGCGTACCTGTCGTTCACGTCGTCCGACCCGTCGAGCGTCTACTACTACACGGCGTCGGACGCGCGCGTGCAGTTCGTCAAGGCGCTCGGCATGGTCGACGCGCCGAAGATCACGGAGCTCTCGCAGGGCACCGACGACTTCTTCGGGACCCTCTCGGCCGAGCTCGTCGACGAGATCGACGCGGACGTCGTCCTCGCGTACGTCGACGACGCCGCACACCTCGAGGCCGTGACGAAGGACCCGCTGCTCGGCAAGATCCCCGCGATCCAGCGCGGCTCGGTCGTCGTGCTCGACGACCCGACGTTCAACCTCTCGACGTCGGCGCCGTCGCCGTTGTCGGTGCCGTGGGCGATCGACGCGTACGTGCCGAAGCTCGTCGAGGCCGTCGGCAAGCTCTGACGCAATGACGACGACCGCGCCCGCAGCGGCCGCACCCGGACGGGTGCGGCCGCTGCGCCGTGCGCCCGCGCTCGCCGCGGGGCTCGTCGTCGGGCTCGTGCTGCTCGCTGTGCTCGCGGTCGTTTCGGTGGGGGTCGGCGCGCGGCAGGTGGCACCGCTCGACGCGTGGCACGCGCTCACCGCGTTCGACCCGACGAGCTTCGACCATGCCGCCGTACGGTCGCGGGTGCCGCGCACGGCCGTCGCGCTCGTCGTCGGCGCGGCGCTCGGTCTCGCCGGGACGCTCATGCAGGGACTCACGCGCAACCCGCTGGGCGACCCGGGGATCCTCGGGATCAACGCGGGTGCGAGCGCGGCGGTCGTCCTCGGGATCTTCGTCGCGAGGGTGAGCGACCCGCGCGGCTACGTGTGGTTCGCCTTCGTGGGGGCGGCGGCCGCGGCCGTCGTCGTGCACCTCGTCGCGTCCGCGGGCCGCGAGGGGGCGACGCCCGTCAAGCTCGCGCTCGCGGGGGCGTGCGTCGCGGCTGCGCTCACGAGCCTCGTCACGGCGGTGCTCGTGACGCGCACGGACGCGCTCGACACGTTCCGGTTCTGGCAGGTCGGCTCGGTCGGCGGGCGGGACCTCAGCCAGGTCGCGGAGCTCGCCCCGTTCCTCGTGGTGGGGGCGGTGCTCGCGCTCGCGTCGGGCCGCATGCTCGACGCGGCCGCGCTCGGCGAGGACGTCGCGCGGGGCCTCGGTCAGCACGTGGGGCGGGCGCGCGCGATCGTCGGCGTGGCCGTCGTCCTGCTGTGCGGGGCGGCGACGGCGCTCGCGGGGCCCATCGCGTTCGTCGGGCTCGTCGTGCCGCACGTCGGCCGTGCGATCACGGGGCCGGACCACCGGTGGCTGCTGCCGTACTCGGCGCTCCTGGGGGCGGCGCTGCTCGTCGTGTCCGACGTCCTCGGGCGGGTCGTCGCGGCGCCTGGGCAGCTCGAGGTCGGGCTCGTCACGGCCGTCGTCGGGGCGCCCGTGTTCGTCGCGCTCGTGCGCCGTCGTCGGTTGGCGGAGCTGTGAGCGCGGCCGCGGCCGCGCGCGACGCGGGACCCGCGCCCGACGCTCGCAGCGCTCCTGAGCGCCCGGCACCCGACGCCGCCGTGAACCGCGTCCGCGCTGTCCGCGCGCGCGGCCGACGCCGTTGCGCGACGGTCGCGGCAGTGCTCGTCGTCCTGGTGGTTGCGCTTGTCGTCGTCACGCTGACGCTCGGGCCGTTCAAGGTCGCGCTCGTCGACGTCGTGCGGATCCTCGGCGGGGAGCAGATCCCGGGCGCGACGTTCATCGTCATGGAGCAGCGGCTGCCCCGGCTGCTCGTCGCGCTCGGCGTGGGCGCGGCCTTCGGCGCGTCGGGCACGATCATCCAGACGCTCGTGCGCAACCCGCTCGCGAGCCCTGACGTCATTGGCATCACGGCGGGCGCGAGCGCCGCGGCGGTCCTCGGCATGACGGTCGGCGGGCTCGGCGCGGTCGCGGTCGCGCCCGTCGCGTTCGGGGGCGCGCTCGTGACGGCGGCCGGCATCTACGTGCTCGCGCGGCGCGGCACGATCTCCGGCTACCGCTTTGTGCTCGTCGGTGTGGGCGTCGCGGCGGTCCTCAACGCGGTGACCGCGTGGGGGCTCACGCGCGCGGAGGTCACGGAGGCGTCGCGCGCGCTCGTGTGGATCACGGGCTCGCTCTCGCGTGCGTCGTGGGACCAGGTGCCCGTGCTGTGGGCCGCGCTCGCGGTGCTGCTACCGCTTGCGGCGCTCGCCGCGCTGCGGCTGCGCGCGCTCGAGCTCGGCGACGACGCGGCGGCCGGCCTCGGCGCGCGTGTCGAGCCCGCGAAGGCGGGACTCCTCGTCGTCGCCGTCGCGCTCGCGGCGGTCGCGACGGCCGCGGCGGGACCCGTCGCGTTCGTCGCGTTCCTCTCGGGTCCGCTCGCCCGGCGCCTCACCGGGGGAGGCGTCTCCCTCGGCGCGTCCGCGCTCACGGGCGCGTGCCTCGTCCTCGCGGCGGACCTCGTCGCGACCTCCCTCCTGCCGACGGCGCTGCCCGTCGGTGTCGTCACGGGTGTGCTCGGCGCGCCCGTCCTGCTGTGGCTCCTGGCGCGGGCGAACCGTTCCGGGGAAGGTGGATAGATGAACCACGCTGAGCACACGCTCGCGGCCGCGGGGCTGAGCCTCGGCTACGGGGAGCGGCTCGTCGTCGACGACCTCACGGTGACGATCCCGCCGGGGAAGGTCACGGTCGTCGTCGGCGCGAACGCGTGCGGCAAGTCGACGCTCCTGCGCGGGCTCGCGCGCCTGCTCGCGCCGCGCTCGGGCGCGGTGCTGCTCGACGGCGCGGACATCGCGAGCCGCCCGACGAAGGACGTCGCGCGCGTGCTCGGCCTGCTGCCTCAGACGCCGATCGCGCCCGACGGCATCACGGTTGCCGACCTCGTGGGGCGAGGCCGCTACCCGCACCAGGGCTGGCTGCGCCGGTGGACGCCCGACGACGACGCCGCCGTGGCCGACGCGCTCGAGCTCACGGGCGCCCTCGACCTGGCCGGCCGGTCGGTCGACGAGCTCTCGGGCGGGCAGCGCCAGCGAGTGTGGATCGCCATGACGCTCGCGCAGCGCACGCCGTTGCTGCTGCTCGACGAGCCGACGACGTTTCTTGACGTCGCCCACCAGGTCGACGTGCTCGACCTTCTGGCGGATCTCAACCGTGACCTTGGCCGGACCGTCGTCATGGTGCTGCACGACCTCAACCTTGCGGCGCGCTACGCGCACCACCTCGTCGCGATGAAGGACGGGCGGATCGTCGCGGAGGGCGCACCGGCCGACGTCGTCACGGAGGCGATCGTCGAGGAGGTGTTCGGACTGCGATGCCGCGTGGTGCCGGATCCGGTGACGGGTACCCCTCTGGTCGTCCCCCTCTCCCGTTCCCCCCGCCCCCGCTGACCGCGGGACAGAGGCCGACCGTCCCCGGCCTCGAACGACCCCCCTGTCTCGGGGACAGGTGTCCAGCGTGTGGTTCCCGCGAGGGACCGCAGGAGCGGGGCGGTAGGCTGGCCGCGAAACCCTCACGACCGTCGGACCCCGAGTCCGCGAGATCCTCAGGAGCACCCCGTGGGACGCGTTGTCGTCGATGTCATGCCCAAGCCCGAGATCCTCGACCCGCAGGGCAAGGCCGTCGTCGGGGCGCTGCCCCGTCTCGGCTTCACCCAGTTCACGAGCGTCCGCCAGGGCAAGCGCTTCGAGCTCGAGGTCGAGGGTCCCGTGACCCCCGAGATCCTCGCCGCGGCGCAGCAGGCGGCGGAGACGCTGCTCTCGAACCCGGTCATCGAGGACGTCGTCCGCGTCGCGGACGCGAGCTGATGGCCGCCGCGACCGGCGCCCGTATCGGCGTCGTCACCTTCCCCGGCACGCTTGACGACCGCGACGCCGCACGTGCTGTGCGCCTCGCGGGCGCCGAGGCCGTCGCGCTCTGGCACGCGGACGACGACCTCCAGGGCGTCGACGCCGTCGTCCTGCCCGGCGGGTTCTCCTACGGCGACTACCTGCGCGCCGGCGCGATCGCACGCTTCGCGCCCATGATGGACAAGATCGTCGACGCCGCCCACGGCGGGCTGCCCGTCCTCGGCATCTGCAACGGCTTCCAGCTCCTCACCGAGTCGCATCTGCTGCCGGGCTCGATGATCAAGAACAACCACCTGCATTTCATCTGCCGCGAGCAGGTCCTCACCGTCGAGAACGCCTCGACCGTCTGGACGAACGAGTACGCGGCTGGCGAGCGCATCACGATCCCGCTGAAGAACCAAGACGGCCAGTACGTCGCCGACGAGCGCACGCTCGACGAGCTCGAGGGGGAGGGCCGCGTCGCGTTCCGCTACGAGGGCGTCAACCCCAACGGCTCGCGCCGCGGCATCGCCGGCATCACCAACGCACGCGGCAACGTCGTCGGCCTCATGCCGCACCCCGAGCACGCCGTCGAGGCCGGCTTCGGCCCCGACTCCGAGCACGGTGCCAAAGCCGGCACGGACGGCCTGCGGTTCTTCACGTCCGTCATCGCCTCACTCGTCCACGCATGAGCGCCGGGCACCCCGGGGCCTCGGCCGCCGGGGTGCTCCCGGCCGGCGTGACCCTCACGGACGTCCCGTGGGACGACGCTGACGGCGCGCGGCTGCGCGCCGCGCAGCAGGCGGAGATTGCCCTCCGGTACGGCTCCGACGACGCCGCCCCGCCCGACGATCCTCACGACCCCGGCACGGACCCCAGGCCGCGCGGCAAGCCCGCGCCCACCCCACCTCCAGGCCCGACCGACGAGGCGTATCACGGCGTCAACGCGGCCACCATCGTCGCGGCCGTCATGCTGCACGTCGACGGTGATCCTGTCGGGTTCGGTGCGCTCCGCGACATCTCAGGGACCGACGACCCGTCGGGCATCATCCACGCCCCCGGAACCGTCGAGCTCAAGCGCCTCTACGTCGCGCCCGGCCACCGCGGCCGCGGCCTCTCGCGGCTCCTCCTGCGCGCGCTCGAGGTCCGCGCGCTCGCGCTCGGCATGCGCCGCATCCTCCTCGAGACCGGCACGCAGCAGCCCGAGTCCATGGGCCTCTACCTCGGCGAGAACTACCAGCCGATCGAGCAGTACGGCGAGTACTGGGGCGAGCCCGACTCCCGCTGCTTCGCGAAGGACCTGCCGCTGCCCGTCGTCGTGACGCGCACGGCCTGGGACGACCCGGCCGGACGCGACCTGCGCGCCCGCTTTCAGACGGACGAGGTTGAACCGCACTACCCGCACCTCAGCAAGGCCGTCGCGAGCGCCGGTGGCTTCGAGGTCGTCGACGCAGCCCTCGGCGAACGCGTCGTCAGCACGGTCCTTGCGCGGCGCGACGACGCCGTCGTCGGCTGCGGCTCCCTCGCGACGGCCCCCGCCGGCACGGACGACG
This sequence comes from Flavimobilis rhizosphaerae, assembly GCF_014852685.1. Classification (GTDB taxonomy): domain Bacteria; phylum Actinomycetota; class Actinomycetes; order Actinomycetales; family Cellulomonadaceae; genus Flavimobilis; species Flavimobilis rhizosphaerae. The sequence goes on from NZ_JACZDF010000001.1 coordinate 78,280, forward strand.
AGGACGGCCTGCTCGAGGTCGTCAAGGTGTACGTCACGCCCGAGGCCCGCCGCTGGGGCGTCGCCCGCGCCGTCATGAACGAGCTCGTGATGATCGCGCGCGACCGCGGCGCACGGCGGCTCGTGCTCGTCACCGGGGTGCGCCAGCCCGCTGCGGTGACCCTCTACCGGTCGCTCGGGTTCCGGCCCGTCTACCCGTTCGGAGAGCACGCAGGCTCGGCGACGGCGCTCTTCTTCGCGCTCGACCTCTGACACTCTGGCGCGACCGCAGCGCGGGCGGATACGTTCGTGCCATGACGAACGGTGCAGCCCCCGACCCTGCCGACACCACGCTCGACGACCTCGGAACACCCACGCCGGACACCACCGAGACGCCGAGCGCAGACCCTGCCGCCCGCTTCCGGCACCTCCCGGAGCCCGTCGACCCGCGCACGCTCGTCGCGAGCATCGAGACCGAGGCGGCCCCCGACCCCGACGGCGGCCGCGACGCGAACACCGAGTGGATGCTCCGCCACGGGTGAGTCCCTGGGGCCTACGCCCGACTCGCGGGCCGGACCGGCTCGCCCCGGATGCCAGCACGTCCGATCTCGGTTAGCGTCTGGTGACGGGTGGGCTGAGGCGCATGAGCGCGAGCGGAGGCAACCATGGGCACAGGCGCGATTCGCATGGTGGGCGGCAACCGCCGCACGGGGGCGCCTCGGCGCCCCACGACGCGGCGCAGACGATGGGCGGCACGCTCCCTCGTCCTGTCAGCGGCACTCGTCGGAAGCGTGCTCGTGCCCGCTTCCCCCGGGAGCGAGCAGGTCGCTCACGCTGCGCAGCAGCCCGTCATCAAGCGTTCGGTCAGCTTCACGTCACTTCCTGGGAACCCACCAGCGGGCATGCCGCGTGTCACCAAGGTGGCCGTCGTCCAGGACGTCGCCGCCAAGACCGTGCGGGCCACAGCCACCTGGTCGTCGCCGCAACCCGCAGGTGATCCCGCAGCGCTCTACGTGTTCGTCGGCCGCTCGAGCGGCGGGACCTGCAGCGCGAGCCTCGGGCTCGCCCTCCATGCGGGTGCGAACGACCACGCCGCCGTGCTCCTGCCGAGCGGCACGACGATCCCTTCCTCCCGTGAGGTGTCCGGATCGACCGGAAGCGTGACGGCCTCCGGCCGCAGCGAGCTCGGGACCACCGTCTACACGTGCGCGTACGCGGCAACGATCGCGAGCGGCACGACGTACCAGGAGTCAGCCTGGTACGGCCTCACCGAGGAGCGTCGCAAGGCGCCCGAGCTCGAGCTCGTCGCCCTCACGCCGCGGGCAGGAGCCACGGTCGGCAGGTGGAAGACCGTCAAGGTGCGCGTCCGCAACAACGGCGACGCGACCGCCACAAAGGTCGTCGTCCGGATCAAGGGAGCCGGGGTCAAGACATCGTCATCGAAGGTCTCGGTCGGGACCATCAAGCCCGGCAAGCAGGTGACGAAGAAGATCAGGGTGCGCATCGCGTCGAACAAGACCCGCACCGCCACGCTCACGGCAACGGCATCCGGAGGGCACAAGGCCACCGCGAAGCAAGTCATCCTGCCCGCGAAGCGCACGACGACGCCGAAGTCGCTCTCGGGACGCCTCTACTGGGGCGCTGACTCGAGCCTGGACGAGGCCTGGCAGAATCGCATGGTCTGGTTCGTCGACAAGCGCTGGGCCTACACAGGCATCGCCCAGAAGGGCCGGCCCGTGTGCAAGAGCGGCAAGAAGGACTGCGTCCGCTACACGTACTCGCCCAAGACCGGCAAGGTCAAGGTCGGCAACCGCACCGGCAAGGTGACGAGCAAGGCGCTCATGCTGCCACCGCGCAAGGGGGCTCCCGTCGACTCCTACGTGCCGGTCTCGATCCCCAAGGCGGGCACCCGTCTCGCGACTAAGCTCGTCCACCAGGGCTCGAGCGGCTGCGGCTATGGGTACGGAAAGACGTGCTACACGTACACGTGGCGACTCCAGCTCGCGAAGAACGGAAAGTTCGTCGAGCGGCGCAAGGGCCTCACGAGCACGACGGTCGGGGGCAGCTGGTTCATCGGCGGGTCGGACGACGAGCGCGGGACGTACAAGATCCTCAGCAAGGGGCGGATCCTCCTGAAGTACGCCAACGGCAAGTCCGAGATCAAGACCTTCGGGATCCTCCAGGACGTCCGTGAGAAGCCCGACGCTACGCACGTGGGCGTCGTCATCCGGGGCACCAAGTACTACCCGTGAGTCCGTCGGGCCCGGCCGGAGCGGCCGGGCCCGACCTCTCGCGACGAGCGGTCTCCTCGACGAGCGTCGTCCCGCGGCAGGGCTGCCGCGGGACGCCTCGCCTCGGCTCCACGCGCTGTCCTCGCGCGACACGACACGGTCGCACCCGAGATGCCGTGACCCGACGCGTCACGAGCCGACGTGCACTGTCCCGTCACGCACCTCGACCGCGAACACCGCCAGATCGACCGGATCCTTGCCAGCCGCGTCGAGGCACTCGCCCGTGACGAGGTCCCACACCTGCTTGTGCATGGGCGACGTCACCGTCGTGCGCTCACCGTGCGTCCCGACGATCCCGCGCGAGACAACGTTCGCGCCCGAGAACGGATCGTGGTTGGCGACGCCGAGCACACGGCCGTCGTCGAGCAGGAACAGCGCGACCTGCACGCCGTCGACGAGCGCGGCCACGCCGCGCTCCGGGTCGAGCGCCGCGAGCTCGCACACCGGGGTCCACCTAGTCACAGGGCATCCTCCATCTCGACGTCGGACGGGCGGACCGCGATGGTCCGCGCGATGACAGGGTTCGGGTCCGAGACCTCGCCCAGACGGGCCGGGCGCACCTGCCCGCGCTCGGGCGTGTACGCGAGGTCCGGATCGGGGGTGTCGGGCGCATTGACGAACGACGCGAACCGCGCCAGGCGCACCGGGTCGGCGAGCGTCGCCGCCCACTCGTCCTCGTACGCCTCGACGTGCGCCGCGATCGACGCCTCGAGGTCCTCGCAGATGCCGAGCGTGTCGTCGACGAGCACCTTGCGGAGCTCGGCGATGCCGCCCGGATAGTCCGCGACCCACGGTGCCGTCCGCTGCAGACGGTCGGCCGAGCGGATGTAGTACGCGAGGAACCGGTCGATGACGCGCAGCAGCATCTCGTCGTCGAGGTCCTCCGCGAGCAGCTCTGCGTGCCGCGGCGTGAAGCCGCCGTTGCCGCCGACGTAGACGTTCCAGCCGCGCTCCGTCGCGATGACGCCGACGTCCTTGCCGCGGGCCTCCGCGCACTCGCGCGCGCAGCCCGAGACGCCGACCTTGAACTTGTGCGGCGCCCGCAGGCCCCGGTAGCGCAGCTCGAGGCGCACACCCATGCCGACGGAGTCCTGCACGCCGAAGCGGCACCACGACTGCCCGACGCACGACTTCACCGCACGCAGCGACTTGCCGTACGCCTGCCCCGACTCCATGCCCGCGTCGACGAGCCGCTGCCAGATCGCCGGGAGCTGCTCGAGGCGCGCACCGAACATGCCGATGCGCTGCGCACCCGTGATGCGCGTGTAGAGGCCGTACTCGCGTGCGACGTCCGCGATGACGGCGAGCTTCTCCGGGGTGATCTCGCCGCCGGGGATGCGAGGGATGACGGAGTACGTGCCGTCCTTCTGCATGTTGGCGAGCGCGTGGTCGTTCGTGTCCTGCAGAGGAGCGTTCGCGGGGTCGAGAACGTGCCCGACGCCGAGGGACGAGAGGATCGACGCGACGACCGGCTTGCAGACGACGCAGCCGCGACCCGTGCCGTGCGCCGCGACGACCTCGGAGAACGTCCTCAGCCCCTCGGCCTTGACGAGCGCGAAGAGGTCGGCGCGCGTCATCGGGAAGTGCTCGCACATCGCACGCGACACCTCGACGCCCGACGCCTCGAGCTGGGTGTTGACGAGCTTCGTGAGGAGCGGCACGCACGAGCCGCAGATCGTGCCCGCCTTCGTGCACTTCTTGACGTCCGCGACGGACGTGCAGCCGTGCTCGGTCACCGCGCCGCGCACCGTCCCGGCCGTGACGTTCGCGCACGAGCACACGACGACGTCGTCGGGCAGGTCCGCGCTCGGCACCGCCGCGCCGCCCTCGGGCGCGAGGAACGCGCTCGGGTCCGCGCCGAGGGCGCGGCCCAGCATGGGCCGCAGGCTCGAGTAGAGCGCCGCGTCGCCGACGAACACGCCGCCGAGGAGCGTGCGCGCGTCGTCGGACACGACAAGCTTCTTGTACGTCTTCGCGACGGGGTCCGCGAACGTCACCTCGAGCGCGCCCGGCGTGAGCGCGTTGACGTCACCGAACGACGCGGCCTCGACCGGCACACCGTCGTGGAGGACGCCCTTGAGCTTCGTGCCCTCGGGCGCGGGGGCGTACTCGGCGGTGCCGCCGAGCAGCTGGTCGACGACGACGTCCGCCTGCGCGTTGCCCGGCGCGACGAGACCCGCGCACACGCCCTCGTACGACGCGACCTCGCCGATCGCCCACACGAACGGGTCCGACGTCCGGCACGTCGGACCGACGACGACGCCGCCGCGCTCGCCGATCGCCAGGCCAGACTCCCGCGCGAGGCGGTCGCGCGGGCGGATGCCCGTGGAGAAGACGACGACGTCGACGTCGAGCGTCGACCCGTCGGACAGGACGAGCAGGCCAACCGCGCCGTCGGGAGCCGCGACGAGGCGCGTCGCACCCGTCCCGAGGCGCACGTCGACACCCATGTCGGCGATGCGGACGCGCAGCGTCTCACCGCCGCCCTCATCGAGCTGGACGGACATGAGACGATCGGCGAACTCGACGACCGTCGCGTGCGCGCCGAGGCGCTGCAGCGCGCTCGCGGCCTCGAGACCGAGGACGCCGCCGCCGACGACCGCGCCCCGCAGGGGACGGCCGAGCGTGTCCTCGCGGGCCTGGATCCAGTCGCGCAGCGCCGAGACGTCGTCGAGCGTGCGGTAGGACACGACGCCCGGGAGCTCGATGCCCGTCGTCCGTGGCGTCCATGCCCACGAGCCTGTCGCGAGGACGAGGTTGTCGTACGGGACGCGCACGCCCGCGCGCGTGACGACGACCTGCTCGTCGCGGTCGATGCTCGCGACCGCGTCGCCGGTGCGGAGCGTGACGCGCGCGTCGTCCCACACCGTCGGGGCGAGCGCGAGGGCGTCGGCGTCGCGGCCGTCGAAGAACTCCGAGAGGTGCACGCGGTCGTATGGGCGGTACGGCTCGTCACCGAGGACGGTGATCTCCCAGGCGGCGTGCTCGCCGCGGGCGAGCATCTGCTCGACGAGGCGGTGCGCGACCATGCCGGCGCCGACGACGACGACGCGTCCGGGGTCGGTGGGTCCGCCGGTGGGACGGACGGGCGAGACGACGGTCATGGGTGTCCTCCTGGGATGCTCTGTCCAGAATTCAACAGGCTACCTCCGAAGGAATGATGGGACCTTTGGCTCGGCCGCGCCCGGCCGCGGTGGCGGGCCAGACGCCCGAGCTCGCCTACCCGCGGGTTTGTGCGCTACCCGCAAGTTCGAACTTGCGGGTAGCGCACAAACTTGCGGGTGCATGGCACGGTCCGGCGCGCGTCCGGGGCGGGGCGGGGTCGGGCGGGGGAGGGTTGTGCACAGGTGGGTTTGCGGGGTGGGCATCCACAGGTCGAGATTCGTCTGCTGCGAGCTGGTCGCAGAGATGGTCGGCTGCGTTCATGGCCCGCCGAGAGCGCATCGTCCCACTGTCACCGAGGCAACTCCTCCCGATCCACCTTGCCTCGCAGCTCGATCCCACGACGGTGCGGACGATGCTCCGCGACGGTTCCTGGGTCAAGGCCCGGTCAGGTGCCTACGTCTCGCGGATGGACCTCGACGACGCAGCCCAGCGGCTCGCTGCCGAGCGGTATGCACGTCCGACCACCTTCGACCACGAGCGCGCGCGTGCGCTCGCCGGCATCTCGGCGGTCGTCGCGCGGGCCCAGGTGCGTGGCGTCCCGGAGACGCTCGTGCACCAGAGCGCGGCGCTCGTCCATGGGCTCGACGTGTGGTACATACCTGCGAAGACTCACGTCGGGAGGCGGGGCTTCCCCGGACGAGGCACAGCGCCTGACCTGGCAGTGCACACCGCCGCGGTCCACGAGGACGAGATCGTCACGGTCAACGGTGCGCGGGTGACCGGCGTCGTCCGGACCGCGCTCGACATCGCGCGGTTCAATCCGGTGCGCGACGGTGTGGTCGTGCTCGACCGCGCGCTGCGCGCGGGCATTCCGCGCGCAGCGCTCGACGCGGCGGTGCGTGGCCTCGGCAGCGTGCCGGGGTCCCGTCGCGCGAGGGTGGCGCTCGAGCACGCGGACGACGGCGCCGAGTCTCCGTGGGAGTCGTGGACGCGCGTCCGGGCGCTCGCGTTCGGGCTTCCACGTCCGACGACGCAGCTCGAGATCGTCACGGATATCGGAGTCTTCTACGTCGACATGGCCTGGCCCGAGCTGCGGCTCGTCGTCGAGTACGACGGCCAGGTGAAGTACGACGACCTCGCCGGGGGAGACCCGGCGCGGGTCGTCGCTGCCGAGAAGGACCGCGAGGACGCGATCCGTGCGCAGGGCTGGACGTTCGTGCGGATGACTGCCCGGCAGCTCAGCACGCCGGACCTCTTCGAGGGGCGTCTGCGTCGGGCCATTGCTGGCCACCGGCCCGTCCCGCTGGCGCCTCGACCGGAGCTCTTCCTCCGGAGGTGATCCGGCTACCCGCAAGTCTGTGCCCTACCCGCAAGTTCAGACTCGCGGGTAGGGCACAAATTTGCGGGTAGCCGAGCTGTGGCCGACGAGCGCCGCTGCTGGGCTATGCGTCGAGCGCCTGGCGGAGGTCTGCCAGGAGGTCCTCGACGTCCTCGAGACCCACCGAGAGGCGCACCGTCGTCTCGCCGATGCCGACGCGCGCGCGGCCCTCGGCCCCGACCTTCTTGTGCGTCGTCGTCGCCGGGTGCGTGACGAGCGACTTCGCGTCACCGAGGTTGTTCGAGATGTCGATGACCTGCAGCGCGTCGAGGAAGCGGAACGTCCGCTCCTTCGCAGCCTCGGGCGACGTGCCGTCGGGCACCGCGAGGTCGAACGTCACGACCGTGCCGCCCGCCGACTGCTGCCGCACCGCGAGCTCGTGCTGCGGGTGCGACGCGAGGTACGGGTAGCGGACCTGCGCGACGCGGTCATCGGCCTCGAGCGCCGTCGCGACCTCGAGCGCGGCCGCGGACTGCGCGCGCACGCGCAGCGGAAGCGTCTCGAGCGCCTTGAGCAGCACCCACGCGTTGAACGCGGACATCGTCGGGCCCGTGTTGCGCACCAGGTGCTGGACCGGCCCGTGGACGAACTCCTCGGAGCCGAGGATCGCGCCGCCGAGGACGCGCCCCTGCCCGTCGATGTGCTTCGTCGCGGAGTAGATGACGACGTCCGCGCCGAACTCGAGCGGCCGTGAGAGGACGGGCGTCGCGAAGACGTTGTCGACCATGACGATCGCGCCCGCCGCGTGCGCGAGGTCCGCGACCGCGCGCATGTCGACGATGTCCATCATGGGGTTCGACGGCGACTCGAAGAACACGACGTCGGCGGGCGTCGCGAGCGCGGCCCGCCACTGCTCGACGTCGTGGCCGTCGACGAGCTCGGTGACGACGCCCCAGCCCGCGAGGATGTCCGTGAGCACGACGAGCGTCGAGCCGAACAGAGCATGCGACGCGACGACGCGCGAGCCAGCACGGCACACCGCGGCGAGCGCCGTGAACACCGCGGACATGCCCGTCGCGGTCGCGAAGCACGCCTCGGCGCCCTCGAGGAGACGCAGCCGCTCCTCGAAGTTCGTCACCGTCGGGTTGCCGTAGCGCGAGTAGACGTAGCGGTCGATCTCGCCCGTGAACGCGGCCTCGCACTCGGCGGCCGTCGGGTAGATGTAGCCCTGCGTGAGGAAGAGCGGCTCCGCGGTCTCGTCGTACGGGGTGCGCTCCTGGCCGCCGCGCACCGCGAGCGTCGCGGGGCGCAGCCCCTCGGGCAGGGGGCCGCGGCTCACTCGACGGGCCCGGCGTACGACGTCGTCGGCAGGCCCGCGTTGAGCCAGCCGTTGACGGTGCGGCCGCCGAGCGCGTCGAAGTCGCCCTCGAAGCCCTGCAGCACGTTGTACGACGACGCCCAGCCGGCGGCCGTTGCGGCCTCGGCCGCGGCGACCGAACGGCCGCCCGAGCGGCACAGGAAGAGGACCGTCGCGTCCTTGGCGACGCCTGCGGCCTCAAGCTGTGCGAGGAAGCGCGGGTTGGGGCCGTCGTGCGTGGCCCACTCGACGAAGCGGACGGGCTTGTCGTCGCTCGGCGAGTCGGGGACGCCGACCTCGAGCCACTCCTCGACGGTCCGGACGTCGACGAGGACCGTCTGGGGGTCGATTGTCAGCTGGTCCCAGGCGTCGCGGGGGGTGACGTCTCCTGCGTAGGGCATGGCGTTCTCCGTTCGCATCGGCCGTGGCGGGAGCACCCTGACCCGGTCCGGGGGGTTGCTGCGGCGTCGTCGTGCCACGTCACTCGGCCGCTCTGGATGGTGCCTCGGATGCTACCGGTGCGCCGGTGTGCGGACACGGGCCGTCCCGGTGGCCGGACGGGGCGTCCGGGAGGTGCGGCAACGCGTGTGACGAGCGTCGCGACGCAGCGGTGGGTGAAGTCGTCGGAGCCGCAGGATCTTGCGGCTCCCGACAGTTCACGCCGTTGTCCACAGGCAGCGTTCCGTGCGCGCCACCGACAGTTCGCCGTCCGGGTGTTGGCACACGGCCTGAGGTGTGTTCTTATTTTTCGCTGTGGAGCACGATCGCACTCTCTCGGGGCACGGTTTTCGCCTCGAGCCGCTGACGCAGAAGCACGTCGGCGACCTCGCCCGCATGGTCGACGCAGACCTGTGGTCCGGGATGAGCACACCCCTGCCCGAGGGCGAGGTGGGGATGATGAACTACATCGAGGACTCCCGCTCGCTCGAGGGCTGCTACCCGTTCGCCGTCGTCGACGCGATCAGTGCTGAGGTGCGGGGCTCGACGGCGCTCGTCGCGCACGATCCCGTGGCCCGGCGGGTCGAGATCGGCCGCACCTTCTACGACCGCGCCGTGTGGGGTCGGCTCATCAACCCCGCCGCGAAGTTCCTCCTCCTCGAGCACGCGTTCGAGGACCTCGGCGTCTTCCGGGTCGCGATGCGCGCCGACGCGCGCAACTCCCGCTCGCTCGCTGCGATCGAGCGGCTCGGCGCAACTCGCGAGGGCACGCTCCGTGGCTTCCGCGACGGGCCCGACGGCACGCGCGTCGACTCGGTGATGTTCTCGATCCTCGCGCCCGAGTGGCCGGGCGTGCGCGAGCGACTGATCGCCCGCATCGACCCGCTGCGCGCCATCGAGGGGCAGCTCGGCGGCGGCCAGCTGGCGGCCGTCGGCGCGTCGGTCGGGGAGCCGTCGTCGGTCGACGAGCCCGTGCTCGACGTTCCGGGAGCCGCAGGTGCTGGCATGGCGTCGCGCCGCTGGCGCGGCCCGCGCCTGCGCGGCAAGGGCCGACGCCCGCGCCCGCAGCGCTGACCTGGCGAGCTAGTCCTGCGGGGACCCTAGGTCGCGTCGCGAGGACTGTCTCACGTGGCGTCGGCGGGTCGGAAAGCGGCTGCGACGTGGTCGGTCGACGTGTGAGGGTAGGCGCATGACGGCAATCCCCACCCTCGTCGGGCGTGGTGTGCGGCTCGAGCCGCTCGCGGCCGAGCACGCGCCTGCCCTCGCCCCGCTCGTCGACGCCGCCCTGTGGGCGGGCATGACGACGCCGCTGCCGGACACGACCGACGGGATGGAACGGCACGTCGCCGGCCTCGCGGCCCGCCCGGGTGTGATGGCGTTCGCGGTGGTCGACGAGTTGCTCGAGCCGGGCCTCGTCGTCGGCATGACGTCGTTCTACGACGTCGACCTGCGGATCGGCCGCGTCGAGATCGGTCACACGTTCTACGGTCGCCGCTGGTGGGGGACGCACGTCAACCCCGCGGCGAAGCTCGCGCTGCTCACGCACGCGTTCGACGGGTGGGGTGTCGAGCGGGTCGCGCTGCGGGCCGACGCGCGTAACGTGCGCTCGCTCGCGGCGATCGAGCGGCTCGGGGCGACGCGGGAGGGCGTGCTGCGCTCGCACCGGCTCGCGCCCGACGGGTCGCGCGGCGACACGGTGTACTTCTCGGTCCTCCGCGACGAGTGGCCGGCGACCCGAGCGTCGCTCGAGGCGCGACTCGCCTGACCTCCGGCCGCCCTCTCCCGAGAATCCGCGCGCCTGGCTAGTGGCAGTAACCAGACGCGCGGAATCCCGGGGCGGGGGTGGACGCGCGGGCTGGCTGGCCCGTGGCGGACGGACGGGCCTGCGCGTGGGTGGGTGGGGCGTCGGTGTGCGGGGTCAGCCCAGCCTGATGCCGAGGGCAGCCGCCATGCCGGCTGCGAGGCCGTGGAGCTGGGCGGTCGAGACCGTCGCGCCGCGCAGCCCGGCGGCGCCCTCGACCTCGGCGAGGTCGATACCGCGCAGGTCGACGTCCTTGAGCCGCGCCTCGGAGGCGACGAGCCGCCGGATCGTCGTCCCGCGCGTGCGGAGGCGGGTGACGGTCGCGCCGGCGAGGTCGAGGTCGCCGATCGTCACGCCGTCGAGGTAGAGGCCGTCGACCTTGGCGCCGCGCAGGCTGAGGTGGTCGATGCGTCCGCCGACGATCGAGAGGCGGGCGACGCTCGCGCCGGGTGCGGTGAGGGCGCCTGCGCGCAGGTCGGTCCATGTGCCGCCGAGGATCGAGGCGCCCTTGAGGCTCACGGCGGTCCCGCGGACGTCCTCCCAGTCGGTGTCGACGAGGCGCGCGCCGGTGAGCGTGACGTCGTCGAGCGTGCAGGCGCTGAGCGCGCACTCGAGAAAGCGGCTGTCGGTGAGATCGCGCCCGGAGAGATCGACCCCGTCGAGCCGGACGTCGTCAACTGTCGCACCCCGGGTGATCTCCATCCCCCCACCCAACCACGCCACCCCGACAGCCGGTGACGTGCGCGACCTAGTTCTCCTGCTTCGGCCTAGTCGGCGCGGGCGACTAGGTCGAAGCGGGAGGACTGGCTCGGCGCAGAAGGGCCCGCTCAGCGCAGGGGGGCTGGCTCGGCGAAGAAGGAGCAGGCCGACGATGCGGGAGGGCGACGCAGTACGACACGCCGCAGGGTTCTGCGTGCCGGACGGTAGTGCGCGTTGCGTAGTAGTGTGCGGTGCGTAAGGTCGGGACGACGGGGCAGGGGGCTGCCGCGCCGACGGAGGGCGAACGCCGCGCGCGCGGCACGAGAGGGACGCATGGACACCACACAGCTCCTCCGAGGAGTGCTCGACGCGGCGGTCCTCGCCGTGCTCGACCGCGAGGACGGCTACGGCTACGACGTCGTCCGCCGCCTGCGCGCCGCGGGGCTCGCCGAGGTCGGCGACGCCTCCGTCTACGGGACGCTCCGCCGCCTCTACGCGGCCGGCTCCCTCACGAGCTACGTCGTGCCCTCCGACGAGGGCCCGCACCGCAAGTACTACGGCATGACACCCCAGGGCCGCGCGTCGCTCGAGACGCAGCGCAAGGAGTGGCACGAGTTCTCCGGGGCCCTCACCGGCCTCCTCGACCTGGAAGGAGCCGCGTGATGACCGCGCCCACGACGCTCGACCCCGTCGTCGCCTACGCCGCGGCGGTGCGCGACCACCTCGCCGACCTCGGCCCCGAGGTGCTCGACGACCTCACGGGCGGCCTCGAGGCCGACCTCGCCGAGTCCCTCGCCGACGCCCTCGGCGGCGCCGCGCCGACCGACACCGACCTCACCGCTCGCTTCGGTGCCGCGCAGGCCTACGCGGCCGAGCTCCGGGAGTCGGCCGGTCTCCCACCCGCAGGGTCGACGCGCAGGCGCCCGACCATCGCGGAGAGGCTCACGCGTACCGGCCACGCCTGGGCCCGCGGCCTCGACGCCCTGCCCGGCGGTGCGCAAACGCGCGACTTCCTCCTCGCGCTGCGGCCGGTGTGGTGGGTCCTGCGCGGGTGGGCCCTCATGATCCTCGTCGGCGCCTCGTTCGATCTCGTCCTCGGCGCGTACGCCATCTCACCCCTGCCGCCGCAGACGCTCCAGTCGTGGGTGCTCACCGGTGCGGCCATCGTCCTCTCGGTCCAGCTCGGCCGAGGAGCCTGGACGCTGCCCCGCGGGTGGTCGACGACCTGGCGGATCGCCTCCGTCGTCCTCGTGCCTGTCGCGATCTGGGCATCGGCGTTCGTCCTCGCGGGCGCCGGACGCGGCCCGATGATCGTCACCATCCCTGCCTCCGGAAGCACCGGGCCGCAGCTCTCGGAGTCCCAGAACGCCGTGCTCTGGGCGATGCGAGACGACACGAGCGGGATCGTCGTCGACGGCGTGCGGGCGACGAACCTCTTCGTCTACGCCAAGGACGGCACCCTCGTCGAGGGAGCCCAGGTCTTCGACCAGGGCGGCAGGCCCGTCGTCCTGGGCCCGACGGACACGCTCGTCTCAGGGGGGCTGTGGGCAGGCGGCTGGTGGACGGACGACAGTGTTGGCCAGGCTCGGTTCCCGCTCCGAACGACGGACGGGCTCGCGGTGCGCAACGCCTTCCCGCAGCCCGAGATCTGGTGGGCAGACGGTGCGGTGCGGCTCGACGACAGCGGCGTGCCGCTGCTGCCGGTCGGTCTCACGCCGTCGACACCGGCGCCGCGTGCGACCCCGGTGGTCCTGGGCTCCGATGACCGAGAAGACGCGACCACGGACGGCGCCAAGCCGGGCACCGCCGACCCCGGGACGGCCGACCCGGACGGCGCCGGCCCCGACGCCTCGGGCGCAGCGTCGGACGCGAGCAATCCTTCGCCCTCAGCGACGTCCTGACGACCGTGCCGCCGCGGGTCCGGGGACCCGCGGCGGCACGGCGCTGCCGTCGACCACGGCACTGCCGTCCGTCAAGCGTTGGGGATGACGGTCCCCGCGAGGTGGGGGCGTCCCGACGACGAGCGCCCCGCGTAGGTCCAGGCGCCGTCCGCCCCGGTCGTGTACGTGACGTCGACGCGGCCGGGCAGGAGGACCGGCTTGGCGAACTCGACGGTCCAGTCGTACGTCGGGCCGCGCCGGGCACCGACGTCCGCGAGGGCGCGGGCTGCGGTGTACATGCCGTGCGCGATCGCGCGCGGGAACCCGAAGGCCTTGGCGGAGAGCGCGGACATGTGGATGGGGTTGCGGTCTCCGGAGACAGCGCCGTAGGCGCGTCCGACGTCGGCGCTGAGGCGCCACACGACGGACGCCCCGACCTCGCCCGACGACTCCTGGTCCGACGCGTCAGCAGTGACCGACGACTCCGCGTCCGACGACTCAGCGCCCCCCACGAGGTGAACCCCCTTGGCGAGGTACGTCGAGATGCCCCGCCAGGCGACCTCGCCGTCGACGGCTATCTCGGCGCACACGTCGAGCTGCGTGCCGCGCCGGTGGGCGCGCAGGTCCTGCGTCCACGCGGTGACGTCGAGGGCATCGCCCAGGTGGACGGGCCGCAGGACGGACGCGGCGTTGGCGACGTGCACCATGCCGAGCAGCGGCAGCGGGAAGTCGGTCCGCACCATGACGGCGGTCGCGACGGGGAACGCGAGGACGTGGCAGAAGCCTGACGGCAGGGCGTCGGACCCGGTCTCGCCGAGCAGGTGCTGGTAGGAGGTGAGGTGCCCGGGGTCGACGCGGACACCCTCGACGCGGTGTGCGACGGCCGGCAGCGTCGTCGCCGTCGTGCGGCCCGGGATCTGGGCCGCAGCCGAGCCCGCCGCGCCGCGCACGTAGAGACCGCCGAGGCCCGGCACCGACGGCAGGGTCTCGACGCGTGTGCCCGGCGGCGGCCCGGTGACCGTCCGCGAGGGGGGAAGGACGGTCATCACGCCCCCACGAGGTTCTGGCCGCACACGCGCAGCACCTGGCCGGAGACTGCGCCCGCGCCGGGGGACCCGAGGAACGCGACGGCCTCGGCGACGTCGACGGGCTGCCCGCCCTGCTGGAGGGAGTTGAGGCGCCGGGCGACCTCGCGCGTCGCGAACGGGATGCGCGCGGTCATCTCGGTCTCGATGAAGCCGGGTGCGACGGCGTTCGCGGTGCCGCCGACGTCCGCGAGCAGCGGCGAGGTCGCGCGGACCATGCCGATGACGCCGGCCTTCGACGCGCCGTAGTTCGTCTGCCCGCGGTTACCCGCGATGCCGGACGTCGAGGCGAGGGAGACGATGCGCGGCGCGTCACGGAAGAGGTCGGAGGCGAGCAGCACGTCGTTGATCCGCAGCTGGGCCGCTGTGTTGACGGCGAGGACGGAGTCCCAGCGGGCCGCGTCCATGTTCGCGAGGAGCTTGTCCCGCGTGATGCCGGCGTTGTGGACGACGACGTCGAGGCGCCCGTGCCGTGCACGGGCGTGTGCGACGATGCGCTCGCCCGCGTCGTCGGCCGTGATGTCGAGTTGCAGCGCGGTGCCACGGACCTCGTTGGCGACCTTCGCGAGGTGCTCGCCCGCGGCGGGCACGTCGACGCACACGACGGCCGCGCCGTCGCGGGCGAGGGTGCGGGCGATCGCGGCGCCGATGCCGCGGGCGGCGCCGGTGACGACGGCGACGCGGCCCTCGAGCGGCCGGGCGTCGTCCTGAGCGGGGACGTCGGCGGGACCGACGGTGAGGAGCTGTCCGTCGACGAACGCGGAGCGTGCCGAGAGGAACCAGCGCAGCGGGGCGAGCACGCCCTCGCCCCCCGCGGCGGCGCCGCCGGCGAGCACGAGCCCGTTCGCGGTCGCGCCGCCCCGCAGCTCCTTGGCGAGCGAGCGTGTGAAGCCGTCGACGGCCTGGCGTGCAGCGGCGAGGGCCGGAGCGTCGTCGGGCTGCGGCTCACGGACGAGCGTGACGACGCGCGCGCCGCGCGCCGTCTGCTTGAGCACGGAACCCGCGGCGAGGACGTGCTCGGAGAGGTCCTCGACGCGCTCGATCTCCGTGAGGACGAGGACGACGGCGCCCCAGCGAGCAGTGCCTGTCGAGGGGGAGCGGTGGACGTCGAGGTCGAGGCCGAGCAGGTGCTGCGCGACGGCGTCGGAGTCGGAACCGTCGTGCGTGTCGGGTCCGAGGACGAGGACGGGGCCGGGCACGAGAGGGTCGCCCGCGCTGAAGCGGCGGAGGATCGCGGGCTGCGGCAGGCCGAGGCGCTTGGCGAGCGTCGCGGTGAAGCCCGTGTTGACGAGGTGGGTGTAGCGGTCGGTCATCGCGGGTCTCCCTCGGTGGTGGGGACGGACTCGAGGATCGCGGCGACGCCGAGGCCGCCGGCGGCGCAGATCGAGACGAGCGCGCGGAACGGGCCGGCCGCGGGTGAGGCGGCCTGGAGCTCGGCGAGCTGCTTGGCGGTCTGGGCGACGATGCGTCCGCCGGTCGCCGCGAAGGGGTGGCCTGCGGCGAGCGAGGAGCCGTTGACGTTGACCTTGGCGGGGTCGATCGTGCCGAGGGCGCCGGGCAGGCCGAGCTCGGTGCGGCAGTAGTCGTCGTCGGCCCACGCGGCCTGGGTCGTGAGGACGACGCTCGCGAACGCCTCGTGGATCTCGACGAGGTCGAGGTCGCCGAGCGTGAGTCCCTGGCGGGTGAGGAGGCGGGCGACGGCGTGGACGGGAGCCATGAGGAGGCCTTCGTGGCCGTGGACGAAGTCGACGGCGGCGGTCTCGGCGTCGACGACGCGCGCGAGGAGCGGCAGGTTGCGTGCGGCGGCCCAGTCGGCGGAGCCGAGGAGAACGGCGGACGCGCCGTCCGACAGGGGAGTGGAGTTGCCCGCGGTCATCGTCGGCATGTGGTCGAGGCGCTTGCCGAAGACGGGGCTGAGCTTGCCGAGCTTCTCCGCGGAGGTGTCGGGGCGCAGGATCTGGTCGCGGACGAGGCCGCGGTAGGGGGTGACAAGGTCGTCCTGGAAGCCGCGCTCGTAGGAGGCGGCAAGGTTGTGGTGGGAGCGCAGGGCGATCTCGTCCTGGGCCTCGCGCGTGATGCCCCAGCGGGCGGTCGTCACGGCCTGGTGCTCGCCCATCGACAGGCCGGTGCGGGGCTCGTCCGTGCGCGGGGCGTCGGGTGCGAGGTCAGCGGGGCGGACCTTGGCGAACGCCTTGAGGCGGGTGGGCAGGTCCCGGGCGCGGGCCGCGGTGAGGAGCGCGCGGCGCAGGCCGGGGGACACGGCGACGGGGGCGTCGGACGTCGAGTCGACTCCGCCGGCGATGGCGGACTCGATCTGGCCGAGGCGGATCTTGTTGGAGACGGTGATGACGGCTTCGAGGCCGGTCGCGCACGCCTGCTGGAGGTCGAAGGCGGGGGTGCGGGGGTCGAGCGCCGTGCCGAGGGCGGACTCGCGGACGAGGTTGAAGTCCTTGGAGTGCTTGAGGACGGCGCCGCCGACGATCTCGCCGAGGCGTTCGCCCTGGAGCCCGTAGCGGGCGACGAGGCCGTCGAGCGCCGCGGTGAGCATGTCCTGGTTGGACGAGCGGGCGTAGGCGCCGCCGACCTTGCCGAAGGGGATGCGGTTGCCGCCGAGGACGTAGGCCTCGCGGGGGCTGCTGGGGGTGGGTGACGTCGTCATCGTGGGCCTCTCGCTCCGTTGCTCGGGTTCCTGGAACTCAGAGTACCTGATACTGTGGGTTTCGTGAGTCCGATCACACCGGGACGTGGCACCGACGCCACCGAGGACGACGGCGCCCCCGTCGCCCGTCGACGCACGTCCGCCGCCACCACGCCGCGCACGACAAGCCTCCCCTCCCCGGCCGAGTCCGTCGACGGCCGGTCCACCCGCTGGGACACGCACCGCGAGGCCCGCCGCCGCGAGCTCACCCACGCCGCCCGCCGCGCGGTCCACCGCCGCGGCCCCGACGTCTCCATGGACGACATCGCCGCCGACCTCGGCACCTCGAAGTCCATCCTCTACCGCTACTTCACCGACAAGGTCGGCCTCCAGAACGCCGTCGGCGAAGCCGTCGTCGCCGCCATCACCGCCAACCTCCGCGCCGCCGTCGAGAACGCGCCCACCCCGCGCGCCGCCCTCCACGGCATGATCGACGCCTACCTCGCGATGATCGAGCACTCGCCGAGCGTCTACTACTTCGTCACCCGCAACACCGCGATCGCCAACGCCGTCGCGCTCCCCGCCCAGGGCGACGCAGCCCGCTCCGCACCGCTGTCGTCGTTCCTCGGCTCCATCACGACGGTCGTCGCCCAACCCTTCGCGCAGGCCGTCGGCAGCGACGACCACCTCGACGTCGAGGCCTGGGCCGCCGGCGCCGTCGGCTTCATCTCCGGAACCGGCGAATGGTGGCTCGCGCGCCTCGGCGAGCCCGGCACGCCCGGCCGCGAGCACATCGCGACCCGCATCACCGCCTGGCTGTGGGCTGGCCCCATCGGCCTGCTCGCCCGCGAACGCCAGACCACCACCGACCCCCAGGACACCACCCAGGGCTGACACCCCCCACCCGCACCGTTGGAGACGAAGGAGTCCCGATGACCGCGACAGCAGCACCCCGGAACGCACAGCAGACGGCGGACGACGACGTCACGCTCGACGCCGCTGCCCTCACCCCCCAGCTCCTCGGACGTTGGGGCCACCTGCGTGCGTTCACGCGCGAGATCCTCAAGGACGAGAAGTTCCACAAGATCGAGGGCCTGACGAAGGAGGAGCACCGCGAGCGGGTCCTCGGCCAGCTCAAGGCGCTCGTCACCGAGGGCAAGGTCCTGCGCGCCTTCCCCGAGCGGCTCGGTGGGGGCGACGAGCACGGCGGCTCCCTCGCCGCGTTCGAGGAGCTCGTCGCGGGCGACCCGTCGATGCAGATCAAGGCCGGCGTCCAGTGGGGGCTCTTCGCGTCCGCGATCCTCCACCTCGGCACCCCGGAGCAGCAGGACCGGCTCCTGCCCGCCGCGATGACCCTCGAGACGCCCGGCGCGTTCGCGATGACGGAGATCGGCCACGGCTCGGACGTCGCGTCGATCGCGACGACGGCGACGTACGACGCCGAGACGCAGGAGTTCGTCATCCACACGCCGTTCCGTGCCGCGTGGAAGGAGTACCTAGGCAACGCCGCCCTCCACGGGCAGGCCGCCGTCGTCTTCGCACAGCTCGTGACGAAGGGCGTCAACCATGGCGTCCACGCGTTCTACGTGCCCGTGCGCGAGCGGCTCGCCGACGGCTCGGCCGGTCCCCTCCTGCCGGGCGTCCAGAGTGAGGACGACGGCCAGAAGGGCGGGCTCAACGGCATCGACAACGGTCGCTTCGCGTTCGACCACGTGCGCGTGCCGCGCACCGACCTCCTCGCGCGCTACGGCTACGTCGCCGAGGACGGCACGTACTCCTCACCCATCGAGAGCCCCGGGCGACGGTTCTTCACGATGCTCGGCTCCCTCGTCCAAGGTCGCGTCTCGCTCGACGGCGCGGCCGTCAACGCGCAGAAGATCGCCCTCGCGATCGCCGTGCGCTACGCGACCGAGCGACGTCAGTTCCCCGGCGCAGGCGGCGAGGAGACCGTCCTGCTCGACTACGGCGAGCACCAGCGTCGCCTCGTGCCGCTCGTCGCGCGCACGTACGCGGGTCTCTTCGCGCACGCCGAGCTCCTCGAGCTCTTCGACGACGTCTTTTCGGGACGCAACGACACTGACGAGTCCCGCGAGGACCTCGAGACGCTCGCCGCGACGCTCAAGCCCGCATCGACGTGGACCGCGCTCTCGACGATCCAGACGTGCCGCGAGGCGTGCGGCGGCGCGGGCTTCATGGCGGAGAACCGCATGACGGGCCTCCATGCGGACCTCGACGTCTACGTGACGTTCGAGGGGGACAACACGGTGCTCCTGCAGCTCGTCGGCAAGCGGCTCCTCGCCGACTATGCGAAGAAGTTCAAGGGCATCGACGCCGCAGGCATCGCGCGCATCGCTGCCGAACGAGCAGCGGACACGGTCCGCTACGCGACGCCTTTCGGCCGCGCGCTGCAGAAGATCTCCGACTCGGGCCAGGCGGCACGTAAGGTCGCGCACCTGCGGGGCGAGGAGGCCCAGCGGGCGCTCCTCACCGACCGTGTCGAGACGATGGTCGAGGAGGTCGCTGACCGGCTGCGCCCCGCGCAGAAACTGCCCGACGACAAGGCGACGGCGCTCTTCAACCAGCACCAGCACGACCTCATCGAGGCAGCGAAGGCGCACGCCGACCTCGTCCAGTGGGAGGCGTTCACGCGGGCGCTCGACGCGGTGACCGACGACGGCAACCGCACGATCCTCACGTGGCTGCGCGACCTCTACGGCCTCGCTGTCATCGAGGAGAACCTCGCGTGGTACCTCATGCACGGTCGCCTCACTGGCGAACGCGCGCGCATGGTGTCGTCGTACATGACGCGCCTCGTCGGACGCCTGCGCCCGCACGTCCTCGGCCTCACCGAGGCGTGGGGCTACGCGCCCGAGCACCTGCGCGCACCCATTGCGACAGGTGCGGAGAAGGTCCGGCAGGACGAGGCGATCGCGTACTACAGGGCCCAGCGGGCCTCGGGGGACGCTCCGATCAGCGAGAAGGCGCTCAAGCGTCACGCGAAGAAGCGCTGACCCGCGGCTGACGAGGCCCCCGCACGCGGCGCGTGCGGGGGCCTCGTGCGTCGGCCGTCAGGTGTCCTCAGGGGTGCGTGTGCCCCGTCCAGGCGTAGCCGTCCCAGAACTGCTGGCCGACGCCCGTCGGGCTCGGGTACCAGCCGGGCGGCGGGAGCGTCGAGGTACGGGTCGTTCCGGTGAGCGACCAGATGAGGCCGATGATCCAGCCGATGCCCGTCCAGCCGGTGAACAGGGTGACGAGGGCGATCGCGACGGTGGAGTCGTGGCGTCGCGTCACAGCGATCGCCCACGGCAGCATGTAGAAGCCCGTGAAGACTGCGGCGATCCATGCGACGACGACGAGCGTCGTGTCGGTGCCCTGCTGGTACGTCTGAGCGCCGTAGGCGGGCTGGTATCCCGCCGGCCCTTGCGGGTATCCCGCTGGGCCCTGCTGGTGGCCCGTGGCGCCCTGGGGGTACCCCGTCGGGGTGCCGTACGGGTCGCCGCCGTAGGGAGCGGCGGCCGCGGTGCCGCCGCTGTACTGGCCCGGCGTGTAGGGGCCGAGGCCCGACGTGCCGCCGCCTCCGCTCGCGCCGTACCCTCCGGCGGGTGACGTGCTGCCGCTCAGCGGGCGGCCCGCGCTGTCGTAGCGGAGCTCGGGGTACGGGGTCGAGGACGACGGCGGTGTCACTGGTCCGTACGGGTTGTCAGTCATGGTGGTCCCTGGGCGTGGCGGTGCGACGCCGGTCCGTCGCGCGACCAGCCTAGGGGACCTCGGGCGGGCCTGGCAGGTGCGGACGTCCCGGACCGCCGTCGCTCGGCATCCGGAGCTTCTCGCCCGACGTGCGGACGGCGTAGCGCGACGCGACCCACGCCGTCATCCGCTCGAGCGGGCCCTTCCCGAGCGTGAGCGCCCAGAGGGTCGCGGCCGGCAGGAGCACGCCGACCTGCCAGAGCCAGGTCATGAGCCCGGCCGGTTCGACGAACCTCGGCACGAAGAAGCTGACGATGTGCAGGGAGTACACGGTGAGCGGCATGCTGCCGAGCGCGGCGATCGGCACGAGCAGCTGCCGCAGGACGCGCGGACGTCCGAGCGCGAGGCAGAGGCCGAGCGTCGCGAGCACGAACCCGCCGGAGCCCACGACCTCGCCGAGTCCCCCGGAGTGCGGCTCCGCGGAGACGAGCGCCCCGCGGACCGCGTCCCACGTGAGGCTGTCGGTCATGAGGGGCGAGCGCCACCATCCGTCGGCCGGGTCCGCGCCCCACCCGGACGACGCTGCGCTGCCGAGCTCGATGAGCGTCGAGCCGGACATCACCGAGCCGGGCACAGGTGCCTCGACGGTCGCGCCGGCGGTGCGCCAGCACGACACCGACTCCTCGTCCTGCCGGATGCAGGTGAAGCCTGCGAGGTCGACGTCCTCGCCAGGCACCTCGACGATTGACGACCCCGGGTCGGAGGGTTCCTCGACGGGCGGCGCGTCCGCGTCCGCCGGCGCGAGGAGGGTTGCTCCGCCGTAGCCTGCGATGCAGAGGACGATGCCGACGGCGACCATCGCCCCGGCCCGGCGCAGAGAACCGAGATCGCCACGGCCCACGACGAGGCCCGTGAGGACGAGCGCGAGCCACACCGGCAGCGGGTACATGCCGAGGAGGACGAGCTGGGCGGCGCTGCCGCCGAGGAGGTAGGTGGCCTTCGCGAGCGACACGAGCGGGCCGAGCACGACGACGAGGACCGCGACGAGGAGGAGGAGCCGACGCGTCGACCACCCGACGACCGGCGCCACGATGATGAAGAGGATCCCGTAGAAGCCGAGGATGATCGCGACGGGTGAGCCCACGAGCTCGAGCAGCACGCCGAGCCCGAAGACGACGACCCCGCGCCCGACGAGCGCGAGCCGGGTGCGACGCACCTCGTCGGCCGGTGCCGTCCGGACGCCTCGGGTCATGAGGGCGATCGACACGCCGGCGACGAGCGCGAAGAGCAGGGACGAGCGGCCGTGGACGACACCGGCCCACGTCCCGGGGTCGCCGACGACGAACTGCGGCGGGTTCCCGACGTGCGCGGCGATCATGCCGACGACGGCGAGGGCCCGGGCGACGTCGAGGCCCGCGACGCGTGGTGGGCGGACGATCCGCGACCAACGCTCACCGATGCCGCGACGAGGGCGGGACGGCGTGCTGGACAGTGGGGCGCCAGCGCCCTCGAGTGTGGTCGTCACGGGTGCGAGCCTAGGGGCTGCCGGGGGCCCGGAGAACGAACTGCGCAAGCGCAACTTTGCGGATCCTGTGAAGGAAGTTGGACGGTGTCCGCGCAGGTCAGGCGCTCACGTGGGGTTGCAGCGGGCCAGAAGGTACGCGAGGTAGTCGACCTCGGGCCGCCATGGCTCGAGGTTCCACGTCTCCTTGCCTGGGGCCCCGAGCGCGTGGCAGCGCAACTGGTGGTCCATGACCGTCGTCGTCGCGTCGGGCCCCGAGGCGACGAGCTCGGCGCGCACGGCCTCGAGCGCGGCCGTCGAGCCCGAACGGCCGAACGCCGTCGGGTCCACCTGGAGGGAGCGGCCGCCCTCGACGTCGTCGGCCCACGTCGCGCTCTCGACGGCGCGCGGCGCGACCGTGAGCGTCACGTTCGCGGGCGGGGTCGCGGTCGTCGACGATGCCGACGCGCGGGCTGCGACCTCGACGACGAGCCGGCGGCCGTCGTCCTCGGTGCGGGTGCTCACCCGGCGGATGCCGTCGGCATCACGGGCCGACGGGTCCGTGCCGCCGACGCGAGGAGGGTCTGCGGCGTCGGTGAGCGTCGCCGACCCGTCCGGGTACGCGGCCCAGCGGGCGCCGTCGACGGTGACCTCGAGCGACTCGCCGTCGCCGAGCGTCGCGGACACGACGACGATGCCGTCAACGAGTGCGGCCTCCGGCGCGTCGGCCCCGCCGGGTGCGGTCACCGTCGTCGCGCGCCCGAGCGCGTCGGAGACGCGCACCGACGCGGACGGCGACGGTCCGGTCGTGCCCTCGGGAGCGGCCGACGGAGGCGTGGCGGACGTGGTCGGCTCCGCCAGCGTCGGACCACGGCCGTCCCCCGACGGGCCAGGGCCGCACGCAACCAGCGCAGATGCGCAGGTCAGCGCCGCGACGAGGCGTCGCACACGCCTCGTCACGACACGCTGCCCAGTGCTGGTCGTCGACGTCACCCTGCCGACCCTAGCGACCCGCTCCCCGTGCGAGTGCCGGGTGAAAGCACCTACGCTGAGCGCGGTCCGGGTGAGACGAGACGCGCGTCATACCGACACGTGTCACGACGGTGCCACCCTCATGGGCGGACCCGCACGAGCGACGAGCAGCACGAGGAGGACACGGGTGGGGCGCACGATCATCGTCGGCACAGGAGTCCTCGCCCAGGCCGCGGCCCGGGCGATTGAACGACACGGACGCCAGGCCGTGCTCGTCGGACGCCGCGACGGCGTCGACGTGCGCGGACCCATCGACCTCCGTCCGTTCACCGACGGCGAGCCCGTCGACGCGGTCCTCGAGGCGACGAGCACGCACGCGAACCGCCCAGCGGACGCCGTCCGGTTCTTCGAGGCGTCCGCCCGGCACGTCGCAGCCGCTGCCCACGACGTCGACGCCGGCATGCACGTCGTCGTGTCGATCGTCGGCTGCCACCGCGCGACCGGGTACGCGCACTACGCGGGCAAGGTCGCGCAGGAACGCGCCGCGCGCGCCGCCGCGACCGACGCGACCCCCGCGATCATCGTCCGGTCCACCCAGTGGTTCACGTTCCCCGGACAGCTCGTCGACCGCCTCGCGCGCGGCCCCGTCATGCCCGTCCCGAGCATGCGGCTGCGACCCGTCGCGCTCGACTCCGTCGCCGACGTCGTCGCCGAGATCGTCGTCGGGAAGCGTGAGCGCGAGAGCGCATGCGTGTGCGGGCCCGAGACGATGACGCTCGCGCAGATGGTCGCCCGCCTCGAGGGGAGGCCCGCGGTGCGCATCCCCGTGCCGCTGCCCGGCGCCGCGCGCGAGGCGCGCACCGGGGCCCTGCTCCCGACCGGCGGCGTCGAGGTCGTCGGGCCCCGCTTCGAGGACTGGCTGCGTGAGCACCCCGACGGACGCCAGCGCGAACTCGACGCCTGACCGGCGCGACGGGCCGTCCCGCGCCTGCCGAACCCGCGCCGCCGGAGGCTGAGACGCGCGTCCGGCGCGTCCGCAGGCGCGGCTAGACTGGCGGCGTCTCGCACCGTACGGAGGAGCACCCGGCCGCGCCCACGCCCGCGCGGACGACGCCGGCTCGCCGCACGCCGCCCACCACGCCCGAGGGAAACGATGACCGCGCCCAAGCCCACCCTGGACACCGTCGAGAACGCAGCAGCCACTCCCGACGAGGAGCAGCCCTTCGCGTCTCTCGGGCTCAAGCCCGACGAGTACCAGCGGATCAAGGACATCCTGGGTCGCCGCCCCACGGCCGCCGAGCTCGCGATGTACTCCGTCATGTGGTCCGAGCACTGCTCGTACAAGTCCTCGAAGATCCACCTGTCGAAGTTCGGCGCCAAGACGACCGACGAGATGAAGAAGCACCTCCTCGTCGGCATCGGCGAGAACGCGGGCGTCGTCGAAATCGGTGACGGCTGGGCCGTGACCTTCAAGGTCGAGTCCCACAACCACCCGTCGTTCGTCGAGCCCTACCAGGGCGCCGCGACGGGCGTCGGCGGCATCGTCCGCGACATCATCTCCATGGGCGCGCGCCCCGTCGCCGTCATGGACCAGCTGCGCTTCGGTGACGTCGAGCACCCCGACACGGCGCGCGTCGTCCACGGCGTCGTCTCCGGCGTCGGCGGCTACGGCAACTCCCTCGGCCTGCCGAACATCGGCGGCGAGCTCGTCTTCGACGCCTCCTACCAGGGCAACCCCCTCGTCAACGCGCTCTGCCTCGGCGTCCTGCGTCACGAGGACATCCACCTCGCCAACGCCTCGGGCGTCGGCAACAAGGTCGTGCTCTTCGGCGCCCGCACGGGCGGCGACGGCATCGGCGGCGCCTCGATCCTCGCGTCCGAGACCTTCGAGGACGGCGTCCCCGCCAAGCGTCCGTCGGTGCAGGTGGGCGACCCCTTCATGGAGAAGGTGCTCATCGAGTGCTGCCTCGAGCTTTACGCAGCCGAGGTCGTCGAGGGCATCCAGGACCTCGGCGCAGCCGGCATCTCCTGCGCGACGAGCGAGCTCGCGTCCAACGGTGACGGCGGCATGCACGTGTGGCTCGACGACGTCCTGCTGCGCGACCCGACGCTCAACGCCGGCGAGATCCTCATGTCGGAGTCGCAGGAGCGCATGATGGCCGTCGTCACGCCGGCCAAGCTCGAGCAGTTCCTCGCGATCACGAAGAAGTGGGACGTCGAGACCGCCGTCATCGGCGAGGTTAACGACTCCGGGCGCCTGACGATCGACCACCACGGTCAGCGCATCGTCGACGTCGACCCCCGCACCGTCGCCCACGAGGGACCGGTCTACGACCGTCCCTACGCGCGTCCCGCGTGGCAGGACGGGCTCAACGCCGACACGACCGTCGCCGCTGGCCTCGCCCGCCCGGCCACGGGCGACGAGTTGCGCGCCGCCGCGCTCGCCGTGCTCGGCTCGCCCAACCACTCGTCCAAGGCGTGGGTGACCAACCAGTACGACCGCTTCGTCCAGGGCAACACGGCGCTCGCGCAGCCCGACGACTCGGGCGTCGTCCGCGTCGACGAGTCCACGAACCTCGGCGTCGCCCTCTCGACCGACGCCAACGGCCGCTACGCGAAGCTCGACCCGCGCACCGGCGCCCAGCTCGCGCTCGCCGAGGCGTACCGCAACGTCGCCACGACGGGCGCCCGCCCCCTCGCGATCACCGACTGCCTGAACTTCGGTTCGCCCGAGGACCCGGACTCCATGTGGCAGCTCGTCGAGGCCATCGAGGGCCTCGCCGACGGCTGCTTCGAGCTCGGCACGCCCGTCACGGGCGGCAACGTGTCGCTCTACAACGGCACGGGCGAGCCCGGCCAGATCGACTCCTCGATCCACCCGACGCCCGTCGTCGGCGTCCTCGGGGTCATCGACGACGTCACGCGCGCGACCGCGTCCGGCTGGCGCACCGAGGGGCAGACGATCTTCCTCCTCGGCACGACGCGCGCCGAGCTCGACGGCTCGGCCTGGGCCGACGTCGTCCACCGCCACCTCGGTGGCGTGCCCCCGCGGCTCGACCTCGCCGCGGAGAAGGCGCTCGCCGACGTCCTCGTCAACGCCTCGCGCGACGAGCTCGTCGACGCCGCGCACGACCTCTCCGAGGGCGGCCTCGTCCAGGCGCTCCTCGAGTCCTGCCTGCGCTACGGCGTCGGCGCGCGCGTCTCGATCGCGGGCCTCGTCGAGCGCGACGGCGTCACCGAGTTCGAGGCGCTCTTCTCCGAGTCCGTCGCCCGCGCCGTCGTCTCCGTGCCGCGCGGCGAGGAGCAGCGCCTCGTCGACGCGTGCGTCGCCCGTGGCGTGCCGCTCCTCAAACTCGGCGAGACCGGCGCGGTCGTGGGCGACGAGCCCGCGCTCGTCGTCGACGGCCTCTTCGAGGTGCCGCTCGCCGAGGCCCGCGAGGTCTTCGAGGGTGCGCTCCCCGCGATCTTCGGCTGAGCTCGGAGCTGCGGCGAAGTAGGGGGCTGCGCGCGAGGTAGGTGGTCGCCCGCGAGGTAGGGCCCGACAAGGCCCTACCTCGCGTGCGCGGGCCTACCTCGGCGACGCCGGGGCGCTGCCGGACCCCGACGACGCCAGGCCGCGGCGCCGCGACGTCGCAGCGCCGCGAACCGGCGGCTCGGCGCTTTGCCTCACAGAGGTCGGCCCCGCGATGTGCGGACCTCGTTACGGGTGATTTACCCCGACCCAGCGGGGGCGAAACAACGCGCCGAAAGACTCCTTCCACGCCCCTGGAAGGAGCCCGCCATGACCGCACCCGGCACGACAGCACCCGTCACGACAGCACCCGTCACGACCGAGCCCGCCGCGACCGAGCCAGTCACGACCCCGCGAGCAACCGCGGCCCCGCCCACGCTCACGACCCGCCCCGGCCGCTGGATCGACGGCTGGAACCCTGAGGACGAGCGGTTCTGGACCGCCGTCGGCCGCAAGGTCGCCCGCCGCAACCTCGTCGGCTCGGTCTACGCCGAGTTCCTGGGGTTCTGCGTCTGGGCGCTGTGGAGCGTCGTCGTCCCGCACCTGCCCGCCGCCGGGTTCGACCTCACCGTCGACCAGCAGTTCTGGCTCATCGCCGTCCCGAGCCTCGTCGGTGCCGCGATGCGCATCCCGTACACGTTCACGGTACCGGTCTTCGGCGGCCGCAACTGGACGATCATCTCCTCGCTGCTGCTGCTCCTGCCGGTGCTCGCGCTCGCCTGGGTGGTCCAGCGCCCCGAGACGGGCTTCGGCACGCTCCTCGCCGTCGCTGCGCTCGCGGGCTTCGGCGGTGGCAACTTCGCGTCGTCGATGACCAACATCACCTTCTTCTACCCCGAGCGGGAGAAGGGCAAGGCGCTCGGCCTCAACGCGGCGGGCGGCAACCTCGGCACCGGCCTCGTGCAGCTCGCCGTCCCGCTCGTCATCGTCACGGGCGCAGGCCTGAACCTCGAGCGTGCCGGGCTCGTGTTCGTCCCGCTCGTCCTGATCGCCGCCGTCGTCGCGTGGCGGTTCATGGACAACCTCAGCGGCGTCGCGAGTGACCCCCGCAGCTTCGCCGCAGCCGGCCGCCACCCGCACACGTGGCTCATCTCGTTCCTGTACATCGGCACGTTCGGCTCGTTCATCGGCTACTCGGGCGCGTTCCCGACGCTCCTCAAGACGCAGTTCCCCGAGGCGACGACGTCGCTCGCCTTCCTGGGCGCGCTCGTCGGGGCGCTCATGCGTCCGCTCGGCGGCGCGCTCGCCGACCGCGTGGGCGGTGCCCGCCTCACGATCATCTGCTTCGGCGGGCTCGCCGTCGGGGCGGGTGGCGCGATCCTCGGGCTGCAGGAGCACTCGTTCCCGCTGTTCTTCGCCGCGTTCCTGCTGCTCTTCGCGTCGTCCGGCGTCGGCAACGGCTCGACGTACCGCATGATCCCCGCCGTCTTCCGCACGGGTGTCGCGCCAGCCGACCTGGGGCGCGCCCGCCAGGCCGCTGCAGGCTGCCTCGGCATCGCGGGCGCCGTCGGCGCCGTCGGCGGCTTCCTCATCCCGCGCGGCTTCGCGATGTCGACGTCCCTCGCCGGGACGCTCGTGCCCGCCCTGACGATCTTCATCGCCGTGTACGTCGCCATGGCCGCGCTCACGTGGGCGCTCTACGTCCGCCGCGGCTCGGCGTTCGCCGCCGAGGGTGTGTGAGCCTGTGCCGGCCACGGAAACGCACTGCCCGTACTGCGCGCTGCAGTGCGGCATGCGCCTCTCCCCGCCGAGCGCGGAGGACCGCACGGCACCGCCCGACGGCGGGGAGCGCCGTCGGCTCCCTGTCACGGTCGAGGGGCGGCAGTTCCCCACGAACCGGGGCGGGCTGTGCCAGAAGGGCTGGACGTCCGCGAGCGTACTCGCGGCCCCTGACCGCCTGACGACGCCGCTCGTCCGGGACGCCACCGGCACCCTCGTCGCGGCGACGTGGGACGACGCGCTCGACGTCGTCGCCGACCGGTTCCGCGCGGTCCGTGCGCGGTACGGCCCCGACGCCGTCGCCGTCTTCGGCGGCGGCGGGCTCACCAACGAGAAGGCCTACCAGCTCGGCAAGTTCGCGCGCACCGCCCTGCGCACCCGCAACATCGACTACAACGGACGCTTCTGCATGGCCTCCGCAGCCGCAGCGGCGAACCGCTCGCTCGGTCTCGACCGCGGCCTGCCGTTCCCCGTCACCGACCTCGACGGCGGGCAGGCGATCCTCCTCGTCGGCTCCAACCCCGCCGAGACGATGCCCCCGCTCGTCGCGCACCTCGCCGGAGCGCGCGAGCACGGCGGGCTCGTCGTCGTCGACCCACGGCGCTCCGCCACGGCCGAGCTCACCGACGACGGCGCCGGGATGCACCTGCAGCCCGTCCCCGGGACCGACCTCGCGGTGCTGCTCGGGCTCGCGCACGTCGTCGTGCACGAGCAGCTCGCCGACACGGACTACCTCGACGCCCGCACGACGGGGCTCGACGACCTGCGGCCAGACCTCGCGCAGTGGTGGCCCGAACGCACCGAGCAGGTCACCGGCGTCCCCGCCGACGACCTGCGCCGCGCCGCACGCCTGCTCGCCCACGCCAGCCCGCACCGCGGCGGCGTAGGCGCCTACGTCCTCACCGGCCGCGGGCTCGAGCAGTCCCGCCAAGGGACCGACGGCGTCACCGCCGCGATCAACCTCGCGCTGCTCCTCGGGCTCGTCGGCCGGTCCGGGTCGGGGTTCGGTACCCTCACCGGCCAGGGCAACGGGCAGGGAGGCCGCGAGCATGGCCAGAAGGCCGACCAGCTCCCCGGCTACCGCTCGATCACCGACCCTGCAGCGCGCGAGCACGTCGCGCGCGTGTGGGGAGTCGACCCGGCGGAGATCCCGGGGCCAGGCCTGCCCGCCGCCGAGCTGCTGCGGGCGCTCGGCACCCCGGGCGGACCGCGCGCCCTCCTCGTGCACGGGTCCAACCTGCTCGTCTCGGCGCCCGACGCCGCGCGTGTGCGCGAGCGCCTCGCTGCTCTCGACCTGCTCGTCGTGTGCGACTTCGTGCCGTCCGAGACCGCGCTGAGCGCCGACGTCGTGCTCCCCGTCCTGCAGTGGGCAGAGGAGGACGGCACGATGACGAACCTCGAAGGTCGCGTGCTGCGCCGTCGAGCCGCGCTGCCTGCGCCCGAGGGGGCGCGCAGCGAGCTGTGGATCTGGTCCGAGCTCGCGCGACGGCTCGACGCGCCCGGCCGCTGGTCCACCGACCCGTCCGCCGTCTTCGACGAGCTCGCCCGCGCGAGCGCAGGCGGCCGCGCCGACTACTCCGGCCTCTCGCACGCACGCCTCGACGCGCACGAGACCGCGACCAACGGCGCCGACGGCGGCGGCCTCTACTGGCCCGTCCCCAGCCCCGACCACCCCGGCACGCCGCGCGCCTTCCTCGACACGTTCCCCCTGCCCGGCGGCCGCGCCCGCCTCCTGCCCGTGCACCACCGCGGGCCCGACGACGTCCTCGACACCGCGCACCCCGTCCACCTCGTCACCGGCCGGGTCCTCCAGCACTACCAGTCCGGCGCGCAGACGCGCCGCGTCCCCGAGCTCGCCCGGGCCGTGAGCGACGCGTACGTCGAGATCCACCCGCTGCTCGCCGAGCTGTACGACGTCGCGGAAGGCGACACGGTCCGCCTCACCTCACGTCGCGGCACCGCGGTCGCGGTCGTGCGCCTGACGCGCAGCGTGCGGCCCGACACGCTGTTCATGCCGTTCCACTGGCCCGGCGAGAACAGCGTCAACAGGCTCACCAACCCGATCACCGACCCCGTCTCCGGGATGCCCGAGTTCAAGGTCGCGACCGTCCGGCTCGCGGTCGTCACCGGGGAGACCGTGGGTGCCGCGCCGGTCGCGGTCGTGACGGTCGCCGCCGCGCCGGTCGCGGTCACGAGGGGAGGGGCGCGATGAAGGTCGTCGTCGTCGGGAACGGGATGGTCGGGTCGCGGCTGGTGACGGAGCTGTGCGCGAGCGCCGAGCCGGGCGCCGCCGCGCTCGACATCACCGTGCTCGGTGCCGAGGACCATGCGCCCTACAACCGCGTCCTGCTCAGCGAGGTCGTCGCCGGGGCGTACGACGTCGCGGCGATCGACCTGCCAGGCGTCGTGGACCCCCGGGTCGGGGTGTGGGCCGGGGTGTGCGCGGTCGCCGTCGACCGCGCAGCCCAGGTCGTCGTCGACTCGACCGGTGGGCGGCACCGCTACGACGCGCTCGTGCTCGCCACCGGTGCCGCAGCGCGCGTCCCCGAGCTGCCGGGGCTGCGCCGCGACGACGCTGCCCTCACGCCACCTCCGGCCCTCACCCCGACCGGCCTGGGCTGCGACGCCGCAGGTGCGGCCGCCAGCCCGCTACCCGGCTTGCTCGCCCCACGAAGTGACAGCGCGGGCCTCGTCCCTGGCGCGCACGTCCTACGCACGATCGACGACGCCCGCGAGATCGTCGCCGCGAGCGTCAACGCACGCCACGTCGTCGTGCTCGGTGCGGGCGTCCTCGGGGTTGAGGTCGCCGTCGGGCTCGCCGGCCGGGTCGGGCCGGACGCGGTCGTGCACCTCGTGCACCCGCGCGGGCTCATGAACGCCCAGCTCGACGCGGCCGCCAGCGAGGTGGCAGCCGACGCCGTCGCGCGCCTCGGCGTGCACGTGCGCACCAACGTCGGCGCGGCCGCGGTCGTGCTGCACGACGGCCGTGTCACGGGCGTCGTCCTCGACGACGGCACCCAGCTCCCCGCTGACCTGCTCGTCGTCACGGTCGGGACCCTGCCCGAGACGACCCTCGCTCGAGGCGCGGGACTCGACGTGGACCGTGGCGTCGTCGTCGGGCCCGACCTCGCGACGCTGCGTGACCACCGCGTCTACGCGGTCGGCGACTGCGCGCAGCCGCCGGATGGCGGGTCTGGGCTCGTGGGGCAGGGCTGGGACCAGGCCCGACGCCTCGCGCGGACCCTCGCTGAACGTGCCGGGGCGCTCGCCGTGACGCCTGCCGGCCCACGCCCGGAGGCCTCCGACGGCGTGCCGGGCGACGACTGCTCGTGCGGTCCCGTCGACGACAGCTCGGTCGTCAAGGTCAAGGGACGCGGTGTCGACATCGTCGCGATGGGCGTGTCCGGCAGCGCGCGGCCCCCAGCGTGCGGCGCGCACCCGCGCCGCACGGTCCGCCTCAGCGACCCTGATGCTGTGCGGCACCTCGAGGTCGTCGTCCAGGGCGGCCGGGTCGTCGGCGCGACGTGCGTCGGAGGCGGCGCCGTCGCCGCGGACCTCGTCGCTGCATTCACTCGCGGCACCCCGGCGCCGCGCGACCCGGCGCAGCTCCTGGTCCGCGCCGTCGGCCCGGTCGGCGGCAGCGCCGAGACGCCCGTGCGGATCCCGGACCGCGCGACCATCTGCCGGTGCAACGGCGTCACCAAGGGCGACCTGGTGCAGGCCTGGGCCGACGGCAGCCGCACGGTCGAGGACGTCGCCCGGACGACGCGCGCCACAACGGGCTGCGGCGGCTGCAAGGCTCCGGTCTGCGGCATCCTCGACTGGCTCCGCGCAGCAGAGCCCGCGCGGTCGGCCCCGGCTGCGCCCACCGCCCCGGCCGCCGCAGAGCGCGGCGAGGTCGTGAGGTCAGACTCGAGGTCGTGAGGTTTGGCTCGCGACGTCGGTGTGAAGGTCGCGACCTCGGGGGAAGCGGCCGAGAGAAACATGTGGACAACCGCTGTCGTGTGCGCGGTGCGTCTTTGCTTGGAGGATGAGCTTCCGACGGATGCCCGCCGCGCGTGAGACCCGGGCGATTCCGACCATCCACCTTGCCGCGCAGCACTCGCCTCATGACGTCCGCGCGCTCGTGGCCGACGGCGTCTGGCGTCGCGTCCGGCGGGGCGCCTACGTCGACGCGGACTTTCTCGAACCGCTCGCGGATCCAGCCGGCACGGTGCCATCCCGTCACGTGCTGGCACGACGGGCCGCGCTCGCTCAGGTCGCGGCGGTTGCGGCCGACCACCGGCTCCGCGGTGCGGACGTGGTCCTCAGCTACGAGTCGGCGGCGCTGCTCTGGGGCCTGCCGTTGTGGCGGGTGCCGGACCGAGTCCATGTGGTCGTCAGCGAGAGGCGGTCGGCTCGCGCGGCCGCGGACGTCGCTGGTCACCGCGTGCGCCTCACACCTGGGGAGGTGACCAGGCGTGCTGGGATCCTGGTCACCAGCCTCGAGCGGACGGTGCTGGACCTTGCGTCGCACCGGTCCGCAGCCGAGGGGCTCGTGGTGGCCGACGCGGCGCTGCGGCAAGGAGTGTCACGGGCGCGTCTCGAGGAGCTGATGACCGAGCGCGCCGCGACCCGTGGGATCGCTCGCGCGCGCGAGGTGATTGCGCTAGGTGACGGCCTCGCGGAGTCACCGTGGGAGTCCTTCACGCGGCTGCACGTGATTGCTGCCGGTATGCCCCCGCCCCAGCTGCAGGTTCCGATCCTCACGAGGCTCGGGACCTACCGAGCGGACATGGGGTGGGACGAGTGGCGAGGTCTCATCGAGTTCGACGGGCTGGTGAAGTACACCGAGCTCGCGGACGGCGACCCGGCGCGGGTGGTGTTCGAGGAGAAACGTCGCCATGACGCGATCGAAGAGTGCGGGTGGCGGATACGACGAGTGACGAGCCAGGACTTTCGCGACCATCACGCGCTTCACGAGCGGATCAGGAGTCTGGTTCCGGCGGCTGCGCGGCGCCGGCTCGTGCCCCGTCCGCACCTGCTCCTCGCGACTCGTACGTCGAGGTCGTGACTTCGAGACCCAGGTCGTGAGTTCCACGGCACGACCTCGCGCCCGAACTCACGACCTCGACGGGAAGAGGGGAACGGGGTGGGCGGGGCTCACAGCGGGGGAGCGGGGGGCGTGAGGAGAGGTTTACTGCCGGGTAACAGCCGGGGTATGGCGTCGAAATCGCGCGGCCATAGCGTCGCAGACATGAACACTTCTCCCTCCCAGACCCAGCCCGACGGCGGCTCGGCCGATCCCGACGTCGCCGCACGTCCGCTCGCCGGCTCGACCGCTGCCGCGCTGCCCGCGGAGGTCGCCGCTCCCGCGGCGTCCCAGGTCAGCGCGCCGCAGCGGGTCGTGGTGGTCGGCGGTGGGATGGTCGCGCAGCGGTTCGTCGAGGCGCTCCGCGACCGGGACGACGCCGGACGTCACCACGTCACGGTCCTCGCCGAGGAGCCGCGCGCGCCCTACGACCGCGTCGCGTTGACGTCGTACTTCTCGGGCCGTGACCCGGAGGCCCTTGCGCTCGGCGACCCCGCGTTGTGGCAGGACCCGCTCGTCAGGCTCGTGCGCGGTGACGCCGTGACGCGGGTGGACCGCGACGCGAGGACGGTCATGACTGCCTCGGGCCGCACGTTCCCGTATGACGAGCTGGTCCTCGCGACCGGCTCAGATGCCGCAGTCCCGCCGATCGAGGGCAACGACCTGCCGGGCGTGTTCGTGTACCGCACGATCGACGACGTCGCGGCGCTGCGCGGTTGGGTCGAGGAGCGTGCGGCGGCGGCGAGCCGGCCCGTGCGGGGCGCGGTGATCGGCGGCGGCCTGCTCGGCCTCGAGGCGGCGGGCGCGCTCAAGGCGCTCGGCGCGCAGGCGACGGTCGTGCAGTTCGGCACCCATCTCATGAGCGCGCAGGTCGACCTCGGTGGTGGTGAGGCGTTGCGCCGCCTCATCAACAGCCTCGGGGTGGCGGTGCGCGTCAACACGGCGACGCAGCGGATGCGTCCGTCGCGGCGGACGGGCGCCGTCGGTCGCCTCGACTTCGCGGACGGCGGCCGGCTCGACGTCGACGTCGTCGTCCTCGCGACGGGCGTGCGGCCGCGCGACGAGCTGGGCCGTGCCATGGGTTTGGAGATCGGCGCGCGGGGCGGGGTCGTCGTCGATGACGCGTGCCGCACCGCGGTGCAGAACGTGTGGGCGATCGGCGAGGTCGCGTGCATCCAGGGAGCGTGCATCGGTCTGGTGGCGCCGGGGTACGCGATGGCGGAGGTCGTCGTCGACCGTCTGCTGGGCGGTGCGGCGACGTTCCCGGGTGCGGACACGGCGACGAAGCTCAAGCTGGCGGGGGTCGACGTCGCGTCGTGGGGTGACGCGTTCGGCTCGACGCCGGGCTCGATGGAGGTCGTGTGGGCGGACCCCGTCGGCGGCGTCTACAAGAAGCTCGTGCTCGCGGACGACGCACGCACCCTCCTCGGCGGCGTGCTCGTCGGTGACGCGACGGCGTACGCGAGCCTGCGGCCGATGCTCGGCCGTGCCTTGCCGGGCGACCCGGCGGCGTTCCTCCTGCCCGAGGGCGGCGCGGGCGCGCCCGAACTCGAGCTGCCCGACGACGCGGGTGTGTGCTCGTGCAACAACGTCTCCGCGGGCACGGTGCGCGCGGCGGTCACGGAGCACGGCTGCACGGACCTCGCGGGGGTCAAGGCATGCACCCGCGCGGGCACGAGCTGCGGCTCGTGCCTGCCGCTCGTGAAGAAACTCATGACGGCGGAGCTCGCGAGGTCCGGAGTGGAGGTGTCGAACGCGCTCTGCGAGCACTTCGACCTGTCGCGTGCGCAGCTGTACGACGCCGTCCGGGTGGCGGGCCTGACGTCGTTCAGCGAGGTGGTCGCGCGGTTCGGGACGGCCGAGGCGGGTCGCGGCTGCGACATCTGCAAGCCGGTGGTCGCGTCGATCCTGTCGACGGTCGCTCCGGCGCACGTGCTCGACGGTGAGCGTGCGACGCTCCAGGACACGAACGACCACGTCATGGCGAACATGCAGAAGGACGGCACGTACTCGGTGGTCCCGCGCATCCCGGGCGGGGAGATCACGCCGGAGGGGCTGCTCGTGATCGGGCAGGTCGCGAAGGACTTCGGGCTGTACACGAAGATCACGGGCGGTCAGCGGATCGACATGTTCGGTGCGCGGATCGACCAGCTGCCGGGGATCTGGCAGCGGCTCGTCGACGCGGGCTTCGAGTCGGGCCACGCGTATGGCAAGTCGTTGCGCACGGTGAAGTCGTGCGTCGGGTCGACGTGGTGCCGGTTCGGTGTGCAGGACTCGGTCGGGCTCGCGGTGGATCTCGAGCTGCGGTACCGGGGCCTGCGGTCGCCTCACAAGATCAAGCTCGGGGTGTCGGGCTGCGCGCGGGAGTGCGCGGAGGCGCGTGGCAAGGACGTCGGGGTGATCGCGACGGACAACGGCTGGAACGTGTACGTCGGCGGCAACGGTGGGTTCACGCCGAAGCATGCGGTGCTCCTCGCGGAGGACCTGTCGACCGAGGAGCTGGTGCGCACGATCGACCGCTTCCTCATGTACTACATCCGGACCGCGGACCGCCTGCAGCGCACGGCCGCGTGGGTGGCCGACTACGAGGGTGGCGTCGACGCGATCCGCGCCGTGGTCCTGGAGGACTCGCTCGGCATCTGTGCCGACCTGGACGCTGCGATGGTGTTGCACCTCGAGACGTACGAGGACGAGTGGGCGGCGACCCTCGCGGACCCGGACAAGCTGCGGCACTTCCGCAGCTTCGTCAACGCTCCTGACGAGCACGACCGCACGCTCGCGTACGTCGCGGAGCGGGGGCAGGCGCGCCCGGCGACGGCGGCCGAGCGTGCGGGTGCAGGGGCAGGCCCTGTCCTTGTTGCCGGAACTACCTTGGAGGTCCGCTCATGACCCGCAGCCCGGCTCTCATCGCCGCGACCCCCGACGCCGCGACGCCCGCCGTGTCGCCCGACGACGCCTGGCTCCCGGTCTGCGCGCTCGCGGACCTCGCGGTCGAGCGCGGCGCGGTGGCGCTCATGGACGGCGAGCAGGTCGCGCTCTTCAGGCTGCTCGACGACACGGTCCTCGCAGTGCAGCAGCACGAGCCCCACACGCAGGCGATGGTCATGTCACGGGGAATCGTCGGGACGCGCGGCGGACGCCCGGTCGTCACGTCGCCCCTCTACAAGCAGGTGTTCGACCTGGCGTCGGGCGAGTGCCTCGACACGACGAAGGGCGAGCGCGTTGCTCTCGTGACGTGGCAGGTCGAGGTGCGCGACGGCGTCGTGCACCTCGGGTCGGCGCACGGCCCAGGCGCGAGGGCTGCGGCGTGAGCGTGCCGGGTGCGGTCGTGCTCGTCGGCGGCGGCCCTGGTGCGGCTGACCTGATGACGGTGCGCGCGCGGCGCGCGCTGTTCTCTGCGGACGTGGTCGTGGCGGACCGGTTGGGCCCGACGTCGGTGCTCGCGGACCTGCCGTCGCGCGTGCGCGTGATCGACGTCGGCAAGCGCCCGGGCGCGCACCCGGTGCCGCAGGCGCGCATCAACGAGATCCTCGTCGCGGAGGCGATCGCGGGGAACCGCGTCGTACGGCTCAAGGGCGGCGACCCGTTCCTGTTCGGCCGCGGGGGCGAGGAGGTGGCGGCGTGCCGTGCTCGCGGTATCGCGGTCGAGGTCGTGCCGGGCGTGTCGAGCGCCCTCGCGGCCCCCGCGGCGGCGTGCGTGCCGGTCACCCATCGCGGGACGGCGTCGGCGCTGCTCGTGGTGCAGGGTCACGGCTCGCTGCCTGGGCTCGCGGTCCAGGCGGTCGTGACGCGGGCTGCGACGGTCGCGGTGCTCATGGGTGTCGCGCGGCTTGCGGAGCACGTGGCGGTCCTGCTCGCCGCCGGGGCGAGCCCGTCGACGCCGGTCGCCGTCATCGAGCAGGCGACGACCGACGACGAGCGCACGACCTTCATGACGCTCGGGCGGGCCGTGCGGACGTGCGCGGAGGCCGGGGTGCGCTCGCCTGCCGTCGTCGTGCTCGGCGACGTCGCGGACCCCGCGCTGCTGGGGCTCGACCTGCACGCGCTCGACGTGCCGGTCACGCCCGACGGTGCGGCCGACGCCGCGGGTGCGGACACCTCGGCACCGTCCGACGCGTCCGCGTACGCTCCTCACGTGGACGCTGCAGCCCGCGAGGCCGAGGTGGCCTACGCATGACGACGCCGAGCACGGCTTCTGAGGCCGCGCCGGACTCCGGTGCCGCCGTGGGCCGCGCCGCACCCGTCCGGGCGGTCGCTGCGCAGCCTGCGCTCGACCCGGTGCTCGCAGGCCTGACGGTCCTGATCACGGCGGACCGGCGCTCGACCGAGCTGCGTGCGGCTCTCGAGCGGCGCGGCGCGATCATCCGGCACGCCCCGGCGATGCGGATCATCCCGCACGAGTACGACACGGAGCTCGTCGCAGCGACGCGCGCCCTCCTCGCCGAGCCGCCGAGCACGGTCGTCGCGACGACGGGGATCGGCTTCCGGGCGTGGATCGAGGCGGCCGACGCGGCCGGGCTGGCCGACGAGCTGCACGCGCTGCTCGACCGGGCGCGCCTGATCGCTCGCGGCCCGAAGGCCCGCGGGGCGATCCAGGCCGCTGGCCTCACGGCCGACTGGGTGGCCGAGTCCGAGACGAGCGCCGAGATCCTCGACCTGCTGCTGACGGAGGGCGTGGCGGGGG
The DNA here is from genome assembly GCF_014852685.1 of Flavimobilis rhizosphaerae. Taxonomy (GTDB): domain Bacteria; phylum Actinomycetota; class Actinomycetes; order Actinomycetales; family Cellulomonadaceae; genus Flavimobilis; species Flavimobilis rhizosphaerae. The sequence goes on from NZ_JACZDF010000001.1 coordinate 116,015, forward strand.
AGCGGATCGCGATCCAGCAGCACGGCTCGGGCGCGGACCAGCTCGACGTCGAGCTGGCCGCGGCGGGCGCGGAGGTGCGCAACCTCGTCGTCTACCGGTGGGGCCCGCCCGCGGACCCGCAGGCTGTGGTCGCGTCCGTGCGTGCGGCGGCGCTCGGTGAGGTCGACGCCGTCGTCTTCACGTCGGCGCCCGGCGCGTTCGCGTGGCTCGAGGTGGTCGACCGTGAAGGGGTCGGGCAGGCGCTCGCGGCACGCTTCGCCGACCATTCGCTCGTCGCGGCTGCTGTCGGGCCGGTCACGGCGGCTCCGCTCGAGGCGCGCGGCATCGTCCCGATCGTGCCGGAGCGCGCTCGCCTCGGCGCGCTCGTCCGAGCTCTCGTGAGCCACTACGAGGAGGACCGCACGACGCAGGTCGGGACCGTCGCGGGCTGCCTGCAGGTCAGGTCGCGTGCTGCGCTGCTCGACGGTCACGTGCTGCCGCTGTCGCCCGCGACGCTCGAGGTGCTTCGCGTCCTCGCTGCCCGGGCGGGCGACGTCGTCACGCGCGCCGAGCTGCTCCAGGTGCTGCCCGGCCTCTCCGAGGACCCGCACACGGCGGAGGTCGCGGTCGCGCGCCTGCGGGACGCCGTCGCGCAGCACGCGCCCGACGCCCGCGCGCTCGTCCAGACGGTCGTCAAGCGCGGGTACCGGCTCGCCGTCCGGTGACGGCGTAGGCACTCCCTCGAGCTCGGCGCTCGCCCGCGCGCGGGCCCAGTCCCCGACGGGTGCGGGCCGAACGAGGGGAAGCACAGCGGCACGCCGCCGCGGATCGCCGCGCCAGGCGTGTACGCGGAGCGCGGGGACACCCACAGCACGTCGGCGCCGCCCGTCGGCACCCACGAGACGAGGTGCGCGCCGTACGTGTGCAGGCGCGCGGTGCCCGACGGCGTCTCGACGACGAGCAGCTCCGCGTCGCCCACGCCCGGCTCCACGTGGACGGACGGCGGCCCACCCCAGGCGGGGGTGGGAGGGCGTCGTCGTGTCAGCAGACCGGCGCGATGCGCGCCGAGACCGCGAGGTGGTCGGTGCCGTCGACCACGTGCGTACCCGCGGCCGTCGCGCCCGTGCCGACGGGGACGACGACGTGGTCGAGGTCGACCCACGGCCGCAGCGTGTCCGTCGGCCACGTCGGCGCCCACGCGAGCCCCGCTGCTGAGCGGGCCGTCGTGAGGCTGTCGCCGAGCATCGCGCGGAAGGTCGGCAGCGTCAGCCCGGCGTTGAGGTCGCCGGCGGCGACGTCGACGACACCGTCGTCGGACCGCAGGAACAGGCCGAGCGCAGCCAGCTCTGCACGCCACGTGCCCTCCGCCCCCGGGATCGGAGGCATCGGGTGCGCCGCGAGCACACGCACCGCGCAGCGGCCGACGTCGAGCGTCGCGAACGGCATGCGCATCGTCGAGCCCGGGATCTCGCCGCCGTCGCGCAGCGGCGTGGCCGACCACAGCCCCGAGCCCTCGGGCCCGCGCGCCGGCAGGACCTCGCGGTGGGGGAGGACGTCTGCGAGGCCCGCGTCATCGAGGCGCTCGACGAGCTCGGGCGTGAGCTCGACGACGACGAGCACGTCGGCCTCCTGCTCCCGGACGAGCGCGACGATCTGCTCCGCGTCCGCGAGCCCGTACCTGGCGTTGACCGACACGATGCCGAGCGTCGGACGGTCCGGGTCCGCGGCGAGCGCGCCCGCAGCGCCCGCCGTCGCGAGCGGGAACGCCCCCACGCCGAGGGCGACGACGAGGACCCCCGCAGCCCACCACCGGCGCACGACGAGCGCGACCACGGCGACGGCCGCGAGCACGAGGAGCGCCGGTACGCGCAGCGCGAGCACCTGCACGACGCCCGGGCCGCGGTCCCACGGCGTGAGCCCCCACAGCACGGGCAGCGGGAGCACGATGACGACCGCGAGCCACACCAAGGATGATCGACGCATGTGCCGACGCTAGCGGGCACCTCACCCGGTGGGGATCGTCCCAGGGGTTGACGCACCCGGGGCCGGTCACCACGATGGGGCGACGCCTGGGACGCGTTCACCGTGCGGCCCGGCGCGATCGTCGACGGCTCGTCGGGCGAGGTCGCGTGCGACCATGACCACCGCTACCCCGAGGGCGTCGCGCTCATGCGCGACCTCGGCGTCGACGCCTACCGCTTCTCGATCGGCGTCGACGTCGGCATCGCCTGCAACCACGCCCCCCGTGGTCGGCGCCCGCTGACCCCCTCTCGACGGATTGACGGCCTCCGACCGTTCAACGGGGGTGCAGCGCCAATCGGTCGAGAAGGGGGCACGGCAGGCGCAGGGGTGTGGGGACCCGGGGCGGTCGCGGCGGCGGGGGCCCTTCTGGTAGACCGGTGGGAGAACCGCCCGTCCCGCGAGGAGCTCGTCGTGCCCGTCACCCTGCCGTCAACCGTCCGCCTCGAGCCAGGGGTGGGCGACGCGCCGCTCGTCGTCGTCGAGCACCCCGCCGCGACCGCGCGCGTCCACGCGTACGGGGCGCACGTCGTCGCGTGGGCGCCCGCCGGCGCGCGCGACGCGCTGTGGCTGTCGCCCGACGCGGTGCTCGCGCCGGGCGCCGCGATCCGCGGCGGCATCCCCCTGTGCTTCCCCTGGTTCGGGCCGCACCCGGACGGTGCCGGTCCCGCGCACGGCTTCGCGCGGACAAGCGCGTGGCGGCTCGTCGGCGCGACCGAGCTCCCGGACGACGAGCAGCGCCCCGGCGGCGCCATCCTCCTCACCTTCGAGCTCACGCCCGCGGACGTCGACCCCGCGCTCGCGGCCCTGTGGCCGCACGACTTCACGGCGCGCACGGAGGTCGAGGTCGGCGCGTCGCTCACCGTGAGCCTCACGACGACGAACCACGGCGGCGAGCCCGCTGACCTCACGCAGGCGCTCCACACGTACCTCGCGGTCGACGACGTCCGGCGGGCGCGCGTCGACGGGCTCGACGGCGGCCCGTACCTCGACAAGGTCGACGGCGACGCCCGTCAGGTGCAGGACGGTCCCGTGCTCTTCACGGGCCCGACGGACCGCGTCTACCGGGGGACGTCGGCGCGGCTCACGGTCTCGGAGCCGGGCGGGCGGACGCTCGAGGTCGCGAAGGCGGGCTCGCGGACGACGGTCGTGTGGAACCCGTGGGCCGAGGGCGCGTCGGGCATGCGTGACGTGCCCGACGACGCGTGGCCGCGCTTCGTGTGCGTCGAGGCGGCGAACGCGGCCGACGACGCCGTCCGTCTGCCGGCGGGCGAGACCCAGACCCTCATGACTCGCCTGACGGTCCTCTGACGTCGCGCGGCTGCGTTGGATAGCCGATCCGTGCGCGTGCGGCGCACGGATCGGCTATCCGCACCCCTGCGCCGCGTACTCTCCCTTAAGGTCGGGGCATGGACAGCGCTGTCGGCAGGTCGATCGTCGCGGTCGAGATCGCGGTGCAGGACGCCGCCGGAGCGCGCGTCGCCCGCGAGGCGGGCGCCGACCGCGTCGAGGTCTGCGGCGCGCTCGCGGCCACGGGCGGCCTCACACCGTCGCTCGGGACGATCGAGCAGGTCGTCGCCGTCGGGCTTCCCGTCCACGTGCTCGTGCGCCCGCGTGCCGGTGGCTTCCAGCACGACGCCGACGAGCTCGCGCTCATGGCCGCCGACGTCCGTCACGCGGTGCGGGCGGGCGCCGCAGGCGTCGTCGTCGGCGTACTCGACGCACGGGGCGACGTTGACCGCGACGCGGTCGCGCGCCTGCGGGACGCGGCCGACGGCCGTGACGTGACGTTCCACCGGGCCCTCGACGTCGTCCCCGACCGGCTCGCCGCGCTGCGTACGCTCGCGGACCTCGGCGTGCGGCGCGTTCTCACCTCGGGCGGCGCCGCGCGTACGATCCTCGGCCTCGCCGAGCTTGCCGCGATGGTGCGCGAGGAGACGGGCGTCGAGATCATGGCCGGCGGCGGCCTGCGCTCACAGGACGTCGCACCGCTGCTCGTCGCTGGCGTCGACGCCGTCCACCTGTCCGCGTCCGTCGAGCGCGACGACCGCGGGCCCGCCGGGCCCGGCGGCGGCGCGGGCGCGGCCTACCTCGTCACGGACCCCGAGCGGGTCCGGGCCGTCGTGAGCGCCGCCCACACCTGATCCTCCACGATCTCGCCATGCGGACCCCGAGGGCGAGGCGTGCACTGCCGTCGCGCCGTCGTCGCGGCGTACGTGCGGGAGGCGAAGCGCAAGGGACCAACGTTCCTGCGCCCCGGGGCACGACCTTGCCGCGGTCGGATCTTGAGACGTCACTGCAGCCCCGGGCACGCAGTGCCACAGTGGTCGGTTGGCGGCCTGGACACAACGTGCCCACTTACCGATACGTGCCGTCAGAACTGGGCGTCACCGCACGCCACGACGCCGAGGAGTCCCCATGCAGAGCTCACTTGAGCCGGTCTTCGAGCAGGTCCTTCGCAGGAACCCTGGGGAGACGGAGTTCCACCAGGCCGTCCGCGAGGTCTTCGACTCCCTCGGCCCCGTCCTCACGAAGAATCCGCAGTATGCGGACGCCGCCGTGCTCCAGCGCATCTGCGAGCCCGAGCGCCAGATCATCTTCCGCGTGCCGTGGGTCGACGACTCCGGCCATGTCCAGATCAACCGCGGCTTCCGCGTCGAGTTCAACTCTGCGCTCGGCCCCTACAAGGGCGGCCTGCGGTTCCACCCCTCGGTGTACCTCGGCATCATCAAGTTCCTCGGCTTCGAGCAGATCTTCAAGAACTCCCTCACCGGCATGCCCATCGGCGGCGGCAAGGGCGGTTCGGACTTCGACCCGCGGGGCAAGTCCGACCGCGAGATCATGGTGTTCTGCCAGTCGTTCATGACCGAGCTCTACCGCCACATCGGCGAGTACACGGACGTCCCCGCGGGTGACATCGGCGTCGGCGGGCGCGAGATCGGCTACCTCTTCGGCCAGTACAAGCGCATCACCAACCGATACGAGTCCGGCGTGCTCACGGGCAAGGGCATCTCGTGGGGCGGCTCGCTCGTCCGCACCGAGGCGACGGGCTTCGGCACCGTCTTCTTCGCGCAGCACATGCTGGAGACCGTTAACGGCGGCTTCGAGGGCAAGCGCGTCGTCGTCTCCGGCTCGGGCAACGTCGCGATCTACGCGATGCAGAAGGCCCAGCAGCTCGGCGGACACGTCGTCGCGTGCTCCGACTCCTCGGGCTACGTCGTCGACGAGGCCGGCATCGACGTCGAGCTCGTCCGCCAGGTCAAGGAGGTCGAGCGCGCTCGCATCTCCGAGTACGCGGAGCGCCGCCCGTCGGCGACGTTCGTCCCCGGCGGCCGCGTCTGGGAGGTCGGGGCGCAGGTCGCGCTCCCGTGCGCGACGCAGAACGAGCTCGACGAGGGCGACGCGCGCTCGCTCATCGCCTCCGGCCTCGTCGCCGTCGCCGAGGGTGCCAACATGCCGACGACGCCCAAGGCGATCCAGCTCCTCCAGGAGGCCGGCATCCTCTTCGGACCCGGCAAGGCCGCGAACGCCGGCGGCGTCGCGACGTCCGCGCTCGAGATGCAGCAGAACGCCTCGCGTGACGCGTGGAGCTTCGAGCACACCGAGGAGCGCCTTGCCCGCATCATGAGCGACATCCACGACCGCTGCGCGACGACAGCCGAGACGTACGGTCAGCCAGGCAACTACGTCGCGGGCGCGAACATCGCGGGCTTCACGAAGGTCGCCGACGCGATGCTGGCACTCGGCGTCATCTGACGCCGTCACGTTCCGGGCCGGTCCGCCGGCCCTGCCGTCGCAGGTCCCCACCACGGGCTGGCACGGTTCCTCGAGGGCGGACTCCCCACAGGGAGTCCGCCTTCGGCCTGTCCACAGGACGGCAGAACGCGACGTCGTCCACGGATGTCGCCGGAGGTCTGCGGCAGGACGAGACGAGACGGTACCGTGACGCCCATGCGTGCTCTCCACCACCGTTCCCTCGTCGTCGGGCTCCTCGCCCTCGGCCTCGCCGCGGGCACCGGCCTGCCCGCAGCAGCGGTGCCGGCGGCCGCGGCATCCGCGGTCGCGTCGGTCGTGTCGGCCGCACCGGGAGACGGCCCGACGGTCTCCGTGAGCCGCACGGGTGGCCGCACGGCCGCGCGGACCGCCCGCAAGCTCTACGTCGACCCGACCTCACAGGCCGCGTCGGCCGCGGCCGCCGCACGACGCGACGGCCGACGCTCGACCGCGAAGAAGCTCGACGTCATTGCGACCGCACCCCAGGCCCGCTGGTTCGGCACGTGGAACCAGACCCGCACGGTCAAGGCCGAGGTCCGCGCCTACGTCAAGGCAGCCCAGAAGAAGAAGCGCGTGGCCCAGCTCGTCCTCTACGCGATCCCGGACCGCGACTGCGGCGGCTGGTCGTCGGGCGGGTTCTCCGCGACCGAGTACCGTGCGTGGATCCGTCAGGTCGCGGCCGGCCTCAAGGGTTCGAAGGCCGTCGTCGTGCTCGAGCCCGACTCGCTCGGCCACACGTGCGGCGGCTCGCAGCGCACCGCACTGCTCAAGGATGCGACGAGCAGGCTCGCCAAGGCTGGGGCGTGGGTGTATCTCGACGGCGGGCACTCGCGATGGAACAGCCCCGCGACCGCCGCGAAGCGCCTCAAGGCCGCAGGTGTGAGCAAGGCGCGCGGCTTCGCGGTCAACGTCTCGAACTTCAACTCGACGAAGGCCGAGGTGGCGTACGGCAGGAAGGTCGCCGCACAGCTCGCGAAGCGTGGTGTGAGCTCGACGCACCGGAAGTTCGTCGTCGACACCTCGCGTAACGGCCGTGCGACCGCGAACGGCCAGTGGTGCAACCCGGGCGGACAGGGGCTCGGACTACGTCCCCGGTGGGTGTCCTCGGGCGGCGTCGACGCGTACCTGTGGGTCAAGCGTCCCGGCGAGTCCGACGGCGCGTGCGGTGGCGGGCCTGCCGCCGGCGAGTGGTTCGAGTCGTACGCGCTCGGGCTCGTCGCGCGACGGGTGAAGGGATGACGCGCCACACGCTGCGGCTCGCCACGGGTCCCGGCGCAGAGCTCGAGGCGTCGTTCGCCGCGCTGCGCGCCGAACTCGAGCTGCCCGGGGACTTTCCCGCACCCGTCGTCGCGGAGGCTGACGCGGCCGCCTCGCGCCTCTCCGCAGCCGTCGCTGCGCCCGGGGCCGGTGTGCTCGACGCGCGCGACGTGCCGTTCGTGACGATCGACCCGCCGGGGTCGATGGACCTCGACCAGGCCGTGCACATCGCGCGCGGCACCGACGGCTTCGTCGTCCGCTACGCGATCGCCGACGTCCCGGCCGCCGTCGTTCCAGGAGGCGCGCTCGACGCCGAGACCCTCGCCCGCGGCACGACCGTCTATGGTCCCGGCACCCGGATCCCGCTGCACCCCGAGGTCCTCTCCGAGGGCGTCGCCAGCCTCCTGCCCGGCGTTGACCGTCCCGCGCTCCTGTGGGACATCACTCTCGACGCGCGGGGCGTGCAGACCGCCGCGACGGTGCGCCGAGCCGTCGTCCGCTCGCGCGTGCGCCTGTCCTACATGCAGGCGCAGGCCGTGCTCGACGGTGAGGATACGCGCCTCGACACGCACGACGAGCTCGGCCACGACGAGATCGCGTCGCTTCTTGATCTGCTGCGCGAGGTCGGCACGCTGCGGCAGGAGCGCGAGCGGGAGCGCGGTGGTGTGTCGCTCGACGTCCCCGAGCAGGAGGCAGCGGTCGTCGACGGCGTGCCCCTCCTCGAGTTCCGTCACGTGCTGCCCGTCGAGGGCTGGAACGCTCAGATCTCGCTGCTCACAGGCATGGCGGCCGCGCAGATCATGCTCGACGGCGGCATCGGGATCCTCCGGACACTGCCGCCCGCAGACCCCCGCGACCTCCGTCGGCTCCGTCGTGCGGCCGCGGCGCTCGGCATCGAGTGGCCCCGTGACGTCGACTACCCGGGGCTCGTTGCGACGCTCGACGGCCGCGACCCGCAGCACGCGGCATTCATGGAGGAAGCCACGTCGCTGTTCCGCGGCGCGGGATACCTCGCGTTCGACGTCGAGCGCGGTCTGCCCCTGCCCGACGGCGAGGGCGGCCGCCGACACGCGGCGATCGCCGCCCCGTACGCGCATGTCACCGCACCCTTGCGCAGGCTCGTCGACCGGTTTGGCCTCGCGATCTGCGTCGCGCTGTGCGCGGGCGAGGACGTGCCGCCCGCGATCCGCGAGGGTCTCGCGGGCCTTCCCGAGATCATGTCGTCGACCGGACGCCGAGCCGGTGCGTTCGAGCGAGGGTGCCTCGACGCGGTCGAGGCCGCTGTGCTGCGTGGCCGGGTCGGCGAGGTCTTCGACGCCGTGTGCCTCGAGGCGAACGAGCCGGGGACGAAGGGTGAGATCCTCATCGCCGATCCTGCGGTCCGCGCGAAGGTGACCGGAACTGGTCTTGAGCCGGGGGAGCGCACGAAGGTGCGCCTCACCGTCGCGGACGTCGCCGCGCGCACGGTGCGCTTCGAGACGCTCGCAGTGCCGGCCCCGACCCACGACTCGTAGGGTCTGAGCACCGTTCGATGGTGCTGGGGCCCTACGAGTCGGGGAGATCCCGGTCAGCGGGGGCGGGCCGCCTGGAGCGGAAGAAGCCGCGAGATGTCCGCACGGGTCCCCGACGGACGCAGACGACCGTCAGCGACGGCGTCCTCCCACATCACCGTCCCTGTGACGAGCCCGAGCCACGTCTGGGGGTCCGTCTCCACGACGTTCGGCGGGGTGTCGCGGGTGTGTCGCGGCCCCTCGATCGCCTGGACCGCCCCGTCCGGCGGCACCCGCACCTCGACCGCGTGCCCGGGTTCGATCTCGGCGATCTCCTCGAGCGTGAAGCGCACGGCGGTGCGTCGTGCGGCGCGGTCGTCGGGGTTCTCACGCCAACGGGCGAGAGCCGCATGGCCTGCGGCGGGGTCGGTGCGTCGTCGGGCGGGCATGCTCCGATCGTAGGCGCGCGGGAGGCTAGGGTCAGGGGGTGAGCACGACGCCTGCCGACCAGCCCGAGCCGATCCGCCCCGCGGACGAGAACCACGACATCCCGTCGTCGCCGTCCGGCACCGACGAGTCTGCTGCCGACGTGCACAGCATCGACGGATCCGACGGGGCCGCGGCCAGCACCCCCGAGGACGGTGCCTCCGCGCCCGAGGCCCCCGAGGCTGCCGACCTCGTGTCCGAGCGCGCCGCTTCCTCGGTGCTCAGCTTCGAGACGGGCGAGGACCCTGGGGCGGACGAGGCCCCCGCGACCCTCACTGCTTACCCGGATGCGGCGCACCCCGTGGTGCTCGACCGCGACACGATCCGACGGGCACCACGCTTCGGGCGGTTCGCGCTCGCGGCGGTGCTCGGCGGGCTGCTGCTGGGCGTCATCGTCGGCTACGTGATCTTCCCGGCCTCCCACCCGGGCTGGTCGCGCACGATCTTCGCGTTCGAGGTCATGCTCGTGACGCTCGCGGTGACGCTGCTCGTCGCGCTGGCGTCGGACAGGCGCTCCCGCCGCCCCCGCCGCCGCTGAAGTGTTCCGATAGCCGATCCGACCACGCGGCCGGCACCTGGCCAGTCCTCGATCGCGGATCCGTTCGTCTGACCTGTACCGATCCGCTATCCGTGGAGTACCGCCGATGGTGTGCTGCACCGATCGGCTATCCACGGGGTGGTGTCGGTGGTGTGCTGCACCGATCGGCTATCCACGGGGTGGTGGCGGTGGTGTGCTGCACGGATCGGCTATCCACGGGGTGGTGGCGGTGGTGTGCTGCACCGATCGGCTATCCACGGGGTGGTGGCGGTGGTGTGCTGCATGGATCGGCTATCGACAGGCAAGCGGGGCAGGGGTGTGCTGTGCGGATCGGCTATCCGCACCCTTCGCGGGCGTGCGCGGAGCCCGTGGACTCAGACCGCGAGCGTGAGCGCGTGCGGGGCCGGCCGCAGCCACACCGTCGAGCCCGCCTCCGCGCCGAGCGTCCTCGACTCCGCGCGCGTGAGCGTCACGGTCGTCGGCGCCGCGTCGGGCACACCCACGAGCGCGACGTCGAGACGCACCTCGAAGCCCACGCGCAGCGCGCGCACGACACGTCCCTCGGTTGACGCGAGACCCGCGGGCGGCTCCGTGAACACGTGGACGTCGTGCGGGCGCACGAGCCTCCCGCTGAGTTCCGTCACCGGCCCGAGGAACCCCATGACAAAGCGGTTCGCGGGGGCGTCGTAGAGGTCGTCGGGCGACCCGACCTGCTCGACGCGCCCCTCGTTGACGACGACGATCTCGTCGGCGACCTCGAGCGCCTCCTCCTGGTCGTGCGTGACGAAGACGGTCGTCACGGGCACCTCGTCGTGGAGGTGCCGCAGCCAGTCGCGCAGCTCCTTGCGGACCTTTGCGTCGAGGGCGCCGAACGGCTCGTCGAGCAGCAGCACGGACGGCCGCACGGCGAGGGCGCGCGCGAGCGCCATGCGCTGACGTTGCCCGCCGGAGAGCTGCGACGGCTTGCGGTCGGCGAACTGCTGCAGGTGCACGAGCCGCAGGAGCTCGTCGACGCGCTCGCGGATCTCCTCCTTGGGCGTCTTGCGGATCTCGAGGCCGAACGCCACGTTCTTCGCGACCGTCATGTGCTTGAACGCGGCGTAGTGCTGGAAGACGAAGCCGACGTTGCGCTTCTGCGCGGGCTCGTGCGTCGCGTCGCGACCCTCGATCGACACGGAGCCGGAGTCGGCGGTCTCGAGCCCCGCGATGATGCGCAGGAGGGTCGACTTGCCGCCGCCCGACGGCCCGAGCAGGGCGGTGAGCTGGCCGGTCGGGATCGACACGGAGACGTCGTCGAGCGCGACGAAGTCACCGAAGCGCTTGGTGGCGTTGCGGACCTCGATGCTCATGGCTGCTCCTGAGGGGCTGGGCGGGCGGGACGGATGGTGAGGAGGCTCATCGTGCGTTCCCGTGGGCGGGCCGCAGGTAGGTGACGAGGGTGATGCACGCGACGGACACCGCCGCGAGGAGGAAGGCGACGGCGTACGCGGTCGCGTGGTCGAAGTCGTGGTACCGCTGCTCGACGAGGAGTGTCGCGGTCTGGGTGCGGCCCTCGAGGTTCCCGGAGACGATCTTCACGGCGCCGAACTCGCCGAGGGAGCGGGCGAGGGTGAGGACGACGCCGTAGACGAGCGCCCACCGGATCGACGGCAGCGTGATGCGCCAGAACGTCTGGAGGCTGTTCGCGCCGAGGGATCGGGCGGCCTGGACCTCGTCGGTGCCGATCTCCTCGAGGACGGGCACGACCTCGCGGACGACGAGGGGCAGGGAGACGAACGCGGTCGCGAGGACGATGCCGAGGGGTGCGAAGAGGACGTCGACGCCCGCTCCCGTGAGCCAGGGGCCGAACCAGTCGCCCCGAGGCCCGTAGGCGAGGACGATCGCGAGCCCGACGACGACCGGCGACACTGACAGGGGCAGGTCGATGAGCGCGGACAGGAGCCGCTTGCCGCGGAAGTCGGTGCGCACGAGCAGGAGGGAGATCCCGACGCCGAAGACGGTGTTGAGGAGCGTCGCCTGGAGCGCGACGGACACGGTGAGCTTGAGCGAGAAGACGACGGTCGGGTCGGTCAGCGCGTCGCGCAGGGCGGTGAGTCCGTCGGTGAAGGTCGCGCGGACGACGAGGCTCACGGGCCAGCCGACGAGCAGCACGAGGTAGACGATGACGACGGTGCGCAGCGTGAGGCGCACCCAGGGGCTAGTGCGTGCCACGGTTCACCACCCGGCGCTGGAGGATGTCGAGCGTGAGGAGCGCGACGAGGGAGACGCCAAGGAGGACGGTCGCGACGGCGGCGGCCGACGTCTGGTCGCCGTTCTCGAGGTAGGCGAGGATCCGGACGGACGCGACCTCGGTGCGCATCGGGAGGTTGCCCGAGAGCAGGACGAGCGAGCCGTACTCGGAGATGCCGCGCGCGAAGGACAGGGAGGCGCCCGCGGCGATCGCGGGGACGAGCGCGGGCAGGACGATACGGCGCAGGACGGTGAACGGGCGGGCGCCGAGGGAGGCGGCGGCCTCCTCGACGTCGCGGTCGAGCTCGGCGAGGACGGGCTGGACGGTGCGGACGACGAACGGCAGGGTGACGAACGCGAGGGCGAGGGTCACGGACCACTGCGTGTTGGCGACGTTGACGCCGACGGGGCTCGTCGGGCCGTAGAGGGTGAGGAGGACGAGGCCTGCGACGATCGTCGGCAGCGCGAAGGGGATGTCGATGACGATCTCGAGGATGCGTCGGCCCGGGAAAGGGTCGCGGACGAGCACCCAGGCGATGACGGTGCCCATGACGGCGTTGAGCACGGTGACGCCGAGCGCGTTGAGGACGGTGAGGCGGATCGCGGCGGCGGTCTGCGGGGTCGTGAGGGCGCGCGCGAAGGCGTCCCAGCCGCCCTGGGAGGTCTCGACGACGACAGCGACGAGGGGGATGAGCGCGAGGATCGAGAACCATAGGACGCCGACGCCGAGGCCGACGCGCGAGGCGGGGGTGAGGGCGCGCGGGCCGCGGCTCCGGCGGGGACGGCGGGGCCGGGGCGCGGCCGTCCCCGCCGGGCTGGCGGGGGCGTCGGCCGGTGCGAGAGTGGTCGTCACGAGGTGCCCTTCTCCTGCTGGATGCGGGTGACGAGTCCGTCATCGGCGAAGAACCGGGCGTTGACGTCCGACCATCCGCCGAGGTCGGCGATGGTGAAGAGCTTCGACGGTGCGGGGAACGGGTCGGCCGGGTCGTTCGCGCCGGGGACGTTGAGGTCGCCGACGTCGACGAGGGGGCGGAAGCCCTTCGATGCGAAGATCTTCTGCCCGGCGGGGGAGTGGACGAAGTCGAGGTACTGCTGCCCGCGCGGGTCGGCGTTCTTCGTCACGGCGGCGGGGTTCTCGATGAGGAGGGTCGCGTCGGGCACGACGTACTCGAAGGTCTCACCCTGCTGGCGGGCGAGGATCGCCTCGTTCTCGTAGCTGAGGAGGACGTCGCCCGTCCCGGAGGTAAAAGCGGTCGTGGCGTCGCGTCCCGAGCCGGGGAGCGCGGCGACGTGATCGAAGAGGTTGCGCAGGTAGGTCTCGCCGTCGGCCTCGGTGCCGTCCGCGACGGCGGCGCCGTAGGCGGCGAGGATGTTCCAGCGCGCGGATCCGGAGGACCCGGGGTTGGGGGTGACGACGGCGACGTCGTCGCGTACGAGGTCGTCCCAGCCGCGGATGTTCTTGGGGTTGCCGGCGCGGACGACGAGGACGACGACGGACGTCGAGAGGATGCCGGCGTGGGGGCCGTCGTCCCAGGTGTCGGCGACGAGCCCGGCGTCGACGAGGCGCGTGAGGTCGCCCTCGAGGGAGAGGTGGACGACGTCGGCGTCGAGGCCGCTCGCGACGGCGCGTGACTGGTCGCCGGACGCGCCGTACGAGGTGGTCCACGTCGTGCCGTCGCCCGGGGCGGTCGCGGCGAAGGCCTTCTGGGCCTCATCGTGCGCGGCCTTGGGGACGGCGAAGCCGACGAGCGAGAGCGGCGCGTCGGACGTGCCGGGGGCGGCGGCGCCGCCGATCGGCTCGGGGCTGCAGGCGCCGAGTGCCAGCGTCGTGAGGATGGCGACGGCCGTGGCCGTCGCCGCGCTCCTGCGGCGGTCTCGTGCGGGCATGTCCTGATCCTTCCGGCGGGCCCGTGGCTCGGGCCGGTGTCGAGGAACGTACGGCCTTCCCGACCAGAACGCTCCAGATCGAAGCGTCCGTTTTGAATCCTGAGACGCGAGGCCGCCGACCTGGGACGAGGTCCGCCGCGGCCCCCGCGGTCCGCATGCTGGCGCCCTGCCGTGGCCCGTGGGCGCTGTGGGACACTTCTCCCGTGGCGCTGCGTGGAGACGGACGACTGAATCACGACCTCATGCCCGACGAGAAGGGTCCGCAGGACGCCTGCGGCGTCTTCGGCGTCTGGGCCCCCGGTGAGGAGGTCGCCAAGCTCGCGTACTTCGGGCTCTACGCGCTCCAGCACCGCGGTCAGGAGTCGGCGGGTATCGCGACGAGCAACGGCTCGCAGATCCTCGTCTACAAGGACATGGGGCTCGTCTCGCAGGTGTTCGACGAGACCGCGCTCGACGCGCTCCGCGGCCACATCGCCCTCGGCCACTGCCGTTACTCGACGACGGGCGGGGTGACCTGGGAAAACGCGCAGCCGACGCTCGGCGCGACGTCGTCGGGCACCGTCGCCCTCGCCCACAACGGCAACCTCGTCAACTCCGCCGAGCTCCTCGAGCTCGTCACCGAGCGCTACGGCCAGCAGGCGCGCGGCGAGCTCGCGCGCGGCAACACGACCGACACCGCGCTCGTCACCGCGCTCTTCCACGGTGACGAGGACCACACGCTCGAGCAGACGGCCCTTGAGGTCTTGCCGAAGCTCCGCGGCGCGTTCTCGCTCGTCTTCATGGACGAGCACACGCTCTACGCGGCACGTGACCCGCAGGGCGTGCGCCCCCTCGTCCTCGGCCGCCTCGAGCGCGGCTGGGTCGTCGCCTCCGAGACGAGCGCCCTCGACATCGTCGGCGCCTCGTTCGTCCGCGAGGTCGAGCCCGGAGAGATGATCACGATCGACGGCGACGGCCTGCGCTCGCAGCGCTTCGCCGAGGTCAAGCGCGCCGGCTGTGTCTTCGAGTACGTCTACCTCGCGCGCCCCGACACCTCGATCTCGGGCCGTTCGGTCCACGCCGCGCGCGTCGAGATGGGCCGCCGCCTCGCCGCCGAGCACCCCGTCGACGCGGACCTCGTCATCCCCGTCCCCGAGTCCGGTACGCCCGCCGCCGTCGGCTACGCACAGGGCTCGGGCATCCCCTTCGGCCAGGGCCTCACGAAGAACGCCTACGTCGGGCGTACGTTCATCCAGCCGTCCGACACCCTGCGCCAGCTCGGCATCCGCCTCAAGCTCAACCCGCTGCGCGACATCATCCGCGGCAAGCGGCTCGTCGTTGTCGACGACTCGATCGTCCGCGGCAACACTCAGCGCGCCCTCGTCCGCATGCTCCGCGAGGCTGGCGCGGCCGAGGTCCACATCCGGATCTCTGCGCCGCCCGTCAAGTGGCCCTGCTTCTACGGCATCGACTTCGCGTCGCGCGCCGAGCTCATCGCCAACGGCCTCGACACCGACGCGATCGCGAGCTCGCTCGGCGCCGACTCCCTCGGCTACATCTCGCTCGAGGGCATGATCGAGGCGACCGAGCAGCCTCGCGAGAAGCTCTGCACCGCATGCTTCACGGGCGACTACCCGATCGACCTTCCGTCCGACGACAAGCTCGGCAAGAACCTCCTCGAGCCCCCGGCCGCCCTCGGTGAGCCCGAAGCCGGCCTGCGCCACCTCACCGTCGGCGCGGGCGGTGCAACCGCCCTCGACCACCCCTGACCACGGCCGGCCCGGCCGGCACCGCCCGGCCCGTGGGAACCCCGCGGGCGGACACGACCAAGGAGAGCCACATGACCGAGCCGATCACCTACGCCGCCGCAGGCGTCGACACGGAGGCCGGTGACAAGGCCGTCGAGCTCATGAAGGACGCGGTGCGCAAGACGCACGGCCCCGAGGTCCTCGGTGGTGTCGGTGGCTTCGCCGGATTGTTCGACGCGTCCGCGCTCGTCGGGTACACGCGGCCCCTGCTCGCGACGTCCACGGACGGCGTCGGTACGAAGGTCGCGATCGCGCAGGCCATGGACAAGCACGACACGATTGGCCACGACCTCGTCGGCATGGTCGTCGACGACATCGTCGTCGTGGGTGCCAAGCCGCTCTTCATGACGGACTACATCGCGTGCGGCAAGCTCGTGCCCGAGCGCATCGCGGACATCGTCCGCGGCATCGCCGAGGCGTGCGAGATCGCCGGCACGGCTCTCGTCGGCGGCGAGACCGCCGAGCACCCGGGCCTGCTCGGCGTCGACGAGTACGACGTCGCGGGTGCCGCGACGGGCGTCGTCGAGGCCGAGCGGATGCTCGGCCCGGACCGCGTGCGCGTGGGAGACGTCCTCATCGCGCTCGCGTCGTCGGGACTGCACTCGAACGGCTACTCGCTCGTCCGTGCTGTCGTCCGGCACGCTGGCTGGGAGCTTGACCGTCACGTCGACGAGCTCGGCCGCACGCTCGGTGAGGAGCTGCTCGAGCCGACGAAGGTCTACGCGTCCGACTGCCTTGCGCTCGCCGCCGACGAGGCTGCTGACGTCCACGCGTTCACGCATGTCACGGGGGGCGGACTCGCGGCGAACCTCGCGCGCGTCCTGCCTGCCGGGCTCGTCGCGACGGTCGACCGTGGCTCGTGGGAGGTGCCCGCGATCTTCCAGCTCGTGCGCGAGCTCGGCAGCGTGCCGCGTGGTGACCTCGAGAACACGCTCAACCTTGGCGTGGGCATGGTCGCGATCGTCGGTGCCGAGGGAGCCGACGCGGCGCTCGAGCGCTGCCGCGCGCTCGGGCTTGACGCGTGGGTGCTCGGCGAGGTGGCGGAGCTCACGGACGAGACGTCGCGGGGGAACCTCGTCGCGGGCACGAAGGGCGTCCAGGCGGGCGCGGTGCTTCTCACGGGCGACTACCGCTGATCCCGATCCTGGCTCGTGGCGTCTGAGCACCGTTCGACGGTGCTCACGACCGACGAGTCGGGGACACCGTGCAGCAACGAGGAGCGCCGCCCGGCGGGCGGCGCTCCTCAGTCATGCTCCGACGGACGGACCGGCGCTCAGTCCTTGTCGCTCCAGCTGGCGTACGGATCGTCGTCCTCGCGGTCGTCGACCGCGACGTCTGAACGCTTCGTGTGGGCGAGCTCCTGCTCGAGCGCCTTGATGTCCGTGGGAGGCGTGTAGTACTTCAGCTCGCGAGCGACCTTGGTCTGCTTCGCCTTCTGACGGCCGCGGCCCATGGCTCCGACCTCCCTTTGAGTCGAGGCGGGACTGGTCCTGCGTCGGCTCCGGACGCGGGCGGCCCCTCGTGGTGTCTCATTCGAGGCCCACGGTACATGAGACGGACGGGTTCCGACCACTTTCTGAGAACGTGACGATGGCCGCGGGGACCGGTTCCGCCGTCCGCGAACAGAGTGTCGGGCACCGCTGGCGGGGGGCGCGAAATCGCGCGACGATGAGGTCGTAGGTCCTGATTCGGAGATTAGTGGTGCATATCTCACCAGTTCACGAGCTGGACTTGCTACGCTTCTCACTTGCAGGTGGGAACATCATGCAGTAACTGAACACTTTCTAAGGAGTGACCATGCCCGTCCACGGCACTGAGTCCGAAGTCCTGCTCACGCCCGCCGAGGTTGCGAGCCTGTTCCGCGTCGACCCGAAGACGGTGACCCGCTGGGCCAAGGCTGGCAAGATCTCGGCGATCCGCACCCTCGGTGGCCACCGCCGCTACCGCGAGGCGGAGGTGCTCGCGCTGCTGAGCGCCGGTTCCTCCGAGGCAGGCACGCCGAGCGTCTGAGACGCATACCGCCCCCGTCCACGGGGCGGAGACACCGATGGCCGGGAACCTTCGAGGGTTCCCGGCCATCGGGGTCTCGCCGTGCGGACGCCGTCAGCGTCGGCGGATGACGAGGATCGCGACGAGCGCCACGGTGCCGAGCACCGCGCCCGCGAGGAGCTTGACGTTCCGCGACCGCTTCGGGTCCTCAGCAGGGAAGCCGTTCCCCGAGAGGAGTCCCTGAGCGTCGTGCACGGCCGTCCTGGCGGCCGTCGCCGCCTCCTGCGCCTTGACCCGGGGATCGAGCCGCGCCGCGAGGGCGTCGACGGTCGCGGTGAGGTCGCCGCGCGCGGCGCGCACGGCCGCCTCTGCCGCGACGATGCCGGGGTCGGTCACGGTGATCGGTTCCTTGGCCATCATCGTCCGAGTCCCTTCTTGAGCGCCTCGACGTCGTCCTTGAGGTTGGCAGCCGCCCGCGACGGCGCGGGCGGGTTCCCCGCCTTGAGCAGCCGCAGCCCCACAGCGGCGAGCACGCCGACGACGACGAGCAGCACGACGCCGACAATGAGGAACCCGAGCCAGGGCGGCAGGGGGACCGACAGCCCCAGAGCGGCGGCGTCGAAGAGCTTGTCGAGTGCGTAGAGGGCGAGGACGCCCGCCGCTGCGAGGAGCCCCGCCCCGGCGCCGAGCCGGATGGCCCGGGCCTTCATCTCCGCCTTGGCGAGCTCGATCTCCGCGTGGACGAGGCGGCTCGTCTGCTCGCTCAACCGGCCGAAGAGCTCGCCGAGGCTCGGCTCGACCTGCGGGTCGTCGGTGGTGCTCATGTCTACCTGCCTTCGTCGGCGGTGCGCGCGTGGCGCCTTGGTCCACTCTTGCAGCGAAGCTCCACGGACCTCAACCGGAGGGGCTCCGAGGGCCGGTCAGGCCTCGATGCGACGGGGCCCGGCCTGCCACGCGTTCCACGCCGACGTGAGGATGTCATCGAACGTCCGGGTCGCGTGCCAGCCGAGGACCGTGTTGATGCGCTCGGGCGACGCGACGAGGTGCGGCGGGTCGCCGGCGCGACGGGGCTTGATCTCGGCGTCCATCGTCACGCCAGAGATCTCGGCGAGGCCGTCGATGACCTCGCGCACCGAGGCTCCGCGACCCGTGCCGACGTTGAAGACGTCGTGCTCGCGCGTGTCCTCGGCGAGGTACTCGAGCGCGGCGACGTGCGCCTCGGCAAGGTCGAGCACGTGGATGTAGTCGCGGATGCACGTGCCGTCGGGCGTCGGGTAGTCATCGCCGAAGATCGCAGGGCGCTCACCGCGCTCGACACGGTCGAGCACCATGGGGATGAGGTTGAGGATCGCCGGGTCGCCGAGCTCGTCCCAGCCGGCGCCCGCGACGTTGAAGTAGCGGAGCGCGACGAAGCGCAGGCCCCAGGCGCGGGACGCCGCCCGGCCGAGCCACTCGCCGATGAGCTTCGTCTCGCCGTAGGGGTTGATGGGCTCTGCGTGGAGCTTCTCCTCGACGAGGGAGACGGCAGGCATGCCGTACGTCGCGGCCGACGACGAGAAGACGAGGCGGTCGACGCCGGCCGCCTCCATCGCGCTGATGACGTTTGTGAGGCCGCCGACGTTCTGCTGGTAGTAGTACGCGGGGCGCTCGACGGACTCGCCAACCTGCTTGCGCGCTGCGAAGTGGATGACGGCGGTGACGTCATGGTCACGCATCGTGCGGGTGAGCGTGCCGACCGCCTCCGGGGAGGCGACATCGAGGTGCACGAGGGTGGCGCCGCCGATGCGCTCGGCGCGGCCGGTCGACAGGTCGTCGACGACGACGACCTCCTCGCCACGCTCGTGGAGCACTCGGACAACATGGGCACCGATGTAGCCGGCTCCGCCGGTCACGAGGATCGTCATGGAACCGATCCTATCGGCGGCGGGGCGTCGGCGACGGGACGTCCGGTCTCAGTCCCACCCGAGGTCGTGGAGCGCGTCGTCGTCGATGCCGAAGTGGTGAGCGATCTCGTGGACGACCGTGATCGCGACCTCGTCGACGACGTCCTCCTCGGTCTCGCAGATCGCGAGCGTCGGGTTGCGGAAGATCGTGATGCGGTCGGGCAGGCCGGTCCATGCGAGGGTGCGTTCGGTGAGCGGGATGCCGTCGTAGAGGCCGAGGAGGTCGGGGTCGTCGGCCGGGGCGTCGTCCTCGACGAGGACGACGACGTTGTCCATCATCGCGGTGAGCTCGGGTGGGATCTCGTCGAGCGCGTCGCTCACGAGCTCCTCGAAGCGTTCCCTGGTCATCTCGATCACGCACCCATCGTGACAGGTACTGGCGGTTCTGCGCGCTTCCCGGCCGCGGGATCGCGCCGATTTTGCGTGCGAGCCCGGACCCGCATATAGTTACGCAAGTCCTCAGCGGCTCGGCCTCTACGGCGGATCGGCGAGATGGACTAGGCCCCCATCGTCTAGCGGCCTAGGACGCCGCCCTTTCACGGCGGTAGCACGGGTTCGAATCCCGTTGGGGGTACTAGTAAGATCAAGGTCTTGCACGTCAAGGCCCCGTAGCGCAGTTGGTTAGCGCGCCGCCCTGTCACGGCGGAGGTCGCGGGTTCAAGTCCCGTCGGGGTCGCTCGATCAGCGCCCGGTCCACAAGGCCGGGCGTTGTCGGCTACGGCCACTTAGCTCAGTTGGTAGAGCGTTCGACTGAAAATCGAAAGGTCGGCAGTTCGACCCTGCCAGTGGCCACAGTACAGGAAGGCCCCGTCCGTGAGGACGGGGCCTTCCTCGTTCCCCGCGCGCCGTCCCCGGCGGCGACGGCGCCGCCAGGTGGCGGCGCGACACCGCCCGGCCGGGTGACGTTCACGCGCGCGCAGGACGTTGGGCCTACGATCCGACCATGACCTTCGAGGCCACCCACGTCGCTGACGACGTCCCCGCCGCCCCCGTCCCCGCGCGCAAGGTCGTCGCCTGGGCGCTGTGGGACTGGGGCTCGGCCGCGTTCAACGCCGTCATCACGACGTTCGTCTTCACGCGCTGGCTCACGTCCGAGGCGTTCGTCGACGCGAGCGTCGTCGACGCCGCCGACGCCGAGGTCGCGGCGGGGACGGTCGGTGGCCCCGCCCAGGCGGCTCTCGACTCCGTTCTCGCGGACCACTCGTCGTGGCTCGGCTGGGGCCTCGCCGCGGCCGGCCTGCTCATCGCGCTCATCGCCCCCGTGACGGGCGCACGGTCCGACGACTCGGGCCGCCGACGACTGTGGCTCGGCACCCACACGGGCATCACGGTCGCGATCAGCGCGGCGATGTTCCTTGTGACCCCCGACCCGGGCTCGCTCACGCAGAACCTCCTGCTCGGCATCTTCCTGCTCGCCGCCGGCAACGTCTTCTTCGAGCTCGCGTCCGTCAACTACAACGCGACGCTCTCGCAGGTGTCGACGCGCAAGAACGTCGGGCGGATCTCGGGCATCGGCTGGGGTGCCGGGTACATCGGCGGGATCGTCCTCCTCCTCATCCTCTTCGTCGGGTTCATCAACCCTGAGGTCGGCTGGTTCGGTGTCACCGGCGAGAACGGCATGGACATCCGCGTCGCCGTCCTCGTCTCCGCCCTGTGGTTCGGCGCGTTCGCGGTGCCCGTCCTCGTGGCCGTGCCCGAGGTGACGGCGTCCCGCAGCCGCGCACGCCTGGACATCGTCGGCTCCTACCGCAAGCTCTTCGCGGACATCGCGACGCTGTGGCGCGACCGACGCGACGTGCTGCGCTTCCTCGTCGCGTCCGCGGTGTACCGTGACGGGCTCGCCGGCGTCTTCACGTTCGGTGCTGTCATCGCGTCGGTGTCGTTCGGGTTCTCGGCGTCGGGCGTCATCGTCTTCGCGATCGCCGCGAACGTCGTCTCGGGCATCGCGACGATCATCGCGGGGTTCGTCGAGGACCGGGTCGGGCCCAAGGCGATCATCGTGACGTCGCTCGTGGGGCTGCTCGTCTCCGGGCTCGCGGTGTTCGTCCTCCACGACGGCGGGCAGACGATCTTCTGGATCTTCGGCCTGCTGCTCTGCGTGTTCGTGGGTCCCGCGCAGTCGTCGAGCCGCGCCCTCCTCCTGCGTCGCACGCCGCCGGGCCGCGAGTCGGAGATCTTCGGCCTCTACGCGACGACCGGCCGCGCCGCGAGCTTCATGGCGCCGGCCGCGTGGGCGGTGTTCATCTCCGTCTCGGGCCAGTCGCACGTCGGGATCCTCGGGCTCATGCTCGTCCTGCTCATCGGCCTCGTCCTGCTCCTGCCCGTCCCGGGCGTCCCGGCGGACGCGGACCGCACCGTCGACGACGTCACCGCAGCCTGAGACGCCCGTGCGCTGGGTTCCTGACGTCCTCGGCGACGGCTACGAGCAGTCGACGTTCGACCTGCCGGGCGACGAGCGCGGCCCCGTCGTCGCGACGCTCGTTCGCCACGTGCCGCGCGGCCCGGACGCGCCGCCGCGGCGTCGCGCGGTGCTCCTCGTGCACGGCTTCAACGACTACGTCTTCCAGACGCACGTCGCCGAGGCGTTCGACGACGCCGGGTGGGACGTCTACGGGCTCGACCTGCGCGCCGCCGGACGCTCCCTGCGACCCTGGCAGCTGCCGCACTACGTCACCGACCTGCGGGTCTACTCCGAGGAGCTGACGCGCGTCGCCGCGTGGATCCGGCGCGACCACGACGTGCTCGCCGTGCACGCGCACTCGACCGGCGGGCTCACCGCCGCGCTGTGGGCGCACTCGATGCGCCGCAAGGTGGTCCTCGACGCGCTCGTGCTCAACTCCCCGTGGTTCGACCTCGACGCCCCGTGGTTCGACCGCACGGTGGGCACGGCGATCCTCGATCGGGTCGCGCCGTGGGATCCGGAGCGGATCGTCCACGCCTCCCCGTCGGGCTACGCGTACGACCTGCTGCGCGCCCACGGCGGCGAGTGGGACTTCGACCCTGCGTGGAAGAGCCCCGCAGGCGTGCCCGTGCGGGCCGGCTGGATGCGCGCCGTGAGGCGGGGGCATGCGCGCCTCGCCCGCGGGCTCGACGTCGGGGTCCCCGTGCTCGTCGCCGCGTCGACGACGTCGGGGCCGGGCGGCGACCGCGTGCTCGACGTCGAGCAGATCGCCGACCGCGCGCACCTCGTCGGGCGGGACGTCACCCTCGAACGGTTCGAGGGCGGCCTGCACGACCTCACGCTCTCGCCGTCGCCCGTGCGCGACGCCTACCTGCGGCACGTCATCGCGTGGCTTGAGGTGCGGACCGTCCGAGGCTGAGAGTTTGGCGCGCAGCTGCACGCCGTGTGCGTAGTAGTGGTGAACGCCACGTCCGCACGCGAGAGTTCACCCACCGGTGCTCCCCGATTCGCGACCATCGCGGCAGGAGTGCCCGGTAGCGTTCTCATGGCCGTTATGACGACGGGCTCTCGCCGTGTCACGGAGATCTCACTTTGGCATGGCGGGCAACTGCGGTGGGGTCAGCGGCGGGGGCTCGGCGGTCATTTTCTGCCGAGGCGCGAAATACTCAGGAGGCTGTTTCTTATGGCGAGTGACATGACAAAGCGGGGCCGGCGCGGGGCGCGTCATTCCCGTGGGCTGTCACAGTGGTGGCGCAAGAGGGTTGCGGTTCTTGGTGCTCTGCTCCTGGCGTTCAGCGGCATCCTGGGTGCCGCGAATGTCGCCATTGCCGCGCTCCCTGGTATCGCCATTGATCTCCTTCACAACGGTCAGGTGGCTGCCGACGGCCATGAGGTTGAGACCGGGCAGAACGTCCAACTGCGCGTCAGCTACGACGCCGAGCAGTTGGCCGGGGGCGAGTCCATCGTGGTGTCGCTGCCGTCGGGTATTGACCTCAACGGTGCGCTCCCCGACAACTCTGCTATCGAGTCGGTGACGGACCACGGTAATGGCACCTACACGGTTCTTTTCAAGAACCCGAAGCCGGTGGGAGTCACCGAGGGCGCCTTTGCCTTCACCTTCCGTGCCGCAAATGAGTCCGGTGAGGGCGGTTCGAGGATCACGTGGGAACTTGGCGGGGAAACGCACGGCGTGACCATCGTTGTCAAGGACCGCGAAGTGACGCCGGGGGAGCCGTATTCGCACTGGAACGGACACAACAAGGGCGTCAATTCGTCGGCAAACCTCAGTGACTTCGTCACGATGGGTGTCGACAATGGCGACATTGTTTTCACGGGGCTTGACTCCGACATTGAAGACGCGGTCCTCACCTACACGCTGACAATCGACTCGAAGGAAGCGCGCCCGGCCGGCTACACGGTGAACGACGCGCTCTCGGCTGGCCTCAGCTACGGGACTGGCTTCCAAGCAACGCTGACGACCTTCGACACAGACGGTGTTGCTGACGCGGGCACCCCCATCGCGTTCGTGCCAGCAGTGACTGGCACCAGCCCGCAGAGCTTCACCGGAACCCTTCCCGCGCTTCCGCAGAACTCGCGTGTCACGATCACCTACACGGCAGCTGTGACGGACACCGCCGCGCTTGAAGCGCTCCTGCGCGCAAAGTTCAACGAACTGGGCGGGGCCCCCGGCAGCTTCGGAATTTCGCTGTCTAACACCGCGACCTTCGGAGGCGGCGACCCGAGGACCGCGTCCGTCTACGTCGGAGGCAACGTCGCCGGTGTGGGCGTCGGCGACGAGCAATTCGCGAAGCTGCAGAGCTGGAACCAGCAGACCCTCTACATCGGCGATGATGGCGCGGTCGATGACCTCGACACCATGACGTACACCCTCCGCGCGAACCTCTCAGCGTGGGATGGCCGCAACGCGAACTTCACGCTGTCGCGCAACGTGGTGATTCAAGACACTCTGATTGACCAGGCCGAATGGCTCGATGGCGAAGCCGGCTTCCTTGTGGTGCGCCCTGCCTCCGGAAGCGGTCTGCAGACCCTCACCCAGGCGACAACGTGCACGACCGCCGACGCCTTCGCATCAGACGCGTACATCGGCCAGTGGTGCCTCAACGGGCAGACGCTCCTCATCAACGTCGGCAAGAACAACCCCGCGAGCCAGACGAACATCGAGATCGACGTCCGAGCGAAGCTCAACACCGTGACGGGCCTCCCCACCGGCTGGACCCCCATCCAGGGCGCCACCGCGTACAACTGGTCGAACAAGGCCACGTTCTACTACCGTGCCGGCGACGCCACCGATCGGTGGTCGCCCGGCGCGACGATCGTTGACCTGCCCGGCAGCCCCGGAGAGGGCATCAAGGAAGACCAGACGTTTAACAAGACGTCCCAGACCGATGTGGTTCGGGTTAACCCCGGTCAGTCGGCCAAGATCAAGTACAACTTCACGATCGACATCGGGCGAGCCGAACTCGACATCACGAAGAGCCGAATCGTCGACGAGGTCAACCCGGAGCTCTTCGACCTCAGCGATCTTTCCAACGTCAAGGTCACCGGCCAGTACAACTACTGGCGGCCGCTTGGTGAGAGCGATTTCACCAAGAGCGTCGACGGTGACGGCAACCTTGTTGTCGAGCTGAGCCCCTCTGGAATCAACGAGGTCGAGACAGGACCATCCGGCACCCCGCAGCGCTTGGTGGTGGAGGTTGAACTCACTACGGTTCCGTTGACGGGCAAGGAAACCCTCGAGGTCTACAACAAGGCTCGGCTCATTGGCGAGGCCGGAGACCAGATCTACTGGAACGAGGACGAGACCGAGGCGACGTCCTACGGTGACGAAGCCGAGCTGCGCAAGCGGCTCATCGACCCGGTGACCGGCGAGGCCGCCCAAGAGATCGAAGTGCCCGTCAAGGACGGCGAGTTCCTCAACGACGAGTTCATCTACTCGATCGAGGTCATCCCGCGCGGCAACTACGGCACCGCATTCCCGGTGCAGATCTTCACGCGTCACGATGTCTTGCCCGAGAACCTCACCTTCCTGGGCTTCGTCGATGTCGACTCGCAGGGCGTGCCGAGCTCGACCGTCAAGACTGAGACGACCGTCGACCTGAACGGCAACATCCAGGCCCTCTACGACAACGGCGTGGTGACCATTCAGCAGCGGCAGGGTACGAACCTCCAGACCGGTCAGAGGATCGTCGTCTACTTCAAGGTTCGCGCCACCGTCCCCGATGGCGACCTTTCCAACTCCATCGCGGGTTCGACGGCGGTCATCAAGCCGGTCGGCGACCCGAGCATTGACATCGAGAAGTGGTCGGACGAGGGCGAGGAGCCTGAGTACAGCGAGGGCGGCACGCTGACGAACGACAAGTTCGACGGCGACTTCGATGCAGCCCCGGGCAAGACCCTGACCGCTGGTGCGACGTTGCCGATCAACTTCACGATCTCCAACGACGGCCACGAAGACCTCGTGGATGTCGTCGTGAGCGACGAACTCACCAGCGGTGAGGGGGAGATTCAGGATCTCGTCTGTACTTTCCCGGACGAGAGCACTGGTGTGTCGTGGGCTGGTCCGTTCAAGGTCGGCACGCAGTTCGACTGTACGGGCACGCTCCCGGCGCTTGAGGCCGGCGAGACGCACGCCAACCTCGCCACCGTCACCGGTATCGGCAGGGTCACGCGTGAAGAGGTGGAAGACGAGGATGCCTGGCATGGCCGCGTCCCCGAGGCTGGCACCGAGGCGCCGAGCATGGACATTGAGAAGTGGTCTGATGAGGGCGAGGCCCCGGAGTATGACGCGTCGGGTGCGCTGACGAATGACAAGTTCGATGGTGACTTTGATGCTGCTCCGGGCAAGACCCTGACGGCTGGTGCGTCGTTGCCGATCAACTTCACGATTTCTAACGACGGTTCTGAGCCGTTGGTGGACGTGGTGGTCAGTGATGAGCTGACTGGTGGTGTTGGTGCGATCACTGGTTTGGTCTGCACGTTCCCTGGTGGGAGCACGGGCACTGAGTGGGCTGGTCCGTTTGCGGTGGGCACGCAGTTCGACTGCACGGGCACGTTGCCTGCGTTGGCTGCTGGTAACACGCACGCGAATCTTGCTTCGGTGACTGCTGAGGGTGCGAACTCTGGTGTTGGTGTTGACGATGAGGATGCCTGGCATGGTCGGGTTCCTGAGGCGCCGAGCATTGACATTGAGAAGTGGTCCGATGAGGGCGAGGCCCCGGAGTATGACGCGTCGGGTGCGCTGACGAATGACAAGTTCGATGGTGACTTTGATGCTGCTCCGGGCAAGACCCTGACGGCTGGTGCGTCGTTGCCGATCAACTTCACGATTTCTAACGACGGTTCTGAGCCGTTGGTGGACGTGGTGGTCAGTGATGAGCTCACTGGTGGTGTTGGTGCGATCACTGGTTTGGTCTGCACGTTCCCCGATGCGAGCACTGGGGTGTCGTGGGCTGGTCCGTTTGCGGTGGGCACGCAGTTCGACTGCACTGGCACGTTGCCGGGTCTTGCGGCGGGTGCTGTTCACGCGAACCTTGCGTCGGTGACTGCTGAGGGTGCGAACTCTGGTGTTGGTGTTGACGATGAGGATGCCTGGCATGGTCGGGTTCCTGAGGCGCCGACTCCTGAGCCTGGTGATGGTCCGACGACCGAGCCTGGTGATGGTCCGACGACCGAGCCTGGTGATGGTCCGACGACCGAGCCTGGTGATGGTCCGACGACCGAGCCTGGTGATGGTCCGACGACCGAGCCTGGTGATGGTCCGACGACCGAGCCTGGTGACGGTCCGAGCACGGAGCCTGGTGACGGTCCGAGCACGGAGCCTGGTGACGGCCCGACATCTACGCCTAGTGACGGATCCAGTGACGAGCCTGGCGATGGCCCGGGCACGGAGCCCGGTGACGAACCGAGCAACGCCCCTGAGGACGTTCCGAGCATCGACATTGAGAAGTGGTCTGACGAGGGCTCCGCGCCTGAGTACGACGAGTCGGGTGCGCTGACGAACGATGGGTTCGACGGTGACTTCGACGAGGAAGACGGCAAGCAACTTGTCGCCAACACGTCGCAGAAGATCAACTTCACGATCTCGAACGACGGCACCGAGCCGCTCATTGACATCGTTGTGAGTGACAAGCTGACGTCAGGCAAGGGCAAGATCGAAGGCCTCGTCTGCACCTTCCCTGACCGCAGCACCGGTACCGAGTGGGATGGCCCACTTGCCGTAGGCGCTCAGTTCACGTGTGTGGGTACGCTCCCCGCGCTGAGCGCTGGAGATACGCACGCCAACACGGCCACCGTGACTGCGGTTGGTGTGGACTCCGGTGCGGGCGTCGACGACGCTGATGACTGGGCCGCTTTCGTGCCGTCGGATGGCGATCTGGCCGCGACCGGTGGCCAGCTCGGCACGGGCCTCATCGCGCTCGTCGTGCTGCTGCTCGGCGGAGGCGGTGCTCTCCTGGCGATTCGTCGTCGCGTGAGCTGATGCGCACCGATGCCCGGTCGTCCCCTCGGGGGCGGCCGGGCATCGGCGTCTCTAGGCGGAGAGTGCGGCGCGCAGTGCGCCGGGCCGGTTTGTCGTGAGGCCGTCGACACCGAGCTCGATGAGGAAGCGCGCGTCGTCGGCGTCGTCCACGGTCCAGACGCGCACGTGCCTGCCGGCCGCAACCGCGGCACGTACGTCGTCCGGATGGGCGCGGCACCACGCAACCGAAGGTCCCAGACCGCCGATCCGGCCCGTAGTCACGTCGGCCTGTGCATCCGCGATCAGGGCGCGCAGGCGCCCGACGGTCTCGGGCGTTGCGCCGCTTTCAGGGGCGAACTCCGCCACCAGGTCGGTGTCCGCGGCCTCGTCGAGCAGGAACATGAGGCGCTCTGCCGGGACGGTCACCGCCAGGCGACGCTGTGAAGCGGGGGAGAAACTCATGAAAGTGACGTCGACGTTGGTCCCCGTAATGAAGCCTGTTTCCGAGTCCCATCCGGCGGCGCGCAGCGTCGCCACGACGGCGTCCTCAAGGGCACCCTCTCCATCGGAGAAGAGGGACGAGCGTTTGAGTTCGATGACCAGCGTGACCGGGCGTGCTGCCGCTGCCGCGAGTTCTACGAAGTCGGTGAGGGTGAGTACCTGGTCAGCGAGGGTGCCGTGCGACGCCGGAGGCGGCGCGGCCTGATGCCACGACCACACGTCGAGAGCCCGGAGCTCCGCGAGCGTGCGCTCGTGGAGCAGGCCGCTCGCGTCCGACGTGCGGTCGAGCGTCGCGTCGTGCCACAGCACGACGACACCGTCGGCCGTCAGCTGGACGTCGCACTCGAGGCCGTCGGCCCCCTGCGCGAGAGCCTCGACGTACGAGGCGCGCGTGTGCTCGGGGAAGGTGGCGGAAGCGCCCCGGTGGGCGATGATCTGCGGCACGTGCCTGACGCTACCGCGCCCTGTCCGGGCGGGGCGACGGGTGTGGGGGCGAAGGGTGGGCGTGGGGCGGGCTCAGCCCGCCTGCCCCGTGGCCTGCTCGAGCTCCGTGACGCGCTGCTGCAGGATCTCCCGCTGTCGCTGCGCTTCCTTAAGCTCCGTCGTGAGGTCGACGACCTCGAGCCGGGCGTCCTTGTCGTCCGCGCCGAGGGACGCCCCGACGCCGAAACCGATGAGACCCGACGCGAGCGCTGCCGCGATGATGACCGTCACTGCCTTCCACGGGCGCGCCGTCGCCTGGTCGTCGGGTGCGAGCGACGAGGCGTGCTTGTCGAGCCACTGACCCTGCGTCGGTCCGATGGCGGTCGTGCGGTCCGGCGTCGTCGTCATGACAGATCCCCTTCGTCGGCGTGTGCGCCGATTCTTCCACCTCCGCGGCTGCGTGGCGAGGACGGGTCACTTCTCGCAGGCGATGCCGTCCTTGTCGCGGTCTAGTCCTTTGTTCGCCGTGTAGAGGGCCTTCGAGATCTTCGGCCGGTACGTCGACGCCGCCTTGACCTTCTTGCCGCGGACGGTCTTCGTGTTGACGGCCTTCGAGTCGCGCGCGACGCCGCCGCGGTACGCCTTGTTGAGCGCCGTGCAGTTCTTGTACTTCTTCGCCTTCGCGGCGCCTCCGACGGCGACGCTCGACGGCGCCGCGGCAGCGACCGTCGACGTCGCGGCCACGACGGGCGCGGCCAGGACGGGCGCGGCCACCGCACCCCCGGGGACGGCGACGAGGGCAGCGGGAAGGAGCGCAGCGGCGAGCGCGAGCGACACGAGGCGACGGTTCATGGCCCGCAGCGTAGCGGCCGCGCGGGACGCTGAACAGGCCTCGGGCCCTGGTGTTCTCGCAGGTAGATCATGGTGGGCCCCGTGGGGCTCGAACCCACGACCCGCGGATTAAAAGTCCGATGCTCTGCCAACTGAGCTAGAGGCCCGGGCGTGAGTCTAGTGCGACCGCAGGGCAGCGACGTGGAATGTCCATGGCTCACGACATGCTGAGCGTTTCGTCCACCCGGGGTGGATCGGACGGAGGAAGCATCGACCTGCTCGGTCCCGGGCACTAGCGTGGCCGCCATGACGGAGCAGGAGCGCGCCGAGGCGCAGGGAGCCGGCCGCGCAGGGCAGGGCCCTCCGGGGCCCGAGCTGCACTGGTCGCAGCGACCCGGGCATGACCGGACGGGCGTCGAGGCGCACCTCGCTGCGTTCGTCGGGATCGACTCGCTCCACCACCGTGCGCCGGTCGACGAGCTCGTGCTGCCCGACCCGGCCCGGACCCGCCAGTACCTCGAGGAAGGATGGCGCATCCCCGACGTCCGGCAGCTGCGCGCTCAGATCCTCGACCTCCTCTGGCGCGGGCAGAGCCAGAAGTTCGCGACCGAGCGCGAGACCTGGTCACGCCTCGACCCAGAGGCAGCCAGCGCGATCGAGGCCGAGCTGCGGCTGGCAGCATCAGCCGGCGACCCCTTCGCGCGCGAGAAGCTCGTCCGGCTGCAGCGGGTGTGGGACGCCGACCCGGCCACCATGGCGGCCGACTTCGTCGTGTGGGACCACGTGCGCGTCATCGAGCTCGCTCGCGCCGGACGCACCGCCGGCATGCTCGACGACGCCGAGGCGCTCGACACGGCGCTCCTCGCGGCCGGATCCCTCCGCGAACGTTGCACGAGCTGGGAGGACTTCAGCGAAAAGCTCCGCGTGAGCCGACGCCACTGGGCGAGCCTGCCCGAGCCGATCTCCACGCGCTTCGACGCCAAGACCGACGCCGAGCTCGACCTGCTCCGCACGGACCCGGCGTCGCCCTGGATGACGATCCCGTGGTTCGCGCCGCTTCCTGACCCCGAGTACCTCGTCCTCGACGCGTTCGTCGCGGACAACCCGCCAGCGCAGGACCAGGTCGTCCCGACGCGGCCGACCGAGGGGAGGCCGTCCCGGTGGCGCGAGCGTTTCGTCCAAGCCTTCGGGGCACGCATCGAAGCCGCCCAGAAGTGACGCGCTCACCCCGGAGCCGTGCGCGGCTCGCCGTCGTCGTCGTGCTGCTCGTGCCCGTCGGGCTCGCCGCACGTCTGCTCCCCGGCACCGCCGGGGACGTCGCCGGCGGACTGCTCTACGCGGCGATGCTCGTCGTGCTGTGCGCGCTCGTCGCACCGCGCGCGCGATCAGTGACGCTCGGTGCCGTGGCGGCCGCGCTCGGCGTCGGGATCGAGCTGCTGCAGCTCACCGGCCTGCCCGCCGCGCTCGCCGAGACGCTCCCACCCGCACGCTACGTGCTTGGCTCGACGTTCGTCGCGGCTGACCTCGTCGTCGCCATCATCGGCGCGGCCCTCGCCGCGGCAGCCGAAAGCCTCGTGCCGCGGCTCCGAGCGCGCACCCACCCGCACGCGCCGGACGCCGCCCAGTCCGTGCCCCGACAACGGCAGGGCTAGGCTGGCAGCGCCATGGACAAGAAGCTGAACCACCACCCGGACATCCCCCTCGACCTGCCGACGGGCGAGCGGCTCCGCGCCGCCGTCGAGCACTACGGCGCGCAGACCGTCGAGCAGCGCGCCATCGCGCTGCTGCGCGGGGAGAACGCTGGCAAGGACTTCCTCCTCTACGCGGGAGGCCGGCACGGCCTCGGGATCCTCGACGGGGCGCCCGCCCTCTACTGGCCTGAGCTCTGGGGCGCCCGGGCGCTCCTCCACGTGTGGGACGACTCCGCCACCGAGCCCGTCCTCGCCGGACTGCGCAACCGTGCGTGGCGCGTGCGGGAGATGTGCCTGCGCGTCGTCCTCGAGCGGAACCTGCCCGCCCTCGACGAGATCGTCGCGCTGACGGACGACACGAACGCCCGCGTCCGCAGCGCCGCGTTGCGTGCGCTCGCCGCGCAGGGCGGCGCCGAGCACCAGGCGGTCATCGCCCGCCACTTCTCGGACCGCGACAAGGCCGTGCGGCCTGTGGCGCAGCAGGCGCGCGACGCGCTCGCGGCGCGCCTCGCAGCGTCCTGACCGGGGCCACCCTCTTCCTGGCGGACTGACGACTTCCGAGCGCGCGACTGGTCGGAAGCCGTCAACCCGTCGGGTTGGGGCGCGCAGTCAGCGGGGGAGGAGGGCCGCCGCGGCGTCGGCGAGCCCCGAGAACGTCGGGCCGACGAGCCACCACGCACCCAGCGCGAGGCACCCCGCCGCGACGAGTGCGAACACGCCCACCCACAGGCCGCCGGGCAGGTGCGTGAGCCTGCCGAGCGCGTCGGCGTCCGACGAGCGCGCCCTCCCGCCGCGACGTGAGAGCCCGAGCTCGACGACCGCCCGGACCGCCCCGGCGAGCAGCACGAGCGTCACCGTGTGTGCCGCGAACGCGTGGACCTCGGCCGTGCCCCACCACGTGAGTGCGCCCAGGAGCGCGAGCGTCACGAGGATCGTCCACAAGCCGTACCAGTTGCGGATCATGAGCAGCACGAACAGCGCAAGGACGACGAGCGCCCACAGGACACCGACGTCGTAGCCGCGACCCACGCCGAACGCGGCAGCCAGCCCGACGATCGCCGGGCCCGTGTACCCGGCGGCCGTCATGAGCACCATCCCCGGACCGCGTGGGCGCCCCTTCGACAGTGCGAGCCCCGACGTGTCTGAGTGCAGGCGGATCCCCATGATCCTGCGGCCCGTGAGCGCGGCGACGGCAAGATGGCATGCCTCATGGACGGTCGTCACACCGTGCCGGACGACGCCCCACGCGGGCCGCCACACGACGAGCAGCAACGCCGTCGCCGCAGCGGCGAGCACGAGGGCGGTCTCGGGGGCGGGCGACGCGGTCGTCGCGGCCTCCCAGATGTCACGCAGCACGTCGGTCACGGCACCATCCTGCCGTCTTCCGCCACCACGCTGGTCCGCGAGATAGCGCTCTGCGCCCGAGATAGCGGTGTGCAGGCGCTATCTCGGCACGGAACTGCTATCTCGCGGAAGTCGGGTGCGTCACCACGGGGACGGGGTGACGGTCACCGCCCGCAGGTGAGACAATGGACGACGAGGGCCGCGCGTACCGCCGGTCCCGCGTCGTGGAGTCCCGCACGATCCCCGCCCGCGCACAGCGCGGAGCCGTGATCCTGCCTCGTGCGGCGGACCCCGACCCCGGTCGACACCGAGCGCCCCCGTGCGCCGTGCTCCGGGCCGAACCAGGAAGACACATGCCTCAGACCATCCGGTCGTTCTCCGACCTGCCCCTGCCCACGCCCGTCCTCGACGCCCTCGCGCGCGACGGCAAGACCGCACCGTTCCCCATCCAGACCGCGACCCTCCCCGACACGCTCGCGGGCCGCGACGTCCTCGGGCGTGGCCGCACCGGCTCCGGCAAGACCCTCGCGTTCTCGCTCCCCATCGTCACGCGGCTCGACGCGTCGCGCTCCGGC
The DNA here is from genome assembly GCF_014852685.1 of Flavimobilis rhizosphaerae. Lineage (GTDB taxonomy): Bacteria > Actinomycetota > Actinomycetes > Actinomycetales > Cellulomonadaceae > Flavimobilis > Flavimobilis rhizosphaerae. Next base: position 149,136 of record NZ_JACZDF010000001.1, read on the forward strand.
CGCACGAAGCCCGCCCGGCCGCGCGCCCTCGTCCTCGCCCCGACGCGCGAGCTCGCCTCGCAGATCGACGCGACCCTCGCGCCCCTCGCCAAGGCGCTCGGCCTCACGACGACCGTGATCTTCGGCGGCGTCTCCCAGTCGCGCCAGGTCACCGCGCTGCAGAAGGGCGTCGACGTCGTCGTTGCGTGCCCCGGCCGCCTCGAGGACCTCCTCGGCCAGCGTCACCTCACGCTCGACGACATCGAGATCACCGTGCTCGACGAGGCGGACCACATGGCCGACCTCGGGTTCCTCCCGGGCGTCAAGCGCATCATGGACCGCACCCCGTCCCAGGGTCAGCGCATGCTCTTCTCCGCGACGCTCGACAACGGCGTCGACGTGCTCGTCAAGCGCTACCTCCACAAGCCGCTGCACCACTCCGTCGACCCCGAGACGTCGCCCGTCACCGCGATGACCCACCACGTCCTCGAGGTCGCCGACGCCGCCGCGAAGAAGGACCTCGTCCTCGCGCTCGCCTCAGGCGTCGACCGTCGCATCCTCTTCATGCGCACCAAGCACCAGGCCAAGAAGATGGCCAAGACGCTCACCGCCGAGGGTGTGCCCGCGGTCGACCTCCACGGCAACCTCTCGCAGGGAGCCCGCGAGCGGAACCTCGAGGCGTTCACGTCAGGCGCCGTCAAGGTGCTCGTCGCGACGGACATCGCCGCGCGCGGCATCCACGTCGACCATGTCGGGCTCGTCGTCCACGTCGACCCGCCCGCCGAGCACAAGGCGTACCTCCACCGCTCCGGACGCACGGCGCGCGCGGGCGAAGGTGGCGTCGTCGTCACCGTCATGACGCCCGAGCAGCGGGGCGACGTCAAGGATCTCACCCGCAAGGCCGGCATCACCGTGACGCCCGTGCGCGTGCGCGCGACCGACAAGCTCGTCACCGACCTCGTTGGTGAGGTGGCGCCGCGCGTCAAGCCGTCCGAGGCTCCGGCTGCGGCACAGCCAGCGCCGAAGCAGCCGCGCAAGAAGAAGGCTGCCGACGGCGGCCGGGGCCGCGGCACGTCGACGTCCGACGGGTCCGGGCGTCCCGCCCGCGGGTCGGCCGGCTCGCGTGGCTCCGACGTCGCGGTACGCGGCGACCAGCCGCGCGGCGGGCGTCCCGGCACGGGTCGTGGCGGTCAGCAGGCCGACCCGTCGCGTCCTGGGGGCGCACGCTCGGACGGACGTCGGGGCGGTTCCGGACGCGGGGCGTCCGGTCAGCAGCAGGGCCGTGGCGGTGCGTCTCGCGGCGGTTCGCAGCCTGTGTGGTCGTCGACGACGGGGGAGCCGTCCGGGGGATCTGCGGGTCGCTCGGGTGGCGGTTCTGCCGGTGGTGCTGGTGGCGCGTCCGGTCGTGTGTCGCGTGGGGGATCGTCGGGCGCGGGGCGTGGCCTCGTCGAGATGTCGCGTGGCGCGCGCTCGGGTCGCCGCTGATCTCAGCCGTTCTCACGAGGCCCCTCCGCACCGTGTGCGGAGGGGCCTCGTCGTCCGTGGAACCGGCGGGCCTTGCCCGGGCCGGGCTGGGCCGACCGGGACGGCTGGCAGGGGCCGGGCCGCGCCGGGCCGGCCAATAGCGGATCCGTACGCGTCATGCGTACGGATCCGCTATCGAAGCCCCCTGCTCCCGGCGGAACGGAGTCCCGATAGCCGATCCGGGCACGTCCCGTGCACGGATCGGCTATCGGCACCCGGGGTGTCGGCACCCGCGGTGTCGGCACCCGGGGTGTCGGCACCCTGGGGCGTCGCTGGTGCCACGGATTTGACGCTGCGCCCCCGTGGGACGGGGGCGCAGCGTCAATCCGTCGGGAGCGGCGCGAGCGGCAGGCAGGCCGGAGCGGCGGCGCGAGGCAGCGCGAGCGGGCGCTGGGCGAGGGATGATGGGATCACCGACGACGGAGGGAACGACATGGCGTACGAGATCGAGAAGACCGACGACGAGTGGGCTGTCGAGCTGAACCCGCAGGAGTTCCACGTCCTGCGTCAGGCCGGCACCGAGCGGCCCTGGTCGGGCGCGCTGCTCGACGAGGCGCGCGCCGGCACGTACAGCTGCCGCGCGTGCGGCGCCGAGCTTTTCGACGCAGGGACGAAGTTCGACGCCGGCTGCGGCTGGCCGAGCTTCTACGAGGTGAGCCGCTCCGACGCGGTCGAGCTGCTCGACGACGACTCCCTCGGCATGCGCCGCACGGAGGTGCGGTGCGCGCGCTGTGGCTCGCACCTCGGGCACGTCTTCCCCGACGCACCGCAGACCCCGACGGGCAACCGGTTCTGCATGAACTCGGTGTCGCTCACCTTCGACCCGAGCTGACCCACCTCGCCACGACTCGTCGGCCCTCAGCACTGTCGAATAGTGCTGAGGGCCTACGAGTCGAGTCAGTCAGGTGACTTGTAGGTCCCTAGCACCATTGGATGGTGCTAGGGACCCACGAGTCGGGGTCAGGTGCGGCGGGTGGGGGCGGCCTCCGGATCGGCCGCCACAGTCTGGGCCGCCTCGGTCTGGGCTGCCTCTGCTCGGGCCGCGTCTGCTCGGGCGCTCTCCGCCAGGGCCTCCTCGCGGGCGGCCTCTGCCCGGGCGAGCTCCTCGCGGCGCAGCTCGAGGTTCGAGCGCGTCGCGAGCGGGACCTCCTTGATGAACAGGACCGCGACGAACGCGATGAGCGCGAGCGGTGCCGCGACGAGGAACACCTCGGCGACGCCCGCCCCGTAGGCGGCCTTGACGATCGTCGCGACGGCGGCGGGCAGCATGCTGACGTCAGGCAGGGTGCCGTCGGCGATCGACGCGGGCGGGGTGATGCCGGCCGACGTGAGGCCCGACGTGAGGTCGGCGGTGACACGGTGACCGAGGATCGCGCCGAGCGCCGAGACGCCGATCGCACCGCCGAGCGACCGGAAGAACGCGATCGACGCGGACCCCGTCGAGAGCTCGGCGGGAGTGAGCGTGTTCTGTGCGGCGAGCACCATGTTCTGCATCTGCAGGCCGACGCCGATGCCGATGAGCAGCATGTAGACGCTGATGAGGACGAGGCTCGTGCGGTGGTCGATCGTGCCCATGAGCAGGATGCCGGTCGGCATGATGATCGCGCCGACGACGAGGTACCGCTTGTAGCGTCCCGTGCGGGAGACGGCGCGGCCAGAGAGGATCGACGCGGCGAGCTGCCCGACGATCATCGGCACGGTGAGCAGGCCGGAGACCGTCGGGGTGTAGCCGCGTGCGATCTGCATGTACTGGCTGAGGAACACCGTCGTGCCGAAGAGCACGATGCCGAGCGCGACGGACGCGATGATGACGAGCGCGACTGTGCGGTTGCGGAAGAGGGTGAGCGGGATGATCGGCGCGACGGCGCGGGACTCGGCCCACACCGCAAGGGCGAGAAGCACGACGGCGCCGCCGGCCATGACAACGGTCTGCCACGACAGCCAGTCGAAGCGTGTGCCGGCGAACGTCACCCAGAGCAGGAGCAGCGCGATGCCGCCGGAGATGAGGGTGGCGCCGAGGTAGTCGATCGGCGCCTTGCCGTCACGCGGCAGGGGCGGCAGGTGGAGGGTGCGCTGGATGAGGATGATCGCCGCGATCGCGAAGGGTACGCCGACGAAGAACGTCCAGCGCCAGCCGGCGGTGTCGGTGAGGAACCCGCCGAGGAGGGGGCCGCCGATCGTGGCGACGGCCATGACTGCGCCCATGTAACCCATGTACCGGCCGCGTTCGCGCGGCGAGATGATGTCCGCGATGAGGACCATGCCGACGGCGGTGAGGCCTCCGGCGCCGACGCCCTGGACGGCGCGCCATGCGATGAGGGTGGCGGGGCTGTGGGCGAGCCCGGCGAGCGCCGCGGAGACGACGGTGATGACGAGCGTCAGCTGGACGAGCCGCTTGCGGTCGACGAGGTCAGCGACCTTGCCCCAGATGGGCGTCGAGATGGTCTGGGTGAGGAGCGTCGCGGTGACGACCCAGGTGAACGCGGACTGGTTGCCGCCGAGGTCGGAGACGATGTGCGGCAGGGAGGACGACGTGATGGACGTCGCGATGATCGAGACGAACAGGCCCATGAAGATGCCGGAGATGGTCCGGAGGATCTCCTGGTGCGTCATCGGCGGCGCGGTGGTGGGGGCGGCGGGAGAGGTGCGTGTCATGCGGGGTCCTTGCTGTGGTGCTGCGTGCCGCTGAAGTAGGTCGTGACGGCGTCGGAGAGGTCGTTGAGGGAGGTGGCGAGCGTCGCGAGACGGTCGGGCTCCCAGTCGCCGAGGGCGCTGGCGAGGAGGCGGGAGACGGAGCGGCGGGCGGTGTCGGCGCGCTCGCGGCCGGCGGCGGTGAGGGCGATGGTGCGGGCACGGCGGTCGTCGGGGTCGACGTCGCGGACGGCGAGGCCCGCGTCGACGAGCGTGGCGACCTGCCGGGACGCGACGGAGACGTCGACGTGGAGGATCTGGGCGAGCTCGCTGATCTGCAGGGCGCCGTGGGTCTGGAGCTTGAAGAGCACGCCGAGGGAGGCGCGGGGCAGGTTGAGCTCGTGGACGAAGGCGGTGCCGATGCTGCGCTGGGCGCGGCCGAACGCCTCGATGGCGAGGAGGACGGCACGGACGTCGTCTGTGGGTGCGTCGGGTTCGTCGAGGAGCGAGGGGGGCCGGGCGGCAGCTGGGGTGGTCATCACGTCTCCTTGTTATGACAGGACGACGCTAAACCGATTGCTTGCGACACACAAACGATTTGGGTGTGAGGCGCGCGACGTCCGGGGTCCACCCGGACGCGGCCGGGCAGCTCAGTCCGTCATGTCCTCGAGCTCCTTGCCGCGCGTCTCCGCGACGAACTTCCACACGAACAGCCCGCTGAGCAGTGCCATCGCCCCGTAGACGCCGTAGACGACGGGCAGACCGAGGCCCGCGGACATCGGCGGGAACGACACCGTCACCGTGAAGTTCGCGATCCACTGCGCCGCCGTCGCGAGGGCGAGAGCCGCCGCCCGGATGCCACCGGGGAACATCTCGCCGAGGAGCACCCACACGACGGGTCCCCACGACGCCCCGAACGACACGACGAAGAGGTTCGCGCCGACGAGCGCGACCGTGCCCCATGCCCCGGGCAGGCTGACGTCGTCACCCGAGCCCGTCGCCTGCGTGAAGGCGAGCGCCATCGCGGCGAGCGACACCGTCATGCCGGCCGAGCCGACGAGGAGCAGAGGCCGCCGCCCGACCTTGTCGACCAGCGCGATCGCCACGAGCGTCACGACGACGTTCGTCACCGCCGTGATCGTCGAGACGAGGAACGCGTCCGAGTCGTCGAACCCGACCGAGCGCCACAGCGTCGTCGAGTAGTAGAAGATGACGTTGATCCCTACGAACTGCTGGAAGACCGAGAGGGTGACGCCCACCCACACGACCGGTCGCAGCCCGAAGCGGCCGCCGCGCAGCGTCGAGCCCTGCTGCTTCTTGCGGTCGGACTCGAGGGCGTGCGCGATCTGCTCGACGCGGTCCTCGGCGTCCTGCGTGCCGAGGGAACGCAGGACCTCGGCCGCCTCCTCGCGTCGTCCCGTTGCGACGAGGTGGCGCGGAGACTCGGGCGCGCGCAGCGCGACGACGAGGTAGACGACCGACGGCACCACGGCGACGAGGAACATCCACCGCCACGCATCGAGCCCGAAGAGGCTCGCACCGAGCGCGATCGGCGCGCCCTCGTCGACCGCCCCGGCCGTCGTCGCGAAGAGCTGGTCGGAGAGCAGGGCCGCAAAGATGCCGAGCGTGATCGCGAGCTGCTGCAGCGACGCGAGTCGGCCCCGCACCGCGCTCGGGGAGATCTCCGAGATGTAGGCGGGCGTGATGACTGAGGCGACGCCGATGCCCATGCCGCCGACGACCCGCCACAGCACGAGGTCCCACACCGCGAACGCGAACGCGGCTCCCACCGACGAGACGAGGAACAGCACGGCCCCGAGGAGCATCGCGCGAGGCCGCCCCCAGCGGTCCGCGGCGCGACCCGCGAGCCACGCGCCCAGCGCGCACCCGAGCAGCGCGACGGCGACGGCGAAGCCGGTGACAGATGAGGAGAGGTCGAACTCGTGCTGGATCGCGTCGACCGCGCCGTTGACGACGGAGGAGTCGAAGCCGAAGAGGAAACCGCCGACGGCGGCGGACACCGCGAGGACGACGGCCCGCCTGTGCTGGGACGAGGTGAGGGTCGTGGGCTGCTCGGGCAAGGGCTCCTCCTCGGTCCGTGGCGGGCGCACGGGACGTGGCGCGGCCGCGTGGTCAACACTGTAGGAGTGAATGACGTGACCGGCCCGCGCAGAAGCTTCCGACGACCCGCGATGCTCGACCCCGCCGAGGCGGAGCAGATCCCCGGCGGGCACGACCCCGCGCTCCGCGAGGAGATCGCGCACACGACGGCCCGCGCCCTCGTGCACGAAGGCCGTGCCACGGACGACGCGGAGGTCACCGCGCGCATCCTCCGGCTCGTCGAGACGGAGGGCCTCGACACGGTCGCAGCCCTGTGGGCGGACGCCGCGCCCGTGACGCTGCCAGGGGCGCTGTGGCGCCTCTTCGTCCTGCGCGAGTGGGTGCGTCGCGACGCCCGCACGGTCGGGCTGCGCTACCGCCTGGGCGTCGAGCACACCCCGGTCGCGGAGGTCGTCGCGGGCGCGGCGGGTCCCTCGCCCGAGGACATGCGGGCGCTCGCGGACTCCGTGCTCTCCGGAGTGTTCGACGGTGATCTCGCCGTCGCGCTCGAGCGCGCTGCGGCCTTCTGCCGCATCCTCGCGACAGGGGCCGCGGTCGACGCGGACAGCGTCGAGCCGACGGACCCGGCGCGGGGTTCCCGCCTCACGTTCGGCGCCGCGTCGCTCGTCGCGACGGCCGACGACCTTGACGCGGCCGCGCGCTGCTGGCGTGCCGACCAGCTCGACTGATCCTGCGCAGCCCCGGGAGCCGCCGTTATAATGGAAGGGCGACGTCGGGCTGCGGTAGCCCCGGGCTCCAACATCAGCCGCTTCGAGCGGCCACGCGCCGAGAGGCGCTCCCGGTCCGGCGTCGCATCTTTGTGCCCGACGCTAGACGTCTCGTTCCTCACATCGCGGCAGAGCCGTTCGTCCCACGGCCTGCAGGGACCCAGGTGGCCTGCACCGCGATTTCCCGTGATGGTCGACGGAGGATCACCCGGACGGTTGCGCGTTCACCGTGACGTGGGCCTACGCTACGGAGGACAAGGCTGCCTCTTTACGGGAGTACCCGTGCGCATTCCGCGTATGACACCGCGCGACACCACGTTCTTCGACCTCTTCACCGCCTCGGCGGAGCACCTGGTGACCGGATCCAAGCTTCTCGGCGAGCTCCTCGGCGCCGACCTCGTCGGCCGCAAGGCCATCGCGAAGCAGATGAACGAGGTCGAGCACCTCGCCGACGAGGCCACGCACACGATCATGCGACGCATGAACTCGACGTTCGTCACGCCGTTCGACCGTGACGACATCTACGAGCTCGCGTCGGCGCTCGACGACTGCATGGACTTCATGGAGGAGGCGAGCGACCTCATCGTCCTCTACAAGCTCGACGAACTGCCGCGGCGCGTCGCCGACCAGGTGCAGATCCTCCAGCGCTGCGCCGAGATCACGGCCGAGGCGATGCCGCGCCTGCGCTCGATGAGCGACCTGCAGGACTACTGGGTCGAGATCAACCGCCTCGAGAACCAGGCGGACAAGCAGCACCGCAAGCTCCTCGCGCAGATGTTCGACGAGATCACCGACCCGATCCTCCTCATGAAGCTCAAGGAGGTCGTCGAGATCCTCGAGGAGGCCGCCGACGCGTTCGAGAAGGTCGCCAACACGGTCGAGACGATCGCGGTCAAGGAGTCCTGACCCCTCGTGGACGTCGCACTCGTACTCGTCGTCGCTGCGCTCGCGCTGACGTTCGACTTCACCAACGGCTTCCACGACGCCGCGAACGCGATCGCCACCTCGGTGTCGACGCGCGCGCTCACGCCGAAGGTCGCACTCGCCATGGCGGCCGTCATGAACTTCGCGGGTGCCCTCATGGGCACGGCGGTCGCGGAGACCATCGCGCACGACATCATCCACATCGACGGCGTCGGCACGCGGCTCACGCTCGTGGCCGTGCTCGCGGCGCTCGTCGGGGCGATCACGTGGAACCTCATCACATGGTGGTTCGGCCTGCCGTCGTCGTCGACGCACGCGCTCATCGGCGGGCTCGTCGGCGCGGGCCTCGCGAGCGGGATCGCCGTGTACTGGGACTCGATCGTCGAGAAGGTCGTCCTGCCGATGATCTTCTCGCCGATCATCGGGTTCGGCATCGCGTTCCTCGTCATGGTCGCGGTCCTGTGGATCTTCAAGAACGCGGCGCCCGCCAAGGCGTCGCGCAGGTTCCGCATCGCGCAGACGGCCTCGGCTGCTGCGATGGCGCTCGGTCACGGCCTCCAGGACGCGCAGAAGACGATGGGCGTGATGTTCCTCGCGACGACCGCCGTCGACTGGACGACGCGCGGCGACCCCATCCCGTGGGAGATCAAGATCCTCGCGGCCGCAGCGATCTCCGCCGGCACCGCGACGGGCGGTAAACGCATCATGCGCACCCTCGGCCGCCGCATCATCGAGCTCGACCCGGCGCGCGGCTTCGTCGCCGAGTCCGTTTCCGCGATCGTCCTCTACCTCAACGCGTTCTGGCTGCACGCGCCGGTCTCGACGACGCACACGATCACGACCGCGATCATGGGTGTCGGCGCGACGAAGCGGCTCTCCGCTGTGCGCTGGGGCGTGGCGAAGTCGATCGGCATCGCGTGGGTGCTGACGATCCCCGCGGCCGCGGGTGTCTCGGTGGCGGTCTTCTGGGCCCTCCACCCGCTGCTCGTCTGACCCGTCCCTTGCACGGAGAGACGGCTCCCCACCATCGAATGGTGGGGAGCCGTCTCTCTGTGTCTCAGGGATCAGGCGACGCCTGCGCGGTTGCCGAGGATGCTCGCGTGCAGGTGGCTGCGGGAGATCTCGACGGCGACGACGCGCGGCCCGTCGGGCCGCGGCGCGACGTGCGCGACGAGCAGCTCGCCCGGCCGCAGGAACGGGTCCTCGGCGGGCAGCTGGGCGCGCACGCTTCGGCGCGCGTGCAGGCGCAGCACCTTGAGGACCGTCGGGAGCACGGGCCGGTGCGTGCACAGCACGGACGCGACGGGATCCTCGAGGAGCCGCTCGACGACGTCGCGCGCGTCCCGCGGGTCGTCGGCGTGCGCAAGCTCGGTGAGGTCGAAGCTCAGGCCCGCCGAGAGCCCCGTCGCGCGCGCGTACGGCGCGATCGTGTCGGTGCAGCGCAGCCACGAGCTCGAGACGATCTGCGCCGCACCGTACGCCGAGAGGATCGGCACGATCGTCGCGGCCTGGAGGTAGCCCGCGGGTGTGAGCGGGCGGTCATCCTCGCCGCCCGCCCACGCGCCGCGCTTGCGCGCCCGGGCGTGCCGGGCGACGACGAGCGCGTGCGTCGCGAGGCGGTCCTTGGCGTGCGCGTGCACAAGGGCGTCGAGCGGCTCGCGGTCCGTCGCACGCGAGAGGCGCTCGTGCGCCACGTCGACGTCGAGCCAGACGACGTCGTCGATCTCGGTGGGATCGACGGGAGCGACCGGCGGGCGCACCCGCACCGCGGGAGCATCGACGTCGGCCGCGCGACGCGCCGCCCAGTAGTGGACGCGCTTGAGCCGGCCCTCGGGCGTCCGGTAGCGCTGCATGGGCAGCGGCACGCCGAGGACGACGGGCCTGCCCGTCTCCTCGGCGACCTCGCGCACGGCGCACTCGCGCAACGTCTCGCCCGAGTCGAGCTTGCCCTTGGGCCACGACCAGTCGTCGTACCGCGGCCGGTGGACGAGCTGCACCTGCAGCCGCCCCTTGCGCTCGCGCCACACGAGCGCGCCCGCAGCCTCGATCGCGGGCCGGCGCACCGACTCGCCCGTGTCGAGGAGGCTCGAGCCCGAGGGCACGGCCACGCGGCTCACCGCCCCCGGCCCATCCCCAGGCGCCGTCGCTGCCGGGAGATGAGAGTGCCCTGGAGGTCGCGCAGCGGCTCGCCGTCGGCACCGAGGTGGTGCCGCACCCACGAGCCGTCCGGGCCGAGGTGCCACGACGCGGTGCCGTCGTCCATCGAGGCCTCGAGGAGCTCGACGAGGTTGACGACCTGCTCCTCGTCGACGATCGACACGAGTGCCTCCACGCGCCGGTCGAGGTTGCGGTGCATGAGGTCAGCCGAGCCGATGAGGACGTCGGCCTGGCCGTCGTTGCCGAACGCGAAGATCCGAGAGTGCTCGAGGAACCTGCCGAGGATCGACCGCACCCGGATCGTCTCCGAGAGGCCCGGGACGCCGGGCCGCACGGCGCAGATGCCACGGACGACGAGGTCGACCTGCACGCCCGCCTGCGACGCCCGGTAGAGCGCGTCGATCGTCGCCTCGTCGACGATCGAGTTGACCTTCATGCGGATCCACGCGGGACGGCCCTCGCGCGCGATCTGCGCCTCGCGGTCGATGCGCTCGACGAGCCCCGTCCGCACCGAGCGCGGCGCGACGAGCAGCCGCTGGAAGCGTGAGCGCGGCGCATAGCCGGAGAGCTGGTTGAAGAGACGCGAGAGATCCTGGCCGACGTCCGGGTCGCACGTGAGCAGGCCGAGATCCGTGTAGAGGCGCGCCGTCTTGGGGTTGTAGTTGCCCGTGCCGACGTGGCAGTAGCGGCGGAGGCCGTCGGCCTCCTGCCGGACGACGAGCGAGAGCTTGCAGTGCGTCTTGAGCCCGACGATCCCGTAGACGACGTGGACGCCCGCCTGCTCGAGCTTGCGGGCCCACGAGATGTTGTTCTGCTCGTCGAAGCGCGCCTTGATCTCGACGAGCGCGAGGACCTGCTTGCCGGCCTCGGCCGCGTCGATGAGCGCGTCGACGATCGGGGAGTCGCCCGACGTCCGGTAGAGGGTCTGCTTGATCGCGAGCACCGACGGGTCCGCGGCAGCCTGCTCGAGGAACGTCTGCACCGACGTCGAGAAGGAGTCGTACGGGTGGTGCAGGAGGATGTCGCGCGCGCGGATCGCCTGAAAGACGTCCGTGGGCGTCGCCGACTCGACCTCCGCGAGATAGCGGTGCGTCGTCGGCACGAAGCGCGGGAACGAGAGGTCGGGACGCTCGATGTCAGCGATGACGTTGAGCCCCGTGAGATCGAGCGGCACGGGCAGCTCGTACACCTCGTCCGGCTCGACGCCCAGCTCTTTGAGGAGAAGCTTGCGGATGCGTGGCGTGACGTCGGGCGTGAGCTCGAGGCGCACGGGCGGACCGAAACGTCGGCGCAGCAGCTCCTTCTCCATCGCCTGCAGGAGGTTCTCGGCGTCGTCCTCCTCGACCTCCACGTCCTCGTTGCGCGTCACGCGGAACAGGTGCCGCTCGACGATCTCCATGCCGGGGAAGAGCTGGTCGAGGTGCTCCGCAATGACGTCCTCGATCGGCACGAAGCTCGTCTCCTGCGCAGCCGCGACCTGCGCGTCCGGCGCGGACGGGCGGCCCCGGGAGTCGACGGCGACGAAGCGCGGCAGGATGGGCGGCACCTTGACGCGCGCGAAGTGCTCCTTGCCCGTCGCCGGGTTGCGCACGAGCACCGCGAGGTTGAGCGAGAGCCCCGAGATGTACGGGAACGGGTGCGCCGGGTCGACCGCGAGGGGCGTGAGGACGGGGAAGATCTGCTTGCGGAAGTACTTGCGCAGCCGGTCCTGCTCGTTCGACGAGAGGTCGTCCCAGCCGACGATCGTGATGCCCTCGTGCGCGAGTGCGGGCTGGACCTGCTCGGTGAACACGCGGGCGTGACGCTCGGCGAGGACGTGCGCGCTCTCCGCGATGCCCTCGAGCACCTGACGCGGCGACTGCCCCGATGCCGACGGTACGGCGATGCCCGTCGCGATGCGCCGCTTGAGACCGGCGACGCGCACCATGAAGAACTCGTCGAGGTTGGACGCGAAGATCGCGAGGAACCTCACGCGCTCGAGCAGCGGCGTCGCCGGGTCCTCGGCCAGCTCGAGGACACGCTGGTTGAACGCGAGCCACGACAGCTCGCGGTCCGCGAAGCGGTCGTCGGGCAGGGGCGCGAGCTCGACGGGAGCGTCGGGCGCGTCGACGGGCTCGGCAATGTGCTCCGCGATGTGCGCGGCGAGCTCCGGGTCGAGCGGGATCGTCGGGACGGTGCGCGCCACCTGGGCGGGCTCGTCGGGGACGGTCGTGGCGGTCGCGTCGTTCATGGCAGACATCGTGGCATCTTCCGGTGGCTCTGCGGTGATCAGGAGATGGCCGACGTGCCGCGGACGAGCACGTGCCGGTCGGCGAGGTCGAAGCCCGCGCGGCGGTAGACGTTGACGGCGCGCAGGTTGTCGCCGTCGACGTAGAGCAGCGCTCGGGTGCAGCCACGCGCGGCGAGGTGCGCGAGCGCGACCTCGGTGAGGAGGCGGCCGAGGCCGCGGCCCTGGTGCCCCGGGTCGACGGCGACGACGTAGAGCTCGCCGTCGGTCCCGACGACCTTGGTCCACACGAACGCCGCGGGGCCGTCCGGGCCGTCGACGAGCAGCAGGTCGTCGGCACGGAACCACGGCTCGGCGAGGCGGGCGTCGAGGTCGGCGCGCGTGAGCCGGCCCTGCTCGGGGTGGTGCGCGAACGCGCGCGCGTTGAGGGCGAGCCATGCGTCGGCGTCGTCGGGCGTGAAGGTGCGCAGCGTGTAACCGTCGGGGGGCGTGGGGCGCGTCGCCGTCCCCGGGAGGGGGCGGTCCATGACGAAGAGCTCGCGCACGGTCTCGAGCCTGTGGTGCTCGGCGAACGCCTGCGCACCCGTGCCGTGCCCGTAGGCCCACAGGCCGAAGCCGTCGGGCGCGAGGGCCCGCAGGCCCTCGAGGAGCGACGTGCCGAGACCGCGACGACGGGCGTCGGGGGAGACCGCCATCTCGGCGGTCGGGGGCGCGCCCCCGAGGTCGAGCTGTGCGTATGCGAGGAGCTTTCCCGCGCCGTCGCGGCGCAGCACGTGGACGACGTCGTGGTGGTCGGCCGTGAGGTTGAGGAGCGGCTGCTCGGAGATCGGCGGGACGCCGTCGGCGTGCGCCGCTGCGGCGGCGAGCGCGCGCACCTCGACTGCGACGACGTCGTCGAGCGGCCCCCGGACCGTGAGGTTCGAACCCATCCCCCCATCCCACCACAACCTTGGCGGCGCACGGTCCGGGGCATCCCGTGCCGTGCGGGAGGCGAGGGAAGGCGAGCCTCGGCCGGGGCGTCCGGGAACGACGAAGGGCCGCCCCGAAGGCGACCCAAGAACTGACACTACCCGTTCCCGGCCCATCTGCCCAGGGCCATCGGTCCCTGGAAAAGCGCAGGATCCTGCGGCAGACTCGATTCCACAACAGCACAACGGAGCAGGCCGGACCCACGAGCGACCAGTCCACGCATAGGACCTGTGGCACCGACCCCAGTGGATCGACCGCAGATTTTTCTCGCCTGATACCCCTGCTCCAGCTGGCCGGACGGCGGCTCCCCCCGGGACCGCCGTTCGTGCTGTGCGACGGGAGCCTCCGACGGCACGACCCCAAAGGGTTGAATGACCAACTCATCTTGAGTGAGGCATTTTGCTGCCCTGGTTGTTGCGTCATGGTCGGGTGGCAGGCATGATTTGCCCCGCAAGCCTGACTCTCGCCAGGGACTCAGGGACTGAGGGACCCAGCGACTAGGGGATTGTCGATGCGTGCAGCAAAGCTTGTCCGAGGGACCCTCGCCTTCTTCACCGCGACGCGTGGCGTCGTCGCGTGAGACTCATCCGGTTGAGCGTGACGTTGCCCCTGCTCGCCGCGGTGACGCTGACGGCGGCATGCACGCCGGAGGCCCCGCGGCCGCCGGCGGCGGCCACACCGTCCGCTACGGGCACCGCGACGCCGTCCGGTCCGACGCAGCTGCCGACCCCGAGCAAGAACGTCGAGGAGCCTCGCGCGCTGCTCGATCCCGACGGCCGGGTGCTTGACGTGCGCTGGGTTCCGGTCGCGTCGCAGGTCGAGGCCCGCCAAGGAGAGACGTACACCGTGCTGGACACGATCCGCTCCGAACGCGGTTGCGTCGAACGCATCGGTGCTAGGGCGGTGCTTGGGGGCGGCGCCACAGTTGTTGGTATCGGGCCGAAGGAGACCTGCACCTGGGACGGCGGGCCTCGGCTTCCGGCCAACGACCGCATCGGTGTCCGCGACGCGGATGGGACGCTCCGTCGCTTCGTCACGACCGAGGGCCTCGTGCCCGAGGACGACCCGCGGCAGATCACCGCAGTAGCAGCCTCCGCGACGCACGTCGTCTGGGCAGAGACCGCGAGCACCGACCTGTTCCACGACGACTGGCGCATCTTCGCCGCGCGGCTCGACGACGGTGTGCCGCATCTCGTCGCGAAGGCCGAGGACTTCACCGGCGGCAAGGAGCCGCTCACCTTCTTCGAGGTGCAGCTCGCGGTCGGGGCCGACAGGGTGTGGTGGAGCACTGCGCCCGCCGACGGCGAAGGGCCGCCCGTCGTCGTCAGCCGACGGCTCGACGGCACGGGTCCGATCGACGTCGTCGCGAAGGCGAGCGACAGCCCCGTCGTCACGTCCGACGGGCTCGTCGTCCGGACGCTGACAGAGGTTTCCACCATGTCGCAGGACGACCAGGGGGAACCCGCTGCCGAGATCATGTGGCGCGGAACGGGTCTCGCTCTGGTCGCAGACAATGAGGCGACGCCGCTGCTGTCGATCGACACCACGGAGACGCTCGGGACGGAGGAGGAACTCGGGGCGCTGTCGTCCGACGGGGTCCGCGTCGCGTTCGCCGTCGGCGACGCCGTCTACGCGCTGGACTTGTCGAGAGAGGCGATCGTCGGTGTCCACGGCGGCGGGGTGAAGCCCACCACAGACATCAGTGACGAGTTCCGTGAGGCGACGACCATCGCGTCGACCGCGCTCGATGAGGGCCGTCTCGTCTGGTCCTTCGGCGGGGGAGCCGGTGCGACCACCTCTCCCGTGTACGTGCTCGAGCTCGCCAGCGACGCCCTGCAGCGCATCGTTGTCGAGGACAACGCGGGTGAGGTCGTGGCTGCGGCAGGCAACATCGCGTGGTCCGGGTTCGTCGACGACCGGAGGACCACGACCGTCGTCGACTGGCGCGACTGAGCACTTCTCGAAAGTCGGCACGGGTGTCGACCTCCTCGGAGGTCGACACTCGCGCCGAGCGAGCGTGCGCCAGGCGCGTGGCCTGCGTCACAATGGGGCATGAGCCCAGCGCCGAGCGTCTCGTCGTCCATCACCGCGCGCCTCCGCGTCGAGGCCAGGCCGACGGTCGTGAGCGAGCTGACGACGGCCGTCGAGCAGCACGGCGGGCTCGTCACCGGCATCGACGTCACCGAGTCGGGCAGCGCCCGCATGACCGTCGACCTCACGTGCGCGACGAGCGGCGACGCGCATGCCCAGGAGATCGTCGAGACGCTCCGGCACGTCCCGGGCGTCGAGGTCGACCGGGTCTCCGACCGCACGTTCCTCATGCACCTCGGCGGCAAGCTCCGCATCGAGCCGACCGCCCCCATTCGGAATCGCGACGACCTCTCGATGGTCTACACCCCGGGCGTCGCCCGCGTGTGCGAGGCCATCGCGGCACGGCCCGACGACGCCCGCCGCCTGACGATCAAACGCAACACGATCGCCGTCGTCACCGACGGCACGGCCGTCCTCGGCCTCGGCGACATCGGCCCGCTCGCGTCCCTGCCCGTCATGGAGGGCAAGGCCGCGCTCTTCAAGCGGTTCGCCGGCATCGACGCGTTCCCCATCGCGCTCGACACGACGGACGTCGACGAGATCGTCCGCACCGTCAAGGCCATCGCCCCCGTGTTCGCGGGGATCAACCTCGAGGACATCTCCGCGCCCCGCTGCTTCGAGATCGAGCGGCGCCTGCGCGACGAGCTCGACATCCCCGTCTTCCACGACGACCAGCACGGCACCGCGATCGTCGCGCTCGCAGCCCTCATCAACGCCCTCACCGTCGTCGGCAAGAGCCTGCCGGGCGTGCGCATCGTCCTGTCCGGTGCGGGCGCCGCCGGCACCGCGATCCTCAAGCTCCTGCTCGCGGCCGGCGCGCGGGATGTCGTCGTCGCGGACATCGACGGCGTCGTCCACACGGGCCGCGCCGGGCTGAGCGAGCAGCTGCGCTGGACCGCGGAGCACACCAACCCGCGCGGCGTCACCGGAACCCTGGCCGGTGCGCTCGCGGGCGCCGACGTCTTCATCGGGGTGTCCGCGCCCGACGTCATCACGGCGGACGACGTCGCGACGATGGCCGACGACTCGATCGTCTTCGCGATGGCCAACCCGCGCCCCGAGATCGACCCCGTCGAGGCCGCCAAGCATGCCGCGATCGTCGGGACCGGTCGCAGCGACTTCTCCAACCAGATCAACAACGTGCTCGCATTCCCCGGTGTGTTCCGCGGGCTGCTCGACGCGCAGTCCTCGCGCATCACCGACGAACTGCTCCTCGCGGCGGCGCGCGCGCTCGCGTCGACGGTCCACCCCGGGCAGCTCAACGCGACGTACATCGTGCCGAGCGTCTTCAACCCCGACGTCACGACTGTCGTCGCGGAGGCCGTCGCGGACGTGGCGCGCCGGACGGGGATCGCGAACAACTGAGGTGTCCTGCCGGCGGTCGTCCTTTGCGCCGAGGCGAGCCGTTCCGTCCTAAGGTCCTACGATTTTGCGTCGGTGGACGGCGATGCTCGAGGCATGCTGAGCATCGACGAGAACATCGAGGTCCAGGCGAGGTATGCGGCGACGAAGGTCGCGTTCACCCGCCGCCCCGGCGCCTACACCGTGCAGTCGATGCTCGCGGGCGCCTACATCGGCGTCGCCGTCATGCTCATGGTCTCCGCCGCCGGCCCGCTGCAGGCCGCGGGATCGCCCGCGACGAAGCTCGTCCAGGGGCTCGTCTTCGGCGTCGCCCTCACCCTCGTCTACACGGCGGGCGGCGAGCTCGTCACCTCGACGATGATGACGACGACCCAGGGCGCCTGGCGCCGCACCATCACGTGGCTGGAGGCGGGGCGCACGATCCTCTTCTGCTTCGCCGGCAACCTCCTCGGCGCGTTCGCGTTCGCGGCGATGCTCCACCTCACCGGGCTGCTCGAGCGCACGACGCCCGCGGGCGCGATGCTCGCCGGGATGCTCGAGGCCAAGGGCGGCGAGAGCAACGTCGAGCTCTTCTGGCGTGGCGTCCTGTGCAACATGCTCGTCTGCCTCGCCATGTGGTCCGCCAGCCGGCTGCAGT
This sequence comes from Flavimobilis rhizosphaerae, assembly GCF_014852685.1. Lineage (GTDB taxonomy): Bacteria > Actinomycetota > Actinomycetes > Actinomycetales > Cellulomonadaceae > Flavimobilis > Flavimobilis rhizosphaerae. The sequence continues at coordinate 166,465 of NZ_JACZDF010000001.1, forward strand.
CGGAGGTCGCGCGCCTCGTGACGATCTTCTGGTGTCTGCTCGCGTTCATCACCTCGGGCTTCGAGCACGTCGTCGCGAACATGACGACGTTCGGCGTCGGCCTCATCTCGGGCCTGCCCGAGACGGGCTGGGCGGACTTCGCGCGGAACATGACCGTCGTCGGGCTCGGCAATCTCGTCGGCGGGGCCGTCGTCGTCGGGCTCGCCTACGCCGTGAGCGCGAGCCGCCGCGCGACGGCGCTTGCAGAGGCCGAAACCTCCAACCCTTCCCAGCCCGACGCGACCCCCGCTGCCGCAGCACTGCCGGCGGCGACGGTCGAGTGGCGTGAGTCCAACGACGCCACCTCGGTTGCGTGGAGCTGTGCAAACTTCTCGCCCGTCACGCGCGACGCCGACGCAAGCGACGAGAAGCGCACGCCGGTCTGACCTGCGCGGCGCCTCCCGCGCCGCTCCAACGCCGTTCAACACGACGTGGGAGCGAACCCCTGTCATCTTCGCGGGATTTCACGTACGCGTGCGCTCAAGATGAGGGGAATCCCGATAGCGCACGGCCCTGGCAGGACTAAACTCCGAGCGGGACCTTGGTCCTATCGCACCAGCGTCGATGCGTAACGGGAGGACATGTCGTGACCCAGGACGGCACGCCGGCACAGGCCGGCCTCGAGAATCTTCTTCACGAGAGCCGGAGCTTTCCTCCGAGCCCGGAGTTCGCCGCGCAGGCGAACGCGCAGCCCGCGCTGTACGAGGCCGCCGCAGCCGACCGCCTCGGCTTCTGGGCCGACCAAGCCCGTGACCTGCTCACCTGGCGCAAGCCGTTCACCGAGACCCTCGACTGGTCCGGCGCGCCCGTCGCCCGCTGGTTCGCCGACGGCACGCTCAACGCCGCCTACAACGCGGTCGACCGTCACGTCGCCGAGGGGCGCGGCGACCGCGTTGCCATCCACTTCGAGGGCGAGCCTGGCGACACCCGTACCCTCACGTACAGCGACCTCCTTCGCGAGGTGTCCCGCGCCGCCAACGCGCTCGCAGCCCTCGGCGTGAGCACTGGCGACCGCGTCGTCATCTACCTACCGATGATCCCCGAGGCCGTCATCGCGATGCTCGCGTGCGCGCGCCTCGGCGCCCCGCACTCCGTCGTCTTCGGCGGGTTCTCCGCCGACGCGCTGCGCTCGCGCATCGCCGATGCCGAGGCCAAGGTCGTCATCACCGCCGACGGCGGCTTCCGGCGCGGCGCCCCCTCTGCGCTCAAGCCCGCCGTCGACGAGGCGCTCGTCCCGCGCGACGGCGTCGAGAGCCCGGTCGCGCACGTGCTCGTCGTCCGTCGTACCGGACAGGACACAGCGATGGCCGAGGGTCGCGACGTGTGGTGGCACGACGCCCTCGAGTCCGCCGACGTCACGCACGAGCCCGTGTGGGTCGAGGCCGAGCACCCGCTGTTCATCCTCTACACCTCGGGCACGACCGGGAAGCCCAAGGGCATCCTCCACACGACCGGCGGCTACCTCACCCAGACCGCGTACACCCACAAGTACGTCTTCGACCTCAAGGCCGAGTCCGACGTCTACTGGTGCACCGCCGACATCGGCTGGGTCACCGGCCACAGCTACGTCACATACGGGCCGCTCATCAACGGCGCGACCCAGGTCATCTACGAGGGCACCCCGGACTCCCCGCACCAGGGCCGCTGGTGGGAGATCATCGAGAAGTACAAGGTCACCATCCTCTACACCGCGCCCACCGCGATCCGCACGTGCATGAAGTGGGGCGAGGACATCCCCGCGACGTTCGACCTGTCGACCCTCCGCGTCCTCGGTTCGGTGGGCGAGCCCATCAACCCCGAGGCGTGGATGTGGTACCGCCGCGTCGTCGGCGGCGACCGCACGCCGATCGTCGACACGTGGTGGCAGACCGAGACGGGCGCGATCATGATCTCGCCGCTCCCCGGCGTCACGGCCGCCAAGCCCGGCTCCGCGCAGGTCCCGCTGCCCGGCATCGTCGCGGACGTCGTCGACGACGAGTTCCGTTCCGTGCCCGACGGTGGTGGCGGCTACCTCGTACTCTCCGAGCCGTGGCCCGCGATGCTCCGCGGCATCTGGGGCGACCTCGAACGGTTCAAGGACACCTACTGGTCGCGGTTCCCCGGTGTCTACTTCGCCGGTGACGGCGCCAAGAAGGACGACGACGGCGACATCTGGCTGCTCGGCCGCGTCGACGACGTCATGAACGTCTCGGGACATCGTCTCTCGACGACCGAGATCGAGTCGGCGCTCGTCTCGCACGACGCCGTCGCCGAGGCCGCCGTCGTCGGCGCCACCGACGAGACGACCGGCCAGGCCGTCGTCGCGTTCGTCATCCTGCGCTCCGACCACGCCGAGGCGCTCGGCACGACGGACGAGGACGAGATCATCCAGATCCTCCGCAACCACGTCGGCAAGGAGATCGGCCCGATCGCCAAGCCCAAGCGGATCCTCGTCGTCGCCGAGCTCCCCAAGACGCGCTCGGGGAAGATCATGCGACGCCTGCTGCGGGACGTCGCCGAGAACCGCGCCGTCGGTGACGCGACGACGCTCGCGGACTCCTCGGTCATGGACCTCATCGCCAAGGGGCTCAGCAAGTAGGTCTCTTCCTGCCGCGACGGCTGGTTCCCCTGCGGGGGAGCCGGCCGTCGGCGTGTCTGGGCGGCAGCGTGGACGGGGGCGGCGTGTCGCCCGGCCGAGGGGATCGAGTAGTTGAATATGCGAATATCCCGGGGAACGGGATGATCGGACAGAAGTCTTGAAGTGCATGTCTCGTGCGTGCTAGTTTCGGCAAGCGCGACCCCAGGGAGGCCGCGCCGGCCATGTGCCGAAGTTCGAGAGAGAGAGCCTTGAAGAGCTTCTCCAGAACGTTGACGACGTGTGTCGCGAGCACGGCGCTCCTGGTCGCGAGTGCAGGTCTCGCGCAGGCCTACGACCCTGATGCTCCCGCGACGGAGGTCGCCGAGGCCATTGCCGCGGTCGCTCCCGAGGCGGGTGCGGTCCTGGAGGCTGCGAGCGCCGGGGACGGGTTCGAGGCGCAGGTCGGCGAGGCCACTGTTGTCGTCCCTGAGGACGTGAGCACCCCGGTCTCGCTCACGAGCGAGGACCAGGCGCTTCCCGATCTCACCGTCGCCCTGCCTGACCTCGCTGGTGCGGACACGGTGCGGCAGGCTGACGACGGGACGCTCGTGTACACGACCGACGACGATGCCTCGCTCGCGGTTCAGCCGCTCGCCGACGGTTCGACGCGTTTCCTCTCCGTCCTTGAGAACGAGGCGGCGCCCGAGCGCTACGACTACACGTTCGAGGGCTTCGACCTCGCGCTGCAGGAGGATGGCTCCGTTCTCGTGCTCGACGGTGAAGAGCCCGTCGGGGTGGTCGCTGCGCCGTGGGCGACCGACGCCGAGGGCGTCTCCGTTCCGACGCGCTACGAGGTCGAAGGCTCGACGCTCACACAGGTCGTCGACCACGCTTCAGGCGGCTTTGGGTATCCGGTCACCGCTGATCCCTGGATCAACTTCGGCTGGGGGACGTATCTCAACATGCAAGGTTGGGAGCTCAAGACCATGGCAACAGCGTTGATCGCACTCGGCGGTGGCGCCGTCGTCGTGACCTGTAGCGGTCTTTCAAAGCTCCCGCATGGCGCAGCTAAAATCGCACAACTCCTCTGCACCCTGACGGGCGGAGTCACCGGGATACAGATGTGGAACCTCATCGTCAAGACGTGGCGCACGAAGTCCATCAAGAACCTTGGTTGTTACCAGGCGCGAGTCGTCATCACACAGTACGCCGTGATTCCTTATACGCCCTTCTACGAGGTGAAGCAGCGGAGGAACTGCGGATGGTGACATCTCGAGTTCCCCTGGCGCAGCAGGGTTGGTTCACCACCATGGTGATCGCAGGAGTGATGGTCGTCGGTCTCGTCGCCTACCTGCTGACAGACTCCGTTCTTGCGACCTTCATTGCGAGCAGCCCGATCGGGCTCATCTGCTTCTTTGTCGTCGCTCCGCTCGTCGATCGCCGCCGGGCGCGGACTGCGAAGCGAGAGCCGGACAGCTCCGACGGCTGACCGGCGTTGCTCGACGTCGCCGAGAGCCGCACCGTCGGGGACGCGACGACGCTCGCGGACTCCTCGGTCATGGACCTCATCGCCAAGGGGCTCAGCAAGTAGGTCTCTACCTGCCTCGACGGCCGGTTCCCCTGCGAGGGAGCCGGCCGTCGACGTCCCATCTGCTGGCACGTCGCGTCTCATCCGTCGTCCGAGCCCGTGCGGAGCCGCCGGTCGCGGCACGAGGATGAGGCATGGTGACCTTCGACGATGTCATCCCGGAGGCGGTTGCGCTCGCGCGCCGCTGGCTCGCCGCGACCGCCCACGACGAGACGCCCACCGAACGCCGCTCGACCCGCCGCCTCGCGTCGCTCGTCGCTGACCCCGACGGGCTCGAGCTCGCCCTCCGGTTCGTCGACCGCGTCGCCCGGCCCCGCGACCCGCGCGTCGCCGCGCACGAGCTCGCCGCACTGGGCCGCGCAGGCCTGCACCCCGCGTTCCTCGGACCGGCCGACCGCGTGCTGCTCGGCGCAGGGTCGCGCCTCGCCCCGCTCGCCCCGCGCCTCGCAGTACCGGCCGCGCACGCGCGCATGCGCCAGATGATCGGGCACCTCGTCGCCGACGCGACGCACCTCGGGCCCCAGCTCTCGCGCCTACGGGGCGGAGGCTTCCACGTCAACGTCAACCTCCTCGGCGAGGCCGTCCTCGGTGAGGCCGAGGCCGCATCGCGGGCCGCCCGCCTGCGCACGCTCGTCGCCCGCGAGGACGTCGACCACGTCTCCGTCAAGGTGTCCGCGCTCGTCCCGCAGATCGTCACGTGGGACCTCGACGGGTCCCGTACGCGCGTGCTCAAGCGACTGCGGCCGCTCGCGCGCGCCGCGAGCGCGCACGGCACGCACCTCGCGCTCGACATGGAGGAGTACCGGGACCTCACGCTCACGCTCGGGGTCGTCGCCGAGCTCGCCGACGACCCCGGGCTGCGCGACCTGCGCCTCGGCGTCGCCCTCCAGGCGTACCTGCCCGACTCCCGGGCGGCGCTCGAAGAGGTGCTCCACCTCTCGCGTCGGCGCGAGGCCGCAGGTGGACGGCCGCTGCGCGTGCGGCTCGTCAAGGGCGCGAACCTCGCGATGGAGCGCGTCGAGGCCGAGCTCCACGGCTGGGAGCAGACCGTCTACCCCACGAAGGCGGAGGTCGACGCGTCGTACCTCGACCTGCTCGACCTTGCGCTCACGCCCGGGCTCGGGCTGCGCGTCGGCGTCGCGAGCCACAACCTCTTCCATGTCGCGGCCGCGCACCTGCTCGCGACCGAGCGCGGGGAGGCGGCGCGCATGGAGGTCGAGATGCTCCACGGCATGGCGCCCGCGCAGGCGCGCGCCGTCCGTGCCGAGACCGGTCGGGTGCTGCTCTACGTGCCGGCCGTCGACCCAGCGGACCTCGACGTCGCCGTCGGCTACCTCGTGCGGCGGCTCGAGGAGAACGCCGCCCCGCAGAACTTCCTCCACGCGATGACGGCCGGGGCCGCGGCGCTCGACGCGCAGGAGGCGGCATTCCGCGCGGCGGTCGCGGCGGCTCCCACGGTGGACCGCACCCCGCGCCGGCTGCGCGCGCCCGCCGGGGCTCCGTCGGGCGCCGACGTCCCGTCGCCCACCGCGTCAGCCACCGATGCCCCGCCTACGCGCGGTTCTGAGTCGTACACGCGTGTTGAGACCCGCGTGTACGACTCAGAACCGCGTGTAGGCGTGGAAGACCAGGACCGGGACCCGACCGGGGGTGCGGAGCTCGAGTTCTGGAACGTGCCCGACCTCGACCCTGCCCTCGCCGTCGTGCGGGAGCGGGCAGCGCGGATGCGGGACGGGTCCGCGCCGCCCGCCGAGCCTGCGCCGCTCGTGCCCGTGACGAGCACGGCCGCCGCCGACGCGGTCGTCGCGCGTGCGGTCGAGGTCGGTGCGACGTGGGCGGCCGTCCCGCCCGGCGCCCGCGGGGCCGCGTTGAGGAGGGCGGCCGAGCTCCTCGAGGAACGTCGGGATGCGATCGCGCAGACGGCGGTCGCGGAGGCCGGCAAGACCGTCGCGGAGATCGACCCGGAGATCTCGGAGGCGATCGACCTCGCCCGCTGGTACGCGGGGTCCGCCGAACGGCTCGACCCCGACCACGAGGACGCCGACCCGGACGCTGTCCACAGGCCGTGGGGCGTCACGCTCGTCACCCCGCCGTGGAACTTCCCCGTCGCCATCCCGCTCGGCTCCGCGCTCGCGTCGCTCGCCGCGGGCTCGCCCGCGCTCCTCAAACCCTCGCACCTCACGCCCCTGTCCGCCGCCATGGCGGCGGGCGCGGTGCGCGACGCGCTCGCGGAGCGGGGGCACGCGCCCGACGTCCTCCAGGTGCTCGACGTCGCCGGCAGCGGCGAGGCTGACGTCGGCAGCCACCTCGTGCGCCACCCCGACGTCGCGCGCGTCCTGCTCACCGGGTCGCTCGCGACCGCGCGGCTCTTCGCGCGCATGCGCCCGGGCCTCGACGTCCTCGCGGAGACGTCGGGCAAGAACGCCATGATCGTCACGCCGTCCGCCGACGTCGACCTCGCCGTCGCCGACACCGTGCGCTCCGCCTTCGGCCACGCCGGGCAGAAGTGCTCGGCCGCGTCCCTGCTCGTCCTCGTCGGCTCTGCCGGCACCGACGACCGCCTGCGCAGCCAGCTCGCCGACGCCGTGACGTCCCTCGCCGTCGGGCCCGCGACCGACGCCGGAACCGTCATGGGCCCGCTCACGCCCGTCGCCGACGGCGACCTCCTGCGCGCCCTCACGACGCTCGAGCCCGGCGAGAGCTGGCTCGTCGAGCCCCGGCGCCTCGACGACGCCGGCCGCGCGTGGACGCCCGGGGTGCGCTACGACGTCCGGCCCGGCTCGTGGTTCGCCCGCACGGAGGCGTTCGGCCCCGTCCTCGGCGTCGTCCGTGTCCCGACGCTCGACGACGCGATCGCCGTCGTCAACAGCGTCGACCTCGGCCTCACGAGCGGCCTGCACTCGCTCGACGACGACGAGATCGACCGCTGGACCGAGCGCGTCGAGGCCGGGAACCTCTACGTCAACCGGCACACGACCGGCGCGATCGTCCGCCGCCAACCGTTCGGCGGCTGGAAGGCGTCCGTCGTCGGGCCCGGAGCCAAGGCCGGAGGCCCCCACTACGTCGCGCAGATCGGCACGTGGGCCGACGCCCCCGACGTGCCCGACCGCGAGACCGCGCCCGGCGCGTGGCTCGCGCGGGCGGGGGAGTCCGACGCCCGCTGGTGGCGCGAGCAATTCTCGCGCGAGCACGACCCGAGCGGCCTCACCGTCGAGTCGAACGTCCTGCGCTACCGACCTCTGCCGCACGCGACCGTGCGTGTCGGACCCGGCGCGCTTGCAGTCGAGGTGACGCGCGTGCTCGCCGCCGCCGAGCGGTGCGGCGTGCCCGTCGACGTGTCGGTCGATCCGGGCGTCGTGCGTGGGGGCGTGGGTGCCGCGGGAGTCGAGCGCAGCCGTGCGCCGGCGGACGCCGGGCACGGCACGGCGCCTGGGGACGCGGGGGCGGACGGCGCGTACCTCGATCTCGTCCTGCCCGGCGACGCCCGCGTCGAGGACGCCGCGTCGTTCGCGTCGCGCGTCGCCGCGGGCGACGTCGACGGGCGCGTCCGCGTCGTCGGGCGCAGTCCCGGACTCCGCGAGGCCGCCGCGAGCCGGACCGGGTTCGTCACCGTGCTCGACGCGCCCGTCGTCGCCTCGGGCGGACGCGAGCTGCTCGCGTTCCTCCGCGAGCAGGCCGTGAGCCGCACGCGGCACCGGTACGGGCACGTCGAGCCGCGCTGAACCCACGAGACGGGTGACCTCGGGACAAGGTGCCTACGACCAGGAGTGCAAAAGCGCCAAATTTAGCACAACGCCAATCGCATATCGGTGGTGGACGGGGTGAGTCCCGGAACGTGGAGTCAGTGGGTGCGGTGGACAACCTTGCACGAGCTCGGACACGCGCTCTCGCTCGACGACAATCCGGTGACCTCTCAGGCGTCGATCATGAAATATCCGTCTGCGTCTGTGGTGCCCTTTCAGTCGCCGCGTCCGTACGACATTGCCGACGTCCTTGCCTTTTGCTGAGGAGCGAGCATCATGGGAGCCATCCGTCTGCGAACCGATGTGTCGTACGTGCTGCGAGGGGTCGCTGTGGTGATTGCCGCGGCCGGTCTCGCGAGCTGCTCGACGGGGGTGTCGACGCCGCCCGAGGAGACCATCACCTACAGCGCCGCGTACGTGTCGTACGACAGTCCGGAGTCCCTCACCGCCGATGCCGCCTTGGTCGTTGAGGGGCGCGTCGTCCGGAGCGAGGTCAGGGAGATCCCTCTGGAGAGTCACCCGGACGGGACCGGCCCGCGGTCCAACCCTGCTCTCGGTGCGACGTCGGAGACGGTGGCGATGCCCCCGCTCGTCTACACGGTGGCGACGGTGAAGATCCAGCGGGTGATACGTGGAGACGCCGAGGTAGGGGCCGCCCTCGAGGTCAAGCAGCTGGGCGGCACGCTCGACGGTAGGAGCGCTGTGCTTCCCGGCGCGGCGACGCTCGCCACCGGTAGCACGTACGTCCTGTACCTGGGACCGGGAGGAGTAGGCCCCTCGAGTCTCCTCAACCAGGACCAGGCCGCCTATATCGAGGTCACGCCCGGAGAGTTTGCCCCCGCTGTTCAGGGTGATGCAGTCGCACGCGAGGTGGCGACGTTGCTCTCGTCAGATCGCTGACCGCGCCCGCGTCGGGAGCGGGCCCAACCTCATCGGGCGGCGCGGCGCCGCCGCTGCACCGCCCACACGATCGCGCCCGCTGCGGCCGCGAGCGCGACGCCGGCCGCGATCCCGCGCCGCGGCGTGAGGAACGCCTCGATCGCGACGGGGCGCGTGAAGGTGAGCACGTCCCAGCCCTCCTCGGCGGCGAGCCGCCGCAGCGTGCGGTCGGGGTTGACGACGAACCCGTGCCCGACGGCCCCGAGCATCGGCGCGTCCGTGATCGAGTCGGAGTACGCGTAGGACTCCTCGAGGTCGTAGCCGTGCAGCGCGGCGAGCTCGCGGACCGCGACGGCCTTGTTCTCGCCGTACGCGTAAAAGTCGATGCCGCCCGTGTACCGGCCGTCGACGATCTCCATGCGCGTCGCGACGACGTGGTCCGCGCCGAGCGCGGCCGCGATGGGCTCGACGACCTCCGTGCCGGACGCGGAGACGATGACGACGTCCCGCCCGGCCGCGTGATGCTCGGCCATGAGCTCGACGGCCTCGGCGTAGACGTACGGGTCGATGAGGTCGTGGAGCGTCTCGGCGACGATCTCGCTCACCTGCGCGACGTCCCATCCCTCGACGAGCGCGGAGAGCGTGCGGCGCATGCGCTCGGTCTGCTCGGCGTCCGCGCCGCCCGCCATGTAGAGGACGTGCGCGTACGCGGAGCGGAGCATCGCGCGGCGTGAGAGGAGGCCGCCCGCGGCGAAGGGTCGGGAGAACGCGGACACGCTCGACGTTGCGATGACGGTCTTGTCGAGGTCGAAGAACGCGGCGGTCGGCCGGGGCCGTGACGCCGCAGGTCGCTGCGCGGTCACGGGACCGAGCCTAGCGGCACGGCTGACCACAGGCTGGGCGGCCGGCATCCCGTCCACAGATCCGGAAGGAGGGATCGCGCGGTGCGTGCCGACGGGGGAACGTCGGCTGCGGAACGTGCACGACGAGACCCGGAGGTGACCATGGCGCTGTGGACCGTGCCGCCCGTCAGCGAGACCGCCACAGGGGCGGCGCCCGGCGACGTCGCCCGGCAGCGGCTGGCGCTCGACGGCGACGTGTGGGACGCAGGCCCGACCATGCTTGCGGCGCCGCCCGCCCGCCTGCGTCTCGTCCTCGGCGTGAGCGGGGCACGCGGCGGGACCGGCGCGAGCACGCTCGCAGCCGCGTGCGCCCGCGCGCTCGCCCGGCGCGACGGCGCGTGCGTCCTCGTCGACCTCGACGAGGATGGCGGCGGCATCGACGTCCTCTGCGGGGTCGAGGACCAGCCCGGCCTGCGCTGGGCGGACCTGCGCGACGCGACCGGTGACGTGCCGGCAGCCGAGCTCCGTGCGCTCCTGCCGACCTGGGGCGACGTCGACGTGCTCAGCCACGACCGGGCCCGCCCCGGCGAGGTCGCGCCCGGCGCGCTCCACGACGTCCTCGCGGCGCTCGGCACCGACGTGCCGCTCGTCCTCGACCTGCCCCGGCACGTGCGCTCGCGACCGCCCGTGCCCGTCGACCTCCACGTGCTCGTCGTGCCGCGCGACCTCCAAGGAGTTGCCGCCGCGCAGCGCAGCCTCCACGACCTCCACCCCGCCGCCCCGGTGCGGCTCGTGACGTCAGGCGCAGCTCCGGGTGGTCTCACCGAGGGCGTCGTCGCGGACGCCGTCGGAGTCGACGTCCTCGCGCGCCTCCACCTCGACCGCACCCTGCCGCGCGCCGTCGAACGAGGCGTCGGCCCCTGCGGGCCACGCCTGCACCGCACGGCGCTCGCGGTGCTCGGCGCGCTCGAGCGCGCCCGCGCGCCGCTCGCCGCCGGGAGCCGGCCATGAGGACGTGCGACGACGCGTTGCTCGCCGACGTCCGCGCACGTCTCGCGACCGTGCCCGCGGGCGCGGCCGACCTCACGGACGTCGTCCGCGACGCCGTCCGCCGCCGCGGCGTCGTCCTCGGCTCGCACGCCCTCGAACGGCTCGTCCACGACGTGCGCGACGCGACCTACGGCGCCGGCCCCCTCCAGACGCTGCTCGACGAGCCCGGCGTCACCGACGTCCTCGTCAACGGCCCACGCGACGTGTGGATCGACCGGGGCGACGGGCTCGAGCCCGTCCCGATCGACCTCGGCACGGACGACGACGTGCGCGCTCTCGCCGTCCACCTCGCCGCCGCAGAAGGGCAGCGGCTCGACGACGCGAGCCCCGTCGTCGACGCCCGCCTGCCCGACGGCACGCGGCTGCACGCCGTCGTCGCACCCGTGTGCCCGCGGGGCGCGATCGTGTCACTGCGCGTCCTGAGGCCCGGCAGCCTGCCCTACACCGAGCTTGTCGAGGCCGGCATGCTCCCACCCGGCAGCAGCGACCTCCTGCCCGCGCTCGTGACGTCGCGCGCGAACGTCGTCGTGGCCGGCGCGACGGGAAGCGGCAAGACGACGCTCCTCGCGGCGCTGCTCGCTCTCGTCCCCGCCGACGAGCGGATCGTCGTCGTCGAGGAGGCGCGCGAGCTCGTCCCGACGCACCCCCACGTCCTCCACCTGCTCGCGCGACGCCCCAACGTCGAGGGGCGTGGCGAGGTGACGCTCGCCGACCTCGTCCGCGCGACCCTGCGCATGCGACCCGACAGGATCGTCCTCGGCGAGTGCCGGGGAGCTGAGGTGCGCGAGCTCCTCACCGCCCTCAACACTGGGCACGACGGCGGCTGGGCGACCCTCCACGCGAACTCCGCCGCTGACGTGCCCGCTCGGCTCGCGGCGCTCGGCGCGCTCGCCGGCCTCGCGCCGGAGGCCGTCGCCGCGCAGGCCGCGGCGGCTCTCGATGCGGTCGTCCACGTGCGCCGCACCGCCGGGCATCGGCACGTCGCCGAGGTCGGGATCGTCGCGCTCGATGCGGGGCAGCTCGTCGTCACGCCCGCGCTCACGTGGGACGGCCACGGCGCACCGCGCCGCGGGCCCGGCTGGGAACGGCTCGTCGACCGTCTCGGGGAAGGCCCGTGATGGCCGTCGTCGTCGGAGCGCTCGTCGGTGTGCTCGCGTTCCTCGCCGCGGGCGGCGTGCCGCGCACCGGCGTGCGGCCGGTCCGCACGACGACGGAGTCGACGCTGCGCGCACCGGGCAGCGCGGTCGACGTGCTGCTCGCGACCGTTGCCGCCTCGCTGCGGGCTGGCACCCCGCCCGCGCACGCGTGGGCGCACGCCGGGGTGCTCGCGACGCCCGACGGCGTCCCGCACGCCGGCTCGCTCGCCCTCCGGATCGACGGCTCGGCCCGTGAGGACCCCGACGACGAAGGTGCATCGGACCGTCCCGATGACGCACGCGCGCCGCGTCCACGGCCGGGGAGACGGCGCCGCCACGGGCACACCGCCGCACGGGAACGCCGCGCGCAGGTTGCCGCCCTCGTTGCGGCCAGCCGTCTCGCCGCGCGGCTCGGCGCCCCGCTCGCCGACACCCTCGAGCACGTCGGCCGCGAGGCCGTCGCCGCCGAGACCCGTGCCGCACGACGCCGCGCCGCACTCGCCGGCCCCCGCGCGACCGCACGGCTCCTCGCATGGCTGCCGCTGCTCGGACTCCTCGTCGCGAGCCTCCTCGGCGGCGACCCCGTGAACACCGTGCTCGGCGGAGGCGCGGGCGCCCTCTCCGTCACGTGCGGCGCGCTCGCGCTCGCGGCCGGACACCGCTGGATCCGGGTGCTCGTGCGACAGGCGGAACACCCGTGACGGACCCGGCCGTGCTCGTCGTCCTCGGCACGGCGCTCCTCCTCGCCGCGTCGGGCGACGGGTGGGGGAGAGGTCGCGGCGTCCGTGGCCCAGGCAGAGCGGTGAACGACGGCGCGCGGGACGGTCACACGCTGGCCGGCGGCCCCGACCCGGGGCGTGCGGCGTCGGCAGGGCGGCTCGTCGCCGCCACCTCGGCCACGGACGACACCGAGAGCGCCGACGACCCCGTCGACGACGTCGGCGTCGTGCTCGAGCTGCTCGCCGTCGCGACGGGCGCCACGTCGCTGCCAGACGCCCTCCGCGTCGTCGGGGACGCGGTCGACGGCCCGACAGGCCGCGGCCTCGTCACCGCGGGAGCCGCGCTCGTCCTCGGCGCCGCATGGGACGAGGCCTGGGCCGCCGCAGGCGCTGAGGGGAAGCCGTCGGACGACGCCGTCGGCCGTCGGACCAGACGCTCTGTCGGCTCAGCGGGGCACAGCGGCACCCGACCGCGCATCCTCGACCTCGTCGCTGACTGCCTCCGCCCCGCCTGGGAGCAGGGCGCCGCACCCGGGGCCGCGCTCCGCGCCGCACGTGACCGGCACGACCGCGAGGCCGACGCGCGCGCCGTCGAGGCCGCAGAACGGCTCGCCGTGCGCCTCGTCGTCCCGCTCGGCCTGTGCCTCCTGCCCGCGTTCGCGCTGCTCGGGCTCGTCCCCGCGGTCATCGCGCTCGGTGCGGGGCTCCTCTGAGCCGACCCACGACCGACCCGCCGCCGAAACATCTTGGAAGCACGCTCCACCTACCGTCGGACGCGGAACCGCGCCCCGCGTGGAAGGAGCCCGTCCGTGAGCGTCCAGGTGAGCTGCACCGCCCTCGTCGTCCCCCGCACCATCGACGTGCGTACGCTTGCGCGCGCCTGGTTCCCGCACGCCACGTGGCTGCGCGAACCTCTCGCTCCCCGTCCCGCGCAGGCACTCGTCGGGGCGCGGTTCCGGGGAGCGCCGGCCACCGACGAGAACGGTGCCCTCGGGCTCCTCGAGGTCGCTGACGGCGCACGCGTCGTCGGGCCCTTCCCGACCGCGCGCGACGACGAGGTGACGTGGTGGGTCACCGAGGTCGACGAGGACGGGAGCACAGGGTCGGTCGCCCGCGCGTGGGCGCGCGCGGTCGCCGCGCACACCGCAGGGGCGACCGGCACACCTGCCCACCCGGCGGCGGGCGCGCTCGTCGCGGCCGTCGAGCATGCGTGCCGCGCTCCCGGCGCGGGCCCCGACGCGGGCGTGCGCGAGGCCGCAGAGCGGGCGTGGGCCGACGTCCGTGCGACCGGGCTCGACCGGTCCGAGAGCGTCCGCGGCGGGTGGCGCACCCTCTTCTCGCCCATGCTCGTCGACGTCCAGCAGGCCTTCGACCTGCTCGTACGGCACGGCCTGCGGACGAGCCTCGACAACGTCGCCGAACGACACCGCGGCGTCGTCGGTGCCCTCGGGTACACGCTCGTCGGCCGCACCGCGTTCGACGGGGCCGTCGTCCTGCGCATGTACCGCGCCGAGCTCGAGCCGCCCGCGCTGCGGGAGCTGCCGTGGCGCGACCACGGTCCGTTCGCGTACGAGCTCACGTGGCAGTCTGAGCACGAGGGAGGCGAGGCCGTCGACGCGATCGCCCGGCGCCGGGTGCTGCCGACGATCACGCGGCTCGCGCACGCGATGCGCGACGCGTGCACCGGCACGATCCTCACCGGGGACGGGTTCGTCGAGGCCTGACACCCCGGCGCGTGCGGGGCGGCGACCGTCCCGTGCCGAGATGCGTCAGCGTGCAGGGCTGCCCACAGGAGGGGGCGGTGGGAACCTCGTCCACGGATCTCGCCGCGCCCCTTCCGTGACCTCCTCGCACGGCCCACCGTGGTGCTCCGCGGGCCGCCTGGCCCGCGCGCACCGCGGCCCCGGCCGCCGACCAGAGGAGGACCCATGAGTGCCCTGACGCTCGTCCCCGACCTGCCCACCGACCACCCTGAGACCGCGGTGGCCGACGCGCCGCCGACCGACGCCCCCACCCGCAGCTGGCTCGCGACGACCGTCGCCCAGCTGCGCGCCCACCGCGAGCGTGGCGCCGCGACCGCCGAGTACGCCGTGACGATCATCGCGGCCGTCGGCCTCGCCGGCCTCCTCGTGACGATCCTCGCGAGCAGCGACGTGCGCACGATGCTCCTCAAGATCGTCAAGCAGGCGCTGACGATCTGATGAGCGGCCAGTCACGACCGCGACCCCGCCGCGACGACCGCGGGTCCGTCACGGCCGAGGTCGCGGTCGTGCTGCCGGTCGTCGTCGTCGCGCTCCTCGTTGTCCTCACTGTCGCGGCCGTCGGCGTCGCGCACCTGAGCGTGCTCGACGGCGCCCGGGCGGGCGCACGCGCCGCAGCGCTCGGGCTCACCGAGGCCGACGCCGTCGCGGCAGCCCGCCGCGTCGCAGGCGCGACGGCGTCGGTCGATCTCGTCGTCACCGATGGGTGGGCGAGCGTCGCCGTCCGGCGCGGCGTCGGCGACGGACGGGGCCCGCTCGGGGCGCTCGGTGTCAGCGCGACCGCTGTCGCGGCGGTGGAGTGACCGTGCTGCGGACGAGGCAGGCCCGCTCCAGGTTACCGAGGACGCGGGACCGGGCGCGCCGCGGGCGTGACCGTCACCGATCCGCTCGGCCGGTGAGCCGCCCGCTCGACGACCGCTGCATCGACGGACCGGCGCCCGACGACGGCAGTGCCTCCGTCCTGCTCCTCGCGGTGCTCGCCGTCGCCGCGGTGCTCGCCGGGACGCTCGCCCTCACGGCGTCGGCGCGGGCGCTCGGAGCCGCGACCTCGTCGGCCGCAGATCTGGCGGCGCTCGCGGGCGCGCAGGCTGCTGCGGCTCCGTGGACGGGCGCGGTGCCGTGCACGGTCGCAGCCGAGGCCGCGACCCGCAACGGCGCCGAGATCGTCACGTGCGACGTCGACGGGCTCGGCGTCGTCGAGGTCACCGTGCGCAGGTCGCCGCGCGGTGCGCTCGCGCGCGTCGCCGGGCCGCGCACCGCCACCGCGCGTGCAGGCCCGGCATGGGTGCGCGACGCCGAGCAGGCAGGTGCCCGATGACCGCGTCAGCGCATGACGTGCCCGCCGGGAGCGCACGCGAGCACCGCGTCGAGCAGCCGCACCGCGGCCTCCTTCTCGAGCGGGTTGTTCTGCGAGCCGCACTTGGGCGACTGCACGCATGCGGGGCAGCCCGCCTGGCACGGGCAGTCCGCGATCGACTCGCGCGTCGCGCGCAGCCACGTCGCGCCGAGCTCGAAGCCGCGCTCCGCGAAGCCCGCGCCGCCCGGGTAGGCGTCGTAGACGAAGACCGTCGCCTCGCCCGTGTCGACGTGCATCGCGGTCGAGACGCCGCCGAGGTCCCAGCGGTCGCATGTCGCGAGCAGCGGCAGCAGACCGATCGACGCATGCTCGGCCGCGTGGAGCGCACCGGGCGCGAGCTCGGCGGTGACGCCCGCCGCCTCGAGCACGTCGGCCGGCGCCGTCCACCACACGGCGGTCGTCGGCAGCGTGCGCGGCGGCAGGTTGAGGTCGTGGTTCGAGACGATCTCGAGGCCCGGCAGGCGACGCTTCGTGTACGAGACGACCTGCGTCGTCACGTCGACGTCACCGAGGCCCCAGCGCACCGAGCGCCCGCCCGCGGTCCACGTGCGCTCGCGCGCGCCGTCGTGCACGGCGATCGTCGTGATGTCGTGCGACCACGTGCCGTAGTCGACGTCCTTGCGCCCGACGAGCGCGACCTTGTCCTCGAGGTCGAGCTCCCGCACGACGTACGACGTGCCCTGATGGACGTACACGGCGCCCGTGTGCACGGAACCGTCGGCGCCCGCCGCGTCGACCGTGCCGAGCATGCGGCCGGTGCCGTCCTCGACGACGCGCACCGGCTCGCCGCCCGAGCCGCGCAGGTCGGTGAGCCCGGCCGCCGACGTCGGGTGCGTCCAGAACCAGCCCGACGGCCGGCGTCGCAGAGCGCCGCGCCGCTCGAGCACGACGAGCACCTCGCGGGCGTGCGGCCCGAACGCGTCGAGGTCGTCCTCGCGCAGCGGTAGCTCGGCCGCGGCAGCGCACAGGTGCGGCGCGAGCACGTGCGGGTTGCCCGGGTCGAAGACCGTCGCCTCGAGCGGGGCGTCGAAGATCGCCTCGGGATGGTGGACGAGGTACGTGTCGAGAGGGTCCTCGCGTGCGACGAACGCGACGAGACCGTCGGCCCCCGCCCTCCCGGCGCGCCCCGCCTGCTGCCAGATCGACATGCGCGTGCCCGGCCAACCGACGACGAGCACCGCGTCGAGACCCGAGATGTCGACGCCGAGCTCAAGGGCGTTCGTCGTCGCGAGCGCCCGCAGCCGGCCCGAGCGGATCGCGTCCTCGAGCTCGCGGCGCTCCTCGGGCAGGTAGCCGCCGCGGTACGCCGCGACCGCGTCGCGCAGGCGCGGGGACACCGCGGCCAGCGCCCGCTGCGCGCTCAGCGCGACCGACTCGGCGCCGCGCCGCGACCGGCAGAACGCGAGCGTCCGGGCGCCCGCCGACGTGAGGTCCGCGAGGAGGTCGGCGGCCTCCGCGGTCGCCGAGCGGCGAGGCCGCGGCTCGGTCTCCTCGGGTGCGTCGACCCACCACTCTTCGGGCGTCGTCCCGGGCGTGAACGTGACGAAGCCGTCGTCGACGCCCGCGTCCGTGCCGGGCAGCTCAGCGGGCTCCCACAGGACGAACGTGCGGCGGCCCGTGGGCGCCGTGTCCGCGGTCACCGCGACGACCTCGCCCGCGTCGACGCCCACGAGACGCGCGGTCGTGCGCGCCGGCTCGGCACTCGTCGCCGACGCGACGACGAACGTCGGGCCCTCCGGGCGGCCCGAGTAGTGCGCGCACAGGCGTCGCAGGCGGCGCAGCACGAGCGCGACGTGCGCGCCGAGCACACCGCGGAACGCGTGGCCCTCGTCGACGACGACGTACCGCAGCGAGCGCAGCAGCCGAGCCCACCGCGCGTGCTGCGGCAGGAGCGCGAAGTGCAGGAAGTCGGGGTTCGTCAGCACGACGTCCGCGTGGTCGCGGACCCAGCGCCGCTCCTCGTACGGGGTGTCGCCGTCGCACGTCGCGACCTTGACGTCGGGCGTGCCTGCGGCCGCGAGCAGCTGCTCGAGGCCGACGAGCTGGTCGGCGGCGAGCGCCTTCGTCGGGCAGAGGTACAGGACGGAGCCGCGGGAACGCACAGACTCGATCCGGCCCGGGTCGAACGTGCCGCGCGCGTGGTCGACCCGGACCGACGTGAGCGCGGGCAGCCAGAACGCGAGGGACTTGCCCGAGCCCGTCGACGTGCCGATGACCGTGTGGTGCCCCGCCCACGCGGCGTCCGCCGCCTCGACCTGGTGACGCCACGGGCGTTCGACGCCCAGTGCGCGGTAGCCCGAGACGAGGTCTCGGTCCGCCCACTCGGGCCAGTCCGCGTGCGTCCCCGCGCGCGCCGGCACGTGCTCGACGTGCGTCGCACGGTCGGCGCGACGCCCGCCCGCGAGGAGCACGTCAAGAAGGTCGGTGGGCACCAACACATCCTCCCACCGCGACAATGTCCCGAAGGGTGGGATGAATCGGTCCGAACCGTTGACACGTGCGCGACCAAGGTCCTAGTTTCGAAGCACTTGCGGTGGGCGCCTGACGGCGCTTGCCGAGAAGAGAACGATCAACCTCAGGTCATGAGCGTCAGCGCCAAGCCCCGGCTGGCTGACCAGCAACCCCCGCGCGGGGGTGCTCCGGGTGAGGACCAGGCTCCGTCCGCCGTGGACGGGGCAACGAGCGCAGCCGCCACGTGCGGCGCGGACAGGAGAGCACGATGCACCAGGCAGGATGGCAGCGACCCGTCGCGGCGACCCGTCAGGCCCGAATGTGCATGTGTATGTCGACCTGTGCCGACCGGTGCTGTCAGCGCTGACCAGCGCGACCACCGTCTGAGCACTCAGCTCGCGACCAGCTCGCGCGCCCCCGTCCACGCCGGCGCCACGCGCCGCCCGGACCACCCCCGCCGTCGCGCGGGACCACGACACTCTTTGGACGACCCCCTGCCGCCGAGCGCCACGACGCGCCGCCCGGAGGGTCGTCCCTGCCCGGAAGGCACAGCCATGACCCCGCAGAACCGCACCAACACCCCGAACCCTGCACTGAACGAGCGCGCCCGGATCCACCTCGGCCTCGACCTCAGCGCCGCCGGCGCCCGCCGCTTCTCGGGCCACCTGCCCGTCCCCGCGCCCGTGGGCGCCCTCAACGCCGAGCGCCTCAACGACCTCGTGCGCACCGCCGAGCGCGGAACTCTCGACCTCGTCGCCATCAGCGACGACTTCCGGCTCCAGCCCGAGACCATCGGCCTGCTCCGCGGCCGCCTCGACGCTGCCGTCATCACCTCCCGCCTCGGTCGCATCACCGACCGCCTCGGCCTCGTCGCGACGATCTCGCCCGAGTCCAACGAGCCCGGCCACGTCGCGACGGCCCTCCAGACGATCTCCCGGAACTCGGGCGGGCGCGCCGGCTGGCAGGTCGACGGCTCGACGCCCGACCGCCTTGTCCAGGCCGTCACCCGCCAGGTGTCCTCGATCGCGCCGACCGTCGTCTCTGTCCGCAACCACGCCCACCTCGAGCGCGCGGGCCGCCTCGCGGACGTCGTCCGCATCGGCGCTCACACCCTCGAGGACGCGCGCGAGCAGCGCCGCATCGTGCGGACCGCGGCCCTCGAGGCCGGTCGCGACGCTGACGACGTGCTCGTGCTCGTCGACCTCTTCGCCGTCACCGGCCCCGACCGTGCGAGCGCCGAGGCGCGCCTCGACCTCCTCGACGCGTTTGAGGGCACCGAGGTCGTCGCCGCGCACTCCGGCTCGATCATCCAGGTCGGCACGCCCCTCGACCTCGCCGACCTCATCGAGGAGTGGCACGCCGCGGGCGCCGTCGACGGCTTCGTCGTGACGCCGTCGTCGCTCGTCGCCGACGTCACGGGCCTCGTCGACGGGGTCGTGCCCGCGCTGCGCGCCAAGGGCCTGTTCCGCGACTCGTACCCGGGCGCAACCCTTCGCGAGACGCTCGGCCTCGCAAGCTCGGTGCGCTCGCTCACGGGCTCGGGTCGCTAACCGAACCCGCCTGCGCCCCGCCACCTCTGCCGAGGAGTCCGCGCAGATGGTCACGCCGAGTGGCCATCTGCGCGGACTCCTGGGGTCGGGGGTGGCGTCGCTCACCAGCCCGGCCATACGCGCCAGCCGCGTGCTACCGTCAACGGCGGTGCCCATCGGCACCCCGGCAGGACCCCGCCGACGCCACCAGGCCGCGGACGAGTCCTCCGCCCACGTGCATCACCTGCTCCCGCAGCAAGGCGGCACCGCCCCTGCACGAGAAGGACCACGCGCATGAGCACCACGACGTCCACGCCCGCACCCGCTCACCCGACGAGCCTCGCGAGCTCGCTCGTCCGCGCGACCGGCTGGGGCTACTACCCGGTCGCCGCGATCGCGCGCCTGCCGTTCGCGATGGTCGTCGTCGGCGTCCTTACCTACGTGACGACGGTGACGGGCTCGGTCGCGCTCGGCGGGCTCGCCTCGGGCGCGGTCGGTGTGGGCGTCGTGCTCGCGGGACCGTTCGTCGGCGGGCTCGTCGACCGTCACGGGCAGCGCCGCGTCGTGCCCGTCGTCGGTCTGCTCAACGCGGTGGCCGTCGCCGTCGTGCCGCTCGTCGTCCATGCGGACGCGACGCGCCCGCTCGTCGTCGCCGTCGCGTTCCTCGCGGGAGCGACCGTCCCGCAGGTCGCGCCGCTGTCGCGGACGCGGCTTGTGACGATCGTCGGGGCGCGCGTCGTCCCGGAGAAGCGGGTGTCGACGTTCGCGCACGTCATGTCGTACGAGTCGGCGATCGACGAGACGGCGTTCGTCATCGGCCCCGTGCTCGTCGGTGTGCTCGCCGCGATGGTCGCGCCGTGGCTGCCGCTCGCGGTCGCGGCGACGCTGAGTCTCACCGCCGTCGTCGCGTTCGCGCTGCACCCGACGGCGGCCGTGCGGGCCGTCGGCCATGCGACCGAGGAGCGTGCGCCGCTGCGCGAGATCGTGCGGGCGCGGGTGCTCGTCGTCGTCGGTGGGGCGTTTGCCGTCGGCCTGTTCTTCGGGACGACGCTCACATCGCTCACCGCCTTCATGGGGGAGCAGGGCCGCGGTGACGAGGCTGGTCTCGCGTACGGCGCGATGGGTCTGACGTCGGCCGTGCTCGCGCTCGGGGTGGCGCTGCTGCCGCGGGCGTTCGTGCCGCGTTGGCGATGGGTCGTGTTCGGCACGGTCATCGTCGTGTCGTCGGCGCTCTACGCGACGCTCGCGGCGGGGGCGTCGCCGATCCTCGCGCTGCTGCTCATGGGGCTCGGCGTCGGCCCGGTGCTCGTCACGGTGCTATCGATGGCGTCGGCGCGCAGCCCGCAGGGGCGTGCGGCGACGACGATGACGCTGACGACCGCAGCGCTCAGCCTCGCGCAGGCCGTGGCGTCCGCGGTGACGGGCCAGGTGGCGGAGGCGCAGGGTGCGGGGCCGGCGATGGTTCTGCCGCTCGTGTCGGCGGTGCTGCTCGTCGTGCTGGGCCTGGCCAACGTCGCGCTCGAGCGCCGCGCCACGCCCGCAGCCGCCTGACGCCCACGCCTCAATACCGCGCGCGGGCAGGCCTGGCGGGCACTGCCAGTCCGACGCCCTGGCAGCATCGCGAGGTAGGTGGCATGGCTGACTAGATTGCGTTACTGTCTAGCCATGACCGACACGACCTGGCCCGCCGAGTGGCTTCGCGGCGTGCTCGAACCCTGCGTCCTCCACGTCCTCGCCGACGGCCCGACGTATGGCTACGCGATCGCCGAGCGGCTCGACGAGCTCGGCCTCGGCCGTCTCAAGGGCGGCACCCTCTACCCGCTTCTCGGCCGCCTCGAGACCGCCGGCCACGTCACCGTCGAGTGGCGCGCCGGCGACGGCGGCCCCGGCCGCAAGTACTACGAGCTCACGCCCGACGGCCGCGCCGCGCTCGCCGACGCCCGGGTGCGCTGGCGCGCGTTCACGACGACGACGCTCGCAATCCTCGCGCCCGACGGCGCGCCGCCCGACGGGCGCGACGTTCCCCACCCCCACCCCATGCGCACCCCGACGACGGAGGTCCTCCCGTGACACGCACCCCTGACCCTGCGGCCCTCGCCCCGCACGTCGAGCCGTCGTGGCTCGACGCGTTCGTCCTCGCCCTCCGGGTGCACGGCGTGCCCGGCACCCTCATCGGCGACGCGCTCGCGGAGGTCGAGTCGCACTGCGCCGAGGCCGGGGAACCGGCAGCGGAGGCGTTCGGCGACCCCGTGGCGTACGCACAGTCGCTCGAACTCGCGCCCGACGAGAGCCTCGAGTCGGAGATCCGGTGGGGCGGGGTGTGGTCCGGGCTGCAGCTCGTCGCGCTCTTCGCCGTCCCCGCGGCCGTCCGGGGCCTCGTCCGCGGCGAGCCCGTCAACGTCACGGGAGGGATGCTGCTCACGGTCGTGCTCATGCTGGGGATCGTCGCCGTGCTGGGGGCGAGGTCCACGTGGGCCATGCGCACCGTCGTCGAACGTCCGGGGCTCGCGTCGATCATGCTCGGTGCCTCGCTCACGTCGGTCGTGCTGCCCTCGGTGCTGTGGCGGACGGTCGTCGTGAGCCTTCCGGTGCTTCCGGTGCTTGTCGTAGCCGTGCTGCTGCTCGTCGTTGGCACGACGCGGAGCGTCCGAACCCTGGGGGCACCCGACGACATCGTCGGGCCGTCGGATCCCCGCTCGGTGCGCCTGCGGCTGCCGTTCTCCGCGTTCCTCATGCCGCTCGGCACGATCGTCCTCGCGATCATCGCCGCGCTCACTGCCTGACGGCACGTGCCGCGGGGTACACGGAGCGGCCAGGCGACCCCGGCGCGGGCGCGTGGACGTCCTAGGACGCTCGCGGTGCGTGGCCCTAGGATCAGGGAGGTCGCGCGGCGTCCGCGCCCGTGGCCCTGTCGGAACTCACCCAGACTCCCGGCCCCGGCCGGGGAGAGGCGCCAACGATGTCCCCTGCGTTCGAGAACCTCAGCCCTGACGAGCTCGCCGCCGAGCACGCCCGCCTCCAGCAGGCGTACGCCGACCTCCAGGCGACGGGCCTCACGCTCGATCTCACGCGCGGCAAGCCCGCGCCCGCGCAGCTCGACCTCTCCAACGCACTGCTCTCGCTCCCGGGCGACGGCGACTTCCGTGACGGCACGGGCACGGACGTCCGCAACTACGGCGGCCTCCAGGGTCTCCCGGAACTGCGCGCGATCTTCGGCGAGCTCCTGAGCATCGACCCAGCCAACCTCTGGGCGGCGGGCAACGCGAGCCTCGAGATCATGCACGACCTCGTCGCGTTCGCGTTGCTCCTCGGGACGAACGACTCCGAACGCCCGTGGCGCGACGAGCCCGCCGTGAAGTTCCTCTGCCCTGTGCCGGGCTACGACCGCCACTTCGCGATCGCCGAGGCGTACGGCATCGAGATGATCCCCGTGACGCTCCACGCGGACGGCCCAGACCTCGACGAGGTGCGCGCCGCCGTCGCCGACCCGGCCGTCAAGGGCATGTGGTGCGTGCCGACGTACGCGAACCCGACGGGCGCCGTGTACTCCGAGGAAGTGACGCGCGCGCTCCTCGCCCTCGAGACGGCCGCGCCTGACTTCCGCATCGTCTGGGACAACGCGTACGCCGTCCACCCGCTCGCCGAGCAGTGCGCCCCCGCCCTGCCGATCCTCGAGCTCGCCGCCGAGGAAGGCCACCCGAACCGCGTCTGGACCGTCGCGTCGACGTCGAAGATCACGTTCGCGGGCGCGGGCGTCGCGTTCCTCGGCTCCTCTGCGGAGAACCTCGCCTGGTACGGCAACCTCTACGGCAAGCGCTCGATCGGCCCCGACAAGGTCAACCAGCTCCGCCACCTGCGGTTCTTCGGCGACGCGGCGGGCGTGCGCGCGCACATGGAGAAGCACCGGCAGATCCTCGCGCCCAAGTTCGACGCGGTGCTCGAGATCCTCGACGCCCGCCTCGGCGGCACAGGCGCGGCCACGTGGACGCGGCCCGAGGGTGGCTACTTCATCAGCCTCGACGTCGTGCCCGGCACCGCGCGTCGGGTCGTCGAGCTCGCGAAGGCCGCGGGCATCGCTCTCACGGCCGCGGGCGCGACGTTCCCGGGCGGGGTCGACCCGCGCGACGAGAACATCCGTCTCGCCCCGAGCTTCCCGTCGGCCGACGACGTCCGCACGAGCATGGACGGTGTCGCGACGTGCGTCCTGCTCGCAGCACTTGAGGCGCGTCTCGCCGGCTGACGGCGGACCGACTGCACGACGAAGGGCCCGGCCGCGAGGCCGGGCCCTTCGTCGATCGACGGTCCGGGAGCGCCCCCTGCGCGCCCCGGGGCCGACGATCAGTCGGTGACCCGCTCGGGATTGACCGTCACCGTCGCGACCTTGCCGGTCGCCGACTCCTTCGTCCCGTCGGTGCCGGTGAGCGTCGCCGTCGCCCACACCTCGTAGGTGCCGGCGCCGACGTGCTCGCCCGTCGAGCAGGACCGCAGGTCTGTGTTCCACGTGAGATCGGTCGAGTCGCCGCGGGCGAGGTCATACCCGCTCGTCGGGGTATCGTTCGAGTTGTCGGGGATCTGGCCGACGACGATCCCGTTGCGGGTGAGGACCCCGCCGACGACCCCCGGGAACGAACCCGCGAGGCGCGTGTCGCCGATGTTCGTCACCGTCATCTCGCCGCCGTGCGCGTTGTCGAGCCCGACGGTCGTCTTCTCCGGCGTCCCCGAGACCTCGAGCGAGTCGCCCTGGAAACCGGGGACCTCGGCGCCGCACGCGGGGAACGTCGCCGACGCGTCCTTCGTGGGCAGTTCCGGCCCGCCACCGATCGTGAGGTCCTGACGCACCGAGATGATCTCGGTCGCGGTCTCGGTGGTGCCGTCGAGCTGGGTGACGGGGACGACGACGAGGAGCGTGTACGTGCCGTCGGGCAGGGCGGTGCCGTCGCAGTCCGTCGTCGGGATGTCCGCGACGAGCGCGTCGCGCTCGGGGTACTTCGGGAGGATGCTCGCGGGCAGCTCGCCCGTGTGCCACTTGTCGCTGCCCTGGCGGGTCCGCGAGGCTGCGACGACGGTCTCGTCACGCAGGAGGTAGACCTCGGCGGCGTCGCCCGTGTACCAGGCCGTCGATCCCTTCGCGTGGCGGATCTGCGCCCTCATGGCGCCGTCGCCGACCTCTCCGGCCGGGACGCGTGTCGCGGTGCCGTCGAGGGTGAGGGTCACCGTGTCGCCGCCGGCGACGGTCGACGAGGTGATCTCGGCCGTCGGGTCGCCGCACGCGAGCATCGTCGACCCCTGGCTGGGAGCGTCCGTCGGGTCGCCGAGCATCAGGTCGACAGTGTTGCTTGCCGTGATCGTCCTCGTCGGGAGGTCGTCAGGGCCGATCGACGTGAACTCGAGGATCACAGAGGCCTGGTAGTCGCCCGCGGGCAGGAGCCCGGAGCTGTCGCAGGCCGTGGCGCTGCCGCCCACGCGCAGCCCGTCGACGATCCGTGACGTGCCGGGCATGATGTCCGTCGCGTCCTCGGGTCCGAACCAGGCCATGAGTTCCGTGCCCTCGGTCTTGTGGGCGGAGACGATCTTGCCGTCGCGGGTGAGGTACGTCCAGACGCCGGTGACGGTGCGTGCGTGCGTGCTGCCGTCGGTGATGGCCGGGTCGATGCGGAGCAGGTCGGGCAGGACCGGAGCCGGGGTGACGGGGCGCTCCGGGCCGATGATCTCGGTGCGGTACTCGCCGCCGAGGGACCGTGAGTCGTCGTCGCTGAGCGACTCGCCGCACGCGAAGACCTGGGTGCCCATCGTGAGGCCCAGTGCGTCGATCGTCACGTCCCACGGTCCGCCGACAACGTCGACCTGGCGTGAGGCGTCGCCGACGAGCGTGCCGTCGACGGTCGCCCACACCTGGTAGGTCCCGGCGGGCAGGGTCCCGGACGGGTCGCACGCGACGGACGCGGTGCGCTGGAAAGCCTCGCTCGGGTCGCCGCCCGCGGTCAGCTCGGCCTGAGTGAACGGCTCGGGCATGGCGCCGGGCAGGGCGACGATCTTGCCATCCTGGACGACGGTGTAGCTGACGTAGCCGGTCGAGCCGAGCGTCAGCGACTTCTCGGCCGCGCCCTCGTGGAGGACCGCGACGACGTGCGGCAGGTCGGCGAGGCTCCGGGCCGTGAGCGGCGGCGTGGCCGTCGAGAGCACGAGGTCGAGCCCCTCGATGCTGCCCTTCGGCGGCGTGAACGTCGTGCCGCACGCGGCCGGCAGGTCGGTGTTCGTCGCGGGCGGCGGCGTGCCGTCGCTGCCGCCGATGTTCTGCGCGACGAGCACACCGCCGACGGCGACGAGTGCGACGGACGCCGCGGCGACGAGCGACCGGGCCGCAGTACGGCGGCGACGCGCGGCGAGGCCGTGCGTGCGGGCGGTCGCGGCCATGTCCTCGAGGGAGCGGGCGCGCGGGGCGTGGGCGGCGTCGTCGGCGATGCCTCGCAGGAGGCCCGACAGGTCGCGGTGGTCGTCGTGGGTCATCGTGCACCTCCGTGGGTGACGTCAAGATCGATGTGGTGGGCGTCGGCGAGCGGGCCCAGGTGGTGCTCGAGGCGCTTGACCGCGTCGGACAGGTAGCGCTTGACAGAGCCCTGGGCGAGCCCGAGCTCGGCAGCGACCTGCGGGACTGTCATGTCCTCGTAGAAGCGCAGGACGACGCACACGCGCTCGCGGGGCGTGAGCGTCGACAGCGCGCGCAGCACGTCGAGGTGCGCGGGCACGTGCTCGGGCGTCGCGGCGCCGTCGTCGGGCTGGGACGGGGGCGCCACTTGGAGGTGGCGGACCGCGGCCCAGCGCTTGCGTCGACGGAAGCCGTCGACGAACGTGTTGCGGATCGTGCGGCGGACGTACGCCTCCGCGCTGCGGATGTCGTCGTCCGTGCGTCTGCGCGAGTATGCCGCGACGAGCGCGTCCTGCACGAGGTCCTCGGCCTCGGCCAGGTCGCCCGTGAGCAGGTACGCCGCTGACACGAGGGCGTCACCGCGGGTGCGGACGAGCTCGTCCAGCATGGTGGCCCAGTCGGTCATCGGCGTGCTCCTCGTCGCGGCCCGCACGGACGCGGGATGCACACGGTACGTGTGCGCGGTCCCTGCGACCATCGTGCCCTCCCGGTCCCGCCGCGTGGAGCGGCGTGGTCGGGGCGCCCCGTGCGGGCGCCTCT
This sequence comes from Flavimobilis rhizosphaerae, assembly GCF_014852685.1. Taxonomy (GTDB): domain Bacteria; phylum Actinomycetota; class Actinomycetes; order Actinomycetales; family Cellulomonadaceae; genus Flavimobilis; species Flavimobilis rhizosphaerae. Next base: position 193,301 of record NZ_JACZDF010000001.1, read on the forward strand.
ACCTGTATGACGACCGGGAGGGCACGTTTCGTTGGGTCAGTCCGTGACGGTGATCGTTCCGAGGCTCTCGACGACGGTCACCTCGACCTGGAAGCCGACGGAGCCGTAGAGGCCGACGACGAGCTCGTAGTCGCCCGCGGGCAGGAGCGCGCCTGTCTCGCACGAGCGGCCGGGGACGTCGACGTCGAGCGGGCCGTCGAGGCGCGGGACGTCGGCGGCGGGCCAGGCGTCGATGCCGCCGTCGCCAGGGCCTGCTGGGAACGTCGTCCACGTGCCGTCCGGGGTCGGCGTGTGGGCGCGGGCGACGACGCGGCCGTCCTTGAGGAGGAACGCCTGGACGCCGTCGGCGAGCACGTCGCCGTCGACCGTGAGGGTCGTGCCGAGGTCGAGGGTCGTGCCCCGCATCGACGTGGTGCGCGCTGTCGTTCCGGCGATGCGCAACGGGGTGCCGCCCTGTGCGAACACGTCCTTGCTGCGGTCGAGCCACGCCGTGTCGTCGGCCGTCGGGCCCCCGCAGCCGTATGCCATCGTCGGGGCGACGTCGTCGGGGACCTCCCAGGCGGGCTCGGGCTCGAGCGTCACGGGCCGGCGCTCGGAGACGAGCCTGAGGACCTCGGAGCTCGACGAGACGAGGTCGGTGACGTCCGCGACGACGAGCAGCGTCAACGGCCCCGAGAGGTCCGTGTCGCTGTCGCACGACCCTCTCTGCACGGGCACCCGCGCTCGGGCGTCGTCGCCGGCGACCACGAGATCGAGGTCGAGCTCGCGCGGGTAGGCGTTGGACGCCCCGACGACAGTGTCGCCGTCGAGCAGGTACGCCGAGAGCCGCTCGACCCGGTAGGGCCGCGGGTCGTCGGCTGCAACCTCGATGCGGGCCTCGGGGGCGTCGTCGAGCCCTGGTGCGAGGGTTCGGGAAGCGGTCACCGTGAGCCGCGGTGTACCCGGCGTGGTGCTCGCCACGAGGTCGGTCGCGGTAGCCCCGCACGCGAGCGCCTCGGGTCGTACGGCGGCATCACCGTCAGAGAGCGTGACGATCCAGGGACCGCCGACGACGACCGCGGGCTGTCCGCCGCTGACGTCCTCCCCGGGCTTGCCCTCGTGGACCCGCGCGTCGCGGACGGACGCCCAGACCTCGTACTCGCCCGCGGGAAGCGACCCGGACGGCAGCGAGGTCTCGGACGTCCGTCGTGACGGGTCGCACGGCTCGGGGAACATCCCGACGAACGGCGTGCTCGCCGGACCGCCCGCGGTGAGCGGCGTGGTGACGAGCGGCTGGACCCCGGAGCCTCCGTTCGCGACGACGCGGCCGTCCTGGACGACCGTGTACTCCACGTTGCCGTCCGACGTGAGCGTCAGCGCGTCGAGCGAGGCGTCGGCGTCGAGCGTCGCGACGACGCTCGGCAGCTCCGTGAGCCCGCGCTCGGCGAGGACCTCCGAGCCCGGGGAGAGCGTGAGACGCAACCCCTCGAACGTCGGCGTCGGCGGGGTGAACACCTCCCCGCAGCGCGCCTCCGTGGCGGCCGCGGGCCCGGGTACGGCGCGCGTCCCGCCGAGCTGCTGCGCAGCGACGACGCCGCCAGCCGCGACCGCGACGACCGCGGCCGCCGCGGTCGCCGCACGGCCTGCGGCACGCCTGCGTCGCAGGACCGTCGCGCGGCGGCGGACGCCCGCCACGAGCTCGTCGTCCGTGAGGTGGCTCGTCGAGCGGCCGGCGGCGCCGGCGATGTCGCCGAGCGCGTCGGCGAAGCGGTCGTTGTGGTTCATCGGGTGCCTCCCAGCGTCATGCGGTCGGTTCCAGGTGCGGAGGTGTCCGGCGCGTCGGGGCCGAGGGTGGCGGCGAGGCGGCGGTGGGCGTCGGACAGGTAGCGCTTGACGGTGCCGACGGACAGGCCGAGGCGGCCCGCGATGTCGGCGATCGGCAGGTCGTCGTAGTGCCGCAGGACGACGCACGCGCGCTCGCGGGGCGAGAGCGTCGCAAGGGCCTCCTGGACGTCGAGGCGCACGGGCACGTGGTCGGTCGTCGCGGACTCGTGCGGCGGCTGCTCGTCGGGGACGACCGAGAGGTGCCGGATCGTCGCCCACGTCCTGCGACGGCGGAAGCCGTCGAGGTACGTCCTCAGGACGGCCTTGCGGACGTAAGCCTCGAGCGCCACGACGTCCGTGCCGGCGCGGACGCGTGCGCACGTCGCGACGAGCGCGTCCTGGACGAGGTCCTCGGCCTCGCGCACGTCCCCGCTCAGCAGGTACGCGTACCCGACGAGCGCTCGCCGTCTGGTCGCGACGAGCTCCGAGAGCGTCTGCTCCCATGTCCCCACGGCCTGCTCCGATCCTCGAGGTTCCCTGTCACAAGCACCGACGGGCGAGCGACGCAGAAGGTTGGGGGCCGACCTGCGGAAATACCGAGACGCAGGTCACAGTCAGGTTACGGGATGCCGGAAACCCGGGTTCCGGCTGTGTGTCCGCCGCCACATCGGTAGTCTGGCCGAAGCCCGGACGACGATGGGGTCGCCCGGGCCCACCTGTCTCTATCGGCAGGACGTCGAGGAGGACGTATGCAGCTCGGGACCACAAGCCTCGTCATCGTCTCGGTCATCACCGTCGTCGGAGCGCTCTGCCTGCTCGTCGCGGTCGGCCTCAGACGCCAGGTCCTCGCCGCAGGCGAGGGAACCGTCTCCATGCAGGCCATCGCGCAGGCCATCCAGGAGGGCGCGGCCGCCTACCTCAGCCGGCAGTTCCGCACCCTCGCGCTCTTCGCGGTCGTCGTCGTCGCGCTCCTCACGCTCCTGCCGGGGGACACCGGCGTGCGCGTCGGACGCTCGATTGCGTTCCTGTTCGGCGCGGGCTTCTCCGCCGCGATCGGCTACCTCGGCATGTGGCTCGCCGTCCGCGCCAACCTGCGCGTCGCCGCAGCCGCCCAGGTGCCCGGTCCCGTCGAGGGCCGCCGCGCCGAGGGCGCTCGCATCGCGTTCCGCACGGGCGGCGTCGTCGGCATGAGCGTCGTCGGCCTCGGCCTGCTCGGTGCGGGCGTCGTCGTCCTCGTCTACCGGGCCGACGCCCCCGCCGTCCTCGAGGGCTTCGGCTTCGGCGCCGCGCTCCTCGCGATGTTCATGCGCGTCGGCGGCGGCATCTTCACGAAGGCCGCGGACGTCGGCGCGGACCTCGTCGGCAAGGTCGAGCAGGGCATCCCCGAGGACGACCCGCGCAACGCTGCGACGATCGCGGACAACGTCGGCGACAACGTCGGCGACTGCGCAGGCATGGCCGCCGACCTCTTCGAGTCCTACGCGGTGACGCTCGTCGCCGCACTCATCCTCGGCAAGGCCGTCCTCGGCGAGCAGGGCCTCGTCCTGCCGCTCATCATCACCGCGATCGGTGCGTTCGTCGCGCTCCTCGGCATCGTCATCACGCGGACGCGAGCGGGCGAGGACGGGCTGCGTGCCATCTACCGCGGCTTCTACGTCTCCGCGCTCGTCGGCACGGGCCTCGCGGCGATCGCCGCGTTCGTCTACCTGCCCGGCACGTTCGCCGAGATCGAGGGAGTCGCGGCCGAGCTCGTCACGTCGACGTCGGACCCGCGCCTCGTCGCGTCGGGCGCCGTCGTCATCGGCATCGTCCTCGCGGGCATCATTCTCGCGGTGACGGGCTACTTCACGGGCACGACGTCGAAGCCGACGCTCCACGTCGCCCGCACCTCCCGCACGGGAGCCGCGACCGTCGTGCTCTCCGGCATCGGCGTCGGCTTCGAGTCCGCCGTCTACACGGCGGGCATCATCGCGGCCGCCGTGTGCGCGGCATTCCTCCTCGCGGGCGGCTCCGTGTGGCTCGCGCTCTTCCTCATCGCCCTCGCGGGCTGCGGCCTGCTCACGACGGTCGGCGTCATCGTCGCGATGGACACGTTCGGCCCCGTCTCGGACAACGCGCAGGGCATCGCGGAGATGTCGGGCGACGTCGACGCGGACGGCGCCCAGATCCTCACGGAGCTCGACGCGGTCGGCAACACGACGAAGGCCATCACGAAGGGCATCGCGATCGCGACCGCCGTCCTCGCCGCGACCGCGCTCTTCGGCTCGTACGCCGACGCCGTCACGCAGTCGCTCACGAAGATCACCGACCCCGCGTCGTCGGGCATCGTCGCCTCGATGCTGACGTTCGAGATCATCTCGCCCGTGACGCTCGTCGGCGTCATCCTCGGCGGCGCGACAGTCTTCCTCTTCTCCGGCCTGGCGATCGACGCCGTGACCCGAGCCGCCGGCGCGATCGTCTTCGAGGTGCGCCGGCAGTTCCGCGACCACCCGGGCATCATGACGGGGCAGACGCGACCCGAGTACGGCAAGGTCGTCGACATCTGCACGCGCGACTCCCTGCGCGAGCTCGCGACGCCGGGTCTCCTCGCGGCGTTCGCACCGATCGCCGTCGGCTTCGGCCTCGGCGTGGGTCCGCTCGCAGGGTTCCTCGCGGGCGCCATCGGCACGGGCGTCCTCATGGCCGTGTTCCTCGCGAACGCGGGCGGTACCTGGGACAACGCAAAGAAGATCGTCGAGGACGGAGCGTACGGCGGCAAGAACTCCGACGCGCACGCGGCCGTCGTCATCGGCGACACCGTGGGCGACCCGTTCAAGGACACGGCTGGCCCCGCGATCAACCCGCTCATCAAGGTGATGAACCTCGTCTCGGTGCTCATCGCGCCAGCGGTCGTCGCCATGAGCGTCCCCGCCGATGCCAACCATGTCCTGCGCATCGCGATCGCGACCGTCGCGGCGGCCATCGCGTTCGGCGCGGTCATCCTCTCGCGGCTCCGTGCCGCGCAGGTCGACGAGGCCGAGGAGCTCGAGAAGGAGGTCGGGCTCGTCTGAGCCCCGCCCTCCGCGACCGGAGCGCCCTCGCACACGTGATGGTGTGCGGGGGCGCTCCGAGCCGTTCGGGGGTCGACGCGGGATGATGGGGCGGTGAGCAACCCACCACGTCTCCTTCCGGACCTCGTCCCCGCGCTGCGCTCCGACCTCCTCGCGGCGGGCTTCACCGTCGCGGGCGTCGGCGAGATCCTCGGGGAGGTCGCGCTCGACGCGCTCGGCCGCGAGGAGGCGGTGCCCGCGCGCCTCGCGGTCGCGCGGCTGCTCGCCGACCCCGGTACCGACACCGTCGTGCGAGCACGGGCCGCGCTCACGTCGCTCTTCCTGCTCGGCGGCTCGGTCGCGCGCGAGGATGTCGCGTCGGCGCTGCCGACGCTCGGTGCCCAGGGCGCAGTCGCGCTCGGGCTCGTCGGACAGGCGCCCGCTCTCGGCGCGCAGGCCCCCGCCGACGTGCCCGACGGGACCGTGCCCGACCGGACCGTGCCCGACGGGACCGTGCCCGACGGGACCGTGCCCGACGTTCTGCGCGCGATCGTCGACCTGCGCCCCTACGCGGCCGACGACGCGCGCGGGCCGATCGACTGGTGGCTCGCGTCCGACCTCGGCGAGCTCGCGACCGGCCGTGCCCTCGAGCCGGACCACGTCCTCGGGGCGGGGGGTGCGTCGCTCACGCTCGCGCAGGTGACGTCGCGCGCGGACGTCGGGCGGGTGCTCGACCTCGGGACTGGCTGCGGCATCCAGGCCCTCCACGCGTCGCGGCACGCGCGCGAGGTCGTCGCGACCGACCTGTCGACGCCCGCCCTCGCGTTCGCGGCGTTCACCGCCGCCCTCAACGGCGTCGAGATCGAGCTGCGCGAGGGCTCGATGCTCGAGCCCGTCGCTGGCGAGCTCTTCGACCTCGTCGTCTCCAACCCGCCGTTCGTCATCACGCCCCACGCTCCGGGCGGTGACGACGCGCTGCCGCTGTTCGAGTACCGCGACGGCGGACGCGCGGGCGACGACCTCGTGCGGGACCTCGTCACGGGTGTCGGCAGCGTCCTCGCCCCGGGCGGGACCGTCCAGATGCTCGGCAACTGGGAGGTGCGGCGCGGACAGGACTGGACCGAGCGCGTGGGGGAGTGGCTCGACGCGTCGGGCCTCGACGGCTGGGTCATCCAGCGGGAGCTGCTCGACCCCGCGCGCTATGCGGAGACGTGGCTGCGCGACGGCGGACTTACCGCCGACCGCGACCCCGACGGCTACGCGGCCGCGTACGCGGCGTGGCTCGACGACTTCGCGAGCCGTGACGTCGAGGCCATCGGCTTCGGCATCGTCTACCTGCGCAAGCCGGCAGACGGGCGCGTGACCCTGCGTCGTCTCGAGGAGCACACCGGCACCGTCCACCAGCCGCTCGGCGAGCACCTCGCGGCATCGCTCGCGGCGCACGACTGGCTCGAGGCCCGCTCGGACGCGGCCCTCGCCGACGAGCACCTGCTCGTCGCGCCCGACGTCACCGAGGAGCGCTACCTCACGCCCGGCGCGGAGGACCCGAACGTCGTCATCGTGCGGCAGGGCGGCGGCCTCGGGCGCGGTGTCCACGCGTCGACGGCGCTCGCGGCGCTCGTCGGGGTGTGCGACGGAGAGTTGAGCGTCGGGCAGATCCTCGGCGCGATCGCCGCGCTCTTCGAGGTCGACGCGGACGAGCTCACGGCCGAGGTCCTGCCAGGCGTCCGCGGGCTCGTCCGCGACGGCCTCCTCATCCCCGCCTGATCCGGAGGCTCCCGTGCGACTGCGCGTCATGACGTACAACATCAAGTTCCTCGCGCTCGACGCGGCCGCCGCGCGACGCGTCGTGCGTGCCGAGAAGCCCGACGTGCTGCTCCTCCAGGAGACGCCTCGCTGGGTCCTCGGGCGGTGGCGCACGCGCGCGTTCGCGCGGTCGGTCGGGCTCGAGGTCGTCGCCGGCGGGATCGCGGGCCGCGCGTGCGCGATCGCGGTCGCTCCGCACCTGCTCACGCAGGTCGTCGAGGGCCGCGGCGTCGCGTTCGAGCCGCGCTGGGTGCGGTTCCGGACGGGGTGGCCGACGCCGCGCGGGTACGCGTACGTGCGGCTCGCGCGGCGGGTGGCGGACGGGGCGTCCGGTGCGGACTCGTCCGGCACGGAACCGTCGGGCACGGACGTGCCGCGCCCCGGCACCCGGGGCGCGGGCCCGGACGACGTCCTCACGCTCGTGAGCGTGCACTTCTCGGCGCAGCCCCCGTCCCGCGCCGTCCACGTGCCGGTGTACCGCGCACTCGCGGCGCGTGAGGCGCCCGACGTCGTCGTCGGTGGCGACCTCAACGAGAACCCGCGCGGGCCGAGCGTCGTCGCCCTCCAGCCGCCGCTGCGTGACGCAGACCCGGCCCAGGCACCCACGCAGCCGGTCACCGCACCGCGCTCCCGCCTCGACGGCTTCCTCGTCGGCGACACCGTCACGGTGCGTTCGGTCCGGGTGCCCGACGGCCCCGACGTGCTCGTCGGCTCCGACCACCGGCCTGCCGTGCTGGAGCTCGAGTGGTGAGGGTCGACGCACGCCGTCGACGTGCCCTTCGCGCAACCGTCACACACGGTCGCTAGGTTGGGCGACGTGACCCATTCCTCCACCCCGGACGACGCGACGCACCCACTGCCGCTCGGCGAGCCCGACGGCCCGCCGGCGCACGCCCCGGACGTCGCGCCGCCGACGCAGCCGCTCGGGCGCGTCGAGCCGCGCACGCCCGCGCTCGGCGTGCCGATGACGTGGGGCGGGCCCGGACGGGACGCGGCCGCGCCCGGGAGGACGGCGACGGCACCGACCGCGGTCGTCACCCCCGCACCTCGCACCGACGCGGCCCCCGAACACGGTCGCCAAGCACGGCCCGCAGCGCGCGTCGTCCCCCGGATCGTCGCGCTCCTCACGTTCGCAGCGTTCGCCGTCGCGTTCGCGCAGACCGTGAAGATCTTCCTCGGGACCGCCGCCGGACAGCGCTTCGACGAGCTCGCGCTGCGCGGCTCCGAGCACGGCAGCGGCACCCTCTGGCAGGTCGCGGAACCCGTGCTCGACGTCGTCTCCGTCGCGTTCATCGTCGTCGCCGTCGTCGTCGTGCTCGTGATCGCCGCGCTGCGACGCGCGTGGGGGCTCGGGCTGCAGGTCGCGGTCCTTGTCGCCGGGGCCAACATCACGACGCAGATCCTCAAGCGCGACCTGCTCGAACGCGCTCAGCTGGACGTGCTCACGCAGCGGCCCGGCAACTCGCTGCCGTCCGGGCACACGACCGTCGCCGCGTCCGTCGCGATCGCGCTGCTCCTCGTCGTGCCGCGCCGCATGCGGCCCTACGTCGCGCTGCTCGGCGCGGCGTGGACCGCGGCGACGGGAGTCTCGACGCTCGTGGGGCAGTGGCACCGCCCGTCCGACGTCCTCGCTGCCCTGCTCGTCGTCGGCGCGTGGACGGGGCTCGTCGTCGCGTTCACGCCGCGTTCCGCGGTCGACCGCACCGTCGGCGGCTCGATCTCGACGACCGCAGGGGTCGTCGTCCTCGGGCTCGGGGCGTTCGTCGGTGGAGGGTTCACGGCTCTCACGCTCGGGCTCGGGGTCACGGTGCCAGGACTCGAGGCCGACGACGTCGTCGCGTACGCCGCGTCCGTCGCCGCCGTCGTCGGGCTCACCTGCCTGCTGTTCCTCGTCGCGCTGCTGCTCCGGCAGGAAGCAGCGCGGCGCACGCACTGACGTGCGGACCTCCCCACAGGGGGCGCCCTCGCGGGCGCCGTCCACGGATCCTGGGCCTCGTCGGCCCCCGGGTCGTGGCCCGAGTACGATCCCGTACGCTGACACGGAGCGCCCGGACCGGGCGCCGGCAGGACGCGCCCACTGGGCGCGGGGAAGCAGGCAGTGATGTCGTCAGGTCGCAAGCTCGTCATCGTGGAGTCGCCCGCCAAGGCGCGCACGATCGCGTCGTACCTCGGTGACGGGTACGAGGTCGAGGCGAGCGTCGGCCACATCCGCGACCTCCCTCAGCCTTCCGAGCTCCCCGCGGACATGAAGAAGGGCCCCTTCGGCAAGTTCGCCGTCGACGTCGAGAACGGCTTCACGCCGTACTACGAGGTCTACGGCGACAAGAAGAAGAAGGTCGCCGAGCTCAAGCGGCTCCTCAAGGACGCCGACGAGCTCTACCTCGCCACTGATGAGGACCGCGAGGGCGAGGCCATCGCGTGGCACCTCCTCGAGGCCCTGCGCCCCAAGGTGCCCGTCAAGCGCATGGTGTTCCACGAGATCACCCGCGAGGCCATCGAGCGCGCCCTGCAGAACACGCGCGACCTCGACGACCGCCTCGTCGACGCGCAGGAGACCCGCCGCATCCTCGACCGCCTCTACGGCTACGAGGTCTCGCCCGTCCTGTGGCGCAAGGTCCGCCAGGGCCTCTCCGCCGGCCGCGTGCAGTCCGTCGCGACGCGCCTCGTCGTCGAGCGCGAGCGTGAGCGCATGGCGTTCGTCAACGCCGAGTACTGGGACGTCACCGGCGAGTTCACGACCGCCGGCGGCGACCAGTGGTTCTCCGCGCGCCTCACGGGCCTCGACGGCGCGAAGGTCGCCTCGGGCCGCGACTTCACCGACCGCGGCGAGCTCAAGGGCTCGGACGTCGTCCACCTCGACGAGGCCGCCGCACGCTCCGTCGTCGCCGCCGCCGAGGACGGGACCACGACCGTCCGCAGCCTCGAGACCAAGCCGTACACGCGCCGCCCCGCGGCGCCGTTCACGACCTCGACCCTCCAGCAGGAGGCGTCGCGCAAGCTCCGCATGAGCGCACGCCAGACCATGCGCACCGCACAGTCGCTCTACGAGAACGGCTACATCACGTACATGCGTACGGACTCGCCCGCGCTGTCGACGCAGGCGATCGACGCCGCGCGTCGCCAGGCGGCCGAGCTCTACGGCGGCGACTTCGTGCCCGCCAAGCCGCGCATCTACACGTCGAAGGCCAAGGGCGCGCAGGAGGCCCACGAGGCCATCCGCCCCGCAGGCGACGAGTTCCGCACGCCGCAGCAGGTCGCGACCGAGCTCTCGGGCGACCAGCTCAAGCTCTACGACCTCATCTGGAAGCGCACCGTCGCCTCCCAGATGGGTGACGCTCGCGGATCGACCGCGTCCGTGCGCCTCGGCGTCACGGGCACACGGCCCGACGGCACGGCGCTCGACGCAGTGTTCTCCGCGTCCGGCACCGTCATCACCTTCCGCGGCTTCCTCGCGGCGTACGAGGAGGGGCGCGACACCGAACGCTACGACTCCGACGACGCCGAGGGCTCACGCCTGCCGACGATGGCCGAGGGCGACGCGATGGACGCGCGCGAGCTCGCCGCCGCCGGGCACTCGACGACCCCGCCGCCGCGCTACACCGAGGCGAGCCTCGTCAAGGCGCTCGAGGAGCGCGGCATCGGCCGCCCGTCGACGTACGCGTCGACGATCTCGACGATCCTCGACCGCGGCTACGTCCTTGCTCGCGGACAGGCGCTCGTGCCGTCGTGGCTCGCGTTCGCCGTCGTACGACTGCTCGAGGAGCACTTCCCGAAGCTCGTTGACTACGACTTCACGGCCGCGATGGAGGCCGACCTCGACGAGATCGCGGCCGGCGGGCGCGACCGCACCGCGTGGCTGTCGCAGTTCTACTACGGCTCCGAGGCCGGCCCTGCCGACGGCGGGCTGCACGGGCTCGTCGAGAACCTTGGCGACATCGACGCGCGCGACATCAACTCTGTGCCGATCGGTGACGGCATCACGCTGCGCGTCGGCCGTTACGGCCCGTACATCGAGGACCTCTCGGCCGAGGTCGCGGAGGGTGCGACCCCGCCGCGTGCTTCCGTGCCGGACGACGTCGCGCCGGACGAGCTCACGCCTGAGCGTGCGCGCGAGCTGCTTGCGACGCAGGCGGAGGGTGACAACGTCCTCGGTCAGGACCCGGTGACGGGCCACGACATCGTCGCGAAGAACGGCCGCTACGGCCCGTACGTCACCGAGGTGCTGCCCGAGCCCGAGCTCGACGAGGGCCTGTCGGCGGCCGCACGCAAGCGTGCGCTCGCCGCGCTGCCCAAGCCGCGCACCGGGTCGCTCTTCAAGTCGATGTCGCTCGCGACGGTGACGCTCGAGGAGGCGCTGCAGCTGCTGTCGCTGCCGCGCGTCGTCGGCGTCGACCCGGAGTCGGGCGACGAGATCACCGCGCAGAACGGCCGCTACGGGCCGTACCTCAAGAAGGGCACGGACTCGCGGACTCTTCCGAGCGAGGAGCAGCTGCTGACTATCACGCTCGAGGAGGCGCTCGCGATCTACGCGCAGCCCAAGCGTGGCCGCGGGGCGACGGCGTCCGCGCCGCTGCGCGAGCTCGGTGAGGACCCGACGAGCGGTAAGCCGATCGTCATCAAGGACGGCCGCTTCGGCCCGTACGTCACCGACGGCGAGACGAACCGCACGCTGCCGAAGGACGCGTCGATCGAGTCGGTGACGTTCGAGCAGGCGGTCGAGCTCCTCGCGCTCAAGCGCGCGGCAGGCCCAGCGAAGAAGCGCACGACGGCCAAGAAGCCGGCAGCGAAGAAGCCGGCGGCCAAGTCGACGGCAACGAAGACTACTGCGACAAAGGCAGTTGCTGCGAAGAAGCCGGCGACGAAGACGACGGCGACGAAGTCCGCAGCCGCCAAGAAGCCCACGACGAAGAAGCCGGCAGCCGACTGACCCCTGCGGCCCACCCTCCCTTTGTTCCGATAGCCGATCCGACCACTTCACGTGTTCGGATCGGCTATCGGCTTCGTCGGCCCTGAGGTGGCTCCCGATCGATAGCGGATCCTGACACGATCCGTGTCCGGATCCGCTATCGAACCTCTTCGGGTCGTGGAGGCTCGGAGCTCGATAGCCGATCCGGACACGTAGTGCGCACCGATCCGCTATCGGGCGGTCTTGCGAACGCGATCAGGGAGTGGCTGGGCGGTGAGCGGCGGGGCTCCCGGGCACGCCATGATCGTGACGATCGGCTATCGGCGTATGCGATGGGTGTGGATGGGCTATCGACGCGCGCGATGGGCATGGATCGGCTATCGGCGCATGCGATGGGTGTGGATGGGCTATCGACGCGCACGGAGCGTGGCGAGCGTCGTGCCGACCGTCGAGACGAAGCGGTCCGGCTCGTAGAGCACCACGCGGGCGGGGAAGCGGAGGACGGTCCTGCCCGACGCGTGCATGCGGTTGTCCCGCTCTCGGTCCTCGTCCGAACGATGCCCGTGCGCCGCACGTCCATCGATCTCGACGTCGAGCTGGACGTCGTCGAAGAAGATGTCGGCTCGGCCCACGACCCCGATGCGGTCCCGCACCTGGACATTGGCGTGCCAGCCAGTGATGCCCGCGGCCCTGAGCGCGTCGTGGCCCCTGCGTTCGGCGACGCTGAACGCACCGTTGACGGTCGCCTCGAGAAGTCGCCTCAGCTGGCGGTTTCCGACGAGCCCCGGAAGCTCGACGAGCGCACGCTCGATCCCGTCGCGGTCGAACTCGTCACGCGCGGCGAGCCACGCGGACAGGTCGAGCGCGCTGTCGAACGGTAGCCATGCGAGTGCGTCGCGCCACGCGCGTTCGCGGTGAGTGGTGAGCGCGGGCGCGCCTCCGAACGTCCCGACGTGTTCGACCTCCCACGGCGCGAGGGGGACCCGGTGCGGCTTGATGCGGTCGCGGATGCCGTCGCCGAGCTGGTCGGTCCAGATGTCGACGCGTTCGAGCTGCGGGACGGGCGCGCCGTGCCATGCTGCGGCGGCGGGTCCCATGACGATCGAGCCGGGACGGTGGACCCACGTCGCGATGATCGGCGCGGTGGGCATCTGACGGGACGTCGCGCTCACGAGGCCGCGTGCAGGGAGCGGGATCCAAGCGCCGGAGGCGATGCGATAGCTGACCTGCCGGGTGGTGTACCCGGCGGCGTGCGCCTGCACGCGCGTGAAGACGCCTCGCTGGCGGCGGGCGATCCCGGGGACGTCGTCGGGTCGCAAGAGCATCGGCATGAGGAGATCGTCGTCGTCCGGAGCACCGCTCGCCGCGTGAGCCGCTGAACCTGTGAACGGCGAGGCGATTCCGATGACTGTGGTCAGCCGTGCCGCGTCGGCGGCAGACTCATGATCGCGCCGCATCGTCACCGCGCCTGGACCGTGTCTCCGGGGGAGCGGCCCGGGAAGGCTCCGGCCGGCGCATGCTCGATAGCGGGTTCGTACGCCTGACATGTGCGAATCGGCTATCCGGCACTTGAGGCTTCCCAAGCACGTGGCTCGATAGCCGATCGGCGCACCTGTAGTGCATCGATCGGCTATCGAGCCAGCTAGGGCGGGCCACCTAGGGCGGGCCACCTAGGGCGGGCCACCTGGGGCGAGCCACGAAGGGACGGGAGGGGAGTCGACGGATTGATGGCTTCCCCCCTCGAATGGCGGGAAGCCAACAATCCGTCAGCAGAGGGGTGGTGGGAGGGGACAGGTCGCTACTCCGACGCCAGGCCCTCGAGGACCGGGACGCGGGAGGCACGGATCGCGGGCCACAGGGCCGCGACCACCCCGACGACCGCAGCGAGCACCACGAGCACCCCGATCTGGCCCCACGGCACGACGAGGTCCGTCAGCCCCATGTCCGCCATGACCGTCGGCAGCGCGCTCGACCCCCCGACGCCCACCGCGACGCCCAGCGCCGTCCCGAACACTGCCGTGAGCACCGACTCGATCCCCACGACGCTCGCCAGCTGCAGCCGCCCGAGGCCGACCGCCCGCAGCAGCGAGATCTCCCGGCGCCGCTCGACGACCGACAGCGCGAGCGTGTTGACGATGCCGAGCACCGCGATGAGGATGCTCAGCGCGAGCATCGCGTAGACGATCGTCAGCATCTGGTTGACCTGCGCCGCGAGCGAGTCCGCGAGGTCGTCGGCGTCCTGCACGGAGACCGCCCCGTACGCGGTGACCGCGGGCGTCACGGCGTCGCGCATCTGCTCGACGCTCGTCCCGGGCGCCACCCCGAGGAACGCCACGGCGATGTCGCGCGTCGCCGGAACTGTGACGTCGGCGAAGAGGTCCTGCGGCAGGAAGAACGACCCGCCGAAGGCCCGCGATTCGACGACCGCGCCGACCCGCACCGTCACCGCACCGTCCGCACCGGCGACGGGCGACGCCGCCGTGCCGAGCGTCAGCGTGTCGCCGACCTCCCAGCCGTTCGCGGTCGCGGCGGACTCGAGGACGAGCGCCTCGCCGCGGTCGAGCGCGTCGAGCGTCCCGTCGACGACGTGAATCTCGATCGACCGGCGCGGCAGCTCGCGCGGCATGTCGAACGCCCACTGGGCGCCCTCGACCCCCGCGACGGACGTGAGCCCAGCGGAGACGGGGTCGAGCGCCCCGACCTCGGGCAGCGCGGCGACGGCGTCGATCGCGCCCGACGGCACGCCCGGGAAGCCCGACACCATGAGGTCGGCCTTGAGGTCGGACTCGACGACGTTCCGCATGGACGTCGAGGCGGAGGCCGCGAGGACGGCGGACGCCGAGACGAGGACCATGCCGATGGTGAGGGCGCCCGCGGTCGCGGCCGTGCGCCGCGGCTGCCGGACGACGTTCCCCCGGGCGAGGGCGCCGAGGGGCCGGGCGAGGACGACGGACGGCCAGGCGAGCACCGTGACGACGGGACGGGCGAGGACGGGGGCGAGGACGAGCACGCCCACGACGAGCGCGACGGCGCTCGCGGCGAGGACGGCACCGCCCATGCCTGCGGCCTCGCCGTCCGCAGCGCCGAGGAGGTCCTGCCAGCGGGCCTCGGAGACGGTCGACGCGACGACGACGCCCGCGACGCCGAGAGCGACGAGCACCGCGCCGATCGCGCCGCGCACGCGGAGCCCGCGCTCGGAGGGGGTGTCCTCGCGCATGGCCTCGACGGGCGCGACGAGGGCGGCGCGTCGGGCGGGCAGGAGGGCGCCGACGACGGAGACGACGACGCCGACGGCGACGGCGAGCAGGATCGTGGGCCACGTCGGGACGACGGACCCGGAGAGCTCGGTACCGGTCGCGGAGAAGATCGCGCCGATGCCGGCGGCGAGGCCGGTGCCGAGGGCGACGCCGACGACGGACCCGACGACGCCGACGACGAGCGCCTGGACGAGGACGGAGCCGAGCACCTGGCCGGGCGAGGCGCCGAGGGCGCGCAGGAGCGCGAGCTCGCGGCGTCGCTGGCGGACCTGCATGGAGAAGGCGTTGGCGATGAGGAAGGTCGCGACGGCGAGCGACACCCCGGCGAAGCCGAGGAGGAAGATCTGGAGGAAGCCGATCTGGTCGTCGATCTGGGCGCGGGTCTCGCCGCGGACGGTGTCGCCGGTGACGGCCTCGGCGGCGGACGCGCCGGGGACGTCGGTCGCGGCGAGGGCGGCGGCGAGTGTGTCGCGCAGCTCGTCCTGGCTGACGCCAGGGGCGGCCTCGACGGCGATCTGGGGGACGAGGCCGTCGGGCGCGAGGGTCTCGAGGGCGACGGCGGGGTCGAGCCCGACGACGAGGGCTCCGGCGAGCGGTCCGTCGAAGGAGAGGACGCCGGAGACGGTGACCTCGCGGATCTCGCCCGCGAGGACGACGGTCGTCGTGGAGCCGGTCGTGAGGCCGGAGCGCGCGGCGGTGTGCTCCTCGAGCGCGATCTCGGCCGGGCCGGACGGGGCACGTCCGGTGAGGTAGGGGTACCGGGTGTCGTCTGCGGGGAAGGGCGTCGCGATGGTGGGGGCGCCGCCGGTCGTCACGACGGTGCCGTCGGCGCCGAAGAGGGTGAGGAGCCCCGTGGGCTCGGGGCGGGCGTGGGCGACGCCGGGGGCGTCGGCGAGGACGTCGGCGAGGGCCGCGGGGACGGAGGCGTGGACGGTCGAGGAGCTTCCGGAGACGACGTCGGTCCCCGACGTCGTCGCGGCCCCGCGCACGTAGGCGTCGCCGGCCGCGGACGTGGAGATCACGGCGTCGAAGGTCGTCGACAGGAGGGTGCGGAAGCTGAAGGTGCCGGCGACGAACGCGACGCCGAGCGCGACGGCGAGGACGGCGAGCGCGGTGCGGCCAAGGTGGGCGCGGATGTCGCGCAGGGCGATCCGCCTCATGCGGTCACCGCCGCGGGGCTCGTGCCGGCGGTGAGCGCGCCGAGGCGCTCGAGGACCGTCTCGGCGGTGGGGTTCTCGAGGACGTCGGCGAGGCGGCCGTCGGCGAGGAAGAGGACGCGGTGCGCGTAGGAGGCGGCGCGCGGGTCGTGGGTCACCATCGCGACGGTTTGCCCGAGCTCGTCGACGGAGCGGCGCAGGAACCCGAGGACCTCACCGGCGGAGCGGGAGTCGAGGTTGCCGGTGGGCTCGTCGGCGAGGACGAGGGCGGGGCGTGTGACGAGTGCGCGGGCGCACGCGACGCGCTGCTGCTGGCCGCCGGAGAGCTCACCGGGGCGGTGACTGAGCCGGTCGCGGAGGCCGACGGCTTCGACGACCTCGTCGAACCAGGCGCGGTCGACGCGCTCGCGGGCGATGTCGAGGGGGAGGGTGATGTTCTCCTCGGCGGTGAGCGTCGGGACGAGGTTGAAGGACTGGAAGACGAAGCCGAGGCCGGTGCGGCGCAGCTGGGTGAGGTGGCGCTGGCGCATGCGGGTGACGTCGTGGTCGCCGACGACGACGGTTCCGGAGGTTGGGCGGTCGAGGCCTGCGAGGCAGTGCATGAGGGTTGACTTGCCGGAGCCGGACGGGCCCATGATCGCGGTGAGCCGGCCCTCCTCGAGGTCGACGTCGACGTCGTCGAGCGCGGTGACGGCGGTCGCGCCGGTGCCGTACTCCTTGGTGAGGTTGCGGGCCCAGGCGCGGGCGACGCGCCCGACGGGGAGGATGCCGACGCCGGTGCGGCGGGGGGCGTGGGCGGTCGCGGTGGTCATGGGGTGCTCCTCGTGCTTGTCATGCGGAGTTCTGGTGTCGAGTCGACCTTCTCGCAGTGCACGTATCGGGCGGCATCGGGTGAGTCCCTGGACGGACCCTGGATGTGGGATGGGTGAAGTCCCTGAGCGGGGACCGGCGCCTTCGTCATGGCGGACCGGTAGCGTTGCGCCCATGAGCGACGTCGCCCTCCCTGGTCCTGTGCCCGTGTCCGTCCCTGATCCTGCGTCGGCGCCGCCCGTGCGGTGGGGGATCCTCGGTGCGGGAGGGATCGCGGGTTCGTTCGCGACGGCGGTCGCGTCGTCGACGCGCGCGCAGCTTGTCGCGGTGGGTTCGCGCGACCGTGTGCGTGGGGAGCGTTTCGCGACGGCGCACGGCATCCCGACGACGCACATCGGGTACGACGCTCTCGTGGCCGACGATCACGTCGACGTCGTCTATGTGGCGACGCCGCACTCGGAGCACCGGGAGCATGCGCTGCTCGCGATCGAGGCGGGCAAGCACGTGCTCGTCGAGAAGGCGTTCACGCGCAATGTCGCGGAGGCGCGCGAGGTGTTCGACGCGGCGCGTGCGGCGGGCACGTTCGTCATGGAGGCGATGTGGACGCGGCACCTGCCGCACGTCGCGGCGCTGCGGCAGGTCGTCGCGTCGGGTGTCATCGGTGAGGTCGTCAACGTGTCGGCGGACCACGGTCAGCGGTTCGAGGAGGACCCGTCGCACCGGCTCTTCGCGCCGGGGCTCGCGGGCGGTGCGCTGCTCGATCTCGGGGTGTACCCGGTGGCGTTCGCGCACGACCTGCTGGGGGCGCCGTCGTCGGTGACGGCGGTCGGTGACCTCACGGGGACGGGGGTCGACGGTCAGGTGTCGATGGTCCTCGGGTACGAGGGCCGTGCGCAGGCGACGCTGTCGACGACGTTGTGGTCGCAGACGCCGACGGTCGGGATGATCTCGGGGACGCTGGGGCGGATCGAGGTGGCGGGGGCGTTCTACGCGCCGTCGTCGTTCCGGGTCTCGCTGCGTGACGGGACGTCGTGGGAGTACGCGCGTCCGGTGGCGCACGGGCTGGCGTACGAGGCTGCGGAGGTCGCGCGTTGTGTGTCGGAGGGTCTCACGGAGTCGCCGCGGATGACGTGGCAGGACACGCTCGACGTCATGGCGACGCTCGACGAGGTGCGTCGCCAGGTGGGCGTCGTCTACCCGGGGGAGTGAGCGCGGGTCGGGGTGTCGGTGGCGCTCGGTAGGCTGGCGGGGTGACTTCGATCCTTTCCGGCAGCACTGCCGATGCCGGTGTCTTCGTGTCCTTCGAGGGCGGTGACGGCTCGGGCAAGACGACGCAGATCGGTCTGCTGGGCGACTGGTTCACGCGCCTGGGGCATGAGGTCGTCGTGACGCGGGAGCCGGGCGGTACGACGCTCGGCGCGGAGCTGCGCAGGCTCGTGCTGCACGGCGAGGACATGGCTCCGCGCACGGAGGCGCTGCTCTACGCGGCGGACCGCGCGCACCACGTGTCGACGGTCGTGCGCCCAGCGCTCGCGCGCGGGGCCGTCGTCGTCACGGACCGTTACCTCGACTCGTCGGTCGCGTACCAGGCGGGTGGACGCGAGCTCGGTGCGGACGAGGTCGAGAACCTCTCGCTGTGGGCGACGGGCGGGCTGCTGCCACACGTCACGGTGCTGCTCGATCTTGATCCTGCGGTGGGTGTCGCGCGCGTGCCGGGCGGTCTCGACCGTCTCGAGCGGGCGGGTGCCGCGTTTCACGAGCGGACGCGTGAGGCGTACCTCGCGCGGGCTGCGGCGCACCCGGAGCGGATCGCGGTCGTCGACGCGTCGCTCCCGGTCGAGGACGTGCATGCGCTCGTCGTCGCGGCGGTCGCGGAGAAGCTGGGGATCGACGTCCCGACGTCGGTCGCGGTCGTGCCGGGAGCGCCGGGAGCGCCCGCTGCAGCGGACGGGCCGCGCTCGTGACGGACGTCTGGGAGGACGTCGTCGGGCAGGAGGACGCGGTCGCGCGCCTGCGCGCGGCGGCGACGGACGACGCGGCGATGACGCACGCATGGCTCGTCACGGGCCCGCCGGGCTCGGGGCGGTCGGTCGCGGCGAAGGCGTTCGCGGCAGCGTTGCAGTGCTCGGGCGACCCGGTGGCTGACGAGGTCGCGGTCGCGGAGGTGCGTGCGGGCACGCACCCGGACGTCACGGTCGTGACGACGGACAAGGTGACGATCTCGATCGACGAGGTGCGCGGGCTCATCGGGCTCGCCCAGCGGGCGCCTGCGCGCGGCCGGTGGCGCGTCATCGTCGTCGAGGACGCGGACCGCATGCTCGAGCGCACGTCGAACGTGCTGCTCAAGGCGATCGAGGAGCCGCCGCCGCGTACGGTGTGGGTGCTGTGCGCGCCGAGCCCGCAGGACGTCGTCGTGACGATCCGTTCGCGGTGCCGGCAGGTGGGGCTGCGCGTGCCGTCGGTCGAGGCGGTCGCGGAGCTGCTCGTGCGGCGGGACGGCCTCGAGCCGGGGCTTGCGCTCGAGTCGGCGCGCGCGGCGCAGTCGCACGTCGGGATGGCGCGCAGGCTCGCGCGGGATCCGGAGGCGCGGGCGCGGCGACGGCGGATCCTCGAGTCGGCGGCGCGGATCCGGGGCGTCGGGGACGCGGTGCTCGCGGCCGACGACCTCGTCGAGACGGCGAAGGCGGAGGCGGCTGCGCGCTCGGAGGAGCGTGACGCGCGTGAGAAGGCGGAGCTGCTGCGGGCGCTCGGCGTCGAGGCGGGCGCGACGGTGCCGCCGGCGTTGCGGGCTCAGGTCAAGCAGCTCGAGGAGGACCAGAAGCGGCGTGCGACGCGGCAGCAGCGTGACTCGCTCGACACTGCGATGCTCGACCTGCTGTCGCTGTACCGGGACGTGCTCGTCGTGCAGCTTGGGGCGTCGGGCGACGTCGCGCTCGTCAACGAGGGTGCGGAGGAGCTCGTGCGGTCGCTCGCGGAGTCCTCGACGCCGGAGCAGTCGTTGCACCGCATGGATGCGATCGGCGAGGTCCGGCAGCGCCTGGCGGGCAACGTTGCGCCGCTCCTCGCGCTCGAGGCGATGATGGTGGCGCTTCGGCCGCAGGTCTGACCCCGCCCGGAGCGCGCGGGGCTAATGCCCGGATGCAAAGAACTTGTTGCAAAGAAGTCCTTGCAAAGAAGTCTTTGCATGCGTAGTGTTGCTCGCATGACGCACGACGACCCCACCCAGCGGCACTACCCGGAGCCCGTGAGCTCCGACGCGCTCAAGGCGCTCGCGCACCCGCTGCGCGTCGCGATCTTCGACGCGATCGCCCACGGACCCGCCACGGCGAGCACCCTCGCCGAGCAGCTTGGGGAGTCGTCGGGCGCCACGAGCTACCACTTGCGGCAGCTCGCCCGTCACGGCCTCGTCCGTGAGGCCGTGGGCCGCGGCCGCGGCCGCGAACGCTGGTGGGAGAAGGTTCCGGGCGGCGTCACTGTCGGCGCTACGCCTGACGCCGGCCCCGCCGAGAAGGCCGCCGCCCGCATGGTCGTCGGCGAGCTCCTCGGCCTCCGCGAGAAGGCGCTGCGCGCGTTCGTCTCAGAGCTCGAGTCCTTCGACGACGACTGGCAGGAGGCCAGCCTCGTCTCGACCGTCCACCTCGACCTGCCGCGCGAGGTCCTCGCCGAGCTCGGCACCCGGCTCACCGAGCTCGTCGGCGAGTACGCCGAGACCTACGGCAGCGACCGGGCACCCGCGCCCGGCAGCCGCTCGGTCACCGTCCAGCTCGCCGCGTTCCCCGTCGTCGGGGGTCGCGAGAACCCCTGACCGTCACGGCGGCCCTGCCGCCGCACCCGCATCCCTCCCGACGGCACCGCCGTCGTAGCCGCCCGACGGCACCGAAGCCGCCCCGCACGACACCACCGACCGGCCCGCCGGCGCGGTGCTCCGTCGACCCCTGAGAGGACCCCTGCCATGCGTATCCGCCGCCGCCGCGCACCCCACCGCCCCACGTTCCCGAGCCGCGACGTCGCGACCGACGCCCTCGGCCGCCCCGTGCTCTACGGCGCACCGCGAGCCGGCCAATGACCGGCGCCGACGCCCGCACCGCGGCGCAGCCCGAGGCCCTCACGACCGAGCGCGACGAGCCCGCGACCGCCGTTCCCGCTCTCGACGACGCCCGCCTCACGACGACCGGCCTCCTGCCCGGCTTCGGCCGCCTGTGGACGTCGTCGATCGCCTCGAACCTCGCCGACGGCATCGGCCGTGTCGCCGTCCCGCTGCTCGGCACGACGCTCACCCGCGACCCGCTCGCGATCTCGGTGCTCGGCGCCCTCGCGTTCCTGCCGTGGCTGCTCCTCGGCCTGCCGGCGGGCGTGCTCGTCGACCGGGTCGACCGCCGCCGGGCGATGGCCGTCGCCAACGGCGTCCGTGTGCTTGCCGCGGCGGGGCTCGCGCTCACCGTAGCGACCGGCGCCGTGACGATCTGGTGGCTCTACGCCGCCGTGCTCGTGTGGGGCGTCGGCGAGACGGTCTACGACAACGCAGCGACCGCGCTCGTCCCCGACTTCGTCGAGCGCCACGGCCTCGACCGCGCGAACGGCCGCATGCAGTCGAGCGAGATCGTCGTCCAGACGTTCGTCGCGACACCGCTCGGCGCGTGGCTCTTCGCTGTCGCGATGGTCGTGCCGCTGTGGTCGACCGCGGCGGGCTTCGCGCTCGCGGCGCTGCTCGTGCTCGCGCTGCCCGCGACGGTCGCCGTGGGCGCCCGCGCCGCCACCGAACCGGCCCCGTCCCGCCCCGGTGTGCTCGCGGACATGCGCGACGCGTTCGTCTTCGTGTGGCGTCACCGGTACCTGCGGCAGATGACCGTGCTCACGGTCGTCGTCGGCAACGCGCTGGCCTTCGGCCAGGCGGCGAGCCTGCTGCTGTTCCTCGACACGTTCGGCGTCTCGGAGGCATCGGTCGGCGCGCTCACGGCAGTCGTCGGCGCGGGCGCGCTCGTCGGCGCGATGTCCGGCGGGGCGGTCGTGCGGCGGATCGGTCGTGGTCGGACGCTCCTCGTCGGGACGCTTCTCGGCGGTCTGGGGATCCTGCTCGTCGGCCTGGCACCGAGCCTGTGGACGGCGCTCGTCGCCTACGCCCTGGGGGCAGCCGGGGTGTCGCTGTGGAACGTGCCGTGGGGTGCGCTGCGCCAGATCCTCGTGCCGAGTCACCTGCTGGGGCGCGTGAGCGGCCTGCTGCGGGCGATTAACTGGGGTCTCATGCCGGTCGCGACGCTCCTGGGCGGCTGGGTCGCGCGCGTCGACCTCCAGCTCCCGTTCCTCCTGGGAGGCGCCATCGTCGTAGCGATGTCGGTGCTCCGCACCCGCACGATCCTCCGCGCGGACGCGGCAGCCGACACGACCCCCACCCGCTGACACCCTCCCGCGAGATAGCGCTCGAGCGACGAGATAGCGCGAGGCGCGCGCTATCTCGTCGCTCGAGCGCTATCTCGCGGACTCGGTGGCGCGGAGATGGGCTGCCCCACCCTCGTCGTGCGGTCGGTGCCGCAGGTGTCGGTGGGGGCCGCTACCGTGGGGGGCGTGCCCTCGCTCTCCCGCCGTGCGTCCGTCCGTCCCCGCGCCCTGCGCGCGTCCGCCGCGCTCGCCGCGCTCGCGCTGCTCGTCACCGGCTGCGTCGCCGGCAAGCAGGCGACGCCCGTGTCCGACGGGGGCCCGACGCACTCGTCGGAGCTTCCCGCGAACTTCGACGCGCTCCTGCCCGACGGTCTCGACCCGGCGTTCCGCGAGTACTACGCCCAGCAGGTGACGTGGGACGCGTGCATCGGCGGCTCGCTCGAGTGTGCGACCGTCTCGATCCCCGTGAGCTGGCGCGACGCGTCGCTCGGCTCGGCGTCCCTCGAGGTCGTGCGTTCGCCCGCGCTCGGCGAGCGCACCGGGTCGATCCTCGTCAACCCGGGCGGCCCCGGCGGTTCCGGCGTCGACTTCATCGAGACGGCCGTCGGGCTCGTGAGCCGTGACGTCCGCCAGGAGTACGACCTCGTGAGCTTCGACCCGCGCGGAGTCGGCCGGTCGACGCCCGTCGAGTGCGTCGACGACGACGTGCTCGACCGCATGACGCAGGCAGACCACGACCTGCGCACGGAGGAGGGCCGCGCGTCGTTCGCCGCCGAGCAGAAGACGTTCGCCGACGGATGCCTCGAGCGCACCGGCACGCTCCTCGGCAACGTCGACACAGCGTCGGCCGCTCACGACATGGACCTCCTTCGCGTCCTCGTGCGCGACGAGCAGCTCCACTACCTCGGCTACTCCTACGGCACGCAGCTCGGCGCCGCGTACGCCGGGCAGTTCCCGGACAAGGTCGGCCGGCTCGTGCTCGACGCGGCCGTCGACATCACGCAGACGAGCGACGAGGCGAGCCTCGGGCAGGCGAAGGGCTTCGAACTCGCGCTGCGGAACTACGTCACCGCGTGCCAGGCGGGCCCGCAGTGCCCGCTCACGGGGGACGTCGACTCCGGCCTCCAGCAGATCCACGACCTCACGGAGCGTGCGCTCGCGAACCCGCTGCCGACGGACGACGACGCGCGCCCGCTCACGCGGAACCTCGCCTTCTACGGCATCGCGGTCGCGCTCTACTCGGACGACTCGTGGCCGTACCTCACGGCTGCGCTGAGGCTCGCGCTCGTCGACGGCGACGGCACCGGGCTGCTCCAGCTCGCGGACATGTACAACGACCGCAAGCCGGACGGCACCTTCGGGGCGAACAGCTTCTCAGCGTTCCGTGCGGTGGGCTGCGCGGACTCCCGCGGCTCGACGGACCTCGCGACGATGGAGGCCGAGCGCCTCAAGATCCTTGAGGTCGCCCCGACGCTCGGCGAGTCGTTCGCGTTCGGCGGGCTCGTGTGCGCGGACTGGCCGACGCCTGTTGTCGAGATCGACTACGACATCTCGGCGAAGGGCGCGGCACCGATCGTCGTCATCGGCACGACGGGCGACCCGGCGACGCCCTACGAGAGCGCGGAGGCTCTCGCGGGGACGCTCGAGTCGGCGACGCTCCTCACGTGGGAGGGCGAGGGCCACACGGCGTACGGCCGGTCGAACTCCTGCATCAAGGAGGCTGTCGACGCGTACTTCCTCGAGGGCACGGTGCCGGCCGAGGGGCTCGTCTGCTGACGTGACGCACGTGACCCGCACGGATTTTGCGTGCGCCCGGGTCACTGGGTATTGTTGCCGAGGCTTGAGGGCGCTACGGCGCACGACGAGCCACGCCGCCTTAGCTCAGTCGGCAGAGCGTTTCACTCGTAATGAAAAGGTCGTGAGTTCGATTCTCACAGGCGGCTCGTCCGAAGGCCCCCACCCGACGGTGGGGGCCTTCGTCGTTCAACGGGCAGGTCGGACCCTCCGACGGCCCTGACCTGGGAGGACATCATCACCACGCGCGCCCGCTCCGCCGTCGGCGGGGCATCGGGCCTCCTGCTCGTCGCCATCATCCTCTACGCGTTCAACCTGCGTGGCCCGATCGTTGCGGTCGCCCCCGTCATCCGGGAGCTCGCCGCCGACCTCGGCGTCACGGACGGGACGGCGGGCCTCCTCTCGACGATCCCCGTGATCTGCTTCGCGGCCGCGACGCCGTTCGTCGCGGCCTACCTGCGGCGGGCCTCGCTCGAGCGGGCCGTCCTCGTGTCGCTCGCGCTCGTGCTCGTCGGCACGGTCGTGCGGTCGGTCGGCGGGTTCCCGCTCGCGATCGCGGGCACGATCGTCATCGGTGTCGCCATCACGATCGGCAACGTCGCGGTCCCCGTCATCGTCGCGCGTGACTTCCCGTCGCGGGTCGGCATTGTCACGGGCATCTACACGTCGGCGCTCAACATTGGCTCGGTCATCACGACGATCGGGACGGCGCCGCTCGCGGCGCTCGTCGGCTGGCGCTGGGCGCTCGCGTTGTGGGGCGTGCTCGTGCTCGTCGCGGCGGTCGTCTGGCGCATCGCGACGGCGCGGATCGCGGCGGCTCCGGTGTCGGCGCCCTCGGCCGACGCGGCGGACAGCACGCCGGTCCCGGCTGACAGCATCGCGCTGCTGCCGCCGTGGCGGCGCTGGGACGTGTGGCTGCTCGTCGCGGCGTTCGGGGCGCAGTCGTTCAGCTACTACGGGTCGAGCACGTGGCTGCCGTCGATCCTCGCGGACACGATCGGGCTGTCGAAGGACGGTGCGGGTGCGGCGTCGTCGGTGTTCCAGCTCATGGCGATCGTCGGGAGCCTCGGAGCTCCGGCGCTGCTGGCGCGCGGCCTGCCCCTGCGGACGGTGTCGGCGGTGCTCGTCGGGTGCTGGCTCGTGCTGCCGACGGGTCTGTTGCTCGCACCGCACGGGTACCTCGTGTGGATGGCGGCGGCGGGCGTCGCGCAGGGCGGGTTCTTCACGATGGTCGTCGTCATGATGGTGCGGCGCTCGGGCGGGTCGTCGAACATGCGGCGCATGTCGGCGTTCGTCCAGGGGCTCGGGTACTGCCTCGCGGCGGCGGGGCCCGTGGCGCTGGGTCTCGTGCATGACGCGACGGGGTCGTGGACGGCGCCGTTGCTGACGGTGCTCGTCATGGTGGGGATCATGGCGGCGGCGGGTCTCACGGTCGCGTCGGCGAAGCCGGTCGCGACGATCGACTGATCCAGGGCCGACCCTCCCCGAGTGTCGATAGCCGATCCGCGCGCCATAGGCGTGCGGATCGGCTATCGACGTCCCCGGGCCAGGTGCGGTCCTTGGCTCCCCACGCCCGATAGCGGATCCGTGCACCCCAAGCGTGCGGATCGGCTATCCATGGTCGCGAGCCGCGGTGCGGCTCGCGACCCTCGACGCGATAGCCGATCCGCACGCCATGCGTGCACGGATCGGCTATCGGACCACTGGAGCGGTGGCTGCGCCAGGGGCAGAACGGCAGGAGGATCGTCAGGCCCGGACGACCGTCACGGGGCAGGGCGTGTGCTCGACCATCTGCGACGATACGGACCCGAGCAGGAGCCGCTCGAACCCGCCGAGCCCGCGCGAACCCAGGACGAGATGACGCGCCCCGGCGGCCGCGCGCAGGAGCCCGCGGGCCGGCGCGGACCGTTCGACGCGCTCGACGAGCCGGCCCTCAGGAAGATCGAGCTTCGCGTGCGCGATCGCGCGTGCGAGGAGCTCCTCCGTGTGCTGGATGTAGTCCTCGACGGGTGGTGCCCAGCCGAACTGGTTGGGCAGGGGCCCTGTCGTCGTCACCTGCCAGCACGCCACGGCGTGCAGCGGCAGGTCATGGCGCGTCGCGAGCTCGGCACCGTGACGCAGCGCGGTGACGGACGCGTCGGAGCCGTCGACGCCGACGACGACGCGGGGCGTCTCGTCGATCTCGTGGTCGCGGGCGGCCTGCTCGAGGATCGCAGCGGCATGGTCCGGGTCGGGGATGATCGTCACGGGGACGCGGGCCTGCCGGACGACGCCGGCGGAGACGGATCCCATGAAGAGGCGGCCGAGGCGGCCCAGGCCGCGCCGTCCGACGACGATGCGGTCGGCGCCGGTGCCGCGCTCGAGGATCGTCGGGACGACGGTGCCGCGGATCTCCTCGGCAGTGACCCGGAGCCCCGACGTGTCGGCCTCGGCGATGAGCTGGTCGAGGCGTTCGCGGGCGCTGCGAGCGATGTGCTCGTAGTTGTCGGCGGCCTCGAGCACGGCGATGGGACCGAGGGGAGCGGTCTCGAGCCAGGTCGTGTCCCACACGAGAACGACCTGGAGGTGTGCGCCGTCGGTGCGGGCGTCGCGGACGGCCCAGTCGAGCGCGTGGGCGGAGCTGGGGGATCCGTCGACGCCGACGACGATCCTGCGGTCTGTCATCGTGCTCACCACCTTCCGACGTCGCGGTGGTGCGACGTCCTCGTCGGTCCTTCCATCCTCGCGTGCGGGGCGTGCGGGGGCAACGGCCCAAGG
This sequence comes from Flavimobilis rhizosphaerae, assembly GCF_014852685.1. GTDB lineage: Bacteria > Actinomycetota > Actinomycetes > Actinomycetales > Cellulomonadaceae > Flavimobilis > Flavimobilis rhizosphaerae. Next base: position 219,996 of record NZ_JACZDF010000001.1, read on the forward strand.
TCCTCGTGTAGGTAAGGGCCGGATGTCGGTTGCGGGTGCAAGGATCGGCGGGGTCGGGACAGAGACGGGTGAGGAGGGCGGCTCGTGCCGCCCCGTGGCGGGCCGGGAGGAGGGCGCGTGGAGCACGGACCGCTGTGGTTCGAGGACGTGTTCCGTCGTCATGCGACGGCGGTCCACCGGTACTTCGCGCGTCGCGCGCACCCGGGCGAGGTCGACGACCTCACGGCGGAGGTCTTCGCGACGGCGTGGCGCCGGCGCGACGACGTGCCCGACGGTCTCGAGCTCGCGTGGCTGTACCGGACGGCGGGCTACCTGCTTGCGAACCATCGTCGCAAGGCGCGGCCGGTGCTCGTCGAGACGATGCCGGTCGAGGTCGATCACGCGGACCCGCAGCATCTCGTTGTCGTCGACGACAGTGTGCGGGAGGTGCTCGGCAGGTTGAGCGCGCGGGACCGTCAGGTGCTCGTGCTGCATGCGTGGGAGGGGCTCTCGGGGGCCGAGCTGGGGGCGGTCCTGGGGATCTCGAAGGGTGGCGCGGAGGCGGCGTTGTCGCGTGCGCGTGCCCGGTTGCGTGAGCTGTGGGCGGAGCGTGAGGCGGGGTGACGTGGGTGAGTGACGACGAGGCGTTCGCGCGGCTGCGTGCGACGGACCCGGCGGCGGGCGTGGAGCCCGACGTCGTGGCGTTGCGTGCGCGGGTGACGGCGCTCGTGGGCGACGTCGCAGGACCGGAGGACGGCACCGACCTGGGGCTGCGGCTGCGGGTCGCGCGGCTGCTCGTCGAGGACGGTGCGCAGGAGGAGGACGCCGCGGCGGCCGCCGCGATCCTCGGAGCCGGCGGCACGGCGGAGCCGGCGGCCGGGGTGGCGCTGCCTGCGGCCGCCGCCGGTGCGTCGGCGGTCCCTGCGCGGCGCGCGCGCCGGCGTGGGCCTGCGCGGTGGCTCGCCGCTGCTGCCGCGGTTCTCGTCGTCGGCGGGGTGACGTACGTGGCAGCGGACCGGCTGGGTGTCGGGACGGGCGCGGACGCCCCGAGCGCAGCGATGGCGTCGATGGCGGCGGGCCCCGACGATGTCAGGGTACGGGGGTACGCCGTCGAGGACACGGGTGGCGAGCTGGGCTCGCGCGAGGTCGTCCCCGCGGACGCACTGTGGTCCGAGAGCATGACGCTCCGGGCGGTCGCGCTCGAGCCGGTGCCCGGGACGCGTGCGACGGTCGCGGCGCTCGCCCGGGTCGTCGGTGTCGCGGGAGATCCGGTGCGGTCCGGGACGGTGTGGACGGTCGCGGACGGGAACGGCACGCTCACGGTCGACGGCACGTACGTCGACTATGCGCGTTCGGGGGCGTCGTCGGGCGTGGTGTCGTCGCCCGACGCTTCGGGCGTGACGGCGCGTCTTGTCGCGGTCGTCGGCGCGGCGGGCCTCGACGTCGATGGCATGGCGTTCGCGGTCGACTCGGACGGCACGGCGGCCTGGACGACGCCGCGCGCGTCGGACCGCGCTGCGGACGCGGACGTCGTGGGCGACGGGGTGCCGGCCGTCGACTCGTGGTCGATGAAGGTCGACGACGACGGAATCGTCGCGCTCGCGGGGACCTTGCTGCGCAGGACGACGACGGACCTCGAGGTGCGCGCGGTGACGGACGTCCTCGGGGCAGGCGCTCCTGCGGACGGCGTGACGCTGCGTGTCGTGCTGCAGCCGGACGGCGACGGGTGGGTTCCGGTCGCGTCGTACGTCGTGCGAGGGCCGGACGGGACGGAGGCGCGTCCTGCGTCGTAAGGAAGGCGGGCCGTGAGGTTGACCGCGTCGTGAGGGTGCGGGTCGTGAGGGCCCGACGCGTCAGGCGACGCTGCTCGCGCGCGACCGCTGCGGCCGGAGGTGCGGCGCGGGCCGGTTCGACAGCACCGGGGAGACGGCGAGGCGCGTGAGCAGCACCGTGATGCCGGCGAGCTCGCGCGCCATCCACCAGGTGGCGATGTCGGTGAGGGGGCTCGCGACGGGCCGGTTGTCGGCATCGGCGAGGATGAGCGTCGTGGGGCTGCAGCCTGCGACGACGCGCCAGCGCAGGTCGGGTCGGGCCGCCCGGAGGAGGTCGCCGACGGCGATGCCGAGCGCGGTGAGCGACGGCAGGGGGTCCCAGCGTTCGGCGGGCGTCGTCGCGTGCCAGCGGCAGCACCAGTCGACGAAGAGCCGCTCGACGTGCTCGGGGACGGTGAGGTCGACGCCCGGGCCGCGGAGGAGCTCGCGGAGCTCCTCCATCCAGACGAGCTGGCACGGGTCGGGCTCCTCGAACTGAGGCTTGCCGTCGGTGGCACGGCGGAGGTCACCCTCGGGGCTGTGCTCGGTGCGGTGCGCCATGCCCCCTTTATCGGCAGGAGCGGCGCACGGCATGAGGAAGCCGGGTGAAGTCTCCGCGACATGTGGCTGACCTGCCACATCGCGGGACGCTGGACTGACCCGTGGCCGATGTCGGTGGCCGGGGCTAGGTTCGGAAGGGTCAGCTCGTCCCGATGCACCGGAGGTTGTCATGCCTACACGTACCGCTCGCACCGCCTGGAACGGCTCGTTCGAGGAGGGGGCCGGCCAGGTCGAGCTCTCGAGCTCGGGGGCCGGCACGTACACGGTCTCGTTCCCGACGCGGTCCGCCGACGACGCCAACGGAACGACGAGCCCCGAGGAGCTCATCGCGGCCGCGCACTCGTCGTGCTACGCGATGCAGCTCTCGGCGCTCCTCGGGCAGGCCGGGCACGCGCCCGACGCGCTGCACGTGAGTGTCGAGGTCGACCTCGGTCCGGATCCGGCGGGCGGGTTCCGCATCCCGGCGATCCGTGTCGCGGTCGAGGGTGAGGTCGCGGGGATCGACGAGGCGCGCTTCGTCGAGATCGCCGAGGAGGCGAAGGCGACGTGCCCGGTGAGCAAGGCTCTGGCGGGCACGGAGATCTCGCTCACGGCGTCGCTCGCCTGAGACGAGGGCTGGGGCGGGCGAGGTCCGCTAGGTCCAACGGCCGGACACGAGCGTCCAGGTCGTGGGAGGATTCAGTCGTGTCGAGCGCACCTGAAACTCTGCCCGCCCCCCGTCCCTCCGAGGTCGCGGACCTCGTCGCGGCGCTGAGCGTCGCCGTCTCGGGGGAGGTCGACGCGTCGTCGTCGCGTCGTGCGCAGTACTCGACGGACGCGTCGAACTACCGGGTGCCGCCGCAGGTCGTCGTCTTCCCGCGAAGCACGGACGACGTGCTCGCGGCGCTCGAGGTCGCGCGCGAGGCCCGCGTGCCGGTGACGGCACGTGGCGCGGGCACGTCGGTCGCAGGCAATGCGGTCGGGCCCGGCGTCGTCCTCGACCTGTCCCGTCACCTGCACCGCATCCACGAGATCGACCCGGAGGCACGCACGGCGCGCGTCGAGCCGGGCGTCGTCATGTCGAGCCTCCAGCAGGCTGCTGCACCGTTCGGGCTGCGCTTCGGGCCTGACCCGTCGACCCAGAACCGCGCGACGCTCGGCGGCATGATCGGCAACAACGCGTGCGGCCCTCACGCGGTCGCATACGGCCGCATGGCCGACAACACTCTTGAGCTCGACGTCGTCGACGGCCTGGGCCGGCGCTTCACGGCGGGGGCGGGCGCGGGGTCGCTCGCGGTCGTGCCGGGCCTCGAGGACCTCGTCACCGCAGAGATGGCCCTCATCCGCACCGAGCTGGGACGCTTCGGCCGCCAGGTGTCGGGCTACTCCCTCGAGCACCTGCTCCCCGAGAACGGGCGAGACCTCGCGAAGGCGCTCGTCGGCACGGAGGGCACGGTCGTCACGGTGCTCGGCGCGACGGTGCGGCTCGTCGAGCAGGCGGCGGCGCCGGTCGTCGTCGTGCTCGGGTACCCGGACATGCCGACGGCCGCGGACGACGTGCCGGCGCTGCTCGCGCTCGACCCGCTCGCGATCGAGGGTCTCGACGCGCGGCTCGTCGACGTCGTGCGCCGGGTCAAGGGACCGGGCGCGGTGCCGGCGCTGCCTGCGGGCGCGGGTTGGCTCATGGTCGAGGTTGCGGGCGCGGACCTCGACGAGGCGCTCGACAGGGCGCGGCGCATCGCGCAGGCTGCGTCGACGGACGCGTCGGTCGTCCTGCCCCCGGGGCCGGAGGCGACCGCGATGTGGCGGATCCGCGCGGACGGCGCGGGGCTCGGCGGGCGCACGCCGTCGGGCAACCAGGCGTGGCCCGGATGGGAGGACGCGGCGGTGCCGCCGGAGCGGCTCGGTGCGTATCTGCGCGAGTTCGACGCGCTCATGGAGTCCTACGGCGTTGAGGGCATGGCGTTCGGGCACTTCGGCGACGGCTGCATCCACGTGCGGATCGACCTGCCGCTCGAGCACGACGCAGCGGTGTTCCGCAGGTTCATCGTCGACTCCGCGACGCTCGTCGCGAAGCACGGCGGCTCGCTCTCGGGGGAGCACGGCGACGGCCGGGCGCGCAGCGAGCTGCTGCCGCTCATGTACTCGGCGGGGGCGATCGACCTCTTCGAGCGCTTCAAGGCGCTCCTCGACCCTGACGACGCGCTCAACCCGGGTGTCGTCGTGCGCCCAGCCCCGCTCGACGCGGACCTGCGCCGCCCCGCGGCGCGGCGCGAGGTCGTCGCGCACCCGGGGAAGAAGGGCACGGGCTTCGCGTTCACGCACGATGACGGCGACATCACGAAGGCCGTCCACCGGTGCACGGGCGTGGGCAAGTGCCGCGCGGACAACGCGACCGCCGGGGCGGGCTTCATGTGCCCCTCCTATCAGGCGACGCGCGACGAGAACGACGTCACGCGCGGGCGTGCGCGCACGCTCCAGGAGATGCTCAACGGGCGGCTCGTCCAGGGTGGCTGGCGTTCTCCGGAGGTCCACGGCGCGCTCGACCTGTGCCTGTCGTGCAAGGCGTGCTCGAAGGACTGCCCTGCGGGCGTCGACATGGCGATGCTCAAGTCTGAGGTGCTCCACCGCTCGTACCAGGGCCGGTTGCGGCCGATCGACCACTACTCGCTCGGCTGGCTGCCGCGCTGGGCGCGGCTCGTCACGACGGTTCCGGGGCTCGCGGCGCTCGCGAACGCGGTGTTCAAGGTGCGTCCGCTCGCGAAGCTCATCCTCGCGGTCGGCGGCATGGACACTGCGCGTCCCAAGATGGTGACGTTCGCGTCGACGCCGTTCCGGCGCCTGTGGCGCCGCGGCGGGGTCCCTGTGACGTCGTCGGCGGACGCGACGGTGACGACGGGCGTCCTCGGCGCGGCCGACGGCACGCCGCTCACGCCGGGCGTGCGCGGCCGCACGAAGGTCGTCCTGTGGACCGACACGTTCTCGGACACCATGGCGCCGCAGGTGCCCGAGGCCGCGGTCGAGGTGCTCGTCGCGGCGGGCTACGACGTCATCGTCCCCGATCAGGAGGCGTGCTGCGGTCTCACGTGGATCTCGACGGGCCAGCTCGACGGCGCGCGGCGCCGCCTCGCAGGGCTGCTCGACGTTCTCGGGCCGTTCGGCGTCAACGGCGTGCCGATCGTCGGCCTCGAGCCGTCGTGCACGGCCGTGCTGCGATCGGACCTCCTCGAGCTCCTGCCCGACGACCCGCGTGCGCATGCGGTCGCGCGGGCGACGACGACGCTCGCCGAGCTGCTCACGGCGCCCGCGCCGCTCGGCCCGGACCCTGAGGTGTGGCAGATGCCCGACCTCTCGGACGTCACGGCGGTCGTGCAGCCGCACTGCCACCACCACTCGGTCATGGGTTTCGAGGCCGACCGTGCGCTCCTCAGCGCTGCGGGTGCGACGGTGACGGAGCTCTCGGGGTGCTGCGGTCTTGCGGGGAACTTCGGTATGCAGAAGGGCCACTACGACGTTTCGGTGAAGGTCGCCGAGCAGCAGTTGCTGCCCGCGCTCGACGCGATGGCCGACGGCGACGTCTACGTCGCGGACGGCTTCTCGTGCCGCACGCAGGCCGACCACCTGCGCGGCACGCACGGGGTGGCGCTCGCCGAGCTGCTTGCGGAGCACCTGCGACGCAGCTGATCTCGGTCGGGACCGGGTGCGATTCGCCCGGTCCGGGGCTGCGCTCCGCGCGTCGAAGCCCTAGGCTGGCCCCGCGCGTGGTATTCCGTGCGCATTCGGGGACTAGCAGGAGTTGACGTGGCGATCTTCGAGCTCGATGCCGAGAGGGCGGTCGCGGTGCAGGCCATGGAGCCCGCGCCGGGCGCGGTCGGTGCTCAGGTGGAGCAGATCATCGAGCAGCGGCTCGGTGCGATCCTCGGGGAGCGTCTGCTCACCGTCGCGCGAGGCCGGGCCGGGCACGACGAGCCGTTCCTCCTGTCGGTCGACGGGTTCGGCGGCGTCGTCGTCACGGAGATCGTCACGAACCTCGACGCGGCGACGCTTGCGTCGGCGCTCGTGCGCGCGGGGAGCGCGTCACGGCTCGGTGACGCCGAGCTCGCGCAGCGCTACCACCGCGGTCCGCAGGCGTTCGTCGGCGACCGCTCCCAGCTCTTCACGACCGTGCCGGAGGTCGTGGGCGGCGAGCGTCGCCCGGGGGGTGCGCGCCTCGTCGTCGTGTGCGCCGCGGTCGCGCTCGACGCGCTCGACGCGCTCGAGTTCCTCCGCCAGCCCGGCAGCCGTGTCGAGGTGCTGCGGGTGGGTGTCCTGCGGGGCACCGACGGCCGCCGCGTCCTCGACGTGTCGCCGCTCGGCCTCGGCGGCCGTGGTCCGCGTGGTCTCGAGCCGACGGAGGCTGCGCCGACCGCGGCTGCGGCCGCCCCCGCGGCGGCGACGTCGCAGGTGACGCGCACGTCGGTCTTTGACCCGCGCGACCCGGTCGATCACGAGGCGGAGCGGCGTCGCCTCGCCGCGATGGTCTCGACGCAGGCGCTGCCCGTCGTCACGGACCCGCAGGACGGGCAGTCGCAGCCGTACGAGCACAGCGCCGTCCCCGCGGCCGCGCACACCGCAGGTCCGTCCGCGTACGCCGCGCAGCGCCCGTCGGCGTACTCGACGCAGCAGCCGTCGGCCTACGTTGCGCGCCCGTCCGCGCCGGTCAAGGAGCGGACGCCCGTGCACGAGCCCGTGCACGAGCCCGTCTCGCCGGCCCGCACCGCGATCGGCGTCACCCAGACCCCGTCCCGTGCCGCGACGCACCCGCGCCCGTACCACCCGTCGGGCGCGCCCGGCACGACGGGCGCGACGGCGCACCCCGCCGGATACGCGGGGGCGCGCTACCGTGCACGTCTCGCGTCGGTCGAAGAGGTGTCGATCGACACCAACCCCAACGACCTCAGCTCGCTGCGGGACTCGTCGCGGTCCTTCGCGGCGGCGATGGCGTACGGCGACCCGTCGCCCACCACGGCGCAGGTGTACGACGACGCGCCCCCGCTGGCGGACCCGGAGCCCGAGCCTGCGCCGCTCGCGGCGTCGTTCGAGGAGCCGGCGTCGTACGACGCGCACCCCTATGACGCGCACTCCTTTGACAAGTCTTCGTACGACGCCACGTCCTATGGGGCAGCCGGTGGGTACGCGGCCGAAGGGCACCGTGCAGCGTCGACCTCCACAGCGCCGGCGGCTGCGCCCGGGCGCTACTCGGTCGTCGACGTCCTCGAGCACGACACGCGCGTCGTGGAGCCCTACGCGGGCCCCAGCCACCCGCAGACCGCACCGTACGGTGCGCCGGCTCCTGCCGCGTCGGCCCCTGCCTACGCGGCTGCTCCCATGTCGTCGTACGCGGCACCCCGGAGCTCGTCGTACGCGCCGGGGCACGGAGCGCCGTCCGCGACCGTGCAGCCCGCGCACGAGCCGCGCGCCCAGGCCCCCAAGGGGCCGCGGGACCCGGCGCTCGAGGCACTCGCGGCCCGGCTCGACGGCCCGGCCCCGCTCGTGTGGGTGCGACACCGGCGGGGGGAGTCGATCCACGCGACGCTCTTCACCGACGGGATCATCGAGCTCGACGACGGCCAGCGCTTCTGGTCCGCGGACCTCGCGGCGTCGGCCGCGGTCGGGGCGTCGGGGGTCGACGGGTGGCGCATGTGGCGTCTGGGCGACGAGACGGGCCCGACGCTCGCCGAGTGCCGCTGACCCGCAGCCCCTCCCGTCGGTCAGGCCGAGTCGGCCGCAGCCGCACCGAGGCGCAGTCGCGTCAGCCCCAGCCGTAGGCGAGCGACCAGCGCGCGAGCTGCCGGTAGAACTGCGCGCGCGGACCGGGCGGCGAGAGCGCGAGGTCGTGGATGCCCCCGTCGATGCGCACGAGGGTGACGGTGTCGCCGAGCGACGACGCGCGCCGCGCGATCGTCTCGACGTCGAGCACGATGTCGGCGGCGCGCATGTCCTCGCTCCAGCGCGGGTTGATGTGCGTTCGAGCAGAGAGGCTCACGAGCACGGGAACGTCGATGGACAGACCTGCCGCAACCGTGGCGTGACCCGCGAGGATCGCGCGCAACCACCCTGCGCGCACGGGGAACGACGGGTTGGGACGCCAGTGAGGGTCCGTCACCCAGGTTCCTCCCGAGTGCTCGTCGACCACCCGCGCGTAGTAGCCGGGGTCGATGTTCGGCAGCGGCGTGCGCGGGTGGAAGCGCGCGATCTGGGCGACGGCCGGCGTCGAGACGGTCCGGGCGATCGATGAACCCTGGAGCTCGAGCCACGGCGAGTTGAGCGCGAGCCCGGTGACCCGCCCGGGGTGGCGGTCCGCCCAGAGAGCCGTGACGAGCCCGCCCGTCGAGTGCGCGGTGAGGAGCACGGCGCAGTGCGGACCGAGCTCGGCGTGGATCGTCGCGAGGGCAGCGTCGATCTCCTCGTCGTACGTCACGAGCGTCTCGACGTAGCCGGGAGTCTGGTGCTCGCGCAGGGACCGCCCGTACTTGCGCAGGTCGAGCGCGTAGAACGCGATGCCCTGCGCGGTCCAGAACTCGGCGAGCCCCGTCTGGAAGAAGTAGTCGGACCAGCCGTGGAGGTAGAGGACGGCGCGCGCGGGCCGGAGCCCGACGAGCCCCGGGTCGTGGCGCACGAGGGTCGCGACGACCTCGCCCTCGTCGTCGTCCGCGAGGGGGAGCGTGAGTGCGCGGTAGTCGTCACCGAGGACGTCGGTGACCCAGCCGTCGGGCATGCCGAGCGGCGCGCGCGGCGGCAGGTCGGCGAGCGTGAACGGCTCGCCCGGGCGATCACCCGTCATGGTTGCAGGACGATCTTGCCGAAGTGGTCGCCGGCGTCGAGCGCGCGCAGGCCACGCTCCGCGTCCGCGAGGGGGAGGACCTCGGCGATCGGAGGCTCGATGCCGGTGCGGGCGACGAAAGCGGCGAGCGCGGCGAGGTCGTCGCGCGTGCCCATGGTGACGCCCTGGACGCGGATCTCCTGGAAGAAGATGCGCGTGAGCTCGGCGGCGTCGGGGTCGCCCGTCGTCGCGCCGGCGACGGCGACGGTGCCGCCCGGGCGGACGGACGAAACGGAGTGCCGCCACGTCGCGCGGCCGACGGTCTCGACGACGCCGTCGACCCTGCGGGGAAGGCGTGCGCCGGGCTCGAGTGCCGCCGCACCGAGGGCCGTGGCACGCTCGCGCTTGGCGGCGGAACGGCTCGTCGCGAAGACCTCGAGGCCCGCGGCGACGCCGAGGACGATCGCGGCCGACGCGACACCGCCGCCCGCCCCCTGGACGAGCACGGAGTCGCCGGGCCGCAGGTCGCACGCCCGGAACAGGAGGCTGTACGCGGTGAGCCACGCGGTCGGCAGGCACGCGGCGACCGTGAGGTCGAGGCCGTCGGGTACGTCGAGGAGGTTCGCGGTCGGGACGGACACCTGCTGCGCGAGCGTCCCCGGGTAACGCTCGGAGAGCAACGAGCGGCGCTCGGTGGGGCCGACGCCGTGGCCGTCCGCCCCGATGACACCGTGGACGAGGACGCGTCGGCCGTCCGCGGTCGTGCCGGCGGCGTCCGTGCCGAGGATCATCGGCAGGAGAGCGTCGGGCAGGCCGACGCCCCGCAGCGACCACAGGTCGTGATGATTGAGGGAAGCGGCGGCGACGTCGACCGTCGTCCAGTGCTCGCGCGACTCAGGGGCGGGACGCTCCCCGATGACGAGGCCCGCGAACGGGTCGGTGGCAGAGGTCTTCGCGACGTAGGCGGCCAGCATGACGCCACGATACCGAGCGTCGGCTGGTGCAGACAGCCACGGCGGGCTCCGCTAGCCTGCTGCGATGGGAGTCCTCGGGGGCAGACGCCGGCGTGACGTTCGACGTGAGCGTCGGCGCGGGCGGCGCAGCACGTTCGTCGAGTGGATCGTCGACCTCTTCTCCGCCTGGCCCTGACTAGACGAGCGGCAGGACGTTCCCGAGGTCCGGGACGGAGTCCGCGGTGAACGACGTGCGCAGGGCGACCGCGAGCTCGTCGACGTCGTAGGGCACACGGCCCGCGGCGAGCCGCACCCACAGGCGCGCGTCCGCGACCTCGAGGTCCCAGCCGCCACGCGCCCGCACGATGCCGCACAGCTCGTCGGCGACGAGCGCGAGCGCCTCACGGTCGACGGGGTCGTCCGCGCCGCGCGTTGCTGCGACGTCCGCGAACGAGCGTGCGACGTCGTCCGCGTGGACGACGAGCTCGACGAGCCGCGTGACGACGAGGTCGCGCAGCCGCAGCGGGGCACGGTTGCCGAGGACGACGGCCTCGGGGTCGTCGCCGAGCGTCCGCAGGTGGGCGAAGGCCTCGCCGACAAGACGCGAGACCTCGGCGAGCCGGTCGCCCGCGATGCGTTCGTCGAGCTCGCGCGTCGTCGTCGTGATGTGCTCCGCCGACGCCTTGTAGCCACCCAGGTACTCCGAGAGCCTCACCGGTCGCGTCCCTGCGGGCTGCGGGACAGCCGCCGCGAGCGAGCCCATGCAGCGACCGAGGTGGCTGACAAGCTCGCCGCGCGTCCAGCCCGGCAGCACGCTCGGCTGCGCGGCCGTGCCGAGCAGGTCGTCGCCGAGCGGCTCGAGCCACCGCTCGAGGCGCGTCCACTGGCGGGTGAGCACGTCGGTGAGGTCCGGGAGCGTCGGCGCTGTCATGACCCCATCCTGCCCGCCGCACCGCCCGGACGCACTGCGTCCCGCGGACGACCTCCGGTAGGTTCTCCACCATGCTGAGCGTCGTGCGGAGCGCCGTGGTCGTCCTGTGCGTCCTCGTCGTCGGCGTCTGCGTGCCGACCGCCCCCGTGGCGCGCTGGGTGCACGGCGCGGTCGACGACACCGACGCGTACGTCGCGACGGTCGCACCGCTCGCGCGCGACCCGCTCGTGCGCGAGAGGCTCGCGGACGAGGTGACGACGCGCCTGCTCGAGACGTTCGACCCCGAGGTGACGGTCCGTGGTGCTGTCGCGACGGCGCTCGGCCCGCTCGCGGACCTCCCGGGTGCGTCGCGCCTCGTCGACGACGCCGTGACGGACGGCGCTGCACACCTGCGCGACGGCGTTGCAGCGGGCGTGCGGTACGCCGTCGGCACCGAGGCCTTCGGGACGGCGTGGGACACCGCGCAGCGTGCCGCTCACGCGGGCGTGCGGTGGGCGCTCACGAGCCCCGACGTCGACGCGGCGCACCGGCCGGCGGTCGGCATCGACGCCGACGGCGCGGTCGTCCTCGACCTCGGGACGCTTTCCGACATGGTCGTCGCACAGCTCGACGCGCTCCGGTTCCCCGTGCCGCAGGCCCTGCGGGACATGCCGGCTGCTGCGGGAGTCGTCGAGCGTCTCGACGCGCTGCGCACGCTCGTGCCCGACGCGCTGCGCGACCTCGACGTCCAGGTCCCTGTCGTGACGTCCGCGAAGCTCGTGAGCGCACGGACGACGCTCGGCGTCATCGACACGTGGGGTGCGCTCGCGCCGTGGGTCGCCCTCGCGGCGGTCGTCGTGGCGCTCCTCGTGGCGCGCCGCCGCTGGCTCGTGCTCGCGGCGTGCGGGGCCTCCGCGCTCGCGGGGACGGCCGCGCTCCTGGTGGGTGCACACGTCGCGGCCCGGGAGGTCGTCGCGCAGCTCGCGCTGCCGTCGGACGGGGTGCTCGCGCTCGTCACCGACCGCATCGTCTCGATGCTCGCGGGCGGCCTGCCGAGCCTCCTCGCGGACGGTGCGCTCCTCGCGGCGGCAGCGCTCCTCGTCGGCGTGGCTGGCCTCGTCCTCGCGAGCGGACGCGCTGCCCGCGGCGCCCCCCGCAGCACCGCCGCCGGCCCGGACCCCCGCCTCTCCGACGCGTAGGCCCGGAGCCCCGTTCGACGGTGCTGGAGGCCGACGGGTCGGGCAGCGGTTGCCGTCAGCCGCGGCGGGTGACGAGGCGCTTGAGGAAGTGCCGGACGACAGGCCCGAGCTGGTCGAACTCGATGAGGAAACCGTCGTGCCCGTGCTCGGACCGCAGCACCTGCAGCGGCCACGCGCCCGGCACGTTGCGCGTGATGCGCTCGGACTCGATCGGCTGGAAGAGCCGGTCGGAGTCGACCGCGACGACGAGGGCCTTCGCGGTGATCGACGCGAGCGCGGACTCGACGCCGCCGCGGTCGCGCCCGAGGTCGTGCGTGAGCATCGACTGCGTGAGGACGAGGTAGGAGTTCGCGTCGAAGCGGCTCGCGAGCTTGTGCGCGTGGTGGTCGAGGTACGACTGGATCGCGTACCGGCCTCCGCGCAGCGGGTCCTCGGCGTTCTGCGGGATGCGACCGAAGCGTCGGTCGAGCTCGGTCGCCGAGCGGTAGGTGGCGTGCGCGATCTGCCGGGCGATGCCGAGGCCGACGTGCGGCCCGACGCCGTCGGCGTTCTCGTAGTAGTCCCCGCCGTTGTAGTGCGGGTCGGCGAGGATCGCCGCGATCTGCGGGTGCGCCCACGCGATCTGGTCGCCCGTCGTCTGCGCGCCGGACGCGATGATGCCGATCGACTCGACGTCGACGCCGGCCTCGGGCCCGCAGAGCGCCCACTCGAGGGCGCGCAGCCCGCCCATGGATCCGCCGACGACGAAGTGCCACGACGTGACGCCGAGCGCACGGGCCAGCGCGATCTCCGCGCCGACCTGGTCGCGGACGGTGAGGTGCGGGAACCGCGAGCCCCACGGGCGTCCGTCGGGCGCGGGGGATGCTGGTCCGGTCGAGCCCTGGCAGCCGCCGACGACGTTGGGGGCGACGACGAAGTAGCGGTCGGTGTCGATGGGCGCTCCGGGGCCGACCATCTGCGACCACCAGCCGGGCGTCGGGTGGCCGGGCTCGGCGTCGCCCGTGACGTGCGAGTCGCCCGTGAGGGCGTGGAGGACGAGGACGGCGTTCGAGCCGTCGGGCGCGAGCGTGCCCCACGTCTCGTACGCGACGGTGACGTCGGGGATCTCGAGGCCCGACTCGAGCTCGAGCGTGCCGACGTCGCAGAAGCGGCGGCGACCGGGCTCGTCGCCCTGCTGCCATGCGCCGCTCGGCGCGGGCTGCGGGGCGGGGAGGACGGGCACGTCCGTGCCGGGGCGCGGCGTCGCGCCCGCGAACGGCGGGGCGAGGCGGCGCGGGCGGGGTGCGGGCGTCGTGCTCACGGCACCATCATCCGACGGAACCGAGGCAGGGCGTGCCGACGCGGCGCCGTCGGGCATGACCGTGCCGTCCGGGAACGTCCCGGGGTGGGCCTGGCCGTCGCTCGTCGGCGCCGCGTCGGTACACATCAGGCGGTCGCCTTGGCGCCCGTGCGCAGCGCGGCGACGGCCGCGAAGCCGCGGCCGAGGTCCGCGAGGATGTCGTCGATGTGCTCGAGGCCGACGGAGAGGCGCACGAGGCCGGGCGTCACGCCGGAGAGCGCCTGCTCCTCGGGCGAGAGCTGCGCGTGCGTCGTCGACGCGGGGTGGATGACGAGCGAGCGGACGTCGCCGATGTTCGCGAGGTTCGAGTGGAGCTCGAGCGCGTCGACGAACGCGCGGCCGACCTCGGCGTCGCCGTCGAGCTCGAACGCGAGGACGGCGCCCGCACCGCGGGGGAGGTACTTCTGCGCCGTCGCGTGCCACGGGCTGGACTCGAGTCCCGCGTAGTGGACGGTGGTGACGGCGTCCTGCGCCTCGAGGAACGCCGCGACCTTCTCCGCGTTGGCGACGTGGCGCTCGATGCGCAGCGAGAGGGTCTCGACGCCCTGGGCGATGAGGAACGCGTTGAACGGGCTGATCGACGCGCCGACGTCGCGCAGCAGCTGGACGCGCGCCTTGAGGATGTAGGAGAGGTTGACGCCGAAGAGGCCGTCCTTGCCGAGGTCGCGCGCGTAGACGAGGCCGTTGTACGTGACGTCGGGCTCGTTGAAGTCCGGGAAGCGCTCGGGGTCCTGGCCGAAGTCGAACGTGCCGCCGTCGACGATGACGCCGCCGATAGAGTTGCCGTGGCCGCCGAGGAACTTCGTCGCCGCGTGGACGACGATGTCGGCGCCGTGCTCGAAGGGGCGCAGCAGGTAGGGCGTCGCGATGGTGTTGTCGACGATGAGGGGGACGCCGACCTCGTGCGCGGCGTCGGCGACTGCACGGATGTCGAGGACGTCGGAGCGCGGGTTGGGGATGGACTCGGCGAAGAACGCCTTCGTCGTGGGGCGGGCGGCGGCGCGCCACTGCGCGGGGTCGTGCGGGTCGTCGACCCACGAGACCTCGATGCCGAGCTTGCGCAGCGTGTGGCCGAGGAGGTTGTAGGTGCCGCCGTAGAGCGACGGGCTCGCGACGATGTGGTCCCCCGCGCCCGCGAGGTTGAGGATCGAGAACGTCGTCGCGGCCTGGCCCGAGGCGAGCAGGAGCGCGCCGACGCCGCCCTCGAGGGAGGCGATGCGGTCCTCGACGACGCCGGTCGTCGGGTTGCCGAGGCGTGTGTAGATGGGGCCGAGGTCGGCGAGCGCGAAGCGTGCGGCGGCGGTCTCGGCGTCGGGGAAGACGAAGGACGTCGTCTGGTAGATCGGCAGCGCGCGGGCGCCGGTCGTCGGGTCGGGCGTCTGTCCGGCGTGGATCTGGCGGGTCTCGAAGGACCAGTCGGCGTTGCTCATGGGTGGCTCCAGGTGGGTGTTCGCGGCCTGCGGGTGGGCGGGCGTCGAACGGTGTCCTGGTGCCGTGGTGCGACTCGCATGATCGTCGTCGCTGCACGGACGGGTGCGGTCCCGTCGTCGCCCTGGGGGCGTGTCCGCACCGGGGCCCGGCGTGGCCGGGCGCGAGTGCGGGGGTGTCAGCGACACATTCGACGGATCATGGCGGCCACTCTAGGCGGACGTGGTCACGGGGTGGAACGGGCCATCCGCATGATGAGATCTCTGTGGCTGGCGGGGCTCCTGTGGCTCATGTGACTGATGTGACTCGCGATGTTCCTGAGGTGGGAGTTCACAACGGGATCGAAGGCGACTAGCCTCGTCGTGCACCGCTGTCCCGTCTCGGAGGCTCCATGTCCCGCCAGTCCCGGATCCCCAGGTCCGCGTCCGCGCTCGTCGCGGCGGCGCTCGTCCTCGGTCTCGCCGCGCCCGCCGCGCTCGCGGACCCGAGCGACGACGACGTCGCGTCGGCCCGCGCGAGCGAGGCCGCAGTCGCGGGATCCGTGGCCGCGATCGAGGTCGAGCTCGCGCGCCTCAGCACCGTCGCCGACGAGGCATGGGCGCGGTCCGCGACCGCAGGTGAGCGCTACCTCACGGCGCAGGTCGCGCTCGACAGCGCGCAGGCCGCGGCGGCCGCCGCGGACGCGAAGCTCGCCGACGCCCTCACGACCATGGAGGCCTCGCGCAAGGTCCTCGCCGGCATCGCGCTCGAGCGCTACCGCTCGGGCGGCTCGATCCAGACCCTCGAGGCCGTCCTCACGGCTGACGGCATCACCGACGTCGTCCGCCGCACCTCGTCGCTGCGGACCGTCGGCTCCGCCGCCGACGCGGCCGTGCAGCAGTTCCGGGCCGACGCCCTCGTCGCCGACGTCCTGCGGACGGACGCCGCGAACGCCCTCACGGCCGCGCAGGATGCGGCGACGGAGGCCGAGAAGGCGCGGGCGGAGACAGACCGCCTCACCCAGGCGGCCCAGGCCGCGGCCGATTCTGCGACGGCGCGCCGCGACACGCTCATCACCCAGCTCGCCGCTGCCCGCAGCACGACCGTCGAGGCCGAGCGCGCACGCCAGGACCGCATCGACCGTGACCGCGAGCAGCAGCGCGAGGACCAGGCCGAGGCCGAGCGCGAGCCGTCGGACCCGCCGACCTCCCGCCCCACGCCGACGACCCCGCCGACGACGCCGACGCAGGAGCCGACGACCGAGCCGACGCGCGAGCCCACGACCGAGCCGAGCCGCGAGCCGACGCGCGAGCCGACGACAGAACCGACGCGCGAGCCGACCCGCGAGCCGACGACCGAGCCGACGACGGCCCCGACGGAACGGCCGACGCCCACCCCGACCCCGGCGCCGACGCGCACCCCGAAGCCCGAGCCGACGAAGCCGCCCACGACCGAGGCCCCGGGCCTCGGCACCGGCACCGCGGTCGGCAGCGCCGCCCAGGGCCGCAAGGCCGTCGCGTGGGCGCGCACGCAGATCGGCAAGATGTACGGCTGGGGTACGACGGGCCCCAACACGTACGACTGCTCAGGGCTCACGATGCGCGCCTGGGAGGCCGCAGGCGTCGGCATCACCCGGACGAGCCGCTCCCAGTACGTGCGCGTCAAGAAGATCAGGTACGCCGACATGCGCCCGGGAGACCTCATCTTCTGGGCGAACAACACCTCGGACCCGAACACGATCCGCCACGTCGCGATGTACACCGGCGGCGGCATGATGATCGAGGCCGCGCGCCCGGGCGTCCCGGTCCGGGAGGTCCCGGTCCGCTACGCGGAGACCATGGCCTACGCGGGACGTCCCTGACGGCCCTCGGCGCACGCGAACGGGCGGCCGGCTGCGAAAGCAGCCGGCCGCCCGTTCCCGTGCAGGGGGACGCGTCAGTGCGCGTAACCCGAGTCGATCGCGCGCTGGCGCGACCGCTCGATCTCGGCCTCGGCCTCGGCGCGACCCACCCAGTGGGCGCCCTCGACCGACTTGCCGGGCTCGAGGTCCTTGTAGACCTCGAAGAAGTGCTGGATCTCGAGCCGGTGGTAGTCGGACACGTCGTCGATGTCCTGACGCCAGGCGGCGCGCTGGTCGCCCGTCGGGACGCACAGCACCTTGTCGTCGCCGCCGGCCTCGTCGCGCATGCGGAACATGCCGAGCGCGCGGCACCTGATGAGGCAGCCCGGGAACGTCGGCTCCTCGAGGAGCACGAGCGCGTCGAGCGGGTCGCCGTCCTCACCGAGGGTGCCCTCGATGAAGCCGTAGTCGTCGGGGTAGCGCGTCGAGGTGAAGAGCATCCTGTCGAGACGGATGCGACCGGTGTGGTGGTCGACCTCGTACTTGTTGCGCTGACCCTTGGGGATCTCGATCGTGACGTCGAACTCCACTGCTCTTCCTCCAGACACGGGCGGCCGTCGCCGTCCCGAGCACCTCTCGTCGTTCGTCCCGCGGGGCACGGGCGCGGGCCCGTGAGCCTTGGTGGCGTGGTCGTGCCAGGTGACGGTTCACGCCGCGTCCACCGTACGGGGCACGGGGCACGCTGCTCGGTCGCCGTCGTCCTGCGGGTCCAGTGTGACGTACACGGAGGCTAAGGTGTGAACCGCGACCGAGGTGCGGGAGGAACGTCATGGGTCTGGCGGCACGAGTAGCAGCTGCGACGACGACGTTCGCGCTGCTCGCCGGCGGCGGATATCTCGTCGCCGACACGTTCGACGTCGTCCCCGGTTTTCTCACGAACGCGCCGGTCGCGCCGCCTCCGGCGCCGTTCCCGACGGCTCCCGGCGCGACGACGGGGCCTGCGCTCACGTCCGGGCTGGCGACGCTTCCGACGGACGCGCCTGTGCCGTCCGCCACATCGGTCGAGAAGCTCGTCGCGGAGCTCGCCGACGAGGAGAAGTACGTCGGCAAGCGCGTCGGCGTGCTCGTCACGGACGCGGCGACCGGGCAGGGCATCGCAGGGCGCGCGGCGACGACGGACTTCGTGCCGGCGTCGACGGCGAAGCTCCTCACGGCCGCCGCGGGCCTCTCGCGGGTCGGCCCCGACCGGACGCTCGACACGACGGCGCTCCTCGCGGGATCGACCGTGACGCTCGTCGGCGGCGGCGACATGATGCTCGCGGCAGGTGCGGGCGACCCGGCGAAGGTCAACGGCCGTGCCGGTCTCGCGGACCTCGCCGCCCAGGTCGCGGACGCCGTCGCGGCGGCGGGACTCGACTCCGTGACGTTGCGTGTCGACGACTCGCTCTTCACGGGGCCGTCCGTCGCACCGTCCTGGGACCCCAAGAGCGTCGAGGCTGGCTATGCCGCCCCCGTCACCGCGATCGCGGTCGACGTCGCGCGGCGCACGGACGACACGTACGCGCAGCGCCACCCGGACCCGTCGCTCGCTGCCGCGCGCGACTTCGCGCGTGCCCTCGAGAAGGCCGGCGTCACGGTGACGGGCACGGCGGCGCGCGCGAACCCGGCGGAGGGCGCTGCCGAGGTCGGCCGCGTCTCGTCCGCGCCCCTGTCGGAGGTCGTCGGGTACTTCCTGCAGACCTCGGACAACACGATCACCGAGGTTGTCGGCCGGATCGTCGCGATCGAGACGGGCCTGTCCGGCTCCGTCCAGGGTGCGACGGCGGCGGTGCTCGACGCGGTCGGCGCGCTCGGCGTCGACCTCACGGGTGCGAAGCTCGCGGACTGCTCGGGCCTCGGCGACGGCTCGCGGCTCTCACCGCGCCTGCTCAACGAGCTTCTGCTGCGCATGGTCGACCCCGCGACGCCCGCGCTGCGCGAGGCGGCGCTCCAGATGCCGCTCGCGGGGGTCTCGGGGACGCTCCACGAGCGGTTCACGACGTCCGACGCGCGCGGCAGGGTGCGGGCGAAGACCGGCTCGCTCCCGAACGTCTCCGGTCTTGCGGGCACGGTCGTCACGGCCGACGGCCGCCTGCTCGTGTTCGCGGTGCTCGTCGACGACTTCCCCGACGGCAACGCGTGGAACGCGCGCGCGACGATCGACAAGCTCGTGACGCGCCTCGCGGCGTGCGGGTGCGGATGACGTCCGAGCGCCGTCCGAGCCCTGACCTGTGGGCCGCCGTCGACTGGGACGCGGTCCGGGGCCTCGGTGCGCTGCTCGCCCCGGCGGGCCCCGTCGACGATCGCGGGGTGCTCGTCGCGCACGTCGAGGGGCTGCGGCGCGCGGCGTCGCTCGCGGTGCCACACGTCCTCGACGTCACGGCGATGTCCCCGGCCGACGGGCGTGACGTCGTCGACGACCCGGGCCTGCTCTCGCGGGTGCACGTCGTCGACCGTGCGTCGTGGGTGCGGGCTGCGTCGCAGGGCATGGAGGTGCTTCTCGGCGGCACGGCTCCCGCGTCTGCGGAGGGCGCTGGTGCGCGTGCGCCCGGCGTCGTCGTGCAGGCTGCGGGTGCCGCCGAGGTCGGTGCGGCGCTCGCCCTCGTCTCGACGCGGGTCCTCGGCCAGTTCGACCCGTACGTCGCGCGGCCCGGGGAGCCGGGCCGGCTGCTGCTCGTCGCGCCGAACGTCCTGCGGGTGGGCCGTGCGCTCGACGCGCGGCCGGACCCGTTCGCGCTGTGGGTCGCGCTCCACGAGCAGACGCACGCCCTGCAGTTCGCGGCCGCGCCGTGGCTCGCGGACCATCTGCGGGGACGGGTCGGGGCGCTGCTCGACGACGTCGTCGGGTCCGGCGCGGAGCTCGGCCGCGGCGGTCCAGGTCGACGAGCGCGGACGTGGGCGTCGACCCTCGGGCGGGTCGTGCGCGCCCCGGCGGGCACGTCGCTCGGCACTCGTCTGCTCTCGCCGTCGCAGCGCGCGACGATGGCGGAGATCGCTGCGGTGATGTCGCTCCTCGAGGGGCATGCCGACGTCATGATGGACCGCGTCGGGGAGAACGTTATCCCGGGCGTCGGGCGGATCCGGGCGTCGTTCGACGCGCGGCGCTCGCAGCGCGGCGGGGCCGTCGACACGGTGCTCCGCAAGATGCTCGGCCTCGACGAGAAGCTTGCGCAGTACACCGACGGCGCGGCGTTCGTGCGGGGCGCGATGATCCGGGTCGGCCGTCGCCGCCTCAACGCGGTGTGGGACGGTCCCGAGAACCTTCCGACGACGCGCGAGCTCGCCGATCCCGCCGCGTGGGTGCGGCGCGTCCACGGATGAGCCTGCCGACCCCGCACACCGTCGCGGGGCGCCGGGCGGTGCGGGCGGCGCTCGCGGACCTGCCGGGGGCGGCGCCCGTCGTCGTCGGGTGCTCGGGCGGTCCGGACTCGCTCGCGCTCGTCGCGTGCCTCGCGGCGGAGCTCGGGCTGCGGCCCTCGCGGGGTCGCGCCGCGGCTTCCGCGCCCGACGGTCCCGTCGGCGACGTTCCCGTGCCTGACGCTGCCGTGCCCGACGCAGCCGTGCCCGACGGTCCCGTGGCCGACGCTCTCCCGCCCCGCCCGCGCGGCGACCGGACCGCGGGCCGCACCGTGCGCGTCGTCGTCGTCGACCACGGTCTGCAGCCGGGCAGCGACGTCGTCGCGGAGCGTGCCGCGGCGACGTGCCGGACGCTCGGGCTGACGACCGACGTCGTCCGGGTCGTCGTCGACGCGACCGGCGGGCCCGAGGCGGCCGCGCGGACCGCGCGGCACGCGGCGCTCGAGCGTGCGCTCGACGCGCTGCCGGGCGGGGCTGACGGCGCGATTCTCCTCGGGCACACGCTCGACGACCAGGCCGAGGGCGTGCTCCTCGGGCTCGCGCGCGGCGCGGGTGCTCGCTCCCTCGCGGGCATGCGACCCGTGCGCGGACGCGTGCGGCGTCCCTTCCTCGGCCTCGGGCGTGCCGTGACCGTCGGCGTCTGCGCCGAGCAGGGGCTCGAGCCGTGGCACGACCCGACGAACACGCCCGCGCCCGACGACGACGCCGCGCCGCGCCGCTCGGCCCTGCGTGCGCGGGTCCTGCCGCTGCTCACGGACGTCCTCGGGCCGGGTGTCGTGCCGGCGCTCGCCCGGACGGCGGAGCAGCTCCGGGAGGACGACGACGCGCTCGCGTCGTACGCCGCCCGGCTGCTCGCCGACGCTGCCGTCGTGACCTTCCTCGCCGACGCCTCCGAGCGCGCGGTGACCGGGACGTCGGGCGTTCCTGCTGCTGCGAGCCTCGACTGCGCGACGCTCGCGGCCGCACCCGCGGCCGTGAGGCGCCGCGCGCTGCGCGCGTGGGCCGTCGCCGTCGGCGCGAGCGACGGCGCGCTCGCCCGCACCCATGTCCTCGCGCTCGACGCCCTCGTCGTCGCGTGGCGGGGGCAAGGGCCCGTCCCGCTCCCCGGACGGGTCACCGTCCGTCGCAGGTGTGGCACGCTTGAGGGACACCGTCCCGCACCCTGAGGAGCCCTTTCGTGGACCTGTCCGACATCGGCAACGACATCGATCACGTTCTGCTGACCGAGGAGCAGATCGGCGCCCGTCTCGACGAGATGGCCGCGCAGATCGACGCGGACTACGCGGGCAAGGACCTCCTGCTCGTCGGCGTCCTCAAGGGTGCGGTCATGGTGATGGCCGACCTCTCCCGCCGCCTGCACACGGCCGCGACGATGGACTGGATGGCGGTGTCGTCCTACGGCTCCGGCACGAAGTCCTCGGGCGTCGTCCGGATCCTCAAGGACCTGGACACGGACCTCACGGACCGTCACGTGCTCATCGTCGAGGACATCGTCGACTCGGGTCTCACGCTCTCGTGGCTCCTGTCGAACCTGCGCTCGCGCGGCCCGGCGTCCGTCGAGATCGCTGCCGCGATGCGCAAGCCCGACGCGGTGAAGGTCGACATCGACGTCCGCTACGTCGGCTTCGACATCCCCAACGAGTTCGTCGTCGGCTATGGCCTCGACTACGCGGAGAAGTACCGCAACCTCCCGTTCGTCGGGACGCTTGCGCCGCACGTCTACGAGCGCTGAGCACCACGGGGCGTCCCGGCACCGGGACGCCCCGGCCCCGGCCGTCCTGCCCTGGGCGAACACGCAGGAATGGTCCAGCCTCGCGATGTACGGTCGGGAGCGGAACTCCCGCGAGCGGAAGGAACGGGTACGCCCGTAGCCGATGAACGTCAAGAAGATCGCCAAGGGCCCCCTCGTGTGGGTCCTGCTCGTCGTCGTGCTGCTCTGGATCGGCTTCGCCGTGTTCGCGGGCCAGGGCGTCAAGCGCATCGACACGTCGCAGGGCCTTGCCCTGCTCAAGGGGACGACGGTCGAGCGTGCAGTCGTCGTCGACGGCGACCAGCGCGTGCGCCTCACGCTCACCGAGCCGTTCGTCGACGGTAAGACGGACAAGGGCAAGGTCGTCGAGTTCTTCTACGTCCAGCCCCAGGGCCCGGACGTCGTCGACGCGGTCTCTGCCGCAAGCCTCGCGAAGGGCTACGACTCCGAGATCGCGCGCGTGAGCTTTCTCGCGTCGATGTTCTCGGTGCTCGTCCCGTTCCTCATCATCGGCGTCATCTTCTTCTTCCTCATGAGCCGCATGCAGGGCGGCGGCAGCCGGGTCATGGGCTTCGGCAAGTCGCGTGCCAAGCTCGTCGGCAAGGAGTCGCCGCAGGTGACGTTCGCCGACGTCGCGGGCGCCGACGAGGCCGTCGAGGAGCTTCACGAGATCAAGGAGTTCCTCCAGGAGCCCGCGAAGTTCCAGGCCGTGGGCGCCAAGATCCCCAAGGGCGTGCTCCTCTATGGCCCCCCGGGAACCGGTAAGACGCTCCTCGCACGCGCTGTCGCGGGCGAGGCTGGCGTCCCGTTCTACACGATCTCCGGCTCCGACTTCGTCGAGATGTTCGTCGGCGTCGGCGCGAGCCGCGTCCGCGACCTCTTCCAGCAGGCCAAGGAGAACTCCCCGGCGATCATCTTCGTCGACGAGATCGACGCCGTCGGCCGCCACCGCGGCGCCGGCATGGGGGGAGGGCACGACGAGCGCGAGCAGACGCTCAACCAGCTCCTCGTCGAGATGGACGGCTTCGACCCCAAGGCGAACGTCATCCTCATCGCTGCGACGAACCGCCCCGACATCCTCGACCCCGCGCTCCTGCGCCCGGGCCGCTTCGACCGCCAGGTCGCCGTCGAGGCCCCGGACCTCAAGGGCCGCGAGGCGATCCTCAAGGTGCACGCGCGCGGCAAGCCGATCGTCGAGGGTATCGACCTCGCGATGGTCGCCAAGCGCACACCCGGCTTCACGGGCGCGGACCTCGCGAACGTCCTCAACGAGGCGGCGCTGCTCACGGCGCGCTCGGGCGCGCACCTCATCGACGACCGCGCGCTCGACGAGGCGATCGACCGTGTCATCGCCGGCCCGCAGAAGCGCACGCGGGTGATGAACACCAAGGAGCAGAAGATCACCGCGTACCACGAGGGCGGCCACGCGCTCGTCGCGGCGGCGATGCGCTACACGGACCCCGTGACGAAGGTGACGATCCTGCCGCGCGGCCGCGCCCTCGGCTATACGATGGTCCTGCCGACGCAGGACAAGTACTCGACGACCCGCAACGAGCTGCTCGACCAGATCGCGTACGCGATGGGCGGCCGGGTCGCCGAGGAGCTCGTCTTCCACGACCCCACGACCGGCGCGTCGAACGACATCGAGAAGGCCACGGCGACCGCCCGCAAGATGGTCACCGAGTACGGCATGAGCGAGCGCGTCGGCGCGATCCGCCTTGGCTCGACGGACGGCGAGCCGTTCCTCGGCCGCGACATCGGTCACCAGCGCGACTACTCCGAGGCCGTCGCCGGCACGGTCGACCACGAGGTCCGCAAGCTCGTCGACGCAGCCCATGACGAGGCGTGGGAGGTGCTCGTCGAGTACCGCGACGTCCTCGACCACCTCGTCCTCGAGCTCCTCGAGAAGGAGACGCTCAACGAGGCCGAGCTCGCCGAGATCTTCGCGCCCGTCGTCAAGCGCCCCCCGCGCGAGGTGTGGCTCTCGAGCGAGCAGCGCACCGTCTCGTCACGTCCCCCGGTCCTCACGGACGCCGAGAAGGCCGAGCGCGGTGACGCGCCGATCGTCCCGCAGGATGAGGGCACGGGCCGCGAGGAGCACCCCGCGGAGACGATCGGCGAGGTGCCCGACGGCGGCACGCCGGGCGGGGCCGTCGGGAACGAGGTGTCGGAATGACGAACGCAGAAGAGCTTCCGGACCGCAGGGTCGACCTCGACCGGGCGGCGGCCGCGGTGCGCGAGCTGCTGCTCGCGGTCGGGGAGGACCCGGACCGCGAGGGCCTGCGCGAGACGCCGGCCCGCGTCGCGCGCGCGTACGCGGAGGTCTTCGCAGGTCTCAGCCAGGACCCTGCGGACGTGCTCGGCACGACGTTCGACATCGGCCACGAAGAGATGATCCTCGTCAAGGACATCGAGCTCTACTCGACGTGCGAGCATCACCTCGTGCCGTTCCACGGCGTCGCGCACGTCGGGTACATCCCTGGTGTCGACGGCCGCGTCACGGGCCTGTCGAAGCTCGCACGCCTCGTCGAGGTCTTCGCACGACGCCCGCAGGTCCAGGAACGGCTGACGTCGCAGATCGCCGACGCGCTCGTCGAGCACCTCGAGCCGCGCGGAGTCCTCGTCGTCGTCGAGTGCGAGCACCTGTGCATGTCGATGCGCGGCGTTCGCAAGCCCGGCGCCCGCACCGTGACGAGCGCCGTGCGTGGCCAGATGCGCGACGTCGCGACGCGTGCCGAGGCCATGAGCCTCGTCCTCGGTCGCTGACAGGGCCCGCAACGCCCGCCGCTAGGCTGACGCCTGTGCCCCGCCCCGACCACCCGGCTCCGCTCCCCGCGAGCCTCGCCCGCCTCGACCGCACGCTCGTCATGGGCGTCCTCAACGTCACGCCCGACTCCTTCTCGGACGGGGGCGAGTGGTTCGGGCCCGAGGCCGCGGTCGCGCACGGCGTGCTCCTCGCCTCCCAGGGAGCCGACCTCGTCGACGTCGGCGGCGAGTCGACCCGTCCCGGGGCGGCACGGGTGCCGGAGGACGAAGAGCTTGCGCGCGTCCTCCCGGTCGTCCGTGAGCTCACGGCGCGCGGCGTGCCCGTGAGCATCGACACGACCCGTGCCCGCGTCGCGGCACGCGCGGTCGAGGCTGGCGCCGTCGTCGTCAACGACGTCTCGGGAGGCCTCGCCGAGCCCGGGATCTACGACGTCGTCGCCCGCACGGGCGTCGTCTACGTCGCGATGCACTGGCGCGGTCACGCCGACGTCATGGACTCCCTCGCCGTGTACGACGACGTCGTCACCGACGTCCGGGATGAGCTCGCCGAGCGCGTCGCCGACCTCGTGGCCGCGGGTGTCGCGCGTGAGCAGGTCGTCCTCGACCCGGGCCTCGGCTTCGCGAAGCCCGGCGCCGCGAACTGGCCGCTGCTCGCGGCCCTCGACGAGCTGCTCGCGCTCGATCTTCCCGTGCTCGTGGGCGCCTCGCGCAAGAGGTTCCTCGGTACGCTGCTCGCAGGGCCGGACGGGCAGCCGGCACCCCCGCTCGCACGTGACGGTGCGACGGCCGCGATCTCCGCGCTCGCCGCGGCGGCCGGCGCCTGGTGCGTGCGGGTGCACGACGTCCCGGGCTCCGTCGACGCGGTCCGGGTCGCACGCGCGTGGGACGGCGCACGCCGGCCGCGCACCCTGAACACCGAGGAGCAGAAGTGACGATCTTGCCCGGCCCGGTTCTCGACGCCCACGGCCGCCAGCTCGACCAGGTGCGGCTCACGGGTTTGTCCGCGACGGGCTTCCACGGCGTGCTCGACCACGAGCGGGCCGAGGGGCAGACGTTCGTCGCCGACGTCACCGTCCACGTCGACACGCGTCGTGCGGCCGCGTCGGACGACCTCGCGCACACGCTCAACTACGCCGAGCTCGCCGCCGAGGTCGTCGAGATCCTCGGCGGTCCTGCGGTGCGGCTCGTCGAGACGCTCGCGGAGCAGATCGCGTCGGCGGCTCTCGACCACACGCTCGTCGCGGCGGTCGACGTCGCGGTCCACAAGCCGTCCGCACCTGTCGGGGTGCCGTTCGGGGACGTCGTCGTCGCGATTCGTCGCGACCGCGTCAAGCTGCCGTCCGCACGTTTCGACCCCGCTGCCGCACCGGCGACGTCCGTCGCGACGATCGGTGCGCCCGCCGCTCCCGACGCGGTACGGCCCGCGGCCGCGCCCGCACCGGTGCCGCCGCCCCCGGCCGGGATCCCGGCGCTCGCGCCGTCCGACGACGATCCCGCGACCGGCCTCGTCGACCCCGTCCCTGTGCCTGAGCCCGACCTCATGGACCGCGCCCCGGCCGGTCCCGTGAAGGCGGTTCTCGCCCTCGGCTCGAACATGGGCGACCCGCGCGAGATCCTCACGCGGGCGATCGAGGACCTCGCGGGCGCGCCCGGCCTCGAGGTGCTCAAGGTCGCGCCCCTTGCGCGCACCGCAGCCGTCGGGGGCGTCGAGCAGCCTGACTTCCTCAACACCGTCCTCCTCGTGCGCACGACGCTCGCGCCCCGCGCACTGCTGCGCGTCGCGCACGCCGTCGAGCAGGAGCACCACCGGACGCGCGACGTCCGCTGGGGCCCCCGGACGCTCGACGTCGACCTCATCACGTACGAGGGCGTCGTCGGCGTCACCGACGACCTCGAGCTGCCGCACCCGCGCGCACACGAGCGTGCGTTCGTCCTCGCACCGTGGGCGGAGATCGAGCCCGATGCGGTGCTGCCCGGCCTCGGCGGCGGCCCCGTCGCGGCGCTGGCCGCGACGGCCCCCGACCGTGAGGGCGTGCGCTGGCTGCGGCTCGACTGGACGTCAGGCGACGGGGGGTCACGTCCGTGACCTCCGGGCTCCGGGTGCGCTGGCTCGTCGCTCTCGCGATCGCGGCCGCGACGCTCGG
Source organism: Flavimobilis rhizosphaerae (assembly GCF_014852685.1). Lineage (GTDB taxonomy): Bacteria > Actinomycetota > Actinomycetes > Actinomycetales > Cellulomonadaceae > Flavimobilis > Flavimobilis rhizosphaerae. The sequence continues at coordinate 246,832 of NZ_JACZDF010000001.1, forward strand.
GTGGGGCGTGCTTGCACTCGTCGAGAAGGGCGGCGGCGTCGTCGGGCGCGTCGCGTGGCCGGTGGCCGTGACGCTCGTGCTGCTCGCAGCGGTCGTCCTCTGGTTCGGGTGGGCGGTGCGCCGGTACACGCAGGGCAGGCGTCCGTCGTTGTCCGGGCTCCGCGCGGCGCGCACACTCGTGCTCGCGCAGTCGGCCGCGCTCACGGGCGCTGCGCTCACCGGCTGGTACCTCGCGCACGTCCTGCTCGTCGCGGGCAACCTCGACGTCGCGGCGCTGAGGAGCAAGGCCCTGTGGGCGGGCCTCGCAGCGCTCGCCGCGGTGACGCTCACGGTCGCGGGCGTCGTCGTCGAACGCTGGTGCCGCGTGCGCGGCAGCGACGGCGACGACGACGGGACGCCACCGCGCTCGGCGAACGCCACGCCGGCGTAGCCGTTCGCCGGACTGCGCGGGCGAGCGTCGCGGGCTAGGCTCTCCCGGTCACGTCGCGGGGGAGTGGGGGATGCAGGTGCGGAGCGAGGCGATCGACTGGGTGCTGCCCTCGCCACGGCAGGTCCGGGCGCGATGCGAGACGGCGCTGTGGTGGCTTGGTGTGCCGCTCACCCTGAGCGCGGCCGTCGCGCTCCTCTGGACGCGCTGGGCGTGGCTCGCCGCTGCGGTCCTCGCGCTCTGGCTCGTGTGGATCCTCGCGACCGCGCGTCCGCACGTCCGCGGGCTCGCGTGGACTGCGACCGACGACGCGTTCGTCGCCCGCTCGGGATGGTGGGTCCGCAGCGTGAGGAGCCTGCCGTGGTCGCGCGTGCGGTCGGTCGAGCTCTCCGAGGGGATCATCGACACCCGGCTGGGGATCGCGTCGCTCGTCGTCAAGGTTCCGGGGCTCGGGATCCCCGTCAAGGGTCTGGCGCCCGACGAGGCGAAGGCGCTGCGGGACGAGCTTCTCGCGAGGTCCGCGCCCGACAAGGTGCTGCCCGGAGAGGCGCGCGGGACGGCGCCCGTCTCCTCGGCGCCCGACTCCTCGGTGCCGGTCTCCGCGGCGCCCGTCGCCCCCGACGGCAGCGTCGTCACCGACACCGAGGAGCCGCAGCACGAGCCCGCCCCACCCCCTGAGCCTGCGGAACCCGCTGCGACCCCTGAGGCTGCCGAGCCTGACCTCGACTTCCCGTGGTTCCGCGCCCACCCCTTGAGCGACGTCGCCGAGTCCTTCTCCGCGCTCCTCGGCCTGGCAGGCATCGGCGCGTACCTCGCGCTCCGGGAGGCCGAGGACGTGGGCGGCGTGCTCGACTGGGCGACGCGCACCGCGACGGACCCGCGCTGGGCGTCGCTCGCCGTCGCGGTCGTCGTGGCGATCGCACTGTGGTCGGAGGTGTCACGTCGCAGGACGTGGTGGGCGCTCGACGACGACGTCCTCCACCAGCGGTCCACCGGACGGGCGCGCACGAGCACGAGCGTACGGCTCGACCGGATCGACGGGGTCGACCTCGCGTCGTCCGTCGGGGCACGCCTCTTCGGTCTCGCCCAGCTCACGGTGCTCGTCGCGGACGGTGACGAGCCGATGACCGTCGGTCACCAGCGGCGCGAGGCCGCCGAGGCGATGCGCGAGCGGCTGCTGAGCCACGGGGCCGCCCATTTGGACGAGGTGACGGCGGGTCCCGCGCCCGACGCAGGTTCCGGCTCGGCGCGCTCGACGGCGGAGCACCACCCTGCGCCCGACGCCGACCGCCCGGCGCCGGGAGGGGCCCGGACGTCGGGCGAGCACCACGCTGCGCCCGGCGACGACCGCCGACCCGCGCGTGTGCGGCTTGTGCGCACCGACCGCCGCACCGTCGTGCGCGCGTTCGTCCTGCGCGACCCGGTCGCGGCCGCGCTCGTCGGGTCGCTCGTGCTCGCCGTCGTCGCGCTCACGGTGCCCGCGGCGCGCGAGGGGCTCTTCCTCGCCGCCGGCGGGGTCGCGTTCGCGGGCCGACGCGCGTGGACGCAGATCGACCAGGGCACGGGCCGCACGGTCGAGCGCGCCGGAGGCGACCTCCACGTCGCGTCGGGGCTCGCGACCCGCACCGAGAAGACTGTGCGGGCGGGCCGCGTCCACGCGGTGCGGCTCGGCACTCGCCCCCAGTGGTGGGGCGCGGACCTCTGGACGGTCACGGTGCTCACCGGTTCCGACGACGGCTCGGACGACGAGACCGACGACGACGAGCTCTCGGGCGCGCTCCTGCCCGCGGCCGACGCCGCGACCGCGCTCACCGTCGCGCAGGAGGCGCTCCCGGCGCTCGCCCGGGTCGACCGTCGGCTGCTCGCCGACCTCTGGCCCGGCGCGCGCGGCGTCATCCACCCCGACCCGACGGTCGACGGTGCCCCCGTGAGCGTGCTGCGGATGCCGGACCGCGCGTGGTGGCTCGCGCCGCTCACGTGGCGCGTGCGCACGGCAGCGCTCGCGGGCGACGGGCTGCTCGTGCGCACGGGGCGGCTCGCGCCGCGCGTGACGTTCGTGCCGCTGCACCGCGTCCAGGGCGTCGCCCTCGAGCAGGGGCCGCTCCTGCGCCGAGCAAGGGTCGTCACGGTCGCCGTGCATCTCGTCGACGGACCCGTCAAGGTCGACGTCGGGCCGCTCGAGGCGGCCGCCGCGCAGCACCTCGCGGCCGAGCTCGCCGTCGCGGCCAGGAAGGACCTCCGTGTAGGCACGATGTCCGACGCTGGTGGGACACTGTGCGCATGACCACCGAGCCCAGCCCGTTCGACCTGCCTGGCATCACCTGGCAGCGCGTCTCGCCCCGACTCGTCCCGGCCCGCCAGATCGCGGTCGCCCTCACGCTCGTCGTGCCCCTCCTCGTGGGGGTCGTCCTCGCGGTGCTCGTCCATCCCGCGTTCTGGGTGCTCGCGGGCGTCGTGGCGGTGCTGTGGGCATGGATCGCGATCGTCGTCGTGCGGCAGGTCCGCGCGATCGGCTATGTCGAGCGCGAGGACGACCTCCTCATCCGCAAGGGTGTGATGTTCCGCAACCTCGTCGTCGTGCCGTACGGGCGCATGCAGTACGTCGAGGAGACGCAGGGCCCGCTCGCGCGCATCTTCGGCATCAAGTCGCTCCAGCTCCACACGGCTGCGGCAACGACTGACGCGTCGATCGATGGCCTCGACCCGGCGGAAGCCGCACGGCTCCGCGACCGGCTCGCGTCGCGCGGCGAGGCGCGGCTGGCCGGGCTGTGAGCGCCCGCAGCACCGCGCCCGAGCTCGAGCCCGAGACCGGGCTCGCCTGGCGGCGCATGCATCCCGTGACGCCCGTCGTGCGCGGTTGGACCGTCATCGCGGTGCTCCTGTTCATCGTCCTGCAGAACTCGGCGGAGAACCTCGGGGACCTCGGTGAGGCCGCCGATCTCGCGCGCGGGGTGGGACTCCTCTGGCTGCTCGGCGGCGTCGCCGTCGTCCTGCTCGTCGTCGGGCTGTACTGCTGGGTCGCGTGGCGCTTCACGCGCTACGCGATCGGCACGGACGCCGTCCACCTGCGCAAGGGCATCGTCTTCCGGCAGCAGAAGCAGGCGCGCCTCGACCGGCTCCAGGCCGTCGACATCGTCCAACCCCTCCTGGCACGTGCGTTCTCGCTCGCCGAGCTCAAGCTCGAGGTCGCCGGTGGCGCCGGCTCGGGCGTCGCGATCGGCTTCCTGCGGCGAGCCGAGGCCGACGCCCTGCGCGCGGAGCTGCTCGCGCGCGCCGCGGGCGTCGACGTCGCCGAGGGTGAGGAGGCCCCGGTCGCGCCCGAGCGGGTCCTCTACGAGGTGCCGTTCGGGACGACGTTCGGCTCGGTGCTGCGCTCGTTCGTCACGCCGGTGCTCCTGCTCCTTGTCGTGGGCGTCGTCGTCGCGGTCGTCGTCACCTCGAGCGCCGCACCGATCTTCTCGCTCCTGCCCGCCCTGTTCGGCTTCGGCGGGTACGTGTTCCAGCGGCTCGTCTCCGAGGCGAACTTCGTCGGCGCGGTCTCGCCCGACGGCATCCGGTCGCGCTCGGGGCTCCTCGAGACGCGGTCGCAGACGATCCCGCCCGGCCGTGTCCAGGCGATCCGCATGCGTCAGCCGCTCCTGTGGCGGCGCAAGGACTGGTGGCGCGTCGACGTCACGGTCGCGGGCTACGTGCTCGGCACGGACACCAAGGAGGTCTCGACGCTCCTGCTGCCCGTCGGCCCGCGCGCCACGGCGTTCGACGCCCTGTGGCTCGTCCTGCCGGACCTTGGCGTCGAGGACCCGCTCGCGCTCCTCGCGACCGGCCTCGACGGGCAGGGGCCCGACGGCGGGTTCACGACGAGCCCACGGTCGGCCCGCTGGCTCGACCCGCTCACGTGGCGTCGCAACGGGTACGCGGTCACGGGCCGGTGCCTCGTCATCCGTCGCGGCAGGCTCACCCGCAGCCTCACGCTCGTCCCGCACGAGCGCACGCAGTCGCTCGCGCTCCAGCAGGGGCCGTGGCAGCGGCGGCTCGGTCTGGCGAGCGTCGCGCTCCACGTGACGCTCGGGCCCGTCCAGGCGTCCGTCCACCACCTCGCGTCGCGCGAGGCCGCGCGGCTGCTCGACGAGCAGGACGCCCGCGCCCGCTCCGCCCGCCGTGCCGAGGGCCCCGAGCAGTGGATGCGGCGTGTCGCACCGGAGCTCGTGGAGCAGGTCGAGGAGGAAGCGCAGGTCGACGGCACGGCGCCGGACGGTTCCGCGCCCGACACCGTGGTGCCCGAGGACGACGCGCCCCGCTCCGTGATGCCCGCGGATGTCGCACCTGACGTCACCGCAACGCCCGACGACGCCGCGCGGTCCGCAGACGAGGAGTTCCGCGCGTGAGCACAGCCCGCCCCGGGCGGCTCAGGGTCGGCGTCGTCGGCGCGGGTCGCGTCGGTGCCGTCCTCGGTGCCGCGATGCGCGCGCTCGAGCACGACGTCGTCGGCGTCTCCGCGGTCTCCGAGGAGTCGCTCGAGCGCGCCGCGACCCTCCTGCCCGGAGTGCCCGTCCTCGAGGTGCCCGACGTCGTACGGTCGGCGCAGCTCGTGCTTCTCACCGTCCCGGACGACGCGCTCGGCGACCTCGTCACAGGCCTGGCGGCACTCGGGGCGTGGCAGCCCGGACAGCTCGTCATCCACACGTCCGGCCGCTTCGGCACGTACGTCCTCGCGCCCGCCGCGGCGGCAGGCGCGATCCCGCTCGCGCTCCATCCCGCGATGACGTTCACGGGCACGTCGCTCGACCTCGCGCGGCTCGAGGGCACGTCGTTCGCAGTGACGTGCGGCCCGACCGTCCAGGCGATCGGTCAGGCGATCGTCATGGAGCTCGGCGGCGACCCCGTCGTCCTGCCCGAGGAACGCCGCGGGCTCTACCACGCGGCCCTCGCTCACGCGTCGAACCACCTCGTCGTCCTCGTCTCGCAGGCCGCCCAGGCGCTCGGCGCCGGAGGGGTCGAGCAGCCCGGCGCGGTCCTCGGTCCGCTCCTCCGAGCGGCGCTCGACGGAGCCCTGCGCGCCGCCGACGTCGCGGACTCGGCGCAGCCGCCGTCAGCCGCCGACCCCGGCGCGATGTCCGCGCTCACGGGACCCGTCGTCCGCGGTGACGTCGGCACGGTGCGTGAGCACCTCGACGTGCTCGCAGGACTCGCTGCAGAAGAAGACGCGCTCGACGTCCTCGACTCCTACCGGGTGCTCGCGCGCGCGGCCGCCGCGCGGTCCGTGCGGACGGGACGTCTCGCCGAGGGCCCGGCACGCGAGATCATGGACGTGCTCGCCCAGGACCACCCGGAGGAACCATGACCAGCCCGACCGTCGCCCGCACCCGCGCAGAGCTCGACGCGGCCCTGTGGTCGCCCGAGGCGCTGGCGGGCGTCGACCTCGAAGCCTTCGAGGAGACCGGTGAGGTCCCGCGCCGCGCCGTCGTCATGACGATGGGCGCGCTGCACGACGGGCACCTCGCGCTCGTGCGCGCGGCCCGTGAGGCCGTCGGCCCCGAGGGGCAGGTCGTCGTCACCGACTTCGTCAACCCGCTGCAGTTCGGGCCCGGCGAGGACTACGAGCGCTACCCGCGCGACCTCGACGCCGACCTCGCGACCCTTGCGCGCGGCGGCGCCCGCGTCGACGTCGTCTTCGCGCCGTCGGCCGCAGAGATGTACCCGTCGGGGCCGATCGTCCGCGTCTCGTCGGGCACGATCGGCACCGTCCTCGAGGGCGCGATCCGCCCGGGGCACTTCGACGGCGTCCTCACGGTCGTCCTCAAGCTCCTCAACCTCGTCGCCCCGGACGTCGCGGTGTTCGGTGAGAAGGACGCTCAGCAGCTCCTCGCGATCCGGCGCATGGTCCTCGACCTCGAGCTGCCCGTCGAGATCGTCGGCGTGCCGATCGTGCGGCAGCCCGACGGCCTCGCACTGTCGTCGCGCAACGCCTACCTGAGCGACGAGGAGCGCGCCCGCGCGCTCGCGCTGTCCGGCGCGCTGCGCGCCGGCGCCGAGGCCGGGGAGCGGGGCGCGGACGCCGTCCGGGCGGCGGCGACGGCCGTTCTCGAGGCCGCCGGGGTGGACCCCGACTACCTCACGCTCGTCGACCCGACTACCGTGGAGGACGTGCCCGCGTCTTTCGCGGGCGGCGCGCTGCTGCTCGTCGCGGCGCGCGTCGGCACGACCCGACTCATCGACAACACGGCCGTCGACGTCGTCCCGCCGAGCGCGGGCGGCGCCACGGCCTGAGGATCCCTCATGAACACCACACCTCCCGCGTCGCTCCAGCGCCCCATGATGATCGCGAAGATCCACCGGGCCACGGTCACGCAGGCGGACCTCCACTACGTCGGCTCGATCACGGTCGACGCCGACCTCCTGCGTGCCGCCGACCTCGTCGCGGGGCAGAAGGTCGACGTCGTCGACGTGACGAACGGCTCACGCCTGTCGACCTACGTCATCCCCGGCGAGCCCGGCTCGGGTCAGATCTGCATCAACGGCGCGGCCGCGCACCTCGTGCACCCGGGCGACACGGTCATCCTCATCGCGTACGGCCTCATGAACGACGCCGACGCGCGCACGTTCATGCCGCACGTCGTCTTCGTCGACGCGGACAACAGGATCGTCGACATCAACGAGGAGCCGGGTCTCGTGCCTGAGGGCTACGGCCTCGAGGCGTCGGGCCTGCCCATCGCGGGCTTCCAGGGCCACGGGGCCCCGCAGGACGCGACGGACCTCGCGTGATGACGCTCGACCCGGCGCTCACGAGCGCCGCCGCGAGCGTCGCGATCGAGCAGACCCGTCCCGTCCTTGCGCGACGCCTCACGGCGCCCGCGCCGGGCTGGACGGCGCACGCCGACGTCGTCGTCGTCGGCTCCGGCATCGCGGGCCTCACGGCGGCGCTCGAGCTGCGTCGGCGTCTGGGCCCCGACGGCCGGGTCATGCTCGTCACCAAGGGCGAGCTCTCGTCGGGCTCGACCGTGTGGGCGCAGGGCGGCATCGCTGCGGCGCTCGCGCCGACCGACTCCCCGGACGCGCACCTGGCCGACACGCTCGTCGCGGGCGTCGGCGTGTGCGACCGCGAGGCCGTCGAGGTGCTCGTCACCGAGGGCCCCGACCGCGTGCGCGAGCTCGTCGGTCTCGGTGCGCACTTCGACCTCGCAGCCGACGGCGACATCGCGCTCACGCGTGAGGGCGGGCACCATGCGGACCGCATCGCGCACGCGGGCGGCGACGCGACGGGCGCCGAGATCTCGCGCGCCCTCATCGCGCAGCTCGAGGCCGTGCTGGGCGATCCGGGCATCGAGATCGTCGAGCACGCGCTCGTCCTCGACCTCCTCCAGGGGCCGGCGTCGCTCGACGCCGAGGGCCGCGAGGTCCCCGGCGCGGTCGCGGGCTTGACGCTCCACGTCATCGGCGAGGGTCGGCGCGACGGCGTCGGTGCGGTGCTCGCGCCAGCGGTCATCCTCGCGACGGGCGGCATCGGCCAGGTGTACCGTTCCTCGACCAACCCGGTGCAGGCGACGGGCGACGGCGACGCGCTCGCCCTGCGTGCGGGGGCGACGCTCGGCGACGTCGAGTTCGTCCAGTTCCACCCGACAGTCCTGTGGGCTGGCTCAGGTGTGCGCGGCCAGCTGACCCTCGTCTCGGAGGCCGTGCGCGGCGAGGGCGCGCTCCTCGTCGACATCGACGGCGTGCGGTTCATGCCGGACGTCCACCCCATGGCGGAGCTCGCGCCGCGCGACGTCGTCGCGCACGCGATCGTCGAGCGGCTCCGCCTCACCGAGGCCAACCACGTGTACCTCGACGCTCGTCACCTCGGCGCGGACTTCCTCCGCGAGCGGTTCCCGACGATCACGGAGCGGCTGCTCGAGCACGGCATCGACTGGACGACGGACCTCGTGCCCGTCGCTCCCGCGCAGCACTACCACTCCGGCGGCGTCGTCACGGACCTCCATGGCCGCTCGACGGTGCCGGGCCTGTACGCCGCGGGCGAGGTCGCGTGCACGGGAGTGCACGGCGCCAACCGCCTCGCGTCGAACTCGCTCCTCGAGGGGCTCGTCTTCGCGCACCGCGCGGCTGTCGACGTCGCCGCGCGTCTCGCGTCGGGCGAGCTCACGCGCGTCGAACCGGTCCCTCACGAGGGCCGCACGGCGCTCGTCGCGGCCGCGATGCGCTCGCGCGTGCAGCGCGCGGCGGCGACCGGACCGGGCGTGCTGCGCTCGCGCGAGGGTCTGCTCGCGTCGCTCGAGCGTCTCGCCGCGGTGCCGACGAACGGCGGGCCGCGGCCCGCCGGCGTCGTCGACGCTCACCCGCAGGTCGCCGAGTGGGAGACGACGAACATCCACCAGATCGCAACCGTCCTCGCGGCGACAGCCCTCGAGCGCGAGGAGTCGCGCGGCGGGCACTTCCGCACCGACTTCCCCGAGCGGGACGACGCGTGGCTGCTGCGGATCGACGTGCGGCTCACCTCCGACGGCACGCTCGAGATCCTCCACCGGGCCCACACCTCGGTGGCGCGCTGACGTCGCACGGCGTCGCTACGATCACCGGATGACCCCCGCTCCGCGTGTGCGTGCGCGGCGTCGGCGACGACGTTCCGCGCTCGTCGTCGCGCCGCTGCTCGTCGTCGCCGCTGGCGTCTCCGCGTTCGTCGCGCTCGAGAACCTCGCGCCTCCGACGGTGCGGTCGTTCGTCCTGTCGGTCGGCGCGTCGGTCCTCGGGGAGCCTTCGGACGCGCCGACGAGCCCCGGCCCCGGGACCCCTGCGCCGTCGCCGACGTCGGAGGCCCCGACGTCCACGGTCACGCCCACGGACACGCCTGCCGACGAGCCCACCGTCGACGCCCCCGATCCGACGCCGTCGGGCCGCGGCTACGACGTCGACTCGCCGGACTCGATCACCGTCGTCGTCAACAAGCTGCGGCCGTTGTCGCCGCTCGAGCACCGTCCCGACGACCTCGTGCCGGTCTCCGGCGCGGCCGTGACGATGCGCGCGGAGGCCGCGGACGCGCTCGCCGAGCTCCGTGCGGACGCTCAGGAGGACGGCAACCCCATGGCCGTGCACTCGGCGATGCGCTCGTACCAGGAGCAGCGCACGACGTTCGAGGGCTGGGTCGCGCAGATGGGCCGCGAGCAGGCGGAGCGTTCGTCGGCGCGCGCGGGGTTCTCCGAGCACCAGACGGGCCTCGCCGTCGACGTCGTGGCGACGGGTGACACGTGCGGCGTCATGAGCTGCTTCGGGGAGACCGACGCGTCGGCGTGGCTCGTCGCGAACGCGCACCGGTACGGGTTCGTCGTCCGGTTCGACGGCGCGCACGAGGAGTGGACGGGGTACAAGGCCGAACCGTGGCACCTGCGCTACGTCGGGGTCGAGGTCGCGACCGCGGTCCACGAGGCGGGCGGCCCGTCGCTCGAGGAGTACTTCGGGCTCGAACCCGCGCCCGACTACGCGGACTGAGCCGCGCCCGCGGCGTCCGTCGCTGTGCCCGAACCCTGTGGGACGGGCCCGCCCGCGTGCGGTAGCGTTCGGGCGTGACCACCCCTGCCACGGCGATCTCGCCTGCCTCCGCCGCGCCCAACGCGCCCGCGTACCCGTCCGACCCGACCCTTCCCGGTGACCCCGGGCCGGGCCGGGCCTGGATCGCCGCGACGGTCGCGATGGCGCTCGACGAGGACCTCGGCTCCGTCAACCGACGCGACGTGACGACGCAGGCGACGATCTCGCCGTCGGTGCGCGGCACGGCGGACCTCGTCGCGCGCGAGGACGGCACGGTCGCGGGGCTCAGCGCGGTGCGGGAGACGCTCACGCAGGTGTGCGAGATCTTCGACCTCGCGCCCGTGCAGGTCGAGCACCTCGTCGTCGACGGCGAGCGCGTGCGTGCGGGGCAGGTGCTCGCGCACCTCACGGGCCCGGTCCAGGCGCTGCTCGTCGCGGAGCGCACGATGCTCAACATCGCGTCGCGTGCGTCGGGCGTCGCGACGGCCGCACGTGCGTGGACGGACGTGCTCGACACGGTCGTGCGGCCCGACGGGTCGAGGGCGCGTGTGCTTGACACGCGTAAGACGACGCCGGGTCTGCGCGCGCTCGACAAGTACGCGGTGCGCTGCGGCGGCGGCACGAACAAGCGCATGGGTCTGTACGACGTCGCGATGATCAAGGACAACCACGTCGTCGCGGCGGGATCGGTCGCGGCCGCGGTCGCGTCGGTGCGCGAGCGGTTCCCGGAGGTCGCGGTGCAGGTCGAGGCGGACACGCAGGCGCAGGCGGTCGAGGCCGTCGAGGCCGGTGCCGACTTCCTGCTGCTCGACAACATGGACGACGACGCGCTGCGCGCGACGGTCGAGGCGGTGCGTGCGCTCGAGGCGTCTCGGGGCCGGGTGGAGCTCGAGGCGACGGGCAACCTGTCGCTCGAGCGTGCGGCGTCGGTCGCGGCGACGGGCGTCGACTACATGAGCGTCGGTGCCCTCACGCACAGCGCCCCGATCCTCGACCTGGCCCTGGATCTCCGAGCCTGACCCCACCCCGACTTCCGCGAGATAGCGGTTGGCGGACGAGATAGCGCGTGAGGCGCGCTATCTCGTCCTGGCAGCGCTATCTCGCGGGGCGTTTTCCAGGGGAGGGGGGCGCTGGAGGTCGGTAGGATTGGGCGCGTGACTGCCTCCGACTCCACGCGTAGCGACGCGCCCGCGATCCAGGACCCTTCGGCCGCCCCGGCGGACGACACCCCCGAGCAGATCCGGGTCCGCAAGGAGAAGCGCGAGCGACTCCTCGCGTCCGGCCAGGAGGCCTACCCCGTCTCGGTGCCCGTGACGACGACGATCTCCGCGGTCCGCGCGCAGTACGGCCACCTCGAGGCGGGCGTCGAGACCGACGACGTCGTCGGCGTCGCCGGACGTGTCGTCTTCCTCCGCAACACCGGCAAGCTCTGCTTCGTCACCGTCCAGGACGGCGCTGGCGAGCGCCTCCAGGCGATGCTCTCGCTCGCGGCCGTCGGCGAGGAGCGCCTCGCGGCGTTCAAGGCTGACGTCGACCTCGGCGACCACCTCTTCGTCGGCGGACGGGTCGGCTCGTCGCGCCGCGGCGAGCTCTCCGTCTTCGTCGACACGTGGCAGCTTGCCGCGAAGTCGCTGCGCCCGCTGCCCAACCTCTACCAGCGGGAGGACGGCTCGACGGCCGAGCTCTCCGAGGAGGCGCGCGTCCGCCAGCGGTACGTCGACCTCATCACGCGCCCCGCGGCGCGCGACATGGTGCGCACGCGCGCAGCCGTCGTGCGGTCGCTGCGCGAGAACTTCCACGAGCGCGACTTCATCGAGATCGAGACGCCCATGCTCCAGACGATCCACGGCGGTGCCGCGGCTCGTCCGTTCTCGACGCACATGAACGCGTTCGACATGGAGCTCTTCCTGCGCATCGCTCCCGAGCTCTTCCTCAAGCGTGCTGTCGTCGGCGGCATCGAGAAGGTCTTCGAGATCAACCGGAACTTCCGCAACGAGGGAGCGGACTCGAGCCACTCGCCCGAGTTCACGATGATCGAGGCGTACGAGGCCTACGGCGACTACGACACGATGGCCGCCCTCACGCGCGACCTCGTGCAGCAGGCGGCCGTCGCAGCCCGCGGCACGACGCTCGTCACCCTCGCGGACGGCACCGAGTACGATCTCGGCGGCGAGTGGGCCGAGATCACGATGTACGACTCGCTCTCCGAGAAGCTCGGCGAGGAGATCACCGCGGACACGACCGTCGAGCACCTGCTCGCGCTCGTGGAGCGCTTCGACCTCAAGGTCGACCCCAAGAAGCAGAACCACGGCAAGCTCGTCGAGGAGCTGTGGGAGCACCACGTCGGCGACCACCTCGTCGCGCCGACGTTCGTGCGTGACTTCCCGGTCGAGACGAGCCCACTCACGCGCGGTCACCGGTCCAAGCCGGGTCTCGTCGAGAAGTGGGACCTCTACGTGCGCGGCTTCGAGCTCGCGACGGCGTACTCCGAGCTCGTCGACCCGGTGATCCAGCGCGAGCGCTTCGAGGCGCAGGCGCTGCTCGCCGCGGCGGGTGACGACGAGGCGATGGTCCTCGACGAGGAGTTCCTCACGGCCATGGAGTTCGCGATGCCGCCGAGCGGTGGCATGGGCATGGGCCTTGACCGCCTGCTCATGGCGATCACGGGCTACGGCATCCGGGAGACCATCACGTTCCCGCTGGTCAAGCCGCTCTGACCGACGTCGCCCCTGGTGACGCACGAGTCCGGGCTTCTGGTCACCCCCGGTGACCAGAAGCCCGGACTCGTGCTACGCCCGCTCCTCCCCAGGATTCCGCGCGTATAGCTACTCGCAGCAGCCATACGCGCGGAATCCTGGGTCGGTTGGGTCAGGCGGCGGCGTTGCGGCGCTTGTTGAGGATGTCGAACGCGACGGCCGCGAGGAGCACGAGACCCTTGACGGTCTGCTGCCACTCGGCGGGCACGTTCATGAGCGACAGACCCATGTTGAGAACGCCCATGATGAGCGCGCCGATGATCGCGCCGGACACCTTGCCGATACCGCCCGTGACGGCCGTGCCGCCGATGAACGCCGCGGCGATCGCGTCGAGCTCGAAGTTCACGCTGCGGGCTCCCCGTCGGCGGTGCACGAACGTACGATGGAGGCGTGCAACCCTTCCTCGACGCTGTCGGCGCCCTTGTCCCCTCGGTCGGCGTGGGCGTGCTCTTCTGGCTCGGCATCCGCGCGATCATGCGTGCCGACCGCAGCGAGCGCGAGGCGCTCGCAAAGTTCGAGGCCGAGCGCGACGGCGTCTCCGTCGCGCCGAACAACACCGCCGCGCGAGAGCGCTGACGCTTCTTCTTGACGACGCCTCTGCGCGTCGAGGGGTGCCATTCTCCGGGCGAATCCCTGCGGCCCGACCCGTGATCCCCGCTGGCGCTTCCCCGTCTCATCAGGCGACCCTGGGCGGCAGCTCCCCAATAGTGGCAATATCGTGAGCCTGCGGCTGCACAGAATCTTTTGACGGCGCCCGACGTCCGTGAACATAATTGCTCGACCACTCACGCGACGACGAAGCCGGAGACAAGAAATGGCACAGAGGACAGTGGTGATTCTCGAGGACGACATCGACGGTGGTGAGGCGACCGAGACCGTGACGTTCGGGCTCGACGGCGTCACCTACGAGATCGACCTCAACGACAAGAACGCGGCCGACCTTCGCGCCGCTCTCGCACCCTGGGTCGGCCACGGACGTCGCATCGCCCGTGGTGGACGCGCAGCCGCCCCCGCCCGCACCGCTCGCAAGCGCGGCAGCTCGGATGCGACCGTCATGCGTGAATGGGCGCGCGCGAACGGATACACCGTCAACGACCGTGGCCGCATCTCTGCTGAGATTCGCGCCGCCTACGAAGCCGCTCACTGAGCACGCTGCATTTCCCGGAATCGCCCCCGACGATTCCGTCCCGCGAGGCCCGACGACGACGATCGTCGGGCCTCGCGGCGTCTGGCACGTAGCGCGCAAGCGTCGGCCGATGATGGACGCACCACGCCACCTCACGCCCTGCGGCTTTCCCAGGAATGCCTGGCGAGAAGGATCGGGTGAATTTCAAGCCCGGTCGAGGACGTGCCTTCGGGCGGCGGCATAACGCGACCGCACGCGCTTGGTCGTCGCGCGTCCCTCCGCGCTGAGATCCGCACGCACCAACTCACCCGCACCCGCGAGATCGTCCCAGGCAGGCGGTTCCCCGCCGCCGGCGAGCGCCCACGCGGCCTGCCGTGCCGCACCGTCCGCGACGTACTCGCCCGCGAGCGGTACGAGCACGTCGACGCCGAGCACGACGGGGGCGATCGCGCGCACCGCGGGCGACTTCGCGCCACCGCCGACGAGGATCGCGCGGCGCGGCGTCGTCCCGTGCCGGACGATCTCGTCGAGTCCGTCGGCGAGCGCGCACAGCATGCCCTCGACGAACGCGCGGGCCATGTGCGCGGATGTCGCGTTCGCGAGCGTGAGGCCGTGGAGCGACCCGCTCGCGTCAGGCAGGTTGGGCGTGCGCTCGCCCTCGAGGTACGGGACGAGCACGAGCCCGTCAGCGCCCGCGGGCGCCTCGAGCGCGAGCTCGGCGAGACGGTCGTAGTCGACGCCGAGGACGTTGCACGCGGCGTCGAGGATGCGAGACCCGTTGAGCGTGCACACGAGCGGCAGAAAGCGGCCGGTCGCATCCGCGAAGCCGGCGACGAGCCCGGACGCGTCGGACGTCGGGGAGGTCGCGACGGCGGCGACGACTCCGGAGGTGCCGAGCGACACCGAGACGTCGCCCTCGCCGAGGCCGAGGCCGAGCGCGGCGCCCGCGTTGTCGCCTGCGCCGACTCCGACGACGGCGCCGCGCGTGAGCTCGCAGTCCGTCGTGCCGGCGGACTCGCCGGCGCCGAGGACGCGGGGCAGGACGACGTCGTCGCGACCGAGCGCGAGCGCGAGGAGATCGCGACGGTACTCGCCCGTCGTCGGCGACCAGTAGCTCGTCCCAGAGACGTCGGAGCGGTCCGTCGTGAGGTCCTCGAGCGAACGCGCCCCGCGCAGGCGCCACGTGAGCCAGTCGTGCGGGAGGCACACCGCCGCGACGCGCGCGGCGTTCTCCGGCTCGACGCGCGCGAGCCAGCGGAGCTTCGTCACCGTGAACGACGCGACGGGAACGGCGCCGACCGCGTCGGCCCACGCCCGCGCGCCGCGCTCGGGGTCGCCGTCTCCGAGCTCGGCGACGAGGTCGCGGGCGTCGGGGGCGGACGACGTGTCGTTCCACAGCATCGCGGGGCGGATGACGTGGCCGTCGGCGTCGAGCGCGACCATGCCGTGCTGCTGGCCGCCGACGGCGATCGCGGCGACGTCGTCGAGGCCGCCGGCGTCCGCGGCGGCCGCGACGAGCGCGTCCCACCAGGCTTCGGGGTCGACGGTCGTGCCGTCCGGGTGCGAGGCGCGGCCCTCGCGCACGAGGGCGCCGGTTGTGGCGTCGCGGATGACGATCTTGCAGGACTGCGTGGAGGAGTCCACGCCGGCGACGAGGGTCATGTGTGTGTCCAAGGGGGTGCTGGTGGTCGACGGGGTGGATGTGGCGAGGGCGGCCCTCCTGGTGGGGGAGGGCCGCCCGGCTGCGCCGGCCGTGTCGAGCCCCGTGAGGGGCCGGCTGGCGAGCGTGCGCGCCGGGGCTGACGGAGGATCCCCGGCGCGGCGTCTCAGCGAGCTCCGATGGCGTGCTCGAGCGCGAGCTGGTTGAGGCGGACGAAGCCGAAGCCGCGCGCGGCGACCTCGTCGACGTCGACGTCCTCGTAGACCGAGGTGTCGGCGAGGAACGACTCGAGGGTCTCGTCCGCCGCGAGGGTCGGCTGGGCGAGCTCGAGGACGCCCGCGGCCTCGAGGGCCTCCTGGACCTCGGGGTCGGCGCGGAACGCGAGGGCGCGCTCCTTGAGGAGGAGGTAGGTGCGCATGTTGGCGGCGGCGGAGTCCCACACGCCCTGCACGTCCTCGGTGCGCGAGGGCTTGTAGTCGAAGTGGACGGGGCCGTCGTAGCGGGGGCCGCCGCCCGGGAAGCCGTTGACGAGGAGGTCGACGGTTGCGAAGGCGCTGAAGAGGTCGCCGTGGCCGAAGACGAGGTCCTGGTCGTACTTGATCGAGCGCTGGCCGTTGAGGTCGATGTGGAAGAGCTTGTCGGCCCAGAGCGCCTGGGCGAGGCCCGTCGTGTAGTTGAGGCCGGCCATCTGCTCGTGGCCCGTCTCGGGGTTGAGGCCGACGATGTCGCCGTTCTCGAGCTTCGCGATGAGTGCGAGGGCGTGGCCGACGGTGGGCAGGAGGATGTCGCCGCGGGGCTCGTTGGGCTTGGGCTCGAGCGCGATGCGGAGGTCGTAGCCCTTCGACTTGATGTAGGCGGCGACGGTGTCGATGCCCTCGGCGTAGCGCTCGTGCGCGGCGTAGAGGTCCTTGGCGGAGTCGTACTCGGCGCCCTCGCGGCCGCCCCACATGACGAACGTGCTCGCGCCGAGCTCGGCGGCGAGGTCGACGTTGCGCAGGACCTTGCGGAGGCCGTAGCGGCGGACGCGGCGGTCGTTCGAGGTGAAGGCCCCGTCCTTGAAGATGGGGTGCGAGAAGGTGTTGGTGGTGACCATCTCCACGGTGATGCCGGTCTCGGTGAGGGCACCCTTGAAGCGGTCGAGGATGCGGTCGCGCTCGGCGGTGTCGGAGCCGAAGGGGACGACGTCGTCGTCGTGGAAGGTGACGTGCGCGGCGCCGAGCTCGGCGAGGCGGTGGACCGACTCGACGGGGTCGAGGTCGGGGCGGCTCGCGGATCCGAACTGGTCCTGGGCGCTCCAGCCGACGGTCCAGAGGCCGAACGAGAACTTGTCAGCGGGGGTGGGGGTGAGCGACATGGGGTCTCCTCGTCGAGATTTGTATTGTGGATGAACTTATCGCCGTCCGGCGGTAGGGTCAACCCATGCCGACAAGCAAGCAGCCCCCACGCCGCGGACCCGCCCGGGGAACCGCCGCGCGTCAGGCGAGCCTGCGCGAGCACAACCTCTCGCTCGTCCTCGGCCACGTGCTCGACGCCGACGCCCCTGTCTCCCGCGCCGACCTCGCCGCCGCGACCGGCCTCACGCGCGCGACGGTCTCCGCGCTCGTCGACCTCCTCGTCGAGTCCCGCGTCCTCGCCGAGGGCGAGCCCGTCCAGACCGGCACCGCCGGACGCCCTGCCGTCCCGCTCACGCCCGCCCGCGGAACCCTCGCCGGCCTCGGCCTCGAGGTCAACGTCGACTACCTCGGGGTGCGTGCCGTCGACCTTGCGGGAGACGTCCTTGCCGACGTCGTCGTCCCCGGCGACCACCACGCGTCCGACCCCGCCGTCGTCCTCGCGGACCTCGCCGCCCGCGCCGCGGACGTCGCCCACGACCTCGAAGCGCGCGGCGTCGACGTCGTCGGCGCAAGCCTCGCCCTGCCAGGCCTCGTCGACCCGTCCGCCGACCGGCTCCGCGTCGCTCCCAACCTCGGCTGGGCCGACGTCGACCTCTCCGCGCTGCGCGAGGTTGCTCCGTTCGACCGCCTCGGTCTCACCGTCACGAACGAGGCCAACCTCGCGGCCGTCGCCGAGTGGCGCGCCCGCAGGCGCGCCCTGCCGAGCTTCCTCTACGTCTCGGGCGAGGTCGGCATCGGTGGCGCCCTCGTCCACGAGCACGCCGTCTTCGGAGGCGTCCGAGGCTGGTCGGGCGAGCTCGGCCACACGACCGTCGAGCCCGACGGCCCCCTGTGCGCGTGCGGCGCCCACGGCTGCCTCGAGGCCTATGCGGGCAAGGACGCGCTCATGATCGCGGCGGGCCTCGACCGGCTCGGTCCCCTCGTCGACCTCTGTGCCCGGGCCGACGAGGGCGACGCGCCGGCGCTCGCCGCCCTCGCGCGAGGTGGCTGGGCGCTCGGCGTCGCGCTCGCGAGCTTCGTCAACCTCACCGACGTCGCGCACATCGTCCTCGGCGGCATCTACGGTCCGCTCGAGCCCTACCTGCGCGCGCACGTCGCCGCGGAGCTCGAGGCGCGCGTGCTCACGGCGCCGCGCGAGGACCTCGTCGTCGAGCCGTCGCTCGCGGGTGCCGAGGCCGCGATGACGGGGGGAGCGGTCGAGGTCCTCCGCGGCCTCGCCGCCGACCCGTCCTCCCGCCTCCCCGCCTGACCCCCACCCCCACTCCCGGACTTTCGCGAGATAGCGCTCCCCGGCCGAGATAGCGGTCTGCAGACGCTATCTCGGCGCGGGGCCGCTATCTCGGCGACGTCCCGGGGCACGGGGATCGTGCGGGGTGGGGCGTGCTGGTTGGATGGGGACATCCCCGGCGGCAGCGCCGCCCCGACGGAAGGATCCCCGTGGACCCCGTGCGCCTGTGGCTCGGCACCTACCCGAGCAGCGACGACGCCCCCGAGCAGCCCTCGGGCGTGCGCCGCGTCGACCTCCTGCCCGACGGCACCCTCGTCGACCGCGGCACCGCTGCCGAGCTGCCCCACGCCTCCTGGGTCGAGCTCCACCCCGCGGGCCGCACCCTCTGGGCGACGAGCGAGACGCCCGACGGTCTTGTCGTCGCCTACGACGTCGACGGCGACACCCTCACCGAGGTTGCACGCCTCGCCGCAGGCGGCGACTACCCGTGCCACCTCGCGATCGTCGCGGGCCCGCACGACGGCGCCCTGCTCGTCTCGAACTACGGCTCAGGCACGCTCACGGTCGTGCCGCTCGACGCCGACGGCCGCCCGACGGGTGACGGCGTCACGCACGTCCACCTCGGCTCGGGCCCGAACCCCGACCGCCAGGGCGAGGCGCACGTCCACTCCGCGTGGGAGCTGCCCGGCGGCGCGTCCGCGTGGGTCGCCGACCTCGGCACGGACGAGCTCCGCCGCTACTCGCTGCGGCCTTCGGGTGCGGAGGGGGAGGTCCGCGTCGAGGCCGACGGCATCGGTGCGCGCGTCACGCCCGGGTCGGGCCCGCGCCACGTCGCGGTCCACCCCGACGGCGTCGCGTTCGTCGTCGGCGAGCTCGACTCGCGCGTGACGACCTTTGTCCTCGACGCCGACGGCGCAGGGGTCGCGGTCGGGGAGCAGGCTGCCTGCACGACCCCGCCCTCGGAGCGCGGCTCCTACCCCGCGCACGTCTCGCTCTCGGCCGACGGCACGCGCCTCCACGTCACCGTGCGCGGCCCCGACGTCCTCGCGACGTTCGCCGTCGAGCGCGACGCGGAGGGTCGCCCGACGGTCCTCCGGCACCTCGCTGACACCCCGCTCGGCGCGTCGTGGCCCCGCCATCACGCGCTCGTCGCGCAGGTCGGCGCCGACGGTGCCGTGACCTCGGGGGAGGGCGGCGACCTCGTGCTCGTCGCGTCGCAGGGCGACGCGTGCCTCGTCGCCGTGCGCGTCGCGGAGGACGGCTCGGGCGAGGTCGTCGGCCGGCTCGACCTGCCGGTGAAGCCGAGCTGCGTCGTCGTCGCCTGACGACGCGCCCCGACGCACGGGGACGACTCGGAGGGCCCCAGCACCGTTCGACGGTGCTGGGGCCCTACGAGTCGACAGAACTGGGCGACTCGTAGGTCTGGAGCGCCGTTCGATGGTGCTGGAGACCTACGAGTCGAGGGTGAGCGGGGAGGGGGGCTCGGATCAGGCGATGCCTGCGCGGCCGAGCTCGATCGCGACGACCTCGGTGAGCAGCGGCACGCACTTGCCGCACGATCCGCCCGCGCGTGTGCAGCGCTGGATCTCCTCGAGCGACGTGCAGCCGGCCTCGTGGACGAGCCCGCGCAGCTCGCCCGCGGTGACGTTCGTGCAGTGACAGACGATGTACTCGTCGGCCAGCGTCGCGGCGTCGACGACGGGTGCGGACGCGTCGACAACGGCAGGCTCCGCGGCGAGCTTGGCGCGCAGCGCCTCGAGCGGGTTGGGGGTCGTGCCCGACGGTGCAGTCATAGGACCACTCTCTGCGATTTAACACGGGACGACGTAGGACTTCCGGCCCATCATCCGGTCTTTCGGTGTCGATCCGGACATGGATGTCCCGCCCTGTGAGGGCCGCGACACGACCCGCCGCAGGACGCACTGGTGGCCGATACTGGGGGCATGGCCCTCCTCGACCTTCCCGTCGCCTCCGCGCTCGCGGACCGTGAGGTCGTGCGCGCCGACGGCCTACGCGTCGCGATGCTCTCGGTGCACACGTCGCCGCTCGCGCAGCCGGGTACGGGCGACGCGGGCGGCATGAACGTCTACGTGCGCGGGCTTGCGCGCGCTCTCGCGGGGCTCGGCGCGCACGTCGAGATCTTCACGCGTGCGACGGCGTCGGCGCAGCCCGACGTCCACGAGGCCGGCGACGGCGTGCTCGTGCGTCACGTCCTGGCTGGCCCGTACGAGGGCCTCGACAAGAACGAGCTGCCCGGTCAGCTGTGCGCGTTCACGGCGGGCGTCCTGCGGACCGAGGCGTCGCGGCGGCCCGGCTGGTACGACGTCGTGCACTCTCACTACTGGCTCTCGGGGCAGGTCGGCTGGCTCGCCGCGGACCGCTGGGACGTGCCGCTCGTCCACTCGATGCACACGATGGCGAAGGTGAAGAACGCGGCGCTCGCTCCGGGTGACGTGCCGGAGCCGCACGGTCGGGTGGTCGGTGAGGAGCAGGTCGTCGAGGCTGCTGATGCGCTCGTCGCGTCGACGCCCGACGAGGCGGCCGAGCTGCGCGACCTCTACGGGGCCGACCCGTCACGCGTCCACGTCGTCGCGCCGGGTGCGGATCTTGAGCTGTTCCGTCCGCTCCCGGGGCCGCGGGGCGCTGATGACCCGGCGCTGCGCGACCGGCTCGGGCTGCCGCAGGGGCCGCTCGTGCTCTTCGTCGGGCGCGTCCAGCCGCTCAAGGGGCCCGACACGCTCGTCGAGGCCGCGGCGGAGCTGCGTGCGCAGGGGCGTCCGGTGCCGTGGATCGTCGTGTGCGGGGGTCCGTCGGGGCGCGCGACGGCGGTGCGGGAGCTGGCGGTGCTCGCGGACCGGCTCGGCGTCGGTGACCGCGTCCTCTTCCGCCCGCCCGTGCCGCGCACGGCGCTCGGCGACTGGTACCGGAGCGCGGACGTCGTCGCGATGCCGTCGCACTCGGAGTCGTTCGGGCTCGTTGCGGCGGAGGCCGAGGCGTGCGGGACGCCCGTCGTCGCGACGGCCGTGGGTGGTCTGCGGACGGTCGTCGTCGACGAGGTGTCGGGACTGCTCGTCGACGGGCACGACCCGCGCGCGTGGGCGGCGGCGCTCGACCGCGTGCTTGCGGACGACGTGCTGCGGGCTCGGCTCGGCGAGGGTGCGGCGGCGGTCGGGGCGCGGTTCGGCTGGGAGACGGCGGCGCGCGGGATGCTCGACGTCTACCGTGACGCGGCAAAGGTGAGGCGTTCGCGCGTCGCGTGAGCGGGTGCCGGGCGGGTTGCGCCCAGGCACCCCTGAGGGGTGCGTGCGCGCAACCCTGTCGTGAGGCGGCCCGGGCCGAGCCTGGAGGTAGCGTCGGGGCACCCCTGAGGGGTGCCGGGACGCAACGCGCTCAGCCCCGGTTGCGGCCGAGGGCTGCGGCGAGCGCCGCGTGCGCGGCCGCGTCGTCGAGCCCGGCGGCGCGGACGACGTGCGCGAGGGCGTCGGCGGCGAGGTCGACCTCGGGATGCGCGGGGGGCGGCGTCGGGCCCTCGCCCGCGCCGGCGACGAGCGTCCCGTGCCGTCCCGCGGTGCGGACGACGCCGTCGCGCGCGAGCTGCTCGTAGACCTTGGCGACGGTCCCGCGCGCGATGCCGAGGTCGGCGGCGAGGTGGCGGATCGGGGGGAGGCTGTCGCCCGGCCGGAGCGTGCCGTCGGCGACGTGGCGCGCGACCTGCGCGCGGAGCTGTTCGACGACGGGCACGGGGGAGGTCGCGTCGACCGTGACGATCATGCGGTGCGCCCGTCGACGAGCGGCTGTGGCGCGTCCTGGGGGAGCAGTGGCCGCCGCCCACGTGAGCGCGGCGCGGCATGCCAGAGCACGACGATCGCAGCGATGAGGAGGCCGAACCCGACGAGAGCGACGACGGCCCTGACGTCGTCGTCGAGGTTCCAGGTTTCGTCGAGGTCGACGAGCCACAGCGCAGCGCTCATCGCGGCGGCGAGCTCGAGGCGGCTCACGGTGACGGCGGCGAACATCCGCAGGCGGGTGTCGACGCGCTCGGCGCGCGGCGAGAGCGCTGGACGGGGGCGCTCGCGGACGGCGCGGAGCACGAGCTCGCACAGGAGCCACGGCACGAGGACGACGACGGTGAGGAGCGCGGGCCGTGCGCCGGGCGCGACGAGGACGTCGACGAGGCCCAGCGCGAGCGCGACGCCGGCGACGGCGCGGGCGGCGCGGCGGGTGCCCGCGGCGGGGAGGGGTGTGCGGGGTGCGAGCGAGGCAGAGGCGGGACCTGTTGGGCGGCGCAGCCGGTAGTTTTCCGCGAGGAGGGCGCCGACGGCGATGCCGGTGACGAGGCAGAAGAGGATGTCGCCGGCGGGGCCGATGGCGTTGGTGCCGACGGTGAAGGTGCCGTCGTTGAGGGTGAGGCTCGCGGCGAGCGCGACGGCGAGGCCGACGCCGCCCCACCAGAGGCGCGAGGTGCGGTGCCGGGTGAGGTGGTCGGCGTAGACGGTCCGCTCGTCGGGGGTGACATCGCGGGTGCCGGCGAGCCAGGTGACGTCGTCGGGCGTGGCGCGTGCGCGGGAGATGAGGAGCGCGACGAGGCCGATGGCGACGAGCAGGAGGACGCCCAGGACGGGCGCGAGAGCGAGGTTGCGCATCGGGTCTCCGTGAGGTGTTGTCGTTGTCCTATTGGCACAGTACATTGTGACAATGACCGAGACAACACCGGCTCCCGACGCAGGACGGGACGCGACGCTCGACCTCCTCGTCCCGCCCCGTTCCCGGCGCCGCCGGAACGCCACGATCGCCGCCGGCGTCGCGACGCTCGTCGGCGCGATCGTCGTGTCGACATGGTGGCCCGGCGTCGCCGACGTCGGTTTCTCGTACGTCGGGGCCGACGGGTCGCGGGACGAGCACGGCACCGCCTCCGTCTTCATCGTCGAGCGGCCAGGGCCCGACGTCCCCGTGACCCTCGAGAGCGTCGAGGCCCCGCGGGGCTGGCGCATCGTCCACGCAGGCGTCGCCGCCCCGTCCGCGGACATCCACGACGATGCGGGCCCCGAGCACCTCACCCTGCCCGCGCCGCTCACGCACCGCTCCCGCGTCGTCGTCGCGTGGCAGCTCGACTGCCCCGCCGCGCTCGCGCTCGTCCGCGAGAACCCGTCGGTCGTCTCGACGTCCCGCGAACGCGCGGGGGAGGCCCCGGAGGGGACGACGCTCTACCTCTGGCCGATGACCGCGGTCGCGCACGTCAAGCTCCTCGGGTTCCTGCCTACGACCCTCGGCAAGGACCCCGACGCCACGTGGGTGTCACGCACGCCGGGCCTCGACCTCGCCGTCGAGTGCGGGCTCGACGCCGAGCAGGTGCGTGCACTCAGGACGGACGTCCGATGACCGCGCCGTCGACCGAGCGCGACGTGACGCTCGACCTCCTCGTCCCCGCCCCGTCCCGGACGCGCCGCGTCGTGGCGCTCGCCGCCGGGCTCGTGCTCGTCGTCATCGTCGTCGTCGGCGGGATCGGCTGGCCGCGCGTGAGCGCGTCAGCGTGGGGCTTCACGCGCGACGCCGACACGGACCCCGTCGCGCTCGCCGGCACCGAACTGCGGATCACGGGTCTCGGCGCGCCCGTCACCCTCCGGGCGGTCCAGGCCCCGCCCGGGTGGCGCGTCCGGTCGGCGGGCGTCGTCGACCCTCGGCCCGGCGAGCTCACGGACGTCGTCGACACGACGGGCCTGCAGTCGCTGCCCGCGCGGGTGCGCGACGGGTCGCGCATCGTCGTCGAGTGGGAGATCGAGTGCGAGCCGACGCTTGCGTCCCTGCGCTCGACGGGCGCGTCGTCGGTCGTTCTCGCGACGGACGGGGGCGACTGGTTCGACGCCGACGACGGCGACGGGGCCGACGACGGTGCGGAGCCCGTGCTCGTCGGCAACCAGGCCGCGTCCCTCGACCTGCGGGTCCTCGGCGCGTCAGCGCTGCCCGCACCTGTCCTCCACGACGGCCGCACGGCCGTCGTCCGCACCCCGACGTTCGACGTCGCCGCCGCCTGCGGGCTGAGCCCCGCCGACGAAGCGACGCTCCGCACCTCCCTGGGCCGCTGAACGACGTTGCCGACGTCCCACGGACCGAGGTCCCCCGTGCGCACCCGCCCGCGTGCGTCACAATAGGAACCATGACCTACACCCTCGTGCTGCTCCGCCACGGCGAGAGCGAGTGGAACGCCAAGAACCTGTTCACCGGCTGGGTCGACGTGGCCCTCTCCGAGAAGGGCGTCGAGGAGGCGAAGCGCGGAGGCCAGCTCCTCCGCGACGCGAACGTCCTCCCGGACGTCGTCCACACCTCCCTCCTGCGTCGTGCGATGAACACCGCGCACCTCGCGCTCGACTCCGCGGACCGCCTCTGGATCCCCGTCAAGCGCTCGTGGCGCCTCAACGAGCGTCACTACGGTGCGCTCCAGGGCAAGGACAAGGCCCAGACGCTCGCCGAGTTCGGCGAGGAGCAGTTCATGCTCTGGCGTCGTTCGTACGACGTCCCGCCGCCCCCGATCGAGGTCGGCTCGGAGTTCTCGCAGGATGCCGACCCGCGCTACGCCGACGCGCCGCAGGTCCTCACCGAGTGCCTCAAGGACGTCCTCGAGCGTGCGCTGCCGTACTGGGACGCGGAGATCGTCCCGGACCTCAAGGCTGGCAAGACGGTGCTCGTCGCCGCGCACGGCAACTCGCTGCGCGCGATCGTCAAGTACCTCGACGGCATCTCCGACGAGGACATCGCGGGCCTCAACATCCCGACGGGCATCCCGCTCGTCTACGAGCTTGACGAGGAGACCCTCAAGCCGGTGAAGCCGGGCCAGTATCTCGACCCGGACGCCGCGGCGGAGGCCATCAAGGCCGTCGCGAACCAGGGCAAGAAGTGACCGTCTGACCTCACGCGTACGACGCGACCCCCGGGAGCCGAGCTCCCGGGGGTCGTTGCGTCTCGGCCTGCGTCTCAACGGCCGACTCGGTCCCGCCTCGCCCCAGGATTCTGCGCAGATGGCTACTCCCAGTAGCTATCTGCGCAGAATCCTCGGCGGTGGGGTGGCCGGGCGGGAGGGGCGTGGTGGTCGGGCGGTCAGGACTCCGTCTCGAAGACGCCCGTGACGAGGAAGAGCATGCGCCGCGCGATCGCCTCGCCGTGGTCGCCGAAACGCTCGTAGTAGCGCCCCAGCAACGTGACGTCGACCGTCTCCTGAGGCGTGCCCTCCCAGCCGCCGCCGAGGAGTGCCGCGAACGTGTCCTGGTGGAGCGTGTCGAGCTGGTCGTCGTCACGCTCGATCTTGTGCGCGAGCGTGAGGTCACGCGTCTCGAGGAGCTGCGTGACACGCTCGGCGACGTGCACCGCAGCCGCGTTCATCTGCGCGAACGTCGCCGCGACGTCACCGGCGACCGCGGGACGCGGGTAGCGGCCGCGCGCGACCTGCGCGATGTGCCGCGCGAGGTCGCCCATGCGCTCGAGCGCCGAGGAGATGCGCAGCGCCGAGACGACGACCCGCAGGTCCGTCGCGACAGGAGCCTGCTGCGCGAGCAGCAGCACGCACCGCTCGTCGAGGTCACGCTCGAGCGCATCGATCTCGCCGTCCTTCTCGACGACCGACTGGGCGAGCTCGAGGTCGGCCTCGAGCAGCGCCGTCCCGGCGTCCTTGATCGCCGACTCGACGAGCCTCGCCATCGCGGTGAGGTCGTCACCGATCTGCCGGAGCTCGGCCTCGAAGATCCCGCGCATGTCCACTTCCTCACGTCGTGGCCGGCGTTCCGGCCGGCGTCGCCGGGCACCGCGTGGGCGCCCGAGCGTGGTCGTACGGCCATGGTGGCCGGGGGCACGTCGGCCCCGACCCACTGTCACAGCGGTGTGCCACGCTCAGGTGAACGGCAGGAGCGCCCTCGGTGAACTTCGGGCGAGCACTCGGCCGGTGAGCCTCGCGCGGTGAGGTGGACGCGCGAGAGCCCCCTACGCTGGGGCACGTGGAAGGACTCCTCATCGTCGTCGCCGGCGTCGTCGGCCTCGTCACCGGCGTGTTCGCGACGCTCCTGTTCCTGTGGAACGAGCGGCGCGAGCGTGTCGCGCCCGTCGGCCCGCCGGCGGACCTCGACGAGGGCTTCGTGCGGGCGCTCGCGGTGCTGCGCTCGGCGGCGGTCGTCGTCGGTGAGAACGACGAGATCGTGCGTGCGTCGGCTCCCGCGTACGCGCTGGGGCTCGTGCGGCACGACGCGCTCACGCACAAGGCGGTCGAGGACATGGTCGCGTCCGTGCGGCGCACGGGGGAGATCCTCGACGTCGAGATCGAGCTGCCACGCGGTCCCTCGGGCCGCGGCGACGTGCTCCTGCAGGTGCGCGTCGCGCAGGTCGACTCCCGCCACGTGCTCGTCCTCGCGGAGGACCGTACGGAGGCGCGCCGGCTCGAGGCGATCCGTCGGGACTTCGTCGTCAACATCTCCCACGAGCTCAAGACACCCGTCGGGGCGCTCGCGCTGCTCGCGGAGACGGTGCACGACGCGGCTGACGACCCCGAGGCGGTGCGTCGCTTCTCGGGGCGCATGCAGCAGGAGTCGGCGCGCCTGGGCGCGCTCGTCCATGAGGTCATCGAGCTCTCGCGCCTGCAGTCGGCGGGTGCACTCGCGCAGGTGCAGGCCGTGCCGGTGCGGGGGGTCGTCGAGGAGTCGATCGACCGGGCGCGCACGACGGCGACCGGGCGCAACATCCGCCTCGCGAGCGCGGGCGACCTCGACGCAGCCATGTACGGCGACCACAACATGCTCGTCACCGCGCTGCGCAACCTGCTCGACAACGCGGTCAACTACTCGGCGGACGGCTCGGCCGTCACCGTCGGGGTCCGCAGCGCACAGGACTTCGTCGAGATCTCGGTCGTCGACCAGGGAGTCGGTATCTCGCGCGACGTCCAGGACCGCATCTTCGAGCGCTTCTACCGGGTCGACCCGGCGCGCTCGCGCGAGACCGGTGGCACGGGCCTGGGCCTGAGCATCGTCAAGCACGTCGTCGCCGACCACGGCGGCGAGATCACCATCTGGTCCCAGCCGGGCCAGGGTTCCACGTTCACCGTGAAGATCCCCGCAGCGCACGTCGCGGCGGGAGCAGCCGGACGGGCGACGCTCGTCGCCGAGGAGGAAGAGAACGCATGACCCGCATCCTGGTCGTCGAGGACGAGGAGTCCTACGCCGAGCCGCTCACGTACCAGCTCCGTCGGGAGGGGTACGAGGTCGTCGCGGTCGGCACGGGCCCCGACGCTCTCACAGCGTTCGACGAGGGCGGGGCGGACCTCGTCCTCCTCGACCTCATGCTGCCGGGCCTCTCGGGCATCGAGGTGTGTCGTGAGCTGCGCGTGCGCTCGAACGTGCCGGTCATCATGCTCACGGCGAAGGACGGTGAGATCGACAAGGTCGTGGGGCTCGAGATCGGGGCCGACGACTACATGACGAAGCCGTACTCGTTCCGCGAGCTGCTGGCCCGCATGCGAGCCGTGCTGCGCCGGCACGCGGAGGTGACGGCCGCGACCGCCGCGGCGTCGAGCGCGCGCGCCGAGGTCGAGGAGGACGACGCGGTGCTCGAGGCACGCAACGTGCGCCTCGACGTCGACCGTCACGTCGTCACGGTCGACGGTGAGCAAGTCGCGTTCCCGCTCAAGGAGTTCGAGCTCCTCGAGCTGCTCATGCGCAACGTCGGCCGCGTGCTCACGCGCGGTCAGCTCATCGACCGCGTGTGGGGCTCGGACTACGTGGGCGACACGAAGACGCTCGACGTCCACGTCAAGCGCATCCGCGCGAAGATCGAGGCCGACCCGGGCAGCCCGACGCTGCTCGTCACGGTCCGCGGGCTGGGCTACAAGCTCACGGACGACTGAGACGTCCACGACGGAGGGGGTCGTCCCGGCGCTGCCGGGGCGGCCCCCTCTGTCGTGCGCGGCACGTCCAGACCCGCGCACGACACTGTGTACTGCGCGCACGCGAGGCATCCGACGACTTCGGGGGCTGTTCACCGTCGGTTCACCGTCGTCACCTGAGCGGGAAACCTTGGCTCCCTAACGTCCGAGGTAGTTCGCAGGCACACGGCCTGCGACGCACAGACTTCAGGATGGAACTCCCGTGAGCATCAGCCGCACCAGCCGTCGCGCCGGGTCCCTCGTGGCCGTCGGCGCCCTCGCGTTCGCCCTCGCCGCCTGCAGCGACTCAGGAACGACGAACCCCGGCGCCACCGGCTCCACCGGATCGGGCAGCACGACCTCCGACGCCCCCGCAGCGCTGAGCGGCACGCTCGCCGGCGCGGGCGCCTCGTCGCAGGGCAAGGCCATGGAGGGGTGGGCCGCGGGCTTCGCGGACATCGCCCCGGACGTCCAGTTCTCCTACGACGCGGCCGGCTCGGGCGCGGGCCGCGAGCAGTTCCTCGCGGGCTCGACGCTCTTCGCCGGCTCCGACTCGGCGCTCAAGCCCGAGGAGATCACGGCGGCCGCTAAGCGCTGCTTCGGCGGCGAGGCCCTCGAGCTTCCCGTCTACATCTCGCCGATCGCCGTCATCTACAACCTCCCGCAGGTCTCTGCGGCGAACATCAACCTCGACGCGAAGACGCTCGCGCAGATCTTCGACGGCAAGATCACGAAGTGGAACGACCCGGCGATCGCCGCGCAGAACGAGGGCGTCGAGCTCCCCGACCTCGCGATCATCCCGGTGAACCGTTCCGACGAGTCGGGCACGACCGAGAACTTCACCGAGTACCTCGCCGCAGCCGGCGAGGGCGCGTGGACGCACGAGCCGTCGGGCGACTGGCCTGTCTCGGGCGGCCAGTCGGGCAACGGCACGTCGGGCATGGTCGACACCGTCAAGGCTGCCGAGGGCACGATCGGCTACGCCGACGCCTCGCGCGCCGGTGACCTCGGCACCGTCGCCATCAAGGTCGGCGACGCCTACGTCCCCTACTCCGCGGAGGCCGCGGCCAAGGTCGTCGACGCGTCGCCCGCCGCCGAGGGCGCGACCGACAAGCGCCTCGTCATCGAGCTCGACCGCACGACGACGGCCGAGGGCGCCTACCCGATCGTCCTCGTCTCCTACGACATCGCGTGCTCGGTCTACGAGAACGCCGCGGACGTCGCGAACGTCAAGGCGTTCCTCACGTACGTCGCCTCCGAGGAGGGCCAGGCCCGCTCCGCGCAGCCCGACGTCGCCGGCTCCGCGCCGATCTCGGCCGAGCTCCGCACGAAGATCCAGGCCGCGATCGACGCGATCTCGGTGAAGTGACCCCCGTGCCCACCTCCTCCCAGGACTCCACCGTCCCCGGCGGTGGGCAGGCCCCCCACGGGGCCGTGACGACCGCCGCCGGCACCCCAGCAGGGGTGCCGGCGGGCGGCCGCCGCACGACCGCAGCGACGATGGACGAGGACATGCACGACGACAGCTCGGCCTGGGCAGCGCCCGGGCCCACGGCCGTGGACCACCGGGTTTCGGGCCACGCGCAGCCGCCCGCGCCCGCGGTGTCGCTGCGCGCGAGCGGCGCCTCACGCGTCGCCGACACGATCTTCAAGGGCGTCTCGGGCGCGACGGGTGTGCTCATCCTCGTCGTCCTCGCGGCGGTCGCTGGCTTCCTCGTCCTGCGGGCCTGGCCCGCGCTCACCGCGAGCCCCGACGAGCTCGCGAAGATCTCCTGGATGAACGGCCAGTCACTCCTCGAGTACGTCGGGCCGCTCGTCTTCGGCACCCTCCTCTCGGCGATCCTCGCGCTCGGCCTCGCGGTGCCCCTGTCGCTCGGCATCGCCTTGTTCATCACGCACTACGCGCCGCGCCGTGCCGCGCAGGCGCTCGGCTACGTCATCGACCTGCTCGCCGCGATCCCGTCGGTCGTCTACGGCCTGTGGGGCGCGTTGTGGCTCGCCCCCGTGCTCGACCCGATCTTCCGCTGGCTCTCGGACACGCTCGGCTTCATCCCGCTGTTCGCCGGCTACACGGCGCCCGCGCGCAACGTCCTCGCGGCCGCGACCGTCCTCGCGGTGATGATCATCCCCATCATCACGGCCGTCTCGCGCGAGGTGTTCTTCCAGACTCCCGTCCTCCACGAGGAGGCCGCGCTCGCGCTCGGCGCGACCCGCTGGGAGACGATCCGCATGGCCGTCCTGCCGTTCGGCCGCTCGGGCCTCGTCTCGGCGTCGATGCTCGGCCTGGGCCGAGCGCTCGGCGAGACGATGGCGGTCCTCATGATCCTCTCGCCCGGGTACCTCTTCTCGTTCTTCCTCCTCAAGCCCGGCCAGCACCAGTCGATCGCGGCGAACATCGCCGCGAAGTTCCCGGAGGCCTCGGGCCTGTCGGTGTCGGTGCTCATCGCCACGGGCCTCGCGCTCTTCGTCATCACGCTCGCGGTCAACATGGTCGCGCGCTGGATCATCGCCCGCCGGGCCGAGTTCTCCGGAGCCAACTGATGCCTGTCGCCACCGCACCCGCGAGCTCCGCGCTCACCCTCACGGGCAACCGGCTGCCGCGCTGGGCGCCGTGGGCGTCCGTCGCGGGCTCCGCCCTCGTCGCGTGGGGCGTGCTCGTCCTCACCGGCGAGCACACGGCCACGACGGTCGCCGCACTCACCGCGCTCCTCCACGCGGTCGCGCTCACCTCCGTGTCCCGCTATGTCGAGGGGCCGCGCCGTGCGACGGACAGGCTTGCGACGACGCTCGTCACGGTCGCGTTCCTCCTCGCGCTCGTCCCGCTGGTCTCGCTGCTGTGGACCGTCGTCTCGCGCGGCGCCGTCCTCTTCTCGGGGACGTTCCTCACGACGGACATGGTCGGGGTCTTTGGCGACATGACGTCGGGCGGCGTCGCGCACGCGATCGTCGGCACGCTCATGGTGACGCTCACCGCGACCCTCATCTCCGTGCCGATCGGCCTGCTCACGGCGATCTACCTCGTCGAGTACGGGCGCGGGCCGCTCGCCAAGGGCATCACGTTCTTCGTCGACGTCATGACGGGCATCCCGTCGATCGTCGCGGGCCTCTTCGCGTTCGCACTCTTCACACTCCTCATGGGGCCGGCGTACCGCTCGGGTCTCATGGGCGCGGTGGCGCTCGCGGTCCTCATGACGCCCGTCGTCATCCGGTCGGTCGAGGAGATGCTGCGGCTCGTGCCGAACGAGCTGCGCGAGGCGTCGTACGCGCTCGGCGTGCCGAAGTGGCTGACGATCCTCAAGGTCGTCCTGCGGACCTCGGTCGCGGGCATCGTCACGGGGGTCATGCTCGCGATCGCCCGCGTCATCGGCGAGACCGCGCCCCTGCTCATCACCGTCGGCATGATCACGCGCACGAACTGGGACGTCTTCGAGGGGCGCATGGCCACGCTGCCGGTGTTCGCCTACTCGCAATACCAGCAGGGCGGCGTGGGCGTCGACCGGGCGTGGGCGGCGGCGCTCACCCTCATCCTCATCGTCATGCTCCTCAACCTCGTGGCGCGTGGCATCAGCCGGGCGTTCCGCCCCAAGACCGGCCGCTGAGCCACCGAAAGGCTTCCAGAATGTCCAAGCGCATCGACGTCGAGAACCTCGACGTCTACTACGGAGACTTCCTCGCGGTCGAGGGCGTGTCGATGGCGATCGAGCCGCGCTCGGTCACGGCGCTCATCGGCCCGTCGGGCTGCGGCAAGTCGACGTTCCTCCGCACGCTCAACCGCATGCACGAGGTCATCCCCGGCGCGCGCGTCGAGGGGCGGGCTGTCATGGACGGCCAGGACCTCTACGCGCCCGAGGTCGACCCGGTGCAGGTGCGCCGTCAGGTCGGCATGGTGTTCCAGCGGCCCAACCCGTTCCCGACGATGTCGATCGCAGACAACGTCCTCGCGGGCGTCCGCCTCAACAACAAGCGCATCTCCAAGGGTGACGCCGCGGACACGGTCGAGCGGTCGCTGCGTGGCGCGAACCTCTGGAACGAGGTCAAGGACCGTCTCGACAAGCCGGGCTCGTCGCTCTCGGGCGGTCAGCAGCAGCGCCTGTGCATCGCCCGGGCGATCGCCGTCGAGCCTCAGGTGCTCCTCATGGACGAGCCGTGCTCGGCGCTCGACCCGATCTCGACGCTCGCGATCGAGGACCTCATGAGCGAGCTGAAGAACGACTACACGATCGTCATCGTCACGCACAACATGCAGCAGGCCGCGCGAGTCTCGGACCGTACGGCGTTCTTCAACATCGCGGGCACGGGGCAGCCGGGCAAGCTCATCGAGATGGCGGACACGCCGACAATGTTCTCCTCGCCGTCCGTGCCGGCGACGGAGGACTACATCTCGGGCCGCTTCGGGTGACCTGAGCGCGGAACCTCTCTTCCCTCAGCCCGACGACGCCCGGCCGCACCCCATCGCGGCCGGGCATCGTCGCCTCTGAGGAGGCTCGGAGGTCCGGGGCTCACGCCACGGGGCGAGCGCGCCTCAGGACGCGGCGGGCACGTGGTCCGCGTACTCGGAGAGCGTGCCGTCGAGGACGGGCACGGGAACCTCGGTGGCGTTCTCCGGGGTGCCGACGGGGATGCGCAGGAGCGAGCCAGGTGCGGCGGCGACCGCCGAGATCGTGGCCTCCTCGCCGGTCTCGCCGCCGAGGAGGACGGTCGAGCGTGCGGGGACGTCGAAGCGCAGGGTGTCGATCGCGACGGTGACGTCGGTCGTGCCGTTGTTGACGAGGCCGCCCTGGACGGCACCGGGCGCGCCCTCGGCGGACGTGAGGACGAGGAGGTTCTCGGCTGTGACGCCGTCGGCGATCTCGACGCGGATGCCGTCCGAGGCCGCGTACGGGCGGTCCGTCGTGATGGGCGAGCAGGCGGCGAGGCCCGCGACGACGGCGAGGGAGAGGGCGGCGGCGGCCCCGCGGCCGGTGCGGGTCTGCAGGCGGTTCACGTGTGCTCCTGTGTGCTCGTTCCGCGGCGCACACCCGGACGTGCGTCCCAGGTCGGTGCGGCGGTCGTGTGGTAGAGGTGTCCCGGCCCAACTCTAGTGCCCCGCCGGTGGTCGGCGGGCCTCGCGGCGTCCACGGAGCGGCACCGAGGGCGGAAGGCCCCCGTGATTCCGCCCTTTTCCGTGGTAAGATGGTCGTCCGCGAAAGGGGATCCAATCCAATGACTTTCTCAGTGGGGGAGACCGTCGTCTACCCGCACCACGGTGCTGCGCTGATCGAAGAGATCAAGACTCGGACGATCAAGGGTGTCGACAAGGTCTACCTCAAGCTCAAGGTCGCCCAGGGTGACCTGACGATCGAGGTCCCGGCCGAGAACGTCGACCTCGTGGGTGTCCGCGACGTCGTTGACCAGCAGGGTCTCGACAAGGTGTTCGAGGTGCTCCGCGCCCCGTATACGGAGGAGCCGACCAACTGGTCGCGCCGCTACAAGGCCAACCTCGAGAAGCTCGCGTCGGGTGACGTCATCAAGGTCGCCGAGGTCGTGCGTGACCTCTCGCGCCGCGACGCTGACCGTGGCCTTTCGGCCGGCGAGAAGCGCATGCTCTCGAAGGCCCGTCAGATCCTCGTCTCGGAGCTCGCGCTCGCCGAGAACACCGAGGAGGAGAAGGCCGAGGCCATCCTCGACGAGGTGCTCGCGTCCTGACGCGACACTCATCGACTCGCAGGAGCCCCGCACCGTCCCGGTGCGGGGCTCCTGCTCTGTCCGGGCCGTGCCTCCACGTCCCACCCGTCTGCGACTCGGAGGTCCGCGGCACCGTGCGATGATGCCCGGGGCCTCCGAGCGGCGGGGGTGGCGGTAGGTTCGGGGCATGCTCCGCTCCGCGATCCTCACGGCCGCCGGCTCCGGCTCCCGGCTCGGGTCGACGCTCCCCAAGGCTCTCGTCCCGCTCGACGGCGTCCCGCTGCTCGTCCACGCCGCCCGCAGGCTCCTCGCGTCGGGCGAGGTGACGACCCTTGTCGTCACGGCCCCGGCCGCGCACGTCGACGACGTCCGGGCGGCGCTCGCCGGCCTCACGCTCCCCGACGGCACGCCGCCCGCGCTCACCGTCGTCCCGGGCGGTGCGAGCCGGCAGGCGTCGGTCGCGGCAGGGCTCGCGGCGCTCCCGCCGGGCGACGGCACGGTGCTCGTCCATGACGCGGCCCGAGCGCTCACGCCTCCCGACGTCGTCGCGCGCGTCGCCCGCGCCGTCGCCGCGGGGCACGTCGCGGTGACGCCGCTCGTGCCCGTCGTCGACTCGCTCCAGGCCGTCGCCGACGGCGCGTTCGCGGCGGGGCACCTGCCCGTCGGTGGTGTGCCGACGCTCGGCGCGACACCGCGGACGGGCCTTGGCATCGTCCAGACTCCGCAGGGCTTCGACCGGGCGACGCTCGACGCCGCGCACGCGGCGGCCCGGGCCGCGGGGGTTGACGGGTCGGACGAGGCGACGGCCGCGACCGACGACGCGACGCTCGTCGAGCGTGCCGGCCACCGCGTCCACGCTGTCGCGGGCGACGAGCTTGCGCTGAAGATCACGACGCGCCGCGACCTGGCGCTCGCGACGCTTCTCCTCGCGGACCAGCCCCGCGACTCGTAGGGGCCCTGCACCTTCGCATGGTGCTGAGGCGCTACGCGTCCGGGAGGGGATCGGACTTGTAGGTTGGGGGCACCATCGCATGGTGCTGGGGCGCGACGAGCCGCTCCGGGAGTAGCCGCACGACGAGGAGTTCACGCATGACCGCCGACGCCCGCCGCCCCTTCCCGCTCCCGCGCACGGGCATCGGCGTCGACGTCCACGCGTGGGCCGGCGACGACGACCCGCGTGACCTCGCCCTCGCCGGCCTCACGTGGCCGGGCGAGCGGCCCCTCGCGGGCCACTCGGACGCCGACGCGGCCGCGCACGCGGCGGCGGACGCGCTCTTCTCGGCCTCGGGGCTCGGCGACCTGGGATCGAACTTCGGGACGTCGGAGCCCGCGTGGGCGGGCGCCGCCGGCACGGTGCTCCTCGCCGAGGCAGCACGGCGCGTGCGTGCCGCGGGTTTCGAGATCGGGAACGTCGCGGTGCAGGTCGTCGGCAACCGGCCGCGCCTCGGCCCGCGCCGGGACGAGGCTGCGGCCGCGCTGAGCGCGGCGTGCGGCGCGCCCGTGACGGTGAGCGCGACGACGACCGACGGGCTCGGGTTCACGGGCCGTGGCGAGGGCATCTGCGCGATCGCGACAGCGCTCGTCGTCGAGGTGCGCTGACCGCCCGGACCCGTCCCGTCAGAAGAGCTTGCCGAGCAGCGACGGCAGCACGAGGACCGCGACGACGGCGGCGACGATGCCGAGGCAGCCGAGCGCGCACCCGACCTGACTGCGCCGCACCTTGGCGCGGTCCATGGGGAAGTCGCCGTCGACGTCGCCCGTGCGCCCGTTGACGACGGCCTCGTACGTCGTGCCCTCGTGCACGTAGGTGAGCCGCCAGTACGGGGCGAGGAAGAGTCCGAGGCGCACGTCGGACCACGCGGTGAGCAGGTGGTCGATCCGCTGGTCGTCGCCGCCGATCGAGCGGCGGACGTCGCGCTCGATCGTGTCCTCGGCCTCGTCCTTCATCTCGTCGACGGCGGCCGACGGCTCGATGTCGAAGCGTGCGGCGGCGTGACCCGCGACGAGCGCCGGCACGTACGGCACGACGTGCTTGAGCTTCGGCAGGGACTCGTCGTCCCAGAGCTCGTCGGTGAGGTTGGAGGCGACCAGCGGGTCGCCGACGACGTCGCGGACCGTCGTGCCGGCGGCCTCGTACCAGACGAGCTCGCTGCGTTCGCCGGAGCCGCGGACGTCGCCGCGGGCGCCGCGGTACGTCGTCGTCGCGCGGGCCGTCGGGCTCCACCAGGGGGCGAGGACCGAGCGGACGGACTCAGCGGCGGTGACCTCGCGGAGCGAGTCGACGCCGAGCTTCCGACCGTGGAGCCACGCGAGGAAGGCCGTGCGCGCGTCGTCCTGCGTGACCTTGAACGGGATGACGCCCGTCGGGGTGAGGACGGCCTCGCCTGCGGCGAGCGGCACGAGCGCGGCGCCGCAGAAGGAGCACGACGTGGCGACGGCGGTCGTCGCAGTCGTCGCGCCGCAGCCGGAGCAGCGCAGGGTGACGCCGCCGAGCTGGTCGGCGGTGCGACCGGCGGTGGTCGTCACCCAGTCGTCGTACGCGTGGAACGCCATGTCGGTCGCGGGCGGCACGGGGACGACGAGGGTCGTCGAGCAGGACCCGCAGCGCAGGAGGTCGGTCGCTGGTTCGTGGGTCATGCCGGAGCCGCACGTGGGACAGGAGACGTCGAGGTGGGCCGACGAGCTCTTCTTCGCCATAGGGGTGTCCTTCTGGGAGGTCTGACCGGAACGTGGAACCGGCGTCACCCTAGCGCCTGCGCGGGGAGCTGCGGGCTGTCAAGGGCCGTTGTGCGGCATCTGCGGCAGCGCTAGCCTTCGGGGACAGGTGATCGCGGGGAGGCGACGGACGTGGACGTTCGGCAGCGCCGTAGGGCGGTGTTCTGGTGCGGGCTGCTCGTCGTGGTCGCGGCTGCGCTCGCGGCCTGCGCGGCGGAGGACGCGCCGACGAGGCCGTCGGGCTCGGAGACGCCTGCGACCTCGACACCGGCGACCCCGACGACGGCGCCCTTCGTGACGACCGGTGACCGCACGCCGCTCGACTGCCCCGTCATCGCGGCGGACGAGAAGGCCGCGGCCGAGAACACGTTCCTCGTCGACGAGGACTGTGCTGCGCGCAGGCTCGCGACGGAGGCGTGCGCGCTCACGGTGACGGACCCGGTGCCGCTCCCGGCGGAGGAGACTACCGGGGCGACGCGGGCGTTCGGCTACGCGACGTCGCAGGGCGATCGCGTCGTGCTCGCGCTCCTGCCCGGCCTCGACCCCGCGAACGATCACGAGCCCGAGTACGTCCTCGCGTGCGGGGAGCGGCGCAACGCGGCGGTCCTCACACGGGGTGACGCCGACTCGCTCCTCCGGTGGCCCGACACGGGCGGGGAGAACCGGGCGCTCACCGAGGTCCGCAGGCTCGGCGCGGACCCTGCGGCCGAGATCGCGCCCGGCTGCCCTGGCACGCCCGCGTCGGTGGCGGCCGAGGACGCGGGGCGCTGCGTGCTCGACGCGTGGGTCGAGGGCCGGCTGTGGGACGTCGGGTTCTACGCGGCGACGGGAGTGCGTGAACGCTTCGACGGCGACCCGCCGACCGGCGTGGTGTGGGACGGCTGCCGTGAAGCGACCCTCGGCAGGACCGCGGAGTCCTGCTACGGGCAGTTCTCGGAGAACGGCTCGCTCGCCGAGCTGTCGATCGCGCACGACGAGTTCTCGGGGCTGCGGTGGGTGACGGCGGCCGACTTCGTCCACCCCGACGAGGGCTGAGCCCGTTCAGCGCTCGTGCGTGACGGGCCGCAGCCGCACGGGAAGCTTCGCGACGACGAGGTCGTAGGAGTCCTCGAGCAGCTGCTCGAGGAGCATCGGATCGAGGTCGTCGTGGAGGACGAGCGACACCCAGTGCCGCTTGTGCATGTGCCAGCCAGGCAGGACGTCGTCGTGCGCGGCGACGAGCCCGTCGACGAGCACGGGCTCGACCTTGAGGTTGACGAAGGCGTGCTCGGTGCTCACCCGGGGTGAGCTCGTGAGCAGCGCGAACATGCGGCCATGGATGCGGAACGCCTCGGCGTCGGGCCCGAAGGGGAAGTCGCTGCGGGCGTCGGGCAGCGCGAGTGCGAGCGCGCGCAGCGCGCGGACCGAGGGCCCGGGCCGCGGCCCGGCTGCGGCTCCGGGAGCGGCTCCGGGAGCGTCGGTCACAGCCCGAGCACCTGACGGACGTGCGGGTTGAGGAACGTGCCCGACGGGTCGACGTCCGCGCGCACGGCGAGGTGGTCGCCGAGGCGCGGGTAGACCGTCTCGAGGTAGTCCCGTGCGACGGCGTGCTCCTTGCCCCAGTGGGGCCGGCCCTCGTGGGCGACCATGATCTCCTGGACCGCTGCGAAGAGGCGTCTGCGGTCGGTGCGCCAGTACTGGTGGACGGCGACGTAGGCGGTGCGGCGCCCGTACGCGGTCGAGAGCCACACGTCGTCGGGCGCGGCGAACCGCACCTCCATGGGGAACGACACGTGCTCGCCCGAGCGTTCGAGCCACGTCTCGAG
Organism: Flavimobilis rhizosphaerae; assembly: GCF_014852685.1. GTDB lineage: Bacteria > Actinomycetota > Actinomycetes > Actinomycetales > Cellulomonadaceae > Flavimobilis > Flavimobilis rhizosphaerae. The sequence continues at coordinate 285,018 of NZ_JACZDF010000001.1, forward strand.
CTCGGCGAGGACGGCCGGCAGAGCCTCGTGGGGGACGGCCCACTCGGTCTCGTGGAAGCGCACGCGCCGTGGCGAGACGAACACCTCGTGCGACGGCGCGGTGAACCGGCGTGCGGACAGGGCGCGCGAGCTCACGGCGTTGAGCCGTGGGATCGCGCGGGGCGCGAGGCGGCCGACGCGGTTGACGACCTCGAAGAGACCGTTGGAGAGCAGCTCGTCGTCGACGAACCCGCGGACGCGACCGAGCGGCGCGTCAGACACGGGCCGCCGGTTGTTGCGCTTGGTGAGCGCGCGGCGAGTGTGGGGGAACCAGTAGAACTCGACGTGCTCGTTGGCGGCGAGCAGGTCGTCGAGGCCGTCGAGCACGCGGTCGAGCGGCCACGGTTCCTCGCGGGCCTCGAGGACGTAGGTGGGCTCGACGGCGAGGGTGACGGCCACGAGGACGCCGAGCGTGCCGAGGCCGAGGCGCGCGGCCTCGAAGAGCTCGGGCCGCTCGGCCCGGGACGCGGTGATGCGCGTGCCGTCGGCGAGGACGAGCTCGACGGCACGCACCTGTGTCGCGAGCCCCGCGGCGACGCCGCCGGTGCCGTGGGTGCCGGTCGAGATCGCTCCGGCGACGGACTGGTGGTCGATGTCGCCGAGGTTGCCCATCGCGAGGCCGAGCCGTGCGAGCGCCCGGTTGAGGTCGTGGAGGCGCAGGCCCGCGCCGACGCGGACGGTGTGCGTCGCTCGCCCCTCGGGCGCTGCGAGCGCGACGGGCTCGTCGACGAACGCGAGGCGGTCGAGGCCGAGGAGGAGGCCGTCGGTCGCGACGAGCGGCGTGAACGAGTGGCCTCCGCCGACGACGCGCACCCCACGGCCGTCGGCGACGGCCTGCGTGACGTGGCGGGCGACGTCGGCGGCGTCGGCGGGCTCGACGAAGGCGGCGGGCCGGCACACGACAGAGCCGGACCAGTTGCGCCACGTGCCGTCAGGCGTAGGCGCGTGCGGGCGGGGGGCGCGGGAGAGGACGTCGATGGCCACACCGCACTATCGGGCTCCGGCGGTCTTGCGGTCAACGCCTCGGGCGCAGGTCGCGGTATGTTCGGCGCCATGAGCTCCCTGCGCTCCCGTCTCGATGCCGCGACGTCCCACCTGCCTGCGCCGCTCGCCGTCGTCGACCTCGACGTGCTCGAGGCCAACGCCGACGACCTCGTGCGGCGTGCCGGCGGCACGCCGGTGCGTCTCGCGTCGAAGTCGGTGCGGGTGCGCGCGCTCCTCGACCACGTGCTCGCCCGGCCGGGCTGGGCGGGGATCATGGCGTTCTCGCTCGCGGAGGCGCTGTGGCTCGTCGAGGAGGGGCACGGTGACGTGCTGCTCGGCTACCCGGTCGTCGACCGGACGGCGCTCGCGGCGCTCGCGGCGTCGCCCGCGGCGCGGGCGGCGGTGACGCTCATGGTCGACGACGTCGCGCAGGCCCGGCGCGCGTCGGAGGCTCTCGCGGCGACGGGCGGGCCCGACGTGCGGGTGTGCCTCGACGTCGACGCGTCGTGGCGACCAGGTGTCGGGCGCCTCCGCGTGCACCTCGGCACGCGGCGTTCGCCGTTGCACGAGGTCGGAGACGTCGTGCGGGTCGCGCGCGCGGTCGACGGGCTGCCGGGTCTCGTCGTCGGCGGGCTCATGTTCTACGAGGCGCAGGTCGCGGGCCTGCCGGACTCGAGCGCGGCCGTGCGGCTCGTCAAGGCGCGGTCCGTCGCGGATCTCGACCGGCGTCGCGGTGTCGTGCGGGCCGCGGTCGAGGACGTGCTCGGGCGCGGGCTCGACCTCGTGAACTCGGGCGGGTCGGGTTCGCTCGGGACGAGCTCGGCGGACCCGACGGTCACGGAGGTGACGGCGGGCTCGGGTCTCTACGTGCCGGGGCTGTTCGACGGCTACCGGAGCTTCGAGCCGCGGCCGTCGGCGTTCTTCGCGCTCGACGTCGTGCGTCGGCCTGCGCCGAGCCTCGCGACGCTCTTCGGCGGCGGCTACATCGCGTCGGGCCCTCCGGGGCACGCGCGCGAGCCGCGGCTCGCGCTGCCCGCGGGACTGCGGCTCACGGGGTCCGAGGGTGCGGGCGAGGTGCAGACACCCGTGCGGCTCCCGCGCGGCACGGACGTCCGGATCGGCGACCGCGTGTGGCTGCGGCACGCGAAGGCGGGCGAGCTCATGGAACGCTTCGGCGTCGTCCACCTCGTCCGTGGCGAGCGGGTCGAGGCCAGCGTGCCGACGTACCGCGGCGAGGGCCGCACGTTCGGCTGAGCCCCTGCACGCCGTGGTCCCGGGCGCGGCAGAGCCGTGCGGGTGCGGGCCGATAGGCTAGGGCCTGTGACTCTCCGCCTCTTCGACACCGCCGCGCGCGAGCTGCGCGACCTCACGCCCCTCGAGCCGGGCAGGGTCGGCATCTACCTGTGCGGTGCGACGGTCCAGAGCGCGCCCCACGTCGGGCACATGCGCGCGGCCGTCGCGTTCGACGTCCTCGTGCGCTGGCTGCGCCGGAGCGGGCTCGACGTCACGCTCGTCCGCAACGTCACGGACATCGACGACAAGATCCTCGCGAAGGCCGAGGCCGCGGGGCGGCCGTGGTGGGCGCACGCCGCGCTCTTCGAGCGCGCGTTCACCGAGGCGTACGACGCGCTCGGCGTCGACCGCCCGACGTACGAGCCGCGCGCGACCGGTCACGTCACCGACATGGTCGACCTCATGGAGCGGCTCGTCGAGCGCGGCCACGCGTACACGACGACGCCCGGCAACGTCTTCTTCGACGTCGGCTCGTACCCTGAGTACGGGTCGCTCACGCGTCAGCGCCGCGAGGACCTCCAGCCGGCCGAGGAGACCGCGGACGCGCACGGCAAGCGTCACCCGCATGACTTCGCGTTGTGGAAGGCCAACCGTCCGGGCGAGCCCGCGTCAGCCTCGTGGCCGACGCCGTTCGGCCCCGGACGCCCGGGCTGGCACCTCGAGTGCTCCGCGATGGCCCGCCGCTACCTCGGCGACGCGTTCGACATCCACGGCGGAGGCCTCGACCTGCGCTTCCCGCACCACGAGAACGAGCAGGCCCAGTCACGGGCCGCAGGCCTGGGCTTCGCGCAGCACTGGATGCACTCGGCGTGGGTGACGCAGGGCGGCACGAAGATGAGCAAGTCGCTCGGCAACGGGCTCGGCGTCGCCGAGCTCCTCGAGCGCGCACGCCCGGCCGCCGTCCGGTGGGCGCTCGCGACCGTCCACTACCGCTCGATGCTCGAGTGGACCGACGAGACCCTCGTGGACGCCGAGGCCATGTGGTCGCGGCTCGAGGGCTTCGTCGAGCGTGCCTCCGAGCGTGTCACCGTGACGTCCGACGACGTCGCAGCGGCGCCCGTCCCGCAGGCGTTCGCCGACGCGATGAACGACGACCTCAACGTCTCGGTCGCGCTCGCGGTCGTCCACGAGGCGCTGCGTGCCGGCAATTCTGCGCTCGCCGCCGGCGATGACGCGGCGCTGCGTGCGGCGCTGCTCGACGTCCGTGTCATGCTCGACGTCCTCGGCCTCGACCCGGCGTCGCCCACGTGGGCCGGTGCCGCGAGCGACGACCGAGCGCAGCGCGCGCTCGACGTCCTCGTCGAGGCCGAGCTCGCCCGCCGCGCGCAGGCGCGCGCGGACCGTGACTTCGCGACGGCCGACGCCGTGCGCGACCGCCTCGCGGCGGCCGGCGTCGTCGTCGAGGACTCTCCGACGGGGGCCCGCTGGTCCCTCGCTTCCGACTCACCGAAGGACCTCTGATGGCAGCAGGCAAGGCGAAGCGACCCGGAGCGGTCCGCAAGGCGGGCTCGAAGAAGGGCCCGAAGGTCGGGACGGGCGGGCACAGCCGGAAGGCGCTCGAGGGCAAGGGCCCGACGCCCAAGGCCGAGGACCGCTCGTACCACGTGGCCGCGAAGCGCAAGGCTGCCGCGGCCGCACGTTCGCCGCAGCGTCCCGCGGGCAAGGGTGTGCAGGCGGGGCGTCGCACGGGCGGCGGACGGTCGTCGACCCACGAGATGGTCGCGGGCCGCAACTCGGTTCTCGAGGCGCTGCGCGCGGACATCCCGGCGACGAGCCTCTACCTGGCCTCGCGCCTCGAGCAGGACGACCGTACGAAGGAGATCCTCCAGATCGCCGTCGAGCGCAACGTCAACCTTCTCGAGGTGACGCGCACGGAGCTTGACCGGCTCACGGACGGTGCAATCCACCAGGGTGTCGCGCTCCAGGTGCCGCCGTACGAGTACGCGGACCTCGACGACCTGCTCGACGCCGCCGCGGCGTCGGGGCGGGCGCCGCTCATCGTCGCGCTCGACCAGATCACGGACCCGCGCAACTTGGGCGCTGTGCTGCGCTCGGCGGCGGCGTTCGGCGCGCACGGTGTGCTCGTGCCCGAGCGGCGTGCGGCGCAGATGACGGCGGCCGCATGGAAGGTGTCGGCCGGTGCGGCAGCGCGGCTGCCCGTCGCGCGTGTGACGAACCTCGTGCGGGCGCTCGAGGAGGCGCGCAAGGCCGGGTGCTTCGTCGTCGGGCTCGACGCCGGTGGCGAGACGACGATCGACGCGCTGCCGTTCTCGACGGACCCGCTCGTGCTCGTCGTCGGCTCGGAGGGCAAGGGGCTCGCACGGCTCGTGCGCGAGACGTGCGACGCGATCACGTCGATCGAGATCGACGCTGCGACCGAGTCGCTCAACGCGGGTGTCGCTGCGGGCATCGCGCTCTACGAGGTCGCTCGCACCCGCCGCAACGCCTGACCCGCTCTCGAGCGCTCCGCGCCCACGGTCGATAGCCGATCCATACACGTCAGGCGTACCGAACTGCTATCGAGCGCTCCGCGCCCACGGCCGATAGCCGATCCGTACACGTCAGGCGTACCGACCCGCTATCGAGCGCTCCGCGCCCACGGTCGATAGCCGATCGGACCACGTGAGGTGGGCCGATCGGCTATCGGAACATCTCAGCCCCAGCTGCCGCCGTCCTCCTGGAGCGCTGCGTCCTCGGGCGCGAGGCCGAGCAGCTGCTGCTCGTCGCGACGGTGCGCGAGGACGTTCGTCACGTAGCTCTCGACGGCCTCGGGCATCGGGACGTCGCGACGCTGCTTCTCCGAGATGTACCAGCGGTGGTCGAGGATCTCGTGGAACATCTGCGCGGCCTCGAGCTTGCCGCGCATGGTCCGTGGCACGGCACGGACGGTCGGCTCGAACACCTCGGTCACCCAGTCGTGCGCGACGAACTGCTCCTCCTCGCCCTGCCGGTCGGACGCGGCACGGTACTCGTCGAGGTCGTTGAGGAGCCGGCGTGCCTGGTTGTCCTGGACGTCGAGGCCCGTGAGCCGCAGCAGGCGACGCGAGTGGTGGCCGGCCTCGACGACCTTCGGCTGGATGTGCACCTTGGTGCCGTCGAGGTCCGTCGTCATCTCGAGCTCGCCGACATCGAAGCCGAGAGCGTTGAGACGCTCGATACGAGCGGCGACGCGCCAGCGATCGGCCGCACCGAACGTCTCTTCGTCGGTGAGGGCGGCCCACAGCTCGTTGTACCGCTGCACGAGGGCGTCGCCGATCGCGATGATGTCGGTGTCCTCGTCCATGTACTCGCCCGCCTGGAGGTCCATCATCTCGCCGATGATGTTCGTGCGGGCGAGGTCCACGTCGTAGTTGCGCTGCCCGTCGGTGAGCTTCGCGTGGAGGTCACCGGTCTCGGCATCGACGAGGTACGCGGAGAAGCGGTCGGCGTCGCGCCGGAAGAGCGTGTTCGAGAGCGAAACGTCGCCCCAGTAGAAGCCGACGAGGTGGAGGCGGACGAGGAGGACGGCGAGCGCGTCGATGAGGCGCGTCGCGGTCTCGGGGCGCAGCTCCTGGCTGAAGAGCGCACGGTAGGGCAGGGAGAACTGCAGGTGGCGCGTGATGAGGACGGCCTCAAGGGGTTCGCCGTCGTCGGCGGTGCGGCCCGTGATGACGCCGACGGGCTCGACGCACGGCACGCCGCCGATGCGGCCGAGCTGGCGGAGCAGCTCGTACTCGCGGTGCGCGACGGTCTCGCCGATCTCCTTGACGGCGATGATGCCGCCCGAGAGTCGCACGAACCGCACGATGTGGCGGGAGATGCCGCGGGGGAGGGCCGCGAGCCGGTCGGCGGGCCATTCCTCGAGCGGGATGTTCCACGGCAGGTCGAGCAGCGCGGGGTCGGGGTCGGCTGCGGTGATCTGCAGGCGTTGGAGCGGCACGGTGTCCTCGTTCGGTCGCGGCGGGCGGGCGCGGGTGCGGCGAGCATCCGCATGCGGGGTGCGGCGAGCACCCGCGGGTGGGTGCGACGAGCACCCTCACCCAGCATAGGGAGCAGGAACGCCGCAGGGGCGGCCCGGCGTGCTGCCGGACCGCCCCTGCGTGCGCTGTACGTCAGGCGGGAAGACGCAGGCCCGAGCCGGCGCCGAAGAGGTGCTCCTCGCCGGGACGGATCGCGACGAAGATGCGCTCGCCCTTGGCGGGCACGTTGCGCGGGTCGATGCGGACGATGACCTGGTTGTCACCGGCGCCCGAGTGGACGTCCGCGTCGGCGAGCGAGCCCTTGAGAGTGCCGTAGACGAAGGCGTCGGAGCCGAGCTCCTCGACGATGTTGACCTCGACGGGGAACGCGGACGCCTCGGCCTGCGAGACGACGTCGAGCGACTCGGGGCGGAAGCCGAGCGTGATCTTGCCGTTGTCCTCGGCGCCAAGAGCCGCGATCGCGGCGCGCGAGACGGGGATGCGGGCGGGGCCGACCTCGGCGAAGCCGCCGTTGACCTTGAACGTGCCGAGGTTCATCGCGGGCGAGCCGATGAAGCCGGCGACGAAGACGTTCGCGGGCGTGTCGTACATGTCGCGCGGCGTGCCGACCTGCTGGAGGAGACCGTCCTTGAGGACCGCGATGCGGTCACCCATGGTGAGGGCCTCGGTCTGGTCGTGCGTGACGTAGACGGTCGTGACGCCGAGGCGGCGCTGGAGCGACGCGATCTGCGTACGGGTCTGGACGCGGAGCTTGGCGTCGAGGTTCGACAGCGGCTCGTCCATGAGGAACACCTGGGGCTGACGCACGATGGCGCGGCCCATGGCGACACGCTGACGCTGACCACCGGAGAGGGCCTTGGGCTTGCGGTCAAGGTACTCGGTGAGGTCGAGGATCTTCGCGGCCTCTTCGACGCGGGCACGGATGTCCGCCTTCGGGGTGCCGGCGATCTTGAGCGCGAAGCCCATGTTGTCGGCGACGGTCATGTGCGGGTACAGCGCGTAGTTCTGGAAGACCATCGCGATGTCGCGGTCCTTCGGCTGGATGTGCGTGACATCCTTGTCGCCGATGAGGATGCGGCCGCCGTTGACGTCCTCGAGGCCTGCGAGCATGCGCAGGGAGGTCGACTTGCCGCAGCCGGAGGGGCCGACGAGGACGAGGAACTCGCCGTCCTCGATGTGGAGGTCGAGCTGGTCGACCGCCGGGCGCTCGGTGCCCGGGTAGATCCGCGAAGCCTTGTCGTACGTGACGGTAGCCATGGTGGTAACCGTTCCCTTCACCGGCAGGTACGTGCCGGACGATCCGTCGTGAAGAGTGTCAGCGTTGATTCGATTGTGCGTCGTCTCTGACACGGACCGCGCGTCGGCGCGTGGTCCGCCGCCTATCCTGCCACAGGTCTGGGTGTGCGGGCTGCGGGACCTAGGTCACGGACCGAGTTCACCCGTCCGCGGAGCCTGTGAGGTGGTGACCGCGCCGCCGACGTGTGCGAGCACGCTGGCTGCCGCCGCCGTCCCGGGCACGCGGAACCGGGCAACGGTGTCGCCCGGTCCGACGCGGACTGTGACGTCGTCGGGCCCGAGGACGGCGAACGCACGCTCGTCGGTGACGTCGTCGCCGAGGTAGAGCGTGCGGGCCGCGTCGGTCTCGGCGCCGAGCGCCGTGAGCGCGGCGCCCTTCGACGTTGTGACGACGTTGCAGTCGACGACGTCCTTGCCGAGCATCGCGTCGACGCCGAGCGCGCGGACCTGCGCGAGGGCGTCGGCGCGCAGCTCCTCGGCGCGCTCGTGCGCCACGAGACGGACGTGGAGGACGGCGGACGTCGGCTTGCGCTCGACCCACGCGCCGTCGGCGCGTGCGGCGACGTCCTTGAGCGTCGTGACGACCGCCTCGAGACGGGCCGAGTCGGCGGCTGGCAGGTCGAGGGGCCGGGCGTCGAGCGTCCCGTCGGGTGCGACGATGCCCCGCTCGGCACCGTGCGAGCCGATGAGCACCGTCCCTGCGGGGGCGCTGGACAGTCGCGCGAGCGTCGCGACGTCGCGTCCCGAGACGAGCGCGAGGACGACGTGCTCGCCGGCGCGGGCGAGCACTGTGAGTGCTGCCGTGGCCTCGGGGCGCGGCCGGGACGCCTCGGGGTCGTCGACGAGGTCGGCGAGGACCCCGTCGAAGTCGGACGCGACGAGGACGGTCCGCCCGGCGCGCGTGAGAGCGGCGAGGTCGTCGAGCGCGGCGGCGAGGTCGGCGGGCAGGGCTGTCACGCAGGCGCCCCCGAGACGTTCGCGTACGAGTCGGGGTGACGCTCCTCGAGGGACGTGTCGGCGTGCGTCGACGTGCCCCGCACGACATCGAGGAACGTGCGCGACCACAGCGCGACGTCGTTCTCGAGCACCTGCTTGCGCAGCCGTCGCATGCGGGTGCGCATCTCGCGCCGCGGCATTGACGCCGCCCGCATCATCGTCGCCTTGAGGCCGTCGATGTCGTGGGGGTTGCACAGGAGCGCACCGCGGGCGAGCTCGTCGGCGGCGCCCGTGAACTCGGAGAGCACGAGGACGCCGGACTCGTCGGAGCGGGCGGCGACGTACTCCTTGGCGACGAGGTTCATGCCGTCGCGCAGCGACGTGACGAGCATGACGTCGGCGGCGCAGCACAGCGCCGCCATCTCCTCGGCCGGGTAGGAGTGGTGCATGTAGTGGACCGCGGTGTGCCCGAAGTCGGCGACCTCGCCGTTGATGCGCCCGACGAGTCCTTCGACCTCCTCGCGCAGCTGCATGTACGCGCCGACGTTCTCACGGCTGGGGCTCGCGACCTGAACGAGCGTCACGGAGGAGACGTCGACGGTGCCGTCCTCGACGAGCTCGCCGAACGCCTTGATGCGGTGGCGGATGCCCTTGGTGTAGTCGAGGCGGTCGACGCCGAGCATGATGACCTCGGGGTCCCCGAGCTCGTGGCGGATCTCGCGGGCGCGGGCCTGGACCTCGGGGGTGCGGGCGAGGGCGTCGAACGAGCTCGCGTCGATCGAGATGGGGAACGCGCCGGCTCGGACCTCGCGCGTGCCGCCGTCGGCGTCCGGGACGACGACGTGGTGGCGGCGGGTCGTGCGTGCCGTGAGGCGGCGGACTGCCCGCAGGAAGTTCGCGGCGTCCGCCGTGCGCTGGAAGCCGACGACGTCCGCGCCGAGGAGACCTTCGAGCACCTGGCTGCGCCACGGGAGCTGAGCGAAGAGCTCGACGGGCGGGAACGGGATGTGGTTGAAGAAGCCGATGCGGAGGTCGGGCCGCAGACGGCGGAGGATCGCGGGGACGAGCTGGAGCTGGTAGTCCTGCACCCAGACGACGCCGCCGGGCGCCGCGACGTCCGCGGCGGCGCGCGCGAAGCGTTCGTTGACCTCCTGGTAGGTGTCCCACCATGCGCGGTGGTACTTCGGCGGCGCGATGACGTCGTGGTAGAGGGGCCACAGGGTGTCGTTGGAGAAGCCCTCGTAGTAGCGCTCGACCTCGCCCGCGGACAGGGTGACGGGGACGCAGCGGATGCCGCTCGCGTCGAACGGCTCGTGCTCGACGTCGGCGGCGCCCGCCCAGCCGACCCAGGCGCCCTCGTCGGCCTCCATGAGCGGGGCGATCGCGGTGACGAGCCCGCCGGGGGCCCTGCGCCACGTCGTCGTGCCGTCGGGCTGGACTGTGTGGTCGACGGGAAGGCGGTTGGCGACGACGACGAGGTCGTAGCCGTCGTCCGTCGTGCTCGTCGTGGGGGCGCTGCTGAGGTCCTCGGTCATGCGTCTTCCGCTCCTCCGTGGTACGTGCCGTCCCTGCGCGCGCGTCGCACCGGGGCGGCGACTCTGCTCGGCGCGACGCCTGCTGGTGCGCGGCGTCGGCTCCGGGCCTCACCCTACCTGGGGAGACGTTGACCGTCCTGGGGAGAAACCATGGGGTCGCTCCCGGGCGGGGACGGCGTGTGCCGGGCGCGGCTGCGGACCCGCTCGGTTAGGTTGCGAGGATGGAGCGCAACGAACGGAAGCCCGGGGACGAGGTCGGCGGCTACACGATCGAGCGGGTGCTCGGCGCAGGGGCGTCGGGCACCGTCTACCGCGCGGTCGACGGTGGTGGCACGCCCGTCGCGCTCAAGGTCCTCCACCGGTCGCTCGCCGCGACCGACGACGCGCGCGCACGCCTCGTGCGCGAGGTCGCGGCTCTGCGTAAGGTCGAGGACGACGCGTTCGTCACGGTCCTCGACGCGGAGGTCGACGCGGACGAGGCGTTCGTCGTCACCGAGCTCGTCGACGGCCCGAGCCTCGAGGACGAGGTCCTCGGCGGCGGCCCGCTCGACGCGGAGGACACCCTCGAGCTCGCGGAGAAGCTCGCGCGGGCGCTCCACGCGGTCCACGACGCAGGCCTTGTGCACCGTGACGTCAAGCCGTCGAACATCCTCCTCGCGGAGCATGGGCCGGTCCTCATCGACTTCGGCATCGCGCAGGCGGTCACGGACGCGCGCGTCACGTCGCACGGCTTCGTCATGGGCACGCCCGGCTATCTTGCGCCCGAGCTCCTCGACGGCGCCGACCCGTCCCCGGCGGGGGACTGGTGGGGCTGGGCGGCGTCGATCGCGTTCGCGGTGACGGGCCGCGCCCCCTTCGGGGTGCGTCCGCTCGAGGCCGTGCTCGGTCGCGTGCGTGCCGGCGACGTCGACCTCGGCGGTGCCGGCCCGCTCACGGCGGCGGCGCTGCGTGGCGCGCTCGTCACGGACCCGTCGGCGCGGACGTCGCCCGACGAGGTTGTCGCAGCCCTCCGGGAGGCGGCCGCGGCGGGGGAGACGCACGCGGTCGTGCCGGCTGCGCTCATGGTCGGGCATGCTGCCCGCCCGGACGACGAGGCGGCGGCGGAGCCCGACGCACGCGTCGTCGAGCACGAGGGCACGGGCCCGTACGGTCCGGGCGCGGGCCCGCGTGTCACGACGACCCCCGGTCCCGTCAACGACGGCCGCACGGACGTCCTGCGCGTGCCGACGGGCGCGTTCGGCACGCCCGTCCCCGAGCCCGAGCCCGATGCCCCGCCGCTGCCGGCCTTCGACGACGTCGTCGCGGGGCGTGCCGTCCCGACGGGCGGCGTCGCGCTCGCGGCCGCCGCGGCGGCCGCCTCGCACGGACTCGACCCGACCGCCGTCGTGCCGGCGCCCGGTCCGGACTTGACGACGCCGCTGCCCGCGGGCGCCGATGGATCGACGCGCGCGCTGCCCGCGCACGACGTCCCGGTGCCGCCCGGGCCACCCACCGCCGTCGTCCCCGTCAACCCGTACGCCCCGCAGCCCGTGGCCGCCCCGACGACACCCGAGGACGCCCCGGCGGACGAGCCGGCCTGGGAGGGGGACCCGCTCGACGAGGACGTCCCGAGCGTGCACGACGCCGACGGCGACGGCGTGCCCGACGACGTCGAGCACCCGCGCCGCCCGGGTGCCGTGCTCGCCCTCGCAGTGCCCGCCGCCCTCGCGATCGGCCTCTTCCCGGTCGTCGCGACGTTCGTCCTCGTCCTCGTCGTCGTGCTCGTGCGTTCCGTCGGCGTGACGTCCGACGCGCTCCGCACGCGGCGCGCGACGCGTGGCAGGGGACGCGCCGACGGCGCGCGCGCGACCCTCTCCTACCCCTGGTACCTCCTCAAGGCGGGGCTCACGCTCCTGCCCGGCTTCCTCGTCGCCGGGTCCGTCGCCGCGATGCTTGGCGGACCGCTGTGGTGGATGCTCCAGACGAACCGGCTCGTCGTCTCGACGCACGAGCTCGGCGAGCGCGGCCACGCAGAGCTCGTCGTGCCAGCCGAGGGCACCGTCAACGCGACGTGGGTGTTCGTCGCGGCGCTCGCGGCCGTCGGGTTCGTCTGGCTGCTCCTGCTGTGGTTTGGGCCCCTCGGCTGGTCGACGCGCTGGGGTGCGCGGACGATCCTCGGGCATCTCGCACCCGGCCGTGGTGGGACGCTGTTCGTCGTGCTCGTCGCACTCGCCCTCACCGCGGTCGGCGGGCTGCTCGTCGCCGTGGGCATGCCGATCCTCTGGTCTCCGCTCGGCGGGCCGCCCAACCTCTCGTGAGCGACGGCTCTCCCAGGACGTCCACGGGAGCGTGCAGTATCCTCGGCCCCGTGCGCACCAGGACGATCCCCTCGGACGGCGCTTCGTCGCGCGTCCGTGCGGCGAGCGTGCTCGTGCGCGGCGTCGGTGCGGTGACCGTCCTCGGGTACCTTGCCGTCCAGGTGAGCCTCCACCTCGCGTTCGTGCTCGGCGAGGCCGGGATCTCGGTCGTCTCGCGCTGCGTGAGCGCCGCCGGCGCCCCCGCCTGGTGGGCGACGCACCTCGCGATGGTCCGGGCCGACGCGGCCTGCCCCGAGGGCTCGCTCGCGCTCGGCGGCGCCGCCGGTGACGTCGCGGTCGTCGTCGCGACGATCGCCCTGCCCGTGCTGCTCGCGCACGTCGCGCTCCTCGTGCTTGCGGGAGGGCTCGTCGCCGCGTTGCGCGCGACCCTGCGGAGCGTGCACGCCGTCGCCGGACGACGCCTCGTCGTGCACGCGACCATGCCGGTGCTCGTCCCGCGCGGCCGCGTGCGCCTCGCGCCGCGGGCCCACGTCCGACGCGCCCGCGTGCGCGTCGGGGGACCGGTGCCGGTGCGCCGGGGACCGCCCGTGCCCGCGGCCTGAGCCGCCCGCACCCGCCCGCACCAGCACCCGCACTCCCCGAACCATCCGGAAGGGACCACCATGTCCTCGAAGAAGTCCGCCCCCGCCCAGAGCCGCGACGCGGCCCGCAACCTTGCCGCGACGATGCGCGCCGAGCAGGCCGCACGCGAGAAGCGCGTGAAGATCATCACGATCTCCGCGTTCGGCGTCGCTGTCGCCGCGCTCGTCGCCGCGATCATCTGGGCCGTCATCGCGTCCCGTCCCGCCGAGCTGCCCGAGCCCGCTCCGCTCGCGACGCCGTCGGTCGCAGCCGAGTCGGGCGGGATCTCGCTCGGCAAGGACGGCGTGGCCGGCACAGCGAACGAGGGAGCGCCCGTCGTCGACGTCTACCTCGACTACATGTGCCCCTGGTGCGGTGTCTTCGAGGAGACAAACTCTGCGCTCCTCACTGAGCTGCGCGAGGCCGGCGACATCACGCTCGTCGTCCACCCCGTGACGATCCTCGATCGCCTCTCGTCCGGCACGGCGTTCTCGACGCGCTCCGCCGCGGCCGCGGTCTATGTCGCCGAGAAGGCGCCCGAGCACTTCGACGCTTTCAACACGGCGATGTTCGCCAAGCAGCCGGAGGAGAACTCCAAGGGTCTGACGGACCGTGAGATCGCCGACATCGCGAAGAGCGTCGGTGTGCCCGCAGACGTCGTCGACGGCATCGCGAACCTCGATTCGTACAAGCAGTTCGCCCGCTGGGTCGGCTCCCAGACCGAGAAGGCGAGCGCCGACACCAAGCTGCACACGCAGGACGGCATCTTCTCGACGCCGACCATCGTCGTCGGCGGCACGAAGTTCGAGGGTGACTGGCGCAACGAGCAGCAGTTCCGCGCCGCGATCGACGCCGCGAAGCAGGGCTGACACTGACGCTTGCGGGCCCGGTCGTCACGGCCGGGCCCGCGAGGGCGGGTACACTCGTGGCCGCACCGTCCGCGAGGACGCGCCGCCTTAGCTCAGCTGGTAGAGCACCGCTCTTGTAAAGCGAAGGTCGTCGGTTCGAACCCGACAGGCGGCTCCGTGACAGAAGGGCCCCTGACCTGCACCTGCGCAGGTCGGGGGCCTTCGTCGTTCCGGCGCGTGCAGCGTGCGCGCACGCCGCGGCTACGGGGAGGTGCTGGGGCGGGCGGCGAGGAGGTGGCCGAGGTGGGTGAGCAGGCCGTCGACCGCGTCGGGGACGAGCGTGTAGTAGGCCCACACGCCGCGCTTCTCGCGGGTGACGAAGCCGGCTTCGGTGAGGACCTTGAGGTGGTGGGACACGGTCGGCTGGGAGAGTCCGACGGGGTCGACGAGGTCGCAGACGCACGCCTCGCCGCCGTCGTGCGCCGCGATGATCGACAGGAGCCGGAGGCGGGTGGGGTCCGCGAGGGCCTTGAGGGTGCGTGCGGTGCGCTCGGCGTCGTGGGGGCCGAGCGCGCTGCCGGCCGGCGGGGTGCAGCAGGCGGTCGGTGCTGTCGGGAGCGGGTCGCGTGCCATGGCCTCATCGTGCGTCATGGGGCGGCCCCTGTCGACATTGACAGGCGTCGATGTCTGCAGCATGCTCGAAGGGATCGACCAGTATCGATATCAAGGAGGAACGATGACGCAGGACATCCGGGAGCAGGTGAAGGCCCGCTACGCGCTGGCCGCGGTGCAGGCCAGCGGGGACGCCGGCTGCTGCGGCGGTGACGCGGTCGGCCAGAACGGCCCGAAGGATCTCGTCATCGACGAGCGGTTCGGCTCGGGGCTCTACGGCGCCGACGACGCCGCCGCGGTGCCCGCCGAGGCCCTCGCCGCGTCGCTCGGCTGCGGCAACCCGCTCCTCGTCGCCGAGCTGCGCGAGGGCGAGCGTGTGCTCGACCTCGGCTCAGGCGGCGGCATCGACGTGCTCCTCTCCGCACGCCGCGTCGGCGCGAACGGCTTCGCCTACGGCGTCGACATGACCGACGAGATGCTCGATCTCGCCCGCGCCAACGCTGCCAGGGCCGGCGCGACGAACGTCGAGTTCCGCAAGGGCACGATCGAGGACCTGCCCCTCGAGGACGCCACCGTAGACGTCGTCATCTCCAACTGCGTCGTCAACCTCTCCCCGGACAAGCCTGCCGTGCTCGCCGAGGCGTTCCGCGTGCTCGTCCCCGGCGGCAGGTTCGGGATCTCCGACGTCGTCGCCGAGGACCGTCTCAGCCCCGGCGAGCGCGCCGAGCGCGGCTCGTACGTCGGGTGCATCGCCGGCGCGCTCTCGCGCACCGAGTACCTCGACGGCCTGGCCGCGGCCGGGTTCGTCGACGCCGAGGTCGTCTTCACCCACGACGTCGCCGACGGCATGCACGGCGCGATCGTACGCGCACGCAAGCCCGCCGAGCAGGACGGCTGAGCCATCCGTCCGTCGCGGACGTCCGCGCGGACGCTCGGGCCGGACATGGCGGAGGGGCCGCACCCGACAGGTGCGGCCCCTCCGCCATGTCCGGTCGTCCGTCAGGCGCCGACGGGCTCGACGCCGAGCTCGGCGAGAAGCCCCAGGACGCGGTCGCGGATCTTGTCGCGGATGGGACGCACCGACTCGATGCCCTGGCCCGCCGGGTCCTCGAGCTTCCAGTCCTCGTATCGCTTCCCGGGGAAGAACGGGCAGACATCTCCGCAGCCCATCGTGACGACGACGTCCGAGGCCTCGACGGCCTCGGTCGTGAGGACCTTGGGAGCCTCGTCGCGGATATCGATGCCGACCTCGAGCATCGCGTCGACGGCGACGGGGTTGATCTGCTCGGCGGGCATCGAGCCTGCCGAGCGGACCTCGACCGCTCCTCCCGACAGGACGCGGAGGAAGCCCGCGGCCATCTGGGATCGGCCGGCGTTGTGCACGCACACGAAGAGGACGGAGGGGGTGGTCGGGTTCGTCATGTTGATCTCCACGGGTGGTCAGGCGGGCAGGGTGAGGTCGCACACGCACGCTTCGTCCGCCGGGGTCGTCGCGATGAACGAGAGCATGCGCAGGCGCAGAGGCTCGGCAAGGGCCTTGAGCGCGGTCGCGACGACGCCGGCGACATCGGCGCCCATGGCGCGAGACGCGGGCCCCGGGCCGCAACCTGTGACGGTCGGCTCGGTCGAGAGCGGCACGGAGGTCATGGCGTCTCCTCGTGCGGTGCCGCGGACCCGCTCGTGCCGGGCACGGAGGCTACGGGGTCGACGCCGAACCAGCGGCGCGCAGCCCACAGCGAGACGTAGACGAGGCCGACGAGGACGGGCACCTCGATGAGCGGCCCGACGACGCCCGCGAGGGCCTGGCCCGAGGTGGCGCCGAACGTCGCGATCGACACGGCGATCGCGAGCTCGAAGTTGTTGCCGGCCGCGGTGAAGGCGAGCGTCGTCGTCCTCGCGTAGCCGAGCCCGAGAGCCTTGCCGAGGATCATGCCGACGGCCCACATGAGCGCGAAGTACGCGAGCAGCGGCACCGCGATGCGCACGACGTCGAGCGGGCGCGACGTGACGGCCTCGCCCTGGAGCGCGAAGAGCAGGACGATCGTGAAGAGCAGGCCGTAGAGCGCCCACGGGCTGACGGCGGGCAGGAACCTCTCCTCGTACCAGGTGCGTCCCCGCGTGCGCTCACCGATGAGGCGGGACGCGAAGCCTGCGACGAGCGGCACGCCGAGGAAGACGAGGACGTTGAGCGCGATCTGGCCCATGGAGATGTCGATGCCTGCGGTGTCGAGGCCGAGCCAGCCGGGCAGGACGGTGAGGTAGAAGTAGCCGAGCAGGGAGAACGCGAGGACCTGGAACACCGAGTTGATCGCGATGAGGACGGCGGCGGCCTCGCGGTCGCCGCATGCGAGGTCGTTCCAGATGACGACCATGGCGATGCAGCGGGCGAGGCCCACGATGATGAGGCCCGTGCGGAACTCGGGGAGGTCCGGCAGGAACGTCCAGGCGAGCGCGAACATGAGCGCGGGGCCGACGAGCCAGTTGAGGACGAGCGAGGAGACGAGGAGCCGCTTGTCGCCGGTGACGGAGGCGACCTTGTCGTAGCGGACCTTCGCGAGGACCGGGTACATCATGACGAGGAGGCCGAGGGCGATGGGCAGGGAGATCCCGCCGACCTCCATCGAGGTGAGGGCGTCGGAGAGTGCGGGGACGAAGCGACCGAGCAGGAGGCCGGCGACCATCGCGATGCCGATCCACGCGGGGAGGAGCCGGTCGAGCTGCGAGAGGGTGCGGGGTGGTGCGGCAGGGGCCGTGCGTATCGACATGCGTCAATATTGACACCCATCGATATCCCCGTCCACCCAGGTCCGTCGCACGCAGGCCCCGGAACCCGCGAGGGTTCCGGGGCCTGCGTCGTCCCCCGAGGCGGCCCGTCAGGCGGGTCCCGTCTCCTCGATGAGCTGCAGCGCGGCGCTCACGCGCGGGTTGCGGTCCGGGTGCGCGTCGATCCCGAGCGTCGAGTACACCGCGTTGACGTGGTTCTGCACGGACTTCTCGGCGATGCCGAGCTCGTGCGCGATCCCCGCGTTCGAGAGGCCCGACGCGAGGAGCCGCAGGACGGAGTACTGACGGTCGGTGAGCTGGGCGACGCGCGAGCCGGCGCGCGGCCGCATGCGCTCGAGCAGCACCGGGTCGAGCGTCGAGCCGCCGGCCGCCGCGACGCGCACGGCGCGCAGCAGCGAGTCGGAGTCGTGCGTCGACGTCTTCGACAGGTAGCTCCAGCTGCCGGCGACGTCGCGCGGCAGGTCGAGCATGAGATCGATCGCGTCCTGCGCGGAGAGCAGCACGACCTTGAGGGCCGGGTCGGCGCGGCACAGGAGCACGCCGAGGCCGATGCCGTTGCCGTCGGGCAGGTCGACGTCGAGGATGACGACGTCCGTCGAGCCGGGCGTGATGCGAGCGCGCGCCTCGGTCGCGGTCTCGACCGAGCAGACGAGCTCCATGTCCGGGACGTCGGCGACGAGGTGCTCGAGCATGCTCCGGAAGAGCGTGTGGTCCTCGACGACCGCGACACGCAGGGTTCCCTCACCGTGTTCCATCGCCCCAGTATTGCGCTTGACGAGCCAGGACGGGAGTGCATGAGCACAGGGTCCTCCCCGGGATCGTCCGCACGCACCGTGCGGCTCACCTCGCGACACCGGGGCGCCGGTGAGGTCGCAGCGCCCGAGGACTCCCGGAGATGACAGTTCGTGGTGATACTTGGGCATGGGAACCAGCACCCTCGACGCGTTCGACGACAGGCGTGACCGCGTCGCGCACGTCGGTGCGTCGCTCATCATCATCGAGACCTTCTACACCGTCACCGCCGCCTACCTGTGGGCCCAGGGCGTCTTCGCCCTGCCCGCGGCGATCGTCCCGTCGTGGCCCCGGTTCCTCATCAACCTCCTCACGGGCCTCGTCCTCGCCGGGGGTCTCGTCCTCACGAGAGCACACCGGTTCCGGCAGTTCTGGGGCGCGCTGCCCGCGCTCGTGCTCGCCGCCGCGGTCGCGGCCGGCGTGCGGCTCGGGATCTTCGTCGTCACGCGCGAGCTTCCCGACGCCCCCGGGATCCTCTGGGTCGAGACGATCTCAGGGTTCGTGTTCTGCCTGGGAGCGGGCTGCCTGGGCTTCGCGTACGCGGCCGTCCGGCGTGCCGAGAGGCTCGAGGCGCGCTCCGCCGCGCACGCCGCCTACCAGCGCGAGCTGGCCCTGCGGACGCTCGAGACCGAGGAAGTCCGCGTGCGACGGTCGATCGCCGAGGGTCTCCACGGAAGCCTCCAGCAGCGGCTCGTCATCGCGGCCGTCCAGGTCGACATGTTCATCGAGGAGACGCGCCGGCGCGGATTCGGCGACGAGGACGTCGAGGCGCTCATGGCGCTGCGCCGCGACCTCGACGACATCCGGGAGAACGACGTGCGCGCGACGAGCCGCATGCTCTACCCCGAGGGCATCGAGATCGGCGTCGTCCCTGCGGTGCGCATGCTGCTGCGCCGCCTGCCGACGGGGATCGCGACGCGCCTCCACGTCGGTGACGCGCTGAGGCGGCGCGACGACCCGGGCAACTCCGAGGTGCGGCCCGCGGACCGGCTGCTCGTCGTACGCATCGTCGAGGAGGCCGTGACGAACGGGCTGCGGCACGGGCACGCGACGTCGTTCGACGTACGGCTCGATCTCGAGGGCGAGTCGACGATCGTCGTCGACGTCGCGAACAACGGCGCGGCCGTCGACATGAGTCGGGCGACGCACGGCTCGGGGACGCGCCGGCTGCGGGAACGGGTCGAGCTCGCGGGAGGGACGCTCGACGTCGGCTCCGACGTCGAGGCGTCACGCATCGCGTCGGGCGAGATTGACGGCAGGGCGCTGCACCACGCGCACCTGCGGGCGCGCGTCCCCGTGACGCGCGAGACGATCACGGGGCTCGGCCACCTGCCGTCGGACGGCTGAGCGTCGCGCGTCAGCGGGGATCGGGACCGAGCGGCCCGGCCGTGGGACGCTTCGGGGTGCGGCCGTCGCCGGACGAGCGTCCCGTGAGCCGGCGCTGGACCCACGGGAGGGCGTGCTGCCGCATCCACACGGCGTTCTCGCGGGCACGCACCGACCAGGCCTCGGGCGTGAGCGCGTCGAGCGGCACGTCCCACGTGACGTCGGTCGGCTCGAGGCCGAGGGCCTCGAGCGCAGCCTCCGCGACGCGGCGGTGACCTTCGCTCGTGAGGTGGAGGCGGTCGACGTCCCAGAACCGCCAGTCCTTGATGAAGCGCATGCCCCACTGGTCGAGCACGTGAGCGCCGTGGCGGCGCGCGATCGACCACACGTGCGCGTTGAACGTGGCGACACGGGGTCGTGTGAGCCGCAGGAGCGCCGAGCCGTCGGCGTCGACGCCCGTCGCGAGGAGCACGTCGGCGCCGGTCTCGCGGACGCGAGCGACGGCGTTCTCGAGCCGGGCGGCGAGCCGGTCGACGTCGACGCCGGGGCGGAGGATGTCGTTGCCGCCGCCGACGATCGAGACGAGGTCGGGCTCGAGGTCGAGCGCTGCGGGCAGCTGGTCGGTGAGGATCGGTCCGAGGAGCCGGCCGCGGACCGCGAGGTTCGCGTACTCGACGCCGCCAGGGGTGCGGGCGTCGAGGTGCTCGGCGAGGCGGTCGGCCCAGCCGCGGCACGCGTCGGAGCCGGGCGTCTCGCGGTCCCAGAGGCCCTCGGTGAAGGAATCGCCGATCGCGACGTAGCGGCGCCAGCGGGGTGCGGGCGGGGGAGTCGGGGTCGCGTCGGTCGGGTGCTCGGTCGGGTGCTCGGTCGTCACAGCATCCATCCTGCACCCGCGGGCGGGGTGAGGGACCAGTCGACGGGCGGGGCACCCTGGTCCTCGAGCGCGGCGGACGCGCGCGTGAAGGGCTTCGAGCCGAAGAATCCGCGGCGTGCCGAGAGCGGGCTCGGGTGCGCGGAGACGAGGACGGGGTGCCGCGTGAGCCGCGGGGCGAGGCGTTCGGCGTCCTTGCCCCAGAGGATCGCGACGAGCGGCGCGGGGCGTGCGTCGAGCAGGTCGACGACGTGGTCGGTGACGTGCTCCCAGCCGCGGCCCCGGTGCGAGCCCGCGTCGCCCGCGCGCACGGTGAGGACGCGGTTGAGGAGGAGGACGCCGCGGTCCGCCCACGCCGAGAGGTCGCCGCTCGTCGCGTCGGCGACGCCCGTGTCGGACGCGAGCTCGACGAGCACGTTGCGCAGCGAGCGGGGCAGCGGGCTCACGTCGGGTTCGCACGAGAACGCGAGGCCGTGCGCGTGGCCGGGCGTCGGGTAGGGGTCCTGCCCGACGACGAGGACGCGCACGTCGTCGAGCGGGCGGGTGAACGCGCGCATGATCTGGTGCCGGGGCGGCAGCACCTCGCGCCCTGCGGCCGCCTCGGCGTCGAGGAACGTCTCGATCTCGGCGAGGTGCGGCGCGACGGGGGCGAGGGCGCGGGCCCAGGTGGGGTGGACGTCGTCGAGGAGCGGCACGGGGACGACGCTACCGGCTGGTCGTCGGCGGGCGTGGCGCTGGCCGGGAGGAATGACACCCGTGTGGTTCGCGCGTACGATCGGCAGGAGCGTGGCCGCGGGCCGCGCGAGCGACCGACGAGACGAGGGAGGCGGCGGTGGCCGAGCTGCACGCGGTCCCCGACGAGCACGGGGACGCCACGACGACGGACGCACCCGAGAGCCGTCCGTCGGGCCTGAGCGAGCGCGACGAGAAGATCCTCGCGTTCGAGCGTCAGTGGTGGAAGTACGCGGGCGCGAAGGAGCAGGCCGTGCGCGAGCTCTTCGACCTGCCTGCGACGCGGTACTACCAGGTCCTCAACGCGCTCATCGACA
The DNA here is from genome assembly GCF_014852685.1 of Flavimobilis rhizosphaerae. GTDB lineage: Bacteria > Actinomycetota > Actinomycetes > Actinomycetales > Cellulomonadaceae > Flavimobilis > Flavimobilis rhizosphaerae. The sequence continues at coordinate 306,260 of NZ_JACZDF010000001.1, forward strand.
CGCCCGAGGCCCTGGCGTTCGACCCGATGCTCGTCAAACGTCTGCGACGCCTGCGGTCGAGCCGGCACCGCGCGCGCAGCCAGCGGCGCCTCGGCGCCGAGGCCTGAGGCGGCCGGGCAGGCAGTTGATCTTCGCAACCTCTCCGCGTCCTGACCAGCCGCGCTGTGGTCGTCCGGCACGCACGCACCGGTAGCCTGTCCTCGTGAGCGGATACCCCTACCCGAACGACGAGTTCGACACCGAGCTCGACGACAGCCATGCCCTGGGCATCCACCACGCGCAGCGGTCGACGTGGAGCAAGGTATGGCCCTTCCTCGTCGTCATCGTCGTGTGCGCGGCCCTCGCCGCCGCGCTCGTCACGTGGTTCACCCTGCAGGGACGGCCTGGTTCGGCCGGGACGACGCCGCCCGCGACGACGGCCGCGCCCAGCGTCACGCCGACGGAGAGCAGCGAGCCGACGTCGGCCGATTCCACGACGACCGACGAAGCATCGGACGAGCCGACGACCGAGGAACCGACGACGGAAGAGCCGACGACCGAGGCCCCGACGACCGAGGCCCCGACGACGCCCGAGCTCGACCGCTCGACCCCGATCCGTGTGCTCAACGCGACGCGCACGCAGGGCCTCGCCGCGACGCGCGTCTCGACCCTCAAGGGAGCCGGCTGGACGAACGTCGTCGGCGACAACTTCCCCGCCAGCTCGAACGCTCCCGCGACGTCGTCCGTCTGGTACCGCTCCGTCGACCTCGAGGACGAGGCGAAGCAGATCGCCAAGGACCTCGGGCTCGCCAACGTCACGCTCGTCGAGAGCCTGCGCGGCGACGTGTCCGTCATCCTCGTCGGCTGACCCACGTTCGTCCCGTCGACCCCGGTGGCCGTGCCGCCGGGGTCGACGCACGTCCGGTGGCTTTGCTCGTTGTTGGTACGCGCCGGTCAACCCTTTCCTCCGAGCAGGTCGTTCCCCTAGGCTGGCGGTGTCCGTGACCCAACGGAGGGCGCGGTCGCACGTGAGAGACGAGCAAGGAGCAGTACATGGCCCAGGGCACGGTCAAGTGGTTCAACGCTGAGAAGGGCTTCGGGTTCATCACCCCGGCCGACGGCGGTCAGGACCTCTTCGTTCACTTCAGCGCGATCCAGACGGACGGCTACCGGAGCCTCGACGAGGGCCAGTCCGTCGAGTTCGAGGTCGGCCAGGGCACCAAGGGCCCGCAGGCGGAGCAGGTCCGCCCCCTCTGATCTCGGTCGCAGCGCAGATCTTCCGGGACGGCGCTCGGCAGCGGAGCCTCCGCTGCCGAGCGCCGTCGCGCGTCGGGGCTACGGGAGGTCGTCGAGCGCGTCGAGCGCGAGAAGGACGTTCGCGCTCGACCACGCGAGCGGTGCGACCGCCGACGGCGAGCCGTCGGCGAGGACCTTTTCAGGGATCGCGCCCGACGACGTGCGGTGCGCGTCGACCCAGCCGAGCCAGTGCTCGGCCGTCGCGCGGTCACCGAGCGAGGCCGCGGTGAGCGCGTAGAGCGTCGTCTGCGGGGTCCACGAGATGCCGTCGGGTCGCCACGAACCGCCGGGTGCGAGGCCGCCCGCGGGACGCCTCATGGGAGCGACGCTCGCCCGCCACGCGGTCTCCGCGCCGACGAGCGGCTCGTCGACGAACGGCGGCAGGACGAAGGCCGTCGCGGCGTCCCGGGCGCCGCCCGTGACGTGCCGTGGATAGCCCCGGGCACCGAACGACTCCTCGACGCGCTCGCGCAGTCCCGACGCCGCGTCGGACGCAGCTCGGGCCCGGTCGGGTTCCGCGAGCAGCGTCCACGCGTCGGCGGCCGCCTCGAGCCCCGCAAGGAGCGGCGCGGCCGTGCCGAGCGTCGTCACCGACTCGCGCACCTCCCAGTAGTCGGGGGACGCGGGAGGCAGCCGGCGACCCCCGTCGGTGAGCGCGAGCGCGTGGTGCGTCGCACGCTCGAGGAGCCCGCGCAGACCGAGCGCGACGTCCGTCCGGGTCGGCGACGCCGCCTGCGCACCACCGTCGGGAACCGTCGCCGGCCCCTCGGGCGCGGCCTCGAGCACCTCGCCGAGAGCCCACAGGACCCAGCCCGTGCCGTCCGTCTGCGGGGCGCGGCCGTCCGGCGGCCCGGCGGCGTCGAGCGTGTAACGCGCCTCGAACGACCCGTCGTCGGCCTGCACGCGCGCGAGGAACCCCAGGACGCGCACCGCGTCGTCGACGTGACCCGTGCGTGCGAGCGCCGCCGCGACGAACGCGTTGTCCCGCGGCCACGCGTACCCCCATCGCTCGTGGAGCGCCGCTGGCACCGCCCCGTCGTCGCCGACGAGCGCGTGCAGGTCGGCGAGCGCACCGCGCGCCATGTCCTCGAAGGGCGTCCCCACGCCCGGGACGGTGCCCCCGTCGAGCCACGCCCGCTGCGCGGCCGCACGCTCGTCGAGCGCCGCTCTGCGCGCGGCGGGCGCGGCAGGCTCGTCGGGCACCCGCGTCCCCGGCAGGTACCGCTGGGTGGTGCCGGGAGCGACCGTCGCGACACCCTCCGGCGTCACCGTGAGCCCGTCCGCGTACAGCTCGATGACGTTGCCGTCGACGCCGCCCGAGGCCACGCCCGCCCCCGAGACGAACGCCGTCGCCACGAGGACCGTCGCCGTCGCCAGACCCGCGACCTGACGACCCCGGTGCGCACGCATGGGACGACCGTAACGGGTCGACCGCACCGGGCCCTGCGGCGTCCGCCCGCGTGACCGTCGGGGATGTCGGTGGCACGTGGGAGCGTGCGATGCACGCCGGTGACGGCCGGTACGGTGGGCGCGAGGACCGCAGCGGCGCGAGGGAGACGATCAGTGGTCAAGGCAGCAGAGACGGACCTGTCCGGGGTGCTCGAGGGCAGGAAGCAGTACCAGGTCCCGCTCTATCAGCGGCCGTACTCGTGGGGCCACGCGCAATGTGCGCAGCTGTGGACCGACATCGTGGATCTCACCGCAGCGCGCCGCACGGATCCGAGCCTCACGCACTTCATCGGGTCCCTCGTCCTCACGCAGAGCCCCGACTTCGAGCTCGTCGGCGTCGCCAAGCTGCTCGTCGTCGACGGGCAGCAACGGCTCACGACCCTCTCGCTGCTCCTCGCCGCGCTGCGTGACCACCTCCGTGCCACGGGCGACGCGGCGCGCGCCGAGGGTGTGCAGGCGCAGTACCTCGCGAACGTCTACGACCGGGACGCCCCGCCCAAGCTCCTGCCGACCCTCGCCGACCGGGACGCCTATCTCGCGGTCGTACGCGCGGCACCCGAAGCGGGCGGCAGCGACAAGGTCGGCTCCGCCTACAACCACTTCCGCGCGTGGATCGCCGCGGCCGACGACCCCGACGACCCGCACGACCTCGAGGACATCGAGAACGCGGTCGTGCGCGGACTCTCGCTCGTCGTCGTCACCGCGGAGCGCGGTGACAACGCCCACCGGATCTTCGAGTCCCTCAACAACACCGGGCTGCGTCTCGCCCAGTCCGACCTCCTCAAGAACTACCTCTTCATGCGGCTCGGAGAACGCAGTGAGGCGGTGTACGCCGACGTCTGGCTGCCGCTCGAGAAGAAGCTCGGCCCGGAGAACCTCGAGCTGCTCTTCTGGCTCGACCTCGTGCAGACGGACGAACGCGCGCCGCAGTCCGAGACGTACGTCGGTCAGCAGAAGCGTCTCGAGCGGCTCACGCGCCCCGACGAGATTGAGGCCGAGGTCCGCCGGATCGCGCAGCTCGGCGACCTGCTCGCGACGATCCTCGACCCGTCCCGCGAGCCCGACGACGAGGTACGGGCCAGTCTCGTGAGGATCGCCGCGTGGGGGTCGACGACCGCGTACCCGCTCGTCATGCAGATCCTCGACCGTCGTCGCGCGGGCACTGCGACGACGGAGGAGGCAGCGCGTGCCTTGCGATACCTCGAGTCGTACTTCGTGCGGCGGGTCGTCGTGGGCCGTGCGACGGCGGGACTCAACCGGACGCTCCTGCAGGCCGTCGGCGCCGTGGCGGTGGGCGCGCGCCCCGACGTCGCGCTGCGGGACTTCCTCTCGCGCGGACGCAAGCACTTCGCGTCCGACGCCCAGGTGCGCGAGGCCGTGGCGAGCGTGCCCTTCTACTGGCAAGGACGCGGGCCCCAGCGCAAGCTCATCCTCCAGTGGATCGAGGCGTCCCACGGCCACAAGGAGGTCGTCGACCCCGCCAACCTCACGATCGAGCACGTGCTGCCGCAGACGATGAGCCAGGCCGTGCGCGCCGACTTCGCCCCGAGCCTGCCCGAGGGCGCGGACGTCGTCGCTGAGCACGAGCGGATCGTCCATACCCTGGGGAACCTCACCCTCACGGGCTACAACCCGGAGCTCAGCAACCGCGTCTTCGCCCAGAAGCGGGTGCTGCTCGCCACGAGCGGGCTTCGCCTCAACCAGGCCATCGCCGAGCACGAGTCCTGGGGTCTCGCCGAGATCCGCGCGCGGGGGGCCGCTCTTGCCGAGAAGATCATCGAGTTGTGGCCAGGACCGGACGAGAGCCTCGTCGGCACGGAGGACCCGACCGTCCTGCACCGCCAGGTGGCCGGGATCGTCGCAGAGATCCCGGCGGGTCGGTGGACGACGCCCGACGAGGTCGCGCTCGTCGCGGGTGTTGCTCCGGCGGTCGTCGCGTCGGCGCTGGGTGCTGGTGGCGTGCCCGGTGCGTGGCGTGTGCTCGCGTCCGACGGCCTCCTCACGGATGTCGCGGGCCAGGAGGTCCGTGCCCGGCTCACGTCAGAGGGACTCGACCTCGACGACGAGGGACGCGCCGACCCCGACGCCTTCCTCCCGGCGGGCGACCTCGCCGCGCGGGCGGGGCTGGAGGTCGGCAGCGTGAGCGCCGGACGGCGGCGCCGGACCCGCAACGAGCCTTTGCGTGCTCAGCGCAGGGCGTTCCAGCAGAAGGTCATCGAGCTCGGCACCGCGACGTCGACGCGGATCCCGCGGTGGCCCGGGCCGCAGTCCCAGTACGCGGTTGACATCAGCATCGGGCGGCCCGGTGTCGTCGTCGAGCTCGCGCTCAACTCGCGCGAGCCGGCCGTGTACGTGTCGTTCTACATCCTCGACGACAAGGATCTCTACGCACGGCTGGTGGCGCGTCGCGCGGAGCTCGAGCGTGAGCTCGGTCCCGACCTCTTCTGGAAGAACGACGAGAAGTACAAGTCGTCGAGCGTCGTCGTGAGCCGCGGGGGTGACTGGCGTGACCCCGCGCAGTCCGACGAGCTTGCCCGGTGGGCCGTCGACACGATCGACAGGTTCGCCGAGGTGTTCCCGCGCTACATGTGAACGGGTCACGACAGGAGGTCGCGGGTGGGTGACGTCGACGTCGTCGTCGTGGGGTCGGGGCCCAACGGGCTTGCGGCCGCCGTGACGCTCGTGCGCGCCGGGCTACGCGTGCGGGTGTTCGAGGCCGAGGACACCGCGGGTGGGGGAGCGCGCACGCTGCCGCTCGGCCGGGACGGGCTCGTCGTGCGTCTGGGGTTCGACGCCGAGCAGGTCGCGGCGCTGCCGCACGACGTGTGCTCCGCCGTGCACCCCCTTGCGCTCGCCTCTCCGTTTCTGCAGGCCTTCGACCTCGCCGCCCGTGGCGTCCGGCTCGTGAGCCCCGACGTCTCCTATGCGCACCCCCTGCCCGACGGGGCTGTGCTCGCCCACCGGTCGCTCGACGCGACCGTCGCCAGCCTCGGCAGGGAGGGCGACGCGTGGCGGCGGACGTTCGGGCCCCTCGTCGACCGCCCCGACGTGCTCGCCTCGCTCCTCCTCGGGGACAGGCGCACTCTGCTGGCCGGGGGCAGCAGGACCAGAAGTGCCCGGACCGAGAGAGGCCCGGGCATGACACCGCCGGCGAGCACGCGTGACCGTCTTCGCGTCGCTTCCTCGCTCGCGGACGGGCTGCTGAGGGCCCCGCGCTCGGGCCGGGCGGGCGCCCTGCTCGCCGGCGTCGCCGTCCACGCGATGGCGCCGCTCGCGTCACCGGCCGCGACCGGCACGGGGCTGCTGCTCGGTGCGCTCGGGCACGCGGGCGGCTGGCCCGTGCCCCTCGGAGGCTCTCGCGCGATCGTCGACGCGCTGCTCGCCGACCTGCGCGCGCACGGCGCCCGGGTCGAGACCGGCCGCCGCGTGACGTCGTGGGGGGACCTGCCGTCGGGCGCGGACGTCATCCTCACCACCTCCGTGCCGCGCGCCCTCGGGATCGTCGGGCAGCACCTGCCCCGGCACGTGCGCGCGGCGCTCCGCCGCTTCCGTGGCGGCCCGGGCGCCGCGGCCGTCCAGCTCGTGCTCGACGGTCCCGTGCCGTGGGCTGACGCCCGTGTCGGCACGGCGGGCACCGTCCACGTCGCCGGGACGGTCGACGACGTGCGGCGCGCGCAGGCCGCCGTCCGCGCCGGACGGCACGCCGAACGGCCCGTCGTGCTCCTCGGCGACCCCACCCCGTGGGACCCGGCGCGCGAGCGTGACGGCCTGCGCGTCGTGTGGGCATACGCCCACGTGCCCGCGGGCTCGGGACGTGACGTCACCGATGACGTCCTCACGCACGTCACCCGGTATGCGCCCGACGTGCGCGACCGCGTCGTCGCGACGCGCTGCGTGCCCGCCTCCCGCATGTCGGCGCACGACGAGAACCTTCTCGGCGGCGACATCGCCGCCGGAGCCGTCACCGCGTGGCAGATGCTCGCGCGGCCGCGGCTCGCCGCCGATCCCCACCACCTCGGTGAGGTCGACGGGCGGCACGTAGTGCTCGGCTCGTCGGCCACGCCGCCCGGGCCCGGTGTCCACGGCATGTCGGGGTATCTCGCGGCGCTGTCGGTGCTGCGGCGCCGACGCGTGCGACCCGGGAGTCTCGGGCTCGCTCGCAGCACGTCGGTGTGACGGCGGGCGGGACTTCGCCGAGCGCGGACACACCCTGTGCCGTCTTGCACTCGCGAGGGGCGAGTGCCAATAATGGCGTTAGCACTCTCGGCCCCTGAGTGACAGACGTCGCGCGGGGGCGAGGGGACCACCCAGGGTCGCAAGGTGAGGTCCGGGACGTCGGCGTGACGTGAACGCCGACCGTCGCGGGCCGTCCGTCGCGGGCGCCGAGCGACCTCCCACGCCACAAGCGGAGGATCACATCCCCATGGCAAAGATCATCGCCTTCAACGAGGAGGCTCGTCGCGGTATGGAGCGCGGGCTCAACGCCCTCGCTGACACCGTCAAGGTCACCCTCGGCCCGAAGGGCCGCAACGTCGTCCTCGACAAGAAGTGGGGCGCCCCCACGATCACCAACGACGGCGTCTCGATCGCCAAGGAGATCGAGCTCGAGGAGCCGTTCGAGAAGATCGGCGCCGAGCTCGTCAAGGAGGTCGCCAAGAAGACGGACGACGTCGCCGGTGACGGCACGACGACCGCCACCGTCCTCGCCCAGGCGCTCGTCCGTGAGGGCCTGCGCAACGTCGCGGCCGGCTCCAACCCCATCGCCATCAAGCGCGGCATCGAGAAGGCCGTCGAGGCCGTCACCTCCGAGCTCGTCGCCTCCGCCAAGGAGATCGAGACGAAGGAGGAGATCGCCGCGACCGCCGCCATCTCCGCCGGCGACCCGGCGATCGGCGAGCTCATCGCCGAGGCCCTCGACAAGGTGGGCAAGGAGGGCGTCATCACGGTCGAGGAGTCGAACACGTTCGGCCTCGAGCTCGAGCTCACCGAGGGTATGCGCTTCGACAAGGGCTTCCTCGCCCGCTACTTCGAGACGGACCCGGAGCGCCAGGAGGCTGTTCTCGAGGACCCGTACGTCCTGCTCGTCGAGTCGAAGATCTCGAACGTCAAGGACCTCCTCCCGCTCCTCGACCAGGTGATGAAGCAGGGCCGCTCGCTCCTCATCATCGCCGAGGACGTCGAGGGCGAGGCCCTCGCGACGCTCGTGCTCAACAAGATCCGCGGCACGTTCAAGTCCGTCGCCGTCAAGGCCCCGGGCTTCGGCGACCGCCGCAAGGCGATCCTCCAGGACATCGCGATCCTCACGGGCGGCCAGGTCATCTCCGAGACCGTCGGCCTCAAGCTCGAGACCGCGACGCTCGACCTCCTCGGCACGGCCCGCAAGGTCGTCGTCACGAAGGACGAGACGACGATCGTCGAGGGTGCCGGCGACGCCGACCAGATCGCCGGTCGCGTCAACCAGATCCGCTCCGAGATCGAGAAGTCGGACTCCGACTACGACCGTGAGAAGCTCCAGGAGCGTCTCGCGAAGCTCGCCGGCGGCGTTGCCGTCATCAAGGCGGGCGCGGCCACCGAGGTCGAGCTCAAGGAGCGCAAGCACCGCATCGAGGACGCCGTCCGCAACGCGAAGGCTGCCGTCGAGGAGGGCATCGTCGCCGGTGGTGGCGTCGCGCTCATCCAGGCCGGTGCCAAGGCCACGGCCGCGCTCGAGGCGCTCGAGGGTGACGAGCTCACCGGTGCCCAGATCGTGCTCCGTGCGATCGACGCGCCGCTCAAGCAGATCGCCGTCAACGCGGGCCTCGAGGGTGGCGTCGTCGCCGAGCGCGTGCGCTCGCTGCCGTCGGGCCAGGGCCTTAACGCCGCGACCGGCGTCTACGAGGACCTCCTCGCCGCGGGCGTCAACGACCCGGTCAAGGTCACGCGCTCCGCGCTCCAGAACGCTGCGTCCATCGCTGCGCTCTTCCTCACGACCGAGGCCGTCGTCGCCGACAAGCCCGAGAAGGCCCCGGCCGTGCCGGGCGGCGGCGACGACATGGGCGGCATGGGCTTCTGACCCCCCGCCGTCTGAGTCGGCCCCTCGCGGGCCACGCAGGACACGCGAAGGCCGTCGGCCGGGCTCACGCCCGACCGGCGGCCTTCGCCGTTGCCGCCGCGCACGCTGTCGCGGCGTGCGCCGTTCCGCGCATGCCGCGACGGCGGCCGGGTATGGTGAGCCTTACCTCAGTATCAGTAGTGTGAGCGAGAGGCCCACGTTGACGACGAGAACGACGACGACCCCACCCACCAGCGCGCCGTCCGCGCCTGGGACACGGACGCGGCGCATGCACCCTCTGCGGGTGCGTACCCTTACTGTCGTCGGTGTCGAGCGTCTCGCCGCGCGCATGGTGCGCGTCCGCCTTCACGGCGATGACGTCGCCGACCTGCCGACGGCCTCGGCTACCGACCACGTCAAGCTGTTCGTCCCCGCCGAGCCCGGCACGGAGCCCGCGCTGCCCGTCGTCGTCGACGACCGCTGGGTCTCAGGACGCGACCTGCCCAGCCGCGACTACACGATCCGTGCGATCGACCGTGAGGCCCGGACGCTCGACATCGATCTCGTCGAGCACCCGCACGGTGTCGTCGGACGCTGGGCATCCTCGGTGCGGCTCGGCGACCGCGTCGGCGTCCTCGGGCCCCGCGGTTCCGTGCTCCCGCCCGAGGCAGCCTGGTACCTGCTGGCCGTCGACGAGACCGGGCTGCCCGCGGCCGCACGCTGGCTCCACGAGCTGACGCCGGGCGCCCGCGCGCTCGTCATCGTCGAGGTCCAGGACGCAGGAGACGTCCTGCCGCTGCCGACCGACGCGCACGCCGACGTCACATGGCTCTTCCGGGGCGAGCGCGCACCCGGCACGACGTCGCTCCTCGCGGACACCGTCCGCGATCTCGAGCTCCCGGACGGCGACGGCTACGTGTGGGTCGCCGGTGAGGCTGGCGCCGTGCGTCCCCTGCGGCGCTACCTGCGTGACGATCTCGGTCTCCCCCGGGACGCGGTCGACGTCGACGGCTACTGGCGTCGCGGCGTCGCAGGCCACGACCACCACGAGGACGATGACTCATGACGACCTGCCCACAGGTGGGGTGGGTCGCCACCCCGTCCACGGATGCGCCCGACTCCCGCGACACACCGCCTCGACGGCCCTAGCGTCCTCCACGTCCCCGGCGCACGGCCGGGGCACGACTCCAGGAGGTAGCGACATGTCGAGCTTCGAGGTCGACTCTGTCCAGGTGGCGCAGGCGTCCCAGAAGGTCCAGACGAGCAGGGCGACGATCAGCGGCGAGGCTGCCGCGATGGTCGTGCACCTGCGCGAGCTCAGCCAGGTGTGGAAGGGATCGAGCGCCGCAGGTTTCGCGAGCGTCCTCAGCGAGTGGGACCTCGCACGCCAGCAGCTCGAGGAAGCGCTCGACTCGATCGGACGCGCCCTCGCGAGCGCCTCGTCGATCTACGAGACCGCCGAGGCCGACGCCGGACGCATGTTCCAGCGCTGAGCGACCGGCTCAGTCCTCGTCGTCCTCGTTGTCGAACGGGTTCGCGGACGCGACCTCGGTCGCAGACGAGACGACGGGGACCGCCGCGGTGAGCGGAGGCCGCTCGGCGAACGGCTCGTCGAGCAGCGCAGGATCCTCGCCGAGCGCCGCCCACTCTTTGCGCAAGCGCACGAGTTCGCCCTGGACGTTCTGGCGCGCCGCATCCTCCCACGCCGTACCGAGCGGGCTCGAGAAGAGCGCCCGACGTTCGAGGAGCCGTGTGAGGATCGCGACGCGCGCGCGGACGAAGTCACGGGCCGGGATGTGCGCGTATTCCCTGCGGACGTCCGCGAGATACGCCTTGTACCGCTGCGGCTCCGCCGCAAGCATCCCGAGGTCAGCGTCGCACAGCACCGCGCAGTCGAAGTCCGCCGGGTCGGGAGCGTGACGCAGGAGCGCCGTCACGAGCTGGGCTACCCGGTGCGCCGCACGCTCTGGGACACCGAGCTCGAGAAGCTGCTCGTGGGCGAGCACCGCACTCGCCGTCTCGTTCTCGCCACCCCGTGCCTCGTACGCGGCCTTCGTCTCCGCGTCGAAGATCGCCCCGTGGTACCACGCGGCGAGACGCACGAGCGCAGGCTCGTGCGTCTCCTCAACGAGCTCGTCGACCCGGTTGAGGACGTCCGCAAGATGACGCAGGTCGTGGAAGCGCCGAGCCGGATCGCACCAGCGAGCGAGCAGCGCCTCGCCCACCTGCCTGATGCGCTCGGGCGACGCGGTCGCGCCCGCCTCTGCGCACGCACGGGACCAGGATGAGAACAACCACTGCGGGGCGTCCACGTAGGACACGCTCATGGGACAGCTTTCCTCGGGCGACAACTGACAAACTGCCACCCTACCCGCGTAGGGTCCGCCCGTGCAGCGCTCCCGGTCACGTCCTGGACACGGTCCGGGAACGTTCAGGTCGCGACGGGCAGTGACACCTCGAACGTCGCCCCGCCGCCGGGCGTCTCGACGACGACGACGTCCCCGCCGTGCGCGCGGACGAGCGACCTGACGATCGCCAGCCCGAGCCCCGAGCCGCCCGACGCCGAGTTGCGCGACGCATCGACCCGGTGGAATCGCTCGAACACGGCCTCCCGGTGCTCCTCGGGAACACCCGGACCGTGGTCACGCACCGCTGCGCGCACCGTCCGACCGTCGGATGTCAGAACGATCTCGACGGGAGAGCCCGCGGGCGTGTGCCGCGCGGCGTTCCCCACGAGGTTCGTGAACACCTGCCGCAGGCGCGCGTCGTCCGCGACGACCGGCAACGACGGGGCGTCGTCGTCGGCGACCTGCTCCGAGCCGTGAGCCGCTGCGACGAGCAGTGTCGTCGTGCGCGACGGGTCCATCGCGCGCAGGTCCGCGAGAGCGTCGGCCGCGACCTCCGAGAGGTCGACGCGCTGGAGCGTGAGTGGCCGCTGCTCGTCGAGCCGCGCGAGCGCGAGCAGGTCCTCGACGAGCGTGCCCATCTGCACCGCCGACGACTCGATGCGCCCCATCGTCTCCGACGTCTGCTCGGGCGTCGTCACCGCGCCCATCCGATAGAGCTCCGCATACCCGCGGATCGAGACGAGCGGCGTGCGCAGCTCGTGGCTCGCGTCTGAGACGAAGCGCCGCATGCGCGCCTCCGACGCCGCCTGTGCCTCGAAGGACTCCTGGATGCGAGCCAGCATGACGTTGAGGCTCTGCGCAACCGCCCCGACCTCCGTCGTCGTCGGCATGTCCGGGATGCGGCTCGACATGTCGCCGTCCGTGATGCGTCGCGCCGTCGCCTCGATCTGCCGCAGCGGACGCAACGACCTGCGCACCGCGAGATAGCCGAACGACGCCGCCGCCGCGACGAGCAGCGCCGAGACGAGCATGAGCACCTTCGCGAGCTCCGCCGTCGTCTGCGTCACCGGAGCGACCGGCAACGCCACGAGGACCGCGCCGATGAACCTGTCGCCGGAGCCCACGACCGGGCGCGCCACGGCACGCCACTGTGTCCGCAGCCCCGACGGCGACGGCTCACCCTGGAGCGTGAACGGCACCCCGTCGAGCTCGGCCGAGTCGAGCGCGAACATCGGGACGTCAGGCGTTCCCCATCGAGGGTCACGGTTGTCCGACGGCGTCACCTGCCGACCGTCGATCTGCAACGACAGCTGAAGGTCCGACTCGAGCGCCGTCCGGTTGATCGACCGCACGAGGTCGTCGAGGGGCATGCCCTCGCTCGAACGCAGGGCGACCGAGAGCTGCTCGTCGATCTGGTCGAGCATGTGCGAACGCAGCTGCGTCGTCGCGGCGACCGTCGAGATGACGAGCCCGATCGTCAGGACGACGACGACGAGGACGACCATGCGCGCGCTCAGCGTCACGCGGCTCGCGAGCGCGCGGAACGTCCCGGCGCCGCCGACGGGGCCGGTCGCCGGGATCTCGGTGGCGGGTGGGACGGGAGCGGGCGCGTCGGGCTCGGGAACGGGGAGCTCGGGAACGGCGGGGTCTGGAGCGTCGGGGGGCGGGGGTGGCGGCGGAACCAGGCTCATGCGCCCTGCGGCTCACGCAGCATGTAGCCGACACCGCGCTTCGTGTGGATGAGCGGGGTCGGCGGCGTCCCGTCGGGACCAGCGACGTCGATCTTCCGCCGCAGGTAGGAGATGTACGACTCGACGATATTCATGTCGCCCGTCCAGTCGTACTGCCAGACGTGGTCGAGGATCTGCGCCTTCGACAGGACCCGGTTCGGGTTGAGCATGAGGTAGCGCAGCAGCTTGAACTCGGTCGGGGAGAGCTCGACGAGCCGGCCCGCCCGGTGCACCTCGTGCGTGTCCTCGTTGAGCTCGAGGTCGGCGAGGCGGAGGACCGCCGAGTCGTCGAGAGCGTCGAGCGCATGCGTGCGCCGCAGGACCGCGCGGATGCGGGCGATGACCTCCTCGAGGCTGAACGGCTTCGTCACGTAGTCGTCGCCGCCGACGGTGAGACCCGTGATCTTGTCCTGCGTGTCGTCGCGCGCCGTGAGGAAGAGGACAGGCATGGTCTGACCCTTCTCGCGCAGGCGGCGGGTCACGGTGAAACCGTCCATGTCGGGGAGCATGACGTCGAGCAGCACGAGGTCCGGTGCGGCCTCGCGCGCGAGGCGCAGGGCGGTGCCGCCGTCGGGGGCAGAGCGCACCTCGAAGCCCGCGAACCTCAGGGAGGTCGCGAGGAGCTCACGGATGTTGGGCTCGTCGTCGACGACGAGGATGGATGCCTCGGGCTCGGTCATGCGTCCAGCATGCGCCCGAAGTCTGGGAGTGTCCTGAGGGCACGCTGACCATTCCCGACGATGCCGCTCCGCCCCGCCCCGCCCCGCCCCGCCCCGCCCCGCCCCGCCCCGCTGTCGAGGAATCCGCGCGGTTGGCTACTGGGACTAGCCACGCGTGCGGATTCTCGGCTGGGTGGGCGTTGGGCTCGCGTCGCCACGGTGAGGAATCCGCGCGGTTGGCTACTGGGAGTCGCCACGAGTGCGGAATCTCCGCGGGGGGGGGGTGAGGCAGGGCGTCAGGGGGATGGGGCGTGCGCGGATGTCCACAGGACGGGGGAATGGCCGGCGCGTCCACAGGAATGCGCGATCGCCAGTGAGCTGGCTGTGCAGGTGCGGGAGTGTCGGCGCATGCGAAAGCTCCCTCGTGGTTATCGGCCCTCCGGCGCGCATCGGTTGACCGGCGTCTTCACCGTCGCCATGGCGTACGCCGACGGCGTCACACGCGCGCAGGCGCGGCACCGACTCGCATCCGGGGAGTGGCGGGCCGGCGTGGGCGATGGGATCCGGCTCGACTCCGATGCCCCGCACCGGCTCGCGCCGCTCGTCGCGGCGATGCTCACGTGGACCGACGGGGTCCTCCTCCGTGAGAGCGCCGCGATCGCGCACGGCCTGGCGATCGACGTCCCCGTCCTTCCCGTGCACGTCTGGGTGCCCGCCAACCGTCGTCCACGTGCAGGGATGGTGCCACACCGGTACGACCTCGACCCCGATGACGTCGTCGCGCTTCCCTACGGACGTGCGACGTCACGTGTGCGTACGGTCCACGACGTCCACGCGCACCTGCCCGCGCGCCAGGTCGACGAGCTCATCGCGTTGAGCATCATCCGGGGCGACGTCACGAGCGCGTCGCTCGAGGAGCACCGGCGGGCGCGCCCGGGCTGCTGGGGCAACGGGCAGCTCGCGCGACTGTCCGACGAGACGCGGGACGGAGCGCTCAGCCATCCTGAGCGTGTCGTCGTCTCGCTGCTACGCCGTGCGAACATCCGCGGCTGGACCCTCAACACGCCGGTGCACGACGAGCGTGGGCTCATCGGTGTCGTCGACGTGCTGTTTGAGGAGTGCCGTCTCGCGATCGAGATCAACGGGTACGCGTACCACTCGGTCGCGGGCTTCGAACGCGACCACGAGAAGATCAACCGTCTCGCGCTCCAGGGATACACGCACCTGGCGTTCACGGCGCGCGCGGTGCAGGACCGGCCAGAGCGCGTCATCGAGCAGATCCACGAGGCGCTGGCGCTCCGCCGCAGTGAGTAGCGCCGGCACCCCTCCGCAGCGAGGAATCCGCGCGGATGGTTGCTGGGAGCAGCCATCCGCGCGGATTCCTCGGAGAGAGGGGCGGTGGGGCCGTGGGCGGGCGCCAGCGTCAGATGAAGTAGAGCGGGTCGAACTCTTCGATCGGGATGATGCGGACGCGCGGCAGCGGGGCATTGAATGCTGCGACGTCGTACTCGAGGTCGAAGAACTCCACGCCGCGCTCGCCGAGCTCGGCCATGCGCGCGTTGACGAACTCCCGGAAGCACAGGACGCCGATGCGGCGGCCGGGCGTGATGAGCGCCTCGATCTGCGGGATGAAGTCGCCGTCGTGGCTCGCGAGGAGGATGTCGGCGTCGCGGGGGATGAGCGCCTCGAGGGTGCGCTGGATACCCATGTCGACGACCTTGAGGCCCGGGCCGCCCGAGAGAGGGATGGGCGTGTAGCCCATCGCGAGCAGCGCCTGGACGAACGGCATCGGCATGGAGCCCGAGGTCGCGTTGAGGAAGAACAGCGGGTGGACCGGCTGGCCCCACGCCTGCTCCGCGTGCTCGGTGATGCGGTCCCAGCGCGGACGCTCGTCGGGGCTCGGCCGGTGCCCAAGGACGTTGACGCCGAGGGTGGCGTCGATGTTCTCGCCGTCGACGAGGAGGTAGGTCTTGCGAGGGGCTGCGCCGGGGGTCATGCCCCCAGCGTAGCGGCGCCCCGGCTAGCCCCGTCGCGCGCCAAGAATCCGGGCAGGTGGCTACTGGGACTAGCCATCAGCGCGGATTCCTGGGAATGGGTGGGGCGAGCCGGGGCGGGTGGGGGCAAGAATCCGGGCAGATGGCTACTGGGGGTAGCCACCTGCCCGGATTCCTGGGACGCGGGGGGGGCGGGGGCCGTCAGGCTTCCGGGGCCTCGATCTGTGCGGCCTGCGTGCCGCCGAGCGCGCGGTTCTTGAGGGCGGCGAGGCGCGCCTCGACCTCGATCTGGCCGGCGTCGAGCTCGAGCTCCGCGAACTGGGAGTCGAGCGACGAGGCTGCGACCTCGGCCTGGCCGAGCGCGAGGGCCTCCTCGCGGCGGACCTTCTCCTCGAAGCGCGAGAGCTCCGAGGTGGGGTCGAGAACGTTGATCGACGAGATCGCGCCCTGGACCGCGGACTGTGCCTGCGCCGACTTCGAGCGGGCGACGAGCTGGTCGCGGCGGTTCTTGAGGTCGCCGAGCTTGTCCTTCATCTGGGCGAGGCCCGACTTGAGCTTCTCGACGACGTCGCGCTGCGAGGCGATCATCGGCTCGGCGGCCTTCGCCTCACCCTCGGCTGCGATCTGCTTGGAGATGGCGACCTTCGCGAGGTTGTCGAACTTGTCGGCCTCGGCGGTGTTGCCCTGGGTGCGGAGCTGATCGGCGCGCGTCGACGCGGCGATGGCCTTGGCGCCCCAGTCCTGCGCGGCGTTGAGGTCCTCCTGGTAGTCCTGCTCGGCGAGACGCAGGTTACCGATCGTCTGGGCGACAGCCTGCTCGGCCTCCGCGATGTTGTTCGTGTAGTCGCGGATGAGCTGGTCGATCATCTTCTGCGGGTCCTCGGCGCGGTCGAGCAGCGCGTTGATGTTGGCCTTGGCCAGCTGGGCCACGCGCCCAAAGATCGTCTGCTTCTCAGCCATGGTGTCGCCTCTCTCGAAGGTGTGTCGTGCTCTGGTCGTGCTCACCGGCCTGGGCCGGTCGGTCTGTGGTGTCCGTCGCGCCGAGCGTCGACGGTCGCGTGCGAGGACGGGTACGAGGCGTGGACGTCAGAAGGAACCGCCGCCGCCCCCGCCGCCGAAGCCCCCGCCCCCGAAGCCGCCCCCGCCCCCGAAGCCGCCGCCGCCGAAGCCGCCGCCGCCGCCGCCGCCGCCGAATCCACCCCCGCCTCCCCCGCCGCCGCGCAGCAGGGAGTCGAGGATGATGCCGCCGAGGATCATGCCGCCGACGTTGTTGCCTCCGCCGCCGAAGCCGCCTCCTCCGCCGAACCCGCTGCCCCGGTCGACGTCGGACTGGGCGATGTCACGTGCGGAGCGGGCGAGGTCGAGTGCGCGCTGAGCGGCGGCGAGCGCGCGCTGCGGGTCCTTCTGCTGAAGCTCGTGGGCTTCCTGCATGTGACGGATGGCCTCGGCGAGGCGGGTGCGGGCGGTGGGTCCGACGGTGCCGCGGCGAGTGTTGATGAAGTCGTCGGTGCCGCGGATCATCGCGTCGGCCTGGCCCATCGTCTGGCCGAGCATCGCGGTCGCGCGTCGGATCTGCTCGTCGGCAGCGCGCAGCGGGGCGAGGACCTCGTCGATCGCGGCCTCGGCGGCGGTGAGCTCGCGGAGCGCAGCGAGCGGATCGCCGCCGGCCTGGGCGTCGCGACCCGCGGTGATCGCGGCCTGTGCGCGTGCGACGTAGGGGGTGACGGCCGGGTTCGAGGGTGCGAGCCGCTGCGCGTCGGTGACGTCGGAGCTGATCGAGGCGATCGCGCTCACGAGGCGGGGCGCGGCGGCGTCGAGCTCGGCGCCCGCGCCGTCGACGGCGTCGAGGAGCGTCGCGGCCTGGCCGACGGCGAGCTGGGCGGCGCGCGTGCGGACGACGGCTGTCGGGCGGTCGTCCTTGTCGACGTCGGCCCGGGCCTCGCGGACGGACTCGGTCGCGCCGTCAAGCAGTTGGAGCGCCTGGTCGGGGTTGTCGATGATCGAGGCGAGGGCGCGCGCCGGGTAGCGGCGTGAGAGCTCGGCGAGGGCGACGCGCGACGTCTGGACGCGCGCGCGGACCTCGGCGGTGCGCTGCTCGAGCTCGGCGAGGTGCTCGGGGAGGCGCGACTGCATGTTGCGCAGCTCCTGGAACGCGGCCTCCTCGGCGCGGAGGGTGGCCGACGCCTTCTCGCACAGGGCGAGGATGTCGGTGAGCATCTGGCCCTTGACGTGGTCCGGCTCGGGGATCTCGTCGTCGAGGAGCTGCTGGATGTGGAAGGCCTTCTGCACGTCTGCGCGGGCAGCGTCGACAGCGGCGGTGAACTGGTCGGTCGCCTGGAGGCCGAACTGGGCCTTGGCGAAGGCGAGCTCCTCGTCGGAGGACTTCACGGCGTCGTCGGCGGCGACGAGCGCGGCGCCGGCACGCTTGCGGAGCTCCTCGAGCGAGAGCTGCGGGGCGACGTTCGCGCCGCCGATCGCCTTGCGCTTGCGCGAGCGGACGACGGTGACGATGACGACGACGGCGATGCCCGCGAGGAGGAGAAAGACGATGGCGCCGGGTCCTGAGGTGGCGGATGCCGTGCCGGCGCTGTCGGCCGATCCCTCGTCGTAGGAGCCGTCGGCCACGGCCGTGAGGGTCGTGATCGTCGAGGCGACGGCAGCGGGGTAGTCGAAGTCGTCGCGGAGGGCGTCGCGGGAGTCGGCGATGATCTGATTGACGGCGTCCTGCGGAAGCGAGCCTTCCTCGGCGCCGAGGCCGACGAAGCGGTCCTCCTCGGCGACGGCGAAGACGAACTGTGTGCTGCCGAAGCCGGAGAGCTGTCCTGAGCTCTCGGCCCAGTCCTGGCCCTGCGCGCCGTCGAAGGTGCGGGTGACGACGAGGTAGAGCTCGAAGTTCGTGGCGTCGGCGAAGGCCTTGAGCTGGCTCTCGATCTCGCTCACCTGGGACGACGTGAGGAGGCCGTCGGGGTTGGTGACGGGCTGCGTGAGTCGCTGCGGCGCACGGCCCGGCAGTGCGCCCTGCGCGACGTCCCGCACGGCGCTCTGCGCGATCCCGAGCGCGGGGACGCCCGGTCCGGCCGCGAGCGCGTGGGCGGGTGCGGTGGTGAGCCCGAGCAGGCCACCCACGACGAGGGCGCCCGCGAGTGCGCGGCGGAACGGGACGGTGCGTGCAGGTGTCACCCCACGATCATCACGGACCCGTGCGTGTCGGCGCAAAGGATGGGCAAAGAAGTTGTCACGCCGTGAGCGAAACCTCGGGATCGCCGAGGCCGCCGCGCAGCGCGCCGACGAGGGTCGTCACGGGGCGGAGGAGCTCGTCCCAGAGGTGCAGGAACGTCGCGCCGCCGTCGCCGCACGGATTGACGACGTCGTCATCCTCAGATGTCGTGGCGCCGAGGAGCCGACGATCCGTGACCGCGTCACGTGCGCGTTCCCGCCGCGGCCCGCGTTCCGGCTATCCTCGAAGGCGGACGACACGTCGCGCGGTCTCGCGCGTACTCCTACTTCTCATCTGAGGTGCTTGTGCCCAGCGGCAAGGTCAAGTGGTTCGACGCAGAGCGCGGCTTCGGTTTCATCGCGTCCGAGGACGGTTCGGAGGTCTTCCTCCACGCCTCGGCGCTGCCTGAGGGAGCCGTCGTCAAGCCGGGCGCGAAGGTCGACTTCTCGGTCGCCGACGGTCGTCGTGGGCCGCAGGCGCTCCAGGTGACGCTCACGGACCCGCTGCCGTCGGTCGTGAAGGCTGCGCGCAAGCCCGCCGAGGACATGGCGATCATCGTCGAGGACCTCATCAAGGTGCTCGACCGCGTCGGCAACGACCTGCGTCGTGGCCGCTACCCGGAGAAGGCGCAGGGCACGAAAGTCGCGAGCCTGCTGCGTGCCGTCGCCGAGAACCTTGAGGCCTGAGGTGGCTGCTGCGACGATGACCCGCCCTGCACGCCGCAAGGCCGACCCGGTGCTCGACGCCGCGATCGAGATCGCGCGCGCGTCCGCGGAGGACGTCGCCGAGGTCGCGGCCCACGTCGGGGAGCACCTCGGGACGTTCACGGTCGAGGACCGTCTGGTCGAGCACAGGTTCGCGGCGACGATGCCGGGCTACCAGGGCTGGGCGTGGACGGTGACGCTCGCGCGTGTGCCGCGCGGTCGCACGGCGACGGTGTGCGAGGTCGAGCTGCTTCCCGGTGACGGGGCGATCCTCGCGCCCGAGTGGCTGCCGTGGTCGGAGCGGATCCGTCCGGGCGACGTCGGCCCGGGCGACATCCTGCCGTTCGTCGCGGACGACCCGCGTCTTGCGCCCGGCTGGGAGCCGAGCGGCGACGACGAGCTCGACGCGGTCGCGATCGGCGAGCTCGCGCTCGCGCGTGCGCGCATCCTCTCGGAGGACGGCGTCGCCGAGGCCGCGCAGCGGTGGTACGACGGGGCTGCGGGCCCGCGCAGCGCGAGCGCGCAGGCCGCGACCGACCCGTGCCTCTCGTGCGGGTACCTCGTGCCGCTCCAGGGCACGCTCGGTCAGGTCTTCGGCGTGTGCACCAACCCGTGGTCGCCCGACGACGGTCGTGTCGTGGCGTTCGACCACGGCTGCGGTGCGCACTCGGAGACCGACGTGCCGGAGCGTCCGTCGGACTGGCCGGCGCCGAACCCGCTCATCGACGAGGCTCGGATCGACGTCGTGACGCTCGAGCGTCCGACGCCAGCAGGGGGTGGCGTTGAGGAGACCCCTGTCGCGGAGCTGACCGTCGACGTCGCCGACGGTGCCGAGGTCGAGGTCGAGGGCGACCCGGCTGCTGCTGACGCCTGACGTCAGGGCCTGGCGCGGCCGTTCGCGCCGGTCTCCGTCACCTGGGCGAGCCCAGAGGCCTGAGCGATCGCGGGCGCTGACCCGTGGTCGCGCCACCATGTGGCTGCCGCGTCGGCGAGCTCGTCGGGCGTCGCGGTGACGTCGAGGACCGTTCCGGGTTCGTCGTCGGCGAGGCTCTCGAGGGTCGCGAGCTGGGTGCCGAGCAGGGACGCGGGCATGAAGTGGTCGGTTCGGGCGCCGATCCGTGCGGCGAGGAGCTCGGGGGTGCCGTCGAGGTGGACGACGACGGTTCCGGGGGCGCCAGCGCGCAGACGGTCGCGGTAGGAGCGGCGGAGGGCGGAGCAGGCGACGACGACGCCGTCGGGGGCGGCGGCGATCGCGGCGGCGACCGTGTCGAGCCAGGGTGCGCGGTCGTCGTCGGTGAGCTGGATGCCGGCGCTCATGCGGGCGACGTTCGCGGCGGGGTGGAGGTCGTCGGCGTCGACGTAGGGGACGCCGAGGCGTGCGGCGAGGAGCGTCGCGACGGTGGACTTGCCGCAGCCGGAGACGCCCATGACGACGATCCGCGGGGGCGGGGTGTCGGAGGTGCTGTGGGTCATGGGTGGGGTGTCTCCTCGGTGGTGCTGGTGGCGTTGTCGCTGTCGGGCGCGGGGTACGTGAGGGTGCCGTCGGGGTGGAGGACCGCGCCGGCGGAGAGCTCGGCGGGACGGGTCTGGCCGGGCGCCATGAGGTGGACGACGGGCTCGCCGCGCGCGAGGAGCTGGTCGGCGATGAGTCTGCGGTGGCAGCGCCACCAGACGGCCTCGGCGCACATGAGGGCGACAGTGCGTCCGTGGGCGGCGGCCGTGTCGCGCAGCTCGCGGAGCTCGGCGAGCGCCGCGCGGAAGTCGGCGGAGAGGGTCCAGTCGGCGTAGTTGTGGAAGCTGCGGTGCTCCCACCAGCCGTTGGTCGTGGGTGGGACGTCGCGCTGGACGGGGCGACGGCCGGTGAGAGCCGGGAGCCGGCGGAGGTCGATGCCGCGCTGGGCGAGGGCGTCGCGGAGCGGGTCTTCGTCGAAGTGGGGGTAACGGGCGGAGCCGGGGAGCCTGCGGACGTCGACGACGATGCCGACCTCGGCGTCGTCGAGGAGGTCGAGGAACTCCTCGAGCGTGCGCGTGGAGTGGCCGACGGTGAGCACGGGCGTGGTCATGGCACCTCCGGGATCGACTGTCAGGCTATCGCGGGGTTGCGAACGCGTCCGGGTCCTGAGAAGTTCCCGCATGAAGTTGCGTTCCCGTGGGAATATGCGGGTCATGACTTCCTCCCCCTCCACGGTCGCGCCCACCAGCGCGATCGACCGCTTCTTCAAGATCACCGAGCGCGGCTCGACGATCGGTGCGGAGATTCGCGGCGGCCTCGTGACCTTCGCCGCGATGGCCTACATCATCGCCCTCAACCCGCTCATCATCGGCACGGCCCAGGACGGCACCGGCAAGTTCCTCGGCGGCAGCACCGACGCGCCGAACCTCGCGATGGTCGCCGCCGTCACGGCGCTCGCCGCGGGCGTGCTCTCGATCCTCATGGGGGTCGTCGCCAACTTCCCGATGGCGCTCGCCGCAGGTCTCGGCCTCAACGCCGTCGTGGCTTTCCAGGTCGCTGCGCTGCCGGACATGACGTGGGCCGACGCGATGGGCATCGTCGTCCTCGAGGGTCTTGTCATCCTCGTGCTCGTCCTCACGGGCTTCCGCACCGCGGTGTTCCGTGCGGTGCCGCGCACGCTCAAGACGGCGATCTCGGTCGGCATCGGCCTCTTCATCACCCTCATCGGCCTCGTCAACGCGGGCTTCGTCCGCAAGGCGCCCGAGGGTGTCGCGCTCGAGCTCGGCCAGTTCGGCTCGCTGCAGACGTGGCCGGTGCTCGTCTTCGTCATCGGCCTCACGCTCGCGATCGTCCTCACGGTGCGGGGTGTCCGTGGTGCGATGCTCATCTCGATCGGTGTCGCGACCGTCGTCGCCGTCATCGTCGAGGCCGTTGCGAAGCTCGGCCCGGCGAAGGACAACCCCAAGGGTTGGAACCTCAACGTCCCTGCGCTCGACGGCTCGCCCGTCGCGGTGCCGGACTTCGGGCTGCTCGGCCAGTTCTCGCTCTTCGGTGCGATCGGCAAGATCGGGATCGTCGCGGTCGTCCTCCTCGTCTTCTCGCTGCTCCTCGCTGACTTCTTCGACACGATGGGCACGATGGTCGCGGTCGGCTCTGAGGCCAAGCTGCTCGACGCGGACGGCAACCCGCCGAAGTCGACGCAGATCCTCATCGTCGACTCGGTGGCCGCAGCTGTCGGTGGCATGGCGTCGGCGTCGTCGAACACGAGCTACGTCGAGTCGACGACGGGTGTCGCCGCAGGTGCCCGCACGGGCCTCGCGGCGGTCGTCACGGGCGTGTGCTTCCTGCTCTCGACGTTCCTCGCGCCGGTCGTGGCGCTCATCCCCAACGAGGCGGCCGCCCCGGCGCTCGTCATCGTCGGTTACCTCATGATGACGCAGGTCCTCGACATCGACTGGAAGTCCCCTGACATCGCGATCCCGGCGTTCCTTACGCTCGCGATCATGCCGTTCTCGTACTCCATCACGGCAGGCATCGGCGTGGGCTTCATCGCGCACGTCATCGTCAAGGCGGCGACGGGCAAGGTCCGCAAGGTGCACCCGCTCATGTGGGTCGCCTCGGTGATGTTCGTCGTGTATTTCACGCTCGTTCCCCTTCAGAACCTCCTGGGCCTGTGAGTCTTCGCTAGGCTCGGTCGGAACGATCGAACGGGGCCCCGGGCACGTGACGTGCCCGGGGCCCTGGCCGTCCCGCCGTGTTCCGGGACAAGACAGGAGCCCGATGCACCGCCTCACGAACCCGGTCAAGCACTACGACTGGGGATCGACGACCGCGATCCCGGCGTTCCTCGGCCGGCCGGCCGACGGACGCCCGGTGGCCGAGGTGTGGATGGGCGCGCACCCGTCGGCGCCGTCGAGCGTCAAGGGTCGTGGGCTCGACGAGCTGGTCCTCGACGACCCGTCCGGACTCCTCGGTGAGCGTGTGCTCGCGCGTTTCGGGCCGCGCCTGCCGTACCTCTTCAAGATTCTTGGTGCGTCGCGTCCGCTGTCGCTCCAGGTGCACCCGGACCTCGCGCAGGCTGCCGCGGGCTTCGCGCACGACGAGCTCTCGGGCCTGCCGGCCGGGGACCCGGAGCGCAGCTATCACGACGACCAGCACAAGCCGGAGATGCTCCTCGCTATCTCACGTTTCGAGGGGCTGTGCGGCTTCCGGCGCCCCCGGCAGGTGCTCGAGTTGCTCGAGCCGCTCGAGGGCGAACTTGTCGACACGATCCGGTGCGCGCTGCGGGACACGCCGACGTCCGACGGCATGCGGGCGGCGTTCGAGGCGGTGCTCCATGCGCGCGGCCGAATCAGCGCCGCTGACATCGAGGTGACGGTCAGGGGGTGCGAGCAGCAGCTTGCGCAGGGCTTCGGCTCGCAGCAGGCGTACGGCACGGTCGCGGCCCTCGCCCACTGGTACCCGGGAGACCCGGGTGCGGTGGCGTCGCTCCTGCTCAACAGGTTCACGCTCGAGCCGGGGGAGACGGTGTTCGTCGGTGCGGGTGTCGTCCACGCGTACCTCGCGGGGCTCGGCCTCGAGGTCATGGCGAGCTCGGACAACGTGCTGCGGGCGGGGCTCACGCGCAAGAAGATCGACGTCGACGAGCTGCTGCGGATCGTCGACTACACGGACCTCACGCCGGTGCGGCCGGCGGTCGTCCCTGGCGAGGAGGGCCGGCCTGCGGTCGTGCGCGCCCCTGCCGACGAGTTCGCGCTCGCGCTCGTCGAGCCGACGCGTACGGAGCGCGGCCGGGCGACGTACCTCACGCAGGACGGGCCCCGCATCGTCCTGTGCACGGAGGGCACGCTCGCGCTCCGGACCGCGGAGGGTTCGGAGGTCGCGCTCACCCAGGGGGAGTCGGTGTTCGTGCCGCACGCCTCGGGTCGTATCGAGGCGCGGGGTGAGGGCCGGGCGGTCATGGTCTTCGTTCCCTGACTCACCCTGCCTGCGTCCTCTACCGTGAGTGGCATGGGGAGACGGGGGTCGCGCGACGCGACGGAGCAGCCGGTCGGGAACGTCCTCGGCGGTGCGGACGAGGGCAACGACGACGGGGAGGTGCGTGAGCGGCGCGCAGGCAGGCGTGCGCTCGTCGGCGCGCTCGCGGCGCTCGGCGGGCTCGTGCTCGTCGTGGTGCTCGCGCTCGGTGGCGGTGCCCTGTGGCTCGACTCGCGGGTCGAGCGGTTCGGTGACCCGTTCACGGCGATCCCGGAGGAGGGGCGCCCGACGCGTCCGGCGCCGGTCGTCGCCGCGGACCGTGAGCCGCTGAACTTCCTCGTGCTCGGCTCGGACTCGCGGATCTCGGCGGGCGACCCGTCGCAGTGGGAGGCGGGCGCGCAGCGCACGGACGCCATCATGCTCGTGCACCTCGACGGTGACCGGGAGCATGCGAGCGTCATGTCGATCCCGCGTGACTCGTGGGTGGACGTCCCGGGGCGGGGCATGGCGAAGATCAACGCGTCGTACTCGTACGGCGGGCCTGCGCTTCTCGTGCAGACGGTCGAGCAGCTCACGGGGGTGCGGATCGACCATGTGGCGATCGCGGACTTCGACTCGTTCACGGAGCTCACGGACGCGCTCGGTGGTGTCGAGATCACGGTGGGGCAGGACGTCTACGAGTACGGCGCTCCCGACAGGCTCGTCGTCGGCACGGGCACGCACGTGCTCGACGGCAAGCAGGCGCTCGCGTACGCGCGGCAGCGCTACGGCCTGCCGGGCGGTGACTTCGACCGGGTGAAGCGGCAGCAGAACTGGGCGCGCGCGATCCTCACGAAGGCGGTCTCGCAGGGGACGCTCACGGATCCGGCGAAGGCGACGCGGTTCGTCCGGGTGGTGTCGGGCGCGGTCGCGGTGGACGACGGTCTGGGGCTCACAGATCTTGTCGGGCTCGCGACGGAGCTCAAGGGCCTGCGGGCTGGGGACGTCGCGTTCCTCACGGCGCCCGTCCTGGGGACGGGCTGGAGCCCGGACGGCACGCAGTCGATCGTCAACCTTGATCTGGAGCTGTTCGCGCCGCTCGCGGAGGCGATCGCGACGGACGACGTCACGCGGTACCTCGCGGAGGACCCCGACGCTCCGGAGCTGCTCGGCAAGGACGTGCGCTGAGCGTGTGGTGAACCGGTGTGACGTGTGTCCCGACCCCTGTCGTTAACTGAGGTAATGAACTAAGGTAATGACCTGTGGGACAGGACGACATCTGCGCACCGGGCACGTCCCGGACGGCACTCAGCACCGAGCTCACCTCCGCCGTCAACCGGCTTCAGCGCAGGCTGCGGTCGCAGCGCGGTGACGTCGAGATCGGTGAGGGGCAGATCGCCGTCCTCATGACGCTCAAGCACCACGGGGCCATGTCGCCGGGTGCGCTCGCGGACCACGAGCGCGTCTCCGCGCCCGCGATGACCCGGTCGGTCAACGCGCTCACGGAGCTCGGGCTCGTCACGAAGCTCGAGCACCCGACGGATCGTCGTCAGGTGCTCGTCGAGCTCACCGAGCGCGGTACGACAGAGGTCGGCACGGTGCGACGTCGTCGCGACCAGTGGCTGTCGAAGCAGCTGAGGTCCCTCACCCCCGACGAGCGCGCCACGCTCGCCGCCGCTACGGAACTGATGACACGGATCGCTCACGGATGACCCAGACCTTCGCCTCGCTTCGCTTCTTCAACTACCGGGTGTGGTTCGCCGCCGCACTCGTCGCCAACATCGGCACGTGGATGCAGCGTGTCGCACAGGACTGGCTCGTCCTCACCGAGCTCTCGGACAACTCGGGCGTGGCCGTCGGCATCGTCACGGCCCTGCAGTTCGTGCCGGCGCTCCTCTTCTCCCCGTATGCGGGTGTCATCGCCGACCGGGTCGACAACCGCAAGCTCCTCATGTGGACGCAGTCGCTCCAGGGCGTCCTCGCCGTGCTCCTCGGTGGTCTCGTCATCTCGGGCCGTGCCGAGCTGTGGCACGTGTACGTGCTCGCGTTCGCGCTCGGCAGCGTCTCGGCGTTCGACGGCCCCGCCCGCATGACGTTTGTCGCGGCGATGGTCCCGCAGGACTCGCTCGCCAATGCCGTCGGCCTCAACTCGGCGTCCTTCAACGCCGCGCGCCTCATCGGTCCGGGCCTCGCGGGCCTGCTCATCGCTGCCGTCGGCTCCGGGTGGGCGTTCGTCCTCAACGGCGTCTCGTTCGCGGCCGTCATCGTGGCGATGTCGTTCATGCGCACGTCCGAGCTGCGGCCGCTGCCTCGCGCCGACCGTTCCAAGGGCGGCCTGCGTCAGATGCGTGAGGGCGTCGGGTACATCCGCCGGCGCACCGACATCCTCGTCATCATGGCCGTCGCCGGCGTCGTCTCGGCGCTCGGCCTCAACTTCCAGCTGACGAGCGCGCTCATGGCGACGGCTGAGTTCGGCAAGGGCGCGGGCGAGTACGGCATCCTCGGTTCCGTCCTCGCGATCGGCTCGCTCACCGGCGCCCTGCTCGCTGCCCGGCGCAAGCGTCCACGCGTGCGCCTCGTCATCGGTGCAGCCTTCGCGTTCGGCGTGACGAGCGGCGTCATGGCACTCATGCCGACCTTCTGGTCGTACGCCGCCGCTTCGATCCTCGTGGGCCTGTGCTCGCTCACGATGCTCACCGCCGCGAACACGACGCTGCAGATGAGCGTCGACCCCGCGATGCGCGGCCGCGTCATGTCGATCTACCAGATGGTGCTTCTCGGTTCGACGCCCATCGGCTCACCCCTCGTCGGCTGGATCGGCGAGCACTGGGGCGCACGCTGGTCGATCGGCGTCGGCTCGATCGCTGCCGTGCTCATCGCCGTCGCGGCAGCCTGGTGGACCAAGCGCCGCTGGGAGTACGACGTCCGATACTCGCTCACCGAGCGCCCGCACCTCCAGGTGCGCTACCACGCTCCCGTGACCCGCGGGGCGGTCCGTGAAGGCCTGCGGACGGGCGAGGCGGGGGAGAGGGCTGCGGCGGCGTAGCGGCCCGAGAAATGACGGTGGCCGGTCACCCCGTGAGGGGGTGACCGGCCACCGTGCGTCGGGTGTCAGCGCTTGCCTGAGGCGATGAGCTCGCGGAGGAAGGCGGTCTGCGCGGCGACGTCGTCGAGGCCTGTCATGGATGCCGCGTGCCGCGATCCTTGCGGCGATCGCACGCGCGAGCGGGTCACCTCCGGGCGGGGCCAGACGACGGTCGCCGTGGGTGTCGTACATGAGCGGGTCGGAGAACTCCGCGGTCCAGCGGACCGAGGGTAGCCGCAGCTTGTACTGCATGGCGAGGAAGTGCGATGCCGGTATCACCGCGCGGCTGTGGGCCCGGCGGTACGGGCCGCGTGAGCGCTCGAACCTCCTGATCTCCGCGTCGCCCCGGGCGACGAAGCCTGCGACGACCGGCCAGTCCTTGAGGGGATTCTTCTTGCCCTTGATGCGCGCGACTCGGGTGACCCGAGGGCCTGCGATCTTCAGCGTGCCGGAGTCTGGCTTCCGCTTGCCTGGCGGCTCGTTGGCGATAACGGCGACGTCGCGGGGCCAGTCGCGCAGGCGCTTGGCCATAACGATGCCTGCGGTCTCGTTGGCGGGCGGGAAGAGGAACGGGATGACGAGGTCGCGGTCGGACGGGACCCTGAGCCTCGTGCCCAGCTTCCGGGCACGGTGGGCGAGGGCCCGCTTGAGACGCGTCGGGGTGAGGCGTGTCGTTGAGGTGCTCACGTGGGTCGCTGCTCCGTTCGGCCTGCTGCGTCGGGCTCGGGAAACCGGTGCGGACGGGAGGAGGCGAAACCGCTCGTCGTGAGCAGCATGGTGGGCGAAGCGCCGCTGGGGCTACGACGTGCGCTGCGCGTTCACGCAGCGGCCGCACCTGTAGATGCAGTACCACGAGCCCGTGACGCGTGAAGACGTGCGCAACGGGCTGCGCCCGATCGACGACAGGCAGCAGTCAGCGGTGGCGGAGGCCGCTGCGGTCCTGTTGGCGCGGCGGGAGTGCACAGACCGCCATCGTGACCGTGGTAAACGGCGCGCGACACGGGTGCCCTGTATCCTCGGTCAGTGAATGGGTGGGTGGCGCTGGGCGACGAAGTGATCGTTCGATGTGTGGCTCGCACAAACCGAGGCACTAGTAGATGGGGACGAACAGCGTCGTGCGGAGAGAGATTCGAAAGCGCCTGGGTCGAGCGATTCGAGCCATTCCAGGCGGTTCGCGGATGATCGGCACGGTTCGCCGTGCGTCTCGTCGCTGGCGCAAGGCACCCGCGCCTCAAGTCCCGAAGCCCCTGACGGCAAAGCAGGTCATTGCTAGGGACGCGCGAACCCTCAGCTCTACAGGGCTCTTCGACGCGGAGTTCTACGCTGCGCAGTCTGGCGTCGAATTTGCGTCGGAGGCCGCTGCTGCCCGTCACTTTATCCGAGTTGGGGCACGGCGTGGTGCCTCAATTCACCCGCTCGTAAGCACCGGGTGGATGCAACGCACCCTCGCCGCTCACCTCGTGGAAGGCCGGACTTCGAAGTTTGTCTCTGGCATCAAGAGCCAAGGCGCGCTGAAGTTTGCATGGAGCCCGCTCTTCGACCCGCGGGTGGATCTCAGAGACTGGACGGAGGCGAACTGTTCGTACGAGGGCCATCCTCCGCTCGAAGAGGGCGCGGTGTGTGAGTTGCATGCCTATGACGCGCCGTCGCGAGTTCTAGCGCTTGAGGAGTCGGACCTCCTTCCCGTCGATCCGAAGCTCGGAAGCATTCGCATCACGTGGGGCGAGGCACGCTCCAGACTGCTCGCCGCCGCCCGAGAGACTGCGGTCGCACGGCCTCGCAATTCGCGAAGGGTCACGGAGGAATGGGACGAGGAGGCGGAGCAGGCCTGGCTCGCAAGTATCTCCGATCTGCCAGAGCCCGAGGGCGACGGGCCGCTCATCTCGGTCGTGATGCCGGTCTGGAACCGACCGGCGCAGGTTGTTGAAGCGATTCGATCAGTCCAAGCACAGAGCTTCAGTCGCTGGGAGCTCGTCGTCGTCGACGACGGATCGACTGACAACACTATCGAGGCTGTGCGTGCTGAAACGCTGACGGACCCGAGAGTTCGGCTGATCGAGGCCGAGCACGGGGGCGTGTGCCGCGCGCGGAACCACGGGCTCGAGAGTGTGAGCACTCGCTACGTCGCGTTCCTCGACTCCGATAACTCGTGGCGTCCGAACTATCTCGAGACCATGGTGCGGGCGATGCTGCACCAGGGGCTCCGCGCTGCGTACTCAGCACTGCGCGTCGACGGGGGTGTCGATGAACCTTCGCTCTACCGTGCCTACGTGGGGGGCCTGGAGGACCTCAAGTCTCTCAACCACATCGATCTCAACGTCTTTGTCGTAGAAACGGATCTCGCACGGCAGGCCGGAGGCTTTGACCCTGCAATCCGCCGGTGGAACGATCACGACTTCGCGCTCAGGGTCGCCGACATCGTGGTGCCAGTACTCCTGCCCTTCATCGGGTGCGACTATGACCACGATGAAGATGGAGATCGAATCACGACTCGTGAGTCCAGCAACTGGCAGTTTGCGGTGCTGGACAAAGCCTGGACCGGATGGGATCGGGTCCGCGAAACCGTTGCCGATCGAACGGCAGGTCGGACGTCTGTTGTCATCCCGACATATAATGATTCGTCGATGACGCTCGCGTGCGTGCGGTCGCTTGTCGAGCACCGGAGTCCCGAAGATGACCTTGAGGTCGTGGTCGTTGACAATGGATCCTCGCTCCGCATCGCCAACGACCTCAGGGCGGCTCTGCTCCCCTATCCGGACGTGAAGGTGGTCAGACTTCCTCGCAATCTCAACTTCGCGACGGGCTCCAACTACGGATTTGCGCGATCGTCGGGCGAGTTCGTGCTGTTCCTCAACAATGATACAGTTGTGCGTCCGGGCTGGCTTCGTCCATTGCTAGAGGAGATTCGAAAGCCAGCGGTTGCGGGAGTCCAGCCGCTGCTGGTGTACCCCGACGACCTGATCCAGGCGTGCGGGACTGTCTTCCCCGCTCGCGACGGGCTCCCAGTTCATCTGATGCAGGGACATCCAAAGGAGGACGCCGCGCGGGTGGCGGGGCTCAAGTTCCGCGCCGTCACGGCAGCCGCGCTGCTGATGCGAGCCACAGATGTCGCAAGGCTCAAGGGCTTTGACGCACTCTATGCGAATGGGCAGGAGGACGTGGACCTCTGCCTGCGGGCCGCTGACGGCCAGGGGAGCTATTTCAGCGTTGTGCCGACGTCAGTTGTCGAGCACCACGAGAGCAAGACTCCCGGTCGGGGAACGCACATCCTGGAGAATCGAAAGATCTTCCTCAAGCGATGGAGGGGGAATCTGCCGGGACCCGAGCATGATCTCTATGAGGCCGTCGGACTCCGAATTGATCGCTATGGTTCGTCGAGTCCTCCGCTTGCGCACCCGATTCCCGTGGTCGTCAGGGTCCGAGCCGATGAGTCCTCTGATGGGACGGCCGCGGGATCTGCATCACTGCGATGGTCCGTCAAGAATCCCGCGAACGCGGGCCCGCGTGGCGATGTGTGGGGCGACACGCACTTCATCGCCGCGCTCGCTGGCGGGCTTGAGAAGCATGGGCAGGAGGTCGTGACGTACCGCCACGGAACCCACGGTGCGCCCGCGACGTCGTTCGATGACGTCAACCTCGTGATCCGCGGACTTGACCGCGGATACGCTCAGCCGGGGAAGGTCAACATCCTCTGGGTGATCAGCCATCCAGATGATGTGACTGTTGACGAAGTGTCGGAGTTCGATCTCGTCTATGCCGCGTCGCACCGTTGGGCGCGCGACATGTCCGAGCGTTCGGGCCGCGAGGTCAAGGTTCTTCTGCAGGCCACGGATGTCTCGCGGTTCGCGTTCCCGGACGCGCTTCCGCAGATCGAGCGTGACGTGATCTTCGTTGGACAGGCTCGTCGGTTCGAGCCCCGACGCGTCGTCATGGACGCCATCGAGGCGGGCATCGACGTGGCGGTGTGGGGACCTCGCTGGGAGATGCACCTGCCGGAGCGTCACGTCATGGGCAGCTACCTTCCCAATGAGGAGCTGGCCGCCGCTTACGCGTCCGCTGGCGTTGTGCTGAACGATCACTGGGAGGACATGGCCTCCGAGGGTTTCATCTCGAACAGGCTCTTCGATATCGTTGCGAGCGGCGGGCGTGCGGTGAGCGACTACGTCGAGGGCATCGACGAGGTCTTTGGGGGATCCGTCCGGATCTACTCCTCGGTGGAAGAGCTGCGGGAGCTCTGTGATCCCGCTCGTCTCGATGAGCACTTCCCCGACTTCGAGTCAGCGCGGAAGAACGCCGAGCTCATGGCAGAGCGGCATTCCTTTGACGCGCGGGCGGCCACGCTGGTCGGGGATGTCGCGGAGTTCATCAAAGGGAATGCGGTGTGAACGGCGGTTGATGGGCGAGGTTGGGAAAGGCGGCGCGGTGAACGCTTCGAGTGACTCCACTAGTGTCGTGAACCACTTGGGTCGCACGCTTCACGTCTCGCTGCTCGATAGCCGCGGCCTACAGCTCGTCGAAGCGGCTGGCGACCTGAACCCGCTCTCGCTGAGGCTCTGGAATCTCCTTGTGGGACGGCGCGACTGGGACCTGGTGGTCGATGTCGGTGCCAACTACGGAGAGATGCTGCTTGGCGCAGCGTTTCCGCCCGGGGCGAGGGCGGTCGCGTTCGAACCGCTCCCCGAGGTGAATCGACTGCTTCGGCGTTCGATCGCGGAGTCCGGCCTTGACGTTGAAGTCGCGGAGCTCGCGGTCTCGGACTTCGAGGGCGACGTCGCACTGATGCGCGATGTCAGTTGGTCTGGTAAGTCCTCTCTGAAGCGCGCTTCGTCGGCGACCGAGGTGGAGAGGGTCGACGTCAAGGCGACCACGCTGTCGGCCTACTTCCGGGACGCGTCCGTGCGCTCGGCCTGCGTCAAGATCGATGTCGAAGGGGCGGAGGCGGAGGTGCTGGCCGGTGCCAGGGAGTTTGTCGACTCCGTCGACGAGATTGCACTCATGGTCGAGGTGCTTCACATGAGCAATGAAGAGATCGCGCAGTTGGCGCAGGAGTGGCAAGTCTTCGCGTTCGATTCTCGGTACGGTCGCCTGGTTCGTGTGTTGGGTACGCCACGCGCCGTCATAGCGATCGTCAGAAGCAACTGGTGCTACAGGCAGGACGTTGTTCTTGTCCCAAAGGGCAGGCCTCTGCCCTGGCGGCCGCAGTAGAGAGCGAGGCTGTTATGAGACGAGTTGTATATTCCGCGTTGCTGGGGCGTTATGAGGAACTCCTCGAGCAGCCAGTGGCTCACGAGAGCAACGTTGATTTCATCATGTTGACGGATCGCCCGGGGCTGACGAGCGACACTTGGGATGTGCGCGTTATTGAGCCCGAGCTGTTGGGCGACAGCATCAGGTCGGCCCGGGCTCTCAAGATTCTTGGACACGAAGAGCTGGCGGAGTACGACGAGTCGCTGTGGATCGATAATCGAGTGCTTCTCAAGGTGGACCCGAGCGTCATTCTTGACGACTGGCTCTCCAATGCAGACATTGGCATGCCGCTACACAGTTTCAGGGACTCGGTCTTCTCCGAGTTTGAAGCAGTGCTCGACGCCGAGCTCGATGATCCTGGCCGTGTGTACGGACAGCTGGCGCACTATCTCCGACAG
This sequence comes from Flavimobilis rhizosphaerae, assembly GCF_014852685.1. Taxonomy (GTDB): domain Bacteria; phylum Actinomycetota; class Actinomycetes; order Actinomycetales; family Cellulomonadaceae; genus Flavimobilis; species Flavimobilis rhizosphaerae. The sequence goes on from NZ_JACZDF010000001.1 coordinate 339,306, forward strand.
ATCGAGTCGGCGCTTGACGAGCAGCCGCTGTGGACTGCCCTGATAGCGCGTCGCCATAGTCGAGATGTGGCGCGGTTCGGACGATGCTGGCTCACGCACGTCATGCGGTACTCCCGAAGGGACCAGCTTTCGGTGAACGAGGCCGCCCGTCGTACCGGCATGCTGATGAGGCGAGTTCCGCTTGATAATCGAGCGTCGGATCTCCACCGATGGTTGACCCGGGACGTCGTTGGGAGGCCTGCGCGAAACGGGCTTGCACGCCCGCTCGAGGAGCTTCGGCCGCTCTCGCTCGAACTTCGGTCGGTCGAGGCGAGGCTTCAGTCTGTCGAGGCAGAGCTTCATTCGGTCGAGGCAGAGCTTCATTCGGTCGAGGCGGAACGGGACGCTGCTCTCGTGAAGGCCACCGAGCTCGCTGGTGAGGTCGAGGCGCACGTGTGCGGATCGGCTCCTGCTACCCCGAAGCCTGAGGCTGATGCCGGACTCGTCGCGAGGTTGCATGAGGCGGAAGCGATCGTTCTTGGTCTGTGTGCAGCGATCAGCACACGCGAAGGAGCGTTGTCCCGAGCCCTGGCCGAACTGGACGAACTCCGATCCGCGCGCCAGCCCGGCACCGACGGCGCGTAGCTGAAGTGCCTGGTGCGAAGGTTGCGCTCATGGGTCGCTTCTGCAGTTCGGGTCCCTCAGTCAGTCGCGCCCGTAGATGTCGCGGGTGTAGACCTTCTCGCTGACGGCCGCGAGCTCGTCCGCGCGCCGGTTCGCGACGATGACGTCGCAGCGTGCCATGAACTCGTCGAGATCGTTGACGACCTCGGACCCGAAGAATCTGTCGTCCTTGAGCGCCGGCTCGTAGACGACCACCTCGACGCCCTTCGCCTTGATGCGCTTCATGACGCCCTGGATGGACGACGCCCGGAAGTTGTCGGAGCCCGCCTTCATGACAAGCCTGTACATCCCGACCACACGAGGCTTGCGACGAAGGATGTCCGCGGCGACGAAGTCCTTGCGGGTGGTGTTGGAGTCGACGATTGCCGAGATGAGGTTCTGGGGGACGTCCTGGTAGTTCGCGAGCAGCTGCTTGGTGTCCTTGGGGAGGCAGTAGCCGCCGTAGCCGAAGGACGGGTTGTTGTAGTGCGTGCCGATGCGAGGGTCGAGGCCGACGCCTTCGATGATCTGCGCGGAGTCCAGGCCGTGCGTCGCCGCGTACGTGTCGAGCTCGTTGAAGTAGGCGACGCGCAGCGCGAGGTACGTGTTGGCGAAGAGCTTGATCGCCTCCGCCTCGTCGCTCTCGGTGAGGAGCACCGGCACGTGGGTGGCGAGCGCTCCGGCGCGCAGCATCTCGGCAAAGTCGCGCGCCTGCTCCGAGGTGTCGCCCACGACGATGCGCGACGGGTAGAGGTTGTCGTGCAGGGCGCGGCCCTCACGCAGGAACTCCGGCGAGAAGGCGATCGCGGCACCGGGGTGGCGGCCGCGGAGGGCCCGCGTGAAACCGACCGGCACCGTGGACTTGATGACGATGAAGGTGTCCGCGTTGGCAGCCAGGGCCTGGGTGACGGCGGCCTCGACGGACGACGTGTTGAAGAAGTTCGACTCGACGTCGTAGTCCGTCGGGGTGGCGATGATGACGATGTCGGCATCCGCGTACGCAGCGTCGCCGTCGAGCGTCGCCGTGAGATTGAGAGGAACCTCGCGCAGATGGCGCTCGATCTCATCGTCCTCGATCGGGGAACGTCCGGCCGAGAGGAGCTCGACCTTGCCGGCGTCGATGTCGACGGCGGTGACCTCGTGGTGGCGGGCGAGCAGGACGGCGAGAGAGAGACCGACGTATCCGGTCCCAGCTACAGCGATCTTCACGAGGTCGAGTCTAGGCTCAACTCGCCGAGAAGGGGTCTCAGCGGCGACTGCCGCGTCCTAGCCTGCGCGCGAGCTCCCGCACGAGCCCGCGGAGACCGTCACGCATTAGCCCGAGAGGTGCCCGGAAGCCGCGGGGGAGGGGCGCCTGCGTCGGGGCGGCCGTCGCCGGCGGCACGGTCGACGATACGGGGCCGCCGTGGTCGGTGGGGTCGTCCAGCAGCATGGGTGAGTCGAGGTGGTCGACCGTGGAGAGGTCGACGATGTCGTCGAGCCGTGCCCACCAGACGCCCCACACCGCGTCGATCCGCTTCTGGAGGTTGTCCACGTCAGGCAGGTAACGACGCGCCCGTGCGTCGGCAGCTGTCCGGAGCAGCGCGACGTCACCGCCCGGCGCAGGGACCCTCACGAGCCCCGCGTGGCGCGACGCCGCGACGTCCAGGATGTCGCCGAGAGAGTCGGGGCCCAGCCCCGCGACGACCGGGACGTCGAGCCGGAACGCCGCCGGGAAGACGTCGTCAGGTGCATCAGCCGCGATCGTCACCCGTGGGTCGGCGCGGAACCACTCGAGCGCGGCCGCGAGCACGTCGGGCGTGCCCTGCGGGCCGTCGGACCAGGGGGCGACGAGCGTCACGTGGAGATCCGTCCTCCGCGAGGCGAGCAGCCGCTCGACGCACGCGCGCGCGAACCGCGCGGAAGCCGCGTCGCACCGGACGACCGCATGGACGAGGGGCACCTGCCAGACGCGGCCGACGGACCGCAGCCGGCCACCGTCGAGCGGGACGCGCTGGGCGTCGAACGGGTCGGCCGCCCGCAGCGACGACGCGAGGGGCTCCTCCCCTGCACGTACGACGACGGCCAGGGGCGCGGGGACGAGGACGGCCCCGCGTGCTGCGAGCCGATGGACGAGATCGCGCTCCCCGCCGTGCGGGAGCGCGGGGTCGAGGCCGCCCGCACGGGAGTACAGGTCGCGCGAGGTCGAGATCGACGTGAGGGTGACGTCCGCGAAGGACGGCTCGATGTCCGGCTCGGGCGTCTCGGCGGCGCCCGGTGCCCCATCGGTGGCCGCGATCAGCGGCTCGAGACCCGCAGCGTCCGGCAAGAGTAGTTCCTCGGGCCGGAGGTCCAGGTTCCCGAGGTACGTGGTCGTCCGCAGCGTCACCGCGTCGTCGATCCGGTCGTGCCACCGGGCAACCTCCGTGAGCGTCTCGGGAGCAGGCACGTCGCCCGCCTCGAACCACACGAGGATCTCGCCGTCCGTCGCGGCCACGCCCGCGTGCAGCGCGGCTGCGCGGCCCCAACCCTCCTCCGCAGTGACGACGCGGACACGCTCGGGGCGTCGCTCCGCGAGGTCGGAGGCCCCGGACGTACCGACGACGACCGCGATGTCGAGCAGCTCCTGCCCGCACGTCTGGCCCGCGAGGGCCGAGAGGGTGAGGTCAAGCCCTGCCGGGTCGTCGGTCGCGACGACAGTCACGGCGATCGACCGGTGCGGTGCCCAGCCCTCCGGAAGCGTTCGCGCGGCATCGCGCGAGCGGTGTCGGAAGGGGACTCCCTGCGAGACACCAGCAGGAGTGCGCGGCTCTTCGTGGGGCACGCCGGTACAGTAGCAGCCGTCGGACGAGGGCAGGCGGAGCACATGGACAAGCACACCGACGGTGCGAAGGCGTGGTCGGTCGCAGACCTCGGGGCGACGCTCACGGGACTCGTCGACGACGGCACGGGAGCCGCAGTGTCGCTCGTCCTCGCCGACGTCGACGCGGTGCGGGCCCTCACGATGCTCGGAGCCGGGCGCCTTGTCTCGACCCGGCACACGCTCGTCGTGGCCCGCTACCGTGCGCCGCTCGCGCGCTGGCGCGGACGCGTCGGCCACCTCGTCGGCCTCCTCGACCTCGACGTCCGCTGGCCCGAGAAGCGCACCGGGCGGCTGAGCGTCGAGATCCGGCTGGACGCTCCGAGCGACATAGCGACGGTGGCGGCGGCCGTCATGCCGTTGCTCCTCCCGAGCAACTCGACCGAGCACGTCGGCTCGCCGCTCGTCGCCGTGGCGCCGGGGGCGCCGGCCGCATCCCTCGCGCTCCTCGAGCTGCCCTGGGCCGTCCCGCCGCAGCACGAGAAGGACCCGGCTGTGCTCGAGGGCAACGACGTCGTCCTCATCGGAGCGCACGACACCGACGTCCACGAGGCTGCGCGCACGATCGTCGTCGAGCGGGACGGCCGCCCGGAGGGCGCCCTCCGGCCCGTTGTCGACCTTGCCGTGCACAACCCGATCCGGCGGCAGGCCAAGATCGGCGGGGCGACGCCGTGGCGTGCGGGCAGGCTCGTCGAGTCCGACGACTCCTGGCGGATCGTCGCCGACGAGCAGGCGGAAATCGTCGTCGACCCTGCGCGGCCGCTCACTCGCACGGTCGTCGAGAAGCTGCGTCTGGTCGCTTGGCTCGACCTGGGGGCGCTCGCTCCGCCCGCGACGTCCGAGGACGCCCGCGCGCTCGCGGGCAGGCTCGCCGAGCTCGCGGCGACGGGAGTCGTCCTGCACGGCGGTGCAGGCGTCGCGGGCACCGCTGACGGGCTCGCTCCGGAGCTCGCGCAGCGCATCGCCCGGACGCGGGCACCACGCACGGGCCTCGAGACGTTCCGGGCCGCCGTGGACCAGCGCCGGGTCGCCATGCGCGAGCACGCGGGCCGCTTCGCGCTCTCCTCGGCGCTCACGGGCGGGGCGCCCGAGCTTCCCAACGTCACGGTGCTGCTCGTGACGAACCGACCGAACCTCGTCGAGCAGTTCCTCGAGCGCGTCGCAGCTCAGACCTACCCGCACCTCGACGTCGTCGTCGTCATGCACGGGGTGCAGTCCCCCGACACGTCCGCGTGGGAACCGCGGCTCCGGGACCTCGTCTCCGCGACCCTCGAGCTCGATCCGTCGACCTCGTTCGGTGACGCGCTCGCCAGGGCGACGGCGCGGGCCGACGGCCCGCTCGTGCTCAAGATGGACGACGATGACCTCTACGGGCCGGAGTTCGTGTGGGACCTGGTCCTGGCACGCGCCTTCTCGGGGGCACAGGTGGTGGGCAAGCAGGCGGAACACGTCTACCTCGAGCAGTACGACGTCACGGTGCGTCGGGGGTTCGGCGTCGAGGACTACTCGGAGCAGGTCGCGGGTGGCACGATGCTCGCCTCGGTCGCCGACATCATGGCGGTCGGCGGGTGGCGGGGCGTGCCGCGGTCCGTCGACCGCGCGCTCATGCAGAGGGTAGTCAAGGCGGGCGGGCTCACGTACGTCGACAGGGGCGTCGGCTTCGTCTACGTCCGGCACGGGCGAGGGCATACGTGGAACGCGGACGCCTCGCACTTCCTGCGCAACGCCGAGGAGCAGTGGCACGGCGTGCACCTCCCCGCGCTCGGGATCGAGGGCTGATGGCCGGCGGTCTGCTGCGGCGTGTCGTCCGACGGCTCGGCGGTACGGCGCCCGAGCCGGCAGCCGCTGCCGGAAGGGACCCGCTCGTCTCCGTCGTCGTACCCGTCTTCGACGTCGAGGAGTACCTCGCCGAGGCGGTCGCGTCGCTCACGGCGCAGACGCACGAACGCCTCGAGATCCTCCTCGTCGACGACGCGTCGACAGACGGCTCGCTCGCCCTCGCGCAGAGGCTCGCGCAGGACGACCCGCGCATCGTCGTCGTACCCGTCGAGCACGGCGGGCTCGGCGCGACCCGCAACCGCGGGCTCGAGCGGGCACGCGGCACGTACGTGACGTTCGTCGACGCCGACGACATCGTCCCGCCGGACGCCTTCGCCGCGATGGTCGCCTCCCTCGAGGCGTCTGGCTCGGCGTTCGTCACGGGCGGCGTCGAGCGCTTCGACTCGACGCGCGCGTGGATCCCGGGCTGGGTGCGCGCCGTGCACGGCCGCGACCTGCAGGCGACGACGCTCGCCGACCTGCCCGAGGCGATGCGTGACATCCTCGCGTGCAACCGCATGTTCCGGCGCGACTTCTGGGACAAGCACATCGGCCCGTTCCCCGAGGGCATGGTCTACGAGGATCACGTGCCCATGCTGCGTTCCTACCTGCGCGGCACCCGCTTCGACGTGCTCGCACAGGTGACGTACCGATGGCGGAAGCGCGACGACGGCACCTCGCTCAGCCAACCCAAGGACGAGCTCGCGAACCTCGCCGACCGCGCGCGGGCCAAGGCCGACGCGTGGGCGCTGCTCGAGCGCGAGGGCACGCCGACGGAGCGGGCGCTGTGGATCGCGCGCGTCCTCGACCTCGACCTCGTGCCCTACCTCACCCACGGTGGCACGGCCGCGTCCGAATACCAGGAGCTCCTCGCGACCACCGTCGCGACCTACCTCGACCACGCCGCCGCGCTGCCCGAGGCCCGACGCGAACTTGCAGCACGCGTCCGGGGCCCACAGCGGCTCGCCGCCTGGTACGCCGCCCACCGCGACTGGCCCGCCCTTGCGTCGCTGACCGCTGACCTGGAACGGCGCAGGCCTCCGCTTGCGCGCCTTGACCGGGCTGACGGCACCGAGCGAGCAGCTATCGACGATCACGCCCGCGTCACGACGTCGCCGCCCCTGCCGACATGGTGGCGCGAGGTTCCGCTTGAGGTCGCGCCCACACTCACGCTCACCCGGCTCACCTGGGACGACGATGGTCTCGTCGTCCGCGGAAGCCTCAAGGTCCCGGGGATTTCTCTCACGCCCGACGATGTTGCGCTGACGCTCACCCTCGAGGGTGACGCAGCTGGGCCCGGCGCAGCCGGTCCTCGGGTGACGATTCTCGGCGCGGCACCGCGCCGGGCTGACGCCCCCGCGACCGGTAGTGACCTCGACGTGGTCGCCCACATTCCGTGGCAGGACCTCACGGCGGCACTGCCCGCGCCCGGCGACGCGACGGTTCGCGCAGAGGTCGCGCTCGCGGACACGGTCCACCTGCCCGTGACCGTCGGCGCAGGTACTGGAACGCGTGCGCCCCGCCCCCGCGCCGACGTCCTCGACGACACAACCATCGTTCCCGCGTTCACCGACGACGGGCTCGTCGTCCGTCGTCGACGTGTCAGAGCCGTCGTCACCGCCCTCGCCGTCGCGGGCGACCGCCTTCGCGTGGCCGCCACCATCGTTTCTTCGGGCGACGAGTCGCCCAGCCTCGCGTTCGGTGCGGGGGAGCAGGCCGTCGGCCTTGAGGCGTCGGACGGGACCTTCACCGTCGCGCTCGCGGCGCTCGCGGGCGCCGAGCATGACGCCGCGCTCGAGACCATCGTCGGGACCAAACCCGACCGCCTGGTTGCGTCAGCGGACCTGCGCGGCGCGCTGCCACGCGGCTTTGCCGCGTCAGCGCGCGGGACCCTCCATGTCATCCCTGGCCCCCGCGCGCGTCTTGTTGCGGTTGCCGCGGACGACGATGGGATTCGCTTCGACCTCATCGAAGCAGGGCTCGCCGACATCCCCGCGGGCAGTACGTGGCGGGTCGTCGTTCGCGAGAACGGCTCGGAGCGTCCACTCATGGTTACGGGTGATACACCCGCGACCGCGCGGGTCGACGTGCCGCGAACCGTCGGACCTGACGGCATCGATGCGTCAGTTGCGAGCGTGCGACTCGAGCTCGTAGGGCCGGACGGCGCAATCGTCCCGCTGCGCGTCGACGACCGGGTGCTCGATGCCCAGCCGTTCGCCGCCCCGTCGGGTGCCTACGACGTGCGCGTCCTTGCCCGCCGCGACGGCATCGAGATGCGCGTCGAGCACCTTGAGTTGCGCGACTGAAACTGCGGGTCTCAGCGCTCGCTGAGGAGCCTCAACAAGTACGCCCCATAGCCGGACTTCTCCAGCGCACGCCCGCGTTCTGCAAGCTCGTCGTCCGTGAGGAACCCCCGCCGCCAGGCGATCTCCTCGGGGGCACCGATCTTCATGCCCTGGCGGTTCTCGATCGTGCGAACGAAGTCGGACGCCTCAAGAAGCGAGTCAAACGTCCCCGTGTCGAGCCAGGCCGTGCCGCGGGGCAGGACGCCCACGTGGAGGCGTCCCTGAGCGAGGTACTCCTTGTTGACGTCTGTGATCTCGTATTCGCCTCGAGCCGAGGGCGCTAGGTTCTTGGCGATCTCGACGACGTCGTTGTCGTAGAAGTACAGCCCCGGCACCGCGTACGAGCTCTTCGGCTCCGTCGGCTTCTCCTCGAGGGAGATTGCGCGGCCTTCCACGTCAAACTCGACCACTCCGTAGGCGGACGGGTCGGAGACGCGGTAGGCGAACACCGCACCCCCGTCGACGTCTGCGTACGACTGCAGCTGGCTCCCGAGGCCAGGACCGTAGAAGATGTTGTCCCCGAGGACGAGTGCAGCCTTCTCCGAGCCGATGAACTCCTCGCCGAGCACGAACGCCTGCGCGAGACCGTTGGGCTCCGCCTGCACGGTGTAGCTGATCGAGATGCCGAACTGCGAGCCGTCACCGAGCAGCCGGTGGAACTGCTCCGCGTCGTGCGGCGTCGTGATGACGAGCACGTCCCGGATCCCCGCGAGCATCAGCGTCGACAGCGGGTAGTAGATCATCGGCTTGTCGTACACGGGCACGAGCTGCTTGCTCACGCCCATGGTGATCGGATGAAGACGGGTGCCGGAGCCTCCGGCCAGGATGATGCCGCGCATGGGAACATCTTGCCCCATCGCGTCCGGCGTAGCTGCATTGGCCCTCGAACCACAGCAGTGCCGGGTAGATGCCCTATCGGTCCAGGGCGGCGGCGATCTCTGCGCCGAGGTATGGGGCGAGGCTCACGCTGTAGGCGGGAGTGACATGGTTTCCGTCTCGAGTGACCTGAGCGCCACCCACCCACCCACCCACTGCTCCAGGCTTCGTCGAGGACCGCAGCTCACGGAGGACGCGAGTCGTGGCGGCACGCAGGAATCGCCTCGGCGAGCATCGTCAAGTGGTCAGCGCCTGCCGCATGTCCGGCACATACGAGCTGTCGGGCTCATCGCCGATCCGGTGGGGATCACCGTGTGAGTCCTCCCGCGGCGAGAAGCATCCGTAGTCGGTAGTTGTCGCGATTGCGGTAGCCGCGGGCGAGACGGCGGTGGAGCTCGATGATGCCGTTCATGGCCTCAGTGCCCCCGTTGTTCGCCCGGCCGGTGGTGAAGTAGGCAAGGAACGCGCAGTGCCAGCGGCGCAGGGTCCGTCCCAGGCGGGCGACTTCCGGGATCGGGCAGGTGTGGAACGACGCGAGGATCTTCTCGGCCAAGCGACGGCCCTGGGCCAGATCTCGGGCCCGGTGGGCGGCCCGTAGCTGCTGGGCGCACTGCCAGGCAAGGAACACCTCCTCGTGGGCCTCATCGGACTCGATCGCTCGGAGGAGGCGGGCCTGCTGCTTGTCGGTGAGGTTCTCGGCGCCGGCGCGCAGGATGGTCTGGATGCCGAACAGCGGGTCCCCCTTGCGACCGCGGTGGCCTGTCGTGTCCTGCTGGACCCGGCGACGCACCTCGTCGACGACCTGCGTGCCGAGCTTGACGACATGGAACGCGTCCAGGACCGCGGTGGCGTCGGTGAGCTGGTCGTCGATGGCGGACATGTAGCCGCCGAACGGATCCAGCGCCGCGACGTCGATCTTCTTGCGGAAGTCCTCGCCGCGGTCATCGAGCCAGTCGGCGTAAGCCTTCTTCGACCGGCCTGGCACCAGGTCCAGCAGGCGGGCGCGCACCTTGCCCTGCTCGTCGCGTGTGAGGTCGACCATCCCGGTCAGCTCCTAGGGACCCTTCTTGCGACGGTACCCGTGATGCCAGATGTGCGCGTCGACCCCGAGGCTGGTGACGCCCGCGAAGCGGGTCTCGTCGTCGGCGAGACGTTGGAGCTCGGGCTTCACCGCCCGCCACAGCGCCCACCAGGACACGTCGAGCCGGCGCGCCAGCCCTGCGATGGTGGCGTGCTCACGACGTAGCTGCCCGATCGCCCATGCCACGGCCCGCCTCGTGACCTGCGCGCGCGGTGAGACCAGCGTCGGGACCTGCTCGACGAACGTTCCTCGCAGGCAACCCGCCTCCGGGCACCGCCAGGTGCGTTGCCGCCACACCAGCCGGACCCGGACCTCGCCATGGGGCACGTCGTGCATGACCCGCCGCCTGCGGCCGCGGCTCGGGGCCACGCCCCCGCAGTCCGGGCAGCCCTGCAACTGCCACGGCGTCGAGACCGTCACCGTCACCGTCATCGCCGTCTCGGTCCGCTGAACCAACTCGACATGGACTGCCGGCAGGCCCAGCAGCACGTCACAGCGCAGACAAGGGTCAGTAGTGGTGGGCGCATCGGCGCACCCCGTAGCGTTGGACAACGTCGAGGTCCTCGAGGTCGATCAGTGGTTGGCGCTTCTGATCATCGGGGACCTCGACCCCTACGCCCAGCCCGTCACACAGCCAGCGCCACTCCCCACCGAATCGGCGAAGGGCCAGCTGTCGACGCTCATCGTTGACGGTGCGATCTTCCTGTGACTCCCCACCCGACTCCCTAGAGCTCGGAAAGGACGCTGCGCTTAGGTGCGCCTCCGGGTCAACGAAATGCCAACATCAAGAACTCGACGAACCGAACCGACTCGAGCCGAAGCTGCGGCCTAGGACCGTCGAACGACCTTGTACATGTGAACATCCTGACCGTCGACGCTCAGAGTGGGAGTCAACTCCTCCAGGCATTCTCTGTCTAGCTGCTCGTCCGATACGACCCACCCTGGGTCGACGACACTGAGAAGCTCGGCATAGCAAGGGTCGGCGTGAAGAAGTCGAACGGTGCCCCGGTAGGGCTCGAGCTTCATGCCCTCGCCCGCGCCGGCTGGCCGCCAGAGGTACTGGCCATAGTTGTTCCAGATATTCTCTTGGCCGGGCATCAGAGCGGAAAGCACTTCGCGGTCTGGATAGAGTGTAACTCCGGAAATGCTCTGAAGCCCCGCGGCGCGCACTTTTGCCGTCATGTCGAAGTCGCCAAATGCGACAACACGAGGGTTGCTCGACCCTGCCGTTACTTCACCCAGGCGCTTCGATAGTGGATCGTTTGTAAGTGGAGCAGTTCCCTGCATCAGGGGATTGACGAGACCCCACGATACCGTTGTGACGAGCGCAAGGGTTACGCTTGCTGGCCCCGCCGTTCTGCGGTGAAGGAGCGCGGCGAAGAGTGCTCCAAGGCCCAAGCCGCATGCGAACACGAGAGCAGCGTTCACCTGCGAATGGTCCCAGGGGATTCTATCCGCCGCGAGCACTGCGATGAATCCCGCGTCGACAGCTGCCCCAATGAGAAGGGCCCATATCCAAGCCGGGTACACGCGCCGACTAGAGGCGAGCGCTCCGAAGAGGAGGACGCATGCGAATCCGAGAGCGAGGGGGGTGCGTGTGGGCTGAACCCTATCCATAACGGTAACAGCGCCCAGCCAGTCAGGGAGAGGCAGGAACGACCATGCAGTGAGAAATGCGATGGCTGCCGACACGGCTAGCGGCAACCAGATCCCTCCGTGGTCTTCTGCCGGCGGAACGCTGTCAAGAGTGCGCGCTAGGCGACGTCGTCGGAGGGCTTTGGCGACGATGACGACCGTGCCCGCCATCACGAGGGCGGTCACGGGCAACGGAAGCCAACTTGATGCAATTTCGGATTGATTGGCAAACTGCCCTACGCGTCCTCCCGAGGCTCCCAGGGTTCCGCCAGCGGGACCCGTGAGCCAGAAGTTCAAGGGCGCCGACAGGAACGCCGAGCCAGACGCTCCGCCAGCATGCGTCTGTCTTTGCCCTGGATACTCTGTCCCGACGATTGCCTGGATTGTCGTTTGATGAGAGGCGAACCATGACCCAACCAGTAGAGCAACTACCGCTCCGACTACTGCGAGGGACGAGGCGATTCGACGCCACGGTGTTCTCTGGTCGGCGGCATGTCCGAAGCACGCGGCGGCCACGACGATTGCCAAGGAGATCTGCCACGGCGGATATAGGGCTAGAACTAGCATCGAAGCCGATATGCCGCCTAGCGTTGCCCAAACAATCCAAGTAGTAGTTCGACTCGCTCTCCACGCCCAGAGGATGGCGGCTCCAGTTAGGGCTGCGTATCCTACAAACAACGAAGGTGGAGGGGATGACCACCATGCCGAATAGGGAGTGAATGTCGCCACGATCGACATTGCAGCAGCGAGGCCGGGCCGACGGGTTAGTGTCCCGATGAGGGCAAAGCATCCAATTAGCGATACAGCAAATGACCACCACCAACTCCATGAAAGGCCCCGGCTCGCGCCTAGCGTCAAGTATCCCCAGTCCTGCGGCTTCAGGATCGTTGCAAATTCCAGCGCTGGGCCGCCGTGGGCCGTCGCTACCTGGTCTGTCGGCGTAAGGCCGATCCACGGCCGATCTGGGAACCCTTGGAGTGCCGCTGAGATTGCGATTGGTGTTCTCAGCTGATATTCGTCACTTCGAATTGCCCGAGGGGTGCCCTGCACGAGGCCTTCAACTCGCTCGCCAGCCGATATTGCTCCCATTGAGGAGCCATTTAGATCGAGGCCGACAAGGGCGCCGAAGATGACGATTGTTGCTGCGGGGAAGACAAGCCATCGCCACTTCACGCTGCGAAAGTTGATTCGCGATGGTGTCATGATCGGTCAATCCTCCGCGGGGGTTGAGTCGCCTGCCGCACGAACGGGGCGCGATAGGTTGGCAAGCGCTTGGTCCTCCGCGAGTCTCTGTATCCGTGCCTCGATCCTCGTCAGTTCGACGCTGAGTTGAAGAGTCACGAGAAGCATGAGACCGAATCCCGCGAAGAAGAGCAGGTTGGCCGGAACGGCGAATCCCAGCGCGTCTGCGATGGAGTTGATCAATGTCGGAACAGCGCCAAGAATGAATAGAGCGATGCTGACAGTGAGCCATAGAGCCGCGTACTTGACCAGCAGGCGACGCCGGACTACGAGCCGAACGACGATGACGATGACAGTGACCGCCGTGAGGGTTCCCCAGAGCTCAGGCTGCACCGGAGTTCTCCTTGCTGCGGCGACCGCGTGTTCCTAGAAGTCGAAGTGTTGACAGCACAATCATCGTGATTGCCCTGACGAGATAGATCGCGGATCGAATGGGGCCGTGACTTGCGACACCGCCCTGGCGTTCACGCATGTATACGGGTACTTGGGTGACGCGGAGACCGTATTCTTTAGCGATGACTAGCGCTTCGACGGTGTCGCCGAGATATTCGGCAGGCATGTGGGTGCTGAGGACGTCGATCGCTCGTGGGCCGAAGGCGCGGAAACCTGAAGTCACGTCTGTGAGCTTGGTGCGATGGAGTCGAGACATGGTCCAGGCCAGCACGGTGATTGCGTACTTCCGTAGGCCGCGCACCTCGTAATCGCCCGTACCCGCGAATCGTGCACCGATAACTATGTCGTTGCCCGCGAGGGCCTCCAGGAGTGAAGGTATGGCCTCCGGAGGGTGCTGGCCGTCGGCGTCGCACTGCACCACAACCGATGTGCCTGATCGTCGCGCGAGGAGGAGCCCGGCGCGGAGTGCACCTCCGACACCTACATTGAAGGGGAGAACCACCACCACGGCTCCGGCGCCTCGTGCGATCCTGGCGGTACCGTCGGTCGAGCCATCGTCCACGACGACCACCTGATCGAGGGGGACGTGGGCGCTGACCTCGCTCAGAACGGTCTCGATCGACGCGCTCTCGTTGAACGCTGGCAGTACTACCAGCATCTTCTGCGCCGCTGCGCTGTTCAACCTCGTCTCCTCACGATTGTGCTCGCCGGGATGAGACTACCGCGGACTCTCGGACTCGTTGTCACGAACCCGTTGATCCGACGATGACGAGAACACCCAGGCCCGGTACCCGAGGACATTCAGGGGGAGGATCAGAGCCGTGGTTAGAGCCTTTCCAAGCAGGAGCGCGACGTCCCAGTTTCCGGTCGACGCGCTTAGAGGGTGTGCTAGGAGTGGTACGAGGAGTGATACCGCGAGTGTGTTAGCCAAGAGGAGGACGGCGTACCGAAAGAGCTGTGTCCTCCTAGCACTTCCGTGCTTGGTGCGGAAAACCGCTCGGTTGATAAGGAAATTCGCGACGCCGGAGGCGAGGAATGCGGTGGCTGCTGCGACGCTCGTCGGGAGACCTACTCTCGTGTCGAGGACCCAGAGGAGAGCGACATCCACGATCCAGCCGACACCTCCGGCGACGAGGACGCCCGTCACCTGGTACATCCAGTGCTTCACCTGGCCTGTGATAACGCCGGGACGTCTAGACATGCCCCTATCATGCACTGTCTCGGAGAGCCGGCTGGCATGGGAGCGGAACTGCCTGTGAGTCTTCCGAGGGGCTGGGCTGGGGCCCACGGCTGAGGATCCTGCCGTAGGTAGCGGACGACCTCCGCCTTTCGGCGGCCCGCTGGTAGGCTCGCGAGTCGCGATGCGTGTCTCCGTGATCGCGCGGAATCAAGGGCCTTCGCGTTCTTGCAACGCGTTGACAAACACCTGGGAGCAACAGTGCGAGTCCTCGTAACCGGCGGCGCCGGCTTCATCGGCGCCAACTTCGTCCACCAGACCGTCCGCGAGCGTCCGGACGCGACGGTCACGGTGCTCGACGCCCTCACGTACGCCGGCAACGCGTCCTCGCTCGACGGCCTCGAGCGGGTCGAGCTCGTCGTCGGGGACATCGCGGACGCGGAGCTCGTCGACTCCCTCGTCGCCCGCCACGACCTCGTCGTCCACTTCGCCGCCGAGTCCCACAACGACAACTCGCTCCACGACCCCTCGCCGTTCGTCCGCACCAACGTCGTCGGCACGTTCACGCTCCTCGAGGCCGTGCGCAAGCACGGCGTGCGCTACCACCACGTCTCGACGGACGAGGTCTACGGCGACCTCGAGCTCGACGACCCCGCGAAGTTCACGCCTGAGACCCCGTACAACCCTTCGAGCCCCTACTCCGCGACGAAGGCGTCCTCCGACCTCCTCGTGCGCGCCTGGGTGCGCTCGTTCGGCGTGCAGGCGACCATCTCGAACTGCTCGAACAACTACGGGCCCTACCAGCACGTTGAGAAGTTCATCCCGCGGCAGATCACCAACCTCGTCGACGGCGTCCGCCCCCGCCTCTACGGTGCTGGGCAGAACGTCCGCGACTGGATCCACGTCGACGACCACAACTCCGCGGTGTGGGCGATCATCGAGCGCGGCCGCATCGGCGAGACCTACCTCATCGGTGCCGACGGCGAGAAGAACAACCTCGAGGTCGTCCAGCTCATCCTCGCCGAGTTCGGCCTCGGTCCGGACGACTTCGACCATGTCACCGACCGCGCTGGCCACGACCTGCGCTACGCGATCGACGCGAGCCGCCTGCGCGACGAGCTCGGCTGGACGCCCCGCTACACGAGCTTCGCCGACGGCCTGCGCGCGACGGTCGAGTGGTACCGCGCCAACGAGGCCTGGTGGCGCCCCGCCAAGGAAGCGACCGAGCGCAAGTACGCGGCCGCGGGTCACTGACCCCCGTCTGTCAGGGCCCATGCACACGACCTGTGTGCATGGGGCCCTCACCGTTGCCCCACCGGAGCGAGGCGACGTACGTCGCGACCGCCTCCTGCGTCGGCAGCAGGCCCGACGCGCGCGCCTCCGCGAGCGTCGGCGCCGCCTCGTCCTTCGCCGAGAGCTCGAACGTCAGCGGGCGCCCGTCCCGCGCGACCGTGGGCCACTCGATGCCGATCTCCGGGTCGAGCGGATGGATGCCGTGCTCACGGCCCGGCGCGTACGGAGTCGAGCACAGGTACGCGACCGTCGAGCCGTCCTCGAGCGAGCAGAACGCGTGCCCGAGGCCCTCACCCAGGTAGATCGCCCGCCGGTCGACGTCGTCGAGCAGCACCGAGTCCCAGCGTCCGAACGTCGGCGAACCCACGCGGATGTCGACGACGACGTCGAGCACCGCACCCTTGACGCACGTCACGTACTTCGCCTGCCCCGGCGGGACGTCCGCGAAGTGCACGCCCCGCAGCACCCCCGCCGCCGAGACCGACATGTTCGCCTGACGCAGGTCGAGCGGATGGCCGACCGCCGCCTCGAACTCCGAGCCCTTGAACCACTCGAGGAACACGCCGCGTGCGTCACCGTGCTGCTGGGGCGTGATCTCCCACGCGCCGGGGACGTCAAGCTCTCGGAACTGCACGGGGCCTCCTTGGGTCGTCTGAACGTGCGACGACAGACTACGGCGTCACGACGACGCCCGACGGTGCACACTGGGACACGGCCCGCCTGGGCCGCGGAGCAGAGAGGGGACGACGTGCGCTGGCTCGTCATCGGTGGAGCGGGGATGCTCGGGACGGATGCGGCACGCGTCCTCACGGACGCGGGGGAGGACGTCCGCACGGTCGACCGGACTGAGCTCGACATCCTCGACGCCGCCGCATGCCTCGGCGCGGTCCAGGACGTCGACGTCGTCCTCAACTGCGCCGCCTGGACCGCTGTCGACGACGCGGAGACCCAGGAGCCCGCGGCGTTCGCCGTCAACGCGCTCGGCGCAGCCCACCTCGCACGCGCCGCGACCGCGGCAGGCGCGCGCCTCGTCCACATCTCGACCGACTACGTCTTCGACGGCGCCGCCTCGAGCCCGTACGAGGCCGACGACGTCGTCGGGCCGCGCTCCGCGTACGGTCGCACAAAGCTCGCCGGCGAGTGGGCCGTCCGCGCGCACGACACGGCCGGACGCCACCTCGTCCTGCGCACCGCGTGGCTCTACGGACAGCACGGCGGCAGCTTCCCCCGCACGATCGTCCGAGTCGCACGCGAGCGCGGCACCGTCGCTGTCGTCACCGACCAGCAGGGGCAGCCCACGTGGACGCGCGACGTCGCGGGCCTCGCGCTGCGCCTCGTGCGCGCCGACGCCCCCGCAGGCACGTACCACGCGACGTCGTCGGGCACCGCGACGTGGCACGACCTCGCGAGCGCCGCCGTCGCGTCCGCAGGCCTCGACCCGGCGGTCGTCACGGCGACGACGAGCGACGCGTTCGTCCGCCCCGCTCCTCGGCCCGCCTGGTCGGTGCTCGGTCATGCAAGCGTGCGCGCCGCGGGCGTCGAGCCCATCGGCGACTGGCGCGAACGCTGGAAGGCCGCCGTCGCGTCCGAGGGCTTCGCAGGGACGGTGCTCGGCGTCACGAGCTGAGCGTGCGGGGCACCCGTGGGCCGAGAGCGGTCTACGGGCGCGACTGACGGGCGCATGACCTCAGAGTTGCGCGACGGCGGGCCCGCTGAGCACGTGCTGCGTGTCGAGGACGGTCGTGCCGTGCTCGACGAGCAGCTCGTAGGGCACACCGCGGTGAGGCGTGACGATGACTGCCGCCGTCGTCCGGGCGAGCGTTGCCGCGTCGAGCGCCACCCGTTCGACACCGTGCGGCCAGTGATGGTCGTCGACAAGGTCGTCGACAGCGATGACCTCGGCACCGAGGGTCTGCAGATGCGTGACCAGACGCAGCGCCGGAGACTCCCGGACGTCCCTCGTGTCCCGCTTGTACGCAAGGCCCAGCAGCAGGATCGTGCTGCCGCGCACCGAACGCTCGCAGTCGTTGAGGAGCGTGACGACCCGGCTCGCGACGTACTGCGGCATGTGCTCGTTGACGTCGTTCGCCAGCTCGACGAAGCGGAAGCTCTGGCCGAGCCGCCGGCGCACCTGCCAGGAGAGGTAGCTCGGGTCGACCGGCAAGCAGTGCCCGCCCACGCCGGGGCCGGGCGTGAACTTCATGAAGCCGAACGGCTTGCTCGACGCAGCCTCGATCGCCTCCCAGATGTCGATGTCGAGCTGGTGCGCGAAGACCGCGAGCTCGTTGACGAGCGCGATGTTGACGTGCCGGAACGTGTTCTCGAGCAGCTTCGTCAGCTCGGCCTCGCGCGTTCCCGAGACTGGGACCGTCGTCTCGATGAGACCTGAGTAGAACGCGTCGACGCGGGCGAGGGACGCCGCGTCGATCCCCGAGACCACCTTGGGGGTCTCGACGAACCCGAACGTCGGGTTGCCTGGGTCGATGCGCTCGGGCGAGTAGCCGACGTGGAAGTCCGGCCCGGCGGTGAGGCCGGAGACCTCCTCGAGGATCGGGATGAGCATCTCGTCGGTCGTGCCCGGGTAGGTCGTCGACTCGAGGACGACGAGGCACCCGCGCGTCACCCACGGTGCGAGGTCGCGCGCGGCGTCCCCGATGAACGAGAGGTCGGGCAGCGTCTCGCGCAACGGCGTCGGCACCGAGATGACGGCGACGTCGAAGCCGCGGCACGTGGCGTAGTCAGTCGTCGGCAGGTAGCGGCCGGTCGCGAGAGCCGCAGCGAGCTGTGCGTCGGAGATGTCCTCGACGAAGGACACTCCGGCGCCGAGCGCCTTGACGCGGCGCGCGTCGATGTCGAGGCCGACGACGTCGTAGCCCTGCTCGACAGCGCGCATGGCGAGCGGCAGACCGACATACCCCTGACCGACGACGACGACCTTCTGAGCGTGCTGCACTGACATCAAGTTCCCCCGTCCGGGCGCGCCAGGGCGAGGCGCGCTGCGTCCTCACGCTACGGACGGAGGGGACGAGGGCGACAGCGGAACGAGCGTGGATCACCCTGGCTCCACCCCGGAGCACCTCCCACCTCGCCTGGAAGGTTCGAGAGGCGGTGGGACGGACGCGTGAGGGGCGGGCACCCACCGGTGCCCGCCCCTCACGTCCGGGCTCAGCCGAGCTGCGACACCACGTGGTCGACAGCCTGCGTGAGCCGCTCGACGTCGCTCGGCTCGACCGCCGGGAACACGCCGACGCGCAGCTGGTTCCGGCCGAGCTTGCGGTACGGGAAGACGTCGACGACGCCGTGGTCGCGAAGGACCTTGACGATGCGTGTCGCGTCGATGCTCTCGTTGACGTCGATCGTCGCGACGACGTTCGAGCGCGCAGCCGGGTCCGTGACGAACGGCGTCGCCCAGTCCCGGGCCTCGGCCCAGCGGTAGAGGATCGACGCCGACTCGGCGCAGCGCGCCGTCGACCACGCGAGCCCGCCCTGCGCGAGCAGCCACTCGACCTGCTCGGCGAGCATGACGAGCGTCGCGACGGCCGGGGTGTTGAGCGTCTGGTCGAGGCGCGAGTTCGTGAGCGCGATGTCGAGCGAGAGGATCTCCGGGATCCACCGTTCCTTCGCGAGGCGCTCGGTGCGCTCGACAGCCGCGGGGGAGAGGGTTGCGAGCCACAGGCCGCCGTCGGACGCGAAGGCCTTCTGGGGCGCGAAGTAGTAGACGTCGGCCTGCGACGCGTCGAGCGCGAGCCCGCCCGCGCCGCTCGTCGCGTCGATCGCGACGAGCGCGCCGTCGGTGCCCTCGGGCCGGACGACGGGCGCCATCGCACCCGTCGACGTCTCGTTGTGCGGCCACGCGTAGAGGTCGACGTCCTCCCGCACCTCGGGCAGGCACACCGTGCCGGGCGCCGACGTCCGCACGAGCGAGTCCGCGAGGAACGGCGCCTTCGACGTCGCGGAGGCGAACTTCGCGGAGAACTCCCCGAACGACGCGTGCGACGCGCGGTCGTCGACGAGCGAGAACGTCGCGACGTCCCAGAACGCGGTCGCGCCGCCGTTGCCGAGGACGACCTCGTAGCCGTCGGGCAGCGAGAAGAGCTCGGCGAGGCCCGTCCGGACGCGGCGCACGACGTCCTTGACGGGCGACTGCCGGTGCGAGGTGCCGAGCAGATGCGCGCCCGCCGCAGTGAGCGCCTCGACCTGCGCCGGACGCACCTTCGACGGGCCGGAGCCGAAGCGCCCGTCGACGGGCAGCAGGTCGGCGGGGATGACGATCGGGGAGTTCTCGCTCACGCAGGCGAGCGTACGCGCCCCGCGCCGGCTCTGGTGGACGTGTCCGCACCCCGGCTGCACCGGCACACCCTCCCGCTCTCTTCGGGCCTAAGCACACGATCCGTGTGCACAGGCCCGAACAGAAGCGCGCCCACGGGCGACGAGTGGCGTCAGCGTGCGTGGGCAAGGAGCTGCCGGATCTGGGTGACGAGCGCGTCGGGACGCTCAGTGAGGTCCCACCACGTCACCCGGACGACGACCCACCCCGCGGCGCTCAGCGCCGCGTCCCGTCGGCGATCGCGGACGAAGTGCCGTTCGTGCGCGCTGCGCCCGTCGACCTCGATGGCGACGCGGGCCGCAGGGAACACGATGTCAGGGCGCACCCGCTGCCCCGGCAGGTCGATCGTGACGTTCGCCTCCCACCCGGTGATGCCCGCCCGCAGGAGCAACGTGTGGAGCAGCTCCTCGGCCTTGCTCCACGCGCCGGCAGCGGTCCGGCGCAGCAGCTGCTTGAGCTGTCCGTTGCCACGGCGGTGCGGGTGCGCAGCGAGGTGCGCCTCGATGTCGCCCCGCTGCAGCTGCTCGAAGGACGCGAGGTAGGCGTAGAGGTTGCGTGCCTCGTCCCAGGGCATCGTGGCGAGCGCGTCGATGAAGGCCCAGCGCCTGGGTGCGACGCGTCCGATCCCGGCGATGCGGAGGATTCCGGGTTCGTCGACGTCGACCATGCGTCCGACGAGGCCCGAGGGGACGGACCACCCGGGGGCGTGGACCTGGATCGCGACGGGCGGCAGGGCAGCGACAGGGGCACCGTGATAGGCCGCAGCGATGCGCCCGACGACGAGGCAGCCGGGCCTGGCCAGCCCTGCCGCGAGGACCAGGTCGCTCGCCGTGACGGTGTGGTCGCGGTGTGCGAGGACCTGTGCGACGACGCGTCGCCAGACACCGCGGGCGAGCCGGTGGTCGACCTGACGTCGGGTCATCCCTGCCGCATACGCGTCACGCCGCAGAAAGACGCCGTGCGTACGGCGCGAGGGCACCCAGGTCTCGGGGAATCGTGCAGCCACGTCCCCACCCTGGCCCGCGACACGGCCCAAAGCCGCCTATCCACAGCCCCGACCTCGTGCTCCGGCACCTCTCTTCGTGCCTGTGCACACGTTTCGTGTGCACAGGCACGAAGAGTGGGGCGGTCCGGCCGGGCACGGACGGGCCCCGCGTCAGGACGGACGGCCTAGACTGGGCCGCGACCGACGACACAGGGAGGCTGGGCGCCGTGAGCGACCTCATCGACACCACCGAGATGTATCTCCGGACCATCTACGAGCTCGTCGAGGAGGGGATCGTCCCCCTCCGCGCCCGCATCGCCGAGCGGCTCGGGCATTCCGGCCCGACGGTCTCGCAGACCGTGGCTCGTATGGAGCGAGACGGCCTCGTCGTCGTCTCTGGCGACCGGCACCTCGAGCTCACGACCGAGGGCCTTGCGAAGGCGACGCGCGTCATGCGCAAGCACCGCCTCGCCGAGCGCCTCCTCACCGACGTCATCGGCCTCGACTGGGAGTTCGTCCACGACGAGGCGTGCCGCTGGGAGCACGTCATGAGCGACCGTGTTGAGCGCCGGCTCCTCGATCTCCTCGGTCAGCCCACCGTGTCCCCGTACGGCAACCCCATCCCCGGGCTCGGCGAGCTCGGCGCGGCCGCGGCCGGCGGCGAGTTCCTCGACGGCGTCGTCTCCCTCCAGACGGTCCACGAGGCGCTCGAGGACAGCGCGCCGCGCGAGGCGACCGTCGCGCGCCTCGGCGAGCCGCTCCAGACGGACATCGAGCTCCTCGCGCGGCTCTCCGCGGCCGGAGTGACCCCCGGTGCGACGGTCTTCGTGACGCGGCAGGCCGACAGGCTCGAGGTCTCCTCCGCGGACGCGGACGGCGTCGACCTTCCCGTCGAGGTCTTCCGGCACGTCTTCGTCGAGGCCTGAGGGCCTCCCGCGGGCTCCGCCCAGGGGCCTCGCACGGCTCTGACGAGGGGCGTCGCACCGATGGTGCGGCGCCCCTCGTCCATGTCGCGCGACAGCCCAGATCGACACGGCGGAAAAGATCGTGACCTCCGCGTGACATGGCGTGGGTGGGTGAGGTACCTTCGATCTGCCCGACCGGTTCTCCGGACGGGACCGCGACCGGAACGCCGAGCTCTGCCACCGGTCGCGAACCATGATGAACCGCTGGCAGAGGCGGGGGAACCACCTGGTTCCGTGGAGACACGGAGCCCGGGGTGAAGCCGGGACGACCTTGGTCGGACCGGCCGGGCACTCTTCAGCCCGAACCCGACAGCTAACTTCGCAGGCGTTGGAGAGAGGCCAGCAGTGACCCTGAGCAGCACCCGTGGGCGCCACCGCGCCGCACGCCGCCCCCTCGGCCAGGTCATCGTCGACGTCGCAGGAGAGGGCATCGGACGGCGGACAGCCGTCGTCGCAGCCTCCTCCG
Organism: Flavimobilis rhizosphaerae; assembly: GCF_014852685.1. Taxonomy (GTDB): domain Bacteria; phylum Actinomycetota; class Actinomycetes; order Actinomycetales; family Cellulomonadaceae; genus Flavimobilis; species Flavimobilis rhizosphaerae. Next base: position 361,390 of record NZ_JACZDF010000001.1, read on the forward strand.
GACTTCTCGTCTCGATGGCCGTGGCCCCCGCCAACGCCTCTGTCGGCTCCGACGCCGTCGCGCTCGGCTCCGCCGACGTCTCTGCGCTCACGTCGCAGGCCCGCGCACAGCTCGCCGCAGCCCCGGCCGTCACCGTCTCCGACGGCTCCTGGGCCGAGGACATCAAGGACGTCGCCGTCGTCAAGGTGACGCCGGCGCCCGAGGTCCGTGCGACGCCCGCGCCCGCGCAGCGCACCGTCACCCCCGTGTCGCGCTCCGCTGAGCGCACCGAGGCCCCCGCACCGAAGGTCGAGAACAACCCGATCCCGCAGAGCGTCTCGGGCTCCAAGGTCCTCGAGATCGCCTCGCGCTACGTCGGCGTCCCCTACGTCTACGGCGGCACGACGCCCCGCGGTTTCGACTGCTCGGGCTTCACCTCGTACGTCTACGCGCAGCTCGGGATCAACCTCCCGCGCTCGTCGAGCGCCCAGCGCCACGCCGGGAAGGTCATCTCGCGTGCCGACGCCCGCCCCGGCGACCTCATCTGGACGCCCGGCCACATCGCGATCTACGCAGGCGGCAACTCCCAGATCGACGCGCCGCGTCCCGGCAAGACCGTCCAGTTCCGCAAGATCTGGCAGCGCAACCCGGTGTTCATCCGCGTCAGCTGACACAGCCCGTCCCGACGGCCCGGCCCCTCCCCAGGGTGCCGGGCCGTCGGCGTCCACGGACCGGACCGCCCCCGTGCGGTGTGCAAGAACAGGTCCAGGACGAGTAAAGTCGACGGAAGGACGACGTGGTCCGCTCGCGCCGTCACCTCGAGAAGGAGGCATCCCGTGCCGCACCGTGACGTAGTCCTCGTAGGAGTCGACGGCTCCGCCCCGAGCCTCCACGCGCTCGACTGGGCCGCAGCGGAGGCGAAGAAGCTCGGCTGGCCGCTCCACGTCGTCTGCGCGTACTCACTGCCCTCATTCACCGCCGCGTCGCTCGACGGCGGCTATGCGGCGCTCGACGACACCGCGATCCTCGACGGCGCACGCAGCGTCCTCGAGGAGGCCAAGACCCGGGCCGCCGCGCACGGCGTCGCCGTCACCGCGACCGTGACGACCGGCGACCCCGCAGGAGCGCTCGTCGACCTCTCCAAGGAGCACCGCCTCGTTGTCGTCGGCACCCGCGGCCACGGCGGCTTCGCAGGCCGCCTCCTCGGCACCGTGTCCTCCGCGCTGCCCGCCCACAGCCACTGCCCGACGGTCGTCGTCCCCTACCTCGGGGAGGACGGCGAGCGCACCGCCATCAGTTCCGTCGCCTCGAACGCCGGGCTCGACCCGGTCGACCAGCGGCCCCTCTTCCCGCTGCGGCGCATCGTCGTCGGCATGGACGGCTCACCCACCGCCGAGGACGCGCTGCGCGCGGCCCTGCGCCAGCAGAAGCTCTGGGACTGCGAGCTCGTCGCGGTCGCCGGCGTCCCCGTCGGCTCGGGCGCCGGCATGCTCGCGTGGCTGCCCGCCGCCGTCGACCACGAGGCCGTGCTCGCGGACGTCGCCGAAGGACTCGGCGTCATCGTCGACCGCGTCCTCGCCGACCACCCCGGCCAGACCGTCCGCCGCATCGTCCTCGACGGCACCGGCGCCGAGCTCCTCACGGAGTTCTCGACCGCGTCCGACCTCGTCGTCGTCGGATCCCGCGGCCGTGGCGGGTTCGCCGGCCTCCTGCTCGGCTCGACGTCCCAGGCCGTCCTCCACCACGCCAAGTGCCCCGTCATGGTCGTGACGAAGCGCTCCGCCGCCGCCGACAGCCCCCAAGAGACCGCCGACGAAAGCTGACGGCGCGCAGCGTGACGGGAGGGCTTAGCGCAGCACGAGCGTGCAGCACTTCACCGAGCCGCCGCCCCGGAGGATCTCCGAGACATCGACCGGCACCGGTGTGTAGCCCCGCGCCCGCAGGCGCTCCTCCCACGAGGGCGCGCCCGTGCCGAGCCACACCCGCTCGCCGTCGCTCAGGGCGTTGAGCGCGAACGACGTCGCCTCGGCCTCCGAGGCGAGGAGGGCGTCCGGGAAGAGGCGCTGCAGCGCCTCCTGCGACGCAGCGGAGAACGCACCCGGGAAGTAGGCGACGTCGACGGCACCGTCGACGTCACGCAGCACCGTGAGCGCCGTGTCGAGGTGGTAGAAGCGCGCATCGATGAGCTCGAGCGTCACCACTGGAAGGCCGAGCGCGCGCGACGCCTCCGCGTGCGCCGCACGCTCCGTGCGCCAGCCGGTCCCCGCGAGCAGGACGTCACCCGCGACGAGCAGGTCACCCTCGCCCTCGTTGACGTGCTCAGCCGCGTGTGGCTCGAAGCCGAGTTCAGCGAGCCGCGCGAGGTATGCGGGTCCCTCCTCGCGTCGCTCCGCGACGAAGAACCTCGCGCCGTACGCGGCCCCGCCGACGACGGTCGCGCCGTTGGCCGCGTAGACCATGTCCGGCATCCCCGCGAGCGGTGCGATCGTCTCGACCGTGTGCCCCGCCGCGACGTACGACGCGCGGAGCGCCTCCCACTGCGTCACGGCGAGCTCCGTGTCGACGGGCCGCGACGCGTCCATCCACGGGTTGATCTCGTAGCGCACCGTGAACTCGGTGGGCGGGCACATGAGCAACCGCAGCGTGCGTCCCATGTCAGCGCTCCGAGGCCCCGGGACCAGGTCCGCCGCGGTCGGCCCCGCCGAGCGCGGTGGGTCCGCCGAGCAGGTCGGGCCGGTCGGCCACGGCCTCGAGGCGAGGCGCGGCGTCTGCGGACGTCCCCTCGACGACGCGTAGGCGCGGCGGGAACTGCGCGGGCGGCTCGCCGAACGCGGCGCGCGCCTGCGCGACGATGCCCTTGCCGAGCGCCCGGCCACCCAGCACACCGATCGCGGCACCCACCCCGAACGGCACGAGCCGGCCGAGGAGCAGGCTCGAGCGCCTCAGGAGGTGTTTCTTGACGAAACGACCCGCGAGGACCTTGTTGACCCGCTGGATCGTCGTCGACGGCATCGCCGCGAGGCCGACGCGCGCCCATGCCGTCGGGCTCAGCCCCGCCGACTCGATCGCGCGCGGGCCGTCCTCGCCGAGGAGGGACGCGAGAAGCAGGGTGCGGCGACGACCGACGTCGTCGACCTCGATGCCGTGGACGTCCGCGACCGCGAGCGTGTACGCGGCGGCCGCCGCGAAGAACGCGGCGACGTCCGCGGCCGTGAGGGTCGCGGCCACTGCGGTGCCGACCGCGGGGATCGCCGCTGTCCCGCCGACGGCGCCGCCGGTCGTCTGGACGACCGCGAGGAGCTCGGAGTCGAGGATCGCGAGGAGCTGCGCCGGCGTCGCCTCAGGGTTGCGTCGTCGCAGCTGGTCGACGTGCGCGCGGATGACCGACGACGGCACTCGCACCGCGGCGTCGACCGCCCGACTCACGAGGCCCGTGCCGGGGACGCCCGCGAAGCGCTCGAACGGGTCGCCGGCGCTCATCGAGGCGGCTCCTCGGCGATGTGCGCCGTGGTTGCGCCCGTCGCGGTGTCGACGAACGTCAGGTGCACCTCCGCGCCCGCCTGGACCGTGCGCCCCACCGTGCAGTTCTTGTCGACGGCACGCCCTGCGGCGGCTAGCAGCCGTGCGGCCGCGTCCGGCTCGAGGGCCGAGAGATCGACCTCGAGACGCTCGTGCGCCTCCGTGTAGCGCTCCTCCGCAACGTTCTTGACGGTCGCCCCGTGGAGCGTCGCCGCGTAGTCGTCGCCGAGGCGCCGCGCGAGCGTCACGTCGGTCGACAGGCCCGTGCAGCCGAGGAGCGCAAGCTTGAGGAGCTCACCCGGCGTGAAGCGCTCGTCGTGCTCCGCCGAGCCGATGTGGACGACCGCACCGCGGCCGTTGTACCCGACGTACTGGCGCGGACCCACACGTTCGATGCGCACCGCGGCGGGATCGTCGGGCATGGCTCCCGCGGCCTCGGCCGCGTCAGCGGCGAGAGCGGCGGCGAGCTCGAGATCGGGAGAGGACGTCATGCTCGCCAGTTTTCCACGACACACCCCGGACGGCGACGTGCGAGACGCACGTCCCACGCCGACGACGCCTCCCGGGAGGTCGGCCCCCTCGCCGTGCGGACACTCGGGCGTCCTGTCACTGTGTTGGGATCCGACGCCCCGGAGGTGCCCGTGTCCCACGTCCCGACCCCGTCCCACGTCCCGGACCCGCCCCACGTGCCAACCCCGTCCCGCGCGCAGTCCCGCGACCGCATCCGCCAGGTCGGTGTCACCGTCGCGGCAGTCCTCATGCTGCTCGGCACGCTCGTGGGGGTCGGCGTCCTCGGCACCCGCGTCGCCGAGTCCGCAGGCGGCAGCCTCTCGGCGACAGCGACGCCGCTCGCACCCGCCGGCCCCGCGTTCTCCATCTGGTCGGTCATCTACGTCGGGCTCTTCGCGTACGTCGTCCTGCAGTGGCTGCCGCGGCACGCGACGACCGCTCGGGCGCGCGCCACCGGCTGGCTCGCCGCGATGACGATGGTGCTCAACGGCGCGTGGCTGCTCATCACGCAGGCCGGATGGCTGTGGGTGAGCGTCGTCGACATCGTCGTGCTCGCCCTCGCGCTCGGCGTCCTCGTGAAACGACTCACCGTGCTGCCTCGCACCGGGGGCACCGTCGAACGGCTCGTCGTCGACGGCACCTTCGGCCTCTACCTCGGCTGGGTCGTGGTCGCGACCGTCGCGAACATCGCGGCCGCGCTCGCGGACTCGGGCGTCGAGCCGGCGCCCCGGACCGCGGAGATCCTCGCCGTCGTCGTCCTCGCCGTCGCGGCGGGCCTCGGCGTCGTGCTCGCGCGCGTCCTCGGCGGGAGGTTCGGCGTCGCAGCTGCCATGGCGTGGGGTCTCACGTGGATCGCTGTCGGGCGGCTCACCGACGCACCGACGTCGACGACGACGGGGATCGCTGCAGTCGTCGCCGCGGTCGTCGTGATCGTCGCGGCGGTGCTCTTCCGGCGCCCTGCGCCGGGCGTGGCGAGCTCCGCCGGAGGTGCGCGGAGCGATGTCGGCGAGCCCGGACGAGCATAGGGCGCCGACCGGACCTGATCGAGAGCCGCACGATGGTGCGCCTGGGCAGATTCGAACTGCCGACACCCGCTTTAGGAGAGCGGTGCTCTATCCCCTGAGCTACAGACGCTCGGCGCGGGACCGGCCCGCGCACGGAGGAAGCCTACCCTGCCCGGCGCCACGCACTCGCGCACGCGGTCGTGACAGTGCCCGACGACACGCATGAAAGCGGTTCCCTCACCTGCATTGACACCCGGTGGTTGAAGATGCAAACTTCTCGATGACGGCGCGCATCGCCTGCCCCCTGCGTGGTGCGCGCCGTCCCTCATGCCCGGGCCAGGAGCCTGCGAGCGCAGCCGGAGCGGCACCCCCGAAACCCCCGTGGCGCGCGCGTACGCGGCGTGGCATCGCAGTCACGTCGTCCGCCACGGTTAGCGTGGCGGGGTGAACGTCGTCGCCAGCCACAGCACCCCGGGGGAGCACGACCGGCAGGGTTCCGCGCCCGCGCCCGCGAGCCCCCGCATCGTCGTGCCGCCGACCACGTCCCAGGTCGTCGCCCGCGCCGTCGCCGGATGGCGCCGCACCCTCTCCGACCGCGCCGGCGCCTCCTCGCTCGCCGACGTCAACCTGCTCGGCGAGGCCGTCCTCGAGCTCACGCACGCGCACCCGTCGGGCGTCGCGCAGCTCTTCGCCGGACGCACGACCGCCCTCGCCAACCTCTTCCGCGAGGGTGTGTCGCTGCCGACGGCACGTCGCCGCGCCCGCGCCGTCGCCGCGCGCGCGACCGAGCAGACCGAGCGCTTCGGCATCGCCCCCACCTTCCTCGCGATCGGCGTCGCCTCGTGGACCGTCGATGCGACCGCGTCGACCTCGCACGACGACGTCGCCGCGCTCGCCCGCATCGCCGGGGCCGCCGGTGACCCCGCGGACGACGCGTCCGACGCCCCCGCACCCGACGGCCCCCGCACCGTCCACGCACCCGTCCTCCTGCGCCCCGTGCGCCTCGCCGAGCGCACGAGCGGCGACGGCGACTTCGAGATCGGGCTCGAGCCGACCGCCGAGCTCAACCCGTTCCTCGCCCGCGCCCTGCGCGCCCGCGGCGCGCTCCTCGACCCCGCCGCGCTCGCCGCGAGCGCGTTCGACGGCGGCGGCTTCGACCCGCGCGCCGTCACCGAGCGCATCCACGCGCTCGGCACGGCCGTCCTGCCCGGCTTCGAGCTCGTCGAGAAGCTGCTCGTCGGCTCGTTCGTCCACCCCGGCCAGGCGCTCGTCGACGACCTCGACGCGCTCGTCGGGCTCGAGCACAACGACCTCGTCGTCGCGCTCGCGCACCTCGACCTCGAGGACGCGCACCTCGTCCAGCACGCCAAGGAGTCCGACGTCCCCGCGGCCGAGCTCCCCGACGACGCGCCTGCCGCCGCGGCCCGCATCCACGTCGCGCAGGAGCTGCCGCCCGTGCGGCTCGCCGACGAGGACCCCGCCGACGAGCGAGGCGTGGGCGACCTCGACCGTGCGCAGCGCCACGCGCTCGACGCCGTGACGTCGGGCCGCCACGTCCTCGTCGACGCACCCGCCGGGGCTGACGTCGCCGGCACGATCACCGCGATCCTCGCCGACGCCGCCGCGTCGGGCCGCTCGGTCCTCTACGTGCCCGGGCACCGGCGCGCCGCCGAGCAGGTCCTCGCGCGCATGACCGAGCACGGCATCGACGACCTCGTCCTCGACATCGAGCCCTCGTCGTCGTGGCGCGCCGGCGTCTCCCGCCGCCTCCTCGCAGCCATGACGCTCGAGCCGCCGTACGTCGACCGGCAGGCCCTCGGCCGCACGCGCGCCGACCTCATCGACACACGGCGACGTCTCGCGGGATACATGCGGTCCCTCCACCTCGTGCGCTCCCCGTGGGACGTCTCCGCGTACGACGTCCTCCAGTCGCTCGCACGCCTTACCGCCGAGCGGCCCGCGCCGTCGACGCACGTGCGGCTCGACCTCGCGGCCGCGACCGCCCTCCGCGGCGACGCTCGCCTCGACGCTGCGGACGACCTCGTCCGCGCGAGCGAGCTCGGCGCGTTCACGCTGCGCCCCGGCGCGACGCCGTGGTTCGGTGCCGACCTCGTCGACGACGACGCCGCGGCCGACGCCCTTGCGCGCGCCGCCCGCCTCGCCGACACGCTCTTGCCGACCGTCCTCGCCCAGATCGAGCACGTCCGACGCACCGCCGGCCTCGTCGAGCCCCGCACCGTCCGCGAGTGGGGCGACCGCCTCACGATGCTCGACGGGCTGCGCACGACCCTCGACGTTTTCCAGCCCCTGATCTTCGAGCGCACCGCTGCCGGGCTCGTCGCCGCGACCGCCGACGCGCGCACGCGCCGCGAGACGCACGACGACATGACGGCGCTCCAGCGCCGCCGCCTCGTCAAGCAGGCCAAGGACATGCTCCGTCCCGGCACTCGCGTCCCCGACCTCCACGCGGCCCTCGTCGAGGTCCAGGCCCAGCGCGAGGCGTGGACCGCCGTGTGCCCGGGCGGTGGCTGGCCCATCCTCCCCGACGGACTCGCCGACATGGAGCAGACCTGGGACGAGCTCGTCGCCGACCTCGACGCGCTCACCGCGGTGCTCGCGACGACGCCCGCGGGCGCCGACCTCCTCGACACGCCGCTCGACGACCTCGCCGCACGGCTCCGTGCGCTCGCCGACGACCGTGAGGCGCTCGACCACCTGCCCGAGCGCACCCGGCTCGTGAGGTCCCTCGCCGCGCGCGGCCTCGGCGACCTCGTCACCGACCTGCGCGACCGCCGCGTCGACGTCGGGCTCGTCGTCGCCGAGCTCGAGCTCGCCTGGTGGGCGACCGCGTTCGAGGCGATCCTCGCCGAGGACCGCTCGCTCGCGATCTACGACGGCGCCGGCCTCGAAGCCCTCGCCCAGCGTTTCCGCAGCCTCGACCGCGCGCACGTCGCAGGCCTCCCCGGGCCCGTGCTCGTCGCCGCGCTCTCCGGCATCACGCTCGCCGTGCGCCGCCACCCCGACGACGCCGAGGAGCTCTTCGCCGAGCTCCTCGAAGGCCGCTTCGGCGGGCTCCGCGACGCCCTCGATCGGTACCCCGCGCTCGTCCGTGCGCTGCGCCCCGTCGTCGTCGCGAGCCCCACGCTCGTGCCGCACGTCATGCCCCCGAGCCGCACCGTCGATCTCGTCGTCCTTGACGCCGTCCACCACCTGCCGCTCGACGCGCTCCTGCCCGCGATCGCGCGCGCCCGCCAGGTCGTCGTCGTCGGCGACCCCCGCCGTGCCTCTGGCACGGGCCTCCAGAACCTCGCGCGCCTCCTGCCGTCCGTCACCCTCACCGCCGACGTCTCCGCACGCGACCAGGACCTCGTCGAGCTGCTCGCCCGCCATGGCTACGACGGCGTCCTGCGGACGACGCCGCTGCCCGTGACACGCGAGCTCGTGAGCTTCGAGGACGTCGCCGGCGCGGGCGTGCCCGCCGCCGACGGCACCGTCCTCACGACGCAGGCCGAGGTCGCACGCGTCGTCGAGATGGCCGTCGAGCACGCTCTCGTCCGCCCCGAGGAGTCCCTCGCGATCATCACGCTCTCCGCGACGCACGCCGAGCGCGTCCGCGAGGCCCTCCACACCGAGGTGCGCCGCAACCCCGCGCTCACGAACTTCTTCTCCGCCGAGCAGCCCGAGCCCGTCGTCGTCGCCGACATGACCGCCGTCGCCGGCCTCGTCCGCGACGCCGTCATCCTCTCCGTCGGGTTCGGCCGCACACCGCACGGCCGAGTCCTGCATCGTTTCGGCGCCGTCGCCGAGCCCACCGGCGAGGCCATGCTTCTCGACGCGCTCGCCGTCTCCCGCGCCCGGCTCGACGTCATCGCGTCGTTCTCCGCGGCCGACCTCGACCCCGAACGGCTGCGCGCCCCCGGCACGCGCCTCCTCGCCGACCTCCTCGAGCTCGCCGAGTGCCGCACCCACGCGGGCCCGACCGTCCGCACCGAGTCCGTCGAGGCGGGCCTCAACCCCGACCGCCTCGTCATCGACCTCGCCGAACGGCTCTGGCGCGCCGGCCTCCTCGTCGAGACCGACTTCGGCGTGCCCGGCGGCGAGCGCATCCCGCTCGTCGTCGGCCACCCCGACCTGCCCGAGCGCATGCTCGTCGCCGTTCTCACCGACGACGACGCCTACATCGCCGAGGAGTCCGTGCGCGTCCGCGACCGGCAGCGCGCCGAGCACCTCGAGCGGCTCGGCTGGAACGTCGTCCAGGTGTGGAGCGCCGCCGCGTTCCTCGACCCGGTCAAGGAGGCCAACCGCATCCGCACCGCTGTGCTCGACGCGGCAGCCGCACTCCGGCAGACGCCGCTCTTCGGCGGTGCGGCGCTCGGCCACACGACCGACGAGCTCGCCGAGGGCGTGCCGACGCCCGCGGTCGCCGGTGCGCTCTCCGGTCCGCCTGCGGGTGCGAGCGGCGACGCGGCCCCGACGGTCGGAACGCCGGCCTCCGCGGACGGGACGCCCAGCGTCCCCGAGAGCGCCACCAGGACGGCGGGCGAGAGCCTGCCGCGGCCGAGAGCGGCCTCGCCGAGCGCGACCACCCCCGACGAGCACATCGCCGCACCCTACGAACCGGGCGTCCGCAGCGCGATAGGTGCGTCGTCGGCATCGGCAGGGTCCGGTGGGACGGGCGCCTCAGCTGCGAGCGGCACGTCGAGCGACTCGGCCGCGTCGGTTCGTTCGGCATCTTCGGTCACGTCGAGCGTCTCGAGCGCGTCCGCGCTCTCCGGCGCATCCACGGTGTCGGTGGCGTCCGCGCTCTCGACCGTGTCCGTGGCCTCGACATCGTCCGTCGCGACGACAGCGTCGGCCGCCGACGCTGTGGACGACGTCGTCGCCGAGCCCCGCAGCTTCGTCCGTGGCCCCCGCACCCCGGGCTCGACCTCGGGCGGCGAGGCCGTGCTCCAGGGGGGCTTCGCGATGGTCGGCGGCATGCAGCCCGACTTGCTCTCCTCGCTCGCGGGCGATGACCCCGACACCGACCGTCCCGCTCGCCCCGCCGTCCAGCCCGGGCTGCCGATCAGTGCCTACGGCGACAACGACCTCGACGCCCTCGCGCGCTGGATCGCGTCCGACGGCATCGTGCGCGACGAGCAGCAGCTCGCGGGAGCACTGCGTGCCGAGCTCGGCGTCGTGCGCCGGTCCAACCGCGTCGACGCTGCCGTCTCCGCGGCGGTACGCAGACTCCTCGGACGATGACCGAGCCGACCGAGCCCGTCGACCTTCCCGAGCCCGTCGACGTGCCCGGGCCGACCGAGCCCGTCGACGTGGACGAGCCGACCGAGCCCGACGGCGCGCGGCCGCGTCGACGCCACCGTCGCGTCGTACGCCGGGGCACGGAGACGAGTACCGTCGCCGGGACGAGCGCGGACGAGCGCCCCGAGGGCTGGTCCGAGCCGGGCGCGACGCACCACGACGCCGAGCTCCTTCGCGATCTGCCGCCCCACTGGGGCGGCGCAGGTTACCGCGACTAGCCGGCCCAACCGCGCCCCGGTCCCACCCCCAGACACAAGAATCCGCGCGGATGGCTATGGGGAATAGCCATCCGCGCGGATTCCTGGGGGTGGGCGGGCGCCACGCGGGGCGCGCGCCCGCGTCAGGCCTGGGGCGTGCCCGGCTGGGGCGTGCCCGGCTGGGGGCCGGCCGCCTGGGCGCGGAGGAGGTCACGGATCTCCTCGAGGAGCTGGATGTCCTCGGCCTTGACCTCCGGCTCGGGCTCGAGGCCGCGCGCGCGACGCTCGGCGAGCTTGTTCATCGGCAGGACGATGAGGAAGTAGACGGCGGCGGCCACCGCGAGGAAGTTGATCATCGCGTCGAGGACGAGCCCGGGCCTGAAGACCGCATCGTTGATCGAGAAGCTGAGCGCGCTCGCGAGGCTCGTCGAGCCGAAGACCGCGGCGATGAGCGGGGTGATGATCGCGTCGACGATGTTCGTGACGATCTTGCCGAACGCGCCGCCGATGACGACCGCGACCGCGAGCTCGACGACGTTGCCCCGCGAGATGAAGTTCTTGAAGCCTTCGAAGATGTCCTTCATGGCGTTCCTCCTGCGCTGTGTCCGCTGTGTGCGGGCCGATCATCCCACGAGGACGACGCTGAGGCTCCCTGACACAGCCGAGGCGGCGACGGTCGGGGCATCGTTCACCCGCACGGCGAGGAGCACGACGGGCTCCGCGGCCGGCGCCACGCCGAGCAGGCCGCCGTCGGACGGCGCCGCCGGCGCGGGGGAGGGCAGGACGAGCGCGGCGCGGGTGAGGACGCGCCCGTCCGCGACGACCGGCTCTCCGGACGCGTCGGGCGCCGACGGCACGACGACGTCGACCCGCATCCCCGGGGCAAGGAGCGCTGCGACCTGCGGGTCCGCGAGCCGCACGGGCACGGCGGCCGAGCCGGGAGGGAGATCCGCGGTGCCGCGGACGAGCAGCTCGGCGCACAGGAAGGTGCCCGCCCGCAGGTCGACCGCAGGGACAGCACCCACCGCGTCACCCGGAACGGTGAGCGCGCACGGAGGTGACCCGGCGGCGGGGACGTCGACGCGCGTGAGGGCCGCCGCGGTGAGCGGCTCACCGGCGGGAACGTCGCGTGCGAGCGCGACGACCTCACGGTGCGGGGGCGGCGGGGGGCTCGCAGCCGTGACGGCGGCCGCAGCGAGCACGCCGAGGCCGACGCTCACGAGGACGCGGCGACCGCGCCACGTGACGACACGGAGCGTGCGGGCCCGGCGGCTGCGCGCCACCGCACGAGCGTGCGTGCCAGGACGAGGGGAGCGGGTCATGCGCCGACGCTAGGCGAGACGCACCGCTCCCGTCCGGGGCCGGTGGACGCGCACGCGTGCAGCGGGACCTGTGGGCAGGAGGCCCGGACGCGTCAGGCCGCGCCCGTCGACGTCGACGTCGACGCGGGCTTCGCGGCAGGCTTCGCCGCCGGCGTCGAGACGCTCGACGACGAGCCCGAGCGTGAGTCGGTGCGGTAGAAGCCCGATCCCTTGAAGGTCACGCCCACTGTCGAGAAGATCTTGCGCAGCCGGCCCGAGCACTCGGGGCACACCGTGAGGGCGTCGTCCGCAAAGGACTGGTGGATGTCGAAGCTGTGACCGCACGCGGTGCACGTGTACGCGTAGGTGGGCACGGTTCTCTCTCCTTGCTCGAGGGGGCGGGCCGCGACAGGGCCGCCGCGGGCTGGCACTCCGTCGTTCCGAGTGCCAACTATACGTCGGACCGCCGCCGACGAGCCGTGCGCCCCGTCACACGCCCTCGCTGCCGTCCCGGTGGACCACCCTGCCGTTGTCCGACGTCCGGACTAGGCTCGACGCGTGCTCAGTCGCCTGTCCGCACCGCGCAAGGTGCTCCTCGCCGTCGTCACGCTTCTCGTCGTCGTCCTCGTCGCGACGACCGTCGCAGCCGTCGTCGTCGTGCGCAAGCCGTTCCCCGCGACCTCTGGCGAGGTGACGATGCGCGGCCTCGACGGAGCCGTCACCGTCGAGCGCGACGCCCGCGGCGTGCCCTACCTCACGGCGACGACGAGCGAGGACCTCTTCCGGGCGCAGGGATACGTCCACGCGCAGGACCGCTTCTTCGAGATGGACTACCGCCGGCACGTCACCGCGGGCCGGCTCGCCGAGCTCGTCGGCGACAACCCCGACGCGATCGCCGCCGACCGCGTCGTGCGCACCTTCGGCTGGCGCCGCGTCGCCGAGCAGGAGTGGGACCTCCTCGAGCAGAGCACGCGCGACAACCTCACGGCCTACGCCGAGGGCGTCAACGCGTACCTCGCGGAGCGTTCGCCTGCCGAGATCGCGCTCGAGTACACCGTGCTCGGCACCCAGGTCGACGTCGCCGACCCCGAGCCGTGGCAGCCCGTCGACTCCGTCGCGTGGCTCAAGGCCATGGCCTGGGACCTCCGCGGCAACTTCGACGAGGAGCTCGAGCGCGCCGCCGCGTTCGGCACCCTCCGCGACGTCACCGCGGTCGAGGCCCTGTTCCCCGCCTACCCCGACGACGCGAACGCCCCGATCCTCGCCGCGGACGAGGCCACCGCGACCCGCGGCGAGCGCCGCGCCGCCGCACCGAAGGACGCCGAGGGCGGCACGGGCGGCGCGAGCCGCGCCGCACCCGAGGACGGACTCCCGCTCGAGGACGCGGGCGTGCGCGCCGCCCTCGACGCCGCGGCCGACGCGCTCGCAGCCGTCCCGCAGCAGGTCGGACGTGGCGAGGGCACGGGCTCCAACTCGTGGGTCGTCGCCGGAGAGCACACCGCGAGCGGCAAGCCGCTCCTCGCGAACGACCCCCACCTGTCGCTCGCAGCACCGAGCATCTGGGCACAGATCGGCCTGCGCTGCGCCCAGGTGAGCGACGCCTGCCCCTACGACGTCGCCGGCTTCTCGTTCTCCGGCCTGCCCGGCGTCATCATCGGCCACAACGCCAACCTCGCGTGGGGCCTCACGAACCTCGGAGCCGACGTCACCGACTTCTTCGTCGAGGCGGTCCGCGCGCACACCTACCTCCGCGACGGCTCCTGGGAGCCGCTCGACATCCGCCAGGAGACCATCAAGGTCAACGGCGGCGACGACATCGTCATCGACGTCGCCGAGACCGTCCACGGGCCCGTGATCTCCGGAGAACTCGGCGAGTCCCTCGCCGCCCTGCTCTCGCCGACGGCGGACGCAGGGCTCTCCGGCGTCACCTACGGCGTCGCCCTCAGCTGGACGGCGCTCACGCCCGGCCGCACCGCCGACGCGATCTTCGCGCTCAACCGCGCGGCCGACGCCGACGACGTCGCGCAGGCCGCAGCGCTCTTCGCCGTGCCCTCCCAGAACATCATCTTCGCGACGACCGACGGCCACATCGGGTACCAGGCCCCCGGCAGGATCCCGCTGCGTGGCAACGTCACCGGACCCGTGCCGTCCGACGGCACCTGGCCGCGGCCCGGCTGGGACAGCGCCTACGACTGGCAGGGCTACGTCGACCCGGCCGACATGCCCGCCGTCCTCGACCCCGAGTCCGGCGTCATCGTCGCCGCGAACCAGGCCGTCCTCCCCGCGGGCGAGGGCCCCTACCTCACCGCCGACTGGGACTACGGCTACCGTTCGCACCGCATCTCGACGCTCCTCGACACTGCGATCACCGGCGGCACCAAGCTCTCGGGCGAGACCATGAGCGCGATCCAGTCCGACGTGTGGAGCCCGTTCGCAGCTGCGCTCGTCCCGACGCTCCTCGGCATCAGCCTCGACGACGACTTCGCCGCACAGGGCCAGGAGCTCCTGAGGAGCTGGGACTACAACACCGACCCGTCGTCGGCCGCCGCAGCCTACTTCAACGCCGTCTGGGCGCACATCGTCGACGGCGCGTTCGCCGACGACCTGCCGGACTCCGTCCAGCCCAGCGGCTCGAGCCGCTGGCTCGCCGTCGTCACCGAGCTCCTCGACGACCCCGAGGCCCGGCTCTGGGACGACCGCACGACCGTCGACGTCGTCGAGACGCGCGACGAGATCCTCCGCCAGGCGCTCGTCGACGCCCGGCTCGAGCTCACGACCGCGCTCGGCCGCGACACCGACGACTGGCAGTGGGGCAGGCTCCACCAGCTGAGCCTCGAGCACCCCGTGCTCGGCGGCGAGTCGATCCCGTGGCCCGTGCGCGCGTTCGTCAACCCCGCGACCCAGCAGCTCGGCGGCGGATCGTCGATCGTCGATGCAACGGCCTGGGACGCATCAGCGAGGACCGCGACAGGCCGCACCGACTTCTCGGTGACGTCCGGACCGTCGATGCGCATGGTCGTCGACCTCGGCGTGCTCGACGCGTCGACATGGGTCGTCGTCACCGGCACCTCAGGTCACCCGGGGCACCGGAACTACGCGGACCAGTTCGAGGCATGGTCGGTCGGCGAGACGTTCGCGTGGCCGTTCAGCGCCGACGCCGTGACCCGCGCAGCCGGCGAGACGCTGCGCCTCGTCCCGAGCGCCGAGTAGGAGCAGCTGGGGCTCAGCCCCGCTCCGCCCACTGCCAGCCCGACGGCGTCGCGAACGCGTCGACCGGTACATCGTGCGGCTCCGTCGGGATGGGGGAGTCCGCCGCGTCGTAGATCTCCTCGGGGAAGACGAGCGCGACGACCTTCGCGTCCGGCCGCTTGTGGCCGAGCGCTCGGTCGTACCAGCCGCCGCCCTGCCCGAGGCGCGCTCCCGCAGTGTCGACGGCGAGCGCGGGCGCGATGATGACGTCGGCCTCCGCGAGCGCGTCCGCACCGAGGTGCTCGGTGCCCGGCTCCGGCGGTCGGCCCGGAGCGCGCTCGAGCAGGTCGTCTGCCCCTGCGAACGGGGCCCAGCCGCGCTCGAGCCCCGTGCCGAGGACCGGCAGGAGGACCCTGACGCCGCGCAGCGCGAGATCCTCGAGGAGCGGCAGCGTGCCCGGTTCGGAGGGACGCGAGACGTACGCGGCGACGCAACGTGCCTCGCGCAGCTGCTCGAAGTCGGCGAGCGAGTGGACGAAGCCCGCGGCAGCCTCCTGGCGCCGTCGCGAGGATCGGTGCTCCCGCGCCGCGCGGATCGCCTTGCGGACCATCGTCTTGGCGTCCTCCGGCTCCAGGCCGGGAGGGACATGGATGGGCTGCGCTGCTCCGCTCATGGCTCCATCATCCCAAACTTTCCCCGCTCCACCGCCGCTGACGGTCCCAGGTCCGGTTGCGGTGGTCGCTAAGGTATCTGCATGGAGATCACCAAGGCTGTCATCCCTGCTGCAGGTCTGGGCACCCGGTTCCTTCCCGCGACGAAGTCGACCCCCAAGGAGATGCTCCCCGTCGTCGACAAGCCCGCGATCCAGTACGTCGTCGAGGAGGCCGCAGCGGCCGGCCTCGCGGATGTCCTCTTCATCACGGGACGGTCCAAGCGTTCCCTCGAGGACCACTTCGACGGGGTCCCCGAGCTCGAGGCGAACCTCGAGGCCAAGGGCGATGACGCCCGCCTCGAGGCGGTCCGCGAGTCGTCGGCGCTCGCCGATGTCCACTTCGTCCGGCAGGGCGAGCCCATGGGGCTCGGGCACGCGGTCCTGCGCGCCAAGAACCACGTCGGGGACCACACGTTCGCGGTCCTTCTCGGTGACGACCTCATCGACGAGCGCGACCCGGTGCTGCCCGCGATGATCGAGGTCGCACGCCGCACGGGCGGCTCGGTCGTCGCACTCCTCGAGGTCGACCCAGCGCAGGTGTCGCTCTACGGCTGCGCCGCTGTCGAGCCAGCGCCGCAGGTCGGTACGGTCGACGGTGTGCCCGGCAGCGACGTCGTCGGCGTCACGGGCCTCGTCGAGAAGCCCGCGCCGGAGGACGCGCCGAGCAACCTCGCGGTCATCGGCCGCTACGTCCTCAACCCCGCGGTGTTCGAGGTCCTCGAGCGCACCGCGCCCGGCCGTGGCGGCGAGATCCAGCTCACCGACGCGCTCGCCGAGCTCGCGACCATGCCTGCCGAGCAGGGGGGCGGCGTCTACGGCGTCGTCTTCCGCGGTCGCCGCTACGACACGGGTGACAAGCTCGACTACCTCAAGGCCGTCGTGCGGCTCGCGTCCGAGCGCGACGATCTCGGCCCCGACTTCCGGGACTGGCTGCGGGGCTACGTCCCGACGCTCGACGCGTGACCTCGTGCTGAGCGTCCAGGCGCACCTCGCGGAGATCCTCGCGGGGCTCAGCCCCGTCCCTCCGCTCGACGTGGTCCTCGGCGACGCGGCAGGTTGCATCCTCGCCGAGGACGTCCGCGTCGACGTCGACGTCCCCGCGCACGCGACCGCGGCGCACGACGGTTACGCCGTCCGCGCCGACGATGTCCACCCTGCGACCGATGCCGCGCCCGTGACGCTCCCCGTGGTCGCCGACCTCTGGTCGGCCGCCGAGGCGCCCGAGCGGCTCGTCACCGGGCAGTCCGTGCGGATCTCGTCGGGCGTCGCCCTGCCGGTCGGCGCGGACGCCGTCGTCCCGCTCGACCACACCGACCGCGGCACGGCGCAGGTACGCGTGCGCCGGTCGGTCGGCGTCGGCTCGGGCGTGCGACGTGCGGGGGCCGACGCACGCGCCGGGCAGGTCGTCCTCGCCGCCGGCCTGCGCCTCGGTGCGCGGCAGATCTCCCTCGCCGCGGCACTCGGACGTTCCCACCTGAGGGTGCACCCGCGGCCGCGCGTCGTCATCGTGCCCGTCGGCGACGAGCTACGCGTCCCCGGACGTCGCAGCGCCGGAGCGGGCGTCTTCGAGGCCAACGCGCAGGCCCTCGCGATCGCCGTCGAGGACACGGGCGCCGTCGCGATCCCCGTCGCACCCGTGAGCGACGACCGTGCGCACCTCCGCGAGGTCCTCGCCGACCAGCTCGTGCGCGCAGACCTCGTCCTCACGACGGGCGGCCTGTCCGAGGGCAGCCACGACACGCTCAAGGACGTGCTCGGACCGCTCGGCACCGTGCGCTTCGACCACGTCGCGCTCGCCCCCGGACGCGGCCACGGCTTCGGCACGATCGGCGAGGACGACAGCGTCGTGCCGATCGTCGCCCTGCCTGGGCACCCCGTCGCGGCGCTCGTCGCGTACGAGGTCTTCGTGCGGCCGGCGCTCCTCGAGATCGCGGGGCACACCGATCTCTTCCGCCCGTCGGTCGTCGCGTACGCGGACGCCGAGTGGAACAGCCCGGCGGGGCTGCGCGAGTTCGTGCCCGCGCACCTCACGGGCAGCCCCGACGAGGGCTACCGCGTCGTGCCCGTCGCGGACCCGCGTGCGATCGACCAGATGTCGCTCTCGTCGCTCGCCGCGGCGAACGCGCTCGCAGTGGTTCCCGAGGGCGAGTCCTTCGTGCGGCTCGGCTCGCGCGTCCACTGCCTGGTGCTCGAGGGATGACGTCCGGTTGGCCTGCGACGCTCCGCGCGCTGTCGGCCGCCGGAACGGTCACCGTGCGTCCGCTGCGGCGACGGGACGCGCGCGCATGGTCCGCCGTGCGGGCGCGCAACGGAGCGTGGCTCGAACCGTGGGAGGCGACGTCGCCGACGGGGGCTCCGGCCGCGTCGTTCGGCGCGTACGTCGCGGCGGCGCGTGCGCACGCGCGAGCCGGCACGCACCTGCCGTTCGTCATCGAGCTCGACGGCAGGCTCGTCGGGCAGGTGACGGTCGCGAGCATCGTGCGTGGCTCCGCGTGCACCGCGTCGATCGGCTACTGGATCGACAGCGCGGTCGCCGGGCGGGGGATCGTGCCGACGGCGGTCGCCCTCGTCATCGACCACTGCTTCGCCGAGGTGGGCCTCCACCGGATCGAGATCGCCATCCGACCCGAGAACGCGCCGAGCCTGCGCGTCGTCGCCAAACTCGGCCTGCGGGAGGAGGGTGTGCGCGAGCGCTTCCTCCACATCGACGGGCGCTGGCGCGACCATCGGGTGTTCGCCGTGACCTCGGAGGAGGTGCCGGGAGGGTTGCTCGCGCGGCTGCGGGAGCGGGCGGAGAGTGCATGACCGATCGCAGAGGGTTGCGCGGTTCGGGCGGCGAGCGTCCCACGACGGGTGGAATCACACCCGTGTAAGACACGCCGGAGGGCGTCCGTGGGAGCGTGCCACAGCTCGCATACCGTCGGGGAGTGGAGAATCTGGCCGGGGCGGCGGTGCTCGCCATCGCCGCGTTCTGGGCGGTCTACCTCCTCCCTCAGCGCGTGTCGCAGCGGTCGCAGGTCGCCACGGCACGCACCGAGGACCGGCACTCGGGCGCCATGCGGATCCTCGCGGTCGCCCGGCGTGACGGCAGGGAGGAGCCCGGGACGTCGCGTGACTGCCCGCCAGGACAGCTTCCCCACGGTCGTCTGCTGACGGGTCCGATGCCCGTCGTCGTCGCGCAGCCGGCCGCAGCAGCAGAGGGAGTCGTCACCATGGACCGACCGGTCATCGCGTCGCAGCGTCGCCCCGGCGCGCCCGTCAGGACGCGCCCTGCCGCGCCTGCCTCCCCACGTCCTCAGACGGCGAGCCCCGGCGCCGCGGCCGACGCAGCCGAACGTGCCGCTGCCCGCCCCGTCGCCCACCCTGCCGCTGCGCGCGCCACGGCCTCCGAGCGCGCCCGTGCGGTCGCCGAGCGTCGTGCCGCCGCTGCGCGCCGCCGCCTCGCCCTCACGCTCACGCTCCTTGCCGCGTCCGCGATCGCGTGGACCGCGGTGAGCGCGTTCTCCCTCCACGTCGCCGTGCCGACCGTGCTCACCGTCGCGCTCGGAGGGGTCCTCGCGCTCGGGCGTCGCGCCGTCGTCGCCGCCCGCCGCTCCGACGCAGAGCTCGCAGCTCGCGCGTCCGACGCTCGTCCCGCCCGACGCCCTGCGCCTGCCGAGCAGCCCGCCACCCGTACCGCACGTCCTTCCGCGGGCGCCCGGGCCCACGCCGGCAGCGCGCGCAGCGCGAGCGTCACCGGTCGCGCCGTGCACGGCAGCCAGACGACGACGCAGATGATCTCGAGCGCCGAGGTCCTCGAGCGCGCCTCGGCCGCCGCCGGGCGCGCCGCAGCGGCTCAGGCCGCTCCCGAGGCCTCCCCGCTGTCCGAGGGCCCGGACGTCAGCGAGACGCCCGCCGCCCGCGCCGCGGCTCCGGCCGTCACGGCCGACGCTCCCGCGTCCGCCTCTGCTGCGTCCCCCACCGCCGTGCCCGACGCGACCGGCTCGGCGACCGCGGAGTCCTCGGCCACCGACGACGACCGTGTCCTCGGTGGCTTCTCGCTGCCGCGTCCGACGTACACGATGAAGGCCGCTGCGCCCCGTCGTGAGGTCGCGCCGCTCGATGACGCGGACGTCACCACGCCCGCGAACGCCGCCGAGCGCGCACAGGACTCTGGCAGCACGGCCCGGTCCGCGGAGGAGCCCGCGACGACGACCGAGGGTCTCGGCCTCGGTCTCGACGCGATTCTCGCGCGCCGCCGCGCCTCCGGAGCCTGATCGTCCTGCGCGTGCCCCGCCGATTTTTCTGCGGAGTCCAGCGCGTGCTAACGTAGTTCTCGCTTCACGGGGCTATGGCGCAGTTGGTAGCGCGCTTCGTTCGCATCGAAGAGGTCAGGAGTTCGAATCTCCTTAGCTCCACAGCGAGGGCCGCATCCCAGTCGGGATGCGGCCCTCAACGTTTGGACGTGCCTCATGTGCGCCTCGGCAGCCACCTCACCCGCGTCTGCGGCGAGCTGCGTGACGCCAGCACATGTGGCGAGCGTCGGAGCGGGGGACTCGTCGTCGACCACGAGGTGCCCGTGCGAATACAGGAGGCGGGCCGACTTCGGGCAGCGGGACGTCGCAACACGGACAGGCCCGCCTCCGAGACGTGAGGAGGGTGGGCGCTCACGTGAGCGGCGCGATGCCTTCCTGGTGGTCGAGGACGTCAGCCATGCCGTCGAGGAACGCGGCGACGTGGGCGCGGGATTCCTCGGGGACGGCGCGTGCGACGCGCTCCATCTCCGCGTGCATGAGGGTGAGGCGGGCGCGGATCTCGTCGTGTGCGCGCGGGGTTGGCAGGAGGCGCACGGAGCGCCGGTCGTGGGGGTGGGGTTCCCGCACGAGGTAGCCGGCGGCCTCGAGGCGGTCGACGAGCTTGGTCGTCGACGCGGTGGAGATGTCGAGGTGGTTCGCGATCGCGTTCGGGGTGACGACCGTCCCGTGGCGCTCGGCGGCGACGACGAGCTGGAGCGCGACCATGTCGGACTCGTTCATGTCCATGGCGCGCGCGGTGCGGCGGCGCATCCCTGTGTCGGCCAAGCGGAAACGCCTCATCGCCTCGAGCAGGACGCGGATACCATCGTCGTGGAACCAGTAGGGAGCTTCGGGCTGCGGGGCTTCTTCGTGCACCGTCTAATCCTAGCGTGACAAGTTGCTAGTCTGGCTAGTAAACTGGTGCTCAACCTACTGCTGAGGAGTCGCCATGACACTGCTCGCACCCTCCCCCAGCACCACCCACCCCGGTCCTAGCGAGGCAGACGTCGGTCCCGCCGGCCACGTCCTCGACCACGTCGTCCTCCTCGACGACGACGGCCACCCGAGCGGTACGTCGCCGCGCGAGCACGTCCACGGCACGCGCACACCTCTCCACCTGGCCTTCTCCTGCTACGTCCTCGACGACGACGGCGCGGTGCTCCTCAGCCGTCGCGCCCTCACGAAGCGCTCCTGGCCCGGCGTCTGGACGAACGCGTTCTGCGGCCACCCGAGGCCCGGCGAGGACCTCCTCGACGCCGTCCGCCGGCACGGCCGCGACGAGCTCGGCCTCGAGGTTCTCACCGACCTCGACATCGTCCTGCCCGACTTCCGCTACCGCGCCGTCGATGCGCACGGCACCGTCGAGAACGAGATGTGCCCCGTCGTCCTCGCCCGTGTCCCCGGACACCGCCCCCGCGTGGTTCCCGACCCCACCGAGGCCGTCGAGGTCACCTGGGTCGACGTCGCCGACCTCGGCCGCACGAGCGTCTGCGCCCCCTGGGCGCTCAGCCCCTGGTCCGTCGCCCAGCTCCGCGAGCTCGCCGAGCTCGAGGTCCTCCCGTGAGCGCCGTCGCCGTGGGCAGCACCCACGCCCCCGCGCGAGCCTGGACACCCGATGCGCTCGTCGGCACGCTGCGCGGCCAAGCCACCCGCCTGCCCGACCCGGACGGGCACCTCGCCTCGCTGTGGGACGCGCTCGCCGACGCCGCCGACGGCGGTAGCGGGGTCCGCCCCGCACTCCTCCTCGCCGCCTACCGTGCGCTCGGGGGGCAGCGCGACGACCTCGCCCGGGAGCTCGCCGACGCGACAGAGCTGCTCCACACGGCATTCCTCGTCCACGACGACGTCATCGACCACGACGACGTCCGACGAGGCCGGCCCACCGTCGCCGCCCGGCACGGTGCGGCCGCGCGCGCCCGCGGCGCGTCGCCCGCCGGGATCGCCGACGCCGCGCTCGCGGGCGGCATCCTCGCGGGGGACCTCGCGCTCGTACGCGCCGTGAGCGCCGTCGCGGCGCTCGACGTCAGCCCGGCGACCCGCACCGCGCTGCTCGACCTCCTCGGTGACGTCGTCGCCGAGTCCGCCGCGGGCGAGCTCGCCGACACGACGGCGCTCGCCGCCGGTCGTCCCTCGCTGCCGACGGCCCTCGCGACCGCCGAGCGCAAGACCGCCGTCTACACGTTCGTCTGGCCGCTGCGCGCCGCCGCGCTGCTCGTCGGCACGCCCGCCGCACTCGCGCTCGGGCCCGCGCTCGAGCATGTCGGACGGCTCGTCGGCGTCGCCTTCCAGATGCGCGACGACCTCCGCGGGACCTTCGGCGACCCGGCAGCCACCGGCAAGTCGTGCGTCTCCGACCTGCGGGCCGGGCGCGCGACCGCGCTCGTCGCGGTCGCGGCAGGTACGGGCGCGTGGCCCGAGGTCCTCCGTGTCCTCGGTGACCCGGAGCTCGACGCGGCCGGGGCCGAGCCGGTACGCCGTGCGCTCGCCGAGCACGGTGTTCCCGAGGCCGTCGCACGGCTCGCCGATGACAGGATCATGAGCGCGCTCCACGTGGGCCGCGCCGCCGGCGTGCCCGAGGAACTGCTCGACCTCCTGTGCGCGGGCGCCCGACCCGACGCCGAGACTCTCGCCACGACCGTGGGGGCCGACGCATGAGCGCCTCCGAACGTGCACGCTACGATGACGCCGCGCGCGCTGCGAGCGAGACCGTCATCGCGAGCTACTCGACGAGCTTCTCCCTCGCGGTGCGGCTCCTGCCGCCCGCGCAGCGTGCCGACGTGCGTGCCGTCTACGGGCTCGTGCGGCTCGCTGACGAGATCGTCGACGGCGCGCTCGACGACGTCGACCCCGCAGCCCGCGCAGCGCTCCTCGACGACCTCGAGGACGAGGTCGCGCGCGCACGCGCCCGGGGCTGCTCGACGAACCTCGTCGTCCACGCGTTCACGCTCGCCGCGGCGCGCTGCAGCATCGGCGACGACCTCACGGGGCCGTTCTTCGACGCGATGCGCACCGACCTCGTGCGTGACGCGCACGACGCCGCGTCGCTCGCGACGTACGTCCACGGCTCCGCGGAGGTCGTCGGGCTCATGTGCCTGCAGATCTTCGCCGCCGACCTTCCCACGCCCGAGCGCACACGACTCGTGCGTGACGCGGCACCGGGCGCGTGCGCGCTCGGCTCCGCGTTCCAGAAGGTCAACTTCGTCCGCGACCTCGGCGCCGACCTCGACGACCGTGGCCGCGCCTACCTCGCCGAGCTCGTCGCCGCGCCGAGCGACGCGGCCCGTGACGCCGCGCTCGACGACGTCGACGCGGAGATCGCACTGGCCCGCACGGCCATCCCGCTCCTACCCACGGGCGCACGCCGGGCCGTCGTCGCCGCGACGGCGCTCTTCGCCGAGCTCTCCCGGCTCCTGCGCGCCACACCGGCCGCCGAGATCGCGACGACGCGCGTGAGTGTCCCCGCCGCGCGCAAGGCGCTCGTCGTCGGCCGAGCCCTCGCGCGCGACGCACTCGCACGCGACCACGTCGCGCGGGGGCGCGGCGCCGGGTCCCAGCGAGCGACGCAGCCCGCCGGGCAGCGCCCTGGCCAGCACACCGGTCTGCGCGCCCGGGCGGCGCGATGAGCCGCGTCGTCATCGTCGGAGCCGGAGTCGCGGGGCTCGCGACCGCCGCTCTCCTCGCCCGCGCGGGCGACGACGTCGAGGTCGTCGACCGGCTCGACACCGTCGGCGGCCGCGCCGGCACGTGGCAGCGCGACGGCTTCACGTTCGACCTCGGACCGTCGTGGTTCCTCATGCCCGAGGTCTTCGAGTCGTTCTACCGGGAGGTCGGCACGACGACCGCCGAGCAGCTCGACCTCGTCGATCTCGACCCCGCCTACCGCGTGCTCGCCGAGGACGCGGAACCGCTCGACGTCCGCTCGGGACGCGCTCGGGCGACGGAGCTCTTCGAATCCGTCGAGGCCGGTGCCGGCGCACGCCTCGGACGCTACCTCGACGAAGCGCGCGACGCGTACCGCGTGGCCGTCGACCACCTCCTCCGCACCGACTTCAGCCGCCCGCGCGACCTCCTCGTGCCCGCCGTCCTGCGGCGCCTGCCGACGCTCGCCCGGCTCCTCGCCGTGCCGCTGTCCCGGCACGTCGATACGCGGTTCACCGACCGGCGCCTCCGGCAGGTCCTCGGCTATCCCGCGGTCTTCCTCGGTACCCGGCCCGAACGCGCGCCGAGCATGTACCACCTCATGAGCCACCTCGACCTCGTCGACGGCGTCCGCTACCCCCGCGGCGGCTTCGGCGAGGTGACGCGCTCGCTCGCGCGCCTCGCCGAGGACGCTGGCGCCCGGCTCACGCTCGGCACCGAGGTCACCGCGCTCCGGACCACGACGGGCGCCGGGAACGTCCGCACCGCGAGGCGACCCCGCGCCCACGTCACCGGCATCGACGTCGTCGGTCCGGACGGCCCGCGCACGATCGACGCGGACGTCGTCGTCCACGCGGGCGACCTCCACCACCTCGAGACGCAGATCCTGCCAGCTCACCTGCGCACCTACCCGGAGCGCTGGTGGTCGCGGCGCGACCCCGGACCAGGTGCTGTCCTCGTCCACCTCGGCGTACGGGGGCGGCTCCCCGAGCTCACGCACCACACCCTGATGTTCACGCGCGACTGGACCGAGGGCTTCGACGCCGTCGACGGGCAGCGGCCCCTGCCGGACCCCGCGTCCGCGTACGTGTGCGCCCCCTCCCGCACCGACGCCACCGTCGCGCCCGACGGTCACGAGACCCTCTTCCTCCTCGTGCCCGTCCACGCCGACCCGGAGCTCGGCCGCGGCGGCCTCGACGGGACAGGCGACCCGGGCGTCGAGCGGATCGCCGACGCCGCGATCGCCCAGCTCGCCGCGTGGGCCGGTGTGCCCGACCTCGCCGAACGCATCGTCGTGCGCCGCACCGTCGGCCCCGGCGACATGGCCGCCGACCTCCACGCGTGGCGCGGCGGGGCCCTCGGCCCCGCGCACACCCTCCGCCAGTCCGCGATGCTCCGGGCCCGCAACACCTCCCGGCGCGTCGACGGCCTCGTCCACGCCGGGGCGTCGACCATCCCGGGCGTGGGAGTGCCCATGTGCCTGCTGAGCGCACAGGTCGCGCACGACACGCTCGCGCGGGCACGCGCCAGGGCGTCGATCGACGTTCCGACGACGACACAGCCCCACACGTCGTCGGACGCGCGATGACCGGCGCCTACCTCGCGGCGCTCCTCGTCTCGGCCGCCGGAGTCCTCGCGATCGACCTGCGCTGGCGGCTCCTCCTCGGGGCGCGTCGCAGCCCGTTCGGCACGCGCCCGCGCGTGCTCGGCGTCGTCGGCGCCGGCGCCGCGCTGCTCCTCGTGTGGGACGTCGTCGCGATCCGCGCCGGCTTCTACGGACGCGGCCTCGGCGACGCGCTCGTGGGCGTCGAGGTTGCACCGCACCTGCCCATCGAGGAGATCGTCTTCGTCGTCTTCCTCGCGTACGTGACGCTCGTCGTCGCCGCAGGGATGCTCCGGTGGCTCGGGCGGCGTCGCGACCAGTGGCCCGACGGGAGGGACGCCTCGTGACGTACGCAGGCCTTGCCGCCCTCGTCCTGGCCCTCGCGGCGCTCGGGCACGTCGTCTGCCGGGCGGTTGCGCGCTCGCGCGGGACACTCCCCGAGAACCTCGGCGCCGCGACGGCGCTCACCGCGCTCGTGCTCCTCGCGCTCACCGTCGTCTTCGACTCCGCGATGATCGCCGCGGACCTCTTCCGCTTCGACGCGTCACAGTTGCTCGGCGTGCGCGTCGGGCTCGCGCCCCTCGAGGACCTCGCCTGGCCGCTCGCGACCGCGCTCGTCCTGCCCGCGCTTGCGGCCGCGGCCGCGCCACGGCCTGCCGAGCGGGTGCGCGTCGACGGGGGAACGTCGTCAGCGCGGGGAGAACGCCTCGCGGCCACGGACGTGACGCTCCCGCGGCCGGCGACCCCGGCGGGCACCGCCTCAGGCGCTCCGGCCGAGGCGCCCGGACGCGCCCCGGCACGGCGCGTCCTCGCGCGGCTCGTCGGCACCGCGAGACCCGTCTCGTGGATCAACACCGCCTACCCGTTCGTCGCGGCCTACCTCCTCGCGGGAGGGTCCTCGTGGTGGCTCGGGATCGTCGCGTCGCTCTACCTCCTCGTCCCGTACAACCTCGCGATGTACGGCATCAACGACGTCTTCGACCACGAGTCTGATCTCGCGAACCCCCGCAAGGGCGGCGTCGAGGGGATCGTCCTCGAACGCGGCCTCCACCGCACGACGCTCGTCGCGGCCCTCGTGACGAACGTGCCGTTCCTCGTCGTGCTGCTCGCCGCCGGGACGACGCTCGCCAACGTCGTCCTCGTCGTCGCGGTCGTCGCGGTCGTCGGCTATTCGGCACCGCCGCTGCGGCTCAAGGAGCGGCCCGTGCTCGACTCGCTCACGAGCTCGACGCACTTCGTCGCGCCGGCCGTCTACGGGGTCGCGCTCGCGGGCGGCGCGTGGACGAGCGAGGTGCTCGCGGTGCTCGCGGCGTTCTTCTGCTGGGGCGCCGCATCCCACGCGTTCGGGGCGGTCCAGGACGTGCGCGCGGACCGGGCGGCCGGCATCGGCTCGGTCGCGACCGTGCTCGGGGCGCGGCGCACGACGCGTCTCGCGCTCGCGGTCTACGCGCTCGCGGTCGTCGTCCTGCTCGTCGGCGCGGGCTGGCCGGGGCGTGTCGCGGCACTCGTGCCGCTCCTCCACCTCGTCAACGTGTGGCCGCACCGCGACGTCACCGACACGACGTGCGAGACGGCGAACGCTGGCTGGCGACGCTTCCTGTGGCTCAACCAGGTGTGCGGGTTCATCGTCACCCTCGTCGTCATCGCGGTCCTCGCGGGCTGGTGACGCGCAGCTCGCGGGCGCGCGCGAGGATGTTGCGCGCCATCGACGGGAAGACGATCGCGTGGAACGGCGCGATGAGCCCCCAGTAGAGCCTGCCGGGCAGGCCGTGCGGCAGGTAGACGGCCCGCTGGTCGTAGCGGGTGCCGCCGCCGGGGGCAGGCTCGACGCGCATCTCGAGCCACGCCCGGCCGGCGACGCGCATCTCGGCGCGCAGCCGCAGGTAGCGGCCGCGCTCGAGACGCTCGACGCGCCACCAGTCGACGGGGTCGCCGACGGCGAGCGTCTCGGGGTGGCGTCGGCCACGCCGGGCGCCGGGCCCGCCCGCGAACGTGTCGAGGATCCCGCGGATGGCCCAGGCAACGGGCCACGAGTACCACCCGTTGCGTCCGCCGATCCCCTCGACGACGGGCCACACGTCGGCGGGCTCGAGGTCGCGGGCGATGCGCGAGCGGGCGTCGACGCGCACCGTCGCGCCTGACCACGGCGGGTCGGACGGCAGCGGGTCAGCGGACACGCCGCCGCTCGCGCTCGCCCACGTCGTCGTCACCTCGCCGCGTCGCTCGCGCGCGAGCGCGAGCCGCACCGCCTCCCGGTACCCGGTGAGGCCGCCCGGGGGTGGCGGGATGATGCCGTCGATGCGGGTGTCGCGGCAGATCGCGTCGTGCTGGAGGGACTGGACGAGCGGGACGGCCATGGCGTGCGGCACGGGCGTGACGAGCGCGACCCACCAGCCGGCGAGCCGCGGCGCAGGCACGGGGAACGCGTAGATGCGTCGTCGCCCCAGCCCGGCCTCGTGGCGGTAGCCGTGCATGAGCGCCGCGTATGTGAGGACGTCGCGTGAGCCGATGTCGAAGCGGCCCGAGACGCTCGCGGGCACGCGCGCGGCCCCGCGCAGGTAATGGAGGACGTCACGCACCGCGATGGGCTCGACGAGGTTGCCGACCCACGACGGTGCGGGCATGAACGGCAGATTCTCGGTGAGGTGCCGGATCATTTCGAACGACGCGGAGCCGGAGCCGATGACGACGCCCGCGTCGAGGACGAGCGTCGGCACGCCCGAGCCGAGCAGCGCGTCACCCACGGCGGTGCGGGACGCCATGTGGGGCGAGAGGTCGACGCCGCGCGGGTGCAGGCCGCCGAGGTAGACGATGCGTCCCACGTCCGCAGCGGCGCACGCACGCGCGACAGTGCGCGCGATCGTCAGCTCGGTGTGTGCGTAGTCCCCACCCGTGCTCATCGAGTGGACGAGGTGGTAGACGACGTCGACGTCGCCGGGCGCGTCGGGCGCCGCACCGCGCGGGCGGAGCGCGGCCGCGACCGCCTCGGCGTCTCCGAGGTCTGCGCGGCGCACGTCGACGTCGTCGCGCCATGGGACGTCGGCGAGCCGCTCGGGCGCGCGCACGGCGACGCGCACGTCGTGCCCCTCCGTGAGGAGTTCGGGGACGAGCCTGCCGCCGACGTACCCGGTCGCGCCCGTGACGAGCACGCGCCGGGGGCCGTCGAGGAGGTGGGGACCGGCTGCAGGGGTGGTCGTCATTGCTCTAGCCTCTCCCGGGGGGCCGCGCGGCGCGCGTCGGTCAGGTCTGTGCCTGGGCGGCAGGCGCCGCCACCGTGCGTGCCGGCGCGCCGGGCGCGGCGTCGGGCAGTGCGCGTTCCCACGACGCGACGGGACCGTCGACGACGTCGAAGAGCGGGTGCGCGTGCACCTCCGGGCCGAGCCGGGCGAGGTCGTCCGGCGCCCGCACCGCGAGCTTCGCCGCGAGGTGCGCGCGCTCGAGCTCGAGCTGGCCGGTCGTCACGGTGAGCCGCGTGGTCGCGGCCCCGGGCCGGTCGATGCGTGCGCGGTCGAAGCGGTAGCCGCGCACGTCGGCCTCGTCGGCGAGCGCCGTGAGATAAGCGCCGACCGCCCCGAGCGGGTCGGGAGCGTCCCGGAACCGTTCGAGCTGCGGGTGGCGCGTGTACCCGCGCGTGCGCCCCGCGAGGACGGCCTGCGCGAGCAGGGTCTCGCGCCAGCACGCGACGAGCCCGACGCGGTCGAGCTCCGCCGGGGAGAGCGACCAGATCCTCATCGTTCGCCGCGCGCGAGCTTCGACGGCCACCAGATCGCGCGGCCGACGTCGTAGCCGAGCGCGGGCACGAGGACCGTCCGCACGAGGAACGTGTCGACGAGCACGCCGAACGCGACGATGAATGCGAGCTGCACGAGGAAGAGGATCGGCAGGACGGCGAGCGCCGCGAACGTCGCGGCGAGGACGAGCCCCGCCGAGGTGATGACGCCGCCCGTGATGGCGAGGCCGCGCGTCATGCCGTGGTGCGTGCCGTGCGCGAGCGACTCCTCGCGCACACGCGTCATGAGGAAGATGTTGTAGTCGATGCCGAGCGCGACGAGGAACACGAAGCCGAAGAGCGGCACCGCAGGGTCCGCGCCCGGCATGTCGAGCACGTGGTTGAAGACGAGAGCGCTCACGCCGAGGGTCGCCGCGAACGAGAGGACGACGGTCGCGACGAGGAGCAGCGGCGCGACGATCGCGCGCAGCAGCAGCCCGAGGATGAGGAGGATGACGAGAAGCACGACGGGGATGATGAGGTTCCGGTCGTGGACGGAGGCGTCGTCGGAGTCGATCGCTGTCGCGGTCGTGCCACCCACGAGGGCGTCATCCGCGAGGGCGGTGCGCAGCGCGCGCACCGTCGTCTCGGCGGCCGTCGAGTCCGCGGCGTCGGTGAGGGTCGCCTGGAGGAGGACGTTCCCGTCGACGACGGTCGGTGCGGGCGCCTCCGCGCCGGGGCGGCCGACGGGCTGGATACCGTCCGCGGTGACGGGTGCGGTGCCCGACGGCGAGTCCTTCGCCGTCACCGCGAGGCCGGCGACGCCGGGGGTGCCGAGGATCGTCGTCGCGACAGCGTCGAGTGAGGCCTCGGGGGCCAGGACGTACGTCGGTGAGCCGGAGCCGCCGGGGAAGTGCTCGGCGAGGAGCTGCTGTCCGGTGCGGGCAGGGGAGTCACCGAGGATGAGGTCGGACTGCGCGACGCCGTCGGCCTTGAGCTGAGTGAGCCCGACGCTCGCGAGGAGCAGCACGACCGTCGTGCCGACCCAGAGCGTGCGGGGGCGGCGGGAGACGGCGCCGGGCAGCGCGTGCCAGAGGCCGCGCTGCGGCATGCGAGCGTCGGGGTCGGCGACCTGCTCGGGAGTGAGCGGCTGCGGGCGGCGCGGCCAGAATGCGGCGCCGCCGGTGAGCGCGAGGAGCGAGGGCAGGAGGGTGAACGACGCGATCATCGCCCAGACGATGCCGATCGCGGCGATCGGGCCGAGGTCGCGGTTCGACTGGAGATCGGAGAGCAGGAGGCACAGGAGTCCCGCGATGACGGTGCCGCCCGAGGCGACGATCGGCTCGAACGAGCCGCGCAGGGCCGCACGCGTCGCGGCCCAGCGGTCGGGCTGCGCGCGGAGCTCCTCGCGGAAGCGCGAGACGTAGAGGAGTCCGTAGTCGGTGGCCGCGCCGATGACGAGGATGAAGAGGATGCCCTGCGTCTGCCCGGAGAGGAGGACGACGCCCTCCTTGGCGAGCAGCCACACGGTCGCGAGCGCGGCGCACAGGGCGAAGACGCTCGACGTGAGGACGAGGAGCGGCAGGACGGGGGAGCGGTAGACGACGATGAGGATGACGAGGACCGCGGCGAGCGCGACGCCGAGGAGGAGGCCGTCGATGCCGGCGAACGCGTCACCGAGGTCCGCGGAGAGGCCGGCGGGTCCGGTGACGAGGACCTCGACGCCGTCGGGCGTCTGGGAGGCGAAGGCGGCACGGATCGCCTCGACGCCCTCGCCGAGGTCGGACTGCGTGCTGAGGGGCACGAACACCTGCACGGCCTGGCCGTCCTCTGACGGGATCGCGGGGCTCGCGCCGCCTGCGACCTGCTCGATCGCGCCTGCGGCTTCGGCTGCGGCGCCGAGCGCTGCGAGGTCTGCCTCGGTGAGGCCGCCGTCGCGGACCGCGACGACGACCGCGGGGATCGCGTCGTCGCCGAGGAAGCCCGTGAGCTGCTTCTGGACCTGGGTGGCCTCGGCGCTCGTCGGCAGGTAGGCCGTCGGGTCGTTCGACGACACCTCGTCGACGCGGCCGAAGAGCGGGCCGCCGAACGAGGCGAGTCCGAGCCAGGCGATGACGAGGAGCGCGGGGACGAGGGTGCGCAGGAGGCGGGTGCGGGTTGCGGTCACCCCGTCAGCATAAACCTAGATTGGCTAGGTATCCAAGGTGGTGGCGCCGAGAGACTCAGGCTGACGCAACCTCAAGACCGTGCGCCTCCGCGACACCTGCGTGCCACAGCAGGCCGTCACGCGTCGTGAGCCCCGCCCGCAGCCCCGCCCGCAGCGCAGCCTGCCGCGGCGGCAACCCGTCGGCGATGAGGTCCCCACCACCCGCCGCAAGCTCGAGCAGGTACGGCAGCGTCGCGTTCGTCAGCGCGCGCGTCGACGTCACCGGCACTGCTCCGGGCATGTTCGCGACCGCGTACACCCGTGAGCCGTGCACCTGGTAGACGGGGTCGTCGTGCGTGGTCGGACGCGAGACCTCGAAGCACCCACCCTGGTCGATCGCGACGTCGACGAGCACCGACCCCTCACGCATCCGCGCGACGAGCTCGTCCGAGACGAGGTGCGGCGTCCGCGCGCCGGGGACGAGCACCGCCCCGACGACGAGGTCGGCCTCGAGGAGGAGCGGCTCGATCTCCCACGCGTTCGACGCCGCCGTGCGCACGTGACCGTTCGTCTCCGTGTCGATCGCCCGCAGCGTCTCGGGGGAGATGTCGACGACCGTGACGTCCGCGCGCATGCCGAGCGCGATCTGCGCCGCGTTGCGCCCGACGGTCCCGCCGCCGAGCACGACGACCTTCGCCGGAGGCGTGCCCGGCACGCCGCCCATGAGGATGCCGCGGCCGCCGCGCGAGCGCATGAGCTCGACCGCGCCGACCTGCGCCGCGAGCCGCCCCGCGATCTCGCTCATCGGCGCGAGCAGCGGCAGCCCGCCGTGCGGACCCGTCACAGTCTCGTACGCGAGGCTCGTCACTCCGCGGTCGAGGAGCGCGCGCGTGAGCGTGAGGTCCGCGGCCGCGTGGAGGTATGTGAAGAGCAGCTGGCCCTCGCCCATGAGCGGCTGCTCGTCGGCCGTCGGCTCCTTGACCTTGCACACGAGGTCCGCCCGCTCCCAGACCTCCGCACCGTCCGCGACGATCGTTGCGCCCGCCGCGGCGTACTCGTCGTCGAGCATCGCGGAACCCGCGCCCGCACCGGCTTGGACGAGAACCTCGTGGCCTGCGGCCACGAGCGCGTGCACCCCTCCCGGGGTGCACGCGACGCGGTACTCGTGAGGCTTGGTCTCCGTGGGAACTCCGATACGCATGGGGTCACGGTAGTCCCCGCTACGCCTGGGTGTCCGGCACCTCCGCGCCCGATGTCTCCCCAGCCGGCGCCCCAGCCGGTGCGCCAGCCGGTGCGCCGACGGGCGCACCGGCAGCATCCGCCGTGGCCTCCTCGTGCCCGCCGCGGAACTGGCTCTCGTAGAGCTCGTGGTACGCGCCGCGCCGCTCGAGGAGCTCCGCGTGCGTGCCCTGCTCGACGATCCGGCCGGCCTCCATGACGAGGATGAGGTCCGCGTCGCGGATCGTCGAGAGCCGGTGCGCGATGACGAACGACGTCCGGTCGGAACGCAGCGCGTGCATCGCGTGCTGGACGAGCAGCTCGGTGCGGGTGTCGACGGAGCTCGTCGCCTCGTCGAGGATGAGCAGCGACGGCTGCGAGAGGAACGCTCGCGCGATCGTGATGAGCTGCCGCTCGCCTGCGGAGACGGAGCCGCCGTCGGAGTCGACGACCGTGTCGTAGCCGTCGGGCAGCTGCCTCACGAAGCGGTCGACCATCGTGGCCCTCGCGGCCTCGACGACCTCCTCGTCGGTCGCGTCGAGACGTCCGTAACGGATGTTGTCGCGGATCGTGCCGCCCCACAGCCACGCGTCCTGGAGGACCATGCCCACCTGCCCGCGCAGGTCGGAGCGCGTGAGGTCGCGCACGTCGACGCCGTCGAGGAGGATCTGCCCGCCCTGGATCTCGTAGAACCGCATGATGAGGTTGACGAGCGTCGTCTTGCCGGCGCCCGTGTGCCCGACGATCGCGACGGTCTGCCCGGGCTGGACCGTGAGCGAGAGGTTCTCGATGAGGGGGCTCGCCGGGTCGTAGGAGAACGAGACGTCGCGGAGCTCGACGTGGCCGTCGGTGCGGGCGGGGAGCGTGGCCGTCGCGGCGTCGGGCTCCTCCTCCTCGGCGTCGAGCAGCTCGAACGTGCGCTCCGCGGACGCGACGCCGGACTGCAGCATGTTCGCGATGCCCGCCATCTCCGCGATGGGCTGCGTGAACTCGCGCGAGTACTGGATGAACGCGGTCGCGTCGCCCAGCGTCATGCTGCCCGAGGCGACCCGGAGGCCGCCGCCGACGGCGATGAGGACGTAGGAGAGGTAGGAGACGAAAGTCATCGCGGGCATGATCATGCCCGAGACGAACTGCGCGCCGAAGGACGCCTCGTAGAGCTTGTCGTTGCGCTCGTCGAACTCGGCGAGCATGACCTCGTCGCGGCCGTAGGCACGCACGAGGTCCATGCCGGAGAACGTCTCCTCGACGTGGCCGTTGACGGCGCCCGTGTGCGTCCACTGCGCCTTGAAGAGACGCTGCGCGCGTACGCCGATGACGCCGGCGACCGCGCCGGACAGCGGGAGGGCGATGAGCGCGAGCAGTGCGAGCTGCCACGAGACGACGAACATCATCACGAGGATGCCGAGGACCATCATGATCGACTGCACGAGCTGGCTGAACGCCTGCTGGAGCGCGGCCTGGACGTTGTCGACGTCGTTCGTCACGCGCGACATGACGTCTCCGCGCTGGCGCGTGTCGAAGTACGACAGGGGCAGGCGGTTGAGCTTGCGCTCGATGTCCTCGCGGAGGTTGAAGACGACGCGCATGACGAGTCGGTTGAGGATGAACCCCTGCGCCCACATGAAGAGCGAGGAGACGACGTAGAGGCCGAGGACGGTCGCGATGAGCACCGCGAGCCGGTCGAAGTCGATGCCCTGGCCGGGCACGGCGCCCGAGCGCAGGAGCATGTCCGCCATGGTGTCCTGGCCCTGAGCGCGCAGGCCCTCGACGATGGTCTCGAGCGGAGCGCCGGGGAACTGCTTGCCGATCCACGCGCCGATCCAACCGCTGAAAATCACGTCCATCGCCTTGCCGAGGACCTTCGGCGCGATGACGGACAGGATGACGCTGCCGACGACGAACGCGAGGACGACGCCCATGAGCGCCTTCTCGGGGGCGAGGAGCCCCACGAGGCGCTTGGCCGACGGCCAGAAGTGCTGGGCCTTGCGGGCGGGTGGGCCGCCCATGAAGGGGTCGCCGTCCATCTCTCCCGGCGTGAAGTCAAGCTCCTCCTCGGCGGCGACGGCCGCGACCGCCTCGGCGGTCGCTTCGATGGTCGCCTCGGCGCTCTCGCGCTGGCGGTCCGTGCGGGCCATCAGGCCACCCCCTCGATGCTCATCTGGGACTCGACGATCTCGCGGTAGGTCTCGTTCGAGGCGAGGAGCGCGTCGTGCGTGCCCTCGCCGACGACCTTGCCGCCGTCGAGGACGACGATGTGGTCGGCCGTGCGGATTGTCGAGATGCGCTGCGCGACGATGATGACGGTCGCGCCTTCGGTCGCGTCGGCGAGCGCCTCCCGCAGGAGTGCGTCGGTCGTGACGTCGAGCGCGGAGAACGAGTCGTCGAAGAGGTAGACCTGCGGGTCCGCGGCGAGCGCGCGCGCGATGCACAGGCGCTGGCGCTGTCCGCCGGAGACGTTCGTGCCGCCCTGGGCGACGGGCTCCTCGAGGCCCCGGGGTTTGGCCCGGACGAACTCGGCGGCCTGCGCGACCTCGAGCGCGTGCCACATCTCGTCCTCGGTGGCCTCGGGCCGGCCGAAGCGCAGGTTGGAGGCGATCGTTCCGGAGAAGAGGTACGGCTTCTGCGGGACGAGCCCGACGAGACCTGCGATCTGGTGGCGGCCGAGGGCGGAGACGGGCACGCCGCCGATCGTCACGGCGCCCTGCTGCGGCTCGAAGAGCCGGGGGACGAGCCCGAGGAGCGTCGTCTTGCCGGAACCGGTCGAGCCGACGATCGCGGTCGTGCGGCCCGCGCGGGCGGTGAACGTCACGTCGTCGAGGACGGGCAGCTCGGCGCCCGGGTACCCGAAGGTCACGTGGTCGAAGACGACGTCGCCGCCCTCAGGGGCGGGCGCGGAGCCCTCGGCCGGCGCCTTCATCGTCGGGACGGCCTCGAGGACCTCTTCGATGCGCTCGGCGGAGACGACGGCGCGCGGGATCATCATCATCATGAAGGTGCCCATCATGACGGCGACGAGGATCTGCAGGAGGTACTGGAGGAACGCAGTGAGCGCGCCGACCTGGATCTGGCCCGCGTCGACGCGGTGCCCGCCGAACCACAGGACGGCGGCGGTCGCGAGGTGGAGCACCATCATGATGACGGGGAACATGAGGACGAAGAGGTTGCCGACCTTGACGGACACGTCGGTGATCGCGAGGTTCGCGTCCTGGTAGCGCTGGGCCTCGAAGGGCTCGCGGACGAACGCGCGGATGACGCGGATGCCGGTGATCTGCTCGCGCAGGACGTCGTTGATGGCGTCGATGCGGTCCTGCATCTGGCGGAACAGCGGCAGGAGCTTGACGACGAGGATCGACACGACGACGAACAGCAGCGGCACGGACACCCACACGAGCCACGACAGCCCCGGGTCCTCCCGCAGCGCCATGATGATGCCGCCGATGCACATGATGGGCGTCGACACCATGAAGTTCAGCGTCATGAGGACGAGCATCTGCACCTGCTGGACGTCGTTCGTCGAGCGCGTGATGAGCGTCGCGGTGCCGAAGCGGGAGACGTCGAGCGTGCCGAGCGAGTCGACCTTGCGGAACACCTCGCGCCGCAGGTCGCGTCCGATGCTCATCGAGGTGCGGGCGCCGAAGTAGACGGCTGCGATCGCGGTGACGACCTGGGCGAGACACACGACAAGCATCTGGACGCCCGTGCGCCAGATGAAGTCGACGTCGCCGACGGAGACGCCCTTGTCGATGATGCGGGCGTTGAGGCTCGGCAGGTAGAGGGCCGCGATGGTCGAGGCGAGCTGGAGGACGCCGACCGCGGCGATCCACCACCAGTAGGGGCGGGCGTGTCGGAGCGCGAGGCGCAGGAGTGTCACCGGGGTGCCTTCCGTCGGAGGGGGGCAACGACCGACGATAACCCTCGCCACCGACATCCGGGAGTGGTTTTCCCGGCGGGACCGTCAGCGCTCCGCGAAATCGGCGTGCGTAGACTCTGCGTGCGTCAGATCCAGGACTTCAGCCACATGTGCCACTGCCAGAACTCGAAGGGCACGACCTTCGCGGTCCAGATGGGGTAGAAGAACACGCTCACCAGTACGATCGCTGCGCCGACGCCGAGGAGGACGTTCCGCACGACACGTCGTCGTCGGCGGTGCCCCTCGGTGTGCTCGAGAGCGAGCACGACCGCGTAGCCGAGTGCGAGGTACACCCACGGTGCGAACGCGATCGTGTAGAACGTGAAGATCGTCCGGTGGGCGTAGAGGAGCCACGGCATCCAGCCCGCGACCACCCCGGAGAGCACGGCGACACCCCGCCAGTCCTTGCGCCACACGACCCACACGACCGCGAGGACGAGGGCAGCGGTGCCGAGCCACCACACGAGCGGATTGCCGAGCGACGTGATCGCGACCGAGCACTTCTCGTACGCGCACGTGCCAAGACCGTCGGGCAGCTCACCGCCCCGCTCGACGGACCGGTAGTAGAAAGACGTCGGACGCAGCTGGAGCAGCCAGCCCCACGGGCTCGACTGGTACGTGTGCGGGGTCGTGAGCCCGGTGTGGAAGTCCCACATCTGCACGTGGTACTCGACGAAGGACCGCAGCGAGTCGGGCAGCCACTGGATGCCCTCGCCCGGGTGGTCGGCGGCCCACGTGCGCTTGTACGAGCCCTGGTTGAGGAACCAGCCGGTCCACGACGCGAGGTAGGTGAGGCCCGCGAGCGGCACCATCGTCACGGCCGCCGGCACGGCGTCCTTCCACAGAGTGCCGTTGGCCCAGCCCGTGACACCGACGGTGCGGCGCGCCGACGCGTCCCAGAGGACGACGATGACGCAGAGGACAGCGAGGAAGTACGCGCCCGACCACTTCGTGCCGATGCTCAGGCCGAGCGCGACCGCCGCCGCGAGCCGGTACCAGCGGATGCCGAGGGACGGGCCCCACCGGCCGAGGTCCTTGCCCGCGTCGATGAGCTCCGCGGCCCGCCGTGCAAGCCTGCGGCGCGAGTCGAACCGGTCGAGCACGACGAACGCGAAGCCGACGAGCGCCCAGAACATCACGAAGCTGTCGAGCAGGCCCGTGCGCGCGTGGACGATCCCCACGCCGTCGATCGCGAAGAGCCCGCCCGCGACGACACCCGCGAGGGTCGAGGAGAAGAGGCGGCGCCCGACGCGCGCGACGATCCACACCGCGAGGATCCCGACGACCGCGGTCGCGAGGCGCCACGCCCACGTGTTGTCCGGTCCGCCGAGCCGCAGGCCCAGGGCGATCATCCACTTGCCGACGGGCGGGTGGACGACGTAGTCGGCGCGGTCGAGGAAGATGTCGCGGTTGCCGGCCTCGAACGACGCGTTGGGCTCGTCGGGCCACGCGGCGTCGTACCCGACCTGGAGCAGCGTGTAGCCCTGCTTGACGTAGTACGTCTCGTCGAAGACGAGCGTGTGCGGACGGCCGAGGTCCCACAGCCGCAGGGCCGCGGCGAGGACCGTGACGAGGAGCGGCCCGAGCCACCCCCACAGGCGGTCCTGCGCGGTGAGGCCGAGGCGCAGCGCCCGCTCGCCGAGCAGGTCGCGCAGCAGCCGCTGCTCGGTCGGCTCCGCGGGCGGCGTGGCGTCGACGTCGGGCACGCTCACGTCGACGGGATCGAAACCGGGGGCGACGTCCGCCTCCGTGGCGACGGACGTCGGCACGGGCGCGGCGTCGTCGGGGTGCTCGGCGGCATCGGTGTCGTCGGGCGTCGGGGCGGTCGTCACGGGAGCCATCGTAGGGGAGGGGCAGCGCCGTCGGAGGGTGGACGGCGTGGCAGTCTTGTGGGCATGACTGGAGCGCTCATCCTCGCGGCCACCCCCATCGGCGACGTCGAGGACGCCTCGCCGCGCCTGCGGCGGCTCCTCGTCGAGGCCGACGTCGTCGCGGCCGAGGACACGCGGCGCCTCCTCGCGCTCGCGGCACGCCTTGACCTCCGGGTGCCGGGGCGGCTCGTCTCGCACCACGAGCACAACGAGTCCGACCGCGCCGACGAGCTCTGCGACGTCGTCGAGGGCGGCGGAACCGTGCTCGTCGTCTCGGACGCCGGCATGCCGACCGTCTCCGACCCGGGCTTCCGCGTCGTCCAGCGCGCGGTCGAGCGCGGCCTGCGCGTCACCGCGGCACCCGGGCCGAGCGCCGTGCTCACGGCGCTCGCGCTCTCGGGCCTGCCGACCGACCGCTTCTGCTTCGAGGGGTTCCCGCCCCGCAAGGACGGCGACCGGGCGCGCACGTTCGGTGCGCTCGCCGACGAGCGCCGCACCATGGTCTTCTTCGAGTCGCCCCACCGCATCGCCTCGACGCTCGCGTCGATGGCGTCCACGTTCGGAGCGGACCGGCCCGCCGCCGTGTGCCGCGAGCTCACGAAGACGTACGAGGAGGTCCTGCGCGGCACGCTCGGCGACCTCGCGGAGAAGGCTGACGCGGAGCAGCTCCGCGGCGAGATCTGCGTCGTCGTCGCCGGCGCCGAGGCGCCCGCCGCCGCCGAGCCCGCCGACCTCGTCCCCGAGGTCCTCGCGCTCGCCGACGGCGGCGTCCGGCTCAAGGACGCGGTCGCGCAGGTCGCGGTCCGCGCGGGCGTCGCCAAGCGCGACCTCTACGAGGCCGCGCTCGCGGCCCGGGGCCGCTGAGCCGCGCAGGTGTGCGTTGGACGTGCGATCCGCACCGCGCGACCCTAGGGTCGGAACGGTCGGCGGCAGGGGGCTGCCGGCGCCAGGAGGGAACCTTGATCGACACACCGACTCGTCTCCGTCGTCCGTACGCGCTCGCGGCCAGCACCGCCGTCGTCGCGCTCACACTTGCTGCGTGCTCGGGCGGCGGGGCCACTGACGACGGCGTCACAACGGCGCCCGCGGCGACGTCCACGCCCGGCGCGGACCCGTCGACGGACGTACCCAGCGACGCAGCGAGCGGTCCGGAGGCGGGGATCGTCACGACCCGCTGGAGCTACCGCCCCGAGGAAGGGTCGATCTCGCAGATCCTCGACGTCACGGGAGACCCGTGGCTCGTGCGGGTGGCTGACGACGACGGCCCGTCGACCTTCGTCGAGCTCGACGCCGCGACGGGCGCGGTCGTCGCCGAGCACCGGCTTGCGGAGGGTCTGCGGAGCGACGAGTGCGCGGCCGGACCGACGAGCTTCGTGTGCTTCGACCGCGAGGCGCGCGTGGTGCGCGCCTTCGACCGATCGTCGTACGAGGTCACCGGCACGGTCGAGGGCGTGGAGCGTGTCGACGCCATCGCCGACCGGCAGCGCCCCGGCATGCGCGCCCAGCCGGTCCAGCTCGCCGCGACGACGGCCGACGGCTGGCAGGCACTCGATGCCAGCGGCCAGGTGCTCGGCTCGTGGAAGGGCAGTGCCGAGGGCCTCGACGTCGTCCTGTGGAACGGGACGTGGTCGCGCGACGGCCGCTTCTACGAGGCGGGCCGCACGTCCGAGACGCCGCTCGACACGCTCGCCCCGCGCACGCTCCACTCGCCGACGCGCGCGACGACCCTCGGCAAGGACCGCGAGAGCTGGGACCTGCTCGACGAGAAGCTCGAGCGGCTGGGCAACGTGAAGAACGTCAACCTGCGCGTCGACGGGCCGGTCGACCCGGGCGAGGGCTGCCCGATGATCGGCTGGCGGCCCGTCACGAAGGGCAAGCTCGTGGGCGAGGCATTCCTCCTCGACCGTGACACGTTCGAGGTGACAGAGCTCTCGGAGCCGATCGTCCTCGGTCTCGAAGGTGCGGCGTGCATCGACGGGACGATCTACACGACGGGGAACCCCGTGACCGCTGGTCGCGACACGAAGCTCTGGTCGGTGACGTCCGACGGAACAGCCACCGCGCTCGAGGACGACTACCGGGACGTGCTCGGCAAGCTCTCGGAGCAGCACCTGCTGCTGCGCGCGTCCGAGACTGCCTGGGTGTTCGATGTGACGACCGGCGAGACCGTCGAGAAGCTGCCGGACCTCAGGCTCAACAACAACCTCGGGCCGCGCGTCGACATGCTTGAGGACGGTGGCTTCCTCTTCGCGCAGACGACCTCGTCGATGACCGTCCTCGACTACGACCCGACGGCGACGCCGCGCTCCGACTGACGACCCACCCTCGCGCGGGGCGCCGACCTGCGCGAGGATGGACGACAACGGACCGGGGGAGGGGCAGCATGGCGTCGACAGGTGCGTTCGCAGGTCCGGGGGGTGCACGCAGCCTCGGCTACTGGCTCGAGCTCGTCGACGGGCTCGCAGCCGACGCGCTTGCGCGCGTCTACGACGACGCGGGGCTCACGCGTCGTCACTGGCAGGTGCTCGCGGTCGTGCGTGACGGGGCGAGCAGCCCTGCGCAGGTCGACGCGCTCCTCGGCGCGTCGGGTGCCGCGACGACGGTGCCGCAGCTCGAGGATCTCCGGGCGCGGGGCTGGGTCGCCGGCCCCGCCTACCTCGAAGGTGCACCCGCGGACGTCGGCGGGCTCGCGGTGACGGTCGCGGGCGAGGAGGCGTACGCGGAGCTCCAGGCGGGGCTCGGCGAGGTGCGGACGTCGATGACGCGGGGCGTCGCGGCGCGCGACCACGAGGTCACGGTCCTCACTCTCCAGCAGGTCGCCCGCAACCTCGGCTGGGTGGGCGAGGCGTGAGCCGCGGGGCGGAGCGGTGACCGCTCGGGTGCGGCTCGCACGGCGTATGCGCGTCC
Organism: Flavimobilis rhizosphaerae; assembly: GCF_014852685.1. Taxonomy (GTDB): domain Bacteria; phylum Actinomycetota; class Actinomycetes; order Actinomycetales; family Cellulomonadaceae; genus Flavimobilis; species Flavimobilis rhizosphaerae. The sequence continues at coordinate 402,382 of NZ_JACZDF010000001.1, forward strand.
TCGTCGCCGTGCTCGCGCTGCTCGCGGCGGCCGCGGTCATCGTCGTGGGGCTGGCGCTCGACCGTCGGCCCGGGCCCGGGCCGACACCCGTGACCCCGACGCCGTCGGCGGGCGCGACAACCTCGACGCCGACGCCCGAGCCGACGCCGACGGCGCCTCCCGAGCCGGTGACCGTGACCGTGACGGACCGGACCGTCGTCGCCCGCGACCTCGACGCGCCCTGGGGTCTTGCCCTCCTGCCGGGCGGTGACGTGCTCGTCACGCTGCGGGACACGGGCACGCTCGTGCGTGTCGCGGCCGACGGCACTGCGACGCCCGTGACGGGCCCGGGCGCCGACGAGCTTGCCCGCGACACCGTCCACGCGTCCGAGTCGGGCCTCCTCGGGGTCGCGCTCGTGCCCGGCACGTCGGACGTCGTCGTCCAGCGCACGGGCGCGGACGGCAACGCCGTCCTCCGCGGGACGCTCACCGGCACGACGCTCGGGGAGCTGACGACGCTGCTCGACGGCATCGCGTCGGCGCCGTTCCACGACGGCGGGGCCGTGGCCTTCGGGCCCGACGGCATGCTCTACGTCGCGACCGGCGACGCGACCCAGCCAGACGCCGCGCAGGACCCGGACTCCCTCGGCGGCAAGATCCTGCGGCTCACGCCCGAGGGCGAGCCCGCGCCGGGCAACCCCGTGCCCGGATCGCCCGTGTGGAGCCTCGGTCACCGCAACGTCCAGGGGATCGGCTGGGACGCCGCAGGCCGCATGTTCGCCTCAGAGCTCGGGCAGGACACGTTCGACGAGCTCAACCAGATCCTTCCCGGCCGCAACTACGGCTGGCCCCTCGTCGAGGGCCGCGGGGGCGAGTCCGACGGCTTTGAGGACCCGCTCGTCACGTGGACGACCGACGAGGCCTCGCCGTCGGGTCTTGCCGTCACTGACGAGGGTGTCTACGTCGCCGCGCTGCGCGGCGAACGCCTGTGGCGGGTCGACCTTGTCGAGCTCGCGCGCGGCACGGCGACGCCGAGTGTCGTCCTCGATGGCGTCGGCAGGCTGCGCGGCGTCGTCGCCGAGCCGGGCGGGAGCCTCCTCGTCTCCTCGAGCGCGACCGACGGGCGCGGCGAGCCGCGCGACGGCGACGACCGCGTGTGGCGCCTCACTCTCGCGCGGTCCTGAACGCCGTGCGCCCCTGAGCGGTGCGCGCCCCGTGCCGGTGACCGCGCGCGGGACGACGGCGCGGACGGTCCCCGTACCGCCCTAGGATTGTCCCCATGGCCCAGAACTCGTCCTTCTACATCACGACGCCGATCTACTACGTCAACGACGCCCCGCACATCGGGCACGCGTACACGACGGTCGCGGCGGACGTCCTCGCGCGCTGGCACCGCCAGCGCGGCGACGACACGTGGCTCCTCACCGGCACGGACGAGCACGGCCAGAAGGTCATGAACACCGCGGCGTCGCACGGCGTGTCCCCGCAGGAGTGGGCGGACCGCCTCGTCACCGAGGAGTGGCAGCCGGTCCTCGCGACGCTCGACGCGACGAACGACGACTTCATCCGGACGACGCAGCCCCGGCACACCGAGCGCGTCCAGCGGTTCCTCCAGGCGCTCTTCGACGCGGGCCACATCTACCAGGGCAAGTACGAGGGCTACTACTGCGTCGGCTGCGAGGAGTACAAGCTCGACGGCGACCTCGTCGACGGCACGGGCGAGCACGAGGGCGTCAAGGTGTGCCCCATCCACTCCCGCCCCGTCGACTGGCTCTCCGAGGACAACTACTTCTTCCGGCTCTCCGCCTACGCGGACCGGCTCGTCGAGCTCTACGAGTCCCACCCCGAGTTCGTGCAGCCCGCTTCGGCGCGCAACGAGGTCATGGCGTTCGTCAAGGGCGGCATGAAGGACCTCTCGATCTCCCGCAACACGTTCGACTGGGGCATCCCCCTGCCGTGGGACTCCTCGCACGTCCTCTACGTGTGGTTCGACGCGCTGCTCAACTACGCGACGGCCGTGGGCCTCGGCGACACCGAGGGTGCGGGCGCGGAGCAGTTCGCGCGCCGCTGGCCCGCCGCCGTGCACCTCGTCGGCAAGGACATCCTGCGGTTCCACGCGGTCATCTGGCCGGCCATGCTCATGGCCGCGGGCCTGCCACTGCCGGGCACGGTCTTCGCGCACGGCTGGCTGCTCGTCGGCGGCGAGAAGATGAGCAAGTCGAAGCTCACGGGCATCGCCCCGTCGCAGGTCGTCGACCACTTCGGCTCGGACGCGTTCCGCTACTACTTCATGCGCGCGATCTCGTTCGGCTCGGACGGCTCGTTCTCGTGGGAGGACATGTCGGCGCGCTACGCGGGGGACCTTGCCAACGGTCTCGGCAACCTCGCCTCGCGCGTCGCCGCGATGGTCGGCAAGTACTTCGGTGGCGTCCTGCCCGCGGCCGGGGAGGCCCAGGAGATCGACCTCGCGCTCGCGGCGGTCGCCGCGCGCGCGACGGCCGACGCGGAGGCCGCGATCGACCGCATCGCGCCGCACGACGCGCTCGCGGCGATCTGGACGCTCGTCGACGCCGCGAACCACTACGTCACCGACACGGAGCCGTGGAAGGTCGCGAAGGAGGCGAGCGCGCTCGGCGACGGCGGCCGTCTCGCGACGATCCTCGTGACGCTCGCCGAGTCGCTGCGGTCGCTTGCGGTGCTCCTCCACCCGGTCATGCCGAAGGCGACGTCGTCCCTGTGGGCGCAGCTCGGCGCGGAGGCCGCGCTCGGTGCGCTCGCGGAGCAGCCCCCCGCGAGCGCCGCGACGTTCGGCATCCTGCCCGCGGGCACCGTCGTCACGAAGGGGGACGCGCTCTTCCCGCGTCTCGAGGACCCGGCCGAGGCCTGACGTGGGACGTCGCCGCGAGCGGGGCTGGGCTCCTGACCCGAACCCGCTCGAGGTGCCGGCCGTCGACGGCCACACACACCTCGACTCGATCCACCACGTCCTCGGCCCCGAGGACCCGCACCCGACCGTCCGCGAGACGATCGACCGGGCCGTCGGCGTCGGCGTCACCCGCATGGTGCAGATCGGCTGCGACCTCGAGGCCGCGCGCACGACCGTCCGGCTCGTCGAGGAGCATCCGGAGCTGCTCGGCGGTGTCGCGATCCATCCCAACGAGGCGCCCTTGCACGCGGGGATCCGCGAGGTCGCGCCCGACGGGCTCGAGCCCGCCCCGCTGCCGCGGCACGACGTGAGCCTCGACGACGCCCTCGCGGAGATCGCGTCGCTTGCGCGGCACCCGCGCGTGCGGACGGTAGGGGAGACGGGGCTCGACTTCTTCCGCGGCGGCGAGCGCGCTCGCGAGGTGCAGCGTGAGTCGTTCCGTGCGCACCTCGCGCTCGCGCGCGAGACGGGCCTGCCCGTGCAGATCCACGACCGGGACGCGCACGCGGACGTCCTCGACGTCCTCGCGCGCGACGGCGCGCCGGACGCGGTCGTCTTCCACTGCTTCTCGGGCGATGCCGCGATGGCGTCGTTCTGCGCCTCGCAGGGCTGGTACCTCTCGTTCGCGGGCCCCGTGACGTACAAGGCCAACGAGGGCCTGCGGGCCGCGCTGCGGGTGACGCCGCCGGGCCGGCTGCTCGTCGAGACCGACGCGCCCTACCTCACGCCCGTGCCCGCACGGGGGCGCCCCAACGCGCCCTACCTCCTGCCGCACACGGTGCGGTTCGTCGCGGAGACGCTCGGCCGCACGGAGGCCGAGGTCGCGGCGCTGACGAGCGCGAACGCGGAGCGGCTCTACGGCCCATGGTGACGGCCCTCGCGCATGGTGAGAACTGTCACCGCGTGTTGCCACGGGCGGTCCGGACGGGGTTGAATCGGGGGCGTCCGTGACCATGGACGACGACCCACCCCAGGGAGACAGCACCGTGGAGACCCGCCGCGCGCGCCGAGAGCAGCGCTCTCGCCGCTCGCCGCTCCGGCTGTCCGCGCAGGTCGCTGTCCTCGCAGTCCTCCTCGGCGGCACCGCCGCCTACGCCGGGTCCGACGACGCGACGGACCCGATGGTCGTCGCCGCCGACACCGCCGAGCTCGACCTCGCCGAGAGGTCCCGCTCCGTCGCGTCCCGCGGCGACGTCCGTGCGACGGCGGTGACGCTCGTCGTCGACGGCGTCGAGCGGGCCGTGACGACGACGCACCCGACGGTGCGCGCGACCCTCCATGCGGAGGGCGTGACGCTCGACGACGCCTCGGTCGTCCTCACGGACCTCGACGCGCTCGTCACCGACGGCATGCGCATCGAGGTCGCCGCGGTCACCGAGACGACGACGACGGTGACGGAGAAGGTCGAGCACGGGTCGTCCGAGGTCGACGACGCGAACCTCGTCAAGGGCACGCGCATCGTCGAGACCCGCGGGATCGACGGCGAGTCGACGACCACCTACCTCGTGCGCTCCGCGAACGGTGAGGAGATCGAGCGGACGGCGCTCACGAGCGTCGTCGTCTCCGAGGTGCGCGACGAGGTCGTGCGCGTCGGCACGATGTCCGTCCCGGACTCGACCGCGAAGGTCCTCTCGCCCAACCAGGCGCGGGCGCTCGCGAAGTCCCTCGTTGCCGAGCGCGGCTGGGAGGCGAGCGAGTTCACGTGCCTCGACAAGCTGTGGACCCGCGAGTCGAACTGGCGCGTCACGGCGCACAACGCGAGCTCGGGCGCGTACGGCATCCCGCAGTCCCTCCCGGGCTCGAAGATGGGCTCGGTCGCGTCCGACTGGCGCACGAACGCCCGCACGCAGATCACGTGGGGTCTCGGTTACATCAAGAACCGTTACGGCACGCCGTGCGGTGCGCTCTCGCACTCCTACGCGCGGGGCTGGTACTGAGCCTGTGACGTCCCGCCGGACCGCGCGCGCCGCGGTCGCTTCCGCCGTCGTCCTCGTCGTCGCCGCGGCCACGACGCTCACGCTCACGGTCCTGGCGCCCACGGGCACGCCGTGGACGGGAGCGCCCGCGATCGGCGCGACGGCAGCCCCCACGGAGCGTCCGACGCCGGCGTCGCGCAGCACCGAGCGCGCCCACGCGCTCCCCGTCGCGCTCGTCGTCGACGGGGTCGAACGGGCCGTCGTCACGAGCGCGCAGGACGTCACGGCGCTTCTCGTCGAGCAGGACGTCATCGTCGGTGACCGCGCCGTCTCCCACGACCTCGACGCCCCGGTCGTCTCCGGCATGCGCGTCGAGATCGTCGACGTCACGTGGACGCACGAGACGCTTGAGGTCGACGTCGAGCCCGAGCTCGAGGAGATCGAGGATCCGACGCTCGCCGCGGGCACGACGCGTGTCGTCTCCGCCGGCACGGCAGGACGGTCCGTGACGACGTACCTTGTCGCCTCGGTCGACGGCGTCGAGTCGTCACGCTCCGAGGTCGTCTCCGTCGTTCTGCGCGAGCCCGTCGCGGGCCGCGTCCGTGTCGGCACGGACGACGCGCCGAGCGCGTCCCCGACGCCCTCGGCACGGCCGAGCGCGGGTCCGTCGGCCGAGCCGACGTCGCCGGTGACCTCGGCGCCCGCGCCCGACGACGGTGCCGGTCCCGACGACGACACCGCCGCACCCGAGCCGACGCCCACGGCGACTCCGTCCCCGAAGCCCTCCACGAAGCCTGAGCCGAAGCCCTCCACGAAGCCTGAGCCGAAGCCCGAGCCGACGACCGCGCCGCCCGGCACCGACGGCACGACACCCGCGTCCGCGAAGGCGATCGCCAAGCGGAAGGTCGCCGCACGCGGCTGGAGCTCGAGCGAGTACAGGTGCCTCGTGACGCTGTGGGAGCGCGAGAGCAACTGGAGCTACAAGGCCGCCAACCCGTCGTCGACCGCCCGGGGGATCCCGCAGGCGCTCATGAGCGTGCACTTCGGAGCCGACTGGCGCACGAGCGAGGCCGGTACGCGCTACCTCACGACGCCAAGCGTCCAGATCGACTGGGGTCTTCGGTACATCGCCGGCCGCTACGACGGCCCGTGCGGGGCGCTCGCACACTCCGACAAGCGCGGCTGGTACTAGGCGTCGCAGGCGCCTCGGGCCGTGCCACGACGGCCTGACCACAGGTGCGGCGGTTCGTGTCCTGGCTCCCAGGGCACGGCGTCGCGTGGGTGATCTGTCCCACGAAGACTTGGTGCGAAGGTCACGCCCCGGTTACGGTAAACCGTTCGTCCGCCGTCCCGGCGGCCCTGACGGCGGTCCCACAAGGACCTCCCGACCGGACCGTGGGACGTCGGCGGACGGCCGTCACGGTCGCCCCGCCCCGGTGAGGGGAGGAGCGCCACCCCTGCCGGGGGACGGTCTCTCAACCGGATCCGGTCTCGACCCCACGCCGCGTGCGCTGAGCGCACCACGGACCTCAGGCAGCGCCGCAGGGCGCGCACCAGGGCCGTGCCCCGCGGGCGCGTGGAACGTCGATCTCGGTGCCGGGAAGGTCGACGTCTGGACACTGATGCACAACCCCCTGAGCCGCGCCGCGCGTGCGGAGAGCACCGACTCCACCCTCGGGACGACGGAGGAGGTGCACGCACGCAGGCCGCTCAGGCGCCGACCGTGGATCGTCGGCACCACCGCCGTCGCGCTCGCGCTCGGCGGTGTGGGGATCGCGGTCGCCGCAGACGCCCACAAGACCGTGAGCCTCGACGTCGACGGCAAGATCGTCGAGGTCGACACGTGGGCCGGGTCGGTCGGCAACCTGCTCGACGAGCTGAGCATCGACACCGGTGAGCGCGACGTCGTCGCCCCCGGCACGGCGTCCTCCCTCGGTGACGGCGACACGATCGTCGTCCGCTACGGGCGCGAGGTGACGGTCTTCGACGGCGAGGAGAACGAGTCCGTGTGGACGACGGCCCTCGACGCCGCTGAGGTCCTCGACTCGCTCGAGCAGCGTGAGGCGGGCGTCCACCTCGTCGCGTCCCGCTCCTCGGCCCGCACCGAGATCGGCGTGCGCCTCCCGCTCGACGAGGCCGTCCAGGTGCTCGTCGAGGGTGAGGTCCACCCGGTGGCTGCAGGTGTCGCCGACGTCGACGCGGCGCTCGCCGCCGTGGACGTCGAGCTCGGCGAGCTCGACGAGGTGCTCGTCGCCGAGCGTTCCTCCGACGGCCACGAGGTCGCCGCGGGTGAGGCGGGCATCGTCACCGTCGTCGTGCGCCGGGTCGAGGTCACCGAGAAGACCTCGACGAAGAAGATCGCGCACGAGACCGAGACGCGCAAGGACTCCGCGCGCTACACGGATCAGCCGACGATCGTCCGCACCGCCGGCAAGGACGGTGTCCGCACGACCGTCCACCGCATCCGCACGGTCGACGGCGACGTCGTCGAGAAGGAGAAGATCTCCGAGAAGGTGACGACGAAGCCGGTCACCGAGATCAAGGTCGTCGGCACGAAGAAGCGGCCGGTGGAGACCCCCTCGCGTTCCACGTCGTCGAAGGACCAGGGCACGGCCCCGTCCGGCACCGTGTGGCAGCGGCTTGCGCAGTGCGAGTCAGGCGGGCGTGCGAACGCCGTCTCGGCGAGCGGCACCTACCACGGCCTCTACCAGTTCTCCGTCGCGACGTGGCGCTCGGTCGGCGGCAAGGGCCTGCCGTCGCAGGCGTCGGCCGCGGAGCAGACGAAGCGCGCGAAGATCCTCCAGGCGCGGTCGGGCTGGGGCCAGTGGCCGCACTGCTCGGCGAAGCTCGGTCTGCGCTGACCTCACCGTCCCCAAGAATCCGAGCATCTGGTCGCTGTCAGTGACCAGATGCTCGGATTCTTGCGTGAGGGGCGGGCCGCGTAGGCTCGGGGCATGACTTCTGCCGCCACCCTTCTCGGCCCCGTCCAGGTGCGGGAGCTCGCCGAGCGGCTCGGCGTCCGGCCGACGAAGACGCTCGGCCAGAACTTCGTCATCGACGCCGGCACGGTGCGCAAGATCGTCCGCACCGCAGGCGTCGAGGCGGGCGAGCACGTCGTCGAGATCGGCCCCGGGCTCGGCTCGCTCACGCTCGGGATCCTCGAGACGGGCGCGAGCGTCGTCGCAGTCGAGATCGACCCGGTCCTCGCGGCCGAGCTGCCGACGACCGTCGCCACCTTCCAGCCGGGCGCGGCGGAGCGTTTCTCGCTCATCGGTCAGGACGCACTCACCGTCACCGAGCTGCCCGGGCCGCCGCCCGTCGCGCTCGTCGCGAACCTGCCCTACAACGTCTCGGTGCCCGTGCTGCTCCACTTCCTCGAGCGCTTCGACTCGCTCGAGCGTGTGCTCGTCATGGTGCAGCTCGAGGTCGCCGACCGGCTCGCGGCGCCCCCCGGGTCGAAGACGTACGGCGTGCCGTCCGCGAAGGCCGCGTGGTACTGCCGGACGTCGCGCGCCGCGACGATCGGCCGCAACGTCTTCTGGCCCGCCCCCAACGTCGACTCGGCGCTCGTCGCGATGGAGCGGCGCGACCCGCCGTCGACCACGGCGTCGCGCGAGGACGTCTTCACGGTCGTCGACGCCGCGTTCGCGCAGCGCCGCAAGACGCTGCGCGCGACGCTTGCCGGGCTCGCGGGCTCGGGCGCGGCCGCCGCGGAGGCGCTCGAGGCCGCGGGCGTCGACCCGTCGGCGCGCGGCGAGGTGTGCGACATCGACACGTTCGCGCGCATCACCGAGGAGATCCTCGCCCGCGGCGAGTTCCACGCGCCGGCGCCGCGCGCGTCACGACGCGAGCGCGAACGTCGTGCAGGTGACGACGCTGCGGCTGCTGCACCTGGCGACGGGGCTGCTGCTCCCGCCGACGGCGCGGTCGCTCGCGCCAACGGTGCGGCTGCACCCACCGACGGCGCGGCCGGGCGGCCGGCGACGTTTGCCGACGGCCTGTCCGGACGGCACGCGGCGCCCGCCGACGAGACCTCGGCAACGGACGGACCCGCCGCATGACGGGCGCGACCCGCACGGGCGACCTGCCCGCCCGTGTCGTCGTCCGTGCTCCCGGCAAGGTCAACCTTGCGCTCCAGGTGAGCCCTGTCGGTGACGACGGCTATCACCGCGTCGTCTCCGTGTTCCAAGCGGTGTCGCTCTACGAGGACGTCACGGCGCACCGGTCCGACGGCCTGTCGATCACGGCGTCAGGCCCGCAGTCGGAGCTCGTGCCGCTCGACGCGTCGAACATCGCGTGGCGTGCGGCGGAGCTGCTCGCCGCCGAGGTGGGGATCGAGCCCGACGTCCACCTGCACCTCGCCAAGGGCGTGCCGGTCGCTGGCGGGATGGCTGGCGGGTCGGCGGACGGCGCCGCGGCGCTCCTCGCGTGCGACGCGCTCTGGGGGACGGGTGTGCCGCGTCCGCGCCTGCTCGAGCTTGCGGGCGAGCTCGGCGCGGACGTCGCGTTCCCGCTCGTCGGGCACACGGCCGTCGGCACGGGCCGGGGTGAGCTGCTCACGCCTGCGCTCGTGCGTGGTGAGCTGCACTGGGCGTTCGGCCTGCGGCACACGGGGATCTCGACCGCGGCGTCGTACGGGCGCTTCGACGAGCGGCTTGCGGCCGCGGCGGAGCGCGGCGAGGACGTGCCGACCGCGGAGCAGTGGGACGACGAGCCGGGGGTCGAGCTCATGGCAGCGTTGCGCGCTGGTGACGCCGAGGGCGTCGGCGCGCACCTGAGGAACGATCTCGAGGCGGCGTCGTGCGAGCTCGAGCCGGCACTCCTCGAGGTGCTCGACGTCGCGCGTGCGGCGGGCGCGCTCGGCGTCGTCGTCTCGGGCTCCGGGCCGACGGTCGCGGCGCTCGGCCGATCGCCGCGGCACGCTCTCGCGCTCGCGGCGGCGATGACGGCGGCGGGCGTCGTCGACGATGTGGTGACGGCGACGGGCAACGTCCCGGGCGCGCGCGTCCTCACGCTGCCTACCTGACTCCTCCATCGACGGATAGACGCGGGCCCCCGTTCGATGGGCGAGCGCCGTCAATCCGTCACAACCCCGAGCGCGAGGTGGCTCGATAGCCGATCGGACCACTGGACGCGTCCGGATCGGCTATCGACGGCTGTCGCGAGCGGGAGGGGCATGCTTGATAGCCGATCCGCACGCGGGACACGTACGGATCGCCTATCCGGCGCTTCTCTGCCCTGGTGGGCTGAGATCTTCCGCGCCGCGCCGACCCTCCCAGGTCCACCGGACGGCTCGACGGAGCTGCCCGTCGAACGGTCGGAACCCGTCAACCCGTCGATGGCCAGCGGATCGATAGCTGATCGAGGCATATGAGACGTACGGATCGGCTATCGACGGCTGTCGCCAGCAGGAGGGGCATGCTCGATAGCCGATCCTCACACCTCCAGGGTGTGGATCGGCTATCGGAACACTGTGGGTGGGCTCGTGGACGGATTGACGGACGACCCCCATTGAATGGTCGGAAGGCGTCGAGCCGTCGGGAAGAACGGGGGCGGGGGCGGGGGAGGGACGCGGGGGAGGGGGAGAGAGCGCGGTGCAGCGTCAGCCGAGGAGCTCCGTGAGCTCGAGCCAGCGCTCCTCCGCCTCGGCGAGCTCGGCCTCGGCCGCCGTGATCTTCGCTTGCAGCCCTGCCAGGCCGCTGAAGTCCGACTGGTCGTGCGCCGCCATGTCGGCGTGAACCTTGGCGACCTGGTTCTCGAGCTTCGTCATGCGCCGTTCGATCGCCCCGACCTCCTTCGTGAGCTCGCGACGCTCCGCGCCGGAGAGCCCGTCGGTCGCCGCCGAGGCGGCACCGCCGTCGCCCCTCGCTGCACCACGCGCCGCCGCGTCCTCAGCCCTGCGCTGCGCCGCGCGGATCGCAAGGTACTCGTCAACACCGCCGGGCAGGTGCCGCAGCGTCCCGTCGGTCACCGCGTACTGCTGGTCGGTGACCCGCTCGAGCAGGTACCGGTCGTGCGAGACGACGAGCAGGCAGCCCGGCCACGTGTCGAGGAGGTCCTCGATCGCGGCGAGCATGTCGGTGTCCATGTCGTTCGTCGGCTCGTCGAGGACGAGGACGTTGGGCTCGTCGAGGAGGATGAGCAGCAGCTGCAGCCGGCGACGCTGACCACCGGAGAGGTCCTTGACCTGCGTGGACAGGTGGGCGTTCGTGAAGCCGAGGCGCTCGAGCAGCTGGCCCGGCGTCATCTCCTTGCCGCCCGAGACGTACGTCGTCCGGTAGGACGCGACGACGTCGGAGACGCGGTCCTCCCAGACGTCGGCGAGCTCGGCGAGCTCCTGGGTGAGCGTCGCGACCTTGATGGTCTTGCCGTGCTTGACGCGCCCCGCGGTGGGCGTCAGCTCGCCTGTGACGAGCTTGAGGAGCGTTGACTTGCCCGCGCCGTTGACACCGAGCAGACCCGTGCGCTCGCCGGGCGCGATGCGCCACGTGACGTCGCGGAGCACGGGCATGTCGCCGTACGCGAAGCCCGCGCCCTCGAGGTCGACGACCTGCTTGCCGAGGCGGGCGGTCGCGACCCGTGCGAGCTCAACGGTGTCGCGCACGGGCGGGACGTCGGCGATGAGCTGGTTGGCAGCCTCGATGCGGAAGCGGGGCTTCGACGTGCGCGCCGGCGCGCCGCGGCGCAGCCACGCAAGCTCCTTGCGCATGAGGTTCTGTCGCTTCTGCTCGACGACGGCCGCCTGCCGGTCGCGCTCGACGCGCTGCAGGACGTAGGCCGCGTACCCGCCCTCGAAGGGCTCGACGATGCCGTCGTGCACCTCCCACGTCGCGGTGCAGACCTCGTCGAGGAACCAGCGGTCGTGCGTGACGACGAGGAGGGCGCCCGCATTCGCGGCCCAGCGCGTGCGCAGGTGCGTGGCGAGCCACGCGACGCCCTCGACGTCGAGGTGGTTGGTGGGCTCGTCGAGGAAGAGGACGTCGTGGTCCTGGGTGAGGAGCGCGGCGAGCGCGACGCGGCGCCGCTGGCCGCCCGAGAGGTCGCCGACGCGCGCGTCCCACGGCAGGTCGCGCACGAGTCCGTCGAGCACGTCGCGCACACGTGCGTCCCCAGCCCACTCGTGCTCGGGGCGGTCGCCGACGATCGCGAACCCGACGGTGAGGTCGGGGTCGAGCGTGTCGGTCTGGTCGAGCATCGCGACGGTGACGCCGCCGCGCACGGTGACGCGGCCGTCGTCGGGCGTCGCGCGGCCCGCGAGGAGGCGCATGAGGGTCGACTTGCCGTCGCCGTTGCGTCCGACGATGCCGACGCGGTCCCCCTCGTCGAGGCCGAGGCTCACGGAGTCGAGGACGATCTTGTGCGGGAAGGCGATACGGAGATTCTCCGCGCCGAGGAGATGGGCCACCGCGCGAGTTTATCGGTCTGGGCTCACGGGCCCGGCCGCGATCAGGCGTCGAACTGCCCGAGCACCGTGCGCAGGAGGCCCGCGAGCTCGTCGCGGTCGTCGGCGCCGAGGGCTCCGAGGATCGTGTGCTCCTCCGCGACGAGGTCGGCCATCGCGGCGTCGACCTTCGCGAGGCCTGCGGTCGTGAGGCGGACGATGACACCGCGTCGGTCGCCGGGGGAGGGGTGGCGCGAGACGAGGCCGTGGTCCTCGAGGCGGTCGATGCGGTTCGTCATGGTGCCGGACGTCACGAGCGTCTGAGTGAGGAGCGCACCGGGGGAGAGCTCGTACGGCACGCCTGCGCGGCGCAGGGCGGAGAGGACGTCGAACTCCCACGTCTCGAGGTCGTGGCGCGCGAATGCGCTACGCCGTGCGCGGTCGAGGTGCCGGGCGAGGCGGGTGACGCGGGAGAGGACCTCGAGAGGGCCGACGTCGAGGTCGGGGCGCTCACGGCGCCACGCGGCGACGATGCGGTCGACCTCGTCGGGGGTCGCGGCCGTGCCTGCGTGCGCTGTGCCGTCGAGGTCCATCGCACCAGATTACTTGACGTCGAGATACCTGCGGGAGCCCCGGCCCGCCGGGGCACCGCAGCGTGCCCGACACGCCCGACGGATCGACGCGTTCCCCCGTCGGACGGGGGAACGCGTCGATCCGTCGAGAAGGCGCGCTCAGCGAGCCCGCAGCACCTCTCGCAGCGGCACGCGCGCCCCCGTGAGGAGCACGGCGCGGCCGTAGATGCGACCCGCGACCCACACGAGGAGCGCGACGAGCGCGGCGCACACGACGATCATGAGGACGATCTCCCACGGCGCCGCGACGCCGAGCGCCGACCGCATCGGCATGATGAGCGGCGTGAAGAACGGCACGTACGACAGGACGGTGACGAGCGTGTTCGTCGGGTCCCACGGCGCGACGGAGATGCCGACGGCGTACGGGATCATGAGCATCATGAGGATCGGCGTCGTCACGGACGCGACGTCCTCCTGGCGGGAGACGAGCGCGCCCGCCGCGGCGAAGAGCAGCGCATAGATGGCGTAACCGAGCAGGAACCACACGAGGGTCGAGCCCGCGGCCGACCACAGGTCGACGTCGACGCCGTCGAGCAACCCGAAGGCGTTCGCCGAGCCTGCCCCGACCGCGACGTACGCCGCGACCTGCGCGAGGCCGAGGGCGCCGATGCCGAGGACCTTGCCCGCGATGAGCTCGGCGGGCCGGATCGTCGCGAGGAGGATCTCGACGACGCGGCTCGACTTCTCCTCGACGACGCCCTGCGCGACCATCTGCCCGGTCGTCATGATGGCGACGAAGATGAGGATGCCGACGACCTGCCCGAGGATCGACGCCCCGAGGTCGGGGCCCTTCGTCGGTTCCTCGAGCGTCGTGACGGCGGGCTGCGCGCTGAGGACGGCGGCGTCGACCGCTGCGGGGTCGCCTCCGAGCGAGGTGATCGCGGCGCCGAGGGCCTGCTGCTGCGCCATGACGGTGAGCGTGGGGCCGAGGTCGCTCGGAACTTCGGTGTTCACGGTGACGTGCACCGTGCCGTCCGGTGCGAGTCCGACGAGCACGTCGTCGTCGCTGAGGTTCGGGGCCCCGGCCAGGGGGCCGAGGACGTCGGTCTCGACGAGCGTTCCCGTGGCGGTGGCCGCGCGTTCGAGCGCGGTTGCGGTGATGTCGTCGGTGACGAGGACGTGCAGCGGCTCGGGCTCCTTGCCGCCGAGGAACCCGATGAGCGCGGAGCCCGCGACGATGAGGACGAGGACGACGGCGGTCGTCCACACGAAAGCCTTCGAGCGGGCGCGGGTCGAGATCTCGCGTGCGGCGACGAGCCGCACGGTCCGGGCGGGGCTCATGCCTGGGCCTCCTGGGTGTGCGGGGTGCCCGCGACGGCGTCGCGGAAGAGGTCGGTGAGGCTCGGGCGCACGCGTGCGAGCTCGTGGACGGGCCCGGTCGCGAGGGCGGCCGCGAGGACCTGCTGCTCGACGCCGTCGTGCGTGACCTCGACGACGGTGGCGTCGGGCCCCTCGGAGACGACGTGGGCGCCCGGGACGGCGGCAGCCCAGCCGGCAGGCGCCTGCGGCGCGACGACGCGCCATCGTGGCGCGCCGCCGGACCGCAGCGCCTCGACCGTGTCGAGCGCGACCATGCTGCCCGCGCGGATGATGCCGACGCGGTCGCACAGCCGCTCGACGAGGTCGAGCTGGTGGGACGAGAAGACGACGGGGACGCCCGCGGCGGCGCGCTCGCGGAGCACCGAGCTCATGACGTCGACGGCGACGGGGTCGAGGCCTGAGAACGGCTCGTCGAGGACGAGGATCTCGGGGGAGTGGACGAGCGCGGCGGCGAGCTGGACGCGCTGCTGGTTGCCGAGCGAGAGCTTCTGCACCTCGTCGCCGAGGCGCTCGGCGACGCCGAGCCGCTCAGTCCACTCGCGCGTCGCGGCGCGTGCGGCGGCTGCGTCGAGCCCGTGGAGACGCGCGAGGTAGTCGAGCTGCTCGCCGACCTTCATCTTCGGGTAGAGGCCGCGCTCCTCCGGCATGTAGCCGATGCTGCGGCGCTGCGCGGCGTCGAGGGGATGGCCGTCGCGGAGCACCTCGCCGCCGTCGGGGACGAGGACTCCGAGGACGATGCGCATCGTCGTCGTCTTGCCGGCGCCGTTGGCGCCGACGAATCCGAGGATCTCACCGCCGTCGACGGTGAACGAGACGTCGTCGAGGACTCGGCGTGAGCCGTAGGACTTCGTGAGGGAGCGGAGCTCGAGGCGTGTCACGTGGTCTCCGTGGTGGGGGCGGTGGAGCTCCACCTTCCCATCGCTGGGATGAGGTGCGCCACACGGCGACGTCCGGAGCCGACGGACCGCACGGGCCTCCCGGTGACGGGGCGCAGGTGCTCGGTGCCGCGGGCCGTCGTCGTGGGCCGTCCGAACCGTGGACACGAGGTGTGGTCCAAGGTCCCACGGTTGAGGCTTAGGGCCACGGCTAACGTGGAAGTCAACGGCAGGTCAAGACCCGTCCCGGGGCGACGACCGGCCGCGTCGCGACGTCGCCCCCCGGCGACTTCCGCGCGCTCGCACCCGTGAGGAGAAACCCGTGGAAGAACTGCTCGCCAAGGTCTCGCTGCCGCCGGCGGTCAAGGCCGCGATCGAGGCCG
Source organism: Flavimobilis rhizosphaerae (assembly GCF_014852685.1). Taxonomy (GTDB): domain Bacteria; phylum Actinomycetota; class Actinomycetes; order Actinomycetales; family Cellulomonadaceae; genus Flavimobilis; species Flavimobilis rhizosphaerae. The sequence goes on from NZ_JACZDF010000001.1 coordinate 417,794, forward strand.
CGCCGTCCGTTGTCGTCCCCCGGACGCGCGCCGAACTCTTCGAGCTCTCGCTCGGTCCGGACGGCGGTGACACGTTCGACGTCGTCTACCCGCTGCCCGACGGCACGTCGATCGTCGAGGCCGAGATCGTCCGAGGCCGCAACGGCATCGCCGTCAACTACCCCGAGGACTACATGCGCCGTCGGGACCCCGACTGCATGCGCATCGCCGACGACCGTCCCACCGACAAGCCTCGGTACGAGGACGTGTACGGCGCCCCCTTCGCGCCCGTCAAGCAGGAGACGCTCGACTGGCTCGGGACCCAGGACCTCATCGTCGTCCCGTTCAAGGCCGGTGGCCTCACGTATGGGTCGCCGTCGCTCGCGATCGTCCCCGCGAACACGGCGTTCTTCGCGACGGCGCTCGTCGACCTCCAGGGCTTCGTGACGCTCGACGAGCTCGAGCCCTTCGCACCGCGCTCGATCCTCTACGCCGCACCGCCGTTCCGGCACACGCACTACAAGGGCCGTCAGGTCGTCGTCCACGACCGCACCGAGACGCTCCACGAGATCTACGCGTACAACCTCTACCCGGGGCCGTCCGCGAAGAAGGGCGTGTTCTCGGCGCTGCTCGACATCGGCGAGCAGGAGGGCTGGCTCACCGCCCACGCCTCGTCGGTGCGCGTGACGACGCCGTACGAGAACGAGACGATCATCATGCACGAGGGCGCCTCGGGCGGCGGTAAGTCGGAGATGTGCCAGGACATCCGCCGCCAGGACGACGGCCGCATCCTCCTCGGCACGAACGTCGTCACCGACGAGCCGTACTTCATCAACCTCTCCGAGGCCTCGCGGCTCGCGCCCGTCACGGACGACATGACGCTGTGCCACAAGGACATCCAGACGGTCGACGGTCAGCTCGTCGTCGCCGACGCCGAGGACGGCTGGTTCGTCCGTGTCGACGGCATGCAGCACTACGGCGACGACCCGCACTTCGAGCGTGCCTGCATCGAGCCGGACGCCCCGCTCGTGTTCTTCTCGATCCAGGGCACGCCCGGCGCGACGATCCTCCCGTGGGAGCACTCGCTCGACTCGAACGGCAAGCGCTGCCCCAACCCGCGCGTCGTCATCCCGCGTCGGATGATCAAGGACGTCGTCAACGAGCCCCAGGCGGTCGACGTGCGGACGTTCGGCGTGCGCATGCCGGCGTGCACGCGCGAGAAGCCGTCGTACGGCGTCATGGGCATGATGCACGTCGTGCCCGCGTCCCTCGCGTGGCTGTGGCGGCTTATCGCGCCGCGCGGCGACAAAAACCCGTCGATCGGCGAGTCGAAGGACGACGTGAAGAAGCTCAAGCACGGCGGGCTCGTCTCCGAGGGCGTCGGCTCCTACTGGCCGTTCTCGACGGGCACGAAGGTCGCTGCGGCCAACCTCCTGCTGCGCCAGCTCGTCGCGGCAGACCGCACGCGGTACGTCCTCACGCCCAACCAGCACATCGGGGCGTACAAGGTCGGCTTCGCGGCCGAGTGGCTCACCCGTGAGTACCTCGCCCGCCGTGGCGGAGGCAAGTTCCCCAAGGACCGCCTCACGCCGGCCCGTTGCGCCCTGTTCGGCTACACGCCGACCGAGGTGAAGCTCGACGGGCAGCTCGTGCGCCCGACGTTCCTCCAGCCGCAGAACCAGTCGCAGGTGGGCCTCGAGGCGTACGACGCCGGCGCGCAGACGCTCGTCGCGTTCTTCAAGGAGGAGCTGCAGCAGTACCTCACGGACGAGCTCGACCCGCTGGGCCGCGAGATCATCGAGACGTGCCTGCGTGACGGCACGGTCGAGGACTACGCGAAGCTCACGCCCATGCCGTGACGGCCTGAGCGCACGACGACGCCCGGCCTCTCCTGCGCGGAGAGGCCGGGCGCTGTCGTCGTGCGGAACGTTGCGTGAGGGCACCTCGTGGGGGCGCCTGGGCGCAACCGCGTGCGGGTCAGTCGGTCGCCGTCGCAGTGCCGGGCTCGTCGGCCGTGGCGCGCGTGCGGCCCGCGTCCTTCGCGAGACGTGCGGCTTCCTTGGCAGCGTCCTTCTCGGCCTTCTCGCGCTCACGGGCAGCGTCCTTCTCGGCGCGCTCCTGCTCCTTGGCGCGGCGCGCCGCCTCCCGCGCCGCGTCCTTCTCGGCGCGGGCGCGCTCCTTCGCGGCGTCGCGCTGCTGACGCTCGGCGTCCTTCGCCGCGCCGCCCGCAGTCCCGGACGCGCCTCCCGCCGTCCGGGACGCGCCGCCGGAAGCCCCAGGCTCGTCGGCGAGGCCGGTGCCGCCGCCCCCAGCCGTACCGTCCGGCGCCCCGCCGTCAGCGAGCGCGGTCGCCGCGGCCGTGCTCGTCGGCAGCACGGGCGAGCGTTCCATGCCTGCGAGCCCGTTCCAGGCAAGGTTGACGAGGTGCGCTGCGACCTCCTCCTTTGACGCGGTGCGCTGGTCGAGCCAGTGCTGCCCCGTGAGGGCGACCATGCCGACGAGCATCTGCGCGTAGATGGGGGAGTAGCGCGGGTCGAGGCCGCGGCGGGTGAACTGCGCGCCGAGGAGGTGCTCGACCTGCATCGCGACGTCGCCGATGAGGCTCGAGAACGTGCCCGACGACTGCGTGACGGGCGAGTCGCGCACGAGAACGCGGAAGCCGTCCTCGTTCGCCTCGATGTAGTCGAAGAGTGCCATCGCGGTGCGCTCGACGAGGATCTTCGGGTGCCCTCCCGCCTCGAGCGCGCGCGTGAGGGCGTGCGTGAGGGCCTCGACCTCGCGGTCGACGACGACCGCGTAGATGCCCTCCTTGCCGCCGAAGTGCTCGTAGACGACGGGCTTGGAGACCTGCGCGCGTGCGGCGATCTCCTCGATGCTCGTCCCGTCGAACCCCTTGGCGCCGAAGAGCTCGCGGCTCACCGCGAGCAGCTGCTCGCGGCGTTCCTTGGCAGACATGCGAGCGCGGGGGACCCTCTTGTTCTCGGCGGACACGCCCCCATCATGCCGTGCCTGCGCGGGCCGCGACAGGAGCGCGGGCCGTGGCACCCCGCGCGGGCTGGCAGAATCGGGGGTGGTGCGCCGAGGCGCACCGGTCCGCCCTGGTGTAATGGCAGCACGCCGGCCTTTGGAGCCGTGCAGTCTGGGTTCGAGTCCCGGGGGCGGAGCCAGACGTCCCGACCGGCGGCGCCGCGTGCGGCGGTAGACTGTCGGGCGGGCCTCCTGAGGCCAGTCCCGACCCCCCGAGCGACCGGAGTCCATGTGACCACCGCACGCCCCGCCGCCGTCGTCGTCCTCGCCGCAGGTCAGGGGACCCGCATGCGGTCTGCGACATCGAAGATGCTCCACGCGATCGGCGGGCGCACCGTCCTCGGTCACGTGCTCGCCGCGTCGCAGGGGCTCGACCCCGAGCGTCTCGTCGTGGTCGTGCGCCACGCCCGTGAGGAGGTCGCGGCGGAGGCCGTCGCGCGCGTCCCGTCGGTCGTCATCGCCGACCAGGACGACGTGCCGGGCACGGGCCGTGCCGTGCAGTGCGCGCTCGAGCGGCTCGACGCCGCCGCGCACGCGGTCGCGGCAGGTGCGGGCACGGTGAGCGCGGGCGACGAGGTCGGTCTCGAGGGCACGGTCGTCGTCGTCGCGGGCGACGTGCCGCTCATCGACCCGGAGACGCTCGCCGAGCTCCACACGCAGCACGTCGCAGGCGGGCACGCAGCGACGGTCCTCACGGCCGTCGTGCCGGACGCGACCGGCTACGGCCGTATCGTCCGCGACGAGCACGGGCGGGTCGCGGGCATCGTCGAGCACCGGGACGCGACGCACGAGCAGCTTGGCATCCGCGAGATCAACTCCTCGATCTACGTCTTCGACGCGGCCGTCCTCCGCGGCGCCCTCGGGCGCCTCGGGCAGGACAACGCGCAGGGCGAGGTGTACCTCACCGACGTCCTCGCGATCGCGCGCGCCGATGGCGGCGTCGTCGGCGCTGTCCAGGCGGCGTCCGCGCTCACGGTCGAGGGGGTCAACGACCGGGCTCAGCTCGCGCAGCTCGGCGCCGAGCTCAACCGCCGCACCCTCACGCGCCACATGCTCGCGGGCGTGACGATCGTCGACCCGGGCACGACGTGGATCGACGTCGACGTCGAGCTCGCACAGGACGTGACGATCCTCCCGGGCACGCAGCTCCACGGCGCGACGACGATCGGCACGGGCTCGACGATCGGTCCGGACACGACGCTCACGGACGTCGAGGTCGGCGAGGGCGTCACGGTCGTCCGGACGCACGGCTCGCTCGCTGTCCTCGACGACGGCGCGAGCGTCGGGCCCTTCGCCTACCTGCGGCCCGGCACGCACCTCGGGGCGCGCGGCAAGATCGGCACGTTCGTCGAGACGAAGAACGTCGAGATCGGCGAGGGCTCGAAGGTCCCGCACCTCACGTACGTGGGCGACGCGACGATCGGCGAGGGCACGAACATCGGCGCCGGCTCGATCTTCGTCAACTACGACGGTGTCCGCAAGCACCGCACGTCCGTCGGCTCGCACGCACGGACGGGCGCGAACAACAAGTTCGTCGCCCCCGTCTCCGTCGGGGACGGCGCCTACACGGGCGCTGGCGCTGTCATCCTCGAGGACGTCCCTGCGGGCGCCCTAGCCGTCTCGAACGCGCCGCAGCGGACGATCGACGGCTGGGTCGAGCGTCGCCGGCCCGGGACCGACTCGGCGCGAGCTGCGGCCCGCGCGGCCTCGACCGCCGTGCCGCAGGGCCTCGGCGCGCAGGCGCGCGCCGAGCGCGAGCGCGCGGAGAGCGCCACCCCCACGCTCCCGGGGCAGTCCGCCCCGGGTGACGCCGCACCCGAAGGAGACAGCGCACGATGACCGGGATCATCTCCCACGCCGACGAGAAGAGGCTCGTCCTCGTCTCGGGCCGAGCCCACCCCGAGCTCGCGCGCGAGGTCGCGGCGTCCCTCGGCATCGAGATGGTGCACACGACGGCGTACGACTTCGCGAACGGCGAGATCTACGTGCGCTACGCGGAGTCCGTGCGCGGCGCGGACGTCTTCGTCCTGCAGTCGCACACCGCTCCGATCAACCAGTGGATCATGGAGCACCTCATCATGGTCGACGCGCTCAAGCGCGCCTCGGCCAAGACGATCACCGTCGTCGTACCGTTCTACGGCTACGCGCGTCAGGACAAGAAGCACAAGGGGCGCGAGCCGATCTCGGCGCGCCTCATGGCGGACCTCTTCAAGACGGCCGGCGCCGACCGTCTCATGAGCGTGGACCTTCACACGTCGCAGATCCAGGGCTACTTCGACGGCCCTGTCGACCACCTGTGGGCGCAGCCGATTCTCATCGACTACGTGCGCACCCGCGTCGACATCTCGAACGTCACGGTCGTCTCCCCGGACGCGGGTCGCATCCGTGTCGCGGAGCAGTGGGCTGCGAAGCTCGGTGGCGGGCCGCTCGCGTTCGTCCACAAGACGCGTGACACGTCGCGCCCCAACCAGGCGGTCGCCAACCGTGTCGTCGGTGACGTCGAGGGCAAGAGCTGCATCCTCGTCGACGACCTCATCGACACGGGTGGCACGATCGCGGGGGCCGTCCGCGTCGTCCTCGAGGCGGGCGCGAAGGAGGTCATCGTCGCGGCGACCCACGGCGTGCTCTCCGACCCGGCCGCGCAGCGGCTCTCGGAGTCGGGCGCGCGGGAGGTCGTCGTCACCGACACCCTGCCGATCGCGGCGGACAAGCGCTTCCCGCAGCTGACGGTCCTCTCGATCGCGCCGCTGCTCGCACGTGCGATCCGCGAGGTCTTCGACGACGGGTCCGTCACCAACCTCTTCGACGGTAACGCCTGACGTGGCCCGTACCGGTGTGACGACCGCGGGGCGCGGCGTCGCCGTCGCGCGTCCGGATGTCACCCGGTGCGAGCTCGGCGTCGAGGCCTCGGCGCCGAGCGTCGGTGAGGCGCTCGCCGAGGCGCAGCGGGCTCTCGTCGCGCTGCGCTCGGCGCTGCTCGACGCAGGTGTGCTCGCTGACGACCTGCGGACGACGGCGACGTCGACGTGGACGTCGGGGGAAGGCGAGTCACGTGCTGAGGTCGCGCACGCCCAGCTCGGTCTGCGGGCGCTCGTCCGTTCGGTCGACGGCGCGGGCGACGTCGTCTCGGCGGCACTGGGTGCCGCGGGTGACCGTGCTCGGCTCCACGGCCTCCAGGTGCTCGTGAGCGACCCGCAGACCGCGGCGCGGGACGCTCGTGCGGCGGCGTTCGCCGACGCGCGTGACCGGGCTGAGCAGTTCGCGGCACTGGCGGGTCGCGGGCTGGGAGAGCTGCTCGAGCTCACGGAGACCTCCGGCCGGGGCACCCCTGTGGGCCGGGCGTTCAAGACCATGGCTGCGGAGGCCGCGATGCCTGTCGACGCTGGCACGGACGAGATCGAGGCGCACGTGACGACGACGTGGGCGTGGGCCTGAGCCCGCGGCGCGTCCCCGCACGGGCTCGCTGAGACCACGAGCACACCGGCCGAGCCCCCAGGGCGCGGCCGGTCTCGTGTATCCTGGGCAGGTTGCCTCGGCGAGGGATGTCTGACGGGCCGCGTAGTGCGTGCCCCGGAGGGCGGGAGAGCCGCCCCACCGACGATCCGTGATCGACTGGGCGGTCCGCTCGCGCGCGTCCGTCATGCGCCCCGCGCCGAGGCACCGCCCACCGGGTCCCGCTACCGTTCCCGGTCTCCCGAACTCCCGCAGGAGCCCCCATGTCTGACGTCAAGCTCTCCGCCGTCCTCCGCACCGACTTCGGCAAGGGTGCGGCGCGCCGCACCCGCCGCGAGGGCCGCGTGCCCGCCGTCCTCTACGGGCACGGCTCGGACCCGCTCCACGTGTCGCTCCCGACGCACGAGACGTACCTCGCGCTCGTCCGCCACAAGAACGCGCTCTTCGAGATCGACGTCGAGGGTGACGTCAAGCTCGCGATCGTCCGCGACGTGCAGGTCGAGCCCGTGCGCCGCGAGATCGAGCACATCGACCTCCTCCTCGTGAAGAAGGGCGAGAAGGTCGTCGTCGAGGTCCCCGTGACGATCGTCGGCGAGCCGGCCCCCGCGACGATGCACGTCATCGAGCAGCTCTCGGTCCAGGTCGAGGCCGAGGCGACGAACCTCCCCGACTCGATCGAGGTCGACATCACGGGCCTCACCGCCGGCACCGTCGTCTACGGCAAGGACCTCGTCCTCACCGAGGGTGCTGCCCTCGTCACCGAGGGTGACACGGACATCGTCATCATCTCCGAGGTGCGCGGCCCGGTCGAGTCCGCGGACTCCGCCGAGGAGCCGGCCGAGGCCTGAGCCTCACCGCTCCACCGTGCCTGAACGCCCGGCGCCCCTGCGGGGTGCCGGGCGTTCTGCATCCCACCCGCCAACTTCCATCGCACGGACGCGCGAGCGCCCGAGGAGGACTTCCATGACCGACGGACCCTGGGCGATCGTCGGGCTGGGCAACCCCGGCCCGAAGTACGCGGGCAACCGCCACAACGCCGGGCAGATGGTGCTCGACGAGCTCGCCGCGCGCTGCGGCGTGCGGTTCGCGACGCACCGCTCGCAGACGGTCGCGGCCGAGGCGCGGCTCGGGCTCGGCCCAGGCGGCGTCCCCGGGCCGCGCGTCGTTCTCGCGAAGCCGCAGTCGTACATGAACACGTCGGGCGGACCCGTCAAGGCCCTCGCCGGCTACTTCGGCGTGCCACCCGAGCGGCTCGTCGTCGTCCACGACGAGCTCGACATCCCCTTCGGCGACGTACGGCTCAAGCTCGGCGGCGGCGAGGGCGGCCACAACGGGCTGCGCGACATCACGCGTGCCCTCGGCACGAAGGACTACCTGCGGGTGCGCGTCGGCGTCGGGAGGCCTCCGGGGCGTATGGACACGGCCGACTACGTCCTCAAGGACTTTGCGTCGACCGAGCGCAAGGAACTGCCGTTCCTCCTCGACGCCGCGGCGGACGCGGCCGAGATGCTCGTCACCCAGGGGCTGCTCGCGGCCCAGGGGAAGTTCCACGCGCCTGCGTGAGCGCACGGAGTCGCGTGACGGCGTCCGCGGGGTGAGAAGCCACCACCACGGGGTGGACCTCGGGTGACGTCCGCCTGCCTCGGGCGTGTCACGTCCCTGGGCGCAGCATGCTGGGTTCGGGCCTGCGTCAGCGGGTCCGGCGCTGCGGGCAGCGTCCGATACCCGGGGGGTCGGGACGTGGGGCACGAGCGTGCTGGACTGAGCATCGCCATGGTCGGGACGCGCGGCGCGCCCGCGCGGTACGGCGGGTTCGAGACCGCGGTCGAGGAGATCGGGACGCGCCTCGCGGCGCGTGGGCACGACGTCCGGGTCTACTGTCGGCGGGGCAACGGCGGCGACGAGGGTGACCTCGACGCGTTCGGAGGCATGTCGCTCGTCCATCTGCCGGCGCTGCGCCGCCGCAGCCTCGAGACCCTCAGCCACACGGCGCTCTCCGCGGCGCACCTCGTCGCGCGCCGCACGGACGTCGCCTTCGTCTTCAACGCTGCCAACGCGCCGTTCCTGCCCCTGCTTCGTGCCCGGCGCATCCCCGTCGCGACGCACGTCGACGGCCTCGAGTGGCGCCGAGCCAAGTGGTCCGGGACCGGCCGCCGCTACTACCGCTGGGCCGAGCAGGTCGCCGTGCGATGGTCCGACGCGCTCGTCGCGGACGCGCAGGGCATCGCCGACTACTACCGGGACGAGTTCGCTGCCGAGACGCAGCTCATCGCGTACGGCGCCCCGCACGTCGAGGCGAACCTCGCGCGGCTCGCCGACGTCGGGCTCTCTCCCGACGGCTACCACCTCGTCGTCGCGCGCTTCGAGCCCGAGAACCACGTTGAGCTCGCGGTCGAGGGCTACGTGCGGTCGGGAGCCCGACGCCCGCTCGTCGTCGTGGGCTCTGCGCCGTACGACGACACGTACACGCGCCGCGTCACGGCGGCCGCGGCCGCCGACCCGCGCGTCCGGTTCCTCGGCGGAGTGTGGGACGCGGAGCTGCTCGACGCGCTCTACGCGGGCGCGACGACGTACGTCCACGGCCACTCGGTCGGTGGCACGAACCCGTCGCTGCTGCGTGCGATCGGCGCGGGCACCGCGACGCTCGCGTTCGACGTCGTCTTCAACCGGGAGGTCCTGCGCGACGCCGGTCGGTTCTTCGGCGACGCGGCGGCGCTCGCGGCTCTGCTCGAGGGTGCGGAGGCTGACGCCGCGGACGTCGCGGCCCGTGGCCGCGCGCTCGCGGAGCGCTCGCGCGACTACGACTGGGACGACGTCGCGTCGCGGTACGAGCACCTCGCGACGTGCCTCGTCGAGCGACGGGTTCCCGGGCCGCAGCATGCCCGCAGGCTCGCCGCACCGCAATGGGCGGTGGGCACACCGTGACGGGACGCCGGTCGAGCTCGACGACGGGCAGCGCCGCGCGCACCGCCCCGGCGCGGCGGACGTTCCGCGGGGCGTACCGCGAGCTCGCCGCTGCGCAGAAGGGCGTTGCGCGCTCGGCGCCCGCCTACTCGCGCTACGTCAACCGTCGGCTCGGCAGGGTTCTCGCGGCGTGGGCCGCGAGCCTCGGGCTCACGCCCAACCAGGTGACGGGCGTGAGTGCTCTCTTCACGTTCGCGGGGATCGCCCTGCTCGCGCTCGGGTCACCGTCGTGGGCGCTCGGCGTCGCGGTGTGCCTGTGCCTCGTGCTCGGCTACGCGTTCGACTCGGCCGACGGGCAGGTCGCGCGGCTCACCGGGACGGGCAGCGCCGCAGGGGAGTGGCTCGACCACGTCGTCGACGCAACGAAGATCTCGGCGCTCCCGCTCGCACTCGTCGTCGGGCTCTACCGCACCGAGGCGGTGCCCGACGCCTGGCTGCTCGTGCCGATCGCCCATGCAGTGGTCGGCGCGGTCCTCTTCTTCGCGATGATCCTCACCGAGCAGCTGCGCCGCGCGGTCGGCGTGAGGTCGCAGGCGGTCGCGGGAGGGACCGGCCCCGACCTGCGGGCGCTCCTTGTCGTCCCGACCGACTACGGCGTGCTGTGCCTCGCGTTCGTCATGCTCGGCTCGTTGCCGTGGTTCCTCGGCGTCTACACGGTGATCGTCGTGGCGACGGCCTTCTTCACCGCGGCAGCGTGCGTGAAGTGGTACCGGGACGTCCGAGGGCTCGGCGCTCCCCAGACCTGAGACGCCTGCGCGTGCTCGACAGCGTGCCGTGACCCCGCCGGGATCTCGGCGCGCTGTTCGTCGTCCGGTTGCTGCGCTGCCGCGGCGCTGTCGAAACGTTCGCTCTGCGACGTGGTACGTCCCACTGGCTGGACGCCTGCCGTGGCGTGACATTCCTCACCAGAACGCGCTGGAGAGCCCTCGAGGGTGATCTCAAGCAGTCAGCGGGGTGAGATGTGGAGTGAGGACCGTGTGATCTTTGCAGGTCGCGGTGTCGCCCCCGTCCAAAGGTCTCCGTAGTCACGGTTTTCCCAGCTTGGCAACCCCCCCTCCGCAGCCGAGGAGACCGCCATCACAACCGGTCGTGGGTCACAGATTTCCAGTTCTGCCCCTTCTTAGTCTCAATTTCGCCCAGGTAACCACCGATATCCATGACAGGCGCACCCTGGTGCGTCGCGGACACAGCACCCGCCATGGATGGGGTGGGGCCGATGACCCCGAGCGAATGAGACCGAACGTGAACAGCTTCAGCCCGCTACGCCGACGAGGCGCTGCCGCACTCCTTGCGGCCGTGCTCGCGGTGCCGATGGTCGCGGTGACGACCGCGAGTGCCGTAGGGACGACAATTCCCGTCGCGGCAGCGACCTCCGCGGTGAAGAACGCGACCGACGCGGACCAGCGTGCCGCAGCGAGCGTCAAGCGCGCCCAGAAGTCCGAGAAGAGTGCGGCCGCCAAGGTCACCGCGAAGCGCAAGGCAGCGAAGAAGGCTGCAGCCAAGCGCGCCACCGCCGCCAAGAACTACACGATCGCCAAGAAGAAGTACGTCGCCGCCAAGAAGAACGCCTCCCGTCGCGGGGGCGGCGGTGCGAACATCTCGCGGGCCAAACTCACGAAGACGTCCAAGGCGCTGAAGTCCGCGACCGCCCAGTCGCGCCGCGCGAAGAAGGCCAGGTCGAAAGCACTGTCCGAGTACACGCGCGCGAAGACCAGGGTGGCCGACGCGCTCGCTGCCAAGACCAAGACGGCCAAGGCGCTGACGAAGGCCAAGAGCGACCTCGCCGCCGCGATGCGACGCCCGAAGCCCACGCCCACGCCTACTGCCGCGCCGAAGCCCACGCCCACGCCTACTGCCGCGCCGAAGCCCACGTCCACGCCTACTGCCGCGCCGGAGCCCACGTCCACGCCTACTGCCGCGCCGAAGCCCACGTCCACGCCTACTGCCGCGCCGAAGCCGACGTCCACGCCTACTGCCGCGCCGGAGCCGACGACCCCGCCGTCGCTTCCGACCGCTGTCGTGCCGACTCGCACCGCCTACACCGGCCCCATGACGGTCTGGACGGCCGGCGCCGTCATCGAGAACAAGGTCATCACCGGTGAGCTGAAGATCCGAGCGAACAATGTGACGATCCGGAACTCCCTGTTCGTCGGACCCACGACCGTACCGACCCGCAACTACTTCATGCTGTGGAACACGGAGGGAACCACGGGCCTCAAGGTCATCGACTCGGAGTTCCGCCCGACGATCGCGTCTTCGTGGATGAACGGTGTCATCGGCGCAGGCTTCACCCTCGAGCGCGTGAAGATCACCAACGTCATCGATCAGGTGACCATCAAGGGCGACGACGTGACGATCAAGGACTCGGTCTTCGAGGGCAACCTCTACTACAAGAACGACCCGAACCACGGTGGCAAGGAGTCGCACGCGGACAACGTCCAGATCCAGTCGGGCAAGCGGATCACGATCACCGGCTCGACGATGCGCTCCGCGAACAACGCCACCGTCCAGGTGACGCAGGCGCTCGGCGCAGTGGCTGACCTCAACATCTCGCGCAACTTCCTCGACCACGGCGGGTGCACGATCAACATCACCGAAGGATCCAGGGGCTACGGTCCGCTCGCCGGGGTGAAGATCACCGACAACGAGTTCGGGACGAACCAGCGCATCGCGTCGTGCGCGGTCATCCGCCCGAAGACGACGGTCATCACCGCGACGGGGAACACGTTCACCGACGGCCGGACGTTCGCCATCAAGAACGGCTGACGCGCGCCCTCGGCCTGCGCCGGGTGTCGAAGCTCGCGGCACCTGCCACGGTCCCGTCCGTGGCAGGTGCCGTCGTGCTGAGCGGGTTCTCGTCGCGTCGGTAGGCCTCGTGATGCACGCCCCACGCGCCGGCGACGAGACCTGCGCCGCGAGCCAGGTCGCGCCGCGCTCGTACGTCCTTCGTATCCCTCCCCCGTGCTGCCACGAGCCTGAGCGCGCCGCGCACCGTGACCATGGCTCCGCGGCCCGCTGAGGCAGCGCGGACGCGCGTGCGGGCCACAGCCCCGGTCGCGAGCTGGACCTCGACGTCGACAGAGGTCGCGGCGTGGCTACGGACCCGCGCGAGCAGCCAGCGGCGTTCAGACCGTTCCACAGGGACACGGTCGATGACGACGGACTCCGCGCACGCGACGAGGGACCCGCCCGACGACGTGACCTCACGGGTGAAGAGCGTGTCCTCGCCGCCTCGGAGACCGCGGTCCGCCCGGAAGGTGAGGCCGAGCGACCGCACGCCGGCAACATCGACGAGGAGATTGCCCGTCGGTGCGCTCCGGCGCGGCGTCCCAGTCGGGAGCATGGGGCGTCGGAAGAACGCCCCGGCCTCGGTCCACGGGTCCGGGCCGACCTCCCACCTCGCGATGATCGCGCCTGAGACGAGCGTCGCCCCGGTCCGCGCCCACGTGGCGACGAGCGGCTCGAGCCAGGTCTCGCCCGGCTCGTCGTCGTCGTCGAGGAAGACGAGCAGGTCGGTCGTCACCTCGGCGAGCGCACGTGCACGCGCCGCGCCGATCCCGGGCCGCGGCTCGTGCACGTAACGCACGTGGGGACCGCCGGCCCTGCGCGACGCCGCCGCGAGCTCGGCGACCGTCGCGCCGGCACCGCCCGCAGGGTCGTTGTCGACGACGAGAACCTCGGTGCGTGGCAGGAAATCGGGGAGCGCGCGCACGTGCGCGGTCGCCGCGGTGAGTGATCGGCGGAGCTCGGCGTCTCGCCGGTAGGTGAGGATGACGACAGTGAGCGTCGCGTGTGCGCCTCGCCGGACATGCGGTGCTGCGTGCGGGTCGGTGACGTTCGCGGACCGCGGCACGGCGTCCAGGTCTCCGGGGCCGGACTGCCTGTCGGCAGCGGGGAGGTCCGGCAGCAGCACCTCGGCCCGGACTGCAGGGTCGGCCGCCCGCCCCGTGAGTGCTGCGGAGCCGTCGGCAGGGTTCAGTCCTGAGGCCAAGGTGGCGAGGGACTCTCGGACGGTCGTGCGGTAGCGTTCGACACCGAAGCGGCGGACTGCCTCCGCACGGCCAGCCGTGGCGATTCGGGCGGCGTGCTCGGGGTCGTCGAGCAGTGTCGCGACGGCCTGTGCGAGCGCGCGTGCCTCGCCTGGCGGGACGAGCAGCCCGGTGCGTCCTGGCGTGACGATCTCCGTGAGGCCCTGCGTCGCGCTCGCGACGAGCGGACGCCCCGCGAGGAGCGCCTCCACGGCGGTGTTGCCGAACGGCTCCTGCCGTGAGGGCACGAGCACGATATCGGCGTCGTCGAGCGTCGGACGGGTCGGAGACTTGTAACCGAGCAGGCGGACCGCTCCCGCGAGGTCCGGCTGCGCGGCCCGAGCGCGGAGCTCTGCCTCGAACGGTTCGTAGCCGCGGAACGGCGTGCCGCAGACGTCGAGCGTCACGTCGCGTCCCTCCGCCCTCAGCAGGGCGACCGCTTCGAGCGCGACATCGACACCCTTCCGGGGGGAGATGCGCGCGACGAGCGCGAGGCGAGCGGGATCGCCCGCCCGTCGTGCGCGCAGCGGGGCGGGGGGGCCGGCGTCCGGGACCCCGTTGTGGACGACGGTGATGCGGTCGCCGAGCCGGGTGTCGACAGCCGTGAGCACGTCGGCGGACGCACGCGAGTTGACGAGAAGCGTCGATGCGAGGCGCAGCGGCGCGACGAGCGCGCGCTGGAGGAGCCACGGCACCCCGTCCTCGGCCTCGTGGACGTGGCACACCGCCGGGACGCGTGCGAGTCGCGCCGCGACCAGCCACGTGGGGATCGTCACGGTATTGACGAGCACCACCTCGGGGCGCATCCGACGCAGCGTCGCACGACCCGTGACAGCTGCGCGCAGCGCGATCGCACCGAGGCGGACAAGACCGTGCGGCGTGAGAGCGGACTTCCTCAGGACGGGTGTCCCGGGATCGACGACGACCGCCGCTCCCACGTCCTCGAGCCGTGAGACGAGAGGTCCCGGGCCGGGCAGCGTCACCGTCACCGCCCACCCGACCTCACGCACGGCCTCGACCGTCTCGAGCAGCTGGAGGTCGCTCCCGTAGACGTCGGCGGACGGGTGGGCGACGAGCAGGTGCGGCACGGCTGAGCCTCCAGGCGTCGCGGAACGGTCACGTCCACCGTAGGTCCGGGGGTGTGCGGAAGCCGGTGGTCTCACCCAGCCCCCGCCCCGCGCGACGCAAGGATCGCCTGGCACTCACCCCCGATCCCGCAGGTCCTGACCGTGGCACGGTCCTAGACTCGCGGCAGGTCGCAGAACGACGCGGGGGACGGGGAGCACGTGGAGGAGCTGGGACGTCGCGCCGCGCGCGGTGCAGGGGTGACGGTTGCCGGCCAGGTGGCGCGTGTCGTGGTGCAGATGCTCTCGGTCGTCGTGCTCGCCCGGCTCCTCACTCCTTCCGACTACGGGGTCATCGCGATGGTGCTCGTCGTCGTCGGGGTTGGGGAGGTCGTGCGCGATCTCGGGCTCTCGACCGCTGCGGTCCGGACGCGGACCCTCACGGAGGCGCAGCGTTCCATCCTCTTCTGGGCGAACGCGCTCATCGGTGCAACGCTCATGACCGCGCTGGTCGTCGGTGCGCCTCTCGTCGGCGCGATCTTCGGCCGGGACGACGTCGTCCCGGTCGCTCGCCTGGTCGCTGTCGTCTTCCTCCTCAACGGGCTCGCGGCGCAGCTGCGGGCGGACCTCCAGCGGCGGCTCCGCTTCGGCTCGCTCGCTGCGGTCGACGTGGGCTCCCAGGTCACGGGCGCGGTCGTCGCGATCGTGCTCGCGGTCGGGGGCGCAGGCGTCGGGGCGCTGGCCGCGCAGCAGGTCACGCAGTCGTTCGTCGTCCTCGTCGCTTGCGCCGCGCTGTGCCGGTGGGTGCCGTCGAGGCCTCGCCGCGGCGTGCCTATGGGCGAGCTGTGGCGGTTCGGCGGGAGCCTCGCGGCCTCCCAGATCGCCGTCTACATCGGTAACAACGTCGACGCGCTCGTCATCGGCACGCGTCTGGGGCCGACCGCGCTCGGTCTGTACGACCGCGCCTACAGGCTCGTCATGACGCCGGTCTCGCAGGTGAGGTCGCCGACGACGACGATCGCGCTGCCCGTGCTGTCCCGGCTCGTCGAGGAGCCTGAGCGGCTCCGGCGCTATCTGGTGCGTGCCCAGCTCGCGCTCGCATACCCGGTGATGATCGGGGCGGCGATGCTCGTCGGGACGGCTGGCTCGGCGACGGAGGTGCTTCTCGGTGACGGGTGGGACGGTGCTGCTCCGCTCGTCCGGTTCATGGCGACGTCGGCGCTCCTGCAGACGCTCGCGTACGTCTGCTACTGGGTCTATCTCGTGTTCGGTCTCTCCTCGTTGCTGCTTCGCTACACGCTCGTCACGGTCGCGCTCAAGGTCGTGCTCGTCGTTGTGGGCAGCACGTGGGGTGTCGTCGGTGTCGCGGCGGCCTACACCCTCGCGCACACGCTCGAGTGGCCGCTGTCGCTGGTGTGGCTGTCTCGCCACGCCCCGATCCCAGGGCGGCGGCTCGCGGTCGGGGCGCTGCACATCCTCGGGGTCGGCGCCGTCGTGGCGCTCGGGGCGCACGTCGGGACGTTGCTCGTCGACGGTCCTGCGTGGCTCGCGCTGCTCGTCGGCCTTGCTGCCGGAACGGTTCTGCTCGTGGCGGCCCTCGTGCTGGCGCCGATCCGGCGGGACGCCGCTGACGTCGTTGACGTCGTCCGTGCTGCTCTCGTCCGCCGTCGCTAGGCGACGGCGGACGACGACGCGGGGAGCGCGACGAGGCTGGTGCGACAGTGGTCGGTCCCGTCCGCAGCATGGCGGGCTCGTCCCCGTCAGGCGCTGCGGTGCACGACGCTCTCCGTGGCGCCCCGAGCTCGGCGGGCCGCAACGGTCTGGCGCTGGAAGGCGGAGCGTCGCGCGGGACGGGTCGGTGCCACGGGGCGTGGCGGCGTCACGTGACGGGTGCGAGTTCGGGACCACCGCCGCCCCGAGAGTCGGCCGGGGTACGACTGTCGACCGTGGCCGCGCGGCGTCCGTGACCCCCTGTGCGGCCAGCGGCCGAGGTCGTGGCAGGCCCGGGCGCTGGCTGCGTGTCGGGGCGTGCCGCACGGCGGGATGGGCGAGGCCCGGCCGACGAGGTCGGACGCGAACGGGCGACACGGGCCGCGGTGGCACGGTGCCATGTGCCCGACTCGAGCACCGTTGCGCCGTTGAGGACGATGCCGAGGCACGTCGCGTCGATCGTGTCGAGCATCGACATTGCGGTCGCGACCTGGGTACGGCGTACGCGCGTCGCCCCGACGACCATGAGGAGGCCGTCGGTGTGCCGTGCGAGCACCGCCGCGTCCGTGAACGGCAGCAGGGGAGGAGCGTCGAGGACCACCGCGTCGTACGACGCGAGCGCCTCGTCGAGGAACGCCTGCATCGCGGACGAGTCGATGAGCTGTGCCGGGTTCGGGGGGAGCTCTCCTGCGACGACGACGTCGAGCCCCTCGGGACCCCACGCATGCGAGACGTCCTGCAGCTCCGTGGCGCCGACGAGGATGGTCGTGAGTCCGTCGTGGGGGTCGAGGCCCATGTGCTCGGAGAGGGACGGGCTCCGCAGGTCGGCGTCGACGAGGAGGACTCGTGCACCCTTCTCGGCGAGGGCCGAGGCGAGGTTGATCGCGACGGTCGAGCGTCCCTCGCCGGCGACCGACGAGGAGACGACGAACGAACGGACCTTGTTCGCAGCGCTGATGAACTGGAGGTTCGTCTGAACGCGCCGGTAGGACTCGGCGACGTGGCCGTCAGGCTCGGTGACGAGCGCGGGCCGCCACCGACGGGCGTCGCGGTCGCGCGGGACGAGGCCGAGGACGACGGCGTCGGGGCGCTGAGGGAGGTCGGAGGTACGGCGTACCCGGGTGTCGAAGAGCGACAGGGCGAGCACTCCGAGGACACCGACCGCGAGACCGCCCACGCCGCCGAGCACGACCATGCGCTTGGTGTTGGGAGTGAACGGGACGCTCGGCCGTGCGGCGGGAGCGACGACGGTGAGACGCACGATCGGTTCCTCCGCGGAGCCGGGCGTGATCTCGGTGACCTGCCGGGCGAGGCTCGCCGCGACCGCGTCCGCGGTCGCGGCCGCGACGTCAGGGTCGGGTGAGACCGCGGTGATCTCGATAAACATGGTGTCGAGCGGCGTCGTGGCCGTGACTGTCCGGGCCAGGGAGCGGGCCGACAGGGTGAGATCGAGGTCCTCGATGACGGGGTCGAGGACCGCCGGCATCGTGGCGAGCCCGGTGAACGACTGCACGAGGTTCTGCGTGTACGTCGTCCCTTGGACGAGCTCAGCGACCGACGATCCCTGCGTGAGGGACACGAACGACGACGTCGTCGACCGGTAGAGCGGCTGTGTCGAGCGGGCGACCCCGAAGCCTGTGGCCGCGCCGACGACTGCCACGATCGTGATGACGAGCCACCGCCTACGTAGCATCGTCACGAAGTCCATGAGTTCCACGTGTCCACCCCCCGGTGTTCGCGCACCCGGTCACACCTCGGACGAGGCACAGACCGGCGTGCCCTGTCGAGGGCACCTGCTGATCGAACCACGCGGACGGGGTGAGCGCGCCTGCCCGGCCAACATCCCACCCCGTCGCCACCCCGACCTCGGTCGGCGAGAGTCCGGGCACAGGGTCAGTCGCGTACTGCGGGCCTCAAAGGTGTGACGAGAGCGACGAGGCCAGCGCAGGTTCCCCTCATGACGGGCCACAGGCTCGTCATGGGATGCCGGAGCTGTCGTCGACCTCCGCGGAGCAGGCAGGCCCAGGCGTAGGCGGGCGCGTGCAACGCCCAGCGAGCGCGGTCGCGCGCGGCGAGGTGCCGCCGCGCGAAGACGAGACGGTTGCGCGTGTCGTAGTAGTAGTAGGTCGACGACTTCGCGCGGGACGCGACAGCGCCGCGCTGCGTCCCACCGGGGTCGTGGACGCAGCGGAGGTCCTCCGCGATCTCGGACCTGCCGCCGAGTGCGTTCCAGCGCCAGCCCAGGTCGACGTCCTCCCAGTAGAGGAAGTAGTCGGGCATGATCCCGTCGAGCCTGTGCCACGCGTCCGCGGCCATGGCGAGGCACGCTCCGGTGAGCCACGGGACGCCCCCAGACGCGCTCCAGCCGCGCGAGCGCCCGTCCCGGACGTCGAGCCGCGCGCCGCTGAACCCGGGGCGTCCCGCGCTGTCGTGGACGCGCGGGGCGACCATGAGCCCTGGGTCGGCCTCGACACGGTCGGCGAGCGCATCGGCCGTCGCACGGTCGACCTGCGCGTCAGGGTTGAGGAGAAGGATGCTCGTGACGTCGCCCGCGGCCGCGACCCCGGCGGCGCAGCCGCCGCCGAAGCCGAGGTTGACGTCCGGCGAGACGAGCGTCCAGCCGTGCGTCGCGGCGAGCTCGGTGATCCGGGCACGCTCGTCGTGCGTCGTCGCGTTGTCGACGACGACGACGTGCCAGCCGGAGTCCGCGGCGTCCCTCCACACGGCGAGGTTCGTCGCGACGAGGGCGGACGAGCCATAGCTGACGACGACGAGCGCTCTCATGGTTCCTCTCCCGGCACGGGGCGGTCCTGCCCGGCCCTCGCCAACCTACCGACGGCCGAGAGCATGCGCTGGGTTGTGCCAGGTGAGTCTCGGGTGAGCGGCGGGTGACTCACGGGCCTATCGCTGGCACTCGCCCCGGTGTGGCCGCAGAGGATCAGGTGACGCTGCGGCAGGTGGTGTCTCAGGGTGAGCAAGGGGTGCGCAGGATGGAACGACGGAGGCGACCCGACGAGGGAACGGGACCGAGGTGGTCGCACGGACGCCGTGCGCTCGCAGCGGCGCTTCTCAGCGTCCCGCTCGTCCTCGTCACGGCCGCGTGCGACCCGGATGCTCCCGAGCCCGGCACGGGCGTCCCGTCGGCCTCGACCCCCGCTGGCACCGTCGTCGACGGCACGCCTACGGCGGTGCCGTCGGACGCGACCTCGTCGGAAGGCAGCACGGGAGCCCCGGCAACGGACGGCACACCGACGAAGAAGCCGCCGACGAAGAAGCCGTCGGAGGGCCTGGCGACGGTCGCCCCGGTCGAGCGCCCCAGGGCCGCCCCCGTCGACCTCGGTGACGACGCCGCCGCAGCCCCCGGGCTCTCCGCACGGCTCGTCGAGGTCGAGGACGTCGACGGCACGGCCGAGGGACCCGGGGAGGTCGCAGGAGCGGCCCTGCGCGTCACCGTCGAGCTCACGAACGGTACGGGACGCGTCGTCGACCTCCGCGGAGCGGTCGTCAACCTCTACACCGGCAAGGACCGTCTCCCGACCTCGCTGCTCTCGGGTCCTGGAACGGTCGCACTGCCCGCAAGCCTGGGGCGTGACGGCACGGCCCGGGCCACGTACGTCTTCCGCACGGACCATCGTGACGGCCTCCTCGAGGTCGAGGTGGACATCGCCGACGCGCCGAGCGTCGTCGTCTTCGAGGGCACCCGGTGATCCGGCGGGCTCGCGGGACCGGCTCCCCGGCGCGGAGACGACATCCATCGGACGCGGTCCCGTCCTCCCGATCCGACATCGCCGGACGGTCGCCGGCACACCCAGACCTGCACCACCACTCCTCAGACTCCGAGGTCCTCATGAGCACGAACCACCGCACCAGAGCACGACGGGGAGCCGCGGTGCTCGCCGTCGTCGCGACGACTCTCCTCGGGGCGCTCGTCCCCGTGACGAGTGCCGTTGCGTCCCCGACAGTCGACTCAGGGACCGTCGCGGGACCTGCCCGCTCGGTGAAGCCCGAGGTGGTGGGTTCGACGGGTCTCCCGACTGCTCAGATCGACGGCGTCGCCTGGTCTCAGGTCGTTGTCGGCACGACCGTCTTCGTCGGTGGTGAGTTCACGACGGCGCGCCCGCCCGGCGCCGCGGCCGGCACGCAGACCCAGCCGCGCGGCAACCTCCTGGCGTACGACGTGCGCACAGGTGCTCTCCTGCCCTGGGCGCCGGCCGCGAACGGAGCCGTCCGAGGACTCGCGGTGTCGCCCGACGGGAAGACCCTCTACGTCGCTGGTGCGTTCACGGCGATCGGAGGCGAAACGCGCTACCGCGTGGCTGCGTTCGACGTCGCCTCGGGGGCGCTGCTCCCGTTCCGCCCCGTCGTCAACGCGACGGTGCTCGACGTCACCGTGTCGTCGAGCGCCGTCTATGTCGGCGGCATCTTCACGACCGTCAACGGCGTCCTGCGGCAGAAGGTCGCGGCGGTCCACCCTGTCGGCGGCGGCACGCTGCCGTTCACCGTCGCGGTCGACGACGGTCGTGTCCAGGCGCTCGAGGTCTCGCCCGATGGCAGCTCCGTCGTCATCGGCGGGAGCTTCACGACGGTCGGTGGCTCGTCGAACCCCGGCTACGGGCTTGTCAGAGTCTCGGGGACGACGGGCGCGACGATCGCCACGCCGATCAATACCGAGATCCGCAACGGCGGCGCTTCCTCGTCGATCTACTCACTCGCCTCGGACGGTGACAACTTCTACGGCACCGGCTACCACTTCGGAGCCGGCGGCAACACGGAGGGCACCTTCGCGGGCCGCTGGTCCGACGGCTCTCTCAGCTGGGTCGAGGACTGCCACGGCGACTCGTACTCGACCGCTCCGCTCGACGACGCCGTCTACACCGTGAGCCACAAGCACTACTGCGCCAACTCCGGCGGTTTTCCCCAGACGAACCCCTGGCGCATGCGCTACGGGACCGCGGTGTCCAAGGCCGCGGTGAACGACACTAACGTCGCGGACATCTACGGCTACGGCGACCACGACGGCCAGCCGCGGCCCGACATGCTCGACTGGTTCCCGGAGTTCAACACGGGTTCCTTCACGGGGCAGGGGCAGGGTCCCTGGTCGCTCGCCGCGGGTGCAGGCTATCTCGTCGCAGGCGGCGAGTTCACCCGCGTCAACAACGTCCCGCAGCAGGGTCTCGTGCGTTTTGCGAAGCGGACCGTCGCACCGGACACCGACGGGCCGAGGAACGGTGGCGCGAACGCCGGGCTCGTCGTCACGTCGCCCGCGTCGGGCACGGCGCTCGTGCGCTGGCCCGCGAACTTCGACCGGGGCGACGAGGAGCTCACGTACCGGCTCTACCGCGACGACCAGTCGACGATCGCCCAGGAGCGCACGGTGACGGCGTCGTTCTGGAAGCTGCCGACCCTGACGTTCGTGGACCGCGGGCTCGCTCCCGGGTCGTCGCACCGCTACCGCTTACGTGCGACCGACGCCGCGGGCAACGCCGCCTGGTCGGACTGGGTGAGCGTGACGATCGCTGGTGCGGGCAGCCTGGGAACATACGCGCGCACGGTCCTCGAGGACGGACCCTCCTCCTACTGGCGGATGGACGACGCGAGCGGGACGACGGTGACCGATCTCGTCGGCACCCGCAACCTCACGGCTCGTGCGGGAGTCGGGGCGGGCGCGGCCACTGCGCTCACCGGTCAGGAAGGTTCCGCGCGGACGCTGTCGGGCACGAGCACGTCATGGGCGGCGGCATCGACCGCTGAACCTGCCCCGATCGAGTTCTCCGTCGAGGCGTGGTTCCGCTCGTCCTCGACCCGTGGCGGACGCATCGTCGGCTTCGGCTCGTCGTCGACCGGGAGCTCCGGGACGAACGACCGTCACGTCTACGTCGACTCGCAGGGACGCGTCGCCTTCGGCGTCGCGACGTACGGCCGCTCGACGGTCGTCTCGCCGTCGAGCTACAACGACGGCCAGTGGCACCACGTCGCCGCGACGATGGACCAGGCGGGCGGGCTCTCGCTCTACGTCGACGGTCGCCTCGTCGGTGCGCGTGACGACATCCGCACGGCCGACGCGTACAACGGCGTGTGGCGGGTCGGCGGCGACTCGATCGGGTCCTGGCCGTCCGCGCCGTCGTCGGCGAGCCTCACGGGCGACGTCGACGAGGTCGCGCTCTACGACGGTCGGGTCCTCACCCCGACGCAGGTGCGCGAGCACTACGAGGCCGCCGGGCGCGCCGTGACGGCGCCCGCCGCACCCGCCGACGCCTACGGCGCGGCCGTATACGGTGACCAGCCTGCCCTCTTCTGGCGGCTCGCGGAGACGTCGGGCACGTCGGTCGCTGACGCCTCGCGGTCGGGCCAGCCGGGCACGCTCTCGGGCACCGTGACGTACGGCGTCCCCGGCGCGCTCAGCGGCGTCGCGAACACCGCGTTCCGTCTTGCGTCGCCGGCCCGCATCGTCGGGTCGCGTCAGGTCTCGAACCCGACGCGCTTCACGACGGAGGCCTGGATCCGGACGACATCGACCCAGGGCGGTCGCATCGTCGGGTTCGGGAACTCTGCGTCGACGACCTCGACGAACTACGACCGTCACACCTACATGCAGGACGACGGCCGCATCGTCTTCGGCGTCTACCGTGGCGCGGAGTACCGTGCGACGTCGACCGCTGCGTACAACGACGGAACGTGGCACCACGTCGTCTCGAGCCTCGGCGCGGACGGCATGCGGCTCTACGTCGACGGCGAGCTCGTCGGCACCAACCCGCAGACCCGCGCGGAGAGCTACACCGGCTGGTGGCGCGTCGGCGGCGACAACACGTGGGGGTCGTCCGCGCAGACGCTCGCGGGTGACATCGACGAGGTCGCGATCTATGCGCAGCAGCTGAGCGACGCGACGGTCGCGTCCCACTACGCGCTCGGCTCGGGCGTCGTGCCGAACGAGTCGCCGACGGCCGCCTTCAGCGCGGACGTCACCGAGCTCGCGGTCGCGCTCGACGCGTCCGGCTCGGACGACCCCGACGGGACGATCGCGTCGTACGCGTGGAGCTACGGCGACGGCAGCACGGGGACGGGGAAGACGTCGTCCCACACGTACGCGGCCGACGGCACGTACACCGTGACGCTCACCGTGACCGACGACCGCGGCGCGACCGACACCGCGACCCGGCAGGTCGAGGTCGCTGCCCCGCCGGCGAACGTGGAGCCGACGGCATCCTTCACAACGACGACTTCCGGGTTGGACGTCACGGTCGACGCGTCGGCGTCGGACGACCCCGACGGGACGATCGCGTCGTACGCGTGGACGTTCGGCGACGGGCAGGGAGCGACCGGCCGGAACCCGGCCGCGCACACCTACGCGGCAGCCGGCTCGTACACGGTCACCCTCACGGTGACGGACGACGACGGCGCGACCGGAGTCATGACGAAGGAGGTCACCGTCGCAGAGCCGAGCGGCGCGGCCGTCGAGGACGGGTTCGGCCGGGCGGTGTCGAACGGCTGGGGCACGGCCCCGACGGGCGGCGACTGGGCCGTCGGTGCGCCAGCGTCGGCCTTCTCGGTGGCTTCCGGCACAGGGCGCATGGCGCTTCCGGCGGGGGCGACGCGGGTCGCGCGTCTCTCGTCGGTATCGGCGCAGGACGTCGAGGTCCAGGCGACCGTGTCGCTCGACCGGCTCCCGGCGGGCACCGGCTTCATCAGCCTTGCCTCGCGGACGACCGGCACGACGGGCTACGTCGGTCGGCTGCGCGTCGGGACGGACGGATCGATCCAGCTCCACGTCGGCCGGGGTGTCGCGTCGATCACGGCGCTCGCGGGCGGTGTGGTCTCAGGCCTGACGTTCGAGCCGGGCACGAGGTACCGCGTCCGGCTCCAGACGACGGGCACGAGCCCGACGACGGTGCGCGCGAAGGTCTGGGTCGACGGCACTGCGGAGCCGGCGGACTGGCGTGCGACCGTGACGGACTCGACCGCCGAGCTCCAGCAGGCGGGCGGGATCGGCGTGCAGGTCTACGTCGGCGGTGCTACGGGCGCGCCCGTGGTGACGGCGGCGTGGGACGACCTCTGGGCCGGTGAGCCCGGGACGGCGCCGGGTGGGGGCACCCCGCCCGCGAACGTGGCCCCCACGGCAGCGTTCACGTCGAGCTCGGCGGGCCTCGTGGCCGAGCTCGACGGCCGGGGCTCGGACGACTCGGACGGGACGATCGCCTCGTACACGTGGGACCTCGGTGACGGGTCGACGGCGACGGGTGCGACGCCGTCGCACACGTACGGTGCGTCCGGCACGTACACGGTGCGGCTCACTGTGACCGACGACGACGGCGCGACGGACTCGGTGACGCACGACGTCACGGTCACTGCTCCGGCGGCCGGCACCCTCGCCGAGGACGCGTTCGCGCGGACCGTGGCGAACGGGTGGGGGAGCGCCGTGACGGGCGGTGCCTGGACGGCCTCGAACCCGCAGTCGTCCTACTCGGTCGGTGGGGGTGAGGGTCGCATGGCCCTCACTCCGGGCGCGACGCGCGTCGCACGGCTCGGGGCGCTCAGCGCCCGTGACGTCGACGCCGAGGTCGTCGTCGGTGCCGACGTCCGTGCTGCCGGGACGGGATTCTGGACCCTCGCGGCCCGGACGTCCGGGACCACGGGCTACGTCGCCCGCCTCCGGGTGGGCACGGACGACTCTCTCCAGCTCCACGTCGGAAGAGGCGTCGCGACGATCGCACCGCTTGCGGGCGGCGTGGTCCCGGGTCTGACGTTCGACCCCGCGGTCCGGTACCGGATCCGGCTCCAGGTGACGGGCGCGAGCCCGACGACGGTGCGAGCGAAAGTCTGGGTCAACGGCACCGCCGAGCCCGGCGCCTGGTTCGCCTCGACGACCGACTCCACGGCGGACCTCCAGTCGGCAGGGGGGATCGGGCTCCAGGCATACGTCGGTGGCGCCGCCGGCTCGCCGACGGTCACGGTCGGGTGGGACGACCTCGTGGTCGAGGAGGTGCCGTGACGGACGCCCAGATCACGGTCGGCATCCTCACGTTCCGGCGGCCTGAGGGGCTGGCCAGCACCCTCCCTCGCGTCCTCGAGCAGGTCGTGGACGTGCCAGGTGCCGAGGTGCTCGTCGTCGACAACGACTCCGTGCCGAGCGCACGACCCGTCGTCGACGCCTTGAGAGCACAAGGCTCCCCGGTTCGCTACGTGCACGAGCCCGAGCCCGGCATCGTCGCCGGGCGCAACCGGGCGCTCGACGAGGCACCGGGCGACGTGCTCGTCTTTCTCGACGACGACGAGCTGCCCGCACCGGGGTGGCTGAGGACGATGCTCGACGCGCACGAGCGCTTCGGCGGCGCGGGGGTCGTCGGTCCGGTGCTCGGCAAGATCGAGGGCGAGCTCGACCCGTGGATCGCGGCCGGTCGGTTCTTCGAGCGCAAGCGTTACCCGACGGGGACCGTCCTGCCCCTCGCCGGAACCGGCAACCTGCTGCTCGATCTTCCGTCGGTGCGGCGGCACGGAACACGCTTCGATGACGCGTTCCGGGTCTCGGGCGGCTCGGACACGGCCTTCACGCGTGAACTGACGGCAGCGGGCGGACAGCTGTTCTGGTGCGACGAGGCGCCCGTGCTCGACGTCGTCCCGACCGAGCGGGCGACGCGACGCTGGGTGGTGCGCCGAGCGTTCCGCAGCGGGAACTCGCGGGTCCGGGTCGCGGTGCATCAAGCGACGTCGGTGCCCGCCCAGCTCCGGCACCGGGTTCGCGGAGCGTCAGCGGGTGCCGTGCGGATCGGGGGTGGCGCGCTGCGCGCGACGCTCGGCACGGTGGCGCGCAGGCCGGACCACCAGGCGCGTGGCGTGCGGACCGTCGCGCGCGGTGCTGGGATGGTGGCGGCGGCGTTCGGCGGGGTCTACGAGGAGTATCGCCGCTGAGGCGTCGCGACGATGACGAGAGGGGCGGAGCGGTGGGCACGACCGGTTCTGGGAGCAGCAGGTCCGTCCTGCACGACCTTGCCGAGCCTGCGCACGCTCCGGGCATCACGCCTGGTCCAGAGGTGACCGAGGCGGACCGGACGAGGATGATCGAGAAGCTTCTCGCGGCCGCGCTCGTCGTCATCGCCGGCGCGTGGTACCCCGTCGTCGGAGGTCTCACCGTCGCGACGGTCCTCGCGGTCGCGCTCGCCCCGGTCCTGCTGTCGTCGCTCCGACGGTTCCGCGGCGCATCCGGCCTCTTCCTCCTGTGGCTCGCGGCGATCGGTGCGGGCCTGCTCCTCGCCAACCTCGCCCACCCGGAGTCGACGGTCCTGCCGAACGTCACGCGCGACGGCGCCTTCCACCTGCTCGGTGTGACGTTCGGGGTGCCCGTCGTCCTCTGGGCGCGCGAGCGCTGGAGCGATCCGGCGGTGGGCCTGTTCTTCGGTCTCGGGATGCTCGCGACGGCGATGACGGACCTCTCGCCGATCAACCCGTGGAAGTTCACGCTGTCGGTGCCCGTGGCGGTCGTCGTGCTGTCGATCGCCTGGCTGCGTCGCTCGCGACGGCTCGAGATCGCTGCGCTGCTCGCCGTGGCCGGTCTGTGCGCGGTCAACGACTCGCGCTCGATGTTCGGTCTCGTCCTGATGACGGCGGCGATCGTCGCGGGGCAGGAGTGGCGCGAGCGCTCGCGGCTGCGCCGGGGGCGGGGCCGGGCGAAGCGTCGTGGAAGCGTGCTCGGGCTCTTCCTGCTCGTCGCGGTCCTCGGTGGCGGTGCCTACCAGCTCGGGCAGGCTCTTGCGCTCGAGGGGGCGCTCGGCACCGCTGCCGCGGAACGCTCGGCGCGGCAGATCGAGCAGTCCGGCTCGATGCTCGTCGGTTCGCGTCCTGAGATGGGGGCGACGATCGCGCTTGTGCGGGAGCGCCCCCTCGGCTTCGGCCTCGGGGTCCTGCCCGACGGTACCGAGCTGCGTGCCGCGAAGATCGGGATGTCCGGTCTCGGCTACGACCCGAACAACGGCTACGTCGAGAGGTATATGTTCGGTCGTGGTGTCGAGGTCCACTCGGTCGTCGGTGATCTGTGGGCCTGGTCCGGGCTCGTGGGCCTCCTCCTCGGCGTGGTGCTGCTCGTCGTCGTCGGTCGGGGTCTGCTCGGGCGTCTCGTCGACGGGACGGCGTCAGCGCTGATCGTGCTGCTGAGCCTGCGGGTCCTCTGGGATCTGCTCTTCGCGCCGTTCGCGAGCACGATGGTGTTCCTCACCCTGCTTCTGGGCCTTCTGCTCGTCCGGCGAGAGGCGACGGACCCATCCTCCGAGGCGTCCTTGCGGGCGTGACCGTCGTTCGGGGCCCACGCTGCTCCTTCGCCGGGGTGGTGCGCCTCGCGCAGCACGTCGCTCGTCACGCGACGATGCCCGGCCCCTTCCGGGCGCCGGGCATCGTCGTGCGCGAGGATCGACGGGGTGTCAGCGGGCATCTCCCCAGACGTCGTTCCAGATCTCGGACCATGTGCCGTCTGCGTGGCGGCGCGGGAGCGTGAACGACGTGTCGAGGTGGGCCGCGGGTGTCCACGTCACGGGTGGGGTGACGGGGAGCGAGGGCGCGTCGACGTGGCGCCGTGCGCGTCGGATGACGAGCATGACGATGAGCAGCGACAGCACGATGACGGCGGCTGCGGGTGCATGGAGCTCGGCGAGCATCGGTCCTCCTCGGGTCGGCGCCGGGGTGACCGGCCTGGATCGATCGTCGCGAGCCCTCGGGGTCATCCGACAGGGGAGGGCGGGGTGAGCACCGGGGTGATTGGTGGCGGTGACGCTCATGTGGCCGGGGGAGAGCGCGGGCGTAGACTCGGGGCCGAAAATCCGTCGTCCGGGGTGCTTGCCCCACCTTGGAGAACCATGTCCCTCACCGGTGTGCTCGCCCTCCTGCGCCAGGATGCGGCGGTCGCCGACGCGGCCGGCCGCGTGAGTGCGCGCGGTGCTCTCGACGTCGTCGCGCCCGCGGGTGTGCGGCCGGGCCTGCTCGCGCTGCTCGCGGGCGCGGACCCGGACGCCGCGGCCGCGGCGGGCGCGGAGGTCGCGGACGTCGTCTACCGGACGGGCCGTCCGCTCGTCGTCGTCACCGCGACGGGGCGCGAGGCCGACGAGACCGCGGCGGCGCTGTCGTGCTACCTGCCGGCGGACGACGTCGCGGTGCTCCCGGCGTGGGAGACGCTCCCGCACGAGCGGCTCTCGCCGCGAGCGGACACGGTCGCGAACCGTCTCGGCGTCATGCGTCGGCTCGCGCACCCCTCGGGGGAGCGGGGCGTCGACGGTCCCGTCCGTGTGCTCGTCGTGCCGGTGCGTTCGCTGCTGCAGCCGGTCGTCGCGGGACTCGGGGACCTCGAGCCGGTCCAGCTGCGGGCGGGCGACCGCGTCGACCTCACGGACGTCGCGCAGCGGCTCACGGACGCGGCGTACACGCGCGTCGACATGGTCGAGCGGCGCGGCGAGTTCGCGGTGCGCGGCGGGATCCTCGACGTCTTCCCGCCGACGGAGGACCACCCGGTGCGCGTCGAGCTGTGGGGCGAGGACGTCGAGGAGGTCCGCTGGTTCGCGGTCGCCGACCAGCGCAGCCTCGAGATCGCGGAGCACGGTCTGTGGGCGCCACCGTGCCGCGAGCTGTTGCTCACGCCGAAGGTGCGCGAGCGGGCCGCTGCGCTCGTCGAGCGTCTGCCGGGGGCGACGGAGATGCTCGACCGCATGGCCCAGGGCATCGCGGTCGAGGGCATGGAGTCGCTCACGCCTGCGCTTGTCGACGAGATGGTGCCCGTGCTCGATCTCGTGCCGGACGACGCGCTGCTCGTCGTCGCGGATCCCGAGCGCGTTCGCCGCAGGGCGCACGACCTCGTCGCGACGACAGAGGAGTTCCTCGCGGCGGCGTGGACGTCGGCCGCGGCGGGCGCCGCGACGCCGCTCGACCTCTCGGCGGCCTCGTTCCTCACGATCGCGGACGTCCGCGACCTCGCGGCCGTGCGCGGGCTGGGGTGGTGGACCCTCACGCCGTTCGCGCACGGACCGGAGGGGGAGGACGTCACGGTCGTCGATGAGGACGCCCCGGTGCTGCGTGTCGGTGCTCGCGACGTCGAGACGTACCGCGGTGACGTGCAGCGGGCGCTCGACGACGTGCGCGGGCTGCAGCTCGCGGGATGGCACCTCGTGCTCTCGACCGAGGGGCACGGCCCGGCGCGCCGCATGACCGAGCAGCTCTCCGCGGAGGGCACGGCCGCGCGTCTCGTGAGCGATGTGCCGCTCGCTCCCGAGGGCGGGGTCGTCCACGTGCTCGCGGCGCCCGTCGGTCAGGGCTTCGTCCACCCGGAGCTGCGGCTCGCCGTGTTCTCGGAGGCCGATCTCACGGGCCGGGCCGGCAGCTCGACGCGCGACATGCGGCGCATGCCGTCGAAGCGCCGCAACGTCGTCGACCCGCTCGCGCTGCGGCCGGGGGACTTCGTCGTCCACGAGCAGCACGGTGTCGGGCGGTTCGTCGAGCTCGTGCAGCGGACGACGGGCGCGGGCGCGAAGAAGGCGGTCCGGGAGTACCTCGTCGTCGAGTACGCGTCGTCGAAGCGGGGGCAGCCGGGCGACCGGCTGTTCGTCCCGACGGACCAGCTCGACCAGGTGACGAAGTACACGGGTGGGGAGTCGCCGACGCTCAACCGCATGGGTGGCGCGGACTGGCAGAAGACGAAGGCGAAGGCACGCAAGCACGTCAAGCAGATCGCGGGCGAGCTCGTGCGGCTGTACTCGGCGCGCATGGCGACGCAGGGCCACGCGTTCGGGCCGGACACCCCGTGGCAGCGTGAGCTCGAGGACGCGTTCGCGTACGTCGAGACGCCGGACCAGCTCGCGACGATCGAGGAGGTCAAGGCGGACATGGAGAAGCCGGTCCCGATGGACCGGCTCGTGTGCGGCGACGTCGGGTACGGCAAGACGGAGATCGCGGTGCGGGCGGCGTTCAAGGCCGTGCAGGACGGCAAGCAGGTCGCCGTCCTCGTCCCGACGACGCTGCTCGTCAACCAGCACCTGGAGACGTTCACGGAGCGTTACGCGGCGTTCCCGGTGACGGTCAAGGCGCTCTCGCGCTTCCAGACGGACGCCGAGGCCGAGGCGGTGCTCGCGGGGCTCAAGGATGGTTCGGTCGACGTCGTCATCGGCACGCACCGGCTCCTCACGGGGCTCATGCGGTTCAAGGACCTCGGGCTCGTCATCATCGACGAGGAGCAGCGGTTCGGCGTCGAGCACAAGGAGACGCTCAAGCAGCTGCGCACGAATGTCGACGTGCTCGCGATGTCGGCGACGCCGATCCCGCGGACGCTCGAGATGGCGGTGACGGGCATCCGTGAGATGTCGACGCTGCAGACGCCCCCGGAGGAGCGTCACCCGGTGCTCACGTACGTCGGCGCGTACGACGACAAGCAGATCACGGCGGCCGTGCGGCGCGAGCTGCTGCGCGAGGGGCAGGTCTTCTACGTCCACAACAAGGTCGACACGATCTCGAAGGCTGCGGCCCGGCTCCAGGAGCTCGTGCCGGAGGCCCGGATCGCGACGGCGCACGGCAAGATGAACGAGAACCAGCTCGAGCAGGTGATCCAGGACTTCTGGGACAAGAAGTTCGACGTCCTCGTGTCGACGACGATCATCGAGACGGGCCTCGACATCTCGAACGCCAACACGCTCATCCTCGAGCGGGCCGACGTCCTCGGCCTCTCGCAGCTCCACCAGCTGCGCGGGCGCGTGGGTCGTGGCCGCGACCGCGCGTACGCGTACTTCCTCTACCCGCCGGAGAAGCCGCTCACGGAGACGGCGCACGACCGCCTCGCGACGATGGCGGCCCACACCGACCTTGGTGCGGGTATGCAGATCGCCATGAAGGACCTCGAGATCCGTGGTGCGGGCAACCTCCTCGGCGGTGAGCAGTCGGGGCATATCGCGGGTGTCGGCTTCGACCTCTACGTGCGCATGGTCGGTGAGGCCGTCGCGGCCTACCGGGGTGACGCGGAGGAGGAGGCTCCCGAGGTCTCGATCGAGCTCCCGGTCGACGCGCACGTGCCGCACGACTACATCGCGCACGAGCGGCTGCGGCTCGAGGCGTACCAGAAGATCGCGGCCGCGCAGACGGACGAGGTCCTCGCGGAGGTGCGGGCCGAGCTCGTCGACCGCTACGGGCCTGTGCCCGAGGCCGTTGCGGCACTCTTCGAGGTCGCGTCGTTCCGGAACTTCGTGCGGGCCGCGGGTCTGCGCGACGTCACGGCGCAGGGCAAGCACATCCGCTTCGCACCGCTCGAGCTGCCCGAGTCGGCGACGCTGCGCCTCCAGCGGCTCTACCCGGGCAGCATGCTCAAGCCCGCGATCCGGGCGGTGCTCGTCCCGTTCCCGACGACGGCGCGCATCGGCGGTCGGCCGCTGCACGGGGCGGAGGTCCTCGCCTGGGCGCGGCAGTTCGTCGAGGCGATCGTTCTCGGGAACGTCGCCTCGGCGGCGGCGCGTGGGACGTCGGGGTAGTCGGCAAGGATGCTCCCACCCGGCTGATACCTCTGCTCGCCCGCGCCTCACCCCGCGCCTTGAGTCTCACCCGCGCAGGTCACCCGACCCCCACCCCGCACAGGGGTGCCGGTTGATCCCGACTCGCTCCTAGGTTGGGTCCAGCGGGGCCGGGGGCGCCGCGCTTGGCGCGGGCCGGAATGCCGCGCCGGCGGTCGACGGATGGGGAGCAGAGCACATGGGTGCAGGGCAGGTGCGTGCCGCAGGGGCGGCGCGCAAGGTGGTCGGGTACGCACCGGGCGCGTGGGACCTCTTTCACGTCGGTCACCTCAACGTCCTGCGGCACGCAGCCGCGCGCTGCGACTACCTCATCGCCGGCGTCGTCGACGACGACATGCTCGAGCTCGCGAAGGGTCGCCGTCCCGTCGTGCCTGCGCTCGAGCGTGCGGAGATCGTCCGCAGCGTGCGGTTCGTCGACGAGGTCGTCGTCGAGACCCAGCCCGACAAGCTCCAGACGTGGCGCGAGCACCCCTTCGACCTCTTCTTCAAGGGTGACGACTGGCGCGGCACTGCCGCGGGCGAGGACCTCGAGCGCCGCTTCGGCGACGTCGGGGTCGAGGTCGTCTACTTCCCCTACACGATGCACACCTCGAGCACGCAGCTGCGGCGTGCGCTCTCCCTCCTCGACCCTCTCGCGACGCTCGCGGGCGTCGCGACCGAGTGACGTAGACGTTGACGTGGCCCACCCGATTGGTGCACCTCTCCCCGGCAGGCTCCCCGTCGGGCTCCCGGCCGGGGCGGACTCGGCGGTGGGTTCGGGCGTCCGCCGGTTCTTCGCGACCGTCCACGCGCCGCGACTCGGCGGCGCTCCTGGAGCGCGGACGACGCCGGACGGCAGCGCCGTCACGACGCCGGACGGCAGCGTCGTCACGCCGCGGGTCGCCGGCAGGCGCCGCATCCTCGACAGCGTCCCGTGGACGGGACGGTACTCGTCGCTCGTGACGCTTCTCGACGCTGCGGCGATCCTCGCCGCCGCGACCGTCGCCGTGCGCCCGTGGTCGGGCGGCGACGTCGCGGGCCGGGCGGTCGTCGCGGCGCTCGTCGTCGTCCTGTGGCTCGGCGGGCTCGTCGTCGAGAAGACGCGAGACCGGCGGATCGTCGGGATCGGGCTCGAGGAGTACTCGCGGGTGTGGCGGGCCAGCTGGCACGTCGTCGCGGCCGTCGGGCTCGCCGCGTTCCTCGTGGGCGCGGGAGTCGACCGCGCGGTCGTCGTCGTGCTCTTCGTTGCCGGGCTGCCCCTCGTGCTCCTCGCGCGCTTCGGCGCGCGCACCTACCTCAAGAGCCTCCGGGACGAGGGACGCGCACTGTCGCGCCTCATCGTCACGGGCTCGCGGACCTGCGTCGCGGAGCTCGTCGCGGACCTCAACAGCAACCCGCGGGCCGGCTACCTCGTCGTGGGCGCGTGCATCCCCGGGGGCGACCCGCTCGCGGGCGAGACTATCGCCGGGATCCCCGTGCTCGGCGACGTCGCGGACGTCCCCCACCAGGTGCGGGTCGTGCAGGCGCACGCGGTCGCGGTCGTCGGGGCCGACAGTCTGACGGCGGGCGTCGTGCGAGACCTCGGCTACCGGCTCGAGTCGACGGGCACGGACCTCATCGTCGCTCCCGGGCTCGTCGACGTCGCCGGACCGCGGGTCGTCCTCAGCCCGGCCGAGGGCCTCTCCCTCGTGCACGTCGATGCGCCGCAGTTCTCGGGCGCGCGCTACGTCGCGAAGTCGGCGCTCGACCGGGGTCTCGCGCTCGCAGCGCTGCTCGTCCTCGCGCTGCCGATGCTCGTCATCGCAGTGTGCGTGCGCGCGACGAGCTCAGGCCCCGTGCTCTACCGGCAGCGGCGGGTCGGGCGCGACGGCAGGCCCTTCCAGATGCTCAAGTTCCGTTCGATGCGCGTCGGCGCCGACGCGGAGCTCGCGACCCTCGCCGCCGCGAACGAGGGCGCCGGTCCGCTCTTCAAGATGCGTGACGACCCGCGGGTCACGCGGGTCGGCGCGGTCCTGCGTCGGTACTCGCTCGACGAGCTTCCGCAGTTGCTCAACGTGCTGCGCGGCGACATGAGCCTCGTCGGACCGCGGCCCCCGCTGCCGACGGAGGTCGCACAGTACGACGGCCACGCGCCACGTCGGATGCTCGTCAAGCCCGGCCTCACCGGGCTGTGGCAGGTCTCGGGGCGGTCCGACCTCTCGTGGGAAGAGGGCCTGCGCAAGGACCTCTACTACGTCGAGAACTGGTCGCTCGTCGGTGACGTGCTCATCCTCGCGCGCACGTTCCGTGCGGTGCTCGCGCACGAGGGCGCGTACTGACGTCCACGCTCCGGGTCGGACCCACCCCCTGCCGCCGCACCGCGGCGGTCGTCCGCCCCGGCCCCGCGTCCGGGTCGTTGCTGACGAGTGGCGGCGACGCCCCGGGCGCCTCCTGCACGCGGGGCCGGCTGGGTCATGATGGCTCCATGAGCGATGCCTGGGACGACCTCGTCAGCACGATGGACCGCCTGCGGTCCCCGGGTGGTTGCCCGTGGGACGCCGAGCAGACGCACGAGAGCCTGGTGCGGTACCTGCTCGAGGAATCGGCCGAGCTTGCGGAGGCCATCGAGACAGGTGACCGCGAGGGCCTGCGTGAGGAGCTCGGCGACGTCCTGCTCCAGGTGGTCTTCCACGCCCGGGTCGCGCAGGAGGACGCGGACGACCCGTTCGACGTCGAGGACGTCGTGCGGGACCTCACGACAAAGCTCGTCCACCGGCACCCCCACGTCTTTGCGGGCACGCCGTTGGGTGACCTCGACGCGCAGTGGGACGCGCTCAAGGCGCGCGAGAAGCGGCGGGAGTCGGTGCTCGACGGTATTCCGGCGGGGCTCGGAGCGCTCGCGGCCGCGCAGAAGGTGCGAGGACGGCTACGGCGGGCTGGGCTCCTCGAGGCAGCGCTCGGCGACCTGCACGGCGGGGATCCGGCGTCCGGTGAGGTCGGGGCGCGCACGGCGGGTGGCGAGCTCGGCGAGCGGCTGGTCGAGCTCGTCGCGGAGGCGGACGCGGCCGGGGTCGATCTCGAGAGCGAGCTGCGGGTCCGGACGGCGCGGCTCACAGCCGTGGCGCGGAGGGTTGAGCGTGAGGGGGCTGTGGCTGAGGAGGCCCGCGACTGAGAGGGTCCGCGACCAAGAGGTCCGCGACCGAGGGTGAGGGCCCGCGACCAAGAGGTCCGCGACCGAGGGTGGGGGCCCGCGACCAATGGGGCCTGTGACCGAGGTACGGAGGGGCGCGGCTCGACGGTTGTGGCCGCGGTCGTGTCCGCGGGGCGGGCGGGACCGCTGGAGTGGGGCGTGCGGGGCTGGGGCCGGGGGGCTGGCGTGGCTGGTGGGGGTGGGGTCGTGCGGGACGTGCAGAACCGCGAGGTCTCGCCATGCGGACCGCCGGAGAACATCCCATCTTGTACGACCCGCTCGGTTCTGCGCGCCGATGGGTGCAGTCGCCGACCCCGGGGCGCCTCGGGTTGTGGCCCTCGCAACTTTCCGTAAGGTTTCATTCGCGGGCCGGAGTCTTGCGGGAGGCGACCGGCGCGGGCGCGGCGATGTCGCAGCGCCAGGAACGGGTCATCGACGATCCTGAGCAAGGAGCCATTCAATGCACTACCCCGTCCATCCCCCCGTCTCGTCGCGTGAGCGGCGCGGCAGGCGACTTCTTGCGGCTGCGGCCGCGGTCGCCGTCGCCGGGTCGGGCCTCGCGGCCCTCCCCCTCCCGGCGCAGGGCGCGACGCCCCAGCCCCCCACCTCCGTCTCGTCGCCGAACGGGCGCGGCGACGTCATCCTCAACATGTTCCAATGGTCGTGGAACGCGATCGCGCAGGAGTGCACGACGACGATCGGGCCTGCGGGCTACGGGTACGTCCAGACCTCGCCGCCGCAGGAGCACATCCAGGGCACCGAGTGGTGGACCTCCTACCAGCCGGTGTCGTACAAGATCGAGTCCAAGCTCGGCACGCGTGCTGAGTACCAGAACATGATCGACACGTGCAAGAACGCGGGTGTGGGCATCATTGCCGACGCCGTCGTCAACCACATGGCGGGCGCCGACAAGGGCGGCGGCACCGGGACGGGCGGCTCGTCCTACTCGGTCGAGAACTACCCTGGCCTCTACGGCCCGAACGACTTCAACGACTGCAAGTCGAACATCAACAACTACGGCGACCGGTACAACGTCCAGAACTGCCGGCTCGTGTCGCTCCAGGACCTGCGCACGTCGTCGGACTACGTGCGCACGAAGATCGCCGGGTACTTCAACGACCTCATCTCCATGGGCGTTGCGGGCTTCCGTGTCGACGCTGCCAAGCACATCCCGGCGGCGGACCTCGAGGCCATCAAGGCGAAGCTGTCGAAGCCGGACGTCTTCTGGGTCCACGAGGTCATCGGCGCGCACGGTGAGCCGATCCAGCCGTCGGAGTACCTGGGCTCGGGCGACTCCCACGAGTTCCACTACGCCCGTGAACTCAAGACGCACTTCGACGGGCAGATCAAGAACCTGCGCTCGATCGGCGACGGCAAGCTGCCGTCCGACCGCGCTGGGGTGTTCGTCGACAACCACGACACCGAGCGCAACGGCGAGACCATGAACTACAAGTGGGGAGCGAAGTACACGCTCGCCAACGCGTTCATGCTCGCTTGGCCCTACGGTTCGCCGTCCGTCTACACGGGCTACACGTGGACGGACAAGGACGCAGGCGCACCCGGTGCGACGGGGAACAAGGTCCCGGACGCCTCGTGCTCGAGCAGCTCATGGACGTGCATCCAGCGCAAGCCTGAGATCACGGGCATGGTGAAGTTCCACAACCTCGTCGCGGGTACCTCCGTGACGAACTGGTGGGACAACGGCAACAACCAGATCGCCTTCGGACGCGGCGACAAGGGCTTCCTCGTCCTCAACAACGAGGCCTCGCCCTCGACGCGCACCTACAAGACGTCGCTCCCTGCGGGCACGTACACCGACGTCGTCTCGGCCACGGGCAAGACCTACACGGTCAACGGCTCCGGCGAGTTCACGGCGACGGTCCCGCAGTATGGTGCGCTCGCGCTCGTCAGGGCCGGCACGCCCCAGCCGACCGACCCGCCCACGACGACCGAGCCGCCCGCCTCCGGTGACCTCAAGGTGTACTACTCGACGTCGAAGGGCTGGAGCGCGTACAAGGTCCACTACAAGGTCGGCTCCGGCGCGTGGACGACCGCACCCGGCGCGGACCTCGTCGCCGCCTGCACCGGCTGGGTGAGCCGCACGATCACGGGCGGCGCCTCGGGCGCCACGGCCGCGTTCAACAACGGCTCGGGCACGTGGGACAACAACAGTTCCAAGGACTACAGTCTCTCGGGCTCCGTCGTCGCCGTGAACAACGGCTCCGTGACGAGCACCGACCCGTGCGGCACCACGACGCCGACGGACCCGCCGACGACCCCTGCGACGACCGCCGCGACCTTCTCCGTCAACGCGCCGACGGTGTGGGGCCAGAACGTCTACGTCGTCGGGTCGATCGCGGCCCTGGGTTCGTGGAACGCGGCGAACGCCAAGCCGCTGTCGGCCGCGACCTACCCGGTCTGGACCGGCACGGTCGACATCCCTGCCGGCACGTCCTTCGAGTACAAGTTCATCAAGAAGGACGGCAACGGCAACGTCGTCTGGGAATCCGGTGCCAACCGCACCGGCTCGACGTCCTCGAGCGGCAGCTTCACCGCCTCCGTCTCCTGGAAGTGACACCCGAGCCCCGCGGGTGACACACGGTGCCCCCGACGCGCGACGCGCGCCGGGGGCACCGTCGCGTCCGTGGCGCCCGTCGCGTCCGTCGCGTCCGTGGCGCCCGCGGCGTCCGTGGCGGACGGACCGTCCGACGTGGGAGGATCGCGGCATACGGCGACGAAGGGGACTCCATGACGACGCCACCGGACCGCACGCGCACCATCGGCCCCGCGCACGGGCAGTGGCTCGAGACGACCGTCGCGGCGCTCGCGCCCGACGACCACGCGACGACCCCCTCGTGGAAGCCGGTGACGGTCCTCGTCGCGGTCGCCCTCACGACCGGCGTGCTCGGTTTCGGCATCGGTGCGTCCCTCGGCGCGGACGACAAGAGTGCCGCACTCGAGGTCGTCGACCTCAGGACGGAGCTCGTCGAGACCCAGCGGCAGCGCTCGATCCTCGAGAAGCGGGTCGCCGAGCTCGAGGCAGTCGTCGAGCAGGCAGGCTGAGCGTCCGTCCCTCGCGGGACGCGCGTCGAGGCGCCGTGCGGCCTGTGCGAGAGGTCGGGGACGTGACGCGGGCCGGCAGCGGCCTGGACGCCTCGGGGCGGTAGCGTCGCACGCGTGACCCAGTTCATCGCCCATCGCGGTGCCTCCGCGACCTATCCGGAGCACACGCGCGCCGCCTACGTCGAGGCGCTCGCGCAGGGCGCCGACGGCCTCGAGTGCGACGTGCAGCTCACCGCGGACGGCGAGGTCGTCCTCTGGCACGACGCGATTCTCGACCGCACCTCGGACGCGTCCGGCCCGCTCCATGCGCTGTCGCTCGCCGAGCTCCGCGCACTCGACGTGTGGTCGTGGCGCAGCACCGCCGCAGCGCCTGCGTCCCACGGCGCGCAGGACGCCCAGGTGCTCACGCTCGCCGAGCCCGTGGCGCTCGCGGTCGGCGCAGGACGCCCCGTGACGCTCGTCGTCGAGCTCAAGCATCCGAGCCCTGCGGGTCACGGCCTCGAGGACGCGGTGCTCGCGATGTTCTCCGCGAAGCCGGGTGTCGGCCAACCGTCGATCTTCTCGCTCAACGCGAGCGGCGCGTTCGACGACAAGCCCGCCAACGTGCTCGGCTTCACCGCCGGTGGCGTGAAGTAGAAGGCCGGTGACGGCTTCACGGGCTCGACCCTCATGGGCATCAAGAAGAACGGCTACGAGGGCTACACGCCCGCGGACCTCACGGACGCGAGCAAATACTCGGACCTCCTCAAG
This sequence comes from Flavimobilis rhizosphaerae, assembly GCF_014852685.1. Taxonomy (GTDB): domain Bacteria; phylum Actinomycetota; class Actinomycetes; order Actinomycetales; family Cellulomonadaceae; genus Flavimobilis; species Flavimobilis rhizosphaerae. The sequence goes on from NZ_JACZDF010000001.1 coordinate 456,498, forward strand.
GCCGGGCACAGCAAGGCCCAGGACACGTTCTACGAGATGTCGATCCCGCTCGCGTAGCCCGGGCTCACGGCGGCGAAGCTCGAGTCGCAGGGACTGGGTGTCCAGCTCATCAGCACGTTCGGTCAGTCGGGGATCAACTCGCTGTCGCACGACCCCACCGTCCTCGACAATGCCACGAAGGCGTACTCGGCGGACGAGTCGACGTCGATGGAGAAGGAGGACTGGGACACGTTCTCGGTCTCGCTCGCGCGCATCGGCAAGTAAGCGTCACGGGCTGAGCCCGTGCCACCGCGACCCCGGCAGTCCACCGCTGCCGGGGTCGCGGCACGTCCGGGGCGCGAACGACGTGCCGCACGGAGGAGGGCGCGGCACGTCGGGCCGGTGACGCACGGCGTCCGTAGGACGAAAGACGGGTCCCGCGCGCGGGCGGGGGCGACTACCCTGGGAGCGACCACCACACAGTCATCTGAAGGAGTTCTCTGTGGCCATCATCGAAGGCGTGTACGCACGCGAGATCCTCGACTCGCGCGGCAACCCGACCGTCGAGGTCGAGGTCGCCCTCGACTCCGGCGTGACCGCCCGCGCGGGCGTCCCCTCTGGCGCGTCGACCGGTGCGTTCGAGGCCGTCGAGCGTCGTGACGGCGACAAGGGCCGCTACCTCGGCAAGGGCGTCCAGGGTGCTGTTGACGCTGTCAACGAGGAGATCGCCCCGGAGATCCTCGGTTTCGACGTCGAGGACCAGCGTGCGATCGACCAGACGCTCATCGAGCTCGACGGCACACCCAACAAGGGCAAGCTCGGCGCCAACGCGATCCTCGGTGTCTCGCTCGCCGTGGCCCGTGCCGCGTCGGACGAGGCCGGTCTCGACCTCTACCGTTACGTCGGCGGCCCGAACGCCCACGTCCTGCCCGTCCCGATGATGAACATCCTCAACGGCGGCTCGCACGCGGACTCGAACGTCGACATCCAGGAGTTCATGGTCGCCCCCATCGGCGCGTCCTCCTTCAAGGAGGCCCTGCGCACGGGTGCCGAGGTCTACCACTCGCTCAAGTCGGTCCTCAAGTCCGAGGGTCTCGCGACGGGTCTCGGTGACGAGGGCGGCTTCGCGCCGAACCTCTCGTCGAACCGTGCCGCTCTCGACCTCATCCTCGTCGCGATCGAGAAGGCTGGCTTCAAGCCGGGCGAGGACGTCGCGCTCGCGCTTGACGTCGCTGCGACCGAGTTCTTCAAGGACGGCGCCTACCAGTTCGAGGGCGGCACGAAGTCGGGCGACGAGATGATCGCCTACTACGAGCAGCTCGTCACGGACTACCCGCTCGTCTCGATCGAGGACCCGCTGTCCGAGGACGAGTGGAGCGACTGGGCCAAGCTCGTCGCGAAGGTCGGCGACAAGGTGCAGATCGTCGGCGACGACCTCTTCGTCACGAACCCCGAGCGTCTTGCGCGCGGCATCGCGGAGAAGTCGGCGAACTCGCTCCTCGTCAAGCTCAACCAGATCGGCACGCTCACCGAGACCCTCGAGGCCGTCCAGCTCGCGCAGCGTGCCGGCTTCACGGCGATGGTGTCGCACCGCTCGGGTGAGACCGAGGACACGACGATCGCTGACCTCTCGGTCGCGGTCAACGCTGGCCAGATCAAGACGGGTGCTCCTGCCCGTGGCGAGCGCATCAACAAGTACAACCAGCTCCTCCGCATCGAGGACGCGCTCGGCGAGGCCGCGGTGTACGCGGGCCGCTCGGCGTTCCCGCGCTGGGGCAAGTGAGTTCTCGCGTCCCCGGGCTGAGGCCCTGGGACGCGTGAGCTCGGGGCGGCGCTGACCGTCTGACGAGGCCGGATCCCTGCGGGGGTCCGGCCTTCGTCGTCAGCGTCGGATCACTCCCCGCCTGAGCCTCCCCCGCCTGAGCCACCCCCGCCTGAGCCACCCCCGCCTGAGCCACCCCCGCCTGAGCCACCCCCGCCCGAGCCACCCCGCCCGAGCGGTCCCGCCCTGAAACGTCCATCCCCGCTCCTTCGCCGACTCGTAGGCCTCGAACACTGTTCGATGGTGCTGCGGCCCTACGAGTCGCTCGGGGTGGTGAGCCGGGGTGAGGAGAGAGCGCGGCGCGCCTGTGGTGGTGAAGACAGTGCGTGGATGCGGGTCGCTGGTCCCGGACGGGCCGTGCAGCGGGCAGGATGGTGCCGTGAGCTCTCGTCGTCCCGCGTCCCCGGGCGGCCCGTCGCGGTCGTCGGGCACACGTGCGCGCCCGAGCGCGCCTCGGACGCCGTCGAAGGGCGCTGCCGGAAGGCCGGGCAGCGGCCGGACGGGGGCGGGGCGTCCCGCGAGCACGCGGCCTGCGGGCCGCGAGCCGCGCGTGGCGCCGGGTGTCGAGCGGCCGGTCACGACCGCGTCGGCGTGGCCGCGCATCCTTACGGTGCGGTCGATCGTGCTGTTCGTCGTGGCGATGCTCGCGTTCGTCCTGCTGTTCCCGACGGTGCGCGCGTACTTCGCGCAGGCCGCGGAGCTCCAGTCGATGCGTCAGCAGGTCGAGGACGCGAAGGCGCGCAATGAGGAGCTGCGGTACGAGCTCGGGCGGTGGAACGACGACGCGTTCGTCGCGGCGCAGGCGCGCGAGCGGCTCGCGTACGTGTACCCGGGCGAGGTTGCGCTGCGGGTGCTCGACCCGGAGTCGGTCGTCGAGAATGTCAACCCGGAGACGGGCAAGGGGGTGACGGAGGGCCCGGTCGACGTCGGCTTCGCCGACGCTCCCTGGTACGCGACGATGTGGAACTCGTTCGAGGTCGCCGGCACGGTCGAGGTGACGGAGGACGGTGCGGCTGTGACGAAGGTGCCGGCCGCCGACGCCGACGACGACGACCCCAACACCGACACCGACACCGACAGCGGCGACGGCGCGGGCGACGCGACCCCCTGACCCGCTGTCCGGCGGTGCGGTCGCTGCGCTCTGTGCCTCGTGCAGTGAGGGACAATGGCGGGGTCCCCGCAGCCGCCCCGATGGGAGTCCCGTGACCGAGCAGATCGACCCGACCGTGCCGCAGCCGTCCGAGGATGGCGTGGCTTCTGCCGTCGACGAGACGGTGACGGCAGCGGACCTTGTCGCGCTGCACGAGCAGCTGGGGCGTGAGGCACGCGGAGTCGTGGGGATCGCAGCACGGTGCGTGTGCGGTCGTCCGCTCGTCGTGCGAACTGCTCCGCGGCTCGAGAACGGCACGCCGTTCCCGACGACGTTCTACCTCACGCACCCGGCGCTCGTCGCAGGCGCGAGCACGCTCGAGGCGAACGGTGTGATGAAGGAGATGTCCGCGAGGCTCCTCGAGGACGAGGACCTGGCGGCGCGTTACCGCAAGGCGCACGAGCACTATCTCGCGGAGCGTGAAGCGCTCGGGCACGTCGAGGAGATCGACGGGATCTCGGCGGGCGGCATGCCGACCAGGGTGAAGTGCCTCCATGTGCTCGTCGGGCACGCGCTCGCGGCCGGGCCGGGCGTGCAGCCGCTCGGTGACGAGGCGCTCGCGCTCATCGCAGCGGCCGGGACGTGGTCCCGGGACCGCTGCTACTGCTGACCTCCGCCCGCGCCGACGCCGACCACCGTCGCGGTCGACGGAGCTCTCGCCGTGTGCGCAGGTCGCAGCAAGGCCGAAGGGAACGGCCGGAGCCGACGCGGGTCGTGCGCGCAGGTCGCTGTGCCTCGGGGCGGCGGCGCTCTCCGCGCCTCGGGACGTGGTTCGGGTTCCGGCACTGTCCGACGGTGGTGGGAGGATGTCCGACGTGACTCGCGTAGCTGCCATCGACTGTGGAACCAACTCGATCCGTCTTCTCGTTGCGGACGTCGCGTCCGACGGGACGCTCACGGACCTCGTGCGGCGCATGGAGGTCGTGCGCCTCGGGGCGGGTGTCGACCGGACGGGCGTGCTCGACCCGGTGGCGCTCGCGCGGACGCTTGAGATGACGCGCGACTATGCGGCGACGATCGCCAGGCTAGGCGCGGAGCGGGTGCGGTTCGTCGCGACGTCGGCGACGCGGGACGCGCGCAACCGGCAGGAGTTCGTCGACGGGGTGCGGGAGATCCTCGGCGTCGAGCCGGAGGTCGTCGCGGGCGCCGAGGAGGCGCGCCTGTCGTTCTCTGGTGCGACGAGCGTCATCGGCGACGGGCACGAGGCTCCGTACGTCGTCGTCGACCTCGGCGGCGGCTCGACGGAGCTCGTGCTCGGCACGGAGGTGCCAGCCGGGGAGTTCTCGATGGACGTCGGTTGCGTGCGCATGACGGAGCGGCACCTCGTGTCGGATCCGCCGACCGCTGAGCAGGTCGCGGCGGCGCGCGCGGACGTCCGTGCGGCGCTCGACGTCGCGGAGGCGCACGTCGACCTCGGGGCGGCACGCACGCTCGTCGGGTTGGCCGGGACGGTGACGACGGTGACGGCGCACGCGCTGCGCCTGCCGGCGTACGACCGTGACGCGATCAACGGCGCTGTCCTGCCCGTCGACGTCGTTCTCGCGGCGTGTGAGGACCTCCTCACGATGCCGCGCGAGGAGCGTGCGGCGCTCGGCTTCATGCACCCGGGGCGGGTCGACGTCATCGCGGCGGGCGCGCTCGTGTGGTCGGAGGTCGTCGCGCGCGTCGCGCAGCGTGTCGCCGAGCGCGGGGGCGTGCTCGCGGACGTCCTCACGAGCGAGCACGACATCCTCGACGGCATCGCGCTCTCGGCCGCGCGCGCCTGACGGCTCTGGCTGGCCGTGTGCGCTCGCTACCACCGAGTGTCCACCGTCCTCCTACCGTTCTCGGGTCCGACGCCCCCCGTGTGACGCAACCACCCGTGTGACGAAACCACCCGGGCCTGCGGCTCCGTGCGGATATACGATGGGGGCATGCCCCAGGATGAACTGACCGAGGTTGCGCGCGCCCAAAAGTCGGCCGCGACCACGTCCCGTAAGGTGCCCCGCATCGTCGTGCTCGGTGGCGGATCCGTCGGCCTCTACTCGGCCCGGCGCATCCGCAAGCGGCTCGGCGGGCGGGAGGCGGCGATCGTCGTCGTCGATCCGCGCCCCTACATGACCTACCAGCCGTTCCTGCCCGAGGCGGCGGCCGGATCGATCGACGGCCGTCATGTCGTCGCCCCGCTGCGTCGCGCCGTCAAGGGCGTCGACCTGCTCCAGGGTCTCGTCACGCACATCGATCACGCGGGACGCCGCGTGACGATCCAGCCCGAGTCGGGCGACGCGTACACGATCCGTTACGACCACCTCGTCGTCGGCCTCGGCGCCGTGTCGCGCACGCTGCCCATCCCGGGCCTGGCGGAGACGGCGATCGGCTTCAAGACGGTCGAGGAGGCGATCGCGGTCCGCAACCAGGTGCTCAACCGCATCGACGTCGCGAGCTCGACGTGGGATCCAGAGACGCGCCGGCGCATGCTGACGTTCGTTTTCGTCGGCGGCGGATTCGCGGGCGTCGAGGCGATCGGTGAGGTCGAGTCGATGGCGCGCGCCGCGGTGAAGTACTACCCGGAGATCGACGCGTCCGACCTGCGGTTCGTGCTCGTCGAGGGCTCGCCGCGGATCCTCCCGGAGGTGTCGGCCGAGCTCGGTGGGTACACGCTCGACCAGCTGCGCAAGCGCGACATGGAGATCTATCTCTCGACGTTCCTCAGCTCGTGCGTCGACGGTCATATCGTCCTGTCGAACGGGCAGGAGTTCGACGCGGACACGGTCGTCTGGACCGCGGGCGTCAAGGCGAACCCCGTCCTCAAGGACTCGGACCTGCCGCTCGACAAGCTCGGCCGCGTGACGACGAACGCGTTCCTCCAGGTGGTCGACGCCGACGGCACGGTCGTGCCGGACGCGTGGGCGGCCGGCGACTGTGCCGCGGTCCCTGACCTCGTCGCGGGCGGCACCTGCCCGCCCAACGCGCAGCACGCGATCCGTCAGGCGAACCGCCTCGGCGAGAACCTCGCGAAGGCGCTGCGCTCGGTCGAGCCGACCGAGTACCGGCACAAGAACGTCGGCGCGGTCGCGTCGCTCGGGATGTACCAGGGCGTCGCGCAGATGTTCGGCAGGATCAAGGTGCGTGGCTGGTTCGCGTGGGTGCTCCACCGCACGTACCACGTCATGGCGATGCCGACGTGGAACCGCAAGATCCGCATCATGGCAGGGTGGACGGGCGCGCTGTTCCTCCGTCGCGAGGTCATCTCGCTCGGCTCGATCCACGACCCGCGCGCGGCGTTCCGTGCGGCGTCGCAGCCGCCCGCGCCGACGCAGGCGGCGGGTGCGGCGACGACGCCTGATGACGCTGCGCTCGCCGCGGATCCGAAGGCCGACGACAAGGCCTGACAGCTCCTCGCCGGGCTACTCAGGGAACCACGCTGTCCCGGGGACCGCGTTGCTCGTGGGACCGCACTGTTCCGGGAACCACGGAGGGCCAGGACGTTGAACGCTCGACGTCCTGGCCCTTCGTCGTGCCGTGCTGGGGGTGCTGCGCCGGTCAGCCCCAGACGAACAGGGTGTCGGTCACGGTGACGTCGGTGCCGTCGGCGGGGGCGCCGGTGAGTGCGTCGGCCGGGGCGTCGAGGGCGACGACGGGGCAGACGGCGGAGCGGCCGCCTGCCTCGACGGCGGCGGGGTCCCACGAGATGAGGACGTCGCCGCGCTGCACGGTGTCGCCCTGCTGGTGGTGGACGGTGAAGCCGTCGCCGTCGAGCTGGACGGTGTTGATGCCGAGGTGGACGAGGACGCCGCGGCCGTCGGTGCCCGCGATGACGAACGCGTGGGGGTGGACCTTGACGATCGTCCCGTCGATGGGGGCGACGGCATCGCGTCCGGCCTCGGGGTCGGGGACGATGGCGACGCCGGGGCCGACGTAGCCCGCGGAGAACACGGGGTCGTCGACGTCGGCCATCGCCATGGTGCGTCCGGCGACGGGCGCGAGGATGTCGAGGGGTGCGGTCACCGCAGGTCCTCGATGTCGGAGGCGAGGGTGTCGGCCTCGGGTCCGACGATGACCTGGACGGCATCGCCGCCCATGACGACGGCGATCGCGCCGGCGGCCTTGAGGGCGGCCTCGTCGACGAGCGCGGGGTCCTCGACCTCGACGCGCAGGCGGGTGATGCAGGGCTCGAGATCGATGATGTTCGAGTCGCCGCCGAGGGCCGCGAGGATCTGGGAGGCCTTGCTCATGGTGTGCTCCTTGGGTGCTGTGGTGCGGGTGTCAACGTGCGGCGGGCGTCGGTGGTGCCCGGTCGGCCTCGTGCGGCGCGTGGTTGCGGTGCGTGCGATGTCGGGTACTGGGCCTGCTACATGAGGTCGTCGAGCGCGGAGGCGATCGTGTCGACCTCGGGGCCGACGACGACCTGGACGACGCGACCGTGGCTCGTGACGCCGTAGGCGCCGGCCGCCTTGAGGGCGGCGGCGTCGACGACCGCGGGGTCGGTGACGAGTGCGCGGAGGCGGGTGGTGCACGGGTCGATCTCGACGATGTTGTCGACGCCGCCGAGCGCGGCGAGGATCGCAGCAGCGCGCTCCTGGTCGGACGTGCTCATGAGGCTCCTTCCGGGGTGGGAGTGAGGACTTCGGGGACGGGGGGTGCGGTGCGTGCGGGGCGGGGGACGAGCATGGGCCGTGCCTCGCGGAGGGGGACGAAGACGCTGTAGCGGTCTCCGCGGAACGTCGACTGCGTGTACATCACGGCGGTCTGGCCTGCGTAGGAGCGGCGCTGGGTGCGCATGACGGCTCGCTGCGTCGTCATGCCGAGGAGCCTGGCTTCGTCGGGGGTCGCGTCGGCCGCCTGGAGCGTGTCCTCGCCCCACGTGGGGGCGAGGTCGAGCGCGCGGAGGACGGCGTAGAGGCTGTCGGGGACGCCGTCGGTGAGGAGGCCGGGGGCGAGGTGGGCGGGGATCCACGAGGACTCGATGCTCATGGGTGTGTCGTCGGCGGTGCGGAGCCGGGCGACGTGGTGGACGGGCGCGCCGACGTCGAGGTCGAGGCCGCGGGCGACGCGTGGGCTCGCGGGTCCGGTCGTGGCCTCGAGCACCTCGGCGCCCGGTTCGAGGCCGCGGCGGCGGGCTTCCTCGCCGAACGTCGTGAGGCGCATCTCGAAGTCGGCGTGGCGCGGTGCGACGAAGGTGCCGCGGCCTTGCTCGCGGACGAGGGTGCCCTCGGCGACGAGGGCGTCGAGGGCCTGACGGACGGTCATGCGGGAGACGTCGAAGCGTTCGGTGAGGGCGCGTTCCGAGGGCACGGCATCGCCGACCTCGAGCTCGGTGGCGATGAGCTCGGCGAGGTAGTCCCGCACGACGAGGTGCTTGTGGCGGCGCGCAGCCTGCTGCGGCGTCATGGCGCTGGTCCCCCTCCCTGGGTCGTCCCGTCGTCGGGACGTGGTCTCCGTCGCCGGAGCGCTTGACACATCATCATGTCTAGACCACTGTGGTGGCAAGTGGTCCAGACAACTTGTCCCACGACTGTACGCCAGGACCCGGGGGACGACCGACGACGGTCGCCGCCGATGCACCACCGGCTCCACGACATCACCTCACGACCACCGTCCGACGACGCACCGAAGCCTCGCCGTGACGTGACCCGAAGGAGTGCCATGACCACGGTCGACCAGACCGCACCACGCGCGAAGCGGACCATCCCAGGGTTCGCCCAGCTCCAGCGCGTGGGCCGTTCCCTCATGCTTCCCATCGCCTCGCTCCCCGCCGCGGCGCTGCTGCTGCGCCTGGGGCAGCCCGACATGCTCGGTGCCGACGGCCTCGGCAAGAACGCTGACTGGCTCGTCCCCGTCGCGCAGGTCCTCGCGGCCGCCGGTGGCGCACTCCTCGACAACCTGCCGATCCTCTTCGCGATCGGCGTCGCCATCGGGTATGCGCGCAAGTCCGACGGCTCGACCGGCCTCGCCGCGATCATCGGCTACCTCGTCTTCACGGGCGTCACGAAGGCGATGTCGCCCTACATCCTGGGCAAGCCTGATGCTGTCGTCCCCGCGGACGTGCTCACCGGCGTGGATCCGGCGGCGCTCGCCGCGGCCCAGGACGGCGACTACACGGCGCTCGTCCAGGCAGGAGTGGCAGCAGGGGCAGGAGCGCCCACCCAGGTGCTCATCAACTACGGCGTCCTCGGGGGCATCGTCATCGGCCTCACCGCTGCGCTGCTCTATCAGAAGTACTACCGCATCAAGCTGCCGGCGTACCTCGCGTTCTTCGGAGGTCGCCGCTTCGTGCCGATCATCACGGCGGGCGTCTCCGTCCTCATCGCCGTCGTCGCGTCGTTCGTCTACCCGGCCTTCGACGCCGCGTTCACCGCGGTCGGCGACTGGGTCACCGGCTCGGCCGTCGTGGGTGGTTTCGTCTTCGGCACGCTCAACCGCCTGCTCGTGCCCTTCGGTCTCCACCACCTGCTCAACTCGATGCCGTGGTTCCAGTTCGGTGACTTCACGAACGCAGCCGGCAACGTCGTCCACGGTGACATTCCGCGCTTCCTCGCTGGCGACCCGACCGCAGGCATGTTCCAGGCGGGCTTCTTCCCGATCATGATGTTCGCGCTCCCTGCCGCGGCCCTCGCGTTCGTCCACACCGCCAAGCCGCAGAACCGCAAGGTCATCGCGGGCATCATGGGCTCTGCTGCGCTCGTCGCGTTCGTCACGGGTGTGACCGAGCCGCTCGAGTTCGCGTTCGTCTACGTCGCTTACCCGCTCTACGCGATCCACGCCGTGCTCACGGGTGCGTCGCTCGCGATCGTCAACGCGCTCGAGATGCGCTCCGGCTTCGGCTTCTCGGCCGGCGCGATCGACTTCCTGCTCAACTGGAACATTGCCGAGAACCCCGTCGGCATCATCGCCGTCGGTCTCGTGTTCGCGGTCATCTACTACTTCCTCTTCCGCTTCGTCATCACGAAGTGGAACCTCAAGACCCCCGGTCGCGAGGACGACGGCGTCGACACGGCGGCGCTCGTCGCCGACGACGCGTCGGGCGGCGCGGCGTCGGGTGGCGCAGCGACCCGCGGTGCCGGCCGGACGACGTCCGGAGGTGACACTGCATGACCTCGCTGCTGACCGGGGTGCCTGTGAGCCCCGGGCGGGCCGTCGGCGTCGTCCATGCGATGCCGGCCTCCGTCCCTGAGCCCTCGCCGGCACCCAGGTCGGCCGGGACAGACGCCGAGACGGCGGTCGCGCAGGTCGCGGCCGCCGTCGCGGCGGTCCAGACCGACCTCTTCGACCGGGCCGGTCGCGCTCAGGGCGTGGCGGCCGAGGTCCTCACGGTGACGGCCGCGATGGCCGGTGACCCGACGCTCGCCAAGGGCGCCGCGCAGCGCATCACGGACGACGGCGCGACGCCCGAGCGCGCCGTGTGGGACGCGGCCGAGGCGATCGCCGTCCAGCTCGAGGGGCTCGGCGGCATGATGGCCGAGCGAGCGCGGGACGCACGCGACGTGCGCGACCGCATCGTCGCGGTGCTGCGCGGCCTGCCCGCGCCGGGCGTGCCCGACCCGGGCACGCCGTTCGTCCTCACGGCGTCCGACCTCGCGCCGGCCGACACGGCGACGCTCGACCCCGCGAAGGTCCTCGCGATCGTCACGGCCGGTGGCGGTCCGACGTCGCACACGGCGATCCTCGCGCGGTCGCTCGGTATTCCGGCGATCGTCGCGTGCGCCGGTGCGACGGCCATCCCGGACGGGACGACGGTGCTCGTCGACGGCGGCGAGGGCACGGTCGACACTGCGCCGTCGGACGCAGACGTCGCGGCGGCCGCGGCGCTCGCGGGCGTCGTGCGGACCTTCGACGGCCACGGTCGGACCTCCGACGGACACCCGGTCGCGCTGCTCGCGAACGTCGCGGACGCGCAGGGGGCGGATGCTGCGGTCGCTGCGGGCGCGGAGGGCGTCGGGCTGTTCCGCACCGAGTTCTGCTTCCTCGGGCGGGCCGACGAGCCGAACGTCGACGAGCAGGTTGCCGCGTACCGCACGGTGCTCTCGAGGTTCCCGGGCCGCAAGGTCGTCGTGCGGACCCTCGACGCGGGAGCCGACAAGCCCCTCGCCTACGTGACGGCCGACGACGAGCCCAACCCGGCGCTCGGCGTGCGCGGCCTGCGGACGGCCGTCGAGCACCCTGACGTGCTCGAGCGGCAGCTCGAGGCGATCGCCGCGGCAGCGGCAGCCGAGGAGGCGGACGTGTGGGTCATGGCGCCGATGGTCGCGACGGTTGCCGAGACCGAGGAGTTCGTCGAGCGGTGTGCCGCGCACGGGCTCGGCACGGCGGGCGTCATGGTCGAGGTGCCCGCCGCCGCGCTGCAGTCGGAGCACATCCTCGCCCACGCGGCCTTCGCATCGATCGGCACGAACGACCTCACGCAGTACTGCATGGCCGCCGACCGTGAGACGGCGGCGCTCGCCGGGCTCTCGACGGGCTGGCAGCCTGCTGTCCTGCAGCTCGTCGCGGCGACGTGCCGTGGGGGAGCGGCTCGCTCGGCCCCGGTCGGCGTGTGCGGGGAGGCCGCAGGCGACCCGGCGCTCGCCGTCGTGCTCGTCGGGCTCGGCGTCTCGTCGCTCTCGATGACGCCCCGAGCGCTCGCGGACGTCGCGGCCGTGCTCGCGTCGGTCGACAGGGCGACGTGCGAGCGGCTGGCGTACGAGGCGCTCGCACAGCCCGACGCCGTCGCGGCGCGGTCGGTCGTGCGGGCCGGGATCCCGGCACTCGCGGAGCTCGGGCTCTAGCAGACGAGTCGCACGGACGATGACGGGCCGGTGAGGAGCGATCCTCACCGGCCCGTCATGCTGGGTCATGTGCTCCCGCGCTGTGCCGCGTGGACGTGTGTCATGTGCACGCGGGGCTCCTGACGCTCAGGCGCCTCGTTGCGCAGAGGTCCTGGTGCGCAGGCGGTGCGCCGTGTCGGCGTGCCTCAGATGGTCTCCTGGCTGAGGAACGCCTCGAGGGCGTCGAGCGCGGTGACGTCGTCGGGACTGTCGCCCTCGGTGCGGAGCGTGACGACCTCGCCAGCGGCTGCGCCGAGCGTCATGACGCCGAGGATCGAGGCGGCGTCGACGGGCGCGTCCTCGCCGCGCGAGATCGTCACGGCGACGGGCTGCTTGCTGGCCTCCTGCACGAACATCGCGGCCGGGCGGGCGTGGAGCCCCTCGAGAATCGCGACGGTGACAGTACGTTCCATGGTCGAGCTCCTTCGCTCCGGGTGTGTATCGGGTTGATCCTAGGCGACGACGACCTGTCTGGTCTAGACCACTCGCCGGGGTGTGTTCCGTGGGACGATCGTGCCTGCCGCGCGTCGCCGCGCGCAGGCCCCCGTAGCCCAACCGGCAGAGGCAGTCGGCTTAAACCCGACGCAGTGTGGGTTCGAGTCCCACCGGGGGCACCGACTCTCGGCAGCAGTGCCGAGATGTCCGTCGGTGCTGGCATGCTTGGACCAGTTCCGCACGCGTCGGGACGAGCGGGAACGATGTGGGGCCCGCGCGCGTTCCACCACACAGAACACGCAACAACGCGAGCAGCCCGGACGACCGCCCGGCCTGTGACGACTGCCAGGAGGAACAGTGAGCAACCCCGTCTTCACGTCGAGCCGGGCCTTCCAGGACCCCGTGCAGCAGCGCGGGAACCAGGCTCAGGGCTACGACTACGGCACCGCGGCGTCCGCCGCGACGCTCGAGAACATGTACGCGCAGCCGTCGGCCACGCCCGTGCAGACGAACCGCCTCACGTACGACGACGTCATCGTCAAGACCGGCGGGCTTCTCGCGCTCGTCGTCATCGCGGCAGCCGTCTCCTGGCAGCTGTCGCCCGCGATGCCCGGCCTGTACATCGCCGGCGCGATCATCGGCTTCGTCCTCGCGCTCATCAACATCTTCAAGAAGTCGCCGAGCCCCGCGCTCATCATGGGCTACGCCGTCGCCGAGGGTGTCTTCCTCGGTGGCCTCTCCGTGTTCATGGACGCGTTCTACCCGGGCGTCGCCATGCAGGCGCTCATCGCGACCGTCGTGACCTTCGCCGTCGTGCTCGTCGGCTTCAAGAGCGGCAAGCTCCGCACGTCGCCCAAGCTCACGAAGATGTTCTTCATCGCGATGATCTCCTACGCGGCGTTCTCGCTCGTCAACCTCGGCATCATGCTCTTCGGCGCATCCGACAACGCCTGGGGCCTGCGTGGTGGCGAGATCGCCGGGTTCCCGCTCGGCGTCATCATCGGCGCGGTGGCGGTGCTCCTCGCGTCGTACTCGCTCGTCATGGACTTCGAGCAGATCAAGCACGGCGTCGAGGTCGGTGTTCCGCGCAACCTCGCCTGGACCTTCGCGTTCGGGCTCGTCGTCACGCTCGTCTGGCTGTACGTCGAGTTCCTGCGTATCTTCGCGATCCTTTCCGGTCGCGACTGACGACAGCACAAGGCGCGACGGCTCACTGGCCGGCGCAGCTGCACGCTTCACGACGCGGCTGTCCCTCTTCCGGGGCAGCCGCGTCGTCGTATGCACTGCAGCGCACGGTCCCTCAAGGTGACCGTGGCAGCCGTCAGTCTGGCCACGGTGGCACTCGGACTCCCCGTAGCGGCCGGCGGCTTGTCCGTGGTGTCTGTGGCCGTCGGGTCGTCCGCAGTGGACGGCGGCTTGTCCGGTTGTGTCAGTTGCTTGTCCGTGGTGTCGGCGTCCGGCGGCTTGCCAGCGGTGGCCGTCGAGGGGGATCCGCGGGGACCCTTGAGCTGCCCGCGGTCGCTCTCACAGGCGGTCCGCGGTGGGTCACAGGACTGCCCCACGTGTGGCCCCGCGCCCGGCCCACTACCCTTGACCGAGGTCTCGCGACCGCGAGGCGCTACCACGACGAGAGGTTCGACACCGTGGCAACCCTTCCCCAGGCATCCGGCGGCTTCGGCGACAAGCCGGTGCTGACCTTCCCCGACACCGAGGCTCCGGCAGAGCTCGAGGTCCAGGTCCTCGTCCAGGGCACGGGCGACACCGTCGAGGCCGGCGACAACATCGTCGTCAACTACCTCGGCCAGACGTGGGGCGGGCACGTCTTCGACAACTCCTACGACCGTGGCTCCGCGATCGATTTCCCGATCGGCATCGGCCGGGTCATCGGTGGCTGGGACGTGGGACTCGTCGGCAAGCAGGTGGGCTCGCGCGTCCTCCTCTCGGTTCCGCCGCACCACGGCTACGGCTCGCGCGGCGTCCCGCAGGCGGGCATCGGAGGCGACGACGTCCTCGTCTTCGTCGTCGACATCCTCGGCACCAACTGAGCGCAGCAGCACGATCATCCTCAGGGGCGGCCCTCGTGGCCGCCCCTGAGGCGTACCTGGGCGACTTCGTGCCATGGCGTGGGCCGGCGACTCGGGTTGGCCTGGTCCTCATGCGTTTCCAGCGCTCGGGATGGCACGCTCCTTGTCGTGGTAGCGGGCGGCCTGCACTCAGTCGATGCGCCGTGCTTCTCTCGCGGGAGCGCCCCTGCGGTTGCAGTGCCCGAGTGCCAGTCAGAAGGGCCCGAAGGACTGTCAGAAGGGGACGGGGTCACCGGGGATCTCTCGGGCATCGCTCGGAGGGCTGGACGGAGTGCTGCCCTCGGTCTGGTTCTCGCCTTCGTTGTTGTTCTCGTTCTCGCCATCGTTCTCGTTCTCGCCATCGTTGTCGTGTTCGTCTTCGTTCCGGTTCCGGTTCTGGTTGTCGTTCTGGCTGTTGTTCTCGTTCTCGTTCTTGGCCGAGGCGTGAGGCGGAGCGCCTGAGGCGTTCGCGCGGGGATCGGCGGCCACTCCCGTGGTTGCCATCGCGTGTGATGGCGTCGTCGGATCCGCGGGCGAGGTGCCGCGCGAGGTGACATTGCTCCCGCCGATCGCGGCGCGCGTCGTGCTGGCGCGTCCTGTGGGCGAGGTCCAGATGAGCGTCGAGGGGTGGAGCCGTCCGGTGCCCGGTTCGTCGGCCACCTGGACCGACCAGGATCCCGCGTGCTTGAGCCGGTGGTGCATCCGGCAGAGGTGAGCGAGGTTCGACGCGGACGTGGACCCGCCCTCCTCCCAAGCCTTGACGTGGTCGAGGTCGCACGCCTCGGCACGGCGACGACACAGCGGGAACCGGCACGTCTCGTCGCGGAGCTGGGTGAACACGCGCAGGTGCGACGGGACGCGGTACGTCGACCTCGACATGTCGAGCGGTGCTCCCGTGTGCGGGTCGGTGAGGATCCGCCGCAACGACGGACTCTGTGCGGCAAGCGCTCTGGCCGTGGCTCGGTCGATCACGCCCGCCCCGACGAGCTCGCCGTGCACCGCTTCCTGACGCTCGGCCTCAGGGTCTGGACCGTCCGCGCCGTCGTGGAGCAGCGGGTCCTCGGCGAGCCAGTCGACGGGGACGAGAACGGCAACTGTCGGCACGATGCCGTAGATGTCGATGTCGCAGGCCGTCGATGCAGCGTGTGCGTCGTCGTCTCCGAGGGCCTCCGCATGAGCGGCCTCGAGCATGCGCTGCTGGCTGCCGGTGAGACCGCCGGACGTCTGCCCGATCGGTGTCTGAGTGCCGGGTGTCTGGCCGGTGGGCGCCTGACCGACTGCGGACTCTCCCGTGGGCGCCTGACCGGGCGACGGCTGACCGGGCGACGGCTGACCGGGCTTGGACGCACCGGCTGCAGTCCGGCCCTGTGTCCTCTCGTGCATCCGCGCCGATGGCGTCTTGTGTCCAGCGTCGTGCTCCGGAACGAGCAGCGCGCTGTCGGTGAGCGCGTATGCCATGAGTGCGTCGGCGCGGAGCTGGGAGAGCGTCCGCGGGTCCTCAGGGGAGCGGGCCGACATCGCGGCATCCGTGCACCGGTTGTAGATCGCGTGCGCGGCGACAGCCGGCAGGTGGGCGGTGAGGGTCGACATGCCGTCGCGTGGCGGCGAGAGGAGCACGTGACGACCTGCGCGTGCGCGACGGTGCCGCACGTCGACCGACTCCGGGTGGTGCAGCTCGCGACGGCGCCGAGCGAACGACTGGAGGCCGGCAGCAGTGACAGTCGGGGCCTTCTCGAGGATCTCGGACTCGAGCGTCGGGCGTGCCTCCGGCGGGAGCGTCGTGAGCTCCTCGAGCGCGACCGTGACATGACGTTCCGAGACCTGGCCCTCGAGGAGCGCCTTCCAGAGCCGAGGGTGCTCCTCGGCCGTCGTCCGAGCGTCCTCCCAGGCGCGCCTCACCGAGCCTTCCGGCATGCGGAGCGTCGTCGCGACCTCCGCGATGCCTGAGCGATGCGCGGCCTCGATCGCTCGTGAGGACGCGAGCACAACATCGGGGACGCGCTCCGCGTGCGCAGCCTCCTGGTCGGCGAGCACGCCCAGGTGCGCGAGGGCCCGCGCCTTCATCGCGGCGGCCGTCCGGATGGTGCGCTCGGCCTGCTCGACGGCGCGCAGGACGAGGTCCTGCAGCTCGCGCAGACGGATGCCCTCCTCCACCCAGGCCTCGTGGCTGTCGAGTGGAGGAGTCTCGCTGTGATCGCGGTGCACGCGATCCGCCTTGTCCACCATGCGACAAATTCTATCGAACGCTTGTTCGATTCGCTGGTGGCGAGTCGCCTCCCTTGGGGTGAGATCCGGGGTTCGCGCGGGTGAGGAGGGGGTGGGAAGTGCGTGGTGTTCTGGACGAGAGCGGAGATGCGGACCGTCAACAGGGAGACCTGCCTGCGCCCCGCGCCCCGCCCGCACACGTGCCCCGTGCCCCCGTGCCCCGCGCCCCGCGCACCGTGCCCCGCGCGCCGTACCCCGCGTCCCGCACGCCGCGCTCCGTACCCCGCGCTCCACACCCCGCACCCCGGGCTACCCTCGACCCATGCGAGTCGGCCTGTGCATCCTTCCCCAGTTCCGCTGGAGCGAGGCCGCGCCCCTGTGGCGCGCCGCTGAGGACCTGGGCTTTGCGCACGCCTGGACGTACGACCACCTTGCGTGGCGCTCGCTCGCCGACGAGCCCTGGTTCGCCACGGTCCCGACGCTCACCGCTGCGGCGCTCGCCACGACGACGATCCCGCTCGGCACCTTCGTCGCGACCCCCAACTACCGCCACCCAGTGACGTTCGCGAAGGACGTCCTCACGCTCGACGACATCTCCGGTGGCCGCATGCTCCTCGGCCTCGGCGCGGGCGGCGGCGGCTTCGACGCGGCGGTGCTCGGGCAGGAGCCGCTCACCCCGGGGCAGAAGGTCCGTCGCCTCGACGAGTTCCTCGGCCTGCTCACGACGATGCTCACGCAGCCCTTCACCGACCACGACGGCGAGTTCTACACGGCCGTCGGCGCCCGCACCCACCCCGGCCTGCTCGCCGCCCCGCCGCCGATGCTCATCGCCGGCAACGGTCCGCGCGCCCTCGACGTCGTCGTCCGCCGCGGCCAGGGCTGGGTGACGACGGGTATCGAGCAGGTCGACGACGTCGACGCGTGGTGGCAGAGCCTCGCAACCCTCAGCGGCCGACTCGACGACGCGCTCGAGCGCGCCGGCCGCAGCGACGCCGTCGCCGACCACGAGATCTTCCCGCGCTACCTCAGCCTCGACACGTTCACGTACTCGCTCGAGTCCGTCGGCAAGTTCGACGACATGGTCGGGCGCGCCGCAGAGCTCGGGTTCACCGACGTTGTCGTCCACCGCCCCCGCACGGACGGCATCTACGCGGGCGACCCCGCGATCCTCGAACGGCTCACGCTGGACTGAGCCGGCGGAGCGTCCCGCGTGAGCACGCCGGTCTGTCGGACCGGGACGTGCGAGGCGCTCGGGTCTCGGGGCCGGGGCGCCCTGCTGAGCTGCCGGAGCTGGGCGAGGCGCTCGCTCTCAGTTGCCCGACGCTCTGTTGCCCGTCGCTCTGTTGCGCGTCGCTCTGTTGCGCGTCGCTCTGTTGCGCGTCGCTCAGTTGCCCGAGGCTCAGCTGCCCGACGCTCAGCTGCCCAACGCCCATCTGCCCGACCCTCAGCGGCGCACCGACCGCGTCACCGTGAACTTCGGTGTCCGCGCGACCTGCGTCGTCGGGCCGACGACTCGCTCGAGCGACGGCCGGTACCGCAGGTGGGAGTTCCACACGACCCATAGCTCGCCACCGGGCCGCAGCACGCGTGCGGCCGCGCGGAACATCGCCTCGGCGATGTCCGTGCTCACGACGGTGCCCGCGTGGAACGGCGGGTTGCAGACGACAACGTCGACGGACGCGTCGGGCACCGACGCCGCCGCGTCGTCGTGCAGCGTCGTCACGCGGTCGCCGACGCCGTTCGCCGCAGCCGTCGCCGCCGCCGACAGTACGGCGGCCGCGGAGCGGTCCGTCGCGACGACGGTCGCGTGCGGCACGCGCAGCGCGACGACCGTCGCGAGCACGCCCGTCCCGCAGCCGAGGTCAAGGACCTGCACCGGCGAGAGCCCCGACGCGGCGCCCGACGCGGCGCCCGACCCGACGAGCTCGTCGAAGACCTCGACCAAGGCACGCGTGCCGATGTCGAGGTTCGGCCCCGCGAAGGCAGCGCCGTGCGCGACGACATCGAGATCCCCGTCAAGTCCCGCCCCGGCGGGAACCTCGACGCGCGCCCGTCGAGGGAACCGCACGTGCCCCGGCGGCGCCGCGACAGGGCGACGTGCGACGAGCGCCCGCGCCTTGCCGTGCGCGAGCGTCGCCGACACCTCCGCGAAGCGCACCGCGAGCACGTCGTTCATGCTGCGGCTCATGTGCTTGAGCCGACCCGTCGCGAGCAGAACGACGTCCGGCGCAGCATGATCGGCGACGAGGTCCGTGAGCTCGGCGAGCGCGTCGAGCGACCGGGGAAGACGCGCGAGGACGACCCGGGCGCCGGCGACCGACGCCGGGTCGAGGGGAGCGGTCACGTGCACGCACGAGGGGTCGACCGGCAGCCCGAGACTCGAGACCGACGCCGGGTCGAGGGCAGTGACCGGGTGCACGCGCGAGGGGTCGTTCGCCAGCCCACAACTCGCGACCGCCGCCGCATTGAGGCGGATCGCCCGTTCGCTCGTCACCGTGTCCGTCGCGACGCGGACGTCCGGAGCTCCGAGGGCGAGCGCGCCGAGGGCGAGCGCCCCGTAGCCGTCGTCGAGCACCGCAACCTCACCCGGACCTGACGACGCGAGGAGCTCGCGCGCCTCGGCGAGGACAAGTCGGTCGGCGGCGTCTGCCGCGACGAGCTCGGGTGCCTCGACGTCGGGGCGGCGCCGGAGGACGTCGAGCATCGCGAGGACGTCGGCAGGCAGGGCGTGAGGCATACGTCGATTCTCCTGTACCCCGGCGGTGCCCGGAGTGGGGCCTCTCAGCAGCCGAGTGTCGCGGGAGCAGAGAGGCGCGTGCGCGGAGACTCCGACGTGCAGAGAGGCAGGCGGACGCTCAGCGGGCGTCGCGAGCGCCCTTCCCCTGCGCACCGCGCGCAGGGTCACCCTTGGCGGCACGCTGCGCGTCGCGCTCGCGGACACGCTCCTCCTCGGCCCGGACCTCGGCCTGGATCTTGCGCTCGCGGACGAGCCACTCGGGGTTCTTCTCGCGGAGCTCGGTGATCTGCTCGGTCGTCAGGGCGTCAGAGATGCCTCCGCGCGCGAGGCCCGAGATCGAGACCCCGAGGCGTGCCGCGACGACCGGACGCGGGTGCGGTCCGTTCTGACGCAGCTCGACGAGCCACTGCGGAGGGTCTGTCTGCCACGCGTCGAGCTCGTCGCGCGTGATGAAACGCTGCTGGAACTCCTCCGGCGTCGCGGGCAGGTAGACGCCCAGCTTCTTCGCCGCGGTCGCGGCCTTCATCGCCTGAGGGTGCTTGCTCACGGGGACCATCCTACCGAGCGGGAGCAGGCTCTCCCCACCACTGGACGAGAAGGCCGGTGGCGGTGCTCGTCAGGGACGCTGGGCGAGGACCGTCCCGCCGCAGGGACGGGTCGCGCCCGCGCAGCGGCGCAGGTCGTGTGGCTTGACCGCGGGGACTCTCAGCCGAGCCCCGCGTCCCGCACGCAGTTGGCGATCTGCACGCGATTGTCGACGTCGAGCTTCGTGAAGATGCGCCCGACGTGCGACTTCACGGTCGGCACGCTCATGAAGAGCTCGGCCGCGACCTCGGTGTTGGACAGTCCGCGCGCGACGGCGAGCGCGACCTCGTGCTCCCGCTCCGTGAGCCGCGCGAGCCGTTCGAGAGCGTCGGCCGAGCGCGAGGGCGCGTCCCCCGTCGCAGCGGCGATGAGGCGGCTCGTCACGGTCGGGGAGAGGATCGGCTCGCCCGCGGCGGTGCGCAGGACGGCGTCGACGAGACGGTCCGGCGGCGTGTCCTTGAGGAGGAACCCGTCGGCCCCGTGCCGCAGGGCCTCGAGCACCGTGTCGTCGGTGTCGAACGTCGTGAGGACGAGGACACGCAGGGAGGGCCACCGCGTGCGCAGGGCTCGGGCGGTCGCGAGCCCGTCACGGCGCGGCATGCGCACGTCGAGCAGCACGAGGTCGGGGGAGGTGGCCGCGACGACGTCCTCGGCCTCGAGCCCGTCGGCCGCCTCGCCGACGATCTCGATCTCGCGGGCGCCCCCGAGGATCATGCGCAGGCCGGAGCGCACGAGGGCGTCGTCGTCGACGACGACGACGTGGACGCGGGACGTGACGTGGTCGCTCATGGTGCTGAGGATCTCATGGACGGTCGCGCTCACCGCGACCAGGGCAGGGTCGCGCGGACGACGAAGCCTCCGGTTGCGTCGTCGCCCGCGTCGAACGTGCCGCCGAGGAGCGTCACGCGTTCGTGGAGGCCGCGCAGGCCGTGCCCGGACGACGGCAGCCGCGTCTCGACGGCCGTCCCGAGGACCGACGCCGCGTCGACGCGGGCCGGCCGTCCCGGGACGCCGTGCGTGCCGGGCGTGCGGACCATGACGGTGAGCCCGTCGTCCGGCGACCCGACGACCCGCACGACGACGGGGGAGGCGGGAGCGTGCTTGCGCGCGTTCGTGAGGCCCTCCTGGACGACGCGGTACGCGGTGCGTGCCGTCGATCCTGCAAGCGTCGCGGCGGCATCCGTCACGGCCGGCGTCATCCCGAAGTCGACGTGCGCGCCGAGCGCCCGCGCGTCCGCGACGAGGTCGTCGATCCGCTCGAGCGTCGGCTGCGGGGCGTCGGTCGCGCTGGCCTCCGTGCCGACGCGCAGGACGCCGAGGACCTCCCGGAGCTCCTCGAGCGCGCGGTGCGCGTTGTCGCGGACGATCCCCGCGGACTCACGCACCTCCTCGGGCGAGAGGTCCGTGCGGTACGCGAGCGCGCCCGCGTGCATCGCGACGAGCGACACACGGTGCGCGAGGACGTCGTGCATCTCGTGGGCGATCGTCGCACGCTCCTGGGCGCGGGCCCGCTCCGCGTCGGTCGCACGCGCCTGCTCCGCTGCCTCGGCACGCGACTGGAGGGTCCACACGAGCTCGCGCCGCGCCCCGATGTAGAGGCCGATGCCGACGACGAGGACCGTCGAGACGACCTGGGTGAGCACGACGACCCACCACGGCATGTCCGGCAGCCCGTCGACCAGGTAGAACGACGTGAACGACGCCACGCAGTACGTCACCGTCACCGGGACGACCTCGATCGTGCGGCGGCGCGCGCACACCGAGACGACGGCGAGCGTCGCGGCGAACGCCGCCGTCGCGGAGAACGTCGTCATGAGGGTGAGCACGAGAGCGATCGTCAACGGCCACCGTCGGCGGAACCAGATGAGCACCCACGACAGGACGCCCAGGGCGAGATCGAGGGCCTCGCGCGGCGTCGCCGTGTACTCGATGCTCGTGCCCGCAGCCTCCGGCAGCGTGACGCCGAACGTCACGAACGCGCCGACGACGACGAGGACGAACCGCCAGGTGCGGCCCCACACGGTGAGCGGCGGCGCCGGGACCGGAGGCTTGGCCGCGAGCCGGGTGAGGACGGGGGGAAGACGCACCCCACGAGCCTACTGAGCGCACGGCGCGGCGTGGAGCGACCGCAGGAGGGGGTGCGCGCCGCGACCTCCGACCAGGGTCGGACGCTCGCGACCATGGGAGGGGGTGTCCGTGACCGGAGGGGAGGTCGGCGCGCGACCGTCGTCGTCACGCACGTCGACGGCGGACCGATGCCCCGCGGGCCCCGCCGGCGGGAACGTGGAGCCATGATCACAGTCACGCACCTCACCAAGCGCTTCGGCCGCGTCACCGCGGTCGACGACGCCTCGTTCTCGGCCCTCCCGGGCCGTGTCACGGGCCTGCTCGGTCCGAACGGCTCCGGCAAGACGACGACGCTGCGCACCCTCGTCGGGCTCGTCCGCCCAACGTCGGGGAGCGCGACGATCGCCGGCCGTCCCTACGCCTCGCTGCCCAACCCTGCGCGCAACGTCGGCACGATGCTCGACGCCGACGCCCTTCACGCGGGCCGCACGGGCCGCGAGGAGCTGCGGCTCGCCGCCGGCATCCTCGGCCTGCCCGCGAGCCGCGTCGACGACGTCCTCGAGATCGTCGGCCTCACCCCGGCCGAAGCGAAGCGCCGCACCCGCACGTACTCGCTCGGCATGCGCCAGCGGCTCGGCCTCGGCCTCGCCCTCCTCGGCGACCCCGAGGTCGTCGTCCTCGACGAGCCCGCCAACGGCCTCGACCCCATGGGGATCCGCTGGATGCGCACCCTCCTGCGCGACTTCGCGTCCGAAGGACGCACCGTCCTCCTCTCGAGCCACCTCCTCACCGAGATGCAGACCGTGTGCGACGACGTCGTCGTCGTCGGCCACGGACGCGTCCTCGCGCAGGGCACGACCGCAAGCTTCGTCGAGTCCGACGGCAACCTCGAGGAGGCGTTCGTGCGCCTCACCGCGGGCACCGACCGCGAGCGGGTCCAGCAGTGAACGCCCGCGTCACCCTGCCCGTCCCCGCACCGTCCAGCAAGGAGAACCTCCGATGAGCGCCCTGCTCGCCCACGCACCCGTCCCGTTCCTGCGCATCTGGAACGCGGAGAACCGCAAGGTCGTCAACACCCGCGCCGGCGCCGTCTTCCTCGGCCTCATCGCCCTCGCCGTCGTCGGCATGTCCGTCGTCATGGCGATCTGGCCCGGAGACACGGGGCCGACGTTCGGGCTCCTCCTCAACGGCTCGGCGAGCATGGGGCTCGCGATGTTCATGCCGATCCTCGCGATCCTCGCCGTGACGTCCGAGTTCTCGCAGCGCACCCTCGCCGTGACGTTCGCGCTCGAGCCGCGGCGTGGCCGCGTCGTCGCTGGCAAGGTCGCGGCGGCCCTCACGACGACGGCCGTCCTCCTCGTCGTCGCCGTCGCGGTCGCCGCCGTCGTCCTCCTCGGCGCCGCTGTCGTCCGCGGGGAAACCGCCGTGTGGGACGTCGACGGCGGGGTCCTCGTCGGGACGCTCCTCACGCTCGTCCTCGTCGTCCTCCAGGGCACCGCTTTCGGCCTGCTGCTGCGCTCGACGCCGCTCGCGATCATCACGTATCTCCTCCTGCCGTCCGTGTTCGCGTTCGTGACGATGTTCATCTCGCCGATCCGGGACGCACTGCCCTGGTTCGAGCTCAGCAACGCGACCGTGCCGCTCATGGAGGGCCTCGCCCTCACCGGGACGCAGTGGGCGCAGCTCGCGTCCGCGTCGTTCCTCTGGATCGTGGTCCCCGGCGGGATCGGCGTGTGGCGCCTCCTCCGGGGCGACCTCTGACGGAGGCCCGCAGGGGCTGTGACGGCCGGGGTCCGTGCGCGGGCCCCGGCCTCACGTGTCCGTCGCCCGTTACGCTGCATGGGTGAACGACGCCCCGGACGACACCCCGCAGGAGGACCTGCAGACCACGGACCCCCAGCATGACGGCGTCGCAGCGTTCCGCCTCGGCTTCGTGCCCGGGGTCAACCCCGCGAAGTGGGTGCGGACGTGGCGTGCGCGCCTCACCGTCCCGCTCGAGCTCGTGCCGCTCACGACCGACGACGCCGGCGCCGCCGTCCGCGCGGGCGACGTCGAGGCCGCGCTCGTGCGCCGGCCCGTCGCGACGCACGACGGCCACGAGCGCTTCCTCCACGCGATCCCGCTCTACGACGAGGTGCCCGTCGTCGTCGTGAGCAAGGAGCACCTGCTCTCGCTCGCAGACGACGTGACGCTCGACGACCTCGCGGACGAGACCGTGTGGCACCCCCTCGACGACCGCTTCGACTGGAACGCCCTCGCGTCAGGCGACGAGCCGTCCGCCGTCACCGGGACGCCGCCGGGCGTGCCCGGGTACGTGCGGCCGGGGCACGCCAAGGAGGCCGTCGAGATCGTCGCGTCGGGCGTCGGCGTCGTCATCCTGCCGATGTCGCTCGCGCGACTGCACCACCGGCGCGACGTCGTCGCCGTGCCCCTCACCGACGGGCCGACGTCCGGCGTGAGCCTCGCATGGCCCGCGCACGACGGCGACCCGCTGTGCGAGGAGCTCGTCGGCATCGTCCGCGGCCGCTCCGTCAACAGCTCGCGCGGCGCCGCCGCGCAGGACCAGGCCGCGCAGGACCAGGCGGCTCAGGGGTCGTCAGGGCGTGACGGCGGCAGGACGACGGGCGCGACGGCCCTCACCCGGACGGGCGAGGCCCGACGCAAGAAGAGCGCCGCCGCCCGCGCCCAGGCTGACCGCACCGCCGCGCAGCAGCGCAAGCGCAGCGACCAGAGCCGCGCCCGCGGCAAAGGCAAGAAGCGCGGCAAGTAGCCCCGCGCCCGCCCCCGCACGCGCAGCCCTGCACGCGCAGCCCCGCCCCCGCCCCGCATACGAAGGAATCCGCGCAGATGGCTGCTCCCAGTAGCCATTTGCGCGGATTCCTCGGCGTGCGAGGCACGGCCGGGTGCGGCCGGGGCACGGCCGGAGGGGTGGGGACGGGCCGGAGGGGGAGCGCGCGCGGGCGTCGGGTCAGCGACGAATCTCGTCGAGATGCTCTGCGATGCGGCCGATCGCCTCCGTGAGGACGTCCTCGTCGGGCAGGCACACGAGCCGGAAGTGGTCCGGCTCGAACCAGTTGAAGCCCGTGCCGTGGGTCACGAGGATGTGCTTGCGGCGCAGCAGGTCGAGGACGAACTCCTGGTCGTCCGTGATCCCGAACATCTCCGTGTCGAGCTTCGGGAAGCAGTAGAGCGCACCCTGCGGACGCACGTTCGTCACGCCGTCGATCTCGTTGAGCAGCGTGTCCGCGAGCATCATCTGGTCGTAGAAGCGCCCGCCAGGGACGATGAGCTCGTTGATCGACTGGTAGCCACCGAGCGCCGTCTGGATCGCGTGCTGCGCCGGCACGTTCGCGCACATGCGCATGTTCGCCATGAGGGTGAGACCCTCGAGGAAGTCCGTCGCGAGGTGCGTCGGGCCCGAGATCATGAGCCATCCCGCCCGGTACCCGCACACGCGGTACGCCTTCGACAGCCCCGAGAACGTCAGGCACAGGACGTCGTCGCCCGCGAACGTCGCCGCATGGTGGTGCTTCGCCTCGTCGAAGAGGATCTTCTCGTAGATCTCGTCGGAAAAGATCACGAGGTCGTGCCGTCGTGCGATGTCGACGATGCCCTTGACGATCTCCTCCGAGTACACCGCACCCGTCGGGTTGTTCGGGTTGATGAGGACGATCGCGTGCGTGTTCGCCGTGATCTTCGACTCGATGTCCTCGAGGTCCGGGTTCCAGGCGTTCGACTCATCGCAGCGGTAGTGCACGGGCGTGCCGCCCGAGAGCGTCACCGCGCCCGTCCACAGCGGGTAGTCGGGCGCAGGCACGAGGATCTCGTTGCCGTCGTCGACGAACGTCTGGAGCACCATCGTGATGAGCTCGGAGACGCCGTTGCCGATGAAGATGTCCTCGACGTGCGTGTCGACGAGCCCGCGCGACTGGTAGTACTGCGCGACGGCCGTGCGCGCCGAGTAGATGCCGCGCGAGTCCGAGTACCCCTGGGCCTCGGGCAGGTGCTGGATCATGTCCGCGAGGATCGTCGGCGGCGCCTCGAAGCCGAACGGCGCGGTGTTGCCGATGTTGAGCTTGAGGATCTTGTGGCCGAGCGACTCGAGGCGCTGCGCCTCGACGAGGATCGGTCCCCGCACGTCGTAGCGGACGTTCTTGAGCTTCTTGGACTGCGTGATCTGGCGCACCCCGCCATGGTGGCACAACGACGGCACGTCGTGGCAGGTCGCAGCGTCAGGTGCTGTGGACGTCCGTGCGGATCGCGTGGAGGTGAGACCTCAGCCGTCGAGCGGCTCGCAGCGCACGCCCGTCGCATGGACGGGGCAGTAGCCGTGAGGCACCTTGTGGAGGTACTGCTGGTGGTCCGCCTCCGCGAGGTAGAACGGCCCCGCGTCCGCGGCCGTCCGCACCTCCGTCGTGATCTCCTCGAAGCCCCGCTCCGCGAGGCTCGCCCCGAACGCCGCGCGCGTCCGCTCGGCGAGGTCCGCCTGCGCGGGCGTCGTCGTGAAGATCGCCGAGCGGTACTGGGTGCCGACGTCGTTGCCCTGACGGAAACCCTGCGTCGGGTCGTGGTTCTCCCAGAACGTCCGCAGCACGTCCTCGTCACTCACGACCGTCGGGTCGAACACTACCCGCACCGTCTCGGTGTGCCCGGTCATGCCCGTGCACGTTTCTTCGTACGTCGGGTGCGGCGTCGTCCCGCCCATGTACCCGACCGACGTCGAGATGACGCCCGGCAGCTGCCAGAAGAGCTTCTCCGCGCCCCAGAAGCAGCCGAGGCCGAGGAAGATCTCGTGCGCACCGTCGGGCAGCGGACCCTCGAGCGGGGTTCCGAGGACCGCGTGCGTCGGAGGCACGTGGAACGCGCGGGCGGGCCGCCCCGGGAGGGCATCGGCGGGGCTGACGACGGTCGTCGGGACGCGACGGCCGAAGAGGTTCTCGAGCACGGTGACCTCCGGTGGGGGCAGGAACGCCGGAGCAGTCGTGAACGCTCCGTGAAAAGGTGCAACGTCGCGCGTCCACCGCGTGTTCCCGCGGCGCGCGCGAGCGCGAGCCGGTGCCGGTCGTCGTAGTCTGGCACGCGGGGCCTACCGCCCCGACACGGGCGTCCGACCTGCGCGGACGTGGGGGCTGGAAGGACGACGATGACGAGCGACGACACCACCCGGGACGACGCCGGGACCGCGACGACCGAGGCCGTGGGCGCTGACGCGCTCCACGGCGACTACGTCGCCTCCCGCTCCATCCCACCGTCCGTCCAAGCCGCCGCAGCCTGGTCGTGGCGCCTGCTCATCATCGGCATCTGCGCAGGAGCCGTCATCTGGGTGCTGCGGCCCCTCGGCGAGCTCTTCGTCGCCGTCGCCGCCGCGCTGCTCTTCACCGTCCTCCTCGCGCCCCTCCACGGCTGGCTCGTCCGCACCCTGCGGTTCCCGCGCGCGCTCGCCGCCGTGACGTCGGTGCTCCTCCTGCTCGCCGCCGCGATCGGCCTCATCGCCATCGCCGGGCAGCAGATCGTCACCGGCATCGCCTCGCTCTCGACGCAGGCCCGCGAGGGCCTCGACCAAATGATCGAGTGGCTCGCGACAGGGCCTCTCGGCATCGACACCGAGCGGCTCGAGGGCATGCTCAGCGACATCTCGACGACGGTCGAGCAGAACCTCGGCACCGTGGTCTCCGGGGCCATGTCCGTCGGCTCGACCGTGACGAGCCTGGCGGCAGGCTTCGTCATCGCGCTGTTCTGCACGATCTTCTTCCTCTACGACGGCCGCACGATCTGGACGTGGATCGTCGGGCTCCTGCCGCGCGCCGCCCGCGACGACGTGCACCAGGCCGGGCGCCGCGGGCTCGTGACCCTCGCCGCCTACACGCGCACGCAGATCCTCGTCGCCGCGATCGACGCGACCGGCATCGCGATCGGCGCCGCAGCCCTCCAGCTGCCGCTCGTCGTGCCGCTCGGCATCCTCGTCTTCATCGGATCGTTCATCCCGTTCGTCGGCGCGATCGTCACGGGCGCGATCGCCGTGCTCGTCGCCCTCGTCGTCAAGGGCTGGGTGTGGGCGCTCGTCATGCTCGGCATCGTCCTGCTCGTCCAGCAGATCGAGGGGCACCTCCTCCAGCCGTTCCTCATGGGCCACGCCGTGTCGATGCATCCCGTCGCCGTCCTCCTCACCGTCTCGGGGGGCACGATGGTCGCCGGGATCGTCGGAGCCCTCTTCGCCGTGCCCATCGCGTCGGTCATCAACACCGTCGTCCTCTACCTCTCCGGTCACGACAAGTTCCCCGACCTCGGCATCGGCGACCGACTCACCTTCCGGCCCGAGGCGGAGGCCGAGGTGCGGCGCCGCGCCGTGGCGCTGCGCCGCGGCGCGCAGGATGCCGACACGGACGTCGTCGTCGTCGAGGTCGGTGAGGGAGCGGTCCTCGTGGCCCCCTCCGACAGCCCCGCTGTCAAGAGCGCTGTCAAGGGCGCGGCCGAGACCGCAGCCGACGAGCCACCGCACGACGCTTCCGGCACGCAGCGTCGCACGCAGCCCGGCGACGACGCGTGACCGGCCTGCCTCTCGACCCCGTGGACCTCGCCGACGCCCGACGCCTCCTCGAGGGCGTCGCCGTGACGACGCCCGTCGAGCACTCGCGCGCGCTCGCCGAGCTCACCGCCACCGAGGTCCACCTCAAGTGCGAGAACCTCCAGCGCACCGGATCCTTCAAGCTGCGCGGCGCGTACGTGCGCCTCGCCCGACTCACCGCCGACGAGCGCGCCTCCGGGGTCGTCGCGGCGAGCGCCGGCAACCACGCGCAGGGTGTCGCCCTCGCGGCCCGTGAGCTCGACATCCATGCGGTCGTCTACATGCCGTCCGACGCTGCTCTGCCGAAGATCGCCGCGACCCGCGCCTACGGCGCCGAGGTGCGGCTCGTCGGGCACAGCGTCGAGGACGCGCTCGCGGCCGCGTACGAGCACGCGCGCGTCACGGGCGCCGTGCTCATCCACCCGTTCGACCACGCCGACGTCGTCGCCGGGCAGGCGACGATCGCCCTCGAGATCCTCGAGCAGGTCCCCGACGTCCGCACGGTCGTCGTCCCCGTCGGCGGAGGCGGCCTGGCCGCCGGGATGGTCGCCGCATTCTCGCAGTTCGCACCGCACGTCCACGTCGTCGGCGTGCAGGCCGAACGCATGGCCGCCTACCCCGGATCGCTCCGCACCGGGACGGCCGAGACCGTGCCCGTGCGCTCGACGATGGCCGACGGTATCGCCGTCGCGCGCCCCGGCGAGGTTCCGCTCGAGCTCCTCCGCCACGGCAACGCCGAGGTCGTCACCGTGAGCGAGGACGAGATCTCCCGCGCGCTCCTCCTCGTCGCCGAGCGCGCCAAGCTTCTCGTCGAACCCGCTGGCGCGACCGGTGTCGCCGCGCTCATGGCCGAGCCCGACGGCTTCGACGGACCCATCGTCGTCGTCCTCTCGGGAGGCAACGTCGATCCCGTCGTCCTCCTGCGCGTCGTCCGCCACGGCCTCGCGTCCGCCGGCCGCTACCTCCAGGTGCGAGCCCTGCTCACCGACCGGCCCGGGATGCTCGCCGACCTCCTTCTCGCGATCGCGCGCGAGGGCGGCAACGTCATGCACATCGAGCACGTCCGCACCGGGCCGCACCTCGCGATCGACGAGGTCGAGGTCGTCCTCCAGGTCGAGACCAAGGGCGCCGAGCACCAGGACGCGCTCCTCACGCACCTGAGGGGCGAGGGCTACCGGCTCGCCCCCGGCGCCTGAACACCAGGCGCCCGAGCCGGCGAGCGACGCAGCCGGTGAACGCCCGAGCGCAGCGAGCCCGACCGCGCGGTGCCGGGGCTCGCAGGAACGACGAAGCGGGCCACCCCGATGGGGTGGCCCGCTCCTCAGCATGTCGTGCGCGCGCTCAGCCGTCGTAGGGCACGGCCTTGAGGACCTTGACGAGACGCTCAGCACCGGTCGGCGTCGTGAACGTCACCTCGTCGCCCACCGAGCGACCGAGGATCGACGCGCCGAGGGGCGACGCCTCCGAGAAGACGTCGAGCTCCGTCGTGCCCACGATCTCGCGCGAACCCAGGAGGAACGTCATCTCCTCGCCCGCGAAGTCGAGCGTGACGATCATGCCCGGCTCGACGAGGCCGTCGTCCGGAGGCGTGCCGACCTGCGCGTTCTCGAGCTTCGCCTTGAGCTCGCGGACACGGGCCTCCTGCTTCGCGTGCTCCTCACGGGCCGCGTGGTAGCCGGAGTTCTCCTTGAGATCGCCCTCGTCACGCGCCTGCGCGACCCTCGCGACGATCTCGTCCCGGCCGGCGCCGGTGAGGTACTCGTACTCGGCCTTGAGCCTGTCGTACGCCTCCTGCGTCAGCCACGTGGTGGTCCCGGTCATTGTCGCTCCTTTCGGTCCACGTAGGACAGCGGCGCACGGTGGGAACCGTGCGCCGAGATGTGATGAAGAAGATGTGCCCCTGCTCGCCGGTGCGACGCCCCCTCGCGTGCCACACCGTCGACCACCCGTCTGAGGGGCCCGGCCGGGAGCGTGAACGAGAACGCGCTGCACGGTCGCCGAGCAGTGGTCGAAACACCCAGTATAGCCGCACGGGCCGCAAGGACGCGGACCCGTGATCTGCGACGCGCCGCCCGACCCGTCGTCGTGCGCGCCGACCTCAGTCGTCGAGGCGCTCGCAGGACTCGACCATGCCCGTTGTCGCCAGCTCCGACGTCCGCACCTCGACCGTGAACGACTCCCGCTCACCCGAGCTCGCCGGGATGATGACGTCGCGGTAGCCGACCTGGGCGTAGTTCTCGGCGAGCGCGACGACCTTGCAGCGCAGCGCGAGGTCTGCGCGCTTCGTCACGTGGAATGTCACCTCGGTGAGCTCGGGGCCCTTGACCGAGTAGCCGACGGGCTTCGTCGTCCACGGCTCGCCGGCGACCATGCTCCAGCCCGCCCAGCCGGCGCCGACCGTCCCGAGCACGATCGCCGCGGCCGCGGCCACCTTGAACCGGCGCGAGCGGCGGGCATCAGGTGTGAGCCGGCCGTACCTGTCGTCGAGGTCAGTCCGCGCGGCGGGGGTGGCGAGCGGCGACGACGCCCCGGGGGCGACGGGCGAGCCAGGGGCGGCGGGCGCCTCGGGAGTCTCGGGAGTCTCGGAGGAGGACATGGCCCCAGTGTCCCAGGCTCGTGCGGTCGCGGGAACCGGGGCGTGCGCGTCGTCGAACCTCCGCCGCCCGCGCCTGGGGTCCTCACGTCCCGTGCGGCACCCCACGGGAGATACGGTGAGGGGTGGAGCCCAGACCTGGGCCCGTGCACCGAGAGGACCACCGACGTGACGACGCCCCTGCGCCTCATGGCCGTCCACGCCCACCCCGACGACGAGTCGAGCAAGGGCGCCGCCACGACCGCCCGCTACGCCGCCGCCGGCGTCGAGGTCCTTGTCGTCACGTGCACCGGAGGCGAGCGCGGCTCCGTCCTCAACCCCAGCTACGGCCGAGAGCTCGCCGAGGGCGACGAGATCGCCGCCGTCCGCCGCGAAGAGATGGCCGCCGCGGCCGCCGCGCTCGGCGTGCGCCAGCACTGGCTCGGGTTCGTCGACTCGGGACTGCCCGAGGGAGACCCGCTGCCGCCGCTCCCCGAGGGCTGCTTCGCGCTCGTCCCGCTCGAGGAGTCCGCCGAGGCCCTCGTCCGCGTCGTGCGCGAGTTCCGGCCCCACGTCATCACGACGTACGACCCGTCGGGCGGGTACCCGCACCCCGACCACATCCGCACGCACGAGGTGACGGCCGCGGCCTGGGAGGCCGCGGGCGACCCGGGTCGGTTCCCCGGCGCGGGTACACCGTGGACCCCGCTCAAGCTCTACTACAACCACGACTTCTCGATGCGCCGCATCCGCACGGTCCACGAGGCGATGGTCGACGCAGGTCTCGAGTCGCCCTTCGGCGAGTGGGTCGAGACCCGCGCCGCGCGCGAGATCGTCGAGCGACCCGTGACGACACGCATCGAGGTCGCCGACCACTTCGATGCCCGCGACGCCGCGCTGCGCGCGCACGCGACCCAGATCGACCCCGACGGCTTCTTCTTCGGCACCCCGCGCGACCTCGAGACCGAGGTCTGGCCGTGGGAGGAGTACGAGCTCGCCGATGCCCGCATCGCCACCACGCTGCCCGAGGACGACCTGTTCGCGGGACTCACCGAGGAGCACCTGTGACTCTCTCCCTCGCCGCGCTCGCGGCGCTGCTGCCCGCCGAGACGCCCACGCCATCGCCGTCGCCGTCGGACGTGCTGCGACCCGGCCTCGACCCCTACGACGTGTCACCCGGGCTCCTCGGCTTCCTCGCGATCTTCGCGGTCGCATCCGTGTGCGTGCTCGGCTGGATGTCGCTCAACCGCAAGGTCCGGCGCATGCGGTTCGCCGAGCGGGCCGAGGGTGCGGAGACGGACGGCGCTGAGCCAGGTGGTGAGCCGGACACGACCGCATCGGGCGGGACGGCGTCGGGCGTGGCCGAGCCGGGCACGTCCGAGCCGGGCGCGGCCGAGCCGGGTGGCGAGGCTGGACCTGCGGGGTCCGGCGCGACCAAGCCTGGCGTGACGGAGTCGGGCGCGAGCCAGCCGGGCGTGACCGAGCCGGGTGGCGAGGCTGGTTCTGCGGGGTCCGGCGCGACCGGGCCTGGCGGGACGGCGTCGGGCGTGGCCGAGCTGGGCGTGACCGAGCCGGGTGGCGAGGCTGGTTCTGCGGGGTCCGGCGCCGCAGGCGACGACGCCCAGGGCTGACCGTGCGCGTCGGGCTCGCGCAGGTCGCCACACCTCGTGACGCGGCGGCCGCCGCGCGCGTCGCGACCGACGCCGTCGAGGCGTGCGCCGACGACGGCGCGCACCTCGTCGTCCTGCCCGAGTACGCGAGCGCGTTCGACCCGCGCGGCACCGGCCCCGGCGACGCGCAGGAGCTCGACGGGCCCTTCCTCACCGGGCTGCGGCGGGTGGCGCGCGACCGCAGCGTCGACGTCTTCGCGGGGGTGACGCTCACGCTCCCGGGCGAGCAGCGGGCGAGCAACGCGGTCGTCCACGTCCGCGCCGACGGCACTCTCGGCGGCGACTACCGCAAGGTCCACCTCTTCGACGCGTTCGGGCAGCGCGAGTCGGACAGGCTCGCCCCCGGCGACCCGGCCGCGCCGCCGCTCGTCGTCGACGTCGGCGGGCTGCGCCTCGGCGTGCTCACGTGCTTCGACCTGCGCTTCCCTGAGTCCGCGCGACGCCTCGTCGACGCGGGCGCCGAGGCGATCGTCGTGCCCGCCGCATGGGCGGCCGGGCCGGGCAAGGTCGAGCAGTGGACCGTCCTCGCCCGCGCCCGCGCGCTCGAGAACGTCGCGTGGCTCGTCGCCGTCGGCATGGCCGGGCGCGGCGTGTGCGGGACGAGCCTCGTCGTCGACCCCGTGGGGGCCGTCGTCGAGCGTCTCGGACTCGGGCCCGCGCACGTCGTCGTCGACCTCGATCCGGCGCGCGTCGCCGACGCGCGGCGCCGCAACCCTGCGCTCGAGCTCCGGCGCTACGAGGTCCGGCCCCGCTGACTGCGCGGCTCGGCCGCGCCCGGGTCAGGAGATCTGCGCGACCGCGACCGCGACGGCCGCGAAGTGGCACCAGAAGCCGATGACGGTGCCGACGTGGAAGATCTCGTGGAAGCCGAACCAGCGTGGGCTGGGGTTGGGACGCTTGAGGGCGTAGACGACGGCGCCGCCCGTGTAGGCGAGCCCGCCGAGCGCGACGAGCCAGACGACGGCGGGACCGCCCGTGTCCCAGAACTGCTTCATGAAGCCGACCGCGACCCAGCCGAGCGCGATGTAGACGGGCGTGTAGACCCAGCGTGGCGCGCCGAGCCAGAGCATGCGTGCGGCGAGCCCGAGGAGGGCGCCGCTCCACACGATGACGAGGAGGATCGTCGCGGTGCGCGCGTCAAGGAGGAGGACCGACAGGGGCGTGTACGTGCCCGCGATGATGAGGAAGATGTTGGCGTGGTCCGCGCGCCGAAGTGCCGCCTGGGTGGTCGGACCCCACGTGCCGCGGTGGTAGACGGCGCTCGTGCCGAAGAGGAGCACGGCGGTGATCGCGAAGATGAGGACGGCGACGCGCGGAGCGGTCGGCGGGGCGAGCGCTGTGAGGATCGTGCCGCCGATGACGGCGAGGGGTGCGGTGCCCGCGTGGATCCAGCCTCGGAGCCGTGGCTTGACGGCCTCGACGACGGCCTCCGTGGCAGCGTCGGCGGTCTCTGCGACGCTGCGGGGGTGAGTGGTGCGCGACATGTGTCGCTCCTCCGGGACGTTGTCGTGCGTGGCGGGGCGCGGCTGCGCCCGTCGTGTCCGACCAGCGTAACCTACGGGACCGTAGGTTACGGAACCGTAGGTTGTGGAGATCGGGTGTTGGCCGCGGAGATGACGGGACAGCTCACGCTCCGACCCCCCCGCAGCGTCCCACGCGTCCGGTAGGTTGGCGACGTCGACGAAGCCCAGGTCACCCGAACGAGGTCGCAGTGCGCATCCCCACCCCCTTTTACGGGCTCTACGAACGCCAGCTCGCGCGCTCCCTCCCCGCCGACGCCCTGCCCCGCCACATCGGCGTCATCCTCGACGGCAACCGCCGCTGGGCCCGCTCCTTCGGCGAGTCGACCGCCGCCGGCCACCAGCGCGGCGCCGAGAAGATCCTCGAGTTCCTCGGCTGGACCGAGGATCTCGGCATCGAGGTCGTCACGTTGTGGATGCTCTCGACCGACAACCTCTCGCGGCCCACCGCCGAGCTCGAGCCGCTCCTCGCGATCATCGTCCGCGCCGTCGAGGACCTCGCCGCCGCACGCCGGTGGCGCCTGCGAGTCATGGGTCGCCTCGACCTCCTGCCCGACGCCTCCGCAGCCGCGCTCCGCGCCGCCGAGGAGTCGACCGCCGACGTCGACGGGCTCTCCGTCAACGTCGCCATCGGCTACGGCGGACGCCACGAGATCGCCGACGCCGTCCGCGCCTACCTGCGCGAGCAGGACGCCCAGGGTCGCACGCTCGCCGAGGTCGCCGAGTGCATCGACGTCGACGAGATCGGTGAGCACCTCTACACGCGCGGCCAGCCCGACCCCGACCTCGTCATCCGCACCTCGGGCGAGCAGCGGCTCTCCGGTTTCCTCCTGTGGCAGTCCGCGCAGGCCGAGTACTACTTCTGCGAGGCCTACTGGCCGAGCTTCCGTCGCGTCGACTACCTCCGCGCCCTGCGCTCGTTCGCGACACGCGACCGGCGTCTGGGGCGGTAACGCCACGCGGGGACCCTGCCGCACGGCCACGGCCACGGCCACGGCCACGGCCACGGCCACGGCCACGGCGACGGCGACGGCGACGGACGACCTTCCACCCGTGCGACCGGGGACCGTGGGCGAGACGAAGGTCGCTGTCCGTCATCTCGTCCACTGACCCCCGGCGCGCCGGTGGTCCCGCGTCAGTCCGTCACGTGGATGCGGCCCGTCGCGCCCTTCTCCGCGTCGCTCATGACGTGCGAGACGAACGGGTACGTGCCGGCCTCCGGCATGACGAGCTCGACGAACCCGCCCTGCGCGACGCTCAGCCCGAGGGCCTGCGACCCGCCGCGGGCCGCGTTGCCCGGACGCAGCCGGTACGTGCCCTCGTGGAACACCGTGTCGAACTGGCCGCCGACGACGTGGAACGACGTCCCGACGTTCGGCCCCGCCGCGAGCACCCAGATCCGCAGCCGGTCGCCCGTGCGCGCCTCGATCGGGTCGTACGCGTACTGGTGCGCATAGCCGTTGAACGTCACGAGGTCGGGCAGCTGCGTCGCGATCTTGTCGACGTCGACCTCGCCGCCCTGCGCACCGAGGTAGAACTCGCTCTGGACGAGCACGTAGCTCGCGTCGACCTCCGGCAGGTCCGGCGGCTCGATGACGACCGCGCCGAACATGCCGTTCGCGATGTGCGCGCTCATCGGCATCGTCGAGCAGTGGTACATCCAGATGCCGCTCATCGTCGCCGTGAACCGGTACGTGAGGGTCTCCCCGGGTGCGATCGTCCGCATCGGCTGGTCCGGGGCGAGCATGCCCGCGTGGAAGTCGATCGAGTGGCCGATCGTCCCGTCGTTGACGAGCGTCACGACGAACGTGTCGCCCACCCGTCCGTGGAGGGTGGGGCCGGGCGCCGAGCCGCCGAACGTCCACAACTTCTGGCTCACGCCCGGCGCGACGTCCGCCGTGAGCTCGGAGACCGTGAGCGTCACCTCGCGCACCGTGCGGTCGTCGAGCGGGGGCAGGGAGGCGTCGCGTGCCTCGAAGCCCGCGGGCGGAGCTTGGTGGAGGTCGATGTCGTCCGCTGCCGACGGGCCGGACGCGCTGCCGTGGTCCATTCGGCTGTGGTTCATACCTCCATCGTCCGTGCCGCCCGACGGTGCGTCGGTCGCGCCAGGGGCGGCGTCGCCCGCCGCGGCGAGCCCCGTCGGCACGATGTCGAGCGTCATGCCCGACTGCCGGTGCCCGACGATCGTGCACCAGCCCTCGATCGTGCGGCCGACGACGCCGACGTCGAGCGTCGCCGACGCCCCGACCGCGAGACGACCCGTGAACGCACCCGTGTCGAGCGCGAGGTCGTGGACCGTCGTCGGGTCCGTGTTCCGCACGACGAGCACGAGACGGTCGCCCGCGGGCACCTCGATGCGTGACGGCGTGAACCGCATGTCGCGCGCCTCGACCTCGACGGTCGTCGTGCGGCCCGTCGGCGTGACGGACGCGCCCGCGGCGCCTCCCGCAACGCCGCCGCCGGGCATCGCCGCGAGGCGGAGGCCCGACGGGTCGAGCGCAGCAGCGCCCGCGACGACGAGCGCGAGCACCGCGACGCCCGCCGCGAGCTGCGTCGCCCGCGCCGGGCCCCGCACGGCCTCGACCTGCGGTCCCTGCGGCGTGCCGGGCACGGGCGGCTCGGGCGCCTCGACCGTTGCCATGCGCCCCAGCCGTGCGCGTCGGTGGTCCCGCAGCGCGAGCGCGAGCAGCACGAGGAACGACGCCCCCGCGCCGAGCGCTGCGATCGACGAGAGCGCGCGCAGCGCGCTCGAGCCCGGCAGGACGAAGACGAGGAGGCCACCGTTCGCGACGACGATGCGCGTGAGGGCACCACGCTCGAGCCGCGCCGCCGTCGTCCGCACGACCGCCGGACCGCCGCCGAGCACGACCGGCACGAGGTACGTGAGCGCACCGAGCAGCACCTGCGCGGCAAAGCCGCCGACGAGCGGCACCGTGAGCGCGCCCAGGCGCGCCTCGAGAGCCGTCCACGACGGCGTGACGACGAGCAGCACGACGGCCGTGGCGAGCGTCCCGAGCCACCACACGACCGCCGACGCGGCCGAGAGCGTCGCGAACGACGCGGGCGGCCGGCGCCGCGCCGCGCCCACCATTGGCACGAGCGCACAGACGACCCCCACGACGTACGCGACGACGCCCGCCGCCGCGAGCAGCCGCACGCCCGTGAGTGCGCCCACGACGCCGACCCCGAGCCCGCCGAGGGTCCACGCGAGCGTCGGCGTCACCGCGCGCACCGCACGCGGGTCCATCGTCGTGCGCAGCATCGTCGGCCACAGCGTCACGAGCGTTCCGAGCACCGTGAGCCCCACAAAACCCAGGACGTTGAGCCCCGTGTGCGCAAGGACGAGCCGCGCGTGCCAGCCCGGCCCCGCGCCGCGCGCGAGCAGGACACCCACCGCCGCGCCGAACGGCAGCAGCCACGCCGCCGCGACATAGAACCGCACGCACACCGCGAGCGGACCCGTGAGCGCCCCGCGCGTCGAGCGCGCGAGCGCAGCCCCGTGCCACGCGACCGCGAGCCCCACGACGGCAGCGCCCACGAGGGTGACGGGCCAGCGCGACGTCACCATGCCGACGACCGTCGTGAGCACCCCGACGTTGAGCACGACGAGCCGCACCGCCTGCCCGCGCCGCGCACGACCGTCCGTGCGGCGGCGCAGCAGCGCGTCCGCGAAGTGCGCCGACCACACGAGGATCGCGTTCGTCACCGCACCGAGCAGCGTGAGGTGGACGAGCAGCCACGCCGACACCGCGACCTCGCGGTGGACGAGCGAGACGCCGAACGTTGCGAGCAGCCAGACGACGACCGGTGCGTTCGCGGCGAGGTGCCACGACGAGCGGGCGGACAGCGGCCGTGGCGCGCCCGAGGGCTGCGTCGGGCGCGGGGAGAGCGAGGTCATCGGGCGGAGGCTTCCTGGACGGGGGAGGGGAGTGCAGGCTCGGGGTCGCGCGTGCCGCGTGCGGCTCGCGCCGTCGGGGCCCTCCGCGACGCGACGACGCCGACGATGACGTTCGTCACGACGAACCCGAGCAGCGCGACGACGTTGCCGATGCCGCCGATCGTCACGAGCGCCGGGACGTCGCGCGCGTCACCGACGGCGACGCGCAGGACGAGCGTCACGTGGAGGAGTGCTGCCGGGCCATACATCGCCGGGTGGTAGGGGAGCGGGACCCGGAGCACCGCGGGCAGGATGATCGGGGCGTGGGCCATGATCATCGAGATCGTGAAGCCGAAGAACACGCTGTGGAGCACGGCGTCGTACCCGCGGCCCGCCAGCTGCGGGCCGCCGAGCAGCCAGATCCCGCCGGCGACCGCGAGCCACGCGTACGCCGCGAGAAGGCACGCGGCCGTGAAGCGCGGCAGGCCGCGCGAACGCACCGTGCGTCGGGCGACGTCGTTGCCGGCCAGCCACGCGCACAGCGCGAGCAGCGCCGCACCGAGGACCGCGTGCCCGGGTCCCGGCCACGCCGTCGCGGCGGCCGCACCGAGTACGGTCGCGACGCACACGGCGAGGATCGCCGAGTCCGCGCGCGTGCGGTCGCCGGGCCGCAAGCCCGACATCGCGACGCGCGCAAGCTCGAGCCGTTCGCCCGCGATCGTCGTGACGACGAACGCGGTGAGCCACGGGATCGTCGCGGGCATCGGTGCCCCCGCCCACCACAGGAGCGCGCCGCACGCGGCGGCGACCGCACCGAGCTGCTGGACGAGCACCGCGGTGTCGCGCGAGCGCCGGAAGAGCGGCACGTAGACGACGACGAGCACGACGGCGCCCGCCGTCAGCAGACCCCGCCCGACGGTGAGGGGCAGCGGCGAGAGCAGCGCGAGCGCGCCGAGGCCGAGGAGGACTGGTGCGCCGAATCCCCACCACCGGCGCAGCGCGACCGCGCGTTCGAGCGCGATGAGTGTGCCGACGAAGCCGAGGACCATGAGCATGCCGTGGACGTCGGGCAGCCGGTCCGTCGTCACGGGTGCGGGCAGGCCGAGCAGGAGGAGCGCGGCGTCGAGGCCCGCGAGGAGGCTGAGGCCGGCGAGCAGGAGGAGGGGGAGGCGGCGCAGCGCGCTCGCGGGGGCGGGCACGTTCAGGCCTCCGGCGCGTCGAGGTGGAGGAGGCACGCGCCGGGCAGCGCGAAGGCCTCGAGCGCCGTGCGGTCCGTCGGGGCGCCGAGCGCGTCGAGGGCACCGCGGGCGAGTCCGAGGTGGACCGCGCACACGACCTCGGGCGTGCGCAGTGCGGCGTCGAGGAGGGGGCAGCGGCGCAACTCGACCGCGCTGTCCGTCGCGTCCGCGCTCGGGCCGAAGCCGAGGCGGTCGAGGAGGCGCACGACGGTGCGGCGTGCGTGCGGCGCGCCGGCGGACGGTTCGTGCGCGACGAGGTCGCGGCCCCAGCGGTCGCCCGCGGCGAGCGCGTCGGCGCGTGGGTCGGGGCTCGTCCGGGCGATCTGGTCGGCGAGGACCGAGGCGAGTGCCGCGTACTCGCGGGCGCCGGGGTCGGTCGTGCTCGTGGGCCGCGCCTCGTAGAGCGTCCCGGGGCGGCCGCGCCCGGCGGGGCGGGCGGTCGAGCGGTCGGCGAGCCCGGCGTCCGCGAGGCCTTCGAGGTGCTCGCGGACCGTGTTCGTGTGCTGCCCGAGCTCGGCGGCGACGGTCGCGACGCTCGTCGGGACACCGCGGACGACGAGGAGGTCGAGGACCTGGCGGCGGGCGCGCGAGAGGTCCGCGGCGGGCGAGGGGCGCGGGACGACGGCGGCGGGGCCGTAGCCGGGACGCGGAGTTATTTCCACGGACCCGAGTGTACTATTCTCGGGCGCAGCCGGACCGGACCTCGGTCCCG
This sequence comes from Flavimobilis rhizosphaerae, assembly GCF_014852685.1. Classification (GTDB taxonomy): domain Bacteria; phylum Actinomycetota; class Actinomycetes; order Actinomycetales; family Cellulomonadaceae; genus Flavimobilis; species Flavimobilis rhizosphaerae. Next base: position 496,478 of record NZ_JACZDF010000001.1, read on the forward strand.
ACCACGACCGGAGAACCCGATGGACGACCTGCTCCTCGCCTCGAACCTCGACGACGCCCGCGCGGCTGAGGACCTCGCCGGCGACCACACCGCGATGCGCGGCACGCTCCACGTGCTCGTCGACCAGCTCTCCCGCGCCGTCACCGGAGCCGACGCCCAGCTCGCAGGCGTCGCCCGCGAACGCCTCGCCCTGTGGGCGACCGAACGTCTCGTCCCGCACCTCGAGGCCGAGGAGGCGCACCTCCTCCCCGCCGTCCGCACCGTCACCGACGGCGGGCCTGCGTCTGCCGTCGTCGTCCGCCTCCACACCGCCGTCCGCACGGCCGCGTCCGACCTCGCAACGACGACCCACCCCCTCGAGGCCGTCGGCGCCGCCCACGTTCTCGCGGCGCTCCTCGCCGTCCACGCCGACACCCTCGACCACGACCTCGTGCCGCTCGTCGCCCGCGACGCGCGCACCCCGCTCACCGGTCCGGCCGAGGAGGTCCGGGAGGTCCTCCGTGCCCCGGCCCCCACGGGGCACGCGTGCGGCTGCGGTGGCGGAGGTTGCGGCGGGAGCGGCGCAGCCCCCGAGGCCACGCCGACGGAGGCCGCTCCAGCGTCGGCCGCTCCCGCAGCGGACGCTGCGTCGGACGCGCGGGCCGACACCACGGCCGACGACCGCGCTGACCTGCCTGTCCTCGACGCGACCGTCATCCCGCACGCCGTGCGCCACGCGACGATCTTCGGCGCGCTCGACGCCGTCGAGGAGGGCGGCGGCCTCGTCCTCGTCGCCCCGCACGACCCGCTGCCCCTCCTCACCCAGATCGAGGGCCGCCACCCAGGCCGCTTCACCGTCGAGTACCTCCAGCGCGGCCCCGAGACCTGGCACCTCGCGTTCACGCGCTGAGCGCGGGGCCGCGCAGGGCCCGACCCTCGGGTGGACGTCGGTGGCCGACCCTGACGTCCCGGGGACGCACCGCGACCCCGGGACGTCGGTGGCCGTCGCTAGGCTCGCGGCATGATCCGCACGCTCGCCGTCTCGGGCTACCGCAGCCTCGTCGACCTCACGCTCGAGCTCGACCGGCTCACGGTCGTCACGGGCCCCAACGGGTCCGGCAAGTCCTCTCTCTACCGCGCGCTGCGGCTCCTCGCGGCGTGCGGGTCCGGGCAGGTCGTCGGAGCGCTCGCGCGCGAGGGCGGGCTCGGCTCCGCGCTCTGGGCCGGCACGTCGCAGGCTCCCGGCCCGCAGGGCCGCGTCGCTCTGAGGCTCGGCTTCGAGGGCGACGGCCTCGGCTACGCGGTCGACCTGGGCCTGCCCCAGCTGCCCGGCTCCTCACCGTTCGCGCTCGACCCCGAGATCAAGTCGGAGACCGTGTGGAGCGGCGGACCGCTCCGCGCCGGCTCGGTCCAGGCGCAGCGCAAGGGACCGCACCTGCGCGTGCGCGACGCGTCCGGCGCGTGGCGTGACGACCCCCGCGTGCTCGCGACGTACGAGTCGATCGTCGACGAGGTCGCCGACCCCGAGGGCGCCCCCGAGGTCGGGCTCGTCCGGCGCACGCTGCGCGGCTGGCGCTTCCACGACGACGTCCGCACCGACGCGGGCGCGCCCGCACGTACCCCGCACGTCGGCACGCGTACCCAGGTGCTCGGGCACGACGGCGCCGACCTCGCAGCGGCGCTCGCGACGATCATCGACGCGGGTGGCGCGGACCTGCTCGATGCTGCGGTCGACGACGCGTTCCCCGGGTCCCGCATCCGCATCGACGCAGCGGCGGGGCTCTTCACGCTCCTTCTCGAGCAGCCCGGCCTGCGCCGACCCGTCACCGCCGCCGAGCTCTCCGACGGGACGCTGCGCTACCTCGTCCACGTCGCCGCGCTGCTCAGCGTGCGACCAGCAGGGCTCCTCGTGCTCGACGAGCCGGAGACGGGCCTCCACCCGGACCTTGCCAGTCCGCTCGGACGCCTCGTCCGGCGCGCGTCGGAGCGTGGACAGGTGCTCGTCGTCACCCATTCCCGTCCCCTCGCGGAGGGGCTCGCCGACGACGGCGCTGCGCACGTCCGGCTCACGGGCGGCGGCGGCAGAGAGACCCGCGTCCTCGACGGGCGCGAGGGCGCGCTCGACGGACCCGCGTGGGCGTGGCCGGGGCGGTGAGGGAGCCTCTCAGGTGGTGCCGCGGACGACGAGCCGCGGCGGGAAGACGATCGACGTCACGCGCTCGTCGCCCGGTTCGGAGTCGATGAGCCGCAGGAGCTGCTCGACGGCCGTCGCAGCGAGCTCGACGACCGGGTTGTGGAGCGTCGTGAGCGGGGGAGTCGAGGCCTGGGCGGCGTCGAGGTCGTCGTAGCCCACGATCGCGACGTCACCGGGGACGGAACGCCCGGCCGCCGCGAGTGCGCGCAGGGCTCCGACGGCGATCGTGTCCGACGCCGCGAAGATCCCGTCGACGTCCGGGTGCGCGGCAAGGAGCTCGGCCGCAGCGGTCTCGCCCGACGCCGTCGTGAACTGGGCGTGGACGAGCGCGTCCGCGGGCAGGCCGTGGTCGCTCAGCGCGTCACGCCATCCTTTGACACGGTCGACGCCCGCGGTCATATCCTGCGGGCCGGCGATGTGCGCGATGCGCGTGCGGCCGCGTGCGACGAGATGCTCGACGGCGAGCCGGGCGCCGGCAACGTTGTCGACGTCCGTGTAGATGAGCTCCCGCGGTGCGTCGAACGGCCGGCCGACGAACACCGCCGGGATCGACGACGCGGCGACCACGCGCTCGAGCTCGTCACCCTCGTGGTGGGACGTGATGACGGCGCCGTCGACGTGCCCGCCGCGCAGGTAGCGCGCGATCCGGTCCGCGGTCTCGTTCTTGCGCGAGAGCAGCAGGACGAGCTGGAGGTCCGTGCGCGCGAGCGCGTCCCCGACACCCCGCAGCGTGCCGCCGATGAACGCGTCCGAGAGCAGCCGCTCGTCGGGCTCAGGGATGATGAGCGCGATCGAGTCGGTCCGTCGCGTGACGAGGGAACGGGCGGCACGGTTCGGCACGTAGCCCAGGCGGAGCGCCGCCTCGTCGACCGCAGCCTGGGCCGACGGCGATACGCGCAGGCCGCCGTTGAGGGCTCGGGAGGCCGTCGAGCGCGAGACTCCGGCGGCCGCAGCCACCTCGTCGAGCGTCGGGGCCGCGGCATCGTTGCGCGGGGTGGTCTCGGGCATCGTCGGTCGTCTTTCGTCAGGGCAGCGGTCGGTGGCGGACCGCTCGTGAGATGAGAGTAGGCGAGTCCGACACGCGGCGTGCGTTCCGGCACGCGGCACGCCCCGGGGACGCCGTGGGCCCCGCCCTCGCCGGACGGGGCCCACGGGTGGCCGTGCGGGCGTCTGCACGCCCGCACGGCCGCCGCCGTCGACCTCGGGCCTCGACCTCCCGGGGTCCTGCGGCCCTCCGTGGAAGACCCTCCGGCGGCAGCCTGGGTCGGGTCAGCCCTTGACGGCGCCCGCCATGATGCCGGCGACGAGCTGCTTGCCGGCGACGACGAAGAGGATGAGCAGCGGTACGACGGACAGCAGCGCACCGGTGAGGATGAGCGGGTAGTCCGTGTAGTACTGCGACTGGAGGCCCTGGAGGGCGACCGGCAGGGTGCCGCTCGCACGGTCGAGGATGACGTACGGCCACATGAAGTTCGTCCACGACCCGACGAACGTGAAGAGGAAGAGCATCGCGGCGGCCGGGCGCGCGGCCGGCATGGCTACGTGCCAGAACGTGCGGATGAGGTTGCAGCCGTCGACGCGTGCGGCGTCGATGAGCTCGTCGGGCAGGGCGTCCTGGAGGTACTGCGTCATCCAGAACACCCCGAACGCGGTGACGAGCCCGGGCAGGATGATCGCGAGGAGGTTGCCCTGGAGGTTGAGCTTCGTCATGACGAGGTAGAGCGGCACGATGCCGAGCTGCGTCGGGACCGCCATCGTCGCGATGACCGAGACGAGCAGGCCCCGGCGACCCTTGAACCGCAGCTTGGCGAACGAGAAGCCCGCGAGCGTCGAGAGGAGGACGACGGAGACGGACGTCGACGTCGCCGCGACGAGCGAGTTGAGGGTCGCGCCCCAGAAGTTGATGTCGGACTCGAGGACCCGCCTGACGTTGTCGAGGAAGTTCGGGCCCGGCACAAGGTTGAGCGATCCCGAGAAGACGAAGTCGTTGTCCTTCGAGCCGATGAGGAAAGACCAGTAGAACGGGAACGCGGAGAGCAGGACGAAGATCGCGAGGATCGTGTACGTGACCTTTCCGGCCCTGCGCTCGCCGCCGGCGAAGGAACCGTGCCTGCGGGAGCTTCGGCGCCCCGCGGCGCGTGCGGCACCGGGGCCTGCGGTCTGGGCGATGACGGGGATCGAGCTCATCGGTCGCCTCCCTGCGACGAGATGCGACGCGTGAGGAGGAAGTTCACGACGCCGACGAGGAGGATGAGGAGGAAGAGCAGCCACGCGATCGCCGCGGCCCGGCCGAAGTTCGCGGAGTTCCAGCCGACCTCCCACAGGTAGAGGGTGATCGTCTTCCACTGTCCGTCCGGCCCGCCGCGGCCCGAGCCGGAGCCGCCGGGCCCGAACATGCGGGCCTCGTCGAAGATCTGCAGCCCGCCGATCGTCGAGGTGATGACGACGAACGTGATGGTGGCCTTGAGCATCGGGACCGTGATGGAGAAGAACTGGCGCACGCGCCCCGCACCGTCGATCGTCGCGGCTTCGTAGAGGTCGCGGGGGACGGCCTGCATCGCGGCGAGGAGGATGAGCGTGTTGTAGCCGGTCCAGCGGAAGTTCACCATTGTCGCGATCGCGATGTGCGACGGGACGACGTCCGACGTCCAGGGGATCGGGTCGATGCCGACGTACCCGAGCAGGGTGTTGATGATGCCGAACTGCTCGGCGAAGAGGTTCGAGAAGATGAGCGCGACCGACACGGGGGCGACGATGTAGGGCAGCAGGACGCCCATGCGCCAGAACGTCCCGGCACGGAGGTTGGAGTCGAGCACTGCCGCGATGAAGACGGCGACGACGAGCTGGGGGATGGTCGAGAGCAGGAAGATCGAGAACGTGTTGCCGACGGCGTTCCAGAACTGGTCCTGCTGGAGGACGGCCGTGAAATTGTCGAGGCCGACGAAATCGCCCTTGCCGCCGATGGGGTGCCACTGGTGGAGCGCGACGTAGGCCGTGTAGAGGAGGGGCGCGAGACCGAAGATGCCGAAGAGGAGGAAGAACGGCGAGATGTAGAGGTACGGCGAGACCTTGAGGTCGAACCGGCTCATGCGCTGACCCCAACCGATGCGCCGTGGTTGCGGCTGCGGGGCGGGAGCGGGAGCCGGCCCGCCCGTGCCCGTGCGACGGGTCGAGGACGTGCTGACGGTCATGGGGGATCCTTCGTGAGCGCCCGCGGCGGCGGGCTGAGAGAGCTGAGTCGCGCGTTGCCGCGCCGAGGCCGACGGCCGGGGTGCGGAGCACCCCGGCCGTCGGTGCGATCAGTTGAGGTTCTTGAGCTCCTGGAGCACCTGCGCCCAGGACTCGTCGATCGACTGCTTCTCGCCCTTGACGCCGACGTCGACGCGGTCGAGGCCGTTGTTGACGACGTCCGAGACCTTCTTGTAGAGCGGGCCCTTGTGGACCTGGACGATGCCGTTGGCGCGGTTGGAGAGGATCTTGCCCGTGGGGGCGTTGTTGAACCACTCGAACGTGGCGTTCTGGACGTCCTCAGACTTGAGCGCGTCGACGGTCGACGGGAACGCGCCCTGGTCGACGAAGAGCTTCGCCTGGACCTCGGGGGAGGTGAGGTAGGCCGCGAGCTTCTTGGCCTCCTCGGGGTGCTTCGACTGCGTGGGGACCGCGAGGAACGAGCCGCCCCAGTTGCCGGCGCCGTTGGGGAAGACGTCGGCGACGTCCCAGCCCTTGAAGTCGTCGCCTGCACGCTCCTTGATGATGTTGAGCATCCAGCCCGGCGCGAGGATCGTCGCGAAGCCCTGGTCGCCCTTGAAGCGCGCATCCCAGTCGGCGTTCCACTGACCGGAGTGGCCCGACTGGTTGTCGACCGACGCGGCCGTGAGGACCTGGCGGAAGAGCGTCTCGACGTCCGAGCCCGCGAGGTCGCGGACGGTGCCGTCCTCGTTCTCGTACGCCCGCTCGACCTGGTTGATCATGCCGAAGAACGTGCCGCGCGCGCTGTCGAACCACGGCTGGCCCGTCTTCTCCGTGTACTCCTTGCCGACCTTGAAGTAGTGCTCCCAGTCACCGGTGAGGAGCTTGGCGACCTCCTCGCGGTCCGACGGCAGGCCTGCCTTCTCGAAGAGGTCGGCGCGGTACGCGATCGCGTTGGGGCCCGAGTCCGTGCCGTACATGATGAGCCGGCCCTTGGCGTCGGTGCCCTGCGCGGCCTTCCAGTCCAGCCAGCGGTCGGCGAGCGCCGGGTCGGTGAGGTCCGCGAACCTGTCGGCGAACTGCATGAGCTCGGGGACCCAGTCGCCCTCGATGGCCTCGACGTCGCCGAGGCCCGAGGACTGGCCGAGGAAGTTGAGGATGTTCTCGCGGGACTCGTCGGAGCCTCCGGTGATCTTCTCCTCGACGATGATGTCGGGGTTGTCCTTCATGAACTGCTCGATGTGCGGCTTGTAGCCGAAGTCGTTGAACGTCGAGAGGACGAGCTTGACCTTCTCGCCCGGGGCCTTGCTGCCGCCGCCGCTGCCGGGGGCGTCCGTGTCGCCGCCGCATGCGGTGACGACGAGCGCGAGCGACGCGATGCCGGCGACGGCCGCCCACGTCCTGGTGGTGTTCCTGCGCACTGTTGACTCCTTCGTCGTGGCTCGGCGTCATCGCCGTGCCTCCCTGCCGCGCACCCGACGGGTGGGCGTCGAAGCTCGGCGCGCCCCCAGAGGGGAGCGCTCCCACCTTCATCGTGGGAGCGTTTCCACGCCGCTGACAACGATGGTGGCCAAGGGGTGGGAGCGCTGTCAACCGTCCAGGGCGAGTTTTGCCATGGAAGCGATCCCATGACTTCAAAACCGCAGGTCAGAGGCTTAGGCGGGCGCGGCCTGTTGCCGAATCGTTATGGGCTCTCATGGCGCGTTCGGGACGCACCCGAGTGGGCCCGGGCCCGCCGACGCACTCAGGCAGGCGTGCCGTGCACGTCGACCCAGGCCTGCACGCGCAGCTCCTCCGCGCCGAGCGTCGCCCGGACAGCCTCGGCCGCCGAGCGCTCGACCGCCGGGCCGAACAGCGGGATCGACGCCCGCACGTCACCGTCGTACCGGAGGATCGCGCCGTCGCCCGACGGCACGAGCTCGACAGTGCCGGTCATGCGCACCGGTGTCCCCGTGATCTCGAGCGCAACCGTCCCGTGCCACGCACCGCCGCGCTCGCCCTCCCACGCCTCGACCTGGCGGATCTCGAGCTCCGACCCCACGAACGACCGCACCTGCGGGGGGATCTGCGCAGCCGAGACAGACCGCCGCACCGTCACCGTGAACGACTCGCCGTCCGCGGGCGTCACGATGACGTCGTCGACCCGCGCGCCCGGCACGGCTGTGCGGAAGCGCACGAACGACTCGTCGCGCACGAGCGTCGCGTACGCAGCGGCAGAGAGCGGGACGGGGACGTCGATCGTCACGTGCATGCCCTGAGCCTAGCCGCGCAGCCGCGCGACGTCCCGGCCCGACGCACCCCGGGCCGTGGGCCAGATGTCCCACACGCGGCGCAGCGGCCGCGCCGCCCGTGCGGTGCGGGCGCGGCCGGTGCGGCCACGTACCCTAGAGGCGTGTCCGTCATGAGCGAGCTCATCTCCCGCCACTCGAACCTCGACGCCGTCGACGCCGACTGGCTCCACCTCCTCGCAGGCGACTGGCAGGTGATCTCCGATCTCGCGTTCGCCGACCTCGTCCTCTGGCTCCCGACGGACGACGGCGAGCTCATCGCGATCGCCCACTGCCGCCCGTCGACCGGTGCGACCGTCCACTACGACGACATCGTCGGCACCGTCGCGCCCTCGGGACGACGTGCACAGCTGCTCCAGGCCTTCGACGACCGCCGCGTCCACCGTGAGCGCGAACCTCGCTGGCTCGGCGCCTACGCCGTGCGCGAGGAGTTCGTCCCCGTCGTCCGCGCAGGCCGGGCGATCGCCGTCCTCGTCCGCCAGACGTACCTCGGCTCGGGCCGCACCCCGAGCCGCCTCGAGCTCAACTACGTCGAGGCGGCCGAGGGCCTGCTCGGCATGATCTCGCGCGGCGAGTTCCCCCAGCCCGACTCGGCGACCGGGCCGCGGCGCGGCGCGCCCCGCGTCGGCGACGGCCTCCTGCGGCTCAACGCCGAGGGCGAGGTCCTCTACGCGAGCCCCAACGCCCTCTCGTGCTTCCACCGGCTCGGTGTCTACGGCCCGCTCGTCGGAGAGTCGCTCGTCGAGATCACCGCGGACCTCCTCGTCCAGCAGGCGCCCGTCGACGAGTCCCTGCCGGTCGTCATGATGGGCCGCGCCCCGTGGCGCACCGAGCTCGAGTCCGACCGCGTCTCGCTGTCGGTGCGCTCGCTGCCCATCACCGAGGACGGCCGACGCATGGGTGCGGTGCTCCTGTGCCGCGACGTCACCGAGGTGCGCAGGCGCGAGCGCGAGCTCATCACCAAGGACGCGACGATCCGCGAGATCCACCACCGGGTGAAGAACAACCTCCAGACCGTCGCCGCGCTCCTGCGGCTCCAGGCCCGGCGCATGCAGATCCCCGAGGCGCGCGGCGCACTCGAGGAAGCCATGCGTCGCGTCGACACGATCGCGCTCGTCCACCAGGCGCTCTCGCAGACCCTCGAGGAGGAGGTCGAGTTCGACGACATGGTCGGCCGCGTCCTGCGGCTCGCCGCCGACATCGCGTCGGCCGACACGAGCGTCCGGACGATCTCCGAGGGCTCCTTCGGCCTCGTCCACGCCGAGGACGCGACACCGCTCGCGCTCGTCCTCACGGAGCTCGTGACGAACGCGGTCGAGCACGGCTTCCCCGACCGCGCGACGGGCACCGTCCGCATCACGACGACGCGGGACGGGCACGACCTCACCGTCCACATCGTGGACGACGGCATCGGTCTGGCACCCGACGCCGGCCCAGGCGCGGGCCTCGGCACGCAGATCGTCCGCACGCTCGTTGAGAACGAACTCCACGGTTCGATCGACTGGGGCACGTCCGCCGACGGCGGGACCGACGTCACCGTCCGCGTCGTGCTGCGCGACGCCCGCGGGCACCGCGCGGCGAGCTGACCGCGGCCGGACACGACGGGCCGGACACGACGGGCCGGATGCGACGAGGGCCGGCACCCGTGACGGGTGCCGGCCCTCGGCCGTACGTGATGGTGCGTCAGCCGGCGCGACGCGCCCGAGCCGTGCGGCGCTTGAGCGCGCGACGCTCGTCCTCGGACATGCCCCCCCAGACGCCCGCGTCCTGGCCGGACTCGAGCGCCCACTTGAGGCACGTGTCGACGACGTCGCAGCGACGGCACACAGCCTTGGCGTCCTCGATCTGCAGGATCGCCGGGCCGGTGTTCCCGATGGGGAAGAACAGCTCGGGGTCCTCGGTGAGGCATGCGGCGCGGTGACGCCAGTCCATGGAAGTGCTCCTCGGTGGTCGAACATGACGGTTCCGCGCGCAGCGCGACGCGGCCGTTCAAGAAGGGGGGACTGTCCCTGAGGGACCACACAAGGTTCACACCTCACGGCCGGTTCCACAAGAGGTCACGAGAAGGTTTCGACGAGGTGGCCCTGAGGTGATGGTCACAAGGGTGCAACCTTGACATCGCACGGCCGCCCGGAGGTCCTGCCGCAGGTCCCGTAGTCTCGGTGCGTGCCTCTCGATCTTCTCCGCCGCCCCGGCGTCGCGGCCCCGGGCCCCGGTCGCACCGTGCTTCTCGTCGTGTGCGGGCTCCTCGCGCTCGAGGCCCTCGGCCTCGTCGTCGCCGGCGGGTTCGTGCTCGCCGACGTCGTCCGCGGCGACGGCTCGGGAGCTGCGGGCGTCCTCGCCACGTTCGCCTGGGGTCTCGCTGCGCTGCTCGTCGGTGCGGCGCGCGGCCTCCTCGACGGCCGGCGCTGGGCGCGCTCGCCCGTCGTCACGTGGCAGCTGTTCCAGGTCGTCATCGCGGTGACGTGGCTCCAGGAGGGTGCGCACCCCGTGCCCGTGGTGCTCCTCGTCGTCGCGGTGCTCGTCGTCGCAGGCGTCGTCTCACCGGCCGTCGTCGCCCGCACGACCGCAGGCCGCCCCACGGGGGACTGACACCCCTGGCCACGGCTGCTCACGCCTCGGCACCGTTCACGTCGCTCCGCCGTGTGAGTCGGGCGGACGGCACTGAATGAGCTCGGCCCGCCCGTCGACGACGAGGGCCCCGCGGCCCGGCGCGCACGGCCCGGGTTCGACGACGTGAGCGACCTCGGTCGCGAGGACGTCCGCCGCACCCGGCCTGCCCGGGTCGAGCACGACACCGTGACGCGCCGCGCGCACCCGCGCCAGGAGGCCGCGGGACGCGAGCGTCGCCGAGGCGGTCGTCGCGGCGACGAGGCACCTCGCGACGCCCGGGAGCGTCGCGAGCCGGTCGTGCTCGACGGGCAGCAGCCGAGCGAGCACGTCGGCGTCGTCGACGACGAGCGTCCACCCGCCGCCGGCGACGAGGTCGGGGACGCGGGCGAGTCCCTCGGGCGTCATCGGCACGACGAGGGTGGCGTCGTCGGTGCCGCCGCCCCTGAGGGCGTCGCCGTCGTCGTCCGCGGCCTGCCGACCAGCGGTGGGTGGAAGGCAGCTCCCGACGACGAGCAGGGGACCGAGCTGTGCCGCGTGGCGCGCGAGGATCCCGAGAACGGTCGACCGACCCGACCCCGGCGGCCCGACGACGAGCGTGTCGCGTGCGACGTCGATCAGCCGAGGCCCCGCATCGTCACCGCCGTGGCCGAGCGGGGCGAGCCACGCGTGAGGAGCCTCGCGGGCCGCACTGTCGAGCTCCCGCAGCGCACGGTCGTCCGGAACCGTCGGCAGGGGCACGAGCTGCGGCGACGCCTCCGGACCGACCGGCACCTCGGAGGGCCGGGCATGCGTCGGAAGGAACGCCTGCGCGAGCCGCGCGGGACCGGCCCCCGTCCAGACGCCGCGGCCCGGCGGTCCCCCCAGTCCCGCGAGCTCCGAGGGGACGCCCCGGCCGAGGTCGGACGCGCGGTCGGTGCCCGTGAGGACGAGCCGCGGGCCGACCGTCGACGCGAGCGGGCCCGTGAGCGAGCGGGCGCTCGCGAGCGCGAGCGCGACCCCGTGGGCCGCGGACTGCCGGGCGAGCGCGACGAGCGTGTCGACGCCTCCGCCGCGTGCGACGCGTCCGAGCGCCGCGAGAACCTCCTCGACGCCGTCGACGAGGACGAGCGTTGGCGACGGCGGGGGCACGGCGAGGAGCTGTGACAGCAGCTCGTGGACGCGGCGTGGATCCGTCGCCGGGGCGTGCGTCCCGAGCCAGCGGGGGACGGGCCTGCGCCCCGCGCCGCGCCCCGCAGCCGCGCCGAGCCCGTCGTGCTCGACCAACGGGACGTGCGGGTCGCGCGCGCCGTGCTCGACCAGAGGGTCGTCCGCGTCGTGCACGACGAGCGGGTCGGGGCCGAGCACGTGGACGTGCCAGCCGCGTCGGGCCGCCTCGAGGGCGACCGCGTGGAGGACGGTCGACCGGCCCGACCCCGGAGCGCCCTCGACGTGAAGGTGCCCGCGTGCGGGATCCCACGCGGCGATCGAGCGTCGCCGCTCGTCGGGCTCGTCGAGGAGCGCGACCGGGAGCGCGTCGGCCGCCGAGCGCTCCGGCACGCGCCCTGGCACGGGCTCTGCGACGTCAGCCGTCGAGCACCGCAGCGGGAGCGGAGGCGCCCAGAGAGGGTGGGCACCCGCGGCACCCGCGGCCGCGTCGGCCGCCGCGACGAGACGTGCCGCGACGTCCTCGCCCCATACGGGCGCGGGCGTGCGTGCCGGTCCGGGCGTCCGCGGGACGCGCCGGACGCGTGCCGTCGCGGGCGTCGCCGGGGCGGACGCGAGCGCGCACCGCACCGTCCGGTGCGACGAACCGCTCGTGAGGACGACCGCGAGCCCGGGGGACGACGCGGGCAGGGCGGCCGCGTCCGGGACGTCGACGACGTCGCGCGACTCGGCGTCCGACGCGACGCGGAGCGCGACCCGCAGCCCGACGTTCGCGCGCACGTCCGCGCTCACGGCACCCGCTGGGCGCTGCGTCGCGAGGACGAGGTGGAGCCCGAGCGACCTGCCCTGCGCGGCGATCCGCAGGAACGACGGCACGAGATCAGGGTCGTCGTCCGCGAGCGCCCGCAGCTCGTCGACGACGACGACGAGGCGTGGCGGGCACACCTCCGGGTCCCGGGCGAGGAGCGCACCGACGTCGGGGACGCTGTGGTGGGCGAGCAGCTCCTCGCGCGAGCGCAGCTCGGCGCGGAGCGCGGCGAGCGCTCGCCGGGCGGAGCCGGGCTCGAGGTCCGTCGCGACGCCCGCGACGTGCGGGAGGGTGAGGCACGGCCCGAAGCCCGCACCGCCCTTGTGGTCGAGCAGGACGAACGTCAGGTGCGCGGGCGGGTGCGTGAGGGCGAGGGAGAGGACAAGGGTCTGGAGGAGCTCGGACTTGCCGGCGCCCGTCGTGCCGGCGACGAGGCCATGAGGTCCGTCGCGCACGAGGTCGAGGACGAACGGCTCCCCCGAGCCGTCGGCAAGCCTGCCGACGGGTGCGAGCGGACGCGTCGGCGCGGCGGCCCACCGTGCCGTCACCGCGTCCGCGACGGACGCTGGCGAGAGGGCCGGGTCGAGGCCGAGCAGATCGGCGAGCGGCACGGTCGCAGCATGGGTGAGGCCCGTGCTGCGCGCGACGGCCGGGGCGAGGGCACGCGCGAGCGACTCCGCGAGCCGGGGGTCGACGCCTGGCCCGTCGACGTCCGCCTCGCACCAGGCGGGTGCGTCGGCCAGGGGCGGGACGAGGAGCACGTGGGTGCCCGCGGGGGCGTGAGCCCACCACTCGCTCGTGCGACGCAGGGCGTCGGCGTCGTCGGGCGTGACGACGGCGAGGCGCGGGGCGTCGTCCCCGGAGGTGGGGAGCGGGCCGGGACGGGCACCGAGCCACCGGGCCCACTCCCACGCGCGAACGTCACCGCCGACGAGCGTCACGGGCGCGCCCGGGCGGAGCGCCGCGAACGCGAGGACCGTCGCGCGCGCCCGGGCGTCGGCGGAGGGCCCCGCCGCGACGAGGGCGCGAGGGCCGACGTCGCCACGGCCGTCGGTGGCCCCGTCCGCGGCCGTGCCTACGGGACCGGGCGCGGCCGTGCTCGCGGGCGTGAGGTCGAACCTGGACGGTCCCGCGAGGCCCGTCGCGACCCGTGTCATGAGCTCGACGGGCGACCGGGCGAGGCCGTGCCACGTCGTCGGAGCCCCGACCTGGGCGGGCGGCGTGCGGCGCAGGCGCCGGATGAGCGCGGTCACCCCGAGCACGACGGGCCCGACGAGCCCGACGAGCGCGAACGCGGGACGGTTCGTCACGAGCGCGAGGGTCGCCGCGGAGACGAGCGGGACGACGAGCGTCGTCGCCGAGAGCCCCGGCCCGAGGCCGCGCGCCCGGGAGGGGGCGCGGGTGGCGTCGGCGGCGATCGTGGCGCGCTCGTCCACGACCCCGACGACGACGCGGCGCAGGGTCATCGGCCCGACGTGGAGGACGTCGCCGTCGCGGACCCGGCGGCCGCGCAGCCCGAGCCTCACGGGACGCCGTCGCGCGTGGTCACGGGCGAGCCGCACCCGCACGCGCGGCGCACGGTCGTCGGTACGCCGCTGCCGGACACGCCGGACGCGGACCACCCGCGGGCCGTCCGCGTCGCTCGCCGACGCGCGACGGGGACGCACCTCGGCGACTCGCCCGCGCGTCGCACGTCCGAGATCGACCTCGACCCGGCCGGCTCCCGGACCTGCGACGACCTCCCAGCGTGCGGCCGCGCCGAACGCGTCACGTGCGCGTCCGACGGGGTCGTCGGGGAGGTCCGGGGCGCGGCGTCGCGGCACGTGCACGCGCACGTCCGCGCCCGGGACGAGCGGGCCGAAGCCCACGAGCGCGTCGTCGTCGAGGACGCGCGGGCCGACCGCGAGCGGCACCGCGAGCAGCTCGCTGCGGCCGAGAACCTCGGCGAGCCGGGGGCGCAGCGCGCCGAGCCGGGCCCCTCGCTCGATCTCGACGTCCTCGCCCGCGAGCGTGAGCCGGACGTGGCCGCCCGACGGGGCCGAGGAGGGGGTCGTGGGACGCATGCCCCGACGTTGCCGCGTCATCGGCCCGCACGCGCGGGACGGCCCTGCGGTCGGGGAGGGGATCCCCGTCCACAGGGCCGTCCGTCAGGTGGGCGCCGAGGGCGTCAGTCGACCGCGAGCGCCTCGACGGGCGAGGTACGCACCGCGCGCCGCGCCGGCAGGACCGACGCGAGCAGGCCCGCGACGACCGAGACGACGAGCGCGAGCGCGATGTCACGCCACGGCACCGCGTACGACACGTCGCCGAACGATCCGAGCACCGTCGCCGCGCCGGACCAGCCGTAGACGAGCCCGAGCACGACGCCGAGGAGCGTGCCGACGATCGCGATGAGCAGACCCTCGATCGCGAGAGTGCTGCGCAGCTGCTTCCGCGACAGTCCGATCGCGCGCAGGGTCGCGTTCTCCCGCTGCCGCTCGAGGACCGAGAGCGAGAGCGTGTTCGTCACGCCGATGAGGGCGATGACGACCGCGACCGCGAGCAGACCCACGACGACCGCGAGGAGGACGTTGATGACCTGCTCGAACATCGCGCGCTCCGCGACGGCGCCCGTGACCCACGCACCGAGGTCCTGGACCTGCGTCCGGATGTCGTCGACCGTGCGGACGGGGTTGTCGGAGTCGAGCCGCACGAAGAGCGTCGACGCGGTCGCGTCGGGCGCGATCTGCTTCATCGTCGTCGCCGTCACCATGTGCGTGCCGAGGCCGCCGGTGATGACCTTGACGCGCAGGTCGAGCGTCGTACCGTCGGCACGCGTGACGACCGCGCCCGTCGCAGCGAGGTGGAGCTCTCGCGACGAGTCGACGAGGAGGACGCCGTCCTCGAGCCCGTCGATCTTGCGGGGGTCGTGGAGGACCGTGCGTGCTGCGGTCGGGTCGATGCCGCTCACCTCGGTGCTCCCGAGCGGGACCGGACCGTCGGGGAGCGTGAGCTCGATCTTGTCGACGTACGTCGAGGTCACGGGCACGGTCGCGGCGACGCCGGGCACGGCGGCGACCTTCTCGCGCACCGTGTCGAGATTGCCGCTGCCGTCGCTCGAGCCGCTGGCCTCGACGAGGACGTCGACCGCGAAGTGCGAGTCGAGCTGGTCGTTGAACGTGGCGCGCGCGCTCGCGGCACCGGTCGACATCATCGCGACGAGCGTCACACCGATGAGCAGCGCCGTGCTCGTCGCGGCCGTGCGGCGCGGGTTGCGCAGCGTGTTGGCCGACGCGAGGCGCGCCGAGGCTCCCGTGCGGGACAGGAGTGCGCCGATGCCGGCCGCGACCGCGGGGATCCAGAACACGGACCCGACGATGAGCCCGACGAACGACAGCGCACCGCCCGGGATGCCGAGGAGGAGACCGATCTCGGGCCGCGGCTCCTCACCGGCGTTCGCGACGGCGATCCCGCCCGCGAGCATCGCCCCACCGACGACGGTGAGGACGACCGCGAGGAGGAGCCGTGCCTTCGAGCCGCCGCGCACGGAGGGTGCGTCGGCGGGTCGGAGCGCTGCGAGCGGCGCGACGCGCGTCGCTCCGCGGGCCGGTGCGAACGCCGCGAGGACCGTGACGACGACGCCTGCGATGAGCGGCACGAGGACGACAGCCGGCGTCACCTCGATCGTCTGGGGGAGCGGCACACCGAGGTCGCGCGTGCCGAGGACCGCGAGGAGCGCCTGGACGCCGATCGCGCCGACGAGGATGCCGGTGAGCGATGCGAGCGTCCCGAGCACGCCCGCCTCGAGGAGGACGGACGCGCGCAGCTGCTTCTTCGTCGCGCCGACGCAGCGCAGGAGCGCGAGCGTGCGGGTGCGCTGCGCGACGAGCACCTGGAACGTGTTGGCGATGACGAGCCCCGCGACGACGAGCGCGAGGGCGCCGAAGGCGAGGACGACGTACATGACGGTGTTGGTGTCGCCGCTCAGCTGGGCGATGCGCTCGTCGGCGTACTGCTGCTTCGTGAGCGCCCGGACCTGCGCGGCGTCCTCGTCCGACGTGCCTGCGGCGACGAGCTCCGCGCGTGCCGCGTCGGCGAGCGCCGGGAGGACCGTCGCCGGGTCGGCGCCGGCGTCGAGCGTGACGAGCGCGCTCGTGACGAGCGAGCCGCCGTTCCACGCGAGCACGTCGTCGACCTGACCGACGAGAGCGCCGTCGAACGAGACGTACGCGCCGGACGGGTCGTCGAGGAGACCCGTGACGGTGACCGTCGTCGTCGTCTCCTCGCTCTCGCCCTTCGCCTCGTCGAAGGTGTACCCGACGATGTCGACGGTCCCGCTGACGGTCGCGCCGAGCCTCTCGGCGACGGCCGCGGGGAGGGCGACCTCGTTCGTCGCGGCGGGCCAGGCACCGCTCGTGAGCTTCTGGGCCTCGAGGCGAGGTTCGGCGGCGGCGGAGACGGCGAGCGTCCCCACCTCGCGCTCACCGCGACGGACGTTGATGTAGGTCTGCACCTGCGGACTCACGACGGCGACACCGGCGGTCGCGTCGAGCGAGGTGATCGCCTCCGGGGCGAGCCCCACCGTCCCGCCCAGGTCGAGGTGGGCGTCCGCGTCGGCGAGGGTCGCTGCGACCGAGTCGGTCGACGTCGACGTCATGATGTTGCCCGCGAGGAGCGTCGCGGCGACGAACGCCGTGCCGATCGCGATGGCGATGCCGGCCGAGACGAGCTTCCCGACCGACTTGCGCATCTGCGCGAAGGTGAGCCGGAACATCAGGCCTGCCCCCCGCCCGGCGTCGCCGCGACGGGCGTCGTCTCGAGGGTGCGCAGGGCGTCGAGGCCCGCGAGAACCGACTCGGGCGTCGGGTCGGAGATGTCGCCCGCGATGCGGCCGTCGGCGATGAGCACGACCCGGTCCGCGTACGCGGCGGCCGCGGGGTCGTGCGTCACCATGATGATCGTGCGGCCGAGCTCGCGCACGGAGCGGCGCAGGAAGCTCAGCACCTCGGCGCCCGAGCGCGAGTCGAGGTTGCCCGTGGGCTCGTCCGCGAAGACGACGTCGGGCTTCGTGATGAGGGCGCGTGCGATCGCGACGCGCTGCTGCTGACCGCCGGAGAGCTCCGCGGGGCGGTGCGTGAGGCGCTCGCCGAGACCGAGGGTCTGCACGAGCGTCGCGAACCACTCCTTGTCGACCTTGTTCCCGCCGAGGTCGAGCGGAAGGAGGATGTTCTGCTCGGCCGTGAACATCGGCAGGAGGTTGAACGACTGGAAGACGAAGCCGATGCGCGTGCGGCGCAGCTCGGTGAGGGCGTCGTCGCCGAGCGCCGTGATCTCGGTGTCCCCGATGCGCGACGAGCCGCTCGTCGCGGAGTCGAGGCCCGCGAGCAGGTGCATGAGCGTCGACTTGCCCGAGCCCGAGGGGCCCATGATCGCGGTGAATCGGCCGGGTGCGAAGTCGACGTCGACGTGGTCGAGCGCGACGACCTGGCCGGCGCCCTTGCCGTAGACCTTCGTGAGGCCGCGGGCGCTGACCGTGCCCGTCGAACCGGGGACGACGGTGGTGTTCATGGAGGTGCTCCTCGTACGTTCCGGGGGAGAGGCGGGCGGGGGCCCGCCGGCTCCTCCGACGCTACCGACGGCACCTCGTGCGGGTCGTCGTGCCCCGGTGGGGTCCGTGGGCGACACGAGGTCATCCCACGGTCGTACGCGCGTCAGCTCCCGGGGGTGACGAGACCCGTCTCGTACGACGTGACGACCGCCTGGACGCGGTCGCGGGCACCGAGCTTCGCGAGGATCCGGCCGACGTGCGTCTTCACGGTCGCCTCGGCGACGAAGAGGTCCGCGCCGATCTCCGTGTTCGAGCGGCCCCGGGCCATGAGGACGAGGACCTCGCGCTCACGCTCCGTGAGCGACGCGATGCGCGGGTCGGCGCCCGGGTCAGAGGCAGCGGGGGCGGGCAGCGCGCCCGCCATGTGCTCGATGAGACGACGGGTGCTCGACGGCGCGATGACCGCGTCCCCGCGGTGGACGGTGCGGATCGCGGCGAGCATCTCCTCGGGCGGGGCGTCCTTGAGGAGGAAACCGCTCGCGCCTGCGCGGATGGCCTCCATGACGTACTCGTCGAGGTCGAACGTCGTGAGGACGATGATGCGGGGCTGCCGGTCCGCGGGCAGCCGCGCATGCCACGCCTCGGTGAGCCGCGCGGTCGCCGAGAGCCCGTCGAGCTCGGGCATGCGGACGTCCATGAGGACGACGTCGACAGGGTGGTCGACGAGAAGGCGGACCGCCTGCGCGCCGTCACCTGCCTCGAGCGTCACCGTGAGGTCCGGCTGGGAGTCGATGACCATGCGGAAGCCCGCCCGGACGAGCTGCTGGTCGTCGACGAGAGCGACGCGGATCGCGTCGGGTGCGGGCTCGAGGGTCACGTGGGCTCCTGGGTCGGTGCGGCTGCGGGTGCCGGTGCAGCGGGTGGCAGGGGCGTCGCGCCCCCGCCCGGCAGGGGGACCTCGAGGTGGACGCGGAACCCGCCGCCGGGACGCGGGCCCGCCGTGAGGCTCCCGCCGAACATCGTGGCACGTTCCGTCATGCCGAGAAGACCCTGGCCCGCGCCGTCGCTCCCGGCAGACGCGCCGCGCCCGTCGTCGGAGACGTCGAGCGTGAGCGTCGTCGTCCCCCACGTCACGAGGACCGTGACCCGCGGGCCGGGGCCCGCATGCTTGAGGACGTTCGTGAGGGACTCCTGGCACACGCGGTACACCGCGAGCCCGACCCCCGGAGGGAGGGGACGGGGCGAGCCCATGCGGACGAACGACACGTCGAGACCGGTCGCGCGCACCTGCGCGACGAGCTGCTCGAGGTCGCCCGCGGCGGGCTGCGGGGCGGTGTCGGCGCTCGCGGCGGTCGGCGTGACGCCGACCGAACCGCCCGGAAGCGGGGCCGTGGGGCGCGCGGAGTCCGGCTCGCGCAGTACCCCGAGCAAGCGGCGCATGTCGGCGAGCGCGTCACGACCCGTCTCCGCGATCGTGCCGAGCACGCGCTCGCCCGCCGCAGGGTCCTGTCGCACGACGTACCGGCCGCCGTCGGCCTGCGCGATGATGACGGAGAGCGAGTGCGCGACGATGTCGTGCATCTCGCGCGCGATGCGCGTGCGCTCTGCGGCGGTCGCGATGCGTGCCTGCTGGTCGCGCTCGCGCTCGAGCCGCTCGGCGCGGTCGATGAGGGTCGCGACCATGTCCTTGCGGGCGCGGCGGGTGAGCGCGAATCCCCACACCGCGAGCTCGGCGAGCACCATGAGCGTGACCGTGATGAACGCGCCGGAGAGCCTGTCGGGGCCGTAGCCGGTGTAGTTCGCCCACATGACCGCCGACCAGAGCGCGGCTCCCGCCGCTCCCGCGACCATCGCGGTGCGGTAGGCCCAACGTGGCCCGTGGACGGTCACCGAGTACAGGGCGGCGAGGACGGCGACCATCCCGGGGTTGCCGGTGTCCGTCCCGGCGCTCAACGTGTAGACGAGCCCCACCGAGTAGACCGCGACGACGGACGTGACGGGGAAGCGGCGACGCACCGCGAGTGGTGCGATGAAGAGGGTCGCCCAGAAGCCGTACTCGGAGCTTGCGCCGCTGGCCACCCACATGAGGACGAGGGCGAGCACGGTCCACGCGACGTCGATCTTCAGCGCGTTGCGCTCCCACGACTGCTGGAGGCGCTGCCACCAGGAGGTGGGGGGATCGAGGTCGGACACCCCGCAAGCGTAGGGCGTGGTATTCGCGGGCCGCGTCATCCTGCGGGACGAGCGGACGGGTGCCGGGTCCGCCGGACGACTGACGTCATGACGCGGCGACGTGACGCTCATGACACTCGACGGGTGGAAACCGCGAGTGGGCACGAACTTGGCAAGCCCATGACCTAGCATGGGGGAATGACGAACGTGCTTCTTGCCGAGGACGATCCGGCGATCAGCGAGCCGCTGGCCCGCGCGCTCACCCGAGAGGGCTACCACGTCATCGTGCAGGGGACGGGGCAGGGGGCGCTGCAGAGCGCGACGGACGTCGACCTCGTCGTCCTCGACCTCGGGCTCCCCGACATGGACGGTCTCGACGTCGCCCGCGCCATCCGCGCCCAGGGCCTCACGACGCCGGTCCTCGTGCTCACCGCCCGCGCCGACGAGGTCGATCTCGTCGTGGGCCTCGACGCGGGCGCCGACGACTACGTGACGAAGCCGTTCCGCCTCGCCGAGCTCCTCGCCCGCGTCCGGGCGCTCCTGCGCCGCACGCACGGCGAGGTCGAGGCCGAGGACGAGATCCGCGCGCAAGACGTCCGGGTCGACGTCGCGGCGCACCGTGCATTCCAGGCGGACCGCGAGCTGCACCTCACGACGAAGGAGTTCGACCTCCTGCGCGTGCTCGTCGCGAACGTCGGCACCGTCGTCGTGCGGGACACGCTCATGCGTGAGGTCTGGGGCTCCGAGCTCGTCGGCTCGACGAAGACCCTCGACATGCACGTCTCGTGGCTGCGCCGCAAGCTCGGCGACGACGCGAACTCCCCGCGCTACATCTCGACCGTGCGCGGCATGGGGTTCCGGTTCGAGACCGGCGCCCGCTGACGCGTCCTCGCTGACCGCCACCTGCTGAGAGAACCTCCGGATGCGCCGCCGCCTCATCCTCGCGACCCTCTCCGCGGTCGCGGTCGCGGTGCTGCTCCTCGGCTTCCCGCTCGCGTTCCTCGGCGCCCAGCTCGTCAAGGACAACGAGGTGCGCGAGCTGCAGATCCGCGCACAGAACATCGCGCGCGCCATCGACGGGCGCGTCGCGCGTGACGCCGAGCTCGCCGCGGACATGCTCGACGGCTACGTCGGCGGCAACGGCCGGCTCTCGGCCTACATCCACGTCATCGGCCCGGCGGGCGAGATCATCGACGCGGGCGAGCCCGTCACCGGCCGCGTGACGAAGACGCTCGCACTGTCCGACGCCAAGGCCATCGTCGAGGTCCGCGTCTCGTCGTGGGACCTCTACGTGCGCTCCGCGCAGATCATCGTCCTCGTCGGCGTCGCCGCCGTCGTCGCTGTCGGCGCGGGGATCGTCGTCGCGATCTGGCAGGCCAACCGGCTCGCCGCGCCTCTGCTCTACCTCTCCGCGTCCGCCGAGCAGATCGGCTCCGGGCAGACGCGCCCGCGCCTCGAACCGTCGGGCATCGAGGAGATCGACCTCGTCGCCGCCGAGCTCGCCCGCTCGTCGGACCGGCTCGCGAAACGGCTCGCCGTCGAGCGACAGTTCGCGTCCGACGCCTCCCACCAGCTACGCACGCCGCTCACCGCCCTGACGATGCGCATCGAGGAGATGGCGCTCTCCGCGCCGGACAACGACGTCGTCCAGGAGGAGGCGCGTGTCTCGCTCGAGCAGATCGAACGCCTCGTCACCGTCGTCGACGACCTGCTCTCCCGGTCGCGCCGCTCGCTCGGAGGCAACAACGAGGCTGTCGTCCTCGCGGACGTCGTCGCCCAGCAGGTCGAGGAGTGGAGCCCCACGTACACGGCGCTCGGGCGTCGGCTCGTCGTCGACGTCGACGCCGCGACGACCGTCCTCGCGACGCCGGGGAGCCTCGCGCAGATCATCGCGACCCTCGTCGAGAACTCGATCAAGCACGGCGGCGGGACGACGACCGTGCGGGCGCGTCCCGGCACGAGCGGCGCCGTCGTCGTCGAGGTGAGCGACGAGGGCCCGGGTGTGCCCGACGATCTTGCGCCCCACGTCTTCGAGCGCGAGGTGACCTCGGGCGCCGGCACGGGACTCGGGCTCGCGCTCGCACGCGACCTCGCGGCGGCCGACGGTGCACGGCTCGAGCTCTCCCAGCGGCGCCCGCCCGTCTTCTCGCTCTTCCTCGTCGGCGTGCCCAAGTCGCTCGACCCCGAGGTCGTCCTGCCCGTCGGGTCGGTCGTCTCCTCGGGCTGGAGCAGGCGGCGCAGACCACCGACGTGAGATGCGGGTTGACATGAGGGATCTCCCGCACTCCTCGCCCCACGCACGACGATAGGCTCACCGCATGCCAACGACCGTCACGTCCGTTTTCAGGACCCTGCGCGAGTTCGTCGTCTCCCGGTTCTGGGAGCTCTTGCGCTTTGGGTCGGTCGGGGGCGTGGCGTTCTTCGTCGACATGGGCGTCTTCAACCTGCTCGTCCACGGGCCCGGCGAGATCCTCGGGCACAAGCCGCTCGTCTCGCGCGGCATCGCGGTCGGGGTCGCGACCGTCGTCGCCTGGATCGGCAACCGGTACTGGACGTTCACGGCGCGCAAGACGTCGAACCGGGTGCGGGAGTTCGCCGGGTTCGCCGTCGTCAACGTCGGCGGCCTGCTCATCTCGGTCGGCTGCCTCGGGTTCTCGCGGTACGTCCTCGGGCTCTCGACCGTCGTCGCCGACAACGTGGCCAACCTTGTCGGCCTCGTTCTCGGTATGATCTTCCGGTACTTCGCGTACCGCACGTTCGTCTTCACAGAGTCCCAGGACGCCGAGGCCGACATCGCGGAGACCGCCGGGGCGTCCGTGACCGGCACCGAGGCCCTCGCGTCCCGTGAGACGGTCACGCCCGGAACACCTTCCTAGCCTCGCGTACCCTTGGGGACCGTGAGCGCACCGGTAGTCGCAGTCGTGGGTGGGGGCCAGCTGGCCCGGATGATGGCTCCGGCCGCAGGCGAGCTGGGGGTGCACCTGCGCGTCCTCGTCGAGGCCCCGGACGGCTCGGCGGCGCAGGTCCTCGCTGACGCCCCTGTGGGGGCCGCCTCGGACGCCGACGCCGTGCGCGCGCTCGTCGCCGGCACGTCAGGGGCGCTCGCGACCGACGCTGGGCGGGCCCGCGCCGCCGTCCTCACGTTCGAGCACGAGCACGTGCCGTTCTCCCTCCTCGACGAGATCGCCGCGGACGGTGTGCCCGTCCACCCCGGCCCCGCGGCGCTCGTCCACGCGCAGGACAAGATCGTCATGCGCGAGCGTCTCACCGAGCTCGGTGTCCCGTGCCCCCGCTGGGCGCCGCTGCCGACCGAGCCCGCAGCGGGCCGCTCCGCGCTCGCCACGTTCCTCGCCGACGGCGACGGCACCGCCGTCGTCAAGACGAGCCGCGGCGGCTACGACGGCAAGGGCGTGCGCGTCGTCCGCTCCGCCGACGAGGTCGACGACTGGTTCTCGGCCGTCGCCGCCGGCGGCCCCGCCCTCCTCGTCGAGGAGCGCGTGCCCTTCACGCGCGAGCTCGCCGCGCTTGTCGCACGACGCCCGTCGGGCGACGTCGCGACGTACCCCGTCGTCGAGTCCGTCCAGCGTGACGGCGTGTGCTCCGAGGTCATCGCCCCAGCACCCGGGCTCTCCGCCGAGCTCGAGGCCGAGGCTCGCCGCATCGCCGAGACCGTCGTCACGGGTCTCGGCGTCACGGGCGTCCTCGCCGTCGAGATGTTCGAGGTCGACGGTCGCGTGCTCGTCAACGAGCTTGCGATGCGCCCCCACAACTCGGGCCACTGGACGATCGACGGCGCCGTGACGAGCCAGTTCGAGCAGCACCTGCGGGCCGTCCTCGACCTGCCGCTCGGCGACACCTCGCCGCGAGCCCCGTGGACCGTCATGGCGAACGTCCTCGGCTCGACGCTCGGCGAGCTCACCGACGCCCTGCCCGCGATCCTCGCGGCCGACCCCGGCGCGCGCGTCAACCTCTACGGCAAGGCCGTGCGCCCCGGCCGCAAGCTCGGCCACGTCAACGTCTCGGGCGACGACCTCGACGACGTCCGTCGTCGCGCCGTCGTCGCCGCCGCGCGCCTGCGCGGCGAGTGAACCCACCAGCCCCGTCGCGCCTCAGGAGATCCGCATGAGCACCACGCCCGCCCCCGTCGTCGGCATCGTCATGGGGTCCGACTCCGACTGGCCCGTCATGCGCCTCGCCGCCGAGGCCCTCGCCGAGTTCGACGTGCCCGTCGAGGTCGACGTCGTCTCCGCGCACCGCATGCCCACCGAGATGATCGACTACGGGCGCGAAGCCTCGGCGCGCGGCCTGCGGGTCATCATCGCGGGCGCCGGGGGAGCGGCCCACCTGCCCGGCATGCTCGCCGCCGTCACCGAGCTCCCTGTCATCGGCGTGCCGGTGCCGCTCAAGCACCTCGACGGCATGGACTCGCTGCTCTCGATCGTCCAGATGCCCGCGGGCGTGCCCGTCGCGACCGTCTCCGTCGGCGGGGCCCGCAACGCGGGCCTCCTCGCAGCGCGGATCCTCGGTGCTGGCACCGACGAGGCCTCTGAGGTCCTGCGTGCCCGCATGCGCGGTTTCCAGGAGGACCTCCGCGACGTCGCCCAGGCCAAGGGCGCCGTGCTCCGCGAGGCGTTCGCGCGCGGGGAGTAGGGGCGCGGAGAGCAGGCTCTCGCGAGCTGTCTGCCGCGACCGGTCCGCGCGGCGCTTGCGCGTCGCCCGGGTTCGGGTCCGCGGCGTCGCCCGCTCACAGCGCAGGATGGTGACGGCCCGATCTCAAAGGTCGGACGAATGTGTGCGGGTCGTGACGTGCGCCGCCGGGGAGTCGTATGGTCTCGCCATGTTCCTCGACACCCAGCACCGAATGTGCGACCTCGGCCGGCACGTGCGCCTCGCCGTGGAGTGTCGACGTCCCGGGCGCTGCTGTCGTAGCACCCGCTGACGCCCCCGGCGTCTGAGCCCCGCAGGACACCGCCGACCCGTCGAGGGTCCAGCGAGCCTGATGTCCTGCGCCGCGTCCAGTGACGAGCTCTCGCGACGGGCCGCGCCCTGCGGACCCGCCCGGCCGCTTCCCCTGGCGAGCAGCGACCTGTGACGCGCGGTGCACGCCCGCGTCCCCAGACATCCCCGTGGACCGACCGTTGTGGACCCCTCGCACAGCTCGGTCCCCGAGGGCGTCGGGTGACGTCGGGCGGCGCACCGCACCCCCCGTCAAGCCACCACGCCCCGTCATCAACCGGCCTTCGTGCCTCCTCTGAGGAGAGATCATGTCCACCACCCCCGGCACCACCCCCGACGCGACCGGCGAGGTCGCTGCCGCGCCGAAGCGCCGCACGACCCTCGTCGCCGCGATCGTCGTCGCCGCCCTTGCACTCGCAGGCGTCGTCACCTGGCTCGCGTTCGGCCGCTCCCAGGGCGCGGCCACCGGCCCACGCACCGTCGCCCAGATCCAGGAGGCCGGCAAGGTCCGCATCGGCGTGTTCTCCGACAAGGCACCGTTCGGCTCGGTCGACTCCTCCGGCGCCTACGTCGGCTACGACATCGAGTACGCCGAGCGCGTCGCGAAGGATCTCGGCGTCACGCTCGAGCTCGTCCCCGTCGAGGCCGCCGCCCGCGTCGAGTACCTCACGAGCGGGAAGGTCGACATCATCCTCGCGAACTTCACGGTCACCGAGGAGCGCGCCGAGAAGGTCGACTTCGCCAAGCCCTACCTCAAGGTCTCGCTCGGGGTCGTGAGCCCCGACGGTGCGCCGATCACCGACGTCGCGCAGCTCGACGGCAAGGATGTCCTCGTCGTGCGTGGCACGACCGCCGAGACCTACCTCGAGGCACACCACCCCGAGGTGAAGATCCAGAAGTACGAGCAGTACACGGAGGTCACCAACGCCCTCCTCGACGGCCGCGGTGCGGCCTGGGTGACCGACAACACCGAGGCGCTCGCCTGGGCGAAGAACAACGACGGGTTCTCGACGACGATCGCGTCGCTCGGCCCGCAGGACTCGATCGCCGCCGCCGTCCAGAAGGGCAACGCCGACCTTCTGCGCTGGCTCGACGACGAGCTCGTGACGCTCGGCAAGGAGAACTTCTTCCACGCCGCGTACACGAAGACGCTCGAACCGGTCTACGGCACGGATGTCTCCGCCGACGAGCTCGTCGTCGAGGGTGGCGTCGTCAGGTGACCCGAAGCCCTGTCGTTGGCGCGGCCCGCACCTGCGGGCCGCGCCATCGGCGCCTCCGTGCCCGGGAGCCGCGCCCGTGAGCCCCGACGTCCTGCTCGAGCACGCGCCGCTGTTCGCGCGCGCGGCGGTCGTCACCGTCCGCATCGCGGCCCTCGGGATCCTCGGGGCTCTCACTGTCGGTCTCGTGTGCGCGGCCGTCGAGCACTTCCGGGTGCCCGTCGGGCGACAGGCCGTGCGCGCCTACGTCGAGCTCGCACGCAACACCCCGCTCGTCGTGCAGCTGTTCTTCCTCTACTTCGCGCTGCCCAAGGTCGGCGTCGTGTGGTCGGGGGAGGCGTGCGCGATCATCGGGCTCACCTTCCTCGGCGGCGGCTACATGGCCGAGGCGCTGCGCTCGGGCCTCGACGCCGTCGACGCGAGCCAGGTCGACGGAGCGCTGAGCCTCGGCATGTCTCGCGGCGCCGCCCTGCGGCACGTCGTCCTGCCGCAGGGCGTCGCTGTCGCCGTCCCCGCTCTCACCGCGAACGTCATCTTCCTCGTCAAGGAGACCTCGGTCGTCTCTGTCGTCGCGCTGCCCGACCTCATGTACGTCGCTAAGGACATCATCGGTTCGAGCTACGACACCCGCGAGGCGCTCACCCTTCTCGTCGTCGCCTATCTCGTGATCCTCCTGCCCGTCGCGCTCGGTGCCCGGGCCCTCGAGGGGAGGTGGCGTCGTGCCGGTCTCGGGTCTTGAGGTCCTCCTTGAAGGGCGCAACCTCGTGCGACTGCTCGAAGGTCTCGGCACGACCGTCGGCATCGCGCTCGCCTCCCTCGCGGTCGCGCTCGTCTGCGGCGTCCCGCTCGGCCTCGCGATGACGCGCCGCGGCGCGCTCGTCCAGGTGCTCACGCGCGGCTACGTCGAGACGATGCGGATCGTCCCGCAGCTCGTCCTGCTCTTCGTCGTCTACTTCGACCTCGCGCGCGAGGGCATCGTCTCGCTCTCGGGCACCGCCACGTCGGTCCTCGTCCTGGGACTGTGGGGCGCCGCCGAGATGGGCGACCTCGTCCGTGGCGCCGTGACGTCGATCCCCGAGCACCAGGTCGACAGCGCCCGCGCGCTCGGGCTCGCTCCGGGACAGGTGCAGCGGCTCGTCGTGCTGCCGCAGACGGTGCGGCGCCTCGCGCCGCTGACCGTCAACCTCACGACGCGGCTCGTCAAGACGACGTCGCTCGTCGTGCTCATCGGCGTCGTCGAGGTCCTCAAGGTCGCCCAGCAGATCATCGACGCCAACCGCTTCGAGCACCCCGAGGCCGCCTTCTGGGTCTACGGCCTTGTGCTCGGCCTCTACTTCGTCGTGTGCTACCCGGTCTCGGTGCTCGCACGACGCCTCGAGACCCGATGGGAGTCACGATGACCACCACGACCGACGCGCCAGTGCTCGAGCTGCGCGACGTCCGCAAGACCTACCCCGGGGGCGTCACAGCGCTCGACGGCGTCGACCTCACCGTCCGACGCGGGGAGGTCGTCGTGATCGTCGGCCCCTCGGGTTGCGGCAAGTCGACGCTGCTTCGCACCGTCAACGGCCTCGAACCGCTCACCGGCGGCGCGATCGCGCTCGACGGCAGCCAGATCACCGGCAGCGGCACCCGGTGGGAGACGGTGCGCCAGCGCGTCGGCATGGTGTTCCAGAGCTATGAACTCTTCAACCACCTCACGGTTCTCGGGAACCTCACTCTCGCGCCCGTGAGGGTTGCGGGGACGCCCCGCGCCAAGGCCGAGCGGCGCGGTCTCGAGCTGCTCGCGCGCGTCGGCCTCGCCGACAAGGCGGGCTCCTACCCCCGCGAGCTCTCGGGCGGCCAGCGTCAGCGCGTCGCGATCGTCCGGGCGCTCGCCATGCAGCCCGAGGTCCTCCTGCTCGACGAGATCACCGCGAGCCTCGATCCCGAGATGGTGCGCGAGGTCCTCGACGTCGTCGTCGAGCTTGCCGACAACGGTATGACGATGCTCGTCGTCACCCACGAGATGGGCTTCGCGCGTGCCGTCGCCGACAGGGTCGTTCTCATGGACCGCGGTCGCGTCGTCGAGGAGGCCGAGCCCGAGGAGTTCTTCACGAACCCGCGCAGCGACCGGGCTCGGGCGTTCCTGCAGACCTTCACGTATACCCGCTCGACCCGCAGGGCCGGGCCGGACGTCAGTGCCGAGCCGGCAGCGGAGGGCTGACCGCGCGGCGCGTCGGGCCTCGACGCGCGGGGCTGGAAGCGACGTGGGGGGAGCCGGGGCCTGGCTCTACTCGTCCTCGACCCGACCATCGCCGTCGTAGCGGCCCGGCTCGAGCGTCCCGTCGCGCACCGCGTCCCAGAACGCCGGAGCCTTCTCCGGGTCCAGAAGGACCGTCGAGCCCGCGCCTCCGCCCGGGCGGTAGTCGACGTTCGCGACCGGCGGCGTCCCTGTGACGCCGCCCTCGCCCGTCGCGGCACGGAACGCAAGTGCGAGCCGGCCCAGGTCCGTGATGCCTGTGCCGTCGTCGGCCGCGATCGCACCGAGGCCCGCGTCGATGAGGTCGACCTGCTTGCCCGGGTTGATGACCGTGCCGAAGTTCGCGGCCTTCTTCGTCACCGCGCCGATGAGCTGCCGCTGACGCTCGGCGCGCCCGAGGTCGCCCTTCGGGTCCGCATAGCGCATGCGGACGAATGCGAGCGCCTTCTTCCCGTCGACGTCGTGGCAGCCGGGGTTCCACTTGAGGCCCGACCTCTTGTCCCGCACCTTGTAGTCGAGGCACAGGTTGACGCCGCCGACCGCGTCGACAAGCTCCTTGACGCCGCCGAGACCGATCTCGACGTAGTGGTCGACCGTGAGGCCCGTGAGACCCTCGACGGTCGAGACGAGGAGCTCGGGCCCTCCGTACGCGTACGACGCGTTGAGCTTGCGGCCGCCGTGGCCTGCGATCTCGACGAACGTGTCGCGCGGCAGGCTGATGAGCGCGTTCGGGCCGTCGTCAGGCACGTGGAGCAGCATGATCGTGTCCGTGCGGGCGCCCGCCGTGCCGTCGTCGTGGATCGCACCGTCCTCGCGCGAGTCCGAGCCCGCGAGCAGGTACGTCGTGCCGTCCGTCGTGGCCGCGCCCGAGAGCGCGGCGACGTGCGTGATCTTGCCGTTCGCCCACAGTCCCAGCCCGACGGGCCACGCGATGAGCCCCGCGAGGGCGAGGACCGCGACGACCGCCGCGATCCTCCCCGGGCGCAGCCGGAAGCTGCGCGACGGGCTGCCGTCCTCCCCGGGACCGTCTGCGTCGAGGTCGAGCGGGCCGGCCGCGGCAGTCCGCGCAGGCGAGGGACGTGACGCGACGGGCCGGACCGACGCGGGTCGCGCCTCAGCCGGGCGAGCAGCAGCCGGACGGCTCGCAGGCCGTGCCGCTCCGGGCGTCGACGACACCGTGCGGCGGGGCCCTGACGTGCCCCCCGCAGCCGTGCTGGACGGCGCAGCACCGCGCGGGCCCGCACCGGGCTGCGGCGTGCCCGCCGGACGAGCACCCTCGGCGGACGGGCGCCCCGACGACGTCGTGCGCGGCGGGACGGACGCCGGCCGGCCCGCGGGCTCGCCCGAGCGCGTGGCACGCGGGGTGCCACCCGTCGTCGGCCGGCGCGTCGGGCGTGCAGGGACGTGCGTGACGGGCCCGTTCGCACCGCCGACGGGGACCGCGCCGTCGTCCGAGGACGGACGCGACGCGCCCGCACCCTGCGGCGAGAAGCTGGGAGGCGGCGAGCCCTGCGGGCGGCCGGACCGGTCCGTCATGCGTGCACCGCCGACGGGCCGGCGGCGTCGCGCGAAGCGGGGCTGGGGGCACGGAACGGGCAGGTCACCCGTCGATCCTAGGACGGACCCCGGAGCCGCGACGGGCGGGTCCGCAACCGGCGGGTGAGAGAACTGTGGAGATGGCCGTTCAGTCGTCGCGCGGGTCGTCCGACGACACCGCGGGGCCGCCCGGGGTCGGAGCGTCGGGCCCCGCCACGTCCGGGACCACGCCCCTGTCGACGAGCGCAGCCCGCGCGAGCGTGAGCTCGCGCGCGAGAGCCGTGAGCTGCGACTGCATGCGGCTCATGCGCCGGAACGACGTCGCGATGAAGCTGAGGAACGCGATGACGAGGCCGTAGAGCAGGAGGTCCGCGCCACGCCCCACTCCGATGACGTTCGCGATCCGCGAGAGGATCGACGGGAAGAGCACCGATGCCGCCGCCGCGACGATGAACGCCGCGAGCAGCAGCCGACGGATCGCCTGGTGACGCGCATCCGCCGTCGACCGGTTGAGGACGACCGCGACCCAGCCGATCGCGACGAGAAGGATGACCTGGATGAGCACGACGCCGCCTTACCGGAACACGAGGTCGACGAGGATGTTCACCGAGTTCCACAGCGACTGGCCCTTGCCGCGCGAGTAGTCGGTGTAGAGGACGTGCACCGGGTGCTCACGCCACGGCAGGCGCGTGCGCCCCAGCTGGAGGACGATCTCGCTCGCGTGCGCCATACGGTCCTGCCGCAGCCGCACGCCCCGCGCCGCGTCCGCCCGCATGACACGCAGACCGTTGTGGGCGTCCGTGAGACGCAGACCCGTCGACTGGTTCGTGAACCACACCGCGACCTTGAGGACGATCCGCTTGAGCAGGCCCGCGTCCGTGCGGTCGTCGAGGAAGCGCGAGCCGAAGACGATCGCGACGTCCTCCCGACGCGCGAGGTCGACCATGTCGGCAGCGTCCTCGACCCGGTGCTGGCCGTCCGCGTCGAACGTCACGACGTACCGCGCGCCGCGCGAGAGCGCGTACGTGATGCCCGTCTGCAGGGCCGCACCCTGACCGAGGTTCACGGGGTGCTCGAGCACCCGCGCGCCCGCAGCGCGCGCGACCGCGGCCGAGCCGTCCGACGAGCCGTCGTCGACGCACACGACGTGCGGGAACGTCGGCAGGACGCCGCGCACGACGTCACCCACGACCGCCGCCTCGTTGAAGAGGGGGACGACGAGCCACGCATCGTCGACGGGAGGGCGGCTCATGCCCGTCATTGTGGCATCCCGCGGGGTCCCGGCGGACGATCGTCCTCCGGAAGAGGCCCCCGCGGCGGTAGTCTGACCGAGGTCGGCACCTCGACCGGCGCGCGAGCGCGCCCCCACGTCACCCCCTGGACGGAGCTGGAATGGCAGTGCGCATCGCGCCGAGCGCGGACGTGTCGGACGAGGCCACGATCGGGGAGGGCAGCTCGGTGTGGCACCTCGCGCAGGTGCGCGAGCAGGCCGTCCTCGGCGAGGGCTGCATCGTCGGCCGCGGCGCCTACATCGGCACCGGCGTCCGCCTCGGTGACCACTGCAAGGTCCAGAACTACGCGCTCGTCTACGAGCCCGCCGAGCTCGCCGACGGCGTCTTCGTCGGCCCCGCCGCGGTCCTCACGAACGACCAGTACCCGCGCGCCATCAACCCCGACGGGTCCCTCAAGGACGCGTCCGACTGGCACGCCGTCGGCGTCACCGTCGGGCGCGGCGCCTCGATCGGCGCGCGCGCCGTCTGCATCGCCCCCGTGAGCATCGGCGACTGGGCGACCGTCGCCGCAGGCGCCGTCGTCTCCCGCGACGTCCCCGCGCACGCGATCGTCCGCGGCGTGCCCGCGCGCCAGGTCGGCTGGGTCGGCCACGCCGGACACCCCCTGGTCGCCGAGGGCGACCGTTTCCGCTGCCCCGCGACCGGCCGGCTGTACGAGCCCGCCGGCGACACCATCAGAGAGGTCGAGAACGCATGAGCGAGCTGGAGTTCATCCCCCCGGCGAAGCCGATCATCGGCGACGACGAGCGGGCCGCGGTCGACCGCGTCATGCGGTCCGGCATGGTCGCGCAGGGCCCCGAGGTCGCTGCGTTCGAGCAGGAGTTCGGCGCCCACATGGTCGCCGGCCGCGAGTGCGTCGCCGTGTCCTCGGGCACCGCGGGCCTCCACCTCGGCCTCCTCGCCGCGGGCATCGGCCCCGGCGACGAGGTCCTCGTGCCGTCGTTCACGTTCGCCGCGACCGGCAACTCCGTCGCCCTCACCGGCGCGACGCCCGTCTTCGTCGACATCGAGCCCGACACGTTCGCCATGGACCCGGCCGCCGCCGCGGCCGCCATCACCGAGCGCACCGCCGGCATCATGCCCGTCCACCTCTACGGCCACCCCTTTGACGCCCCCGCGTTCCAGAAGCTCGCCGCCGACCGCGGTGTCCAGCTCTTCGAGGACGCCGCGCAGGCCCACGGGGCGAGCCTCGACGGCGCAAAGGTCGGCACGTTCGGCTCGTTCGCGATGTTCAGCCTCTACCCGACGAAGAACATGACGTCCGGCGAGGGCGGCATGGTCTCGTGCGCCGACGCGGACGTCGCCCGCAACGTGCGTCTCCTGCGCAACCAGGGCATGGAGAAGCAGTACGCGAACGAGGTCGTCGGCTTCAACAACCGCATGACCGACATCCACGCCGCGATCGGCCGCGTCCAGCTCGGCAAGGTCGACGCGTGGACCGCCCAGCGCCAGGCCAACGCCGCGTTCCTCGACGCCGGCCTCGCCGGTGTCGCCGGCGTCGTCGTGCCGCCCGTCCGCGAGGGCGCCGTGCACGTCTACCACCAGTACACGATCCGCCTCGACGGCGCGACGGGCGCCGAGCGCGACGCCGTCGTCGCCGCGCTCAAGGCCGAGCACCAGGTGGGCTCGGGCGTCTACTACCCGATCCCCAACCACCGCCTCGCCTCCCTCGAGCACTTCGCGCCGGGGCTCGAGCTGCCCGAGACCGAGCGCGCCGCGCGCGAGGTCATCTCGCTGCCCGTGCACCCCTCGCTCACCCCCGAGCACCTCGACCGCATCGTCGCAGCCGTCGCGGCCGTCGTCGGGGCAGGTGCGTGATGGCGAACCTCCGCGCAGGCGTCATCGGCATCGGCGCCATGGGGCGCCACCACGTGCGTGTCTTCCGCGAGATGGACGGCGTCGACCTCGTCGCCGTCGCCGACCCGGGCGGCGACCCGTTCCGGGTCGCCGGCAAGCTCGAGGTCCTGCCCGACGCGGCCGCGCTCGCGGACGCGGGCATCGACCTCGCCGTCGTCGCCGTGCCCACCCGCTTCCACGAGGAGACCGCGCTCACGCTCGCCGCTGCGGGTGTCCACACGCTCGTCGAGAAGCCCGTCGCGGTCGACTCCGCCGCGGGCGAGCGCATGGCGAAGGCCTTCGACGACGCCGTGCTCGTCGGCGCCGTCGGGCACATCGAGCGGTACAACCCCGCGATCCAGGAGGTGCGTCGCCGCATCGCCGACGGACAGCTCGGCGAGGTCTACCAGATCTCCACCCGCCGCCAGGGCCCCTTCCCCGCACGCATCGCGGACGTCGGCGTCATCCTCGACCTCGCCTCCCACGACATCGACCTCACCGCGTGGGCCGCGCAGTCGACGTACACGACCGTCTCGGCGCAGACGTCGTTCCGCTCGGGCCGCGAGCACGAGGACATGGTCCTCATCACCGGCCGCCTCGCGAACGGCGTCAATGTTAACCACACGGTCAACTGGCTCTCGCCCATGAAGGAGCGCCTCACGGTCGTCGCGGGCGAGCGGGGCACGCTCATCGCCGACACCGCGACCGCCGACGTGACGTTCTACGAGAACGGGCGCGTGCAGACGGAGTGGGACGCCGTTGCGGCGTTCCGCGGCGTCGCCGAGGGCGACGTCACGCGCTACGCGATCGCCAAGCGTGAGCCTCTGCGCACCGAGCTCGAGGCGTTCCGCGACGCCGTGCTCGGCGGCGAGAACCGCACGGTGTCGATGGCCGAGGGGCTCGCGACGCTCCGCGTCGCCGAGGCCGCCAAGCGCTCCGCGCAGACGCAGGAGACCGTCCGCCTGTGACGGTTCCCGCGCACGACGACGGCACGTACGCCGACGGCACGGGCGCCGCACCCTCGGGTGCGGCGCCCGTCGGCGCCCCCGCCTCGGGCGGTGCGCGTCGCCGCGAGGTCCGGCGGCACGCGGTCCTCGCGACGCGGATCTTCGCGCCCGAGCCCGCCGCCGCGTCCTTCCGGCTCGAGGCGCTCGCACGCGCGCTCGGCTCCCCGGACCCGGCCGCGCCCGACGAGCGCCACGCCGTCACGGTGCTGACGACGTGGGCGCGGCGCTCCGAGCGCGAGCGTGCGCGCGACGCCGACGAGGACCTGCGCGGCGCGCGCGTGCGCGTCGAACGCGCCCCCGTGCTGCGCGACCGCACGGGCTACGTGCGCGGCTACCTGCCGTACCTCTCGTTCGACGTGCCGCTGCTCGTGCGGCTGCTCGCCGTGCCACGCCCCGACGTCGTCGTCGCCGAGCCCCCGCCCACGACCGGTGCGATGGTCCGCGTCGCGTGCGCCGTCCGACGCCTGCCGTACGTCTACTACGCGGCCGACGTGTGGTCCGACGCGACCGCGGGCGACGGGTCCGTCCCCGGGCTCGTCACGCGGCTGCTCGCGGCCGTCGAGGGCTGGGCGATGCGCGGGGCGCGCGGAGTCGTCGCCGTATCACCCGACGTCGCCGAGCGCGTCGAGGCGCTCGTCGCGGGCGGTGCGACGCGTCGTCGAGCGCGGCGTCCCGAGGTCCTCGTCGTCCGCAACGGCGTCGACACGGACGTCTTCCGGCCCGGGCTGCCGCGCCCGCAGGGCGCCCCCGGACGCTACCTCGTCTACGCGGGCACGACGTCCGCATGGCAGGGCGCCGACGTCTTCGTGCGCGCCCTCGCGCACGTCCGCGAGACCGTGCCCGACGCTGAGCTCGTCATCCTCGGCCAGGGCTCCGACTTCGAGACGCTGCGCGCCCTCGCCGACGAGCTCGTGCCCGGCGCGGTCCACCTGCATCCCGTCGTTCCCGCACCCCAGGCCGCCGCATGGATCGGCAACGCCGCCGCCGCGCTCGTCTCCGTGCGTCCCGGCGTCGGCTACGACCTCGCGCTGCCGACGAAGACGTTCGCCGCCGCGGCGTGCGGCACGCCCGTCGTCTTCGCCGGACCCGGACCCGCCGTCCCCCTCGTCCGCGAGCACGAGCTCGGGCAGGCCGTCGCGTACGACGTCGAGGAGGTCGCGGCCGCGATGATCGCCGCGCTCGGGGCCCCCGCCGGCGCCGAGCGCGCCGCGGGCCTCGCCGCGTGGGCCCGCGAGCACGCGAGCGTCGCGCACGTCGGGGCGACCGTCGCCGCCCACGTGCGACGATGGCGCGACCGCCGCGCAGCTGGCGCGGCCCCCGAGGACGGACGTTCGTGAAGCTCATCTGGCGCACCTGGCGGCGGCTCGTGCCGCTCCTGCCCGGCCGGGCGCAGCGGTTCCTGCGCACCTACATGGTCGCCAACGCGTGCCTCTCGCTGCTCGACGTCGCGGCCCTCGCGCTCCTCGCAGTCTCGCTCGCGCCTATGCTCGCGGGCGACGACGCGTCGCTGCCGCTCGTCGGGGCGATCGGGAACGTCGCCGTCATTGGCATCGTCTCCGGGCTCATCCTCCTCAAGGGCGTACTCTCCGTGACCCTCCAGTGGATCGTCACGCGGCGCTTCGCCGCCTACGAGCTCGAGATCGGCGACCGCCTCTTCGACGCCTACATCCGCGCGCCGTGGACCGACCGGCTCTCACGCTCGACGTCGCAGCTCGTGCGGCTCGCCGACGTCGGCATCGCCAACGCGACCGCGGGCTTCCTCCTGCCTGTCGCGGGACTGCCCGCGCTCGCCGCGACGTTCGCGTCCGTGCTCCTCGTCCTCGTCGTCACCGAGCCCGTGACGGCCGCGATCACGCTCGTGTACCTCGGGCTCGTCGGGCTCCTGCTCTACCGCGTCGTCTCGCGGCGCTCCGTGCAGGCCGGACGCGTCAACCGCGACTACTCCTTCCGCGTCGCGCGACTCATGACGGAGATGGTCGGCGCGCTCAAGGAGATCACGCTGCGCGACAAGGCCGGCGAGGTCGCCGACGTCGTCCGCGCCAACCGCGCCCACACCGTCCGTGCCCGCGCGAACCTCTCGTTCCTCGCGGCCGTGCCGCGCTACGTCGTCGAGACCGCGATCGTCGGCGGCTTCCTCCTCGTCGGCGGCGCTGCGTACCTCATGGACGGGCCCGGCGGTGCGTTCGGGGCGCTCGCGATGTTCGGCGTCGCCGGCTTCCGCATGGTCCCCGCGATCACGGGATTCCAGGCCGTCGTCGCGACGACCGCCGCGAACATCCCCAACGTCACCGCCGTCATCGGCGACATCGAGGCGGCCGAGGGCTACCTCCGCGCCGCCGAGACCGGCGGGCGCGAGCCGCTCGCTGGCGAGCCAACACGCCTCACGCTGCGCGGCGTCGGCTTTACCTACCCCGGTTCGCACACCGAGGCGATCCGCGACGTCGACCTCGACCTGCCGCTCGGCTCGTCGCTCGCTCTCGTCGGGTCCTCGGGCGCCGGCAAGTCGACCCTCGTCGACGTGCTCCTCGGCCTGCTCGTGCCGCAGAGCGGCACGATGCGCGTCGACGACCAGGACCTCGCCGACGTCCTCGCGGCGTGGCGGGCGCGCGTCGGCTACGTGCCGCAGGACGTCGCGCTGTTCGACGGCTCGGTCGCGCAGAACGTCGCGCTCACGTGGACCGACGACCTCGACCGCGACAAGGTGCGCGCATGCCTCGCGAGCGCGCAGCTGCTCGACGTCGTCGAGGCTCGCGAGGGCGGGCTCGACGCTCGCATCGGCGACCGCGGCATGGCGCTCTCCGGCGGGCAGCGGCAGCGGCTCGGCATCGCGCGCGCCCTGTACTCCGACCCTCTCGTCCTCGTGCTCGACGAGGCGACGAGCGCCCTCGACACGCAGACCGAGGCGTCCGTCGCGGCCGCGATCGCCGGGCTGCGGGGCAAGGTCACGCTCATCGCGGTCGCGCACAGGCTCTCGACCATCCGCCACTCCGACCAGGTGTGCTTCATGGCCGACGGCTCGATCGCGGCGCGCGGGACGTTCGACGAGCTCGTCGCGGCGGTGCCCGACTTCCAGGAGCAGGCGGCGCTCGCAGGCCTTGCGACCCTCCCCGGGACTGCGCCCCTCGCGGCTGAGCCCCTCGCCACGGGCCTCCAGCTTCACGACGGATTGACGGCTTCCGACCATTCAAAGGGGGTCACGCGTCAATCCGTCGAGATGGGCGACGACGGACCAGGCGGCGCCGAGTCTGCCGGAGACGACGCTGGCGGCGTCCGGCAGGATGGGTGACGTGCACGCGTCCACCTCCGTTCCCGCGGTCGACCTCGTCATCGCCGTCCACGACGCCCGGCGACCCGTCGGGCGTGCCGTGCGCAGCGTCCTCGACGGCTCCGAGGGGCTCGTCCGCGTCACCGTCGTCGCGCACGACCTCGGCATCGGCACGGTCGAGGACGCCCTCGCGCTCACGCCCGACGAGCGCCCGCACGTGCGTGTCCTCGGGTACTCCGACCACGTGCGCAGCCCCGCGGGCCCCTTCAACCACGGCCTCGCGCACGCGCGCGCCGAGTTCGTCGCAGTCATGGGCTCGGACGACACGCTCGAGCCCGGCGCGGTACGCGCCTGGCTCGACGTCGCGCGCGTGCGCGGCTCCGACGTCGTCCTCGCGCCGCTGCGCCAGGGCGGCCAGGTGCTCCGCAACCCGCTCGTGCGGAGCGGGACGGGCCGCCCCGGCCCGCGCGCGACGACGCCGCTCGACGCGGTTGCGGACCGGCTCCTCTACCGCTCGGCGCCGCTCGGGCTGCTGCGGCGCTCGACGCTGCGAAGGCTCGGCCTGACGTTCACCGAGGGCCTCGCGACGGGGGAGGACCTCGAGCTCTCGGCGCGTCTGTGGTGCTCGGACGCGCGCATCGACATGCTGCCGTCGGCTCCCGCGTACGTCGTCGGTGCGGACGCCGCCGACCGTGTCACGGGTGCCCGGCGGTCCGTCGCCGACGAGCTCGCCGCGGTGACGCGGCTGCGGACCGTCGGTCTGCCCGGCGAGCTGCGTCCCTCGCAGCGGCGCGCGCTCGCGATCAAGGTGCTGCGCGTCCACGTGCTCGGTGCGCTCGGGCGTCGGCAGTCAGCTGACGCCTGGGACGACGACGGCCCCGCCGCGCTGCGCGCCGAGGCACGCGCGTGGCTCGAGGCCGCGCCGACCGCGCTCCACGCCCTCGCGCGCGCCGACCTCGCCGCACTGCGCGTCGTCGCGGGGCGCACCTGGGTCGCCCGGACCGGGGACGACGAGCGCCTGCCCGTCGGCAGCGACGACGGCGGCCCCGCAACCGCGGGCCGGTTCGCGGCCGCAGCCGCCGTGCGCGCCCGCGCCGGCCGCCTCACGACGCTCGTGCCCCGCGACCTGCCCGACCTCCTCGACCCCGAGTCGACCGCGACCCGCTACGTGAGGTACCGACTGCCGTGGTGAACCTCCCTCCCGCCGTGTCGCGCGTGGCTGCGGCCGTCGTGCGCCGTGCGCCCGACGGGCTCGTCCGTGCCGTCGCGCCGTCGCTGCGGCCGTGGGCACCGGGCGACGTCCCCGTGAACCCGCCCGTCCCCGGCGCGCCCGTGCGGCTCTATGTCGGCCCCGCGAACTACGCCGGGCAGGGCACCGCGTGGGCCCGAGCGGCCGAGCTCCTCCCCGGCGTCGGCGCCGTCGCCATGACCGCCGAGCCCCCTGCGGGCTTCAGCTTCCCCACCGACGTCCGCGTGCCCCAGGCCGTCTACACGGGCTCGCACCGCTGGCAGAGCGCGCAGCGGCGCTACGTCGGACGCTTCAGCCACGTCCTCGTCGAGGCGTGCCGGCCGCTCTTCGGCACGCTCGACGCGACCGCGCACGAGCCCAACGGCGTGTGGCGCGAGATCACCGACCTGCGGGCGTCGGGCGTCGTCGTCGGGAACGTCGCTCACGGCAGCGACGTGCGCGACCCAGCACGGCACCTCGAGGCGACCGCATGGTCACCGTTCCGCGACACCGCGTGGGAGACCGGTCGTCTGCTGGCGATCTCCGCGCCCGAGCACAACCGACGTCTCGACGAGCTCGAGGCGAGCGGCGTCCCGACGTTCGTCTCCACGCCTGACCTCCTGCGCGACCGCCCCGCCGCGACGTGGCTGCCGCTCGTCGTCGACCCGGACCGCTGGGCGACCGACGCCCCGCCGCTCGCACGCCCCGTCCCCGTCGTCGTCCACGCGCCGACGAACGGACCCGTCAAGGGCACCGCCGCGATCGAGCCCGTGCTCGAGCGGCTCGCCGCGCGCGGCACGATCGACTACCGGCGGGTCACGGGCGTGCCCGCCGCACGCATGCGCGACGTCTACCGGGACGCGGACGTCGTCCTCGACCAGTTCGCGCTCGGCTCCTACGGCGTCGCGACGTGCGAGGCGATGGCCGCCGGCCGCGTCGTCGTCGCCCACGTCACCGACCAGGTCCGCACGGCCGTCGCCGAGCGAGCCGGACGCGAGCTGCCCGTCCTCGAAGCGACCCCCGACACGCTCGAGGACGTGCTCACGCACGTGCTCGACGAGCGCGCCACGGTCGCGGAGCGAGCGTGGGCCGAGGGGCCCGCGTTCGTCAGGGCGCTCCACGACGGACGCGCGAGCGCCGAGGCGCTCGCCGGGTTCTGCGGCGTCGCGGCGGCCGCGGACGCGTGAGCGCGCCGACGTCCCCCGGGGGCGTGGGGTCCCGCCGAGGTGCGTCACCCGGTCGTCACCCGTCCCGCGCGCTGTGCTGAGAGACTAGGTCCCGTGCCCCGCACCTCCCTTCTCATCCTTTCGTTCTCGCCCATCGCGTCAGACGCGCGCGTCCTCAAGCAGGTGCGTCTCTTCGCGGAGCGGTACGACGTGACGACGTGCGGCTTCGGCCCCGCCCCGACGGGACCGGGTCTCGACGGCGTCCGGCACGTCGAGATCCCCGCCGAGCACGCGAGCCTCGCGCTCGACGGGCGCCTCATCACGCTGCGCGCGTACCCGCTCGTCGAACGACGCACGCCCGCCGTCGTCGGTGCGACCCGCGCGCTCGCGGACGCAGGGCTCGGGCGCGGCACGTTCGACGTGATCCTCGCGAACGACGTCGAGTCCGTGCCGCTCGCGCTACGGCTGCGGCCGCGCCTCGGGGTGCATGCGGACCTCCACGAGCTTTCGACCCGCCTGCACGACGAGAGCCCTGCGTGGACGCGCCGGATCGCGCCCTACCAGCGGTGGCTCGCCCGGCGCTTCGTCTCCCGCGCGCGCTCCGTGACGACCGTGAGCGAGGGCCTCGTCCGCGGCTACGCCGAGGACGCGCGTCTCAAGGCGAGCGTCGTCGTCAACGCGACGCCCTTCGCGGACCTCGAGCCGACGACGGTGGCCGACGACGCCCCGCTGCGGCTCGTCCACTCGGGCGCGGGCCTCGCCAACCGGCACCTCGAGATCCTCGTCGAGGCAGTCGCCCTCACCCGCAACCGCGTGACGCTCGACCTCTTCCTCACCGCCAACGACCCGGCGTACCTCGCGCGCCTGCGCATGCTCGCGGCTGACATCCCGGGCGTCACGCTGCGCGACCCCGTGCCCTACGAGGACCTCGTCGCGACGCTCGCGGGCTTCGACGTCGGCGTGTTCGTCCTGCCGCCCGTCAACGCGTCCTACGCGCGCGCCCTGCCGAACAAGCTCTTCGACTTCGTCCAGGCACGACTCGGGATCGTCGTCTCGCCGAACGACGAGATGGCGGCGCTCGTGCGCCAGCACGGGCTCGGAGCCGTCACCGCCGGGTACACCGCGCGCGACCTCGCCGACACTCTCGACGCGCTCACCGCCGCGGACGTCCGGGAATGGAAGCAGGCCGCGCACGCCGCGGCCGGGCCGCTGTCCGCCGAGCAGCAGACCGCGGGCTGGGTGCGTGCCGTCGACGCGATCGCGGCGCGTGCCGCAGGAGGTGCCCGATGACCCGCCCGTCGCTCCTCATCCTCTCGTTCTCACCCATCGCGTCCGACGCGCGCGTCCTCAAGCAGGTCCGCCTGTTCGCGGACCGCTACGACGTGACGACGTGCGGGTACGGTCCGGCGCCCGAGGGCGTCGTCCGGCACCTCCAGGTGCCCGACGAGGCCGTGTACTGGCGCAAGGACCCCCTCGCGCTCCTCA
Organism: Flavimobilis rhizosphaerae; assembly: GCF_014852685.1. Classification (GTDB taxonomy): domain Bacteria; phylum Actinomycetota; class Actinomycetes; order Actinomycetales; family Cellulomonadaceae; genus Flavimobilis; species Flavimobilis rhizosphaerae. The sequence continues at coordinate 537,621 of NZ_JACZDF010000001.1, forward strand.
CCTTCCGGCACCGGACCGTGCTCGCCCGCAACGCCGCGATCGCGGCCGCGCGGCACCTGCTCGCGGGGCTGAGCTTCGACGTCGTCCTCGCCGACGACGTCGACGCGGTGCCGCTCGCCCTCGAGGTCGCCCCGCGCCTTGCGTCCGGCCGCGCCGCCGTGCACGCCGACCTCCACGAGTACGCGCCCGCGCAGAACGAGGAGGTGCTGCGGTGGCGGATCTTCGTCGCGCCCTACGTGCGCTGGCTGCTGCGCCGCTTCGTCACGCAGGCCGCGTCCGTGACGACCGTCGCCCCCGGGATCGCCGAGGCCTACCGGCGGGAGCACGACCTCGACGCGAGCGTCGTCGTCAACGCAGCCCCGTACGTCGAGCGCGAGCCCGGTCCGGTCGGGGACCCGCTGCGTCTCGTCCACACCGGTGCCGGCCTGCGCGGACGTCGGCTCGAGATCATGATCGACGCAGTGCGGCTCACGCGCGCCGACGTCACCCTCGACCTCGTCCTCACGCCGAACGATCCCGAGTACGTCGCCGAGCTGCGTACCCAGGCCGCGTCGGTGCCCGGCGTCACGGTCCACGACCCGGTCCCGTACGCGGAGGTCAACCGCATTCTCGCCCGGCACGACGTCGGCGTCTTCGTCCTACCGCCAGTCAACCGCAACTACGCGAACGCGCTGCCCAACAAGCTCTTCGACTTCGTCCAGGCGCGACTCGGCATCATCGTCGGTCCGGGACCGGAGATGGCGCGGCTCGTGCGTGAGCACGGTCTCGGCGCGGTTGCGTCCGCGAACACCGCGGAGGCGCTCGCGGCAGCGCTCGACGCCGTGACGCCCGACGACGTCGCCCGCTGGAAGGCCGCCTCGCACGCGGCCGCCCGCGCGCTGTCCGCCGAGGAGCAGTCGGGCGCGTGGGCGCGCGCGGTCGACGCGATCGCGGCAGCGCCTCGCTGAGAAGGGCCGTGCCGAGCAACGCCTGCCGAGCATCGTCTGACCTGCGCGGTCGTGTCGCGAGACTGCGACACGCTCGCCACGCGCGTGCGACATCTCCTTCCTAGGATCGAGACATGACGAAGCGCCCCGCCCTCGCACTCTCCCCGTTCCTCGCGTTCGCGCTCGCCGGGTGCGCGTCGGGCGCATCCGTGCCGGAGCCGGGCACGTCGTCGGGCACGATGCCGACGGTCCCGGTCGCGGCGTCGGCGGCCCCTTCGACCGCGACGCCGGACGCACCGACGCCGGTCGCGACGTCCACGACCGCCCAGCCGGGCGCGAACGTGCCCGCCGTGCCCGGCTACGCGGCCGGTGAGATCCCGCCCGTGCCGCTCTTCGTCCTCCCGGACCTCTCGCTGCTCGACACGTCCGTCCCGGACGTCACGGCCGAGCTCGCACGCGCAGTCGCCGAGATCCCTGGCGTCACCGCCGAGGCCGCACGGTGCGACGCCGCGGGCGACGTCGTCGTCGGGGACCGGACAGCTCGCCTCTACGGTGACGGGTCCGGGAACTACGTCGGCCCCGACGGAGCGGTGCGCAACTACGGCGACGGCTCCGGAACCGTCACCGACGGGGGCCGCCGCCTGCGGTCCTACGGCGACGGCGCAGGGGAGTACACCGACGGCGAGGTCACCGTGCGCGCGTACGGTGACGGGACCGGCGAGTATACGGACGCTCGCGTCAACGTGCGGATCCTCGCCGACGGCGCCGGGTCGTGGACCGACGGCAGCACGAGCATCCGCAACTACGGCGACGGTGCGGGCCTCCTCGAGGACGGCACCGTGACGATCCGCAACTACGGTGACGGCTCGGGGGAGTACCGCGACGCGCACCTGAGCATCAGCAACGACGGCGACGGCGAGGCCGTCGTGACGACCGCCGACGGCGGCCCCGTCACCGTGCCGGCCGAGCCGCTGCCCCCGGTCGCACCGCTCGGTGCGTTCCCGCCGCTCGGGGTGCTCGCCCCCATCGAGTCGTGCGGCGTGACGCTGACGTTCGACGCGGCCGTCCTCTTCGACTTCGACCGCAGCGACGTCCGCGCCGACGCCGCGGACGCACTCGACGCCGTCGCGACGGCGCTCACGACGGCGAAGGTGCCCGGTGCGGTCGTCGCGGGGCACACCGACGCGATCGCATCGGAGGACTACAACCAGCGGCTCTCGGAGGCCCGCGCCGACGCGGTCGTCGCCGCGCTCACCGGCCGCGGCGTCACCGCAGACCTCACCGCGACCGGCTACGGCGAGACCCGCCCCGTCGCGCCCAACACGCTCGACGGTGCCGACAACCCCGCCGGACGCCAGCTCAACCGGCGCGTCGAGATCTTCGTGCCGTCGTCGTGAGCAGGCTGCGCCCCCCGCCCGTCAACGTTCCCTCGACCGGAGGACCCACCATGCACCGCCACCTCATCGACCGCCGCGCCACGCGCACCGCCGCCCGCGCGCTGCCTCTCGCTCTCGCAGGACTCCTCCTCCTCGCCGGGTGCGGCGTCGAGGTCACCGACGGCGCCGCGCCCGGCCCGTCATCGACGGTGCCGGCAGCCGGGACGGCGACGTCCGGGCCGACGGAGCCCGACGCGCCGAGCGCGTCGACCGCGACCCCCGACCCGGCGACCCCCGACCCGGCGACCCCCGACCCGGCGACCCCTGACCCGGCGACCTCCGACGACCCGACAGGGCGGGGTGAGGCCCCCGCCGTCACCGACCCGGACCTCACGGCCGAGCGTGACGACATCCTCAGCAAGGTGACGACGACCGTCGCGTGTGACGGGACGCGCGTTCTCGACACCGACGGCGCGTACGTTCGCGTCGAGGGGCCGTGCGACCTGCTCACCGTCCAGATGGACGCGGGCGCTGTCGTCGCCGACGACGTCACCGAGCTCCGCGTCCTCGGCACAGGCGTCACCGTCTTCACGGACGCGCTCACGACCCTCAGCGTCTCGGGCGACATCAACTGGGTGTACTGGGCCGGGACGACGCCCGACGTCACCGACGTCGGCACCTCGAACGTCGTCGCACGCTGGTGAGCATGGACCGCCCCCGCATCCTCCTCGTCGACGACGACGCCGCGATCACCGACGCGCTCGGCCCCTACCTCGAGCGCTCGGGCTTCGCAGTGCGCGTCGCGGCCGATGGCCAGGGGGCTCTCGACGAGGTCTCGCACGCCGTTCCCGACCTCATGGTCGCCGACGTCATGATGCCGCGGCTCGACGGTCGCGAGCTCGTCCGGCGCGTGCGCGCCCGCCGGCTCACGCTGCCGATCATCCTCCTCACGCAGGTCGGGGAGTCCTCCGAGCGGTCCGCGGCGCTCGACGAAGGTGCCGACGACTACCTCAACAAGCCCTTCGACCCGCACGAGCTCGTCGCCCGCATCCGTGCCGTCCTGCGCCGCTCGGCGGCGACACCCGGACTCGCGGGTGCGCGCACGCTCACGGCGCACGACCTCGTGCTCGACCGCACCGCGCGACGCGTCCACCTCGCCGGCCGTGAGGTCGTCCTCACACCCAAAGCGCTCACCCTGCTCGAGCACCTCATGCTCAGGCCCGGGGAGGTCCACACGCGCGAGCGGCTGCTCGCGACGCTCTGGGGCCTCGACTTCGCGACGCCGAGCCGCGCCGTCGACCACCGCGTCGCCGAGCTCCGCCGCGAGCTGCACGACGACGCCTCCGCGCCGCGGTTCCTCGAGACCGTGCCGTCCGTCGGGTACCGGTTCGTCGCGCCCGTGGGGTCGGCATGAGCGGGGCGACGGCGTCCCAGCACGACGGGCCTTCGGGTGGCCCGGCGGCCGGTGCCGGTCCGCAGCCCACCGCCCCGCAGCCCACCGCCCCGCGTCCTGCTGCCGCGGCCGACGGGCCCGCCCGGCCCCGTGCCGTCACCGTCGCGTGGGCGCTCGCGGGCGTCGCGCTGCTCGCGGCCGCCGTCGTCGGCCTCGCGCTGCGTGGCGACACGCGCGTCGTGCGCCTCACCGTCGCCCTGCCCTGTGCCCTCGCTGCCTGCGCACTCACGGTCGGCCTGGTCGCCGTCGTCGTCGCGCTCACGGTGCGTGCGCGCAGCCGTCGTCGGGCACGCGACCGTGCGCGCGACGGCGCGCACGCGCGCGAGCTCGCAGCCGCGTACGACGCCGCCCGCACCGCGGGCCGCGACGAGCAGCGTGACCAGCACCGGCGCTTTCTCGCGCGGCTCGACCACGAGCTCAAGAACCCCGTCACCGCGATCCGCGCCGTCGCAGCGTCAGGGGCCGCGGGCGCACCGACGCCCGACGCCTGGGCGAGCATCGACGCCCAGTCGCGCCGCCTCGCGACGCTCGTCCGTGACCTGCGCAAGCTCGCCGAGCTCGAGACACGACCCCTCGAGCTCGAGAGCGTCGACCTGCCCGCGCTCGTGCGCGAGGCTGTCGACGCGCTCGCCGCGACCGATCCGGGGCTCGCCGCACGCCTCAGCCTCACCGTGACGACCGTGCCGTGGCCCGTGCCCGACGTCGCCGTCGACCGGGACCTTCTCGCCGTCGCGGTCGACAACGTCCTCGCCAACGCCGCAAAGTTCTCGACCGACGGCGCGATCGAGGTGCGGCTGCGCGAGCACGACGGCCGCGCCGAGATCGAGGTCGCCGACGCCGGACGCGGGATCCCGGCCGCCGAGCTGCCGCACGTGTGCGACGAGCTCGCGCGCGCCGCCAACGCGCGCGACGTCCCGGGCTCGGGCCTCGGGCTCGCCCTCGTCGCAACCGTCCTGCGGCGGCACGGCGGGACGGTCGTCGTGAGGTCCGTCGAAGGGACCGGGACGTCGGTGACGCTCGCGCTGCCGACGGCGACGGAGACGTCGGGCCCCGGCACCTGAGCGCGGCCGGCGCCTGAGCGTGGCGGGCGCCTGAGCGTGGCGGGCGCCTGAGCGCGGACGGCACCTGAGCGTGGAGGGCGCCGAGGCACGCTGCGCGCTGGACGGGGGCCGCGGCCGCGCCTCGGACCTGAGACGATGGGACCGTACCCATAGCCCCGGCGCGAGCCCGCGCGGCATGGGACCACGCGCCCGGGCCGGCCGTCCACGCCGGTCCCTGATCGCGGCACCGCAGCCGCACCGGAGGTTCGCATGACCAGCACCACCCACGCACCCCGCGTCACCGTGACGGGCGACGTCCCCGCCTGGCGCGACGCCGTCGTCCGCGGCGGCGGAGAGCTCACCGAGCTCGGTCCTGACACCGAGGTCCTCGTCTGGCACGGCGGACCTGCGACCGAGCTCGTCCCCGTGCTCGCTGCCGCCCCGAACCTGCGGTGGGTCCAGCTGCCGTCCGCGGGCGTCGAGGCGTACGTCGCCGCCGGCATCTTCGAGCGCGAGGTCGAGTTCACGTCCGCCAAGGGCGCGTTCGCGGAGCCCGTCGCGGAGCACGCGCTGCTCCTCACGCTCGCCGCGCTCCGGCACGTCACGCGCCGGGCGCGTGCGACGTCGTGGGGCACGCCCGCGGGCATCAGCCTCTACGGCCTCACCGTCGGGATCCTTGGCGGCGGTGGTATCACGACCGAGCTGCTGCGACTTCTCGCGCCGTTCGGTGTCCGGACGATCGTCGCGCGCCGCTCGACGTCGCCGCTCGAGGGCGCGGACGTCACGACCGACCTCGACGGGTTCCGGGAGCACCTCGGCGAGATCGACGTGCTCATCGGCGCGATCGCGCTCACGGACGCGACGCGTGGCTGGGTCTCCGCGGAGGTGCTCGCGGCGCTGCCGTCGTCGGCCGTCGTCGTCAACGTCGCGCGCGGTGGTCTCATCGACACCGCCGCGCTCGTCGCGGCGCTCGACGCGGGCGAGATCGCCGGTGCAGGCCTCGACGTCACCGACCCCGAGCCGCTGCCGGACGGGCACGCGCTGTGGGGCCGGGACGACGTGCTCGTCACGCCGCACACCGCCGACACCCCGGAGATGGTCGAGGCGATGATGGCCCGCCGCATCGAGCACAACGTCCGCGCGTGGCACGCGGGCACGCCCCTCACGGGCGGCGTCGACCGCGCAGCGGGCTACTGACACCTCGCACACGCCTCTGATCGCGAGATAGCGCTCCTGGGTCGAGATAGCGCGCGTTGCGTGCTATCTCGACGCGGGAGCGCTATCTCGCGGGACGGGGAGCCTCAGCTCACCGTGAGGGGGAGCTTCTTGCCCGCGAGCCCGCGGCCTCGCGTCGCGAGGGTGCGGGCGACCGCGCGGAGCGCCTGGGCCGCGGGCGAGGTCGGGTCCGTGAGGACGACGGGCGTGCCGCCGTCGCCCGCCTCGCGCAGCGCGACGTCGAGCGGGACCTGCCCCAGGAGCGGCACGCTGACACCGAGCGCCTCCGAGAGCGATGCCGAGACGCGCTCGCCGCCGCCCGAGCCAAAGATCTCCAGCCGTGAACCGTCGGGCTGCTCGAGCCACGACATGTTCTCGACGACGCCCACGACGCCCTGGTTCGTCTGGCGCGCGATCGAGCCCGCGCGCTCCGCGACCTCCGCGGCCGCCGACTGCGGCGTCGTCACGACGACGATCTCCGAGCCCGGAAGCAGCTGCGCGACCGAGATCGCGATGTCACCCGTGCCGGGCGGAAGGTCGAGCAGCAGGACGTCGAGGTCGCCCCAGAAGACGTCGCCGAGAAACTGCTGCAGCGCCCGGTGGAGCATCGGTCCGCGCCACACGACCGGCTGGCCCGGCGGCACGAACATGCCGATCGAGACCACCTTGACGTCGTGCGCGATCGGCGGGAGAAGCATGTCGTCGACCTTCGTCGGCATCTCGCGCGCGCCGAGCATGCCCGGGATCGAGAAGCCGTAGATGTCGGCGTCGACGACGCCGACGCGCAGACCGTCGGCCGCCATCGCGACCGCGAGGTTCGCGGTGAGCGACGACTTGCCGACACCGCCCTTGCCCGACGCAATCGCGTACACCTTCGTGAGCGAGCCCGGCTGCGAGAACGGAATGACGGGCTCGCCGTCGCCGCCACGCAGCTGCTTCTTGAGCCGCACCCGCTGCTCGGGACTCATGACGCCCATCTCGACGGACACCGACGCGACGCCCTCGACCGCCGACGCGGCCGCCGTGACGTCCTCGACGATCTTCGCCTTGAGCGGGCAGCCCGCCGTCGTGAGGTCGATCGCGACCGTCACCTCGCCGGCACCCACCACCTCGACCTCCCGCACCATGCCGAGCTCGGTGATGGGACGGCGGATCTCGGGATCGATGACGGTGGCGAGCGCTGCGCGCACGGCCTCGACGAGGGACGGCTGAGTCATGGGACCATCCTAGGTCGCCCCGGCCGGGAGACGACCAGGACCGTGGGACGTGTCACCGACCGGACGTGCGGATCAGCGCGCCGGCTCGTCCGGCTCGGACGCGTCACGCCCCGCAGCCTCACGCCCCGCCTCGATCTCCTCGAGCAGGTTCCTCAGCTCCGAGCGCACGAAGTCACGCGTCGCGACCTCGCCGAGCGCGATGCGCAGCGCAGCCATCTCCCGGGCGAGGAACTCCGTGTCCGCGAGGTTCCGCTCCGCACGCTGCCGGTCCTGCTCCGCCGAGACACGGTCCCGGTCGTCCTGCCGGTTCTGCGCGAGGAGGATGAGCGGCGCCGAGTACGACGCCTGCAGCGACAGCATGAGCGTCAGCAGCGTAAAACCGATCGCGACCGAGTCGAACCGCAGGTGCTCCGGCCCCCACGTGTTCCACGCGAGCCACACGACGCAGAAGATCGTCATGTAGACGAGGAACCGCGGCGTCCCCATGAACCGCGCGATCCCCTCCGACGCCCGCCCGAAGGCGTCGTCGTTGCGCCGCGGCAGGAACCGCTCGCGGAGGGAAGTCCGCTTGCCCTTGGGCTGGTCGAGACGCTCAGCCACGGCTCTCACCACCCACGGGGGCGTCGGGGACGTGGTCGTCCTCACGCCAGTCCTCAGGGAGCATGTGGTCGAGCACGTCGTCGACCGACACCGCGCCGAGCAGACGACGGTCCGGGTCGAGGACCGGCAGCGCGAGAAGGTTGTACGTCGCGAGCAGGCGCGTCACCTGCGCGAGTGGCGCCGACGGGCCGACGTGGTCGACCGCGTCGAGGACGTCGCCGAGCGACTGGTGCGGAGGCTCGCGCAGCATCCGCTGGAAGTGCACGACGCCGAGGAAGCGTCCCGTCGGCGTCTCGAGCGGGGGCCGCACGACGAACACCATCGACGCGAGTGCAGGCGGAAGGTCCGCCCGACGGATGTGCGCCATCGCCGCCGCGATCGACGTCTCCGGGGCGAGGACGACGGGCTCGGTCGTCATGAGACCGCCGGCCGTGTAGTCGTCGTACGCGAGCAGCCGCTGGACGTCGCGCGCGTCCTCGGGCTCCATGAGGCCGAGGAGCTGGGACGCGCGCGCGTCCGGCATCTCGTGGAGCAGGTCGGCGGCGTCGTCCGGCTGCATCGCCTCGAGGACGTCGGCCGCGCGCCCCGGCTCGAGCGCGGTCATGATCTCGACCTGCGTGTCCTCGGGGAGCTCCTCGATGACGTCCGCGAGCCGCTCGTCGTCGAGCGCTCGCGCCACCTCGATGCGTCGCTCCTGCGAGAGGTCGTGCAACGCCTCGGCGAGGTCAGCAGGCTTGAGGTCCTCGTACGCGGCGAGAAGCAGGGCCGCGCCCTGGTTCTGCTCGGTCGACGCGAGCGACAGCACCTCGGTGATGTCGACGACCTCGCTCTGCCCGCGCCGGCGCAGCCCGAGCGTGCTCTTCGACGGCTGCATGCGCCGCACGAAGAGCCGGTCGACCATCCAGTCGCCGTTGCGCTGCTTCTCGATCGAGACGTCCTCGATTCGAGCGGACCCCGACCCGTCCGCGAACGCGACGACACGGTCGAAGAGCTCGCCGACGACGAGCGACTCCATGCGCCGCTGCTCGAAGCGCCGCATGTTGACGAGACCTGTCGAGATGACCTGGCCCGCGTCGATGCTCGTGATGCGGGTCATCGGCAGGAAGACGCGGCGTCGGCCGGGGACCTCGACGACGAGCCCCACGGCGCGCGGCGCCCCCTTGGGGCGCATGAGCACGACGACGTCCCGCACCCGCCCGACGCGGTCCCCGAGCGGGTCGAAGACAGCGGTCTCGGCGAGCCGGGCGACGAAGACTCGGGTTCCGACAGCGCTCACGGGCACAGCCTATGCGCGCAGCTCGGCTCGCGGGCGACCGTCCGCGCCCGCGGTGCGGCATGATCGTCGTATGAGCAACCCGATGCTTCCTGCCGCCGGGCGTGGACCGGTCCCCGCGGTGCCGACGCTGCCCGAGGGGACGTCCGTCGCGTCCTTCCGCACGTACCTCGAGGCGCAGAAGGCCGTCGACCACCTGTCCGACGAGGCGTTCCCCGTCCAGTCGCTGACGATCGTCGGTGACGACCTGCGCATGGTCGAGCGCGTGACGGGCCGCCTCACGTACGGCCGCGTCGCGGCGGGCGGGCTCATGTCGGGCGCGTGGTTCGGACTCTTCATCGGTCTGCTGCTCTCGATGTTCTCGAACGACGGCACGGGGTTCCCGATCCTCGCGGCGGTGCTCATGGGCGCCGCGTTCACGACGATGTTCTCGCTCATCTCCTACGCACTGACGCGCGGCAAGCGTGACTTCACGTCGCAGAGCCAGATCGTCGCGACGCGCTACACGGTGCTGTGCCGCACCGAGCACGCCTCGCGTGCGCGCGAGATGCTCGCCGCGGCGGGTATCCGCTCGACCGCAGGCGGCCCGACGGTCCCCGCGGGGCCGGACGTCGTCCACGGCTTCCCGGCGCCGGCGGTGCCGCCGCGCGGCGCTGCCCTTCCGGGGGTGCCCGACGCCCCTGCAACACCGGACGTGCCGACGGGCCAGCCGCGTCCGTCGTCGATCTCGTCGCAGTACGTGACCCCCGACGGCCGCCCGCGCTACGGCGTGCGGCACGAGGACCTCCAGCCCGACGGCACACCGAAGCCGGAGGCGATCGCCCCGGAGCCGGACGCCTCGTCTCCGTCGGACCCCGCGTCGCAGTCGGGCCCCACGGCGTCGTCAGCCCCGTCGTCGGGCACCCTGTCCGACCCGACCGCCCCGGCATCGGACCCGTACCGCACCCCGACGCCCCCGAGCGAGTAGCACCCCCAAGCCACTCGGAGGTCTGGAGCACCATCGAATGGTGCAGGGGACCTACGAGTCGATCGGGTGACGAGCGAGGGCCCCTGCACCGGATCGGTGCAGGGGCCCTCGGCCTTGGGGCAAGCCCCGGACGACGTGTGTCAGCGCAGGCTCGCCATCCACGCCTCGACCTCGTCGGCCGTGCGCGGGAGCGCTGCCGTGAGGTTCTCGTTGCCGTCGGCCGTGACGAGCACGTCGTCCTCGATGCGTACGCCGATGCCTCGGTACTCGGCGGGCACGAGCATGTCGTCCGCTTTGAAGTAGAGGCCCGGCTCGATCGTGAAGATCATGCCCGGCGTGATCTTCCCGCCGACGTACATGTCACGACGCGCCTGCGCGCAGTCGTGGACGTCGATGCCGAGGTGGTGGCTCGTGCCGTGGACCATCCAGCGGCGGTGGTGCTGACCCTCGGGCGACAGCGCGACCTCGGCGGTGACGCCCTCGGGCAGCAGGCCCCACTCGGCGACCTTGCGGGCGATGACCTCCATCGCGGCCGCGTGCACGTCGGAGAAGACGTTGCCTGGCACGGCGGCCTCGAACGCGGCGTCCGCCGCCTCGCGCACAGCCTCGTACACCTTGCGCTGCACGTCCGTGAACGTCCCCGAGACGGGCAGGGTGCGCGTGACGTCGGCCGTGTAGAGGGAGTCGACCTCGACGCCCGCGTCGACGAGGATGAGCTCGCCCTCGCGGACCTTGCCGTCGTTGCGGATCCAGTGGAGGGTCGTCGCGTGGTCGCCCGCTGCCGCAATCGTGTCGTAGCCGACCGCGTTGCCCTCGATGCGGGCGTTGCCGTCGAACACGGCCTCGACGACGCGCTCGCCGCGCTCGTGCGCGACGGCGCGCGGCAGGGCGCGCACGATCTCCTCGAAGCCCGTGACCGACGCGGCGACGGCTGCGCGCATCTGCTCGATCTCCCACGCGTCCTTGACGAGCCGCAGCTCCGAGGCCGCCTCGGCAAGACGAGCGTCGTCGGCCTCCTCGACCCCGGCCGCGGCGCGCACGGCCTCGACGAGCGCCGTGACGTGCTCGTCGGCCTCCGTGACGACGAGCAGCTCCGTGCCCGCACCGACGTCCTTGGAGATCGCGTCCTCGAGCGCGTCGAGGTGCTGCGTCTCGATGCCCAGGACGACGGCGAGGTCCTCGAGCGTCGGACGCGGCCCCACCCAGAACTCGCCGTACCGCGAGCTCGAGAAGAACTCGTCCGTGTCGCGGCCCGATGCCGGACGGAAGTAGAGGACCGCGTCGTGACCGCCGTCGGCGCGCGGGTGCAGCACGAGCACGGCGTCGGGCTCCTGGTCCGTGCCGAGCCCCGTGAGGTGCGCGAACGCGCTGTGCGGGCGGAAGCGGTAGTCGGTGTCGTTCGAGCGGACCTTGAGCGGCCCGGCGGGCACGACGAGGCGCGCGCCCGGGAACTGAGCGGAGAGCGCATCGCGACGGGCCTGCGCGTAGTCGGCGACCTCGGCGCGCTCGGGCGCGGGTCCGGTGCGCGGGCCCCAGCCGGACATGACGAAGTCGCGGAACGCCGAGGAGTCCGGGCGCTGCGAGCGCTGCTCGCCACGAGCCGCGAGCGACTGGTCGGGGGTGTCGGTGCCCGTCGCGTCGGGCGTCGGGTCCTGGTTGCCGGGGGTGAGGGCGTCGGTGCTCATACCTCCATCGTCCCACCCTCCGCGGGCGAGCGTGGGTGACCGTCGTCTCCGCAGGTCCCGGGGCGCTGAGCCTAGAGTGGGGTGTGCTCATCGACCTCCACACCCACTCGCACGTCTCGGACGGGACAGACGCGCCCGCGGCGCTCGTCGCGGCGGCGGCCGGCCGAGGTCCCGCGGGAGCGCTCGCGGACGGCGTCCGGCGCCTCGACGTCGTCGCGCTCACGGATCACGACACGGTGGGGGGCTGGGACGAGGCCGCGGCTGCGGCGCGCGAGCACGGCATCGACCTCGTCCTCGGCACGGAGGTCTCCGCGCGTGCCGAGGGCATCTCGGTGCACCTCCTCAGCTACCTCCACGACCCGCACGACGCCGCTCTGCTCGCGCTGTTCGACGCGGTGCGGGTGTCGCGCGACGGGCGTGCTCGCGTGATGGTCGAACGGCTCGGGGCCGACTTCCCCGTGACGTGGGAGGACGTCGTCGACCAGACGCAGCCCGGTACGACGATCGGCCGACCCCACATCGCGGACGCGCTTGTCGCGGCGGGCGTGTGCGCCTCGCGGGATGTTGCGTTCGCCGACCTGCTCCACACCGACTCCCCGTACTACGTGCGGCACGCGGTGCCCGACGCTCCCGACGCGGTGCGCGCGATCGTCGCCGCGGGTGGAGTCGCCGTCATGGCGCACCCCGGTGCCCACATGCGGGGACGGATCGTCTCGGATGCCGTCATCGAGGAGCTCGCGGCCGCCGGGCTGGCAGGCTTGGAGGTCGCCCACCGGGACAACGATGACGCGCAGCGTGTCCGTCTCGACCGGCTCGCGCAGCGCCTCGGACTGCTGACGACGGGCTCGAGCGACTTCCACGGTGACGGTAAGCCCAACCGCCTTGGGGAGAACCTCACTTCCAGCGAGGCGCTCGCAGAGATCGAGCGCCGTGGCACGACAAGAATGGTCCGCGCGTGAGCGACATCGTCAACCTGCGCCTCCTCACCGAGGTCTTCATCACGCTCTTCGTCATCATGGACCCGCCCGGGATCGTCCCGATCTTCCTCGGGCTCACGGGCGCCATGACGGCCAAGGAGCGGCACCGTGCTGCGCGCCAGGCTGTGCTCGTCGCTGCGGGTGTCATCGTCGCGTTCGCACTCTTCGGGCAGCGACTGCTCGACTACATGCACATCTCGCTGCCCGCGCTGCAGGCGTCGGGCGGTCTGCTGCTGCTGCTCATCGCGCTCGACCTGCTCACGGGCAAGATGGAGGACCCCGAGGCGCCCAAGGGCAACGTCAACATCGCGATGGTGCCGCTCGGAACGCCGCTGCTCGCGGGACCGGGCGCGATCGTCGCGGCGATGCTCTTCGTGCAGCGGGTCGACGGGTCGGTCGCGGACTGGCTCGCGATCGTCGTGGGCTTCGCGGGGGTCGTGCTGTGCATGTGGGTCGCGATGCGCTTCGCGGGCGTCATCATGCGGATCCTGGGGGAGTCGGGGACGATCCTCGTCACGCGGATCGCGGGTCTGCTGCTCGCGGCGATCGCGGTCCAGCTCGTCGCGGACGCGGTCACGGCGTTCATCCAGGCGGCGTAGCGCGGCCTGCCGCTGGTGAGGTGGCTCGATAGCCCATCCGTGCGCTTCCCGCGTACGGATTCGCTATCGAGCAAGCTTCGGAGGCTGGGCTGACGACGACGTCGGCCGTGAGGTGGCTCGATAGCCGATCCGTGCACGCGTGGCGCACGAATCGGCTATCGGGGAGAGGCCGCCCTCGGTCGATAGTGGATCGTTACGTGGATGGTGCATCGATCGGCTATCGAGCCACGAGGGTGGTGCACCACGAGGGTGGTGCACCACGACGGGAATGCTCCGTCTCTCCGTCGGGAAGCCGGTCGACGCGGGAAGGCCCCGTCACGCTCGTCGGGACGAGCGTGACGGGGCCTTCCGTCATCGATGCTGCCGAGGCTCAGGCCTCGGTCGCGGGCGCCTGGCCCTCGACGGGCGAGCCGCCGCGGGTCCGGCGACGTCCGCCACGCGACCGGCGCCGCTGACCGCCCTCGGCCTTCTCGCCGTCCTCACGCGGGGCACGGTTCTCGTCAGAGGCGCGGCTGGCAGCTGCGCCGTCAGCGCGCTCCGCACGGCCCTCGCCGCGGCTCCGGCCGCCACCACGACGCTCGCCGTCACGACGCTCGCCGCGACCGTCGCCACGCCCACGGCCGCCGTCACGACGCTCGCCGCGACCACCGTCACGACCCGCGCCCGCAGGCTTGCCGCCGCGCTTGCCGGTTTCACCGAGGTCCTCGAGCACCTCGCCCGCGAGGCCCTCGAGCACCTGCTTCGACTTCGGCAGGCGGCCCTTCGTGCCCTCGGGGATGTTGAGGTCGGTGTAGAGGTGCGGGCTCGACGAGTAGGTCTCGACGGGCTCCGGCACGCCGAGGCCGAGGGCCTTGTCGATGAGCGACCAGCGGGGCACGTCGTCCCAGTCGACGAACGTCACCGCGGTGCCCTTGTTGCCCGCGCGACCCGTGCGGCCCGTGCGGTGGAGGTAGGTCTTCTCGTCCTCGGGGCACTGGTAGTTGACGACGTGCGTGACGTCGTCGACGTCGATGCCGCGCGCCGCGACGTCGGTCGCGACGAGCACGTCGACCTTGTTGTTGCGGAAGGCGCGCAGCGCCTGCTCGCGCGCGCCCTGGCCGAGGTCGCCGTGGAGCGAGCCGGCCGCGAAGCCGCGGTCGACGAGCTCGTCGGCCACCTTGGCAGCGGTGCGCTTGGTGCGCGCGAAGACGATCGTGCGGCCGCGGCCCTCCGACTGGAGGATGCGCGCGAGGACCTCGACCTTGTCGAGCGCGTGCGCGCGGTAGACGACCTGCTTGATGTCCTTCTTCGTGAGGCCCTCGTCGTCCGGGTCCGCGGCGCGAATGTGCGTCGGGTGCGACATGTAGCGGCGGGCCATCGCGACGACGGCGCCGGGCATGGTCGCCGAAAAGAGCATGGTGTGGCGGTTCGCCGGGGTGCGCGAGAGGAGCGTCTCGACGTCGGGCAGGAAGCCGAGGTCGAGCATCTCGTCGGCCTCGTCGAGCACGACGCACTTGACGTGCGAGAGCACGAGGTGACCCTGCTTGAGGAGGTCGATCATGCGTCCGGGCGTGCCGACGACGACGTCGACGCCGTTGTTGAGGGCCTCGATCTGCGGCTCGTACGCGCGGCCGCCGTAGACCTGGACGATGCGGACGGAGCGCTTGCGCGACGCGGTCGCGAGGTCGTTCGCGACCTGGACGGCGAGCTCACGCGTCGGCAGGACGACGAGCGCCTGCGGCTTGCCCGCGAACGGGAGCGTGTCGTAGCCCTCCTCGCCAGGGGCGACGACGCGGTGGAGCAGCGGGACGCCGAACCCGAGCGTCTTGCCCGTACCGGTCTTGGCCTGGCCGATGATGTCGTGGCCCTGCATGGCGACGGGAAGCGTCATCGCCTGGATGGGGAAGGGGCGGGTGATGCCGGAGTCGGCGAGGGCCTCGACGATCTCCGGACGGACGCCGAAGTCACCGAAGGTGACGTCGGCGGAAGACTGGACGCTCGCGGCGACGGCCGCGGGCTCGGTGGTGGACTCGGTGGTCACGGTGCCTCGTTCTGTGTGCGAGGTGCGGACGGCGCTCACCAGCGGGGGTCCGCGCGGCGCGGAGGCGGGCTGGGCCCGTGCCCGCGGCGAGACGCTCTCGGCGGCCGGCGCGTCCGCGCCGGATGTGGCCGGAAGCCGATCGCGCAGTTCTTCCGGTCGCACGCCTCCGCCGGGGCGAGCGGTGCGGCCGGGAGTCGTCATGATTCACAAGGTGTCGAGACGACCGGGCATCCGATGTACCGGGCCAGGATATCCGACGCGGTCAAGGACCGGCGGGACGCGGCCGCCCGCGCGGGGCATGAGTCCTACGATGGGGGGATGCCAACCTCGTCCGAGACCCCTGACCTCACGCCTGCGCCCTCGACCGACGCCGCGCACGACGCGGGCGACGTGCTCGCGCTCGTCGCCCAGATGGAGACGGTCGCGTTCCTGCGGTTCGCGGGCGCGGCCGCGGAGACGACGGACCCTGAGCGTCGGCTGCAGCTCGTCCGCCTTGCGGGGGCGTCGCTCGCCCGGCAGGAGCGGGTGCTTGACCGGTCGGCGGAGGTCCTCGGGACGCCCGAGGCGGCGCTTGCGCTGTACGTCGCGTTCGAGGGCGCGTTCGACGAGTTCAACGCCCGGACGCGTGCGAGCGGCTGGTGGGAGGAGCTCGTCAAGGGCTATGTCGGCCATGGGGTCGCGTACGACTTCTGCCGGATCGTCGCCGAGGCGCTCGACCCCGCGTCGCGGGACATCGTCGTCGACGTCATCGACGGGGAGCTGACGTCGGAGTCGGCGATCACGCTCGTCGACGAGGCGACGAACGACGACGAGCAGCTCGCGTCGCGGCTCGCGCTGTGGGGCCGTCGGATCGTCGGTGAGGCGCTGAGCGTCGTCCAGGTCCTGCTCACGGACAACGCGTCGCTCCAGCGGCTTCTCGCGCGCGCGGTCGCGCTGCGCTTCGAGGGGACCGACGACGAGGTGCCGGCGGCGCCGTCCGCGTGGCTCTTCGGTCAGCTGACCGCCGAGCATGCGCGGCGCATGTCGCGCGTCGGGCTCGCAGCCTGACGGGCGTCCGCAGGGACGACGACGCCCTCCTCGCCGTGGCGGGGAGGGCGTCGTGCTGCGCGGGCGCGTGTGTGTCAGATGGTGCCGAAGCCGACGCGTCGCTGCTCCTCGGCGCCGATCTCGACGTAGCCGATCGTCGCGGTCGGCACGAGGACACGACGGCCGCGGTGGTCGGTGAGGTCGAGGACGGTGCCGCCGTCGAGGGCCTTGGCGACGGCCGCGGCGACCTCCTCGGCGCTCGCGTCGGTCTCGACGACGATCTCGCGGGTGAGGTTCTGCACGCCGATCGTGATCTCCACGTCGACCTCCTTGGGTTCGGACGGATGAGTTCTCGGTGCCAGCATCCCACCTCGTGCGGGGCGTCGTGGGCGTGTTCGCCCAGCGCGCACAGGGCGGCTGCGGCGCGCGGTTCGCGTCGGCCCGGGGAATGTCGGTGGCTCGTGATGGGATGCGAGGCATGAGCAACGGACCGGTGGACTGCGGGGTGGAGGCATGAGGGCGCGGCTCGCCCCGGCGGACGCGCCGCTCGTCCTTGTGCCGGACGCGGCGCAGGACGCGGCGGTCACGCGTGCGCGCACGGAGCGCGCGCTGCTCGTCACGGGAGCTCCGGGTACGGGCCGCACGACGACGACGCTGCGGATCGCCGCCGACCACCTCGCCCCGGCCGACGGCCGTGCGCCGCTCGATCCGGCGAGCGTGCTCGTCGTCGCGGCGACCCGGCGTGGCGCGGGGCAGATCCGTGACCGGCTCGCGGCGCTCACGGGCCGGACGGTCGGGGCGCCCCTCGTGCGGACGGCGCCGTCGGTCGCGCACGCGATCCTGCGTCGACGCGCGGCGGCGCTCGAGCTGCCGGCGCCGACGCTCATCTCGGGCCCCGAGCAGGACCTCGTGCTCGCCGAGCTCCTCGAGGGGCACCTCGACGGTGAGGGGACGGACCTCGTCCTGCCGCCCGGGGTGCCGCCGGAGGCCCTGCGCACGCGCGGGTTCCGGGACGAGCTGCGTGACGTCCTCATGCGGGCGGCGGAGCGCGGGCTCGACCCGGTCGAGCTCGACGAGCTCGGCGTCGCGCGCGAGCGGCCCGCGTGGCGGCTCGCCGCTCGGCTCATGGAGGAGTACCGCGACGTCATGGCGCTGCGGACCCTCACCCCGGACCTCGGCGAGCGTGTCGATCCGGCGTCGGTGGTCCACGAGGCCGTCGAGGCACTGCTCGCGTGGGACGACGAGGTGCCGCGGGCGACGCGGCCGCGCTGGGACCTCGTCGTCGTCGACGACTACCAGGAGGCGACGCAGGCCCTCGCGCGGCTGTGCGACCTGCTGCTCGACGACGGGGCGCGGCTCGTGCTGCTCGGTGACCCCGATCTCGCGGTCCAGGGGTTCCGCGGGGCTGTGCCGGGGCTCGTCGCGCAGGCCGCAGCACCGCGGGCGTCCGGCACGGCAGCGTTCGGCGCCGAGCACGTCGTCCTCGGCACGGTGCACCGGCACGGGCCGGCGCTGCGTGAGGTGACGACGCGCGTCGCGTCTCTCGTCGGGGCGGTGGGGACGGTGGCGCACCGCAAGGCCGAGGCCGCTGACACCGCGACGCCTGGCACGGTCCGTACCGCGATCCTCGACGGTGCCGCGCAGGAGCACGCGTACGTCGCGCACGCGCTGCGCTCGTGGCACCTGCGCGAGGGGTTGCCGTGGTCGGAGATGGTCGTCCTTGCGCGCTCGGGAGGGCAGGTGGCCGCGCTGCGGCGCGCGCTCACCGCGGCGTCCGTGCCGGTGACGGTGCTCGGGTCCGAGGGGCCGCTGCGGGACGAGCCCGCGGTGCGTCCGCTGCTCGACGCGGTCGAGGTCGCCTCGGGCGCGGAGCTCGATGCCGACCGGGCTGTCGCGCTCCTGCTCTCGCCGATCGGTGGGCTCGATGTCGTCGGGCTGCGCCGGCTCCGGCGCGCGCTGCGCGCCGACGAGCTCTCGAGCGGCGGCACGCGGACGTCGGACGCGCTGCTCGTCGAGGTGCTTGCGGACCCGGTGCGGTCGGAGGTTCTGCCGTCGGCCGTCCGACGAGCTCCCGCCCGGGTCGCGCGTGTCCTCGCACGTGGCAGGGAGGCAGCCGCGCTCTCCGGCGCCGATGCGCAGACCGTCCTCTGGGCCGTGTGGGACGCGACCGGGCTTGCACCGCTGTGGCGGGACGCGGCGCTCGGCGGCGGCGCCGCGGGCGCCCGGGCGGACCGTGACCTCGACGCCGTGCTCGCCCTCTTCAAGGCAGCGGAGTGGTTCGTCGAGCGCAATGCGCGCCGCACCCCGGGGATGTTCGTCGACCACGTGCGCTCGCAGGAGCTGCCCGCGGACTCGCTCGCGCAGCGTGGCGGCGTGACGGACGCGGTGAGCGTCCTCACGCCCGCAGGCGCGGCCGGCCGGGAGTGGCGCGCGGTCGTCGTCGCAGGCGTCCAGGAAGGGGTGTGGCCTGACCTCCGGCTGCGGGACACGCTGCTCGGGGCGCAGGCTCTCGTCGACGCGGTCGCGGGTCAGGACGTCGCCGACGGCGACCCGGAGCGGCTCGCCCGTGCACGTCGCGCGGTGCTCTCCGACGAGGTCCGCGCGTTCCTCGTCGCCGTCTCGCGGGCGCGTGAGCACCTGCTCGTCACGGCGGTGAGCGACACCGAACAGCTGCCGTCCGTCCTCCTCGACCTCGTCGAACCACCCGGTCCGGACGTCGACGAGGACGCGCCCGACCCGCGTCGCCGTGAGGCGCCCGTCGCGCTCGACCTGCGGGGCCTCGTCCTTCGGGCGCGGCTGCTCCTCCAGGTGGGGAGCACGGACGGACTGGTCGGCGGTGAGCGCTTCGCCACGAGCCCCGGAGGAGCCGCGCACGAGGCCGCCCGGGCCGAAGCAGCCGACGTCCTCGCACTCCTTGCCGACATGGGCGTGGGCGTCGCCGACCCGGCCGGCTGGTACGGCACGCACGACGTCTCGAGCACTGCGCCCGCGTGGGGCCCGGACGACCGCGTGCGCGTCTCGCCGTCGAAGGTCGAGCAGGTGCACCGCTGCGCGCTGCGCTGGGCGCTCGAGGCCTCCGGGGGGCGTGCGGCGGACGCCGTGCAGCAGAGCCTCGGCACGCTCGTCCACGCGATCGCAGAGACGTACCCGTCGGGCAGCTTCTCGGAGCTCGTCGGCGAGCTCGAACGGCGCTGGCCCGAGCTCGGGCTGCGGCCCGGCTGGCCCGAGACGGTCGCCCGGACGAGGGCCCGCACGATGATCGACCGCCTCGCGCAGCACATGGCCGCGAGCGGTGAGGTTCTCGCGACCGAGGCCCGCTTCGCCGCGGAGATCGGGCGGGCGGACCTCGTCGGGAGCGTCGACCGCCTCGTGCGGCAGCCCGACGGCTCGATTGTGGTCGAGGACCTCAAGACCGGCGCGGCAGGCAACGCCAAGGACGCCGAGGTCAACCCGCAGCTCGGCGCGTACCAGGTCGCTCTCGAGGCCGGGGCGTTCGCCGACGTCCCCGGCGTCGGGGAGGCCCCGGTGAGCGGCGGGGCACGACTCGTCCACGTCGGCGGGACATCGAAGGGTCCCTCGCTGCGCGAGCAGCCCCCGCTCGCGGACGCCGAGGATCCCGGGTGGGCTCGCGAGCTCGTCGAGGGCGCCGCCACGGCGATGGCCGCGGCGACCTTCACCGCGACACGCAACTCGATGTGCGACTTCTGCCCGGTGCGGCGCTCCTGCCCGCTCCAGGAGGAGGGACGCACCATGGGAGGGACCACCGCATGAGCACCACCAGCACGACGGTGAGGTTCTCCGCGGCGGACATCGCCGACCGGCTCGGCCAGTTCCGTCCGACGGACGAGCAGACGGCCGTCATCGAGGCGCCGCTCGAGCCCGTGCTCGTCGTCGCGGGAGCCGGGTCGGGCAAGACCGAGACGATGTCCGCGCGCGTCGTCTACCTCGTCGCCAACGGCCTCGTCGCCCCCGACGAGGTCCTCGGCCTCACGTTCACGCGCAAGGCCGCGGGCGAGCTCGCGGAGCGCATCCGGCGGCGCCTGCGGACGCTCGCCGCGGCCTCCCGTGCCGACGGTGAGGCCGTGCCGTGGGCCGCGGCAGCCGGCGACGACGCGGGTGCCGCGCTGCTCGGTGCGCTCGCTCGCCCGGTCGTCGCGACGTACAACTCCTACGCGTCGGGGCTCGTGCGGGAGCACGGGCTGCGGCTCGGCATCGAGCCAGGGGCGCGGCTGCTCGGTGAGGCGAGCCAGTGGCAGCTCGCGCACGACATCGTCGAACGCTGGACGGGAGATCTCACGCTCACGTCCGCGACGAGCACCGTCGTCGACGCGGTCCGCAGCATGTCGCAGGCGCTCGCCGAGCACCTCGTGCCGACCGACGAGGCCCGCGTCCGCATGCAGGGCATCATCGACGCGCTGCTCGGTGCCCCCGAGGTCGCCAAGGGACGCAAGGGCGTCCGTGCCCCCGTCCGGGATCTCACGATGCTGCTCGGGCACCGCATCGAGCTGCTCGACCTCGTCGACGAGTACCGCCGTCGCAAGGCCGCGACCGACTCGCTCGACTTCTCCGACCAGGTCGCGCTCGGCGCACGCCTCGCCGAGGACTTCGACGAGGTCGGCGCGGGCGAGCGGGCCCGCTACAAGGTGGTGCTGCTCGACGAGTACCAGGACACGTCGTACGCGCAGGCGCGCATGCTCGGCGCGCTCTTCGGCGACGGGCACGCCGTCACGGCCGTCGGTGACCCGCACCAGTCGATCTACGGCTGGCGCGGTGCGAGCGCGTCCGGCCTCGCACGCTTCGGCGAGATCTTCCGCGCTGGCACAGGGCTCCACCACCTGTCGCTCTCGACGTCGTGGCGCAACGACCGCGCCGTGCTCGATGCCGCGAACACCATCGCTGCGCCCCTGCGCCGCGCGCAGGAGGGGACCGGCCTCGAGGTGCGCACGCTCGGCACGCGTCCGGGCGCCGGGGCGGGCACCGTGACGAGCCTCTTCACCGTGACGGAGGAGGACGAGGCGGCCGCGGTCGCCGAGGAGATCGCCGCACGCTGGCGCCCCCGCTCGCACCCCGACGGCGCGCGGAGCGCGGCCGTGCTGTGCCGCGCACGCAGGCATTTCGGCCCGATCGAGGCCGCGCTGCGCCGGCTCGGCGTGCCCGTCGAGGTCGTCGGGCTCGGCGGCCTGCTCGACGCGCCAGAGGTCGTCGACCTCCGGGCGCTGCTCGAGGTCGTCCACGACCCCTCGCGCGGCGACTCACTCATGCGTCTGCTCACCGGACCGTGGGTCGACCTCGGCGTCGCCGACCTGCTCGCGCTCGCCGACCGCGCGCGGGACCTCGCGCACCGCCAGCGGCTCGCGCGCCGTCCGTCGCCGGGGGAGACCGAGGAGCACGGGGGTGCGAGGACGGACGAGCCGACGACGCCCGGCGAGGTCGTCCCGGAGTCCGACGCGAGCGACGAGACGACGATCGTCGACGTCCTCGACGAGCTGCCTCCGGCAGCCTGGACGAGCCACGACGGGCGCGCTCTCACGCCCGAGGGGCACGCGCGGCTCGTCCGGCTCGCGGGCGTCGTCGAAAGGCTCCGCTCGCGGACGTACCTCTCCGTGCCGGAGCTCGTCGTCGAGTGCGAGCGCACCATGGGCCTCGACATCGAGGCCGGGCTGCTCGGCCCCGGCCACGCGGGCCGCGCCCGCGCGAACCTCGACGCCTTCCGGGACCTCGCGCTCACCTTCGTCGACGGCTCCGACCTGCCGACCCTCGGGGCGTTCCTCACGTGGCTCGACGCGACGGCGAGCGCGAACGAGCGGATCGACGGTGCGCTCACCGACCCCGACCCGGACGCCGTCCAGATCGTCACGGTCCACGCGGCCAAGGGCCTCGAGTGGGACGTCGTCGCCGTCGCAGGGCTCACCGACGGCAAGTTCCCGTCGACCGCGACGCAGGTCCTCGACAAGGAGGGCGAGCCTCAGGCCCCGACGGACTCAGCGTGGCTCACCGGCCTCGGCACGCTGCCGTACCCGCTGCGCGGCGACGCTCCCGACCTGCCTCGACTCGCGTACGAGTCCGCGGAGGACCACGCCGACATGGTCGAACGCCTCAAGCTCTTCAAGGAGGACGCGGGCGAGCACCAGGTCGCCGAGGAACGTCGCCTTGCGTACGTCGCCTACACCCGGGCGCGCGAGCACCTGCTGCTCACGGGCTCGTGGTTCCGCGGCGAGGCTCAGAGGCCGAGCCCGCCGAGCACGTTCCTCGTCGAGCTCGCCGAGGCCGGCCTTCTCACGACGACGGGCTGGGCGGAGCCGCCCGAGGGGGAAAACCCGACGCTTGCCGCCGAGCACACGGCCGTGTGGCCGCGCAGCGAGGCCGTGCCCGAGGCGCTCGCCGAGGCGGCACGGCGCGTCGAGGAGGCGCGCGCCGCGCGCCGGGCACGCGAAGGCGTCCGCCCGGTCGCGGACGACGAGTCCGCCCGACTGCACGCGGACGATGGAGGCACTTCGACCACGGACGGGCCCGGCACAGACCAGGACACCGCCCCCGTCACCGATCTCGCCGCGACCGCCGCGATGCTCCTCGCGGAGCGCGAGCTCCGCAGCCGGCCCGTCACCGAGGTCGACGTGCCGACGCACGTCTCGGCGTCCGCGATGGTGCGCATGGCGACGGACCGTGCCGAGTACGCGCTCGCGCTGCGCCGCCCGGTGCCGTCGGCGCCGTCCGTGCACGCGCGACGGGGCACGACGTTCCACGCGTGGGTCGAGCAGCACTTCGCGGCGCCCGCGCTCATCGACGTTCTCGACCTCGACGACGCGGACGACGAGGCGCCGGACGGCGAGCTCGACGCGCTCAAGGCGACGTTCCTCGCGACGCCGTGGGCCGATCTCGTGCCGGTCGCGATCGAGGTCGACGTCGAGACTCCGCTCGCCGGTGTCATGACGCGCTCGCGCATCGACGCGGTGTTCCCTGACCCCGAGCATCCCGGCACGGACCGGGTGGTCGTCGTCGACTGGAAGACCGGACGTGAGCCCCGCGACGCGGACGCAGCGGCGGCGCGCGAGGTCCAGCTCGCGGTCTACCGGCTTGCATGGGCGAGGTGGACGGGGCTACCTCTCGAGAAGGTCGACGCGGCGTTCTGCTACGTCGGCTCGGGCACGACTGTCCGCCCCGGGCGGCTGCGCGACGAGGCCGAGCTCGAGGCGCTCCTGCGCGGAGAGGGCTGACGCGTCGGCGTCAGCCGCGGCCCGGACCACCCGGGCCGTCGTCGACCGTTTCCGCGGAGTCGTCACTCGGCGAGTCGTCGCTCAGCGTGTCGTTGTGAAGTGCGTCGGCGCTCAGTGCGTCGGCGCTGAGCACGTCCGCCGCGTCAGCCGCGGGCGCCGGCTCGTCGTCAGCCGCTGATGCGGGCGACACGACCCAGTCGGAGCCGCCGGACCCGGGCACCGCGATGACGTCGTCGGGGTCGACGTCCTCGTACGAGGCCCAGACGGCACGGGCGTCCGCGATGTCGATCGCCTCGGTCGCGGCTGTCGGGACGAGCGGTGCCGAGACCTGGGGGGCGGCGCCGTCGACGGTCTCGACCGCGCCCGTGACGGCGCTCCCGGCGCTGAGCGCGCTCGCCACGCTCACCCCGGACGCGGCGCTCACCCCGGACGCGGCGCTCACCCCGGACGCGGCGCTCACTCCCGACGCCGCGCTCCTGCTGCTGACGATCGCCGTGCCGTCGGCCACCTCGGTCGCCTCGACCGGCACTGCGTCGGCGAGCGTGACGCCTGCGGCGACGCCCGCGCCCACGCGGACGCTGCCGGTCGCAGGCGACTCTCCGGCGGGGTGAAGGGCGTCGTCGAGGTCGAGCATCATCTCGACGGCATCGGCCTGGATCTGCTCGTCACCCTGGTGGACGCCGTGGAGGAGCCAGCGGACGAGCGCAAGCTCGCTCACGAGGTGCGCGCGGTCGACGAGGTGGGTGTCGGACAGCTCCGTGCGAGCCTGACGGTAGGCCTCGAGCACGGACTCGGCGGCGTCCTCGGGGGCAGCGACGAGGAGCCACGCGAGGTCATCGGCAGGGTCTGCGACCTGGCAGGACGACCAGTCGACGATCCCGTTGACGGTCTGCTGCGCGACGAGCACGTGGTCGGCACCGAGGTCACCGTGGGTGACGACGGGCCGGTAGCGCCACACGGCGACGTCCTCGAGCGAGGCCTCCCAGCGGCGCAGGAGCCGCACGGGCACGCGTCCGGTCGCGGCGGCCTCGTCGAGCTCGGCGAGGCGCCGGCGACGGTAGTCGTCGGCCGTGTACGAGGGCAGGCCTGCGTCCTCGACGAGCGAGCTCGGAAGCTCGTGGAGCGCGGCGATCGCCTGGCCCACGGCCCGCGCGAGGCCGGGGCCGGGCCGGAGCTGCTCGAGGGGCAGGGGGTGGCCGGGGATCTCGGGGTAGACGACGGCACGGCCGCCCTCGTCGAGCTGGGCGAAGCCTGCGGGTGCGGGGACGGCGAACGGCAGCCGGCCCGTGCCGACGTACGCGTCGAACGAGCGCAGGAGCGCCATCTCGGCCTCGAGGCTCGCTCCGGCGACGGTGTCGCGCGGCGAGCGGACCATCCAGCGGCGCCGCTCGTCGTCGACGACGAGCGCGACGTCGTCGTCGCCGTCGGACACGACCGCGGCCACCTCGACGGCGCGCAGGCCGGGAACGGCGGCGGTCGCGAGGGCGGCGAGGGCGAGGTCGGAGCGCTGCATCGCTCCACGGTACGGCGCGCGGGCCCGCGAGGTGGTGAGGGCACGCCCTGCGTCGTGCGAGACGCGTACCGTGAACGTCGTGACGATGCCGACCGACTGGTCCTCCCTGCCGCTGTCCCGCACGGGCACCGATCGTGCCGCGGCGCGGCGCGACTCGCCTGACAACCTTGCGCGTCTGCTCGCGGCAGCGACGACGCGCGTGCTGCTCGTGCGTGGTGGCGAGCTTGCGCTCGAGCCGGGGGAGGGGCACCGGCTTGCGTTCGTCCCGGCTGCGGACGTCGTGACGGCGGCCGAGCTCGGGCTCGTGTGCGACCTGGGGCGGTCGCCGCGTGACGGCGGCACGGACGTGCTCGCGCTCGTGCTGCCGACGACGCGGCCCGCGGTCGACATCGAGGGTGTCGAGGCGCCGACCCCCGCCGAGGAGCTGGCCTCCGGCAGGCGCTGGGGGGCGCTGCGTGACGTCGGGCACCTGCTCGACGGGCACGACGCGGGCCTTGCGACGGCGGCGGTGGCGCTCGCGGCGTGGCACGCGCGGGCGCCGCGCTGCCCGTCGTGCGGGGAGCCGACGGTCGCGGTGAGCTCGGGCTGGGCGCGGCGCTGCGAGGACGAGGGGGTCGACCACTACCCGCGGACGGACCCTGCGGTCATCATGGCGGTCGTCGACGCGGACGAGCGGCTGCTGCTTGGGCACGCGGCGCACTGGCCGGAGCGTCGGTTCTCGACGCTCGCGGGGTTCGTCGAGGCGGGCGAGGCCGCCGAGGCGGCCGTGCGGCGGGAGGTGCTCGAGGAGACGGGCGTCGTCGTGGGGCGTGTCGAGTTCCGGGCGACGCAGCCGTGGCCGTTCCCGGCCTCGCTCATGCTCGGGTTCGTCGGGCACGCGGAGACGACGACGGTGACGACGGACGACGTCGAGGTGACCGACGCCCGCTGGTTCACGCGGGACGGCCTTGCGGCCGACGTCGCTGCGGGGCGCGTGCTGCTGCCGATGCGGTCGTCGATCGCGCGGGCGCTCATCGAGGAGTGGTTCGGCGGAGAGATCGTCGAACCGGCGTGACGCTGTGCGTCGGGCGGCGTGACGCCGTGCGTCGAACCGGCGTGGCGGAACGGTTGAGGGGTCCCGGTGGTGGCCTGCGGGGCGTAGGATCTGTTCGTCCGTGCGCGCTGCGGACGATGACCGTGCCGCGGCCTGCGGACGGAGCAGGTCGTGCCTGGCGGTGCGAGGACCCGTGGCGGGAGACGCCCCGGGCGGACGCGTGAGCGGCCGCGCACGTGGGGCCGTGCCACCGGGCCACCGGTCCGTGCCGTGCTGACGGCCGGGTCTGCGGTGGCGACCGGCCGCCGCTCGGTGCTGTGCGTCGAGCGCGGCGACGTCGAGCGCGTAACTGTGGTGACGAACGAAGGAAGTGCTGTGGCACGAGCAGGCACCGGCCGGTCCGGACACTCGCGCGGAGGCTCGGGCGGCTCGGGTGGTTCCGGCGGGCAGCGTCGGCGTGACCGGGACGAGGGTCTTGCCGGGGTGCTCGCGGGGATCGCGCGCGAGATCGACGCCGCGGTCCGCAAGTCCCCGTCGCGCCCTGCTGTGCGCACGAAGTTCCAGGTCGTCGCGCTCCTCGTGCGCGAGGAGCGGGCACGCGTCCAGGGCGACGAGTCGCTCACGGCCGCGAAGCGCACGCACGAGCTCAAACGTCTTGACGGCGTCGCGACGTCGCTCGCGAGGATCGCGGCGCGTGACACGTCTCTCCTCACGCTCCTCGGTGAGGACGCGCGGGTCTCCGGCGCCGCACGTACCTATCGGGCGACGGTGCTGCGTGCTGCGGGCGTCGAGGTGCCCGACGACGTCGTTGAGGAGGTCGAGCCCGAGCCTGTCGTCGAGCGGACCGCCCCGCACCGCGTGGTGCCGCGGTCCGCCGTCTCGCGCCGCATGGCGAACCCCTTTCTCGCCCCGAACTTCGAGGCTGCGGCCGAGCGTCAGGCCGCGCGTCCGCGACGGCTCGCGGGTTGGGAGCTTCTCGAGCCGCTCTTCCGTTCCTTCGAGGTGGCGGGGACGGGCGAGGTCGCGTGCATGCCGCTGCCGGACGGGTCGATCGCGTCGGCCCCGCCTGGCCGCCAGCTCATGCACCACCAGGCGCAGGTCGTCCACGCGGCGGCGCGCGGGCACCGCACGTTCCTCCTCGCGGACGAGCCGGGGCTCGGGAAGACCGCGCAGGCGCTCCTCGCCGCGCAGGCCGGAGGCGCGTTCCCGCTTCTCGTGGTCGCGCCGAACGTCGTCAAGACGAACTGGGCGCACGAGGCGCGGCTCTGGGTCCCTCACCGGCGGGTCACGGTCATCCACGGCGACGGCGACGGCAGCGGTGACGGCGACCAGGTCGATGCGTTCGCCGACGTCATCATCGTCAACTACGAGATCCTCGATCGTCACGTCGACTGGCTCGGCGAGCACGGCTTCCGCGGGATGGTCGTCGACGAGGCGCACTTCATCAAGAACAGGTCGTCGCAGCGTTCGCGCAACGTCCTCACCCTCTCCGAGCGGATCCGGGAACGTACGGCGAAGCCGCTGCTCGTCGCGCTCACGGGAACACCTCTCATCAACTCTGTCGAGGACTTCCGCGCGATCTGGCAGTTCCTCGGGTGGATCGACGAGAAGCTGCCTGTCGGTGGTCTCATGACGGCGCTCGAGGAGACGGGGCTCAGCCCGGGGGAGCCGGGGTTCTACGCGGCAGCGCGCCGCGCCGTCGTCGACATGGGCATCGTGAGGCGTCGCAAGGTCGAGGTCGTCGCGGACTTCCCGGCGCGCCGCGTGGCGGACCTCCCGGTCGAGATCGACGGTGCGCTGGGCCGTTCGATCCGCGCCTCGGAGAAGGCGCTCGCGCGACGCATGGTCGAGCATTACCGGTCTGCGCTCGCGCACCGGTCGGGCGACGTCGTCGAGGGTGTGGACCTCGCCCTCGCGCGCCGTGTCGCGGCGTCCGAGCTCAAGGACTCGACGTCGAAGGCTCAGGGCGAGAACATCTTCACGATGGTGCGCCGCCTCGGGCAGGCCAAGGCGGGGCTCGCGGCCGACTACACGGCGCAGCTCGCGCGCAACGTCGGCAAGGTCGTGTTCTTCGCCAAGCACGTCGACGTCATGGACGAGGCCGAGCGGGTCTTCGCCGACCGTGGCATCGGGTACGTCTCGATCCGTGGCGACCAGACCGCCCGTGCCCGGGCGCACGCGGTCAAGGCTTTCACGGAGGACGACGACGTGCAGGTCGTCGTGTGCTCGCTCATGGCGGCGGGTGTCGGCCTCAACCTCCAGGTGGCGTCGAACCTCGTGCTCGCCGAGCTGCCGTGGACGGACGCGGAGCAGACGCAGGCGATCGACCGTGTCCATCGCATCGGTCAGGACGAGCCGGTCACGGCGTGGCGGGTGATCGCGGCGCAGACGATCGACGCGAAGATTGCCGAGCTCATCGACGCGAAGTCGGGGCTTGCCGCGCGTGCTCTCGACGGTGCTGACATCGATGACGAGGTGTCGTCGACGGACGTCCAGCTCGAGGCTCTCGTCGCGCTGCTCGTCGACGCGCTCGGTGGTGCGGCGTCCTGACGCGGCGCCGCGACGTGCGGTCCCGTGCCGGTCGGCGGAATGCCGGACGGTGCGGGATCGTTATGCTGCGGCAGGGCCATGTGGCCCGTTGCCCGTACCGACGCCTGCGCGTCCGACGTTCCCGGAGGAGACCCGTGACCCTTGCTGCACCGCACGTCCCCGAGGCCGGTTCCGTCGTCATGTACTCGACGACGTGGTGCGGCTACTGCACGCGCCTCAAGGCTCAGCTCGACTCGGCCGGCATCGGCTACACCGAGGTGAACATCGAGGAGGTGCCGGGGACGACCGACTATGTCGCGTCGGTCAATGGCGGCGACTGGGTCGTGCCGACCGTCGTGTTCCCGGACGGTACGTCCGCGACGAACCCGTCGCTCGCGCAGGTCAAGGCTCGCCTGGCCTGAGCCGGGCGTCGCCCGACGACCGCCGCGCGAGCGCGCGGCGACCGATCCGAGAAGGGGACGACCATGTGGACCGTCGTGCACTGGGCCGCGCTCGTGTGGGCCGTGGGGAGCGCGATCTACGTCGGGGTGGCGTGGTCCCGCAAGGCCGGGGCGCGCCGGGTGCCCGACGCCGCTGCGCAGCCGAGCACGTTCCTCCTCGCGCGGATTGGCATGATCGCGGTGCTTCTCGCGCTCATGGTCGACGAGGATCCCTCGGTCGGCCCGTGGTGGCTCCGGGTGGGCGGGCTCGTCGTCGCGCCGATGGCGCTCGCGTGTGGCGCCACGTGGACGCGCGAGCGCGCGCGGAGCAGCGCCGACCCGGCCTGAGCCCCGCGTGCCGAGGCCCGCGCCGTCCCCAGGGATGGTGCGGGCCTTCGCCGTCCCCAGGTGAGGGGGCCGGTTCCGTGGATGTCGGTGGCGCCTGGGATGATCGACGACGATGACTCCCGACGAGATCCTTGACGCCCTCGACCCTGACCAGCGTGCTGTTGCTGAGGTGGTCCACGGGCCCGTCGTCGTGCTCGCGGGCGCAGGCACGGGCAAGACACGCGCGATCACGCACCGCATCGCGTACGGCGTGCGGGCCGGCTACTACCCGGCGACGTCGGTGCTCGCGGTGACGTTCACGGCGCGTGCGGCGGGGGAGATGCGCGGGCGGCTGCGGGCGCTCGGCGTCGGCGGGGTCCAGGCGCGCACGTTCCACGCGGCGGCCCTGCGGCAGGTCGGGTACTTCTGGCCGAAGATCGTCGGCGGGGCACCGCCGCGCATCGTCGAGCAGAAGGCGCAGATCGTTGCGCACGCCGCGACCGGGCTCGGGATCTCGGTCGACAGGCTCGCGGTGCGGGACATCTCCTCGGAGATCGAGTGGGCGAAGGTCTCGCTCATCCCGGCCGACGGCTACGCGGAGGCGGTCGCGGCACTGCGGCGCGAGCCTCCTGCCGGGCTCGAGGCCCAGACGGTCGCGCGCCTGCTGCGGGCGTACGAGGACACGAAGAACAACCGCGCGCTCATGGACTTCGAGGACGTCCTCCTCTACCTCGCGGACATGATCGGCTCGCACACGTCGGTCGCGAACGAGATCCGGCAGCAGTACCGGCGTTTCGTCGTCGACGAGTACCAGGACGTCTCGCCGCTGCAGCAGCTCGTCCTCGACCAGTGGATGGGCCCGCGCCGCGACCTGTGCGTCGTCGGCGACCCCTCCCAGACCATCTACTCGTTCACGGGTGCGACCCCGCGCCACCTGCTCGAGTTTCGCAAGCGCTTCCCGGACGCGACCGAGGTGAGGCTCGTGCGCGACTACCGCTCGACGCCGCAGGTCGTGGGGGTTGCCAACGCGCTGCTCGCCGACCCGCGCGCACGGACGTACGCGGGTCTCGAGCTCAAGGCGCAGCGTCCTGCAGGGCCGCCCGTCGGGCGTTCCGTGCACGACGACGACGAGGCCGAGGCCGCGTTCGTCGCAGGGCGTGCCGCGCGGCTCATCGCCTCGGGGGTCCGCGCGAGCGAGATCGCTGTGCTCTTCCGCACGAACGCGCAGTCGGCGGTCCTCGAGAACGCGTTCGCGGATGCGGGGGTGCCGTACCTCGTGCGCGGCGGCGAGCGCTTCTTCCAGCGCAAGGACGTCCGGGACGCGCTCGTCCTCCTGCGCGGCGCGGCCCGCGCCGTCGAGCCGGGCGTCGCGCTCGGCGAAGCGGTGCGCGACGTCCTGCTCAACGCCGGCTGGGCACCCGAGCCGCCCACCGCTCGCGGTGCGGTGCGCGAACGCTGGGAGGCCATGCAGGCGCTCGTCGCGCTCGCGGACGACCTCGCGAGCCGCGAGGGCGCTGACATCCGGATGCTCGTCGCCGAGCTCGACGAGCGTGCCGCGGTGCAGCACGCGCCGACGGTCGAGGGTGTGACGCTCGCGTCCCTCCACGCCGCGAAGGGCCTCGAGTGGGACGCGGTGTTCCTCGTCGGGCTGAGCGAGGGCCTCATGCCGATCTCGCTCGCGACGGACCCGGCCGCGATCGCTGAGGAGAAGCGGCTCCTCTACGTCGGCATCACGCGTGCCCGCGAGCACCTGCACCTGTCGTGGGCGCGCTCGCGCGGCGGCTCGGGCCGAGCCTCGCGCACCCGCTCGCGCTTCCTCGAGCACCTCGGCGCCGACGCCACGAAGGGTCGGCGGAGCGCCGTCGTCCACGATCGCAGCGAGGGTCCTGACCCCGTGCTCCTCGACTCCCTGCGCCGGTGGCGCGACCTGCGCGCCGAGGACATCGGCCGGCCCGTGCACGTCGTCGTCACCGACGTGACGCTCGAGGAGATCGCGACGCTCCGGCCGACGACCCTCGCCGAGCTCGCCGACGTCCGCGGGCTCGGCGCAGACCGACTCGACCGCTACGCGGATGACCTGCTGAGGCTCCTCGAGCAGCACCGCAACTGAACCGAAGATCACGAACAGGTCACGATCGCGACGGGTTCACGATAAAGAGTTGGCCACCGCGCGAGACCCCGGTCTACGGTGGTCGAGTTCCTGACGGCAGTGCCCACGACGCGATGCGTCGCAGGCCGAGAAGAGAGAGGGGTGAGCAGCATGAAGAACTTCCAGACCATGACGACGTCGATCGTCGATACGGGCACGGCCCGCGGTCGCACCATGCGCGCTCACCTCGCCGGAGCACACCGTCTGCTCCCCAGCAAGGCGCATGCAGCGCCACTGACGTCGTCGTCCGGCATCTGACGCCACCCGCGTCCACCCGACGATCGTCACACCCGCCCGCAGGGCGGAACACCTCGCAGAACGCGCCCTCGCGCAGCCGGTATCGCAGCCGGACACGCGAGGCGGACCGCAGCGAGGCGCACCCTCTCTCTTGCACCAACTCGGAACACCCCGGAGGCCACCGTGCGGCCCAGCATGCTTCTTGCCCCGTCCATCCAGCGTGACGACCTCGTCGTCGCCCCGATCTCCCGCCCCGCGACGGTCACCCCGACGCCGTCCCCCGCGCAGCGGACCACCACGCCCTCGACCCGGGAGGAGCGCGCCGAGTTCGACGCGCTCCTCGCCGCGGTCGTCCCGTGCCGCACCGAGGACCCCGAGCTCTGGTTCGCGGAGCGCACCGCGGACGTTGAGCGCGCTAAGGCCCTGTGCCGCGAGTGCCCGCTCGCCGTCGGATGCCTCGCTGGCGCGATCGAGCGCAACGAGCCCTGGGGTGTCTGGGGCGGCGAGGTCTTCGTCGACGGGCAGGTCGTCGCCATGAAGCGCGGCCGCGGCCGCCCTCGCAAGGTGCGGCCCGAGGACGCGCAGGTCGCATGAGGCACAGCGACCGTCCCCGGGACGCGCAGGTCACGACGTGACCGCCGTCCGCCCGGCACCAGTCCGGGCCGCAGCACCGCAGGCCGGTGCACCCGCCGCGCGGGTGCGCCGGCCTTCGGCGTTCCTGGGCGCGGTCAGGCGCAGCCGCACGCCGGATGGACCGGCCAGTACTCGACCGTCGGTGTGAGGTCCGGCAGCGTGAGCACCGTCGTGCGCGCGAGGCCCCGCGTCGACGGTCCCGGCGCGAGGAGCGCGAGGGTGCGCGCCGCAGCGAGCCCCGCGCCCGCGACGGCGAGCACAGGATCCTCAACGCCGTTGCCCACGTGCCTGCCCCGCGCAGGAGGCACGTGGTCGTCGGCACGGTGCAGATCGACGCAGCGCAGACACGCGGTGCGACCAGGGGCGACCCCGGGCCCGACCTCGAGCCAGCCGTTCCCCCACGTGACGACGAGGTGCGGGACGCCCTGCGCGACGAGCCGCCACGTGCACGCTGGGTCGATGCGCTCGTGCGTGACGATGACCGCCGCAGCGAGCGTGCCCGGGTCGTGCCCGTCGAGCACCCCCGGCGACACCGCCGTCGAGGTGAGGAGCGCATCGGCGAGCACCCGCGCGGCGGACACGGGCCGGGGACGTCCGACGTCCCCGAGGCGATAACCGCCGATCCCGACGTCGTCGTGCGCGACGGACGCCGCGTCGTCGAGGACGAGGCGGTGCGCGCCGAGCGACGCGAGCGTCCTGGCGAGATGCAGCCCGAGCGGACCGAGGCCGAGCACGCCGACGGTGCTGCTCCGGAGGGCTGCCACAGCGGCACCGTGAGCCGCCACGGCAGGTGCCTGGCGGTCGGGTCGCGGAAGCGTCTGGGTGGTCACCGACCGAGGATGGCAGCGGACAGCGACTCGTGCGACTTGTCCACAGGGTCGGCGCGTGCGGTCCCGTCCGCACGCGGGCCACGATACGGTCGAGCCATGAGCGAGGGGGCTGACACGACCGGGGGCGCTGTCGAGGTGCGCCGCAGCCGGCGCCGCACCCGTACGGTGAGCGCCTACCGCGAGGGTGGACGCACGATCGTCGCGATCCCCGCACGCTTCACCAAGGCACAGGAGCGCGAGTGGGTCGAGCGCATGCTCGAGCGTCTCGCCGCGAAGGAAGCCCGGCGCAGGCCGTCGGACGCACAACTCCTCGAGCGCGCGATGGAGCTTTCGGCCCGCTACCTCGACGGTCTCGCGGTCCCCGCGAGCGTCACGTGGTCCGCTCACCAGGAGCGGCGCTGGGGGTCGTGCACGGTCGACGACCGCACGATCCGCATCTCGACACGCGTGCGCGGCCTGCCGTCGTGGGTGCTCGACTACGTGCTCGTCCACGAGCTCGCGCACCTGCTCCAGGCGGGTCACGGCCCCGGCTTCTGGGAGCTCGTCGAGCGCTACCCGCGCACCGAGCGTGCCCGTGGGTTCCTCGAGGGGGTCGCGTTCACGCACGACCACGGCGACACAGGCGACCACGTCGACTGACGCGCCCGCTGCCGTGCCGCGCCCGCTGCCGTGCCGCACCCGCAGCCGCGATGTACTCGCTGGGTCGACGCGGCCGCTCAGGCTCTCGGCTCAGGCTCTCGGCTCAGGCCTTCGGCTGTGTGCCGTCGTCGCCCTCGGCTTCCGCGAGGAACGCCTCGATCGCACGGTCGACGTCCGCGAGCTCGGCGTCCGTCGTCGCGCGGCGCCCCGCGAACCCCGCCGGATCGTCGAGGTCCTCACCCGTCGGCAGGAGGTCCGGGTGGTCCCACACCGCGTCCCGGACGGCCAGCCCTGACTGCTCGGCGATGAGGCGCCACAGCGCAGCGGCCTCGCGGGACCTGCGCGGACGCAGCTCGAGCCCGACGAGCGTCGCGAACGTCTGCTCGGCCGGTCCGCCTGCGGCGCGCCGGCGGCGCATCATCTCGCGCAGCGGCATGGCGTGCGGCAGGTGGGGGAGCGCGGCGGTCGTCGCGACCTCGTCGACCCAGCCCTCGACGAGCGCGAGCGCGGTCTCGAGGCGTTCGAGCGTCGCCCGCTGCTCGGCTGTCTGACCGATGCCGAAGAACCCGCCGCCCGCGAGAGCCGAGCGGAGCTGGTCGGGGTCCGACGGGTCGACGTCCCGCACCGCGTCGTCGAGTGCGTCGACGTCGATCGTGATGCCGCGCGCGTACGCGTCGAGCAGGCCGAGCAGGTGGCCGCGGAGCCACGGGACGTGCGTGAAGAGGCGTGCGTGCGCGGACTCGCGCAGCGCGAGGTAGAGGCGGACCTCGTCGAGCGGCGCGTCGAGGCCCTCGGCGAACTCCTCGACGTTCGCGGGCAGGAGCGCGGTCATGGGCTCGGCGACGAGTGGCACGCCGATGTCGGTGAGTCCGAAGACCTCGCGCGAGAGCGTGCCGGCCGCCTGGCCGATCTGCATACCGAACATCGCGGAGCCGAGCCGCTCGAGCAGGGCCGATGGGTCCGCGAGCGAGCCCGGGGGCAGGACCGCGGCCATGCCGGGCGGCAGCATGCCCTCCATGTCCTCGGGGAGACGCTCGCCGAGGACTCCTCCGAGCGCGGCGACGAGGTTCGTCGCGACCGGCGCCGCGAGCTGCGACCAGGCTGGCAGCGTGCGCTCGACCCATTCCGAGCGGCTCCACACGACGCGTGACCCGCCCGCGGGGGCGAGCTCGGTCGCGGTGTCGAGCCAGAGGTCGGCGACGCCGAACGCGTCGAGCGCAGCGCGACGCTGCGCGTCGCCGACGCTCGGGTCGCCGCCCGCGGCAGCAGCTTGACGTGCGACGTCGTGCGCGACGTCGCGGTTGACGGGGCCCGAACCGGTCGACAGCAGCGACCTCACCTGGGCGAGCACCTGGTCGATGAGCCGCGGGTCGTCGGCGATGCCGGCCGCGGCGTTGAGCGCGTCGACGTCCATGCCGCGTGCCCTGAGCTGCGCGATCGCCTCGTCGGCGTCGGGGCCGAAGACCGAGCGCAGCAGGCGCTCCCAGGGCTCCTCCGGGGTGTTCCCGCCGGGGAAGTTCTCCGTCATGGGTGTCTCCTGGTGCCGTGGTGGGTGCGACCGGGCGGCCGGACGTGGGAACATCCACGGTAACCGTCACGACGACCGGGGGAAGGGGCTGCAGCCATGTCGGAGGGTGAGGTTCGCTCACGGCGCACCGTGCTGCGCGGCCGCGGCCCCGTCGTCGA
This sequence comes from Flavimobilis rhizosphaerae, assembly GCF_014852685.1. GTDB lineage: Bacteria > Actinomycetota > Actinomycetes > Actinomycetales > Cellulomonadaceae > Flavimobilis > Flavimobilis rhizosphaerae. Next base: position 573,225 of record NZ_JACZDF010000001.1, read on the forward strand.
CACGCTCGCACGGCTTCTCGACGCGGAGCCGGACGCACCCGTGCTCGGGGGCGTCGACGTGGTCGTCGTCGTCGACGGCGGCGCGTTCGACCCCATGCCGCCGTCCCGGGTCGGGGCCTGGCTCGCGGAGCACGACGCCGAGATCGCACGCGAGGTCGCCGAGTTCCGGCCGGGTTCTGTCCACCGGGTCGTCGTCGTCTCGTCGGCCTCGGTCCTCGGCGCGCTGCCCGGGGGCGGCGTCCACGGCGACGACGCGGTCCCGCTCACGGAGCCCGAGGGCACCGCGGCGCTCACCGCCGCGCTCGAGACGCACGTCGTCGAGGCCGCGAGGGAGCTCGGGGTTCCCGTGACCGTCGTCCGGACGGCGCCCGTCGTCGGCCCGGGAGTCGACACGATGATCACGCGTCACTTCGAGATGCCGTGGCTGCTCACGCTGCGTGGCGTGGACCGCGAGTGGCAGCTCCTCCACGCCGAGGACCTCGCGACCGCGGTGCGCACCGTGCTCGACCACGACGTCGACGGCTCCGTCGTCGTCGGGACCCCGGACCCCCTCTCGACCGACGCGGTCGTCGCAGCGTCCGGGATGCGTCGTGTTGACCTGCCCGCGCCGACGGCCTTCGGCATCGCGGAGCGCCTGCACCGAGCCGGGCTGCTGCCCGCGTCGGCCGCCGACCTCGCGCTCGTCGTCCACCCGTGGACGGTCGCTCCCGAGCGCCTTCTCGCGCTCGGCTGGGAGCCGACCCGGTCGAACGAGGAGTGCTTGCGCGAGCTGCTCGCGGGCGTCGAGGGGCGGACCGCGCTCGTGGGGCGTCGCGTCCACGGTCGCGACGCAGCCGCGTTCGGCGCGGTCGGCGCCGCCGTCGCGTTCCTCGGCACGGCCGCCGTCATGCGGCAGGTCCGCCGCCGCTGAGCGGCGACGGGATGAGACCTGTGACCCGCTCCCAGCGACGTCGGGGATGATGGACGGCGTGCGCCACGACACCCCGCTCGACGAGCTCCCCGAGGACGACCGATCCGGTGCCGAGCCGCCGCAGCCGCCGCAGCCTCCGCTCCTCACCCGACGCGTCCTCACGCAGACGATCGCGCTCGTGACGGCCGCGCTCGCGATCGCGGCGATGGTCGCGCTGCCGACTGGATACGTCGTGCGGATGCCGGGGCCGACGTTCGACACGCTCGACACGACGGGCACGCCCGTCATCGAGGTGACGGGCGCGGAGACATTCCCGTCGGCGGGGCAGCTGCGCTTCACGACGGTCTCCGCGCTCGGCAACAGGGACGCGCACGTCCCCGTGCTGCGGCTCGTGCGCGCGTGGATCGACCCCGACGAGGGCGTCTACCCGGTCGAGGCGCTCTTCCCCGCGGGAACGACGACCGAGGAGACGACGCAGCAGAGCCAGGCCGAGATGGTGACGAGCCAGGAGTCGGCGACCGTCGCGGCACTGCGTGCGCTCGGCCGGACGGTCAACGAGACGCTCACGGCCGTCGCGACGGACCCGGAGATGAAGGCGCAGGGTGTCGTCGAGGTCGGCGACGTGCTCCTCGCGCTCGACGGCACGCCCATCACGTCCTTCGAGCACCTCGGCGAGATGCTCGACGCCGTCGTGCCCGGGTCAGCCGTGACGCTGCGCGTCGAGCGCGCCGGGACGCCGACGGACCTCGAGGTCGTCACCTCGCCCGCGCCCGCGGGCTCGCAGGTCGGCGCCGACAGGTCGTACCTCGGCGTGTCCGTGGACCGCTCGTTCGAGACGGACCCCGTCGTGACGATGCACATCGACGACGTCGGCGGTCCGAGCGCGGGCATGATGTTCGCGCTCGCGATCATGGACATGCTCACGCCCGTCGACGAGACGGGCGGTCAGATCATCGCGGGCACGGGGACGATGAGCACTGACGGCAACGTCGGCCCGATCGGCGGCATCACGTACAAGATGCGGGGCGCGTCCGACGACGGCGCGGACTGGTTCCTCGTTCCGTCGGGCAACTGCGTCGAGGCCGCGGGCCACGTGCCCGACGGCATGACGGCGGTCGAGGTCCGTACCCTCGAGGGCGCATACGACGCGGTCGTCGCGATCGGCGAGGGCCGCGGCGAGTCGCTCCCGACCTGCTCCTGATGGCGCTCGACCGGTCAGTCCGGGCGGGGAGACCTCGCCCGGACCGACCGGGGCGCGTCAGTCCTCGAACGTCGCGGTGAGCGCTGCGACGAGCCCCGGCACGAGGTCGGGGCCGAGCGCGACCTGCGTGGGGTCGTCGTTGCGTCGCGTGCGGATCGCGCACCACGACGGGCCGTCGCGCAGGACCGCGACCGCGAGGCGGACGTCCTCTCGCTCGGGGTGCTCCGCGAGGTAGGAGAGCGCCTCGTCGGGGTTCGACGGCATCCCGACCTCGGCCTCGGGCGGGACGATGACCCGCTCGACGACGAGCGCCGCTCCGTGGACGGTCGGGGGCCAGGCGAGCGAGCCGAGCAGCTCCTCGAGCGTGTCCGCGGGGGGCAGGTCCTCCTGCTCGATCGAGAGCATCGCGAACTCGTTGGCCTCGACCTGCGCCGGCAGCTCGGGCATCTGCTGCGCGAGCTCGGGGGACGACTCAAGCGCCTCCTTCGTGCGGATGATCGCGAAGACGCGTGGCGGACCGTCCCAGCCGCCGCGTGCGACGTGCTGCTCGATCTCGCGGATGGTCTCGGACAGCGTCAGCTCCTCGAGCGTGTGCTCGCGTGCTCCCTCGGTGGTCATCGCTCCAGTCTGCCGGACGCGTCGGGAGCCTGCCGAACCGAGCGGGAACCTCCGCGCGTCCCGGGGCGTTGGGCGAGGGAGAACGTCTCTCGTCAAGAAGGTAGAAACTGTGGCATTCACACGTCCACCTGCTGATCGTCGTCCCTCCTCGCCGGGCGAGCGTCGCAAGGTCAGCCCGCTCGGCGTCACCGTCGGCGTCATCGCCGCGATCGTCGCGGTCGTCGTCCTCGCAGCCCGCTTCTGGACCGAGGTCCTCTGGTTCAACCAGCTGGGCTTCGAGCGTGTCCTGCTCACGGAGTGGGGCATGCGCGTCGGGCTCTTCGTTGTCGGCTTCCTCCTCATGGCGGTGACTGTCGGGCTCAACCTCCACCTCGCGTGGCGCAACCGTCCCGTGTACGCGCCGTCGACGCCCGAGCAGGCGACGCTCGACCAGTACCGCGAGGCGGTCGAGCCGCTGCGGCGGCTCGTGACGTTCGGCGGTCCCGCGCTCCTCGGGCTCTTCGCGGGCGGCGCGCTGTCGTCCCGCTGGGAGACCGTGCTGCTGTGGTTCAACGGCCAGTCGTTCGGCGTCAAGGACCCTGAGTACGGGCTCGACGTCTCCTTCTACACGTTCACGCTCCCGGGCCTGCGCATGGTCACCTCGACGCTCCTCGCGATCGTCGTCGTGAGCCTCCTCGGCGCGGCCGCGATGCACTACCTCTACGGGGGCATCCGCCTCGGTTCCGTCGGAGGCGACTCCCGAACGACGCGCGCGGCGCGCGTGCACCTCTCGGTGCTCGCCGCGATCGGGATGCTCCTGCTCGCCGCGAACTACTGGCTCGACCGCTACTCGATCCTCCTGAGCTCGAGCAAGAGCATCACGGGTGCGACGTACGCGGACGTCAACGCGGTCATCCCGGCGCGTGCGATTCTCGCGGGCGTCGCGGTGCTCGTCGCGATCCTCTTCGTCGTCACGGCGGTGCGGGGCAACTGGAAGCTGCCCGCGATCGGCGTGGGGCTCATGATCGTCTCCGCCGTCGCGATCGGCGCGATCTATCCGGCGATCGTCGAGCGGTTCCAGGTGCGACCCAACGCGCAGGAGCTCGAGTCCGAGTACATCCAGCGGAACATCGACGCGACGCGGAAGGCCTTCGGCATCGACAAGGTCGAGGTGACGGACTACGACGCGAAGACGACGGCGACAGCCGGCGCGCTGCGCGCGGACTCCGAGACCACGGCGTCGATCCGTCTCCTCGACCCGGCGATCGTCTCGCCGACGTTTACGCAGCTTCAGCAGAACCGTCAGTACTATTCGTTCTCCAGGTCGCTCCAGGTCGACCGCTACGAGATCGCGGGCGAGAAGCGCGACACCGTCATCGCGGTGCGCGAGCTCAACCAGGCGGGCCTTGGCGAGGCGCAGCGCAACTGGGTCAACGACCACACCGTCTTCACGCACGGCTTCGGGGTCGTCGCGGCGTACGGCAACGCGGTCAACAAGGATGGGCAGCCCTCGTTCTTCGAGGGCGGCATCCCGTCGGTCGGCGAGCTCGGCGAGTACGAGCCGCGCATCTACTTCGGCCAGAACTCACCCACGTACTCGATCGTCGGGGCGCCCGAGGGCACCGGGAACTGGGAGGTCGACTATCCGGACAACGAGGCCGGACAGGTGATGACGACGTTCCCGACCGACAAGGTCAAGGCGGGCCCGTCGATCGGCAACCCGATCAACAAGCTCCTCTACGCGGTGCGCTTCGGTGACGAGCAGCTGCTCTTCTCGGACCGTGTGACGTCGGAGTCGCAGATCCTCTACGACCGGGACCCGCGTGAGCGCGTCCAGAAGGTCGCCCCGTACCTCACGCTCGACTCGCGCGTGTACCCGGCGGTCGTCGACGGCCGGGTCAAGTGGATCGTCGACGGGTACACGACGAGCTCGCAGTACCCGTACGCGACCCAGCAGTCGCTCGAGGATGCGACGGACGACACGCTGGCGCGCAACAACCTCGTCGCCGAGGTCGTGCCGCAGACCGTCAACTACATCCGCAACTCCGTCAAGGCGACGGTCGACGCGTACGACGGCTCCGTGACGCTCTACGCGTGGGACACCGAGGACCCGGTGCTCAAGACGTGGCAGAAGATCTTCCCGGCGTCGTTCACGCCGGTGAGCGAGATCTCGGGCGACCTCATGAGCCACATCCGTTACCCGGAGGACTTCTTCAAGGTCCAGCGTGCGCTCCTCGCGAAGTACCACGTCACGGACTCCACGGCGTTCTTCTCGAGCGCCGACTTCTGGCAGACGCCCAACGAGCCGACGTCGAAGGCGGAGACCAACGCGCCGCTGCAGCCGCCGTACTACCTGACGATGCAGATGCCGGGCCAGGACACCCCGTCGTTCTCGCTCATGTCGACGTTCATCCCGGGCGGCACGACGACTGGGCAGCGGCAGGTGCTCACGGGCTACCTGTCTGCCGATGCCGAGGCCGGTGACCAGGCCGGCGTCATCGGCGAGGGCTACGGGACGCTGCGTCTGCTCAACCTGCCGAAGGACAACGCGGTGCCCGCACCGGGCAACGTGCAGAACAACTTCGACACGGACGCGCGGATCGCCGACGCGATCACGGGTCTGCGGGTCGGTAACGCGACGGTCGTCTCGGGCAACCTGCTGACGCTGCCGGTCGGCGGCGGTCTGCTCTACGTCCAGCCGATCTACGTGCAGTCGTCGTCGGGCACGAAGATCCCCCTCATGCGCAAGGTTCTCGTGTCGTTCGGTGACGAGGTCGGGATCGGTGACACGCTCGCGCAGGCGCTCGACGACGTGTTCGGCGGCAACTCCGGCGCGGAGACCGACGAGGAGGACCCGGGTCCGACGGCTCCGCCGACGGACGTGCCGACCGACGCGCCGACGGACGAGCCGACGGACGCGCCGACCGACGAGCCCACGGGCGAGCCGACGACCGCGCCCGCTCCGGGAACGCCCGCGGAGCAGCTCGCGACGGCGCTGTCGGACGCTGAGAAGGCCATCACGGACGCCGACGCGGCGCTCAAGGGCGGCGACTTCGCGGCGTACGGCGAGGCGCAGAAGCGGCTCGAGGATGCGATCTCGCGAGCGATCGCGGCGCAGAAGGCCGGCGCCTGACTGGCGCTCGTGCACGACGGCGAGGGCCGGTCGTCCCGTACGGGGCGGCCGGCCCTCGTGCTTGACGCGGCGGAGGCCCGTCGCTATCGTCGCCGTGTTAATCGAATAACACGGAGGGTGAGTGGCACACACGCTGAAGTCCGTCGCCGAGGCCGCCGGGGTCTCCGCCGCGGCTGTCTCCTACGCCTTCAACCGTCCCGACCGGATCTCCGCGCACGCGAGGGCGCACATCCTCGACGTCGCGCAGCGGCTCGGCTACGCGGGGCCCGACCCCGCCGCGCGCTCGCTCAAGACACGCCGTGCCGGCTCGATCGGGGTTGTCGTCCCCGTCGGGATGTCCTACGTGTTCCGCGACCACTACTTCGCTGAGCTGCTCACAGGAGTTGCCGAGATCGCCGAGCGACGCGGCGCCGGGATGACGCTCGTACCGTTCGACCTCGACGCCGCCGAACGTGCCCGCACGCATGACGAGGACGGCTTGCGTGACACCCTCGACGCGATCCGCCACGCGCTCGTCGACGGCGTCATCGTCGACGGCCTGGCAGGCGACCACCCCGCAGTCCGTGTGCTCATCGACCGTGGACTGCCCGTCGTCGGCTCGACCGCGGACCCAGCGTTCAGCTCGAGCGTCGCGATCGACGACGTCGCAGGCGCGCGCGCCATCGGCGCGCACCTCGCCGCACTCGGGCACCGTGACGTCGTCGTCGTCCTCGCGACCCCGGGGCCGTCCGGCGTGGCGCGCGACGTCACCGACGAAGATGCGCTTCTCCCGTACTCCAGCCACAGGCTCGCGGGCTTCCGCGAGGGCCTCGGTCCGGGGGCGCGCGTCCGTGTCGTCACGGGTGGCTTCAACGACACCGGGTCCGGGCGTGCGGCCGCCGCGCTCGCGCTCAGCGACGATCCTTCCTTCGCCGACCCCACCGCCCTCCTCGCGGACAGCGACGCGCTCGCAGGCGGGATCGTCGACGAGCTGCGGACGCGTGGGATCGTGCCTGGACGCGACCTCTCCGTCACGGGGTTCGACGACGGCGCTCTCGCCACCGACCTCGACCTCACGACCGTGCGGCAACCTGTCCGGGACCGAGGTCGGCTCATGGCACGCATGCTCCTCGAGCCGGATGTCGACGAGCGCCACGTGCTGCTTCCGACAGAGCTTGTCGTCCGGGGGAGCACCGGGCATGCCCGTGCCACGGGAGGGCGATGATGACTGACACCACGCCTGACGCGCCCGCGGCCGACGGGTGGACCGTCGGCCGGCTCGACCTCGACGCCTACCTCGACCGGATCGGCTGCGTCCGTCCGCGCACCGCGAGCGTCGATGCGCTCCGGGAGATCCACCGTGCGCACGTCGCGTCGATCCCGTTCGAGAACCTCGACGTCGTCCTCGGGCGACGGGTGTCGCTCGACCTCGACGCGATCGAGGCCAAGCTCGTCGGCGCCCGCCGGGGCGGCTACTGCTACGAGCACGCGCTGCTCCTCGGTGCAGCGCTCACGCGGCTCGGGTACGTCGTCGAACGGCTCCTGGTGCGCACGGGCGAACCTCTCGAGCATCCCCGACCCCGTGCGCACGCGGCCCTGCGGGTGACGATCAACGGTGCCCCGTGGTTCGCCGACGTGGGGTACGGGTCCGGGTTGCTTGAACCGATCCCCTTCGCCGAGGCCGGGTCGCACCGGCAGGGTGTCTGGGGCTTCGAGATGCTGCGTGGCGGCGACGGCTACCTACGGTTCCGGCGTGACGCAGGGGCGGGCTGGCGAACCGAGCAGACGCTCACCGACGAACCGATCTACCCCGTCGATCTCGCGGTCGCCAACGAGGGTACGTCGACGTCGCCGACCTCGCCGTTCGTCCAGACGTTGCACGTCGTGCGGGTCGACGAGGACTGCGAGCGTTCGCTGCACGGGCGTGAGCACCGCGTCGTCGTGCCCGGGCGGCCCGTCGAGTCGCGGACGGTCGCGGACGACGAGATGGGTGAGACGCTGCGGGGCCTCGGTCTCGAGCTCACGGGCGACGAGATCGACGCCCTGCTGGCGTTCCTCCATGCACGGGAGGTTGCAGCGTGACCGCGATTCGGCTCGCGGTCGTCGTGGCGAGCGTCCGACCGGAACGTGTCGGCGAGGCTGTTGCGCGCTGGTTCTGCGCGCAGGTCGGTGAGGGGTTCGACATCGACGTCGTCGATCTCGCAACCCTTGTCCTCCCCGACGCGCTCGACGGAGGTGGTGACACGGACGTCCTCGCGAAACGCATCGACGTCGCCGACGCGATCGTCCTCGTGACCCCGGAGTACAACCGCGGCTATCCCGGCGTGCTCAAGACGGCGATCGACTCGCTCACGACGCCCTGGCACGCCAAGCCCGTCGGTTTCGTCGCCTACGGCGGCGTGTCCGGCGGACTGCGGGCGGTCGAACAGCTGCGCCCCGTGCTTGCCGAGCTGCACGCGGTGACGTTGCAGGCGACGGTGAGCCTGCCGTACGCGTGGGACCTGCCCGTCGTCGACGGGGCCGTCGTCCCGACGCGGGGCGCGGCGGCGGTGCGCGAGCTCGCGCGGCAGCTCACATGGTGGGGCAGTGTGCTGCGGGACGCGCGGCCCTACGATCCGTGACGTTCCCAGGGCTCCGACAGACGTGGACGCCTCGTGCCCGCCGTGGGGTGCGCGTCGTCACATGCTCTCGATTTGGCCCTCCGTCGACCGTGACGTAGAGTAGAGATACCGACGCGGGGTGGAGCAGCTCGGTAGCTCGCCGGGCTCATAACCCGGAGGTCGCAGGTTCAAATCCTGTCCCCGCTACGAAAGAAGGGCCCTTGGCCTGGGAGAATATCCCAGCCAGGGGCCCTTCGGCTTGCCCGGACCGAGGTCGGTCCGTCTCGCGGCGCGACCGACGTCACACGTCTTCGCCGCAGGTCGGGAGGCGAAAGGGCTGGACGGGCAGGGGAGGGTCGGGCATAGAATCGAAACGTTACGACCCGCAGTGCCGCCAGCCCTCGACCAGCCCGGCAGCTCGTCGGAACGGCGCAGCCGCCGACCGACGGACCGGAACCGTACCGCTCCTCGCCCCCGCATACCCCGTTCCACCGGAGTTCCGTCATGTCCAAGGCACTCACCGCCGGCACCCCCTGGCGCGTCATCCTGCTCTTCGCGCTCCCGCTGCTCGTCGGCAACGTCGTCCAGCAGCTCTACCAGGTTGCCGACGCCTGGGTTGTCGGACGCGAGCTCGGCGTCGACGCTCTCGCCGCCGTCGGCTCGACCGGCGCGTTGACCTTTCTCCTCCTCGGCTTTGCGTGGGGCATGACGTCCGGGTTCGCGATCCCCACGGCACAGGCCTTCGGCGCAGGCGACGCGGCCGCCGTCCGTCGCTCCGTCGGCGCAGGCGTCGTCCTCACGGGCGCCGCGACCGTCGTCGTCATGATCATCGGCGCCTCCCTCTCGCGCCCCCTCCTCACGCTCATGCAGACGCCCGCCGAGCTGCTCGACGACGCCACCACGTTCGCCGTCATCAGCTTCCTCGGCGGCTTCGCGACGATGTACTTCAACTACCTCGCCGCGATCATCCGCGCGCTCGGCGACTCCCGCACGCCCCTCGTCTTCCTCTCGATCGCGTGCGTCCTCAACATCGGGCTCGTCTACGTCTTCGTCGCCCTCCTCGACGGCGGCGTCGCCGGCGCAGCCCTCGCGACCGTCGCCGCCCAGACGTTCTCCGTCGCACTGTGCCTCGACCACGTGCGCCGCCGCATCCCCGCGCTCCACATCAGGCGCGCTGACCTGCGTGCGTCGCGTGCCGACCTCCTCGAGCACCTGCGCATCGGCCTGCCCATGGGCTTCAACGCGTCGATCATCGCGATCGGCGCGCTCGCCGTGCAGGTGCGGCTCAACACCATGGGCGCCGACGCCGTCGCCGCCTGGACGACCGCCGCCCGCGTCGACGGGCTCGCCGTCGCGTTCCTCGCCTCGATCGGCCTCGCCGTCTCGACGTTCGCCGCCCAGAACTACGGGGCCGGGCTCCCCGACCGCATCCGCCAGGGCGTCCGCGAGGGCACTCTCATGTCGATCGGCGTCTCGATCGTCCTCGCCGGCATCCTCATCACCGCTGGCGCACCGATCATCCGGTCGTTCGTCGGCGACGGCGAGGAGCAGGTCGTCGCGCTCGCCCACCAGTTCCTCGTCATCAACGGCGCGTTCTACTGGGCGCTCGGTGTCCTCTTCACGCTCCGCGGTGCGCTCCAGGGCATGGGGCGCACTCTCGTGCCGACCGCGACGGGCGTTATCGAGCTCGTCATGCGCGTCGCCGCAGCGATCGCACTCGGCGGGATGTTCGGCTTCGCGGGCGTCGCCTGGGGCAACCCGCTCGCGTGGTTCGGCTCTGTCGCTCTTCTCGTACCCGCCTGGTTCGCGCTGCTCCGGGCGCTGCGCGGCGACGAGCTGCCGCCGTCGCGCCCGATCTACGCGCCCGACGCCGACACGCGCTGCGACGAACCCGTGAGCGCCTGAGAATCCGCGCTCGGAAGTCCGACGCCCCGTACCCGTGGTGCGGGGCGTCGTGCGTGAGGCAGGGTGGTGGGACGGTCGCGCCGCGACCAGGAGGAGGGACGATGCAGATCCTTGTCGCCGGAGCGTCCGGCATGATCGGTGCGCGGCTCGTCGCGCGCCTCCGGGCCGAGGGCCACGACGTCCGGACGCTCGTCCGACGGGAGCCGCGGGCCGCGGACGAACGGCGCTGGGACCCAGATGCGGGCCACGTGCCCGACGACGAGATCGCCGCGTGCGACGCTCTCGTCAACCTCGGGGGCGCGCCGCTCGCGCAGCTGCCGTGGACCGACGCCCGACGGACCGCGATCCTTGAGTCGCGCGTCCTCACGACGACGCTCCTCGCCGACGCGGTCGCCGAGAGCCCGAGCCCGCCGACCGTGTGGCTCAACGCGTCGGCCGTCGGGATCTACGGCGACCGGCCGGGGGAGCGGCTCGTCGAGGACTCCCCACGCGGTGCGGGCTTCCTCGCGGACGTCGTCGACGCGTGGGAGGCCGCGACCGCCGGAGCCGCCGGGACGACGCGGGTCGTCCTCGCACGCACGGGGCTCGTCCTCGGCCCGGGCGGGGCGCTCGCACCGCTGCGGCTCGCGACGCGGCTCGGCGCGGGGGCGCGCATCGGCGGAGGTCAGCAGCGGTGGCCCTGGATCTCGCTCGACGACGAGGTTGGAGCGATGATCCACCTCCTCACGTCGTCGACGCTCGCCGGGCCCGTCAACCTCGTCGCCCCCGCAACCTCGACGAGCGAGGACGTCACGCGTGCCGTCGCCCGCGTGCTCCACCGCCCGCACCTTCTCGTGCTGCCGCGGCCCGTGCTGCGGCTCGCGCTGCGCGACGCGGCCGACGACCTCCTCCTCGCCGACCAGGACGTCGCCCCGGACCGGCTTCTCGCGGACGGCTTCGTCCCCACGCACCGCGACCTCGACCGCGCGGTCATGGCGGCGTTCGCGCGGGGGTGAGCGCCCACCCCCCTCACCCACCGGGTCGCACGCCGTGGCGGGACCCCGATACCGTGCGGGAACGGCACCGCCACGCGTACCATCGGCGACGACAGGGCGCGCTCGCCGCGCCGCAGGGGGCGACACAGGGTTGGACGGACATGGCAGAAGCACGTCGACGGACAGGCATGCGGGCCGAGACGCGAGAGAAGCGCGTGCGCATCCTCGACGCAGCGCTGCGCACGTTCGGGGCGAAGGGCTACACCAACGCCTCCCTCGCCGACATCGCCGAGCAGGTTGACATGACGCACGCGGGCGTCCTCCACCACTTCGGCTCGAAGCACGCCCTGCTCCTCGAGGTCCTCCAGCACCGGGACACCGACGACGTCGTCGACCTGCCGGACCAGCACATGCCCGACGGCATCGAGCTCTTCCGTCACCTCGTCCGCACCGCGTTCGTCAATGCCCGCCGCGCCGGGATCGTCCAGGCGTACGCCGTGCTCTCCGCGGAGTCCGTCACGGAGGGCAACCCTGGCCGACCCTACTTCACGGGCCGGTTCCGCACCCTGCGCGACGAGACCGTGCGCGCCTTCACGACGATGTGCGCCGAGCAGGGCACCGCGGTCCCCGAGGACGTCGAGCTCGCGGCCGCCGCGATCCTCGCCGTCATGGACGGGCTCCAGGTGCAGTGGCTTCTCGACCCCGACCGCATCGACCTCGGCCGGGCGAGCGCACGGGCGATCGAGGCGATCGTCGCGTCGGTTCTCGGTCCCCGCACGGACGTCCTCGGCCCGTGGGAGAGCTGGGCGCCCGATCTCCTCGAGCTCGTGGCCGAGCTCCGCTGAGGGCGTTCCTCCCGCAAGAGGGCCGCTCGACGTAGGCTCGGGTCATGGCACGCTACGTCGAGGTCCACCCGCACGATCCCCAGCCGCGCGCGATCGCCCAGACCGTCGCACTCCTGCGTGACGGCGGCATCGTCGCCTACCCGACCGACTCGGGCTACGCGCTCGGCGCCGCGATCGGCAACCACGAGGGCGCCGACCGCATCCGGCGCATCCGCCACCTCGGTGAGGGGCATCACTTCACGCTCGTGTGCTCCGACTTCGCCCAGCTCGGCCAGCTCGTCCACCTCGACAACGCGGCTTTCCGTGCCGTCAAGCATGCGACGCCCGGCCCGTACACGTTCATCCTCCCCGCGACGAAGGAGGTGCCGCGCCGCCTCGCGCACCCGCGCAAGAAGACCGTCGGAGTGCGCATCCCCGAGCACCCCGTCGTCCGCGCGCTCCTGCGCGAGCTCGGCGAGCCGCTCCTCTCGTCGACCCTCCTCCTGCCCGACCACGACGAGCCGCTCACGCAGGGCTGGGTCATCAAGGACGAGCTCGACCACGAGCTCGACGCCGTCCTCGACGACGGCGAGGAGACCGAGGCCCGTCCCACGACGGTCGTCGACCTCTCCGACGGCGCGCCGGTCGTCGTCCGCGTCGGTTCGGGCGACCCGACGCCCTTCGAGTAGCGCGTGCGCACACCGACGGCGCCGTCCCCACCCTGCCGGGGACGGCGCCGTCGGCGCGTGCTCAGGATTTCTGGAGCGCGATGATCGTGCGGATCGTCGCGACGATCTCCGCGCGCACGTCCTCGTGGACGATCCCGAGCACATCCTGCGTGACCGCGGGATCCGTCACCGCGGCACGGTCCTGGAAGACCGCGGCGTCGACGAGGCGGATGCCGTGCTCCTTGCCTGCGGCCGCCGTCGCGGCGTCGTACTGCTCCATCGCCGGAAGGACTGCCTCGAGCGGCACCGTGACGACGTCGGACACGTCGCGACCGAGCTCGGCGCAGATGATCTCGTTGAGCTCGCGGTAGGAGAGGTTGTAGTCGTTGATCGCGTAGCGACCGCCGTGCTCGCCCTGCTCCATCGCGCCGACCGCGGCCTGCGCGACCTGGCGGACCGTCACGGCTGACGTCGAGCCTCGCTGGACGTGGACCGCGCCCTCGGTCGCCGCGACCCGGTTGACGAACATCTCCCACAGCGGCATGCGGCCGGGCATCTGGCCGAAGATGTACGGCAGACGCAGCGTCATGACAGCCATGGCACCGTCGCCCTCGAGGTACGCGACCTCCTCCTGCGCGAGGCGCGTCCGCGGGTAGCCGTTGCGGGTGCGGTAGCCGAGATCGGGCCACAGCTCGCCGAACTCGGCGGTGTAGGAGCCGTAGAGCACGAAGCGCTCGACGCCGACCCGGCGGGCGGCGCGGGCCACGCGCTGCGTGGGGCGCACGTTCGCGTTGTAGAAGTAGTGGGCCGACGGGGCGTCGGGCACGACGCGCTCGTCGGCGCCAGCCGCATAGAAGACCGCGTGCTTGCCGGCGAGGAGGTTCGCGAGCTCGCCGTCCGACATCTCGGTGATGTCGCCGAGCAGCTCGACGACGGGCTCACCGCCGAGGTCGTCGAAGAGGCCGTCCGCCGGCACCGGCGGGAGCGACAGCGAGGTGACGCGGTAGCCGCGACGCACGAGCTCCCGGGTGGTGTGGTAGCCGAGGAGGCCCGTGCCTCCGACGACGAGGACGTCCAGCATCGTCATGCCCTTCTCTGAGTCCTGCGGTGCTCTCACCTTCAGTTATCCCACCCCGCTCGCGGGGAGAGCGGGCCGATGGTCCCCGCGCTCCCAGGCCGTTGGTCCTCGATTCGTGCGGGTGACGCGTGTCCCCGGGGGTGCGGCAGCGTGTGCGGACGTCTTGGTGTCAAGAGAGTCGACGTCGACGGGTGCGTCAGCCGGTGATCGTCATGACCATGCCGGCCTCGCGGTGCCCCGTGACGGCGCACCACGCGTCGAGCGTGCCGTCGACGACCCCGACGACGAGGGTCGCCGTCTCCCCCCGGGGCAGCAGCGGCGTCTGCATCCCGCTCGCCGTCACGAGGTCGTGCGGCATGCCGTCGACGTTCTTGAGCTCGATGACGAGGCTGCGACCGTCGGGCACCGCGATCTCCTGCGGGTGGAACCGCATGTCGCGCGCGAGCACGGGCACGTGGTAGCTGCCGTCGTCCGCGACGTACGGGGCGGCCGGCTCCTCGGGCGCCTGCGGGCCGCACGCGGCGAGGGCGAGGACGGCGGTGAGGACGACGGCGGTGCGCCGCAGGGCAGGACGGCGAAGGCTCTTCACCCGTCGACCCTAGCCCCGCACACGCTGGAGCGGCCCGCCGGTGCAGGCCGGGTGCGAGGATGGCCTCGCACGTCCACGACGATGAGGAGGCAGCGCATGGCAGCGGTCAAGGTCGGGATCCTCGGCTACGGGCTCGGTGGGGCCGCGTTCCACGCGCCGTTCGTCGCGTCGACCCCAGGGCTCGAGCTCACAGCGGTCGTCACGGGCCGCGCCGCGGCCGCCGAGGAGATCCGCTGCCGTTACCCCGGGGCGCGCGTCCTGCCCGACACCGACGCCCTGTGGCGGGCGGGCGTCGACGTCGTCATCGTCACGACCCCCAACCGCACGCACGTACCGCTCGCGCGTGCCGCGCTCGAGCGAGGCCTCGGCGTCGTCGTCGACAAGCCGGCGGCGCCCGACGGGGCGACGCTGCGACGCCTCGGTGAGCTCGCCGACGCGCGCGGCGCCCTCCTCACCGTGTTCCACAACCGTCGGTGGGACGACGACCACCTCACGCTGCGCCGCCTCCTCGGCGAGGGAGCGCTCGGGGAGGTCCTCCGCTACGAGGCCCGGTGGGAGTCGTGGCGGCCCGTGCCGCGCGGCGGCTGGCGCGAGTCCGCCGACCCGGCGGACCTGCCGGGGCTGCTCCACGATCTCGGCACACACCTCGTCGACCAGGCGCTCGACGTGCTCGGTCCGGTCGCGACGGTCTACGCGGAGACCGACGTGCGCCGTGCGGGCGTCGGCGCGGACGACGACGCGTTCGTCGCGCTCACGCACGTCGGCGGGGCGCGCTCGCACCTCGCCGTGAGCGCGCTCGTGCCGGTGCCCGGGCCGCGCCTGCGTGTCGTCGGCGCCCACGGCCAGGTCGAGACGTGGGGCCTCGACCCGCAGGAGGTCGCGCTGCGGGCCGGTCGCCGCCCCGTGGGCGACGGCCTCACGGACGACGGCACGTTGTGGGGCGTGCGCACCCCCGCGGGCACGATGACGCTCACGACGGGTGGTCCCGAGGGGACCACGACGAGCGACGTGCCGCTCGTCCCCGGCGACCACGGCGCGTTCTACGCGCAGCTCGCCGAGGCCGCCGCGGGACGCGGGCCCGTCCCGGTGAGCGTCGAGAGCGCGGCGGTGACGCTCGACGTCGTCGCGGCCGCGCACCGTGCGGCCGCGACGGGGCAGGCCGTCACGCTCGGCGCGCGCTGAGCCTCGTGCGGGACGTCAGGCGCGGGGGAGCGTCTCGAGGTGCCGGCGGAGCCGCCCGTCCTCGAACACCGCAATGACCACCCCGACGACGAGGATCGGCGCGAGCGAGAGCCATGCGAGCGTGAAGCCGCGGTCGGAGAACAGCGCGGGGCTCGTCTCTCCCACGAGGTCGAGGACGACGCCGAGGACACCCATCGCGAGAAGGTTTGCGACGAACGCGCCCGCGTTGACCATGCCGGTCGCGACGCCCTGCGAGCGCAGCGGTACGGTCGCGCGCGCCTGGTCGAGTCCGATGAGCGACGCGGGCCCCGAGACGCCCATGACGACGACGAGCATGACGAGAACGCCGGCCGGCACGGGCCCGGGCCAGCCGAGCACGACGGCCCAGGCCGCGACCTGCACACTGACGGCGCCGAGGACGAGGCGCAGGCGCCGTTCGGCCCAGCGGGCGGAGAGGAAGCCGACGAGCGGGCTCACGACGACGAACGAGGCGACGTACACGGAGAGGATGCTGAGCGCGGTCTCGTCCGAGAGTCCCTCGGCGCGTGTCATGTAGGGGAAGCCCCAGAGGAGCACGAACGTGTACGCGGGCATCGCGGAGACGAAGTGGAGCCAGAACCCCGCGCGGGTCCCGGGGTCGAGAAGCGTGCGGCGCAGCGACGGGGCGTCGGGCGTCGGTGCGACGACCGCGTCACGCAGCACGGGCGGGGCCTCGTCCGTCGTCCGGTCCGTGCCGGACCCCGGATCTCGGTCCGTGAGGTCGATGTCAATCGAGACGGGCCGTGCGTCGCGCACGACGAGGACGACGAGGACCGCGGCGAGGAGGGTCACGGACCCGGCCGACGCGAACGCGGCCGTCCACCCGTGGAGGGCGACGAGCGCGACGAACGGACCGAGCGAGAGCAGCTGGCCGAGCTGGCCGACGAGCCCCGTCACCTGCGTGGCGACGGGGACGGTGCGCGCGGGGAACCAGGCGGGCAGGAGGCGCACGGCCGGGATGAAGACGAACGCGTCGCCCGAGCCGACGAGCACGCGGGCGGCGACGGCGCCGGGCACGGAGTCGGCGAGGCCGAGGAGGATCTGGCCGACGCCGATGAGCGCGCAGCCGACCGTGAGCGAGAGGCGGGGACCGAAGCGGTCGAGGAACGAGCCGACGGGCACCTGGAGGCCGGCGTAGACGACGAGCTGGAGCACCGCGAACGACGACAGCGCGGACGAGGTCGTGCCGAAGCGGACGGCGGCCTCGACGCCGGTCGCGGACAGCGACGAGCGGGCCGCGACGGCGAGGACGTAGGCGAGGAGCGCGACACCCCAGACGACGAGAGCGCGCCTCGTGATCCGGTCGATCGGGCGAGGGGTGTCGTGGTGGCCTGCCGGGCCGTGTTGCGGCACTGGGGGTTCCTTCCGCGAAGGCCCGGCCTTCCGGGCCGGGGAGGGTGGGTGCTGAAACATCCTACCTTTAGGGTGCCCCTGTGGTCCGAGCGTCTCACCGCGCGCGTATCCGGCGCTCGCCCGGCCCACGTGGAACGGCGCCCGCACCGTCCCTTCCCGAGACGACAACGCCGGGCCGCGCATGTGCGCGACCCGGCGTCAATGTGCCGCGCAGGAGGCTCAGCCCGTGTTCTGGAGACCGGCAGCAACACCGTTGAGCGTGATGAGCAGGAGCCGCTTGATCCGTGCGATCTCCTCCTCCGGCCGGTTGTCGTCGAGACGCAGCGACCGCAGCGCGCGCACCTGGATGAGTGAGAGCGCGTCGACGTAGGGGCTGCGCATCTGCACCGCTCGGCCAAGCACGCGCATGTTCGCGAGCATCCGGTCCTTGCCCGTCGTGCGCAGCACCCACTCCTTGGTGAGCGCCATCTCCTCGAGCACGAGCGCCGCGAGGTCCTCACGGTCGCCGAGCGCGAGGTAGCGGGCCGCGATGCGCTCGTCCGTCTTCGCGAGCGACATCTCGACGTTGTCGATCATCGTCGAGAACAACGGCCAGCTCTCGTACGCGCGGCGCAGCTCGTTGACGTCGCCCACGGCTGCGAGGGCCGTCCCGAGGCCGAACCAGCCCGTGAGGTTGATGCGCGCCTGCGACCACGCGAAGACCCACGGGATCGCACGGAGGTCGTCGAGCGAGTTGATCGACAGACCACGCTTCGCAGGGCGCGAGCCGAGCGGCAGCAGCCCGACCTCCTCCTGAGGCGTCACCTGCGCGAACCACGCGGGGAAGCCGGGGGAGTGGACGAGCTCGAAGAACCGCTTGCGCGATGCCGTGTCCATGACTGCGGCGATGCCCGCGAAGGCCTCCGCAGCCTCGGAGTTGCGCTGCTCGTTGCTCGGCGCGGACGCGAGCAGCGTCGCGGCTGCGACCTGGTCGATGTGCCGGGCCGCGATCGCCGGGTCGCCGTACCGCGCCGCGATGACCTCGCCCTGCTCCGTGAGCTTGAAACGGCCGTCGACCGAGTGGGGCGGCTGCGCGAGGATCGCGCGGTTCGCCGGGCCGCCACCACGGCCGAGCGCGCCGCCACGGCCGTGGAACAGCGTGAGCGTGATGTTGTTGCGCTGTGCCCAGTCGGCGATGCGCTGCTGCGCGTCGTAGAGCGCGAGCGTCGCCGACACCGGACCGACGTCCTTCGAGGAGTCGGAGTAGCCGAGCATGACCTCGAGGCGGCGCTCCGTCGCCGCGAGCCGCTCGACGACCTCGGGCTGAGTGATGTACTCCTCGAGCACGCCGACCGACGCCTCGAGGTCCGCGAACGTCTCGAAGAGCGGGATGACGTCGAGCACGGGCAGGTCTGCGTCCTCGCCGAGCGCGTGACGTGCGAGCTCGTAGACGTTGCCGAGGTCCTCCGCCGACGTCGTGAACGACACGATGTAGCGCCGCGCGGCCGGAACGCCGTAGCGGTCCTGGACGAACGCGATCGCCCGGAACGTGTCGAGCACCTCGACCGCACGCTCCGAGAGCGGACCGTCGACCCCGTGCTCCGCGATCTCCGCGAGCGTCTCGCGGTGCACCTGCGAGTGCTGGCGCACCTCGTGCTCCGCGAGGTGGAAGCCGAACGTCTGCACCTGCCAGATGACCTGCTGGAGCTCGCCGTACGCGACACGCGTCGCACGCGCCTCGACGAGCGAGCGCTGGACGACGAGAAGGTCCTCGAGCAGTTCGTCCGACGTGCGATAGGCGAGGTCCGCGTCACGACGACGCGTCGCGCTCACACGCTCCGCGACGACGAGGAGCACCCGACGGTGCGGCTCGTTGGGCGACCGCACCGCGATCTCCCGCGTGAGCTCTTCAGCCATGCGCGTCTGCGTGCGCCACAGCGCCGTGAGCTCGGCCGAGCCGGGCGTCGAGTCACCGTCGTGCGTGAGGCTGCGGCCCAGCTCCGCGACGACGCTCTCGAGCGCGACGAGCACATGCTCGTTCGCGATCGCCGCCGCCTGCTTCGTGATCGCCGCCGTGACATTCGGGTTGCCGTCGCGGTCTGCGCCGATCCACGTGCCGAGCCGCACGAAGGGGGCGACCCGCGGCTCGACGAGCCCCGCGTCCTCACCATTGAGCAGGTCGTCGAAGCGACGGTAGACGACGGGGAAGGTCTCGAAGAGCGTCTGGTCGAAGACGTTCATTGCGGTGCGGACCTCGTCGAGCGGCGACGGCTTCGACGAGCGCAGCGGCGCCGTGCGCCACAGCGTGTCGATCTGGCCGAGCAGACGACGGTGGTTGTCCGCGAGCGTGATGCCGCCGATCGCCTGGACGTCGCGCTCCGCGAGGAGCTCCGTGATCCTGCGGATCGCCGCGGCCACCGCACGGCGACGGGCCTCGGTCGGGTGTGCCGTGAGCACCGGACGGAACTCGAGCGCACGGATACGCCGCGCAGTTTCCTCCGCGCCGACCTCGTCGCGCAGCCGCGCGACCGCCGACTGCACGTCGTCGTTGAGGGCCGACACCGCGCCCGTGTCGGCCTCGCGACGCCGCAGGATGCGCACGCGGTGGTGCTCCTCAGCGAGGTTGACGAGGTGGAAGTAGCACGTGAACGCCCGGGCGACCTGCTCGGCACGCTCGAGCGAGAACGACTCGATGAGAGCCTCGGCCGCCTCGATCGACGCCGAGCCGTCCTCGTCGTACGCCGCGATCGTCAGCGAACGCAGACGCTCGACGTCGTCGAGGAGGTCCTCGCCGACTGACTCCGTGAGGATCTGACCGAGCATGCCGCCGAGCAGACGGACGTCCGCGCGCAGCTCGTCCGGCATCTCGTGCCGTGCCGTCCCGCGCTCGTCCGGCTGTGTGGGGGTGGGTTCCAGATGGGTCACGTCCCCGACCATAGGACCTTCACCGCGCCCGGCGCGCGTCTGTTCGTCATGCGGTCCCGCGCGCGGACCATGAAGGGCATCTCAGTCGGGCGCGCCGAGCGTCGGCGGGACGTGCGCTCCCTCGCCGCCCGCACGCAGCGCGGCGCGCACCCGCTCCATCGCGTCGTCGAGCTCGTCGGCCGGCACGTCCGACCTCGCGTGCGCGAACGACAGCTCCGCCTCGCCCCACGCAGGCAGCACGTGAAGATGCAGGTGAGGGACCTCGAAGCCGGCGACGAGGAGCGCCGCGCGCGGCGCCTCGAACGCCACCTCCTGCGCCCGACCGATCGCGGCAGCGACCCGGGACAGGTGCGCGAGCAGACCGTCGTCCGCCTGCGTGAATGACGCCACCTCCGCACGGGGGACGACGAGCACGTGCCCAGGAGTGATCGGAGCGATGGTCGCGAACGCCACAGCGACCGGGTCCGACCACACGAACCGTCCAGGGATCTCGCCGTCGATGATGCGTGTGAAGAGCGTCGCCATGCGAGCAATCTACTGCGCTATCTTGACCGGGGCAGGCACGCGCGCGGACCGCGCGCACGAGGGAGGGGCCGTCATGAACCCGCAAGGAGCTCCGAGCACGTCGCAGAAGTTCCGGGAGTCGCTCCTCGATCTGCTGCGCGCACGCCACCCCGTCGTCCTCGTCGAGACGCACGAGACCGAGCGCGTCATGGCGGCCGTCGTCTCGATCGCGCAGGACCCCACCGCGTTGCGCACTCAGCGCCAGGTCCTCGCCTACTCCCTCTCCCGCGGCCTCCACCACCCCGGCGACCCCGGCCGCGCCCAGGTCCCCGAGGACGCGCTCACCGCCGCGATGTCGACGCCCGTGCCGACGATCTTCGTCTTCAACGACCTCCACCACTTCCTCGGTGGCAACGGTCGTGAGGTTGACCCGATCCTCGTGCGCGCACTCCTCGACGTCGCAGCCGCGTTCAAGGCGGGCGACGTCGCCCACACCCTCGTCATCGTCTCGCCGTCGCTCCAGCTGCCCACGGACCTCGAGAAGGTCGTCTCCGTCGTCGACCTGCCGCTGCCCGACACCGACGAGCTCGGCGAGGTGCTCGACGCGATCTGCGACGCGAACGCGGGCGGCATCCGCGTCGAGCTCACGCCGACGGATCGCGAGAACCTCCTCCAGGCCGCGCGCGGCCTCACCCGCTGGGAGGCCGAGAACGCGTTCGCCCGGGCGATCGCCGGCGACCGGGTCCTCTCGCGCGACGACATCGCGCGCGTCGTCGAGGAGAAGCGTCAGACGATCCGCAAGTCCGCACTGCTCGAGTTCGTGCCGCCGTCCGGCACGATCGAGGACGTCGGGGGGCTCGACAACCTCAAGCGGTGGCTCGTCACACGCCAGGGGTCGTGGCTGCCGCAGGCCGCCGCCTGGGGCGTGCCCGCGCCCAAGGGAATCCTCATCACGGGCGTGCCGGGCTGCGGCAAGTCGCTCACCGCGAAGTGCTCGTCGACGCTCTGGGGCCTGCCGCTCCTGCGCCTCGACGTCGGCAAGGTCTTCGCCGGCTTCGTCGGGTCGTCCGAGCAGAACATGCGCGAGGCGCTCCGCCTCGCCGAGGCGGTCGCGCCGTCGATCCTCTGGATCGACGAGATCGAGAAGGGCTTCGGCTCCGCCGGACAGTCGCAGTCGGGGGACTCGGGGACGAGCCAGCGCGTCTTCGGCACGTTCCTCACGTGGCTCCAGGAGAAGACCGCGCCCGTCTTCGTCATCGCGACCGCCAACAAGATCGACGCCCTGCCGCCCGAGTTCCTCCGCAAGGGACGCTTCGACGAGATCTTCTTCGTCGACCTGCCCACGCCCACGGAGCGCGAGGAGATCTGGCGGCTCCACCTCGACCGTCGGCTCGCCGCAGGTCATGAGCTCGGCACCGCGGCCGCTCCGACGCCCGGTCTGCTCCGCGACCTCGTCGCCGGCTCCGAAGGGTTCTCGGGGGCCGAGATCGAGCAGGCCGTCGTCTCCGCATGCTTCGACGCGTACGCGGGACGACGCGCGCTCACGGTCGACGACGTGCGTCGCGCCGTCGCCAACACCGTCCCGCTGTCCGTCACGCAGGCCGAGCAGATCGCGCGCACGCGCGAGTGGGCGGCCTCGCGGGCCGTCGCCGCGAGCCTTGTCGACGAGCCCGGGGTTCCCCTGCACCCCGAGCTCGCACCCGACGACGTCCGTGGGCGGAGGGTGGCCTACTGATGGCATTCGACCGCGTCCGCAGCGCCGAGGACCGGCTCGCGGACAGCACGTGGCACCGGGGCGAGCGCGTGGGCTTCTGGCTCACGGTCGCGACCCTCGGCTGCTTCACCTTCGCGTGGTTCGGCATCCACGCGCTGCGCCAGTTCCACACCGCGCGCCGCTCGGTCGACGAGTCGTGGGCCGTCGTCTGGGGCATCGTCGCCGGTGTGTCGATGAGCTTCGGCGGCGGGCTCGACTTCTCGACCGACGCGGCCGCGGCGATCTCCGTGCTCGTGTGGGCCGTGCGGCTCGGCTCGTTGTTCCACGTCTACGTCGATCACACGGCGCGCATGCGCGACCTCGCCGACGGCGAGGTCGCGCGCGAGCGCTCGATGATCGCGAGCGTCCTCGGCGGTCCCGGTGGTCGCGGTGGTCCGACGGCGCAGGGCCGGCCCGGCCCCGCGGTCGGCGGTCGCTTCGAGGTCCCGGCGAGCGACCCGTTCGCCGCGGGCCGGCCCACCACGCCGACACCGCCCCCTGCCACACCGAGGTCGCCCGTGCGCGGACGCTCATGGGGGCGTCTCGGTCACGGGGCTCCCGACCCGGACAGCGGTCGACGGCTCGAGTCGCCTGCACCACCACCCGGACCCCGAGCCACGGCCGGTGCGCCCGCCGACGGCACGCCGGACGCCCCCGTGTGGGTCCCCGGGCTCGAGCCGATCGACCCGCGCGACGCCGTCCGCGGCCGGCGCGACGGGCGCGGCGACCCTGCGGCGCCGCCGAGCGGACGCGTCCTCGACCTCTGAGTGTCGGCCCCTCGCGGCACCGGTCGCAGGCCCGGGCCGTCGTGCGAGCAGCCTCGACGACGGCGGCGGCCGCTGTGATGTGCACCGCCGTGCGTGGGGGACCTCAGGCCCAGCCTCAGGCGGACGACGTGGGAAACACTGGACGGACGGAGTGCGAGGGGTCGTATCCATCCGGCAGTCTGCAAGGAGACTCACATGTTGGTTCTGGTCGCGGTGGCGTCACGCCATGGCAGCACGCTCGAGATCGGCGAGCAGATCGGTGACGTCCTGCGTGGCGCAGGCCTCGGCTGCGACGTCCGCCCGGCGGGCGAGGTCGCGTCGCTCGACGGCTACGACGCGGTCGTCGTGGGCTCGGCGGTCTACACGGGCCGGTGGCTCGCGGACGCCCGGGACCTCGTCGACAAGCACGTCGCTGAGCTGGCTGCGATGCCCGTGTGGCTGTTCTCCTCGGGGCTCGCGGACTCGCCTGCCAAGGCGTCGAACCGCCCGGCCGAGACCGTCGACCGGATGAACGTCACCGGGGCCGTCGCGCACCGGCACTTCCCCGGCAAGCTCGACCTGAGCGTCCTCAACTTCTCCGAGCGCGCGATCATCGCGGCGGCTCGCGGCAAGCAGGGTGACCGCCGCGACATGGCGGCGGTGCGTGAGTGGGCAGGCACGATCGCGGCGCACCTCGTCGCGTCGCCGGAGCACGCGGACGCCTGACCCGCCTCCGCCCCGCCCCCAGCGGCTCGATAGCCGATCGGACCACGTGATGTGGGCGGATCAGCTATCCACCCAGGGGCGCGTGCGCTCGATAGCGGATCCGTACGCAGGACGCGTACCGATCCGCTATCGACTGCGCCAACCGCTACGGAGGGCAGAGCCCGTGAGGGGCAGGCCAGTGTCCGGCCAGGGTCAGGCCCGTGTCAGTCCAAGGTCAGGCCAGCGGCGGGCGGCGGTCCTGCCAACGGTGGATCTCCTCGAGCTGCAGCGCAAGAGTGAGCAGCTCCGCGTCATGACCGAGGCGACCGCCGAGCTGCACGCCGATCGGCAGCGTCGTCCCGTCGACGTCGAGCTCCGCGACCGGGAGCGACACCGCCGGACGCCCCGTGAGGTTCCACACGCTCGTCCACGGCGTGAAGCGCGTCTGCGCCGCGAAGTCCGCGGCAGGGTCCGCGTCGTCGCGTAGCGCGTCGGGACGGACGGGCGGTTGCGCGAGCGTCGGCGTGAGGACGACGTCGAGGTCCTCCCACGCCTGCCCGACGGCCCGCACGAGCCGTTGGTGAGCGACGACCGCGTCGGCGTGCTCGACGCCCGTGACGCGCCTGCCGTTCTCCCGCAACCAGCGCGTCAGGGGTCGGAGCATGCCCTCGGCCTGGGGCGGCACGGGGACCTGCAGGGCCATGACCGACCACAGCGCGGCGAAGGCGTCCCACGCCTCGGCGGCGAACGGCACGGGCGCCTCGACGACGTCGTGGCCGAGCGAGGCGAGGTCGTCAGCAGTCCGCAAGGCCGCCGCGACGCACGCCGGGTGGACGTCGGCGTCGGAGGTGATGAGCGGTGTCGTCAGCAGCCCGACGCGCAGCCGACGCGGGCGCGCGTCGAGCGCCGCGAGGAAGCCGCCCGCGGGACGACGCGCCTCGACCATGTCTCCCGGCCACGGGTGCGCGAGGACGTCGAGGAGCGCAGCCGTGTCCCGGACGTCGCGCGTGAGGACCCCGTGGCTCGCGAGACCCGCCCCGTCCGTGCCCCACGGACCCGGGCTCACGAGCCCGCGGCTCGGCTTGAGCCCGACGAGCCCGCATGCGCTCGCGGGGATGCGGATCGACCCGCCGCCGTCGTTGCCGTGGGCGACCGGGACGATGCGAGCCGCGACCGCGGCGGCCGCTCCGCCGCTCGAGCCGCCGGCCGTGCGCGTCGTGTCCCACGGCGTGCGGGCCGGGGGAGTGCCGTCGGGCTCGGTGTAGCAGGGCAGGCCGAGCTCGGGGGTCGTCGTCTTGCCGAGCATCACCGTGCCCGCGCGGGCGAGGAGCGTGACGACGCCGTCGTCGACGTCCGCGACGTTGTCCGCGAGGAGCGCGGACCCCGCCGTGAAGCGCACGCCCGCGACCATCGTGAGGTCCTTGACGGGGCACGGGACGCCGAGCAGCGGTGGGAGGCTGCGCGGGTCGTCAGCGGCCGCGAGGACCCTCTCGGCCTCCGCGGCCTCGGCGAGCGCCCGCTCGGGCGTGAGCGTGACGAACGCGCCGACCTGCGGGCCGAGACGCTCGGCGCGGTCGAGCGCATGGCGCACGACCTCCGTCGGGGAGGTCTCGCGGAGGCGGATCGCCTCCGCCGTCTCGAGGGCTGTGAGGTCGTGGAGCTCGCTCATGCTCCGAGCCTAGGCCCGGTGTGCGCCCGGATTTCGGCGCGTGTTCGCCCGCACCTCTCTTCCCCGACGAACGACACCGCTGTAGTTTGGCTGTGACGGACGACACACCCGTTGTCCGGCGCCCCCGGGCCGACCACCCAGGCCGGCCCCCAGCGCAGGGAGCCTCGCATGAACCCCACGAGCACGACGGTCACCCGGACCACGCGCACGGAGGGAGGTGAGGGTCCCGTGCGGACGTTCGTCGTCGACACCTCCGTCCTCCTCGCCGACCCCGCCGCTCTGCGACGCTTCGCCGAGCACGACGTCGTCCTGCCCCTCACCGTCGTCACCGAGCTCGAGGCCAAACGCCACCACGCCGAGCTCGGCTACTTTGCCCGCGCCGCCCTGCGCGCGCTCGACGACCTCCGGGTCCGCCACGGCGGCCTCGACCGCCCCCTGCCGCTCGGCGCAGGCCTCGGGACCCTGCGCGTCGAGCTCAACCACATCGACCCGGCCGTCCTCCCCGCGGGCTTCCGGCTCGGCGACAACGACTCCCGCATCCTCGCTGTCGCCGCGGGTCTCGCCGCCGAGGGCGCCGACGTCACCGTCGTCTCCAAGGACCTGCCGATGCGCATCAAGGCGTCCGCGTGCGGCCTCACCGCCGAGGAGTATCGCGCCGAGCAGGCCACCGAACCCGGCCACACCGGGATCGCCGAGCTCGACGTCCCCGAGGCGACGATGGCCACGCTCTGGGAGCACGAGTCCTTCCCGCTGAGCGACCTGCCGCCCGCAACCCTCACCGCGTTCCAGGAGACGACGACGCCGCACGTCCACACGGGCCTCGTCCTCCACTCCCCACGAGGCTCCGCCCTCGGCCGCATCACCGCCGACAAGCACGTCCAGCTCGTCCGCGGCGACCAGGAAGTCTTCGGGCTGCGCGGCCGCAGCGCGGAGCAGCGCATCGCGATCGACCTCCTCGCCGACCCGTCGATCGGCATCGTCTCCCTCGGCGGACGCGCCGGCACCGGGAAGTCCGCCCTCGCACTCTGCGCCGCCCTCGAGGCCGTCCTCGAGAAGCGCCAGCACCGTCGCATCATGGTGTTCCGGCCGCTCTACGCGGTCGGCGGCCAGGAGCTCGGCTACCTGCCCGGCACCGAGGCCGAGAAGATGAACCCGTGGGCGGACGCCGTCTACGACACCCTCGGCGCCGTCGTCGCCAAGGAGGTTGTCGAGGAGGTCCTCGCCCGCGACCTCCTCGAGGTCCTGCCGCTCACACACATCCGCGGCCGCTCCCTCCACGACGCGTTCGTCATCGTCGACGAGGCCCAGTCCCTCGAGCGCGGCGTCCTCCTCACCGTCCTGTCGCGCATCGGCCAGAACTCGCGCGTCGTCCTCACGCACGACGTCGCGCAGCGCGACAATCTGCGCGTCGGACGGCACGACGGCGTCGCGGCGGTCGTCGAACAGCTCGCCGGCCACCCCCTCTTCGCGCACGTCACCCTCACCCGCTCCGAGCGTTCGCCCGTCGCGGCGCTCGTCACCCAGCTCCTCGAGGACGTCACCGCGTAGGCCGGCCGGGCACGGCCCGTGGCCCACGCCGCCGACCTCGGCTGCGCCGGGGCGCGGCACGGCGCGGCACGAAGCGGGCTGTGCGGCGTCGCGCTAACGTTCTCGCATGTCCCAGGGGGGACACGACCATCGACGAGAGGGACCTCGTGACCGACCCGAACCAGCAGCCGTACCAGCACGACCCCTACGGGCAGCAGCCCTCCGGTGAGCAGCAGCCGTACGGCCAGCAGGCGTACCCGCAGCAGCCGTACGGCCAGCAGCAGTACGCGCCCCAGGGCGGCCCTGTCCGCCAGGCCTACGCGCCCGACGGCACGCCCGCGAGCGACAAGACGATCCTCATCGCCTTCCTCCTTGGCTTCCTCCTCGCCGGCCTCGGCATCCACCGGTTCTACGTCGGCAAGGTCGGCACAGGGATCCTCTTCCTCCTCACGGCGGGAGGCCTCGGCGTGTGGTGGCTCATCGACATGATCATGCTCGTCATGGGCAGCTTCACGGACGCCCAGGGCCGCAAGCTCATCAACTGGACCTGACCCGTCCTGCACCACGCACGGCGCCGCACCCGCACCCGCGGGTGCGGCGCCGTCGTCGTCCGCGGACACCGTTGTCCGTGCTGACACGACGTGGTTAACCTGCACCGTGAGCCACGACCCCCACGCCCCCGCGCCGACCCCGACCCCGGCGACAGCGCCGCTCGTCGACCTCGGCGGACGCAGCCCGTGGAGCATCCTCCCGGCGCTCTGCCTCGGCTTCTTCGTCATCATGGTCGACACGACCATCGTCAACATCGCGGTCCCGACCCTCCAGACGGCGTTCAGCGCGACCCTCACGACCGTCGGCTGGGTCAACAGCGCGTACCTCCTGAGCTTCGCGGCGCTCCTCCTCGTCACGGGCCGCCTTGGTGACCGCTTCGGGCCGCGCCCCGTCTTCGTGTGGGGGCTCGTCGTCTTCACGCTCTCGTCGCTCGCGTGCGGCCTCTCCGGCCTCGCCGGGTCCATCGAGCTGCTCGTCGCCGCGCGCGCCGTCCAGGGCGTCGGCGCAGCCCTCATGACGCCGCAGACGATGTCGATGATCACGCGCGTCTTCCCGCGCGAGCGTCGCGGCGCCGCCATGGGCGTGTGGGGCTCGGTCGCGGGCCTCGCGACGATCGCCGGGCCGCTCCTCGGCGGGCTCTTCGTCGAGACGATCGGCTGGGAGTGGATCTTCTACGTCAACATCCCTGTCGGCATCGTCGCGCTCGTCCTCGCCGTCCGCACCCTGCCGACGCTTCCGACGCACTCGCGGTCGTTCGACATGGTCGGCGTCGTCCTGTCCGTCGTCGGCCTCTTCCTCCTCGTCTTCGGGATCCAGGAGGGGCAGAGCTTCGGGTGGGGGCGCGTCATCGGGCCCGTGACGGTCTGGTGGATCCTCGGCGCGGGAGCCGTCGTCACCGCGGCGTTCCTCGCCTGGCAGAAGCGGCGTGGGCCGGACGCGCTCCTTCCGCTCACGCTCTTCACGCACCGGACGTTCGCGCTCGCGAACGTCGGCGGAGCCGTCGCGTCGTTCGCGATGATCGGCATCTTCTTCCCGCTCA
The DNA here is from genome assembly GCF_014852685.1 of Flavimobilis rhizosphaerae. Classification (GTDB taxonomy): domain Bacteria; phylum Actinomycetota; class Actinomycetes; order Actinomycetales; family Cellulomonadaceae; genus Flavimobilis; species Flavimobilis rhizosphaerae. The sequence continues at coordinate 601,656 of NZ_JACZDF010000001.1, forward strand.
CCCTGTTCCTCCAGCAGGTGCTCGGTCTCAGCGCGCTCCACGCGGCGCTCGTCAACCTGCCGGGGTCGGTGCTCTCCGGCATCGTCGCGCCGTTCGCGGGACGGCTCGCGGACAGGGTCCCCGGCAAGTGGGTCGTCGCGGCAGGTTTCGGTCTCCTCGTGACGTCCGTCGCGTGGGTCGCGCTCGTCGTCGAGCCCGGCATCTCGGTGTGGCACGTCTACCCGCCGATGGCTCTTTTCGGCGTCGGCACGGGCATGCTGTTCTCCCCGCTCGCGGCGCTCGCGACGTCGGGCTTGGCGCCAGCGACGGCAGGAGCCGGCGCGGGCGCGTTCAACATGAACCGGCAGGTGGGCGGCGTCATCGGCTCGGCCGTCATCGTCGCGACGCTCACGTCGCGCATCGCCGTCGAGATCCCCGCGGCGCTCGCCCGTGCGTCGGAGAGGCTTCCCGACGACGTGCGCGAGGTCGTCGGGAGCCTCGCGCCGTCGCTCAGCAGCGGGCTCGGTGCGGCGGGTGCGTTCGACGTCCCCGCGGGCGTTCCCGCCGACATCGCCGCGCAGGTGCGGGAGGTCGTGCTCGGTGCGGTGCACGCGGGCTTCGCGACGGCCGTCGGCCAGACGATGCTGCTCGCGGCGGGAGTGCTCACGTTCGGCCTCGTCGCGGCCCTCGCGATGGAGAAGAACCCGCACTGAGAACCGCGTGGAGGTCGGAAGAGCATCCGGACCCAGCCCCGGACTCAGCCCCGGACGCGGCCTCCGGCTCGTCCCGGACGCGACGCGGCCCCGGACGCCGTGAGGAGTCCGGGGCCGCGTGCGCACCAGCAGGTCAGGCCTGCGGCGGGCGCGTCATGCTCATGACGTCGAGCGCCTCGTCGAGCTGTGCCTCGGTGACCTCGCCGCGCTCGACGAAGCCGAGGTCGACGACCGCCTGACGGACGGTGACGCCCGCCTTGACGGCGTGCTTGGCGACCTTCGCGGCCGCCTCGTAGCCGATGACGCGGTTGAGGGGCGTGACGATCGACGGCGACGACTCGGCGAGCGCGCGCGCCCGCTCCTCGTTCGCCGTGATACCCGCGACCGTGCGGTCCGCGAGGACGCGCGACGCGTTGGCGAGCAGACGGATCGACTCGAGGATCGACGACGCGATGACGGGGATCTGGACGTTGAGCTCGAACGAGCCCGACGCGCCCGCCCACGCGACCGTCGCGTCGTTGCCGATGACGCGCGCGGCGACCATGAGCACGGCCTCGGGCACGACGGGGTTGACCTTGCCCGGCATGATCGACGAGCCTGGCTGCAGGTCGGGGATGAAGATCTCGCCGAGGCCCGTGTTGGGGCCCGAGCCCATCCAGCGCAGGTCGTTGCAGATCTTCGTGAGGGAGACGGCGATCGTGCGCAGGGCGCCCGAGAGCTCGACGAGGCCGTCGCGCGAGGACTGCGCCTCGAAGTGGTCGCGTGCCTCGGTGAGGGGCAGGCCGGTGTCCTCGACGAGGAGTGCGATGACGCGCTGCGGGAAGCCGGCCGGGGTGTTGATGCCCGTGCCGACGGCGGTGCCACCGAGCGGGACCTCGGCCGCGCGGGGGAGTGCGGCCTCGAGGCGCTCGATGCCGTAGCGGATCGCGGCCGCGTAGCCGCCGAACTCCTGGCCGAGCGTCACGGGCGTCGCGTCCATGAGGTGGGTGCGGCCCGCCTTGACGACCCCGGCGAACTCGGTGGCCTTCGCGCCGAGCGTCTCGGCGAGGTGCTCGAGCGCGGGCACGAGGTCGCCGACGACGCCTGCGGTCGCGGCGACGTGCGCCGACGTCGGGAAGACGTCGTTCGACGACTGCGACGCGTTGACGTGGTCGTTGGGGTGGACCTCGCGGCCGAGGTGGCGGGTCGCGAGGGTCGCGAGCACCTCGTTCGTGTTCATGTTCGACGACGTGCCCGAGCCCGTCTGGTAGACGTCGACGGGGAAGTGCGCGTCGTGCTGGCCGGTCGCGACCTCGTCGGCCGCTGCGACGATCGCGTCGGCGACGTCCTGCGGGAGGACGCCGAGCTCGGCGTTGGCGCGGGCGGCGGCCTTCTTGATGCGCGCGAGCGCCTCGATGTGGCCGCGCTCGAGCACCGAGCCGGAGATCGGGAAGTTCTCGACGGCCCGCTGCGTCTGCGCGCGGTAGAGCGCAGCAGCGGGGACGCGGACCTCTCCCATCGTGTCGTGCTCGATGCGGAAGTCAGCGTCCTGGGCAGGGATCGGCGCGTCGCCGACAGCGTTGTCAGTCATGGGTCCATGGTGCCGCACGACGCGCCCCGGTCTCGACCCGGGAAGCGCCGCCAAAAACGGGACCTGGGTCACACCGCCGCGCGTCTCCTCAGAGGGTGACGGGCTCCTCGCCGACGTCGCCCTTGACGGAGAGCAGCGTCGCGCGGCCGTCCGCGAGGGTGTACTCGACGCCGACGATCGCGACCGTTCCCGCGTCGACCTCGGCCTTGATCGCGGCCGAGTACCCGTAGAGCTGGTCGACGGTGTGGCGCACGTGCTGGCGGCGCAGGGTGTCGGGGTCGGTGAAGTCGCCACCCTCGGCGGTCGCGCCGACGATCGAAGGGATGACGCGGTCGACGACCGCGCGCACGAACCCGTCTGTCTGATCGCCCGTCGACAGGGTGTGCGCCGCTGCGGCGATCGCGCCGCACGAGTCGTGCGCGAGGACGACGATGAGCTGCGCGTCGAGCACGCCGATGCCGTACTCGATGGACCCGATGACGGTCGTGTCGAGGACGTGGCCGGCCGTGCGGACGACGAAGGCGTCGCCGAGGCCCTGGTCGAAGATGATCTCGGCGGCGACACGCGAGTCGGAGCAGCCGAAGATCACCGCGAAGGGGTTCTGGGCGACGGCGAGCTCGGCGCGCCGCGCGGCGCCCTGCGACGGATGGAGCATCGTGTCCGAGACGAAGCGCGCGTTGCCTGCTTTGAGCGCCCGCCATGCAGCGGCGGGGGACTCGGTGGGCTTGGTCGAGGAGGTGGTCGCGTTCACGTTCGTCATTGTGCGCCTGTCCTTCGGTTGCCGCAGGTCCGTCCATGTGACGTCCGACACGCGGGACGGCCGTTCCGGCAGGTGGACCGCCGGTCGGAGGGGCTGCTGGTCAGACGGGCCCGGGCCCGTCGAGCTCCGCGCGTCGCGGCGGGTTCGCGCCCGCACGTGACGTCGTGATCGCTGCGGCCCTCACCGCACGTGCAACGACGTCCCGCAGGAGGTCGGGCTCGATCGCGAGCAGCGCCGCACGGCGCGGCGCGCCGAGCAGGTCGTGGCTCCACAGGCCGTCGATGAGCGTGCCCGTGAACGCGTCGCCCGCGCCGACCGTGTCGGCGATCTCGACGGGTACGCCGGGAACGTCGACGCGACCCGCCGCGGACCACGTGCTCGCACCGTCAGCACCGCGCGTGAGGACGACGATCGCCCCTGACCTCTTGTGCCACAGCGCCGCCGTGACCTCGGGGTCACGGTGCGGGTAGAGCCACGCAAGACCCGCGTGCGAGACCTTGACGACGTCCGCGAGCATGAGGAACCGCTCGACGCCCGGCGCGGCCGTGAGCGGGTGCCCGAGGATCGCGGGCCGCACGTTCGGGTCGAACGTCACCGTCGAGACCCGTCGCTGCACGGCGAGCAGGTCCGCGACCGCGTCGGCACCCGGCGCGAGGGCGGTCGCGAGCGACCCCGTGTGGACGACGAGCGTGTCCGGGGCGACGTCGATGCGGTGCGGCAGCCGCCACTCGATCTCGAAGTCATAGCTCGCGGTGCCTGACGCGTCGAGCGTCGCGGTCGCGATCGACGTCTCCGGTGCGCCCGTCGAGCCGAGGTGCAGCCCGACTCGGGACCCCTCGAGCCAGCGACGCACCATTGCCCCGTACGCGTCCTCGCCGATCCACGTGAGGAGCTCGACGTCGCGCGCGAGACGACCGAGCGTCAGCGCGACGTTCGCGGGGCTGCCGCCCGGGTGCTCGTCGACCGAGCCGTCCGTGCGCCGCACCGTGTCGATGAGAGCTTCGCCGACGACGAGCGCACGACCCGCCGGCCCTGCGGGGACCGGCGTCGAACCCGTCGTCGGCAGGGGCTCGTGAGGGGTCACGCCTCGTCCCCGTCCGCAGCCCGGCCCTCACTGGTCGCGGCGTCAAGACGCTCACGGGCGCCGTCGAGCCACTCCTGGCAGCGCGCGGCCAGCGCCTCGCCGCGTTCCCAGAGCACGAGGCTCGCCTCGAGGGTCTCGCCGCCGGCCTCGAGGCGGGCGACGACCTGGACGAGCTCGTCGCGGGCCTGCTCGTACGAGAGGGCAGCGACGTCGGGAAGCGGGGTTTCGGGCACGGGTCCACCGTAGCGGCAGCCGCCGACATCCGCGGAAAGCAGGCGACCTACGGCCCACCAGCGTGCCACCCTGGGCGCATGAACGAGCACGAGCACGTGGCACCGGGCTGGGACGACGCGGCCGACACCCTGCGCGGCCTCGCCGCACGCGACCGGTTCTCCGGCGTCGTCGTCGTCGAAGGGTCCGACGGGCCGCGGCTGCGTCTCGCGCTCGGCGTCGCAGACCGCGCGGCCGGCCGTCCCGTGACGTTCCACGACCGCTTCGGCACCGCGAGCGTCTCGAAGATGCTCACCGCGGCGGCCGTGCTCGACGCGCACGTCGCAGGCCTGCTCGACCTCGACGCCCCGGTCGTCGACCTCCTGCCCGCCGCGCGTCGGCCCCGAACGCTCGACCCACGCGTCACCGTGCGGCACCTGCTCACGCACACCTCGGGCATCGGCGACTACGCCGAGGAGGACGACACCCAGCCCGGCTACGTCCCCGACTACGCCGCGCTGTGGCGCACGACCCCGTCCGTGACGATGGAACGGCCCGACGACTTCCTCCCGCTCTACACCGACCTCCCGCCCGTCGACGAGCCGGGTGCGGCGTTCCACTACTCCAACAGCGGCTACGTGCTCCTCGCGGCGCTCCTCGAGGAGGTGACGGGCGACGCGTTCGTCGACCGCGTGACCGAACGCGTCCTCGTCCCCACGGGCATGACGTCGAGCGGCTATCTGCGCCTCGACGAGGCGCAGCCCGACGTCGCGACCGGCTACCTGCCGCGACGCCGCGGCGCTCCGTGGCGCTCGAACGTCCTGGCCGTGCCCGTCGTCGGCGGGGGCGACGGCGGCTGCTTCCTCACGGCTGACGACGCGACGCGCTTCGCCCGCGCGCTCGGCGACGGCACGCTGCTCGGAGGCGAGGTCGCGCGCCTCATGCGCACCCCGGGTCCGCGCATCGACGTCGACGCGTCGATGGGGCACGGCGTCTACCTGCTCGAGGACGGTGCGCTCGGGCACGACGGCGGTGACCCCGGCGTCGAGGCCTACGTCCGCTACGACGTCCCGACCGACACGACCGTCGTCATCCTCTGCAACGGTGAGGGGATGCTCGACGGCGCGTGGCGGGCCGTGCGGGAGGTGTTGCGCGGGTAGGCCCGCGCGCCACCGCCGCCTGTGCCGGACGGCGCTCGGCCGCGTGCATCACGAGCGGTCCAGCGTCCTCCACGAGCGGCTCAGCGCGCCTCGGCGGCGACCTCGCCGTCCGCGAGGCGCACCCGCAGCGCGTCGCCGGCCGTCACCTGGCCTGGCTCGCGCAGCACAGTGCCGTCCGCGAGCTGGACGACCGCGTACCCGCGTTCGAGCACCGCCGCGGGGGACAGCGCCCGCACCTGGGCACGCAACGTCGCGATGTCCGCGCCGCCGCGGAGGAGCGCGGCGGCGAACGCCGACCGGCCGCGCTCGCGGACCCGTTCGACGTCGGCCTCGCGCGCATCGACCATCGACGCCGGCCGGGCGAGCGCGGGACGTGAACGGACCTGCTCGAGCCCCCGTGCCTCGCGGTCGAGCAGCGCACGGACCGCGAGCGTCGCGCGCTGGCGGGCCTGGCGCAGCCGCAGTCGCTCCTCCGAGACGTCGGGCACGATGCGCTTGGCCGCGTCCGTGGGCGTCGAGGCCCGGTAGTCGGCGACGAGGTCGAGCAGCGGCGCGTCGGTCTCGTGCCCGATCGCCGAGACGAGCGGCGTGCGGCACGCCGCCGCGGCCCGCACGAGCGCCTCGTTCGAGAACGGCAGGAGGTCCTCGACCGCGCCGCCGCCACGTGCGACGACGACGACCTCGACCTCGGGCAGCGCGTCGAGCTCCGCGATCGCGGCGGTCACCTGGTGCACCGCGTCCTTGCCCTGGACGGCGACCTCGCGGATCTCGAAGCGCACCTGCGGCCAGCGGGCGCGCGCGTTGACGACGACGTCGTGCTCCGCCTTCGACTCGCGTCCGCACACGAGCCCGACGACGCGCGGGAGGAATGGCAGCGGCTTCTTGCGGTCCGCGTCGAAGAGTCCCTCCGCTGCGAGGACCTTCTTGAGGTGCTCGATGCGGGCGAGGAGCTCGCCCGTGCCGACGGGGCGGATCTCGTCGGCCTGCATCTGGAACGAGCCGCGGCCCTTCCAGAACGTCGGCGTCGCGTGGACGACGACGTGCGCGCCCTCGGTGAGGGGCACCTGCTGCTTGGCGAGGACGTTCGCGTACATCGCGACGGGCAGCGAGACGTCGGCGTCCGTGTCCCGCAGGGTGAGGAACGCCATCGACGCGCCCGGGCGGCGGTTGAGCTGGACGACCTGGCCCTCGACCCACGTGGGGCTCATACGCGCCATGTAGTCGGCGATCTTCTGGGAGAGCAGCCGGACGGGCCAGGGGTTCTCCGCGGTCGTGTCGAGGGCACGCGCGGGCAGGGGCGCGCGCCCGGCGGGGCGCTGGTCGTCGGAGGTCACGCGCCCATCATGCCCGCCCCCACCGACATCCGACCGCTCCCAGCGACCTCCGGCCGCTCCCAGCAACCTCCGACCGCCCCACCGGCCTCGACCCGGTGACCCTTCATCTCCACCTCCCTCTTCTCCTCCTCCCTCTTCCGCGACTCGGAGGTCTGGAGCACCGTTCGACGGTGCTCCAGACCTACGAGTCGGTTCGCTCGGGAGCGGGCGGGAAGGCTTCGAGGGGAGAGGGTGCGGAGGTGGGGTGCGTCACGGCCCGTCGGGAGCCCCTCACCTAGACTGGCCGGGTGACCACCACCTCTGCCTCGCCGGCCCCCGCGACCGACGCCCCGACGACCGGACGGGTCCTGCTCGCAGCCCCGCGCGGGTACTGCGCAGGCGTCGACCGCGCCGTCGTCGCCGTCGAGAAGGCCCTCGAGCACTACGGCGCCCCCATCTACGTGCGCAAGGAGATCGTCCACAACAAGTACGTCGTCGAGACGCTCGCCGAGCGCGGCGCGATCTTCGTCGACGAGACCGACGAGGTTCCTGAGGGCGCACGCGTCGTGTTCTCCGCGCACGGCGTGTCCCCGGCGGTCCACGAGGCGGCCGCAGCGCGCTCGCTCGAGACGATCGACGCGACGTGCCCGCTCGTCACGAAGGTCCACAAGGAGGCCGTGCGGTTCGCGGCTGACGACTACGACATCCTCCTCATCGGCCACGAGGGCCACGAGGAGGTCGAGGGCACCGCGGGCGAGGCCCCCGAGCACATCCAGATCGTCAACTCGCCCGACGAGGTCGACAAGGTTGTCGTGCGCGACCCGGACAAGGTCGTGTGGATCTCGCAGACGACGCTCTCGGTTGACGAGACGATGGAGACCGTGCGCCGGCTGCGTGAGCGCTTCCCGACGCTCCAGGACCCGCCGAGCGACGACATCTGCTACGCGACGCAGAACCGTCAGGTCGCCGTGAAGAAGCTCGCGCCGCGCTGCGAGCTTGTCATCGTCGTGGGTTCGCGCAACTCGTCGAACTCGGTGCGGCTCATGGAGGTCGCCAAGGAAGCTGGCGCCGACGACGCGCACCTCGTCGACTACGCCAAGGAGATCGACCCGGCGTGGCTCGAGGGTGTGACGACGGTCGGTGTGACGTCGGGTGCGTCGGTTCCCGAGATCCTCGTCGAGGAGGTTCTGCGGTTCCTCGCGGAGCGCGGCTACGGCGAGGTCGAGGAGGTCCGGACGGCGACGGAGGACCTCATGTTCTCGCTGCCGCGTGAGCTGCGCGGCGCGCTCAAGGCCGCGGGCCAGGGTTCGGGGCGTCCCGAGCGTGAGGGGCGGCGCGCGCTGCGTGTCGAGGCGGTCTGACAAGCACTGCACGACGGCCGGTCATCCTGCGGGGTGGCCGGCCGTTCGCGTGGGCGGAGCCTGCGAGGACGTCAGTCCGGGAAGATACCGGTCGAGAGGTAGCGGTCGCCACGGTCGGGGAGGATGACGACGATCGTCGCGCCCTCGACCTCGCGGGCGAGATGGAGGGCGACGGCCGTCGCGCCGCCGGCCGAGACCCCGGCGAAGATGCCTTCGCGCGCGGCGAGGGCGCGGGTTGTGTCCTCGGCCTCGGTCTGGGTGACGGTGCGGATCGCGTCGATGACCGACGGGTCGTGAATCGCAGGCAGGTACTCGGCGGGCCAGGCGCGGATCCCGGCGATGCGTGCGCCCTCGGCGGGCTGCACGCCGACGATCCGAACGTCCGCGCTGCGCTCCTTGAGGTAGTGACCGGCACCGACGATCGTGCCTGTCGTCCCCATCGAGGAGACGAGGTGCGTGACACGTCCGCGTGTTGCCTCCCAGATCTCGGGGCCGGTCGTGCGGTGGTGGGCGTCGGGGTTGTCGGGGTTGGAGAACTGGTCGAGGACGACGCCCTCGCCGCGGGCAGCCATAGCGGCGACGAGGTCGCGCGCGTGCTCCATACCGAGCGCGGGGTCGGTGAGGACGAGCTCGGCGCCGTACGCGCGCATGGTGCGAGCGCGCTCGACGGAGAGGTCGCCGGGCATGACGAGGACCATGCGGTACCCCTTGATGGCGGCGGCCATGGCGAGCGCGATGCCGGTGTTGCCGCTCGTCGCCTCGACGAGCGTGTCGCCGGGGCGGATGGTGCCGCGTTCCTCGGCGCGCTGGATCATGTTGAGCGCGGGGCGGTCCTTGACGGAGCCGGCGGGGTTGGTGCCCTCGAGCTTGGCAAGGACGACGGTGCCGGTCGCGGCGTCCTCCGCGAGGCGTTGCAGGCGCACGAGGGGGGTGCGGCCGACGGTGTCCTCGAGCGTGGGGTAGTCGGGCCCGGTCATGGGTGTCCTTCCGTCGGCGGTGCTCAGCCCAGGCTACGCACGTCCGCGGTGACGTCACCGCTGGGGTCGTCGTCGTCCCGCGTGGCGAGCACCGAGAGCAGCGGGGTTGCGGGAGGGGGAGCGTCGAGCTCTGCGTCGGTGACGCCGAGGTCGCGGAACCTCCGTGCCGTCACGAGGACACGGGTCTCGAGGGAGCCGACGGCCTGGTTGTAGGCGCCTGCCGCGGACTCGATCGCGCGACCGACCTTGCCGAGGTGCCCGGAGAGCGTGCTGAGCCGCGTGTGGAGCTCGCGGCCGAGCGTGAGGACCTGCTGCGCGTTCTCAGCGAGGGTCTCCTCGCGCCACGCGTGCGCGACGGTCCGCAGGAGCGCGAGCAACGTCATGGGGGTCGCGACGACGACGTTCTTCGAGAACGCGTGCTCGACGAGGCCGCCGTCGGCCTCGAGCGCCGCGTGGAGGAACGGCTCGGCGGGCACGAAGAGCACGACGAACTCGGGCGACGGGGCGAGGTGCTCCCAGTAGCGCTTGCCGCCGAGGTCGTCGATGTGCCGCCGCACGGCGCGGGCGTGCGCCGCGAGCCGCTCGGTGCGCACCGCCGGGTCGTCGGACTCGCACGCCTCGAGATAGGCGTTGAAGGGCACCTTGGCGTCGACGACGACGTTCTTGCCGCCCGCGAGCCGCACGACCATGTCGGGGCGGAGGGCGCCGTCGTCGGTGCGGACATGGACCTGCTCGTCGAAGTCGACGCGGTCGAGGAGCCCCGCGGCCTCGACGACGCGGCGGAGCTGGGTCTCCCCCCAGCGGCCGCGGACATCGCTCGTGCGGAGCGCGGCGACGAGCCGGCCGGTCTCGGCGCGGAGGAGCTCTGACGACTCCCGCATGGCGCGCACCTGCTCGCCGAGGCTCGCGCTGCTCGCGAGGCGCGCACGCTCGGCGGCCGTCACCTCGGTGCGCAGCTGGCCGAGGGTCGTCGCGATGGGGTCGACGAGCGCCCGCACGGACTCCTCGCGCCGCAGCATGTCGGCCTGCCCGGCGACCTGCGTGGCCCGCAGCCGCTGCTCGGCCAGGCCGAGGAACTGTTCCGAGCTCGATGCGAGGGCCTCGGCGGCGAGCACGCGGAAGCGGTCCTCGGCGCGCTTGCCGGCCTCGACCTCCGCGGCGAGACGCTCCGCGCCCGCGCGGCGCTCCGCCTCGAGCTCGGTGCCGAGCCGTTCGGCGCGCAGCGCGTGCTCGCGGTCCGCGCGTGCGCCGCGCACGACGGCACCGAGGTAGCCGAGAGCGGCGCCCACAAGCAGCGCCGCGAGGAGAGCAACAGGGTCGTTCATGTCGCTGAGCCAAGCACGTGCCACCGACATTCGCGCGAACGTTAGGCTCGGCGCATGGATGCATCAGCGGCGCCACCGTTCGCGATCGAGGCGCGCGGCCTCTGGCGCCGCTTCGGGACGACGGTCGCGGTCGCAGGGATCGACCTTCTCGTGCCCACGGGCTCGTTCTACGGCGTCGTCGGTCCCAACGGTGCGGGCAAGACGACGACGCTCTCGATGATCACGGGCCTCCTGCGTCCCGACGCGGGGCACGTGAGCATCCACGGCACCGACCTGTGGGCCGATCCAGATGTCGCGAAGCGACTCCTCGGCGCGCTGCCCGACGGCGTCCGGCTCTTCGACCGCCTCACGGGCGCGCAGCTCATCACGTACGCGGGCCTTCTGCGCGGCCTCGACCGCGACGTCGTCGCCTCCCGCACCGGCGAGCTCCTTGCCGCGCTCGACCTCGAGCAGGCGGGCAGCACGCTCGTCTCCGACTACTCGGCGGGCATGACGAAGAAGGTCGCGCTCGCGACCGCAATCGTCCACGGGCCGCGCGTCATGGTGCTCGACGAGCCGTTCGAAGCCGTCGACCCGGTGTCGGCCGCCAACATCCGTGACATCCTCCGACAGTTCGTCGCGGGCGGCGGCACCGTCGTCGTCTCGTCGCACGTCATGGAGCTCGTCGAGCGCATGTGCGACCACGTCGCGATCGTCGCCACGGGGCGCGTCCTCGCTGCGGGGACGGTCGACGAGGTGCGCGGCACCGCGACGCTCGAGGACCGGTTCGTCGAGCTCGTCGGCGGTCGCCGCACGTCCGAGGGGCTGCAGTGGTTGCACACGTCGTGAGGCTGCGGCTCACGCTGTGGGCCGGAAGCCTGCGCACGAGCCCGTGGCAGATCGTCGGGCTCGCGCTGGGACTGCTCAACGCTGTGCTCGTCTCGCTCGTGCTCGTCGGGTCGATGGCGTACACGCGGACGATCGCCGAGGAGACGTGGGACGTCACGCTCATCGTCGGTGGTGCGCTCGTCGTCGTCGGCTGGTGGGTCGTGCCGCTGCTCGCGTTCGGTGTGGACTCGGCGCTCGACCCGCGCCGGTTCGCGCTGCTCGCTGTGCCGCGCAGGCCGCTGCTCGCGGGGCTCGCGGTCGCGGGCCTCCTCGGCATCCCGGGGCTCACGACGCTCGCGGTCGCGACGGCCGGGCTGCTCGTGTGGGTGCCTGACATCCTCCCGATCATCGTCGGGCTCGTGCTGCTCCCCGTCGTCATGCTCACGTGCATCGCCGGCTCACGGGCGTTCGCGCTGCTCATGGAGCCGTTGCTCGCGGCGCGGCGCTTCCGGGAGGTCGTGGGCGTGCTCGCGCTCGCCCCGATCGTCGTCGTCGCGCCCGCGCTCGGGCAGTCGCTGCGCGCGCTGCGGCGCGGCGCGGACGTCGCGCCCGCGCTCATCGAGATCGTCGGCTGGACGCCGCCCGGCGCGGTGTGGGCCGTGCAGGTCGACGTCGCCCAGGGCCGCTGGGGCCGGGCTGCGGCGCACCTCGCGATCGCGCTGGTCACGGCGGCGCTGCTCGTCAAGCTGTGGGACGCCGGGCTCGAGCGAGCGCTCACGACGCCGCCGCCGCGCCCCAACGTCGTCGCGCAGCACGGCCCGGGCTGGTTCGGTCGCCTGCCTGCAACGCCGACGGGGGCGGTGCTCGCGCGCAGCCTCACGTACTGGGCGCGCGACTCCCGGTACATGTCGAACCTCACGGTGCTGCCCGTGCTCGTCGTCACGCTGCACGTCCTGTCGCAGGGTGCGGTCCCGGTGACGACGATCATCGCCCCGGCGATCGTCGCGTTCACGCTCGGCTGGGCGGTCGTCGCGGACGTCGCGATGGACTCCTCGGCGTTCTGGCTGCACGCGTCGGCGGGGGTGCGGGGGATCGCGGACCGCACGGGGCGGGCGCTCGCCGTGCTCGTCGTCGGCGTGCCGGCGGTCGTCCTCACGTTCGTCGCTGGTGCGTGGCGGGCGGACCGCTGGGACCTTGCGCCCGCGTCGCTCGGACTGTCGGCGGTGCTGCTGGGGGCGTCTCTCGGGATCTCGTCGCTCGTCTCGGCGTGGGTGCTGTTCGCGGTGCCAGCGCCGGGGGACGGGCCGTTCTCGACCCCGCACGGCTCGGCGACCGCGAACCTCTTCGTGCAGTCGCTCGCGTGGATCGTCGTCATGGTGCTCGCGACGCCGTCGATCGTGCTGACGGTGTACGCGTGGCGCGGCTCGGCGGCGGCGGGGTGGGGCGGTCTCGCGCTCGGTCTGACGCTCGGCGTCGGGCTGCTCGTCGCGGGGCTGCGGGCCGGCGCGCGCATCTACGACGCGCGCGTCCCCGAGCTCGTCCACGCGTTGCGCTCGCGCGGCTGAGGTCGCCGGCTCGGCGTCTCGTCCGCGCCGGTCGGTCCGCGACGTCGGGGCTGCTGGTGTTCAGGCTGTGGCGTTGGTGGGTGTGGTTGCGTCGGGCAGCGTCGTGCGCCCTGCGAGCCACAGCGCGACGAGCCCGAGCAGCGTCGTGAGTCCGAACCCGAGGAGGTAGCCGCCGATGCCGAGGGCGTTGACGACGACGTGCACGGCCGCGCCCGTGAGCGCGATCGCGAGGGACATGCCGAGCGCGTCGGAGACCTGGAGCGCGGACGTCGCGGCGCCGTGCTCGGCGGGCGGGGCGACGTCGAGGACGAGCACCGAGAGCGTCGGGTAGACCATGCCGACGCCGAGCCCGGCGAGCGCCCACGCGACCCAGCCGACGGCGAGCGGCGTGCCGGGCAGCGCGATGGTCGCGGACGCGGCGATGCCGACGATGCTCAGCGTCGTGCCGAGCCGCAGGTACGTGAGCGACGACGCGAGGTTGCGGCCACGCAGCTGGGACCCGAGGGCCCACGTGACGGCCGCGACGGTGAGGATCGTGCCGGAGCGTGTGGGGCTGAGGCCGCGCTCGGTCTGGAGGATGAGGGGCAGCATGACCTCGGTCGCGAAGTAGGACGCGGCGATGACGCCACGTAGCCCGACGACGGCGGGCAGGCCGCGCCGGGCACGGAGCGTGCCCGGCGGCAGGAGGAAGTGCGCGGCGACGAGTGCCGCGAGCAGGCCTGCGGCACCGACGACGATGCCCGCGGTCCCGTCGCGCTCGGTTGCGAGGGTGACGACGGTGACGCCGACACCCGCGGCGGCGCCCCAGCCGATGCGCCGGACGCCCGCGCGCGTCGTGGCGGCGTCGGGCAGCGTCTCGGGGCCGGGGACGTGCCATGTCGTCCGCAGGACGACGGCGGCCGCGGGTGCGGCGACGAGCGCGACCGCGCCGAACACCCACCGCCACCCGATCGTGTCGACGACGAGCCCCGCGACGACGGGTCCGACGAGCGAGGGCACGACCCACGCGGCGGCGAACCACGCGAAGACCCGGGCGCGCTGCGCGGGCGCGAACGCACGCGCGACGACCATGTAGAGCGCGACGACGTACGCGCCCTGGCCGAGTCCCTGCAGCGCACGCCCAAGGAGCAGCAGGCTCATCGACGGCGTGAACGCGGCGATGACGAGGCCCGCGGCGAACGTCACGACGCCGAGCAGCATGGGCAGCGCCGGGCGTGCCCGGTCGGCCACGACGCCTGCTGCCACCATGCCGACGACGCTCGTCGCGATCGTCAGCGCGAACGCGGCCGAGTACAGCGCCATGCCGTCGAGCGCCCGCGCGATCGTCGCCATGGCCGTCGCGACGGCGAGCGACTCGAACGCTCCGGCGGTGATGAGGGTGACCATCCCGACGACGAGCATGGTCTGGCGGGGCGCGGAGGACGGCAGGTCGTGCACCGGCCAACCCTAGCCCCCGTAGACTGTGTGCCCGTGGCCCTCACTATCGGAATCGCCGGTCTTCCCAACGTCGGCAAGTCGACCCTCTTCAACGCCCTCACCCGCGCGCAGGTGCTCGCCGCGAACTACCCGTTCGCGACGATCGAGCCCAACGTCGGTGTCGTGCCGCTCCCGGACGAGCGCCTCACGGTGCTCGCGGGGATCTTCGGCTCGGAGCGCATCCTGCCCGCTACCGTGTCGTTCGTCGACATCGCCGGCATCGTGCGCGGCGCGTCCGAGGGTGAGGGGCTCGGCAACAAGTTCCTCGCGAACATCCGTGAGGCCGACGCGATCTGCCAGGTGACCCGCGCGTTCGCGGACCCCGACGTCGTGCACGTCGACGGCAAGGTCTCGCCCAAGGACGACATCGAGACGATCAACACCGAGCTCATCCTCGCGGACCTCCAGACCCTCGAGAAGGCGGTCCCGCGCATGGAGAAGGAGGTGAAGATCAAGAAGGGTGACCCCGTGCTCCTCGCGGCGGCGCTCAAGGCGCAGGCCATCCTCGAGTCCGGTCGCACCCTCTTCTCCGCCGCCGCGTCCGAGAAGCTCGACCTCAGCGAGATCGCGTCGCTCCAGCTCATGACGGCCAAGCCGTTCATCTATGTCTTCAACACCGACGACGCGGGCCTCGCCGACGAGGCCATGCAGGCCGAGCTCCGCGAGCTCGTCGCGCCCGCCGACGCGATCTTCCTTGACGCGAAGTTCGAGTCCGAGCTCGTCGAGCTCGACGAGGACGAGGCCGCCGAGATGCTTGCCGAGAACGGCCAGGACGAGTCCGGCCTCGACCAGCTCGCGAAGGTCGGCTTCCACACGCTCGGCCTGCAGACGTACCTCACGGCCGGCCCC
Organism: Flavimobilis rhizosphaerae; assembly: GCF_014852685.1. Taxonomy (GTDB): domain Bacteria; phylum Actinomycetota; class Actinomycetes; order Actinomycetales; family Cellulomonadaceae; genus Flavimobilis; species Flavimobilis rhizosphaerae. The sequence continues at coordinate 616,805 of NZ_JACZDF010000001.1, forward strand.
AAGGAATCGCGCGCCTGGACGATCCGTCAGGGCTGGACCGCCCCGCAGGCCGCGGGCGTCATCCACACCGACTTCGAGCGCGGCTTCATCAAGGCCGAGGTCATCGGGTTCGACGACCTCGTCGAGGCCGGGTCCGTCGCTGCCGCGCGCTCCGCGGGCAAGGCACGCATCGAGGGCAAGGACTATGTCATGCAGGACGGGGACGTGGTGGAGTTCCGGTTCAACGTGTGACCCGCGTACCCCGAGCATCGATCTGATCGCGGCCCCGGCTGCCTCGTGATGAGGCGGTCGGGGCGTCGTCGTGTCGGGGGAGTGCACCCTCCGGCAGTCTCGTCGCACGTGACGCTCTCTGGATCGTTCGCGATCGAGGTGAGGTCGTCCGGCAAGATAACGTTCTCCTGGACAGTTTGTCCGGTGGTGCGCACGTACCCACCGCTCGGCGCGATGAACGGAGCACGATGGACATCCACCAAGCAGCGATCGACGCGTACGTCGACGGGGACGCGAGCGCCTCGGAGCGATTCCGGGCCTACGGCGCGGCGCTGAGCTTCGCAGGAGGTGCCGACAACGCGGGACTGGTGGGTGCCGTCGAGAACTACCTCGCCAGCGGATCTGCAGATGACCTTGCCGCGGCCGAAGCGGCGTTCGAGCTCCTGGGGCTCGCGCCTGTCGCCGCTCTCGTCAAGCACGCTCATGCTGAGTACGTGCGCATGCGACCTGATGGTCCGTCGCAGGAGCTCGACGACGCGGACGAGCAGCTCTGGGACGAGCTCGACGCGCAGTGGTTCACGCTCGGCGTCACGGAGCGGCTCGACAGTCTCTCCGGCACCATGCGCGACGGTCTCGCCTGACGGGTCGCCCCGGCGTGACGGACGCGTCGGCGCCACGCCTCAGTGGCGTGGCCTCCACGTGGCGTACGGTGCGGAGGGGCGCGGTGGCGTCGCCCCGTGCCGAACCCGTCAAGGAGCCCGATCCCGTGTCTGACGTCCTTCCCCCGTGCCCCGAGTGTTCCGAGGCCTACACGTACGAGCAGGGCGCGCTGCTCATCTGCCCGATGTGCGGCTACGAGTGGTCCGCCTCGGAGCCGTCGGATGCCCCGGACGCGGCCGTCCGCGACGCCGTCGGCAACGAGCTCGCCGACGGCGACACCGTGACGATCGTCAAGGACCTCAAGGTTTCCGGCGCCGGCGGCGGGTCGATCAAGGTCGGCACGAAGGTCAAGGGCATCCGCCTGCTCGCCGAGCCCGTCAACGGTCATGACATCGACGCGACCGTGCCTGGCTTCGGGCGCATGCAGCTGAAGTCGTCGGTCGTGAAGAAGGCCTGAGCGCCCGGCGGGCCTCTGCTGCAGCCGTGCCTGGCACGGACTCTCGCGCTACCTCAGGGCAGAGAGGGAGCGGGTGGAGATCCGTCTGCCGTGCCCGACGGGGAAACCACCGTTGACGGCGACCTCCACGTCGCAAGCGTGAGGGGATGAGTTTCTTCCTCACCTGCCCCGTCGAGAGCGTCGAGCGCGCGACCGTCTTCGACACGGCCCTCGGCTGGACGCTCAACCCAGAGATGTCCGGCCCCGGCACGGCGTGCTTCGCGAGCGAGTCCGGGCAGCACTTCATGCTCGGCAGCCGTGAGGCGTACGCGAGCGTCGGCGCTGCCGCGGACGCGTGACCGCTCAGACCCTGCGCAGCTCCGAGGTGAGGTGCCCCGTCATCGGCACGCCGACGGCCGCCATCGCGAAGCGGGTCGTGAGGGTGTCGCCGTCGAGCGTGAGGTGCCGCTCGGTCGCGTCGACCTGCTTGGCGCTCGAGGAGTTCATGACGCGCGCCGCGAGCGCGCACGTGAAGCCGTCGTCCGTCACGGTGAGAGGCCCTTCGGCGAGCTCGGTCTGGCCCGTCGGCAGGGCGAGCACGAGCTCGACGGTCGCGCCGCCCACGACGCGCACGTAGCCGGTCTCGGTGTGCATGGGCGCGCCTGCGGGGGACCAGGTGCGCTGCACGTAGTGGAGGAACGGCTTGCCGACGTCCGTGAACGTCAGCTCCTCGGTGTAGGTGAACGGCGTGATCGTCGGGTACTCGCCGGCGCCGTCGCCGCGCCAGGTGCCGAGCAGTCCGGCGACGGGGGCGAGCCCGGGGTGCAGCGGCATGGTGGTTCTTCCGGTGCGCGGTACGAGGCGCGTGTCGTGCGGGTTCCGGTGCTCTCAGGCCCGACGGTACCGGAGTCCGGCGCCCCCGCGGCGGCGCCCTTGGGTTCGACGACCATACTTCAGCCGCGGCTGTATAGTCATCGTGTGCTGACCATTGCCTCGCGTCTCGACGTCATGAACCGGCTCGGCCGGGCCATGGCGGACCCGACGCGCTCCCGGATCCTCCTCACGCTGCTCGACACCCCCGGCTACCCGGCCGAGCTCGCGCGCGAGCTCGGGCTCACTCGCTCGAACGTCTCCAACCACCTCACGTGCCTGCGCGACTGCGGCATCGTCGTCGTCGAGCCCGAGGGGCGCCGGACGCGCTACGAGATCGCCCACCCGCACCTCGCCGCGGCGCTCCTCGCGCTCGTCGACGTCACCCTCGCGGTCGACGAGGACGCGCCGTGCCTCGACGTCGAGTGCGCCGTACCTGGATGCTGCGACGCCGGAGGCGACCGATGACCGTCCTCGCGCTCGACCCCGCGCGCATCGCGGTCCTGCGTCGACGGATCAGGATCGTCGTCGCGATCACCATCACGTGGAACGTCGTCGAGGCGTGCGTCGCCCTGCTCGCAGGGTCCGCCGCGTCGTCGGCCGCGCTCATCGGGTTCGGCCTCGACTCCATCGTCGAGGTGCTCTCGGCCGCGGCGGTCGCCTGGCAGTTCTCCGCGCCGGACCCGCAGAGCCGCGAGAAGGTGACGCTCCGCGTCATCGCGGTCTCGTTCTTCGCGCTCGCCGCGTACGTCACCGTCGACGCCCTCCTGTCGCTCACGGGCCTGCGCGATCCCGAGCGCTCACCGGTCGGCATCGCCGTCGCAGCGCTCAGCCTCGTCGTCATGCCGTTCCTCAGCTGGTTCGAGCGCCGGACGGGCCGCGAGCTCGGCTCGGCATCGGCGATCGCCGACTCCAAGCAGACGCTCATCTGCACCTACCTCTCGGCGGCGCTGCTCGTCGGGCTCCTGCTCAACGCCCTGCTCGGCTGGGCGTGGGCCGACTCCGTCGCGGCCCTTGTCATCGCGGTGCTCGCCGTCCGCGAGGGCCTCGAGGCGTGGAAGGGCGACCCGTGCTGCGCGACGCCCGTCTCCGTGCTTACGGGCGAGCGCGAGGCCCCGGCGTGCGACGACGACTGCCGCTGACGTTCTGCGACGGCAACGTCGCGATGGCTGACATTCTCAAGGCGGCCGTGCCGCTGACGTTCCCCAGTGTGCCCGGCTCGACGACCCGGCAGGCCTCTTCAACGCGCGCCTCGACGGGGAGACGGTCCGTGCGATCGACCTCGCCGAGGGCGACAAGGTCGACGACGACGCGCTCCGCCGGCTCGTGCGCGACGCGGCCCGCGTCAACCGCGGCGGCTGCGGGGCACGCCGGAGGGCCACGTGAGGGGGTACGTCCGGGCTGCGCCCGTCGACGCTGCACCGACGTGTGACGCAGGGAACCAGGGGGGTGCGTGCGTGAGCGCGAGCAGCGCGCCCGGGAAGATCCCGCCGAGGTTCAGGCTGCGGGGCGGCCGATCCGGACGCGCCAGACGTCGGGCCCCTGCTCGAGGTACTCCCAGGTGAACTGGCCGGGGAACTCGGCGTCGAACTGGTACCAGAGGGGCTTGGGGTCGTGGTCGTTGACGAGCTCGAAGGCGGTGCCGGCCTGCAGGTCGTGGTAGGTCTGCAGGATCAGCTCGTGGCGTCGCTGCGGCACGTCGTTGCGGACGTCGAGCTGCGTGTCGTTGCTCATGTTCTCTCCTGGGTTGGGCGTGCCGTGGCCGTGCTGGCGCACGGTTCCGTGGGCTGGCGGGCGAGGTGGTGCATCGTGCCGTTGATGCGTTCGGCCTGGCGCGGGTGCTCGTCCCGGAGCGCGAGCCAGGCGCGGGCTGCGAGCCGGTTGGCGGCGTCGGGGCGACCTGCGCTGCCGAGGGCGCGCAGGGCTCGCAGGAGGACGTCGACCGTCGCGACGAGCGTGGTGTCGTCGGGCGATGCCATGGCGTCTCCTTATTTTCTACAAGCGATTCCGTAGTAACTCAGACCTTACACCGCGCGCACCCTGCCCGCCCCACGCTGGTCAGCCCGTGGCGCTGAGCGGCCCTGGTCCCCGGGCGCGCCCGCCAGCGCTCGCGGGCCACATCGCGTCAGCCGAGCACCACCGGCACGCTCGCCCAGCCGCCGACAGGCGCGACCTCGCGCACCGGTGAGGCGTCGTCGTCGAGCACGAGCGTGCTCGTGCCCGCGAGCAGCGCCCGGACCAGCGTCCGCAGCTCGATCGTCGCGAGCGTCCGGCCTGGGCACGCGTGCTTGCCGATCCCGTAGACGAGGTTGTGCGGGGCGTTGCCCGCGGCGTCGAGCACGTCAGGGTCGCCGAACACGTCCTCGTCACGGTTCGCCGACGTCCAGTGGAGCTTGACCTTCGCACCCGCTGGAATCTGCACGCCGTCGAGGTCGACGGGGCACGTCGTGACACGGCGGTTGCCGATGAACGGCGAGTCGCGGCGCAGGAGCTCGTCGCAGATCGCGTCGAGCTCGGCGTCCGAGACGCCCGAGCGCAGGCGATCCTGAAGGGCAGAAGCGGTCGCGAGGCCGTGCACGAGCACGCCCGTGCACAACGCGATCGACCCGAGATCGCCACCCGTCCAGTTGCGCAGCACCGAGACGACGTCGTCGTGCGCGAGCGGCGCCCCGTCGATCGTCACGGCGAGCAGCTGGTCGGTGACGTCCGCGTCCGGCGACGCATCGGGGCTGCGGCCCGCGAGGACCGTACGGATGATCTCGTCGAAGTCGTTGGCTACCTGGCGCGTGCGAGCGAGGTCGCCCGAGCGGGTCGCCGCGTAGTTCTCACCGATCCACGCGAGGAGGCGGTTCTCGACGGACGCCGGCCAGCCGAGCCATGCGCTCTGCGCGCGGACGGCGAACACCGCGCCGATCTCGCCGACCGCGTCGACCGCCGCGCCCGTCGGCAGCTGGGCGACGAGCTCGGCCGCGACCCGCTCGAACACGGGAACGTGCCGCGCGAGCGCTTCGGTGCTCAGCAGCGGGTCGAGCGCATCCCGGAAGCCCGTGTGCTCGTCGCCGTCGAGCCCGTTGGGCACCTGACGGAAGCGCGAGGCCGTGCTCGAGAACGTCGTCGCGTCGAGTGCTGCGCGCCGCACGAGGTTATGGCTGAGGAGCACCCACTCGTCGCGGTCGTTGCGGACGATGGCGTGCTCCGGTCGCAGCTCGTCGGTGTACGCGCGCAGGTCACGACCTGCCGGGACGAGGCCGTCGGGGACGTGGAAGGACATGCCCCCAGTATGTGCGGGGTCGCCCGCGCCCGCACCGGCGATCCCCGTGAAAAACCGGAACGTGGCTCCGTGCAGGCGCGCGGCGTAGCGTGGACGCATCCCGACGACGGAGGTGGCACATGGGGACGACCGACCAGAGCGGCGCGGACCTCGTCGAACGGCTCAGCATCGAGGCGGACATCGACGTCGATCTCGTCCCAGCGACGCTCGACCTGCGGGTTCCCGGGCAGTGGACGGCCACCACGCCATGGTGACCATGAGCCTCCGCCTGCCACCTCCCGTCATCGCTGCGGCCGCGCTCGCGGCTCAGCGCGCGCTCGCTAGAGGCCGGGAACCGACGCGCGCGTCGACGCTCGCCGCGACGGCCGTCGGCGTCGGCTCAGCCGCGCTCGGCGCAGGTGCGGTCCTGCGCTTCCACGCGCGGGGCACGACGCTCGACCCGGTGCACGTCGGTGCGTCGACGCTCGTCGTCAACGGGCCCAACTACGTGACCCGCAACCCCATGTACCTCGCGCTCGCGGGCGCGCTCACGTCGTACGCGATCTGGCGGAGGACGCCGCTCGCGGCGCTCCCGGTCGCGGCGTTCCTCGTCGCGATCGACCGCCTCCAGGTGCCCGTCGAGGAGGCCGTCCTCCACGAACGCTTCGGCGCCGAGTACGAGAGGTACGTCGCGACGACACCACGGTGGCTCGGCTGGCCCTGAACGGCGCGAGATCGCCGACGATCTGTAGCGTGGGTTCCCGAGGGCCGTGTGGAGCGGCCCGCGGACGACGGGGAGCAGCATGACAGACTGGCGCACCGACAGGGTCCGGGCCGCGCTCGACGGTCGCAACCCGACCGTCCTCGCGGAGCTCGACGCGGCGTTCGCCGTCGTCGGCGACGTGCAGTGGCTGCCCGGCTACAGCCTCGCGCTCACGAAGGTCCCGGGCGTCGACCGCCTGAGCGACCTGCCGCGCGCGGACCGTGTGGCGTTCCTCGCGGACACCGACCTCGTCGCGACGGCGGTCGAAAACGTGTGCGCGCGCCGCGACGCCGGCTACCGGCGGGTCAACGTCGAGATCCTCGGCAACGCCGACGCATTCCTCCACGCGCACGTGTGGCCCCGCTACGACTGGGAGCCGGAGGCGCTCGTCCGCAAGCCCGTGTGGCTCTACACGCCGGACCACTGGCGCGATCCGGCGCACGCGCTCGGCCCCCAGCACGACCCGCTGCGTGCAGAGCTCGCCGCGGAGATCGGCGCGCTGCGCGGGGAGACGCGCGCATGAGTCGGCACTACCCCGAGGTCGAGCGCCTCTCGCCGGGAGCGTGAGATCTGGAGCGTAGAAGCCCTGGAATCTGTAGCGTAGGCGGCCGCCGGAAGGTTGCGGGGCCCAGGAAACCGCGACGACGCGACGCCGAGCGACCTGAGCGCCTCGGTCCGTGCTGCGTCAGTCGGCCGACGGCCGGCGGCGGGCCTGCTTCGTCTCGGCACGTTCGCGCTTCGCCTGGAGGCGGCGTCGCTGGGAGCCAGCGGTCCGGCGGGTCGCGCGGCGGACGACCGGGGGAGCGACGGCCTCACGCAGGAGCGCCGCGAGTCGTTCACGTGCGGCCCGACGGTTGCGGTGTTGCGCGCGGTGCTCGGAGGAGTCGACGGTGAGGACCGTCCCGGCGAGCCGCGGCGCGAGCGCCGCGAGGACGCGGGCGCGCTGCGCGTCGTCGAGCGCGGACGTCGTCGCGAGGTCGAGGCTCAGCTGGACACGCGAGTCCGACGTGTTGACGCCCTGACCGCCCGGCCCCGAGGAGTGGGAAAACTGCTCGACGAGCTCGCTCGCGGGGATGTGCAGCCCGCGGGGCGCGCCGGGCGCGGGCAGCACGACGAGGTCCTCCACGGGCTATGCGTCCGTCAGGGTCGCGGCGCCGGGGAACGCCCCGACCTCGGGCGTGTCACCACCGGCGTCGACGTCACGAGCGTCGTCCCCATGAGCGTCACCTTCGCCAGCGTCGCCGTCACCGGCGTCGGACGCCGCCGCGCGGGCCGCGTGGAGCAGCACCGCCCAGCGCTCGAGGAACGCGCGCTCGTCGAGGCGCTTGCGGCGCATCCACCCGGTGACCTCGTCGTTGCACTTGCTCGCGTTGCACGAGCGGCACGCGGGCACGACGTTGGTCGCCGTGTAGCGGCCGCCGCGGGAGACGGGCAGGACGCAGTCCTTCTGCAGCGGGATGCCGTTCGCGCCGCAGTAGGCGCAGCCGCCCCACGCCGCGGTGAGGGCCGTCCACTCGGCGGGCGTGAGGTCGTTCGTCACGGCGGCGAGGCGACGCTTGCGCCGTCGTGCGTACGTCGTGGCGCGCGTGCGGGGTGGCATGTCCCCGACCTTAGCGCGACGACGTCCCCGCCCCGTGGCGGGGCGGGGACGTCGTCGGCACCCGGTGGGTTGTCGGCTAGACCTCCTGCTCGCGACGCGAGCGCAGGACTGCGCCCGCCGTGAGGAGGACGGCCGCGAGGGCGGCGGCGACGGCCCCACCAGCGACACCCGTGACCGGCAGCTCGCCGTCGGACGGGCCTGCTGCGTCGTCCCTCGGGTCGTCGGTCGCGTCGTCGTCACCCTCGGAGTCGTCGACCCCGTCGTGCGTGGGCGCGCCCGTCGCGTCGTCGGTCGGCGCGCCCGTCGACGGCTCGTCGGTCGGCGTCGTCGTCCCCTCCGTGGGCTCCTGCGTCGGATCGGGTGCGTCGGTCGGCTCGGTCGTCGTGGGCGGCGTCGTAGGCGGCGTCGTCGACGGCGGGTCCGTCGGCTCGACGGACGAGCCGACGGGCGGCATGACGACGAGGCGCGTCGGCGAGGGGTTGGTGCCGAGCACCGCACCCGTCCCAGCGGGCGCGGCCGCGGTCGGCACGAGCAGACCGTGCATGTCGATCGAGCCGTCGGCGGCGATCGTCGGCACGATGCTCGTGTCGACGGACTCGAACCACGTCGCGTCGACGTCCGCGGACGTCGCGAGCGCGGCGCGCGCGAGCGCCCCGGCACCCGTGCGCAGGTCGAGGACGTTGCTCGGGTCGGTCGTGATCGTGTCCGCCTGGTTCTTGAGCGCGACCTGGTCGGCGACCGTGCCGCGCCACGAGAGGAAGCCGGTGACGCGGAAGTCGGTCGTCGCGGCGCTCGTGTAGAGCGAGAGGTTGCGGGAGGCGCTCGTCACCGAGGTCACACGGTCGACGCGGACGTCGGGGCCGGAGTTGCTCGTGACGCCCGAGGCGAGGTTGTCGAAGGCGACGGAGTTGCGCAGGACGTGCTGGCCGGGCATGGACTCGCCGCCGAGCTTGAAGCCGTTGCCCTCGCCGACGCGCGTGTCGGCAGGGTCCGCGACGCGCCCGTTAGCGTAGGCGACGGACTGCTCGACGACGACGTTGCCGATCGGGCCCGTCGTCGACTTGGCGTAGAGGTCCCAGCCGTCGTCGATGTTGTGGTGGGCGATGTTCCAGCGGAAGACGTTGCCGTCGCCGACGGTGAGCTTGGCGGCGAAGCCGTCGGCGTCGTTCGCCGAGGGGTCGGCGTTGTTGTGGGAGACGGAGGAGACGACGAGGTTGTGCGCGGGCCACTGCGCCCGCGGGGTCGACTCGGAGACCGCGGACACCTGGATGCCCGTGCCGAGGTTGTGGTGGGACTCGATGCGCTCGACGACGTTGTGGCTGCCCGAGACGAGCAGTGCCTTGCCGGTCGACGGCGCGTTCTTGAGCTCGAGGTCGAAGAGGTGCCAGTGGTTGCCGCGGAGCAGGATGCCGCCGCGGGCGGATCCGGTGAGGTCGAGGACGGCGCGCTGGCCGGGCGCCGACATGAGGGTGATAGGTGCGTCAACCGTGCCGTCGTTGCCGCGCTCGACGACGACGGCCTCGGTGAGGGCGTACGTGCCGCCGGCGAGGACGATCTGCTGGCCGGGCTGGACGTAGGAGACAGCGGTGTGGACGTCGACGGGGGACGCGGGCGTGCCGGCGCCGTCGGGGGTGCCGTCGGGTGCGACGAAGATCGCCTCGCCGGGCACACCGAGGCGGTCGACGGTGACGGAGACGTCGACGAGCAGCGGGTCGTAGCTCGTGAGCTCCTCCCAGTCCTTGAGCTGCGTCTGCTCGGCGCGCGGAGCGGGCGTGAGCCGGACGTTGCGGGTGTTGCGTCCTGCGACGAGCGGCATCGTGAGGGTCTGCTCGACGCCCGGGGCCACGGTGACCGGGTCACTCACGGGGGTGCCTGCGGCGTCGACGACGACGGCGGTGCCGTGGACGTTCGCGGTGACGGGGACGTCGAGCGTCGTGCGGGAGGTCGTCGCGGGTACGTCGGCGACGAGGCGGGGGATGACGTGCTCGGTGGGCCGCGGCTGCGCGGGGTCGTCGTCGGCCGGGGCGACCGTCGTGTAGCGGATGTCGCTCACGGTCACCTTGATCTTGCGGGCGACGGCGATGCCGACGTAGAGCTGGTCGGCGCTCTGGGTGTCGAGGACGGTGCGGTCGTAGAGGATCTCCTCGTGCGGCGTGCCGTCGAGCGTCGTCGAGAAGTGGTAGCCCGTGTTGGAGCGGCGCAGCGTCATGGTGAACGTGTCACCGGTCTCGAAGCGCGGGGACGAGGGGGTGGCGACGCGGTCGTCGCGCCACGTGAGGTCGAAGGGCCGGGACTGGGTCATGTCGCGGTTCGCGGACGCGACCGTCGGGGCTTCGGTGTAGCCGGTGACGATGCGTGCGCCGGGCATGCCGTTGACGGTCGCGCCGTCGACGCGGTACCGGGCGGCCATGGTGCCGACGGAGTTCATGTAGCGGGCCGACGTGTTGCCGGGGACGAGGTCGTCGACGGCGAGGAGGCCGAACCCGGACTGGCCGTCCTTCTTCGACGCGTCGTCGATGGTGAAGGTGGCGGTGAGGGTGAAGTTCTCCGTGGCGGCGTCGACCGGCGTGTAGTAGTACCAGAAGCCGTCCTCGGAGTCGGCGATCTTGTTGCTCGCGCTCGTCGCGTCGACGACGAGGGTGCCGTCGGCGTCCAGGACGGCGGAGCCGCCGGAGCCGACGCCGATGTGGTCGATCTTCCAGCTTCCCGGGGCGCCGCCGGGAGCGGCGGCGTCCGCGGCGACTGCCGCGGGGGCCAGCGCGCCGGTCGCGAGTACGACGGCGCCGAACGCGGCCCAGGCTCGCCGGGCATGGGTGGGGGTACGTCTCACTGCAGCTCCTCGTCGAGTGGTGAACCCGTGTCGTCCTTGGCACGGGCGGCGAGAAATCGGTTGCTCGCCGGACGCTCGCGAGGCTAGCAGTTCGTGAGAGCGTGCGCATGGGTACGACGGAAACCGGGTTCCGTCTGTTCCGCTGCGATGCCGCAGCGAGTTGCGAGCCGTGCGCGGCGGCGTCAGTGCGTCGGGCCGTCCGCGACGACGAGGTCGTCGGGAACGTCGAGGAAAGCGTCGACGATGGCGCGCAGCCCCGTCGCCGTCGTCACGAGCGGCGTCTGCGGGCTGCCGGCCGGACCGTGCTCGTCCCACGGCACGTGCACGAACGCCGCGCGGCGTCCGGTGCCTCCGCGCGACCAGGAGCCGAGGTGATAGGCGACCGCGTTGCAGACGTAGGCGCCGGCCGTGAGAGACATCGCCGCCGGGGCGCCCGCGGCGGTCGCCGCAGCGGCGGCCGCCTTGACGGGCCCGCGAAGGAGGTAGGCGTCCGGGCCCGTGGGGTCGAGCGGCTCGCCGGCCGGGCGGCGCCCGTCGTCGTCGGGGATGCGTGCGTCGGCGAGGTTGACGGCGACGCGCTCGACGGTGAGGCCCGCGCGCCCGCCCGCGAGGCCCGTCGCGACGACGAGCGCGGGGGCGTACTCGGTGACGAGGCGCGCGAGCTCGTCGCGCGCTCGTGCGAACGCGACGGGGAGGGTCGCGGTGACGAGGCGTTCGGGACGGTCCCACGCGGCGGCGACGAGTGCGACCGCTTCGGCGGACGGGTTGCACGGTGCGTCGTCGAAGGGATTGAAGCCGGTGAGGAGCACGGTGGTCATGAGGACGAGCCTAGGGCGGCGTGCGTATGCCGGGGAGCAGCGGGAAGCGTGCAGGTGGGGGAGCAGCGTCCCAGGCGCCGGACAATTCTGTCCGAGGCTTGATACCGCGGGTACTGAGTAACGAATTGGACTCACCCGACATTCCTGGGATGTGTTCCGGACCACGTGAGAAATGGGTGCATCGTGGTCACATTGCGTCCGCACTGTGAGATCGAGGGGTGTTCTCGCAGGTCACAACGTCGGGCGGAAGTCAGTCTGGCGCAGTCGTCCCGTGTTTCATTCGTGTTCCGTCTTTGTAACGATGCACCATCTACCGCAGAAAGTGGCCCGCGTCACCGGATTTGCTGTGTACGGTTCCGGGGAACCACAGTTGGTTCTTGACGTGGCGCACGACGGCACGGGGGTGGCTGCCCCCGCGTCGGGACCCGACGACCCGGGGTCGTGCGTCGTCCACCGAGGAGGAACATTGAAGATCAGGAAGTTTGCGGCTCCGCTCGCGCTCCTGGCGTCCGGTGCGCTGGTGCTCAGCGCGTGCGGCACGTCCGAGGACCCGAAGCCGGGCGCATCCAACACCACGACGAGCCCGGGTGGCTCCGCCGCTCCCGAGGGTCCCGGCAAGGCCGACCTCGGTGAGATCTCGACGAAGGACGACACCATCTCGTACACCCTCGGTGGCGAGGAGTGGCTCGGGTACAACAACAACACCCCTGAGACGTACTCGACGTACAACTCGGTCATCAACGACCGTCTCATCGGTGGCTTCATCTACTTCGGCACCGACGGTTCCATCCACCAGGACCCGGAGTTCGGCACGTTCAAGCTGACGTCCGAGGAGCCGATGGTCGTCGAGTACACGCTCGCGGACAACGCTACGTGGTCCGACGGCACCCCGATCGCCTACGAGGACTACCTCCTCGACTGGGCTGCCCAGGCCATGGTCGACGGCAAGAACGACGACGGCTCCGACAAGCCTCTGTTCAACCACGTCGGTGGTCTCGACTTCGGTGGCCGTGTCCTCGAGGGCCCCAAGGGCGAGGTCGGCGGCAAGACGTTCTCGTACGAGTACAAGGACCCGTACCCCGACTACCAGCTCCAGGTCGGTGGCGCCTTCCCGTCGCACATCGTGGCCGAGCAGGCTGGCATGACGGTCGAGGAGCTCGTCAAGGCGATCCAGGACAAGGACATCGAGAAGCTCCGCCCCGCGGCCAAGTTCTGGAACGAGGGCTGGCTCTCGAACACGCCGGGCACGCTTCCTGACCCCGCGATCACGCCCGTCTCCGGGCCGTACAAGCTGAAGTCGTGGGAGGCCGGCCAGTCCGTCACCCTCGAGGCCAACGAGAAGTACTTCGGTACTCCGGCCGCGACGAAGACGCTCGTCTACCGCTTCGTCTCGCCCGACGCTCAGGTCCAGGCGCTCGCCAACGGTGACCTCAACATCATCGAGCCGCAGGCAGTCGTCGACACCGTCGCGCAGGTCAAGGCCCTCGGCGACAGCGTGAAGACCGAGGCGGGGCAGTCGCTCACGTGGGAGCACCTCGACTTCAACTTCAACAGCGGAGTCTTCAAGGACTCCCTCGAGCTCCGCGAGGCGTTCGCGATGTGCGTCCCGCGCCAGCAGATCGTCGACAACCTGGTCAAGCCTGTCGACCCTGAGGCTGTCGTCATGAACGCCCGCGAGGTCTTCCCCTTCCAGGACAACTACGCAGACGTCGTCTCCGCCGCCTACAAGGGTCAGTACGACCAGGTCGACATCGAGGGTGCCAAGGCCAAGATCGCCGCCGCCGGCGTCGAGACGCCCGTCAAGGTGCGTATCGGCTACTCGGCCCCGAACCCGCGTCGTACCAACGAGGTTGCGCTCATCAAGTCCTCGTGCGACGAGGCTGGCTTCGAGATCACGGACGTCGGCAACAAGGACTTCTTCGCGAAGACCCTGCCGAACGGTGACTACGAGGTCGCGCTCTTCGCGTGGGCCGGCTCCGGCCAGATCGTCTCGGGCCAGAACATCTACTCCTCCACGGGCCAGCAGAACTACGGCGGCTACAAGAACGAGACCGTCGACAAGGCCTGGGAGACCCTCGGCTCGACGCTCGACACCGCCAAGCAGCAGGAGCAGGTGAAGATCATCGAGAAGGAGCTCTGGGACACGCTGTACGGCATCCCGCTCTTCGCCCACCCGGGCCTCGTCGCGTACGACGCCACCATCTCCAACGTTCGCAAGACGGCGACCCAGTCGACCGTCGCGTGGAACGCGGAGCAGTGGGTCCGCGCATCCTGAATGACGCGTGACGGTCCAGTGACCGTCGCACACGCCTGACCCGCTCTCGCGACGTTAGGCTGGTACAAGCAAGACCGCTGGGGTGAGGTCGTCCGCGACCTCACCCCAGCCGCGCGAGGATGCCACCGGGCACGCCCACGAAGCGTTCCCGGCGACGGTGCCGTGCCGACCATCCCCGCACCACCCAGAGACGTGAAGGAATCGTCCGTGGCCAAGTTCATCCTGCGCAGGCTCGGAGCCTCGTTCCTGGTGCTGCTCGGCGGCTCGATGCTGCTGTTCTTCCTCGTGACCATCTCCGGCGACCCGCTCGCCGACCTGCGCGAGTCGAACGCCGACAACAAGGAACACCTCATCCGCCAGCGAACCGAGTTCATGGGCCTCGATACGCCCTGGTTCCAGCGCTACGGGGTCTGGCTCGGGGGGATCGCCAAGTGCGTGACGCTCAGCTGCGACCTCGGCACCAACATGAACGGGACCGACGTCGGGAGCCTCCTGGGCAACGCTGCCCAGTCGACGCTCCGCCTCGTCGTCCTCGCGACCGTCCTCGCGATCGTCATCGGCGTCATCGTCGGTATCGCGACCGCGATCCGGCAGTACTCCGGTTTCGACTATGTCGTGACGTTCCTCGCCTTCCTCTTCTTCTCGCTGCCCGTCTTCTGGGCCGCCGTCCTCCTCAAGGAGTACGGCGCGATCCGCTTCAACGACTGGATCCGGGAACCGACGTTCACGCTCGCCCAGATCGCCGGGACGGCGATCGTCCTCGCGGTCATCCTCCAGGGCGTGCTCGGCGGGTCCGCCAAGCGCCGCGCCCTCACTGCCGGCGCCACCCTCGTGTTCGTCGTCGCAGCGATGTCCTACTTCTCGGCGACCGAGTGGTTCCGCCGCCCGATGCTCGGCATCGCGTTCGTGCTGCTCGTCGGTCTCGGGGCCGCCGTCGGTGCGACGGCGCTCTTCAGCGGCATCCGCAACCGCCGCGTCCTCTACGCGACGCTCGGCACGGTGGCCGCCGGGACCGCGAGCCATCTCATCGTGCTGCCCCTCCTCGAGAAGGGGGGCTGGGGCACGATCTTCGGGCTGCTCCCCGTCGCGCTCCTCGTCTCCGCGGCCATCGGCTGGTTCGTCGGCGGATACTCGCGCAAGCCCGCGACGGTCCTTTCGATGTCTGTCGCGGTCATCATGGGCATGCTCACCATCGCTGACGTCGCGAGCCGGCACTGGGCGTCGCTGCTCGGGCTCAAGCCGCGCCCCATCTCGACAATCGGGTCGCAGACGCCGAACTTCGCAGGCGGTTTCTGGGAGTCCTTCCTCGACAAGGGCGCCCAGATCATCCTTCCGACGATCGTCCTCACGCTCATCTCCATCGCGTCCTACACGCGGTACACGCGGTCCTCGATGCTCGAGGTGATGAACCAGGACTACATCCGCACCGCTCGGTCCAAGGGGCTCTCCGAGCG
This sequence comes from Flavimobilis rhizosphaerae, assembly GCF_014852685.1. Classification (GTDB taxonomy): domain Bacteria; phylum Actinomycetota; class Actinomycetes; order Actinomycetales; family Cellulomonadaceae; genus Flavimobilis; species Flavimobilis rhizosphaerae. The sequence continues at coordinate 631,971 of NZ_JACZDF010000001.1, forward strand.
CGTCGTCATCGTCAAGCACGGCTTCCGCAACGCGCTCATCCCCATCACGACGATCGTCGCGTTCGACTTCGCCGGGCTTATCGGAGGGGCCGTCATCACGGAGCAGGTCTTCGGCTGGAAGGGCATGGGCGAGCTCTTCCGCACCGGGCTCGACCACGTCGACCCCGCGCCCGTCATGGCCTTCTTCCTCGTCACCGGCACGGCGGCGATCCTCATGAACCTTGTCGCCGACCTTGCGTACGCGGCGCTCGACCCCCGGATCAGGCGGTGAGACTGATGACCCTCGTCCCGTCCGCCGCCCCCCACGCCCTCAGCGGAGCCTGCCATGACTGATCCCAACACCCCTGCACCGCACGAGAACCTCCAGACCTCGAGCCCCGGCGTCGGCGGTGTCGAGCCCGTCGTCTCAGGCATCGACCTCGACGTCGAGAAGGCCGTTCCTGACGCCTCGCAGAAGTCCTACTCCCAGGGGCAGCTGGTCCTGCGCCGCTTCCTGCGCCACAAGGGCGCCATGACCTCGCTCGTCGTGCTCCTCATCATCGTCGTCGTCGCCTACACGTCGATCGGCTTCGGCCCGTTCCCCGGCTGGTGGGACAAGGACTTTTCCAAGGCTGCCAACGTCGTCAACGGCGGCCGACCGACGCTCCAGCTGTGGCCCTTCAGCCTCGGCGAGCACCCGCTCGGGCAGGACGACACGGGCAAGGACTACTTCGCCCTCGCGATGCGTGGCACGCAGATCTCGCTCATGATCGCGTTCGTCGTCGGGATCGGCTCGACCCTCATCGGCACCGTCATCGGTGGCGTCGCCGGGTACTTCCGCGGTTGGGTCGAGTCGCTGCTCATGCGTCTCACCGACCTCGTCATCGTCATCCCGCTCCTCGTCCTCGCCGCGGTGCTCGGGAAGATCGCCTCGAAGTGGGGGGTCATCGGACTCGCCGTCGTCCTCGCGATCGTCACGTGGACCGGCCTCGCCCGACTCGTTCGTGGAGAGGTCCTCTCGCTGCGGGAGCGCGAGTTCGTCGCCTCGGCCACCGCGATCGGCACCTCACCCACGCGGATCATCTTCAAGCACATCCTGCCCAACACGATCGGCGTCATCATCGTCTCGGCGACGCTCGCGATCGCCTCGGCGATCCTCCTCGAGACGTCGCTCAGCTTCCTCGGCTACGGGGTCCAGGCCCCCGACGTCTCGCTCGGCAAGCTCATCAGCGACTACCAGGGCGCCTTCAGCACCCGTCCGTGGCTCTTCTGGTGGCCCGGCATGCTCATCCTCGTCATCGCGCTGACGGTGAACTTCATCGGCGACGGGCTGCGTGACGCCTTCGACCCCCGCCAGAACAGGAGCAAGGACTGATGAGCGTCGACACTACCCAGGACCCGGTCCTCTCGTTCACCGACCTCGACGTCAAGTTCCGCACCGAGTTCGGTTCGGTCCACGCGGTCAAGGGCATCAGCCTCGAGGTTCGCCCGGGCGAGGTTCTCGCCCTCGTCGGCGAGTCCGGCTCCGGCAAGTCCGTCACCTCGATGACCGCGCTCGGGCTCCTTCCCGGCAACGCCAGGATCTCCGGGCGCGTCACCGTCGGCGACAAGGTCGTCGGCGACCTCGACGACGGCGCGCTGCGCAGTATGCGCGGCAACGACATCGCCATGGTCTTCCAGGAGCCCATGACGGCGCTCAACCCGGTCCTCACGATCGGGTCGCAGCTCACCGAGTCGCTCGAGCTCCACGACGTCGCGCACGGCAAGGACGCGGACGCCCGCGCGGTCGAGCTGCTGCGCATGGTCGGCATCCCCGAGCCCGAGCGGCGCGTCACGCAGTTCCCGCATGAGCTCTCGGGCGGTCAGCGGCAGCGCGTCGTCATCGCCATGGCGCTCGCGTGCGACCCGCAGGTCATCGTCGCCGACGAGCCCACGACCGCTCTCGACGTCACAGTCCAGGCCGACATCCTCGACCTGCTGCGGTCCCTCAAGGACAAGCTCGACACGGGCATCCTCCTCATCACCCACAACATGGGCGTCGTCGCCGACATGGCAGACCGCGTCGCAGTCATGCTCAAGGGCGAGATCGTCGAGGAGGGGACGGCCGACGAGGTCCTCAACCACGCGCAGCACCCGTACACCAAGCGGCTCCTTGCCGCCGTGCCGCACCTCGGTCAGGGCCCCGAGCAGTTCGGCATCGCCGTGTCCGGCGCGCGCGCGGAGGCGAGCGCCGAGGCCGAGAAGCCCGCGCTCGCGCTCGACGTTCGCAACCTAGTCGTCGAGTACCAGCGGCTCGGCAAGACGCCGTTCCGTGCGGTCGACGACGTCTCGTTCCACGTCGCCCCAGGCGAGATCGTCGGCCTCGTCGGAGAGTCAGGCTCGGGCAAGTCCACGATCGCGCGCTGCGCCCTCGGGCTCATCCCGGCGGCCGGTGGCGAAGTCGAGATCTTTGGCACCGACCTCTACCGCGCGCACGGCAAGGCCGAGAAGGCGATCCGCCGGCGTGTCGGCGTCGTCTTCCAGGACCCCGCGTCGTCGCTCAACCCGCGCTTCCCCATCGGCGATTGCATCGCCGAGCCGCTCGTCGTCCACAAGGTCGGCAACCGCAAGAGCCAGCTCGCACGTGTCAGGGAGCTGCTCGACGCGGTCGAGCTGCCGCGCGACGTCATCAACCGCTACCCGCACGAGCTCTCGGGCGGTCAGCGTCAGCGCGTGAGCATCGCGCGCGCCCTGACGCTCGACCCGCAGCTGCTCGTCGCCGACGAGCCGACGAGCGCGCTCGACGTCTCCGTGCAGGCGCAGGTGCTCAAGATGTTCCTCGCGCTGCAGGAGCGGTACCAGTTCGGCTGCATCTTCGTGAGCCACGACCTCGCGGTCATCGACATGCTCGCGGACCGCGTCGTCGTCCTCCAGAACGGCAAGATCGTCGAGCAAGGCCCGCGCGAGGACGTCCTCGGACACCCGCGCGAGGAGTACACGCGCCGCCTCATCGCCGCCGCGCCCGTCCCGGAGCCGGGCGAGCAGCGTCGGCGTCGCGAGGAGCGCCACGCGCTCCTCGCCGAGCTGGGCGACCAGGTCGCCGAGCTCAAGGTCAACTGAGGGACGTGACGGGCCTCGCGAGGCTCGCGGGTCGTCGCGCTGCGGCGGCCCGCGGGCATCTCGTCGCGCTCGGGGTCCTTGCGGCGCTCGTCGTCGCGTGCGCCGTCGGCGTGCTCGGCCAGGTCGAGCAGGGCGTCCGCGACGTCGTGCGCGACTCCGCGGCCCTCGACGGCGACGGCGGCAGGCTTGTCCTGCGGACGCGTCTGCTCGCCGACGCCGACGCGCAGGACCGCACGGTCCGGGACCTCGTCGGGGACGCGACCCGCGGCGCGCGGACCGTCGTCGAGCGTGCGCAGTCGCCCGACGCCGCCGACACCCCCTTCGTCACGTGGACGGTGTCGGTCGACAGGGCGACCGTCGAGCCCGACGACGTCGAGCGGCTCGCGGGCGGCCTCGGAGCGCTCGAGGCCGCGTTCAAGGCGTCCGACGCGCAGTCTCGTGGCGTCGTCGTCAGCGGGGGCCTCGTCGCGACGACGACGAGCCTCGCCGCGCGTGTCGGCGCGTTCCGGCAGGTCGCGATCGTTCCCGTGCTCGTGCTCGGGGTCGTGGGTGCCGTCGGGCTCGGGCGGGTCGCGCGTCAGCTCGTCGCCGGACGTCGGCCCGAGGACGCGCTCCTCGCGTCCCGCGGCGTGAGCGGGCGCCAGCTCCGCGCGCTTGCCGGGCTCGAGACGGGAGCGGTCACGGCGCTCGGCGCGGCTCTCGGCGGAGGCGCCGCCTCTGCGCTGCTCGCCGCGACGACCGGAGCCGTCGCCGGGCTCGGTCCGCGTGCCCTCGTCGCGGGTGCCGTCACGGTGCTCGTCGCGACCGTGACGACGGCCGTCCTGGCGGGACGGCAGCTCGACGACATCGTGCGTGCCGAGCCGCGCGGGAGCGTCGCCGCCGGCCCCGTCGTCACTGCCGTCGGGCTCAGTACGCTCGCCGTCGCCGCGGGGTGGCGCCTCGCGGTCGCGGGGGAGGGCGCGCCCGACGTGTTCGCGGTGAGCGCCCCCGGCGTGCTGCTCGTCGTCCTCGTGCTGCTTGGCGTCCAGGCGACGGGTCCGGCGTTCGGGCTTCTCGCGCGGCGCGCGGCCCGGGGCCGCGGACTCGATCGCGTCCTCGCGCTTCGCTCCGCTGCGCGCCGACACGGGGTGAGGCTTCCTGCTCTCGTCGTCGGTCTCGCCGTCGGGACGCTCGTCCTCGCGAGCTGCTTCGGGGCGTCCGTGGCGCTCGGCGGGGCCAGGCTCGCGACGCTCGCCGCAGGCGCCGACGTCCGGGTCACGGTCGCGACGAGCGGACCCGTGACGGGCGCCGACGTCAACCGCGCGCCCGGTACGGCTGCCGGCGCGGTCGCGGGCGCGGCGGTCGTCGTGCGGCCCGGGAGCGTCGGCTCCGACGAGGTCACCGTCGTCGCAGCCCGCCCGGGCGACCTCGAGGTCGTCCTGCGTGACGGCGCGGGCATCACGGATGCGCTCCGCGGAGGACCGCACCTCGGCGGCCCCGCGGTCGGCGAGGCCGGCCTCACCGTGCCCGTGCACGCCCGACTCGACCTTCCGGGCCCGCTCGAGGAGGGCTTCAGCACCGAGAACCTCTCGCTCCGCGTTACCGGAAGCGCGTGGTTCGTCGACGCCGACGGACGGTGGGCGTTCGTGAGGGCGGACGGCGTCGAGCTCGATGCCGTCGGCGCGGGAGCGTCGGGCACGCTGCGCCTCGAGGTGCCCGACGCGGGGCCGTGGCACGTCGTCGCGCTCGATGTCGCGGCCGACGACGTCCTCCACAACGGCTCGTCCGACGACGCGAGCCTCGCCGGAGCGGGCGGCGCCATCACCGTCGAGGTCGGAGCGATGACGGGGGCCGACGGGACCGCCGGACCGCCGACCTGGACGCGCGAGCCCGCCTGGACCCCAGCGGACGAGGTCGCCGCGGACGAGGTCCCCGCAGGCACCACCCTGCGCTGGGTCGGACCCGGAGGACCCCGCGACCCCGCGGCGCCGGTCCTGCCCGGCGTCATCGACACGTCGCTCGCCCGTGCGCTCGACCTCGCGGTCGGCGGGACCCTCCCCGTGACCGTCGCCGGGGCGACCGTCGACGTCCGCGTGAGCGAGATCCGCGACACCGTGCCGGGTGCGCCCGCACCTGCGGTGCTCGTCGACGCCGACGCCCTGCGCACGGCCCAGGTCGCGGCGGGCGGCGCAGCGCTGCGCTCCGAGGAGGTCTGGCTCCGGGCCGACGCGTCCGACGCGGCTGCGGCCGCGGCCGCCAGCGAGCTCACCGCCGACCTCGTCGCGGCAGGAGCCTGGGGTACGACGCACGACGACGTCGCCACCGTCGCCGAGCCCCGGGGGACCGACGTGCCCGCCGCGTTCTGGACCGCTGGCCTCGCGACCGTGCTGCTCGCGCTCGCCGGGCTGCGCTCGACGACGGCGGCGCAGGCGGCCACCCGCGAGGGAGAGACGGTCGCGCTCCGGGCGCTCGGCCTCGACGGCCGGCGCCAGGGGCGGCTGCGGGCGGCCGAGACCGCCTGGGTGCTCGGCGCGGGCACTGTCGTCGGCCTCGCTGTGGGGGCGGTCGTCGCGCTCGTCGCGACTCCCGTGCTCGTGCGGGCAGCGACGGGGAGCGTCGGCACGATGCCCCTCGCGTTCGACGTCCCGCCGCTGCTCGCGGGTCTGGCTGTGCTCGCCGCGGGAGCCGCCGGGCTCGTCGCGCTCCACGCCCGGACCGTCGTGCGGCAGGCCGAGGACCGCGACCTGCGGGAGGTGTCGGCATGAGCCGCACGTCCTCGCGTGCATCGCTCCTCGTCCGCAGCCTGCGCCACCGCGTCGGTGCAGGCGTCGTCGTCGCGCTCGTCGCCCTCCTCGGCGCCGGCGTCGTCACTCTCTGGCCCCGGGGCGTTGCCGCGATGGAGGCCGAGGTCGTCGGAGCCCGGGTCGGAACGTCCACGGACCTCGCACGCGACCTCACCGTACGGACGTCGAGCTGGGCGTTCGACGAGGACGAGGCGCCCGGCCTCGAGGGCACCATGCAGCGCGTCCTCGGCCCCGCGCAGGCGTACCTCCTCGCGCTGCGGGACGCGATCCCCGAGCCGGCACGACGCCTCGTCGGCGAACCCCAGGTGCGCCTGTCCGACGCGACCGACCCGCTCGCGCAGGTGGCCGACGGTCCCGGGTCCGACGTCCGCTTCCCCGAGCTCGTCCGCTCTGCCGCCCCGGGCTTCCTCGAGCGCGTCCGGCTCGTCGAGGGGCGCGTCCCGACCGACGCCGTGCCGCGTCCGGGCGAGCCCGCCGAGACGCTCGTCTCGGCCGACGGCGCGGCGCGGCTCGGGTGGGACGTCGGCGAGGTCCGCGGTGCGACCCTCAGCGACGGTGGCTACACCCTCGTCGGCACGTACGAGGTCGTCGACCCGTCCGACGGCTACTGGCTCCACACGCCCGCGGGCGCCGGGCCCGCGGTCCTCGAGGACCTCGACAGGGGCGTGACGGTCCGGGTCCTCGGCATCGTCGACCCCGAGGTCCTCGCGATGACGGCGGCGCGACCCGTGCTCGACGCGTGGTTCCCCGTGAGCGGCGCGGGAGTCGCCGACCCGACGACGGTCGCTGCGCAGCTGCGCGCGGCGGCGGCGTCCGCGTCCGCCGACCTCGGGGGCGTGCGCTTCTCGACGGGCATGCCCGACCTCCTCGACAGCGCGGTCGCCGACGTCGCGACGTCGCGCACGCTCGCCTCGTTCGCGCTCGCCGGCCCGCTCGCGGCCCTCGCGCTCGCGCTCGGCGTCGGCACGCAGGGACTCGTCGCACGGCGGCGCGAGGATGGGGCGCTCGCGCGGGCCCGAGGCGCGTCGGGGCTCCAGGTGCGCGGCCTCGCAGCGCTGCAGACGTGGTGCGTCGCGCTGCCCGCGGCCGCCCTCGGCGCGGGCGGTGCCGCGGCTCTCGGCAGCGGTGTCGGACCGGGCGCGCCGGGCGACCTGCTCGGTGCGGCGGTCGTCGGGACCGCTCCCGGGCTGCTCGCCGCCGCGCTCGTCGCGCCGCCCCGGGCGTCCGTCGCCCGCACGAGGATCGTGCGTGCGCTGCGCGTCGCGGGAGCCGTCGTGCTCGTCGTTGCGGCGGCCGTCGTCACCGTGCTCGCCCTCGCCGGGAGGCTCCCGTCCGACGATCCGCTCGTCGTCGCGCTGCCCGCGCTCGTCGCCGCCGCGACCGCCGTCCTCGTCGTCGCGCTCGTCCGGCCGCTGCTCGGCCTGCTCGTCGCGGCCGCCCGCCGGCGTCCGGGGCCGGGTGCGCTCGTCGGTCTCGCCCGCGCGGCGCGCGGCCGGCCGGGCGTCGTCGCGGGGATCCTCGCGCTCGTCGTCGGGACGGGCGTCGTCGTCCAGGCGACCGCGCTCCTCACGACGGTGCGCGCGGGCGCGGCCGACGGCGCGTGGGAGGCGACCGGGGCAGACCTCCGGCTCTCTGGGCCTCGCATGACGCCCGAGCTCGTCGCCCGGGTCGAGGCCGTCGACGGTGTGCGGCTCGCGGTCGCCGCCGAGGTCGTCACCCCGGCCGACATGCGCCGTGGTGCGTCGGGCGCGAACGTCGAGCTGCTCGCGGTCGACACCGCCCGGCTCGCACGCCTCGACGCCGAGGGCTACCGTCACGCGCTGCCCGACGGCCTCACGGCGACGGACGGTCCCGTGCCGGTCGTCGTCTCGACGTCCGTCCGGGCCGACACGGGCGGAGCGCTGCCCGACGGCACGACGCTTCAGGTCGACGGCCTGCGGCTCCCCGTGGTCGAGGTCGCGTCACGCGACGTCGTCGCAGGTCTCGGACGCGGCTCCCGGTGGATCCTCGCCGACACGGGCGTGCTCGCCGCGCACGGCCTCACCCGCTCGGCCCCGGCCGTCCTCCTCGTCGATGTCGAGGACTCGCTCGACGCTGCGGCCGTCACCGCGCTCGGCGACCGCCTCGCGGAGATCGTCGGGACGGGCGACGTCCGCTCGTTCGCCCCGGTGCGCGACGCCCGCCTCGCCGACCCGACCGTCGCGTGGCTCGTCCGTGGCGTCCTCGTCGGCGCCGCCGTCGCGGTGCTCGGGGTCCTCGCGGCGCTCGTCGCCGCGCTCGCCGCGGCAGCACCGGCGCGACGACGTACGCTCGCGACCCTCCGCAGCGTCGGTGCGAGCACGCGCGACGTGAGGGCCGCGGTCGCGGCCGAGCTCACCGGCTGGGTCGTCCCTGGCGTCGTCGTCGGCGCAGCGCTCGGCCTCGGCCTCACGCTCGTCGCCGTCGGCGTCGTCGACCTGCCGACGTTTCTCGGGGCGCGCGAGGTCCCGCCGCGCGTCGACCTCCGTGCGCTCGCCGTCGTCGTCGGTGCGGTCGCCGCCGCCGTTGCGGCCGCGACGTTCCTCACCGCGCGCGGCGGGGACCACCGCGCACGCGACGCCGCCCTGCTCGCCGAGGGAGAGGGATGACCGCCATGACCGTCCGCACCGCCGAGGAGGCACCATGACCGCCGTCTGGGACGAGGCCCGCACCGACGAGACCGAGCCCGACATCCTCTGCCGCGACCTCGTGCGCATCTTCGTCACCGAGGGTGTCGAGGTCCAGGCCCTCCAGGGACTCACGCTGCGCGTCGAGCGGGGCGAGGTCGTCGCGCTCGTCGGCGCGTCCGGCTCCGGCAAGTCGACGCTCCTGTCGATCCTCTCGGGCCTCGACCGGCCCACCGGCGGGGCGGCACGCGTCGCCGGCCAGGACCTCGTCGCCATGACACGTGCCGAGCGCGTCGACTTCCAGCGCCACCGCGTCGGCTTCGTCTGGCAGCAGACCGCGCGCAACCTCCTGCCGTACCTCACGGCCACGCAGAACGTCGTCGTCCCCATGGCCCTCGCGGGGACGCCGCGGCGGACCGCGGCCCGCGCCGCGCGGGCCGCCGAGCTCCTCGCGCTGCTCGGCGTCACGCACGTCGCCGACCGGCTGCCCGCGCACATGTCCGGCGGCGAGCAGCAGCGCGTCGCGATCGCCGTCGCGCTGGCGAACGACCCCCGCGTCCTCCTCGCCGACGAGCCGACCGGCGAGCTCGACGAGGCGACGAGCGCCGAGGTCCTCGAGGCGTTCCGCACCGCGAACGCCGAGCTCGGCACGACCGTCCTCGTCGTCACGCACGACCCCGCGGTCGCCGACCACGTCTCCCGCACGGTCCGTATCCGCGACGGCCGCACCTCGCTCGAGGTGCTGCGCCGGCGCGAGGTCGGCGCCGACGGCGTCGCACGTGACCTCGTCGAGGAGTTCGCCGTGCTCGACCCCGTCGGCCGCATGCAGCTGCCGCCCGAGTTCGTCACCCAGCTCGGGCTGCGCGACCGCGTGCGCCTCGACCTCGAGCCCGACCACGTGAGCGTGTGGCCCGGGACGGGACCGTCGTCCGCCGCACCACCGACCGCCGCACCACCGACCACCACGTCCCCGCCGACGTCGGGCGGGTCCCGCCCCGCGGGCCGCCACGCCGCGACCGAGGAGCAGTCATGACCGAGGTGCTGCTGCGCGCGCACGACGTCTCGCGCGAGTTCCGCACGCCCGCGGGCGTCGTCCACGCCGTCGTCGGGGTGAGCCTCGAGGTCCGCGCGGGCGAGCTCGTCGTCGTCCGCGGACGCTCGGGCGCGGGCAAGACGACGCTCCTCGGCATGCTCGCGGGGGCCGACGTCCCCACGTCCGGCGCGGTCGAGCGGCCCACGGAGCCGGGGGAGACGGGCTATGTCATGCAGACCTTCGGTCTCGTCGACGTGCTCTCCGCCGCCGAGAACGTCGAGCTGCCGTTGCGCGTCGTGCGCACGCCGTCGGCCGAGCGCGACGAGCGCGTGCGCGACGCGCTCGCGACCGTCGGCCTCGCCCGCCACGGGCACCAGCGTCCCGCCGAGCTCTCGGGAGGGCAGCGCCAGCGTGTCGCGATCGCCCGTGCGCTCGTCACCCGGCCCCGGCTGCTCGTCGCCGACGAGCCGACGGGCCAGCTCGACTCGGTGACCGCGGGCGCCGTCATGGACGTCCTGCGGGAGCTCACGCGCTCGGGCGGCGTCGCAGCGATCGTCGCGACGCACGACCCGATCCTCGTCGAGCGAGCCGACCGCGTCCTCGACCTCCACGACGGGCACCTCGCGGAGGTCTGAGCGCCGTCGAGCGCCGTGGGGAGGGTGTCACGTCGTGGACGTCACACGGCGCACCGGCTTGCGCGGGCGTTAGGATGGACCGTTGCGCAGCGGAGATGCGCGCGGCACCCCCACCCCCTGACGGAACGGTTACTCCTATGTCTGTGCGCTCCGACCTGCGCAACGTGGCGATCGTCGCCCACGTCGACCACGGCAAGACGACGATGGTTGACGCCATGCTGCACACCTCCGGAGCTTTCGGTGCGCACGACCACGTCGACGAGCGCGCGATGGACTCGGGCGACCTCGAGCGCGAGAAGGGCATCACGATCCTCGCGAAGAACACGGCGGTCCACTACACCGGACCGTCGGCCGCGGACTTCGGCCACCCCGAGGGCATCACGATCAACGTCATCGACACCCCCGGTCACGCCGACTTCGGTGGCGAGGTCGAGCGCGGCCTGTCGATGGTCGACGGCGTCGTCCTCCTCGTCGACTCCTCCGAGGGCCCCCTCCCGCAGACCCGCTTCGTGCTCCGCAAGGCCCTCGCCGCGAAGCTCCCGGTCATCCTCGTCGTCAACAAGGTCGACCGCGCCGACGCGCGTATCGACCACGTCGTCGCTGAGGCGACCGACCTCCTGCTCGGCCTCGCGTCCGACCTCCAGGACGAGGTCCCGGACCTCGACCTCGACTCCGTGCTCGACGTCCCCGTCGTCTTCGCCGCCGCGAAGGCCAAGCGCGCGTCGCTCAACCAGCCGGCCGACGGCTCGCTCCCTGACGCCGAGGACCTCGAGCCGCTCTTCCGCACGATCCTCGAGAAGATCCCCGCGCCGACGTACGAGGACGACGCGCCGCTCCAGGCCCACGTCACCAACCTCGACGCCTCGCCGTTCCTCGGCCGCCTCGCGCTCCTGCGTGTCTTCAACGGCACGATCCGCAAGGGCCAGACGGTCGCGTGGGCGCGCCACGACGGCACGCTCCAGAACGTGCGCATCACCGAGCTCCTCGCGACGAAGGCGCTCACGCGCGTCCCCGCCGAGTCCGCGGGCCCTGGCGACATCGTCGCCGTCGCCGGCATCGAGGACATCACCATCGGCGAGACGCTCACGGACCCGGAGGACCCGCGTCCGCTGCCGCTCATCACGGTCGACGACCCGGCCATCTCCATGACGATCGGTATCAATACCTCCCCGCTCGCGGGCAAGGGCGGCAAGGGCCACAAGGTCACCGCGCGCCAGGTCAAGGACCGCCTCGACGCCGAGCTCATCGGTAACGTCTCGCTCCGCGTCCTGCCGACCGAGCGTCCCGACGCGTGGGAGGTCCAGGGCCGCGGTGAGCTCGCGCTCGCGATCCTCGTCGAGCAGATGCGTCGCGAGGGCTTCGAGCTCACCGTCGGCAAGCCGCAGGTCGTCACGAAGAAGATCGACGGCAAGGTCCACGAGCCGATCGAGCGCATGACGATCGACGTCCCCGAGGAGTTCCTCGGCGCCGTCACGCAGCTCATGGCGCAGCGCAAGGGCCGCATGGAGAGCATGACGAACCACGGCACCGGCTGGGTGCGCATGGAGTTCATCGTCCCCGCGCGCGGCCTCATCGGCTTCCGCACGCGGTTCCTCACGGAGACCCGCGGCACCGGCATTGCCTCCTCGCTGTCCGAGGGCTACGAGCCGTGGGCCGGCCCGATCGAGACCCGCGTGACGGGCTCGCTCGTCGCCGACCGTGCCGGCAAGGTCACGCCCTACGCGATGATCAACCTCCAGGAGCGCGGCTCGTTCTTCGTCGAGCCGACCGCCGAGGTGTACGAGGGTCAGGTCGTCGGGGAGAACTCCCGCAACGAGGACATGGACGTCAACATCACCAAGGAGAAGAAGCTCACGAACATGCGTGCGGCCTCTTCCGACAACTTCGAGAACCTCGTGCCGCCGCGTCGTCTCACGCTCGAGGAGTCCCTCGAGTTCACGCAGGAGGACGAGTGCGTCGAGGTGACGCCGGAGATCGTCCGCATCCGCAAGGTCGTCCTTGACCAGACCGAGCGGGGCCGCGCCGCCTCGCGCGCCAAGAAGTCCTGACACGCGGCTGACGTGCGCCTCCTCGCGGTCCACGCCCACCCCGACGACGAGACCCTGTCCACAGGGCCTCTGCTCGCGGCATGGGCGCGGACGGGGGAGGCGTTCGTCGTCACGTGCACGCGCGGCGAGCGCGGGGAGGTCCTTGGGCCGCACCGCGCTCTCGAGGGCGACGGCCCCGCGCTCGCGGCGCACCGCGAGACCGAGCTCGCGACGGCGCTCGCCGCGCTCGGCGTTCACGGCCACGCGTTCCTCGACGCCCTGCCCGTCCCTGCGGGGGCGCGGGCGCTTCCGGGGACAGTCGCCGACTCGGGGATGCGGTGGGTCGACGTCCCGGGCGGCACCGCGGGTCCCGCCGACGACGGGGGCCCGGACGCCCTGACGAGCGTGCCGCTCGACGACGCGGCCACCGTGCTCGCGGCGCACGTGAGAGCGCTCGCGCCCGACGTCGTCGTCACGTACGACGCCGGCGGCGGCTACGGCCACCCCGACCACGTGCGCACGCACGAGGTGACGGTGCGGGCGCTCGCGCTGCTCGCCGCGGCGGGCGACGACGTCCCGCCGCTCCTGTGCCCGTCGACGCCGCCCGCGACGGACGTCACCGTGCGCGCACACCTCGCCGGCGCGCCCTGGGTCACGGACGTGCGCGCGGCTCACGGGCTCAGCCTGCCCGCCGCGGACAGCCCGCCCGCCGTCGTCGCCGACCGCGAGATCGTCGTCGAGGTCGACCTCGCGCCCGTGCTCGACGCGGTGCTCGGCGCGCTCCGCGCGCATGCGACCCAGGTGACGGCCGTGACCGCCGCCCCGTCCTCGGACGAGGTGCTTGCGGCCGTCTTCGCACTCTCGAACCTCGTCGTCCAGGGACTGCCGCGCACCGCGACCTACGCGCTGCTCGGCGCGGACGGCCACCGTCCGGCCGCCCCCGGCACGACGCGCTGGACGCGCGCGATCCTCCCTCCCGGCGTCCGACGGGTAGCGTGAACGGATGACGCCGCACCGGATCCTCCACCTGCTCGCCGCGCTCGCCGTCGGGGCGACCGTCGGCGCGCTCGGAACCTTCGGGCACCGGTCCCTCGTGCCGTGGGGACTCGTCCTCGGGATCATCGCGAGCGTCGCGGCGGCCGTCTGGCTCCGCGCGACCTTCGGCCCCATGCCCGTCATGGCGTACGTCGTCGGCTGGGTCGTCGCCGTCCAGGTGCTCGCCGCGGGCGGCCCGGGCGGGGACACGCAGGTCGTTGCCGACACGACCGGGTACGTGTGGGTGTACGGCACCGTCCTCCTCGTCATCGCGACGCTGTGGCTGCCGCGTTCATGGTTCGCGGACGTCGAGGCAAGGTGGCCAGGAGCACGTCGAGGGGTCCCAACGGCCGCCGACGGTCAGAACGTAGGATGATCGCGCGCAGCAGGGAGCGCACCAGGGGGCGTGGCCACGTGCCACGACGGCAGGAACGGATGAACGTATGACGCAGGACCGCACCGGGACCGGAGCACAGAAGGGCTCTCCGCTCGACAAGTTCGAGGCGGAGGCACCCAAGGAACGCACGGGCCGCGGCCTCAAGGTCGCGCTGTGGACCGCGCTCGGCCTCGTCGTCCTCGCAGGAGGGTACGTCACCGCGCAGGTCGTCACGGCCGACCAGATTCCCCGCGGCACGACCGTCGCGGGAGTCGACATCGGCGGCAGGAGCCGCGCCGACGCCGTCGCGCTGCTCGACGCGCAGCTCGGGAAGCGCGCGACCGCCCCGATCACCGTCACCGCGGGGGAGCTCACGTCCGAGCTCGACCCCGTGGAGGCAGGGCTCGGCCTCGACGCCCGCGGCACGGTCGCAGGCCTCACCGGGTTCTCGCTCGCTCCCGCCGACCTCGTCCGCTCCCTCTTCGGCGGCGACGAGATCGCACCGTCGATCACTCTCGACGACGAGCTGCTCCGCAAGGAGATCGGCGAGACCGCCGAGAGCCTGCGGACCGAGCCCGTCGACGGCAAGGTCGCGTTCGTCGACGGCCGCGTCGAGGCGGTCCCCGCCGTCCCGGGGCTCGAGGTCGACCTCGAGCGCGCGCGGACGAAGATCCTTGACGCCTACCTCACGGTCACCGGTCCCGTGGACCTGCCGACCGCCGAGGTCGAGCCGGCGATCACCCAGGCCGAGACTGACGCCGCGCAGAAGACCGGCACGGCGCTCGTCTCCGCGCCCGTCCGCGTCGAGGTCGACGGGCAGAAGGCCGAGCTTCCCATCTCCGTGCTCGGCGCGGCCGCGACGTTCGTCGCGAAGGACGGGACCCTCACGCTCGACCTCGACAAGGACACGCTCGCGAAGGCCGTCCTCGACCGGACGAGCGACCTCGAGACCAAGGCCACGGCCGCGAAGTTCGTCTTCAAGGACGGCAAGCCCACGATCTCGGGCGGGAAGTCGGGGCTCGCGCTCGACCGCGACGCGCTCGCCGCGTCCGTCCTCGCAGCCGGGACAGGTCCCGGGACGCGCACCGCGACGGCCGCGCTCGTCGAGACCGAGTCCGAGAGCTCCCGCAAGGCGCTCGAGGAGCTCGGGGTGAAGAAGGTCGTCGCGGAGTTCTCGACGTCGCTCGCCGACTCGTACGCGGCACGCAACGCGAACCTCACGCTCGCCGCGAAGAAGATCACGGGCCAGCTCATCAAGCCGGGCGAGGAGTGGTCGCTCACCGAGACGCTCAGCCCCATCACTCGCGAGGCGGGCTACGTCAACGCGGGTGTCATCGACCGGGGGCGCCTCCAGGACGGCGTGGGCGGCGGCCTCTCGCAGATGGCGACGACGACGTACAACGCGTTCTTCTTCGCGGGCGTCGACATACTCGAGCACCGCCCGCACAGCTTCTACTTCTCGCGCTATCCCGAGGGGCGCGAGTCGACGATGTACGTCGGGTCGATCGACATGCGCATCAAGAACGACACCCCGTACGGCATCCTGATGCAGTCCTGGGTGAAGGACGGCAAGGTCACCGTCAAGCTCTGGTCGACGCCCCACTACACGGTGAAGTCGTCGACGTCGCCGCGTCGTGACGTCGTCCAGCCGCGGACGGTCTACTCGACCGAGAAGGGCTGCATCGCGCAGGGGGCCGGCCAGCCGGGCTTCGCTGTGACCGTGACGCGCAAGGTGTCGCTCGACGGCACGGTCGTCAAGGACGAGTCGAACGCGTGGCGTTACACGCCGCAGAACCGTTATGTGTGCGGTCCCGACCCGGCGACGCAGAAGCCCAAGAAGTCCGACGACGACTGAGACACCGCCCTGCCTGCGGCGTCCGCTCGGTAGGATCGCTGCGCGGCCCGTCCTGGGCCACCAGCAGCGGGAGGGACGGCAGCGATGCTCGGCAGGAGCGAACGGGAGTCGGGCGCGCACGCCCTCGCGGCGGCGCGCCAGGGCGCGTGGGACACGCACGAGAACCTCGACGAGCCGAGCGATCTGCTCGACCTCGGCGCGATGACGGCCGCGCTCGCGACGGTCTCCCGCATCGAGGGGCTGCGCGGCGTCATGCACGTCGGCCACCCGGCCGCGCCCGACCACGACCTCGAGCGTGCGCTCCTTGCGAGCTCCGCGTCGCTGCGGGTCACGGCCGTCGAGGCCGTCGCGTCCCGCTGGGTGTGGGTCGCGCGCGGCACGGAGCTCGACGGGCACGTCGTCGTCGACGAGGCGGGCATGCGGGACTGCCGCCACCAGCTGCGGACCCTCGGCGCGAGCCCCCACCTCGTGCCTGCCCGCACGCCGCTCGCGGAGCGCGTCGCGCTCGCGGGGGAGCACGGGTCGCTCGTCGTCGAGCGTGACCACGTGCCCGACGGTTTCACCGAGGTCGCCGGGTCGTCCGCGCTGAGCGAGCGCGCCCCGCTCTGGTACGGCCTCGTCGAGCCGGTTCCCGAGCCCGCGGACTTCGACGCGCCCGCGCAGGTGT
This sequence comes from Flavimobilis rhizosphaerae, assembly GCF_014852685.1. Classification (GTDB taxonomy): domain Bacteria; phylum Actinomycetota; class Actinomycetes; order Actinomycetales; family Cellulomonadaceae; genus Flavimobilis; species Flavimobilis rhizosphaerae. The sequence continues at coordinate 648,105 of NZ_JACZDF010000001.1, forward strand.
GGCTCGCGTTCGGGCCGCGCGACGACCACAAGGGGTCGCTCAAGCTCACGCTGTCGCTCGTCTCGGAGGCCGGCATCGACCTCCAGCACCTGCGGTCGCAGCCGTCGGCCGACGGCCCGCACGTCTTCTTCGCGTCGTTCTCCGTGCCGACGTCGGCGCCGCTGCGCGCGCTCAAGGCCGATCTGTCGGAGCGGGGCGTCGCGCACCGCGTGCTCGGTGTCATGGCTGGTGAGGTCTTCGAGCCCGGGCCGGCCGCGGTCGAGCCCGTGTGGACGTCGAGGGACTGAGCGGCGCCGTGGCCTCGCTCGCGTACCTCGGCCCTGAGGGCACCTTCACGCATGCGGCGGCGCTCGCGCTGCCCGGCCGCGGCACGCCCGTCCCGCGGCCGCTCGTCACGGACGTCTACGACGACGTCGCGGCAGGCCGCGCGGACGCGGGCGTCGTCGCGATCGAGAGCTCGGTCGAGGGGTACGTCGTGCCGTCGCTCGACGCGATCGTCGCGGCGCGCGACGTCGTCGCGGTCGACGAGGTGACGGTCGACGTCGCGTTCGACGCGTTCACGCACCCCGACGCGGTGACGCCGACCGAGGTGACGGCGCACCCGCACGGGCTCGCGCAGTGCGCCGCGTGGATCGCCGCGCGGGGACTCACGGCCGTGCCGGCGTCGTCGAACTCGGCCGCGTGCCGGGACGTGCAGCCGCACCAGGTCGCGCTCGGGCCGACGCTGTGCGGTGAGCTCTACGGGCTCACGACCCTCGCGCGCGGCGTGCAGGACTTCGCGGGCGCGCGGACGAGGTTCCTCGTCGTCACGGACCGTGGGGCGGCGCGCGCCGAGCTCGGCGCTCGTCATGACGACGGCGGCGCGTGGCGGACCATGCTCGCGATCACGCCGCACGAGATCGGTCCGGGGGTCCTCGCGCGCATCACGGCGGCGTTCGGGGAGCGGGGCGTCAACATGTCCTCGCTCATCACGCGGCCGCTCAAGGCGCAGGAGGGCACGTACGTCTTCGTCGTGACGCTTGACGGTGCGCCGTGGGAGGAGGGTGTGCGTCCGCTCCTCGCGCAGCTGCTCGGGGCGGGGGACTCGCTCAAGACGCTCGGGGTGTTCCCGGCGCGGCCCGGGACGGACGCGGGCTTCGACACGTCGCGCGTCCCCGCCGGTTCGGTGCGTGCTGGGGACGATGACGTGACGCTCGCGCGGGAGCTCCTGTGGTGAGCGGGCGCGCCCCCGGGGCGACCTCCGCGTCGTCTGACGTGTCCTCCGACGCGGCGGCTCCTCGGGAGGGGGTGCCGGTGCGTCGCGTCGGCGTCGTCTCCCTCGGGCTCATCGGCGGCTCGGTCGCGCGGCGTCTCGTCGCGGCTGGCGTCGAGGTGCACGCGTGGAACCCGTCGCTGCCGGCGCTCGAGGCCGCGGCGGTCGACGGCGTCGTGCCTGCGCGCACGATCGCCGAGCTCTGCGCGGCGGAGCCCGACGTGCTGCTGCTCGCGCCGCCGCTGCGCGCGATGGCGGACGTCGCGCACGAGGTCGCCGCGCACGTGCGCGGCGGGACGGTCGTCACGGACGCCGGCTCGGTCAAGGGGGCGGTCGCGCGCGTCGTGCGCGAGGCCGGTCTCGCCGCACGGTTCGTGGGCGCGCACCCCATGGCGGGGACGGAGCAGGCAGGTTACGCGGCCTCGGACGCGACGCTGCTCGACGGCGCCCGGTGGGCGCTCACGCTCGAGGACGACACGCGGCTCGACGCGTTCTGCCGCGTCGCGCAGCTCGTCACGGGACCGCTCGGCGGGGTCGTGAGGGTGACGACGCCCGCGGTGCACGACGAGGCCGTTGCGCTCGTCAGCCATGTCCCGCACGTCGTCGCGAGCGAGCTGCTGCGGCTCGTCGGCGGCTCGGACCACGCGGACCTCGCGCTTGCGCTCGCGGCGGGGTCCTTCCGCGACGGAACGCGCGTCGCGGGCACGCACCCGCGCCGCACCGAGGCGATGGTGACGGACAACGCGGCCGCGGTCGCGCCCGTCCTGCGGCGAGCGGCTGCGGACCTCGTGGCGCTCGCGGAGCGGCTCGAGGCGGGGGAGCCGGTCGGTTCGTTCTTCGACGACGCGGCGGCGGTGCGCGCCGGGGCCCGCGTCGCGGGTCCGGACGACGCCCGGACGACGCTGACGCTCGACCCTGCGACGTGGCAGGCGGAGCTCCTCGCGCACCCGACGTCGCTCGTCGTCGGGGCCGATGAGCGCACGCGCACCCTCACGCTCACGAACCCCTGACGTCCCGTCCGACGCCATCCATCCGACTCGTCGGCCCGGAGCACCGCTCGATGGTGCTGGAGCCCTACGAGTCCGTGGGGGATGCCGCGTCGGGGGCGTGGCGCGGGCGACGCCGCGCGGGAGGCGGCGGTACGGGCTTGCCGATCGCGATCTCCGCGCCCGGCACCTCGACCTCCTCGCCCGATCGGGTCCGCAGGACGAGACCCGACGCGTCCGTGCGGACGATCTCGCCGAGGATGTCGGTGTAGCGGTGGGTGTCGCCCGAGATCGTGCGGCGCACCATGACGCGGGTCCCGACGGTCCAGGAGCGCCACGGGGGAAGGTCGGGGGAGGTCACGGACCGATTCTAGGACGACCACCCTGCGGACACCTGGGGCCTGGTGTCCGCAGGAGGGCGTCGGCGGGGGATACTGGAGCCTGAACTTTCAAGGAGGTCGGACCGTGACGTATGTGATCGCGCAGCCCTGCGTCGACGTCAAGGACAAGGCGTGCGTCGAGGAGTGCCCTGTCGACTGCATCTACGAGGGCAACCGCTCGCTGTACATCCACCCCGACGAGTGCGTCGACTGTGGTGCCTGTGAGCCTGTCTGCCCCGTGGAGGCCATCTACTACGAGGACGACGTCCCGGAGGAGTGGAGCGACTACTACGGCGCGAACGTCCACTTCTTCGACACGCTCGGCTCGCCGGGCGGTGCCGCGAAGATGGGTCTCATCGACATGGATCACCCGCTCATCGCCGCGCTCCCGCCGCAGGCGGAGTGACGTCGCGCCCCGTGGGGCGCTGAGACTGGGCGCAGGAGCCGGACCGTCGACCGACGGTCTGGCTCCTGCTGTCTGCGCGTGCGGCGTGACGGTCCCGCATCGCGGAACGGTGCGCACGGCATGCCGGGCGAGGCAGACGATCGGGACGTGAATCTCCTCGTCGTGGGACGGGGCCCCGTGGCCCAGGTCCTCGCAGCCTCCGCCCGCCGCTCGACCGAGGTCGTCCTCGCGACGCGGGACGACGTCCCAGGCGTGATCGACCTCGACGTCGCGCGCCACGGCCGCGAGCCACGGCCGTCCCGGCGGACGACGCTGCCGACGCTTCCGCTCGCTGAGGCGTCCGCGCGCTCGTGGGACGTCGTGCTCACGACGGCGCCGGTCGACGCGGCCGCGCTCACGTCGCTGCTCGCGGCGTCGCCCGGCGCTGCGCTCGCGTCGGTCACGCAGGTGCCGTCCGAGGCCGACGCCCTCGCACAGGCGGCCGCCGGCCGGCCGTGGGGCCTTGTGGCACCGGGCTTCCTCGCGCAGGGGAGGGAGGCGGTGCGTTGGTGGCAGCCAGGCGGGCTGGGCGTCGGGCTCGCAGGGGAGGCGGCCGATGCGCTCCGGCTGGCCCTCGACCCGCAACGGCTGCGCCTCAGGGACGTCCCGGCGTTTGCTCCGCTGCACGCAGCCGTCGTCCCCATGGCGGCGGTCGCGGTCCTCGAGGCGCACGGGTGGCACCGGGGACGGGCTGCGGCGGACGCACGGCGCGTCGTCGCAGTCGTGCAGGAGGCGGGGCAGGCGCTCGCGGTCGCGTACGGCGGGCGGCCAGCGCGGGCGGCTGCGCCCGTCGTCTCGGCGGTCCTGCGGCTCCTGCACCGTGTGACGCCGTTCGACGTCGACGCGTACGCGCGCGACCACTTCGGGCGGCACGGCGCGCAGACGCGCACGCTGCTCGCCGACTGGGTGCGCCTGGGCGAGTGCTTCGACCGGCCGGCACGGACGACGGCCGCGCTGCTCGCCGAGCTGTGCGTCGCCGACGAGAGGCGCGCTGCGGCCGTCTGACGTCGGGTCAGGCCGGCCCGGCCCACCCGGGCGCGCGCGTGACGACGTCTCCGACGACGGTGATCGCGGGTGCACGGACGCCTGCCGCGTTGGCGATCTCCCCGATGGTCGCGAGCGTGCCGAGGGTCGTGCGGGCGCGTGGGCCGTAGCCGTCCTCGAGGACGGCGGCGGGCGTGTGCGGGTCTCGGCCGCGGGCGACGAGCTCGGCCGCGGTCGTCCTGAGCCGGCCGAGCCCCATGAGGAGGACGAGGGTGTGGTCGGGGGCGTCAGGCACGGTGCCGAGGTCGTCGTGGCCGGTGAGCACCGTGAATCCGCGGGAGAGGCCGCGGTGCGTCACGGGGATGCCGGCGGCGGCGAGGACGGCGATCGCGCTCGTCACGCCGGGGACGACCTCGACGGGGACGCCGGCGGCCGCGCACGCGTCGAGCTCCTCGCCGCCGCGCCCGAAGACGTAGGGGTCGCCGCCCTTGAGTCGCACGACGCGCGCGCCGTCGAGGGCGCGCGCGACGAGCAGCGCGTTGATGTCCTCCTGCGGCACGGGGTGCGTGCCGGCGGTCTTGCCGACGTCGATGACCTCGACGTCGTCGCGCGCGTGCTCGAGCGCGGCGCGCGGCGCGAGCCGGTCGAGGACGACGACGTCGGCGCGCGCGAGGAGCTCCGCGGCACGGAGCGTGAGCAGCCCGGCATCTCCGGGACCGCCGCCGACGAGCGCAACCTCTCCGACGCCGGGTGGGGCGGGGACGGGCGTCGCCGGCGGGGCGGCGGACAGCGGCGAGGGTGTCGTGCTCCTCGCGGCGCGGTGGCGCGGTGCGCTGATCGTGCCGTCGCGCAGGGCGTGCGCGACCTTGTCGCGCAGCTCCATGGCGCGGCGCGGGTCGCCGCCTGCGCTCACCGTGACGGTGACGTCGTCGACGCGCGCGGCGGCGGGCACCCACAGGCTCGAAAGGGTGCGGTCGTCGGCCCGGCCGAGCCACACGCGTGCGTCCTCGGCGTCGGCGGCGACGGCCTCGTCGATCGCGGGCACGCCCGTCGCAGTGTGCGCGAGCCATGCGCCGTCGAGGTCGCCGGTCGCATAGGGACGCTGCTCCCAGCGGAGCTCGCCGCGGGCGGCGGCGCCGGTGACGTCGGCGCTCGCGACGGGCGCGACGACGGTGACGTCGGCTCCCGCGCGGACGAGCGCGAGCGCGCGTCGGGTGCCGACGGGGCCTGCGCCGACGACGACGCAGCGGCGGCCCGCGACGCGCAGCATCAGCGGGTAGGCGGGGTCGGTCGTCGAGCTGTCCACGATGCCTCCGGGGTGGGTGTGGCGGGCGTGCGCGATCTTACCGACCGAGCGTTCTCGACCGCGTGGTGACCCGGCCGGCCCGTGCGGACGGCCGACGGCGCACGACGCGGGTGCGTCGTGCGCCGTCGGGCCGGGCCGCTCAGATCGCGAAGTCGGCGGGGCGGTCGCCGGGGAAGCGGGCAGCGGCGAGCGCGTCCCCGACCATGCCGGCAGCGAGAGTGAGGCCGTCGGCGGGGTCGATGACGCAGAACGCGCCGGTGCGGCGGTGCTCGGCGTACTCCTCGGCCGGCACGGGCGACGCGAGCCGCAGCTGGACGCGACCGATGTCGTTGAGCTCGAGCGTGTCGCCCGGCACGAGGTGCGCGGCGTCGAGGTCGAGTCGCCCGACGACGTCGCGGACGACCGCCTGGACGACCTTCGTCGTGTGCTTGACGAGGACGCGCTGCCCGGCGCGCAGCGGCTTCTCGCCGAGCCACGCGAGGGTCGCGGTGACGTCCTGCGTGAGTGCGGGGACGTCGTCGGCGGCAACGATCGTGTCGCCGCGCGCGATGTCGATGTCGTCGGTGAGGCGCAGCGTCACGGACTGCGGGGCGAACGCCTCGGCGAGCGGACCGTCGGCTGTGTCGATCGCCTCGACGAGCGTGCGCTTGCCCGACGGCAGGACGACGACCTCGTCGCCGGGACGCACGACGCCCTCGGCGATCTGGCCCGCGTAGCCGCGGTAGTCGACGTGCTGCGGGTCGCGTGCCGCGCCCTGGGGGCGCAGCACGACCTGCACGGGGAAGCGCAGGTGCTGCGCGGTGACGTCCTCGCCGACGGGCAGGTCCTCGAGCAGCTCGAGGAGGCTCGGCCCGTCGTACCAGGGGGTCGCGTCGGAGCGGTCGACGACGTTGTCGCCGACGAGCGCGCTCACGGGCACGGTGTGGATCGCGGGGACGCCGAGGTCGGCGGAGGCCGCGCGGATCTCGGCGGCGAGCTCGGCGTAGCGCTCGGCGGAGTAGTCGACGAGGTCGATCTTGTTGACGGCGACGACGACGTGCGGGACGCGCAGCAGGGAGGCGACCGCGAGGTGGCGGCGCGTCTGCTCGAGGAGGCCCTTGCGGGCGTCGATGAGGAGGACGACGGCGTCGGCCGTCGACGCACCGGTCACGGTGTTGCGCGTGTACTGGACGTGCCCGGGGCAGTCGGCGAGGACGAACGCGCGGCGGGCGGTCGCGAAGTAGCGGTAGGCGACGTCGATCGTGATGCCCTGCTCGCGCTCGGCGCGCAGGCCGTCGGTGAGGAGCGCGAGATCGGCGCCGTCGAGGCCGCGGTCGCGCGAGACGCGTTCGACGGCGTCGAGCTGGTCGGCGAGGACGGACTTGGAGTCGTAGAGGAGGCGGCCGACGAGTGTCGACTTGCCGTCGTCGACGGAGCCGGCGGTCGCGAGGCGCAGGAGCGTCGCGGACGCGGGGAGGGTAGCGGTGCTCACGGGAGGGTCTCCTTGGCGACGTGCGGGGCGGGGACGGCGGGGCGGGGGTGCGGCATCAGAAGTACCCCTCCTTCTTGCGGTCCTCCATGGCGGCCTCGGAGATGCGGTCGTCGGCGCGGGTCGCGCCGCGCTCGGTGATGCGAGTCGTCGCGACCTCGGCGATGACGTCGGCGACGGTCGTCGCATCCGACGAGACGGCACCCGTGCACGACATGTCGCCGACGGTGCGGTAGCGCACGACCTCGGTGCGGACGGACGCGGCCTCGGCGTCGGTGCGCGGCGCCGAGTACGGGCCGACGGCGAGGAGCATGCCGTCGCGGTCGAAGACCTCGCGCTCGTGCGCGTAGTAGAGCCCGGGCAGCGCGATGTTCTCGCGCTCGATGTAGCGCCACACGTCGAGCTCGGTCCAGTTCGACAGGGGGAACGCGCGGACGTGCTCGCCCGGGCGGTGTCGCCCGTTGTAGAGGTTCCACAGCTCGGGCCGCTGGTTGCGCGGGTCCCACTGCCCGAACTCGTCGCGCAGGGACAGGACGCGCTCCTTGGCGCGCGCCTTCTCCTCGTCGCGGCGTCCGCCGCCGAAGACGGCATCGAAGCGTCCGCCGGAGATCGCGTCGAGCAGGGGCTGGGTCTGCAGGGGGTTGCGAGTGCCGTCGGCACGCTCCTGGAGGCGCCCGTCGTCGAGGTAGTCCTGGACGGAGGCGACGACGAGACGTAGGCCGAGCCGCTCGACCTCGGCGTCGCGGTACGCGAGGACCTCGGGGAAGTTGTGCCCGGTGTCGACGTGGACGACGGGGAAGGGCACGGGCGCGGGCCAGAAGGCCTTGGCCGCGAGGTGGAGCATGACGACGGAGTCCTTGCCGCCTGAGAAGAGCAGCGCGGGCCGCTCGAACTCGGCGACGACCTCACGGATGATGTGGATCGCCTCGGACTCGAGGAGGTCGAGGTGGCTGAGGGTGTACGGCGCGGCCTGCACGGCAGGGGCGTCGGTCGTCGTCGTCATGCGTGGAGCCCACATTCTGTCTTGTCGAGCCCGGCCCAGCGGCCGGAGCGCGGGTCCTCGCCGGGGGCGACCCGGCGGGTGCACGGTGCGCAGCCGATCGACGGGTAGCCGTCGTCGAGCAGCGGGTTGATGAGCACCGCGTGCTTCGCCGCGTAGGCGAGGAGGTCGTCGAACGACCAGGCGGCGAGAGGGTTGATCTTCACGAGGCGGTTCTTCTCGTCCCAGGTGACGAGCGGCGTGCCCGTCCGGGTGGGTGCCTCGTCGCGGCGGACGCCCGTCACCCAGGCCTCGTAGCCGCCGAGGGCGGCGTGGAGGGGGGCGACCTTGCGCAGCGCGCAGCACAGTCCGGGGTCGCGCTCGTGGAGGCGCGGTCCGTACTGGGCGTCCTGCTCGGCGACGGACTGCGACGCGGTGACGTCGACGACCGTGATGGGCATGCTGCCCGCGGCGGCGTCGCGCGTGCCGAGGGTCTCGGGGAAGTGGTAGCCGGTCTCGAGGAAGAGGACGTCGACCCATGGGGCATGCTGCGCGACGACGTGGGGCAGGACGAGGTCGGCCATCGAGCATGCGACGGCGAGGAGGTCGCCGAACGTCTCGGACGCCCAGGCGGCGACCTCGTCCGCGCTGGCCTCGCGGCCGTCGGCGGGGGAGAGGAGCGCGGCACCTTGCGCGGCGAGCTTCTTGAGCTCGTCGTCGGGGCGTCGCGGCGTGGCCCGCGCGGCGCGCTCGGCAGCGTGCGTGGCACGCGCCTGCTCGTGCGCGGCGGCGCGGGCGCGGCCGGCTGCGCTGAGCGCGGCGAGGTCGGCGGCGCTCACTGGAGCACCTCGTCGTCGACGCGCAGCGCCCAGTCGGCGAAGGTCTCGTCGCCCTCGTGCTCGTCGTCGTAGCGGCGGACGACGCGCTCGACGTACTCGGCGACCTCGTCGGCCGTGACCTTGAGGCCGCGGACGGTGCGGCCGAGGCCGCCCTCCTCGCGGCCGTGGCCGGAGAGCCCGCCGCCGAGGTGCACCTGGAAGCCGGCGACCTGCTCACCGTCGGCGGTCGTGACGATCTGGCCCTTGAGGCCGATGTCGCCGGTCTGGGTGCGGGCGCACGCGTTGGGGCAGCCGTTGACGTTGAGGGTGATCGGGGTGTGGTCGCCGCGGTCGAGGCGGGTCTCGAGGGTCTCGACGGTCTGGCGGGCGAGGCCCTTGGTCTCGACGATCGCGAGCTTGCAGTACTCGATGCCGGTGCACGCGATGGTGCCGCGGCGCCAGCCGCTCGCCTCGGTCTCGAGGCCGGTCGCGCGCAGACCCTCGACGAGGGCGGGGACCTGCTCGCCGGGGACGTCGAGGACGAGGAGCTTCTGGTACGGGGTGAGGCGGATGCGGCGCGAGCCGGCGGCCTCGGCGAGGCGTGCGGTCTCGAGGAGCGTCGTCCCGGAGACGCGGCCCACGTAGGGGGCTGCGCCGACGTAGAAGAGGCCGTCCTTCTGCTCGTGGACGCCGACGTGGTCGCCTGAGCGGGGCGCGGGGGCGGGCGCGGGGCCGTCGGCGAGGGCGTAGCCGAGGTACTCGGTCTCGAGGATGTTCCGGAACTTCTCCGTGCCCCAGTCGGCGAGGAGGAACTTCAGTCGGGCCTTGTTCCGCAGCCGGCGGAAGCCGTAGTCGCGGAAGATCGAGGTGACGCCGACCCAGACGTCGGCGACCTGGTCCTCGCGGACGAACGCGCCGAGGCGCTCGGCGAGGCGCGGCTGTGCGGAGAGGCCGCCGCCGATCCAGATGTCGTAGCCGGGGCCGAGCTCGGGGTGGACGACCCCGACGAGGCCGAGGTCGTTGATCTCGTGGACGACGTCGAGGCTCGGGTGTCCGGTGATCGCGGTCTTGTACTTGCGCGGCAGGTTGGAGAACGACGGGTCGCCGATGTAGCGCTCGACAATCTCCCCGATGACCGGCGTGGGGTCGATGATCTCGTCCTTGGCGATGCCTGCGACGGGGCTGCCGAGGATGACGCGTGGCACGTCGCCGCACGCCTCGGTCGTCGTGAGCCCGACGGACTCGAGGCGCCGCCAGATCTCGGGGACGTCGCGGACGTCGACCCAGTGGAGCTGGATGTTGTGGCGGTCGGTGATGTCGGCGGTGTCGCGTGCGAAGTCGACGGAGATCTGGCCGATGACGCGCAGCTGCTCGGTCGTGAGGGCGCCGCCGTCGACGCGGACGCGCATCATGAAGTGGTCGTCGTCGAGCTCGTGGGGCTCGAGGGAGGCGGTGCGGCCGCCGTCGATGCCGGGGCGGCGCTGCGTGTAGAGGCCCCACCAGCGGAAGCGCCCGTGGAGGTCTTCCTTGCTGATGGACTCGAAGCCGCCGGCGGCGTAGATCGTCTCGATGCGCTCGCGGACGTTGAGGCCGTCGTCCTTCTGCTTGATGACCTCGTTGGGGTTGAGGGGCTCGGTGCCGTCGATCTTCCACTGGCCCTGGGGTCGGGTGGAGCGCGAGGGCTTGGCGACGCCGCGCGAGGCGCGAGGCGTCGCCTCGGCGGCGCCGGGTGCGGTCGTGGTCATGATGTCCCCTCGGTCGGTGCGTGGTGCGTGGTGCGTGATCCAGAACCTAGGAAGCGAGGATCCCCGGAACAACCCGTCCCGCCATCCGGGACGACTTGATCTGACTCCCTGTCGCCCCGCTGACCCTCGCCCCTGTCTCGCGATCAGGTACGGCGGGGGGTTCTGAGGTGGTGGGGCCGTAGGGTTGCCGGGTGACGGACGGCAGGGTGACAGCGGGCATCGGGTGCGCGCCTGCGTGCACCTGCGAGGAGGATGTATGGGCCTGAGCCCGCTCACCGGCATCGACTTCCCCTGGGATCTCCTCGAGCCCGCCAAGGCGAGGGCCGCCGCGCACCCGGACGGGATCGTCGACCTCTCGGTCGGCACGCCGGTCGACGCGACCCCGGACGTCGTGCGCCGCGCGCTCGAGTCCGCGTCCGACGCGCACGGCTACCCGCTCACGGCGGGGACCCCGGCGCTGCGTGCCGCGATCGCGGGCTGGTTCGCGCGCCGTCGAGGCGTCGAGATCATGCCTGACGCGACCCTGCCGACCGTCGGCTCCAAGGAGCTCGTCGGCCTCCTGCCGTCGATGCTCGGCCTCGGAGCGGGCGACACCGTCGTCCATCCGGCCGTCGCCTACCCGACGTACGAGGTCGGGGCGCGCCTCGCGGGCGCGTCCGCCCTCGCGACGGACGACGTGCGCGACTGGGACGGACGCGAGGGTGTGCGGCTGGTCTGGGTGAACTCGCCGGGCAATCCGCACGGCCGCGTCGCTGACATCGCCGAGCTGCGCGCGGTCGTCGAGGCGGCCCGACGCACGGGCGCGGTCGTCGTCTCGGACGAGTGCTACGCCGAGCTCGGCTGGGGACCCGGCGCCCACGACCCGCGGTCGGTGCCGAGCCTGCTCGACCCGCGCGTGTGCGGGGGCGACCTTACGGGCCTGCTCGTCACGTACTCGTTGTCGAAGCAGTCGAGCATGGCGGGCTACCGTGCGGCGTTCGTCGCGGGCGACCCAGCGCTCGTCGGCGGTCTGCTCGCGCTGCGCAAGCAGCTCGGGCTCATCGTCCCGGCTCCGGTCCAGGCGGCGATGGTCGCGGCGCTCGACGACGACGACCACGTCGCGGCGCAGCGTGAGCGGTACCGGGCGCGGCGTGACCTTCTTGGCGGGGCCTTGGCGATGGCCGGGTTCGTCGTCGACCACTCCGAGGCGGGGCTTTACCTCTGGGCGCGCCCGGTCGGTGAGCCCGTCGACTGCTGGGTCACTGTCGAGCGTCTTGCGGGGCTCGGGCTGCTCGTCGCGCCGGGGGCGTTCTACGGGCCCGCGGGAGCGGGTCACGTGCGGGTCGCGCTCACGGTGAGCGACGAGCGCGCGGCCGCTGCCGCGGCCCGTCTCCATGCGCTCGCCAGAGCATGACGCCGCAGGTCGGGACGTTCGTCCCAGGTTTTGTGACGCTCATCACCTGATTCTGACCCGCAGATGACCCGTGAGGATTGGTCGGCGGCCGCCCCCCGCGGGTACCGTCGACCCAGACGGTCGACGCAGCCCGCCGGAGATGGGGTTCCCAGGTCCGCAGCGCGAACCTCCGCACCCGCGGACGGTTCCGGGAGGTCGTCGACGCTCACGGACGAAAGCGGCCGCAGCCCCCGGGCCACGGCCCCAAGGAAGGACACCATGACCCAGAACGCGCAGACCGGTGTGACGCTCACCGTCGGTCAGGTCACCCAGGACCTCCCCGTCGTCCCCGCGACCGAGGGCAACGACGGCATCGTCGTCTCCTCGCTCCTCGGCACGACCGGCAAGGTGACGCTCGACCCGGGCTTCACGAACACGGCGTCGTGCGAGTCCGGGATCACGTACATCGACGGCGGCGAGGGCATCCTCCGCTACCGGGGCTACCCGATCGACCAGCTCGCGGAGAACTCGACCTTCCTCGAGGTCGCGTACCTCCTCATCCACGGCGAGCTGCCGTCGGCCGACGAGCTCGACGCGTTCGTCACGCGCGTCAACCGGCACACGCTCGTCCACGAGGACTTCCGCACGTTCATGGGGACGTTCCCGCGCAACGCGCACCCCATGGCCGTCATGGCGTCCGCCATCAACGCGCTCTCGACGTTCTACCCGGAGTCCCTCGACCCGTTCGACGACGAGACGGTCGAGCTCGCGAGCGTCCTCCTCCTCGCGAAGACCCGCACGATCACGTCGTACGTGCACCGCCGCTCGATCGGCGAGCCGCTGCTCTACCCGGACTACTCGCGCGGGTACGTCGACGACTTCCTCCGCATGAGCTTCGCGCAGCCGTACATGCCGTACGAGGCCGACCCGATCGTCGTCGACGCGCTCGACACGCTCCTCATCCTCCACGCCGATCACGAGCAGAACTGCTCGACGTCGACGGTCCGCATGGTCGGCTCGGCGCACGCGAACCTCTACGCGTCGGTCGCGGCCGGCATCAACGCGCTCTCGGGCCCGCTCCACGGCGGTGCGAACGAGGCGGTCCTGTCGATGCTTACGGAGCTCAAGAAGTCTGGCGACGACGTCGACACGTACATGACGCGCGTGAAGAACAAGGAGGCGGGCGTCCGCCTCATGGGCTTCGGCCACCGCGTCTACAAGAACTACGACCCGCGCGCGGCGATCGTCAAGAAGAAGGCGTACGCGGTGCTCGACGCCCTCGGTGCGCGCGACGAGCTCCTCGACATCGCGCTGCGGCTCGAGGAGATCGCGCTCAACGACGAGTACTTCATCGAGCGCAAGCTCTACCCGAACGTCGACTTCTACACGGGTCTCATCTACAAGGCCATGGGCTTCAGCCCGGCGATGTTCACTCCGCTTTTCGCGCTCGGCCGCATGCCCGGCTGGATCGCGCAGTGGCGCGAGATGATGAAGGACCCGTCGACGAAGATCGGCCGTCCGCGCCAGGTCTACACGGGCGCCACGGAGCGCTCCTACGTGCCCGTCGGCAACCGCTGATCCTCACGTCCAAGAGCGGGCGCAGGACTGCCACGACGGTCCTGCGCCCGTTGTCGTGTAGCGCCTTCCTTGGGCCGATGCGGGGCCGACGCGCCCGGACGACGAAGGCCCCGGAGCCGATGCTCCGGGGCCTTGCGTGTGCCGTTCTCCGGCCGCTCCGAGCGGATGCTCAGGCGTTGGGGCGCTTGCCGTGGTTGGCGGCGTTGCCCTTGCGGCTGCGACGCTTGCGTCCGCGCTTGCTCATGGTGACTCCAAGTCCCTCGTGTCGTGCTGGCCGTCGTCCATCGTCCCACACCGCGGGCGGTGCGTGCGAACCTGTCCGTCACGCCGGGGTGCGGAGGCTCAAGTCGGACGCTCCAGAGGCCGATACTGTCAAGCGTGAACGCCACGCCGCAGTCCGTCATCCCGTTGCTCCACGCCGTCGTCAAGGCCGAGGCCTCGGACCTCCACGTCAAGGTCGGCTCCGCGCCGCGCGTGCGTGTCGACGGTCGCCTCCGGCGCCTCCAGGTGCCCGTGCTCACGCCGATGGACACCGACCACATGCTCTCGCAGGTCCTGCCGTCGGACCTCGTCGACCAGTTCGAGCGGACTCACGAGGCGGACTTCGCCTACTCGGTCGCGGGGGTCGGCCGCTTCCGTGTCAACGCCTACCAGGCGCGCGGGACGACGGCGATGGTGTTCCGTCTCGTCGGCATGGGCACGTCGAGCCTCGCCGAGCTCGGCGTCCCGAGCATCGTCGGCGACCTTGCGCTCGAGCCGCGCGGCCTCGTGCTCGTCACCGGTCCGACGGGTGCGGGCAAGACGACGACCCTCGCAGCGATGGTCGATCTCATCAACTCTCACCGTGAGGTGAACATCATCACGATCGAGGACCCGATCGAGGTTCTCCACGACGACAAGAAGGCGATCATCTCGCAGCGCGAGGTGCGTCAGGACACGAAGGACTTCTCGACGGCGCTGCGTGCGGCGATGCGTCAGGACCCGGACGTCATCCTCGTCGGCGAGATGCGTGACATCGAGACGGTGCGTGCGGCTCTCCAGGCGGCGGAGACGGGCCACCTCGTCCTCTCGACCCTCCACACGATCGACGCGCAGGAGACGGTCAACCGCATCATCGACTTCTTCCCGCCGTACGAGCAGCTGCAGATCCGCACAGCGCTCTCGCAGATGCTGCGGGGCATCGTCTCGCAGCGTCTCGTGCGGACGGTCGACGACAACCGTTGCCCGTCGGTCGAGGTCATGGTCAACACGGGCCGTACGGCCGAGGCGATCGTCAGCCCTCTCGAGAACCCGCCTCTTGCGGACCTCATCGCGGAGGGCGGCTACTACAAGATGCAGACGTTCGACCAGCACCTGTGCGAGCTCGTCGTCTCGGGTCGGATCACGTACGACGAGGCGATCAGCTCGTCGTCGAACCCGCAGGACCTCACGCTGTCGCTGCGGGGTCTGGGCGTCGAGGTCTGAACGTCCGTCCCTGTCGTGCAGCGAGGCCCCGTCCGGACGGACGGGGCCTCGCTGCGTCGCCGGGGGTTCGCGGAGCTCAGGCGTCGGGGTCGGCGAGGCCGAGCCAGCGGTGCCAGCCCGAGTGGAGGACGAGCCACGCCATGAGGCCGTAGCCGGCCTGCTGGGGGAGGTCGTCGCCACGGCCGGCGAGGTCGGCGTGCCACTGGTCGTGGTTGACGAGGGGCGTGAACGTCTCGACGTAGGGGGCGCGGCGGCGCTGGGCGACGTCGCCGTAGGCGCGTGAGAGGTCGGCGAGGCGTTCGTCGTCGTCGTGCGCCCTGGGCGGGGGCCCGACGACGAGCGTGCGCAGGTGCCGTGCCTCGGCGACGTCGAGGATGTTGGCGAGGTTGAGTCGTGAGCGGGCGACGGAGAGCCCGGCGGTGAGGTCGTGACGTCCGAGGGCGACGACGAGTCGCTGGTCGATGTCGGGGTCTGTCGTGAGCCGCGGCTCGGTCTCGGCCTCCCAGCGTGCGGAGAGGGCGGTCGACGTCTCGCCGGGGACGGCGAGGACGTAGTGCTCGACGTCGACCTCGGTCGTGCGGGCGACGACGCGTCCGACCCAGCCGAGGGCTCGGGGGTCGCCGACGCCGGCGGCAAGCTCGTCGCCGACGACGACGATGCGCAGCTTCCTGGTCACGTGGGGGCCTCCTCGCAGGTTCGTCCCATCGTCACCCGTCGCGCGCGGCGCCGTGGCCGTGACACGCCGCGAGGCGGCTACCAGCGCTCGTGCACCGCGGCGCGGACGTCCCGCTCGTAGATGCGGTGCACGGCGTCGTCGTACGCCGCGGGGAGGGGAGCTGCGGCGCCCGCCGCGGCGTTCGCGCGTGCCTGCTCGGGAGAGCGCGCGCCGGGGATGACGGTGGTCACGCCGTCGTGCTGCGCAAGCCATGCGAGGGCCGCCTGGGCGGCCGTGAGGCCCTCGGGGGCGAACGACGCGAGCTCGGCTGCGGCGGCGACACCCGTCGCGAAGTCGACGCCCGCGAAGGTCTCGCCGACGTCGAAGGCCTCGCCATGGCGGTTGAACGTCCGGTGGTCGTCGGCCGCGAACGTCGTCGTGGTCGTGTAGCGGTTCGCGAGCAGGCCCGACGCGAGCGGCACGCGCGCGATGATCGCGACGCCACGCTCGGTGGCGGTCGGCACGACGTCGTCGAACGGTGCGAGGCGGAACGCGTTGAGGATGATCTGGACGCTCGCGAGCCCGGGGCGCTCGAGCGCCCGCAGAGCCTCGGCACGCTTCTCGACGCTCACTCCCCACGACGCGATCGCGCCCTCGTCGACAAGGGTGCCGAGGGCGTCGAACACCTCGTCGTCCGCGTAGACGGACGTGGGCGGGCAGTGGAGCTGCACGAGCGGCAGCGTGTCGAGCCCGAGGTTGCGACGCGAGCGGTCGGTCCAGGCGCGGAGGTTGGCGAGCGAGTAGTTCTCGTGGAGCTGCGGCATGCGGCGTCCGGCCTTCGTCGCGACGAAGATGCCGGAGTCGGGCCGGGCGCGCAGGAACGAGCCGATGATCTGCTCGGAGCGACCGTCGCCGTAGACGTCGGCGGTATCGAAGAACGTCACCCCTGACTCGAGCGCCGCGTCGAGGACCGCGTGCGCGTCCTTCTCGTCGACTTCGCCCCAGTCGGCGCCCAGCTGCCACGTGCCGAGGCCGATCGCCGAGACCTGCTGTCCGTCGCTCCATCGCTTCGTCTGCATGCTGCGAGCCTATGCCTGACGGCGTGGAGCGGGGACCGCGCACGGGTTGGGGAGGGTCCGGGCCATGCCGACGAGCCGGACGCCCCGCCCCGCAGTCCTGTGACGTGCGGGAGGCCCGCACCCCGGGTGGGGTGCGGGCCTCCGTGGCGCACGGCTCGCGTCAGCGGGTGAACGCCGCCGTGAGGAGCTCCTCGGCCTGCCGCTGGTGCCGCTTCATCGTGCCGGCCGACGGTGACGCCGACGCGGGACGCGAGACGACCCGGATGAGGCGGCCGAGGGCCGTCTGGAGGTTCATCGCCATGAACGGCCACGGACCCTGGTTCTCGGGCTCGTCCTGGACCCACACGAGCTCGGCGTCACCGAACGGCGCGAGGGCTTCGGCGACGGCCTCGGTCTCGAGCGGGTAGAGCTGCTCGAGGCGGACGATCGCGGTGCGCTCGTCACCGAGCTTGGTGCGGCGCGCGAGCAGGTCGTAGTAGACGCGGCCCGAGCAGAGCAGCACGCGGTCGACCCCGTCGGCCTTGGCCGCCATGGTGGCGTCGCCGATGACCGGTCGGAACGTTCCGGTCGTGAAGTCCTCGACGCTCGACGCGGCGGCCTTGAGACGCAGCAGCTGCTTGGGCGTGAAGACGATGAGCGGACGACGCGGACGGTGGTACGCCTGGCGTCGCAGCAAGTGGAAGTGCGACGCGGGCGTCGACGGCTGCGCGATGAACATGTTGTCCTCCGCAGCGAGCTGGAGGAACCGCTCGATGCGGGCCGAGGAGTGGTCCGGTCCCTGGCCCTCGTAGCCGTGCGGCAGGAGCATGACGAGCGAGGAGTGCTGGCCCCACTTCTGCTCGGCGGAAGAGACGAACTCGTCGATGACGATCTGCGCGCCGTTGACGAAGTCGCCGAACTGCGCCTCCCACAGCACGAGGGCGTCGGGTCGCTCGACCGAGTAGCCGTACTCGAACGCGAGGGCCGCGTACTCGGACAGCGAGGAGTCGTACACCCAGAACTTCGCCTGGTCGGGCGTGAGGTAGAGCAGCGGCGTCCACTCGGCGCCCGTCTCGCGGTCGTGCATGACGGCGTGACGCTGGACGAACGTGCCGCGGCGCGAGTCCTGCCCGGCGAGGCGCACTGGCGTGCCCTCGGTGAGGAGCGAGCCGAACGCGAGGAGCTCGCCGAAGCCCCAGTCGATGCCGCCTTCACGCGACATCTGCTCGCGCTTCTCGAGGAGCTGGGCGAGCTTGGGGTGGACGGTGAAGCCTTCGGGCGGGTTGACGTGGGTGCGTCCGACGAGCTCGACGACCGAGCGGTCGATCGCGGTCGTCCAGCCGACCATCGTGCCCGCGTCCTCACGCTGCGACTCGGGGATCTCGAGGCCGCGGACCGCCTCGGTGTGCGCGGGCGGCTGGAAGCCCCCCTCCTTCGCCTCAGCGAAGACACGCTCGAGCTGCGCCTGGAAGTCCTGCGCGACCTGCTCGGCCTCGTCGTCGGTGATGTCCCCGCGCGAGACGAGGGTCTCCGTGTAGAGCTTGCGGGTCGAGCGCTTGGCATCGATGAGGTTGTACATGAGCGGCTGCGTCATCGAGGGGTCGTCGCCCTCGTTGTGGCCGCGGCGGCGGTAGCAGACCATGTCGATGATGACGTCGCGGTCGAACTCCTCGCGGAACGCGAACGCGAGCTCGGCGACGCGGACGACGGCCTCGGGGTCGTCGCCGTTGACGTGGAAGATCGGGACCTGGAGGCCCTTGGCGACGTCGGTCGTGTAGAGGGTCGAGCGCGACGAGCCGGGGCCCGTCGTGAAGCCGACCTGGTTGTTGATGATGATGTGGACCGTGCCGCCGGTGCGGTAGCCGCGCAGACCGGCGAGGTTGAGCGTCTCCTGGACGACGCCCTGGCCCGCGAAGGCCGCGTCGCCGTGGATGAGGATCGGCAGGACGGAGAAGCCGTCGCCGCCGAGGTCGATCTTGTCCTGCTTGGCGCGCACGACGCCCTCGAGCACACCGTTGACGGCCTCGAGGTGCGAGGGGTTGGCCGCGAGGTAGACCTTCGTCGACTCGCCCGTGTCGGTCGTGAACGTGCCCTCGGTGCCGAGGTGGTACTTGACGTCGCCCGAGCCCTGGAACGTCTTGGGGTCGAGGTTGCCCTCGAACTCCGCGAAGATCTGCGAATAGCTCTTGCCGGCGATGTTCGCGAGCACGTTGAGCCGGCCGCGGTGGGCCATGCCGATGCAGACCTCGTCGAGGCCCGCCCGTGCCGCGGAGTTGAGGACGCCGTCGAGGAGGGCGATGAGAGACTCGCCACCCTCGAGCGAGAACCGCTTCTGCCCGACGAACTTCGTCTGGAGGAACGTCTCGAAGGCCTCGGCGGCGTTGAGCCGGCCGAGGATGCGCAGCTGCTCCTCCCGGGGCGTGCGCTCGTAGCCTGCCTCGAGGCGTGCCTGGAGCCACTTGCGCTGCGTGCGGTCGGCGAGGTGCATGTACTCGGCGCCGATCGTGCGGCAGTACGAGTCACGCAGGAGGCCGAGGATGTTGCGCAGCGTGTCCTTCTGCTTGCCGCCGAAGCCGCCCGTGGGGAACGTGCGGTCGAGGTCCCAGAGGGTGAGGCCGTGCGTCTGGACGTCGAGGTCGGGGTGGCGACGGACCCGGTACGTGAGCGGGTCCGTGTCGGCCATGAGGTGACCGCGCGAGCGGAACGCGTGGATGAGCTCGGCGATGCGTGCGGGCTTGGCGGCCTCGACGTCGTCGTCGACCGTGTTGTCGCGCACCCAGCGGACGGGCTCGTAGGGGATGTGGAGCGCCGCGAAGATGCGGTCGTAGAGGCCGTCCTCGCCGAGGAGCTTGGAGCCGAGGATGCGGAGGAACTCGCCCGAGTGCGCGCCCTGGATGATGCGGTGGTCGTACGTCGAGGTGAGCGTGAGGACCTTGGAGACGCCCATGCGCGCGAGGCGCTCGACCGAGGCGCCCTGGAACTCGGCGGGGTAGTCCATCGCGCCGACGCCGACGATCGTGCCCTGGCCCTGCATGAGGCGGGGCACGGAGTGGACGGTGCCGATCGTGCCGGGGTTGGTGAGCGAGATCGTCGTGCCCTGGAAGTCCGCGACCTCGAGCTTGCCGGCGCGGGCGCGGCGGACGATGTCCTCGTACGCGGCCCAGAACCCGGCGAAGTCGAGGGTCTGTGCGGCCTTGACGGAGGGCACCATGAGCTGGCGCGAGCCGTCGGGCTTGGGGAGGTCGATCGCGATGCCGAGGTTGATGTCGGCGGGGTGGTGGACGGCGGGCTTGCCGTCGAGCTGCGTGTAGGACGCGTTCATCGCGGGCATCTCGGCGAGCGCCTCGACGAGGGCGAAGCCGATGATGTGCGTGAACGAGACCTTGCCGCCGCGCCCGCGCGAGAGCGCGTTGTTGATGACGATGCGGTTGTCGACCATGAGCTTGGCGGGGACGGCGCGCACGGAGGTTGCGGTGGGGACCTCGAGGCTCGCCTCCATGTTCGTGACGACGCGTGCTGCGGGCCCGCGAAGCTTCTCGACGTTGTCGGTGCTCGTCGCGGCGGCGGCCGCGTCGGTGCGGGTGACGGGACGCTGCGCGTAGGGCGCGGTCGCGGGGGCCGCCGTCGGCACGGGCGGGACCGGCGTCGTGCCGTGGCCGGCCGGCGGTGTGGGCGAGGGCGCGGTCGCGGGCGTCGCGACGGGGGTGGGCGACGCGGCGGCGGGTGCTGCGGCGGCGGGTGCTGCGGCGGAGGGGGCCGGGCTCACGGCCGGGCGGGCGGCGACGGGCTCGCCCGAGGCCGTGACGGCCGGGGCTGCGGAGGTCGCGGGGGGAGCAGCGACGTCGGACGTCACGGTCGTGCTCGGGCTGTAGTCCGCGAAGAACTCCCACCACGAGGGGTCGACGGAGTTCTTGTCCTGGAGGTACTGCTCGTAGAGCTCGTCGACGAGCCACTCGTTCGCACCGAACGTGGCGCTCGCCCCGCTGATCGACGTTGATTCAGCATTTCCGGACACTTCGCAGATCGCCTCTTCCACTGCACTGGGTGGTCGTGCTCGCACGGTTCGCGCGTGCACGGCATCGGTCGGGACCACACTACGTGGCGGTGCCTGGGGCGAAGAGGGCTCGCGGGGCTCGCGGTCAGGCGGACCTGTGGCCGGGGCAAGATCCGGCCAAAGGGTGGCCCGTCTAGGACCAAGGACTCATCCCTGAGGGCCATCAGTTGGTGAGGTGAGCGCTGGAGTGTGATGCATCTCACATTTCTGGGGCCGCGCTGTGGGCGACCGCTGTCCGCACCTCGGACGCGTGAGGCGCCGCCCGTCGGGCGAGGAGGGAGCGCGGCGCCCGCCACAGGGGACGGGCGCGGCGGCCTCAGCCGAGGTCGCGTCGGAACGTCGTGAGCCTGCCGGCGACGGTGAGCACGGCCGCGTACCCGAGGAGGACGAGCGCGCCCTGCCACCACGTCAGCAGCGATCCCGGGCTCATGAGCGAGTAGATCGAGCCCTCGGCGAGTGCGTCGCCCGCAGCGCCTGGGAGGAACGCCGCGACGCGGCCCCCCGCGTCGCCGAGTCCGGCCGTGAGCCCCATGCGGGCGATGGGCTCGACGAACTGCGTGAACGCGAGGAGGGCGACGAGCGCCGCGACCTGGTTGCTGAGGACCGAACCGACGCCGACGCCGACGAGGGTCCACAGCGTGAGCGCAACCGTCGAGAGCGCGACCGTCCGCCACACGTCGGGGGAATCGAGCATCGGGTCGCCCCCGCCGAGCGCGATGAGCGCGGCCCCGGCGCCGACCGCGGCGAGCGACCCGACGAGCCCGTACGCGAGCCCGACGGGGAGTGCGCCGAGGTGCTTGGCGACGAGCAGCCGCGTGCGCGACGGGTCGGCGAGGAGCGTCGGGACGATCGTGCGGTGCCGCAGGTCGCCCGTGACGGCGAGCGTGCCAATGATTGCGGGGAAGACGTAGCCGAGCGTCGTCCCGACCGCGTACACCGCGCGGGCGGTCGCGAGCGGGTCCGAGGCGTCGATCCCCGCGTCCTGCGGGGTTGCGGTGAACGCGAAGCCCATCCCTCCCGCGAGGAAGGCCATGTAGCCCGCCATGAGGACGAGCAGGACCCACCACATGCGCGTCGAGAAGAACTTCGCGACCTCGAGCCGCACCGCGCGCCTCATGCTGCCACCCCCGTCGTCTGGCCGGTGAGCCGGAGGAACACGTCCTCGAGGCCCGGTGCGTCCTCCGTGAGGAGGTGGAGCTCGACGCCCGCGGCGAACGCTGCGGCGCCGATCTCGGCGGCACGCACGTGGAGCAGCCGCAGGGCGCCCGGGGCGCCCGCGCCGGCCGGCTCGGACGCCCAGCCGCGTCGTGTGACGAGATCGGTGAGCGCCGCCCGGTCGGGGGAGTCGACGGTGACCGTGCGGACGGCGAGCGCCGCGAGCGCGGCGAGGGGCGAGGCGTGGACGAGACGACCGTGGGCGACGATGACGACGTCGTCGACCGAGTGCTGCACCTCGGAGAGGATGTGGCTCGAGACGAGGACCGTGCGGCCGCTGTCCGCGAAGCCCCGCATGAACGAGCGCAACCAGGCGATGCCGGCGGGGTCGAGCCCGTTCGTCGGCTCGTCGAGGACGAGGATGTCGGGGTCGCCGAGGAGCGCGGTCGCGAGCGCGAGCCGCTGCCGCATGCCGGTCGAGTAGCCGCCGACGCGGCGGTGCGCGTCGCCGGTGAGCCCGACGAGCGCGAGGAGCTGCTCGACGCGTGCCGCGTCGGCTCCGGCGGCGGGCGCGAACATCTGCAGGTGTGCGCGGGCGCTGCGGCCGGGGTGGAAGGTCGAGGCCTCGAGCGCGACTCCGATGGTGCGGGCCGGGTCGGTGAGCTCGGTGTAGCGAACGCCGCCGATGGTGGCGGTCCCCGCCGTCGGGGTCGTGAGGCCGACGAGCATCCGCAGTGTCGTCGTCTTGCCGGCGCCGTTGGGGCCGAGGAATCCGGTGACGTGTCCGGGGGAGACGTCGAACGTGAGGTCCTCGACGGCGCGGACGGTGCCGAAGTGTTTGGTGAGGCCGCGGACGGACAATCGTGCCGGGGTGCGGGGCGGTGCGGAGGACGCTGTCATGCCACCAGCGTAGTTGTTCTAACTTCCTTAGAACAAGAGGCTCAGGCTGCCGGTTCGCGCCCCGCTGCCCGCAGACTGCGCATCCGCGGTGCGGGCAACGACACCCGAAACGTCGCACCCCGCTCCGAGTCGACCACCTCGATGTCACCGTCGTGCAGCGCGACCGCCCACCGCACGATCGCGAGGCCGATGCCCGTCCCGCCCGACGTCCCCGCCGACGACGTCGCCGCAGGCGTCGTCCCGTGGACGAAACGCTCGAAGATCCGCGACCGGTCCGCCACCGCGATACCCGGCCCCTCGTCAGCGACGTCGATGACCACCCGGTCCCCACGTCGCATCGCCGCGACCCGCACCGTCGACCCGTGCGGCGCATGCCGGATCGCATTGTGGAGAAGATTGACGAAGATCTGCGAGAGCCGGTCAGGATCGCCCGGCACCGTGAGGTTCGCCGGCGTGACATCGACCTCGAAGACGAGGTTCTTGCCAGCCTCGACCATCTCGACCTCGTCGACGACCGCGTCGAGGAACTCCGCGACGTCGACCGTCGCCACCCGGAGGTCCGCAGCACCCGCCTCGATCCGCGAGAGATCGAGCAGGTACGTGACAAGACGCGAGAGCCGCTCCGTCTGCGCGAGCGCCGCACCGAGGGACGCCGGCGTCGCCGGCGTCACCCCGTCGACGATGTTCTCGAGCTGCGCGCGCAACGCCGCGACCGGGGTGCGCAGCTCGTGCGACACGTTCGCGATGAGGTCCCGCCGCTGCTGGTCGCCCGTCGCGAGGTCGTCCGCCATCTGATTGAACGCGACCGCGAGCTGGCCGACCTCGTCCCGGCTCGTCGCACGGACCCGCCGTGAGTAGTCACCGCCCGCCATCGCGCGCGCCGCCGCCGTCATCTCCCGCAGCGGCGACGTCATCCCCCGCGCGAGCACGAGCGTCACGACGATCGAGACGACGAGCGCGAGCGGGAACGTGCGCGTCGGCCCGAGGTGCATCCGCAGACCCACCCACGTGATGAGCGCCGCGAGCGCGTTCGTCGTGATGACGAGGACGCCGAGCTTCGTGCGGATCGACCGCAGGACGTCGAGAGGTCGGACGTCGGGCAGGTGCGGCCGCGGGACCCGGCCGTGACGACCGGGCGACGACACGCTCAGCCCTCCTGGCCCTCGTCGCCGTCGACCGGAGGTTCGAACGCGTAGCCGACGCCGTGGACCGTCCGGATGAGCTCGGCGCCGAGCTTGCGACGCACCGCCTTGATGTGGGAGTCGACCGTGCGCGTCCCGCTCGCATCGACCCAGTCCCACACCTCGGCGAGCAGACGCTCACGCGTGAGCACGGTGCGCGGCGAGCTCGCGAGCATGACGAGCAGCTCGAACTCCGTCGGCGTGAGGTGGACCTCCTCGCCGGCGCGGTGCACCCGGCGCTGGTCGCGGTCGATCACCACGTCGCCCGCGACGATCGGCGGCTCGCCCACGGGCGAGGCCGCGGCCTGCTGCGCCCGGTCGACCCGCCGCAGGAGCGCCTTGAGACGTGCGACGAGCTCGCGCATCGAGAACGGCTTCGTCATGTAGTCGTCGGCGCCGACACCGAGGCCGATGAGCATGTCCGTCTCGTCGTCCCGAGCCGTGAGCATGAGGATCGGCACCGGACGCTCCGCCTGGATGCGTCGGCACACCTCGAGCCCGTCGATGCCCGGGAGCATGACGTCGAGGACGACCGCGTCGGGCAGGACCCGCGTCGCCGCAGCGACGCCCGCGAGGCCGTCGCGTGCGACCTCGACGCGCCACCCCTCCGCGGTGAGGCGCTGTGCGATCGCCGTCGCGATCGTCGACTCGTCCTCGACGACGAGGATCGTCGTGCCGCGCGCGGCACCGGTGCTGGCTGCGTTGCTGCTCATGCCCCAACATTCGCACAGGAGAGGTCGCGCGGTACTGCGGCGCGCGGGATGCCGCGCGAGGTCGGTACGATGCGTGGCACGGGTGCGACGCACCCTGCCCGGCACGTCCGGGCCGGACGATCAGAAGCGCGGCCCGTGCCGCGCCATGAAGGGGAGCGCGTGCTGGCCGACTGGCTGCTCGTCGCGTTCGGGGTCCTGCTCACGGTCGGGACAGCGGTTTTCGTCGCGAGCGAGTTCGCGCTCGTGACGATCGACCCGGCCGGGCTCGAGTCGGAGATCGCTCAGACCGCGGGGCCGGGCGGCCCCGATCGTCGGACACGGTCCGTCCTCGCGGCGCTCCGCTCGCTGTCGACCGAGCTCTCGAGCTCGCAGGTCGGCATCACCGTGACGACGATCCTCCTCGGGTACACCGCGCAGCCTGCGCTGCAGCGCCTGCTCGAGCACGGCCTCGGGCTCACCGGGTGGGCGTCGACCGCCGTCGCCGTCACAGCGACCGTCGTGGCGCTCGTCGTCGTCAACCTCTTCTCGATGCTCGTGGGCGAGCTCATCCCCAAGAACTTCGCGCTCAGTGCGCCGCTCGCGACTGCTCGGCTCGTCGTCCCCGTGCAGCGGGTCTTCACGCGCGCCATGCGCCCCGTCATCACGGGGCTCAACGGCTCCGCCAACGCGCTCCTGCGGCGCATGGGCGTCGAGCCGCGCGAGGAGCTCTCGGGCGCACGCTCGGCTCCCGAGCTGCTCTCGCTCGTGCGCCGCTCGGCGCAGCAGGGCACGCTCGAGGCGTCGACGGCGCTCCTCCTCACGAACTCCCTCGAGCTCGAGCAGCTCGACGCGTCGGACGTCATGACGGA
Organism: Flavimobilis rhizosphaerae; assembly: GCF_014852685.1. Taxonomy (GTDB): domain Bacteria; phylum Actinomycetota; class Actinomycetes; order Actinomycetales; family Cellulomonadaceae; genus Flavimobilis; species Flavimobilis rhizosphaerae. Next base: position 673,446 of record NZ_JACZDF010000001.1, read on the forward strand.
CCGCACCCGGCTCGTCGTCCTCACGCGCGAGGACTCCGCGCAGCGCGTCGTCGAGCTCTCCCGCACGACGGGGCACTCGCGCTTCCCGGTCATCGACGGCTCGCGCGACGAGATCGTCGGGCTCGTCCACGTGAGGCGCGCTGTCGGCGTGCCGCGGGAACGGCGCGCCGAGGTGCCTGCGGCTGCGCTCATGGTCGACGCGCCGACGGTCCCCGAGACCGTGAGCCTCGGCCCGCTCCTCGTGACGCTGCGCGGGCTCGGTCTCCAGATGGCCGTCGTCGTCGACGAGTACGGCGGGACGGCGGGCGTCGTCACGCTCGAGGACGTCGTCGAGGAGCTCGTCGGGGACGTCGCCGACGAGCACGACGTCCGTCGTGCGGGTGCGACGCGGCAGGCGGACGGCGCCTGGCTGCTCCCCGGCCTCCTGCGGCCCGACGAGCTCACCGAGCAGACGGGCCTCGTCGTGCCGGACTCGTCGGCCTACGAGACCCTCGGCGGGCTCGTCATGTCCCTCCTCGGCCGGCTGCCGGACGTCGGGGACGAGGTCGACGTCGACGGCGTGCACCTCGAGGTCGTCGGGATGCACGGGCGGCGGGTCGCGCGTCTGCGCGCCACGACCGTCGCCGGGACCACCGAGGAGGACGCATGACCACCGGGACTGCCCTCCTCGTGGGCCTCGCGCTGCTCGTCGGTAACGCGTTCTTCGTCGGTGCGGAGTTCGCCGTGCTCTCGGCGCGGCGCTCGTCGATCGAGCCGCTCGCCGAGTCCGGCAACCGGCGCGCCCGGACGGTGCTGTGGGCGATGGAGCACGTCTCGCTCATGCTCGCGTGCGCGCAGCTCGGTGTCACGGTGTGCTCGATCGGGCTCGGCATGGTCGCGGAGCCCGCGATCGCGCACGCGCTCGAGGCCCCGCTCGCGGCGCTCCACGTCCCGGGGGCGCTCGTCCATCCGGTCGCGTTCGCGATCGCGCTCGCGATCGTCGTCTATCTCCACGTCGTCCTCGGCGAGATGGTGCCGAAGAACCTCGCGGTGTCGGGACCAGACACGGCCGTCATGTGGTTCGGGCCGCCGCTCGTGTGGATCGCCCGGGCCGTCAACCCGCTCATCGTCGTCCTCAACCGGCTGGCGAACGTCTTCGTGCGGCTCGGCGGTGTCGAGCCGCGCGACGAGGTCGCGTCGGCGTTCACGGCCGAGCAGGTGCACTCGATCGTCGAGGTCTCGCGGCAGGAAGGCGTGCTCGTCGACGAGCAGGGGCTGCTCGCTGGCTCGCTCGAGTTCTCGGAACGGGTCGCCCGCGAGGTCATGGTGCCGACCGACGCGCTCACGTCGCTCGTCGTGGGCGCCACGCCCGACGACGTCGAGCACGCGGTCGCCCGGACGGGCTTCTCGCGGTTCCCTCTCGTCGCCGCGGAGGGCGGGCCCGTGACGGGCTACCTCCACCTCAAGGACGTGCTGTACGCGGGCGACGACGACCACGACGTCCCCGTCCCGCAGTGGCGTGCGCGGTCGCTCGCGACGGTGGGGCCCGACGACGAGGTCGAGGCGGTCCTCGCCGCGATGCAGCGAGACGGAGCGCATCTCGCGCTCGTCGTCGATGGCGGGCGGCAGATCGGGGTCGTCTTCCTCGAAGACATCCTCGAGGAGCTCGTGGGCGAGGTGCGGGACGCGATGCAGCGGGCCGACGACCGTCCGTAGTGCGGTGGGGGACAGGTCGAGGGACGAACGTCCCGGCGTCCGGGATGTGAGACCTAGATCGCAGTTGCGCAGGTGGTCTTGGCCGGGGGCCCCCGGCTCGTTATGATTCTGTGATCGACCAGCGGTCGTCGCGAGCCACGCTCGTGCCGATGCAGGAGATATCGCTGGAACGGCAGCCGCGCAGGACCCTTCGGGGTCGAGCACGGCCCGAACCAGCACCGGCCGGGTTCCGTCGACGGGGCCCGGACGGGGTAGCGTGACCCGTCGGGAACCCCCGGAGGGACGAGCAGAGCCGCCGCAACCGTGGCGTCACGTATGAGGGTGGAGGTGTCGTGAGCACGAGCAGCCAGGTCGACGCTCAGGCTCCCGAGACCCGTCGCGCTCGCCGCGAGGCTGCTCTCCTCGAGGCGCGCGCCGCGACCGTCCCCGTCGTCGAGCGGCCAGCCACCACGGCATCGGCGAGCTCCGCCCCGGTCGCCGTCGTGCGGCCCGCCGCGACTGCGGGAGCGACGTCCCCGTACGGAACGCTCGGACGGCCCGCAGCACGGATCGTCGTGCCGGATCTCGAGCCGGAGGAGCCCGCTGCACCCACCGCGCACGCTGCGCCTTCCGCGACCGTCGCGGCGCCTCTGTCCGCCACGGCTGCGGTCACGCCGACCGTCCGACCCGCCGCTGCCCGCCCCGCAGCCACCCGCCCGCACGACCTCCTTGGACGCCCCGCGCCTGCCACGAGCTGGACCCCGGTCCCGCAGCCGTCGGTCGCACGCAGCGCCGAGCTCACCCAGGCCGCCGTCGCAGCGCGTGACTCGCTCCGTGACGGCCGACGCCTCGCTGGCGTGACGCCCGCGCACCCGTCCGCGGTCACCGACACGGGCCCCCTGCCGCGCACCGCCCCGGCGGCGGCGCCTGCGACGGCGTTGCCCGCGAGTGATACGGCCGCCGCTGCACCTCGTTCCGCACCCGCACCTCGTTCCGCACCCGCACCTCGTTCCGCACCGGCGCCTCGCTCTGCTGCGGCACCTCGTCCTGTCTCCGCGTCGGATGCGTCCCCCCAGGTCCTTCCTGCGGCCGAGGCCCCCACGGCCGAGACTCCTGCTCCCGCACGCCCGCACGGAGCGCGTCAGCTCACGCGACGTGAGCTGGTCGCGGCCGAGCGCCGCAAGGCTGGTCGTGCCGAGCCTCGCACGGCTCCGCGACGTCCGTCTGCGACCCGCACGGCGCGGGTCGGTGTCCTCGCGACGCTCGCGATCGCGACGGTCGCTGTCCCGATCGTCCAGGGCGCCGGCAGCGGACCTGAGACGACCGTCGTCCGCGACTACGCGTCGGGCCGTGCCACCGTCGACGTCCTCATGAGTCCGCGCGGGCTCTCCGACAGCTCGGTCATCGTCGCCGACACCCTTGCGGGACGCGAGCTCGGTGTCGCCTCGCGGTCCGACTCGCGCACCGCCCTCCCGGGCTGCGACCCCTCCGTCACGGTCCCGACCTCCATCAACGGGCGCCTCTCGGGCGCGCAGCTGTGCAAGCTGCCGCAAGCGGGCCACTCGATGCAGCCGCAGGCCGCCATCGCCTTCAGCGAGCTCAACACGCAGTTCGAGGCCCGGTTCGGCACCCCGATCTGCATCACCGACTCCTACCGGTCGCTCTCGAGCCAGTACTCCGTCGCCGCGAGCCGCGGCGCGTTCGCTGCGCGCCCCGGGACGTCGCAGCACGGCCTGGGCCTCGCGCTCGACCTCTGCTCGAGCACGTACCGCGACTCCGCGAAGTGGTCGTGGCTCAAGGCGAACGGCCCGGTGTACGGCTTCGACAACCCTGCCTGGGCGCGTCGCGGAGGCTCCGGCATGTACGAGCCGTGGCACTGGGAGTACTTCCCGCTCGTCGACTACTGAGTCTCTTCTCGAACGCAGAAGGCCACCCCTCGGGGTGGCCTTCTGCGTTCCCGCGCGCTCCGAGCGTTCCCGGTGAGGGGGACTGGGGTCGACGGCGGCAGCCTGGTGGCAGCGCGCAGGTGCGTGCCGCGGACGCGGGAAGGGGGTGGCGGCCAGGACGGCCGCCACCCCCTTCCGGGTCAGGCAGGATCAGCGCTTGCGCGACGGCTTGCGGCCCTTGGGAGCCTCGGCGGGCTCGGCGCCTGCCTCGACCGCTGCGGCACCGACGGCCTTGCGCGACGCCCGCACCTCGGCGAACGAGGTGCCGTAGTACGCCGCCTCCATGAGAGTCTTCATGTCCTCGAGCATCGGCATGCGCGGGTTCGCGGGGGCGCACTGGTCCTCGTACGCTCCCATCGCGAGCTCGTCGAGCTTGGAGATGAAGAGCTCCTCGTCGACGCCCTGCGCCTGGAAGGACGCGGGGATGCCGACCTGCTCGCGCAGGGCCTCGACCGCGCGGGCGTAGGACTCGACGCCCTCCTCCGGGGTGCTCGCCGGGAGGCCGAGGTGCTGGGCGATCTCCTGGAAGCGCTCGGGTGCGACGTAGTGCTCGTACTTCGGCCAGCTCGTGAGCTTGGTCGGGACGGTGCCGTTGTAGCGGATGACGTGCGGCAGGTATGTCGCGTTGGTGCGGCCGTGGACGAGCTTGAACATGCCGCCCGTGACGTGCGCCATCGCGTGGACGATGCCGAGGAACGCGTTGCCGAACGCCATGCCGGCGATCGTCGAGGCGTTGTGCATCTTCTCGCGCGCCTTGACGGTGCGCTCGTCGGTGGCGCCGGGGCCGCCCTTGACCGAGTCGACGATGTTCTCGAAGATCAGCTTGATCGCGTGGAGGCACAGGCCGTCGGTGTAGTCGTTCGCGTAGACGGAGACGTAGGCCTCGGTCGCGTGCGTGAGGGCGTCGAACCCGGAGTCGGCGACGAGGAACGACGGCATCATCGAGGTGAGGGCCGGGTCGACGATCGCGACGGTCGGCGTGAGGGCGTAGTCCGCGAGCGGGTACTTCTTGCCCTTCGCCGGGTCGGAGATCACGGCGAACGGCGTCATCTCGGAGCCGGTGCCCGAGGTCGTCGGGATGCAGACGAGCGAGGCCTTCTCGCCGAGGTCGGGGAACTTGAAGGCGCGCTTGCGGACGTCGAAGAACTTCTCCTTCATGTCCGCGAACTCGATCTCGGGGTGCTCGTAGAGCAGCCACATGACCTTGGCGGCGTCCATGGGGGAGCCTCCGCCGAGGGCGATGATGGTGTCCGGGTTGAAGTGCCGCATGAGGGCGGCACCCTTCTGGACGAAGTCGACGGTCGGCTCGGGCATGACGTCGTCGATGATCTGCAGCGCGATGCGCTCGCCGCGGCGGTTGAGGACGTCGAGGATCTTGTCGACGAAGCCGAGCTTCGTCATCGTCGAGTCGGTGACGATCGTCACGCGCGAGATGCCGCGCATGTCGGCGAGGTAGCGGATCGCGTTGGGCTCGAAGTACGTCTTGGCCGGAACCTTGAACCACTGCAAGTTGTTGTTCCTCCGACCGATGCGCTTGATGTTGACGAGGTTGACCGCGGAGACGTTGTTCGACACCGAGTTGTGGCCGTAGGAGCCGCAGCCGAGCGTGAGCGACGGGATGAACGCGTTGTAGATGTCGCCGATGCCGCCGAGCGAGCTGGGCGCGTTCGTGATGATGCGGACGGCCTTGATGCGCGAGCCGAACTCGCGGATGACGGCCTGGTCCTCGGAGTGGATCGAGCCGGAGTGGCCGAGGCCGTCGAACTCGACCATCTGCTCGGAGAGGCGGATGCCCTCCTCGGCGCCGTCGGCGCGGAGCACGGCGAGGACGGGGCAGAGCTTCTCACGGGTGAGGGGCTCGTCGGGTCCGACCTTGCTGACCTCCGCGAGGATGATCGAGGTCTCCTCGGGGACGGAGAAGCCGGCCTTCTCGGCGATCCACTGGGGGGACTGGCCGACGACGGCGGGGTTGAGCTTCGCGCCGGCGCAGTTCTCGCCGCCTGCGGTGACGCCGAAGATGAACTCCTCGAGCATCGCCTTCTCGGCGGGGGTCGCGCGGTACGCGTGGAGCTTGGCGAACTCGGCCATCGCGTCGTCGTAGATGGGGGCGTCGAGGATGACGGCCTGCTCGGAGGCGCAGATCATGCCGTTGTCGAACGCCTTGGAGAGGACGACGTCGTTGACGGCGCGCTTGAGCTTGGCGGAACGCTCGATGAAGGCGGGGACGTTGCCCGCTCCGACGCCGAGGGCCGGCTTGCCGCACGAGTAGGCGGCGCGGACCATCGCGTTGCCGCCGGTCGCGAGGATGAGCGCGACGCCGGGGTGGTTCATGAGGGTGCTCGTCGCCTCGAGCGACGGCTGCTCGACCCACTGGACGCAGTCGGCGGGGGCGCCGGCCTCGATCGCGGCGTCGCGCACGACCTTCGCGGCGGCGACGGAGGAGGCCTGGGCGGAGGGGTGGAAGCCGAAGACGATGGGGTTGCGGGTTTTGAGGGCGATGAGCGCCTTGAAGATCGTCGTCGACGTCGGGTTGGTGACGGGGGTGACGCCGCAGATGACGCCGACGGGCTCGGCGATCTCGGTGATGCCGGTGATCTCGTCCTCGCCGACGATGCCGACGGTGCGCATCTTGAGCATCGAGTTGGTGACGTGCTCGCACGCGAAGATGTTCTTCACGGCCTTGTCCTCGAAGACGCCGCGGCCGGTCTCCTCGACCGCGAGGACGGCGAGCTCGCCGTGCTGCGAGAGGGCGGCGACGGAGGCCTTCTTGACGATGTGGTCGACCTGCTCCTGGTCGAGGAGCATGAACGCGTCGAGGGCCTTCTGGCCGCGGGTGACGAGCGCGTCGATCGCCTGGGCGACGGGGCTGGTGGTGCCGGGTCCGGCGGTGGTGGTCATTGCCTGATCCTCTGTGCGGGGTGGGGGTGCTTGTGTGGTCTCATGTCCAACCTAGGGGGGTGGTGAACGTCACTCGCGTGTCAAAGGTCCCACCTTTGGTCTGTAGGAGGTTCCAGACCCTCCGCCGATGTGACCCACGGAGGCCTGGAGGGCCGGAAGTCCTAGGCTGCGGGGTCCTGGGGCCGGAGTACGCCGCCCGTGAGCGCCCTGCCGGCCAGCCCGACGAGCAGCACCGCGCCCGCGACGACGAGAGCGTCACGAGGCAGCGACGCGACGAGCGCAGCGCAGCCGACGAGCCCTGCGGCGGGCACCCACCGGGGGGCGATCCGCTCGGCGGGGCGCATCGTCCACGCCGCCGCGTTCGCGACGCCGTAGTAGAGCAGCACACCGGCCGACGACGCGCCGAGCATGCCGCGCAGGTCCGTCGTGCACACGAGGACCGCGACGATCGTGCCGACGAGCAGCGTCGCCGTCGTCGGCGTCCTGCGGCGCGCGTCGACGTGCGCGAGCGCGCGCGGCAGGTCGCCCTCGCGTGCCATGGCGAGTGTCGTGCGTCCGACGCCGGCGAGCAGTGCGAGCAGCGCGCCTCCCGACGCGGTGACGGCCGCGACGCCGACGACCGGCACGAGCCACCCGGCGTCCACGGCCTGCGCCGTGTCGACGAGCGGCGCGCCCGACGCGGCGAGGGTCGCCGGACCGAGCGCGACGAGCGCAGCGGCCGCGACCGCCGCGACGACGGTGACCGCGCCGACGAGCGCGAGCATCACCGCCTGCGGGATCGTCCGCGCGGGGTCGCGCACCTCCTCGCCGAGCGTCGCGACGCGCGCGTAGCCGGCGAGGGCGAAGAAGAGCAGGCCGGCGGCGCCGAGTACGCCGGTGACGCCGACGTCGTCCGTCGTCGTCGGGGGTGCGCCGCCCCCGACGGCAAGAGCGCCCGATGCTGCCGCGATCGCCACCGTGACGACGAGCGCACCGAGCGCGAGCAACGTGACGACGAGGAGGACGCGCGTCGCGCGCGCCGTCCGCGTCACCCCCGCCATGTCGATCGCGACGAGCGCCACGACCGCGACGAGCGCGACGGACCGCTCGTGCCCCGGCCACGCGTACGCGCCGAGGGTGAGCGCCATCGCCGCACAGCTCGCGGTCTTCCCGACGACGAACCCCCAGCCCGCGAGGAACCCCCACCAGGATCCGAGCCGCGCACGGCCGTACGCGTACGCGCCGCCCGCGACCGGGTGGCGGGCCGCGAGTTGGGCCGTCGACAGGGCGTTGGCCGTCGCGACGAGCGCCGCGAGCCCGAGCGCGACGAGGAGCCACCGGCCTGCGAGCCCCGCCGCGGGCGCGAGCGCCGCGAAGACGCCCGCGCCGAGCATCGAGCCAAGGCCGAGCGTCACGGCGTCGACGAGTCCGAGACGACGGGCGAGGGGGGCGGAGGTCACCAGGCGACGCTAGCGCGGCAAGGTGGACGGGAGGTGACCGCTCAGGCCGCGTCCGCGGTCGTTCCGGCGCGGGACGGACATGCGGGGGCAAGGCCTGCTACGACGACGCCCCGGTCTCCGCGTGGGGGACCGGGGCGTGGTGGGTGCCCTCGACAGGATTCGAACCTACGACCTTCTGCTCCGGAGGCCTGCGGTTGGTGTGTCCCGTCGCCCTGCTCACAGGCTCCGGGTTGGGTGCTGGAAAGGTCATGATTCCTCGCTTCTTACGGGCATGGATGTCGTCGACACCTCGACCGTGCGCGCACCCCCGGGTCCTGTCAACCGACGTGGCACCCAGGGGAAGTGTGTCCGACGGCGCGGGCTCCACCGCGGCGAAAAGGACGCGACCGTGCGCCCGATCGAGAAGCGCAAGTTGCTCCAACGGGAGGTGAGCGTTGCCCCTGCCCAAGGACCGCAGCGCGACATGGCCTGTTCTCGGACGCAATGTCGGACGCTCTCGCTACGGTGTGACCATGACGGACTCTTCGACAGTCTTCGTGGTCCACGGGCGCAACACCGCGGCGCGCGATGCGATGTTCACGTTCCTGCGTGCCCTCGGTCTCAAGCCGCTCGAGTGGGACCAGGCGATCGAGCTCACCGGCAAGGGGACTCCCTACGTCGGCGAGGTGCTCGATGCCGCATTCGCGGCTGGCCAGGCGGTCATCGTCCTCATGACCCCCGATGACATCGCATACCTCCAGACCGAGCATGCCAGCGGACTTGGCGACAGCGAGACCGAGCCTCGCGGACAGGCCCGCCCCAACGTCCTCTTCGAGGCGGGAATGGCCATGGGGCGCAACCCGGACCGCACGATCATCGTCGAGCTCGGCGACATCCGACCGTTCAGCGACATCGGGGGGCGCCATGTCGTGCGTCTCTCCAACGACGCGGACGTCCGCCACCGGCTCGCTCAGCGGCTCTCGACGGCGGGGTGCGCCACCGACACCACCGGAAGCGACTGGCTGACGGCCGGCGACCTCACGCCTCCGCCGCCCCCGGGCCGCGGCCTGCCCGTCGGAAAGCGAGTGCAGGCCGTTCGGCAGCCGACGGCACGCGTCGACGGCCGTTGGCTCTCGGGATCCGGCAACCGCTTCGCGACCGTCAAGATCACCAACACTGGAAACGAGCCGATCTTTGATGCGCGGCTGTGTGTTCCCGAGGATCTGGCCGGTGTCCAGCTCTGGCAGGACGACGCCGTCGCGAAGCTACCGCCCGGTAAGTCGTTCACAGTCCGTGGCGACAACGGTCAAAACAATCTTGGAGGACGAGGACCGACGACGTTCGAGCTGGTTGTCACCGGGCGACTGGAAGACGGACGCGACTTCTGTCAGGACGTGTACTTCGACGCACTCTGAGGAGAACCATGGAACTTTCCATCGACCTTCCGCTCGATTCTGCCGGGTTCCTGCGACGTGAGTGTCCGCACTGCGAGCAACAGTTCAAGTGGCACCACGGTCGAACCGACACAGCACCGGAGGACTATCTCGACCCCGAGATCTACTTCTGTCCGCTGTGCGGCCAGCCGGCGGCCCCCGACACGTGGTGGACCCCCGCGCAGCTGGAACTTGTCGAGCAACATGCCGCGGGAGCCGTCCACGACATGATGGGCGACGTACTTGCGGACGCCTTCAAGCGGCGACGATCCTCAAGCCTCAAGTTCACCGTGTCAAAGAACGAGCGCCCTGAACCGCCTGACCCGCTCACGGAGCCCGACGACATGGAAGAGATTGCGCCTCCGTGCCATCCGTGGGAGCCGATTAAAGTTCCAGAGACTCGCGAAGCGCCGTTCCACTGTCTCGCGTGCGGAGCGGCGTTTGCCGTGTAGACGCCTCGCTGTTCAGAGGCGGTCTGGCGGACGGCGTCAAGCGATCTGGATGGGCTGGACTCTCGACCCGGCGTGAGCGTCGATCACCAGTCAAACAGGGTCGGCTCCGTGCGAGGATACCTGACGCCGTCAGCACGCAGAATCTATGCCCTAAGTTGGATCGCGTCGGCGTGAACCTCGTCGGAGAAATCGCCCGAACGTCGGTGGGTTTCGTGGCGCAGCAGAGGTCGCCCATCACCGCGAGGTGCTCTTAGCTCAGCGGGTCGGTCATCCCTGCCTCATGCGTGTGCGCAAGCGATGCGCGGCCCTTTGCGGAAGTAGAGGGATCGCCTGGGCACCTGACGCTATTTGAGAAGCTGAAGGGCTGACGGGAGGTGTGTATCCAGAGTTTGGGGAGAACGGATCTACTGTGCGATCAATGCGCAGGGTGTACCCGACTATGTCGGGCAGACTCGAAGGGCGCTCGCCAGCCGAGTGGCAGAGCATGTCCGGACCGGTAATGGTCACGACTGGGAATGGGTTGTGAGCGCAAGCGTGCACGGCCTTACTCCGTCGGAGGTGGACTCCCTTGAGCGGTCAGCCCATATCTGGATGGTTCCGCTCAGCCGTCGCCGTACGCGACGGACCCCCGCGACTCGATAACCAGACGCAGTTCTGCAGACAGTCAGAGCCGCCTCGGTGCTCGTCGAGGTGGTGGAGTGATCCGACTCCACGAGCCTCGGGGTGCGCCACCCGCTGGGCCGAACCTGTCGGAGTTCGCGGATCGGTCGGTAGCCTGCTCTCGTGAGCGACAGCTTTTGGATCGTCAGAGACCGAGTTCGACGACAACACACCGTCCCCATAGTTCTGCTTCGCGGATTTGTCGACGAAAAGAACATGGTCACCGTGGCCCGGCGATCGGGAGGTGAGTTCACAACAAATGTCACGAATGCTTCCGTGCGCAATGACTTCTACAGTTTTCACGGAGTCGACGGCAATCTTGATGACGCCGTGGAACGGTGGTTCGCAGATCAAGTCGAAGGTCCTGCCGCGGAGAGTCTTCGGCTGGCAAGGGCTGGGATCCCGCCATGTGTATACGCAACAGTCCCGATGGTGCGTTTCGTTGCCGCAGGGCTGTGTAGAACGCCTTCGGTCCGCGCCAAAATGGATGAGATCGACGTCGCTCTGTGGCCCCAAGTAGCTGCCCAGGTCCTGCGCAGGCACGAGAGGCTGAGGGGGTCCATGCAGGACGTGGCGAGCGTCTCGCTCCTCGACTACGTGCTGACGCCGCAGGAGGAGAATCGGTCTCGCCTCCGCACCATGATGCGCGTCTTTGAAGAACTGGCAGCTATACTCACGCACTACTCATGGAGCGTCGCGACATCTGCTGAGCCCTCATTGATTACTTCAGACAACGCTATTGCCGTGGACGCCCGAAACGGTCTTTGGGATGGCCTCGTCCCTCCAGGGGCGCGGCTGTACATGCCGGTATCTCCCCAGGCGCTGCTACTGGCCGAACCTCTTCCGAGCGGCCCGATCCGGCGTGTTCTGACGCCCGAGCTTGCAACACGCGTCAATCAGCTCCTCGCATCGTCAGCCCACGAGTTTGTCTATCGACATCCCGCGATGCCGCTGCCCAACGGCGCTACTCTCGTTCCTGCTACCCCGACCATGAGCGCCGCCGCAACTGCCGCGCTTCATCCCTCGGGGCGCACCACCCCGGGTGCGTATCGCGCTCAGGATCCTACGGTCGCTGTCGTCATGGATCGTCTCAACAGCCCCGAGATCTTCGGATGGCGGGGCCTCTCGCGTGCGCGAACCGGGCGTTAGTGTTCCCCGTGGCAGGACGTTCGCACTGGCGGGCGGCGCAAGTCGCGCCCGCCCACGGGTAATGCTCGAGTTGAGGCCGCACTCGAATCTCGTCGTCGAGCAGCCCGCAGTCCCTGCCCATGACACCCAGTGAGTGCTTCGGGAGGCCGTGATGACTACTCAGGTCGCCCTCTCTGCCTGAGCCTGACTGTCACCGCTCAGTGCAGCGGTCCCGTTCTTCGGTGGATTGGCAGTAGACAGTGACCCGCAGTTCGACGATGTTGACGTTGACAGTGAAGAGATCGTGAGTGGTTCTGGAATGCTACTCAACTACCTTCGCGACATCTCGGAATCCGTCTCACACGCGAGAAGCGCCGAGACCACCTGAGAGCCCGGGTGTCTACGGCGCAAGCAGGACGGCCAGCAGCAGCATCAACGCCATCCCCGCGGCCAGTGACACGAGACATCCCGTCGCGCTCATCAGTGTCGGGGGGCCATTGGAGATCCCAACAGTGTCGGTACCGCTGCCCGGGCCGAGCTCAAGATCGCCTTCCAAGATTGCGACGGGTGCGCTCTCTACTGCGACTTCACGCGAAACGTAAGTCACCGCGCCCCCGCGTTCGAAGAGAATCGATCCTGATGGAGGCACTTCGATCGACTGGTCGAGCCAGCGCAGCGTCCCCTGGAGTCCCGTGACTCGTTGGATGACCGTCACAACGAGCCCGCCTGGGACTGAATGCTCTGCCGAGAGGACCTCGACGGCGCGCGAGGTAGCCCATTGGGCTCGACTCGTCGCGGTGCGCGGGTCCGGCATTATGAAGTCTTGACTCCGGGCGGTCCGCCGAGCTTTCTCTGCGAACCGTTCACTGACCGTGCATGGGTGCTTTGTCCATGGCGGACCGATGACGTCGAAGAAGACGCGGGATCCGAACCTGTTCGCGTAGAAGTAGACGTCGAGGCCGCACACTGGGCACTGTGCGTTGGGCGCAACGAGGCAGAGGAACGGGCGCGATGCCGGGGTTGGCGATGCCTCGGGTGCCCTGACGACGCGCGAAGGTGACACGACCGTGAGGGGCGGTATGTAGCGAGGGCTGTGCCAGTCACCGTGCGGTCCGTCGCGGGTGACTTTGTGGGGCCCTACCCAGTGCTTGGTGCCGTTCTTCGAGGTGCGCCAGTGTCCGCGGCGTCGAAACGTTGTCATTTCGCGGCCCTGACATGTCGAGGCGCGCGGCGCGGTGGAAGGCGCCACTGAGTGTCTACGTGCACCTCTAAACCTGCATCGAGTCGATCACCCCGTCGACGTCGGACATCGTTGCCACGACCTCGTACGCGAGGTCCGTGACACCGAGTCGCTCCGCGACGGTGGCGAAGTGGAGCTTGCCGGCGATGGTCTTCGGTTCCTGGAACCCGCCAAGGAGTGCCGTGTTCGTCTCGCTCTTGGTCTCGAAGACGATGTAACGACCACCGTCAGGGAGTTCGATCAGCACCGCCCAGTCAGGGTTGTACCGGCCGAACGGCGTTGGGATGGTGAATCGGGACGGCAGCTTGACGAACGCCTTGACGTCATCGCGGGTGAGGAGCGCGAGGGAGAACTCGCGCTCGACGGCCGAGTCAACGACGACGTGCGCGTAGGGCGACTTAGCGCTGAAGTCGATCGCGGCACCGTCGGAACCGGCGACGACGTTTCCACCTTGGCCCGCGTATCCCTGGAGGTCCTCACTCTCGAGGAGGGTGAGCGGGTACCAGCGGTCAGCGTCGGGACGGTTGTCCGCCACGAGGTCGTACTGAAGGCCGTTGACGAGGAAGAGATCCTTGGTCTCGTTGAGAAGCTTGGAGACGCGGTCGACGTAGGCCTGGGGGTTCTGCCGGAACTGGGGGAGCGTGCCGGAGTCCGTGAGGACGTTGGCGATCGTTGCACGCGTGAGCTGCGTGCGGTCGGCGAGCACCGAGAGGATGTCGGGCAGGTCCTCACTGTCGGTGTAGACGACGTCCGTGCGACGAACGCTCGAGAGCTCGGCAGACAGGCCGCTCTGGTCGATGCTCGTGACCAACGAGGTCTGCCATTCGCCCTTGCGCTTCGGGACGGGCGGCATCTGACGAAGCTTCTCAACGAGAGTCTCTCGGAGCTCGTCCTCGTCGACCTCGAGGCGGTACTCGGTCCGGTGCTTGATCCGGTTCCAGAGAGCCCGGAACTCCGGGCTCTCGAGCCGTTCCTTGACGACCGGGACGACGACCCGCTCAGAGGCCTTCTTGATCTCGATCGGCTTGGCAAGACGCTTGAGCAGGCCGAGCAGTGCGATCTGGCCGGACTCGCTCGGGACCGCGTCGGCGACGAGCACGTTGAGCTCGTCGCTGTCCTCCTGGATCGCGGTGCGAAGCGACTCCTGGACGAGACCCGCCGCGTCCACATAGCCGGCCAACGTCAGTGCGGTGAAGAGGTTCTGTGCCGCAGCGTTTCCGACTGGGACGACTGCACCGTCGTTGTCCAGGTCCTTGTATGTGACGCGGGCGAAGCCGTCGACTGTGACCTTTCCGAACTCGATGCCGAGGTCTTCGGCGAGCTCGCGCTGGAGGTTCTCTGCGAACTCTTCGAACGACTCGTTGGCGATGACGGTGAGCCTGTTGACGCCGAAGCCCCGCACGCGGTTGCCGGTGCCGTCGACGGCGAGTCGCAGTCCACGTCCGAGCGACTGGCGGCGCCACCGTTCGGAGCCCATGTTCCGCAGGACGCAGATCTGGAAGACGTTGGGGTTGTCCCAGCCCTCCTGCAGGGCGGAGTGGCTGAAGATGAAGCGGATCGGGGTTCCCGGGGTGGTGAGGCCGACCTTGTCCTTCATGATCTGCGAGTACGCGAGCTCTGCCTGCTGACGTCCGGCGGCGGTGTTCTCCGCTGTGTCGACGAGGCGACGTGCGCCGCTCTTCTTGTTCTGGTCGATAGAGAAGTAGCCCTGGTGGGCCGCCTGTGCGACGGCGTCGGCGGGCTGCTCGGGCAGGATCGTCACGAACTCCGGCTCGACGGAGACGCGGGCGTACTCCTCCTCGAAGATTTGCGCGTACTCGCCGGGGTGCGCGTTGCCATCCTCGTCATACATGCGGTACTTGGCGACGGAGTCGACGAAGAAGAGGCTGAGCACCTTGATGGGGAGGCCGCTGAACGCGAACTCCTTCTCCTTGCGCAGGTGCTGACGGATCGTCTGCGCGATCATCTGGCGCGCGCGCTCGCCCAGGTCGACCTCGGCGCCGATCGACTCACCCGGGTGGAGGGGCTCGGCGACGGTGTCGAATCGGATGTGCTCGGGGGAGATGCCGAGGGCGGTGACGTTGAGGTTCCGGTAGATCTCGCGTCCGGTGACGTCCGCAAGGTTGGAGTCGGACCTCACGGTCTCGACCTTGCGGACGATCTTGCCGCCCTGCTCTTTGTCGACCTCGATCCGTGCCGTGAAGCCGCCGGCGGTCCTCTTGACGCTCTTCAGCTGGACGTACGGGGTGGTGCCGCTGGACTCGGTGACGAGCGAGTCGACCTCGATCTGCTTGACGAGCTGCTTCTCGTAGGCGGCGATCGCGTCGAGGCGGTAGACGAGGTTGCCCTTGTCGAACTTCGGGTGCGTTGCCGAGTAGCGCAACACGGCCAAGGGCGCGAACTTGTCGATCGCGAGACGGCCCGCGCCGGGCTTCTTCTTCGGGTTGCCGTCGTCGCCGTAGACGCTCTGAGGCTCGTCGACGATGACGACCGGGCGTGTGGCCGCGATGAGGTCGATCGGGCGCTCGTCGTCGAGGTCTTCGGACGGCTTGTGGATCGTGTTCGACGCCTTGTTGATCGCGGCGACGGTGACAATCATGATCTCGATGCCCGACGACGTCGCGAACGTGCGTACGCGCGAGGGATTGCCACCGTCGTAACGGAAGAACTGCATAGCCGGGTTGCCGTATAGCGTGCCCAGATGCTCACGGAGCATCTCGAGCGAAGCGAGCACGCCCTCGAGGATGGCGACGGAGGGGACGACGACGATGAACTTGGTGAACCCGCACAGCTGGTTGAGCTCGTAGACGGTGCGGAGGTAGACGTACGTCTTCCCAGTGCCGGTCTCCATCTCGACGGTGAAGTTCGTCGATGTCAGTCCTGGCTCGGGAGCGAACCCGTTGGTCTCCTGAACTGCGTGGAGGTTCGCCAGCAGCGACTCGTCGTCAAGGACGAGACGGTTCGCCACCCCGGTGTCAGCGAGCCCTTGGAAGCCGCCGTGGAGCGACGGGTGCGCATAGACGTCGAACGCACCCGTCATGACGTCCTGCCCCGCGAACAGCCCCGTCACGGCATCGATCGCGGCACGCTGATAGTCGAGGTCCGCCTCGAAGGTGAACTTCATGACCTCAGATGCTCCGGAACGTCGTGAAGCCGGCCTGCTTGATTGCGGCCTCGAGATTCAGCTTCGCGGACGAGTTCGTGAACCCCGTGTCGCGCACGACGATCGTGACGTCCGAGTCGACAGGGTTCTCCTCGCGCCACTCGACCAGCGCGCGTGCGACCTCGATTGACCGCGCGGTAGTTACGTCTTCTCCGAAGTATGCGTAGAGCGTGCCCCGACCAAGGCAATAAAGCGTCGCCCCGGCAACCTCGCGTTCCTCGACCGGCGTTGTCAGTTCGATCCCGAGGCGTAGCATCACCTCCACCAGCAAATCGTCCGTTGACCGCCCGTCGACGAGGTTGTCCACGGCTCCCAAGAGATCGATCTCGCTCGTTCCATCCCACGGTCGGAGGTTGGAATCCGCGAGCCGGTACGATCGGAAACCGATATCGAGTGTTTCAGAGTGAGACGTGCTCTCTGAGGTGAGCGCCTTCCCTGCTCGTCGGTGCCGCTCTCGTGTGATGTCAGCGATTGTGTCGAACTGATCACTCTCCACTGGCTCGTCAAGCTGCACGAGGATGTGACGACGGCGTCCACCATCTGATGCGTTGAGTGACATCACGGCATGGGCGGTTGATCCCGAGCCCGCGAAGAAGTCGAGTACAAGTGCATCAGGATTTCCTGCGGAAACGAGTGAAAGCCATCGGGAGAGCACCCGATGGTCTTTCGGGGTGTCAAACGGTATACCCTCGTCAAACAGCTTCCGCATTGCAGTGCTTGCAGCCTTCCTGTCCTGTTCGAACACGGAGGTGGCAACCTGCTGGTCCATTTCGTCGAGATAGGAAATGCCGCGAGGGATCGTGCCCTCATCCTTGCCGAACCAGATCAATCCGTCGGCAATGCGGCGACGCATCTCCGGTTCCTGAAAAAGCCATCCACGATTCGGCTTCTTTACCGGGAGTTGCGTTTCGGGATGGAGTACGTCGTAGTCCGGGCCGCCGCCTCCCGGCCACGTAATGTTGCCGTACGTGTTCATTGGGCGTCCGGTGTCGGCCTGGAGCTGGTCATATCGAGCGACGGAGTCGGTAATGACTCCGGAGTCCTTGGCCTTCTTGAGCCAGCTCTTCCATGCCGCGTTCGCGTGAGCCGTGTCGCCGCCGGACTGCTCCCAAATCTCCGCGGCAGTCTCCAGCGATTCGTCGATGCCGGACTTTCGTTCGCGCCAGCGCGTTTCGAGGGCGGACAGATGCCCCTCGTTCTTGGCGTAGATCAACATGTAGTCCGCGCCATTTGAAATGTATCGAGAGTCATTCTTTCGACCCCCTTGCCAAACGACATTTGAGATAAAGTTCTCGGCGCCAAACACCCGGTCCAGAAGCAGTTTTAGGCGTGCGTGTTCGTTATCGTCAATCGCGGCGATAAAGACTCCGGTCTCCTTGAGTAGCGCGTGCGCAACAAGTAGCCTGGGGTACATCATCGAGAGCCATTTTGCGTGCCGCGCGGAGGCGAGACGCCTGTCTTGGGCTCGATCGGATCCGTCGCCGGTCTGCGTCGTGCCCATCTCGTCGCGGTGGCCCGCTACTGCTTCGTGCTCTTGGACCGTTGACATCCGCCTATCGTCATAGACGAAATCATGGCCGGTGTTGTACGGCGGGTCGATGTAGATGACGTCGACCTTGCTCGTGTATCCACGGCGCAGAAGACGGAGGACCTCGAGGTTGTCGCCTTCGATGATGATGTTCTTCGTCGAGTCCCAGTCGACCGACTCATCCGGACGGGGGAGCAGCGTGCCTGTTGCCGGCAGCGTCGACAGTCGGCGAGCTTCGGACATGCCTACCCAGCGGAGGCCCGACGGCTCGGAGCCAGCGGGCTCGGCGTCGTCGCCCAGGAGGTCGCGCAGCACATCGAGGTCGACCTTGCCGTCCGCGACGGCATCGGGAAAGAGGCTTGCCAGAAGCGCGATGTTGCCGTCAATCTCGCCGAGCGTTGTCGCCTCGCCCACAGGAGTGAACTCGATGCTGCCGTCTGACTGGGAGGTCGTCACTTGTCATCCTCGATTGGATCGATCGGTGGAACTGTCGGCGCTGGGGGCGCGGTGAGCCTGGCCTCGAGGGCGTCGATGCTCGTACGAAGGGTACGCGCGCGGGCGTTGAGGTCGATCCTTCGCTGCATCGACGGCTCCCGTGCGGCATCTCGCGCAACAGTGGTGAGCTCGTTCGTCGCCGCGGTGATCTGTCGTCGGAGCCCGATCGCTTCGGCCGCCGACAGTGAGAGCCTGGGGAACATCCCGTCCGCGGCGACTGCTCGAACGAGGTCGTCGTGAAGCGTCCCAAGGTCGGTGCGAGAGAGGCGCGCGATGTGGAGCGATCCTGTTGCGAAGCGTTCGGGTGACGCGATCAGGTGCTCCTCAACCACGGACCTCCCCGCGTCCGTCTGGCTCAGACGGGTCAGCGCTACCGACAGGCTTGCGGTGCCTGCATTCTCGTCATAGAGGCCGAGGATCGAGGGCCGTGGCATCGACCTGTGGAGCAGCTCGGCGACGCGAACCGTGTCACGCTTCTTGGCTCCGTCAACGACGTTGATCTCGATCACCGGGATCATGTCGACGCGTCGATCAGGAGTCTCGACCGCAGCTGCCCCGACTGTTGTCGGACTGAGAACTGCGGTGATCCTGGCGCTGGAGATGACTCTGCCAAGCAGTCGAGCGTCAGCGGGTGACGACCCCTCCCACTGTGCGGTGATGTCCTTCTTCGTCAGACGATGCGACTGGCGCGCGCGATCCGGCAGCCCGAGCAGGTCCGCCACGCGCATCGACTCGGTGCTCACGGGACGATCGCCAACCATGCGACCACGTCGACTGAACCAAGCCCTGCCACCGACGCGTCGGTGCCGAGACGAGACGGAGCGGGGGAGAACACTGACGCAGCCAACGTTTGGTCACTGTGACCGGACGTCGCCGTGACCGCTGCGTCGAGGAGTGCCCTGTAGTGGGACATGTCTCGGCCGTGACGTGTGGCCTTCTCGAAATCAGCGAGCGCTTCCGAGTCAGGGTCTGTGCGGTCGAGGCCATGGCGCCGCAGCACGTCGAGTGCCAACTTCGGTTCGTCGACCTCGTGGGCAAGCACACCGTCATCACCGACGTAGGCGAGCACGTAGGGTGCGAGCGGGTATCCGGACCCGAACGGCGGCGCGCCCTCCCTCAGGCGCAGAAGGAATACCGCTCCGGGCGTGAGGCCTTCACTCGCAAGGGTTGCATCAAACCGCGCCACGCCGAACAGTGCGAGCGGCCACTCGTCAATCCGCCGGAGCTCCGCCCGGGGTCGCGACGCGGCGTCCATGCGGAAGTCCGAGAGCGTGAGGTCCGTGATCGAGAGCCCGCCGGCGAGATCCTCCATCGTGGGAGAGGCGTTCTTCAGCTGCTCGAGCTGTCGCCGCCGGTAGTCGAGATCATTCATCTCGGAGGAGTCCAGGACGTTCTCCTCGCCCGTGGCCGAGACATCCAACAGCTTCATCCGGCTCGAGACACGCCCTTCGAGATTGATGTAGGCGTCGAGGTCCTCGGTCGGCCAGAAGTTCACGAGCTGCACGCTCGTGTTCTGCGAGCCGAGACGGTCGACGCGTCCGAAGCGCTGCACGATCCGCACTGGATTCCAGTGGATGTCGTAGTTGACGACCGTGTCGCAGTCCTGAAGGTTCTGGCCCTCAGAGATCGTGTCGGTTGCGATGATGAAGTCCACGACCTCGGCATCTTTGGAACCGCCCTTCGACAGCGGCGAGAACGCAGCGAGCACCGAGTGCATGTCGCGGCGCGCCAACGCAGCCGTCGTGCGGGTCGACTGTCCCGTGATGAGTGCGACGTGTACGCCCAGCTCAGCCACCGCCCACCCGGCGATGTGCTCGTACAGGTACTCGGCGGTGTCGCTGAACGCAGTGAACACCAGCGCCTTGTGATTGCCCGCGTTGAACGGGTTCTCGACCTTGGCCCGGAGGAATGTGCGCAGCTCGGCCAGCTTGGCATCGCGAGCCGCGTCGACCCGCGTCACGTCAGCCAGGAGAGTGGTGATCGTCGCGCGGTCGGCCTCGAGGTCTTGACGCCACCGCGTGCGGTCGACGTCCTTGAGGAAGACCTTGACGTTGCCGCCCACGATGTCGTCCAGCTCGGGGTCCTCCAGGCTGAGCAGCGTCGCTGCCCCGTCATCCGTGATCGAGAGCCCGTCGCCGCCGCTCGCCACGAAGACGTCAAGCGTCTCGATCGAGGCGTCGACGACGGACAGCACCTTGGCCAGAGTGAGGGCGAACGAGTGCACGGACGACTCGAGCCGCTTGAGCAGCCCGATCCGGAGCAGGTGGACCACGTTGTCCTCACGGTCCGTCTGCACCCACTTACGCTTGCCACCTGTGCGCAGCGAGCGGTCGTAGAGCTCCGCATACTGCGCGACGTGGGCTGCGTGGACGTAGCTCGTCGGCTTGTAGGCCGCGAGAGTGAGACGCAGGATCGACCGGTTGATCTGCTCGAGCGAGCTCATCGAACCGTCGAGGTCGATGCCGGGGGAGAGGTTGATGGGCGTCAGTCGCACCGGGAACTTCCCGGTGTCGGCCACGCCGTAGTACTTCTCGATGTGCTTGCGGGACCGCGCGATCGTCAGCAGGTCCAGGAGGCGGATGTAGTCCATCCCCAGGGTGCTCACCAGCGACCTCGCGGTGCGCTGAGCCTCAGGAGCCTTCTGCCAGGCGTTGAACCTCGACTGTGCCTGCCTCAGCGTCTGACCGATGTCCTTGATGCCCTCGTGCGAGAGCGCCCCGTCGTCGCCCTCGGTTGCGAACAGCACCTGGTTGCGCAGGTCGGCAAGCCGCGTGTTGACGGGTGTCGCCGACAGCATGAGGACCTTCGTGCGGACGCCAGCACGCACGACCTCGTCCATGAGCCGCTCGTAGCGCGTCGTCCGACCGTCAACCTGCGGGTTGTTGCGGAAGTTGTGCGACTCGTCAATGACGACGAGGTCGTAGTTGCCCCACGCGATGTGCGCCAGATCGATGTCGCCGCTCATCCCGTTTGCTCGCGAGAGGTCCGTGTGATTGAGGACGTCGAAGTTGAACCTGTCGGCCACGAGCGGGTTGCGCTCGTCATTGGCGCGGAACAGCGTCCAGTTCTCGCGCAGTCGCTTCGGCGCGAGAACGAGAACGCGGTCGTTCCGCAGCTCGTAGTACTTGATGACCGCGAGGGCCTCGAACGTCTTTCCGAGACCCACGCTGTCTGCGATGATGCAGCCGTTGTGGCGCTCGAGCTTCTCGATCGCGCCGAGAACTCCGTCACGCTGGAACTTGTAGAGCTTCTTCCACACCTCGGTGTCGAAGAACCCGGTCCGGCCGCGCGCCTCCGTCTCCTCGCCCGCCTCCTCGACGAAGTCGCTGAAGAGCGACGTGAGGATGCGCAGGTAGACGGACTCCGGGGACCTGTCTTGGTAGAGCGCCCGGGCAGCGTCGAGGAAGTCCTCCTGCGCCGGCACCGAGGCCGCGTGGTGCCACGTGCGCTCGAAGTGCTCGCCGATCTGCGCGACCTGATCGACGTCAGTGAACTCGAGAGGCAGGTGAAGACTCGACGACGCGACCAGGCCGAGGCTCTCGGCCTCGATGCCAGCGCCCTGGATCGCATAAGGAGACGGCCCGTGCACCGTCGTCGAGGTGTCCCTGGTGCGAAGGTTCAGCCGTCGAGCCTGAAGTCGCTGTTCGGCCCACTCGACGAACTCCCGAGCGACCCGGTGCTGGTCAAGTCGCGCACGCAGGAGGTTCTCGTCGTCAAGACCGTTGAGAGGAAGATTCTCGGTGTTCCGACCCCACAGCAAGAGTCGCATATCAACGTCGGCGAGCTCAGCCTTGAGCGCGTCGTGAACGAAGATCGAGAACGACTCCGAGAGCGAGTCAAGCGACGTCGCATCGCGCAGATGCCGACGCAGGCTATCGAGCGGCCGATCGTCGTCGAACGTCACGCAATGCCTCCCTGGACTCACATGCGCTCGTCGTGCCGTCCCCTGTGACGGCTTGAGCGCACCGCCAGACTACCGACATCTCACGCTCGCGAGGGAACCGCGAGACCGTCCGGCAACGCAGGACGATACGGTAGGCGCCAGCCCGCCGGACCTTCCGCGACGGAATGTCGCACTCCGCATTCGCCTCCAAGGAGCCCGCCCATGTCGACGTCGCCGGTCTGGGAGAACTACATGGCGCCCGTGCTGCGCGTGCTGTCGGACGGCGTCGTACGGAAGTCCCGTGACATCGTGGAGGACGCCGCAGACCTCCTCGGGGTGAGCGCAGAGCAGCGGGCCGCGCTCATCGACTCCGGCCTGCCGCGGTACCTCAACCGCGGAAACTGGGCCCTCTCCTACCTCAAGCGGGCCGGCGCCGTCGACAGGCCTGCACGCGGGCAGTACGTCATCACCCAGCAAGGCCGTGACCTGCTCGCAGCACTTCCTGGCGGCATCACCGAGCGTGACCTCCGGGCGGTGCCGGGCTACGTCTCTCCTCGGGGCAAGGGACGAACCACGACGACGCCCGAGGCCGCGCTCGCCGCTCCGGAGCCCACGGACGAGCCGACCCTCTCGCCGACCGAGCAGATCGAGGACGGCGTCGCGCGCCTCCAGGCGGCGGTCGCCGCGGACCTTCTCGACCGTCTGCACGCGCAGTCGCCCGCGTTTTTCGAGCAAGCCGTGCTCGACCTGCTCATGGCCATGGGCTACGGCGGGACCGAAGGCCGCGCCACCCGTACCCAGCTGTCGAACGACGGCGGCATCGACGGCATCATCGACCAGGATGCCCTCGGCCTGAGCCGTGTCTACGTCCAGGCGAAGCGCTACGGCCTGGGCTCCTCCGTCGGCAGCCCAGAGATCCAGGGTTTCGTCGGGGCACTCCACGGCAACCAGGCCAACCAGGGTGTCTTCATCACGACCGCGTCGTTCAGCAAGAAGGCGCGTGACTACGCCAGCAACGTTGCCACGCGCGTCGTCCTGATCGACGGCTCACGGCTCGCGGCGCTCATGATCCGGTACGGCGTCGGCGTCCAGGTGCGTCGCACCGTCAACATCGTCGAGATCGACGAGGACTTCTTCGAGCAGCCTTACTGACATCAGGCCGCCGCCAGGTGGCTCGCGTCGAGTTCAGCGCGGACCGGCGCGCGTACGGGGCGCTGCCGTCGTCGCACGCCCCGGAAACGCAAGAACCCCGGACTCCGCGAGGGGAGTCCGGGGCCTGAACGTGCCCTCGATAGGAGTCGAACCTACGACCTTCTGCTCCGGAGGCAGACGCTCTATCCACTGAGCTACGAGGGCGTGCGCACCGTGGTGCACGAGGGACGACATTAGCACCGCGTGCCGCGCGCGGTCACATCGGTCCGGGGTCAGCTCGTGAGGGCTTCGAGGTAGAGCTCGAGGTAGGCGTAGATCTCGCGGGCGGCGGCGTCCTCGTCGCCATCGACGATCGCCTCGACGAGTTCGTCGTGCGTGTGGTCGGGGTGATCGGTCTCGACGTTGGCGCGGATCGAGTCGCCGATCGCGTCGAGGAGGTTCTCGTAGAGGTCGAGCAGCAGCGGGTTGCGGGCGGCGGCGACGATCGCGCGGTGCAGGGCGAGGTCGCTCGTCACCATGGAGTCGACGTCTCCCACGGCGAAGCTACTCTGGCGTCCCTCGTTGAGGGAGCGGAGCGTCATGACGTCGCGCTCGGTGCGGCGTCGTGCGGCGAGGCGGGCGGCCTCGACCTCGAGGCTGCGTCGGACCTCGAGGATGTGCTGCTGGTGGACGTGCTCGATCTGGCGGCCGAGCGCGACGGAGAGCTCGGAGTCGGAGAGCACGTACGTGCCGGAACCCTGGCGGCGTACGAGGAGGCCCGAGTGGACGAGGGACTGCACGGCCTCGCGGACGGTGTTGCGGCCGACGCCGAGCATTGAGGCGAGATCTGCCTCGGTGGGGATGCGGCTGCCGACGGGCCAGGTGCCGTTGATGACGGACTCGCGGAGCTGGTCGACCGTGCGATCGATGAGTCCGGTGCGGGCGGCCATGTGCGTCTCCTTCGTCGGGGTCCATGAGAAGTGAACACCGTGGGACGTCCTACGACCACCTCGGCTCACCGGGTGGACCGGAACATCCAGATCGTCACCCGCGGCGGGCTCGGATCGTGCTCGCTCCTGTGCGTGGTTCCCGGCTAGGCTGGTGAACGTGCGCGCGTCACGTCGGAGTTGTGCTCCGCGCCGCGCACACAAGGCTCGAGGAGGAGTGATGAGCACGGAGCGTCGCGGCGCCCCCGTCCGTGACGGTGCGCGGACCGCCGTCGCATCCGTCATCACGGGCATCCTCATGACAGGCCCAGTCGCGCTCGTCCTCGGAGTCGTCTCGCTCGTCGCCCGACCGGCCGCCGCGGTGCGGCGGCTCGCGGTCGTCGGGTGCGTGCTCGGGCTCCTCGGCACGGCCGGGTGGGGCGTGTGGGCCGTGAGCGTTCCGACGGGGTCCGGGACCGCCGTCGCCGCGGCCGCGCCGACACCGGTGCGGCTCGCCCTGCCGCCGACGGCGGTCGCGCTCACCGACGAGAGGTCCGCGCTCGACACCGAGACGGGTTCCCGGGCCACCGACGCCACGGAGAGCGCCAGCGCGACGGTGACGATCGAGGACCTCGACGGCAAGGGCGAGGTCCCGGTGCTCGGCACGGAGTCCGGGCTCGTGCTGAGCCTCCCGCTGGACGTCGCGGCGTTCTCGACGTCCGGCTGGACGGTCGACGGGGGCGACGGCACCACCGAGACGATGCGCGCGACGTTCACCCACGACGGCACGGCGGTCAACGTCGTTGTCACGCTGCACCCGACCGCGACGGATGCAGAGGCGGCGATCGCGAGCGCCGTCCGGGACCGGCTCACGAGCCCTGACGCGTCCGAGCGGTCGGCCCTCACCCTCCGGGACGGTGCCGAGGCGCGCCGTGTCGTCGAGGCGGGCGTCACGACGTTCGCGTGGTCGGAGTTCACTGCGAGCGTCGAGGTCGACGGCCCCTCGAAGGACGCGCGCGTCTTCGTCGACCGCTTCCTCCTCGGAACGGGGGAGCAGGGCGGTCAGCAGTCTCGCTAGGATTGCCCGGTGACTCCCGACGAGCTCTCCCACGCGATCAGTTCCGCCCTCGCCGCCGCCGTCGCTGACGGCACCCTGGCCCTGCCTGCCGAGGACCTCCCGGCGACCGTCCACGTCGAGCGACCCCGCCAGCGTGAGCACGGTGACTGGGCGACGAACGTCGCGCTCCAGCTCGCGAAGAAGGCGGGCGTCGCCCCGCGCGTCCTCGCCGAGGATCTCGCAGCGCGCCTCGGCGCGACGCCGGGCGTCGCGAAGGTCGACGTCGCAGGCCCCGGCTTCCTCAACATCACGCTCGAGGCCGCAGCGGCGGGCGAGCTCGCACGCACGATCCTCGAGGCAGGCGCGGCCTACGGCCGCGGCACGGCCGAGGCTGGCAAGAAGATCAACCTCGAGTTCGTCTCCGCGAACCCCACGGGCCCCATCCACATCGGCGGCGTCCGCTGGGCCGCGGTCGGCGACTCGCTCGCGCGCGTCCTCGAGGCGCAGGGCGCCGACGTGACGCGCGAGTACTACTTCAACGACCACGGCGCGCAGATCGACCGCTTCGCACGGTCGCTGCTCGCGCGCGCCCGCGGTGAGGAGGCGCCCGAGGACGGCTACGGCGGCCAGTACATCCAGGACATCGCCGACGCCGTCCAGGCGGACGTCGCCGCGGCGGGCGAGCCGGACCCGCTCACGCTCCCCGACGCGGAGGCCCAGGAGGTCTTCCGTGCGCGTGGCGTCGAGCGCATGTTCGGCGAGATCAAGCAGTCGCTCCACGAGTTCGGCGTGGACTTCGACGTCTTCTTCCACGAGGACTCGCTCCACGAGTCGGGGGCCGTCGAGCGCGCCATCGAGCGGCTGCGCGCCGCCGGGCACATCTTCGAGAAGGACGGCGCCACGTGGCTGCGCACGACCGACTTCGGGGACGACAAGGACCGCGTCGTCGTGAAGTCCGACGGCGACGCCGCCTACATCGCGGGCGACATCGCCTACTACCTCGACAAGCGGGAGCGCGGCTTCGACGTCGAGATCCTCATGCTCGGCGCCGACCACCACGGCTACGTCGCGCGCATGCAGGCCGTGTGCGCCGCGTTCGGCGACACCCCGAACGTCAACCTCCAGATTCTCATCGGGCAGATGGTCAACCTCCTCAAGGACGGCCAGCCACTGCGCATGTCGAAGCGCGCCGGCACGATCGTCACGCTCGAGGACCTCGTCGAGATCGTCGGCGTCGACGCCGCCCGCTACTCGCTCGCACGCTCGTCGTCGGACTCCTCGATCGACCTCGACCTCGACCTGCTCGCCCGCGCGAGCAACGAGAACCCCGTCTTCTACGTGCAGTACGCGCACGCCCGCACCGCGAACGTCGCGCGCAACGCCGCCGAGCACGGGGTCCGCCGCGAGGACGGCTTCGACCCGTCGCTCCTCGACCACGCGACCGAGGCCGCGCTCCTCGGCGCGCTCACCGAGTTCCCGCGCGTCGTCGCGCAGGCCGCGGAGCTCCGCGAGCCGCACCGCGTCGCCCGCTACCTCGAGGCCCTCGCCGGCTCGTACCACAAGTGGTACGGCGAGCGTCGCGTGACGCCGCTCGGCGACGAGCCCGTGGGCGACGAGCACCGCACGCGCCTGTGGCTCAACGACGCGACCCGTCAGGTCCTCGCGAACGGCCTCGGCCTGCTCGGCGTCTCCGCACCGGAGCGCATGTGAGCGCCGCGGCCGGCGGGCCCGTGCCCGCACAGGTGCCGGGCGGCACGTCGATGCCCGGTGAGCCGTGGCCCCGCTCGGCGCGCCGCGACGGCGACGGCGTCGTGCACGTCGCGGGCGTCGACGTCCGTGAGGTCGCCGCCGAGCACGGCACGCCCGCCTACCTCGTCGACGAGGCTGACATGCGCGGCCGCGCACGCGCCTACCGCACGGCGTTCGAGGCGGCGTTCGCCGAGATCGGCGCCGAGGTCGACGTCTACTACGCGGGCAAGGCCTTCCTCTCGACGGCCGTCGCACGCTGGATGCACGCCGAGGGCCTGCGCATCGACACCGCGTCGGGCGCAGAGCTCCTCACGGCGCTCCGCGCGGGGGTGCCCGGCGCGGACATCGGCCTCCACGGCAACAACAAGTCCGACGCAGAGATCGCGCGCGCCCTCGACGAGGGGGTCGGACGCATCATCGTCGACTCCCTCGCGGAGATCGAGCGGGTCGCAGACGCCGCCGGCGCGCGCGGTGTCACCGCGCCCGTCATGGTGCGCGTGACGACGGGCGTCCACGCGGGCGGCCACGAGTACATCGCGACGGCCCACGAGGACCAGAAGTTCGGCCTCTCCGTCACGTCACGCGAAGGTGCGGACAGCCCCGCGCTCGCGGGACTGCTCGCGGTGCTCGCACGCCCCGAGCTCACGCTCCAAGGCATCCACTCGCACATCGGCTCCCAGATCCTCGACGCGTCCGGCTTCGCGGCGGCCGCGCACAGGGTGCTCGAGCTCCGCGGCACGCTTGCCGCACGGACCGGGGTCCTCGTCGACGAGGTCGACCTCGGCGGCGGCTACGGCATCGCGTACCTGCCGGGCGAGGTCGCGCTCGACCCCGAGCGCGTCGCCAAGGAGATTGCCACGGCCGTCGCGGACGTCGCCGCGAACCTCGGCCAGCCCCTGCCGCGCTTCTCGATCGAGCCCGGCCGCTCGATCGCCGGCCCGCCGGGGACGACGCTCTACACGGTCGGCACGATCAAGCCCGTGCGCGTCGACGACACGACGACCCGCCTCTACGTGTCCGTCGACGGCGGCATGAGCGACAACGTGCGCCCCGCGCTCTACGGCGCTGCCTACCACGCCGAGATCGCGGGCCGCCTCTCGACGGCCCCGCCCGCGCTCGCGCGCGTCGTCGGCAAGCACTGCGAGTCGGGCGACATCGTCGTCCACGACGTGTGGCTGCCCGCGGACGTGCGTGCGGGCGACCTCCTGCTCGTCGCCGCGACGGGCGCCTACGGACGTTCGATGGCGTCGAACTACAACCTGGTGCCGCGCCCGCCTGTCATCGCCCTCGCCGAGGGTGGGACGCGCGTGCTCGTGCGCCGCGAGACCGAGGACGACCTGCTCGGGCTCGACGTCGGCTGACAGTGCCGGTCCGTCCACGGACGTGGACGGACCGGCACGGCCGCCCGGCCGACGCCTATCCTGTGCACGACCCCGCCGCGCCCGGCCTGGAGCGGCGGCCGATCCGGGGCGCAGCGCGCCCCGAACGAAGGAGGACCGGTGCCTGCACCGTCCAGCGCCCTGCGCATCGCCCTGCTGGGCTGCGGCGTCGTCGGCACGCAGGTCGTGCGGCTGCTCACCGAGCAGGCCGAGGACCTCGCGGCACGCGTCGGCGCCCCGCTCGAGCTCGTCGGCGTCGCCGTCCGTGACGTCGACGCCCCCCGCGACGAGGTCGTCCCGCGTGCCCTCCTCACGACGGACGCCGCCGACCTCGTGACGCGCGCCGACATCGTCGTCGAGCTCATGGGGGGCATCGAGCCTGCGCGCGGCCTCCTGCTGCGCGCGATCGAGCACGGCGCGAGCGTCGTCACCGCGAACAAGGCGCTCCTCGCGCAGCACGGCCCCGAGCTCTACCAGGCCGCCGACGCCGCAGGCGTCGACGTCTACTTCGAGGCCGCCGTCGCGGGCGCGATCCCGCTCGTGCGACCGCTGCGCGAGTCGCTCGCGGGCGACCGCGTGCGCCGCGTCCTCGGCATCGTCAACGGCACGACGAACTACATCCTCGACGAGATGACGACGAAGGGCCTCGCGTTCGACGACGTCCTGCGTACCGCGCAGGAGCTCGGCTACGCCGAGGCCGACCCCACGGCCGACGTCGAGGGCCACGACGCCGCGGCCAAGGCCGCGATCATCGCGTCGCTCGCGTTCCACACCCGCGTGACGCTCGACGACGTCGCGTGCGAGGGCATCACGAAGGTCTCGGCCGACGACGTCGCCTGGGCGACCGCGACGGGCCACGTCATCAAGCTCCTCGCGATCGCCGAGCTCACCGACGACGGCGTCGCCGTGCGCGTCCACCCGTCGCTCGTCCCCGCGACGCACCCGCTCGCGACCGTCGGCGGCGCGTTCAACGCCGTCTTCGTCGAGGCCGAGGCCGCGGGCGAGCTCATGTTCTACGGCCGCGGCGCCGGCGGTGCGCCGACGGCGTCCGCCGTCGTCGGCGACGTCGTCTCCGTGGCCCGCCACCGCGTGCTCGGCGGCAAGGGGCCCGACGAGTCGCGCTACGCCGACCTGCCGCTCGCCGCCGCCGACTCGGCCGTGACCCGCTACCAGATCCGCGTGCTCGTCGACGACCGCCCGGGCGTCCTCGCCCGCGTCGCAGGCGTCGTCGCCGAGCGCGACGTCTCGATCGCCGCGATGCGTCAGCAGGGAGAGACCGCCGACGGCGGCGCCCGCCTCGTGCTCACGACGCACTCCGCACCCGAGGCCGCGCTCGCGGCCACTGTCGAGGCCGTGCGCGCCCTCGACGTCGTCAAGGAAGTCACCTCCGTCCTGAGAGTAGAGGGAGCCTGATGGCCCACCAGTGGCAGGGAATCATCCGCGAGTACGGCGACCTGCTCCCCGAGCACCTGCGCACGCACGTCGTGACGCTCGGCGAGGGTGGTACGCCGCTCGTGCCCGCCCCCGCGCTCTCGCGCCGCACGGGCGCGCAGGTCTTCGTCAAGGTCGAGGGCATGAACCCGACCGGCTCGTTCAAGGACCGCGGCATGACGACCGCGATCTCGGCGGCCGCCGCGCGCGGCGCGAAGGCCGTCGTGTGCGCCTCGACCGGCAACACGTCGGCGTCGGCCGCGGCGTACGCGACCGCCGCGGGCATGACGTGCGCGGTCCTCGTGCCCGACGGCAAGATCGCCATGGGCAAGCTCAGCCAGGCGATCGCGCACGGCGCACGCCTGCTCCAGGTCGACGGCAACTTCGACGACTGCCTCGACATCGCGCGCAAGCTCGCCGAGGTCTACCCGGTCGAGCTCGTGAACTCCGTCAACCCCGACCGCATCGAGGGTCAGAAGACCGCGTCCTTCGAGATCGTCGACGTCCTCGGCGACGCCCCGGACATCCACTGCCTGCCCGTCGGCAACGCCGGGAACATCACGGCCTATTGGAAGGGCTTCCGCGAGTACGCCGAGGCCGGAGTCGCGTCCCGCACGCCGCAGATGTGGGGCTTCCAGGCCGAGGGTGCCTCGCCGCTCGTCAAGGGATACCCGGTCGACGAGCCCGAGACGATCGCGACCGCGATCCGCATCGGCAAGCCGGCGTCGTGGGACCAGGCGATCGAGGCGCGTGACACCTCGGGCGGCGTCATCGAGGCCGTCACCGACGAGCAGATCCTCGCCGCGCACCGCATCCTCTCAGCCGAGGTCGGTGTGTTCGTCGAGCCCGCCTCCGCGGCGGGCGTCGCGGGCCTGCTCATGCGTGCCGAGCGTGGTCTCGTGCCCGCGGGCGCGCGCGTGACGATCACGGTGACCGGCCACGGTCTTAAGGACCCGCAGTGGGCGCTGCGCACGCTCGACGGCGCGGACGTCGAGCCGCAGAAGGTCCAGGTCGACGTCATGTCGGTCGCCGACGCCCTCGGCCTCGTCTGACCATGCGGCTCGGTCACGACCACGTCCGGGTGACGGTTCCTGCGACGAGCGCGAACCTCGGCCCGGGCTTCGACTCGATGGGCCTCGCGCTCGGCCGCCACGACGTCCTCGATGTGCAGGCGCTCGGCACGGACACGACCGATGTCACGGTCGTCGGCGAGGGGGCGGGGGAGGTGCCGCTCGACGAGCAGCACCTCGTCGTGCGTGCGCTGCGCGCCGCGCTCGACCTCGTCGGTGCGCCGCAGATCGGCGTGCGCATGACGTGCACGAACGAGATCCCGCACGGCCGCGGCATGGGGTCGTCCGCGGCGGCGGTCGTCGCGGGCATCGCCGCGGCGCGCGCCCTCATCGCCGATCCGGAGGCGCTCGACGACCGTGTGGCGCTGCGTCTCGCGACGAGCTTCGAGGGTCACCCGGACAACGCTGCGCCCGCGATCCTCGGCGGCGCGACCGTCGCCTGGCAGGGCGTCGACGGAGCTCGTGCCACACGCCTCGAGGTCCACCCGGACGTCGAGCCGTGGGTGCTCGTGCCGACGGAGCGGCTCGCGACGAAGCGTGCGCGCGGCGTCCTGCCGACGCACGTGCCGCACGCCGACGCAGCGTTCAACGCGGGCCGCGCCGCGCTGCTCGTCGAGGCGCTCACACGTCGACCCGAGCTCCTGCTCGAGGCGACGGAGGACCGGCTCCACCAGGACTACCGCGGTGACGTCATGCGCGGCTCCGTCGACCTCGTCCACGCGCTGCGCGAGCGTGGGCTCGCCGCGGTCGTCTCGGGTGCAGGGCCGACGGTCCTCGTGCTCGGACGGGCGAGCGACGGCGACCTTGTCGCCGACGCCGTCGCGGAGCTGCTCGACGGTGCGCCCGCCTGGCGGGCGTCGTGCCCCGGCATCGACGCCGTCGGCGCGCACGCTGAGAGACTCTGACGCGCGCGTGCACAGGGCACGCGTGAGCGCGTTCCGCTCGTGTACCATGAGTCTGTTCCCCCGGTGATTCTCCTGAGACCGGGTGCGCCCGCGCCGCGACGCGCCGGGCAGCCACACGGGGGTGCGTCTCCGGAACGTCGCGTCGGCACCTTGCCGGCCCCTGCACGTGCGAGAGCACGGGGTAGTCACGTCCGGACGGTCAGCGCGCAGGAGACGCGCGTGGCCTCCACACCAGCGGTCGACCGCACGGGCGGCGCACCGCAACACCAGGGGAAGGGTCCTCAGTGACTGACACCACCTCCGCTCCCTCAGGCGCTCTCAGCGCGATGCGCCTCGCCGAGCTCCAGGCCGTCGCCTCCGGCCTCGGCGTCAAGGGAACCTCGAAGATGCGCAAGAGCGATCTTGTCGAGGCCATCAAGGGAGCCCGCGGCGGCGCCGCGACGGCAGCCCGCGCCCAGAAGGCTGCGCCGGCAGAGAAGCCCGCGACCGCCGCGACCACCGCACCGAGCACCGAGAAGGCAGCGGCGCCTGCGCGCGAGGAACGTGCCGAGCGTCCCGCCCGCGCTGAGCGCCCTGCCCGGGCCGAGCGACCCGCGCGGGCCGAGCGTCCCGCCGGCGACGAGCGTCCCGCCAGTGACGAGCGCCCCGCCCGCGAGGACGCGGACCGTCCGGCTCGCGCCGAGCGTCAGCGTCGCAGCGACGACGCCGAGCAGCGTGCCGAGGAGGCGCGCAAGCGGGCCGAGGCTCGGTCCGGCCAGCGTCGCGGCGACGACCGTGGCGCGGACACGTCGAAGGACGAGACTCCTCGTGCCGCGCGTGAGGCCGTCGCCGCCGACCTTGCGTCGATCGAGCGCGGCCTCGAGCGTGGCCCACGCCGTCGCGCGGGCCGCGACCAGGGCCCGGCCGACAGCCAGGGCCAGAACAGCCAGGGCCAGAACGGTCAGCCTCAGAACAGCCAGCAGGGCAAGCAGGCTCCGCCGCAGAGCCAGCAGCAGAGCTCGCAGGCCGGGCCGCGGCAGGCCGGTGAGCACCAGCAGGACCAGCGCTTCGACGACGACGAGCGGGGTGGACGCCGCCGTCGCGGGCGCGACCGCTACCGCGAGCGCGACCGCAAGCGCGGCCGCAGCCGCACGGGCAACCTCGACCTCGCGACCGAGGACTTCGAGATCCACGAGGACGACGTCCTCCTGCCCATCGCCGGGATCCTCGACATCCGCGACAACATGGCGTTCGTCCGTACGAGCGGCTACCTGCCCGGCCCGAGCGACGTCTACGTCTCGATGGGCCAGGTGAAGAAGGCCGGCCTGCGTCGCGGCGACGCGATCACGGGCGCCGTGCGCCAGCCGCGCGACGGTGACCAGATGCCGCAGTCGAACATCGCGCGTGCTAAGGCCAACGCGCTCGTCCGGCTCGACTCGGTCAACGGCGACGCGCCGTCGAAGGCGCTCGAGCGTCCCGACTTCCCGAAGCTCACGCCGCTCTACCCGCAGGAGCGCCTGCGTCTCGAGAACCCCGGGGCGACGAAGCTCACGCCGCGCGTCATCGACATCGTCGCACCCATCGGCAAGGGCCAGCGTGGTCTCATCGTCGCGCCGCCCAAGGCCGGCAAGACGATCATCATGCAGCAGATCGCGAACTCGATCGCCGTGAACAACCCCGAGGTGCACCTCATGGTCGTCCTCGTCGACGAGCGTCCTGAGGAGGTCACCGACATGGAGCGGACCGTCGACGGCGAGGTCATCGCCTCGACGTTCGACCGCCCCGCGACGGACCACACGATGGTCGCGGAGCTCGCGATCGAGCGCGCCAAGCGCCTCGTCGAGCTCGGCCAGGACGTCGTCGTGCTCCTCGACTCGCTCACGCGACTCTCGCGTGCGTACAACCTCGCGGCCCCGGCGTCGGGTCGCATCCTCTCCGGCGGTGTTGACGCGTCGGCGCTCTACCCGCCCAAGCGGTTCTTCGGTGCGGCACGCAACATCGAGAACGGCGGTTCGCTCACCATCCTCGCGTCGGCGCTCGTCGAGACGGGCTCGAAGATGGACGAGGTGATCTTCGAGGAGTTCAAGGGCACGGGCAACATGGAGCTCCGCTTGTCGCGCAACCTCGCGGACAAGCGCATCTTCCCGGCCGTCGACGTCAACGCGTCGGGCACCCGCCGTGAGGAGATCCTCATGGGCGGCGACGAGCTGAAGATCGTCTGGAAGCTCCGCCGCCTGCTCTCCGGGCTCGACCAGCAGCAGGCGATCGAGCTGCTGCTCGGCAAGTTCAAGGAGACGAAGTCGAACGTCGAGTTCCTCCTCCAGGTGCAGAAGACGACGCCGACGACCGCGCACGACGAGGACGCCGGCAAGACCGTCTGAGTCCCCGCGCACGTACGACGGAGCCCCCGTGACCGTGAGGCCGCGGGGGCTCCGGCGTACCTGCGCTGACGCGTCAGCGACGCGTGTCGATGAGCGTCGGTGCGCGGTGCTTGGCCTGGCCTCGACGGAGGGTGAAGCGGACCGTCGGCTCGTCACCCGCGTCCTCGTGCGTCGAGAACACCCACCATCGACCTGCCCACAGACCCGTCACCTGCCACCGACCGTCGGCATCGGTCTCGACGTACTCGCCCCAGCCGTCCGCCGAGACGACATAGACGGTCGTTCCGGCGAGGGGCCTCTTCGTGCGGTCGACGACCATGCCGGTGACGGTCGTGCCGCGCGCGAGCGTGATGTTCGCCGTCGTGGTGCCTGTCGTGCGGCTCGTGACGCGCTTCTTCGTGAGGACGCCCCGCTTCTGCCAGGAGAGGTCCGGCGCGTGCTCGTTGCCGTCGGCAGGGTCGGCGAGGACGACATAGCTGCCGCGGACGGCCCCACGGATCGTGTAGCGGCCGCGCTCGTCGGTGCTGGTGGCACCGAGGTCGGTTCCGTTCGCGTCGCGCACGACGACCCCGACACCCTCGTACACCTTGCCGTGGCGATCACGGACGACGCCCGAGATCGTGGCCTTGCCTGTGCGCGCAGTGAGTGCGACAGCGGAGGTCCGTCCCTTGCTCACGGTGATGCGCTTGGCGGTGTTGAGGCCGCTGATCGCGACGGAGTACTTCCCGGCAGGCACGCCGGAGAACGTGAAGACCTTGCCCCGCTGCTTCGCGGTGATGCCGACCGGGTACGTGACGCCGTCGACAACGGTCATGAGCATGACCGACTCGACGTTCGCGGTGCTCCACCAGGCCTTGGGGGCCTTGATGGTCACCTTGATCTTGCCGGTCGTCACGCGCTTGGCGGTGGCCGTGACGACCGTGGTCGTCGCCTCGGTTGTGGCGGGTGCTGCCTGGGCCGGTGCGGCCGCGCCGGCCGCGAGGGCCAGCGCGATGACGAGCGCGGCGGCGCCACGACGGGCGCGCGTGTGCCGCGCGGGAGTGTCTGGGTGCATCGAGGTGTCCTGTCTGAGGGAGGGGACGGTGGAGGGGGGTCCGGCCGCCGCACGCGGTCCGACGGCCGGTCGGACGTCAGTCGCGCAGCACGTCGAAGTGGTCGATCGCGTCGTTCCACTTGATCTTGTCGGGGAGGGTGGCGAGGTTCGCGTGGTACTGGAGCGGCTCGACGACGAGCCTCTCGTCCGGGCGGGAGGTCCGCTTGTTCACTGCTGCCCACCGGTACATCGACCGGTTCCAGACCGAGCTGATCGAGTCGCGTGCAAACCCCGTGACGACCTTTGTGCCGCCGATCTTGGCGGAGTCGAGCACAAGCCTGCTCCTCGAGGCGTTGGTGTACGCGCACATCTCGCCAGGGTCGCACGCGCCGTTGCCTGACGAGGGCATGACGCGGGGAGTGACGTACGCGGAGACGAGCCCTGCCACCGTCGACGTCTTGTAGGTGCTGCTGTGGGCGGTCCACGCGGTGATGCCGGGGATGGTCCTGAAGCCGAAGCTGCACAGCGGGTCGCGGTTGGCGCAGAAGGAGACGGTCCGGTTCTGGTCCTTGAGGAGCGAGCTGTACCTGCCCGGACGCAGGCGGTCGATTTTGGTCACAGCCTTCTGGTAGGCGAGCCAGAACTCTCTGGCCGTCGTCGAGACGGTCGCGGCGGAGCGCAGCGCACTCTCACCCGCGGTGCCGAGCCCCTTGATCTTGTCCCACTGGCTCTCCCAGACGTGCTTGCCGGACGAGTTGACGAGGTTGCCATACATGACGCTCGTGTCGTTGTTCGGGTCGGCGAGGAGGATCGTGGCCTTGACGTTTCTGACGACGTCCGTGTTGGTGCCAAAGCTGGCGAGCGCGGCATGCGTCACCCACGCGCCCTGGGAGTATCCGACGACGACGACCTTGGCGCTCGGGCAGGTCTTGCGATAGTGCGCGATGCGGTCCCGCAGCTTCGTGACGCCGGTGTCGGCGGACTTGACGTAGTTGGTGACCTCCGTGGCCGTCACTTTTTTCGGCAGGCCGGCGGCAGGGTAGTTGAGCGCTTCCTTCTTGAACGTCGTCACCCGGGTGGTGCGGTACGAGGAGGCCTTGAGGTCGCTCTCGATCCGGTTGAGAACGTTGCGGACCGTCTCGCCGTACCCGCCGAACTCCTTGATCTTCGCGTCTGTGCGCTCACCCGACCCTGCGACGCCGAGGAGCACGATGTCGGCGCACGTGGTGGTCACCAACTTGGCGGGGCCGACAGCGGCCTGGGCGGCAGGGGCCGTAGCGACACCGGCTGCGCCGAGTGCGAGTCCGGCGGCCAGTGCCGCCGAGACGATTTTCTTCATAGGTGTCTCCTCGTCGTCGGGGCAGTTCTGCCCTCGTCGATGACGAGACTAGTGACGAGTCGGCTACTTCGGAAGCGTCGGCACGTGTCCACTTTTCCCGACAGGTCAGACGCTGGGGAGGCGTGAGGGCGGGGCGACCCCCGTCGGGCCGCGCCCGCCCGTTGGCGTGACGTTCAGGCGCGCGGCAGCCCGAGGTAGCCCTGAAGGGTCTGCGCGACCTCGTCCCACGTCCAGTCACGGGCGACGCGCTCGCGGCCGGCGGCACCCATGCGCCGTGCCTTCTCGGGGTCCTCGAGGAGCTCGACGATGCGCGCGGCGATGTCGGCAGGGTCGCGCGGGTCCACGACGTAGCCGGTGACGCCCTCCTCGATCGCGTCGGGCGCGCCGCCCGAGCGGCCGACGATGACCGGCAGACCGGTCGCGGCGCCCTCGAAGAAGGCGAGGGGCAGCCCCTCGGGCTCGAGGCCCATGAGCCGGGTGCGGGACGGCATCGCGAAGACGTCGCCCGCGTCGACGTACGGGGGGACCTCGGCCCAGGGGAGCGGGCCGGTGAGGATGACGCTGTCGCCGACGCCGTGCCGGGCGACGAGCTTCTCGACGGGGCGTCGGGCCGAGCCGTCACCGACGATGAGAAGGACCGCCCCGGGCACGGAGGCGAGGACGGTCGGCCACGCGCGCACGAGCAGGTCCTGGCCCTTGCGTGCGACGAGCCGTGCGGCGCACACGACGACAGGCGCGTCGGGCGCGATGCCGAGGCGCGCACGCACCTCGGCGCCGCCGTTGTCGGGCCGGAAGCGGGTGACGTCGGCGCCCGGGTGGAGGCGGCGCATACGGTCGCGGGCCGCCGGGGTCATGGGCCGCGCGATGATGTCGCGGCACCAGTCGTTGATGAAGGTGACGTGGTCGGTCGCCTCGCCCGCGGTGCGGATGACGCGCCGCACACCGGGGACGCGTGCCCACCAGGTCTCGGCGGAGTGCGTGATGCCGACGATGCGCTGCGCCCCGGCCTCGCGCAGCGCCGGGGCGAGGAGCGCGAGCGGCGCCGACGCGCCGAACACGACACGGTCGCACTCGTAGGTCCGGAACGTCTCGAGGACCTCGCGGCGCACGCGTGCCGTCGGCAGGAGCGTCGTGCGCCGGTCGCGGACGACGGGGTAGGGGAGGGTCGCGTCGAGCTCGGCGGAGCCCGGCATCGCGGACGTGTGAACGACGACCTCGTCCGCGGGAAACCTGTCGGCGACCGCCTGGACGAACGCCTCGATCCCTCCCTGGCGGGGCGGGAAGTCGTTCGTGACGATGAGCGTCCTGGGCACCTGTCCTCCTCGGCCGGCGCGCCGCGGCGCGGCGCATCCGCACCATCGTAGGGGCGCGGGTCCTCTCGGCAGCCGGTGCGCGCCGGGCTGCGCCGACGTGAGCGGCCCCACCGCACGCACCGCGCACGAGCCTTGACGGCCGTGGCACAATGGAGCGCTGGGATTCCGGTTCACGGCCGCGAGGTGCGGGCGACCCGGGACCCTCTCACATGAGGAGAACCATGAAGAAGGACATCCACCCGGAGTACGTGGAGACCACGGTCTACTGCACCTGTGGCAACACGTTCACCACGCGCTCGACGAAGACCTCGGGCGAGATCCGCGCGGACGTGTGCAGCGCCTGCCACCCGTTCTACACGGGCAAGCAGAAGATCCTCGACACGGGCGGCCGCGTCGCGCGCTTCGAGGCTCGCTACGGCAAGAAGGCTGCCAACTAGCTTTCTCACCGACGCCGGCGGGACCACGACCGACAACCTCTCCAGGGGCAGTCGGAGCCGTGGACCCGCCGGCGTCGGCCGTTCCCGGGCCTACCGCCCGGGATCCCCCGAGCACGAGAGGCACTGATGAGCACCCCCGTCGGGCCCGAGGCCTTCGCGGCCGTCGAGCCCCTCCTCGCCGAGCACGCCGAGATCGAGCAGCAGCTCGCCGACCCCGCGGTCCACGCCGACGGCGACCGTGCGCGTACCCTCGGCCGTCGCTATGCCGAGCTCGGCCGCGTCGTCGGCGCGTACCGTGCGTGGCGCGCCGCCGAGGACGACCTCGGCGCGGCGCGCGAGATGGCCGGGGAGGACGAGGGGTTCGCCGCCGAGGTCCCCGGCCTCGAGGAGGCCGCGACGGACGCGGCCGAGCACCTGCGGCGCGTCCTCGTGCCACGTGACCCCGACGACGCGCGCGACGTCATCCTCGAGATCAAGGCGGGGGAGGGCGGCGAGGAGTCCGCGCTCTTCGCGGGCGACCTGCTGCGCATGTACCTGCGCTACGCGGAGCACCGCGGCTGGCGCACCGAGATCCTCGAGCGCACCGAGTCGGACCTCGGCGGCTTCAAGGACGTCCAGGTCGCCGTCAAGGCGCGTCGCACCGTCGCCCCCGAGGACGGCGTGTGGGCGGCCCTCAAGTACGAGGGTGGCGTCCATCGCGTCCAGCGCGTGCCCGTCACGGAGTCGCAGGGACGCATCCACACGTCGGCGGTCGGTGTGCTCGTCTTCCCCGAGGTCGAGGACGCGGGCGAGGTCGTCATCGACCCGAACGACCTGCGCATCGACGTCTACCGCTCGTCCGGCCCGGGCGGCCAGTCGGTCAACACGACCGACTCCGCGGTCCGCATCACGCACGTGCCGACCGGCATCGTCGTCTCGATGCAGAACGAGAAGTCCCAGCTGCAGAACCGCGAGCAGGCCATGCGCGTCCTGCGCGCGCGCCTCCTCGCCGCGCAGCAGGAGGAGGCGGCCGCCGCCGCGAACGACATCCGACGCTCGCAGGTGCGGACCGTCGACCGCTCCGAGCGGATCCGCACCTACAACTTCCCCGAGAACCGCATCGCGGACCACCGCACCGGCTACAAGGCGTACAACCTCGACACGGTGCTCGACGGCGAGCTCGGCCCCGTCATCGCGTCGGCGATCGAGGCCGACGAGGCAGCGCGCCTCGCCGGCACGTCCGAGTGACCATGGACCTCGCCGGGACGACACGCGTCCGGGACGCGCTCGCGCTCGCCGACGCGCTGCTCGCGGACGCGGGCGTGCCCAGCCCGCGTGTCGACGCCGAGCTGCTGTGCGCGCACGCCGCGGGCGCCGACCGCTCGGCGGTGACGACTGCGAGCCTCCTCGGCCGGACGCTCGCCGACCTCGGCCCCGACGTCGCCGACGCGTTCGCGCGGCTCGTCGCGGCGCGCGCCGAGCGCCGTCCCCTCCAGCACCTCACGGGCCGCGCCCCCTTCCGGCACCTCGATCTCGAGGTCGGGCCCGGCGTCTTCGTGCCGCGCCCCGAGACGGAGGACGTCGCACAGGTCGCGATCGACGAGGCTGCCAGCGTCGTCGCGGAGCGCGGCGACGCCCTCGTCGTCGACCTCTGCACGGGGTCGGCCGCGATCGCGCTCGCGGTCGCGACCGAGGTCCCGGGCGCGGAGGTCCGTGCGGTCGAGCTCGACGCCGACGCGCACGCGTGGGCCGCACGCAACGTCGCGCGCGTCGAGGCAGCGACCGGGGCGCGCGTCGGGCTCGTCCGGGGTGACGCCCGCACCGCGCTCCGTCACCTCGACGGCACGGTCGACGTCGTCGTCTCCAACCCCCCGTACGTGCCCTCCGACGCGGTGCCGCGCGACCCCGAGGTCGCCCGGCACGACCCCGCGGTCGCGCTCTACGGCCTCGGCGTCGACGGCCTCGAGGTGCCCCGCGGCGTCACGGCCGCGGCCGTGCGGCTCCTGCGTCCCGGCGGGCTCTACGTCATGGAGCACGCCGAGGTCCAGGCCGAGGCCGCGCGCGCGATGGCCGCGGCTGCGGGCCTCGTCGACGTGCGCACCGTCCCGGACCTCACCGGTCGCCCCAGGACGGTCGTCGCACGTCGGCCGCTCGCAGTCGTGGGAGGATCGGAGTCGTGACGCACGCGATCCTCCCCGCTTCCGACCCTCAGTCGTGGGGGCCCGCACTCGACGAGGCCGTGGCCGCCGTCCAGCGCGGAGCCGTCGTCGTCCTGCCGACCGACACCGTCTACGGCGTCGGTGCGGACGCGTTCTCGCCCGCGGCCGTCGCGGCCGTGCTCGCGGCCAAGGGCCGCGGCCGGCAGATGCCGCCGCCGGTCCTCGTGCCCGATGCCCGCACGCTCGACGGCCTCGCAACCGAGGTCTCCGACGACGTGCGTGCGCTCGTCGACGCGTTCTGGCCGGGCGGGCTCACGCTCATCTGCCGCGCGCAGCCGACCCTCGCGTGGGACCTCGGCGAGACCCACGGCACCGTCGCCCTCCGCATGCCTGACCACCCGGCCGCGCTCGCGCTCCTGCGGCGCACGGGACCGCTCGCGGTCTCGAGCGCCAACCTCACGGGGCAGGCGGCCGCGCTCGAGGTCGCCGACGCCGCCGCGCAGCTCGGCGGCGCGGTCGCGGTCTACCTCGACGGCGGCCCCGTCCCCGGGGGCGTCGCGTCGACGATCGTCGACGCGACGGGCGACGTGCCCGTCGTCGTCCGCGCGGGCGCGATCTCGCTCGAGCGGCTGCGCGAGGTTGTGCCCGGGCTGCGTGACGCGGGCGAGCCCGCGCCCGCCGAGCCGACTCCAGCCGCGCCGACTCTCGACGCGCCGTCCGCCCCGGCGGAGGGCACGGGGGACGAGACCCCCGAAGCGCTCCGGTGAGGGCCTATCTGCTCGTCGCACTCGTCGCCGCGACCGTGACCTTCCTCCTCACGCCGCTCGCGCGGTGGATCGCCATGCGCACGGGCGGGATGACCGCTGTGCGCTCGCGCGACGTCCACACGGTGCCGACCCCGCGCCTCGGCGGACTCGCGATGCTTGCGGGGCTCGCGGTGTCGTTCCTCGTGGCCTCGAAGATCGGCTTCCTCGAGGACGTCTTCGCGTCGGGGGAGGCGTGGGCGATCCTCCTCGGCGCCGGCCTCGTCGCGCTGCTCGGCGCGGCGGACGACATCTGGGACCTCGACTGGATGACGAAGCTCGCGGGGCAGATCCTCGCGGCCGGCGTCATGGCCTGGCAGGGCGTCCAGCTCATCACGGTGCCGATCGGCGGGCTGACGATCGGCTCGGGCCGCCTCTCCCTGTTTCTCACGGTCCTCGCGGTCGTCACCGCGATGAACGCCGTGAACTTCGTCGACGGCCTCGACGGGCTCGCCGCGGGTCTCATCGCGATCGGCGGCAGCGCGTTCTTCCTCTACACCTACCTGCTCACGCAGTCGACGAACCCCACGGACTACTCCGACCTTGCGAGCCTCGCGACGATCGCCCTCGTGGGCGTGTGCCTCGGCTTCCTGCCGCACAACTTCCATCCCTCGCGACTCTTCATGGGCGACTCGGGCTCGATGCTCATCGGCCTCGTCATCGCGGCCGCCGCGATCGCCGTCACCGGACGCATCGACCCGGCACGCATCTCCGAGGGCCAGTCGATCCCCGCGTTCCTGCCGATCCTCCTGCCCGCAGCCATCATCGTCCTCCCGCTCCTCGACATGGTGCTCGCCGTCCTCCGACGCACGCTCCAGGGCAAGAGCCCGTTCCATCCCGACCGCATGCACCTCCACCACCGGCTGCTGCAGCTTGGGCACACCCACCGTCGCGCGGTCGTCATCATGTACCTGTGGACGGCGGTCCTCGCGTTCGGCGCCGCCGCGCTCGTCGCGTTCACCGTGACGCAGGTGCTCGCCGGCATGGCCATCGCCTCCGTCGTCGTCCTTGCACTCACCCTCGGTCCGCTCGGCCACCACGGCCGACGCGGCTCCGCCCCCGTCACGGCCGGCGCCTCGCGGGCCTGACCGAACCAGGAGCTCTCATGTCCCAGCCCACCGATCCGTCCCCGGTCCGTGCCGCGTTCGCAGGCGTGCTCCGTGCAGTGACGCTCTTCGTCGTCGCGGTCGCCGTGCTCGGC
Organism: Flavimobilis rhizosphaerae; assembly: GCF_014852685.1. Lineage (GTDB taxonomy): Bacteria > Actinomycetota > Actinomycetes > Actinomycetales > Cellulomonadaceae > Flavimobilis > Flavimobilis rhizosphaerae. Next base: position 715,636 of record NZ_JACZDF010000001.1, read on the forward strand.
GCGGGTGCCGGCCTGCTCGTCGGAGGGACGCCCGGCCTCTGGGGCGGGCTCCTCGGCGCGGGGGTCGCGGCGTTCTTCTCCGTGACGACCGCGGTCATCATGGTGCGCACGGCCGACAAGCCGATGCACGTGACGAACGCGTGGGTCATCGGCGCGTGGCTCGCGAAGATGCTCGTCCTGCTCGTCGTGCTCGCGCTCCTCAAGGACGCGACGTTCTTCCACAAGGGTGTCTTCTTCGTCGTGCTCGTCGTCGCGGTCGTCGGCTCGATGGCGCTCGAGATGTGGCAGCTGCAGCGTGCCCGCATCCCTGTCGTGGATCTCACACAGCGTTCCGGCACGGAGACGGGGCCTGACGCCGAGGCCCCATAGGCCGTCACTTCCCGACGATCGCACGTACGCAACCCCTGCGGGCGTGGCGATCGTCACACACAGCGGGTCCTGAGGCCTCCGGCTGCGACAGTTCGCCGCGGCTCCATACGCTAGTCTGGGACCCGATTCCGACAATGTAGTCCGACGGCCCACGTCCGCACCCGCGTGGTGTGGTATGTCGTCGACACGATCGCTGGGAGATCACCCTGTTCGCTCTGACCACTCACGGTGCCTCCGTGCTCGCAGCCGGTGACGGTGAAGGTGGAGGCTTCCACACGCCGACGCTGGCGGACTTCTTCCCCCCGGCGATCTTCTTCGAGGGCACGCCCTTCGAGTTCAACCGGATCACCCTCGTGCGCGTCCTCGCCACGTTCGTGCTCGTGACGGTCTTCGTCCTCGTCGCGCGCCGCGCGACGCTCGTCCCGGGCCGCGCCCAGGGTGCGATCGAGCTCGTCCTCGACTTCGTGCGGGTGAACATCGTCGAGGAGATCATCGGCAAGAAGACGGCCCGCCGTCACACGCCGCTCCTGACGATCATGTTCCTCGCGATCTTCGCGATGAACATCACGGGCATCGTCCCCGCGCTCAACATCGCCGGCTCGGGCGTCATCGGGTTCCCGATCGTCATGGCGGTCATCGCCTACGGCGCGTTCATCATCGCTGGCGTGCGCGCGCAGGGCGGCCTCGGCTACCTGCGCAGCGCCCTGTTCCCGCCCGGCGTCCCGTGGCCGATCTACATCATCCTCACGCCCATCGAGATCATCTCGACGTTCGTGCTGCGTCCCGCGACGCTCGCCATCCGACTCCTCGTCAACATGGTCGCGGGCCACCTGCTGCTCGTGCTCTGCTTCGCAGCGACCCACTTCCTCTTCCTCGAGGCCGCGGCCGCGTTCAAGGCGATCGGCGTCGTCACCCTCGCCGCAGGCTTCGCCTTCACGGTGTTCGAGATCTTCATCGCGATCCTGCAGGCGTACATCTTCGTCCTGCTCACCGCGGTGTACATCAACCTCTCCGAGGAAGCCCACTAAGCACCCCTCCCGGGGCAGGTCGCGGACCGACCTGCCCTCTTCACCCCCGGCCGGGAGAATCCCGGTCGTACTGGAAGGAACACACTCGTGGACATCACGACCCTCGCCGCCATCACGGGCGACATCGCGACCATCGGCTACGGCCTCGCCGCGCTCGGCCCCGCAATCGGCCTCGGCATCATGGTCGCCAAGACGCAGGAGGCCACTGCTCGCCAGCCTGAGGTCGCCGGCGCCCTGCGCACCAACATGTTCATCTCGCTCGCGGCCATCGAGGCCCTCGGCCTCATCGGCTTCGCTGCAGGCTTCGTCTTCTGACGATGGACGCCACGACCATTCTCGCCGCGACCGTGGACGGGACCTACCCGCTTCTTCGTCCCGCGACGTATGACATCGTGTGGTCGGCGGTCTGTTTCGCGATCATCGCGTTCGCGCTGGGCAAGTACGCGCTTCCCGTCTTCACGAAGATCCTCGACGAGAGGACCGCGAAGATCGAGGCCGGTCTCAACTTCGCCGACGAGGCGAAGGCGATGGCCGAGACTGCGGCCGTCGAGCAGGAGCAGCTGCTCCGCGAGGCACGCGCCGAGGCCGCCCACGTGCGGGACTCCGCCCGCAACGAGGCCACGGCCATCGTCGCCGAGGCCCGGGCCAAGGCCGCGGCCGAGGCAGAGCGGGTCCTCGAGGCTGCTCAGCGCCAGATCGACGCGGAGCGCCAGGCTGCAGCGGTCACGCTGCGTGCCGACGTCGGCACCCTCGCGACCGAGCTCGCCTCGAAGATCGTGGGCGAGTCCCTCGAGGACGTCGCGCGCCAGTCGCGCGTCGTGGACCGCTTCCTCGACGAGCTCGAGGCGTCCGCCCTCACCACCGCCAAGGAGAAGTGATGCGGGGTACCAGCCAGCGTTCGCTGGAGGCCGTGCGCGCCGGGTTCGCCCCGGTGCTGCGCGCCGCCGGCGAGGGCGCCGCTGAGCTCGGTGAGCAGCTGTTCACCGTGCTCGACGCGCTCGACGGATCCGCCGCGCTCCTGCGCGCCCTCGCCAACCCGGCGCGCGACGCCGCGTCGAAGGCAGGGCTCGTGCGGGGCGTGCTCGGCGGGAAGGCCGACGACCGTGTCGTCGACGTCCTCGTCGAGCTCGTGGCCCAGCGCTGGTCGGCGGACGCCGACCTCGCGCAGGCCGTCGAGGATCTCGCGGTCGGGGCGACCCTCGCGTCGGCCCAGGCCCGGGGAACGCTCGAGACCGTCGAGAACGAGCTCTTCACCCTCATGAGGTCGCTCATCGGCTCCCCGTCCGACGTCCGCTCGATGCTCTCCGCGCCGCACGTCACCGAGTCCGAGAGGATCCGTCTCCTCGAGACGATCCTCGACGGCCGCGGCGACGAGGCCACGCGCCGGCTCGCCCGCCGTGCCGTCGGTCTGCGGCGCGGGCGTCGGTTCGTCGCCACGCTCAGCTGGTACATGGAGATCGCTGCTGGCATGCGTGACCGCCTCGTCGGTCTCGCCACCGTCTCCGTGCCTCTCACGGAGGCGCAGACGGACCGGATCGGTTCGCTGCTCGCCCAGGCGTACGGCAAGCCCGTCCAGCTCAACGTCGTCGTCGACCCCTCGGTCGTCGGCGGCCTGCGCATCCAGGTCGGCGACGACGTCGTCGAGGCCACCGTGCTCGCACGGATGGTCGACGCCCGCCGCCGCATGGCGAGCTGACCACCGCGCCGCAGGCGCACCCCCACGCATCCGCGGCCCGGCAGGGTCCGCACACTGAAGATCGCACGACCGCCACAGGCGGTCATGACAGGAGAGATCAATGGCTGAGCTGCAGATCCGGCCGGAAGAGATCCGTGCCGCGCTGGACAGCTTCGTGAAGTCCTACGAGCCGACGGCCACCGCGAGCGAAGAGGTCGGCCGCGTCACGCTCGCGGGCGACGGCATCGCCCGCGTCGAGGGCCTGCCCGGCGTCATGGCGAACGAGCTGGTCCGCTTCGAGGACGGCACGCTCGGCCTCGCCCTCAACCTCGAGACCCGGGAGATCGGTGTCGTCGTCCTCGGCGAGTTCACCGGCATCGAGGAGGGCCAGACGGTCCACCGCACCGGCGAGGTCCTCTCGGTCCCCGTCGGCGACGGCTACCTCGGCCGCGTCGTCGACCCGCTCGGCACCCCGATCGACGGCCTCGGCGAGATCGTCACGACGGGCCGCCGCGCCCTCGAGCTCCAGGCTCCCGGCGTCATGGACCGCAAGTCGGTCCACGAGCCGCTCCAGACGGGCCTCAAGGCGATCGACGCGATGATCCCGATCGGCCGCGGCCAGCGTCAGCTCATCATCGGCGACCGCCAGACGGGCAAGACCGCGATCGCGATCGACACGATCATCAACCAGAAGGCCAACTGGGAGACGGGCGACCCGACCAAGCAGGTCCGCTGCATCTACGTCGCGATCGGCCAGAAGGGCTCGACGATCGCGTCGGTCCGTGGCGCTCTCGAGGAGGCAGGTGCGCTCGAGTACACGACGATCGTCGCGGCTCCTGCCTCTGACCCCGCGGGCTTCAAGTACCTCGCGCCCTACACGGGCTCGGCCATCGGCCAGCACTGGATGTACGACGGCAAGCACGTCCTCATCATCTTCGACGACCTGTCGAAGCAGGCCGAGGCCTACCGCGCCGTCTCGCTCCTCCTGCGTCGTCCGCCGGGCCGCGAGGCCTACCCGGGTGACGTCTTCTACCTGCACTCCCGTCTGCTCGAGCGCTGCGCCAAGCTCTCGGACGAGATGGGCGCGGGCTCGATGACGGGTCTGCCCGTCATCGAGACGAAGGCGAACGACGTCTCGGCGTACATCCCGACGAACGTCATCTCGATCACCGACGGTCAGATCTTCCTCCAGTCGGACCTCTTCAACGCGGACCAGCGCCCCGCGGTCGACGTCGGCATCTCGGTGTCGCGCGTCGGTGGCTCGGCTCAGGTCAAGGCCATGAAGAAGGTCTCGGGCACGCTCAAGCTCGACCTCGCCCAGTACCGCTCGCTCGAGGCCTTCGCGATGTTCGCCTCCGACCTCGACTCAGCGTCGAAGGCACAGCTCACCCGTGGTGCTCGCCTCATGGAGCTCCTCAAGCAGGGTCAGTACTCGCCGTACCCCGTGGAGGACCAGGTCGCCTCGATCTGGGCCGGCACGAAGGGCAAGCTCGACGACGTCCCGCTCGAGGACGTGCGCCGGTTCGAGGCCGAGCTCCTCGACCACCTCCGCCGCAACACCGAGGTCCTCACGACCATCGGCTCGACGGGCAAGCTCGAGGACTCGACCGAGGAGGCGCTCGGCGCCGCGATCGACGACTTCCGGCTCAGCTTCCTCAAGGGCGACGGCACCCCGCTCGTCGGTTCCGAGGAGTCCGACGAGGTGACCCCGGTCGAGCAGGAGCAGATCGTCAAGCAGAAGAAGGCCTGACGATGGCGGGCTCGCAGCGCGTCTACCGGCAGAGGATCCGGTCGACACAGTCGCTCAAGAAGATCTTCCGTGCGATGGAGCTCATCGCGGCCTCACGCATCGGCAAGGCCCGGGCGAAGGTCACCGCGGCGACGCCGTACACCGAGATGCTCACGCGTGCGGTGTCCGCGGCGGCGACCCACGGCGCGACTGAGCACCCGCTGCTCTCGGAGCGCACGGACACGAACCGCGTCGCGGTCCTGCTCGTCACGGCGGACCGTGGCATGGCTGGCTCCTACTCGGCGGCGGTCATCCGTGAGGCCGAGACGCTCATCGAGCGTCTCGAGTCCGAGGGCAAGGAGGTCGACCTCTACGTCACCGGACGTCGCGCCGTGTCCTACTACTCGTTCCGCAACCGCGAGCTCGCCGGACAGTGGACGTCGCAGTCGGACGCACCGGACGTCGAGACCGCCAACGACATCGCCGACCGGTTGCTCGCGGCGTTCCTGGCGCCTGCCGAGGAAGGCGGCGTGGGCGAGCTCCATGTCGTCTACACGCGGTTCGTCAACATGGTGACGCAGAAGCCGCGCATCGTGCGGCTGCTTCCTCTCGAGGTCGTCGAGGGCGTCGAGGCGCCCGGCAAGAACGAGGCCCTGCCGCTGTACGAGTTCGAGCCGTCGGCCGAGGCCGTGCTCGACGCGCTCCTGCCGCGGTACGTCCGTCGCCGCATCTACACCGCGCTCCTGCAGTCGGCAGCCTCCGAGCTCGCCGCCCGGCAGCGCGCGATGCACACGGCGACCGACAACGCCGAGGATCTCATCCGCAACTACACGCGTCTGGCCAACCAGGCGCGTCAGGCTGAGATCACCCAGGAGATCTCCGAGATCGTCTCGGGCGCCGACGCCCTGGCGGCGTCATGAACCTGACGCCCCGAACCCACGTTGCAAGCATCGACCCCGTCGGGCACCTGCCCGTCACTGTGAAGCGAGGCCAGCAGTCATGACCGCCACCACTGTCGACACCGGCGCTGCCGGCGCGAAGACCCCCGGCGTGGGGCGCGTCGCCCGCGTCATCGGCCCCGTCGTGGACATCGAGTTCCCGTCGGACCAGATCCCCGAGCTCTACAACGCGCTCCAGGTCGACATCGACCTGACGTCGCAGGGCGAGGGAGAGAAGAAGTTCACGCTCAACCTCGAGGTCGCCCAGCACCTCGGCGACTCGATGATCCGTGCGATCGCCCTCAAGCCGACGGACGGTCTCGTCCGCGGCTCGGAGGTCCGCGACACGGGCGCCCCGATCTCCGTGCCCGTCGGGGACGTCACCAAGGGTCACGTCTTCGACGTCACCGGTGAGGTCCTCAACGCCCAGCCCGGCGAGCAGATCGAGATCACCGAGCGCTGGCCGATCCACCGCAAGCCCCCGGCGTTCGACCAGCTCGAGTCGAAGACGACGATGTTCGAGACCGGCATCAAGTCGATCGACCTCCTCACCCCGTACGTCCAGGGTGGAAAGATCGGCCTCTTCGGTGGTGCGGGCGTCGGTAAGACGGTCCTCATCCAGGAGATGATCTACCGCGTCGCCAACAACCACAACGGCGTCTCCGTGTTCGCCGGCGTCGGTGAGCGCACGCGTGAGGGCAACGACCTCATCCAGGAGATGACCGAGTCGGGCGTCATCAACCAGACCGCCCTCGTCTTCGGCCAGATGGACGAGCCGCCGGGCACCCGTCTCCGCGTCGCGCTCTCGGCCCTCACGATGGCCGAGTACTTCCGTGACGTGCAGAAGCAGGACGTCCTCCTCTTCATCGACAACATCTTCCGCTTCACGCAGGCCGGCTCCGAGGTTTCGACGCTCCTGGGCCGCATGCCTTCGGCCGTCGGTTACCAGCCGAACCTCGCGGACGAGATGGGTCAGCTGCAGGAGCGCATCACCTCGACGCGTGGTCACTCGATCACGTCGCTCCAGGCGATCTACGTCCCCGCCGACGACTACACGGACCCGGCCCCGGCGACGACGTTCGCGCACCTCGACGCGACGACCGAGCTGAGCCGTGAGATCGCCTCGCGCGGTCTCTACCCGGCCATCGACCCGCTGACGTCGACGTCGCGCATCCTCGACCCGCGCTACGTGGGCAAGGACCACTACGAGACGGCGACGCGCGTGAAGTCCATCCTCCAGCGCAACAAGGAGCTCCAGGACATCATCGCGATCCTCGGTGTCGACGAGCTCTCGGAGGAGGACAAGACCGTCGTCGGTCGCGCCCGCCGCATCCAGCAGTTCCTCTCGCAGAACACCTACATGGCCGAGCAGTTCACCAACGTGCCCGGCTCGACCGTTCCCCTCACGGAGACGATCGAGGCGTTCCAGAAGATCGCGGACGGCGAGTTCGACCACATCTCCGAGCAGGCGTTCTTCAACATCGGTGGCCTCGAGGACCTCGAGCGCAACTGGGCCCGCATCCAGAAGGAGTACGGCGTCTGACGCCGTCCGCCTCCTGATCGAGCCGACACACGCTAGGAGCTCACATGGCTGAACTTTCCGTCGACGTCGTCGCCGCTGACCGGGCCGTCTGGTCCGGCACGGCTCGATCCGTCACCGCGCCAGCGCACGACGGGTCGCTCGGGATTCTCGTGGGGCACACGCCCCTGCTCGCTCTGCTCGGCGCGGGGGCGGTCATCATCCGTCCCGCGTCGGGCCCCGAGCTCGAGATCTCGGTGACGGGCGGATTCCTGTCCGTCGACTCCGACCAGGTCACGGTGGTCGCCGACGAGGCGACTCTCGTCACCGCCTGATCACGCACGAGGGCGGCCGTCATGGGGGAGTGGTTCCGGTGGATGCTCGTCATCCTCGGTCTGCTCGCAGTGGCGGCCGCCCTCGTCGTCGTCCTGCGCCTTCGAGCGCTCGAACGACGAGTGGGCTCCTTCTCGTGCGCCGTGGCGCCCGCCCACGCCCCCGCCCCGAGCGCGCCCCCGCGCGTCGGGATCGCGCACTACGGCGTCGGTCGCCTCGACTGGTACCGGCGCTGGTCGCTCTCCCTGCGTGCTGACCGCACGTGGAGCCGGAGCGAGCTCGAGGTGGACTCGCGCGAGCTGGTCCCCGGGTCGCAGGACCGCTACCGCGTCCGCTGCAGCTATCGTGGGGAGCCGCTCGTCCTCGAGATGTCGTTCCCCGCGTACGCGGGACTCACCTCGTGGCTCGAGTCCGCACCGCCCTCCGACGGCGGCGTGGTCTCCTGACCGCGTGGCGCTCCTCGGCGCCCGGCGCGGCCGAGCGTTGCCCGTCATCCCCGAGCCTGAGGACGTCGTGAGACTCGTCATCGCGGACTGTGCCGCGCACTACACCGGCCGCCTCTCGGCCCACCTGCCGCTCGCGCGGCGCCTCGTCGTCGTCAAGGCGGACGGCTCGGTGCTGCTGCACTCCGACGGCGGCTCCTACAAGCCGCTCAACTGGATGAGCCCGCCGTGCACGCTCGTCGTCTCGGAGCCCGACGACGACGAGGCGGCCGCAGGTCTCACCGCGGTGTGGGACGTCCAGCACACAAAGAGCGACGACCACCTGCGCATCGAGATCTATGAGGTGGTGCTCGACACGACCGCGGACCTGGGCATCGACCCGGGACTCGTCAAGGAGGGCGTCGAGGCGCACCTCCAGGCCTTGCTCGCGGAACAGATCGAGCTGCTCGGGCCCGGGCACACGCTCGTCCGGCGCGAGTACATGACGGCGATCGGTCCGGTCGACATCCTCGCGCGTGACCCGCGCGGCGGGTCGGTCGCGATCGAGATCAAGCGTCGGGGCGAGATCGACGGCGTCGAGCAGCTCACCCGCTACCTCGACCTGCTCAACAGGGATCCCCTCATCGCGCCGGTCCGCGGAGTGTTCGCGGCCCAGCAGATCAAGCCGCAGGCGCGCGTGCTCGCGACCGACCGCGGGATCGAGTGCCTCGTGCTCGACTACGACGCGATGCGCGGGGTCGACGACGTCGACGCGCGTCTCTTCTGAGTGGAACCGGGACCTCGGGACTGGCGCTGGGCGCCGCTCCGGGGCGAGAATGGCAGCATGGCTAACAAAGTGGTGCTGCGTGGTCGGGTCCTCACGGGGTCGACGGAGATCCCGGACGGCGTCGTCGTCCTCGACGGACCGACGATCGCGTTCGTCGGTGAGGTGAGCGAGGCGCAGGCGGCAGGCCACGACCTCGCCGGCGCGCGGGCCGTGCCCGTCGTCACGCCGGGCCTCGTCGACATCCACTGCCACGGCGGTGGCGGCGCGAGCTTCCCCGACGCCGAGGACGCCGCGACCGCGATGGCCGCTGTGCTCGAGCACCGGCGTGCCGGCACGACGACGCTCGTCGCGTCCCTAGTCACGGCGGCGCCCGAGACGCTCCTGCAGCGCTCGGGCGTGCTCGCCGAGCTCGCCGAGGCCGGGGAGATCGCGGGCGCGCACCTCGAGGGCCCGTTCGTCTCGGTCGAGCGCTGCGGCGCGCAGGACCCGGCCCTCATCCAGGAACCGTCGGCTGACCTCGTCCGCGAGGTCGCGCAGGTCCTCGGTCGGTACTTCGTGACGATGACGATCGCCCCGGAGAAGGACGGCAACGTCGGCGAGGGCGGGGTCACCGAGGCGCTCATCGACGCGGGCGCCCTCCCGAGCTACGGGCACACGGACGCGGCCGCGGGCGAGATGCGCGTTGCCCTCGACGAGGCGCACGAGCGCCTCGCGACGCCGGGCGTGCGCTCGGCACGGCCGACGATCACGCACCTCTTCAACGGCATGCGGCCCCTCGCGCACCGCGAGGCGGGCCCGATCGCCGACTGCCTCTCCGCGGCCGCACGCGGTCGGGCGGTCGTCGAGCTCGTTGCGGACGGCACGCACGTGCACCCCGCACTCGTGCGGGACGTCATCGAGATGGTCGGCGCCGAGAACGTCGCGTTCGTCACGGACGCGATGGCAGCCGCCGGCATGGCTGACGGCAGCTACCGGCTCGGTTCGCAGGACGTCACGGTCGCCGACGGCGTCGCCCGCCTCACGGTCGGGGGCGCGATCGCGGGCGGTACTGCCCGGCTCAGTGACGTGCTGCGGCGCACGGTCCGGGGCGGTGTGCCGCTCGTCGACGCGGTGCGCTCGGCGACGCACACGCCGGCGACGGTTCTCGGCCGCACGGACGTCGGTCGGCTCGAGGTCGGCGCGCGCGCCGACGTGCTCCTCCTCGACGACGGGCTGCGCGTCCTCGACGTCCTCCGCGGCGGCGAGCTCGTCGCACAGGCCTGACGGCGGCCCCAGGAATGCCGCCAACCGGCCGCCGCGCCCGCACCCCGACTGGTAGCGCTTGAGCACAGCGCTGGGTGTGCTGGGGTGCTACGAGTCGGGTCAGGGGTGCAGCGGGGTGAGGTTTGCGAGGCGGACGCCCGACGGGACGCGCGTGAGGACGTCGACCGGGCCGGCCGACAGCACCGCGCGGGCGTCGTCCGAGAGATCCACGGCCGCCGTCGTCCAACCGTAGCGGGGCTCGGGGCGGGTGCCCGCCGGGCACGGCACGTCGCCGAGGTGCACCCACGGCGCGCTCGTCCCGGTGGGTCGCGCCCACAGGCTCGTCGGGCGGGAGGATCCCGGCCCCGCGACCGTGAGGCGGAACCCGGTCGTGCCCGCGAGGTCGAGCCGGTCGTGGCGTAGCTCGCCATCGCGTGCGCCGGGCGCGACCTCGGTCGCCCAGCCCTCGTCACGCGTGCGCTCGGACGTCACCATGCGCGCGTGCTCGCTGAAGGCGTGCGCGAGGACGATAGTGGGTCGCCGCGGCGCGGGCACCTCGCCGCGGACCTCGAGCGTGTCGCGCAGCGGGAGGTCGGCGGCGCTCGGCCCGGCCGCGATCGTGTACCGGCCCGGCTGCAGCCGGAACGCCCCGACGTGGAGGTCCGGGTCGGCACCGTCGGGGCACGCGCTCTCGAGGGCGGTGTCCCACACGGCGAGCCGTGCGGGGTCGACGGTGAGTGTCACGGTGCGCCGCTCACCCGGCGCTAGGGTCACGCGCTGGGCTGCCAGGAGCAGGCGACGTGGTGCAGGGACGGGAAGGTCGGGCGACAGGCCGTAGACCTGGACGAGCTCGTCCGCGTTGCGGGTGCCGTCGTTCGCGACGGTGACGGCGACCGTGACGGGGGTGACGAGACCGTGGTCGCGGGATCCCCACGGCGCCGGAGCCTCGACGCCGAGCGCGCCGGGCACCGTGAGGGCCATGTCGATGTAGCGCACCTGGCCGTACGTCAGGCCGTGACCGAAAGCGAACGCAGGCTCGACGTCGGTCCACCGGTACGTCGCCCGCGCCGTCCGGACGTCGTGCTCGAGGAGGGGGCCTGCCTGCGCGGCGTCGCGCGGCCACTGTTGCGTGAGCCGACCTGACGCGCCGACGTCGCCCGTGAGGACGTCGGCGAGGCCCCGCCCGTGCTCGGAGCCGCCGTGCGCGGACCACACGACTGCGGCTGCGTCGTCGACCGCGGGCCCGAGGACGTAGGGGTACGACGAGACGATCGTCAGCACGGCACCGGGGTGCTCGTCGCGGGCGGCGCGCCAGATCTCGACGGCGTGCTCGGGCAACGAGAGATGCGGGCGGTCCTCGGTCTCGCGACCGGCGAGGTGGGGGTCGTTGCCGACGACGACGAGGACCGCGTCGGCGCCGCGGGCGGCCTCGGCGACCGCCGCGTGGCCCGCGACGACGGTGCGGACGACGAAGCGCTCGGCGTCGTCGGGCGTCGTCGCGTCGGCGACGAGCAGCCCTGAGCCGTGCTGGACGCGGAGCCAGCGCCCCGACGCGACGTGCTGGAGCGCCCAGGTGCCGTCGGGGGCGACGTGCCGGCGGAAGGACTCCTGGACGGTCCAGCCGCCGATCCGCTCGGCGTCGGCGGTGATGATCCAGCCGGCACCGCTGAGGAGGAGCTCGGACGTGCACGAGCGCAGGGAGAGGAGCCCGTCGCCCCAGTCGGTGACGTCGAGGTGCGTCGCGGGGGAGGCGGTGGCGTGGTCGGCGACGAGCGTGCGGTCGTCCTGGACGGCGAGGTACCGTCCGGACGACGTCGCGCGGAGTGCGATGCGGTCGGCGCCGTCGGCGACGACGACGTCGGCGTCGGCGAAGCGTTCCGTGAGGGCGGTTGCGAGCCCGACCGCGGACAGGGGCGTGCCGGAGTACCAGTCGTGGAGCACGCGGTCGGCGAGCGGTCCGACGACGGCGATCCGGCGGGCATCGGCGGGCAGGGGGAGGGGAGCGGTGCCGCCCGCGGCGTCGTTGCGCAGGAGGACGACGCCGCGCGCCGTGACGTCGCGCGCGAGCGCGAGATGGGCGGTCGTGCCGAGCGTGTCGGCGGACTCGTCCCACGTCGTGTCCTCTGAACCCTCGCCCGCGCGCAGCCGCAGCTCGAGGACGCGGGCGGCCGCGCGGTCGACGTCGTCGGGCGTGAGGATCCCGGCGTCGAGCGCGGCGCGCAGGCGTGCGAGCGTGGGGGCTGTGTCGGTGTCGTTGTCGGTGAAGGAGTCGACCCCGGCGCGCAGGCACGCCGCGTGGGACGCGACGTGGTCGGGGTAGAAGCGTTCACCCGTGACGAGGTTGCCCGGCGCGGCGGCGTCGGAGACGACGGTGACGGTGCCGGACGCCCAGGACCGCATCTCGTCGAGGAGGCCGCGCGCGACGTGCGCGGGGCGGCCGTTGACGAGGTTGTATGACGGCATGACGGCGCCGGCGACCCCCTCGGCGAGCGGGCGCCGGTAGGCGGGGAGCTCCCACTCGTGGAGCGCACGCAGGGGCAGGTGCGAGCTCGTCACGGCACGGTCCGTCTCGTTGCCGTAGCCGAGGAGGTGCTTGAGCGTGGGGACGGTGCGCCACGTGGCGCCGTTGCCGCGCAGGCCGCGGCAGTAGGCGGTCGCGACGTCTGCTGTGACGTGGGGGTCCTCGGAGTAGCCCTCTTCGTTGCGGCCCCAGGCGGGGTGGCGCAGGGGGTTGACGACGGGTGCCCACACGTTGAGGCTCACGGTCGGGTCGGCCGCGTGCTTGGCGCGCACCTCGCGTCCCGTCGCCTCCCCGACGCGGCGGACGAGGTCGTCGTCCCACGTGGCGGCGAGTCCGACGGGCTGGGGGAAGACTGTCGCGTCACCGAGCCAGGCGACGCCGTGGAGGGCTTCGGTGCCGGTGTGAAAGGCGTCGAGGCCGAGGGGCCCGAGCGGGGGGACGTGCTGGTGGAGGAGGCTGAGCCGCTGCTCGGGGGTGAGTGTGCGCAGCATCTCGACGGCGCGTCGCTGCGTGGCGTCGGGGTGGGGAGCGGTGCGGTGAGGGGTCTCGGTCACGTCGGGTCCTCGGGACGTCGGGCGCTGGCATGACGGATCGAAGCGTTTCGACTTCATCGTCGTGCCGCGGGAGCGTTCTCATGATGCCACAGGCGCCACGCGCAGCACAGAAGATTGACGCACTTCAGCCCGGTTCAAGCGCTCCAAGCTCGTCGCGACGGACGTGGACACCTCTTGCGCGCGGTGCGGGATGCCCCTACTCTCGCGGTGAAACGCTTCGACAGCGCCGACGGAGGCGTTCGACGCGAACGTGCGGCAACGGTGCCGCCCGAGGCCCCAGTGCAGGGAGAGGTGGAAGGTCGATGAGGACCAGAGCAACAAGAATGTCGCGGTGGAGTGGCGCCGTCGCCGTCGTGGGAGCGCTCTCGCTCGTCGCGGCGTGCAGCGGCGGGTCCGGCAAGTCCCCGGCAGCAGCGCCCTCGACGAAGCCCGCGGACCAGATCGCGAAGGCCACCAACCTTCCGGCCTACGTCCCCGTCCAGTACGTCGAGCCCGACTTCCCCGGTGTCGCGGGCTCGACCGCCGGCTTCTCGAAGGTTCCCGAGACCTTCGTCACTGCGTTCCCCGAGCCGCCCGGCAAGGGCGGGTCCTACACCGCGATGACACCCCTGTGGGGCACGATCCCGCCGACAAAGGGCAACAAGTACTTCGAGGCAGTCAACGCCGCGATGGGCATCGACCTCACCTTCCAGATCTCCGACGGCAACACCTACGGCGACAAGCTCGCCGCGGTCCTCGCCTCGCCCAAGGACGTCGCTGACTGGGTAACGATCCCCGGCTGGAACATCCCGCCCCGCTTCGGCCAGGCCGTCGGCACGATCTTCACCGACCTCACGCCCTACCTCGCGGGCGACAAGGTCAAGGCATACCCCAACCTCGCGAACATCCCCACCGACGCCTGGCGGGCGTGCATGTGGAACGGCAAGCTCTACGGCCTGCCCTTCCCCGGCGAGCTCATCAACGACGCGACGTTCTACCGCGCGGACCTCCTCCCAGAAGGCACGGAGCTCCCCACCGATGCCGACTCCTACCTCACGTTCCTCGACTCGCTCACCGACAAGGACGCCAACCGGTGGGCCGCGAACGACCTGTGGATCACAGCGACCCAGCTCTTCGGTGTCGCCCCCAAGTGGAAGCTCGAGGGCGACAAGCTCGTCCACCGCGTCGAGACCCAGGAGTACCGCGACGCCCTCGAGTGGATCGCCAAGGTCTACGCCCAGGGCTCGATCCACCCCGACGCGGTCGCCTCGACCGGCGACGGCAAGGAGCGCTTCGAGAGCGGACAGGTCCTCGTGACCTCCGACGGCCTCGGCGGCTGGCACGAGGCGCTCGGCCGCCAGCTGCCCGTCAACCCCGACTACGACCAGCAGCCCATGCCCGTCATCGCAGCCGACGGCGGCACCCCGACGCTCTTCAAGGCCGGCGCCGCCGGCATGTGCTCCTACCTCAAGCAGACCGACAAGCCGGGCGCGATCGAGGAGCTGCTCTCGGCCGCCGACGTCCTCGCCTCGCCGTACGGCACCGAGGAGTTCCAGCTCATCAACCACGGGGTCGAGGGCGTCCACTACACGCTCGACGAGAACCGCCTCCCCGTCCCGACGGACGAGGCCGCCAAGGAGATGCAGCCGACCTACATCTTCCTCGTCGACCCGCCGATCGTGAACGCAAAGGTCCAGTACCCCGGCTACGTCGAGGACTACACCTCGTGGATGGCCGAGGCCGCACCAGCGGTCCAGGAGCCCCTCTTCTACGGCATGCAGATCACCGAACCGGCGCAGTACGCCTCGATCGGCAAGCCGATCGAGGACCTCGAGAAGGACATCGCACGCGGGCGCAAGACTCTCGCCGACCTCGACGCCGCGATCGAGACGTGGCGGAAGTCCGGCGGTGACGAGCTGCGCGCGTTCTATCAGGAGATCCTCGAGCTCCAGAAGGTAGAGGCAGGCAAGTAATGCGTTCGAACGCCGTGGCGGCCCCCACGGGCGCCCCGGCCGCGCACGAGACCCCCGGCCCGGCACAGACGCCGGGCCGGGGGACCCGTCCGGGGGGCCGCGCCGCACCACGCAAGGTCCCGCTGCGGCTCAGGCTGCGCCGGGACAGGTCGCTCCTGCTCATGTGCTTGCCGGGCGTGCTTCTCCTCGGGCTCTTCGCGTACGTCCCCATGCTCGGCAACGTCATCGCCTGGCAGGACTACTCACCGTATGTCCCGTTCCGGGACTCGCCCTGGGTCGGCTGGGACAACTTCGTCCGGGTGCTCGGCAACCCGCTGTTCCTCGACGCCGTCCGCAACACGCTCGCGATCACGGCCTTCCAGCTCGTCTTCTACTTCCCCGTGCCGATCGCGCTCGCGCTCCTGCTCAACTCCGTCGTCACCCCCTGGGTGCGCACGACGATCCAGTCGATCGTCTACCTGCCCCACTTCTTCTCGTGGGTGCTCGTCGTGACGATCTTCCAGCAGCTCCTCGGCGGAGCCGGCCTCGTCAACCGGGTCCTCGCCGAGCGCGGGCTCGAGGGCTTCGACCTCATGACGAACCCCGACACGTTCCTCGTGCTCATCACCGCACAGTCGGTGTGGAAGGACGCGGGCTGGGGCATCATCATCTTCCTCGCGGCGCTCTCGACCGTCGACCCGGCGCTCCACGAGGCCGCCGTCATGGACGGCGCCGGAGCGCGGCGACGCCTGTGGCACATCACCCTGCCCGCCCTGCGGCCGACGATCATCCTCCTGCTCATCCTCCGCCTCGGCGACTCGCTCACCGTGGGGTTCGAGCAGCTCATCCTCCAGCGCGCCGCGGTCGGCGCGGAGGTGTCCGAGGTCATCGACACCTACGTCTACTACCAGGGCGTCGTCTACGGTGACTGGTCCTTCGCCGCCGCCGCAGGTCTCGTCAAGGGGCTCGTCTCGCTCGCGCTCGTCCTCGGCGCGAACAAGCTCGCCCACGTCTTCGGAGAGTCCGGGGTGTACAAGCGCTCATGAGCATCGACAACGACACCGGCCAGGCCATGTCACGACCCGACGCCGTCCCGTTCCCGGCCCCGCCGCGCGCGGGCCGGGCACCGCGCCGGCGGCGGCGCTCCCGCCACCGCCCGGTGTGGGAGGGCGTGCCGGGACCCTTCACGCAGGCCGGCAAGGGCATCGCGCTCGCGGCGATCGTCCTGGCCGTCCTCTTCCCGCTCTACACCGTCGTCCTCACGTCGATCTCGACGCAGGCCGACGTCAACCGCTCGGGCGGCATGGTCGTCGTACCCGGGCAGATCTCGTTCGCGGCGTACGAGCAGATCCTCTCGGGCGGCATCGTCACGCGCGCCGCGATCGTCTCTGTCGGCGTGACGACGGTCGGCACCCTGCTGTCGACGATCGTCTCGATCCTCGCCGCCTACGGGCTCTCGCGCCCCGGCTCGGTGCTCCACCGGCCGATCCTCTTCACGTTCCTCATCACGATGTTCTTCGGTGCGGGCATGATCCCGACCTACCTGCTCGTCTCGGGGCTCGGCCTCATCGACAGCTACTGGTCGCTCATCCTCCCGGGGGCGGTGAGCGCGTTCAACGTCCTCATCCTGCGGAACTTCTTCATGGGGGTCGACCAGGCGATCCTCGACGCCGCGCGCATCGACGGCGCGGGGGACTGGCGCGTGCTCGGGCAGATCGTCGTGCCCATGTCCGGCGCCGCGATCGCGGTCGTCGCCCTGTTCTACGGCGTCGGCTACTTCAACGCGTTCTTCAACGCGATGCTCTACATCAACGACAACACGAAGTGGCCGCTCCAGCTCGTGCTGCGCTCCTATGTGCTTCAGGGCGTCGCGCTGCCGGGCGGCGGCGGCACGGCGGACGTCGTCACGGGCGCGGTCTCGGGCCTGCCCGTGAAGATGGCGATCATGGTCCTCGCGATCCTGCCGATCCTCGCCGTGTACCCGTTCGTGCAGCGGCACTTCACCAAGGGCGTGATCTTCGGCGCCATCAAGGGCTGACGGGCGAGTCCCGTCGTCCCGCGCGGTGGTTCCCCCGACCGCCGCACGGGCCACGACGGCCCCGGACCGCGAGGTCCGGGGCCGTCGCGCGTCGCTCAGCCGAGGGGGCGCGTCGAGCCGCGGTCCGTCAGCGTGGGCGTGAGCAGGCGGGTCTCGGCCGGCTCGTCCCCGTCGACCCGTGCGAGCACCATGTCGACCGCGACGTGTGCGACGCGCTCGGCGGGGATGTCGAGGCCCGTCACCGGCACGGCCTGCCGTGCGGCGACCTCGGGCGGGCTCACCGTGACGACCGAGACGGCCTCGGGGACGGGCCGCCCGCTCGCGACGAGATGCGTGACGACGTGGCCGAGCGCCGCCTCGTTGTGGACGACGACGCCCGTGATGCGGGGGTCTGCGGCGAAGAGCGCCTCGACGGCCGCGACGGACTGCTCCGGCGAGCCGTCGCAGTCTTGCGCGACGAGGGACGCCCCGGCGGCCTGCGCGGCGTCCGCGACGCCGCGGTCGAAGCGCACCGCGAACGACGTGCCGCGCTCGCGGACGGCGCCGGGGTGCCCGACGTAGCCCAGCCGACGGTGGCCGAGGTCGGTGAGGTGTCGGACCGCGGCGCGGCCGGCGGCCTCGAAGTCGAGGTCGACGCACGAGAGCGTGCCTGGTTCCTCGGGCAGGCCGATGAGGACGGTGGGCTGGCGCAGCCGTGCGAGGGCTTCGAGTCGCTCGTCGTGGGTCTCGACGTCCATGACGACGATCGCGTCGACCATCGAGCCGGCGCCGACGCGCTCGGCGCCGCGGACGTCGTCCTGCGTGAGCAGGAGGACGTCGTGGTCGTAGTGCCGCGCGCGCAGCACGACGCCCGCGACGAACTGCATGATGACGCCGACGTCGACGCCTGCCCGCAGCGGTGCCATGAGGGCGATGACGTTCGTGCGGGCGGAGGCGAGGGCGCGCGCACCGGCGTGCGGGCGGTAGCCGAGGCGGTCGACCGCCGCCTCGACGCGGGCGCGGGTCGGGGCGGAGATCGTGCGCTTGCCTGAGAGGACGTAGGACACGGTCGAGACGGAGACGCCCGCCTCGCGGGCGACGTCAGCGATCGTCACGGACATCGGGGGCCTCCAGCTCCGGGTCGGCGACCGAGAGGTCGGCGTCGAGTGCCACGGTAGCGCCTGCGGGCACGGGCACCGTGCGGCACGCCCCGTGGTGGCGGACGTGCAGCACGGTGTCGCGGGGGCCGCCGCGGAGCGTCGCGCGCACCAGCCGCCCGGCCTCCCAGACCATGTCGACGACGACGCCGCCCGGGACGGCGACCCCGTGGACCTCGCCGTCCGGCCACTGCGACGGGAGTGCGCCGAGGAGGTCGAGCCGTCCGGGGACCGTGCCGACGAGCATCTCGAGGACGCCTGCCGTGAGCGCGAGGTTGCCGTCGACCTGGAACGGCGGGTGTGCGCTGAGGAGGCTGGGGTAGAGGCCGCCGCGGTGGGCGCCCGCGTCGTCACGGGCGGGGCGGACGGCGCGCGCGACGTTGGCGGCCGCGGCGTCCGCGCGGCCGAGCCGCGCCTCGAGCGCGGTCCGCCACGCGAGGGCCCATCCGGTCGACTCACCGCCGCGGTCCTCGAGCGTCCGGGCGGCAGCGGCCGCGAGGTCGGGGCGTGCGACGGTGTCGAGCGTCGCAAAGGGGAAGAGCCCGACGAGGTGCGTCGTGTGGCGGTGGTGCGGGTCGACGGCGGTGACGTCGGTGCCCCACTCGGCGAGCGTGCCGTCGGGGGCGACTCGCTCGGCGGGCAGGCGTGCTGTCCGTCGTGCCAGCTCGCCGAGCCACGCGGGCGCGGGGTGCAGGACGTCGGCGCACGCGTCCGTGAGGACGCGCAGGAGGATGCCGTCGGACGTGGGGACGGGACCGAGCGCGGCGGGGAGCCCGTCGGGCGCGACGTACGTGTTCTCGGGCGAGGTCGCGGGCCATGGCAGGGGGCGACCGTCCGGTCCGGGTGCGAGGCGGTCGAGGGCGTACGTGGCGGCGCCCTCGAGCAGCCGGGCGAGGCGGTCGCGCGGGACGGTGCCGGGTGCGAAGGCGTCGAGGCGCCACAGCTCGCAGACGAGCCACACGCCGCCGAGGTCCCACTGGGCCCACGACGGGTCGCCGTGCCCCGCACCGACGGGGGCTGCGTGGCCCCACGCGTCGGAGTTGTGGTGGGCGACCCAGCCGCGGGCGCCGTAGAGGGTCCGGGCGGCCTCGGCCCCGGGGCCTGCGGCGATGCGCTCGAGGAGGTCGAGCACCGGCTCGAGCGACTCGTCGAGGCGGCCGGGACCCGCGGGCCACAGGGCGGCCTGGAGGTTGACGTTGAGCGTGTAGGCGCTCGACCACGGCCCGGGCAGCTCGGCGTTCCACATCCCCTGGAGGTTGGGCGGCAAGCCGCCGGGGCGGCACGACGCCGCGAGCAGATATCTGCCGAGGTGGACGGCGAGGGTGACGAGCGTCGGGCTCGCTCCCTCCCGCAGCAGCGCGTCGGTCGGCACGGGCTCGGGCGGGGGGCTCCCGAGGCGGAGGGTCGTGCGGTCGTACGTCCCGCCGTGCGCGACGGTGTGCGCGGCGTGGAGGCGCGCCGCGAGCCGGGCGGCGTCCGTGCCGGCGGCCGTGCGTGCGTGCGCGAGGGCACGGGCGACGGGGTCGGGCTCGGTGCCGGGGGGCAGCGGGCGCGGCGGCCGGGAGGTCGCGGTCGCGACGACGAGCGTGTGGTGCGTCGCGGGCTCGAGGTCGAGGACGTCACCGTCGGCGCGCGCGAGCGAGCCTGGGGCGCGGACGACGAGGGCGCTCGTGCGCCCGTCCGGGGCGTGGCGGACGGGTTGTGCGGCGGTCTCGTGGCCGGGGGCGACGTCGACGGGGAGGTCGCGGACGTCGACGAGCGTCGGGGCGTCGTCGGGTCGTTCGCCACGGGGCGGCAGGGGGCGGGCGGCGTCGTCGTGCGCTCGCAGGAGCGAGGAGGCTCGCACGCGGAGGCTGACGGGACGGTCGGCGGCGAGGGCGTGGACGAGGAGTCCCGTCGGGAGGTCGACCCAGGTCGCGTGCGCGACGTGTGTGCCGTCGGCCGCAGTCCAGCGGTGCGTGACTGTCGCGGTGCGGAGGTCGAGCTCGCGGCCGCCGTCGGCCGGTTCCGGGAGCTGGTTGCCGGTGGCGTCGAGCACGTCGACCGTGAGGGTCCCGAGGGGGAGGTAGGCCTGGGCCCAGGACGTCTGGAGGTCACGCGCACGGTGTTCGGCTGTGCGGACGTCTCCTGCTGCGAGGGCGGCGCGGACGTCGGCGAGGTGGCGCGGGTCGCGTGCGCGCGCCGTGGCGAGCGGGTCGGGGTGGGGGCCGGACCAGGCGGTGACGTCGACCACGTCGAGCCGTTCGCCGCCGGGGGTGCCCCAGCAGGACGCGCCGCGGTGCCCGTTGCCCACGGGGAGCGCCTCGACCCAGCGCCGGGCGGCGGTGCGCAGCGCGACGACGTGGTGGGCGGCGGGTAGTCCACGGTCCGGTGCATGGGGGATGGGTGAGGGGGTGGGGACCACGTCGTCTCCTGTCGAATCGCCTCGAACAGAGCGGTCGGAGCATCGCCCTGGACACCCGTAGTGTCAAGCACTACCGTAGGCGAAGCGCTTCGACACCGGCAACGAGCGCTGCCGGAAGTCCGACCTACCGAGGAGACCGCCGATGACGACGGGCACGCGCCCCCGCGCCACCTGGGCGCGCTCGCTGCGCTACGGCGGCGACTACAACCCCGAGCAGTGGCCCCGCGACGTGTGGGCCCAGGACGTCCAGCTCATGCAGGAAGCGGGCGTCAACCTCGTCACCGTCGGCGTCTTCTCGTGGTCGACGTACGAGCCCCGGCCCGGCGCGCGCGAGCTCGACTGGCTCGAGGACGTCTGCGACCTCCTCGGCGACGCGGGCATCGGAGTCGACCTCGCGACCCCGACCGCCTCGCCCCCGCCGTGGCTCGGGGTCCTCCACCCCGAGACGCTCCCCGTCGACGCCGACGGCGTCCGCCTGTCGCCCGGCTCCCGCAACCAGTTCAGCCCGGCCTCGCGCGTCTACCGCGCCCACGCCCTCGCCATCACGCAGGACGTCGTCGCGCGCATGGCAAGGCACGAGGCCGTCGAGATGTGGCACGTCGGCAACGAGTTCGGCCAGGTGTGCCACGGCGAGGAGTCGGCGGCCGCCTTCCGTGCCTGGCTCGCCGCGCGCTACAACGACATCGGCACTCTCAACGACGCCTGGGGCACCGCGGTCTGGTCCCAGGGCTACGCGTCCTTCGACGAGATCGCTCCGCCGCGCCGCGCGCCCTACCACCTCAACCCCGCCCAGGAGCTCGACTGGCGGCGCTACGCCTCCGACCAGCTCCGCAGCCTCTTCCGCGAGCAGAAGGCCCTCATCCAGAAGCACGACACGATGCGGCCCGTGACGACGAACTTCATGGGGTTCTTCCCCGGCATCGACCCGTGGAGCTGGGCCGACGACGTCGACCTCGTCGCCGACGACGCCTACCCGGACCCCGCCGACCCGCAGGCCGCCGCCGACGCCGCACTCACGGGCGACCTCGTGCGCGGGCTCGGTCGCGGCGCGCCGTGGCTCCTCATGGAGTCGGCGACGAGCGCCGTCTCGTGGCGCGAGCACAACCTCCCGAAGACACCGGCACGCTCACGCCGCGACGCGCTCCAGGCCGTCGCGCACGGTGCCGACGGCGTCCTCTTCTTCCAGTGGCGCGCCGCGCGCACGGGCGCCGAACGCTTCCACTCCGCGATGCTCCCGCACGCGGGTGCGGACACACGGCTCCACGCGGGTGTCCGACGCCTCGGCGCCGACCTCGCCCGGCTCGACGCAGTCGTCGGGGAGCGCGTCCCCGCACACGTCGCGCTCGTCGTCGACTGGCCCTCCCGCTGGGCCGCGTCGACCGTCGCCCGCCCCACCGCGCGGCTCGACGAGCACGAGCGGCTGCGCGCCTGGCACGCGGCGCTGTGGCGCCGCTCGTACGCGACCGACGTCGTCGCACAGGACGGCGGGCTCGACGGCTACGACCTCGTCCTCGTCCCTCAGCTCCACCTCCTCACACAGGCCGGGGCGGACGCGCTGCGGCGCGCGCTCGCGCGCGGCGCGACCGTCGTCGTCGGGCCCTTCACGGGCGTGGTCGACCCGACCACGGCCGTGCACGGCGGCCCGAGCCCCGCCCTCCTGCGCGACCTGCTCGGCGGTGGCGCCGAGGAATGGGTCCCGCTGCCGGACGGCGGAGTCGCGCTCACGCCTGGTCCGGCATGGCCGGGCGGTCCCGCGCCGCGCGCCCACACGTTCGGGGAGCTCGTGAGCGTCGACGGCGCCGAGGTGCTCGCGACCGTCACCGAGGGCCACCTCGCCGGCGCGCCGGCGCTCCTGCGGCGGCCCGTGGGACCGGGCACGCTCTGGTACCACGCGGTCGTCCTCGACGACGACGCGCTCGCCGCGACCCTCCTGGCCGCGGCGGACGCCGCCGGTGTGGAACCCGTCGTCGCGGACGTGCCCGACGGCGTCGAGGCCGTGCGCCGCGGCCCCGTGACCTTCCTCCTCAACCACGCCGACAGCCCTCGTGCCCACGCCCTCGCGGCGCCCGCGCACGACCTGCTGTCGGGCCACGACCTCGACGGCGAGATCCTCCTCGCCCCCGACGACGTCCTTGCGCTCGTCGAGCACCCGCACCCCTCCGAGCGAACGGACCACACCTCATGAAGTTCACCGACGGCTACTGGCAGGCACGCGCGGGCATGCACCCGCAGTTCGCCGCCCACGCGTACGACGTCTGGCCCGGCGAGGGCACGCTCACCGCGTACGCGCCGACGAAGCGCATCGAGACGCGCGGCGACGTCCTCAACCGCACGATGCTCACGGTCGAGTACTCCGCGCCGATCCGGGACGTCGTCACGGTGAAGGTCACCCAGCACGCCGGTGCGCTCGACCGTGGGCCGCACTTCGAGACCGCGCGGGAGGACGGCCACGTCCCGGACGTCGTCGTCGGCGACGACGTCGCGACCCTCACGTCCGGGGACCTCTCCGTCCGGGTGCACCGCGGCGACCACTGGCAGGTCGACTTCGTCGCGGGCGGGCGCGTCCTCACGAGCTCGCTGCCGAAGTCGCTCGCCGTCGTCACGGACGACGACGGTCGCACCTACCTCCACGAGCAGCTGACGCTCGGGGTCAACGAGCACGTCTACGGCCTCGGCGAGCGCTTCGGGCCCGTCGTGAAGAACGGGCAGACGGTCGACGTGTGGCAGGCGGACGGCGGCACGTCGTCCGAGCAGGCGTACAAGAACGTGCCCTTCTACCTCACGGACAAGGGCTACGGCGTGTTCGTCGACCAGCCCGAGCTCGTCTCGTTCGAGGTCGCCTCGGAGGTCGTCTCCCGCACGCAGTTCTCGGTCGAGGCCCAGTCGCTCACGTACCACGTCATCCACGGCGCGACGCCCAAGGCGATCCTCGAGCGCTACACCGCGCTCACGGGCCGGCCCGCGCGCGTGCCCGACTGGTCGTTCGGCCTGTGGCTGTCGACGTCGTTCACGACGGAGTACGACGAGGCGACGGTCACGGGCTTCATCGACGGCATGGCCGAGCGTGACCTGCCGCTGTCGGTGTTCCACTTCGACTGCTACTGGATGCGCGAGTTCAACTGGTGCGACTTCGAGTGGGACCCGCGGACCTTCCCGGACCCCGAGGGCATGCTCGCTCGCCTCAAGGCGCGCGGGCTGCGCGTGTGCGTGTGGATCAACCCGTACATCGCGCAGCGTTCGCCCCTCTTCCGGGAGGCCGCGGACGCGGGCTACCTCGTGAGGCGTCCCGACGGCTCCGTGTGGCAGTGGGACATGTGGGTCGCGGGCATGGGGCTCGTCGACTTCACGAACCCTGAGGCGGCGGCGTGGTACACGGGCAAGCTCGAGCGGCTCATGGACATGGGGGTCGACGCGTTCAAGACGGACTTCGGTGAGCGGATCCCCACGGACGTCGTCTGGCACGACGGTTCCGACCCGGCGCGCATGCACAACTACTACGTGCAGGCGTACAACCGGGCGGTGTTCGAGATGCTCGAGCGGCGCTCGGGCGTGGGTGAGGCGGTGCTCTTCGCGAGGTCGGCGACGGCGGGCGGCCAGCAGTTCCCCGTGCACTGGGGCGGCGACTGCTTCTCGACGTTCTCGGCGATGGCGGAGTCGTTGCGGGGCGGGCTCTCGCTCGCGTTCTCGGGCTTCGGCTACTGGAGCCACGACATCGGTGGGTTCGAGGGGACGGCCGAGCCCGCGGTGTTCAAGCGGTGGCTCGCGTTCGGGCTGCTCTCGTCGCACTCGCGCCTCCACGGGTCGACGTCGGTGCGCGTCCCGTGGGCGTTCGACGACGAGGCGGTCGACGTCACGCGGCTCTTCACGCGGCTCAAGCTCTCGCTCATGCCGTACCTCGGACGGGTCGCGGGGGAGGCGCACGCGGCCGGGACGCCGATGGCGCGTCCGATGCTGCTGGAGTTCCCCGAGGACCCGGCGGTCGCGACGCTCGAGACGCAGTACATGCTCGGTGACGCGCTCCTCGTCGCCCCGGTCTTCTCGCACGAGGGCGAGGTCTCGTACTACGTGCCCGCCGGCACGTGGACGCACCTCCTCGACGGGCGGACGCTCGAGGGTGGCCGGTGGGTGACGGAGTCCTACGGCTTCGACTCGCTCCCGCTGCTCGTGCGGCCGGGCACCGTGCTGCCCGTCGGGGCGCGCGACGACTCGCCCGAGTACGACTGGGCGGACGGCGTGACGCTGCGGCTCTTCGAGATCCCCGACGGCTTCGACGAGGTCGTCGTCGTGCCGTCGTCGCAGGCGACGGGTGGCGAGGCGACCGAGTTCCGGGTCGTTCGTGAGGGCGCCGAGATCCGAGCGACGTCGTCGAGCGTGAGCCCGTGGCGGCTCGAGCTCGGCGGGCGTCTCGTGGAGGCGGCGTCGGGCACGGCGGCCCTCGCTCTCTGAACCCGGCGGCGGCTGCGGCCGTCGCCCTGGCCGCCGTTCCCCCGCGGCGGCCGACCCGGCTGGTCCGGCGCTGCCGGACCAGCCGGTGCTTCGCCTTGGTCGAAACGTTCCGATACCCTGGGGTGGGGCTTGAGCCCACGACCACCGTCTGACACCGTGGGCCCGGGACCCGTCCGCATCTCGAAGAGGAGACCACGCTCGTGACCGACCCCCGCACCTTCCCCGCCGACTTCCTCTGGGGCACCGCGACCGCCTCGTACCAGATCGAGGGCGCCGCGACCGAGGGAGGACGCTCCCCGTCCATCTGGGACACGTTCTCCCACACGCCCGGCAAGGTCCTCGGCGGCGACACCGGCGACGTGGCCGTCGACCACTACCACCGCTGGGAGGAGGACGTCCAGCACCTCGCCGATCTCGGTGTCGGTGCCTACCGCCTCTCGATCGCGTGGCCCCGCGTCCAGCCCGACGGCCGCGGCGAGCTCAACCGCGAGGGCGTCGAGTTCTACTCGAAGCTCGTCGACGCGCTCCTCGCACGCGGCATCAAGCCCGTCGTCACCCTCTACCACTGGGACCTCCCGCAGGTCCTCGAGGACGCCGGCGGCTGGCGCAACCGCGAGACCGCCGAGCTCTTCGGCGAGTACGCGCGCCACATGGCGCGCGAGCTCGGCGACCGCGTGGCCATGTGGACGACGCTCAACGAACCGTGGTGCGCCGCGTTCCTCGGCTACGGCAACGGCCAGCACGCACCCGGGATCACCGACGACCTCGCGGCGCTCGAAGCCTCCCACCACCTCAACCTCGCGCACGGCCTCGCCGTGCGCGCGATCCGTGACGAGCTCGGCGAGGACGCGCCCGTCTCCGTGACCCTCAACCTTCACGTCGTGCGGCCCGCCGACCCCGAGAACCCGGGGGACGTCGAGTCCGCGCGCCGCATCGACGCGGTCGGCAACCGCATCTACACGGGCCCCATGCTCGAGGGCGCCTACCCGGACGACCTCCTCGCCGACACTTCCTCGATCACGGACTGGTCCTTCGTCCGCGACGGCGACCTCGAGACGATCCACCAGCCGCTCACGTCGCTCGGCGTCAACTACTACGACGTGACGATCGTCGCAGCGCCCACGGGCGAGCCCGTCGGCGACCACCCCACGCCGTGGGCCGGCTGCCGGGACGTCGTGTGGGCCGACCGCCCGGGCGAGAAGACCGCGATGGGCTGGGGTATCGACGAGACGGGTCTCACCGAGCTCCTCACGAACCTCTCGGCGCGCTACCCCGGGCTCCCGCTCATGGTCACCGAGAACGGTGCCGCGTTCGACGACGAGGTCTCGGCCGACGGCGCGGTCCACGACCCGCGGCGCATCGACTACTACGCGCGGCACGTCGAGGCCGTCGGCAAGGCGCTCGACGCGGGTGCCGACGTCCGCGGCTACTTCGCGTGGTCGCTGCTCGACAACTTCGAGTGGTCGTTCGGTTACGAGCGTCGCTTCGGGATCATCCGCGTCGACTACGACACGCTCGAGCGCACGTGGAAGGACTCCGCGCACTGGTTCCGCGAGCTCGTGACGACGGGCACGCCGCCAGCGCTCCCGTACACCCCCGCACGCTAACCCCCCGACCCCCGCCCCCCGCCCCCCGCCCCCGCCCCCCGCCCCCGCCCCCCGCCCCTCACAGGAATCCGCGCAGATGGTCAGTCCCACTGGCCATCTGCGCGGAATCCTGTGTCCGCGGGGGCGGGGCGGGGGCGGGGCGGGGGTGGGGGTGGGTCAGGCCGGGACCCGCTCCGCGAGCCACGCGAGCTGGCGCGGCGCCATATGACCTCCGCCGCCCTCGTGGCCGTTCCACGGCCACACGACGATCTCCTTGTCCGTGCCGGCGTACGCGTTGAACGCTGCGTAGATCGTCGACGGCGGACACACCATGTCCCGCAGCGCTGCCGACGTGAGGAGGGGCGCGGTTGCCCGACGCGCGTGCGTGACGCCGTCGAAGTAGGCGAGCGTGCGGAACGCCTGCTCCTCGTGGCCACGGTTGACACTGAGGTACTGGACGATCTCTTGGTACGGGAACGCGTCGGTGAGGTCGACCGCGCGGCGGAAGTGGCAGAGGAACGGGACGTCGGCCATGACCCCGGCGAGCCCCTCGGCGAGGCCCGCGGCGGCGAGCGCGAGGCCGCCGCCCTGCGAGCCGCCGGTGACCACGATCCGGGTCCCGTCGACCTCGGGCATCGCGCGGGCGGCGTCGACCGCGAGCACCGCGTCCGTCTGGAGGCGACGCAGGTAGTGCTCGTGAGGGTCGAGGATGCCGCGGGTCATCTGCCCGGGCGACGCCGGGCCGTGGCCGACGGGGTCGGGGGTGTCGCCGCCGTTGCCCCAGGAGGAGCCCTGGCCGCGGGAGTCCATGAAGAGGTGCGCGTAGCCCGCGTTCGCCCAGAAGAGGTGCTCGGTCGGCAGGCCTCGGCCGCCCCCGTAGCCGTTGTACTGGACGACGGTCGGCAGGGGGCCCTCGGCACCCGCCGGGAGCGTGAGCCACGCCCGGACGGGGTGGCCGCCGAACCCGGAGAACGTCACGTCGTAGGAGTCGACCGCGCGCAGGCCGGTCGGCACGCGCGTGCGTTCGGGCACGGTGGCGAGGTCGCGCGCACCCGCGAGTGTCGTGGCCCAGAACTCGTCGTGGTCGGGGGCCTCGCCGACCTCGTCGGGTCCCGGTGCGTAGGCCTGCAGCTGGTCGGTGGGCAGGTCGAAGAGAGCCATCGCGTCCTCGTCGTCGGTTCGTCCGGGCGCCGTCGTCGGCGCGCGCGCACGTCCAGGGTAGGGGAGGTGTGGGAGCGCTGACGCGGACGGGGCGGGCGTGTCGTGCGGGGTGGCGCTCGGCGTGTCGCTCCTCGGCGTGTCGGGGCCGGGCGGGTGAGATCCGGGAGGCAGGCCCGCGGTGTCCACCGCCTGTGGACGACGCGCGTGCACCGGGTGGGGACGGGTGTCCGGCGCGGACCGGGGAGGCCGGCCGGCGGCCACCGGACGGCCCTCCGCCGCGATTGTCCGAGGCTCGTGGCAGGGTGGCGGTAGGAGCGCGACGGAGGGTGCGGAGCGCGGCCCGCGCCGCCGTCCACAGGCTTCCCACACGTCTGTCCACCGTCCGGCGGACATGGGATGACACCGATGTAAGTCACAACACCTAGGGGTTGTGGCCACGGCCGACCACTAGGTGTAGTGTTGCCGACGTCGGTGCGAGCCCGGGTCTCCGGAGCCCGCCCGGAGAATCACACGAACGTCGTTCAGCCGCCGCCCGCGGCCGGAC
This sequence comes from Flavimobilis rhizosphaerae, assembly GCF_014852685.1. Taxonomy (GTDB): domain Bacteria; phylum Actinomycetota; class Actinomycetes; order Actinomycetales; family Cellulomonadaceae; genus Flavimobilis; species Flavimobilis rhizosphaerae. The sequence continues at coordinate 743,999 of NZ_JACZDF010000001.1, forward strand.
AGTCCGAACGAGGGGATCCGACTGATGAGCATCACGGTCTACAGCAAGCCGGCCTGCGTGCAGTGCGACGCCACCTACCGCGCGCTCGACAAGCGCGGCATCGACTACACGGTCGTCGACATCAGCCAGGACCTCGAGGCCCTCGAGATGGTCCGCTCGCTCGGCTACATGCAGGCTCCCGTCGTCGTCGCCGGCGACACCCACTGGTCCGGCTTCCGCCCCGACCAGATCTCGGCCCTCGCGACGCAGGCCGCCACCGCCGTCGCCTGACGGCGCGACCGCCCGGTGCACCTTGCGAGGTGCGCCGGGCATCCCCGTACCCGGAGGTGCCCGTGGCCGCACTGGTCTACTTCTCGAGCGTCTCAGGGAACACCCACCGCTTCGTCGAGAAGCTCGGGCTCCCCGCTCGGCGGATCCCGCTGCTGCGGACCGACGAACCACTACGCGTCACCGAGCCGTACGTGCTCGTCGCCCCCACCTACGGCGGCGGCAACGGACGCGGAGCAGTTCCCAAGCAGGTGATCCGTTTCCTCAACGACGAGACCAACCGATCACTCATCCGCGGCGTCATCGCCGCAGGCAACACCAACTTCGGTGAGGCGTACTGCCTCGCCGGGAAGATCATCTCCGCCAAGTGCGAGGTGCCGTACCTGTACGGCTTCGAGCTCCTGGGGACGAGCGAGGACGTCACCCGCGTCCGCGAAGGATTGAGGCAGTTTTGGCAACGACAGTCACGGAGAACGGCATGACGGCCCTCGAGCAGGAGTCCGAGATGGACTACCACGCGCTCAACGCGATGCTCAACCTCTACGGCCCGAACGGAGAGATCCAGTTCGAGAAGGACCGTGAGGCCGCGCGGGCGTTCTTCCTCCAGCACGTCAACCAGAACACGGTGTTCTTCCACTCGCTGCGTGAGCGTCTCGACTACCTCGTCGAGCACCACTACTACGAGAAGAGCGTGCTCGACCAGTACTCGTTCGAGTTCATCACGCAGCTCAACGACCTCGCGTACTCGAAGAAGTACCGCTTCGACACGTTCCTCGGCGCGTTCAAGTACTACACGTCGTACACGCTCAAGACGTTCGACGGGAAGCGCTACCTCGAGCGCTTCGAGGACCGCGTCGTCATGACCGCCCTCGCGCTCGGCGCAGGCGACGAGGCCCTCGCGACGAACATCGTCGAGGAGGTCCTCGCGGGCCGCTTCCAGCCCGCGACCCCCACGTTCCTCAACGCCGGCAAGGCGCAGCGCGGCGAGCTCGTCTCGTGCTTCCTCCTGCGCATCGAGGACAACATGGAGTCGATCTCGCGCGGCATCAACTCCTCGCTCCAGCTCTCGAAGCGGGGCGGTGGCGTCGCGCTCCTCCTGTCGAACATCCGCGAGTCGGGCGCGCCCATCAAGAAGATCGAGAACCAGTCGAGCGGCATCATCCCCGTGATGAAGCTCCTCGAGGACTCGTTCTCGTACGCCAACCAGCTCGGCGCGCGTCAGGGCGCGGGCGCGGTCTACATCTCCGCGCACCACCCGGACATCATGCGGTTCCTCGACACCAAGCGCGAGAACGCCGACGAGAAGATCCGCATCAAGACGCTCTCGCTCGGCGTCGTCATCCCCGACATCACGTTCGAGCTCGCACGCAAGAACGAGCCGATGTACCTCTTCTCGCCCTACGACGTCGAGCGCGTCTACGGCGTGCCGTTCGGCGACATCTCCGTGACGGAGAAGTACCAGGAGATGGTCGAGGACTCCCGGATCCGCAAGACGAAGATCAACGCGCGCGAGTTCTTCCAGACGATCGCCGAGATCCAGTTCGAGTCGGGCTACCCGTACATCGTCTTCGAGGACACGGTCAACAAGGCGAACCCCATCAAGGGTCGCATCAACATGTCGAACCTCTGCTCGGAGATCCTCCAGGTCAACACGCCGACGACGTACAACGAGGACCTCTCGTACGATGAGATCGGCAAGGACATCTCCTGCAACCTCGGCTCGCTCAACATCGCGCGCGCCATGGACTCCCCGGACCTCGGCCTCTCGGTCGAGACCGCGATCCGCGCGCTCACGGCGGTCTCGAACCAGTCGCACATCTCGTCGGTCCGCTCGATCGAGGTCGGCAACGACTCCTCGCACGCGATCGGCCTGGGCCAGATGAACCTCCACGGCTACCTCGCCCGTGAGCGCATCTTCTACGGTTCGGAGGAGGGCATCGACTTCACGAACATCTACTTCATGACGGTGCTCTTCCACGCGCTGCGCGCCTCGAACCGCATCGCCATCGAGCGGGGCGAGACGTTCGGCGGGTTCAAGGACTCGGCGTACGCGTCGGGCACCTTCTTCGACAAGTACACCGAGCAGGAGTGGAAGCCCGCAACGGCCCGCGTCGCCGAACTCTTCGCGGCCGCGGGGCAGCACATCCCGACGCAGGACGACTGGCGCGAGCTCAAGGCATCGGTCATGGAGCACGGCATCTACAACCAGAACCTCCAGGCGGTGCCGCCGACCGGCTCGATCTCGTACATCAACCACGCGACGAGCTCGATCCACCCGATCGCGTCGAAGATCGAGATCCGCAAGGAGGGCAAGATCGGGCGCGTCTACTACCCGGCGCCCTACATGACGAACGACAATCTCGAGTACTACCAGGACGCGTACGAGATCGGCTACGAGAAGATCATCGACACGTACGCCGCCGCGACGCAGCACGTCGACCAGGGCCTGTCGCTCACACTGTTCTTCAAGGACACCGCGACGACGCGCGACCTCAACAAGGCCCAGATCTACGCGTGGCGCAAGGGCATCAAGACGATCTACTACATCCGTCTGCGCCAGCTCGCGCTCGAGGGCACCGAGGTCGAGGGCTGCGTCTCCTGCATGCTCTGACCCGCTGACAGCACGTCGACGGCCCCGTCCCGCCACCCGGCGGTGCGGGGCCGTCGGCGTCGCGACCAGGGAGCACCTGCGCCGTGCACGCTCGTCGGAGGTGGGGGAGGATGAGCAGCAAAGCGACAGGGGGATGCATGAGCAATAGCCGCACGCACATCACGGTGGCGCGGGGGCCCGTCGCGTACGTCGTCCTCGGCGTCATCGTGCTCGGGATGGCTGCGTTCTGGGGCTTCGTCGCGCCGTTCGTCCTCTCGGCGGTCTCTGCGGCGGGACCGGGGCCGGGCGGGCTCGACGCGCGCACGCTCGGGCTCCTCGTCCGCGGGGTCACCGTGCTGCTCGTCGTCGGCGGCCTCGCGAGCGTCGTCCGGGGGATCGTCGGCGTCGTCCGACGCGAGAGCCCCGGGGCATCGAGCGCGAACTTCTACGTCGACGTCGGAGTCGAGCCCTGGCTGCTCGACGGGATCCTCGGGCAAGACGAGCACGGCACGCCCGACGGCGGCACCTCCGACGACGGGAGCCCCGACGACCGCGAGGAGCCGAGGTCGCAGGGCCCTGATGTCGCTCCTCCGCTCTTCTGACCACGGTCGGCGCCGCCCGGCGGGTGCGCTCGCACCTGTGACCGGGCACCCCTAGACTCTGCGCGACAGCCACGGCCGCGCCTCCGGGCGTGTACCGCGGCACGGAGCCGGTGCGCGACGCAGGGGGTCGACGGACGATGACAGATGAAATCTACGGCGGCGCGCCCGCGTGGGGCCCCGGACCGGGCTCCGGTGCGCCGGACCCGTCCCGTGCTGCACCGGCCGGTGCAGCGCGGCCGGGCACGGGCCGCACGGTCGGTGGTATCGCCGCGCTCGTCATCGGCATCTTCCTGCTGTTCTTCGCGGTCGTGTGGCTTTCCATCACGGTCGGGTTCGGTCTCCTCTCTGGGGCCGGGAACGCGCTGTTCGACGACAGCCTCGTCGAGGCCGACGGGCGTGTCGTCGACCTCGTCCGGTCGACGTCGAGCGACGGCGGCGCCTCGTGCCAGCCCGTCATCGCCTACCCGGGGCGCGAGGGAGAGGTCCTCACGTTCACCGGGCTCGTGAGCGAGTCGCCCTGCCGACGCGTCGGCGACGTCGTCCGCATCCACGTCGACCCCGAGAACCCGACGCGCGTCTATCTCGACCCGTTCGACGGGCCCACGGGCCTGCTGCTGCCGATTTTCGCCGTCATCGGCGGGGTCCTGTTCGTCGGGGGCATCGGACTCGTCGTCGGGGGTGCCGTCGCCCTTCGGCGTGGGCGTCGTGCAGCGCGTGCGGGCGACGTGCCCCGCGGGGCGTGGCCGCCGCCCACGGCGGCACCGTCCTCCGTGCCACCGCCGCCCGGGTACGCCGAGCACGCGGGCCCGGGCAACGTCATGGATGCCGGTGCGTACGCCGTCGCGGACGAGGCCCCCGCCCGCCCCGAAGCTGCCCTTCGTGAAGCGGCCAGTCCGGACGCTGCCCGCCCCGACGGGTCGGGGCCGCACGTCGCACCGCCCCTCTTCTGACCCCCGCTCCCGCCTGTTCGAGGGTCTCCGCCCGTCCGAGGGGCGAGACCCGTCGACCGTCCGGGAGAGGTGTCGCGGGCATCACCCGACCGGAGCGTGGGTCCGGCTTCACCCCGCTCGCGTGCGCGGCTAGGCTGGGCCAGCGGCGCACGAGCACCCGCCCGAACCTCGTCCCGGCGCCACGCCGGTCGGGTCCGTGGCGGCTCGTCGGCCGCAGGTCGCTGCGCCCGGGGCACCCCGTGGGCCCGCAGCGGCGCACGACGACCCTGGAGCGAGGAGCGGCATGACCCCCAGCCCGAAGATCAAGCTGATCGACCGTGTGACGGCGATCAACTGGAACCGCATCGAGGACGACAAGGACCTCGAGGTCTGGGACCGTCTCACCGGCAACTTCTGGCTGCCGGAGAAGGTCCCGCTGTCGAACGACATCCAGTCGTGGGCCAACTTCAACGACGAGGAGAAGACGCTGACGACGCGCGTCTTCACCGGCCTCACGCTGCTCGACACGATCCAGGGCACGGTCGGCGCCGTCTCGCTCATCCCGGACGCGCTCACGCCGCACGAGGAAGCCGTCTACACGAACATCGCGTTCATGGAGTCGGTCCACGCGAAGAGCTATTCGTCGATCTTCTCGACGCTCATCTCGACGCCGGAGATCGACGAGGCGTTCCGCTGGTCGGAGGAGAACGAGGCCCTGCAGCGCAAGGCGCAGATCATCCTCGACTACTACCGCGGCGACGACCCGCTCAAGCGCAAGGTCGCCTCGACGATGCTCGAGTCGTTCCTCTTCTACTCGGGCTTCTACCTGCCCATGCACTGGTCGTCGCGGGCCCGCCTGACGAACACAGCGGACCTCATCCGCCTCATCATCCGCGACGAGGCCGTCCACGGGTACTACATCGGCTACAAGTACCAGAAGGGCCTCGAGCGCGCCTCGCAGGAGGTCCGTGACGAGATGAAGGCCTACACGTTCGAGCTGCTCTTCGAGCTCTACGAGAACGAGGTCCAGTACACGCAGGACCTCTACGACGGCGTCGGTCTCACCGAGGACGTCAAGAAGTTCCTGCGCTACAACGCGAACAAGGCGCTCATGAACCTCGGCTACGAGGGTCTCTTCCCCAAGGATGAGACGAACGTCAACCCGGCGATCCTCTCGGCGCTGTCGCCGAACGCCGACGAGAACCACGACTTCTTCAGCGGTTCGGGTTCGTCGTACGTCATCGGCAAGGCCGTCAACACCGAGGACGAGGACTGGGACTTCTGACGTTCCGGCTCCCAGCACGACGGAGGGCCGGTCACCGCGCACGCGGTGACCGGCCCTCCGTCGTCGGCCGCGGTTGTCAGTCGCCCGGCGTTGTCGTCCCGATCGCGGGCTGCGCCGACCACGGGAACGTGATCCACAGGTCCGTGTCCTTCCACGAGTAGTCGGGTCGCACGATCGAGCGCGGCTTCGTGAAGAGCACGGCCGAGCGCGCCTCGGCACCCTTGGCGGCGAGCATTTCCATGACGAGCGCGAGCGTGCGGCCCGAGTCGGCGACGTCGTCGACGACGAGGACGTGCGCGCCGGGCAGGTCCGAGGTGTCCATGAGGGGCGGCAGGACGCGCGGGTCGTCGAGCGTCTGCCCGATGTCTGTGTAGAACTCGACGTTGAGCGTCCCGACGCCCTTCGTGCCGAGCGCGTACGCGACGGCGCCGCCGGGCACGAGGCCGCCGCGGGCGATCGCGACGACGACGTCGGGCCGGAAGCCCGAGTCGTAGACCTGCTGGGCCAGCTCACGGGCGGCGACGCCGAAGGTCTCCCACGTGAGGACCTCACGCTCGGGTGACAGGACGGGGTTCTCGGTGCTCATCGCCTCACGATACGTGCGCCGCGGCAGGGGATCGGGGTCGGACGGCCCGGATCGGGCGGACGTCGCGCGTGAGCCTCCTCACGCATCACGCCTCGGACCGCTGACGACTGAGGGGCGCGCACCGGCAGGTGCGCGCCCCTCAGGACGTGAGACGGACGGAGCCTCCCGGTGTTACTCCGCGGCGACGACCGAGTCGATCGTCACGACGAAGACGAGGGTCTCGGTCGCGAGCTCGGAGGAGGGCGACGCACCGTAGCCGAGGGCCGGCGGAATGATGAGCATGACCGTGGTCCCGACCTTGAGGCCCTCGAGCCCGTGCGTCCAGCCCTGGATCACACCGGTGAGGGGGAACTCCGACGGCTCGTCGCCGCGCGTCCACGACGAGTCGAACTCCTCGCCGTCCGAGCCGTTAACTCCGAGGTAGAAGGCCTTGATCGTGTCGGTCTGCTTGACGACGTCGCCGTCGCCCTCTTCGAGGACGACGCGGGTGACGCCCGGAGCCGTCGTCGCGAGCCCGCCCTCGGGCAGCGTCACGGTCGGCTTCTTGCCCTGGGGGGCGTCGACGGTCGGCAGGCCGGCGTCGCTGACCTTCGCGTCCGTGACGAACTTGTCCTGGGTGAGGACGTCGACGAGCTCGAAGACCTGGACTGCGGGCGTGCCGTCGTTGGCGAACGTCACGGCGAAGCGCGTGCCGACGGTGAGGCCCGCGAGGGCCCCCTGGTCAAGCTCGCCCTTCGCGACGCTCATGTAGCCGGGTGCCGTGGCCACGTAGAGCTCGGTGCCGTCCGCGATCGTCACGGCGCGCGAGAGGTACGTCGCCACGGAGCCCTCCTCGAGGACCGGACCGTCGCCGGTGCACAGGGTCGCGACCTCGCCCTCGTCGGGAACCTCGTACGACGCGTCGACGGTGATCGTCGGGGTCGTGCCGAGGTCGCCGCCGAGCGTTGCGGCGGACACGAGCTTCGACTCGCTTCCCTCGACTGGGGTGCAGGTCGTCGCGTTGGTCGCGAACGTCGCGGGGACACCGGGGGTCGCAGTGTTGCCGGAGGGCGTCGCCGACGCGCCGGGAGTCTCGTAACCCGACGAGCTCGAGGTGTTGCCACCGTCGTCGGAGCAGCCGGCGAGGGCGAGGACGGCAACGGCGACGAGCGCGGTGCCGCGCCGCAGGAAGGTGCTGGACACTGGGGAGATCCTCACGTCGTGGGGGCGCAGCGCGCCGCGGGTCCGGACCACCCTACGGCCACTTCCTGTGAGCGGCCTGAGGAGCCCGGCATCCGGTCGTCCCGGTCCGCCGTGGCACGATGGGGACGTGCCGTCCAAGCGTCCCTCCCGTCGCCGCCCGTGGGGCGAGCCGCACCGTGAGCTCGACCTTGACCGAGCGACCGGCGGACGGTCGACGACGCAGCGGCGCGGCGAGGACTGGACTGTCCAGAAGATCCGCGCGAGCGACAAGGCCTACCGGTGTCCCGGGTGCCAGCAGGAGATCGGGCCGGGCACAGCGCACGTCGTCGCGTGGGCGCAGGACGGGCTCTTCGGCGCGGACGCCGCGCTCGCGGACCGTCGCCACTGGCACAACGCGTGCTGGGACCGCGCCCGCTGACGTTCGCGCCGTGGCCTGCGGTCGTGCCCGACGTCACGCGGGGCCGTCGCCCGTGGGGCGGTCGCCCGGGCTAGGCTCGGGCCTCGTGACGACCGAGATCCGCTCCACGACAGTCCTGCCCGCGCGTCGCGAGGACGTCGAGCTCCACACGGCCGACGGCCTCACGCTCGTCGGGGAGCTCGCCCTCCCCGCCGACCGCGACCCGGTCGCGACGCTCGTGACGCTCCACCCCCTGCCGACGCACGGCGGGTTCATGGACTCCCACGTCTACCGCAAGGCCGCCTGGCGCCTGCCGGCGCTCGCCGACCTTGCGGTGCTGCGCTTCAACACGCGCGGCACGTCCTCGCCGCGCGGCACGAGCGAGGGCACCTTCGACGGCGGCGAGGCCGAGCGGTTCGACGTCGCCGCAGCGATCGAGCTCTCCGAGTTCCGCGACCTGCCGCGACGCTGGCTCGTCGGCTGGTCCTTCGGCACCGAGCTCGTCCTCAAGCACGGCGCCGACCCGTCGATCGAGGGCGCGATCCTCCTCTCGCCCCCGCTGCACCGCGCGACCGACGAGGACCTGCGCCGCTGGGCCGAGTTCGGCCGCCCGCTCAAGGTCCTCGTACCGGAGCACGACGATTACCTCCGCCCGGCCGAGGCGCGCGAGCGCTTCGGCCTCGTCCCGCAGGCGGAGGTCATCGGCGTCGACGCCGCCAAGCACCTGTGGGTCGGGGAGGCCGCGGTGCGGCGCGTCCTCGACGAGATCGTCGGCACCGTCCTGCCCGGCCACGGCCCGCTCCCGACGACGTGGGACGGCGAGGCGACGACCGCCGACGAGCCCGAGACCCGCTGACGCCCGTCCTGCCCGTCCAGGGTGCCGTTCGGCCCCAGTGCGCCATGATGGTGACGGGCACGGCCGCACGGGCCGTGCGACGCTGCGGGCCCCGCGCCCGGGACGGGAGGCACCTCGTGATGACCGGAGACGGACTGCTCGCCCACCACCGCCTGCGTGAGGGGGAGGGCACGCCCCTCGTCCTCCTCCACGGCTTCCCGCTCGACTCACGCATGTGGCACGACATCGTGCCGCTGCTCCCGGGCTCGTTCCCCGTCCTCGCGCTCGACCTCCCCGGCATGGGGGCCTCGCCGTCGGGTCATGACGTCGCGCTGCGCCTCCAGGTGCCCGACGTCCCGTCGGTCGAGCTCCAGGCCGACGCGGTCGCCGACACGCTCGCCGAGCTCGGCATCGACCGCGCCGTCGTCGCGGGCCTCTCGATGGGCGGCTACACGGTTCTCGCGCTGCTCGAACGTCACGCGTGGCTCCTCGCCGGCGCGGCGCTCGTCGACACGAAGGCCGGCGCCGACGCCGAGGAGGCACGCGCGAACCGCCTGCGCATCGCCGACGAGGTCGAGCGCACGGCGACGGTCGACGAGGTGCTCGGGATGCGCCGGGGGATCCTCGGGGAGACGAGCCGTGTCGAGCGCCCCGACCTCGTCCAGCGGATCGACGGCTGGATCCGCGACCAGGGCCCCGCAGGGGTCGCGTGGTGCCAGCGGGCGATGGCAGCCCGGCCCGACCGCCTCGACGCGCTGCGGGCCTTCGACGGCCCGGTCGCGGTCGTCGTCGGCGACGAGGACGAGCTCTCGCCGCTGCCGGAGGCTGAGGCGATGGTCGGCGCCGCGCAGGACGCCGTCCTCACGGTCGTCCGTCGGGCCGGGCACATGACGCCCATCGAGCAGCCCGAGCCGGTCGCCGTCGCGCTCGCGGACCTCGTCGCGCGGGCCTGAGAGCCCCTGGGGACGTACGGGTCAGGGCCCGTGGCTACTCGTCGCGGCCACGGGCCCTGACCTGTTCGACGGACTCGGGGTCAGTCCTCGGGGACGACGCGCGCGAGCGCGTCACGCATGTCGATCGACTCACCGTCACGCCCGCCCTTGCCGAGGACGAGAGGCGGGTCACTCGGCTCAGGACGCGACCCGGCGAGCCGGGCACGCAGCCCCCCGGCGACCGTGAGGACGTAGAAGAGGCCGTCCTCGCCGACCGCGGCGGAGCGGTTGGCGCGGACGTACCACCCGCGCAGGCCCGTGCGGTACGGGCCGTTGCCCGAGTAGTCCCGTGCCTGGAGCGGCTCCGGCTCGACACCTCGTGCGCGGGCCCGCTCGACGAACGCCGCGATGAGCTCGCGTGCGACGGCCGTCTCGCCAGCCTGCTTCTCACGGAGCCGCTGCTCGTGGACGAGGGCGGCCTCGCGCCGCTGCTCGGCCCAGTCGCCCCCGCCGCTCATCGTGCTGCCTGCTCCGAACTGCTCTGCTCGTCGCCCGCCGCGTCCTCGTCCGTGGCCGTCGCGCCCTCGTCGGGCTCGACGGCGGGAACCTCGACCTGCGCGTCGGTCGTCCCGGCCTCGACGGCCTCGACGGCCTCGGCGGAGACAGCCGACGGTGCGGGCTCGGCGGAGGCCGCCGACGGTGCGGCGGCTGCCGCAGCTGCCGAGAGGTCGTCGGCAGCGGCCGATGCCGCCGCCGTGAACTGAGTCGTCTCGGTGCCCTCGGCCTGCTGCTCGAAACGCTCCTGGGCGACGGAGACCTTCTCGAGCGTGCGCCGCGAGGGGATGGGGTCGCCACCGAGAAGCGAGCGCAGCTCGTCGAGGTACGTCGTGATGGACTCGCGCTGCTTGTTGAGGTCGTCGACCTGGCGCTGCGCGGTCGTGCGCTCGCGGTCAGCCTCGCTCACGGCCTCCGAGAGGGTGCGCTCGGCGTGCTCGCGCGCGCCCGAGACGATCTCGTCGGCGTTGCGGCGGGCACCGGCGAGCAGTTCCTTCGCGTGGGCGTCGGACTCCTGACGGATCTTCTCGGACTGCTCGACCGCGCGGACGACGCGCTGCTCGGCGTCCGCGGCGTGCGCCTCGGCCTCCGCGACCATGCGGTCCGTCTCGGCGCGGGCAGCTGCCATGCGCTCGTCCTCGGAACGCTCGAACTCGGCCTTGCGGGTCGCGATCTCGAGCTCGGCGTCGGCGAGCGCCTTGCGGGCCTGCTCCCGCAGCGTGTCGGCGTCGGCCTTCGCGGACGCGAGGACCGCGGCCGCCTCACGGGCTGCCTCGGCGCGCTGTGCCTCGACCGCGAGGCGGGTGCTCTCGCGGAGCTCGGCGGTCTCACGAGCCGCGGTCGCGCGGAGCTCGGCGACGGCGGTGTCCGTGGTCTCGCGCAGCTCGGTCGTCTCCCGTTCCGCGGCCTCGCGGAGCGCGGTCGTCTCGAGGCGGGCGGTCTCGCGCTGCTCGGTCGTCTCGCGGTCCGTCGTCGCTCTGAGCGTCGTCACGTGCTGCTCGGTCTCCGTGCGCAGCGCCGTCGCCCACGTGTCCGTCTCAGCGCGGAGCTGAGCGACCTCGGCGGCTGCGGCCTCCCGGAGCTCACGGACCTCGCGGTCGGCAGTCGTGCGTGTGAGGGCCGCGTACTGGTCGGCCTCGGTGCGGAGAGCCTCGGTCTCCTCCGTGACGCGGCGGCGCAGCTCGGTCGTCTCGCGCTCGGCGGTCTGGCGGAGCGTGTCGGCAAACTCCTGGGCGCTTGCACGCAGCTCGGCGGCGGCGGTCTCGGCTGCCTGTCGGAGCTCACCCGTCTCGCGTGCCGCGGTGCGTCGCAGCTCGGCGGTCTCGCTGTCGGCTGCCTGGCGGAGCGCGGCGGTGTCCGCCTCGGTCTTCTGGCGCAGCGCCGACGTCTCGACGTCAACGGTGCGACGCAGGTCCGCGGCGTACGCGTCGGTCTCCTCGCGCAGCGCGGTCGTCTCGCTCTCGGCCGTCTGGCGCAGCGCGGCGACCTCGTCCTGCGTGCGCACGCGGAGCTCGGTCGTCTCGAGCTCGACGGCTGCGCGGAGGCTCGACGTCTCGCGCTCGGCGGTCGCGCGAAGTTCGGCGACCTCGGTCTGCGTGACGGACTGGATGCGAGCGGCCTCGCGCTCGGCGGAGCTCACCATCTCGTCCGCGCGGCGCAGCGCGCTCGTCGTCACGGACTCGGCCTCGGTCACTGCGGCGGCGCGGGTGTCGTCGGCCTCGCGTCGGGCGGTCGCGAGGATCTCGGCGGCCTCGTTCTCTGCGCGGGCACGGATCTGGCCCGCGGCGAGCTTGGCACGAGCGACGGAGTCGGATGCCTGGGCGTTCGCCTGCGCGACGACGTCCGACGACTGCTCCTCCGCGGACCGCATGAGCTGTTCGATGCGCGAGCCGAGACCGGAGTACGTCGGGCGCTCGGCCTCACGGAGCTGGCGCTGCGCGTCCGAGAGTTCTCCACTCATCTGGAGCGTCTTCTCGTCGAGCGACGCGACCTGCGCGCGCGCGGCGTCGAGCTGCTTGGCGAGGCGGGCGATCTCGCCGTCGACCTGGCCGCGGTCGTAGCCGCGCATGACGACGGGGAACAGAGGACGGTCTTCGGACACGATGAGCCTTCGGCGTCGGGAGTGGAGCATCGGATGCGCAGGTCCGCCGGGTGGTCGTCGTCGACTCCCGCCCGGGGGCGCCGTCCCAGCGTATCGGTTCACCCGCAGGTCCGGGACCCGGATGATGTGATCTGTGCCGGTGTGCAGATCCCGTGGTGAGGTGGCACGGGCTGGACCGCTCGTTGGCTGTCGCCGCGGGCGACACCGTAGGCTGGAGCGTCCGGAACGGAAGGAAACTTGGTGCTGCAACGCGTCATCGGTGCCGTGCTCGTCGCGCTCGGCGTGCTCTCGGTGGCCTTCGCCGTCGCCTCGGCGACGGTCTGGCGACCCGACGCCGTCGTCACGGCGTCGAGCACGAGCGGGGGTGCGACGACGCTGCTCGTCGTCGAGCCCGGTGTGCTCGACCTCGTCTCGGACGAGGTGACCGTGACCGCGAGCCGGAGCGACGGCGGCGAGGTCGCGGTCGCTCTGGGCCGTGAGGTCGACGTCCGTGGCTGGGTCGGGGAAGACGCGCACCTTGCCGTCACGGGTCTCGCGTCGTGGGACGCTCTCGCGACGCAGCTCGTCGCGGGGAGCACGACCCCTGTCGAGCCTACCGACGACGCGACGACGAAGCCGTCCGACGACGCCTCGACGAAGCCGTCCGACGACGCTTCCGCGACCCCCTCCGGCGACCCGACGACGAAGCCGGCCGATGGCTCCTCCGCGACCTCGACGGCGTCGCCCACGCCGGCACCGGACGTCGGATCCTCGGGTCTCGTCGGACCTGATCCGTCGGGCTCCGACATGTGGTTCGCCTCGGCCTCTGGCGCCGGCAGCGCGAGCCTCCCGGCTGGTACGGCCGTGGCAGAGGGACGCACGATGCTCCTCGTCGCATCCGTCGGCGACGGCGCGCCCGCGCCCGTCCTCACGCTCTCGTGGCGGCGCGAAGTCTCGTCGGCGTGGCTCGTCCCCGGCCTTGTCCTCGGGAGCCTGCTCGCGCTCGCCGGCGCGGCGGTCCTCGTCGCCGCCTCGCGCGGCGGGCTGCGCGCCGTCGGCGCGAGCACGCGCCGCAGCATCCTCGAGACCTCCGCCCGCACCGCCGCGACCCTCTCGCGCCGCGGTGGCCAGCGTGCCGAGCCGACCGACGAGCGACCGGCGTCGCCGACCCCCACGCAGCCGCCGACCCCCACCCAGCCACCGGCGACCCGGCCGGCGACGCCCGTGGCGCCCACGGTGGCGCAGGCCCCGTCCCCGTACGATCTCCGGCCCGGGCCCTCCTCAGCCGGCGGACCGGTGCCCGCAGGACCCGCCTACCGCGGGCCCGTGCCCGGGGTCGCCTCCGTAGCGGGCGCACAGCACGCCGACGAGCCCGCCCGGACCGCCGGAACCTCCGCGGCGAGCCCCTACGCGATGCGACCGAGTTCCCCGACGAGCGGCTCCGCGGTCGACCCCGCAGCCGAGACCGGGGCCCGACCGCTCACGCGGCGTGAGCTGCGCGAGCAAGCGGAGCGCGAGGCGCTCCTCGCGGCACAGGAGAAGACCCGTCGCCGACCCCGCACGGGCGCGCTGCCAGCCGTGCGCGCCGAGCGTGCAGGCGGCGGCACGGAGCCGACACCGACGCAGCCGACTCCTCCCGCAGCCGCGCCCACGCCTGCCCCCACGCCCGACGACTCGAACACCGCCCGGGCCGACGCCTGGCGGCGCGCCTGGGGCTTCGAGCAGCAGACCTGGACCCCGGACCCGCACGACGGCAGCCCCGCCCGCCCCGAGGAGGACGCATGACCCGCACTCACCGGACGGCACTCGCTGCGTCCGCGCTCGCGCTCGCGTTCGGCCTCTCGGCGTGCGCCGAGCCGCTCCCCACGCCGACGCCCGCGGCGACGCCCGTCCAGGCGCCGCCCGTGCTCACTCCCGAGCAGTCCGCAGCGATCCTCGGCTCGATCGGTGAGACCCTCGCGACGACCGACGAGGCCCGCAGCGACAAGGGCCTCAAGGACCGGCTTTCAGGACCTGCGCTCGCGATCCGCAAGGTCGAGCTCGCGGTCGCCAAGGCGACGAAGAAGGACGACTCGCTCACGAAGCTGCCGACGACGGCACTGTCGATGACGAGCCCCGTCGAGCAGGCGTGGCCGCGCGCGGCGCTCGTCGTCTCGGAGCAGCCCGAGCTCGAGACGGAGCGTCTCCTCGTCCTCGAGCAGGACGAGGCCCGGGACCCCTGGCGCCTGTGGTCGTGGGTGCGGCTCTTCCCGGGGGTCACGCTGCCGCGCTTCGCGGCCGCGACCGTCGGGTCGGCCGAGGTCGGTGCGGACGACGACGGCTACCTCGTCTCCGCGTCCGAGGCACTCGAACGCTACGCGGACGTCCTCTCGAAGCCGAAGAAGTCCAAGCACCTCGATCTCTTCGCCGACGACCCGTTCCGGGAGAGGGTCGCGCAGCTGAGCAAGCTCCAGAACGCGGCGCTCAAGCCCGCCGAAGGCAAGCAGACCATGACGTTCACCGCGGTGCCGGGCGCGCTCCACGCGTTCGCGACCGTCGACGGCGGCATGCTCGTCGTCGGTGAGCTCACGGCGCTCGAAGATCGCGTCGCCGAGAAGGGCGCGAAGATCTCGCCCGTCGACGACGTCGAGAAGCACCTCACGAAGAAGCTCAAGGTCGAGAACTCGATGGCGCTCACGTACACGACGGTCGTCGCGATCCACGTGCCCGCCGACGGCTCCGACGCGACGAAGGTCGACGTCCTCGGCGTCGAGCACGCCGCGACGAAGGCCTCGATCCCCGAGAAGAAGGACTGACGACGCGCGTCGTCCCCGCACGCAGGAAGGTGTCATGAGCCAGCCCCAGCCCGACCCCCGTCTCGACGTCCGCGGAGCCGTCGACCTCTCCTCGCTCGGCCGACCGACCGCGCCGCCCCCGGGCGAGCCCGGGGGCGCACCGGCGGCCGGGGGCAACGTCGTCGACGTGACGACCGAGACGTTCGGCGACGTCGTCGAACTCTCCGCGCGCGTGCCCGTCGTCGTCCTCATGTGGCTGCCGACGGACGACGCCGTCGCGCGCTTCGGCACCGCGCTCGGTGCGGTCGTCGACCGCTACGAGGGACGCATGCTCCTCGCGCGCGCGGACGTCGAGGCGCACCCGCAGATCGCTGCCGCGTTCCAGGTGCAGGGCGTGCCGTCGGTCGTCGCCCTCATCTCGGGCCAGCCCGTCCCGCTGTTCCAGGGCATCCTCGACGACGCGCAGGTCGGGGGCGTGCTCGACCAGGTCCTTCAGGCTGCCGAGGCCAACGGCGTCACCGGGCGCCTCGACGCCGAGGGCGGGGCCGCGGACGACGACGTCGCCGCGGAGCCCGAGCCGGAGCCGCTGCCGCCGCTCCACCAGAAGGCGTACGACGCGATCGACGCAGGGGACCTCGAGGGCGCGATCGCGGCCTACACGCAGGCGCTGCGCGAGGACCCCCGCGACGCGGCCGCGTCGGCAGGGCTTGCGAACGTCCGGCTCCTCGCGCGGACCGCGACGATGGATCTCGGCGCGGTCCGGGCGGCCGCAGCGGAGCGTCCCGCGGACCTCCAGGCCCAGCTCGACGTCGCCGATCTCGACCTCGCAGGCGGCAAGGTCGACGATGCGCTCGGTCGTCTCGTCGAACTCCTGCCGTCGCTCGACGCCGACGGCAAGGAGACGGTGCGCACGCGCCTCGTCGAGTACTTCGAGATCCTCGGACCCGAGGACCCGCGCGTCGGACCGGCGCGCCGCGCCCTCGCCAACGCGCTGTACTGACGCTCACGACGACGGCGGCCACCCCGGACCGGGGTGGCCGCCGTCGTCGCGCGTGGGTGTCAGCCCTCGTGCCGCAGGTAGATCGCGCCGAGCGGCGGGACACGCAGTGGCACGGAGAACCGCTGGCCCTTCCACGGCTGGTCCTCCGCGGTGACGCCGCCGAGGTTGCCGACGCCCGAGCCGCCGTACGCCGACGCGTCGGTGTTGAGGATCTCCGTCCACGTGCCAGCCGTCGGAAGCGGCAGACGCCAGCCCTCGTGCACGGTGTCGGCGAAGTTCACGACGACCGCGACATCCTGGCCGTCCGTGCCGCGCCGGAGGAACGCGATGATGTTCGCGTCGGCAGCGTCGGAGTCGAGCCACGTGAAGGCCGCAGGGTCGAAGTCCCGCTCCCACAGCGCCCCCTCGGCGCGATACACCGAGTTGAGGTCGCGCACGAGGCTCTGGACGCCCCGGTGCGGCGCATGGTCGAGCAGGTACCACTCGACACCCGAGCCGTCGTCCCACTCGGTGCCCTGTCCGATCTCGCAGCCCATGAAGAGCAGCTGCTTGCCCGGATGCGCCCACTGGTAGGCGAGCAGCCCGCGCAGCCCCGCGAACTGCTGCCACTCGCCGCCCGGCATCTTGCGCAGGAGCGACCCCTTGCCGTGGACGACCTCGTCGTGGCTGAGCGGCAGCATGAACTGCTCGGAGTACGCATACACCATCGAGAACGTCACCTCGTGGTGGTGGTATCGCCGGTGGATTGGGTCCGTCGCGAGGTAGCGGAGGGTGTCGTTCATCCACCCCATGTTCCACTTGAGCCCGAAGCCGAGGCCGCCCGCGCTCGTCGGCGCCGTGACTCCGGGCCACGACGTCGACTCCTCGGCGATCATGACGATGCCCGGGTTGCGCCGGTAGGCCGTCGCGTTGGCCTCCTGGAGGAACGTGATCGCCTCGAGGTGCTCACGGCCGCCCTGCACGTTGGGACGCCACTGACCGGGCTTGCGCGAGTAGTCGAGGTAGAGCATCGACGCGACGGCGTCGACGCGCAGACCGTCGACGTGGAACTCCTCGAGCCAGTATGTCGCGTTCGCGACAAGGAAGTTACGGACCTCGGCACGTCCGAAGTTGAAGACGTACGTGCCCCAGTCTGGGTGCTCGCCACGGAGCGGGTCCGGGTCCTCGTACAGCGGGGTGCCGTCGAAGCGCGCGAGCGCCCACTCGTCCTTGGGGAAGTGCGCGGGCACCCAGTCGAGGATGACGCCGACGCCCGCCGCGTGCAGCGAGTCGATGAGGAACCGCAGGTCGTCAGGGTGACCGAAGCGTGAGGACGGCGCGTAGTACCCCGTCACCTGGTAGCCCCACGACGGCCCGTACGGGTGCTCGGCGATCGGCATGAGCTCGACGTGCGTGAAACCCTGCTCGACGACGTACGCCGTGAGCTGCTCGGCGAGCTGGCGGTAGCCGAGTCCTGGACGCCACGACCCGACGTGCACCTCGTAGACGCTCATCGGCCCCGTGTGCGGGTCCGACTGCGCACGGCGCGCCATCCACGCGTCGTCCTGCCACACGTGCTCGGAGGCGACGACGACGGACGCCGTCGCGGGCGGCACCTCCGCGGACTTTGCCATCGGATCGGCCTTCTGCCGCCACGAGCCGTCCTGCGCGAGGATCTCGAACTTGTAGCGCGTGCCGGCACCGACCCCCGGGACGAAGAGCTCCCACACGCCCGAGCCGCCGAGCGAGCGCATCGCGTGCGCCGCACCCTGCCAGTGGTTGTGGTCGCCGACGACGCGCACCGCGCGCGCGTTGGGCGCCCACACCGCGAACGCCGTGCCGTGGACCTCGCCGAGCACGCTCGGGAACGTGCGGAGGTTCGCGCCGAGCACCGTCCACAGCGTCTCGTGGCGGCCCTCCTGCACGAGGTGGAGGTCGAGCTCGCCGAGCGTCGGCAGGAAGCGGTACGGGTCGTCGGAGCGCGTGACCTCGTCGCCGTAACGCACGCGGAGCCGGTAGTCGGGCACCTCGTCGACGGGCAGGACGACGCGCCATACCCCGTCCTGCTCGTGCTCCGCCGGGTGCTCGCCGTCAGCTGTGACGACGACGACCTCGTCGGCGAGCGGACGCAGGACCCGGACCGTCACCGTGCCGTTGTGCACGTGCGGCCCGAGCACCGAGTGCGGGGCATGGTGACGACCTGCGGCGATCGCGGCGAGCTGCGCGGCGTCGACGGGGAGCGGCGAGGGTGAGGACGGGATCATTGCACTACCTTTCCACGGCACGGGCAGGAGACAGGGGGACCGACGACCGGCGCGTCGGCTCCGGTGCAGGTCACCCGGGCACGGGCTCGTCCCCGTCGGGCGCAGGTGGCTTGCCGTGCGCGAGCAGCCGGTCGACCGCGCCGAGCGGGATCCCCAGCCAGTCGGGCCGGTTCCCGGCCTCGTAGACGACCTCGTAGAGCGCCTTGTCGAGCTCGAGCGCGTCGCGCAGGGTCTGCGTGAACGCGTCGTCGGGCGTGGGGTACGCCTCCGTGTAGCCCGCGAGGAACGCGTCACGCGCGTCGGTCGCCCACGTGGGCGACGTCGCCTCGCCGACGGCCGCCGCGTAGTCGAAGGACCTCAGCATCCCGGCGACGTCCCGGACCGGGAGGTCGGGGCGCTGTCGCTCCTCGAGCGGCCGCATGGGCTCGCCCTCGAAGTCGAGGACGCGCCACGTGCCGTCGCCCGCGCGGAGGACCTGGCCGAGGTGTAGGTCGCCGTGGATGTGCTGGAGCTCGAGCAGGCTCGCCTCGCCCGGAGCCTCGAGCAGGCCGTAGAGCCGCTCGATCGCGGGGAGACGCCCCGCGATCACGCTCGCGCTCGCGGCGGCGGCACGCGCCCGTCGGCGCAGCTCCGAGCGCAGCCATGCGAGCCCGACGGTCTGGCCGGCAGCGGGCAGCGCCTGCCGCAGCGCGACGTGCATGC
Organism: Flavimobilis rhizosphaerae; assembly: GCF_014852685.1. Taxonomy (GTDB): domain Bacteria; phylum Actinomycetota; class Actinomycetes; order Actinomycetales; family Cellulomonadaceae; genus Flavimobilis; species Flavimobilis rhizosphaerae. Next base: position 762,958 of record NZ_JACZDF010000001.1, read on the forward strand.
CCGCGACGGTGCGGCCGAGCTCGGCCGCGTCCTCGGCGAACGAGAGGCCGCCCGTCGCGTACGCGCACGCGAGCTGGAACCCGTCCGACGCGTCAGGGACGAGCTCCGTGAGCACCCCGAGGTCGATCGGCTCGGCACCGGCCGGCACGTCGCCCTCGTCCTCGCCCGCAAGCTCGAGCCACGCGAGCGGGGCGGGCACGCCGTCCCAGCCGACCTGCACGAGCGCCCGCGGCACGTCGACGTCCGGGTTCGCGCCCGGCGCGACCGTCCGGAACAGCTTGAGGATCGCGCCGCCCGCAACCGCGGGCAGGAGGATCGACGTGTTCGACTGCTCGACCGTGAGCATGCGCGCGCCCGCGAGGTCGAGGCTCGCGGGCGGGGCGTCTGCCTCGCCCCACTGGGCGAGCGTCAGCCACGCCCGCCAGAACGTCGGGTCGTCGCACGCGTCGAGCAGGTCCGTGCCGTCGCCCAGCGTGCCGATCCACGACGGTGGTACCTCCTGCCCGACGGCGTGCGTGACCGACGGCCGCCGCACGACCGGAACCTGGACCGTGACGGTCGCCTCGGGACCCTCGACGCGCAGGAGGTGGACGATCGCGTCCGAGCCGTCGGCGAGCCCGAAGGACCGCCACGGCGTGATCGTCGTCGTCCCCGACTTTACGGGGAACCAGCGTCGCGCCGGCATCCACGCGCGCAGCAGTGCCAGCTGGGCGTCGTCGGGCGCAGGCGCCGGGACGAACGGTCCGAGCTGGTCGGTGAGATCAATGCGTCGACGGCTCATCCGCACCCCTCAGCTGGCCGTCGTCGACGTCGCCGGCGTGAGCGACACCCAGTGGAAGTCGCGCGCCCCGAAGGTCCACCGCACCGAGCCGTCGGCCGCGACCGTGCCGAGCACGGCGCCGCCGAAGAGGTCCGTGAGCGTCGCACCCGCATGCCCGGGAAGCATGAGGGTCGCGGCACGTGCCGTAGCACCGAGGTTCGCGAGGCACAGCAGCGTCTCGTCGGCTGTCGTCCGGAGGAAAGCGAGCACGGACTCGTCGTCCGCCGGCACCGGCGTGAACGTGCCGAGCCCGAACGCCGGGTGCCGCCGCCGGACCGTGAGCATGCCGTGCACCCAGTGGAGGAGCGAGCCCGGCATCGCGAGCTGCGCCTCGACGTTCGTGCCCTCGTAGGTGTGTCCGAGCGAGCGCACGACCGGCAGGTAGAGCTTGCCGGGATCCGCCGTCGAGAAGCCCGCATTGCGGTCCGGCGTCCACTGCATGGGGGTGCGCACGCCGTCGCGGTCCTCGAGCCAGATGTTGTCGCCCATGGCGATCTCGTCGCCGTAGTAGAGGCAGGGGCTGCCCGGGAGCGACAGGAGGAGGGCGTGCGCGAGCTCGATCTCCTTGCGGGAGCCTCCGAGCAGCGGCGCGAGCCGCCGGCGGATGCCGACGTTCGCACGCATGCGCGGGTCGGGCGCGTACCAGCCGTACATCGCGGCACGCTCCTCGGTCGACACCATCTCGAGCGTGAGCTCGTCATGGTTGCGCAGGAACGTCGACCACTGCGCGCCCGCCGGGATCTCCGGGGTGTCCGCGAGGATCTCGAGGATCTTCGTCGCCTTCTGGTCTCGCAGCGCGTAGTAGATGCGCGGCATGACGGGGAAGTGGAAGCACATGTGGCACTCGGGGGCTTCCTCGGTGCCGAAGTACTCGACGACCTCGCCCGGCCACTGGTTCGCCTCCGCGAGCATGATCGTGCCCGGGAACTCCGCGTCGACCATCGCCCGAACGCGCGCGAGGAACTCGTGGGTGCGCGGCAGGTTCTCGCAGTTTGTGCCTTCCTCCTCGAAGAGGTACGGCACGGCGTCGAGCCGGAAGCCGTCGACGCCCACACGGCACCAGAATCGTGCGACGTCGAGCATCGCTTCCTGGACGGCGGGGTTCTCGAAGTTGAGGTCCGGCTGGTGGGAGAAGAACCGGTGCCAGAAGTACTGGCGGCGCACCGCGTCGAACGTCCAGTTCGACGTCTCCGTGTCGACGAAGATGATGCGGGCGTCGCCGTACCGTGTCGGGTCGTCGCCCCACACGTAGAAGTCGCCGTACGGGCCGTCCGGGTCCTGCCGCGACGCCTGGAACCACGGGTGAGCGTCGCTCGTGTGGTTCATGACGAGGTCGATGATGACGCGCATGCCGCGCGCGTGCGCAGCCTCGATGAGCTCCGTGAAGTCCTCGAGCGTCCCGTACTGCTCGGCGATCGCCGTGTAGTCCGCGACGTCGTAGCCACCGTCACGCAGCGGCGACGGGTAGAACGGCGGCAGCCACAGGCAGTCGACGCCGAGCCACTGCAGGTAGTCGAGCCGGTCGACGAGGCCGCGCAGGTCGCCCGATCCTGACGCTGTCGAGTCGGAGAACGCCCGCACGAGCACCTCGTAGAAGACCGCGGTCCGGTACCACTCGGGGTCGTCGGACAGCGCACGAGGCACGGCCGGGACCGTGGGGCGACGCTGCGGCGGCAGCGCCGCAGCAGCGAGCTGGCCGGTCACGGGTGCTGGCTCAGGCATCCGGGGAATCGTCGTCATGGCGTCGTCACCTCGATGATGTGCGCGGGGCGGCCCGGCTCGAGCCGCACGAACGCTCGACGGCCCCACGCGTACGTCTCGCCTGTGAGCAGGTCGTGCGCGTTGAAGCGCGGCTCGTCGTCGTCCGCGGGCTCGAGGCCGAGGGCCACGAGGTCGAGGTCGACCATCGACTCCTGCGGACCCCACGGGTCGAGGGAGACGACCGTGATGACGGTGTCGGGGCGGCCATCCGCCGTGAACTCACCGCCGAGGTGCGAGGAGAACGCGACGACCTGGTCGTTCGTCGTGCCGTGCACCGTAAGGTTCCTCAGCTGGCGCAGCGACGGGTGCGCGCGGCGGATCTCGTTGAGCCGCGTGAGCAGACCCGTGAGACGCGCAGCCTCGGGAGCAGACCAGTCGCGCGGCTTGAACTCGTACTTCTCGTTGTCGATCTGCTCCTCGGCGCCAGGTCGCGCGACACGCTCGGCAAACTCGTAGCCCGAATAGATGCCCCACGTCGGCGATCCCGTCGCGGCGAGCACCGCGCGGATCGCGAAGATCTCCTCGCCCCCGTGCTGCATCGTCGGCGTGAGGATGTCGTGCGTCGTCGGCCAGAAGCTCGGCCGCATGACCGAGCCGACCTCGTCCGACACCTCCGCGAGGTACGACGTGATCTCCTCACGCGTGTTGCGCCACGTGAAGTACGTGTACGACTGCTGGAACCCGATGCGCGCGAGCGTGAGCATCATCGCGGGACGCGTGAACGCCTCTGCGAGGAAGATCACCTCGGGATGCGTCGCCCGGATGCTCGTGAGCAGCCGCTCCCAGAAGTCGAGCGGCTTCGTGTGCGGGTTGTCGACGCGGAACGCCGTCACCCCGTGATCGATCCACAGGCGCACGACGCGCTCGATCTCCGCCTCGATGCCCGCGGGGTCGAGGTCGAAGTTCAGCGGGTAGATGTCCTGGTACTTCTTCGGCGGGTTCTCCGCGTACGCGATCGTGCCGTCGACTCGCGTCGTGAACCACTCGGGGTGCTCCGTCACCCACGGGTGGTCCGGCGAGCACTGCAGCGCGAGGTCGAGCGCGACCTCCATGCCGAGGCTGCGAGCACGCGCGACGAACGCGTCGAAGTCGTCGAAGGTCCCGAGCTCGGGATGGATCGCGTCGTGACCGCCGTCGGGCGAGCCGATCGCGTACGGCGAGCCAGGGTCGCCCGGGAGCGCCTCGAGCGAGTTGTTGCGCCCCTTGCGGAACGTCGTGCCGATCGGGTGGATCGGGGTGAGGTAGACGATGTCGAAGCCCATCGCGGCGATGCCCGGCAGGCGCTCGGCCGCGGTCCGCAGTGTGCCCGAGCGCCACGAGCGCGTTGCGGCGTCGTAGACCGCGCCCTCCGAGCGCGGGAACATCTCGTACCACGCACCCGCGAGCGCAAGCTCGCGGCTCACGACGAGCGGGTAGTCCGCGGACGGCGAGACGTGGTCACGCAGGGGCGACCGCAGGACGAGGATGTCGCGGACGTCGTCCGCGAGCGCCGCCGAGAGACGGTCCTGCGGGGTCGACCGGGTGTCGGCGAGCGTCGTCCGGACGCGCTCGAGCGTCGAGCGGTCCGCGGCGTCGAGCGCGAGCTCGGCGAGGACACGGTCCATGAGCCGCACACCCTCGGCGAGCATGAGCTCAACGTCGACGCCCGCAGCGATCTTCACGGCCGCGTCGTGCGTCCACGTCCCGTACGGGTCCGACCACCCCTCGACGCGGAACGTCCACTCGCCCGGTGCGTCAGGCGCGACGCGGGCCTCGAGGCGGTCGAGCCCCGGCGCGATGTCGACCATGCGGGCGCTCGCGCGGACTGTGCCGTCGGGCGCGACGAGCACGGCGGTCGCGGCGACCGCGTCGTGCCCTTCGCGGAAGACTGTCGCGCGGACCGGCACGGCCTCGCCGACGGCGGCCTTCGCGGGCCAGCGGCCCTGCTCGACGGTCGGGGAGACGTCGACGACGGGGATGCGGCCGATCGGTGTCGGCAGGACCGGGACGGGCTGCGCGACGCGCGGGGCCGGGGCGACTGGTGCGCTGATGCGCACGGCGTGGCCCGGGTTCGCGGCGGCACTGACGGGGCGGGGGCGCTTGTTCCTGCTCACAGGTCGAACCTAGCCCGTGGGACGGGTCTCTCGCGCGTCGCCACGCTCCCGGCGGGTCCCGGCAATGGGCGTCGGGGGACCGTGACCAGCGAACCTGCGGTCAGCGGGCGCCCTCGACGTAGAGCCGCATGCTCAGCGGCTCGAGCTCGGTGTCTGGGTCGTCGAACGGCTCGAGGTGCTGGTCCGGGTGCTCCCACGAGGAGTCCCACACGAGCTCCCAGCCGACATGGGACTCGGGGAGCGCGGCGTCGACGACGTCGAGGGACCCGTTGAGGACGATGAGAACCGCCGGGTCGGCGACGTCCGCCGTCCGGCGCACCATCTGCAGCACACGACGCGACGTGTCGTTCCACTCGGCCGGCGACATCGGTGTGCCCGCCTCCGTATACCACGCGAGGTCGAGCCCGTCGTCCGGACGCGACTCGTACGGACGGCCGCGGTAGAAGCGCGCGGGACGCAGCGCCGCGAGCTCGGCGCGGCGCGCGAGGAGGTAGCGCGTCGTCGCGAGGAGGTCGGCCTCGGGGCCCGTCGCGTCGAACCGCGGCCGCGTGAGCTCGTTGTCCTGGCAGTATGCGTTGTTGTTGCCCTGCTGGCTGTGCCCCACCTCATCGCCCGCAGTGAGCATGGGCGTGCCCGCCGAGAGGAGGAGCGTGCCGAGAAGGTTGCGGTGCGAGCGTCGACGCAGCGCCGCGATCCCGTCGCCGTCGTCGACGTCGGGGCCCTCGATCCCGTGGTTCCACGACCGATTGTCGTCCGTCCCGTCGCGGTTGTCCTCCCCGTTGGCCTCGTTGTGCTTGTGGTCGTAGCGTGTGAGGTCGGCCATGGTGAAGCCGTCGTGCGCCGTGACGAAGTTGATCGAGGCGACCGGGCCGCGCTCGAGCGGCGGGTCGGAGTGACCGAAGAGGTCGGCCGAGCCGGACAGCCGCGTCGCGAGGTCCCGCAGCCCGTGACCCGTGCGGCCGTGCGAGAGCTCGCGCGCGTCGGCGAGCCAGAACTGCCGCACCGCGGAGCGGTAGCGGTCGTTCCACTCGCCGAACGGCTCCTTGAAGCTGCCGGTCTGCCAGCCGCCCGGACCGACATCCCAGGGTTCCGCGACGAGTTTGACGTCGGCGAGCGTCGGGTCGGTCGCCAGCGCGACGAGGAACGGGTGGACGTTCGTGAAGCCGTCGTGGTGGCGTCCGAGCGTCACGGCGAGGTCGAAGCGGAAGCCGTCGACACCGATCTCCTGGGTCCAGTAGCGCACCGAGTCGAGAGCCGCCTGGATGGGCCTCGTTCGCCGGTGGTCGAGCGTGTTGCCGCAGCCCGTCGTGTCGGCGAACCGGGCAGGCGTGCCGCCGTCGTGCATGTAGTGGACGGTCGCGTCGAGGCCGCGCCACGACAGCTGCATGCCGTCCGTGCCGCCCTCCGCGGTGTGGTTGTGGACGACATCGAGCATGACCTCGAGCCCGGCCTCGTGCAGGAGCGCGACCATGCCCTTGACCTCGTCGAGCACGGCCGTCGGGCCCTGCGCACGTGCCGCGGCGGTCGCATACGACGGCTCGGGCGCGAAGAACCCGAGCGTGTTGTAGCCCCAGTAGTTCACCCGGCCCTGCGAGAGGAGGTGCGGCTCGGACACCTTCGCGTGGATCGGCAGGAGCTCGAGCGTCGTCACGCCGAGCGAGCGCAGGTGCGCGATCGTCGCGGGGTGCGCGACTCCCGCATACGTGCCGCGCAGCGCGTCGGGAACGCCGGGCAGGTGAGCCGTGAGGCCCTGGACGTGGGCTTCGTAGACGACGGTCCGCGACCACGGGACGTGCGGCCGCTCGTGCACGGGGCGGTAGGTGGGGTCGACGACGACCGAGAGCGGGACGTGCCCGAGCGAGTCGAGGTCCGACGGCAGCGGCAGGCCGTCCTCGCCGCGCGTGTCCCAGGCGTGGCCGTAGACCGCCGGCCCGTGGACGAGCGCGCCGTCGAGGCCTCGCGCGTACGGGTCGACGAGGATCTTGGCGGGGTTGTACCGCAGGCCGACGCGCGGGTCCCAGCGACCGTGGGCCCGGAACCCGTACCGCTGGCCGTCGCCCACGCCGGGCACCGTCGTGTGCCACACCCCGCGCGCACCCCGCGTCATCGGCAGGCGTTCCTCGGCCCAGCCCGAGGCCGTCGCGGGGTCGCGCTCGAGGAGGCACAGCTCGACGAGGTCGGCGTGCGAGGCGAACACCGCGAACGAGGTGCCGCCGGGGACGACGCGCGCGCCGAGCGGGGGCGTCCGCTCGTCGGTCGCGGTGCGTGCGGCGGTCGTCGTCATGGTGGTGGTCTCCTCGAGCGTAGGGTCCCGCGGTGCGCGCCGGGGCCGACCATCGATCCTACCGTCGCGCCGGGACCGGATGGCGGGACGTCCGCCACGCCACGCACGCGACCGCGCCGTGGGGCGATAGCCTCGACGGGTCCGGTCCCGGCCCCTCCAGGAGGCTCGCAGCGTCATGGCCCGCAGAATCGTCGTGGTCGTCAAGCACGTCCCTAACATCCACTCCGCCCGCGCGTTCGCGGACGGCCGCACGGTGCGCGGCGCGGAGGACGGCTCGCTCAACGAGCTCGACGAGCACCCCGTCGAGGAAGCGGTGCGGATCCTCGAGGGGCTCGACGAGGCCGAGCGTGCAGAGTCCGAGATCGTCGTCATCACCGTCGGTCCCGCCGAGGCGGTCGACGCGCTGCGGCGCGCCTTCCAGCTGGGTGCGACGACCGCGATCCACGTCAACGACGAGGCGCTCGCGGGCTCCGACTACGCGGGCACCGCGAAGGCGCTCGCCGCTGCGGTGCGCAAGGTCGCGGCCGACGGCCCGATCGACCTCGTCCTCGCGGGCATGGCGGCGCTCGACGGACTCGGCTCGGTCGTGCCCGCGCTCCTCGCCGCCGAGCTCGGCCTGCCGCAGCTCACGAACGCCGGCAAGCTCGAGCTCGACGGGGCCACGGCGCGCGTCGAGCGTGTCGTCGACGGCGCGACCGAGGTCCTCGAGGCGCCGCTGCCCGCGGTCGTCTCCGTCAACGACCACATCAACCGGCCCCGCTTCCCGAACTTCAAGCTCATCATGGCGGCGCGCACCAAGCCCGTGACGACGTGGACCCTCGCGGACCTCGGCGTCGACGCGGCCGAGGTCGGCGAGGCCGGAGCCCGCACCCGCGTCCTGTCGGCCGAGCCGCGCCCCGAGCGCGCGCCCGTCGAGATCCACGTCGATGCCGGCGCGGGCGGCGAGGCCCTCGTCGAGTTCCTCGTCCGCCGCGGCCTGGTCTGAGAGGAGACCCCCATGACCCGTCACATCTCCGTCGTCCTGCTCGACGACGTCACCGGCGCGCTGCGCGGACCTGACCTCGAGCTCCTCACCGTCGCGCGGACGCTCGGTCCGGTGCGTGCCGTCGCGTTCGAGGCGCCGTCGGCCGACGCGCTCGCGGCGCTCGGCACGTACGGCGTCGCTGACGTCGTCCACCTCGACGTCGACGGCGAGCCGCACCTCACGGGCGTGGCCGCGGCCGCGCTCGCACCCGTCCTCACGGACGCGCGCGTGCTCCTCGCCCGCGCGACGTTCGCCAACAAGGAGGTGCTCGCGCGCCTCGCCCACCTCACCGGGGCGGGCCTCCTCATCGACGCCGCGCGCGTCGGCGAGCACGACGGCCTCGTCGCCGGGTGGAAGCGCGTGTTCGCGGGTTCGTGGGACGTCGACTCGGTCGTGACGACCGAACTCGCGCTCCTCACGGTGCGACCCAACGCGGTGCGGCCCGTGCCGGCCGACGCACCCGCCGACCCGGTCGTCCGTGCCGTGGCGCTCGACGCCGCAGCCGCGGAGGCCGCCGCGGGCGGCGTCCGCCTCGTGTCGCGCACGCTCCACGAGACCTCGGGCTCGGCGCGCCCGCCGCTCGCCGAGGCGAGCGTCGTCGTCGCGGGCGGGCGTGGGACGCTCGGCGACTTCGGGCCCGTTGAGGACCTCGCCGACGCGCTCGGCGCCGCGATCGGCGCGACCCGCGACGCCGTCGACGAAGGCTGGATCGACCACGACGCGCAGGTCGGCCAGACCGGCGTGACGATCACCCCGCACCTCTACATCGGCGCCGGTATCTCGGGCGCGCCCCACCACCGCGGCGGCATGCAGGCGTCCGAGGTCATCGTCGCTGTGAACTCCGACCCGGAGTGCCCGATCTTCGAGATCTGCGACTTCGCGGTCGTCGGCGACCTCGCGACCGTCCTGCCTCAGGCGGCCGCCGCTCTGCGGGCCCGGACGGCCTGAGCCGACCCGCGCACGTCCCGGACGCCGCGGCCACCGACGAGAGGGTCGCGGCGTCCTTCGTAGGATGGGGGGCGTGACACCTCCCGCCTACCTCGACCACGCCGCGACGACCCCGATGTCGCCTGCGGCGGTCGCGGCGTACACCGAGCAGCTCGCGATCGCGGGCAATCCGTCGTCGCTCCACACCGCGGGCCGCGCCGCCCGCCGCGTCGTGGAGGAGGCGCGCGAGTCGATCGCGGCGTCGCTCGGCGCGCGCCCCAGCGAGGTTGTCCTCACCGCGGGCGGCACCGAGGCCGACAACCTCGCGATCAAGGGCCTCTTCTGGGCGCGCCGCACGGGGCACCCCGAACGCACGCGCGTCCTCGTCTCCGCCGTCGAGCACCACGCGGTGCTCGACCCTGCGTTCTGGCTCGCAGAGCACGCGGGCGCCGAGATCGTCCTCCTGCCGGTCGACGCGACCGGCCGCCTCGACCTCGACGCGCTCGGCGCCGAGCTCGCCGCGCACGCCGAGGAGACCGCGCTCGTCTCCGTCATGTGGGCGAACAACGAGATCGGCACTGTGCAGCCCGTCGCAGACGTCGTGCGGCTCGCGCACGCGCACGGCGTGCCCGTCCACTGTGACGCCGTCCAGGCCGCGGGCATCCTGCCCGTCGACTTCGGCGCGAGCGGCCTCGACGCGATGACCGTCACCGCGCACAAGCTCGGCGGCCCCGTGGGCGTCGGTGCGCTCGTTGTCGGGCGCACCGTCGACCTCGTGCCCGTCCTCCACGGCGGCGGCCAGGAACGCGGTGTGCGCTCAGGGACGCTCGACGCTGCGGGTGCGCGCGCATTCGCGGTCGCACTCGCCGAGGTCGTTGCTGCCCGCGACGTCGAGGCTGCGCGCCTCGCCGCGCTCCGGGACGAGCTCGTCACCGGCGTGCTCGCGCGCGTGCCTGACGCGACGCTCCGCGGCCCTGCACTGGACGCCCGGACCGACGACGGGGGGGTGGCGCGCCTGCCCGGCAACGCGCACCTCACGTTCGACGGCTGCGAGGGCGACTCGCTCCTCTACCTGCTCGACTCCGCGGGCGTCGAGGCGTCGACCGGCTCGGCGTGCCAGGCCGGCGTGCCGCAGCCCTCGCACGTGCTCCTCGCGCTCGGTCTCACCGAGCACGAGGCTCGCGGCGCTCTGCGGTTCTCGTTCGGCGCGACGTCGACGTCCGCGGACGTCGCGCGCGTGCTCGACGTCCTGCCCGGCGTCGTCGAGCGGGCCCGCGCTGCGGGCCTCGCCTCGCCCGCGCGCCGCAGCGTGCCGACGGGCCCGGCTGCGGTCGGGGGTGCCGCATGAGGGTGCTCGCCGCGATGTCCGGCGGCGTCGACTCGGCGCTCGCGGCCGCTCTCGCGCTCGAGGCCGGGCACGAGGTCGTCGGCGTCCACATGGCGCTCGCACGCGAGCGGGCCCAGATGCGCACGGGCTCGCGCGGCTGCTGCTCGATCGAGGACGCGGGCGACGCCCGGCGTGCGGCTGACGTCCTCGGCATCCCGTACTACGTGTGGGACCTCTCCGAGACGTTCGAGGAGACCGTCGTCGCGGACTTCCTCGCCGAGTACGCCGCGGGCCGCACCCCGAACCCGTGCGTGCGCTGCAACGAGCACGTGAAGTTCGACACGCTGCTCGACAAGGCGACTGCCCTCGGCTTCGACGCGGTCGCGACGGGCCACTACGCGCGGATCGTCGAGACCGACGGGCGGCGCGAGCTGCACCGCTCGCCCAACACGGACAAGGACCAGTCGTACGTCCTCGCCGTCATGGGATCCGAGAGGCTCGCCCGGTCGATCTTCCCGCTCGGCGGCTTCACGTCGAAGGCCGACGTCCGTGCGGAGGCCGCGCGTCGCGGGCTCGGCGTCTCGACAAAGCCGGACTCCTACGACATCTGCTTCGTCGCCGACGGTGACACGCAGGGCTTCCTGCGCTCGCGGCTCGGCTCGCAGCCCGGCGAGATCCTCGACGAGTCCGGGCAGGTCGTCGGCGAGCACGACGGCGCCTACGCGTACACCGTCGGGCAGCGTCGCGGCCTCCACCTCGGGCGTCCCGCGCCCGACGGCCGACCGCGCTACGTGCTCGAGGTGCGGACGGGCACCAACCAGGTCATCGTCGGGGCCGCCGAGTTGCTCACGGTCGACCGCGTCACGGGCGACGGCACGGTGTGGCTTGCCGACGACGTCGACGCGTCGGGCGGCATCGAGGCAGAGGTCCAGGTGCGCGCGCACGGGGCGCCCGTGCCCGCGGTCGTTACCCGGACCGGCACGGGCCTTGTCGCCGACCTCACGGGGACGCGCCTGCGCGGCGTTGCCGCCGGGCAGTCGCTCGTCGTCTACCGGGGCACGCGGGTGCTGGGGCAAGCGACGGTGACGAGCGCTGGACGGCGGGCGGCCTCCGCGGGCGCGACGTCTGCTGTGGGCATTGGCCGTTGAGCGAGGTACTGCGGCTTGGGGCGGACGGTGCGACAGGCGCCGTCACGACGGACGGCATCGTTGCGAACGGCATCGTTTCGAGCGATGCCGCGCTCGGTGGGACCGCGCCCGCGACCTTCGCACCTCGTGCCCTTCCCGGCGCGGTTGCGCCGCTCGCGTGGCCCGGGACGGAGCCGCTTGAGGCGCTCATGACGGTGCTTGGCGACACCGACGAGGCCCCGGCCGACGTGCGTGCGCTCGCGACCCTGCCGGTCCTTGCCGCGCGCGGGCCGGGATCTGACCGGGTCGGCCGGACGGCGTCACTGCTTGACGGCATGCCCGTGGAGTTGGGCCCGCACGGTTGGCGGCTTGCCGACCACGCGGGCGTGGACCTCGAGCGAGCACGGGCGGCGCACCGGGAGGATCTCGACGCTCTTGCGGTTGCCGCTGTCGGCTGGGCGGGGGAGATCGTCGTCGAGGCCGTCGGGCCGTGGTCGCTTGCGGCATCGCTGTGGCTTGCGCGCGGGGATCGCGTGCTGTGCGACGACGGCGCCGTTGCAGATCTGGGTGCTGCGCTTGCCGAGGCGCTGACCCGTCGCGTGCACGATGTGCGCAGGCAGGCTCCGGGCGCGCACGTCACGGTGTTGCTTGCCGAGCCCCTCGTCGGGCAAGTCGTTGCGGGGGTACTCCCGACGTTCTCGGGGCATGCCCGGTTGCGCGCGGTGCCGCGCCCGCGTGTGCTTGAGGTGCTTTCGCCGGTTGTCGCCGCCGTGCGCGCGGCCGACGCCCGCGTGGTTGTGCACGTGGGGACGGCCGTGGGCGGCGTGGCTCCCGCGGTGCTTGCCGGGGCCGACGGGGTCGGGCTCGACGCCGGGCCCTGGGATGAGCGCCGGTGGGAGACGATCGCGACGGCTGTTGAGCGTGGGGTTGAGCTCTGGCAGGGGCTGCCTCCCGCCCGCGTGTCGTCGTGTGCGGGCCCGGACCTTGTCGCACTCGCGCGGCTCGTTGCCGAGCCGTGGCGCCGCGTGGGACTGCCAGCCGCTGACCTCGCGCGGGTTGTGCTCCACGAAGCGCTCGGCGAGGTGCGGGTTGATCCCGCACCGCCCGCGCAGCGGTCGGTTGACGAGGCGCGGGCGGCGGGCCGGAATCTGCGGCGGACGGCGCTGCTTCTTGCAGAGCGCGCGGCGGGCTGAGGTCCGCGGACACGCAATGCCAGGCGGTGCGGGAGCACACTCGTGCCGTTCCGGGTGTCCGGATGCGATGCGGACGGAAAAGCGGACGTGCCACATCGATACGGAAGTCGCGAGACGCTGGTGTCGTCATCGCCCACCTGCCACTTTCTTTGCATGCACTCAACGAAGCTCCTCCGATTGCCGCGGACGCCGCGGCTCGTCGCAGTTCTCGTCGCGCTCTTGCTGGGTCTTGTTGGTATCGGCATCGTCACGCCGATCGCTTCAGCGAGCCCAACAGTGGCGCTTGCCGGCGCGGGGATACCGCTTGCCGCCGCGCGATCGTTCACTCAAGCCCCCGTGCCAAAGATCACTGGCAAGCTGATCGTCGGGAAGAAAGTGCGTGCGAGCACTGGGAAGTGGGCGCCGAAGGCGCGGCTCTCCTATCAGTGGTACCGCGGAAAGGCCAAGATTAAGGGAGCGCGGAGTGCTACCTACACGCTCGTTGCTGCCGATCGCGGCAAGCGAGTCAGCGTCAGGGTCACTGGTCGGGCGAAGGGGCGAACGACCATCGTTCGCGCATCGCGGCCATCGGCTCGGGTTGCGGCCGGGCGTTTTCAAGCGAGCGATCCATCGATCACGGGGACTGCTGCAGTCGGGAAGACCCTGCAGGGATCGATCAGCGCATGGAAACCGAAGGCGCGTATCGCACTTCAGTGGTACCGGAGCGAACGTGCGATCGAGGGTGCTACCGGGACGACCTACGCTCTGACGGCCTCGGATGTCGGCCACAAGATCTCTCTGCGTGCCCAGGGAACGCGCAAGGGCTACGCGACGGCGACTCGCTCGTCGCAGCCCACTGCAGTCGTAGCGGCGGGGAGCTTTACCTCGACGCCCGCACCGACGGTGACGGGGAACCTGAAGGTCGCGGCGGTACTCACCGCGACGACCGCCGCCTGGCAGCCGGCCGCCACCTTGAGCTACCAGTGGTTCCGGGGAGCTGCCGCGATTCCCGGAGCGACAAAGGCTACATATCGCCTCGTTGATGCTGACGCTGGCTCCCGAATTCGCGTGAGGGTCACCGGCGTTCGGACAGGGTTTGCGACGACTTCACGAGATAGTGGATTCACCAGCGAGGTAGTTGGCGCGATCACTGGAACAACACCTCGTATCACGGGGTCTGCGGTTGTCGGATCGACGCTGCGGGGAGAGCCTGGCACGTGGAACCCTGCGGGTGTGGCGCTCAACTACCAGTGGAAGCTCGACGGTGTGCCGATTTCTGGCGCGACCGCCGCGACCTTCACGCTGGGGCAGGAGCATCTGCGGAAGAGTATTTCTGTGACGGTCACCGGCCGACGCGCGGGATATGCGTCCCTTTCGCTGACTTCGCCCGCGCTATCCGTCGGAGCGCCGTCGACGCTCGGGGCTAATCAGGCGCTGCGGCGTGGCGGTGAGCTTTGGTCGCCGACGGGAAGCTATCGGCTCGTCATGCAGGGCGATGGAAACCTCGTTCTTTACGGTCCGGCAGGGGCTGTGTGGGCCTCGGGCGGAAGCGACGCAAGCAGGGTCGTCATGCAGAGTGACGGCAACCTTGTGAGCTACAACGATGGCGGCACCGCACGATGGTCAACGGGATCTTGGGGGTCCGGCGGAACCAGGCTTTCTGTGCAGGACGACGGGAATCTTGTCATCTATGACGCGGGTGGAACTGCGCGATGGGCGAAGAACGTCGTCGGCTTCATCACGGTTCACACAGGGTCCAAGGCGGGAAGTCAGTCAGGAACGCAGAGCCAGTCGGCCGCGACACTGTCGAGCACAATGTTCCGCGTCTACGGCGTCGGTACGCGGGTGCCCGTAGTTTGCGGGGTGACGAACGGTCAGGCGGTTTCTGGCAGCGCCACTCCTGGGACGTCGAAGTCGACGGTGTGGCATCGCTTGCTCTGGGGAGACTGGGTTCCGGATGCGGACTTCCTGACAGGCGTCGACGGCCTCATTCCTCGGGGCAGGCTCGGTTTCACGGCCAATGAGCCAAACTGCGGCGGCAATGCGGCGACGTCGACGTCGCTACCTGGGGTCAACGGTTGGGTGTTCCCGATCCAACCGCACGCGACGCTCACGACATACTCCGGACATAACGGCGATGACTTCCCGGTTCCGAATGGGACTCCTGTCTATGCGATGTACGGGGGAACCGTGAGCATTCCAGCTGCCTACCGGGTGGATGCGAGTTGGTGCCCGGTGCCTGCAGCAGTCGGGCGTACGCAGCAGGATCTCATCGTGACGTCCGTCCGAGACGGTAAGACCTATCGTTTCGATTATGCGCACATGAGGAGTTTCAGTGTGTCTTCAGGTCAGACCGTTCGGGCCGGGGATCTTCTGGGTTACTCAGGTGACCGTGGCTGCGTCACAGGACCACACCTGCACATCGACATCAAGGTCAACGGTCAGGCGAACGTGGTGTATCCGCACAACCTCATAGGTTGGAAGTACTGACGGTTCTAGAGAGGCCGACGGCGGAGTTCCTCTACTCCGCCGTCGGCACCTGGAGCCGCTCCCAGCAGAACGTGTAGGCGAGCGCCGAGAGATGCGCGGCCTGGCGGTTGTCGGCGGCGCCCCCGTGTCCGCCCTCAAGATTCTCGTAGTAGGTGACGTCGGCTCCGAGAGCTTCGAGTAGCGCGGTCGCCTTGCGGGCGTGGCCGGGGTGGACGCGGTCGTCCTTCGTCGACGTCGTCAGCAGGACGGGCGGGTACGCGACCCCGGGCCGCAGCAGGTGGTAGGGCGAGAACGTGCGGATGAACTCCCACTGCGCGGGGTCGTCGGGGTCGCCGTACTCGGCCTGCCAGGACGCGCCTGCGAGCAGGTGCGTGTACCGGTGCATGTCGAGGAGCGGCACCTGGACGACGATCGCGCCGAAGAGCTCGGGGTAGCTCGCGAGCATGTTGCCTGTGAGCAGGCCGCCGTTCGAGCCGCCCTTGCACGCGAGGTGCGCGTGGTCGGTGATGCCGCGTGCGACGACGTCGCGCGCGACGGCCGCGAAGTCCTCGTACGCGCGGTGGCGGTTCTCCTTGAGCGCGGCTGCGTGCCACGCGGGCCCGTACTCGCCGCCGCCGCGGATGTTGGCGACGACGTACGTGCCACCGCGGGCGAGCCACGCGCGGCCGAGGACCCCCGAGTAGTCCGCGGTGAGGGAGATCTCGAAGCCGCCGTAGCCGTACAGGAGCGTGGGGACCGGGCCGTCGCCCTTGCGCGCCGCGGGATCGCCGTGGACGACGAAGTACGGCACGCGCGTGCCGTCGTCCGACACGGCGGTGTGCTGCTCCCAGTGCATCGTGGACGCGTCGAAGAACGAGGGGGCGGCCTTGAGGGACTCGCGCGGACGCGCCCCGGTCGCGTCGACGCGCACGAGGGTCGGCGGGGTGAGGAAGTCGGTCGCGGTGACCCACAGGTCGTCGTGCATGTCGCGGTCGACGGCCCCGACGGCAAGCGTCGCCGCGGACGGCGCCCCGGGCAGGGCGGCGCGCTGCCACGCGCCGCTCGGGGCGTCGGGCGGCGTGAGGACCTCGATGCGGTGACGAACGTCCTCGAGCACGGTGAGGACGACGCGGCTGCGGGTCCACGTGACGTTCTCGAGCGCGCTCGTCGGGGTCGGGGCGAAGAGCACGACGGGCTCGTGAGCTCCTGCGAGCAGCGCGTCGAGCCGAGCGGCGAGGAGCGTCCCGCCGGGGTGCACCGTCCCCGCGACCTCCCACGGCTCGCGCAGCCGGACGAGGGCCCAGGGGCCGTGGAGGAGGACGTCCGCGGAACGGGGTGCGGGCACGAGCACGGGCGTGTCCGCCCCGTCGAGAACGTACGTCTCGGAGTCGTAGAAGGCGATCGACCGCGTGACGACGTCGCGCTCGAACCCGGGAGTGCGCTCGTGGTGGGCGGAGATGTAGAGGTCGTCGGCGAGGCCCTCGTAGACGACCTCTGCGGTGCTCATCGGGGTCCCACGGCGCCAGCGACGCACGACGCGCGGGTAACCCGAGCGCGTCGACGAGGCCTCGTCCTCCGCGGAGAAGACGAAGACGGTGTCGCGGTCGATCCATGCGAGCCCACCCTTGGCCTCGGGCCGCACGAAGCCTCCGTCGGCAGGATCGACGAACGCGAGCGTCGCGAGGTCGTACTCACGGTCGACGTCGGCATCGGAACCGCCGTGCGAGAGCGTGACGATCGCGCGGTCGAGGTCGGGCCTCAGGAGGCTCGCGCCGTGCCACACCCAGTCCTCGCCCTCCGCCTCGTTGAGCGCGTCGAGGTCGAGGAGGACCTCCCAGACGGGCTCGTCGGTGCGGTAGGACTCTTCCGACGTCCGGCGCCAGAGCCCGCGCGGGTGCTCGGCGTCGCGCCAGAAGTTGTAGAGGTGGTCGCGCGCCGCGCCGACGTAGGGGATGCGGGCGTCGTCGTCGAGCACCTCGAGCACCTCGGCCTCGATCTCGGCGAGGAGCCCACCGCCGGCGAGCCGCGCGTTCGCGGCCTTGCCGCGCTCGCGGGCCCACGCGAGCGGGGCGTCGCCGCTCACGTCCTCGAGCCACGCGTACGGGTCGGCGCCCGGGAGGGGGAGCGTGACGTCGGTCGGGATCTGGTGCGGCTGGGCAGCAGGGGGCGTCGGCATGGTGACACGGTAGCCGGGGCGACGGACATCGCAGCGTACGGGGTGCCGTGACCTGCGGTGACGTCCCCGGGGCCGGGCGAGCCCGCGCCCGATGTCCGACCCCCTTGGCATGATGGTGGACGTGACCGACGCCGACGCTCCCGCCACCCCCGCCGAGCCTGACTCTGCCGCGCACGCGCGCTGGACCGAACTCGCCCAGACCGTGACGGCGCACCAGTTCGCCTACTACGTCAAGGACGCCCCGCTCGTCTCCGACGGCGAGTTCGACGCGCTCCTCGGCGAGCTCACAGCGCTCGAGGACCGCTTCCCGTCGCTGCGCACCCCTGAGTCGCCGACGCAGCGGGTCGGCGGCACGTTCTCGACGGATTTCGCGGCGGTCGACCACGTCGAGCGCATGCTCTCGCTCGACAACGCGTTCTCGTTCGAGGACGTCGAGGCATGGGCGAGCCGCGTCCGTCACGGCGTCGGGGACGCGGAGATCCACTACCTCACCGAGGTGAAGATCGACGGCCTCGCGATCGCGCTCGTGTACGAGAAGGGACGGCTCGTGCGCGCGGTGACGCGCGGCGACGGGCGCACCGGTGAGGACGTCACGCTCAACGTCCGCACCCTCGCGTCGGTGCCTCACGAGCTCGGCGGCGACCCCGCGACGCACCCGGACCTCGTCGAGGTGCGGGGCGAGGTCTTCTTCCCGGTCGAGCAGTTCGAGGCGCTCAACGCTGCCCAGGTCGCCGCGGGACGTGCGCCGTTCGCGAACCCGCGCAACGCGGCGGCCGGGTCGCTGCGCCAGAAGGACCCGCGGGTCACGGCGTCGCGCGCGCTCGCGATGTACGCGCATGGTGTCGGCGCGCTCGTGTGGGGCGACGCGGCCGTGCCCGCGGCCTTCGCCGACGGCCGCGTGCGGCAGTCGCAGGAGTACGACCTCTTGGCGGCGTGGGGCGTGCCCGTCTCGCCGCACAACCGCGTGTGCGACGACCTCGACGGAGTCCGCGAGTTCGTCGCGCACTTCGCGCAGCACCGCCACGACATCGAGCACGAGCTCGACGGTGTCGTCATCAAGGTCGACGAGGTCGCGCTGCAGCAGCGGCTCGGCGCGACGAGCCGGGCTCCGCGCTGGGCGATCGCGTACAAGTACCCGCCCGAGGAGGTGACGACGCGCCTCCTTGACATCGTCGTCGGGGTCGGCCGCACGGGCCGCGCGACACCGTACGCGGTCATGGAGCCGGTGCGGGTCGCGGGCTCGGTCGTTCGCCAAGCGACCCTCCACAACCAGGACGTCGTCAGAGCCAAGGGCGTCCGCATCGGCGACATGGTCGTGCTCCGCAAGGCGGGCGACGTCATCCCGGAGATCGTCGGCCCCGTCGAGGCTGCGGCGGACGACGGCACCCCGCGACGCGACTTCGTCATGCCAGCCGTGTGCCCCGAGTGCGGAGCGACGCTCCGCCCCATGAAAGAGGGCGACGTCGATCTCCGGTGCCCCAACGCGCGCTCGTGCCCCGCGCAGGTGCGGGGTCGCGTCGAGCACATCGGCTCGCGCGGCGGTCTCGACATCGAGGTTCTCGGCGAGGTGACCGCCGCAGCGCTCACGCAGCCGCTCGTCCCCGAGGTGCCGCCGCTCGAGACCGAGGCGGGTCTCTTCGACCTCACTGAGGCCGACCTCGTGCCCATCCGCGTCGTCGTCAAGGACGCCGAGACGGGGCTGCCCAAGGTTGACGAGGACGGCCAGGCCAAGGAACGCACCCCGTTCGCGCGTCGTGCGACGAAGAAGGACCACGTCGCGTGGGCCGAGGAGCGCGGACTCACGTTCGAGGAGGCGCAGGCGTCGGGCGAGCTCCCGGCCGTCGTGCCGTCGGCGGCCGCCGGCAAGCTCGTCGCCGAGCTCGCGAAGGCCCGGACGAAGGACCTCTGGCGGATCCTCGTCTCGCTCAACATCCGGCACGTCGGACCGTCGGCGGCGCGCGCGCTCGCGGACCACTTCGGCTCCCTCGACCTCGTGCGGACGGCGACGGCCGAGGAGCTCGCAGCGGTCGAGGGCGTGGGCCCGACGATCGCGGCGGAGATCCGCGCATGGTTCGGCGTCGACTGGCACGAGGAGATCGTCGAGCGCTGGCGCGCGTCGGGCGTGCGTTTCGAGACCCCGGGACACCCCGGGCCGGGGGCCCCGAAGGAGGAGGTGTCAGGCGTGCTCGACGGACTGACCGTCGTCGTCACGGGAGGTCTCGAAGGTTTCACGCGCGACGGTGCCAAGGAGGCGATCCTTGCGGCCGGCGGCAAGTCTGCGGGTTCCGTCTCGAAGAAGACGGACTTCGTCGTCGTCGGTGAGAACGCGGGGTCCAAGGAGACGAAGGCGCGCGAGCTCGGCCTCCGGATCCTCGACGAGGCGCAGTTCGTGCGCCTCCTTGCGGAAGGCCCGTCGGCGTTCGACGCGTGAGCGGCGGGGCTCTCAGCCTCGCGCGGCCCAGAGGAGCCCGCGCTCGATGATCGTGCGCACCTGCGGGACCGCGAGGTCCGCGAGGTGGTGCCCGGGGGCGCACACGACGATCCGGCCCGCGCCCCAGCGCCGCGTCCACACGGCGGGATGCGTCGAAGCTCCGTCCCAGGGGTCGTCGGGGCCGGCATCGATCGTCGTCGTCGCGAGGACGTCGAGCAGCGGGTCGGTGAGGAGCCAGTAGCGCTCGGAGCGCAGCGTGAAGTCCTCGAGACCGGCGACGACGGGGTGGTCGGCGCGCTCGGGGACGATGCGCACGGCGTGCTCGACGGAGTCGCCGGGGTGAGCGGCGAACTGAGCGCCCATGAGGTGGAGGTACTCGGCGGACATCCGGAAGGAGTCGACGACGCCACCGTGCCAGCCGACGAGCCCCGTCCCGGCGGCGACGGCGGCGCGCAGGCCGTGGACCTCGTCGCCGAGGATCTCCCCCATCGTCCAGGACTGCAGGACGAGGTCGGTCTGGGACATGAGCTCGGTGTCCGCGTAGACCTCGAGGGAGTCGGAGACGACGACCGTGAACCCGGAGTCCTCGAGAAAGGGGACGAAGAGGTCGGTCGCCTCCTGCGGGGCGTGCCCGTCCCACCCTCCTCGGACGACGAGGGCCTGGCGTGCGGTCATCGGTGACTCCTCTGACGGAGGGTGGTGGACGGCGGTGTCCTGCTCCGACCGTAGCGGTCGGGTGCGGGGGAGGGCGAGCACCCTACTGGACGAGCGCCTCGACGGCG
Organism: Flavimobilis rhizosphaerae; assembly: GCF_014852685.1. GTDB lineage: Bacteria > Actinomycetota > Actinomycetes > Actinomycetales > Cellulomonadaceae > Flavimobilis > Flavimobilis rhizosphaerae. Next base: position 783,351 of record NZ_JACZDF010000001.1, read on the forward strand.
ACGGCCGAGAGGACGGCGTCGGTCGCCATGACGCTCGCGCCGAGGACGCCTGCGCGGGTCCGGGTGCGGGACGTGACGATGCGCAGGTGCTGGGTCGCGAGCGGGAGCGAGCGTTGGTAGACGACCTCACGGATGCCGGCGATGAGGTGTTCGCCGGCCTCGGCGAGCGCCCCGCCGACGACGATCATCGACGGGTTGAGCATGCTCACGCAGGTCGCGAGGACAGCGCCGAGCTCGCGTCCGGCCTGGCGGACCTCGGAGCTCGCGGTCGTGTCGCCCGCGCGGACGAGGGCGACGACGTCGGCGGTCGTGCGGACGTCGCGGCCGGTGTCGCGGAGGCGTGCGACGAGCGCGCCGCCTCCGGCGACGGCCTCGAGGCAGCCGGTGTTGCCGCAGCGGCACAGGACGTCCTGTCGGCCGGGGACCGCGACGTGCCCGAGGTCGCCGGCGGCGCCCTGGGCGCCGCGGCGGATGCTGCCGTCGGAGATGATGCCGGCGCCGATGCCGGTCGCGACCTTGACGAGGAGGAGGTGGTCGACGTCGGGCCAGGTGGTGGCGTGCTCGCCGAGCGCCATGATGTTGACGTCGTTGTCGACGAGGACGGGGGCGCCGAGGGCGCGGCGCAGGACGCCGGGGACGTCGGCGTCGTCCCAGCCGGGCATGATCGGCGGGCTGATGGGGCGTCCGCTCGTGTGCTCGACGGGGCCGGGGAGGCCGACGCCGATGCTCACGAGGTCGGTGCGGGGTCGGCCCGAGGAGGTGATCATCTCGTCGGCGAGCTCGATGACCCGTGTGAGGACGCGGTCCGGTCCGTCGGCGATGTCGAGGTCCTCGGAGTGCTCGACGAGGACGTTCGACGCGAGGTCGGTGAGGGCGAGGCGGGCGTGGGTCGCGCCGAGGTCGACGGCGAGGACGACGCGGGCGCCGGGGTTGAAGGCGAAGGTCGCGGGTGGTCGGCCGCCGGTCGAGACGGCTTCTCCTGCGGGGGCGACGAGTCCTGAAGCGAGGAGGAGGTCGACGCGGGCGGCGATCGTGGAGCGTGCCTGGCCGGTGGTCTGGGCGAGGTCGGCGCGGGTGCGTGGTGTCCCGTCGCGGAGCAGCTGGAACATCTCGCCGACGCCGGTGCCGCGCGGTGCGAACTTCGTGGAGTCGTCGACCATGCGCACAGTGAACCACGTCCGCTTCTGCAGGTCACGTTCGCGTAACACGCACGATCATCATGCATCTTTTGATTGACGGTCGACAGAAGTCTCCGTAGCGTCGTCGTCATGGTCAACGACGACCCCCACCAGACCGACGACCCCGCACCGTTCCTCCGGATGCGCGGCATCGTCAAGACGTTCCCCGGAGCGCGCGCCCTCGCCGGGGTGGACCTCGACGTCCGCCCCGGAGAGGTCCACTGCCTCCTCGGACAGAACGGCGCCGGCAAGTCGACCCTCATCAAGGTCCTCGCCGGGGCCCACCAGCCCGACGAGGGCGAGATCGAGATCGACGGCGAGATCGTCACGCTGCCGACCCCGGTCGCAGCGCTGCGCCGCGGCGTCGCGACGATGTACCAGGAGCTCGACGTCGTCGACGGCCTCACCGTCGCCGAGAACGTCTTCCTCGGCCACGAGCTCGCGAGCGCGGGCCTCACCCGCCGCGGCGAGCTCCGCGCCCGCACCGCGGAGCTCCTCGCCCGGCTCGGCCACCCCGAGATCCGCCCCGGACGCGAGGTCGGGTCGCTCTCGGCCGCCGGCAAGCAGGTCGTCTCGATGGCTCGGGCGCTCTCGCGCGGCGCACGCGTCATCGTCATGGACGAGCCGTCGGCCGTCCTCGACACGGAAGAGGTCGACAACCTCTTCCGCGTCGTCGCCGAGCTCACGGCCGCAGGCGTCGCCGTCGTCTACATCTCGCACCGGCTCGAGGAGATCCGACGCATCGGCCACCGCATCACGGTCCTCAAGGACGGCCGCACGGTCGCGACGGGCCTCGACGTCCACGCGACCCCGACCACGGAGCTCATCCGGCTCATGACGGGCCGCGACGTCGAGCGCGTCTTCCCCGACCGTCCGTCCACGACGGTCGAGGGCGCTCCCGTCCTCGAGGTGTCCGACCTCGCGCTCCACGGGGTGTTCGACGGCATCGACCTCACGATCCGCCCGGGGGAGGTCGTCGGCCTCGCGGGCCTCGTCGGCTCGGGCCGCTCGGAGATCCTCGAGACGATCTACGGCGCCCGCCGCGCGACCCGCGGCACGGTCCGCGTCGACGGCCGTCCGCTGCGACGCGGCTCGGTCCGACGCGCGGTCGCCGCGGGCATCGGCCTGTGCCCCGAGGAGCGCAAGTCCCAGGGGCTCCTGCTCGACGAGCCCGTCTACCGGAACATCACGCTCTCGACGTTCGCGCTCAGCGCCCGCGCGGGGTTCCTCGACGAGCGCGCCGAGCGCAGCCAGGCGCGCGCGCAGATCGACGACCTCGAGCTGCGGCCTGCCGACCCCGAGCGCGACGCGCGCACCCTCTCGGGCGGCAACCAGCAGAAGATCCTCCTCGGTCGGTGGCTGCTCCACGGCTGCCGGGTGCTCCTCCTCGACGAGCCGACGCGCGGCGTCGACGTCGGGGCGCGGGCCGAGATCTACGCGCTCGTGCGCCGGCTCACGGCGCAGGGCACCGCGGTCCTCGTCGTCTCGAGCGAGATCGAGGAGGTCCTCGGCCTCGCCGACCGCGTCCTTGTCCTCGCCGAGGGCCGCGTCGTCCACACCGGCCCTGCGGCCGAGATCGACGAGCACCGCGTGCTCGACCTCGTCATGGAAGGAAGTGCAGCGTGAGCCCCTCGACCTCCTCGCCCGCCGCGACCGCCCCCGCAGGGGTCCCGGCGCCGATGGCCACGAAGAAGCGGCGCAGCCCGTTCGCCGGAGCGGCGGGACGCAACGCCGGGCTCGTCGTCGCGTTCGCGCTGCTGTGCGTCGTCGGCTTCGTCACGGGGGGTGAGCGCTTCGCGTCGGTGAGCAACCTCCTCACGGTGCTGAGCCTCGCGTCGGTCATCGGCGTCCTCAGCATCGGCATGACGTTCGTCATCACGACGGGCGGGATCGACCTCTCCGTCGGCGCGGTCATGGGGCTCGCGTCCGTGTGGGCGACGACGCTCGCGACCCAGCAGATGGCCATGGACACGCACTGGTCGGTCATGGTGCTCACGGCGCTCGCCGTCGGGCTCGTCGCGGGCCTCGTCAACGGTGCGCTCGTCGCGTACGGCAAGGTCGTCGCGTTCATCACGACGCTCGCGATGATGGCCGCGGCGCGCGGCCTCGCGGAGATGATCTCGAACCGTCAGACGCAGCGGGTGCGCGTCAAGCCGTTCCTCGACTTCTTCGGGAGCGACGTGCTCGGAGTGCCGATGCTCGTGTGGATCTTCGCGCTGGTCTCTGCGGCCGGCTGGATCCTTCTCAACCGCACGACGTTCGGCCGACGGACGGTCGCGGTCGGCGGCAACCCGGAGGCTGCGCGCCTCGCGGGCATCGACGTGCGGCGCCACACGATGTACGTCTACGGCCTCGCGGGTCTCACCGCCGGAATCGGCGCCGTCATGATGCTCGTCCGCACGACGGCAGGCACGTCGACCCACGGCTCGATGTACGAGCTCGACGCGATCGCCGCGGTCGTCGTCGGCGGGACCCTGCTCATCGGGGGCCGCGGCACGATCGTCGGCACCGTCCTCGGCGTCCTCATCTTCACGACGCTCACGAACGTCTTCACGCTCAACAACCTCTCGACGTCGGCCCAGGCCGTCGCGAAGGGCGTCATCATCGTCGCCGCGGTCCTGCTCCAGCAGCACCTCGCCCGACGGTCCCGCTCGACCACCTGAACCGGTCGACGGTCCTGGCGCCGCAGGTGCCGCGACCGTCCTCCGTCGCTCGTCCCGCTCTCGTCACTCGACCCAAGGAGACTGTCATGCCCGCATCACCGACGCTGCGCCGCCGCCTGACCCTCACGCTCGGCACGGCAGCCGCGCTCACGCTCGCACTCACGGGGTGCACCTCGAACGAGGCGCCGCCGGACCCGACGACGGCTGGCGGCGGGAGCACCTCGTCCGCTCCTGCCCCTGGGGCGGGCGGCAACGACGAGCCGGGGGAGAAGGTCGTTATCGGCTTCTCGGGCCCCGCGGCCGACCACGGCTGGCTCGGCGCGATCAACAAGGCCGCGATCGCCGAGGCAGGGCGCTACTCGGACGTCGAGCTCAAGGTCTCGGAGGGCACGAACGACGCGAACCTCCAGATCTCCCAGGTGGAGACGTTCATCAACGAGAAGGTCGACGCGATCGTCCTCCTGCCGACCGACGGTGCGGCGCTCACGGACGTCGCGATCAAGGCGATGGAGGCGGGCATCCCCGTCATCAACGTCGACCGCGAGTTCTCCTCGACGTTCGCGGCGCGCGTCACGGTGCTCGGCGACAACTACGGCATGGGCGTCTCCGCGGGCACGTACATCTGCGAGCGCCTTGGTGACCAGCCGGACGCGGTCGTCGCGGAGATCGCGGGCATCGACTCGCTGCCGCTCACGCAGGACCGCACGAAGGGGTTCAACGACGCGCTCGCGGGCTGCGGCCTCAAGGTCTCCAACCGCGTCGCGGCGGACTTCACGATCCAGGGGGGCGAGTCGGTGACGGCCCAGCTCCTCCAGGCGGCGCCGAAGATCGACGCGATCTGGAACCACGACGACGACCAGGGCATCGGTGTCCTCGCGGCGATCGACACGGCCAAGCGTGACGAGTTCTTCATGGTCGGCGGCGCCGGCTCGAAGGACGTCATGGAGCTCATCAAGAGCGGTGACTCCGTCATGGAGGCGACGGTCATCTACCCGTCGACGCAGGCGGCAGACGGGATCCGTCTCGCACGGATCCTCGCGCAGGGCCGGGTCATGGGTGACCTCGTCTCGGGAACGGTGCCCCGCAAGGTGCAGCTGTATGCGCCGGTCGTCACGAAGGACAACGTCGACGACTTCATCGGCGCCGCGTTCACGTCCTGACCTTCGCCGGGCGGGCGCGTCGCGCCCGCCCGGCCCTGTCCGAGAGGAGGACGCACATGAGCAGGACGGATCGACCCCGGCTGGGGGTCGGGATGGTCGGCTACGCCTTCATGGGGGCGGCGCACTCGCAGGCGTGGCGCACCGCGCCCCGGTTCTTCGACCTGCCGCGCACGATCGACATGGCTGCGCTGTGCGGCCGTGACGGTGCGGCGGTCGCTGCGGCGGCGGAGCGGCTGGGCTGGGCGAGCACGGAGACGGACTGGCGTGCGCTCGTCGAGCGCGACGACGTCGACCTCGTCGACGTGTGCACACCGGGTGACACGCATGAGGAGATCGCTGTCGCGGCGCTCGCGGCGGGCAAGCACGTGCTGTGCGAGAAGCCGCTCGCGAACACGCTCGCGGAGGCGGAGCGCATGGCTGAGGCCGCGCGCGCCGCGGAGGCCCGGGGGCAGGTCGCGATGGTCGGCTTCACGTACCGGCGCGTGCCGGCGGTGCAGCTCGCGCGGCAGATTGTCGAGGAGGGCCGCATCGGCCGCGTGAGGCACGTGCGCGCGCAGTACCTCCAGGACTGGATCGCGGATCCGGAGGCGCCGCTGTCGTGGCGGCTCGACCGTGAGAAGGCGGGCTCGGGGGCGCTCGGTGACATCGGGGCGCACGTCGTGGACCTCGCGCAGTTCGTCACGGGGGAGTGGCTCACGGGGGTCTCGGGTCTGCTCGAGACGTTCGTCCACGAGCGTCCGGTCGCGGAGGCCCATGCGGGGCTCCGAGGGTCGGCCGGCGCCGACCGGGGCCCGGTGACGGTCGACGACGCCGCGGTGTTCTACGGCCGGCTCACGGGCGGAGGGCTTGCGACGTTCGAGGCGACGCGCTTCGCGTGGGGCCGCAAGAATGCGATCCGCCTCGAGATCAACGGGGAGGCCGGCTCGCTCGCGTTCGACTTCGAGGACATGAACGTCCTGCACCTCTTCGACGCGTCGGAGCCAGCCCGGACGGCGGGCTTCCGCCGGATCGTCGTGACGGAGGCCGACCATCCGTTCGTCGGGGCGTGGTGGCCAGCGGGTCACGGTCTCGGCTACGAGCACGGTTTCACGCACCAGGTCGTCGACCTGGTCGAGGCGGTGGCCGCGGGCGCGGCCGTGCGCCCGACGTTCGACGACGGTCTGCAGGTTCAGCGGGTTCTCGACGCGGTCGAGCGTTCGAGCCTGGCCGACAACGTCTGGGTCCCGGTCCCGGGGCCTCGCCGCGCGCAGCCTGCCGCGGCCCGAGAGTGAGGAGAGCTGCTGTGGCACGACCGATCACGCTGTTCACCGGCCAGTGGGCCGATCTGCCGTTCGAGGAGGTGGCGCGCCTTGCGTCGGGGTGGGGGTACGACGGGCTCGAGATCGCCTGCTGGGGCGACCACCTCGACCCGTGGCGCGTCGACGAGCCGGGCTACGTCGAGGGTCGGCTCGAGATCCTCGAGCGGCACGGCCTCAAGGTGTGGACGATCTCGAACCACCTCAAGGGCCAGGCGGTGTGCGACGACCCGATCGACGCGCGGCACCGGGACATGCTGCCAGACGTCGTGTGGGGGAACGGAGATCCTGAGGGGGTGCGGACGCGGGCTGCGGAGGAGATGCGGCTGACGGCGCGTCTGGCGCGCAAGCTCGGCGTCGACACGGTCGTCGGTTTCACGGGCTCGTCGATCTGGAAGTACGTCGCGATGTTCCCGCCGGCGACGCAGGCGATGATCGACGCCGGGTACGAGGACTTCGCGCGCCGGTGGAACCCGATTCTCGACGTGTTCGACGGGGAGGGGGTGCGCTTCGCGCACGAGGTCCACCCGAGCGAGATCGCGTACGACTACTGGACGACGCACGCGGCGCTCGACGCGATCGACCACCGGGAGGCGTTCGGCCTCAACTGGGACCCGTCGCACATGGTGTGGCAGGACATCGACCCGGTGAGCTTCCTCTGGGACTTCCGTGACCGGATCTATCACGTCGACTGCAAGGACACGAAGAAGCGCATGACGAACGGGCGCAACGGCCGGCTCGGGTCGCACCTGCCCTGGGCCGACCCGCGGCGCGGCTGGGACTTCGTCTCGACGGGCCACGGTGAGGTGCCGTGGGAAGACGCGTTCCGCATGCTCACGACGATCGGCTACGAGGGCCCGATCTCCGTCGAGTGGGAGGACGCTGGCATGGATCGCCTCGTCGGTGCGCCTGAGGCCCTCGAGTTCGTGCGCAGGACGGCGTTCGACGCGCCGACGGCCGCGTTCGACGCGGCGTTCAGCGTGCGGTGAGCCGCTCGCCCGTCGTCCGGCTCCGGAGGACGGGCGAGCCTCGCCCTGCCGGGGGGAGCCGGGAGGGACGGGCGCGGCACCTCCGGGGGAGGGTGTCATGTCCGTCCTGCGCGCCCGGGCACCCTCTCGTCCGCAGGATCCCGCCGATTTGTCATCCGCGGAGGCGCCCGTGTAATGTTCTTCGAGCCAGCCCGGCAGGGCGAAGGAACGGGATGCAGATCCCGGGCCGAACCGCCGAGGCTCAGCCACCCACCTTCACCGGCCCCGGAACTCCGGGTCCTCTGGTATGCGTGGAGGGCGCGGGTGCTTCCGCAACTCGGATCCGGTCAACACACCGGGTTTGACGCGGGGGAGCGAACGGGGTAAGTTTGAACGGTTGCCTCCGAGCAGGACCCGCAAGGGAAGAGCGAGGATGCGCGTCTGTTCCTTGAGAA
>NZ_JACZDF010000020.1 GCF_014852685.1 Flavimobilis rhizosphaerae
GCGTCGCGTTCGGCTGAGGCGTGCTGGTAGAGGGCTGCGGCGCGGGTTGAGGCGTGGCCGATGCGGCGTTGCAGCTCGGCTTGGGTGGCGCCGGCCTGGGCGGCGAGGGTGGCGCCGGTGTGGCGCAGGTGGTGCCAGGTGGCGTCGGGTCGGTCGATGGTGTCGCGGGCGCGGCTCATGGCGGTGGAGCGGGCGCCGGCCGAGATGGGGCGGCCGGTGCTCGAGGTGAACACGAGGGCGTCGGGGCCGGGGTCGGTGTGCTCGGCCAGGTGGGCGGCCAGGGCGGCGGTGACGAACGCGGGCAGGGCGACGGTCCTGCGGCCGGCGTCGGTCTTGGGCGGGCCGAACGTCGTCGGCTGGCCGGGGACCTCCACGAGCGTGCGGCGAACGCTGAGGCGGTGGGCGGCCAGGTCGAGGTCGCGGCGGCGCAGGGCGAACACCTCGCCGGGGCGCAGGCCGGACCATGCGGCGGTGAGGACGGCCGCGCGCAGGTGGGCGGGAACGGCCTCGGCCAGGGCGGTGACCTCGGCCGGGGTCAGCGGGATGCGCTCGGGGTGGTGGACGCGTCCGGCGCCGGGGATCCGGGCGGGGTTGGTGGTCAGCAGCTCGTCGGTGACGGCCTGGGCGAGGACGGCGTGGAGCAGGCGGTAGGCCTGGGCTGCGGCCGTGCGTCCGGCGTCGGGGTCGGGTGCGGGCGTCGTGGTCGTCTCGGGTCGTCCTGCGGCGTGCCAGGCGGTCACGACGGCTCGAGGCAGCCGGCCGGTGGCAGCGACCTCGAGGCCGGCGGTCGTGGCCCATGCGCGGGCGAGGGTGGCCGGGGTCGCGCTCGAGGTCGGTCGGGGTTGGGCCGAGGTGCGGGCGGCGAGGGTGACGGCGGCGAACCATTCGCGCACGAGCGGCGCGGAAATGGCCGCCAGTGCGAGCGGGGCCAGGTCGACGGCCAGGCGGCCGGTGCCCACGGGTGCGAGCAGCCAGCGTGCGGCGGTGCGCTCGTAGAGGTCGATGGTGCGCGGGCGCAGGTGCGGGGTGCGCTGGCGCAGCCAGGCGGTCCAGTAGTCCGCGAGGGTGACGGTGGCGCGCTCGGGTGGGGTCCACTGGCCGCGCAGCATGTCGGCTTGGACGCCGGCGAGGTAGCCGTCTGCCTCGCGGCGGGTGGCGAAGGTCAAGGGTGCGGTGCGGGGTCGGG
>NZ_JACZDF010000021.1 GCF_014852685.1 Flavimobilis rhizosphaerae
ATGCGCAGATATCAGGAGGAACACCGATGGCGAAGGCAGGTCACTGGGCCGCAACTGACGCTGAGGAGCGAAAGCATGGGTAGCGAACAGGATTAGATACCCTGGTAGTCCATGCCGTAAACGTTGGGCACTAGGTGTGGGGCTCATTCCACGAGTTCCGTGCCGCAGCAAACGCATTAAGTGCCCCGCCTGGGGAGTACGGCCGCAAGGCTAAAACTCAAAGGAATTGACGGGGGCCCGCACAAGCGGCGGAGCATGCGGATTAATTCGATGCAACGCGAAGAACCTTACCAAGGCTTGACATACACCGGAATCATGCAGAGATGTGTGCGTCTTCGGACTGGTGTACAGGTGGTGCATGGTTGTCGTCAGCTCGTGTCGTGAGATGTTGGGTTAAGTCCCGCAACGAGCGCAACCCTCGTCCTATGTTGCCAGCACTTCGGGTGGGGACTCATAGGAGACTGCCGGGGTCAACTCGGAGGAAGGTGGGGATGACGTCAAATCATCATGCCCCTTATGTCTTGGGCTTCACGCATGCTACAATGGCCGGTACAGAGGGCTGCGAAACCGCGAGGTGGAGCGAATCCCAAAAAGCCGGTCTCAGTTCGGATTGGGGTCTGCAACTCGACCCCATGAAGTCGGAGTCGCTAGTAATCGCAGATCAGCAACGCTGCGGTGAATACGTTCCCGGGCCTTGTACACACCGCCCGTCAAGTCACGAAAGTCGGTAACACCCGAAGCCGGTGGCCCAACCCTTGGGAGGGAGCCGTCGAAGGTGGGATTGGCGATTGGGACTAAGTCGTAACAAGGTAGCCGTACCGGAAGGTGCGGCTGGATCACCTCCTTTCTAAGGAGCCACAACCCGCCCAGCCTCACGGTTGGTGCTCGGGTCAGTGCCACGCCTCGGCCGCATGTGTCGGGGGTGGACGCTCATGGGTGGAACATTGACTCTTGCCTCCCCGCATCTCGGGGTCGGGCTCGCCAGTACGCTCCAGCTTCGGCTGGG
>NZ_JACZDF010000002.1 GCF_014852685.1 Flavimobilis rhizosphaerae
GGCTACACCGCTACGCTGCGACCTGCTGCGTAATCACACCCCGTGTCCAAGATCCGGGGGTAGGGCCCACGGTCTTGGGTGAAGACGGCCTCCAGACGGGTGCGCTGCTTGTCTGTGAGGAGGTCCATTCCGGTGTGCAGCGTTCGGCGTACCCCGTACAGGGGGTCCCCGGACCTGCCACGATGCCCGGTGGTCTCCTGCTGGACGCGCTGCCTGGCGTGGTCCAGGGCATCGCCGGCGAGCTGGACGACGTGGAAGGGATCCATGACCGCATGCGCGTCGGGGAGTTCTTCCTTGGCTGCGGTCTTGAACCCCGTGAATCCATCCATGGCGACCACCTCAATCCGGTCACGCCACGCGGCGTCTTGCTGGCTGAGCCAGTCCTTGAAGGCCTTCTTGGAGCGACCCTCCACCATGTCCAACAACCTGGCAGGACCCCGTCCCGCCCGCAGCGGAGTCAGGTCGATGATCACGGTGACGAACTTGTCCCCTTTGCGTGTGTGCCGCCACACGTGCTCATCCACCCCGATCGTGGTCACACCGTCAAGGCGGTGCTCGTCGTTGATGAGGACCCTGCGTCCCTCTTCGAGGACGGAGGTGTTGGCGCAGTCCCAGGACACGCCCAGACCGTCTGCGACCCGAGCGACGGTGAGGTGCTGGACGACGATGCCTTCCAAGGCCCAACGCAGCCCGCCCCGGGAGAGTTTCGAGCGTGGCTGGGCTGCCCCAGTGGTGTCCTGCCTCCACACATGCCCGCACCCCCGGCACCGGTAGCGACGCACCCGTACCACCAGTGTCACCGGTCTCCAGCCCGAGGGCTCGTGGGCGAGGCGCCGGACCACGGTGTCTCTGGGGATCCCCTCACACCCACACTCGCGACACCACCGGCTCACTCGTCCACCACCCGGCAGGCCACCTCGCAGCGATCCGGGAGGACTCTCTGGCCTACCACCACGAGGCCGAGGTCATCCAGGCGGGCGAACGTGGTCAGATCAGGGCGCGTGAAGGTAGCGTGGGACACGTCGGGGTCGCTCACGATGGGCAGCGTAGGAACTCCCATCATCGGAAGACCCCGACCCTCACACCCACCCCGACACGCCAGCCAGACCCAAACCCCCGCTACACCCTGGATCGTGAAGAGCCGGTAAAAGTATTTTACTGCTGGGGATTTTTATGCCCTTTGGGGCTGTAAAGGGAGGACAATCACATGAAAATAATCAATATTGGAATTCTTGCCCATGTAGACGCTGGAAAGACGACCTTGACGGAGAGCCTGCTATATGCCAGCGGAGCCATTTCAGAACCGGGGAGCGTCGAAAAAGGGACAACGAGGACGGACACCATGTTTTTGGAGCGGCAGCGTGGGATTACCATTCAAGCGGCAGTCACTTCCTTCCAGTGGCACAGATGTAAAGTTAACATTGTGGATACGCCCGGCCACATGGATTTTTTGGCGGAGGTGTACCGCTCTTTGGCTGTTTTAGATGGGGCCATCTTGGTGATCTCCGCTAAAGATGGCGTGCAGGCCCAGACCCGTATTCTGTTCCATGCCCTGCGGAAAATGAACATTCCCACCGTTATCTTTATCAACAAGATCGACCAGGCTGGCGTTGATTTGCAGAGCGTGGTTCAGTCTGTTCGGGATAAGCTCTCCGCCGATATTATCATCAAGCAGACGGTGTCGCTGTCCCCGGAAATAGTCCTGGAGGAAAATACCGACATAGAAGCATGGGATGCGGTCATCGAAAATAACGATGAATTATTGGAAAAGTATATCGCAGGAGAACCAATCAGCCGGGAAAAACTTGCGCGGGAGGAACAGCAGCGGGTTCAAGACGCCTCCCTGTTCCCAGTCTATCATGGCAGCGCCAAAAATGGCCTTGGCATTCAACCGTTGATGGATGCGGTGACAGGGCTGTTCCAACCGATTGGGGAACAGGGGGGCGCCGCCCTATGCGGCAGCGTTTTCAAGGTTGAGTACACCGATTGCGGCCAGCGGCGTGTCTATCTACGGTTATACAGCGGAACGCTGCGCCTGCGGGATACGGTGGCCCTGGCCGGGAGAGAAAAGCTGAAAATCACAGAGATGCGTATTCCATCCAAAGGGGAAATTGTTCGGACAGACACCGCTTATCAGGGTGAAATTGTTATCCTTCCCAGCGACAGCGTGAGGTTAAACGATGTATTAGGGGACCAAACCCGGCTCCCTCGTAAAAGGTGGCGCGAGGACCCCCTCCCCATGCTGCGGACGACGATTGCGCCGAAAACGGCAGCGCAAAGAGAACGGCTGCTGGACGCTCTTACGCAACTTGCGGATACTGACCCGCTTTTGCGTTGCGAAGTGGATTCCATCACCCATGAGATCATTCTTTCTTTTTTGGGCCGGGTGCAGTTGGAGGTTGTTTCCGCTTTGCTGTCGGAAAAATACAAGCTTGAAACAGTGGTAAAGGAACCCTCCGTCATTTATATGGAGCGGCCGCTCAAAGCAGCCAGCCACACCATCCATATCGAGGTGCCGCCCAACCCGTTTTGGGCATCCATAGGACTGTCTGTTACACCACTCTCGCTTGGCTCCGGTGTACAATACGAGAGCCGGGTTTCGCTGGGATACTTGAACCAGAGTTTTCAAAACGCTGTCAGGGATGGTATCCGTTACGGGCTGGAGCAGGGCTTGTTCGGCTGGAACGTAACGGACTGTAAGATTTGCTTTGAATACGGGCTTTATTACAGTCCGGTCAGCACGCCGGCGGACTTCCGCTCATTGGCCCCGATTGTATTGGAACAGGCATTGAAGGAATCGGGGACGCAGCTGCTGGAACCTTATCTCTCCTTCATCCTCTATGCGCCCCAGGAATACCTTTCCAGGGCTTATCATGATGCACCGAAATACTGTGCCACCATCGAAACGGCCCAGGTAAAAAAGGATGAAGTTGTCTTTACTGGCGAGATTCCCGCCCGCTGTATACAGGCATACCGTACTGATCTGGCCTTTTACACCAACGGGCGGAGCGTATGCCTTACAGAGCTGAAAGGATATCAGGCCGCTGTCGGTCAGCCGGTCATCCAGCCCCGCCGTCCAAACAGCCGCCTGGACAAGGTGCGCCATATGTTTCAGAAGGTAATGTAAAGATACATAATCGTCAAGACGGCAACAATCAGAAGTTATGGAGGGTAACAAGGCTCTTCACGGACGAGGGTGTAGTCGGTTGAGCGCGTCGGTGGCCGGGTGGGGGTCGAGGTCTCCCGGATGATGGAAGTTCTTCACGCTCGCCATCCCGAAATACCTCGACGTGCTCCACCCTACTTTCGCGACCCCTGACCTGACCACGTTCTGCCGCCTCGACGAGCTCGGCCTCGTCGCCGTCGGCCAGCTGATCGAGCCGGATCGGGCCACGATCGAATGCCGCGTCGTCGGGGACGACCCGTGGTGTCGGAAGTGCGGTGTCGAGGGCGTGCCGCGGGACACGGTCACGCGTCGACTGGCGCACGAGCCGTTCGGGCACCGGCCGACGACCCTGCTGGTGCGGGTGCGCCGGTACCGGTGCGGACACTGCCGGCGCACGTGGCGGCAGGGCATGACGCGGGCAGCGGCGCCGCGTGCGAAGATCTCCCGCGGCGGCCTGGAGTGGGCGCTGCGGGGCATCGTCATCGACCACCTCACCGTCACCCGCGTCGCCGCAGGTCTCGGGGTGTCCTGGAGTGCCGCGAACGCCGCCGTCCTCGCGGAAGGCAAGCGGCGCCCGATCGACGACCCCGCCCGGTTCGACGGGGTCACCACGATCGGTGTCGACGAGCACGTCTGGCGACACACGAGGCTGGGCGACAAGTACGTCACCGTGATCATCGACCTCACGCCCGCGAGGAACAAGACCGGGCCGGCGAGGCTGCTGGACATGGTCGAGGGCCGCTCCAAGACGGTGTTCAAGCAGTGGCTCGCCGCCCGCCCTGCGGACTGGGCGAAGCGGATCGAGGTGGTCGCGATGGACGGCTTCGCCGGGTTCAAGACCGCTGCCGCCGAGAAACTCCCCGACGCCGTCCCCGTCATGGACCCGTTCCACGTGGTCCGCCTCGCCGGCGACGCGCTGGATGTCTGCCGGCGTCGGGTCCAGCAAGACATCACCGGTCACCGCGGGCTCAAGGGCGACCCGCTCTACAAAGCCCGCCGCACCCTGCACACCGGGGCGAGCCTGCTCACCGACCGGCAGCGGGCACGCCTGGACGCAGTGTTCGCGAGCGAGGAGCACGTCGAGGTCGAGGCGACCTGGGGCATCTACCAGCGCATCGTCGCGGCCTACCGGGAGCCCGACAAGAAGAAGGCGAAGGCGATGATGCAGGAGGTGATCGCTGCGATCAGCAGCGGCGTTCCCGCGGCGCTCGTCGAGGTCCGCAAGCTCGGCCGGACCATGAAGCAGCGGGCGGGCGACATCCTCGCGTTCTTCGACCGCCCCGGCACCAGCAACGGCCCGACCGAGGCCATCAACGGGCGACTCGAACACCTCCGCGGCTCCGCCCTCGGCTTCCGCAACCTCACCCACGACATCGCTCGGTCGCTGCTCGAAGCCGGAGGGTTCAGACCCGCGCTACACCCTCATTCGTGAAGAGCCCGGGAAACTCCCCGAAGCACACGAGCACCTCGACGCCGCCCGGGCCGACATCCTCGCGTTCACCGGGTTCCCCGAAGGACTCTGGCAGCAGATCTGGTCCAACAACCCCAACGAGCGCCTCAACCGGGAGATCCGCCGCCGCACGGACTCCGTCGGCATCTTCCCCAACCGCGACGCCATCATCCGCCTCGTCGGCGCGGTGCTCGCCGAGCAGACCGACGAATGGGCCGAAGGTCGCCGCTACCTCGGCCTCGACATCCTCGCCAAGTCCCGCCTCACCCTCGTCCCCGACACCGGAACGGAGGTGACCGACCAACCCGTCCTCGAACTCAGCGCCTAACCAAAACCAGAAGCAGAAGGATCACCGACCACTACACCACTTCCGGGGACTTGACCTCCCGAACTGTAGGTTGATCTACGCAGACCCCCGCCACTTCCGTGGATCATGGGGGTCTAGCTGTGTCCGGGCTGCTACAGCTGCCGAGGCGCGCGCTCGGGGTCGCGAGGGCTCAGATACTCCCGGTACCAATCGTGAGCGAAGGAACGCTTGGGCACCTGCGCGATCGACGCGTTGGCGCACCACGCGACATGGTCAGCCATCTGCATGAGCTGCGGCGTCCTTGAGTCCGTGTAGATCGGATCTTCGATGACGGATCGAGTTCCACGACTCAGACGCCGGTCGTCGAGCTCTTCGAGCCCCAGGTGCTCGTCGAGGTCGAGGCGACCGCCCTCGTCTGACACCGCACGTCCCTACAGGCCGTCTGCCGTCACGAGCCCCACCCTGTACGCGAGCACCACCGCCTGCACACGGTCGCGCAGCGCGAGCTTCGCGAGGATGCGCGAGACGTACGTCTTGACGGTCTCAGGCGTGATGACGAGCTCCGCGGCGATCTCCGCGTTCGAGAGGCCTCCGGCGATGTGGACGAGCACCTCGAGCTCGCGCGCCGTGAGGGCGCGCACGACGTCGTCGCGCGCCTTCGCCGAGGCTCCGGCCGGGCGCACGCGATCGGCGTACCGGCCGATGAGCGTTCGGGTGACGCCCGGTGCGAGGAGCGACTCGCCGCGCGCGACGGTGCGGATGCCGTCGACGAGCTCGGCCGGGGGTGAGTCCTTGAGGAGGAAGCCGCTCGCGCCCGCCCGCAGCGCGTCGTACACGTAGGCGTCGACGTTGAACGTCGTGACGACGAGCACCTTCGTAGGCTCGGCGACGTCGGGCCCGGCGATCAGCCGGGTCGCCTCGATGCCGTCGAGCACGGGCATGCGGATGTCCATGACGACGACGTCGGGGCGCAGGGCCCGCGCGGCCTCGACCGCGGCGCGTCCGTCGGCCGCCTCGCCGACGACCTCGATGTCCGGCTGCGCCGAGAGGATCGTCACGTAGCCGACGCGGACGAGCTCCTGGTCCTCGCACACGAGGACTCGGATCGGTGCGGTGACGGTCATGTGGTCCTCCCGGGCGGGGTGGTGGGGACGAGGGCGCGCAGCCGGAAGCGCCCGTCGGGCAGGAATCCGGCGTCGAGCTCGCCGTCGAGCAGGCGCACGCGTTCGCGCAGACCGACGAGGCCGCGCCCGCCCGCGACGCACCCGGCCGTGCTGCGCGCCGACTGGAGGCGAGCGTCGGGCGCCGCGGGCGCGCCGCCGCCGGCCGGGACGGAACCGGTCGTCACGACGACCTCGACGTGCGCAGCGGCGTACCGGACGTCGACCGTCGTCGGCGCGCCGGGCGCGTGCCGCAGCGCGTTGGTGAGTCCCTCCTGGACGACGCGGTACGCCGCGAGCTCGACCGCGTCCGGCAGCGTCCGGTGCGGCCCGTCGTCGACGAGGTCGACCGGCTGGCCCGCACGGCGGGCGTCGGCGACGAGATCCGAGACCTGGCCGAGCGTCGGTGCGAGGGCCGCCACGTGCGCCTCGCCCGTCGCCTCGAGCACACCGAGCAGGTACCGCAGCTCCGTGAGCGCCCGCCGGCCGGTGCTGCTGATGGCGGCAAGCCCGTCGACGGCGCGGTCGGAACCATCGGGCACGAGGAACTGGGTCGCGTCGGCCTGGACGACCATGGCAGTGACGTGGTGCGTGACGACGTCGTGCAGCTCCCGAGCGATCCGCGCGCGCTCGCGGGCCGTCGCCGCGTCCGCGGCGAGCACCTGCCGCTCGGTGGCGTCCGCACGCCACCGCCGCACGGCGGAGCCCACCAGCCACACGACGGTGAGGACGACGAAGAAGGCGAGCAGGTCGACGGGACGGCTCGGCGACCCCGCGACCGTGAGTGCCACGGCGAGCGTGACGTACCCGGCTGCTGCCCCCGCGACGACCGCACGCCGGCCACGCTCGACGTACGCGCCCGCCGAGTAGATCGCCACGTAGAGGCCGATGCTCGCGAACGTCGTCGGGTAGGCGAGCAGCTCGTCCGCCGCGACCGCAGCGCCGACGAGCGCGAGGCACGCCGCGGGCCACCGTCGGCGGGCGGCGAGCGGCAGGCTCTGCGCGAGGACGAGGACGCCCGCGAGGGCGTCGGCGGGTCGGTGCGGCAGGTCGCTGAGCTCGACACCGATCGCCCCGAACGTCGGCACGAGGCCGAGCACGGCGAGCGTCACGGCGAGCGCACCGTCGCGCACCGTCGCGAGCCCCCACAGACGCGCCGCGCGGGTGCGTAGCGCCCCGTACGGTCGGGGGCGCTGCGGCCCGGCCGTGCGCGCGGGGCGCACGGCCGGGCCGGGAAGCGTCGGGGGCACGGTGCGAGCCTACGGGCGCGGTCCGCGCGCGGGAACGAGCGTCCCACCCCGGTGCGCGGCGACGAGCATCGGCACCGCGAGGGCCAGTCCGAGCACGACGGTGACGGCGGACCCCTCGATGCCGAACGCGCCTCCCGTGAGGAACGCCGGGCCGGACGCCTCCGCGACGAGCAGGCCCGTGCTCTCGTGACCCGAGACGGGCACGCCGAGGAGCGCGACCGCGCTGTTCCACGCGAGGTGCAGCCCCATGACGAACCACAGGTTGCGCCGCCACAGGAACGCGGCGCCGAGCAGGACGCCCGCCTCGACGGTGATCGCGAGTCCGCTCCACAGGGTCGCACCCGGGTTGAGGAGGTGCACGGCACCGAAGAGGACGGCCGTCACGCCGAGGGCGAGGCCGCTGCCGCGCAGCCGCTCGAGCGCCTGCAGGCCGAGGCCGCGGAAGATCAGCTCCTCGGTGACGGCCACGCCCAGGGTGACGGTGAGGACGGGGACGACGACGGCGAGGACGTCGACGTCCGCGACGGCGAACGTGTACCCGCCGAGCGCCGTGACGATCCCGGCCGCCGCGGCGACGAGGCCGAGGCCGAGCGCGGCGCCGCCGAGCGCCTCGGGCACGGTGCGCCCGGCGGCGAGCTCGGGCGTCGCGCGGCGGGCCATGCGCCGCATGACGAGGACGTAGACGACGATGGCGAGCACCGCGCCGAGCACGGGCACGACGGTGAGCGGCTCACGCTGCGCGGTGAGGCTCGCGACGGCGCCCACGCCCACGACGCCGACGGGCAGCCACACCGCAGGGTGCTGGGTGAGCCGGACAAGACGGGCGGTGCGGGGGCCGCGGACGCGGAGCGTCGTCGCGGGGGAAGCGGTGGTCATGGGGTCCTCCATGGGTGCCGGGCCGCCGGATCGACGACACGGTCCACGCTAGGAAGTCGCGTGCGCGAGCGAATCACCCCGTGGCGAGCAACCCGGGTAGCTCTCACGGGGGATGGCGGAGCGGCAGGCATCGACACTGCCCGTGGATGCGGTCGCGGCTCGGGCAGCCGGTCGACCGGCGCTGACTCACCCTTCCGGCGTCGCCAGCTCGTCGAGGTGACGAGCGAGCGTGCCGAGCATCTGCTCCGCGGCCTCGGGCGAGCCGCTCCACAGGCCGTGCATCGCGACGCCGTCGAGCAGCGCGCGCAGGCGTCGGGCCTCGTAGTCGGGGTCGCGAGACGCGTCGAGCAGTCCTTCCTGGGCAAGGAGCCCGAGCGCGACCTCGCACGCGCGGGCGACGCCCGCGCCGAGCCTCTCTGCCGCTGGGCGGAGCTCCTCGTCGGTGAGGGCGAGGACCCCGAGCTGGACCTGCGCGACGAGCTCCATGCGACGCTCCGCATCGAGCGGCAGCAGCTGCGCGAGGAGGCCCTCGGCGCGCGCACGCCCCGTGAGGTCGAGCGCCTGGATGCGGGCCGTCGCCCGCTCCTCGATGACCTCGAAGCAGTACTCGCGCAGCGCGTGCTGCGTCGGGAACGCCCGCCGCAGCGACGCCGCCGCGATGCCGGCCTCGGCGGCGACGCCCCGCACCGACAGTCCCGCGAGGCCGTCGCGCTCGAGCACGCGCAGCGCGGCCGACGCGATGGCCTCCGTGCGTTCGGCAGCATCGATCCGTCGGGGCATGGACTCAGCGTAGTGAGGCGTCCTGCGTCGCGACGGGAGCGGCCTTCGGCCACACCGTGTAGCTCACGGCCCACACGACGTCGATCGCGAGGATGATCCCGAGGATGCGGAACGTGCCCATGAGCGAGGCCGTCCGTGCGGCGTCGTCGACCAGAAGGATCATCCCACCGAGGATCGCGGCCGCGATCGCGACCGCGAGGAGCGTGAGGCCTGCGTCGCGCCAGCACTTGAGCGTGTACCCGAGTCCCGTGAGCGTCGCGGGCGGCGGGCCGCCCGCGACGAGCTGCGCGAAGCGCACGTCCGCCCACGTGACCATCCGGCGCCCGTACGCGACCGAGACGCCGATGTAGATCGCGGCGAGGCCGTGGTGCCACGTCGCGGTCGCGCCGCGCGAGAGGTCGACGGCGACGAGCGCGAGCAGCACGACGTCGATGACGGGCGCCAGGACGAGGAAGGCGGCGCCCAGCCGGGGCCGCCTCAGCAGGTAGCGCGTCGCGAGCCCGACGACGATCGCCACCCAGAACGCCACCTCGCAGACGATGATCGCGGCCAGGATCATGAGCTTCCCCTCGGTCGGCCGTTGTGAGTACGGCTGTATTCACAAAACCTACGCGAGGCACCGGGACCGCGCGAGGGGGAGATTCCCGTGTCCAAGCAACCGACGGATTGACGGGTGGGGTGGGCGAGGCGAGGCGGGGACGGGAGTGCAGCGACGGGACGTTCCTAGATGAGCGCCCGCCGGTCGATCTGCTCCGCCGCCGCGGACGCGTCCGCCACGCCCGCCCACGGCACCGCGGCCCCCGCCGCGAGCGACGCCCGCACGTCGAGCACCCGCTGGTTGCGCGAGCCGCGGAACGCGAGCCGCAGGTCGCGCTGCGCAAGGTCGAAGCGGCCGTCGACGAGCACGTCGACCTCGGCGAGGAGCTCGGCCTTGTCCGCATGTCCGGCAGACGCCCACGCGAGGAGCTCCTCGAACGTGTAGCCGCTCCACGCCCACACGTCCCTGGCCCGCCCGTGCTCGGCCCGCAGCCGGCGCACGACCTGCAAGCACACGGAAGTGTTGAGGAACGGCTCCCCGCCGAGCAGGGTGAGGCCCTGGACGGCGGGATGCGCGAGGTCCGCGGCGATGCGCTCGGCGAGGGCGTCGTCGAACTCGTGCCCGTACCGGAACGACCACGCCGCCTCGTTGAAGCAGCCCTCGCACGCGAACGGACAGCCGCTCACGTACAGCGAGCAGCGCACGCCCTCGCCGTCGACCATGACGAACGGCTTATAGTCGGCGACGCGGTCCTGGCTGAGACGGTCGGACCGCCAGTCGGGCAGGGGGTCACGCGACACGGGGCTCAGCCCGCAGCGGGTGCGGAGCCGTCGGGCAGCGAACCCGTCGAGCCCGCCATGTGCTTGACGCGCGACGAGATCTCCACGTGCCGCCCCTTGACCATGGGCCGCTGCTGCGGGTTGCCGAGGTAGCCGCACGTGCGCTTGACGACGTCGCACGTGCGCGGGTCGTCGTTACCGCACGCGGGGCACGCGAAGCCGCGGGCCGTCGGCGTGAAGTCGCCCTTGTAGTCGCACTCGAGGCAGTGGTCGATCGGCGTGTTCGTGCCGAGGTAGCCGACGCGGTCGTACGCGTAGTCCCACACGGCCTCGAGAGCCTTGGGGTTCTGCTGGAGGATCGGGTACTCGCAGTAGTGGATGAACCCGCCCGACGTCAGCGGCGCGTACTCCATCTCGAAGTCGAGCTTCTCGAACGGCGTCGGTGCCTTGCGGACGTCGTAGTGGAACGAGTTCGTGTAGTAGCCCTTGTCGGTGATGTTCTCGACGTCGCCGAACTTCTTCGCGTCGAGCCGCGCGAAGCGGTCCGTGAGGGACTCGCTCGGCGTCGCGTACACGGAGAACTGGTAGTGGTGCTCCTTCGTCCACGCCTTCGCGTGGTCGGCGAGGGTCCGCAGGACGCGCAGCGTGAACTCCTTCGCCTCCGGGTTCGACTCCCAGTCGCCGCCGAAGAACGCCGCGGCCGCCTCGTAGAGGCCGATGTACCCGAGCGACACCGTCGCGCGGCCGTCGCGGAAGAGCTGGTCGACGTCGTCGGACGGCGCAAGACGCTGACCGAACGCCCCGTGACGGTAGAGGATCGGCGCGTTCGCCGGCACCGCCTCCTTGCAGCGCTCGACGCGGAAGAGCAGCGCGTCGTGCACCGTGTCGAGCCGCTCGTCGAGCAGCGCCCAGAACGCGTCGAGGTCGCCGCGCGTCTCGAGCGCGATGCGCGGCACGTTGAGTGTCACGACGCCGAGGTTCATGCGGCCCTCGACCACGTCGTTGCCCTCGGCGTCCGTCCAGCCCTGGAGGAACGAGCGGCAACCCATGGGCGCCTTGAACGAGCCGGTGAGCTCGACGATCTTGTCGTAGCTGAGGATGTCCGGGTACATGCGCTTCGTCGAGCACTCGACGGCGAGCTGCTTGAGGTCGTAGTTCGGGTCGGCCGGCTCGAGGTTCGTGCCGCGGCGCAGCGTGAAGATGAGCTTGGGGAAGATCGCCGTGCGGCGCTCGCGGCCGAGGCCGAGGATCCGCACCTCGAGGATCGCCCGCTGGATCTCGCGCGAGAACCAGCTCGTGCCCAGGCCGAAGCCGACCGACGTGAACGGCGTCTGCCCGTTCGACGTGAACAGGGTGTTGATCTCGTACTCGAGGGACTGCATCGAGTCGTAGATGTCCTTGCGCGTCTTCGCGTGCGCGTAGTCGTCGCGCTTCGCCGGGTCGTCGATCCACTGCTCGGCCTCGGCGAGGTGCTTCGCGTAGTTGAGCTCCGCGTAGGGAGCGAGCAGCTCGTCGATGCGGTTGACCGTGCACCCGCCGTACTGGCTCGAGGAGACGTTCGCGATGATCTGCGTGATCTGCGCGGTCGCCGTCTGGATCGAGCGGGGCGGGGACACCTGGGCGTTGCCGATGCGGAAGCCCTCGGAGAGCATCGCGTCGAAGTCGATGAGGCAGCAGTTCGTCATCGGCGCGTACGGGTGGTAGTCGAGGTCGTGGTAGTGGATGTCGCCCTTGGCGTGGGCGTTGGCGACGTGCGGGGGCAGCATCCGCAGGCCGATGGCCTTGCCGACCGCGCCGGCCGTGAGGTCCCGCTGGGTGTTGAAGACGTCGGCGTCCTTGTTGGCGTTTTCGTGGACGACGGTGGCGTCCTTGCCGACGAGCTGATCGATCGAGTGGTTGACGTCGAGCGCCTGCGAACGGGCGAGGTCGCGCTGCACGCGGTAGTCGATGTACGCCTTGGCGACGTCGTACTCGTGGGAGGACAGGAGGGTGTGCTCGACGACGTTCTGGATCTCGTAGATCTGCACGACGCCCGTGTAGCGGGCGTGGAGCTCGGCGAGGGCTCGCTCGACGAGGTCGGCGATCGTCAGCTCGTGGAGCGCGGTGAGCTCGCCGTGAACCTCGACGAAGGCCTTGGTGATCGCGCCGGTGATGCGGCTCGTGTCGAAGGGGAGCGCGCGGCCGTCACGCTTGCGCACGGTGAGGGTGCCCGGGCGCGCTGTCGGCTGTGCGTCCTGCTCGGTTTCGTCCAGCATGATCGTCACGTCGATCCCCGCCCTGTCTCCGTCGGCTGAGCACTACATCTAGTGGTGGTGCGCGGTTGTAAGACTAGATCTTGTGGTTTCTGAGCGGTGGGACCTAGGTCCCGGCCGACTTGCGTGACGCCCTCCCAGGGGCGGGAATCCGCCACGGATCTCACGCGTGTCATTTCCCGGCCTCCGCGCGCCCCGGCGCGTCGTCGCGGACCTGTGCGCCGTCGCGGCCGTACGCGCCGTCGCCGCGGTCGGCGGGCCCCGGCCCGCTACCCTCGGCCCATGACCGACGACGCCCGCGACGACGCGCCCGACGACCAGCCCGCCACGCCCCGCCGCGGCAGGTGGAGGGGCTGGGCCGCGGTCGCCGCCCTCGGCGTCGCTGTGTGGCTGTTCGTCGGCCTCACGCCCGTCGTCGACGCGGGCTCGCTTCGCGGCGTCGTCCCCGTCGACGCGGCCGACGGTCCCGTGAGCTCGCTATGGGTCGAGGTCCACAACGGCACGATGGTGCCCGTGACGGTCTCCGAGGCCGAGAGCCCCACGGCGCGCGATCTTGGCGTGAGGTTCCGGCCGCTCGCGGTCGACGCGGCCGGCGCGCTCGTCGGCGACTCCGCCACGGCGGCGACGACGATCCCGAAGGGCGGTTCCGTCGCCCTCGAGATCCTCTTCCCGGAGGGGTGCCGGGGCCTCCCTGTCGCCTCGGAGGGCGCCGCGCACGCGGTGCGCAGCGTCGAGCTGCGCGTCGTCACCCTCGGCCTGCCGCGCACGCTGACGATCACGCTGCCCGACGTCTACGCCGTCCACTTCCCCGACGATCCGTCGCTGCCCTGCGTCTAGCGGCGGGCGGGAGCGCGGCGGCAGCCGGCCGTGCGCTCCGGCTGCTGCGCAGATCTTGACGCCCCTCCAGTTCCATGGTTCATTACTCAAGTAATGAACCAGCGAACGAGGAGGCGTGATGTTCGACGGACCCGAACCGATCTACGTCCAGATCGCCGCATGGGTGCGCACGCAGATCCTCGCCGGCGACCTCGCTGACGGCGACCAGGTGATGTCGACGACGCAGCTCTCGACGACCTTCCGGCTCAACCCCGCAACGGCCGCCAAGGCGTACGCGGGCCTCGTCGACGAAGGGCTCCTCGTCAAACGACGCGGCATCGGCATGTTCGTCGCCGACGGCGCACGTGACGCCCTGCTCGCAGAGCACCGCCGCACCTTCTACACCGACGTCCTCGACCCGGCGCTCGACCGGGCCGCGCTCCTCGGCATCCCTGTCGACGAGCTCGTCGACCACATCCGCGGCCACGCCCGCACCACCCCCGGAGGTGACCCCCGATGACCCCTCAGCCCTTCGGCGCCCGGCTCGAGGGCGTCACGCTGCGCTACCGCCGCGACGACGCCCCGGCCCTCGACAATCTCGACCTCACCATCCGCCCCGGCGTCATCACCGGCCTCCTCGGCCGCAACGGTGCGGGCAAGTCGACGCTCGCCGCGCTCCTCGCCGGCTGGCGCCGGCCCATCGCGGGCCGCGTCCTCGTCGGGCCCGCGGGCGCCCTCGAGGACCCCTTCGAGAACACGTGGACCGCGACCGGAACCCAGCTCGTCCGCGAGAGCGGCGACCACTGGGAGGGCACCGCGGCGCGCGACACGCTCGCGTTCCACGCCGAGGTCCGCCCCAGCTGGGACGCCGACCTCGCCGAGCACCTCGTCGGGCTCTTCGGCCTCGACGTCGGCACGCACCCCGAGCGGCTCTCGCGCGGTCAGCGCTCCGCGCTCGGCATCGTCGTCGGCCTGGCCTCCCGCGCCCCGCTGACGATCCTCGACGAGTCCTACCTCGGCCTCGACGCCGCGCACCGCTACGCGTTCTACGACGTGCTCCTCGCCGACTACGCCGAGCACCCTCGCACGATCGTCCTCTCGAGCCACCTCATCGGTGAGGTCGAGAGGCTCTTCGAGGACGTCGTCATCCTCGACCGTGGCCGCGTCCTCCTCGCGGAGAGCGCCGACGACGTGCGCGGCCGCGGTGTGACGCTCACCGGCCCCGCGGCCGACGTCGCCCGCGTCGCGGGCGACCGCCCCGTCCTCGCACGTCAGCAGCTGGGTTCCACGACCCAGGTGACGCTCGACGGTGCGCTCAGCGCCGACGAGCACGCCGCGGCACGCGCCGCCGGCCTCGACGTCGGCGGCGTGTCCGTTCAGGACCTCTTCGTCCACCTCACCGGCGGCGCCGGTGCCGCCCCCGCCACCGAGGAGGAGCGATGACCACGACCACCCCCGACCGCACGGCCACCGCCCGCGCCACCTTCGTGGCCGCCGCAGAGCGTCGCGCCACGAGCGCCGTCACGTGGAACCTCGTCGGCGCCACCTGGTGGATCGGCGCCTGGTTCTGGGCGATCTACGTCGCCGTGCTCGCCCTCCAGGCCGCCGTCCCCCTCCTCGGCGGCGACACCGAGCTGCGGTCCGCCGCCGGGTCCTTCACCGCGCCGTGGATCTTCCTCTTCGTCATGGGCATCGTGCTCCTCGCCCAGATGTCGCGGCTCCACCTCGTCGCCGGCGGCACACGACGCACCCTCGTGCACGGGGAGTGGCGGGCCGCGGCGATCATCGCCGTGACGTTCGGTGCGGCCGGCTGGCTCCTGCTCGCGCTCGTCGACCTCGTCGTGCGTGCCCTCGGCCACGACGTGCGGCCCGTCGACGGGATCCTCGTGACGAGCGGCTCCGGGACGTGGCTCGCGCTCCTCGCGCACGTCCTCGCCTCGGGAGTGCTCTTCACGACGGGCGTCCTCGTCGGGCACGTCTACCGCCGCCTCGGCGGCTGGCGCGGCACGCTCGCGCTCCCGCTCACGCTGCTGCCCGCGGCCGTCGCGCTTGCCGCGTTCGAGGTGGCGGGGGGCGACGGGCCCCTCGTGCTCGGCGCCCCCGCGTGGCTCGTCGTCCTGATCGGCGGCGCCATCGGGTGGCTGCTCGCCGCGTGGGGCACGTGGCTCGTCGTGCGGGACGCGCCGGTCGAGTGACGGCAGGCCGGTCGCCGCAGCGGGCCGGGGCGTTGACGGCGCCCCAGATCTCCGGGACGATTCCGGCATGACGCACTCAGGCGACGCGGTCGCGACCCTGCCCGAAGGCCGCACGACGGACGCCGCGCCATCGTCGTCGGCACGGACGTCGTCGTCGCCGCTGGGTCGGGGCCCGCGCGCACTCATCGCGACGCTCCTCGTCCTGCCGGTGGTCCTCGGCGTCGCCGGCTGGTGGGTGACGACGCCACGCCTCGAGCATGGCGGCTTCGGCTGGAACAACCTCTACGAGGACACGGCGCGCTTCCCCGCGGAGAATCTCGTCGTCGTCGTCACGGACCCGACGGGGCCGGACGACACCGCGTACGCGTGGGACATCCTCAACGAGGGCCCGTTCCCCGTGACCGTCGCGTCGAAGGACGCGCCCGAGGGAGACCGGGACATCCGTCGGGCGGGCGTCCTCCTCACGCGGATCGCACCCGAGGGCGGGACGGTGACGACGGGCGAGCCGGTCCGGTCGCTGCGCCTCGAGCCGGGCGAGAGCGCGAAGATCGAGGTGCGTCCGATGTGGTCGTGCGGACCGTCGGACGGCTCCGTGAACTACAGCGCGGGCGTCGCGGAGGGCATCAGCACGATCGACGTCGGCGTGACGACGCTCGGAGTCACCCGCACGCAGACGCTGCAGATCCCGCAGACGCTCTTCCTCATGACGACGACCGACCTCGCGCCCGGCGAGGCGTGGGGCTGCTGACCGACGCGCAGCGGGACCGTCCCGCCCGAGGCGTGGACACGCCTTTCGGCAGGCAAGACGGCCTGTGCTAGCCTCGCTCACATGCAGATCCGTCGGTATTGGCGCTTTACGCAGGCTCCTGGTGGGGCTTCGCGGGCGTGCGCCTGACCGACAACCTTCCCACCGGAGCCAGCACAGGGCCTTGGACGCGACCGCGTCCGGGCCCTTCGTCATGAGACGGACGGCTTCCGCGGCGACGGGGCTCCGTCGACCAGACCCCACCGAGGAGCACCACCCATGACCGCCACCACGCCGCTCGCCCCCGCGACGAGCGACCTCCGCGTCCGCGAGCTCGACCCGCTGCCGACGCCCGCCGAGATGCTCGCCGACCTCCCGCTCACCGGCACGGCCGCCGAGCTCGTCGCCCGCTCGCGCGACGAGGTGCGACGCGTCCTCGCGGGCGAGGACGACCGGCTCGTCGTCGTCGTCGGCCCCTGCTCCGTGCACGACGCCGACGCAGCGCTCGACTACGCGCAGCGCCTCGCCGCGCTCGTGCCCGAGCTCGAGAAGGACCTCTGCGTCGTCATGCGCGTGTACTTCGAGAAGCCGCGCACGACCGTCGGCTGGAAGGGCCTCATCAACGATCCCGACCTCGACGGCACGCACGACATCCGCCGCGGCCTGCGCCTCGCGCGCGAGGTCCTCCTAGGCGTCCTCGATGAGGGCGTGCCCGCCGCGTGCGAGTTCCTCGAGCCGACGAGCCCCCAGTTCATCGCGGACGCCGTCACCTGGGGCGCGATCGGCGCGCGCAACGCCGAGTCGCAGGTGCACCGCCAGCTCGCGTCAGGCCTCTCGATGCCCGTGGGCTTCAAGAACGCGACCGACGGCGACGTGAAGATCGCTGTCGACGGCTGCATCACCGCGGCGGCCGAGCACACCTTCTTCGGCATCGACTCCCAGGGGCGTGCGGCCGCCGTCGCGACCGCGGGCAACCCCGACTGCCACGTCATCCTCCGCGGCGGCCGCAGCGGCCCCAACTACGACGATGCCTCGGTGTCGGCCGCGCTCGACGTCGCGGAGGCCTCGGGCCTCGGCCGACGGCTCATGATCGACGCGTCCCACGGCAACTCGGGCAAGTCGTGGGAGCGGCAGGCCGAGGTCGTCCGCGAGATCGGCGCGTCCGTCGCCGCGGGCAACCACGAGATCGCCGCCGTGATGATGGAGTCGTTCATCGTTGCTGGCGCGCAGAAGCCCGCACCGTCGGGGCTCGTCTACGGCCGCTCCGTCACCGACGAATGCCTCGACTGGGGCACGACCGCGGAGCTCCTCCGCGGGCTCGCGGCCGACGTCCGGGCTCGTCGCACCGTCGAGGGCTGACGTCCCGCCGAGGCCGTCGTCCCGGTCGGCGGCGCCGTCGGTGGACGGTGTCTCGCGAGGTACGGGCAGATAGGGCATGATGGGGGCGTCGCGTGCGCGACCCGACGCAGGGGGCGGGTCGACCGGGACGGCGGCATCGCTCGCGATGTCGCGTCGAGAGGGACGCGGTTGACCGCGCACCACCCCCTGAGGCCCGCCTCGCGCTCCGGCGCGAGGCGGGCCTTTCGCGTCCCCGGCTCGGCGGCGCCGACCCGACCCGCGACTCGTAGGTGCGGAGCACTGTTCGATGGTGCTGGGGCCTACGAGTCGGGTGGGGACGGGGAGGGGAGAGGGCGGGGCCGGGCGGGCTTGGGTGAGGGCCGTGGGTCAGGGCCGTGGGCGCGCGACGTGGTCGCGCGCGTGCGCGATCGCCGCGTCGAGGTCCTCGAAGAGGTGCTGCTCGCTCGCGAGCTCGTCGAGCACGCCGACGCGGGTGAGCACGCTGCGGTGCTGCTCCTGCACGCCCTTGACGAGCACGGTGACTCCCGACCGCTCGAGGGTTCCGACGAGCTCGGCGAGCGCGTGCGCTCCTGTCGCGTCGACGAGCCGCAGCCCGGAGAGGCGCAGGACGACGACGCGTGCGCCGTGGTCGCGCTGAACGGTCTCGGCGATGCGGTCGGCGGCGCCGAAGAACATCGAGCCGTCGAGCCGGAAGAGCGCGATCTGTTCGTCGCCGTCGGCCGCGGGCCCGGGCAGGGGCTGCCGGTGGACGACGGACGCGCGCGAGAGCGCGCGCAGCGCGAGGAGCGCCGCGACCGCGAGCCCGACGACGATCGCCTGGACGAGGTCGACGGCGATCGTCACGATCGCGGTGACGACGAGGACGAGCGCGCTGCCGCGCGTCGAGCGCAGGACGGTCCGTACGGCGCGGACGTCGACCATCCGCACGGCGGTGACCATGAGGACGCCGGAGAGCGCGGCGAGCGGGATCTGCCCGACGGGCCCGGTCGCGGCGTAGATGACGACGAGGATGACGAGGCCGTGGACGACCGCCGCGAGGCGGGTCCGTGCGCCGGCGCGGACGTTGACGGCGGTACGGGCGATTGCGCCGGTCGCGGGCATGCCGCCGAAGAGCCCGGCGGCGACGCTTGCGAGACCCTGCCCGACGAGCTCGCGGTCGGGGTCGTAGCGGCGGGCGTCGTCGGTGAGGGTGTCGGACGGCATCGTCGCGGCGACGCGCGCGGACAGCAGCGACTCGATCGCGGCGAGCGCCGCGACGGCGGCGGCGGGTCCGGCGAGCTCGCCGAGCAACGCGGGCGTGATACCGGGGATCGACGGTGCGGGGAGGGAGTCGGGGAGCGCGCCGATGCGGGCGACGGGGGCGTCGACGAGCTCGGCGACGACCGTGACGACGATGATCGCGACGAGCGACGCCGGCAGCGCGGCCCACAGGCGTGGCAGCACGAGCATGAGCGTGACGACGACAGCGACGGTCCCGAGGGTCCACAGCACCGTGTCGCCTGCCCGGCCGATGACGTCGACGGCGGCGACGAGAGGGTTCTGGCCGGCGGGCGCGTCGACGCCGACGGCGGCGGGCACCTGCTGGAGGAAGATGATCGTCGCGATGCCGAGCGTGAAGCCCTCGACGACAGGCCACGGGATGAACGTGACGACGCGGCCGAGCCGCGCGGCACCGAGCGCGAGGACCATGAGGCCCGCCATGATCGCGACGAGCGGGACGGCGTCGGCGCCGTGGATGGCGACGAGCGGGGCGAGGACGACCGCCATGGCGCCCGTCGGGCCGGAGACCTGCACGCGCGAGCCGCCGAACACTGCGGCGACGATGCCGGCGACGACCGCGGTGACGAGGCCGGCGGCGGGGCCGACGCCCGAGCTCACGCCGAATGCGAGAGCGAGGGGGAGCGCGACGACGCCGACGGTGACGCCGGCGAGGAGGTCGGCGGGGACGGTCGACCAGCGGCTCGGAGAGGTGGGGGTGAGGGGCGCGCGCGAGGGCGCGGAGGTGCGGGTCATCGGGTGGGCGGCGTGCGCGGGCTGGGAACGCACGGGTCACTCCTTCCGCCCCATGCTAGGGCGGGCCCCACTCAGATTCGTAGGACGTCTGTCACGCCGCCCCCGTGCGACGGATTGATGGCTTCCCCCCCGTTCGACGGGGGGGAAGCCATCAATCCGTCGGGGAGCGGGGCGGGCTCGACAGGGGTGTGTCGCGGGGGCTGAGGACCTGGGCGACGATCGCCTCGATCGCGAACTCGGTGGTCTCGCCGAGCTCGACGGCTGTGGGGTCGAGGAGCCACTGGATCTGGAGGCCGTCCATGACGGCGAGGATCGACGCCGCGGCGCGGTCGACGGTCTCGGGCGCATCGATGCCTTCCTCGGCGCACATCACCCGGAACGCGTCGGCGACCTCGGCGCGCAGGTTGACGTAGCGCTCCTCGAAGAAGCTCCGGGCCGGGTGGTCGTCGGTGACGGCCTCGCTTGAGAGGACGGTGAAGGCCTGGACGATCCCGGCGCGCCGCGCGTTGAGGAACGCTGTCTTGACGAGGTGCCGGAAGAGGCCGGCGTCGCCGGGCATGTGGTGGGTGGGAAGGTCTTCGACATCCTCGAAGTCGCGGAACTTGAGGACCTCGAGGAGCAGTGCGCTCTTGGATCCGAAGTAGTGGAGCACGCCCGCGTGCGTCATGCCGACCTGCTCGGCGATGTCGCTCAGCGGCCCCTTGTACCCCTTGGCGCCGAACGTCGCGATGGCCGCGCGGAGGATCTCCTCGCGCCGTCGCGCCGTCTCGGGGCGGGGCTGGAGGGGCCTGCGGGCGGGCGGGGTGGCCATGGTGGAGCCCTTCTCGTTGTCGGGCGGAGCGCGGACCTCGGGGTCGTCAGGGGCGGCGCTGCCCATTGTCGTTGCCGAACTGTGACCCTGTCGACTTCCCATCTTACTTTCTCGACAGTAAGTTAAAGCCATCCACCATGGCAACGGCCCCGACGGAGGGGCTCGATCCACCACAGGAGCGACGATGAAGTCACCCATGAAGACCGCGGCAGCCCTTGCCGCGGCTGCAGCAC
Organism: Flavimobilis rhizosphaerae; assembly: GCF_014852685.1. Classification (GTDB taxonomy): domain Bacteria; phylum Actinomycetota; class Actinomycetes; order Actinomycetales; family Cellulomonadaceae; genus Flavimobilis; species Flavimobilis rhizosphaerae. The sequence continues at coordinate 20,731 of NZ_JACZDF010000002.1, forward strand.
TCCTCCTCGCCGGCTGCAGCGGCGGTAGCGGCAACGGCGGAGCCACCGGCGGCACGAACACCGGCGGCTCGAGCACCGGCGGCACGGGCAAGGGCACGGTGGCGCTCACCATCGCCAAGCCCGACGGCGCCATCACCACCGAGTCCCACAACCCGTACCTCGGCGACACCTCGGCCTCGATGTACGGCTACCGCCAGGTGATGTTCGAGACCATGGCGCTCGTCAACACGGCCGACAACTCGGTCGTCACCCCGCGACTCGCCTCGAGCGTCGAGTGGAACGACGACTACACCGAGCTCACGGTCACCGCCCGCGAGGGCGTCACGTGGCACGACGGCAAGCCCTTCACCATCGACGACATCGTCGGCACGTTCGACATGTACCTCGACGGACGCCTCACCGACTCGGCAGCGCTCAACTACCTCGGTGCCGACGTCGACGGCAGCACCGCAACCCTGAAGTTCAAGGACTCGAAGTTCGTCAAGCGCGGCTCCGTCCTCCACGTCCCGATCGTCCCCAAGCACATCTGGGACAACATCGACGACCCGTCGACCGCCCCGCTCACGGGCGAGGGCGAGGCGATCGGCACCGGCCCGTACACGCTCTCCTCATGGACCACGCAGGCCGTCACCCTCAAGGCCAACCCTGACTGGTGGGGCGGCGAGCTTGCCGTCCCCGAGCTCCACTACGTCTCCTACGGCGACAACGCGGCCCTCACCACCGCGCTCGCCACAGGCGACGCGGACTGGGCCCAGGCGTTCCTCCCGCAGATCCAGAAGTCCTTCCTCGAGGTTGACGACGCCAACCGCCAGCTCATCACACCCACGGCCGGCGCCGCGACCCTCTTCCTCAACCTCACCCGCAAGCCGTTCGACAACCCCGCGCTCCGCGAGGCGCTCGCCTGGACGATCGACCGGTCCGCATACGTCGACATCGCCCGTGAGGGTGCCTCGGCCGTCGTCGACTCCGTGACGGGCCTCGGCCCCTCGCTCCAGAAGGACGTCATCGACGAGTTCGCCGGTCAGGTCTACACGGTCGACATCGAGAAGGCCAAGACGATCCTCACGGACGCCGGGTACACCGGTGTCGGAACGGCCCTCGTCGACCCCGACGGCGAGAAGGTGACGTTCTCCGTCTCCGTGCCCGCCGGATGGTCCGACTGGAACACGGAGCAGGCGCTCCTCGCCGAGGAGCTCAAGCAGCTCGGCATCGAGGTCACCATCGACCAGCCCGACTGGGGCGGCTGGGACGAAGCTCGCCAGCAGGCGACGTTCGGCGCGATCATCCACTGGCTCGACGGTGAGGGCGCCTGGGGCGTCTACGACTCGATCATGGGCACCCGCTGGATCGACAAGGACAAGAACACCGCCCAGTTCAACTTCGGCCGGTACGACAACCCGGCGGTCGACGAGGCCCTCGCGGCCTACGCCACCGCCGACAGCGACGAGGCACGGCTCGCCGCGATGACGACGATCCAGAAGGCGTTCGTCAAGGACATCCCGGCGATCCCGCTCGGTGCGCACCCGCTCATCGGTCTCTTCAACGAGCGCAGCTACACGGGCTGGCCGACCGAGGACAACATGTACGCCTCGGCCGACCCGACCCAGGCTGAGATCACCATGGTCCTGCAGAACCTCAAGCCCGTCTCCTGACGGTTCACGACACGCAGCGGGTCGGCGTGGCCCCTCGGCCGCACCGGCCCGCTGCCCGTCGCGCGGACGACGACCCCCGGAAGGTGACCCCCGTGAAAGAACCACTGCTCTCGATACGCGACTTCTCCGTCGTGTACGAGGTCGAGCCGCCTGTCGAGGCGGTGAAGAACGTCTCCCTCACCCTCCGCCGTGGGGAGATCCTCGGGCTCGCCGGCGAGTCCGGGTGCGGCAAGACGACCCTCGCCTACGGCATCCAGCGACTCCTGCGCCCCCCGGCGACGATCCCCGGCGGGTCCGTCGTCTGGCACGACGCGGACGGCAGGGACGTCGACATCCTCGGCCTCTCGGCCGACGCGATGATGTCGTTCCGCTGGGACAAGATCTCCATGGTGTTCCAGGGGGCGATGAACGCGCTCAACCCGGTCGCGACGATCGGCGCCCAGCTCGCCGACGTCTTCGAGGTGCACCGCCCGCAGATGTCGAAGGCGCAGCGCACCGCCGCCGTCGTCGAGCTGCTCGAGATCGTCAAGGTCGGCGGTCAGCGCCTCAAGAGCTACCCGCACGAGCTCTCCGGCGGCATGCGGCAGCGCATCATGATCGCCATGGCGCTCGCGCTGCGCCCTCAGCTCGTCGTCATGGACGAGCCGACGACGGCGCTCGACGTGCTCGTCCAGCGCGAGATCCTCCGCGAGATCACGAGCCTGCGCGAGGCCTTCGGCTTCTCGGTCGTCTTCATCACGCACGACCTGCCGCTGCTCCTCGAGATCTCCGACCGCATCGCCATCATGAAGGACGGCGAGATCGTCGAGCAGGACACGGCCGAGAACATCTGGTTCCGCCCGCAGCACGAGTACACGCGCAAGCTCCTGTCGTCCTTCCCCCGTCTGACGGCCGAGAAGCAGGTGAACGAATGAGCACCCTCGAGGTCCGCAACGTCACGAAGACCTACCGTGTGCGTGGCGCCGGCGCGATCGACGCGCTCTCCGACGTGTCCTTCACGCTGACGACCGGGCAGTGCATCGGCATGGTCGGCCAGTCCGGCTCCGGCAAGTCGACCGTCGCGAAGATCCTCACGCAGATGGAGCGGCCCACGAAGGGCGAGGTGCTGCTCGACGGTGCCCCCGTCCCGTCGCGCGGGAAGGCGCTGCGCGCCTACCGGCAGCAGCTGCGGATGGTCTTCCAGGACCCGTTCGCCTCGCTCAACCCGTACCACTCGATCCGGCACCACGTGGAGCGCCCCCTCGCGCTGTCCGGGGTCGTGCCGCCCGACGAGATCGAGGCGGAGGTGCACCGCCTCCTCGAGAAGGTCCACCTCGACCCGTCGGTCGTCATCGACCGCCGTCCGCACGAGCTCTCCGGTGGCCAGCGCCAGCGCGTCGCAATCGCACGTGCGCTCGCTCCGCGGCCGACGCTGCTCGTCGCCGACGAGCCCGTCTCGATGCTCGACGTCTCGCTGCGCATGGGCGTGCTCAACCTGCTCGCCGAGATCCGGCGCGAGGACGGCCTCGGCGTCCTCTACATCACCCACGACCTCGCGACGGCGCGCTACTTCTCCGACGAGATCATCGTCCTCAACCAGGGACGCATCGTCGAGCACGGACCTGCCGACGACGTCATCCTGCGCCCGCAGGACCCGTACACCCGCGCTCTCCGTGGGGCCTCGCCCGACCCGGAGCGCTTCTTCGCTGCGCGCGCAGGAGGTGCGTCATGACCACGACCGACGTGACAGAGGTCGTCACGCAGGGCACCACCGCGACCCAGGCGGCCAAGGCGCGTGCCAAAGTCCCGTGGCGCTTCCTCGGCCAGCGCGCCGCCTTTTACCTCTTCACGCTGTGGGCGGCGCTCACCATCAACTTCTTCGTGCCGCGCATGATGAAGGGCGACGCCGTCGACAACTACCTCGCGCGCAACCGCGAGATCTCGCCCGAGGCCGCGGACGCCCTGCGGGCGCTCCTCGGCTTGGACTCCGACAAGTCGATGTGGGAGCAGTACGTCGACTACTTCGGGATGCTCCTGCGGGGCGACCTCGGTGTCTCGATCACCCACGGCCTCCAGCCGGTGAGCGGCGTCATCGCGACGGCCCTGCCGTGGACCGTCGGGCTCATCGGCCTCGCGACGCTCGCCGCCGTCGTGATCGGCACGGTCGGCGGCGCGTTCGTCGGATGGAAGCGAGGCTCCCGCCTCGACGTGCTCATCCCCATCACGACGTTCCTCTCGACCGTCCCGTACTTCTGGATCGGCCTCATGGCGATCTCGGTGTTCTCCGTGGGCCTCGGCTGGTTACCCATCGGCAAGGCCTACGGCGTCGGCCAGGAGCCAGGGTTCAACCTCGAGTTCATCCTCAACGTCATCGAGCACGGCACCCTGCCGCTCGCAACGATCGTCATCGCGTCGCTCGGCGGGTGGATGCTCGGCATGCGCAACATGATGCTCACCGTCCTCGACGAGGACTACATCACCGTCGCGCAGGCCAAGGGCATGCCGAACCGACGCGTCCTGTGGCGTTACGCCGCACGGAACGCGGTCCTCCCGCAGATCCAGTCGTTCGCCCTGTCGATCGGCTTCATCGTCGGCGGCGCGATCATCGTCGAGCAGGTCTTCTCCTACCCGGGCGTCGGCAAGATGCTCCTCGACGCGACGAACGCCAAGGACTACGCGCTCATGCAGGGCGGCTTCCTCGTCATCGTCCTCGCCGTCCTCGTCGCGAACATCGTCGCGGACCTCGTCTACGCGGTCCTCGACCCCCGTACCCGCCAGTCGGAGGCCTGACCGATGTCCACCACCTACCTCACCGTCCGGCAGCGCGCCTCGAAGCTCGGCTCGGCGTTCGCGATGTTCCGCAACGCGAAGTCGATCGCGGGCCTCGCGATCCTCATGGCGTTCGTCCTCGTCGCGATCTTCGCCGAGCAGCTTGCCCCGTTCTCTCCCACACAGATCAACCCGCGGGCGCGCCTGCAGCCGCCGTCGGCCGAGCACTGGCTCGGCACGACGCACCTCGGCGAGGACGTCCTCAGCCAGGTCATCTACGGCACGCGGGGCGTCGTCATCGTCGGGGCGCTCACCGCGCTCATCGCGATGACCATCGCGATCGTCGTCGGCGTCCTCGCCGGCTACCTCTCGGGCTGGCGGTCCGAGGCGCTCTCCGCGCTCGCGAACGTCTTCCTCGTCATCCCCGGCATCCCCATCCTCATCATCATCGCCTCGCAGTTCACCAACCCGCCGTTGTGGCTCATCGCCGCAGTCCTCGGACTCCTCGGCTGGGGGTGGGGTGCACGCGTCCTGAGGGCGCAGACGATGTCGCTGCGCAACCGTGACTTCGTCCAGGCGGCGAAGCTCAACGGTGAGCGGCTCCACCGGATCATCGGCGTCGAGATGCTGCCGAACCTCATGGCGATCATCGCCTCGTCGTTCGTCGGCTCGGTCACGGCGGCCATCCTCGGCCTCACGACCCTCTCGTACATCGGCGTCATCCCGGTGAACGCCTACAACTGGGGCACGATCCTCAACTGGGCGTCGGCCCAGGGAGCCTTCGTCCAGAACCAGTGGTGGTGGTACCTGCCGCCCGGCCTGTGCATCGCCGCGATCGGCGTGGCACTCGCACTGCTGAACTTCGGCATCGACGAGTACGTCAACCCGCGTCTGCGGTCGGCGGGCGAACGTGCCCGCGCCATGAAGAAGAAGGGGCTTGACGTCACCAACGCCGTGACGGTCGTCCGCGCCCACCAGACCTCGACGGAGAACCAGTGACCATGGAGCCCTACCTCAACCCCGATCTGCGGGTCGCCGACCGTGTCGCCGACCTCCTGGGCCGCATGACGGTCGAGGAGAAGGTCGGCCAGATGATGCAGCTCGACGCCCGCGACGGCGTCCGGGAGCACATCCTCGACAAGCACGTCGGCTCGATCCTCCACACCTCGCCCGAGCGCGTCCGGGAGGCGCACGACCTCACCGCGCAGACGCGGCTGAGGATCCCGCTGCTCGTCGGCGAGGACGTCATCCACGGCCACTCGTTCTACGAGGGCGCGACGATCTACCCGACGCAGCTCGGCATGGCTGCGTCCTGGGACGCGGAGCTCATCGAGCGCATGGCGCGCGCGACGGCCGTCGAGGCCGCAGCCACCGGCATGCACTGGACGTTCTCACCCGTGCTGTGCATCGCCCGTGACCTGCGCTGGGGCCGCGTCGACGAGACCTTCGGTGAGGACCCGTTCCTCATCGGTGAGCTCGCGTCCGCGATGGTCCGCGGCTACCAGGGAGAGGGCCTCACCGACGAGACCGCGATCCTCGCGACTGCCAAGCACTTCGCCGGATACTCCGAGACGCAGGGCGGGCGCGACGCGTCCGAGGCCGACATCTCGCGCCGCAAGCTGCGCTCGTGGTTCCTGCCGCCGTTCGAGCGGGTCGCGCGCGAGGGCTGCCGGACGTTCATGCTCGGCTACCAGACGACGGACGGCGTGCCGATCACGGTCAACGACTGGCTCCTCACCGACGTGCTGCGCGGCGAGTGGGACTACACCGGCATGCTCATCACCGACTGGGACAACGTCGGCCGCATGGTGTGGGAGCAGAAGGTCCAACCCGACCTCGCGCACGCGGCTGCGGCCGCCGTCAAGGCCGGCAACGACATGGTGATGACGACGCCCGGCTTCTACGAGGGGGCGCTCGACGCGATCGCACAGGGCCTGCTCGAGGAGAAGGACCTTGACGCGGCCGTCGCGCGCATCCTCACCCTGAAGTTCGAGCTCGGGCTGTTCGAGAACCCGCGGCGCCCGTCCGATGAGCGCATCGAGGCCGTCATCGGCTCGCACGCCGACCTCAACCTCGAGGTCGCGCGCAGGTCGCTCGTGCTCCTCGAGAACGACGGCACGCTCCCGCTCGCCGCGGACGCGCCCGCCCGCATCGCGGTCGTCGGCCCCCTCGCAGACGACGCGCAGACGCAGCTCGGAGACTGGGCCGGGTCGTCGGGGCAGGTCAACTGGCTGCCCGACGGCCACCCGCGCGAGATGATCACGACCGTCCTCGACGGGCTGCGGGCGCTCGCCCCCGCGGGCTCCGACGTCACGTACGTCCGGGGCGCGGACATCCTCGAGCTCGTCCCCAACCCCGCGGGTGCGACGTTCCCTGACGGGCAGCCGCGTCCGCCCGTCGTCGCGTCCGCACCGGTCGACGAGGCGGAGCTCGCCGCGGCGGTCGCTGCGGCCGAGGCGTCTGACGTCGTCGTCGCGGTCGTCGGCGACCGCATCGAGCTCGTCGGTGAGGGCCGCTCGACGGCGACGCTCGAGCTCATCGGAGGTCAGGTCGCGCTGCTCGACGCGGTCATCGCGACGGGCAAGCCCGTCGTCGTCGTGCTTCTTGCGAGCAAGCCGCTCGTCCTGCCGCCGTCGGTCGCGGACGCGGCTGCGGTCGTGTGGGCGGCGAGCCCGGGCATGCAGGGTGGGCGTGCGCTCGCTGAGATCGTCTACGGACTCACGGAGCCGTCGGGCCGCCTGCCGATCACGTTCGCGCGGCACGTCGGGCAGCAACCGACGTACTACAACCAGATCCGTGGCCAGCACGGTGACCGGTACGCGGACCTCACGCAGTCGCCTGCCTGGGCATTCGGCGAGGGCCTCTCGTATACGACGGTCGAGTACTCCGACCTCGTCGTCGAGACGCCCGTGGTGTCCGCGTCCGACGCCGTGCGGGCGCGGGTGACGCTCACGAACACCGGTGCGCGGCCGTCGCTCGAGACGGTCCAGGTGTACGTGTCCGACGTCGTCACGTCGGTGAGCTGGGCGGACAAGGAGCTCAAGGGCTACCGCCAGGTGTCGGTCGCTCCGGGAGAGTCCGTCGTCGTCGAGCTCGAGATCCCCGCGTCGGCGTGCACGATCGTCGACGCCGACGGCCGGCGGATCGTCGAGCCGGGCGCGTTCGAGCTGCTCGTCGGCCCGTCGTCGCGTGACGAGGTGCTGCTGCGTGCCGACTTCACGGTGAAGTAGCCCCCCACGTCAAGGCCCTCCCCCCAGCACCCCCGGCTGGCGGGAGGGCCTTGCTGTGTCCGACTCGTCGTGCTGGAGCCCGTCGGAGTGCGCCGGGGGCCTGCGAGTCGGGGAGGGGCGGGCCGTGCTCGACCGGCACGCTGCGCTTGCTGCACCCGCCGGGCAGAGCAAAAGACCCTCCGACCTCAGCGTTCCCGCTGGTCGGAGGGTCTTTCTGGTGGTCGGGGTGACAGGATTTGAACCTGCGACCTCTTCGTCCCGAACGAAGCGCGCTACCAAGCTGCGCCACACCCCGGTGGTCCGTCCGTGAACGAGCCTCGCCTATGCTATCCGACGCAGTGCCCCAACACGAAACCGGTGCAACTCTGCGGCTGACGAGCTGGTGGCCTCAGCGTGCGACGAGCGTGAGCATCGTCGCCGACGGCCGGCACGCGAACCGGAATGGCGTGTACGGGCTCGTCCCCACGCCGTTCGACACGTGCAGCCACGCCGAGTCGTGCCCGCCGAACTCGTCCGGGCGAGGGCCCGGCCAGCCGTGCAGGCCGCTCGCGCGCCCCCGGTCGAGGTCGCAGTTCGTCACGAGCGCCCCGAGGCCCGGGACGCACAGCTGCCCGCCGTGCGTGTGCCCCGCGATGATCGCCTCGGCGCCGTCGGCGCGCAGGGCGTCGAGAGCGCGCACGTAGGGCGCGTGGACGACCCCGAGGCGCAGGTCGGCGCCGTCGGTCACGGCCGCGTCCGGGGCTGGCAGGCGGTCACGTGCGATGTGCGGGTCGTCGAGCCCCACGAACGCGACCTCGAGGTCGCCGAGCCGCAGCCGCGCACGCGCGTTGTCGAGATCCAGCCAGCCCGCGTCCGTGAGGCGCGCTGCGAACGCCGCGGTCGGCAGGTCCGGCTCCCGCACGACGTTCGTCTGAGGGCGACGTGACGACGGCATGAGGTAGCGTGCCGGGCTCTTCGCGAGCGGCGAGAAGTAGTCGTTCGACCCCATGACGAAGACACCCGGGAAGGCCGTGAGCGGCGCGAGCGCAACCATGAGCGGCTCGAGCGCGTCGACGTGCGCAAAGTTGTCGCCCGTCGTGACGACGAGGTCCGGTTCGAGCTCTGCGAGCGACCGGACCCAGGCGATCTTGCGGTGCTGCGACGGCGTGAGGTGAAGGTCGGACGCGTGCAGGACCCGCAGCGGCGACGACCCCGGCGGCAGAACGGGCACGGTGACGTGCCGCACGGCGAACGCCTCGGCCTCGAGTCGGGCCCACGCGAGCGCGCCCGCCCCCGCGAGCGCCGTGAACCCGACGGCCTTGCGCAGATCAGTCATCGGTGTCGGTATTCCCTCGGCCCGGCCGCGAAGGTCGTTCCTTCTTCTTGTCCTTCTTCTTGTCCTTCTCGTCGTCCCCGTCGTCGTCCCCGTCGTCGTCCACGTCGGTCCGCACAGGCTCGCCGCTCGAGATGTTCAGGGTGATCGTCGAGCCCGCCGTCGTCGTGCCGGACGGGTTCGTGTTCGCGACGGTGCCGCGCGGGTAGGACGACGGCACCTGCGCCGGGTTGACGACGACCGAGAACCCTGCCTCGTTGAGGATTCTCGTCGCGTCCGCGACCGAGCGCCCGCCGACCCACGGGACGGGCACGCGCTCGCCGTAGATCGTCTTCGTCGTCGGGTCCGGGAAGGCCACGTTCGGCTTGCCCTCGAGGGCTCGGTCCATGAACCGCTTCCACGTCGGCGCGGCGAGCGTCGAGCCGTAGACGTACGAGTACGGGACACCGTTGATGCGGATGTACTGCATCGACGTGTCACGGTCGGGGTTGCCGATCCACACGGCGGTCGCGAGCTGGGGCGTGTAGCCGATGAACCACGTGTGACGGTTGAGCTGGGCCGTCCCCGTCTTGCCAGCGGCGACGCGACCGCCGGCGAGACGAGCGCGCGTCGCGCCACCCTCGGTGAGGACCTTCTGCAACGCGTACGTGACGCCGTTGGCGACCTCGGCGTCGAGCGTCGTCCGGCAGTTCGCCTGCGGCACGGGAAGTTCCTCGCCCGAAGCCGTGAGGATCTGCGTGATCGCGACCGGGTCGCAGTACGTGCCGCCCGACGCGAACGTCGCGTACGCGTTCGCCATCGCGAGCGGCGACGTGTTCTGGGTGCCGAGCGTCATCGACGGGGTGACCTCGACGCCGTTGTCGTCCGACGGCGGGTCGTCGCGCTCGAGCGCGAGCGACGGGCGGAACCCGGCGAGGTGCGCCGACTCGGCGACGCCGCACAGGTCGAGCTGGGACTCCATCGCGACGAACGCCGTGTTGACGGAGAACGCGGTCGCGCGCAGGACGCTCGTCTGCCCGCTCGCGCGACCGTCGGAGTTGCCCGGGCCGTACTCACCGACGTAGCGGTAGTTGTCGATGCACGACGCCCGCCACGTCGAGCCCGGCCACATCGTCTTCGTCGCGCTCACGGACGCATTGAGGGGCTTCCCCTCACGCAGCCACTCGGTGAGCGTGAACGCCTTGAACGTCGAACCCGCCTGGAACCCGCGCGAGCCACCGTGCTTCTGGTCGGTGTTGTAGTTGACCGACGTCTTGCCCGGGCCGACGGCCTCCGGGTCGGCGACGTACGTGCGGTTCTGCGCCATCGCGAGAATCTTGCCCGTGCCGGGCTCGACGACGGACATCGCGGTGCCGAGGCCCGAGGCGTCCTTCGTCGGGATCGTGTTACGCAGCTCCTTGTTCGCGATCTTCTGGAGGTCGAGGTCGATCGTCGTGTGGATCTCGAGGCCGCCGCGGTAGAGGAGATCGTCGCGCTCGGACTGCGTCGTGCCGAACGCCTCGTTGCTGAGGAGGACCTTCGTGACGTAGTCGCAGAAGTACGCGGCGCCGCCCGCAGCCTCGCAGTTGCGCTTCGTCGGCGTGATCTTCAGGGTGTCTGCGATCTTCAGCGCGCGGGCCTCGTCGTACTCGGCCTTGGTGATGTACCCCTGCGTGTACATCTCGCGGAGCACGATGTTGCGGCGGGCCTCAGCGTTCTCCGGGTTGCGCTCCGGGTCGTACTTCGCGGGGGCCTTCGTGATGCCGGCGATCGTCGCGGCCTGCACGGGCGTGAGCTCCGCGGCCGACGTGCCGAAGTAGTAGCTCGCGGCGGCCTCGACGCCGTAGACGGAGACGCCGAACTGGGCGATGTTGAGGTACGCCTCGAGAATCTCGAGCTTCGACATGCGGTCCTCGATCGCGATCGCGAGCTTCGCCTCACGGAGCTTGCGCTCGTTCGTGCCCTCGCGCGCGGCCGCGACACCGAGCTTGTCCCCCCGCCGGTTCGCCTCCTCGATGAGCACGTTCTTCACGTACTGCTGCGTGAGCGTCGACGCGCCCTGTTTGCTGCCCGTCGTCGCGTTGAGGACGAGCGCACGCGCCATGCCCTCGACGTCGACGCCGCCGTGCGCGAAGAAGCGCTTGTCCTCGATCGCGATGACGGCGTTCTGCATGGCCATGGAGATCTCGTCGAGGTCGACGACCGTGCGGTTCTCCGCGTAGAACGTCGCAAGCAGCTTGCCGTTCGCCGCATAGATGTGCGACGCCTGGGACGGTTCACCAGGCTCGAGTTCCGTCGGCAGCTCGTCGAAGAGTTTCGTCGCGGTGTTCGTCATCGCGCTCGCGCCCGCGGCGGCGGGCAGGACGAGGCCAGCCGTGAGCAGGCCGCCGACCCCGGCGAGGAGCACGAAGGTCACGAGAAGACCAAGAGCCTGGAGGACGGTGACCTGACGGGCGGCAGGGCGCGTGGCAGACATGCTTCCCAGGGTAGTGGTCCTGGCTGGGAGGACCCGGCCGGGACGGTGAGGATCGTGTGCACGACGCCCGTGCGGTGCATCACGGTGGACGCTGGCCGTCAGCCCGTGACCGTCGGGCGGGTGCGGGCTACGCTCCTCGCATGGTCACCACGTGGGAGTACGCAACCGTTCCTGTCCTCATCCACGCGACGAAGGCGATCCTCGACAACTGGGGCTCGGACGGCTGGGAGCTCGTCCAGATCGTCCCCGGGCCCGCGGGCAACGAGAACGTCGTCGCGTACTTCAAGCGCCCGACGGGCGAGAAGTGAGCGGGCGCGTCCTCGCGCGCCTCGCCGAGCTCGGCCTCGACCTGCCTCCGGTCGCGGCGCCGGTCGCGGCGTACGTGCCCGCGGTGCGGACGGGGAACCTCGTCCACACGTCGGGCCAGCTGCCGTTCGTCGACGGGGCGCTCTCCGTGACGGGCAAGGTCGGCACCGAGGAAGGTGACGTCGCGCCCGACGTCGCTGCGGGGCTCGCGCGCACGGCTGTGCTCAACGCGCTCGCGGCGGTCGCGGACCTCGTCGGCGACCTCGACAGCATCGTGCGGGTCGTCAAGGTCGTCGGGTTCGTCGCGTCGCGCCCGGACTTCACGGGGCAGCCCGCCGTCATCAACGGTGCGAGCACGTTCCTCGGTGAGCTGCTCGGCGACGCGGGGGTCCATGCGCGCTCCGCGGTCGGGGTCGCGGTCCTGCCGCTCGACTCGCCCGTCGAGGTCGAGCTCGTCGTCGAGGTCGCCTGACCCGAGCGCACACCTCCCGACGGATCGACGGCTTCTGCCCATCCGATAGTCGGAAGCCGTCAATCCGTCGGGAAGAGGCGACGGCAGGGGCGACGACGGGAGGGCGCCCACCTCGTGGTGGGCGCCCTCCCGGACGAACGGGCTCGCGTCGGCGAGCCAGCGGGGATCAGCGCGCGCGGCGCTCGAGCCGCGCGATATCGAGCAGCACGACCGCACGGCCCTCACGACGCACCCAGCCGCGCGCCGCGAAGTCGGCGAGCGCCTTGTTGACCGTCTCCCGCGACGCGCCGACGAGCTGCGCAAGCTCCTCCTGCGTGAGGTCGTGCGCGACACGGATGCCGTCGTCCGTCGGGTGACCGAACCGCGTCGAGAGGTCGAGAAGCGCCTTCGCGACACGCCCCGGGACGTCGGAGAACACGAGGTCCGCAAGGTTCTCGTTCGTGCGACGCAGACGACGCGCGAGCGCACCGAGGAGGAACTTCGACATGCCCGGGTGCGTCTGCAGCCAGCGGACGAGGTCCGCGTGCGAGAGCTCCTGGAGCGTCGTGTCCGCGACGGCCGTCGCCGTGAGCGTACGGGGCCCCGGGTCGAACAGCGAGAGCTCGCCGAACATCTCGCCCGGGCCGAGGACGGCCATGAGGTTCTCGCGGCCGTCCGACGAGCGGCGACCCAGCTTCACCTTGCCGTCGGAGATGACATAGAGCCTGTCGCCACGTTCACCCTCGTTGAACAGCGTCTCGCCGCGCGTGAGGTGGACAGGGGTGAGTGCGTCGAGAAGCGGCTGCGCCTCCTGCGGGTCGAGTCCCGCGAAGAGGGGAGCGGAGAGGATGACGGCGTCGTCCACGGTTCTGTCCCATCGGGTCGGTGTTGTGTGCCCCAACACACACCATCATGCCTCAGAACAGTGGCGACAGGCGCCCAGGGGCTCTTACGAGGTCGTCGGTGAGTCGCTGCACGAGCTGCTCGGTGACACGCTCGAGCTCCGAGCGCACCCGACGACCGTACTCCTGCACGTCGCTCTCGAGGTCACGCAGCTCTTCGATGTCGAGCACCGCGGACGCCGACAGGTCGCCGCGCACGAGCGTCGTCATGCGGACGTGGTCGGGCGGCGTGACGTCGGAGAGCGCGCCCGACGCGACGAGCCCCAGCCGGTCGGGGATGAGCGCAGCCGACACCGAGAGGTCGATGCGGGCGCGCAGGAGCCGACGCCAGTGCTGGACGCGGTTCATCTCCGCCCGGAGCGCACGACGGCGCGCCCGGAGGGACTCCGTGTCGTCCAGGAGCGGTCGGGTGCTCACTGCGGGGCCTCAGCCTTCGTCGTCTCGTCGTGGTGCTACGGCAAGTTCATCGGCCGTCAGGGCCCGCGCCTTGAGGATTCTGGCGAGACGACGCCTAGGATTCCGGCATGCCACGACCTGCGACCGGCCCGGACGTCTCGCGCACTGCGCTCGTGCGCCGCGCCCGTCGGATCGTGCGCGTCCTCGGCGTCGTGCACCCCGACGCACGCTGCGAGCTCGACTTCACGACGCCGCTCGAGCTGCTCGTCGCGACGGTCCTGTCCGCGCAGTCGACGGACGTCCGCGTCAACCAGGTGACGCCCGAGCTCTTCGTGGCATACCCCGACGCTCTCGCGTACGCGCAGGCCGACGTGACCGACGTCGAGGAGATCATCCGACCGACCGGCTTCCAGCGCGCCAAGGCGCGCTCCCTCGTCGGCATCGGTCAGGCGCTCGTCGAACGGCACGACGGTGAGGTGCCGGCGCGTCTCGAGGATCTCGTCACGCTCCCCGGGGTGGGCCGCAAGACTGCGAACGTCGTGCTCGGAGACGCGTTCGGCGTGCCGGGACTCACGGTCGACACGCACCTCGGCAGGCTCGCGCGCCGGCTTGGCTGGACCGACGAGGAGGACCCCGTCAAGGCCGAGACGGCCATCGGATCGCTCTTCGAGCGCAAGGACCTCACGCTCGTCTCGCACCGGCTCATCTTCCACGGGCGGCGCGTGTGCCACGCCCGGCGCCCTGCGTGCGGCGCGTGCGCGGTCGCGCGCTGGTGCCCGTCGGCAGGCGTCGGCGAGTCCGACCCTGACGTCGCGCGGACGCTCATCCGCGGCGAGATCGTCGACCCGGACGCCTGACCCGGGACCGCAGGTCCCGGAACGGGGCCGCTACAGGCGGCCGAGGTGCTCGAGCAGCAGCGCCGTGACCCGCTCGGGCGCCTCCTCGTGCGGGAAGTGCCCGACGCCGTCGATCATCTCGAAGCGGAAGTCGCGGCACAGCGCGGCAGCGTCGAGCTCGATGCCGTCCGCGCGCAGGAACGGATCCTGCGCACCGTGGACGAGCATCGTCGGCACCGCGATCGGACGCCGCACGACCGAGAGGAACCGCCGTCCGTCGATCCGCGGCGCGGACCGCACGATCCAGCGCAGCGGCTCGAGCGCGTTGTGCGCCGCGAACGGCACTTGCATCGCCGAGTCGTACGTCGCGAGCTCATCGCTGCTCCGCGCGACCACCGAGCCGTCGGCGACGATCCGGCCTGCCAGGCCGTCGCGCAGCTGCCGCTCCGGCACGGACGGCAGCTGGACGAGCGCGAGGTACCGCGCGACGTGTGGCGTGAGCACGGCGCGCAGGCGCCGGTGCATGCGCGCCGGGTGCGGGCACGCGAGCGCGACGACGGACTCCGTCACCGCAGGCTGCAGGCTCGGCATCGACCACGCGACGTGCGCTCCGAGCCCGTGCCCGACGATCGTCGCCGACGACGCACCGAGCGAGCGCACGACCCCCGCGACGTCGCGCGTGCGCGTGAGCACGTCGTAGCCGAGCGGCGGCTTGTCGGACGCTCCCGTGCCGCGCAGGTCGAGCGCGACCGCCCGGTACCCGGCCGCACCGAGCGCCTCGAGCTGGTGCCGCCACGTCCACCAGAACTGCGGGAACGAGTGGAGGAGGACGACGAGCGGACCGTCCTCGGGCCCGGCCTCCGCGACGTGGAAGCGGGTGCCGTTCGCCGAGACGAAGCCGTGGCGCCACGGCCCGTCGATGAGGACGGTGGAGAAGTCGGCGGTCACTGCGGTCCTTCGTGCGGGGCGGGGTCGGCCGGGGCCTGGGCGCGACGTGAGGAGGGCGGGTCGAAGCGGTAGCCGACGTTGCGGACGGTGCCGATGAGCTGCTCGTGCTCAGGGCCGAGCTTCGCGCGCAGGCGCCGCACGTGGACGTCGACCGTCCGCGTCCCACCGTAGTAGTCGTAACCCCAGACCTCCTGGAGGAGCTGCGCCCGCGTGAAGACACGGCCCGGGTGCGCGCCGAGGCACTTGAGGAGCTCGAACTCCTTGTACGTGAGGTCGATCGGCTCGCCGCGCACCTTGACGGTGTACCCGCTCGGGTCGATGACGAGGTCGCCCGACGAGATTTCCTCCGAGTCCGGGCCGGAGGCACCGCTCGCACGCGAACGCTCGACCGCGAGCCGCAGCCGCGCCTCGACCTCGGCGGGTGACGCCTGCTCGAGGAGCAGGTCGGTCGCGCCCCACTCGGCCGTGACGACGGTGAGCCCACCCTCGGACAGCACGAGCACGAGCGGCACGTCGAGCTCCGCCGCCGCGACGACCCTGCACATGCTGCGTGCGCCTGCGAGGTCGCGGCGCGCGTCGAGCAGCACGACGTCCGCGTCCTGCGTGGCGAGGAGCGCCGACGGCTCGGGCGGCGCGACGTGCACGCGGTGACCGAGGAGACCGAGTGCGGGAAGCACCTGGGACGACGCCTCCGCGGACGAGGTGAGCAGCAGAAGGTCCATCGACGTCCTCCCTCCTGCCAGTGTTCCTGCGGGTCCGAGCCTGAGATTACAGGTCGGCGCAGCCGATTCGGCGTGCTCGACCGATCTCTGGGAAGATCGACGAGGCTCGCGTCGTCGCCCGAAGGTCGGCGGAGCCGTGAGGCGCCGACCGGCGCCCCACGTCGAGACCCTCCCAGGACGTGCAGTGAGCAGATCGACCCGCGCCGTCGTGACGGCCGTGGCTGCCTCCCTCCTTGCAGCTGCGGCGTTCCTCGGTGCGACAGGCGTCTCTGGCGCGGTCGCCCTCCTCGTCGTCGTGCTCGCGATCGGCTGGCCGCGCCTGCTCGACCTCCCGTCGGGCGCAGGCTCGACGACGGTCCTCGCGCTCGTGGGCCTTGGTGGCGTCGCCGCGGTCGTCCTCGACGGCGGCACGCTCGGCACCCTGCCGTTCGTCGTTGCGTGCGGGCTCGTCCTCGCGTTCCTCGTCGAGATGCTGCGCCGTGACGGGCGCCCGCGGCTCGTCGAGTCCCTCACGGGGACGGTCGCCGGCCTCGTCGTCGCGGCGTGCGGCGCGGGCTGGACCGCCGTCGTCGAGCATGACGGCGGACCGGACCTCGTCGTCGTGAGCGCGGGCGCGCTCGCGGCCGCGAGCGTCGCCGCGGTGCTCGTCCCCTGGAAGGGCTGGTCGAGCGTCGGCGTCGCGGTCGCCGCAGGCGCCGCCGTGGGCACCGGAATCGCTGCGCTCGTTCCGGTGACGGCACTCGGCGAGGGCGTCGTCGTCGGTGCGTTCGCGGGCGTGCTGGCCGCATCCCTCCACGTGCTCCTCGAGAAGCTGCCTGCGTCGACGTCCCGTTGGGGCGGCGTCGCGAGCGCCGTCGTGCCGGTCCTCGTGCTTGGCGTCGTCGCGTACGTCGTCGGCGACCTCCTCGGCGCCCTGTAGTTGCGCTCGGTGCCGCGGCGGCCGCGGCCCGTGGACGAGCCCGGCGGCGCCTTGCGCCGGCGGCTAGGATCAGGGCATGAATATCGAGCTGCTTGAGGGTGTGTTCATCGGCCTGCTGGTCGCCGCAACCGTGACCATCACGTGGTTCGCGGGCTTCGTCGTCTTCCGGCTCTACAAGGGACAGCGCTGAGCCGGGCGCCGGCGACGCAGCCGGCGCCTCGCCCAGCCCCATCCCATCGATCTGCACCGGAGATTCACCGTGGCCTTCGCCTTCCCTGACGGACTCGCCCCCGAGGCCTACCCGCTCGCCTGGCTCGTCGGCCGCTGGAGCGGCGCGGGCGTCATCAAGTACCCGGACATCCCGGAAGCCGCGTTCGTCCAGGACGTGACGTTCGACCACGACGGCGGCCCGTACCTCCGCTACGAGTCGACGATCCGCCTGCCCGCGGCCGACGACGAGTCCGAGCCGACCGTGTGGTCGACCGAGACGGGCTACTGGCGCGTGGCCCCCGAGCCCTTCGAGGGCATCGGCGAGGGCCAGACGTCGCTCGAGGTCCTCCTCGCCGACCCGGCGGGACGCGTGAGCGTTTACCTCGGTGTCATCGGCAACGGCCGCGTCGACCTCGGTTCCGACTTCATCGCGCGCACCGGCACAGGTGCGGACGTCACGGCGTCCAAGCGTATGTACGGACTCGTCGAAGGTCGCCTCCTGTGGGCGTGGGACCTCGCCGCGTTCGGCAAGCCGCTGCAGAACTACGCGTCGGCCGAGCTCGACCGCGTCACGGAGTGACGCGATGACGGGCGACGACGTCGTGCAGGTCCGCCGGAGCCCCGTGCTCGGGCGCCGCGGCGCGGTGCCCGCACTCGCGCCCGACGAGGGCGTCGCCTGGCACTACGGCGACCCTTTCGGCGAGCAGCGTGCGCTCGAGCGGCGCAACGCGTTCGCAGACCTCTCGCACACGGGCGTCGTCACCGTGACGGGCTCCGACCGGCTCACGTGGCTCCACTCGCTCACGTCGCAGCACCTCACGGGGCTTGCGCCCCGCACCTCGACCGAGCTGCTCGTCCTCGACCCGCAGGGTCACGTCGAGCACGCCGCGGGCGTCGTCGACGACGGCACGACGACGTGGCTGCTCACCGACGGCGACCACGCGGCACCGCTCGCCGCGTGGCTCGACCGGATGCGCTTCATGATGCGCGTCGAGGTCGCCGACGTCACCGACGACTGGGCGGCGATCGGCGAGAACGTGCGCGCCGAGGGCCAGGAGGGGGAGCCCGTCACGTGGGTCGACCCGTGGCCGACGGTCGCGCCCGGCGCGACCCGTTACGGCCCGGCCGACGACGCCCACCCGGGCGTCGACCGTGCGTGGCGGCTCGTCCTCGTGCCGCGTGCGACGCTCCTCGACGAGGTGCGGGCGCGCGAGGACGCGGGCTGGACCCTCGTCGGCACGTGGGCGACGGAGGCCGCGCGTGTCGCGGCGCTGCGCCCGCGCCTCGACCTCGACGTGGACGACCGCACGATCCCGCACGAGCTCGACTGGCTGCGCACCGCCGTCCACCTCGCGAAGGGCTGCTACCGCGGTCAGGAGACGATCGCGCGCGTCCACAACCTCGGACGCCCGCCGCGGCGTCTCGCGTTCGCGCACCTCGACGGCTCCGAGAACCTCCTGCCCGAGCCGGGTGCCGACGTGAGCGTCGGCGAGAAGGTCGTCGGGCGTGCGACGTCCGTCGCGATGCACCACGAGCTCGGCCCCATCGCTCTCGTCACCCTCAAGCGGAACGTCGATCCTGCCGCAGACCTCGTCGTCGCCGCTGAGGGGGGCGTCGTCGCAGCGAGCCAGGAGGTTGTCGTCGCCGCGGAGGGCGTCACGCCGGACCGTCCCGCGCCGCGCGCGCCTGTCGCGCGAGGACTGGCGCCGCGTCAGCGGCGCGACTGATGGACACCCCGGCCCGGACCGTCCGCCGCCGGGCCCTGCAGCTGCGCGTCCTTCAGGGGCGTTCGCGCGTGCGACGGGCGTTTGTGCCCGTCCTCCAGGCCGCGGTCGCGTCGAGCGCCGCGTACGCGTTCGCGTTCTTCGTCCTCGGGCACGAGATGCCGTTCTTCGCGCCCATCTCCGCGTGGATCTGCCTCGGCTTCTCCGCGGACCGGGAGCTGCGGCGCGTCGCCGAGCTCGGTGTCGGGGTCGCTCTCGGCGTGGGTTTCGGCGACCTCGTCGCGCACGGCATCGGCTCGGGTTGGTGGCAGATCGGCGTGACGCTCCTCGCGGCGTCGCTCCTTGCGCGGTTCCTCGACCGCGGGCAGATGCTCACGATGCAGGCGGGCGTGCAGGCGATCGTCATCATCGGCATGCCGCAGATGCAGGCGGGGCCTGTCGGACGGTGGACGGACGCGCTCGTCGGCGGCGTGACCGCGCTGCTCGTCGCGACGCTCACGCCGGGGGACCCGCGGCGCCACGCCCGCACCCTGGGGGCTGAGGCGACGACGGCGCTCGCCGAGATGCTGCGCGAGCTCGCTGCCGGGCTGCGCACCCACGACATCGACCGCGTGCGCACCGCCCTCGACCGCGGGCGCCGCACGCAGGGCCTCCTCGAGGACTGGGCCACGTCCGCGCAGGCCGGCCTGCAGAACACGCGGCTCGACGCGGCGTCGCGCCGATTCCGCGCCGACTTCCGGCTGCTCGTCCGGCAGGCGGAGATGCTCGACCGCGCCGTACGCTCCGTGCGCGTCCTTGCGCGACGCGCGATCTCGATGCCGCCCGACGCCGACGTCGACAGCGTCGGCGAGCTCCTCGGGCGGTCCGCGCGGGCGACGCAGGTGCTCGCGGCCGTCATCGGCGCAGGCTCGGACCCGACGCCGGCCCGCGGGGCGTTGCGCGACGCCGCGTCGCTCGCCGACCCTGGGTCGCTCGGTGACGCGGGCTGGCAGGTGCAGTCCCTGGTCATGCTCATGCGCTCACCGCTCGTCGACCTCCTCGAAGCGTCGGGCGAGACGCCTGAGGCCGCGCGCGAGGCGCTGCCGGAGCTCTAGTGTGCTTCCCGGACGCCAGGAACGCGGGAGTCGTCCGGTGCTGAGAGGGTGAGCCACTCCTCGTCGACGACATACCCGAGGCGCAGGTTGGCCCGGAGGATCGCTGCGTTCTCCGCGGAACCTCCGGTGCGGAAGACCTCGACGCCGTCACGCGCGAGCGTGAGGACGGAAGCCGCCTTGACGGCTGTACCGAGGCCGAGACCTCGATGGTCGGCCGCGACGACGGTGAAGTCCGTCTCGGCGCGCCCCCCTGCGACATCGAGATAGGTGACCGCGAGGGCCCTGCCGTCGTCGTCGATGATCCCGAAGGCTCGGCGCGTCCCGGTCACGCGAGCGGTCGACGGCGTCAGCGCGACGTGCTGGGTCGCGACGCCGCCGGGGTAGTCGGCCAGCGTCGCCGAGTCGAGTGCAAGAACCGAGCCGAGATCGGCGTCGACCATCTCCCGGACGCTGCCCGCCCTGCGGCCACGTTCCGTCAGCACCGAGAGCACATCGATGCTGACCCGCGCGGTAGTGAGCTCGGCAGCCCACGAGCGTGAGGTCACCACCCACCCCGCAGCTACCAGCGCGTGGCGACGCGCGTCGTCGGACCTCATGACGATCTGCTCAGCCTGCATCCACCCAGTTTGACCTACCGCATCGGGCGCGCACCCGCGCACCGCTACGCGTCCGCGTCGTAGACGATCGTCACGGGGCCGTCGTTGACGAGCTCGACCTGCATGTCCGCTCCGAAGCGACCCGTGCCGACGGTGACGCCGAGCGCGCGGAGCTCGGCGACGACCGCGTCGACGAGCGGCTCCGCGACTGCGCCCGGCGCGGCCGCCGTCCACGACGGTCGACGCCCCTTGCGGACGTCGCCGTAGAGGGTGAACTGGCTGATGACGAGCACGGGCGCGTCGTCGTCGAGAACCGAGCGCTCACCGTCGAGGATCCGCAGGCCCGCCACCTTCGATGCGACAGCCTTTGCCTGCGCCGGCGTGTCCGTGTGCGTGACGCCGACGAGGACGACGAGGCTCGGCCCGTCGAACGCCGCGAGGACCTCACCGGCGACCGTCACCGAGCAGCGCGACGCGCGCTGGACGACGACCCTCACGTCACCACCCCTGCGGCGTGCGCGGCGGGCGGCGCCGGTACGGCGCAACCGCCGGACGCACGTCGACGACGAAGATGATCGCGGCGACCGCCGCGACGATCGGGAGGAATGTGAACGGGCTGAGGACACCCGGGAACGGCAGCGTGAGGAACCCGACGGCCGTCGCAACCCCGACGATCGCGAGCCACGCCTGACGCGAGAGCTTGCCCGCGCTCGAGAATGCGTGCGCGGGCGTGCGGATCGCCTCGACGAGCGCGAACACCTCGACCGCGAACGCGCCGAGCGCGAGGACGAGGATGATGAGGCGCTGAAGTTCGTAGATCACCGGAGAGCCGTTCGTTCCGAAGTGTCAGGGGATGCGCTGGACCGCGAGCGGCGCCGCCGCCGCCAGCTCACGCAGCTCGGGGTGCTCGCCCGACGCGAGCGTCGCGAACACCGGGCCGCGCGCCACGATCTTGCCACCCGCGAGGAAGATCGCCTCGTCCGTCATGCGGGACACGAGCTCGAGGTCGTGCGACACGAGGACGACGGCCGTGCCAAGGTCCTGCGTGATCTCCGCGATGTTCGCCGCGATGTCGCCGCGCATCGCCGGGTCGAGCGCCGTGAGGGGCTCGTCGAGCAGAAGGATGTCCGGCCGCCCCGCGATCGCTCGCGCGAGGATGACACGCTGACGCTCACCGCCCGAGAGCGTGTACCCCTGACGCTGCGCGACGTGACGGGGGAGCGCGACGACGTCGAGCAGCTCCTCGACGGAACGGTTGACGGTGCGGCCCGCCTTGCGCGCGTCCTTGAGGCCCTCTTCGACGAGCTTCGTCACCGTGCGAGCACGCTCCGGTTCCGTGAGATCACCCTGGAGCACCCGACGCACCGACGACGCGAAGAGCTTCTTGTCGCGGCCCACCCGGTGGACGGCGCGGCCGTTCCACGTCACCGAGCCACGGTCCGGCTTGACGACGCCCTGCATGGCACGCAGGAGCGTCGTCTTGCCCGCCCCCGACTCGCCGACGACGCCCAGCGGGGCGTCGCCCGGCGTCACCGTGAGACTCACGCCCTGCAGGACGAATGAACGCTCGTAGCCCGCAAAGAGATCCGTGACGACGAGAGCAGGTGCGGAAGGCATGAGGATCCGTTCTGTGAAGGTGCCAGGAGGGCCTGTCTCACGGTAACGGGTGGGAGACGCCCGCGGTTCCGGCGCGTGAGGGAAGGCACAGGTGACCGAGTGCGCCGACGCAGAAGACCCGCCCCACCCCTCGTGAGGGTGGGACGGGTCTTGAGCGTTGTGCTGTGTGCTGGCGGTCGGCCGGCGGGTGCTACGCGGTCACTCGCCGCCGAGGACGATCCACGTGTCGTGACCGCCGACGGCCTTCTCGACGTAGGTGTTGACGCGGTCGCGGGCCTCGGCGCGCGTCTTGACGGAGGAGCAGCCGCCGCCGAGGTTGACGTTCGACGTCCAGACGACCTCGGGGGTCTCGAGGGTGCCGCAGGCGTCGCCCCAGTCCTCGAAGACGACGGCGACGTACTTGCCGGTGTCGCGGCCGACCTCGGTCGCGAGGGTGACCGCGGCGTCGTAGGCGCCGTCGGGGGCGTCGACGGTCGGGACGATGATCGCCTCGGTCGTGCGACGGTCGATGTCTGCCGCGACGGGGGCGGGGAGGGCCTGGCGCGCGTTGACGCGGACCTTGGTGCCGTCGGGCAGCTCGTAGGCGTAGTCGCCCTCGGACGGCTTGAGGCTCGTGGCCTGGGCGTCGGTGAGAGTCGCGCCGACGGCGGGCGGCGTGGTCGCGCCGTCGCCGACCTCGGCGTCAGCGGCGCACGCGGAGAGCGTGAGCGCCGCGACGGCCGCGAGGGCGAGGGGGGCGAGACGGAGGCGGGTGGGGCGGGGGGTGGGGTTCGTGGTGTGCACGTACCTCATTGTCCCAGATGATCCGCTGGTTCGTCCCATGAATTTCTGTGCCGTGGATAACGGCGGCACGCGGCGGCGTTCGTCGTCAGGCGGGGGCGGGCCCCGTGCTCGCGCGGATGACGAGCCGCGTGGGCACGAGGTCGACGCCGCCGGACCGCGCCCCCGAGCGCACCTGAGCGAGGGCCGCGGCGACGCAGCGTCGGCCGACCTCGCCGAAGTCCTGGTGGACGGTCGTGAGCGGTGGCTGCAGCTGTTCCGCGAGGTCGATGTCGTCGAACCCGACGACGGAGACATCCTCGGGCACGCGGCGGCCCGCGTCGGCGAACGCGCGCAGCAGGCCGGCCGCCATCTCGTCGTTGGCGGCGAAGACGGCGGTGCATGTCGCGTCCGGGGCGAGGGCGGCACCCGCGGCGTACCCGGAGGCGGCGGTCCAGTCGCCGCGGACGACGTCGGGGACGCGGCGGCCCGCCGACTCCAGCGCTGCGCGCCACTCGGCCGCGCGGCGTTCCGCGGCGTACGACGACTCGGGGCCCGCGAGGTGGTGGACCGTCGCGTGGCCGAGGGAGAGGAGGTGCTCGACGGCGGCGTGCGCGCCGGCCGCCTGGTCGGTGTCGACGACGGTGAAGTCGTCGCCCGCGTCGGAGTCGACGATGACGACGTGGACGTCGGGCGGGATGTGGATCGCTGCGTCGTCGAGGAGGTGCGCGGACAGCAGGAGGACGACGGCGTCGACGGCGAGCTCGCCGAGGCGGCGGATCGCGGCGAGGACGTCCTCGCGCGAGCGTGAGCGCACGGGCACGAGGGTGATCGCGTAGTCCTCGGCGGAGGCCCAGTTGGCGATGGCCTCGACGGTGCGGACGTTGCCGGTTGTCGAGAGGGTGAACAGGACGATGCCGATCGCGCGGAACTCGCCCGAGCGTAGGGCGCGAGCTGCGGCGTTGGGGCGGTAGCCGAGCTCGGCCATGGCGGCGAAGACGCGGTCGCGCGTCTCGGGGAGGACGGACGGGTGCCCGTTCGACACGCGCGAGACCGTCTGGGTGGAGACGCCGGCGAGCCGGGCGACGTCGCCCATGGGGACCCGCCGCGCACGGCGCTCGAGGCTCTCGGTCACGGTGTTCTCCGGTGGTCTGGCCGCGCGGAGGGCACCCGCGCACTCGCTTCACCGTAGCGGATGTTGACGAGAACATCCGCGAGATCGTGGCTTCCACGAGATCGGGCCCCAGCGGTCACGATCGCGTGATGGGGAGGGGGCGCGAGTTGACCGGTCCGCGGCAGCGGTGACACGATCGACGCACCGATGTTGACGTCAACATGGGGACTCGTCGCCAGCGGCGACGACCCGGGCTTCACCATGACGTGACCGCCTCGAGCCCCACGCGGTGCGCGGCCGGCACCCGTCGGCCGCGCACCGCGCACCCTGACCCGCCGCACCCTGCGGCACGCACGAGACCCAGAGAGGCGTCGCCCCCCATGTCGTCGACGATCACCGTCCCCGAGGCCCGCGCGCACGCGGCCGCCCCCGGCACCACCCCCCACCGCTGGCTCCTGCCGACCGAGGCACACCCCACGCCGCACATCTCCTTCGGCGCCGACTACAACCCCGACCAGTGGCCCCGCGAGGTCTGGGCCGAGGACGTCGAGCTCATGCGTGAGGCAGGCGTGACGATCGTGTCGCTCGCGATCTTCTCGTGGGCGCGCATCCAGACGGGCCCCGACACGTGGGACATCGAGTGGCTCGACGACGTCATGGACCTCCTCCACGCAGGCGGCATCCAGGTCGACCTCGCCACCGCGACCGCGTCGCCGCCGCCGTGGCTCACGACCCTGCACCCCGAGATCCTGCCCGTGACGCGCACGGGGGAGACCCTGTGGCCGGGTGCGCGCCAGCACTGGCGCCCCACGTCGCCGGTCTTCCGCGAGCACGCGCTGCGGCTCGTCGAGGTCCTCGCCCAGCGCTACAAGGACCACCCCGCGCTCGTCGCGTGGCACGTGTCCAACGAGCTCGGCTGCCACAACGCCTACGACTACTCCGAGGATGCCGCCGCGTCGTTCCGGACGTGGCTCACCGACCGCTACGGCGACGTCGACGCGCTCAACGACGCGTGGGGGACCGCCTTCTGGTCGCAGCGGTACACGAGCCTCGAGGAGGTCCTGCCGCCGCGCCTCGCCGCGTCCTACCCCAACCCGACGCAGCAGCTCGACTTCAAGCGCTTCTCCTCCGACGCCCTCCAGGGCTACCTGCGTGCCGAACGTGAGATCCTCGCACGCATCACCCCGGACGTCCCCGTGACGACGAACTTCATGGTCATGGGGGAGACCTCCGCGCAGGACTACCCGGCGTGGGCGTCCGACGTCGACTTCGTCTCCAACGACCACTACGTCCACCCCGGGCCGCAGTCGCACGCCGAGCTGAGCTTCTCCGCGTCGTTCACCGGCAAGATCGCCGGCCGGCGCCCGTGGTACCTCATGGAGCACTCGACGAGCGCCGTCAACTGGCAGCCCGTCAACCTCGCCAAGCGTGCGGGCCAGATGGCTCGCGACTCGCTCACGCACGTCGCGCACGGCGCCGACGCGGTCTGCTACTTCCAGTGGCGGCAGTCCGTCGCGGGCGCCGAGAAGTACCACTCGGGCATGGTGCCGCACGCGGGCCGCGACTCGCGGCTGTTCCGCGAGGTCGTGCGGCTCGGCCGCACACTCGAGGCGCTCGCGCCCGTCGCGGGCAGCGCGCAGCTGCCGGCGCGCGTCGCGATCCTCCAGGACCACGACTCGTGGTGGGCGAGCGAGCTCGACTCCCACCCGACGCAGCTGCTGCGCTACCGGCAGGAGGCGCTCGACTGGTACGCCGCGCTGCGCGAGCTCGGCGTGCGCGCCGACGTCGTGCCTGCAGCGACGGACCTCGACGTCTACGACGTCGTCGTGGCGCCCGTCCTCCACGTCGTGCCGGCCGCGCTCCGCGCGCGCCTCGAGGCGGTCGTCGCGCGCGGCGGTCACCTCGTCGCGACGTACTTCTCCGGCATCGTCGACGCCGACGACCACGTGGTGCCCGGCGGCTACCCGGGGGCGCTCCGCGACCTCCTCGGTGTGCGCGTCGAGGAGTTCTCGCCCCTGCTCGACGGCGACACGGTGACGCTCTCGGACGGCGGCACCGGAACCCTGTGGACGGAGCCGGTCGACGTCGTCGGCCCGGACGTCGACGTCCTCGTCACCTACACGTCGGGCGACGTCGCTGGCAGCCCCGCCGTGACCCGGCGCACGCACCCGGGCGGGGGATCGGCGACGTACGTCTCGACGCGACTCGGCCAGGCGGGCGTCGGCCGTCTCCTCGAGCGGCTGCTGCCGCTCGTCGACGTGACGAGCGAGCTGCCCGCGGCCCTGCGGGGCCGCGTCGAGCTCGCGGTCCGCGCGCACGACGACGCCGAGCTGTGGTTCCTCGTCAACCTCACCGACGACGACGTCCCGCTCACCGCCGACGGCACGCCCCTGCTCGACGGCACCCACCTGCTCGACGGCTCGGGGGACCCGGCGACCGACGCCCGGCCGACGCACCTCGCGCCGCGTGCCGTGACGGTGCTGCGCAGGACCCGGCGCGCATGAGGCCGGTCGGCCCCCCACCAGCGGCGCTGCAGCGCGCCGGGATCGACGGTCCCCTCCCTCGGCCCGGCGCGCTGGGTCGTGCCCGTCCCCGAGGACCGCGTGCACGTCACGCCTGTGGCGAACACGGGCATCCACCGCCCCCTCGGCTGGTTAGAGTCGAAGCGGTCAGACCTGCGCGCCGAACCCGGCGCGGGTGTACGCCGCTCGTGAGGAGCAGCTGATGTTCGAGAGATTTACCGACCGGGCCCGCCGGGTGGTCGTCCTCGCCCAGGAAGAGGCGCGGATGCTCAACCACAACTACATCGGGACCGAGCACATCCTGCTCGGGCTCATCCACGAGGGGGAGGGCGTCGCCGCGAAGGCGCTCGAGTCCCTCAACATCTCGCTCGATGCGGTGCGCTCCCAGGTCACCGAGATCATCGGCGAGGGCCAGCAGGCGCCGAGCGGGCACATCCCGTTCACGCCGCGCGCCAAGAAGGTCCTCGAGCTCTCGCTGCGCGAGGCCCTCCAGCTCGGCCACAACTACATCGGCACCGAGCACATCCTGCTCGGCCTCATCCGCGAGGGTGAGGGTGTCGCCGCCCAGGTCCTCACGAAGCTCGGTGCGGACCTCAACCGCGTGCGCCAGCAGGTCATCCAGCTGCTCTCGGGCTACCAGGGCAAGGAGCCCGTCGCGTCGGGCGCGCCCGCTGAGGCCACCCCCGCCGGCTCGGCCGTGCTCGACCAGTTCGGCCGCAACCTCACGCAGGCGGCCCGCGAGGGCAAGCTCGACCCCGTCATCGGCCGCTCGAAGGAGATCGAGCGCGTCATGCAGGTCCTGTCGCGCCGCACCAAGAACAACCCCGTCCTCATCGGCGAGCCCGGCGTCGGTAAGACGGCTGTCGTCGAGGGACTCTCGCAGGACATCGTCCGTGGTGACGTCCCCGAGACGCTCAAGGACAAGCAGCTCTACACGCTCGACCTCGGCGCGCTCGTCGCCGGATCGCGCTACCGCGGTGACTTCGAGGAGCGCCTCAAGAAGGTCCTCAAGGAGATCCGCACGCGCGGCGACATCATCCTCTTCATCGACGAGATCCACACGCTCGTCGGTGCCGGTGCCGCCGAGGGTGCGATCGACGCCGCCTCGATCCTCAAGCCGATGCTCGCCCGCGGCGAGCTCCAGACGATCGGTGCGACGACGCTCGACGAGTACCGCAAGCACATCGAGAAGGACGCCGCGCTCGAGCGCCGCTTCCAGCCGATCCAGGTCGCCGAGCCCAACCTCGACCACGCGATCGAGATCCTCAAGGGCCTGCGTGACCGCTACGAGGCGCACCACCGCGTCTCCATCACCGACGGTGCGCTCGTCGCCGCCGCGACCCTCGCGGACCGCTACGTCAACGACCGCTTCCTCCCCGACAAGGCCATCGATCTTGTCGACGAGGCAGGGGCACGCCTGCGCATCCGTCGCATGACGGCGCCGCCGGAGCTGCGCGAGCTGGACGAGGAGATCGCCCAGGCGCGTCGCGACAAGGAGTCCGCGATCGACGAGCAGGACTTCGAGAAGGCCGCCGCGCTGCGTGACACCGAGAAGCAGCTCCAGGCCCGTCGCGCCGAGCGCGAGAAGCAGTGGAAGTCCGGCGACCTCGACACCGTCGCAGAGGTGGACGAGGACCTCATCGCCGAGGTGCTCGCGCAGTCGACCGGCATCCCGGTCTTCAAGCTCACCGAGACCGAGTCCGCGCGCCTCCTCAACATGGAGGACGAGCTCCACAAGCGCGTCGTCGGCCAGGAGGCCGCCATCAAGGCGATCTCCCAGGCGATCCGTCGCACGCGTGCCGGCCTCAAGGACCCCAAGCGTCCCGGCGGGTCGTTCATCTTCGCCGGCCCCACGGGCGTCGGCAAGACCGAGCTCGCGAAGGCTCTCGCCGAGTTCCTCTTCGGTGACGAGGACGCACTCATCCAGCTCGACATGTCGGAGTTCAGCGAGAAGCACACCGTCTCGCGCCTCTTCGGCTCGCCCCCCGGGTACGTCGGCTACGACGAGGGCGGCCAGCTCACCGAGAAGGTCCGTCGCCGTCCGTTCTCCGTCGTCCTCTTCGACGAGGTCGAGAAGGCGCACGCCGACATCTTCAACTCGCTGCTGCAGATCCTCGAGGACGGCCGCCTCACCGACTCCCAGGGTCGGATGGTCGACTTCAAGAACACGATCATCATCATGACGACGAACCTCGGCACGCGAGACATCGCCAAGGGTGTCCTCACGGGCTTCGCCGCGACCGGTGCGCTCTCGACCGACTACGAGCGCATGAAGGGCAAGGTCAACGACGAGCTCAAGCAGCACTTCCGCCCCGAGTTCCTCAACCGTGTCGACGACATCGTCGTGTTCCCGCAGCTCTCGCAGGACGAGATCGTCAAGATCGTCGACCTCATGGTCGCGCGTCTCGACAAGCGCCTGCGCGCCAAGGACATGTCGATCGAGCTCACCGACGCGGCCAAGGCGCTCCTCGCGGAGCGCGGCTACGACCCGGTGCTCGGCGCACGTCCGCTGCGTCGCGCGATCCAGCGCGACATCGAGGACGTCCTCTCCGAGAAGATCCTCTTCGGCGACGTCCACGCAGGGCAGACGATCCTCGTCGACGCCGTCGGCGAGGGCCCGCTCGGCGAGTTCACGTTCACCGGGACCGACCGCGGCCCGCTCCCTGAGGTTGAGGTCGAGGCTATCGAGCCCCTGACGTCACGTGCGACGACGATCCCGTCGGCGTCCGGCGGCGACGGCGGCCTGCGCCAGGCTGGCGCCTGACGCTCCGCGCACAGCAACGGCTGCGGCCTCCCACCCCTCGGGGTGGGAGGCCGCAGCCGTACGTGCGTGGGGTGACGCGCGCCGTCGTCAGCGCCCGTCAGCTGCCGCGAGGGCCTCGTCGAGGATCGCGAGGAACTGCGCCCGACGGTCGCGGCGCACACAGTGGCCCGCGCCCTCGACGACGAGCACCTCGCCCTTGCCTTCGATCGTCAGCTCTGCGCGCTCGGCCATCTCGGCCGGGACGACCGAACCGTGCTCTGGCGTGCCGAGCACGACCGTCGTGCTGAACTCGTCCTGAGGCGCGAGGCGCGCGAGCTCGCCGACGCGGTCGCCGTCGCCCCAGCCCTGCGCGAGGTCGACGACGCGCGGGTCGACCTGGAGCTTCGACTCGGCCCAGGGCGCGACCTCGTCGGCCGGCCAGTCAGGGTTCTCGGTGAGGCACTGGCGGACGAGCTGCGCGTACGAGCTCTGGCGCAGCGTGCGAACCCACGCGCCGACCTCGGCGTCGCGGTCGCGGCCGATGCCCCACGCGGGATCCTCGAGGACGAGGCCGCGCAGGAGAGCGGGGGCGCGGACGGCAAGGTCCTGCGCGACGAGCCCGCCGAGGGAGTGCCCGACGACGAGCGCGGGACGCTGCGCGACCTGCCGGACGACGACCGCGAGGTCGTCTGCCGCGGCCTTGATGGTGAAGAGCGCGTCAGGGAGGGGGGACTCGCCGTGGCCGCGGAGATCGGTGACGATCGTCAGCCTGTCGGTGGCGAGGTGCTCGACGACGCTGGGCCAGCACGCGGAGGAATCGGCGAGGCCGTGGAGGAGGACAACGGGCGTGAGCGGTGACGCCGGGGGGCCGTAGGCAGCCCACGTCACGTGCCCGAGGTGCCCCGAGCCGGCCTCGACGACGCCGTAGTTGAGTGCTGCCACCTGTGCCTCTGCATGTCCGGGGGCCCGTCCTCGGGCCACGCCCAGCCTATCGGCTCGCGGCGCTCGTCGGGTGACGGCCGGCTCGGGTGCGTCCGACCACTCGGGTGTTGTTTCGTGTTCGACTTTGTGAGATTCTGGCATCATGCTTGCGCATCAGAGACAGGAGCTCCTGCTCGCCCGTGCGACCGCAGACGGCGCCGTCCGCGTCGTCGACGTCGCCGCCGAGCTCGACGTCTCCGAGATGACCGTCCGCCGCGACATCGCCGCGCTCGCCGAGGCCGGCCTCCTCCGCCGCGTCCACGGCGGAGCCGTCCCCGCCCGCCCGACCGCGCTCGAGCCCACCTTCACCGCGAAGACCGAGCTCGCCCGCGAGGCCAAGACCGCGATCGCACGCGCCGCCGCCGACCTCATCGGCCCCGGCGCGTCCGTCGCCCTCTCCGCAGGCACGACGACCCACCTGTGCGCGCTCGAGCTCGCCGCCCGCGGGCGCTCCGACCTCACCGTCGTCACGAACTCCGCCCCCGTCGCCGAGGCCTTCGGCAGCGCCCCCGGCGACCGCCCCGAGGTCGTCCTCACCGGCGGCAGCCTCACCCCGTCACGTGCGCTCGTCGGCCCCCTTGCCGTCGCCGCCCTCGCGACGCTGCGCGTCGACGTCCTCCTCCTCGGCGTCCACGGCCTCGACGCCGACGCCGGCCTCACCACCCCGAACCTCCTCGAGGCGGAGACCAACCGCGCGCTCGTGCGGTCCGCCGGCCGCGTCGTCGTCGTCACCGACTCCTCCTCCTGGGGAACCGTCGGCCTCGGACGCTTCGGCAGCCTCGACGACATCGACGTCCTCGTCACCGACGACGCCCTCCCCGACACCGCCCGCGCCGCCGTCCACGACGCGGGCGTCCACCTCACGCTCGTCCCCACCACCAAGGAAGCCCGATGACCCACGTCAGGATCACCGCCACCCACCTCGCCGACGGCCGCGAGCTCTTCTACTTCGACGACTCCGAGCCGTACGTCTCGGGCGCCGCGACGCGTCGCCTCGACGACCCGCGGCCGCTGCCCCCGCAGTTCGCCGACGGCGCGCAGGGCCCCCAGATGCGCCGCGACCCGCTCACCGGCGACTGGATCCCCATGGCGACCCACCGCATGAACCGCACGTTCCTGCCGCCGGCCGACGCGAACCCGCTCGCCCCCGCTCGCCCGGGCGCCGCATACTCCGACGGCGAGATCCCCGACACCGACTACGACGTCGTCGTCTTCGAGAACCGCTTCCCGTCGCTCGCACGCGTCGAGGGCACCCCCGGGCCGGGCGACCTCGAGGGCGAGCCCCTCTGGGAGGTCCGCCCCGCCGACGGTCGCTGCGAAGTCATTTGCTTCTCGCCGGACTCGACGCGCTCCCTGCGCGAGGTGAGCCCGCTCCGCATGCGCACGATCATCGAGGCGTGGGCGCAGCGCACCGAGGCGCTCTCGCAGATCGAGGGTGTCCAGCAGATCTTCCCGTTCGAGAACCGTGGCGAGGAGATCGGCGTGACCCTCCACCACCCGCACGGCCAGATCTACGCCTACCCGTACCTCACCCCGCGCACGAGCATCATGCTCGACCGCGCGCGCGAGCACCGCGCCGCGACGGGCGGCAACCTCCTCGCCGACGTGATGACGGCCGAGCTCCGCTCGGGCCGTCGCGTCATCGCGCAGTCCGAGCACTGGGTCGCGTACGTGCCCGCGGCCGGCCGCTGGCCCGTCGAGATCCACGTCGCGCCGCTCGACACGAGCCGCCCCATCCCCGACCTCGCGGCACTCACCGACGCCGAGAAGGACGACCTCGCAGGCTTCTACCTCGAGATCCTCGGGCGCTGCGACATGTTCTTCCCCGACGACGACGGCTCGCCGACGCGCCTGCCGTACATCGCGGGCTGGCACCAGGCCCCCGTGGGCGAGGGCCGCGACGACTTGCGTCTGCACCTGCAGCTCTTCTCGATCCGCCGCGCGCCCGGCAAGCTCAAGTACCTCGCCGGCTCCGAGTCCGGCATGGCCGCGTGGATCTCCGACACCACGCCCGAGAAGGTCGCCGACCGTCTGCGCGAGGTCGCCACGGCGTACGTCCCCGCGGGCCTCGAGAACCCGGGGGACCACCGATGAGCCTCGACCATCTCGGCTCCTGGACGCGCGAGGAGGGTGACGCTCGCGTCACCGCGCTCCTCCACGAGCGCCTCGGCGTCCGTCCCGACGCCGTGCGCTCGGCGCCCGGCCGCGTCAACGTCATCGGCGAGCACGTCGACTACACCGGCGGGCTCTGCCTCCCGACGGCGCTCCCGCACCGGACGTTCGTCGCGCTGCGTCGCCGGGACGACGACGTCGTGCGGCTCGTGTCCGCGCAGACCGACGAGCAGTGGACCGCGCACCTCGACGACGTCGCCCCGGGCGCCGTCGAGGGCTGGGGCGTCTACGTCGCGGGCGTCGCCTGGGCACTGCGCGAGGCAGGGCACACCGTCGGCGGCTTCGACGCCGCGGTCGACTCGTGCGTGCCGTTCGGCGCGGGCCTGTCGAGCTCGGCCGCCCTCGAGGCCGCGACGGCCGTCGCGCTCGTCGACGCGTTCGACCTCGACCTGGGTGCCGGCCCGGGCGTCGATGCGCTCGACGACGCCGCGCGCGCTGTCCTGGCCGACGCGTGCGTGCGCGCGGAGAACGAGATCGCCGGCGCCAACACGGGCGGACTCGACCAGGCGTCGTCGCTGCGTTGCGTCGAGGGCGCCGCGATCCTCCTCGACTGCCGCGACGGTGCCGTGCGTCCCGTGCCGTTCGACCCGCTCCCCGTCGGCCTCGACCTGCTCGTCATCGACACCCGCGCACCGCACTCGCACGTCGACGGCGAGTACTCGGCACGCCGTGCCGCTGTCGAACGTGCCGCAGAGGTGCTCGGCGTGCCCGACCTGCGGGCCGTTCCCCTCGACGGACTCGACGAGGCACTGGTGCGCCTCGACGACCCGGTCATCCGGCGTCGCACGCGGCACTGCGTCACGGAGATCGAGCGCGTGCGACAGTCCGTCGCGGTGCTCGACGCGGGCGACGTCGCGGCGCTTGGCCCGCTCATGACCGCGTCGCACGTCTCGTTGCGCGACGACTTCGAGGTGACTGTCCCCGAGCTCGACACGGTCGTCGACGCGGCGCTCGCAGCCGGAGCGCTTGGTGCGCGTATGACGGGCGGCGGGTTCGGCGGCTCGGCGATCGTCCTGCTGCGCGCGGACGAGCGTGCGAAGGTCGCGCAGGCGATCGCCGACGCGTTCGAGCTGCGCGGGTTCGCGGCGCCGGCGTTCCTCGCAGCGCCGCCGTCGTCCCCGGCAGGCTGACCGGCCTGCTGACCGGCCGGCACCGCACGGCCTACCCGCGAGCTTGTGCGCTACCCGCAAGTTCAGACCCGCGGGTAGCGCACAAACTTGCGGGAGCGCGGGTGCTTTGGCACGCGGACGCGCTGGCACGCGGGCGCGCGGGTGCGGGTCCTCGCGCGCACGCGGTTTTCAGGCGCACGCGCGGGTCTTAACCCGCGCCTGCGCCTGGAAACCGCGTCTAGATGGGCTGGCAGGGCCGGCGGGCTCAGCCCGGGGGAGTCGCGCGGGAGGGGCGTGCCGGTCGCTGCTACGCCGGGGTCGCGCGGCGGGCGTGCGCGCGGCTGCGGAGCGATAGCAGCAGGGCACCGATCGCGGCCGCCGTGAGCGACCCGACGAGCACCGCGGCCTTCGCCGCGTCCGTCGACGGCGATCCGGCCGGGAACGACAGGGCCGCGATGAGGAGGGCGACGGTGAAGCCGATTCCTCCGACGAACGACACCGCGATGACGTCGCCCCAGCCGAGCGACGCGTCGAGCCGCGCCTTCGTGAGGGTGACGAGCAGCCACGTCGCGACGACGATGCCGAGCGGCTTGCCGACGACGAGTCCGAGGAACACTCCCTGCGCGGCCGGTGTCGAGGCGGCCGCGGAGATCGCCGCGGGGTCGAGCGCGACACCGGCCGCGAAGAGCGCGAACACCGGCACGGCGAACCCTGCAGAGACCGGCCGCCACAGGTGCTCGTACCTCTCCGCGAGCGCCTCGTGCTCGCCCGCACGGGGCAGCGCCGGGACGGTGAGGCCCAGGAGCACGCCCGCGATCGTCGCGTGGACGCCCGACGCGTGCATGAGACCCCACGCGAGCACGCCGAGCGGCAGCAGGACCCACCAGCGCGCGAGCGCAGGACGCCGGACGACGACCGCGAAGACCGCGACTGCGAGCAGCGCGAGTCCGAGGACGAGCAGGTCGAGGCCGTCGGAGTAGAAGAGCGCGATGACGATGATCCCGAGGAGGTCGTCGACGACCGCGAGGGTGAGGAGGAAGACGCGCAGCGCGGACGGCAACCCGCGCCCGCACACCGTGAGGATCGCGACCGCGAACGCGATGTCGGTCGCGGCGGGGATCGCCCAGCCGTGGGCCTCACCGCCCGGCTGGAGGTTCGCGAGCACGTACACGAGCGCGGGGACGGCCATGCCGCCGACGGCGGCGAGGATCGGGACGATCGCGGTCGAGGGCTTGCGGAGCTGGCCGTCGACGATCTCGCGCTTGAGCTCGAGGCCGACGACGAGGAAGAAGATTGCGAGGAGCCCGTCGGTCGCCCACTGGGCGAGCGTGAGGTCGAGGTGCAGGGCCGCGGGTCCGACCGTGAGCGACGACAGCGACGCGTAGGTGTCCTTCCACGGCGAGTTCGCCCAGGCGAGCGCGATGACCGCGCCGACGAGCAGGAGGATCGCGCCCGTGCGTTCGCTGCGCAGGGTGTCGGCGAGGTTGCGGCGTGAGCCGGGGCTCGGCTCGTCGAGCACGACGGGGCGGTGGTCGGTCATGAGAGTCCTCGGACGACGGGGAAGGGGGCCGAGTTCCACGTTATCTCGCGCGTCCGGGGCGCAGCGTGTTGCATCGTCGGCGGCCGTCCGCTATCGCGCGCAGGCGCACGCGAGAACCAACTCGTCACGGCCACGTGATGCACGTCACGGCGGTCCGGAACGGTGAGGCTCGAGGGCGCGGGGCGCCAGGCGACCGCCCCCAGGCGTCAGGCCGCGGACGTGGCGTCGGACTGCGCCTCGGCCTGGGCGTCCTGCGTCGTCCGGCGGCGCAGAGCCCTCGAGCGGAACGCGAGGAGCGTCCCGCCGAGCGCGGCCGCGGTGAGCGAGCCGAGCAGCACGGCGGCCTTCGCCGCGTCGGCGGACGCGGCCCCCGCCGGGAACGACAGTTCCGCGATGAGGAGGGCGACGGTGAAGCCGATGCCGCCGACGCACGCGACGGCGACGACGTCGCCCCAGCGCATCGACTCGTCGAGCCGGGCCTTCGTCAGGGTGACGAGCAGCCACGTGGCCGCGACGATGCCGAGCGGCTTGCCGAGGACGAGCCCGAGGAACACGCCTTGCGCGGCGGGCGTCGAGGCGGCCGCGGAGATGGCCGCGGGGTCGAGCGCGACACCGGCCGCGAAGAGCGCGAACACCGGCACCGCGAGACCCGCGGACACGGGTCGCCACACGTGCTCGTAGCGCTCGGCGAGGCTCACGGGCTCACCCGTGCGGGCGAGCGCCGGCACGGTGAAACCGAGGAGCACGCCCGCGATCGTCGCGTGCACGCCCGAGGCGTGCATGAGGCCCCACGCGACGACGCCAAGCGGCACGAGCAGCCACCACGGTGCGCCGCCGCGGCGCCGGACGACGACGCCGAAGATGCCGATCGCCACGAGCGCACCGCCGAGCATGAGCATGTCGAGGCCGTCGGAGTAGAACAGCGCGATGACGACAATCCCGAGGAGGTCGTCGACGACCGCGAGGGTGAGGAGGAAGACGCGCAGGGCCGTCGGGAGGCCGCGTCCGCAGATGGTGAGCACGGCGACCGCGAACGCGATGTCGGTCGCGGCGGGGATCGCCCAGCCGTGGGCCTCGCCGCCCGGCTGGAGGTTCGTCAGCGTGTAGACGAGCGCGGGAACGGCCATGCCGCCGACGGCGGCGAGGATCGGGACGATCGCCGTCGAGGGCCGGCGGAGCTGACCGTCGACGATCTCCCGCTTGAGCTCGAGGCCGACGACGAGGAAGAAGATTGCGAGGAGCCCGTCGGTCGCCCACTGCGCGAGCGTGAGGTCGAGGTGGAGGGCGGCGGGCCCGACGCGGAGGTCAGACAGGGACGCGTAGGCGTCCTTCCACGGCGAGTTCGCCCAGGCGAGCGCAATGACCGCGCCGATGAGCAGGAGGATCGCGCCGGTGTTCTCGGCGCGGAGGGTGTCGGCGAGGTTGCGGCGGCTGCCAGCGGTGGGTTCGTCGAGCACGACGGGCTGCTGGTTGTTCATGGTTCCTCAGGGGGTGCGGGCCGGGTGTCAGGGAGGGGCGGTGGGGTGCCGGGCGTCCTGGCCGGGGTGCTGGCCAGGACGCCCGGGCGCGGGTCACGTCCGCGTGAGCCGTTCGATCCAGGCCTGGACGACCGCGGTGTCGTGGTCGCCGAGCCCGGCGTCGGTGAGGTCGGTGAAGACGGTGCGCAGGACGTCGAGCTGCGGGGTCGCGGTTCCGGTGCGGGCGGCCTCCTCGGCGGCGAAGCGCAGGTCCTTCACCATGAAGCGCGCTGCGCCCGACGGTGAGTGGTCGTGCGTCGCGAAGCGGTCCTTCTTGACGTCGAGGATGCGGCTCGCGGCGTAGCCAGTGCCGAGCAGGTCGAGGAGCCGGGCGACGTCGAGGCCGGCGCGCTCGGCGACGACGGATGCCTCGCCGAGGGCCTGGACGGTGGCGGCGACGATCATCTGGTTGCACGCCTTGGCCACCTGACCTGCGCCGAGGGGGCCGAGGTGCTCGACGCGTCCGCACGGTGCGAGCGCCTCGAGAGCGAGTGCCACGTCGTCGTCGGGGCCGCCGAGCATGATCGAGAGGGTGCCTGCCTCGGCGCCCTCGGCGCCTCCGGAGACGGGCGCGTCGACGACGCGCACGCGACCGTCGGTCGCGGCGCGCAGGCGGGCGTCGAGCGTGCGGACGCCGTCGGGGGAGACGGTCGAACTCACGACGATCAGGAGCTCGCGTGCTCCCGCGAGGAGCCCGTCGGGGCCGTCGAGCATGGCCTCGAGGTCAGGGAGGTCGGGCAGGACGACGACGAGGACGTCGACCGCGTCGGCGAGCTCGCGCGGCGTCGCGTGCCATGTCGCGCCGGCGGTGACGAGGTCGTCGGCCGACGTGCGGCGGCGCGCGGTGACGTGGAGCGTGCCGTGCGCCGCGAGGAGGTGGCGGGCCATGGGCGCGCCCATGACGCCGAGCCCGACGAGGCCGACCGTCATCGGGCGAGTCCCTCGTGCGCGCGGGCGAGGAGGTCGAGCGCGGCGCGCGCGAGCGCGAGCCGGCCGGAAACGTCGGTGCCGGGCGCGGCGGTGATCTTCATGCCGACGTGGTCGAGCGGGCCGGCCGCGGCGAGCGTCGCGGTGAGGGCGGCGGCGTCGAGCAGCGAGGCAGCGCTCGGTGCGAGGGCGGGGTCGTCGCCCGCGGGGGCGATGTGGGCGTCGCCCCAGGGTGCGCCCCACGGGGTCTCGGCGCCGGTCGCGCCCGAGAAGATGACGCCGCGCAGGAGCCCGGCCTCGCGTGCGGCGACGGCGTGGTCGACGACGGTCGCGGGGGAGCGGCCCTCGATCGCGGAGCGGCCCCAGTTGAGGTTGAGACCGAGCGACGGGTGGCCGTGGTCGAGGATCGCGGCGATCTCGTCGTCGAGGGTCCAGAAGCCCTTGGCGGGAGCCTGCCCGTCGATGAGGGCGTCGCAGTGCTCGACGACGACGGCGGCGCCTGCGAGATCCCAGCCGGTGATCTCGTCGAGCGAGCGGCGAAACGCGTCGGCCGAGCCGACGGTCCCGCGCGCGGAGGCGTGCGTCGGGGCGGGCGCGGTGTGGATCTGGACGGTGCGGACGCGGGTGCGTCCGGCGCGGTCGGCGAGGGCGAGGGC
Source organism: Flavimobilis rhizosphaerae (assembly GCF_014852685.1). Classification (GTDB taxonomy): domain Bacteria; phylum Actinomycetota; class Actinomycetes; order Actinomycetales; family Cellulomonadaceae; genus Flavimobilis; species Flavimobilis rhizosphaerae. The sequence goes on from NZ_JACZDF010000002.1 coordinate 58,889, forward strand.
GAGGTCGCGGACGTCGGCGAGGTCGGCGATCGCGGCGGCGCGGCCGGCGGGGTCGGACGAGGCGAGGCCGTAGGTGCCGTCGGTCGCGAGGCGCTTCATGGTGCGGGGGATGCACGTGATGACGAGGTCGAGGCGCTCGGGGATGTCGTGGCTGATCGCGTCGATGTCGCACGCCGGGTCGCCGGGCATCGCGAGGGGGTGCTCGAGCGCGTCGATGGGGAGCTCGTCGAGGGCGCGGTAGAGGTCGCGGCGGGCGGTGTCGTCGGCCGGGGCGAGTGCGTAGGCGCCCAGGAGCCGCTGGGGGCCGGGGGTGGGGAAGGTCATCGTCGTCCCGTTCTCTCGTCGTCGAGGCTCAGTATCGTGGAACTAGGTTCCGTGACGCGGAACATCGTCTCACGGTGCCACCGTACCCATCCGGCGGCAGGAGCGGTACCGGGACCTCCGTCCCCCGCGAGGTCACGGACGGGTCACGGCTGCTTCTTCAGGCCTCCCGAAACGGGCGATCCGGCGAGGAGTGGGCTGGCAGCGGGTTGACTCACGTGGAAGCATGTGTCGTACTAGTTCCGTACACCGGAACTTAGTTCCATCACGCAACGGCGCATGACGACCGTTCGGCTCACCGGATGCGACGACAACCGCACCGGGCCGGCACCCCGGCACTCAGGGACGAGTGCCCCGGCAGAGACTGACCACGGCGTCAGAGGAGAAACATGAAGCGGAACATCGTGGTTTCCATGGTTGCGGTCGGCGCGCTCGCGCTCGGCCTCACCGCCTGCAGTTCGGACGGCGACAAGGCCGCCGACGGCGGCACGAAGACCTTCAAGGTCGCGTTCAACCAGACCGACACGCACCCCCAGTACAAGGCCATCACCGAGCTCGGCGAGCGCCTCAAGGAGCGCACCGACGGCCGCTACACGCTCGAGGTCTTCCCCAACGAGACCCTCGGCAGCCAGAAGGACACCATCGAGCTCGTCCAGGCCGGCTCCGTCGACTTCGCCATGGTCGCGGGCTCGCTCCTCGAGAACTTCAACCCCGACTTCGTCGTCTTCAACCTGCCCTTCACGTTCGACTCGAAGGACCACCAGCGCGAGACGGTCAACAACCCCGAGATCTCGGGCGAGCTCTTCGAGACCCTCAAGGCCAGCAACCTCGAGGTCGTCGCGGGCTTCCACGGCGGCATCCGGAACGTCTACAACTCGAAGAAGCCGATCAACACCCCGGCCGACCTCAACGGCATGAAGATCCGCGTCATCGAGTCCGACACGAACCTCCGCATGATGGAGCTCATGGGCGGCTCCGGTACCCCGATGGGCCAGGGCGAGGTCTACACGGCCATCCAGTCGGGTGTCCTCACGGGTGCCGAGAACAACGAGTCCATCTACGCGAACCTCAAGCACGCCGAGATCGCGAAGTACTACTCCTACACGCGTCACCTCATGTTCCCCGACTTCCTCGTGACGAACCCGAAGATCATGGAGGGCATGTCCGAGGCTGACCGCACCGCCTTCAAGGAGGAGGTCACGACGGCCCTCACCGACGAGGCCAAGTACTGGGACGACGAGGTCACGCGCTCCATCGACATCGCGACGAAGGCCGGCGCCGAGTTCAACGAGGTCGACTCCGAGGCGTTCCGCACCGCCCTCGAGCCGCTCATCACGGAGAAGCTCAACAACGACGTCACCAAGGGCGTCTACGACGCCATCCGCGCAGCGGCCAAGTGACCCCCTGAGGGCGGACCCGAAGGATCCAACATGAACAAGATCAAGAGAGGTCTCGACACGACGCTCGCGTGGTTCTGCGTCGTCCTGTTCGCAGTACTCGTCGTCGATGTCACGTGGCAGGTCTTCACCCGTGTCGTGCTCAACGACCCGTCCGGCTGGTCGGAGGAGCTCGCGAAGTACCTCTTCATCTGGCTCGGGCTCTTCGGGTCCGCCTTCGTCTTCGGTGAGCGCGGGCACATCTTCGTCGACTTCGCCGTCGCGAAGCTCCCCGACGCGGTGAAGCACTGGATCGGCGTGCTCATGCAACTCGTCATCCTCGCCTTCGCCTCGCTCGTCCTCGTCTACGGCGGCTACAAGATCTCCGCGCTCGCCTGGGACCAGAACCTCACGGGCCTTCCCGTCAACGTCGGCTGGCTCTACACCGCCCTGCCGATCTCGGGTGTGCTCATCGTCTTCTACACCGTCTACCACCTGGTCGCGATCCTGCGGCGTGCCGAGTCCGGCATCGCTGCGGACGCCGAGCCGGACGTCCTGTAAGGAGGAAATGATGCTTGACACCGCAGCACTCGCAGGCCTCATCCTCGTCGTCGGGCTCGTCGTCCTGCTTCTCGCAGGCGCGCCCATCTCCGTCGCCGTCGGCCTCTCCTCGGCCCTCGCGATGGTCTCCGCTCTCGGCTTCGAGAACGGCATGCTCACCTCGGCCCAGCAGATGTTCCGAGGGATCAACAACTTCTCCCTGCTCGCGATCCCGTTCTTCGTGCTCGCAGGCGTCATCATGAACAACGGCGGCATCGCGTTAAAGCTCATCAACGCGGCCAAGGTGCTCGTCGGGCGCATGCCCGGCTCGCTCGCCCAGACGAACGTCGCCGCCAACGCCCTCTTCGGTGCGGTCTCGGGCTCCGCGGTCGCCGCGGTCGCCGCCGTCGGCTCGACGATGTCGCCCCTGCAGGCCAAGGAGGGCTACGACCGGAACTTCGCCGCCGCGACGAACATCGCCTCGGCGCCGTCCGGCATGCTCATCCCGCCGTCGAACCTCATGATCGTGTACTCGCTCGTCTCGAGCACCTCGATCGCCGCGATGTTCGTCGCCGGGTACGTCCCCGGACTCATGTGGGCCGCGGCGTGCATGATCATCGTCTACCTCTACGCCCGCAAGCGTCCCGAGCTCAAGATCACCGAGAAGATCGCGTTCAGCGTCCGCGCCAAGATCGTCCTCGACGCGATCCCCTCGCTCCTGCTCATCGTCGTCGTCATCGGCGGTATCCTCGGCGGCTTCTTCACCCCCACCGAGGCGAGCTGCATCGCGGTCGTCTACGCGCTCGTGCTCTCGTTCATCTACCGGTCGATCAAGGTCCGGGACCTCTACCGGATCTTCCTCGAGTCGACCCGCACGACCGCGATCGTCATGTTCCTCATCGGCGTCAGCTCGATCATGGGCTGGGTCATGAGCTTCGCGAAGATCCCCCAGATGGTCGCCGAGGCGATGTTCAGCATCAGCGAGAACCCCATCGTCCTCGTGCTGCTCATCCTCCTCATGCTCCTCGTCATCGGGTGCTTCATGGACCCGACGCCGGCCGTCCTCATCTTCGTGCCGATCTTCCTGCCCATCGTCGCAGCCTTCGACATGGACCCCGTGCACTTCGGTCTCATGATGTGCTTCGCGCTCTCGATCGGCACGATCACACCGCCCGTCGGGCCCGTGCTCTTCGTCGGTGCGAAGGTCGCCAACCTCCGCATCGAGGACGTCATCAAGCAGCTCATGCCGTTCTTCCTGGCGCTGCTCGTCGTCCTCCTGCTCGTCGCCTTCATCCCGCAGCTCTCGCTGTGGCTCCCGACGGCCATCGGTCTCCTCTGACCCAGGCCTGCCCCCTCCGTCACGCTCCGCACGGGGCGTGACGGAGGACCACCCACCACCCACCTCCCAACACCTCGAGCCAAAGGACCCTCATGGAACAGCGTTACGCCACGAGCCCCGAGCACATCCCGGGCATGGACACCGACGAGCTGCGCTCGCGCTACCTCGTCCAGGGACTCTTCGTCCGCGGCGAGGTGAACGTCACCTACACCCACCACGACCGCGTCGTCCTCGGCGGAGCAGCCCCCGGCGACGAGCCCCTCCCGCTCCCGACCTACCCCGAGATCCGCTCGGAGTACTTCCTCGAGCACCGCGAGATCGGCATCGTCAACGTCGGCGCCCCCGCCACCGTGACGACCGACGGCGAGGTCCACGAGATGCCGACCGGCGCGTGCCTCTACGTCGGACGCGGCGTCCGCGACGTCGTCTTCGCCAACGCGGGCGACGGCCAGGCCGAGCTCTACCTCTTCTCGGCACCCGCGCACACCGCCTACCCGACGGTCCTCACCCTCCCGGGCCAGGGCACCGTCCGCGAGCTCGGCGACCAGCTGACGAGCAACCGTCGCTCGCTCAACCAGTACATCCACGAGAACGGCGTGAAGTCCTGCCAGATCGTCATGGGTGTCACGCAGCTCCACCCAGGCTCGATGTGGAACACCATGCCGGCCCACACGCACGACCGTCGCATGGAGGCCTACCTCTACTTCGACGTGCCCCAGGACGCCCGCGTCATCCACATCCTCGGTCGCCCCGACGAGACGCGTCACCTCGTCGTCGCCGACCGTGAGGCGATCATCTCGCCCAGCTGGTCCGTGCACTCCGGTGTCGGAACCGCGGCATATTCGTTCGTCTGGGCGATGGCCGGGGAGAATCAGTCGTTCGACGACATGGACGGGTTCCCCGTCACCGAGATGCGCTGACCCTTCGACGACGTAGGAGACGACAACCATGACCGAGATCCTCGACACCGCAGCCACGGCTGCGAACGCCAGCGCGAGCGAGAAGACGCTGCTCGTGCTCGAGGGCGCACTGTCGCACTCCCGGTTCACGGACGTCGTCGAGGCGACCGGGCTGGCCAAGGCCACCGTCCACAGGATCCTCGCGACCCTCCAGGCGCGCGAGTTCATCCTCGTCGACGGCGACGGCCACTTCCAGCCCGGTCCCCGCATCCTCGCGCTCGCCGGCCGCGCGCTCGAGAACCTCGACATCTCCGCGATCGCGCGGAGTCACATCGAGAGGCTCGTCGCCGAGTCGCACTGCACGGTGCACCTCGGTGTCGCGGCCGGCGACGAGGTCGTCTACCTCATGCGCCAGGACTCCGACAAGCCCTACCGCATGCCGTCGCGCGTCGGGCACTCGATCCCCATGCACTCCTCGGGGATCGGCAAGGTCATCCTCTCCGACTACTCCGACGACGAGCTCGCGCGCTTCGTCGCGCGCGCCGGCCTCGAGCGCCGGACCGCGCGCACCATCACGACCCTCGAGGGTCTGCGCACCGAGATCGCCGACGTCCGCGCCAAGGGCTACTCCCGCGACCGCGAGGAGAACGTCCCCGGCGTCTCGTGCGTCGCAGCCCCCGTGCGCGACCACACCGGGACGGTCCGCTACGGACTGTCCATCTCCACCCTTGCTCTCGAGCACACCGACGCCCAGATCGAGGCGATGGCACCCCTCGCGATCGCCACCGCGGACGCCATCTCCGCGGCGCTGGGCTACCAGCCGCGCTAAGCCCTCACCCGGGGCTGCGCGCACACGACAGGAAGAAGCACCCCGCCATGAGCACCACCTCCGCCCACCTCGCCGACCTCTTCTCGCTCGAGGGCCGGACGGCCGTCGTCACGGGCGCGAACCGCGGCATCGGCCTCGGTATCGCGACCGCCCTCGCGCAGGCCGGCGCCGACATCGTCGGCGTCTCGGTCGAGATGCCCGACGGAGAGTCCGAGGCCCGCACCGCCGTCGAGGCCACGGGGCGCACCTTCACGCCGATCGAGTGCGACCTCGGCGACCGCGAGGCGCTCACCGCCCTCGCTGCCGACCTCCGCGCGCGCGGCGTCGACATCCTCGTCAACAACGCGGGCATCATCAAGCGCACGCCCGCCGCCGAGCACTCCGACGCCGACTTCGACGCCGTCATGGAGATCAACCTGCGCGCCACCTGGGTGCTGTGCCGCGAGGTCGGCGCGTCGATGCTCGAGCGCGGCTCGGGCCGCATCGTCAACATCGCGTCGATGCTGTCCTTCCAGGGCGGCATCAACGTGCCCGGCTACACGTCGGCGAAGTCCGCGGTCGCGGGCCTCACGAAGGCGCTCGCGAACGAGTGGGCCGGCCGTGGCGTCAACGTCAACGCCGTCGCCCCCGGGTACGTCGCGACCGACAACACGGCGCAGCTGCGTGCGGACGCGGACCGTTCCGCCGCGATCCTCGACCGCATCCCTGCGGGCCGCTGGGCGACGCCCGAGGACATCGCGGGTGCGATCCACTTCCTGTGCTCCGGTGCAGCCTCGTACGTCCACGGCGCGATCGTGCCCGTGGACGGCGGCTGGCTCGCCCGCTGAGCCCGGCACGGACACCCGGCATGCGTATCCTCACTACCGAGTGCGACCACGACACGTTCGACGCCGAGCAGGCCGTCGCTGACGCGGCGGGTGCCGAGCTCGTCGTCGCCCAGGCGTTCGACGACGACACGCTCGTCGCCAACTGTGCTGACGCGGACGCGATCCTCGTCCAGTACGCCCAGATCACGGCCGAGGTCATGGACCGGCTGCCGCGCCTCAAGGCGATCGGCCGCTACGGCGTCGGCGTCGACTCGGTCGACGTCGCCGCGGCGACCGCGCGCGGCATCGCCGTGTGCAACGTGCCCGACTACGGCACGGAGGCCGTCTCCGACCACGCGATCGCGATGGCCCTCGCCGTCGCCCGCGGCATCCCGCGCCTCGACCGCGGTGTCCGCGCGGGGTCGTTCGACCTCGTCGCGGTCCGTCCGCTCTACCAGACCCGCGAGCGCGTCTTCGGAGTCCTCGGCCTCGGCCGCATCGGTGCCGCGACCGCCCGTAAGGCGGCAGGCCTCGGCTACGAGGTCATCGGCTACGACGTGGCGGCCCCAGAGGGCGCCGAGACGTTCCACGGCGTGCGCGTCGTGAGCCTCGACGAGCTGCTCCGCCGCTCGCAGGTGCTCTCCGTCCACACGCCGCTCACCGACGAGACGCGGGGCCTCGTCGGCCCCGCCCAGATCGCCACCATGCGGTCCGACGCGATCATCGTCAACACCGCGCGCGGCGGCATCGTCGACAACGACGCGCTCGTCGACGCGCTCCGCGAGGGCCGTCTCGCGGGCGCGGCGATCGACTGCCACACGACCGAGCCGATCCCCGCCGAGGACCCGCTGACGGCGTTCGACAACGTCGTCCTCACCCCGCACCTCGCGTGGTACTCCGAGGAGTCCTACGTCGAGCTCAAGCGCCGCACGATCGCGAACGTCGTCGACGTCGTCGCAGGGCGCCACCCCCGCGACATCCTCAACCCGGAGGTCCTCGGGGCCCCGGGCCGCAACGCGGCGTTCGGCAGCGCCACCGAAGGAGCAACCCGATGAGCACCATGAGGGCCGCCGTGTGGACGGCCACCGACACCGCCGAGGTCCGCGAGATCCCGCGGCCCGAGGTTCCCGAGGGCTGGGCACTCGTGAAGATGGCGTACAACGGCATCTGCGGCACGGACCTGGCGATCTACCACGGCAAGCACCCGCGCGCGCAGCACGGTCTCGTGCCGGGGCACGAGATGTCCGGCTGGATCGTCGAGCCGGGCGGCTCAGGCCTCGCGGAGGGCACGCTCGTCGTCGTCGAGCCGCTCATCTCGTGCGGCGACTGCCGCGCGTGCCGCACGGGCGCCGCGCACGTCTGCAACCGTCTCGGCCTCTACGGCATCGACACCCCGGGTGGCATGGCCGAGTATGTCGCCCTTCCGCCCCACACGCTCCACGCCGTCCCCGGCGGCGTCGACGCGCGCCTCGCGGCGCTCGTCGAGCCGCTCGCGGTCGCCGTCCACGCGGTCGCGCTGTCCGGCATGGAGCAGGGCGACACGGTCGCCGTCTTCGGCGCGGGTCCCATCGGAGTCCTCACGGCGCTCGTCGCGCGCGCCGAGGGCGCGGGCCGCGTCGTCATCACGGAGCCGTCGCCGTGGCGACGTTCCGTCGCGGAGTCGTTCGGCCTCGACGTCGTGCCCGAGGGCTCGACGATGACGGCGACGCTCCACGCGCTCACGGGCGGCGAGGGTGCGGACACGACGTTCGACTCGGCCGCGCACCCGTCGGTCGCGGCCGAGCTCACGGACGCGACGCGCGTCCTGGGTCGCATCGTCATCGTCGGCGTCTACAAGGAGCCGACGGCGCTCAACCTGCGCGACGTGTGCTTCAAGGAGCAGTCGATGGTGGGTGTGCGCGTCTACACGACGGCTGACGTCACGCGCGCGATCGAGCTGCTCGCGTCGGGCGTCCTCGGCCTCGAGAAGTTCCCGACGGTCGCGTACGACCTTGCCGACGTCTCGGCGGCGTTCGACGCCGCGACCTCGGGCGCGGACGCGCTCAAGGTGCTCGTCACCCCGCTGAAGGACGGAGCCGACCGATGACCAGCATGTTCTCCCTCGAAGGCCGCACGGCGGTCGTCACGGGCGGTGGCCGGGGCCTGGGTCTCGGTATCTCGAAGGCGCTGCTCGACGCGGGGGCTGACGTCGTCGTCCTCTCGCGCGGCGGCGTGCCGGACGAGCTCACCGCGCACGCGGCGGACGCGGGCCGGGCCGTGCACCACTACGCGGTGGACCTCGGTGACATGGACGCGATCGAGGAGGTCGCGTCGGCGGTCCTCGCGGACCACACGGTCGACATCCTCGTCAACAACGCGGGCACGCAGGACCGTTACCCGGCGGTCGACTTCCCGCTCGACGCGTTCGACGCGGTGCTCGACGTCAACATGCGGGCGGTCTTCCGGCTGTGCCAGCTCTTCGGCCGGCCGATGCTCGAGCGTGGCTACGGCAAGATCGTCAACGCGGCGTCGCTGCTGACGTTCCAAGGCGGGCTCAACGTCGTCGCGTACGCGGCGTCGAAGGGTGCCGTCGGGCAGATCACGAAGGCGCTGTGCAACGAGTGGTCGGGCAAGGGCGTCAACGTCAACGCGGTCGCGCCGGGCTACATGGCGACGGACATGAACGAGGCGCTCCTCGCGGACCCGGTGCGGCTCGAGCAGCTCTCGGTGCGCATCCCGGCGGGCCGCTGGGGGACGCCCGAGGACATGGGTGGCGCGGTCGTCTTCCTGGCGTCGCGTGCGTCGGACTACGTCCACGGCCAGACGCTCGCGGTCGACGGCGGCTGGCTGGCCCGCTAACCCCACTTCCGCGAGATAGCGCTCCCGGGACGAGATAGCGCGAGATGCGCGCTATCTCGTCCGCGGGACGCTATCTCGGGGGTAGGACGCCGGTCGTCCTGGGGCTCAGGGACCGGTGCACGCAGGGCTCCACGACGACGGTCGTGGAGCCCTGCGTCATGCCGAGCGGCACGACGCGACCGTGCCCGGAGGTCCCATGCATCTGACCCGTCCGGGTGATGGTGTGGAGGTGTGGACCTCACGACGATGAAGCGCCGGACGACCTCCGGCCTGCTCGATGACCGCATCGCTCTCGCTGCCGCGCCCGACCTCGACGCGCGCGTCTACGACGAGCTCGCCCACGACCGCTCGGCGCTCGTCCGCCGCGTGCTCGCGGAGAACGACGCCGTCCCGCGCGACGTCCTCGTCGAGCTCGTCGCCGCGGACCCCGACCTCGCCGAGGTCGTCGCGCTGCGCCCGCAGGCGCCCGCCGCGCTCAAGGAGCCGTTGCCCGTCACGGAGCACAGCCCTGAGTCGATCGACGTCTACAGCGCGGACCGCGGCGCGTGCCCGGCCGTGCGCGTCGGCCTTCAGGAGGCCCGCTCGACGTACACGTCGGAGACCCTCGGCGAGGCGTACGCGCGGCTCACGAGCCGCTGACCCCTCTCGCGAGATAGCGACTCCGGGACGAGATAGCGGGTGTGGCGCGCTATCTCGTCCGACGAGCGCTATCTCGCGGGTTTGGGAACCGTTAGGGGAGCTCTCGTTCCGTCTCCAGGAGGTGGGCCTGGGTGAGGGTGCGCGCCTCGTCCTGGTTCCCTCGCGCCACCGCGTCGAGGATCTGGGTGTGCCATGCGTGCGCCCGCGCGTCCGCGTCCGGCACCGCCTGGCCGCGCCACCTGCGGTGACGCGTCGTGCGGCCCGCGAGGGCGTCGAGCAGCGCCGTGAGCACCGGGTTGCCCGACCAGCGCGCGAGCGCGCCGTGGAACGCCATGTCGGCGTCGAGGAAGGCTTCGTGGTCGCCGTCGGTCAGCGCCGCCGACGCTCGCGCGAGCGCCTCGCGCGCCGCCGACGCCGCATCGTCGTCGGACCTGCGCGCGGCCGCCGCGGCGGCCTCGCCCTCGAGCAGGCGCCGCACCGCGTGCGTGTCCCGCGCGTGCCCCGCGCCCTGGAGCTCGACGAGCAGCCCGACGGGTCCGAGCAGCCGCTCGGGCGCGAGGCTCGACACGTACGTGCCGTCGCCCTGCCGGACGTCGAGCACGCCGAGGACGGCGAGGGCGCGCACGCCCTCGCGCAGCGACCCGCGCGACACCTCGAGGTGCTCGGCGAGCTCGGCCTCGACGGGCAGGCGGTCGCCCGCGGCGAGCTCGCCGTCGAGGATCATGCGCGTGATCGAGTCGACGACGCGGTCGGTGCGTGACATGGGTCGATCATCCACGACGAGCGCGCGCCTCAGGCGAGCGTCGCCGCGACGGACTCGGCCGCGGTGCCCGCGGCGACCGCGGCGCGCGCGGCGTCGGCGTGACGCTCGCTCCAGTAGGCGCCGTCGGGGTAGCTGTAGTCGGCGGCGGACGCGGGGTACATCTCGGTCGAGTAGCCGGGCTTCGACGGCAGGCGGTAGCGGGCGTTCTCGACGACGACGGGGTCGGTGAAGTGCTCGTGGAGGTGGTCGACGAACTCGGTGACGCGTCCCTCCATGGAGCCGGAGATCGCGACGTAGTCGAGCATCGACGCGTGCTGGACCATCTCGCACAGGCCGACGCCGCCCGCGTGCGGGCAGACGGGCTTGCCGAACTTCGCGGCGAGGAGCATGACGGCGACGATCTCGTTCATCGACGCGAGGCGGCCCGCGTCGAGCTGGACGAAGTCGATCGCGTCGGCCTGGAAGAACTGCTTGAACATCACGCGGTTGTGGCAGTGCTCGCCGGTCGCGACGCCGACGGGGCCGACGCCCTTCTTGATGGCGGCGTGGCCGAGGACGTCGTCGGGGCTCGTGGGCTCCTCGATCCACAGGAGGTCGAACTCCTGCATGGCGTTCACCCAGTCGATCGACTGCTGGACGTCCCACACCTGGTTGGCGTCGATCATGAGGTGGCGGTCGGGGCCGAGGATCTCCCGGGCGATGCGGGCGCGGCGGATGTCGTGCTCGAGGTCGAGGCCGCACTTGAGCTTGACGTGCTGGTAGCCCTCGTCGACGGCTTCCTGCGCGAGGCGGGCCATCTTCTCGTCGGAGTAGCCGAGCCAGCCGGCGGACGTCGTGTAGCAGGGGTAGCCGACCTCCTCGAGGTGGGCGATGCGCTCGGCCTTGCCGGCCTCCTGGGCGCGGAGGAGCTCGATGGCCTCGTCGCGCGTGAGGGCGTCGGAGAGGTAGCGGAGGTCGGCGACGTCGACGAGCTGCTCGGGTGTCATGTCGGCGAGGAGGCGCCAGACGGGCTTGCCGGCGAGGCGGCCGGCGAGGTCCCAGGCGGCGTTCATGACGGCGGAGAGGGAGAGATGGACGACGCCCTTCTCGGGTCCGAGCCAGCGCATCTGGGCGTCGGACGTGAGGTAGCGGTAGGTGCCGCCCATGTCGGCGACCATCTCGTCGACGTCGCGGCCGAGGAGGTGCGCGGCCTGCTGGCGGGCGGCGGAGGCGACGATGTCGTTGCCGCGGCCGGTCGTGAAGGTGAGGCCGTACCCGGCGAGGGGCTGGCCGGCGGCGTCGGTGCCGTCGGTGCGCAGGACGACGTAGGCGGCGGAGTAGTCGCCGTCCTTGTTCATGGCGTCGGAGCCGTCGGCGGTGAGGGAGGTGGGGAAGCGGACGTCGTGGACCTCGACGTGGGTGATGCGGGCCATGAGGTGTCCTTCGTCGGTGAAGTGGGCTGACACGAGCGTAGCAATCATCTGACGATTAGGGGAATCCTCCGGTTGCGATCGGCGGAACCGGCGCCCTAATGGGCTATAGATCTGATGACTTCTCGCGTACGCTCGCCGCTCTTCCGCTCCGCGCCCTCGCAGCAAGCCCCCGCCTCAAGCACCTCGCCCCCTTCGGCGCTGGCTTCGACGGCATCGTCCCCGCCGCGCTCGCCGCCGCGCTCGCCGCCGCGCTCGCCGCCGCGCTCCCCGCCGCGCTCGCCGCCGCGCTCCCCGCCGCGCTCGCCGCCGCGCTCGCCGCCACGGGCACTGCCCCGCGACGACCGTCAACCCCGACCTCGACGACCTCACGCCACGACAGACGTTCGGCCTGGACCGCTGACCCCCACGGGCGTCCCCGCGTATCGTGGGGGCGCCCGCTCCGGGCACCGCGCCGACGCCCGTCCCAGGAGACACCCGTGCCCGACCCCACCGCGACCGCCCCGCCCGTCGAGGCGATCGACCGCGCGCTCGTCCTCCTCGAGACCCTCGCGAGCGCCGGGCCGGGCGGCTTGTCCCTCGCCGAGCTCGCCGTGACCACCGGCCTCAACAAGACGACCCTTCACCGGGCCCTCGCCGCGCTGCGCCACCGCGGCTTCGCCGACCAGGACCCGTCGTCGGGCACCTACGCGCTCGGCGCCGCGGCCGTCGGCCTCGGCGACGCTTTCCTCCGTGAGGACAACCTGCCCGGCCTCCTCCATCCCGCGCTCCTCGCGCTGTCGCGCGCCGCGGGCGAGCTCGTCCACCTCGGCGTGCTCGTCGGCACGAGCATCGTCTACCTCGACAAGGTCGAGCCCGAGCGTTCGGTGCGCGTCGTCTCCGCGATCGGCCGCCGCAACCCCGCGGTGACGACCGCGCTCGGCCGCGCGCTGCTCGCCGCGCGCGGTGTCGACCGCGACGCGTTCGGTGCGTACACCGTCGGGCACGAGGACATCGCCGAGCGCGCGTGGCACGAGGTGCGGGCAGCGCGCAGCCGCGGCTACGCGGTCGAGGACCGCGAGAACGAGCCGGACATCGCGTGCGTCGCCGTCGCGCTCGTCCGCGCGGGCGCGCCCGTCGCGGCCGTGAGCGTCACCGCCCCCGCCGCACGCATGGGCGCGGAGCGCGCTGCTGAGCTCTTCGGCGAGATGACCCGGGTGCTTCCCCCGCTCCTGCCCGCCGGGATCGCCCTGGCGGGTTGAGCGTCCGCCGGCGCTCCCAGCCGCGGCTGGTATGTTCGGCGCATTCCGCCGCCGCCTCGACGAGGAGCCCCCATGCCCGTCGCACCCCGCCCCACCGGACCTGCCCGCCGCACGCGGCTGCTCGCGCTCGGAGCCGCCGCGACCGTCGGTGTGCTCGCGCTCGCAGGCTGCACGAAGAGCGAGGAGGCGCCCGAGCCGCTGACGATCGACGTCGTCGGCGGGGCGTTTCCCGACGCGCTCGAGGCCGGCATCCTCGAGGTGCTCGGCAAGAACCTCGACACGGGCTACTCGACGGCGATGCTCGACGACGGCGCGATCCTCGTGCCGGGCTCGAGCGACGGCGTCGTCGACGACTCGGTGGGGGTCCTCGACCCGACGACGGGCGAGGTCGACTGGGTCGTCACCGCTGACGTCGCCGAGGGCACCTACGTCATGCCCGGCGACGTCACCGAGCGGTGGGTGACGTGGTCCGTCGAGAGCGACGAGGGCGTGACGCCCGAGGACGCGATCCCGTTCGTCTATGCGCTCGACCGTGAGTCCCAGAAGACGTACGTCCTCGCCGACGGCACGAGCGAGGGCGGCTTCGCGCCCGGGACGACGGGCAGCCGCGTGCTCATCGCGGGCGACCTCGCAGTGTGGGAGGGGGCGCTCCCGGTCGAGGGTGCGGACGGTGCCGCCGGCGGCGGCACGGGATCTGATGAGGGGGAGTCGGGCGACGACGCGACGGATGCGGACGAGCTGCTCGACGGCGAGGAGCTGCCGCTCGACGAGGGCGACCCCGTGACGTCGTCCGTCTTCGCGCGTCCGCTCGACGCGAGCGGCGGCGTCGTCACCGTCGCCGCCGAGGCGGGCGCGCTCGTCCGCGACGACTGCCTCGACGGCTCGCCGATCACGGCGCAGGTGACGACGGACGTGACGGCCGAGCGGCGCACCGTGACGGCGGAGGGTGCGCTCGGGGCGGTTCTCGCGCCGCTCGCTCTCGGGGACGGCGAGGAGGTGTCGCTGCGCTGCGGTGCGGGCGGTGCCGTCGAGACGTACTCGGAGGACGGTGGCGTCGCCTCGAAGGTGGTGCTGCGCGGCGGGGAGCGGGACATCGTGCTCATGGGCGACGGCGTCGCGGACCTCCAGGTCGTCGGGATGACGACGGAGTGGGCGGCCGTGTGGGTCGGTGACCTCGACACCGCGCTCGGGCAGCAGCTCGTCGTCCACCGTCCATCGGGCAAGGTCTTCTCGCTCGGCGAGTCGGAGTCGCAGCTGCTTGTCGTGCGTCCGGGCGTCGTGGCGTTCGGCGGGCCGGTCGACCTGGCGTCGCTCGGCGAGGAGGGGCTCGAGGACGAGGGGCTCGAGGACCTGGGTGAGGCCGGCGACGACGACGGCTCCGAGCCGGAGGCCACCGAAGGGGAGGCCGGCGGGAGTGACGGCGGGTCCGAGGAGTCGTCCGACGAGGCGTCCGACGACGCGTCCGCGACCGAGGGTGATGTCGAGATCGTCGAGGAGGACGACGTCGACCCGGAGGGTGAGGATCTCTTCGAGGACGACTTCTCGGGCGGTGCGCTCACGACCGTCGGGCGTCTGGTGGCGCCGAAGGCCTGAGCCGCCGCGCGGCGGCGTGACGTGGACGACCCCGGGAGGGCTTGCCTCCCGGGGTCGTCCCATGTCATCCTTGTTTCGTTCAGCGACATCTTCATTTCGGAGAGCGAAATGGCAACGAAGCCGTTGCCGGAAGGACGGGACATGACCTCCCCCACCCCCCAGCAGGTTCTCGACACCCTGAGCGCCGGCCGCCTCGTGCCCGTCGTCGTCCTCGACGACGCCGCCCACGCCGACCCGCTCGCCGCCGCGCTCGTCGCCGGCGGCCTCCCGGTCGCCGAGGTCACCTTCCGCACCGCCGCCGCCGCCGACTCCATCCGCGCCATGGCCGACCGCGGCGACATCGTCCTCGGCGCCGGCACCGTCCTCACCCCCGCCCAGGTCGACACCGCCGTCGCAGCCGGCGCCTCCTATGTCGTGAGCCCCGGCCTCTCCCGCGCCGTCGTCGAGCGCTGCCAGGAGCACGGCATCCTCGCGCTGCCCGGCGCCGTCACCGCGACCGAGATCCAGGCCGCCCTCGAGCTCGGCCTCACGACCGTGAAGTTCTTCCCCGCCGGCACCTCCGGCGGCGCGCCCGCCATCAAGGCCCTCGCCGCGCCCTTCGGCGGCGTGCGCTTCGTCCCCACGGGCGGCGTCGGCCCCAAGAACCTCGCCGAGTACCTCGCGATCCCCGCTGTCGCTGCCGTCGGCGGCTCGTGGATGGTCCCCGCCGACCTCGTCCGCGCCGGCAAGTTCGACGAGGTCGAGCGCCTCACGGCCGAGGCCGTCGCGCTCGCTGCCGCCTGAGCACCACCACCTCCGAAGAAAGAGTGACATCGATGTCCACCCTTCCCCCCGAGATCGCCGCCCTCAACATCCGCCCGGCCTCCGAGTGCCGCTACGACGCCGTCTCCCTCGGCGAGGTCATGCTCCGCCTCGACCCCGGCGCCGGCCGCATCCGCACCACGCGCCAGTTCGCCGCCTGGGAAGGCGGCGGCGAGTACAACGTCACCCGTGGCCTGCGCCGCGCGTTCGGCCTCCGCACCGCGGTCGTCACCGCGCTCGCGGACAACGAGGTCGGCCGCCTCGTCGAGGACCTCATCCTCCAGGGCGGCGTCGACACCCAGTTCATCCAGTGGCGCGACTACGACGGCATCGGCCGCACCGTCCGCAACGGCCTGAACTTCACCGAGCGCGGCTTCGGCGTCCGCGGCGCCGTCGGCGTCTCCGACCGTGGCCTCACCGCCGCGTCGCAGCTCGGGCCGGACGACGTCGACTGGGACCACCTCTTCGGCGAGCTCGGCGTCCGCTGGCTCCACACGGGCGGCATCTACGCCGCGCTCTCCGAGACGTCCGCGCAGACCGTCATCGCCGCTGTGACGGCCGCGAAGAAGCACGGCACGATCGTCTCCTACGACCTCAACTACCGCCCGTCGCTGTGGAAGTCCATCGGCGGCATCGACAAGGCGCGTGAGGTCAACCGCGAGATCGCCCAGTACATCGACGTGATGATCGGCAACGAGGAGGACTTCACCGCCTCGCTCGGCTTCGAGATCGAGGGCGTTGACGAGAACATCTCCGAGATCGAGGTCGACTCCTTCGCGAAGATGGTCGAGACCGCGGCCGCCGCGTTCCCGAACTTCAAGGTCGTCGGCAACACCCTGCGCACCGTGCACTCCGCGTCCGACAACGACTGGGGCGCGCTTGCCTGGTCGCGCGACACGGGCATCGTCCACGCGACGATGCGTGAGCACCTCGAGATCTTCGACCGCGTCGGCGGCGGCGACTCGTTCGCGTCCGGCCTCATCTACGGCATGCTCGACGGCCAGCCGCTCCAGACGGCCGTCCAGTACGGGGCCGCGCACGGCGCCCTCGCGATGACGACCCCGGGTGACACGACGATGGTGACGAAGGCCGAGGTCCTCAAGCTCGCAGGCGGCGGCTCGGCCCGCGTCGACCGCTGACCCGTCCCCTCCCCACCCCCCCACCCGGGAATCCGCGCAGATGGTCGCTCCCAGGAGCCATCTGCGCGGATTCCCGGGACGACTCCCTGCCGCCGGAGGTCTCCCGGCCGGCAGGACAACCTCCCGCAGGGCGCGCACCCGGTGGGAGGGACGGCCTCGCCGAGGTGGTCACGGTGAGGCCGGAACGTCGGGCCGCTGACACGGCCCCTCCTGTGGCCGACGGACCCGAGACCGTCGGCCCCGGACGGCGCCCCCCGAGTACGCGCGGGGGGCGCCGTCGTCGTCTCCGACGGGTCGACGCTTTCCCTCCGTCGAACGGGGTGGAGGCGTCGATCGGTCCGAGGATCCTGGCGGGGCGGGCGGTAGCGTGAGGCATGACCTCGACGCCAGGATCCGACGGCCAGCTCTCCTTCGACCTCGACGGGCGCCGCGCGCTCGTCACCGGCGGCGGAACCGGCATCGGCCGGACCGTCGCGCTCGCGCTCGCCCGCGCGGGCGCGGACGTCGCCGTGACGTTCCGGACGCACGACGGCGAGTCCGTCGCCGACGAGATCCGGGCGCTCGGCCGACGGTCCGCGGCTTTCGCGCTCGACGCGACCGACGAGCACGCGGTGCGCGACGTCGTCCCCCGGGCGGCCGATGCCCTCGGCGGGCCCGTCGACACGCTCGTCAACAACGCGGGCGGCCTCGTCGGGCGCGTGGCGATCGGGGAGATGAGCCTCGACCACTGGCGGAACGTCATGGACGTCAACGTCACGTCGGCGTTCCTCGTGACGCGCGAGGTCATGGCGACGATGCCCGACGGCGGACGCATCGTCATGCTCGGCTCGATCGCGGGGGAGACCGGCGGATCGACGGGCTCGGCCGCCTACGCGGCGTCGAAGACCGCGCTCGAGGGCCTCACGCGCGGGCTTGCGCGCGAGCTCGCGCCGCGCGGCACGACCGTCAACCTCGTCGCGCCCGGGTACATCACGGACACGCCGTTCCACGAGACGTTCTCGACGCCCGCCAAGCGCGCCGCGACCGTCGAGGGCATCCCGCTCGGCCGCGCGGGCCACCCCGACGACGTCGCAGCGGCGGTCCGCTGGCTCGTCTCACCCGCGGCGTCGTTCGTCACGGGCACGATGACCCACGTCAACGGTGGTGCCTGGTTCTAGGTCGGCCGCGGCTCCACCTCTCCTGACACGTGGGCCCCGAGCACCGTTCGACGGCGCCTGCACGCCACGAGCCGTTGAGGTCTGTCAGCTCGGGAGCGCGCCCAGCGGCACGTTGTAGCCGTGGAGCGCTGCGGTGCCGTCGTCGGCCAGGTCGAGCGTCGTCACCGTGCCGTTGCCGAGGTACGGCATGACCGTCCGGAACGTCGTGGGGTCGATGCCGAGGAGGACGCACAGGACGAGGCGCGTCGTCATCGAGTGCCCGACGACGAGGACGCGCCCGTCGGGGTGCGCTGCGCAGACGTCGCGGAAGGCGGCGGCCGCGCGCCCGACGACCTCGAGGCCGTTCTCGCCGCCAGGGAACGCGCGCTGCATGGGGTCGGCGAGGTGCGCGGCGAGCTCGGCCGGCATGTCGACCTCCATGTCCGCGCGCGTGCGCCCCTCGGCGACGCCGAAGTCGACCTCCGCGAGGCGCGCGTCGATGCGCAGGTCGAGCCCGCACGCGTCGGCTGCGGGCCGTGCGGTCTCGACGGCACGCGTGAGCTGGGAGGACACGATCGCGTCGAGCCCGGCCGACGGCGCCCACGCCGCGAGCTGCTGCGCCTGGGCGCGCCCGAGGTCGGTGAGCCCGACGTCCGACGAGCCCGCGTAGCGCGGACCCTCGTGCCAGACGGTCTGGCCGTGGCGGACGAGCAGGAGCGTCGTCATCACTCGCCTCCCGGGAAGCCGAGCTGGCGCCACGCCTCGTAGATCGCGATGGACGCGGAGCTCGTGATGTTGAGCGAGCGGCGCTGCGGCAGCATGGGGATGCGCACTTGCGCGCTGATGCGCGGGTGCGCGAGGACCTCGGGCGGCAGGCCTGTCGGCTCGGGGCCGAAGAGGAGGACGTCGTCGTCGCGGTAGGCGATGTCGCTGTAACGGTCGGTCGTGTGGGTCGTGAACGCGAGGATTCGGGCGTCGCCCCACGCGGCGATCGCGGTCTCGAGGTCCTGGTGGACCGTGACGAGCGCGAGGTCGTGGTAGTCGAGGCCGGCGCGGCGCAGCTTGGGCTCGGAGAGGTCGAAGCCGAGGGGTTCGACGAGGTGGAGCTCGGCGCCGGTCACGGCCGCGAGGCGGATCGCGTTGCCGGTGTTCTGGGGGATGCGGGGCTCGAAGAAGGCGATGACGGGCACGCTCCATGGTCCCACGCGCCGCGGGAGTGTCGGTGGCCGGGGCTAGGGTCAGGGGCATGACGACGTCGTCCTGGACCGCCGACCCCGCCCGTTACGAGACCGCCACGTTCCGCCGCTGCGGGCGCTCAGGCCTCGACCTGCCCGCCCTGTCCCTCGGCCTGTGGCACAACTTCGGTGACACCAAGCCGTTCGACGAGCAGCGCGCGGTCGTGCGCCGCGCGTTCGACCTCGGCATCACGCACTTCGACCTCGCGAACAACTACGGTCCGCCGTACGGTTCCGCCGAGGAGAACTTCGGCCGCATCCTCGCGAAGGACTTCCGCGCGTACCGCGACGAGCTCGTCATCACGTCGAAGGCGGGCTACGACATGTGGCCGGGCCCGTACGGCGACGGCGGCTCGCGCAAGTACCTGCTCAGCAGCCTCGACAGGTCGCTCGAACGCATGGGCCTCGACCACGTCGACATCTTCTACTCCCACCGTCCCGACCCGTCGGTGCCGATCGCGGAGACGATGAGTGCGCTGCACACCGCGGTGACGTCGGGCCGTGCGACGTACGTGGGCCTGTCGAACTACACGCCCGCACAGACCCTCGAGGCACACCGGGTGCTCGCGGAGATGGGCACGCCGCTGCTCGTCCACCAACCGAGCTACTCGATGTTCAACCGTCACGTCGAGCTGCCCGACGCGGGCTCGAGCCAGGACGCCGACGCGGCCGAGGCGGGCGCGTTGTTCGCGCCTGCGCCCGTCGGGCGTCCGCTGCTCGACGTCACCGACGAGCTCGGCATGGGCGTCGTCGTCTTCTCGCCGCTC
Source organism: Flavimobilis rhizosphaerae (assembly GCF_014852685.1). Taxonomy (GTDB): domain Bacteria; phylum Actinomycetota; class Actinomycetes; order Actinomycetales; family Cellulomonadaceae; genus Flavimobilis; species Flavimobilis rhizosphaerae. Next base: position 78,560 of record NZ_JACZDF010000002.1, read on the forward strand.
CACCAGGGCCTGCTCACCAACCGGTACCTCGACGGCGTGCCTGAGGGGTCTCGTGCGGCCGTCGGCCACTTCCTGCGGCCCGAGCGCATCACTGACGACTACCTGCGTCGCATCCGCGGCCTTGCCGAGATCGCCGACGCGCGCGGACAGTCCGTCGCGCAGCTGGCGCTCGCGTGGGTGCTGCGGGACCGCCGCGTGACGTCCGCGATCATCGGGGCGAGCTCGGTCGCACAGCTCGACGACAATGTCGGCGCGCTCGCGGCGCCCGTGTTCACGGACGACGAGCTCGCGGCGATCGACGAGCTCGCGGAGCACGGTGCGGTCTGAGGCCACAGGATCGATCCACCGAGACTTAGTTGTCAACTGGTTGACACAGCCGAGAGGGCACGGCACTCTCAGCATGTGACCACCCCTGCACAGACACGGTCCGGCCGCGTCGTCGTCGCCCTCCACCGCCTCGTCGGTGCGGTCGACGCTGCCTCGGACGCGCTCCTCCGCGCCCGCACCGACTACGACCTCGCGACCGTCACCTTCCTCTCCGTCCTCGCCGACGCCGAGCGTCCCGATGCTCTCGGCGACCCCGTGGACGGCCCTGCCGAACGCTGGGTGCCGGACCTCACGACGCTCGCCGAGTGTCTCGGCGTCACGCGGGCCGCCGTCTCTAAGCGGGTCCCCGCGCTCGTCGCACGCGGCCTCGTCCGCACGTCCGCAGACCCGCACCACGCCCGACGCGTCCGGCTCGCGCTAACCGACGAGGGCGCCGCCGTCGTCGCGACGTCGACCGCACTCCTCGAGGAATGGCTCGCCGGTGAGCTCGCCGGTCGCCTCGACCTCGAGGCGCTGCACACCGCCCTCACCGACGCCCTCGCCGCCCTCGCGCCCCAGGAGCTCTGATGCCCCGCACCCTCGTCATCGTCGGCACCCCAGTGCCCGGATCGTTCACGCACGCGCTCGCCGACGCCTACACCAGCGGGCTGCGCGCTGCGGGCGAGAGCGACATCGTCGTGCGCGATCTTGCGACGACCGACCTTCCGCACGACCCGCCCGCGCGCACCGCCCTGCGCGCCCCGGACGGCGCGACGGACCACCTCGAGCCCGTCGTCGCCGCGCTCGTCGACGAGCTGCTCGCGGCCGAGCACGTCGTCGTCCTCTTCCCGCAGTGGTGGGGCGGGCAGCCTGCCGTCCTCAAGGCGTGGCTCGACCGCGTCGTGCTCTCGGGGGTCGCGTTTCGCTCGATGGGCGCGGGACTGCCCGAGAAGCTGCTGCGCGGCCGCACCGCGCGCGTCGTCATGACGATGGACTCCCCACGTTGGTGGAACCAGCTCGTCTACCGGGACTCGGCCGTCGTCCAGCTGACGCGCGCGACGTTCTGGTACACCGGAGTCAAGGTCGTCGGCGTCGATCGGCTCACCGTCGTCAAGACGTCGACCCCAGAGCGCCGAGCGGCGTGGCTGGCGCGCCTCGAGGCGCGCGGTCGGCGCGACGCGCGGCTGAGCCCTGCCGCGGCGGGGCGACGGTAGTGGTCCGCACGGGCGACCTCAACGGGACCGGCTGGTGAGGCCGGCGGTGGGGGCTTGCCGCGCCGCGGCACTCGCGTCAGGGTGGGGTCATGGAGAAGCACTCGCTCGTCGCCCTCGCCCGTGAGCTGCTCGTCGACGCGCGCGTCGCGTCGGCAGGTCGCGCCGCCCGCACTGTCGTCGGCGGTCACGAGAGGGTCCTGCGCCAGACGGTCGTCGCGCTGCGCGCGGGCGCGACGCTCGCCGACCACGACAACCCGGGGGAAGCGACAGTTCACGTCCTCGTCGGGAGGCTCGTCCTGCGTTCGGGCGACGTCGCGTGGGAGGGGACGGAGGGCTCGCTCCTCGAGGTGCCGCAAGCGCGGCACGCCGTCGAGGCTCTCGAGGACACGGCGTTCGTCCTCACGGTCGCGAAGGCCCCCTGACCTTCTCCGGGCCGCACCGGGCCGCGGCGCGCGGAGCCGGCGCGTGCAGGCTCAGACGGCTGCGGGGATGTCCTGGTGCGCGGCAGTGGGTGGCTCGACGAGCGAACTTTCGTCGTCGGTGCTCTCGTCCGACGAGACGACGCGGAGCCGCTCGGTGAGCCCGAGCATGTCGAGGACGTCACGCATGGCCTGAGGCGGGTCGACGAGCCGGAACGTCCCGGCCCGCTCCTCGACCGCGAAGCACAGCTGGACGACGAACCCGACGCCCGAGGAGTCGATGAACGTCACGCCGCTCGCGTCGACATCGACGGGAAGGTCGGACGTGATGACCGTCGTGAGCACCGCGCTCGCGTCGTCCCGCAGCGCCGCGTCGATCTCGCCAGCGAGCACCACCCGGAGCAGGCCGCCGGAAACTGAGTGCGTCAACGACCCCGGGGGAGTGTCTGCCGGGCCCTGAGGTTCTGTCATGTCGTCCACCTGCCCAGAGTCGCACACCCGGGCCGTCCCGGCACGACGAGAGGACACCGTCCCGCCGGCCGTCACGGCTCGCGTGCGAGGACGAGCAGCGTGACGTCGTCGACGCTCGAGTCGTCCCGGCACAGGTCGAGCACGATGTCGACGGTGCGTGGATCCATCGCGTCCTGCCCGTCGAACGCCTCCACGAGCCGGGCAAGACCTGCCCGCAGGTTCGTCTCGCGAGAGTCGACGAGCCCGTCGCTGTAGAGGACGAGCGCACCGCCCGGCTCGATGCGTACGCGCGTCGTCGGCGGGTGTCCCGTGCCGATGCCGAGGGGACGGTCGGCGTCGGCGTCGAGGAGATCCGCGGATCCGTCGGCCGCGAGCGTGAGCGGGCGCGGGTGCCCCGCGACCGTGAGCTCGACCTCCCCCGACGTGATGTCGACCGCGGCGACGACGAGGGTCGCCATGCCGAAGTCCATCGTGCGCCGCGCGACCGTGTCCGTCCAGCGGACGGCCTCCGCCGGGGAGTCGCCGCGCAGCAGGTAGGCACGCAGGGCGTTGCGGAGCTGGCCCATCGCGGCCGCGGCTGTGAGACCGTGCCCGGCGACGTCGCCGACGACGATCGCGAGCCTGCCGTCGGGCAGCATGAGCGCGTCGTACCAGTCGCCGCCGACCTCCCCTCCCGCGGACGGGCGGTAGCGGGCCTCGAGCGCCCACCCCGGCACCTGGGGCAGCCGTGCGGGCAGGAGCGAGCGCTGCACGTCGAGCGCAGCCTGGACGTTCCAGCGTGAACGCAGCAGGAGAGTCTCGAGAAGACGTCGGCGCAGGGCGGTGACGGCCTGCACCTGCTGGTCGGACCACGGCACCGACGTCTCGCGTACCGTCTCCGTCCAGCGGTCGAACGACGTGCGTGGCGCGATCCGAGGCGCCCCGCCGTCGACGACGATGCGGTGCTCGTGCGGGTGGCCGGCCCACGTGACGACCTCGATGTCCTCGGCGCGCAGCCACACGAGTGCCCGCTGCTCAGGGAGCCGGACAGCGAGGATCCCGGCGACGCCCGGAAGTGCGGCGGCGAGCTCGGGATGGTCGGCGGCGAGGTGCGCGGACGAGACGACCTCCGGTCCGGGGGCCTCCACCCAGGCACGCAGCGCCTCGAGATCGTCGGGGACCGTGCCCACCGTCTCGCAGCGGCCGTCCCCGACAGCGACGGCGCCGACGGCCGGCACGAGGTCGAGAAGCGTCACGCCGGACGCGGCCTGACCCGTGAGCGTCTCGCCGAGCGTGCGGTCCGCGTCGCGCGACGCGATGAGCAGCTGGACGAGCGTGCTCTCGGTGCGGCGGGCGATCTGGACCTCGGTCTCCTCGGCGCGCGCGCTCAGACGTTCGGAGAGGGTCGTGCCGATGAACTCGGCCGCAGAGCGCACCCCGAACGGCAGGTGCCGCGGTCCCGACGTGTGGTGGCACGTGATGAGCCCCCAGAGCCGGCCCTCGGACATGAGGGACACCGACATCGATGCCGCGACGCCCATGTTCCGCAGGTATTCGAGGTGCGTGGGGGAGACGGACCGGAGACCGGCGTGGGTGAGGTCGAGCGGCTCGCCCGTCGCGCGGTCGATGCCCGGCAGGACGCGCGCGGGCGTGTAGCGGGCGTCGGTGATGAGCCGCACGCGGCTCTTCTCGTAGAGCGCGCGGGCCTGCGCGGGGATGTCGGACGCCGGGTAGCGCAGGCCGAGGAACGGCTCGAGGTCGGGGGCGCGGGACTCGGCGACGACCTCGCCGTCGTAGCTCTCGGTGAAGCGGTAGACCATGACCCGGTCGAAACCGGTGAGCGCCCGCACCTCGGCGACGGCGACCTCCGCCATCGCGTCGACGTCACGCAGCTCCGCGAGGACGTCGGCGACGTGGCGGACCGTCTGGTAGAGGTCGGGGAACGTCGAGGCGGCGAGGTCGGTGGTGGGCTCGAGCTCAATGACGAGGAGGGTTCGCGCGCCCAACGGCAGGCGGTGGAGGACCGCGTCGACGTCGACGAGCCCGTCGGACGTGGGGATCTGCAGCGGCAGCGGGTTGCGGGCCCGCAGCTCGACGAACGTCTCGACGTGGTGGCGCACCTGGGCGGTGGTCTCGGCGCCGACGAGCTCGGCGAGGTGGACGCCGAGGAGGTCGTCGACCGCATGGCCCCACAGGTCGGTGATGTTCTCGGAGACGTGCTCGATGACGAGCGTCGCCTCGTCGACGGCGACGAGCAGGCCGTGCGGCTGGATCGCGCCGGGGATGTGGATGGGCTCGAGCGCGCACGTCGCCGGGTCGAGCGTCGTCGTCGTGGGGAGCAGGGAGGGTGACGCGTCGTTGCGCACAGGTCGCTCCAGACTCAAGGGGTGTGCCGCACGGAGGTGGCAGCGACTCGATCGTACGTTGTCACGAGGGTTGTGGCGGCCTGCTGCAGGTCCGACGGCGGACTCGTCCGCCTACTTCGCGTCTGCGTAGCTCGTCACGGACGTTGCGGTGAGGCGGAACTCGACGCCGTCGTCGCCGGACGGGCCGAAGAGGATGCGTCCGGCCTCGATCGCGGACTCCTCGACGATCCGCACGACCTCGTCGGCGAGGTGCTCGGGCGTGTGGACGACGACCTCGTCGTGGAGGAAGAACACGAGGTGAGGGCCGGCGGTCGCGCCAGGCACGCCGATGCCGTCGCCCGCCGTGTCCGGTGGCGCGTCCGCGACCGCGAGCGCGCGGAGGCGCTGCCGGAGCACCGCCATCCAGCACAGCGCCCACTCGGCGGCGGTGCCCTGGACGACGAAGTTCCGGGTGAAGCGACCCCAGGCGCGGGCGCGCGCGGTCTCGGCGGACGCCGACGAGCGTTCGGCGCGCTCCGCCGCACGCTCGTCCGACGGCACCTCGTGCGCTCCCTCACCGGGCGGCTCGGCCTGCACGCCGGCGGGCACGGTGCCCGGACGCCCCCACGCGCCGCCGCCGGGTGTCACGGTGCCGGACCCGGGCAGCGGTGACGTCCGTCCGAGCCACGTCATCACCTGCTCGCCGCGCTCGCCCGCGGCGGCGGCGCGCTCGACGAGACCGATCGCGGCGGGGAACGCGCGCCGCAGTTGCGGCAGCACCTGCCCCGAGACGCCCTGCGTGCCGCCGTACATCGCGCCGAGCATCCCGTACTTCGCGTGCTTCCGGTCGACGACGGCGCCCGACGCGACGATGCCCTCGTACATGTCGGCGGCGCGTCCCGCGCGGGCCATCGCCGTGTCCCCGCTCATCGCGGCGAGCACGCGGGGCTCGAGCTGGGCGGCGTCGGCGACGACGAGCCGCCAGCCGTCGTCGGCCTGCACGGCGTCCCGCACGACGTGGGGGAGCTGGAGGGCGCCGCCGCCGTCGGACGCCCAGCGTCCGGTGACGACGCCGCCGACGACGTAAACGGGACGGAACCGACCCTCGTGCACCCACGTGTCGAGCCACGTCCAACCGTTCGCGGTGAAGAGCCGGGACATGGACTTGTACTCGAGGAGGGGCGCGACGACGGGGTGGTCGACGGCCTGGAGCTCCCACTTCGACGTCGAGGTGACGGGCAGGCCGGCGCGGCGCAGGGCGCCGAGGAGGTCGACGGGCGAGTCGGGATTGACAGGTCCGACGCCGAGCGCGTCGCGCACCTCGGCAGCCTTGGCCTCCATGCGGGCCGGCCGGTAGCCGTCGGGCACGCGCGCGCCGAGCTCGCGCGTGAGGATCGCGTCGTGGACGTCGGCGCGCCATGGCAGTCCAGCCGCGTGCATCTCCGCGGCGACGAGCGCCCCGACGGACTCGGCGGCGAGGAGCGTGCCGAGGCGCGCAGCGTGGCGGCCCGCGGTCTGCAGCGCCATGAGCTGGGCGCGGAGCTCGACGACAGGGTCGGGCGGCGCGGTGGCGCGGCCGAGCTCGAAGAGCGGCTCGGCGGTCGCGGGCGCACCGGGTGCGGGGGCGGGGCGGCGGGGTGCGTCCCACGCGTCGGGGGCGCTGCGCGCGAGGACCGACGACGCCGTCCACAGCGAGTGCCGGAGGATCGCCCTGCACAGACGCAGGTCGTGGCAGCGGTCGACGCGCACACCCGCGGCGAGCAGCGGCGGGTAGACGTGCTCGGTGTCTGACCACGTCCAGCGAGGGTGGAGCGTGCGCTCGAGCTCGGTGATGCTCGAGGCGAGCGCGTCGTCGTCGACCGTGCGCAGGATGCGCGGCGGGCCGTCCGCGCTCACGGTCGTGAGCGCGGTGCGACCGTCCGGTCCGGGGACGACGACGACGTACATGCCGTCATTCTCCGCCGAGCCACCGACATCGCCTGCAGGAGTACCCTCGTCCCATGACGTCGAACGCATGGTGGTGGCTGCAGCCGCAGCCGTGACCTGACGTGTCCACCGAGCTGCCCCGCGCAGCCTCGGCAGGTGACCGGTGCGACGGGACGCTCCCCTCGAGAATCCTGGAGAAGCACCATGTCCGAGACCACGACCCTCGACGCCGCGCGCGCCCGCAGCGCCCGCCTCGAGCAGCAGATCGCCGAGAACCCCGGCCGGTTCCGCGTCCTCACGGGCGAGCGGCCCACGGGCCCGCTGCACCTCGGCCACTACGTCGGCACGCTCGCCAACCGGGTGCGGCTGCAGCAGTCGGGCGTCGAGCTCATGCTCATCCTCGCGGACTACCAGGTCATCACCGACCGCGACGACATCGGCGACCTGCGCGCGACGATCCGGGAGATCCTCCTCGACTACGTCGCGGTGGGCATCGACGTCGAGAAGGCGACGATCTTCACGCACTCGGCGGTGCCCGCGCTCAACCAGCTCATGCTGCCGTTCCTCTCGCTCGTCTCGGTCGCGGAGCTCGACCGCAACCCGACGGTCAAGGCGGAGACGGCTGCGACGGGTGGCCGCGCGATGAGCGGCCTCATGCTCACCTACCCGGTCCACCAGGCGGCGGACATCCTCTTCTGCCACGGCAACCTCGTGCCCGTCGGGCAGGACCAGCTGCCGCACCTCGAGATGACGCGCGTCGTCGCCCGCCGCTTCAACCAGCGCTACGCGACCGACGCCCCGTACTTCCCGGAGCCCGACGCGTTGCTCGCGCCGACGCCGATCGTGCTCGGCACGGACGGCACGAAGATGAGCAAGTCGCGCGGCAACGCCCTCATGCTCTCGGCGACCGAGGACGAGACGGCACGCTGGGTGAAGCGCGCGAAGACCGACGCCGAGCGGCACATCACCTACGACCCGCAGAGCCGCCCCGAGGTCGCGAACCTCCTCGACCTCCTCACGCTCGCGACGGGCGAGGACCCGGCGCTCGCGGCGGAACGCATCGGCGACGGCGGCGCGGGTACGCTCAAGCGCGAGCTCACCGAGGCCCTCGTCGAGCACCTCCGGCCGCTCCGGGAGCGGCGTGCCGCCGCCGCGTCCGCGGGCGACGACGTGCTCGAGGTCCTGCGGCGCGGCAACGAGCGCGCGAACGAGCTCGCGGACGCGACGCTCGCCGACGTCCGACGACTTATGGGGACCGACTACTGATGGCTGACCATCCTCGTCACTCGGCCGCCGTCGACCTCGCGCTCCTCGAGGGCGCGGTGCACGTCTGGTACCGCGAGCGGTCGGTGCTGAGGTTCCGTGCGCGGGCCCTGCTCGTCGTCGGAGCCGTCGTGGCGCTGCTCGTGGTGGGCCTCGCCGTCGAGTCGCTGCGGGTCCCGGCGGTCCTCGTGGTCGTGTTGCTCGCGCCGGCCGCTCTCGCGGCCGGCGCGGTCATCGCCCGCGCCGGGGACATGTGGGGACTCGACGAGGGGTTCGCGCTCGCGGTGCGCGCCGACGGGTTGGTGCTGCCGCGCTTCGGTTTCGTGCCGTGGGAGCAGGTGACGGGGGTGCGGGTCGTCGACGCCGAGGCGTCGGGCGTCGTACCGCGTTTCCAGATGTGGCTCGGCGTGCGGTCGGCGCGGATCCTCCACGTCTACGTCGACGACGTCGCGGCGCTCGCGTCGCGTGCGCCGGCCCGCTGGGCACGGCAGGTTGCCACGGATCCGGCGGCGCGACGGCGCGGCTGGGCGTTCGCGCCCGAGGCGCAGGTCGAGGACGGCGCGTACGCGGAGGTGCTGTCCGCGGTGAGGGAGCACGCACCGCATCTCGTCGGCTGAGCCCGGCCGTGCCCCGCGCGAGCAGGGACACGAAGGCTGCCGCGCACGCCTGGGAATGCGGTACATTCATCCCCAACGGGACAACGATCGGGGGACTCGGTGCGACTGTCGGAGGCAACGGTGCGGGGGGTCCTCGTCTGCGCGGTTCTCGTCGCATGCACGCCGCACCAGGGCGAGACGCCGCCTGCCACCCGGCCCACGACGCTCGAGGTCCCGACGGTGTCGGCGGCACCCCCGAGCCCCACGCCCACGGCTGGTCCGCCGGACCGGTCCGAGGCCCCTTCCGACGGCCCGCCGGACCGGTCCGAGGCCCCTTCCGACGGCCCGACGGGCCGCGCGGAGGTGCTCGTCTGGGCGGACGGGACGATCGTCGACGGTCCGTCGCTCGACCTCGGCGAAGCGCGTCGGGTGCGGCTCGGCAGCGATGTCGAGCACGTCCGCGACGTCCCCGCCGAGCCCGGGAAGCTCGTCTATCTCTACGACCTACGACCAGACGGTTCGTTCCTCACGGTCGCCGGCGACGCCGGGCTCACAGGTGGTGGCGGGGGGTCGGTGGGTGCGCTGCGCGAGGTGACGGAGGGGCGCTCAAGGACGCTGACCTCACCGCACGACGAGCACGCCGACATGCGCGAGTCGATCTCTCAGGCACGGCGCGTCGACGGTGGTGTCGCCTGGGTCGAGCCGTACTTCGAGCTGGCCGGGCAGCGGCTCGTGCTCGCCCCGGCAGGCTCGTCGCGGGGGCGTCTCGTGCACCAGCTGTGGGCCGTGGACGGGCGGATCGCGGCGCTTGCACGCTGGGGCGCGGTCCTCGCTGACGGACGTGTCGTCGGCTGGGACGGCAAGGTCTCGGGCGAGCCTGCGGACCTTGACCTCGAGGTGTCCCACCGGGTGGCGGGCGACGACGTCGTCGAGACACGGTGCTCCCCGCAGGGCTGCGAGATCGCACTCCTCACCGAGGGCGGGAAGCGGCAGCCGCTTCTGCGCGGGCCGTCCGGGACGTGGGTCGACGACTCGGACGGGCGATTCCTGCTCGTCCACGTCGACGGCGGCGACGGCGTGTCGGAGCTCTGGGGCGTCGACATCGTCGACCGCACGGCGGTGCGCATCGTCGGCGAGCTGTATGCGCAGTCGATGAGCGATGGCAGGATCGTCGACCAGGACCACCCGGCGACCAGGGCTGTCGTCGTCGATCTCGTCGCGCGGACCGTCGAGCAGCTCGCCGTCGACGGGTCTGCGTCGGTCGCGGGAATCGCGGGCGGACTCGTCGCTCTCACCTCGCACGACGGCGAGGGGGCCGGGACGGACGGTGACGGCGGCGACATCCTGCGCTGGCCTCGTCGCTGACAGCGCTCAGGCCAGGACGGATCACCCGTCGACCGGCAGGTCCTGCCCCGTGAGGACGCCCGCGTCGACGACGTCGACGGGCCCGCCCTCGGGCAGGGGGCGCGGGGCGTCGGACGGCAACGGAGCGTCGTCGTCGGCGACGGGCGCACGCAGCAGCGACACTGTCGCCCACCCGCGCGAGAGCAGCCCCGCGTCCGAGCGGGGCTCGCTCGAGGCGTCCGTGCCCGTGTACGTGAGCGTGAGGTGACCCTGGTCGAGCTCGCGGATGCGAGCGTGGACCATGCCGAAGCTCGCGAGCGGCGCCTGCCGCAGCCCGAGGACGTCGGCGAGCGGCCGGTCGGGCACGTTGAGGTTGACGACGCCGCTCGGGTCGGGGTGCTCGAGCAGCCACGCGAGCATGCGGGCCGCGAAGTGCCCCGCGGTGTCCCAGTGCTGCGGGTCGGCGGAGTTGAGCGACACGGCCATGCCGAGGATCCCGTGGGTGCTCGCGGCGTGCGCGGCACCGACCGTCCCCGAGTGCAGCGTCGCGTGCCCCGTGTTCGCACCGCGGTTGACGCCCGAGAGCACGAGGTCCGGCGGGCCGCCGAAGCCGCCGTGGGCGGCGACCATCGTGATGAGCGCGGGCGTCGCGCGGACCCCGAACGCGTCGACCCCGTCCGGCAGCCCGGGCGGCGTGCGGCGCTCGACGACGAGCCGACCGTCGTCCTCCGCGCCCATGAGGGACGCGCTCGCGCCCGACGACTCGCGGCGCGGCGCCACGACAACGACGTCGTGACCTGCCTCGAGCGCGACGCGCGCGAGCACGGTGAGCCCGGGTGAGTCGATGCCGTCGTCGTTCGTGATGAGCGTGCGCACGATGGGGCCTCCTCGCTGTGTCGTCCTTCCACCCTGCCCCGGCCCGCGGGATCCTGCAGGGTGACGGACCCGGCTCAGTCCATGAGCGGGTCGACGCGGATCTCGCGTGCCCACCTCTCGACCTGCTCGCGCCGGCCTGTGCCGAGGCCGTGACGAGTGACGTTGAGCGCACCCGCCGCCGCCCCGAGCCGCACCGCCTCGGAGAGCGACTCGCCCCGGGCGAGACCGACGGCGATGCCTGCGGTCATCGAGTCGCCCGCGCCACGATGGTCGACCGTCGTCATGGGAGGGGTGGTCGTGAGGAACGCTTCGTCGGCCGCGACGACGAGCGCGGGCTCCCCTGCCCGCGAGACGACGAGCGCCCGGAGCCCCGCGGCGACGAGCTCGCGCGCGGCCGCCCTGAGCGCCGGGAGGCTCGCGTCCGCGGCGAACCCGCCGTCGACGAGCTCCTCGTGGCTCATCTTGAGGACGACCCCCTCGACGGATGCGACCGCGCGGGCCTGCGGGCCGGAGAGGTCCGCGACGACCGTCCTGCCCGCGGCCCGCAGGTCGCGCGCGAGCCTGCCGAGGACGTCGGGTGCGAGCGTCGGGTCCTGCGTGCCGGTGAGGACGCACACGTCGGCGTCGAGCGACGCGACGAGGAACGTTCCGGCGAGGTCGTCGACGCTGTGCCGGTCAAGGGTGCGCGACGGCTGCCGTGCGACCTCGAGGCGGTCGCCGCCGCGCCGGTCGTGGACGTACGCGCCCGTCGGCGGGCCGGGCGTCGTCCGCAGGTCGATGCCTTCCTCGCGTGCGAGGTGGGCCGCGACCGTGCCGGTCTCCCCGCCGACAGGCGTGCACGCCGTGACGGTGGCGCCGAGCGATCGCGCCATGCGTGCGAGCCACAGGCCCTGCCCGCCTGCGTGCACGTGGATCTCCGGCACGTCGGTCTCGGCCGACACCTCGACGGTGACGGTGAGCAACGGGTCGGGTGCGAGGACGACGACGTGGGGCGCGGTGGGTTCCATGCCAGAGCCTAGGCACGGGTGGGCGTGGGTCGCGCGTCATACGAAGGGTTCCGCGTCCTCTATGAGGACGAGGATCGAGACGGGCGTCTGCTCGGCGGGCCGCGAGGGGAATGTCGGCGCCGAGCGTCTCGCGGCCCGTCCGCTATGGTCGACTCGTCGCCGGTGACGCAGCCGGCGCGGAGGGGGCGACGGTGCAGGACGAGGCGCGCAGGGGCGCGGCCACCCGCAGGAGCGGCGCGGTGTGCACCGCCGCGCTCGCGCTGAGCCTCGCGATGCCCGGGCTCGCCGCGTGCACGCCGTCGAAGCCTCCCCTGACCGCCCCGACGACGGCATCCTCGCCGAGCGCGCCAGCACCGTCGACGCCCCCCGACCCGCTGCCCGGTCTCCCGACAGACGCCCCGGCGACCGAGTGGCGGAGGTACTCGGTCCTCCGGTGGGCGGACGGCACCGAGGTCGTCGGCGAGATGCTCGACACCGGCACGGCGCGCCGCGCCGGTCCCGACGCGCTCACCGTCGTCCGCAGGATTGAGACGCCGAAGGACCGCATGCTCACGGTCATCGACGTCGCGGCGGACGGCTCCGCGCTCGTCACGGAGAGCAGCGAGCGTGAGTACGACGACGACGGGGCCGTCGTACCGGGGTCCGTCGTGCCGACCGTCGTCCGGCTCGTCGGGCCGCAGGGCTCACGGGTCCTCGTCGGGGAGCACAGGCGCCTCGAGGACGTCTACTCGGGACGGCTCGTCCGCGACGGCGCAGCCGTGTGGATCGGGCAGGACGTGGAGCCAGGCACGACCGACGACATGACGTCGAACGCCTACCGCGCACCGGCCGGGCGCTCCACCGGCGTGCGGATCGACGTCCCCGACGGGATCCGCGGCGTGCTCGACGACGGTCTCGTCCTCGGTGACGGCACGTTCCGTGCCTGGGACGGAAAGACGCGCAACCTCGGGCTGCCGCAGCTCGACAACGCGGGGGTCGCGCCGGTCGTGTGCGAGCGCGACGTGTGCCCTCTCGTCCTCCAGAAGTTCGAGATGCCCGACGACAACTCACCGTCGGACGGGAGTGCACCGGGCAGCACCGTGCGCGCACACCTGTCGTACGTCGAGGACGGCGAGATCACGCCCGTCCTCACGATCGAGGGTTCGGGCTCGCTGGTCGCCGCGTACGACCGCTGGCTCGTCGTCCATGTCGCGGGCCCGGACTTCAGCATCCGTACCTGGATCATTGACACGGCGAACCGGACGGCACGCTACGTCGACGGCATGCCCGAGGTTGCGGTGGCGGGTTCCCGGCTCGTGTGGGGCGCGGACCCGACCTGGACGGGCGACGGCGCCGTGCCGCTCGCAGGCACCGGCGACCTCCACGTCCTCGACCTTCCGACGGGGGACCTCGCACGCATCATCGTTGGCGACGCCATCGTCAGTCCTGTCGCCGAGGGCGACTTCATCGCTTGGGTTCCCTTCGGGAACGACCTCGCCCCGGGCCCCGCCGCCGTCGTCGCGCGGCTCGGCGAGGACGTCCCGTGACGGGGCCGCTCCGGGGACGTGCACGTGCTCGACGTCTCGAGCGGAACGCTCCTGCGCGTGCGGCACAGCGGCGCCGTCGGTGCTGTGCTCGTCGCGGGGACGTTCCTCGCGTGGACGTTCGCGGCTCGGACGACGCGGGGCCGACGCGCGGACTCGTCGTCGACATCGCCGACGCGCTGCACGACCGGGAGGGTGCCGGCCGACGCCGGGGACGGGGCGGGCTCGCGCGTGATCGTCGTCGGGCGGTCGCCGCGCGGGGCGAGCGCAAGCTCGGCCTCGGCTGACGCGGCCGCCACCCCCTCTCGGGGGCGCCTGTCAGCGAGACAGCCGGTCGCGGAGCGCCGCGAGCTCCCTGCGGAGGGCCGCAGGGACGCGGTCCCCGAAGGTTGTGAAGAACTCCTCCGTGAGGTCCGCCTCGCGCCGCCACGCCGCCGGGTCGACGCGGAACAGTTCGGCGAGCGCGCCCTCGGCGAGGGCGAGGCCCGTGACGTCGAGCGCCCCGTCCGCGGGGACCCGCCCGACGGCCGTCGGGCGCGCCTCCGGCACGGGACCGCCCCACGGCCGCGCGTCGTCCTCGGCGTCGGGACGCTCCGTGCCCGCGCCCTCCGGGCGCGTCCGCAGGTCCGTCCGACGCAGCAGCCACTCGACGACGCGCGAGTTCTCGCCGAACCCCGGCCACAGGAACCGCCCATCCGAGTCCTTGCGGAACCAGTTGACCTGGAAGATCATCGGCCTCCGCTCGGCGTCGAGCGACGCGCCCACGTCGAGCCAGTGCTGCCAGTGGTCGGCCATGTTGTAGCCGCAGAACGGCAGCATCGCGAACGGGTCGCGGCGCAGCTCACCAACCGTGCCCTCCGCGGCCGCCGTCTGCTCGGACGACACCGTCGCGCCCATGAGCACGCCGTGCTCCCACGAGAACGCCTCGGCGACGAGCGGCACGTTCGACGCCCGCCTGCCACCGAAGACGATCGCGTCGATCGGCACCCCCTCGGGGGCCTCCCAGTCGGGCGAGATCGTCGGGCACTGCGCCGCCGCGACCGTGAAGCGCGCGTTGGGATGCGCGGCCGGACGGCCGCAGCCGGGCGTCCAGTCCTGGCCCTGCCAGTCGACGAGGTGCGCGGGCGGCTCGTCCGTCATGCCCTCCCACCACACGTCGCCGTCGTCCGTGAGCGCGACGTTCGTGAAGATCGTGTCCCGCGCGACCGTGCGCATCGCCGTCGGATTCGTCGACCAGCCCGTGCCTGGGGCGACGCCGAAGAACCCGGCCTCGGGGTTGATCGCGCGAAGCCGGCCGTCGGGCCCGGGGCGCATCCACGCGATGTCGTCGCCGATCGTCTCGACGGTCCAGCCGGGCATCGTCGGCTCGAGCATCGCGAGGTTCGTCTTGCCGCACGCCGACGGGAACGCGGCGGCGAGGTGGTAGTCGCGGCCCTGGGGGCTCGTCGCGCGGATGACGAGCATGTGCTCGGCGAGCCACCCCTCGGCGCGGCCCATCGTCGACGCGATGCGCAGCGCGAAGCACTTCTTGCCGAGTAGAGCGTTGCCGCCGTAGCCGGAGCCCGTCGACCAGATCTCGCGGGTCTCGGGGAAGTGCGCGATGTACTTCGTCGGGCTGCACGGCCACGGGACGTCGGCCTGCCCGGGCGCGAGCGGCGCGCCGACCGTGTGGACGGCTGGAACGTACGGCGCACCGTGGTCGACGAGGCGCAGCACCTCGCGCGAGACGCGCGTCATGACGTGCATGGAGACGACGACGTACGGGGAGTCGGTGATCTCGATGCCGAGCTGCGAGATCGGGCCCCCGACGGGCCCCATGGAGAACGGGACGACGTACATCGTGCGGCCGCGCATGGCGCCCGCGACGACGCCGTGGAGCTCACGGCGCATCTCGGCAGGCTCGCGCCAGTTGTTCGTCGGGCCGGCATCGGCCCGCTCGCGCGAGCAGATGAACGTGCGGGACTCGACGCGGGCGACGTCCGACGGGTCGGAGCGCGCGAGGTACGAGCCGGGACGCTTCGCGGGGTCGAGAGGGACGAGGGTGCCCTGGGCGACCATGAGCGCGGTGAGGCGGGCGCGCTCGTCGGCGGAACCGTCGCACCAGACGATCTCGTCAGGCTCGAGGAGGTCGGCGACGGCGGAGACCCACGCGCGGGCCGCGAGCTGGCGGCCGTCGCACGTCGTCGTCGTGGGCAGCGTGGGGGCGGGGGCGGTGATGCTCATCGGCCTCTCCTCGTCGTCGGGCGGTCCCGGCGCCGCGGCCGGGGGCGGGGCCGGAACCCCGCCATGCCCTCAGCCTCACCGCGCCCCTGCGCGGCTTCACCGACGAATCTCTGGAAAGATTCGAGGATCTTTCCGTATGGTGAAGCGATGGACCTCCTCATCCTCGGCCGCCGCATCCGGCACTTCCGCACCACCGCGGGTCTCACGCTCGACGACGTCGCCGCGACGACGGGCCTTGCCCCCTCCCAGCTCTCGCAGATCGAGAACGGCAAGCGCGAGCCGCGCATCAGTGCGCTCGGCGCGCTCGCGGAGGCGTTCGGCGTCACCGTCCCCGACCTGCTCTCCGAGGAGCCACCGTCGCAGCGCGCCGCGCTCGAGATCGAGCTCGACCGTGCGCAGCGCGGCTCGACGTACGGCAGGCTCGGCCTGCCCGAGGTCAAGGCGTCGCAGAAGCTTCCGCAGCCCGTCCTCGAGAGCCTCGTCGGCCTCCACCGCGAGCTCGCCAGGCGCGACCGCGAGGCGGTCGCGACCCCCGAGGCCGCGCGCGCGGCCAACCTCGAGCTGCGCACCGCGATGCGCGAGCGCGACAACCACCTGCCAGAGATCGAGGCGGCCGCCGAGGACCTCGTGCGCCGCGCCGGCTACGTCGGCGGGCCGCTCACGCACCGCACCGTCGCGCGCGCCGCCGAGCTCCTCGGGTTCGAGATCCTCCACACCGACGAGCTGCCGCGCTCGACGCGCACCGTCACCGACCTCGCGTCCGGCCGCATCTACCTGCCGCCCGCGTCGATCCCCGGCGGGCACGGGCTGCGCGCCCTCGCGCTCCAGGCGCTCGCGCACCGCGTGCTCGAGCACCGTCGACCCGAGTCGTACAAGGACTTCCTGCGGCAGCGGCTCGAGATCAACTACTTCGCGTCCGCGTGCCTTGTGCCGCGCTCGGTCGCGGTGCCGTGGCTGCTCGAGCGCAAGAAGGAGCGGGACCTCGCGGTCTCCGACTTCCGGGACGCGTTCGGCGTCTCGCACGACGCGGCCGCGCAGCGCTTCACGAACCTCGCGACCGTCGACCTCGGCATCCACCTCCACTACCTGCGCGTCACGGGCGAGGGCATGCTCCTGCGCGGCTACGAGAACGACGGCGTGCGTTTCCCGACGGACGTCACGGGCGCGATCGAGGGGCAGACGGTGTGCCGCAGCTGGGCGGCCAGGCAGGCGTTCGCGTCGCGCGACCGCACGAGCGAGTACTACCAGTACACGGACAAGCCGGGCGGCACGTACTGGTGCTCGACGCAGACGGGCACCGCCGAGAACGGCGAGTTCTCGATCTCCGTCGGCGTGCCGTTCGCGGACGTCCGGTGGTTCCGCGGCCGCGAGACGGACCGGCGCAGGACGTCGACGTGCCCCGACGTCGCATGCTGCCAGCGGCCCGCGTCCGCGCTCGAAGAACGGTGGTCCGAGGCGGCGTGGCCGAGTGCGAAGATGCACCAGCACGTCCTCGCGGCACTCCCGACCGGTCGCTTCCCGGGCGTCGACGACGCCGAGGTCTACCGCTTCCTCGAGAGCCACGCGCCGGTGGCCGAGGGTTGACGCAAGCCGGACGACGTGTGCGACACAGGCACGGTGGAGGGCGACCCTCGTCCCCCGTGAGGAGGGATCGCCATGTCGTCGTCCGCCGCAGTCCCCGCGTACGTCCTGCCGCTCCCACCCGAGGGGGAGGCGTGGCTGCGCGTCGCCGACGTCCTCGCTGCGTCGTGGCTCGTGCTCGTTCCCCTCGCGCTTCTCGCGGCCGCGCTGTGTGTCCGCCGGCGCGTGGACCGGATCGCTCTCGCAAGCGTCTGGGTGGGTTCTCTCGTCGTCGTCGCGCTGCTCGTCACCGTCACTCTGCGAGCCTGGCTCGTGCCGACGCTGTGGCCAGCGTCCTACTTCAACGACGTCGGTGGCGCCGGGCAGCCGACGACGTTCCGCCCGACGCTCGGCTCGGCGTTGGGCGAGGTCGCGGCGCCGCTCGTGGCGGCCGTGCTCGCCGTCGTCGTCGGCGTCGTGACCGAGCGGTGGGGGCGCCACCGCTCTGCCCGGGTGCGTGGCGTCGACGTGCGAACCGCCGCCTGAGCGGCGACGTACCTGGGACTGGTGCGATACCGGGGTCTACTTCCTGACCTTCTTGAACCCCCGGAGGGGACAACCCGTGTACCGCCTTACCGCCAGGTCGACCAGCCCACAGCACCCTAGCGCCCTCACCCCCCCGCGAGATAGCGCTCTGGCGTCGAGATAGCGCGTGGCACGCGCTATCTCGACGCTGAGGCGCTATCTCGCGGGAAGGGTCAGAGGCCTTCGTCGAGGAGATTGAGCAGGTGCGTGAGAGTTCCGCCGACGCGGAGCCCGTCGTGCTCGTGCTCGTTCGTGACCCATGTGCGGACGTTGCCGACCTCCGACGCCGTCGCGAGCGAGAGGTCCGCAGGCACGAACATGTCGTCGTGGTAGACGGCCGCGACCACCGGAACGTCGTTCGACGCGAGCCGGTCGACGTCGTAGAGCTCAGGCCACTCCGTGCGCGCGTGCAGCGCCTCCGTCGCGGCACGGAACGGTCGCAGCTCGCTCATCTCCTCGAACATCCAGGGCAGGATCATCTCGCCCGTGAGGTGCAGGGGCCGGGCGTCCGGCGCGAAGTCATCCGGCATCGTCGCGTGCGCGGCCCACGGCCGCACGTCGTCGCCGCTCGCGTAGATCGACTCGTGGAGCACCGCGTACATGGGGTTGCTGCGGAAGCCCGTCGCCGCCTCGAGCCCCGCGAGGAAGGTGTCCGAGAGGCGCTCGTCCGAGTCCGGTGAGCCGTCGGGCAGGAACGCGTCGTCGAGCAGCCAGTGGATGCGGTCCGCGCCCTGCTTCATCCCGAGGTCCATGCCGAGCGACTGCAGACGACGCGTCGAGACGACGTCGCCGTTCGGGAGCGTCGTCGTGCCGGCGTCGAGCACGTCGGCGACGCGCGCGAGCAGCGCGACGTCCTCGGGGTGCCGGGCCCGGAAGGCCGCGTTCTTGCCGCGCGTGCGCGCCCACGTGTTCGTGTAGAGCGCCGTCGCGTCCGGGCGCAGGCTCGCGAGGCCGCCCGTGACGAGGCACGCGTCGAGCGCCTCCGGGTGTCGCGACAGGTACGCGAGCGTGAGGAAGCCGCCGTACGACTGGCCGAGCGTGGTCCACTTTCGCCCACCGAACACCTGGGTGCGCACCGCCTCCGCGTCCGCGACGATCGCGTCCGCCCGGAAGTGCGTGAGGTACTCGGCTTGGGCGGAGGTCGCCTCCGCGGGCGTGCGGCCATCGGCGAGCGTCGCCATCGTCGCGGCCGTCACCGGCGTCGACCGGCCCGTGCCGCGCTGGTCGAGCAGCACGACGCGGAAGCGCTCGAGCGCCGTCCCAACCCAGCCCTCCGCACCCAGCGGACGCGGCGAACGGCCGCCCGGACCGCCCTGGAGGAACAGCAGGAGCGGCAGGTCGTCGCCCGCACGCGTCGCCGTGACGACCTCGCGCGCGAGGACCTGGATCGTGCGAGGGTCCGCGGGATCGCCGTGGACGAGGGGGACGGTGACGACGTGGTCGGTCACGCGGACGCCGGGAAGTCGGTGGAGGGTGCTCACCCCCTCATGGTCCCACCCGTGCACCTCCCCGCACCAAGATTCCGCGCGCATGGCTACTGGGAGCAGCCAGATGCGCGGACTCTCGGACCGACTCCGGGAGCGGGGTGAGAGGCTCGGCGGTCACAGGCGCGGCGTGCACCGTCCTGCACCGAGTGCCGCGAGGCCTTCGACCTCACCGGGCCCCCACGTCGAGACGCTGTTCGCGCCCCCGTACATGAGGGCGGCCGGCTCGTCGACGTGCCCGAGCCCGAGCAGGTGCCCGACCTCGTGCCGCAGCACCCCGACGTACGCGGGCTCGCCGCGTTGGCGCGCGGCGCGCAGCAGCTCGACGTCGAGCGCGACGCCTCCCGTGACGTAGCCCGTCTGGTTCCCGCGCGTGAGCTGCTGCGCACCGCCGAGGCCTGCGACGTTCCCGACGAGCTCGGGGATCTCCGCGTCGCTCGCCCACCCGATGATCGCGGGGGCCCAGCGCTCTCCGTAACGGCTCGGCTGGTAGGGCTCGCGGTCGAAGCTCACGCGCTCGTCGGTCGTCCCCTCGAGGACGATCGACAGGCCGGAGAGCGACGACGCCTCGGCGAGCACCTGACCCACCCAGCCCTCGAACCCCACCGGAGCGTTGGTCGGGTCGATGACCACACGGATCGTGCGGCACGGCGACCACGTGGCTCCGTCGGACAACGTTGCGTACGGCCCGGACTGCGTCGTCGTCACGGCGGGCAGGATCCGCTCGCGCTGCTCACCCTCGCCCGGACGCGGTGCGTCGCCGCCCACGGCACGCGGGTCACCGAGCCACTGCGCACGCGGCACGTCGAGCGTCGGCGAGAGGCGGTCGGTGCCGAGGCCGCGGTCGAGGACGACGATGGTGAGGACGACGACGAGCACGAGGACGAGCCACCCGCCGCGCCGCCGCGGCTTCGCAGGAGGCACCGACCAGCCGCGCGGGTCACCGTACGGGGACGCCGGCGGCCCGACGACGCGCAGGTGGGCGCGCGACGGAGGCTCCCAGCCCGCCGCCGCCCGCTCGATCTCGGCGAACGCCCGCTCGTAGGCCTCGTCCGACAGCTGCGGTGCGCCTCGGGACGCCTGGGGCATCCACGACGCAGGCTCGGCAGCGCCCGACGGCGGCGTGGCCGGCACCTGAGGTGGGTCGTAGGGCGACCGTGCCGGATCCTGGGGCGGTCCGGACGGCAACGATCGCGACGGATCGGCCGCATGGCGCCCACGGGGCCAGGCGTCGTCGGGAAGGTCGTCGGACGTCGTCACGGGACCCATCGTGCCGCACGCCACCGACATCCGGGCCGACGGACGGCGGCAGGTGCCGCCCTCACCAGGAGCCGCGCACGACGCAGGCCCCCGTCCGTCGCGTTGCGCGACGGACGGGGGCCTCCTCCCCAGGAACCTGTGGTGTCAGAGCACGTCGTCGTCGACCCAGTCGAGGGTCTTCGTCACGGCCTTCTTCCACAGGCGGTACTGGCGGTCGCGCTCGTCGGCCTCCATCGTCGGCTTCCAGCGGCCGCCCTCGGCCCAGTTGTCGCGGACGTCCTGCTCTCCGTTCCAGAAGCCGACGGCGATGCCCGCGGCGTAGGCGGCGCCGAGCGCGGTCGTCTCGGCGACCTTGGGCCGGACGACCTCGACGTCGAGGATGTCCGCCTGGAACTGCATGAGCAGCTCGTTGGCGACCATGCCGCCGTCGACCTTGAGCTCCTTGAGCGGCACGCCCGAGTCCGCGTTCATCGCGTCGAGCACCTCGCGCGTCTGGAACGCTGTCGCCTCGAGTGCGGCGCGCGCGATGTGGTTCTTGTTGACGAACCGGGTGAGGCCGACGAGCGCGCCGCGCGCGTCGGCCCGCCAGTGCGGGGCGAAGAGACCGGAGAACGCGGGCACGAAGTACGCGCCGCCCGAGTCCTTGACCTTGCGCGCGTAGTGCTCGATGTCGGCGGCGTCCTCGAAGAACCCGAGGTTGTCCCGCAGCCACTGGACGAGCGAGCCCGTCACAGCGATCGACCCCTCGAGCGCGTAGACGGTCGGCTGGTCGCCGATCTTGTAGCAGACGGTCGTGAGCAGGCCGTTCTCGGAGCGGACCGGCTCGGTCCCGGTGTTGAGGAGCATGAAGTTGCCCGTGCCGTACGTGTTCTTCGCGGTGCCGGGCTCGAAGCACGCCTGGCCGAACGTCGCGGCCTGCTGGTCGCCGAGGATGCCGGCGATCGGCACGCCCGGCAGCATGCCGCGCTGACGGCCGTGGCCGTACACCTCGGACGACGAGCGGATCTCGGGGAGCATCGACATGGGAATGCCCATGTCCTTCGCGATGTCCTCGTTCCACGTGAGCGAGTCGATGTTCATGAGCATGGTGCGTGACGCGTTGGTGACGTCGGTGATGTGCACGCCGCCCTCGACGCCGCCGGTCATGTTCCACAGCACCCACGTGTCGGTGTTGCCGAACATGAGGTCGCCGCGCTCGGCGGCCTCGCGCGCGCCCTCGACGTTGTCGAGGATCCACTTGACCTTGGGGCCGGAGAAGTACGTCGCGAGGGGCAGGCCGACGATCGCCTTGTACTTGTCCGCGCCCTCGTCGCCGCCGAGCTCCTCAACGATCTTCTGCGTGCGCGTGTCCTGCCAGACGATCGCGTTGTAGACGGGCTTGCCGGTCGTGCGGTCCCACACGACGGCGGTCTCGCGCTGGTTGGTGATGCCGACTGCCGCGATGTCCTCGTGGGACGCGTTGCCGCGGGTGAGGGCGATACCGACGGCCTCGCGGACGTTGTTCCAGATCTGCTCGGGGTTGTGCTCGACCCAGCCGGCCTGCGGGAAGATCTGGTCGTGCTCGAGCTGGCCGACCGAGTGGATCATGCCGTCGTGCGTGAAGAGGATCGCGCGCGAGCTGGTCGTGCCCTGGTCGATCGCCAGGACGTACTTCTTCTCCATGGTGGGTTTCCTTCACGTCGTCGTGGTCGGACGGGGTGCGGTGGTGCGCCCGAGGGGCGCGGGGTGCGGGCGGCGCGCACGCGCGCCGCCCGCGGGAGATCAGATGTACGCGGTGCCGACGAGACCGCCGACGACGCCACCGATGAGCGGGCCGACGACCGGCACCCACGCGTAGCCCCAGTCGCTGCCGCCCTTGCCGCGGATGGGCAGGAGGGCGTGCGCGATGCGCGGGCCGAGGTCACGGGCGGGGTTGATCGCGTACCCGGTCGGTCCACCGAGGGACGTACCGATGACGACGACGATGAGGGCGACCGCGAGCGGCCCGATCTGCGTCGGGGTCTTGCTCTGGATGACGACCCAGAACACGAGGACGAACGTCGCGATGATCTCGGTGAGGAGGTTCCAGCCGTAGGAGCGGATGCCGGGGGCGGTCGAGAACACGGCGAGCTTCGCGCCCGGATCGGCGTCCTCGTCAAAGTGCTTCTTGAACGCGAGGAACATGAGGACGGCACCGATGAAGGCGCCGAGCATCTCCGCGCCGAAGTAGACGAACATGTTGCCGATCGTCGGGTCGATCGTGGCGCCGTCGGCGCCCGTGTAGAACGGCTCGCCCGCGGCGAAGAGACCGATCGTCACGGCCGGGTTGAGGTGGGCGCCGGACTTGAAGGCGACGTACACACCGGCGAAGACCGCGAGGCCCCAGCCGAAGTTGATGAGGAGCCAGCCCCCGTCGAAGCCCTTGGACTTCGGCAGGAGGACGGTGGCGACGACGCCGCCACCGAGGAGCAGGAGGATCGCGGTGCCGAGAACCTCGGACCAGAAGGCATCCATCAGCATGAGGGTGCTCACTTTCAGGGGTGGACTTCGTTGTCACGTCCCGGACGCGTCGGTGCGTCCGGGTGGGCGCCGCCCGGGTGGGCGGGGCAGGTCGGTGCTGGCGGATGCTGCCGGGAGCGGTGCTCGCGCTCCGCGACCGGTCAGCGTCCGAGCGGCTTGAGGGGTGCGACGTCGGCGGCAGCGAGGCGGGTGCGCTCGGCCGACGCGTCGTCGGGCTCGAGCTCGGCGGCAGCTTCGGCCTCCGCGCGGGCGGTGTAGGAGGCGACCTCGTCGATGCGGCGGGACTCGTCCCAGCCGAGCCGGTCCGCGGCGATGCGGGAGATCTCCTCGAGGGCGGCGAGGCCGCGGTCGCGGACCTCGTAGTTGAGGCGGGTGCGGTGGAGCAGGAGGTCCTCGAGGTGGAGGACACCCTCGGCGTCGACCGCGTAGGCGATCTCGGCGCGGAGGTAGGCGGGTGCGTGCTCGAGGGGCTTGGCGAGGTCGGGTTGGGCCTCGCACAGGGCGACGAGGTCGCCGACGAGCGAGCCGTAGCGGTGGAAGAGATGGTCGAGCATCGCGCGGTCCCACCCGTAGGTGCGGGCGTGGCGGCGGGCCCAGTTGCGTTGCGCGTCGAGCCCGACGGCGCCGAGCAGCGGCGTCTGCGCGGTGACGGACGGACGGGTGCGGGCCTCGGCGCCGAGCGCGAAGTCGACGGCGTCCTCGGCCATGACCCGGTAGGTCGTGAGCTTGCCGCCGGCGATGACGGTGAGGCCGGGGGTCGGGGAGGCGACGGTGTGCTCGCGCGAGACCTTCGCGGAATTCGTGCCTTCCTTGGTGCCGGGCTGGAGGAGGGGCCGCAGGCCGGCCCACGTGCCGATGATGTCGTCGCGCGTCAGCGGGTCGGCGAGGACGGCGTTGGCGTGGTCGAGGACGTAGTCGATGTCGGCGGCCGTCGCGACGGGGTGGGTGAGCTCCTGCTCCCAGGGGGTGTCGGTCGTGCCGATGACCCAGTAGCGGGACCACGGGATGACGAAGAGCACGGACTTTTCGGTCTGGAGGATGAGGCCGACGGAACCGCGGATGCGCTCGCGGGGTACGACGATGTGGATGCCCTTGGACGCGAGGACGCGCAGGCCGCCGTCGGAGCCGGCGAGGGCCTCGGTCTCCTCGGTCCACACGCCGGTCGCGTTGATGACGTGGCGTGCCTTGACGGGGAATCGTTCGCCGGTCTCGAGGTCCTCGAGGACGGCGCCGTCGACGCGTCCGGAGGGGCTGGTCGTGAGCTCGACGACCTGGGTGCGGGTTGCGGCGTGCGCGCCGTACTCGGCGGCGGTGCGGACGAGGGTGAGGACGAGGCGCGCGTCGTCGACGGACGCGTCCCAGTAGCGGAGGGCGCCGACCGCGGCGTCGTGGCGGAGGTCGGGGAAGAGCTTCTCCATGCCGGTGCGCGTGAGATGGCGGTGCCACGGCATCGCACGTTTGCCGGGGGCGAGGGTTGCGAGCCCGTCGTAGAGGGCGACGCCTGCGCCGACGTAAGCACGTTCCCAGACCTTGTGCTCGAGCGGGTAGAGGAAGGACACGGGCTTGACGAGGTGGGGCGCGAGCTTGTTGATGAGGAGGTCGCGCTCGGTGAGTGCTTCCTTGACGAGGTGGAAGTCGAGCATCTGGAGGTAGCGCAGGCCGCCGTGGACGAGCTTGGAGGATCGGGAGGAGGTGCCTGACGCCCAGTCCTGGCCCTCGACGACCGCGGTCGTGAGGCCGCGGCTCACGGCGTCGAGCGTGATGCCGGCGCCGGTGACGCCGCCGCCGACGACGAGGACGTCGAGCGGCTCGGTGACCGAGGCGCGGAGAGCGTCGAGGGACGCGCGGCGTGTCGCCGGGGTGAGTCGGGATGCGGCTCCGGAGACGGACATGTGGTGCACCTTTCGTCGTCGTCGGCCTGGTGAGGTCCACGCAACCAGTGCGAGCACGGACGCGCAACCGGGCTGCACAGATGTGCAAGGCTAGGACCTAGATCCCCGGGGAAAACCCCCGGCTACCGGGCAAGAAAGGTCAAGGGGTGGCCATGCGTGCACGTGGGAGGGACGTCCTCGCAGCAGCGTCGATGTACTACCTGCAGGACATGACGATGGAGACGATCGCGCGCCAGCTCGGCACGTCGCGCTCGACCGTCTCCCGGCTCATCAAGGAGGCGCGGGAGACCGGCGTCGTCGAGATCACCCTGCGGCCCACGCAGTCTCGCGCCCCCGGCCTCACGCAGCGCATCCGCGACCGCTACGGGATCGACGCGTACGTCGCCCCCGTCCCCGACTCCGCGACGCAGGCCGACCGCCTCGACCACGTCGCCCGCTCCGCCGCGCGGCTCGTCGGCTCGTGGTTCGACTCCGAGATGGTCCTCGCGATCGCGTGGGGCACGACGATCCACGCGATCGCCGAGCACCTCCAGAAGAAGCCGACGCGCGGCTCGGCCGTCGTCCAGCTCAACGGTGCCGCGAACACGCGCTCGAGCGGCGTTGACTACGCGGGCGACCTCATCTCCGGCTACGGGCGCGCGTTCGGCGCGCACGTCCACCACTTCCCCGTGCCCGCGTTCTTCGACTACGCCGAGACGCGCGACGCCATGTGGCGCGAACGGTCGGTGCGGCGGGTCCTCGACGTCCAGCGCCGCGCCGACATCGCGCTGTTCTCCGTCGGGGCGCTCGAGGGCGAGCTGCCGAGCCACGTCTACTCCGCCGGGTACCTCGAACCGTCGGACGTCGAGATGCTCGAGCTCGAGGGCGTCGTCGGCGACGTCTGCACGGTGTTCCTCCGGGCCGACGGCTCGTACGCCGACGTGGCGATCAACGCGCGCGCGACGGGCCCGACGCCTGCGCAGCTACGGCTCATCCCGCGCCGCGTGTGCGCAGTTGCAGGCGACACGAAGGCCGTGCCGCTGCGGGCCGCGCTGCTCGCGGGCATCCCGACGCACCTCATCACGGACGAGCTCACCGCCCAGCGCCTGCTCGAGCTCGACGACGACGTCGACGACGACCCGACGTGGACGAACGTCCGCGACCCCCACCCCTCGCGCGACTCGTAGGTCCGGTGCACCGTTCGATGGTGCTGGGGGCCAGCGAGTCGGACGGCGTGGCCTCGGGTCAGGCCGCGGCGTTCTCCTCCGGGTCGAGGATCAGCCAGTCCGGCCACAGCTCTGACGACGCGAAGAGCGCCAACCCCCAGCCGACGACGACGAGCGTGACCGCGAGGATCCATAGGACCCGCATCTCACGAGGCGCTCGGCGCAGGGGCGTGGCAAGCGCCGCGAGCGGTCCGACGAGCGCGACGGGTGCCATGACCGCTGTGAGGACGAGCATCGCGACGAACCAGCGCTCGCGGCTTCGCGGAACGGCGGGCGGTGGCGCGGGCGGCGTGACGGCGATTTCGGCCAAGGGGAGCTCCTCTGGTGCCGGTCGGTCGACCGTGCGCGACCACTCTCCCACGATGACTGACGACGCCTGGATGCTCCGTGTGCGCGTTCCGAGGAGAAAGAGCGAACCGCTGCCGACGCGGAGGTCCGGTGCACCGTTCGATGGTGCTCTGGCCCTTCGAGTCGCGGGGAGGAGTAGCGTGCTCGGGTGACTTCCGCCCTTCCGTCGTTCGCCGTCCGCCCCGCCCTGCCCGCCGACGTCCACGCGATCCGCGAGCTCGTCGAGCCGTACGCGCACCGACGCATCCTCATCGCGAAGGAGCAGGTCACCTACTACGAGGCCGTGCAGGAGTTCGTCGTGGCCGTCGACCGCGCGGGCACCGTCATCGGGTGCGGGGCGCTCCACGTCATGTGGTCGGACCTCGCGGAGATCCGCACGCTTGCCGTCGCCCCGGGCTGGGTCGGCGCGGGCGTCGGGCACGCGGTCCTCGACACGCTGCTCGACCGCGCCCGGGCGCTCGGACTCGAGCGCGTCTTCTGCCTGACGTTCGAGGTCGACTTCTTCGCGCGCCACGGCTTCGCGGAGATCGAGGGCACGGTCGTCACGCCCGAGGTCTACGCGGAGCTGCTGCGCTCGCACGACGACGGCGTCGCGGAGTTCCTCGACCTCGCCAGGGTCAAGCCGAACACCCTAGGCAACACCCGCATGCTCCTCCACCTCTGACACCTGCCCGTCTCGCGAGATGGCGCTCCTCGGACGAGATAGCGCGTCTCTCGCGCTATCTCGTCCGGTGGCCGCTATCTCGCGAGCAGGTGGGGTGGTCAGGTGGGGAGGTGGAGGCCCTCTGGGGACTCCTCCGCGAGGTGGTCCTCGAGGAGGCTCGCGATGCAGCGGTCGAGCTGGGCGGCGTCCGGCCAGAGAGGCGCCAGGTCAGAGCGGGGGACCGGGGACGACGCCTCGCGCAGCACGGCCATGACACGGCCGCGGCACTGCCGGTCCGTGCCGTGCCACGCCTGCGTCCGGCGCCGCCCCGCGTGCTCGTCGGGCGGCGACCCGGCGAGCCGCCACGTGCACAGGTCCGCGACCGGGCACTCGCCGCAGCGCGGCGCGCGCGCCGTGCAGACGAGCGCCCCGAGCTCCATCGACGCTGCCGACCACGCGGCCGCCGACGCGTCGTCGTCGGGCAGGACCGACTCCGCGAGCCGCACCTCCGCGGCACTCTGGTGCGGGTGCGGAAGCGCCGTGCCCGCGACGGCGCGTGCGAGCACACGCCGCACGTTCGTGTCGAGGACGACGGCCCGACGCCCGAACGCGAACGCCAGCACCGCGCCCGCGGTGTAGGGGCCGATGCCGGGCAGCGCGAGCAGGTCCTCGTACGACGACGGCACCTCGCCGCCGTGACGCTCGACGATCGCCCGCGCACAGTCCTGCAGCCGCAGCGCACGGCGCGGGTAGCCGAGCGTGCCCCACATCCGCAGGACGTCGGCGGCCTCGGCCGTCGCGAGGTCCGCAGGCGTCGGCCAGCGTTCGAGCCAGGCGTGCCACGACGGCTCGACGCGTGCGACGGGCGTCTGCTGCGACATCACCTCGGAGACGAGCACGCCCCAGGGCGTGCGGTCGGGCGCCCGCCACGGCAGGGGCCGCGCCTCGCGCGCGAACCACTCGACGACGCGGGCGCGCAGGAGGGCGGGGGAGGTGGTGGTCACGGAGCCATGGTCGCACCCGGCGGGCCGTCGGCCCGACGAGCACGGCCCGCGAGCTAGTCCTCCCGACGCGAGATAGTCGCCGGCGCGTCCTATCTCGCGTTGAGAGGACTACGTCGGCGCAGAGGGACTAGTTCGGCGCACGGCAGCTCGGCCGGCGCCGAGGGTCGGATGCCCCCGGCAGGGTGGCATCGCGGGAGAAAGCCCTCGGGTCGAGGGGTCCTGGCACCTCGCCCCGCCAGTGCCCGCGGACGGGTGCCGGGTGACGTCCAGGGCGAACCCTGGCGCGCCACTGTGAACGCTGCTCGGCTGGCATGACCGCCGGGCGACGGTGCCCGGCTCCGCCCGACGGGAGCCGTCATGCGCCTGCACCACCGGACCATCGCCCTCCTCGGGGCACTCGCCCTCGCCCTGCCTGCCATGCTCGTCGCGAGCCCGGCGCACGCTGCAGAGCTCGTCGAGTCCGAGCCGAACGACGGCTCCGGAGGGGCGCGCGGGTCGTGGGAGCTCGAGGGGACTGACTCTGCGGGCGCGTGGGGGAGGGCGCAGGCGATCTTCGTGCCGGCGGGCAAGGTCAGGGTCCTCGTCAAGGCGCGGAGCACGGACGCCGTGTGGGGCAAGGAGTACCGCATGCGCCTCGACCCGGTGGTGACGGCGGCCCGGCCGCGGGTGTCGGGAACTGCGAAGGTCGGCAAGCGGCTCACGGCGGTCCCCGGCACGTGGACGTCCGGGGCGCGGCTCACGTACCAGTGGTTCCGGTCCGGCAAGGCGATCACGGGTGCGACTGCACGCACGTACGTCGTGCGCCCGTCCGACGCGGGTCTTCCGCTCACGGTGCGCGTCGCGGGCTCGCGCTCGGGGTACCTCCCCGCGAGCTCGACGTCCGCGAAGGTGACGGTCGCGCGTCTCACACCGAAGGTCACAGCGTCGAAGGCGACCGTGAAGAGAGGCGCGACGGCCCGACTCTCGGTGTCCGTGGCGACGTCGGCGACCTCCCGCCCGACGGGCACCGTCACGGTGAAGGTCGCCGGGAAGACCGTCCGGGTCAAGGTTGCTGCGAAGGCGAAGGGCACGGTGAGGGTGACGCTCCCGAAGATCACCAAGCGCGGCACCCACAAGGTGACGGTGACGTTCTCGCCGTCGGGCTCGACGAAGGTCTCGACGAAGGCGCGGACGGTGACGACGACGGTGCGCGTGCGCTGAGTGCTTCGCGGGAGGGGCAGGCGCGCCCGGGTCGCACGATCCGGCGCGCCTGCCCCTCCGGTGTCGGTGGCCCGCACTACCGTGGGTCGCAGGACCGAGCGAGGAGGACCGGTGAGCACGCTGCTCAGACCCACGGGGTCATTGCCGCCAAGCGTCTACTGGCGTCGCCGCCTCGTCGTGCTCGTCGTCCTCGTAGCGGTCGTCGCGCTCGCTGTCGTCGTCGTCCAGAAGATTGGCGGCGGCCCGACGGCACCCAAGGACAAGCCGGCGGCCGGTGCCACGTCGACGCCCTCCGAGACGCCGTCGGCGGGCGTCCCCATCTGCACGAAGGACGTCCTAGCGACGAAGCTCGAGGCGAACGGCAGCGAGTTCGCGGCCGGTGCCGAGCCCGCGTTCACGGTGACGATGACGAACACGTCGAAGGTTCCCTGCCTCGTCGACGTCTCCCACGAGACCCGGGTCGTCACCGTGACGTCGGGGCCCGCCCGCGTGTGGGGCAGCGGTGACTGCGTGAAGTCGAGCAAGCCGAAGACGTTGCTCGTCGGCGCCGGCAAGTCCGAGGCGTCGACGCTCACGTGGGACCGCACGCGCTCCGAGGAGGGCTGCCCCCGCACGGGTGTCGTGGCGAAGGCCGGCACCTACCGGGCGTCGGCGACCGTCCTCGGCGTCGCGTCGAAGGAGATCGTCTTCCGCCTCAAGTGAGGCGCGGCCCGGCGGGCGACGTCAGACGTACCGCTCGAGGATGCTCGACTCCGCGAGGCGCGAGAGGCCCTCGCGGACGGCGCGGGCTCGCTGCTCGCCGACGCCGTCGACGCCCATGAGCTCCTCGATCGTCGCGGCGAGCAGTCGCTGCAGACCACCGAAGTGTGTGACGAGACGCTCGACGATCGTCGCGGGCAGGCGTGGAACCTTCGAGAGCAGGCGGTAGCCGTGCGGTGCGACGGCGGCGTCGAGCGCGTCGCCGCCGCCGGGCAGGCCGAGGACGCGACCGATCTGCGAGAGGTCGAGGAGCTGCGTCGAGTCGAGCAAGGACAGGGCCTGGAGGACGTCGGAGATCGAGCGGTCCTTGGCGCGCAGCTCGACGTAGTCACGGATGACGGCGTCGCGGTCGGAGCCGAGGCCGCCGACGAGCTCGTCGAGCTGGAGCGCGAGGAGGCGGCCGTCGGTGCCGAGCTCGATGACGTACCCGGCGATCTCCTCGTGGATGCGGGAGACCATCTCGAGGCGCTGGACGACCGCGCACACGTCGCGCACGGTGACGAGGTCCTCGATCTCGAGGGCGGACAGCGTGCCGGACACCTCGTCGAGGCGCGCGCGGTAGCGCTCGAGCGTCGAGAGGGCCTGGTTGGCACGGGACTGGATGACCTCGGTGTCCTCGAGGACGTGGCGGCCGCCGCCGGTGTAGACGGCGACGATCCGCATGGACTGCGAGACGGAGATGACGGGGAAGCCGGTCTGCTTGGCGACGCGCTCCGCGGTGCGGTGCCGCGTGCCGGACTCGGACGTCGGGATCGTGGCGTCGGGGAGGAGCTGGACGGCCGCGCGGACGATGCGGGAGCTGCGCGGGTCGAGGACGATCGCGCCGTCCATCTTCGCGAGCTCGCGCAGGCGGGTCGCGGAGAAGTCGACCTCGAGCTCGAAGCCGCCGGAGCACAGGGTCTCGACGAGAGGATCCATGCCCATGACGATGAGCGCGCCCGTGCGTCCGCGGAGGATGCGTTCGAGCCCATCGCGCAGCTCGGTGCCGGGCGCAACGGCCATGAGGGTGTCGCGCAGCTGGGCGTCCATGTGGGCGGAGATCTGGGGCACGTCGCGATCCTATCCGGCTGACCCGCAGAACTCAGCGGGTGGCGCGCTCGTCGGCGTCGGCGAAGAAGAGCTCGGCGACCTCGGCGACGTGGTGGACGGGCCGCAGGGTGAGTCCGGCGGGCAGCCGGGCGGGGTCGAGCTGGGCGGCGGAGCTAGCGGGGACGACGGCGGTGCGGAGCCCGAGCCGTGCGGCCTCGCCGAGGCGGCGGGCGAGCGCGGCCACGGGCCGGAGCTCGCCCGAGAGCCCGACCTCGCCGATCGCGAACGTGCCGCGCGGCAGGGCACGGTGGCGGGCTGCGCTCATGACGGCGAGCGTCACGGCGAGATCGGCGGCGGGCTCCGAGACGCGCAGGCCGCCGACGGTCGACGCGTAGACGTCCTGCTGGTCGAGCCGTAGGCCCGCGAAGCGGTGCATGACGGCGAGGAGCATCGCGAGGCGGGAGGAGTCGAGCCCGTTGGTGGTGCGCCGGGGGTTGGGGACGGTCGAGGGGACGGCGAGTGCCTGGACCTCGAGCGGCAGCGGCCGTCGTCCCTCGAGGGTGACGGTGACGCACGTGCCGGGGACGTCCTGGACGGCCGCGGAGACGAAGAGCCCTGACGGGTCGGCGAGCCCGACGATGCCGCCCTCGGTGAGCTCGAAGCACCCGACCTCGTCGGTGGGCCCGTAGCGGTTCTTCACGGCGCGCACGAGCCGGAGGCTCGAGTGTCGGTCGCCCTCGAACGTGCAGACGACGTCGACGAGGTGCTCGAGGGTGCGGGGGCCTGCGACGGAGCCGTCCTTCGTGACGTGGCCGACGAGCAGGACGGGCATGTTGCGGGACTTGGCGGCCTGGATGATCGCCGACGCGACCTCGCGGACCTGCGCGACGCCGCCCGGCCCGCCCTCGACGGCGGTCGAGGCGATCGTCTGGACGGAGTCGAGGACGAGCAGGTCGGGCTCGTTCGACTCGACGTGGCCGAGGACGGTGCCGAGGTCCGTCTCCGAGGCGAGGAGGAGCGACGGTGCGAGCGCCCCGATGCGCTCGGCGCGCAGCCGCACCTGCCCCGCGGACTCCTCGCCGGAGACGTAGAGGACGGTGCGGCCGCCCATCGCGGCGATCGCGGCGACGTCGAGGAGGAGGGTGGACTTGCCGACGCCGGGCTCGCCCGCGAGGAGGACGACGGCGCCGGGCACGAGGCCGCCGCCGAGCACGCGATCGAGCTCGTCGACGCCCGTCGGCACGGCGCGTGCGGCCTCAACGGGGACGTCGGCAATAGGGACGGCGGGCGCGCGGGAGGGTGAGGTGGCGGCGGTGCGCGGCCCCGCGGCCGCGTCGGCCTCGACAACCGTGCCCCATTCTTGGCACTCGCCGCAGCGTCCCACCCACTTCACGGTGGTCCATCCGCACTCGGTGCAGCGGAACGCGGGGCGGGGTCGGGAGGTGCGGCTGGCCATGGCGACACGGTAGCCGGGGCCACCGACATTCATACGAGAAGCCGGGAACCTGCCATAGTGGGGTCTCGTCCGCGGGAAGCGGACGGGAGGAGGGTGATGATGGCCGAAAACCCAGGTGCGCAAGGACGCGCGCCGTCCATGGCAGACGTCGCAGAGGTGGCCGGTGTCTCGCACCAGACCGTTTCGCGCGTGCTCAACGATCACCCCAACGTCCGCGAGGAAACACGGGCGGCGGTGCTGGCGGCGATTGAGCAACTCGGGTACCGGCGCAATAGCGCGGCGCGGGCGCTCGTCACGCGGCGTTCGGGCGTGCTCGGCGTGGTGACGACGGGATCGGCGCTCTTTGGGCCCTCGTCAACCCTCCTCGGCATTGAGCTCGCGGCGCGCGAGCACGGCTATGTCGTCACGGTGGCGACGGTGACGTCGTTTGAGCCCTCGACGATGTCCGCGACGGTTGAGCAGTTCCTGGAGCAGCGGGTTGAGGGCATCATCGTCGTCGCGCCGCAGGTGGACGCGACGCGGGCGATCCTCGACCTGGGGGCGCCGGTGCCGATCGTCATGGTGTCGTCGTCGTTTGTGGACGCGCGGGGTGCGGGCGTTTCCCCCGTGCGCTCGGTGAGCGTTGATCAGGTCGCGGGCGGACGTCTGGCGACCGAGCACCTGCTGGGCCTGGGGCACCGCAATGTGTTGCATGTTGCGGGACCGGGGGACTGGTTTGATGCGCGGGCGCGTCTGGTGGGGTGGCGTGCGGCGCTCGAGACGGTTCCGGGTGCATCAGGGGAGATGGTTCAGGGCGACTGGACCGCGGACTTTGGGTATGACCTGGGGCTCAGGCTTGCGCGGGAGGGAGCGCCGTCGGCCGTGTTCGCGGCGAACGACCAGATCGCTCTGGGCCTGCTCCGGGCGTTCTGGGAATCCGGGCTCGTGGTGCCGCGGGATGTCTCCGTGGTGGGCTTTGACGATGTTGCGGGTGCGGACCACTTTATTCCGCCGCTCACGACGGTGCGGCAGGACTTTGAGGCGCTGGGACGTCATGCGCTTGCGGTGACCGATCGCATGGTTGAGGGCGAGGATCCGGATACCTCGCCGCTGGTTCCGGAGCTTGTTGTGCGCGCGTCAACGACCGCCTGGGGCTAATCACAGAGGCTTTCGTTGCTCTTGCGTTCGCGCCATTGTGAACGCTAACATCGTGCACATGGAGCAACGAAGCCCACTGTCTGACGCCGCCCGCACCCTCGCCGAGGGGCGAGCAGTTCTGGGAATCGAGCTTGGCTCGACCCGCATCAAGGCGGTCCTCGTCGGACCCGACCTTGCCCCCCTCGCCCAGGGTTCTCACGTCTGGGAAAACAAACTCGTTGGCGCCACCTGGACGTACTCCCTCGAGGACGTCGAGGCCGGAGTTCAGGACGCGGTGGCGGCTGTCCTCGGCGACGCCGAGGTCCGCCACGGCGTGCGCCCGCGCGACCTCGCCGGGCTCGGCGTCTCCGCGATGATGCACGGGTACCTCGCGCTCGACGCGGCAGGCAACGCGCTCGTCCCGTTCCGCACGTGGCGCAACACCTCGACGGGCCCGGCTGCAGCCCTCCTCACCGAGGCACTCGGCGTCAACATACCGCTGCGCTGGTCCGTGAGCCACCTCGTCCAGGCGGTGCTCGACGACGAGCCGCACCTTGCCCACCTCGCTCGCCTCACGACGCTCGCCGGGTACGTCCACGGCCGACTCACCGGCCAGCACGTCCTTGGCGTCGGCGACGCGTCGGGCATGTTCCCCATCGCCGCCGGATTCAGCGCGGACCCGACGCTCGGCTACGACGCGGACCGCGTCGCGACCGTCGACGCCCTGCTTGCCGAGCGCGGCCACGCGCTGCGCCTCGCCGACCTCCTGCCGACCCCGCTCGCCGCGGGCGCCGACGCCGGCACCCTCACGGCGGAGGGCGCCGCCTACCTCGACCCGAGCGGAACCTTGCAGCCCGGCGCGCCCGTCGCGCCGCCCGAGGGCGACGCGGGCACAGGCATGGTCGCGACCGCGGCCGTGCGGCCGCGCACGGGCAACGTCTCCGTGGGCACGTCGATCTTCGCGATGGTCGTCCTCGAGCAGCCCCTCGCGCGGGTCCACCCCGAGATTGACGTCGTGACAACGCCCGCGGGCGACCCGGTCGCGATGGTCCACTGCAACAACGGCGCGAGTGAACTCGGCGCGTGGGCAGGGGTGTTCGGAGAGCTTGCGTCCGCGCTCGGCTCACAGGCAACGGCCGACGACGTCTTTGGCGCGTTCCTGCGCGCGGCACTCGACGGCGAGCCCGACGCGGGCGGCGTCTACGCCTACAACCAGCTCTCGGGCGAACCCGTTGCCCACCTCGACGAGGGCGCACCGCTCGTCGTGCGCACCCCGGGCAGCCAGCTCACGCTCGCCAACCTTGCACGCGCCCACGTCTACGGCGTCTTCGCGACGCTGAGCCTCGGCCTGCGCGCACTTGCCGACGAGGGCGTCGCGATTGACGCGCTCCGCGCACACGGCGGAATCTTCCGCACCGCGGGCATTGCGCAGCGCTTCTGCGCGGCCGCGGTGGGCGCGCCCGTGTCCGTCGGCCAGAGCGCGGGGGAGGGTGGTGCCTGGGGCATGGCCGTGCTCGCGTCGCTGCGCCACGCGGTCGCGTCGGGCACGTCGGCCACGGACGCGTCGGGCACGCCCGACCTTGCCGCGTACCTCGACGAGGTTGTCGGCGGAGCCGCAACCGTCGTCGCACCCGATCCGGCGGACGTCGCCGGATACACGACGTACCTCGCACGCTACGAGGCCGGGCTTGAGTCCGTCCGTGCCGCGGCACGGACGCTCACGGAGCCCGACGCCACCACCACCGTCGCGGCCACCGCCGCGACCTCCGGAAGGACCGACGCATGACCGCGCTCGACAACCTGCCCCCCGAGGTCCGCGACGACGTCGCGCGTGCCCGCGAGAAGGTCGCCCGCCTCCACGCCGAGCTGCCCCGCTGGGGCCTCGTCGTGTGGACCGCGGGCAACGTCTCCGAGCGCGTGCGCGTTCCGGGTGGCGAGGACCTCCTCGTCATCAAGCCGTCAGGCGTGACGTACGACGAGCTCACGCCGGAGTCGATGGTCGTGTGCGACCTCGACGCCAACCTCGTTGACGGCGACCGCGGGCCGTCGTCGGACACCGCCGCACACGCGTACGTGTACCGGCACATGCCCGAGATCGGGGGCGTCGTCCACACGCACTCGACGTACGCGACGGCCTGGGCCGCGCGCGGCGAGGAAATTCCGTGCGTGCTGACGATGATGGCCGACGAGTTTGGCGGCCCCGTGCCGATTGGACCGTTCGCGCTCATCGGTGATGACTCGATTGGCCGCGGCATCGTCGAGACCCTGTCCGACTCCCGCAGCCCCGCGGTGCTCATGCGCAACCACGGCCCCTTCACGATCGGCCGCGACGCGACCGCAGCCGTCAAGGCCGCGGTCATGGTCGAAGAGGTTGCCCGCACCATCCACATTTCCCGCCAACTCGGTGAGCCCGTCCCCATTGCGGCCGAGCACATTGATTCCCTGTACGCCCGCTATCAGAACGTCTACGGCCAGCACTGACGCTGACCATCACGGAGCACACCATGACAAAGCCTTATGCCGACCGCGAGATCTGGTTCTTCACCGGAAGCCAGGATCTCTACGGTCCCGAAACGCTTGAGCAGGTCGCCGCGCAGTCCCAAGAGGTTGCGCGCGTCCTCGACGAGTCCGCCGATGTTCCCGCGCGCATTGTGTGGAAGCCCGTCCTCAAGGACGCCGCCTCGATCCGCCGCGCGATGCTCGATGCCAACAGCGACGACCGTGTTCTTGGCGTCATCACCTGGGCGCACACCTTCAGCCCGTCGAAGATGTGGATTCAGGGCCTCGACCTGCTGCGCAAGCCGCTGCTGCACCTGCACACCCAGGCGAACGTCGAGCTCCCCTGGGACACGATCGACTTCGACTTCATGAACCTCAACCAGGCCGCGCACGGTGACCGCGAGCACGCGTACATCCAGACGCGCCTGGGCCTCGCCCGCACGACCGTCGTCGGCCACGTCTCCAACCCCGCCGTCACCGCACGCGTGGGTACCTGGGTGCGCGGCGCGGCTGGCTGGGCCGCCACGCACGAGCTGCGCCTTGTCCGCTTCGGCGACAACATGCGCGACGTTGCCGTCACCGAGGGCGACAAGACCGAGGCCGAGCTGCGCTTTGGTGTCTCGGTCAACACGTGGGGCGTCAACGACCTCGTTGAGGTCGTTAACGCGGTGACCGACGCCGAGATCGACGCGGTCGTCGCCGAGTACGAAGAGCTCTACGACGTCGTGCCGGAGCTGCGCCGCGGCGCCGAGCGCCACGACTCGCTGCGTTACGCCGCGAGCCAGGAGATCGCCATCGAGCGGATCCTCACGGACCTCGGCGCGAAGGCCTTCACGACGAACTTCCAGGACCTTGGCGGGCTGCGCCAGCTTCCCGGCATCGCCGTGCAGCGCCTCATGGCCAAGGGCTACGGCTTTGGTGCCGAGGGTGACTGGAAGACCGCCGTGCTCGTGCGCGCCGCGAAGGTCATGGGCGAGGGCCTGCCCGGTGGCGCCTCCCTCATGGAGGACTACACGTACGACCTCACGCCCGGTGACGAGCGAATCCTCGGCGCGCACATGCTCGAGATCTGCCCGTCGCTGACGACGTCGAAGCCGCGCGTCGAGATCCACCCGCTCGGCATTGGCGACCGCGAGGACCCCGTGCGCATGGTCTTCGACACCGACCCCGGCGTGGGCGTCGTCGTCTCGCTTGCGGACATGCGTGAGCGTTTCCGCCTCACCGCGAACGTCGTCGACCTCGTCGAGCACCCGCCGCTTCCGCACCTGCCCGTCGCGCGCGCAGTGTGGCGTCCGCGCCCCGACCTCGCGACGTCCGCCGAGGCGTGGCTCACCGCGGGCGGCGCGCACCACACGGTGCTCTCGACCGCGGCCGACATCGACGCCTTCGAGGTCTTCGCACAGATCGCCAAGACCGAGCTGCTCGTCATTGACGAGTCCACGACGCGTCGCGGCTTCGCCGACCAGGTCCGCTGGAACCAGGTGTACTACCGCGTCGCTCAGGGGCTGTGAGTAGCCCTGTGAGCAGCACGGACGCGCCGGTCGGGGGTCTCCCGGCCGGCGCGTCCGGTTATCTGCTGGTGCACTTCGTCGAGGATCCGCGCGGTCACGAGGAGCGGATCTGGTATTCCCTCGCACGCGACGGTGACCCGACGCGCTGGGAGCGGCTTGGGCCCGTGCTGGAATCGCATCTGGGCACGACGGGCATGCGCGACCCGCACATTGTGCGGGTGCCCGACGGCTCCGGCTTCTATCTTGTCGCCACGGACCTGCGGGTCTTTGGCGGGGACGACGCGGGCTGGGATGCCTGGACGCGGCACGGCTCGCGCTCGCTGGTCTGCGCCTTCTCACCCGACCTCGTCACCTGGTCCGAGCCGTGGCTTGTGCCCGTGGCCCCGCCCGAGGCGGGGATGGCGTGGGCGCCCGAGGCCTTCTGGGACGCGGGTGCGGAGCGCTTCGTCGTCACGTGGTCGTCGACCCTCTATAGCCCCGACGACCCCGGCCACACCGCGGAGTCGTATGCCCGGCTGCTCATGGCGACGACGCGCGATTTCCGGGAGTTCTCGGCGCCGGAGGTGTTGCTCGACACGGGCCGCACGACGATTGATACGACGATGGTCGCCGACTCCGGACGCGTCTACCGCTTCCACAAGGACAATTCCCCGGGTGGGCGCGGCCTCTACCAGGACGAAGTCAGTGATCCTCAGTCCTCCGACGGAGCGCGCGTGCTCACCGAGCACATCGGCGCCGAGCTGTGGGGCGATGTCGAAGGTCCGCTCGTCTTCCGCGACGTCGTGAGCGGCCGCTGGTACCTGTGGGTTGACCAGTACGGGGACCGCGGGCAGGGCTACCGGGCTCTTGTCACCGATGACCTTGGCTCGGGGCGGTGGGAGCGTGCGGCCGACGTTGATCTGCCGGGCGCCACCAAGCATGGCGTTGTGCTGCCGATCACCGCGGCCGAGGAAGCACGGATTCGCGCGGCCCTTGTCGAGGGTGCGTGAGTCCTTCTGAGCACGGGGAGACGCTTGGTGGATCGGCTCGACACCCTCCGTTCGATGCGTCGGCCCCGCGGCGGTCCGTCCGCGCCCTGAGGGGCGCGGACGGACCGCGTTGTTTGCTGCGTCAAGCTCGGGACGACGTCCCCGCGAACGCCGTCCAGGACTCGGGCGGCAGCACGATGGTGGTGCGCGTGTCGGCCGCGCGGGCGGGCGGGGTGACCTCGGACCAGCAGGCCTCGGTGACGGCTGCGGCATGCGCCGGGCCCTCGACGGCGGGAATTGCGTCGGCGAGCATCTGCCAGCCGCCCGTGAACTCGATGTCCAGGCCGAGGTGATCGACGTCGACCTCAACCGGCTCCGCGCCCCGGTTGGTGACAAAGAGCGCGAGCGCGCCGTCGTCGTCGAGCGTGGCTGCGGCCGTGACAAGCGGAACCTCGCCGTGTTGGGCCGTGGTCGTCGGCGGAGTCTCGAGGCGCACGTCGAGTGCCGTGCCGCGCGCGAGCCGCGCTGCGGTGGCAAACGGGTGGAAGGTCGGCTGGCGCCAGGCGGCGCCGCCCGGCTCGGTCATGATGGGCGCGATGACGTTGACGAGCTGCGCCAGGCACGCGACCGGGATGCGGTCGGCGTGGTTGAGCAGGGTGACGAGCAGATCGCCGACGACAACCGCGTCGAGCCCTGAGTAGACGTCCTCGATGATGCGCGGCGCATCGCGCTGAATCGGCAGCGCAGCCTCGCCCACAAAGCGTGAGACGCGGTACCAGACGTTCCATTCGTCAAAGCTCATCGTGATGGTTTTGTCCGAGCGGCGCTCGGCGCCGACCGCGTCGGCTGACGCGGCCACGCGACGGATGAAGCGGTCCATCGCGGTGCCCGAGGCGAGGAACGAGGCACGGTCGCCCTCGAGCTCCTCGTAGTACGCGTGCATCGAGATGTGGTCAACGATGTCGTAGGAGTGCGAGAGCACCGTGCGCTCCCACGAGCCAAAGGTGTCCATCTCCATCGAGGAGGAGCCGCACACGATGAGCGAAATCGACGGGTCGACGAGCTTCATCGCCTTGCCGGCCTCGGCCGCGAGGCGGCCGTAGGCGTCGGCGTCCTTGTGGCCAATCTGCCACGGCCCGTCCATCTCGTTACCGAGGCACCACAGGTGCACGCCGTAGGGCTCGGTGCGGCCGTTGGCGATGCGC
Organism: Flavimobilis rhizosphaerae; assembly: GCF_014852685.1. Lineage (GTDB taxonomy): Bacteria > Actinomycetota > Actinomycetes > Actinomycetales > Cellulomonadaceae > Flavimobilis > Flavimobilis rhizosphaerae. The sequence goes on from NZ_JACZDF010000002.1 coordinate 118,275, forward strand.
ATGTCGGCCCAGCGGGTGCCGGCCTCGCCGTTGCAGTACTCGACGAGCGCCGCGGCGGCCTCAACGCCGCGGGTGCCGAGGTTGACGGCCATCATCGGGGTGATGCCCTCGCGCTCGGCCCACTGGAGGAACTCGTCGGTTCCGACGAGGTTGGGCTCGACGGTGCGCCACGCGAGGTCAAGGTAGGGCTTGCGCTCGGAGACCGGGCCGACGCCATCTTCCCAGCGGTAGCCGGAGACGAAGTTGCCGCCGGGGTAGCGCACGATCGTCACGCCAAGCTCGCGGGTGAGGTCGGCGACGTCGCTGCGGAAGCCGTGGTCGTCGGCTGTGGCGTGCCCGGGTTCGTAGATGCCCGTGTACACCGCGCGGCCGAGGTGTTCGACGAACGAGCCAAAGAGGCGTCGGTCAATCTCGCCGACGCGGAACTCGGGATGCAGGGTGAGCGTGGTGCGGGGGAGCGTCATCGATATCCTCGCGTGTCAGGGGCCTAGAGGCCTGTTCTACAACGTTGTACAGTGGTGTCGACGGTACCCCGATCTCGACGGGAAGATCAATGACGAACCCCTCCGCGCCACGTGTCGATGCACCGCGCATCGACGCGGCGCGCCGGTGGTCCAAGGTCGTGGCTGTGCCGTGTCACAGTAGATGCGGGCTCAGCCGCACAACGAGGAAGGGGGCCGCGACGTGGCGGTGACGATGCACGACGTGGCAGCACGCGCAGGGGTGTCGGTGAAGACGGTCTCCAACGTCGTCAACGGGTATCCGCATATCCGGCCTTCGACGCGCGACCGAGTGGAGGCGGCGATTGCCGAGCTCGGCTACCGGATGAACGTCACGGCGCGGAACCTGCGCACCCGCCGCACGGGCATGATTGCGCTCGCGGTCCCGGAACTCTCCCTGCCCTACTTTGCCGAGCTTGCCGACTCGGTCATCCGCGCCGCGGAGACGCGTGGGCTCACCGTGCTCATTGAGCAGACGAGTGGTTCGCGGCAGCGTGAGATTGACGTGCTCGCCGGGCGGCACCGTGACACGACCGACGGCCTCATCATCTCCCCGCTTGAGCTTGAGCCCGACGACCTGGGGCTCTTTGACGTTGACTTCCCGCTCGTCGTCCTCGGCGAGCGGATCTTTGGCGCTCCGGCCGATCACGTGACGATGAACAACGTCGCCGCGGCCCGCGCCGTCACAGAACACCTCCTGGCCTTGGGGCGGCGCCGCATCGCGGTCGTTGGCGCCCACGCGGGGGAGTCGGTGGGCTCGGCTGCGCTGCGTTTGCAGGGCTACACCGAAGCGCTCGAGGCCGCGGGCATTGACGTCGATCCCGCGCTCATCGGTGAGGCCGGGCTGTGGCATCGCAGCACCGGTGCCGAGACGATGGGTCGCCTGCTGGATTCAGGCACCGAGATCGACGCGGTCTTCGCGCTTAACGACGCGATGGCGCTCGGTGCGCTGCACGCGCTGCACGCGCGTGACATTGATGTGCCGGGGCAGATTGCGCTCGTGGGCTTCGACGACGTCGACGACGTGCGCTACTCGGTGCCGACGATTACGTCGGTCTCACCGGGTCGGGAGCAGATCGCTGGGAGCGCCGTCGACCTGCTCGTCGCGCGTATCGCCGAGCGCGACGGCGACGAGCGCGCCCCCTTCCGCAGGGTGGTGCCGGACTCGTCGATCATCGGTCGCGAGTCGACGGGCGATGTCCCGCGGCGCGGCGAAGAGCGTGTTGTCTCGGTGCAGCACGGCAGCACCGAAGACTTCGAGCCGCTGCCTTCGTCCTGACTCGTGCCGCCGGGGTGTGTCACTCGCCCAGCCCGCTTCTTCGCCGAGGTCGCTGCCCAGAGCCGAGGTCGCTGATCCAGATCAGCGACCTCGACTCTGGGCAGCGACCTCGCGGCGGGGAGTGGCGATTGTTGAGGCCCGTCGTCGGCGTCGAGGCGAGCCGCGCTTCAAATGTCGGCTCCAGCCACCTTTCAAAGCATCGGTGGGTGGATGTGATGTGAGTCGGGGGCTGCGCCACCATGTGAAGCAGACAGCGAGAGAGGGCGTGACACGCGCCCTAGTGGACCGGGGAGTGGTTCGCCTTCGGAGCGTCCGCTGCCGCAGCCTCTTCGGTCTCGTCGGCGTCCTCGGTCTCATCGATGCGTTCGAGGCGGGCATCGAGGAACGGGGCCGTCGCCCACAGCGGGAAGGACACGCCCATGAGCACCGCAACCACCGGAACACCGAGCGCCAGCAGCCCCATCGCGCCGAGGACGACGAGCGCGCCGAGCGACGGACCCGGCGCGAGGAGCGGCGCAAGGAGCGTGAAGCGCACGGTCTCGCCGACGCTCGCATCGGGGTAGCGCCGCACAACCCGCGGCCACCACGCGAGAGCCATCGTCCACCACACGCCGAGCACGGTGAGGGCGACGAGCAGCGCCGCCCGCACGGGCCCGGACATGATGCCGACGGCAACGCCGTCGAACCACAGCAGCACGCCCGTAATGAGCAGCGGGGCGAACGTGAGGTTCGTGTGCCGCCAGCGGGAGCGCCACGCGCGCCAGAAGGTGCGCCACACGTCCGCGGCCGGGTCCGTCACCGGCTGCGCGAGCACCGCGGCACCGCCGTGGAGTGAGGGGCCCAGCCCGCAGACGACGGCGCCCGCGAGCGTTCCCAGAGCAACAAGAAGGTTGACCGCAACGAGCCGGGTGACCCACCGCAGCGCGGTCATGACGCCGCCGGCCCACCCGGGGACCTCGTCGATCGTCGAGCGTTCCTCACGCGGGTCACGCGGTCGTTGCGTCGTCATCATTCCTCCTCGAGGTGCTGCGTGCGCGGCGCAAGGCGAGTCCCCGCAACAACGCGGCCCGTCTCGTCAACCGACACGAGGCACCATGCGGGTTGGTCCCTCACAGCGTCCCACGCGGGCGCCACAACCGCGTCGACCGTCTGACCCGCTGCACGCCAGCGGAACCGGCCCCGGCCGAGAGCCACGACGTCAGACGCCGCGATCTCACCCACGTGCGTTGGTTGCACCCGGCACGGGTCAGCGCCCCATTCAACGAGTTCCCACTCGCCGTCAAGAACCGACGCCGACGACGGCCACAACGCCTCGTCGTCGACTTCCCGCCCGACGCCAGCCCACGGCTGGGGCACGACGAGTGGCCAGCCATGCGCGGTCCACACGAGCCGACGCAGTTCCGCACGGTGCTGCAGCGGAGCATCGGCATCACGGACGTGATGCACGAGAAGCTGGCGCTCAGGCGTGGTGAGCACGGAGGCATGCCCCGGGGCGAGAAGCCCCGGCCCGCCAGAGTGCCGGACCCCGCTGAGCACGGGCACACCGACGGACCACGGGTCAGCGTCGAGGTCCGTGAGCGGGTGCCCCGCGAGGTCGCGGTAGGGGCCCGTCACGGCATCGGCGACACCAACGCGCAGGTGATACGTGCTCGCAAGGGAGTCGTAGGCGACGATCATCGCCCAGCCGCCGCCCGGCCGGGGCACAACGTAGGCGCCTTCGACGGCGCCGTCGGCCGCACGCGACCGCTTGGCCAGGAGCGTTCCCGGCGCCAGATGCAGCTCGCCGGGCGCGGGTGCGTCCGGAACAAAGCCCGTGGCGGGATCGAGGGGGAGCGCGTAGATCCCGCCGAAGAACGATCCGTAGACAAAGCACTGAGCGTCGCCGTCGGTCACGACGGCCGCGTCAATCGCGTTGGGATCCCCAAGCCCGACGGGCTCGGGCCGGTGCTCGGAGGCGACAACGATGCCCCGATCCGTCCACGGACCCGCGGGATGCGGCGCCTCGGCAAGGCCGATCGCGCTGCGGCGCGAGCCGAAGCTTGAGGCCGAGTAGTACAGGCGCCACACGGGGCCGTCGGCCGTTGTCACGCGCACCACCTCGGGAGCCCAGAGCCCTACGGCCCCGGACCACGCGGCAGCCGGGGCAGGGACGCCATCGAGGGCCCAACCGGCAACGGTCCACGAGACCAGGTCATCGGAGTACCGAACGGCGACGCCACCACGCACAGGCCCGTCGGCGTCGGCATCAGTGGAGAACATCCACAAGCCGCCGTCATCGTCGCGAACAACGGTGGGGTCGTGCGCGTTGCGCGTTCCCCACGCTGCGATGGCGTCGTCGGCCAACACCGCAAGGCGGTGCGTGGCGTCACTCGGTGCCCCGGCGCCGGTGTGCTCACCGGCGCCGGGGATCGTCGTGCTCATGGCGCTCAGCCCTTGGTTCCGGTGAGAGCGACCGACTCGATGATCTGCTTCTGGAAGATGAGGAAGACCGCGAGGATCGGCAGCAGGGCCACGAACGAGGCCGCCATGATGAGCGGGTAGTCACGCTGCGTCGCGTACTGGACGTTCATGTTCGCGATGACGACCTGAAGGGTCTGCTTCGAGGGCGTGTTGAGGTAGAGGATCGGTGCGAGGTAGTCGTTCCACACCGCCATGAACCACAGGATGAACTGCGCGGCGACTGCGGGTCGGATGATCGGCATGATCATCCGCCAGAAGATCTGCCAGTACGACGCACCGTCGATCTTGGCGGCCTCGATGAGCGAGTTCGGAACGCTCTCAAGGTACTGGCGCAGGAAGAAGATCATGACGATGTTGCCGAAGATCGCCGGGACGATGAGCGGGAGCAGGGTGTCGACCCAGCCGATCGTCGAGAACATGACGAACTGCGGAATCATGAGCGTCGGGAAGGGGATCATGATCCCCGCGAGAAGCCCAAAGAAGATGAAGTTCCGGGCCGGCAGGCGCATCTTCGCCAGGGCGAAGGCAGCGAGCGAGCAGGTGAGGGTTCCGATGACTGTCACCGAGAGCGACACGATGAGCGAGTTGCGGAAACCGGAGAGGACCAGGGAGTCCTCCCACATCCGCACGTAGGTGTTCCACTGCGGCTCGGCGGGAATCCAGACGGGGGGAAGAGCGAAGACCTCAAGCTTGGTCTTCAGGGAGGTCGAGACCATCCAGAGCAGCGGGGCGATCATGACGACCGCGCCGATGGCGAGGGCGATCCAGACGGCGATGTCTGCGATGGTGCGGCTGACGTTTCGGTTCATGGGTGTGCGGCGCTTCATGGTTTCCCGCCTCAGTCGATGATGAAGCTGTTGCGCCGGTTGAGGCGGAACTGGATGAGGGTGATGACAAGGATGAGCAGGCCGAGCACGACCGCCATGGCGGTGGCGTAACCCATCTGCTGATACCGGAAGGCCTGGCGCCAGATGTACCAAACGGCAGAGGCGGTCGAGAACTCGGGCCCACCGGTGGGCGTCATGATGTTGATTTCCGTGAAGATCTGCGCGCCACCAATGACGTTGGTGACGACGAGGAAGAACGTCACGGGACGGACCATCGGCAAGGTGATCGCGCGGAACCTCTGGAAGGCGGAGGCGCCGTCGAGGCTTGCGGCCTCATAGAGCGAGCGCGGCACGGACTGGATCGCCGCAAGGTAGAGGAGCATCGAGTATCCGAGGCCCTTCCACACGGCCATGATGATGATGGCCGGCTTGGCCCAGGTGGTTGAGGCGAGCCAGTTGGGGCCGTCGATGCCGAAGAGCGCAAGCACCTGGTTGACGAGGCCGAAGTCGCCGTTGTACGCCCACTGCCAGAGGATCGCGATCGCGGCGAGCGAGGAGATCACGGGGATGTAGTAGATCGTGCGGAAGACTGTGCGTCCCGGGATCTTGCGGTTGAGCGCGAGCGCGAGGAGGAGCGAGAGCGCAAGCCCGATCGGGATACCGATCATGTAGAAGAAGGTGTTGAACAGTGCTTTGTGGAAGTACTGGTCGTTGAAGAGCTGGACGTAGTTGTCGAAGCCGATGAAGACCTGCAGGCCAAGCCCGTTCCAGCGCGTGAACGACGCGTAGATGGCGTAGCCCAGCGGGTAGGCGGTGAAGAGCAGGAAGCCCAGGACCGGTGCCGCGACGAAGGCGAGCGCCCACCGGCGCTCGGTGCGGTGCAGTGGTGAGCGGGGGTCGTCCTTGTGGAGACGTGACTTCTTCTCGCGGCGATGGGCGCGAGTGGCGCTCTCACCCGCGACGGCGCTGGCCTGCGCGTGCGTGGTGCTGGGTGTGAGGGGCATCGGTGTGACTCCTTCGTCGTGGGCGTGGCCGCCGCGTTGCGGCGGCCACGCCCGGTCTCACGTCCGCGAGCCCCGTGGGCGTGAGCTGGGTGCCCTTGATGCCAAGGGCGGTGTGCCGTGGATGCTCAGATCAGCCAGCCTGCTCGGAGGCGACGATCGACTCGTCGAGCAGCGCCTGCATGCGCGGCTGGACCTCGGCAAGGTACTCGGCGGCGGTCTGGTTGCCGTCGAGAACCGGCTGGATGTTCGTGTAGAACTCGTCGTACCAGGCGGTGTTGTACGTGAACGCGGCCGGCATCGCGCGACCGTAGTCCTTGGCGATGTCGAGGAACTCCTGGCGGTTCTGGGGCTTGCGCGGCTCTTCCGCTGCCCAGGCGTCGGCGGTGTCGATGCGGTTAGGGATCTGGATGTTCGCGTCGACGAGCGTCTTCTGTGCGTCCTCGTCGGTTGAGAGGTACGCGGCGAGCTTGACGGCGGCGTCAACGTTCTTCGACGACGCCGAGACGCCAATGCCGAGGGAGCCGAGCCAGGTGGCGGACTTGCCGGTGGATCCTGCCGGGAACGGCATGAGGTCGTACTCAAAGTCGAGTTCGTTGTAGACACTCATGTCCCACGGGCCCACGGGGAAGAAGGCGATCTGGCCCGCCATGAACCGCTGGTAGGTGTCGAGCGTCGCGGCCTGCTCGCTGTTGGGCGTGACCTTGTCGACGTTCGTGAGGTCCGCGAAGAACTGCAGCGCCTCGGCGAACTCGGGGGTGTCGACCGTGACCTTGGTGTGGGTGGGGTCGGTGAAGTCGGCGCCGTTGGACCAGATGAAGCCCTGGGAGTTCCACGCGATGTTGAGGCCGGTGCCCCACTGGTCGATTTCGCCGTCGCCGTCGGTGTCGGTGGTGAGCTCCTTCATGACGGAGACCCAGTGGTCCCAGCCCCAGGGCTCGTCCTCGTCGGGCAGCTCAATGCCGGCCTTCTCGAGCATGGTGCGGTTGTAGCCCATCGCGAACGGGCCGATGTCCTTGGGCAGTGCGTAGAGCGCGCCCGCGGACGTGCCCTGGACCTTGCCGTCGAAGCGGTAGGAGTTGACGCCGTACTCCCAGATGTTGGTGAGGTCGACGCCCGCCTCGTTGATCTTGTCGGTGATGTCGAGGAGGATCCCGGACTTCACGTAGGACTGCAGTGAGCCCTGCTCAACGTAGAAGACGTCGGGGACGTTCTTGCCGGAGACTGCGGCCTGGAGCTTGGTGCCGTACTGGTCGGCGTCGGTGACGATGACGTTGACCTTGACGCCCGTGTCTTCGGTGAAACGGTTGATGGCGGCCTGGTAGGCGGCCTTCTCGTCGTCGCCGCCGCGGAACATGTAGGTGAGGGTGTCGGCGTCGCCGCTGCCTCCGCCCGAGCTGCAGGCTGCGGTTGCCGCCAGGAGAAGTCCGGCGACGGTGCCGGCGATAAGACGTGACTTCTTCATCACGATGGTCCTCTCGGTATGCCAGGTGGTCCAAGCCGGTCTCGGGTACCGGGGCGAGGGGAGGTTCTCGCTGCCCAGTGTCGTCGTCGACCCAGGTTTACATCGATGGAAAGCACCGACTGCACAGGAGCGTGGCACACGGCTGCGGACGGGGTCAAGTGGCGCGGGTCACGAATTTGCATCGATGTAGAAACCTTGGCTCGATGGCTTGACGTGGCGCGCGGGCATGGGCAACCATCGGTTCTACAACGATGTAGAAGAGAAGGACTTTCATGCAGCCCGCGACGACGCAGCGCAGCGCGACAACCGCCTTCCCCGCACCCGGGGCAACGGCGCCAGCCCGTGAGCACCCGCATGCCGCCAGCACTCCGCCCATGGGCTGGAACTCCTGGGATTCCTACGGCACGACCGTCACCGAGGCCGAGGTGCTCGCCAACGCCCGCTTCATGGCCACGCACATGGCGCACGCCGGATGGGACACGCTCGTCGTCGACATCCAGTGGTACGAGCCCGCCGCGCGGGCCGGCGGCTACGTGCCCGGCGCCGCCCTGTGCCTCGACGCCGACGGCGTCCAGGCTCCCGCGCCCGGCCGGTTCCCCTCCGCGCTCGACGGTCGCGGCTTCACGAGCCTCGCCGAGCAGGTCCATGAGCTCGGGCTGCGCTTTGGCCTGCACCTCATGCGCGGCATTCCGCGCCAAGCCGTTGCCGCCGACCTTCCGGTGCCCGGCACGCTTTACCGCACCTCCCAGATCGCGGTCGTCACCGACACCTGCCCCTGGAACACCGACAACTACGGCCTCGACCTCACCCACCCCGGTGCCCTCGCCTGGCTTGATCTGCAGATCGACCGGATCGTCGGGTGGGGTGTCGACTTCCTCAAGGTCGACGACATGCTCGCGCCGTACCACGCGGACGCCGTCGAGGCGCTTGCGAGCGCCGTGGCGCGGGCCTCCGCGCGGCACGGCCGCGAGGTCGTCATCTCCCTGTCGCCCGGCACGCACCTCTCCCTGGCGCACCTTGAGCACCTGCGCGAGCACGCGGATATGTGGCGCGTGAGCGACGACCTCTGGGACCGCTGGGACGACGTTGCAGACCAGTTGGGCCGTATGGCGCGGTGGGCGCCGCATCAGCGCCCCGGCGCGTGGGCCGACGCCGACATGCTGCCGCTCGGCCGCATTGGCGTGCGGGCAGAGCGCGGCGAGCAGCGCGATTCGCTGCTCACGCCCGCCGAACGACGCACCCTGCTCACGCTCTGGTGCCTTGCGCGCTCGCCCTTGTTCGTCGGCGGCGACCTGCCCACCTCGGATGCCGCGACGATTGCCGACCTCACTCACCCCGGTCTCCTGGAGATCCACCGGCATTCGACCGGCGGCGCGGAGCTCTTCCGTGAGGGAGACCTCGTGGCGTGGGGCGCCGACGGCGTCGGCGCGAGCGCCGGCATCCGCTGGGTTGCGCTGTTCTCCACGGCCGATGCCCCCGCCCGCGTGGCCATCCCCGCGTCCGCACTCGGACTCGATGTCGCTGGCACAGCGCTTTTGGACATCTGGGACGGCCAGACGATTGCGCTCGACCCGCCGTCCCCCGCCTCGGGCCGCTCGGCCCTCCTCGACCTCGAGGTGCCCGCCCACGGCGTGCGCCTCCTCAAGTACACGCCCGCAGAACACACGCCCTCAGACCTCACGCACTCAGACCGCTCCATCGCACAGAGCACCATTGGAAGGACATCATGACCGCCACGTCGCACACCGCGTCCCTCACCCTCGACCCCGCCTTCGTCGTCGGGCCCGTGCGGGCGCGCACCTTCGGGTCGTTCGTCGAGCACCTCGGCCGGTGTGTCTACACCGGTATCCACGACCCCGGCCACGCCACGGCTGACGCCGACGGCTTCCGCGGCGATGTCCTCGAGCTCACCAAGGAGCTCGGTGTCTCGACCGTCCGCTACCCCGGCGGCAACTTTGTCTCGGGGTACCGCTGGGAGGATGGCGTAGGGCCCGTGGAGCAGCGCCCGACGCGTCTTGACCTCGCGTGGCACTCCTCGGACCCCAACACCGTGGGTGTCGACGAGTTCATGCGCTGGGCCGCCAAGGCCGAGGTTGAGCCGATGATGGCCGTCAACCTTGGCACCCGCGGGGTTCAGGAGGCGCTTGACCTCCTCGAGTACTGCAATGTGCCGAGCGGCTCCTACTTCTCTGACCTGCGCCGGGCCAACGGTGTCGAGGAGCCCTACCGCATCAAGATGTGGTGCCTGGGTAACGAGATGGATGGCCCGTGGCAGATCGGCCACAAGACCGCTGAGGAGTACGCGCGGCTCGCGGCCGAGACCGCGCGTGCCATGCGCATGATGGACCCGAACCTTGAACTCGTCGTGTGTGGCTCCTCGAGCTCGGACATGCCGACCTTCGGGGAGTGGGAGCGCGTCGTCCTCACTGAGGCCTATGAGTTCGTTGACCACGTCTCGGCGCACGCGTACTACTGGGAGGAGAACGGCGACCTTGCCTCGTTCCTTGCCTCGGCTGTCGACATGGACCACTTCGTCGAGTCGGTTGCCGCGACCGCGGACGCCGTCCGTGCCGCGGGCAAGCACACCAAGCGCATCAACATCTCGTTTGACGAGTGGAACGTCTGGTACCAGAAGCGCGCCGAGTCCCGCCCGCCGACGGGCGACGACTGGCCCGTCGCGCCCGTGCTGCTCGAGGACCGCTACAACGTGGCCGACGCGGTCGTCGTCGGCTCGCTGCTCATCTCGCTGCTGCGGCACACCGACCGGGTCCACGCCGCGTCGCTCGCGCAGCTTGTCAACGTCATCGCGCCGATCATGACCGAGCCCGGTGGCCGTTCGTGGCGCCAGACGATCTTCCACCCCTTCGCGCTCACCTCGCGGTTTGCCGCGGGTGAGGTGCTGCGCATCGCGATCGACTCCCCGCGCGAGGACACCGCGCGCTTCGGCGAGGTTCCCGTGCTCGACGCCGTGGCAACGCACGACGCCGAGACGGGCGACGTGACAATCTTCGCCGTCAACCGCTCCGTGACCTCCTCCGTCCGGCTCGACGCGGACCTGCGCGGCTTCCCGGGTCTGCGCCTCGTGGAGGCGCAGACCCTCTCGAACCCCGACCACACGTGGGCGGCCACGGCCGACGACGCCGACTCGGTGGTGCCCGTCGCCAACGACTCGGCTGCGGTGGCCGACGGTCGCGTGAGCGCCGAGCTCCCGCCCGTGTCGTGGTCCGTGCTGCGACTGGCACGCGCGTGAGCGACGCAGACGTTGCTGCACCCGGGCCCGGGGCGCAAGCCCCGGGGACCCGGGCGCCCCGGCGCCGCCGCGCACTCGTGGCGGCCCTCGCCGCCGTCGTGCTGCTTGTTGCCGGGGGCCTTGCGCTGTGGCGCCCGTGGGAGCCGCCCGTCGGCCGGGCCCTCGCGCTGAGTGGCGAGCTGCGGACCCACGACCCGGCGCTCGTCGTCGGCGCCGAAGGCGAGCCGTGGTTCGTCTACTCAACCGGTGACGTCCGCGTGGGCTTCGGTGCGCCTCAGATACGCCGGTCCGACGACGGCGGCACGACGTGGGAGACGGCGGGAACGGCCTGGGATGTCTCGGGTGACCCGGCCTGGGTCCGCGACGAGATCGACGGCGTGACGAACTTCTGGGCGCCCGCGCTCTATGAGCACGATGGCACGTGGTACCTCTACTACTCGGCGTCGACCTTTGGCTCCAATGCCTCGGCCATCGGGGTCGCGACCGGGACGACGATCGACCCGGCCGACGCTGACTTCGGCTGGACCGACCAGGGCATGGTGCTGCGCTCGACGCCGGGGGAGACCAACTACAACGCGATCGACCCGACGATCATCGAGGACGCCGACGGCACGCCGTGGATGGTCTTCGGTTCGTTCTGGGGCGGCATCCAGATCGTTGAACTCGAGTGGCCGAGCGGCAAGGTCGCCGCGGGTGCACAGCCGCAGCGGATTGCGAGCCGGATCGGAGCGCCCAACGCGATTGAGGGACCTGAGGTCGTGCGGCACGACGGCTGGTACTACCTGTTCGTCTCGCGTGACGCGTGCTGCCAGGGAACCGACTCGACGTACAACATCGCGGTGGGGCGCTCGCGGGACGTGACCGGGCCCTATCTCGACCAGGACGGACGGGACATGGCACTCGGGGCCGGCACGCTCCTGCTGGCGTCGACCGGTGATGTTGTGGGGCCGGGCGGTCAGTCGGTGTCCGATGGGCGGCTTGCGTTCCACTATTACGACGCGGCTGCCGGGGGTGATTTTCGACTAGGGATCCACGAACTTGCATGGGATGAGGAGGGGTGGCCGGTCGCGGCGGTACTGATAGAGAACTGAACGTTGGCTTGGGTCCGCGGTTGCCGGGCGCCGTCATGGGTGTCGCTGCCGGGCGGCCGCGGGACTCCGTTATCCAACAGTGACCGGACGCGGCTTGGCAGCACCCGGTGTTAGCGCTAACATCGGGTCAGTGGGGTCGACGTCGACCCCCGCATCTCGCGGCGACAGACCGCCGCGGCATCTCAAGGAGGAGAGAACATGCGTCACTCGAAGCTCGGGCGCATCGCCGTCGCAGCGATCGCCACCCTGTCCCTCGCCACACTCACCGCGTGCGGCTCCGACGACCCCGCACCCGGCTCCACCGGCGCCACCAGCGGCGGCGACAAGGGCGGCAACATCAAGGTTGGCTTCTCCCAGCTCGGCGCTGAGTCGGGCTGGCGTACCGCCAACACCGAGTCGATCAAGGCGAACCTCACTGCCGAGAACGGCTTCGACCTCACGTTCGTTGACGCGCAGCAGAAGCAGGAAAACCAGATCAAGGCCCTGCGCGACTTCATCGACCAGGACGTTGACATCATCGCGTTCTCGCCCGTCATCGAGACCGGCTGGGACGAGGTTCTCCAGGACATCAAGGACGCTGAGATCCCGCTCGTCCTCGTGGACCGCACGGTCGACACGACCGTTGAGGACCCGTACGTCACCTGGATCGGTGCCGACTTCACGCAGGAAGGCCGCACCGCCGGCGAGTGGGTGAAGAAGAACCACCCCGACGCGAAGATCTTCGAGCTCCAGGGCACCATGGGCTCCGGCGCCCAGACCAACCGTCAGGAAGGCTTCCGTGAGGTCATCGGCGACAACGTCATCGGTGAGGCGTCGGGTAACTTCACCCGCGCCGAGGGCAAGGCCGCCGTCGAGGGTGCGCTCGCCGCGTACCCCGACATGGACCTCATCTTCGCTCACAACGACGACATGGGCCTCGGCGCCGTCGAGGCCCTCGAGGCCGCCGGCAAGAAGCCCGGCGTCGACGTGAAGATCGTCACCGTCGACGGCGTCCGCGACGGCCTCCAGGCCCTGCACGACGGCAAGTTCAACTACGTCGTCGAGTGCAACCCCGCCTTCGGCAACCAGCTCGCCGACCTCCTGCGTTCCGTGAAGGCGGGCGAGACCGTCCCGAAGGAGACCATCGTCATCGACGAGGCCTTCGACCAGACGATCACGCAGGAGTTCATCGACGCCCGCACGTTCTGACACCGTCGGCGTCCGGCCCGTCTCCACGGGCCGGACGCCGCCGTCAGCACCGCGAGCAGAGAGGCGCACGTCATGACCACCCCCGACACCCAGGCAGCCACCCCCGTCGTCGAGATGCGCGGCATCACGATCACCTTCCCCGGGGTCAAGGCGCTCGACGGCGTCGACCTGCGGCTGTTCCCCGGCGAGGTCCACTCGCTCATGGGGGAGAACGGCGCCGGCAAGTCGACCCTCATCAAGGCCCTCACCGGCGTCTACCAGATCGACGGCGGCACCATGACCGTCGACGGTGTTGAGCACCGGTTCTCCGGGCCCGACGAAGCCCAGAACGCCGGGATCTCGACCGTCTACCAAGAGGTCAACCTCTGCGCGAACCTCTCGGTCGCAGAGAACGTCATGCTCGGCCACGAGCCCCGGACGGGCCCCTTCATCTCGTGGCGCAAGATGCGCCGCCAGGCAGCCGAGAACCTCGCTCGGCTCCACGTCGACATCGACCCCGCCTCGCGGCTGTCCGCGCACTCGATCGCCGTGCAGCAACTGTGCGCGATCGCCCGTGCGACCGTCCGCGACGCCAAGGTCCTCATCCTCGATGAGCCCACCTCAAGCCTCCAGAAGGCTGAGGTCGACGAGCTCTTCCAGGTCATCCGCGAGCTGCGCGACGCAGGCGTCGCCATCCTCTTCGTCTCGCACTTCCTCGATCAGGTCTACGAGATTTCCGACCGCCTGACGATCCTGCGCAACGGACGCCTCGTCGGTGAGCACCTTGCCGCCGAGCTTCCACGCCGTGACCTCATCGGCCTCATGATCGGCCGCGAGGGTGCTGCCCTCGACGCGATTGAGCGTGGTGCCCAGCAGGCGTTCGCCGGCGAGCGCGAGGGTGTGACCCCCACGATCGAAGCCGTCGGCCTTGGCCGGCACGGACGCATCGAACCCTTCGACCTTGCAGTCCAGCCAGGTGAGATCGTTGGCCTCGCAGGCCTGCTCGGCTCGGGTCGCACCGAGGCCGTGCGGCTGCTGTGCGGCGCTGACCGGCCTGAGGAAGGCACGCTGCGCCTCGGCGGGGAAGACATTCGTATCTCCGACCCGCTCGTCGGCCTGCGCAACGGCATCGCCTTCTCTTCGGAAGACCGCAAGCGCGAAGGCATCATCGGTGACCTCACGGTCCGCGAGAACATTGCGCTTGCCGTGCAGACCGTTCGTGGCGTGTGGCGGCCCGTGCCCCGCAAGGAGCTCGACGAGCTCGTCGACCGCTACATCACGGCCCTCGACATTCGCCCGGCGAACCCGAACCAGCTGGTGAAGAACCTCTCGGGTGGCAACCAGCAGAAGGTTCTGCTGGCCCGCTGGCTCGCGACCGCGCCCAAGCTCCTCATCCTCGACGAGCCCACGCGTGGCATCGACATCGGCGCCAAGACCGACATCCAGAAGCTTGTCGCGGAACTCGCCGCCGACGGCATGTCCGTCGTCTTTATCTCCTCGGAGTTCGAGGAGGTGCTCCGCGTGAGCCACCGCATCGACGTCCTGCGCGACCGCCGCATCGTCGAATCCCTCACTAACGGCCCGGACGTCGACCAGGACACGATCCTCGAGGCCATCGCCACGAAGGAGGTGGCCTGACATGTCCGGCCCCACCGTCGAGCTCACTCCTGACACCCCGAGCTCACCCCCGCCCGCGCAGCCCGCGGCTCAACCCCGTCCCAGCGTTGCCCGACGGATCATGCAGCACCAGCTCTTCTGGCCGGTCGTCGCGCTCATCGCGCTCATCATCCTGTGCGGCATCAAGAACCCCACGTTCCTCACGATCGAGTTGCGTGACGGCAACCTCTTCGGCCAGCTTGTCGACATCGCCCGCATGTCAGCGACACCGCTGCTCCTGGCGCTCGGCATGGCACTGGTCATCGCGACCGGAGGCATCGACCTGTCGGTGGGCGCCGTCATGGCGATCTCCCTGGCGGTGTCCCTCACCTATCTCGACGGGGCAGCAAACCCCGGCTCGGTGAGCACCGCGGCCGTCGCCGTTCTGCTCGGCGTCGCCGTCGCACTTGCCGCAGGCCTCTTCAACGGCTTCATGGTCTCCGTCTTGGGCGTCCAACCCTTCATCGCGACGATGATCCTCATGGTTGCCGGCCGCGGTGTGGCCATGCTCATCACGCAGGGTCAGATCACCACCGTGACGAGCGCGCCGTTCAAGTTCCTCGGGTCCGGGTTCGTCTTCGGCATTCCCACGCCGGTCATCATCGCGCTCATCATGCTCGTCGCCGTCGCAATCCTCGTGCGACGCACCGCACTCGGCATGCTCCTCGAGTCGATCGGTATCAACCGTGAGGCCTCTCGCCTCGCCGGTGTGCAGTCGCGCAACATCACGTGGCTCGTCTACATCGTCTGTGCGCTCCTCGCGGGGCTCGCCGGCATCGTCTACGGCGCCCCGACCATGGCGGCCGATGCCAACAACATCGGCCTCATGAAGGAAATGGACGCGATCATGTGCGTCGTCCTGGGTGGTACCGCGCTCTCGGGCGGCAAGTTCTACCTCTCGGGAACCGTTGTCGGCGCCCTCATCCTGTCCACCATTGAGCGGGCCGTCGTGATCTTCCACATTCCGTCGCAGATCACGCCCCTGTTCAAGGCGCTCGTCATCATCGTCGTGTGCGTCGCCCAGTCGCCCAAGCTGCGCGAGCTGCTACGTGACGGCGCCGCGAAGCTGCGTCCCCGCGCCCTCCCGGAGGTGGCGTCATGACCACGACCGTTCAGAGCCAGGCGCCCACGCCCGCGCCCGTTCGTAGTCGCCTCTCCGGCCTGCGCCGGTACCTCTCGCCGGAGTACCTGCCGATCGCCGGCACGATCCTCACGCTCATCCTCATGCTCGTCATCGGTGAGGTCCGCTACGGCGGTGAGCGCGGGTTCGTTTCACCCAAGCTGTTCTCCAACCTCCTGCAGGACAACGCCTACCTGCTGGTCCTTGCCGTCGGCATGACGTTCGTCATCATCACCGGAGGCATCGACCTTTCGGTCGGAGCGGTTGTCGCGCTCGTCGGCCTCGTCATTGCGACACTGCTGCCGATGGGGGTTCCGCTCCCGCTGGTGCTCATCATCGGCGTTCTCATCGGGACGACGTTCGGCTTCCTCATCGGCGTCCTCGTCGAGTACTTCGATATCCAACCCTTCATTGCCTCGCTTGCGGCAATGTTCCTCGCCCGCGGTCTGTGCAACGTCGTCTCCGTGCAGTCGCTTGCGATCAAGGACGAGGGCTTCGGTGCCCTCGCCGGATGGAGCCTGAAGTTCGGGGAGGGACGCGACATCTGGAAGATCAACCTCTCGATGATCATCGCGGTCCTCGTGCTCATCGTCGCCTACGTGATCCTTCACCACACGCGCTTTGGACGCACCGTCTACGGCGTGGGCGTCGGTGACGGCGGCAACGCCGTCCAGCTCATGGGCCTCAAGGCCGGTCGGACGCGCCTGTGGGTGTACGTCATCTCCGGCACGTGCGCGGGCGTCGCGGGCATCCTCTTCGCGTTCTACACGAAGTCAGGGTTCAACCTCACCGGCATCGGCATGGAGCTCGACGCCATTGCTGCCGTCGTCATCGGTGGAACCCTCCTCGCGGGAGGCGGGGGGTTCGTCCTCGGCACGGGCGTCGGCGTCCTCGTCTACGGCCTCATCCAGGTGCTCATCGCGCGTGAAGGCCTCGACTCGTGGTGGACCAAGGTGTTCATCGGCGTCGTCCTGCTGGTGTTCGTCGTCCTCCAGCGGGCCATCGCGGTGCGGCGACGCTCCTAGCGTCGCGGCCGTCCACGCAGGCGCCCGTCCCCGTCCGGGGCGGGCGCTTGCGTGCGTCGCGACGTACGCTTCCGGGAGCACCTCGAGGAAGGACCCCGATGACTACGCACGACGACGAGCACGCGACCTCGCCCGACGATCTGACGCCGGACGCGGCGGCCGCCGCAGCGTCCGACGAGGTGCCGGGCACGTCCGACGGGGTGCGTGCGGATGACGACCCCGCGACCGCTGCCGCCGCGACCGCGCCCCGCGACGGCTCCGCCCACGCGCAGCCGCGCCGAGGCGCCCGTGGCTTGTGGATCGCCGGTGGTGCTGCGGTCCTCACAGTCGTGGCCGTCGTCGTCGCGATCGTCGTCACCCAGCGTGACGAGCCGGTGGCCGCCCCGACGACGCCGCCCCCCGTGACGATCACCAACCCGCTCCCGACGCCTGTCGGCACGCCGGCCGCGCGCGAGACGAAGACCCCGCTCCAGAAGGCGCTGCCGGACTCGGTCCTCCAGTGGACCGTCGTCACGCAGGAGCGCACCAAGGTCGCGAAGAAGCCGCTCGAGTCCTACCGGCTCACGTACACGGACGGCGCGGGCGGCACCGTCATTGTCGACGTCGTCCAGACCCGCACGGTCGAGGCCGCGGTCGAGGCCGCGCAGAAGCCCGCCGACGGCGACACCGCACCGAGCGAAGGCTCGACCGTCACCGAGCTGCCCGTGCGCGTCGGGGACAACGAGGTCGGGACGGCATCGGTCGCGACGGGCGGCGAGGTCGGGCTCGCCATGTGGACCAACGGCACGACCGCGTTCCGCGCGACGGGCCCCGGCGCGGCGATCGAGAACTTCTTCCTCGCGTTCCCGCTGTAGAGCCGGGCGCGCTGTGACGTCGTGGGGGTCCTCGCCCCCCGTCGCGTGAGCCGATCCGCGGGACGACACGGGCCCGGCGGGGTGCACGCCCGCCGCCGGGTGTTGGATGGACCGTATGACCGGTGACCTTGCCGTCGACGTCCGGGGGCTGCGCGTCGTGCGCGGCCGCACGACCGTGCTCGACGGGCTCTCGCTCTCCGTCCCCGCCGGGCAGGTCGTGGGCCTGCTCGGCCCGTCAGGCTCGGGCAAGACGACGCTCATGCGCGCGATCGTCGGTGTCCAGGTCGTCGCCGGCGGCTCGGTGAGCGTGCTCGGGCGTCCGGCGGGCGAGCGGGCGCTGCGCGGCCGCGTCGGCTACGTGTCGCAGCAGCCGTCGGTGTACGCGGACCTCACGGTCGTCGAGAACCTCCGGCACGGTGCGGGCCTCCTCGGCGTGGGTCGTGACGAGGTCGAGCGGGTGCTCGCTGACGTCGACCTCGTGCGGCACCGCGGCACGCTCGTCGCCGAGCTCTCGGGCGGCGAGGCGGCACGTGTGTCGCTCGGCGTCGGGCTGCTCGGGTCGCCGTCGCTGCTCGTTCTCGACGAGCCGACCGTCGGCCTCGACCCTGTCCTGCGCCGCGACCTGTGGGCCCTGTTCCGGACGCTGCGCGACCGCGGGACGACGCTCCTCGTGTCGAGCCACGTCATGGACGAGGCCGAGCGCTGCGACCGCGTCCTCCTCCTGCGGGACGGCGAGCTTCTCGCGGACGACACCGTGCCGGGCCTGCTCGCCGTGACAGGCGCGGACGACGTCGAAGGCGCGTTCCTCGCGCTCGTCGAGGGCGCCGCGACGACCGACGGGAGCGACCGATGAGCCTCCACCGCACCCTCGTGACGACCGCGCGTGTCCTGCGCCAGCTGCGTCACGACCGCCGCACGATCGCACTCGTCATCGTCCTGCCGTGCCTCCTGCTGAGCATCGTCGCGTGGATGTTCTCGGGCACGCCGACGCTCGACCACTGGGGGCCGATGCTCGTCGGCATGTTCCCCATGCTCGTGATGTTCCTCGTGACGAGCGTCGCGATGCTGCGCGAGCGGCAGTCGGGGACGCTCGAGCGGCTCATGACGCTGCCTGTCGGGCGGGCGGACGTCGTCGTCGGGTACGCGCTCGCGTTCGCGCTGCTCGCGACGGTGCAGGGGCTCGTGCTCGTGGGGTTCACGACGTGGGTGCTCGGCATGGACGTCGCGGGGCCGCTCGGGCTCGTGGTGCTCGTGGCGGTGCTCGACGCGGTGCTCGGCTCGGCGCTGGGCCTCGGGGCGTCGGCGCTCGCGCGCACGGAGTTCCAGGCGGTGCAGCTCATGCCCGCGGTGATCTTCCCGCAGCTGCTCGTGTGCGGGATCCTCATGCCGCGCGCGGACATGCCGCAGGCTCTCGAGTGGTTCTCGCGGGCGATGCCGCTCACGTACGGCATCGAGTCGATGCAGCAGCTGGCGCTCGGTGCTGCGTGGACCGACGTGCGGGGGGCGATCGGCGCGATCGCGTTGTTCGTCGTCGGGGCGATCGTGCTGGGCGTCGTGACGCTGAGGCGCCGGACGCCGTAGGGGACCGCTCGCGCTGCGGCACCCCTGCGGGGTGCCTGGGCGCAGGAAGACGCCGACGTGTGCTCAGGCCGGGATGACGACCGTGAGCGAGGTGAGGAGCACGAGCCCCGCGACGGTCGCGACGACGGGCGTCGTCGAGCGTCGTCGACCCGCGAGGTAGAGCGCGCACAGCCCGCCGAGGACGGGCACGAGCACACCTATGACGAGCGCCCCGGCGAAGAGTCGCAGTGGCAGCTCCCCGACGACGGCGCCGACGGCGAAGCCGACGAGCCCTGCGCTCACGACGTACGCGGCGGTCGACCACGTGATCCCCTGCTCGGCGGGCGGGCGGTCCTCGTCGGGGCGCTGGGGCTGCAGGAGCGGTGCGAGCTTGCGGGAGCGCGGTCGCTTGCGTCGTCCGTCGGAGAACCAGGTCGCGGCGACCGCGATCATGAGGACGGACGAGGCCAGGAGGGCGATCGTCGTGACGATCTCGACGGCAGTGCTCACCCGTCCATCATCCCCGAACTCGCGGCACCCCCGCAGACCGCAGCCCGACGCCCCTATGGCCGCGCAGCGAAGCGTTCGAGGAGCTCCGAGTGGCCCGAGACGACGAGCAGGTCGTTCGCGGAGATGCGCGTCTGGGGCGTCGCGTAGATGAACTCCTGCCCCGGGGGCTTCACGCCGATGACGGTGACGCCGTAACGCGTCCGGACCTTCGACTGCTCGACGGTGAAACCCTGCATCTCCTTGGGCGGGCGCATCTTGACGATCGTGAAGCCGTCCTCGACCTCGATGTAGTCCATGAGCTTGCCGGAGACGAGGTGCGCGACGCGGTTGCCCGCGTCGGCCTCGGGGAAGACGACGTGGTGCGCGCCGATGCGCTGGAGGATGCGTCCGTGCTCGGCCGAGACGGCCTTCGCCCAGATCTGGGGCGTGCCCATGTCGACGAGGTTGCCCGTGATGAGGACGGAGGCCTCGAGCGACGAGCCCACGCCGACGACGGCGACGGGGAAGTCGCGCGCGCCGAGCTGCTCGAGAGCCTCGGGGTTCGTCGCGTCGGCCTCGACGAGCGGGATGCGCCCCGCCCACTGCTGGGCGAGCGTCGCGTTGCGCTCGACGGCGAGGACGTCCTGGCCGAGCCGGTCGAGGGTTGCGGCGAGGGCCGAGCCGAAGCGTCCGAGGCCGACGACGAGCACGCCGTCGCCCGCCCCTGAGCGCTTGGGCGTCGTCGCGGAGCGGCTCGCGTGCGTCTGCGTGTACCTGTCAGCCAATGATCGGCCTTTCTTCGGGGAGCCGGATGACGCGGCTCCGGTCGCGCAGCGCGAGCGCTGCGGCGAGTGTCATCGTGCCGGTACGCCCGACGAACATCAAGGCGACGAGGACGAGCTTGCCTGCGTCGGGCAGGAGGTGGGTGACGCCGGTCGAGAGGCCGACGGTCGCGAACGCGGAGATCACTTCGAAGAGCACGACGTCGAGGGTCCAGCCGGTGATCTCGAGGAGGGCGAGGCACGCGGCGAGGATCGTGGTGGCGCCGACGAAGACGACGGCGACGGACAGGCGGAGCGTGTCGCGCGGGATGCGTCGGCCGAAGGCCTCGACGTCGCGGTCGCCGCGCGCCTCAGAGATGATCGCGAGGAGCATGACGGCGAGCGTCGTCACCTTGATGCCGCCCGCGGTCGACGCGGAGCCGCCGCCGACGAACATGAGGGCGTCGGTGACGAGCCAGCTTGACTCGTGCATCGCGCCGACGTCGACGGTCGAGAACCCGCCGGAGCGGGGCATGACGCCGGCGAAGAGCGCGCCGAGGATCTTCTCCGACCAGCCGAGCGGCCCGAACGTGTCCTTGTTGCGCCACTCGAGGGCCGCGAACGCGAAGGTGCCGAGGACGACGAGCGTCACGGACATCGTCACGGTGAGCTTGGCGTGGAGGTTCCAGCGGCTGAAGCGGCGGCCCTGGCGGGCGATGTTGAGGATGACGGGGAAGCCGAGCGAGCCGATGAAGACGCCGAGGATGATCGGCAGGAGGAGCGCCCAGTCGCCGACGTGCGGCGCGAGGCCCTCGGCGGTCGGGATGAAGCCCGCGTTGTTGAAGGCGGAGACGGCGTAGAACACGGAGTGCCAGAGCGCCTCGCCGAAGGACTCGCGGAGCATGAGGAAGCGCGGCAGGAGGAGCGCGGCGATCGCGGCCTCGAGCGTGAGGGACGTGATGACGACGACCTGGATGAGCGAGCCGACCTCACCGAGCCGGGTCGTCTTCGTCTCGGAGGCGGTGAGGAGCTTCTGGGTGAGGCCGATGCGGCGGGAGACGGCGGCGCCGAGGATCGAGGCGAGGGTCATGACGCCGAGGCCGCCGACCTGCATGCCGAGGAGGATGACGGCCTGGCCGAACCCGGACCAGTAGGTGCCCGTGGGGACGGTGACGAGGCCGGTGACGCACACGGAGGACGTCGCGGTGAAGAATGCGTCGATGAACGGGGCACGGGTTCCGGTCGACGTCGCGGCGGGCAGGCTCAGGAGGCCGGTGAAGACGAGGATGACCCCGCCGAACGTGATGATCGCGAGGCGCGCGGGGGACTGGCGTGCGAGCCTGTCGACGAGCTCGCGGCCCGCCCAGGCTGTCGCCTTGAGCTTCTGCCCGATGTCCACGCGTTCTCCGTCCCTGCTGCGTGCTGCGGCCGGAGGGCCGCACTGGTCAACGATGCCACCTGCGGGCGTCCGGTGCCGACAGAGCGGGGGGTCACGTCGTGCGGGATGTCGGCGACGGGGACGTCGGGTGCCGGGGCGCGCGTCGCGGGGCGCCCGTGGGCAGCCGCGACGCGCGAGTGTGACGCACGTTACGGTGGCGACATGTCCGCAACCGTCCATGTCGCCTGGTCGCCGCAGCTGCTCGGGTACGACTTCGGGCCCGGGCACCCCATGTCGCCCGTGCGGCTGCGTCTCACGGTCGAGCTTGCGCGTGAACTCGGTGTGCTCGAGGGCGCTGAGGTGCTCGTCGTCGAGCCGGACCCTGCCGACGACGCGCTGCTCGCGCTCGTCCACGAGCGCGCGTACCTCGACGCCGTGCGGGCCGCGGCCGAGCACGGGGTCACGGACCCGGTGCGCGGTCTCGGCACTGAGGACGATCCGATCTTCCCGCGGATGTACGACGCGGCCGCGCGGATCGTCGGCGGCACGGTCGAGGCGGTGCGGGCGGTCGTGAGCGGTCGCGCGGCGCACGGCATCAACGTGGCGGGCGGCATGCACCATGCGATGCCGGGCGGCGCGTCGGGCTTCTGCGTGTTCAACGACGCGGCGGTCGCGATCCAGGATGCGCTCGACGCGGGCGTCGAGCGCGTCGCGTACGTCGACCTCGACGCGCACCACGGCGACGGAGTCGAGAAGGTGTTCTGGGACGACCCGCGTGTCTTCACGGTGTCGGTGCACCAGTCGCCTGCGACGTTGTTCCCGGGCACGGGCTATCCGACGGAGATCGGTGGGCCGTCGGCCGAGGGGACGGCGGTCAACGTGGCGCTCCCGCCTCGGACGGAGGGCGCGGGCTGGTTGCGAGCGGTCGAGGCGACGGTCCTGCCGGCCGTGCGTGCGTTCGCGCCGGACCTCCTCGTCACGCAGCACGGCTGCGACGCGCACGGGCGTGACCCGCTCTCGGAGCTGCGCGTGGGGATCCGGGCGCAACGGCACGCGGCGGAGTGGATGCACGAGCTCGCGCACGAGGTGTGCGAGGGCCGGTGGGTCGCGCTCGGCGGCGGGGGGTACGCGATCGTCGGCGTCGTGCCGGTCGCGTGGACAAACCTTCTCGGGGTGGTCTCGCACCGTCCGGTGGCGCCGGAGACGCCGGTGCCGGAGTCGTGGCGGGCGCGGATCCTCGAGGAGTTTCTCGTCGAGGCGCCCTCGCGCATGGGCGGGGACGACGTCACCGACCTCGCGAACGGCCCCGACCACCGTCCGTGGGGTGCGGGGTACGACCCCGCGGATCCGGTGGACCGTGCGGTGCGGGCGACGCGCGCCGTGGTCTTTCCCCACCTGGGGCTCCTGCCCGACGACCTCTGAGCGTGTTGTGGTGCGCATGTGACTCGTGTGGGTGATGGTGCAGGTGAGACGGGCTACCGCCCCGCTGCGCAAGGCCCTAGAGTGAGTCGCTGAACGGCTGCTGGGTGCGGCCGACGACCGTCTCAGGAGGGGCCCGATGTCCGACGCCGCCGCGCGTCCCGCATTCCTCACCGTCGCCGAGGTCGCCGACGCGATGCGGGTCTCCCGCATGACCGTCTATCGCCTCGTCCACGCGGGTGAGATGCCCGCGATCCGCGTCGGGAAGTCCTTCCGGGTGCCGGCGTCTGCGCTCGAGGAGTACCTCGCCGAGGCGACGATCGACCAGGACCGCCTCACCTCCTGACCGTCGTCCGGACGCTGGCCCTGCACACCTTCTCAGGGCGTGTCGCGGGCATCCCCGTGCGCGAGGTAAGATCGGTGAGGACTTTTTCCAGCGTGGTGGCCGTAGGGTGTGCCGCGCGTGCACATCCGACGAGACACTGCGAGGCACCCATGGGCTCCGTGATCAAGAAGCGCCGCAAGCGTATGGCGAAGAAGAAGCACCGCAAGCTGCTTCGTAAGACGCGCCACCAGCGTCGCAACAAGAAGTGACCTCACGCCACCAGGCGTGAACGAAGGCCTCCGCCCCGACAGGGACGGAGGCCTTCGTCGTCGTGACGGGCGTCGGCGCGTCAGCGCCCGCGGATCGCGCGGCTGAGGGACCGCGCGACAAGCCCCAGCATCCAGGCGGCACCGGCCCACGACGCCGTCTTGAGCGATCGCTTCGCGATCCGTCGCTTGCCGCGGAACTCGCGCATGGGCCACCCGTGCTCGCTCGCGTGGCGTCGCAGACGCGGCTCGGGGTTGATTGCGCACGGGAATCCGACGGTCGAGAGCAGCGGGATGTCGTTCGCGGAGTCGCCGTACGCGTACGACGCGGCGAGGTCGATGCCGCGCCGCTGGGCGAGCTCGCGCGCACCGTCGACCTTCGACTCGCGGTGCATGAGCTCGCCGACGAGCCGGCCCGTGTAGATCCCGTCGACGTGCTCGGCGACCGAGCCGAGCGCACCGGTCGCGCCGAGCCGTTGCGCGATGAGCGCGCCGATCTCGACGGGGGCGGCCGTGATGAGCCACACCTCGTGGCCGGCAGCGAGGTGGGCGTCGAGGATCTTGCGGGTGCCGGGGAAGATCCGTGAGACGAGTGCCTGCTCGTAGACCTCCTCGCCGATCGCGGTGACCTCGGCGACGGAGTGGCCCTTGATGACGAGGAGCGCGCGGTCGCGCACGGAGCCGATCTGGTCGTTGTCCTCGCCGACGAGGACGTACCGCAGCTGCTGGACGGACGCGAAGAGAAGGTCGCGTACCCGGAAGAACTCGCGCTTGTAGAGGCCGATCGCGAGGTGGAAGGAGGACGCCCCGCGGATGATCGTGTTGTCGACGTCAAAGAACGCGGCGACGACGTTCCCGGGGGCGGGGTCCTCGGGGACGACGCCCCGCGGTTCCACGTCGGGGACCGGGCGCACGTGGTCCGAGCTTGTGGGTTCGGTGCGTGCCATGTCGACCACTCTAGTGACCGGTCCGTAGGGTTGGCTCATGCAGACCGAGGTCAGGGTTCGTCTCATCACTCGTTCGACGTGCTCGTTGTGCGACACGGCGCGCGAGACGGTCGCGGCGGTGTGCGCCGACGAGGGGGTCGCGTGGGAGGAGCTCGACGTCGACGAGGATCCTGCGCTGCTCGCGGAGCACGGCGAGCACGTGCCCGTCGTGCTCGTCGACGGCCACCAGGTGGGGTTCTGGCGCATACCTGAGAAACGGCTGCGGCTGTTCGTCCAGGGTCTGCGGTGAGCGAACGCTCGCTGCCGCCGCCGACGCTCGAGCGCCTGCCCGTCTACGTGCGGGTGCTCGACGACCTGGCGCGGCACGGGGAGACGACGGCTTCGTCGTCGCGTGTCGCAGAGCTTGCGGGTGTTGCGCCCGCGCAGGTCCGCAAGGACTTGTCGCGGCTCGGGACGTACGGCACGCGGGGCGTCGGGTACGACGTCGCGGACCTGGCGGCGCACGTGAGGCGCGCGCTGCGCCTGTCCGACGCGCACCGGGTCATCGTCGTCGGCGCCGGTCATCTCGGGCAGGCTGTCGCGCGATACGGCGGGCTGCGGGCGCGGGGCTTCGAGGTCGTGGCGCTTACGGACGTCGACCCGGCGGTCGTCGGGCGGAGCGTCGACGGCGTGCTCGTGCGGCACGAGGACGATCTTGCGGAGGTTGTCGCGTCGACGGGCGCGACGTTGGCGGTGCTCGCGGTGCCGCCGGGGGCGGCGCAGGGGACCCTCGACGCGCTCGCGGCGGCGGGCGTCGTCTCGGTGCTGAGCTTCGTGCCGGGCCGGTTGACCGTGCCGGACGGGATGGCGGTGCGGGTTGTCGACGTCGCTGCAGAGCTGCAGATCCTCTCGTTCTACGCGTCGAGCCCCTGAGACACCGCATCCCAGGGGGTGGTCGCGGGGGTGCCGGGGGCGGTAGTGTCGCTCGCATGTTCGCGACGACCAGCTGGTGGCACCGCCTCTAGGCGGTGCGTTCGCGACCTCTCACGATCACGGACCGCCCCATGACGGGCGGTCCTTGTGTGTTCCTGGGCCCTCCGTCGGACCCCAGGAGAACTCATGTCCACGTATGACGTCACCGCTGACGCCCCTGTCCTGCTGCTCGGCCACGATGCTGCGTCGGTGCTCGCCACGCTGCGGCCGCCGTTCGCGCTGCTCGCCCGCGAGAGCGGTGACGTCGAGGTGCTCACGGGCGACGTCGTCGACGTCGACGTGCTCGACGAGGTGCCGTTGCACGACGAGGCGGGGCGCGCGCAGGAGGTGCTCGCGCTCGTGCCGTTCCGGCAGGTGCGCGAGCTCGGATTCGACGCGATCGACGACGGCGCCCCGCTGCGCTGCCTCGTCGTCGACGAGCGCCGCGTCCTTGTGCGGGCCGAGGCGCTCGCGGCGTTGCCCGCGGAGCCCGTCGACGTGGTCGACGAGGGCTTCGACATCGACGATGACGAGTACGCGCAGACCGTGCGGCGGGTCGTGGCCGACGAGATCGGGCGTGGGTCTGGCTCGAGCTTCGTCGTTCGACGTGACCGCCGGGGACGCGTCGACGCGGACGCCGTGACCGCGGCACTCACGTGGTTCCGCAGCCTGCTCGCGACGGAGACGGGCGCGTATTGGACGTTCGCGATCGTCACGGAGGGGCATGTCGCGGTGGGCGCGACGCCCGAGGTCCACGTGTCGGTGCGCGACGGCGAGGTGACGATGACGCCGATCTCGGGGACGCTCCGGCACGGTGCCGAGCCACCGACGCGTGAGGAGCTGCTCGAGTTCCTCGCGTCGACGAAGGAGACCGAGGAGCTCTTCATGGTCGTCGACGAGGAGCTCAAGATGATGAGTGCGGTCTGCCCGGACGGCGGGCGCGTCTCGGGACCGTTCCTGCGGCCGATGACGCGCCTCACCCACACGGAGTACGCGCTCACGGGCCGTACGCACCTCGACCCGCGGGACGTGCTGCGCGCGACGATGTTCGCGCCGACGGTCACGGGCTCGCCCATGCGCTCGGCGTGCACGGTCCTCACGCGGCACGAGGGACGGGGGCGCGGCTACTACTCGGGCGTCGCGGCGCTCTTCACGCCGCGCCCGGGCGCCAAGGGGGCCGCCATCTCCCACGACCTCGACGCCCCGATCCTCATCCGCACCGCGTACCTCGCGGGCGGCCGGCTCACGGTGCCGGCGGCCGCGACGATCGTGCGCCACTCCGACCCTGCGTTGGAGACGGCGGAGACGACCGCGAAGGCGTCGGGCGTCCTCGGGGCGCTCGGCGTCGTGCCGCGGCCCGTGCGCGGCACGTCCCGGGACGGGGCGCACACGGACCCGGGCGTGCTCACCGCGCTCGCGGCCCGCAACGCCCGCCTCGCATCGTTCTGGCTCGAGGATCAGGGCACACCCGCGACGGCCGGACCTGTGGACGCACCGGCCACGACGGTGCCTGTGGGCAGGCCGACGCACGCTGTCGTCGTCGACGCGGAGGACGCCTTCACGACGATGCTCGCCCACCAGCTCCGGCACCTCGGCCTCGAGGCCGTCGTCGTGCCCTGGGACGCCGTGACGGACGACGATCTCGACACGGCCGACCTCGTCGTCGCCGGCCCCGGCCCGGGCGATCCCCGCGACGGCTCGCCGCGCCTCGCACGGCTCCACGACGTCGTTGGGCGCCGGCTCGCGCAGCGCAGGCCGCTGCTCGCGGTGTGCCTGAGCCACCAGGTCGTCGCGCACCGGCTCGGGCTGCCCGTCGAGCCGCTGCCCGCGCCGCGGCAGGGGACTCCGCTCGAGATCGACCTCGACGGGCAGCGGGCGCTCGTCGGCTTCTACAACACCTTCGCGGCGTACGTCGCCCCGGGCACGGAGGCGCTGACGACGGACGTCGGCGAGGTGCGCGTCGCGGCGGGCGCGGCGGGCGAGGTTCACGTGCTGCGCGGGGAGGCGTTCGCGAGCGTCCAGGGCCATCTCGAGTCGGTCCTCTCGCGCGACGGCCTCGCGGTGCTGCGCACGCTCGTCAGGCACGCGCTCGCTGTGCCACCTGGCGTGCTGGCGGCCTGACGAGCCGCCGAGCGTCGCACCTCGGACCTCCGGCGCAGCACGGCGCCCCCGCGCCCCGGAGGGGGTGCGGGGGCGCCGTGCGCTACGAGGTCACTTCACGAACGAGTGGTGACCCTTCGACCGCGTGAGGTGCTCACGCTCCTTGTGGTGCTTCTTGCCCTTCGGAGGCTTCGTCGGCGACGACGCCTTGGGGAGCGAGAGGACCTCGGCGCGTGCGCCCTCGGCCCCGTGGAGGTGCACGACGAGCGCCTTCGTGCCCTTCGCCGCACCCGAGCCGAGCGTGTACCCGATGGTGCCGGGTGCGTCGACGTAGAGCGGCGAGTCGACGACGACGTCGGGGTCGGCGACGTCGTACCGGATCGCGCCGGTCGTGTCGATGTCGTCGCCCGTGTAGCCGGAGAACATGCCGAGCTGGTAGGTGATCGGGAACGACGTCGCGCCCGCGGGCATCCCGATCGCTGCCGGGTCCACGGGGATGAGCAGGACGTTCGAGTCGAACACGTTGGTTTCGGTGTCACCCTCGGCGAAGTTCGCGGGGATGATCGACACCGGCGCGCCGGTCCGGAGGTCGACGAGCAGAGCCTCGAGGAGGTCGGTGCCCGGGGCGTTCTGCACGAACACCTCGTAGTCCGCGCGGCCGTCGCCGTCGACGTCGAAGTCGACGTAGGGGATGGTCGTGTTGCCGATCGTCGCCCAGTCTCCCCACGTCGCGAGGCCGAACCACAGGAGACCGTCGGAGTAGCCGCCCGGTCCTGCGACGGCGCCGGCACCGACGTACCTGAGATCCCCGGCCCGCTCGGAGGCGATCGACACGCAGCCGGTCGTCACCGTCGCGGAGCAGCGGGGGAGCCTGCCGGATGTCTCGCCGAGCGTGAGCACGGACGCGAGCGACGTGTACGCGCTCGAGCCGGAGCCCTGGTCGACGCCGGTGCCGCGCAGGCGGATCGCCGGGTCCGACTTCTTCGACGTCTGCACCGACGCGGTCGTCCGCGACGTCGGCTTGGCCGCGCCGTAGACGGGCACGCGAAGCTCGTCGCCCCGTGCGGTGAGGACGATGCGGCCCGACGCGTCGGCGACGAACTGCCGTGCCTCGGTTCCGCCCGTGTACGGGTTGACCTGCGTGGCGTCCATCGTCGGGTCGATCGTGCGACGCAGCTTCGAGGGCTGCACCGTCATCGTCACGGTGACCTTCGCGGTGCCGCCCGCGCGCACTCGCACGCTGGACGGCGAGACCGTGTACCTGACGCCCGGCTGGGTCGTCGCGGCCACGTAGGTGACGCGGACGTCCTTCGTCGTGCGTCCGGTGTTGCGGACCGTCACGGTGCGACGCTCGGTGACGGTGCGCTTCGTCACGGGGGCGGCGACGACCCCGAACGACGCGGAGACCGCGCCCGAGCCGGCGGACGCGTACGCGACGAGGTCCGTCGTCACGGCCGAGAGCGCGTCGACGCGGCCGGCGCCGACGCGGGCGGGGCCGTAGATCGTGCCGTCGGCGGTGCGCAGGGCGTGCGTCGCGGTGTTCATGATTGCGGCCTTGATGCGCTCGACGTCCCACGACGGGTGCGTGGCCCGGACGAGCGCGGCGATGCCCGCGACGTGCGGCGCGGCCATCGACGTGCCGTTGATGGTGAGCGAGCCGGAGCCCGTGCCCATGCCGACCGAGGTGATCGTGTCGCCGGGCGCGGCGACGTCGGGCTTGACGACGCCGAGCGAGCCGCGGACGCCGCGCGACGTGAACGAGCTGATCGTGTCGGCGATCGACGGCGTGACGTCCTTGATCGTGCCCTGGAGCGAACCGTCGAACGTCACGCGGAGCGTGCCGGCCAAGGCTGCGGGCTGGAGGCGGGCCGTCTGCGTGGCAGGCAGCTGGATGATCGGGATCGCCGCGTTGCCGGAGATCCCGGCCCCGAAGACGTCGAGGCCCGAGGTGAAGATCGAGCCGATCGCGCCGGCGGCCGTGACGTTGTTGGCGCGTCCTGCGGAGCCGCAGCGTCGCGTCGCGTCGTTGTCGTCCCACGTGAGCCACGCGACCTTGCCGGCGACCTTCGCGGCGTCTGCGGCGCTGAGGGCCGTGCAGCCGTCGGCGTTCGCCCCGCCGAGGACGACGACGTCGCCGCTCACCGGTGCGCTC
This sequence comes from Flavimobilis rhizosphaerae, assembly GCF_014852685.1. Taxonomy (GTDB): domain Bacteria; phylum Actinomycetota; class Actinomycetes; order Actinomycetales; family Cellulomonadaceae; genus Flavimobilis; species Flavimobilis rhizosphaerae. Next base: position 148,318 of record NZ_JACZDF010000002.1, read on the forward strand.
GACCAGTCGTAGGCGACGGAGAACTGACCGGACGCGATGCCCGCGACGTCCGCGGGGGCATCGACGCGCAGCCCGTCACGGAGCTGGAATGGGTCGACGGAGCTGGCGACGGCGAGGCCGCGCACGGCGTTGCCGGGCGAGCCGCCCGTGTCGGTGAGGTCTCCGTTGTTGCCGGCGGAGAGGACGGGCATGACGCCGTGCTTGGCGAGCTTGTCGATGACGAGGTTCTCGGGGTCGTCGGCGACGCCGTAGTCGGAGCCGAGGGAGAGGTTGACGACGTCGAGGCGGTCGGAGAGGTCGCCGTCGCCGTTGGGGTCGAGCGCGTGGTCGAGCGCGGCGATGACTTCGTTCGTCGAGCCGGTGCACCCGAAGACCTTGAGCGCGTAGAGGCTCGCGTCCGGGGCGACGCCGGGGCCGACGGTCATGTCGAGGAGCCCGGCCTCGGTGAGTGAGGAGTAGTCGCCCGTGAACGTCGTGCCGTCGGCGAGGACGCCCTGGCCGGCGGCGGTGCCGGCGACGTGCGAGCCGTGTCCCTGGCAGTCGAGCGGGTTGGGGTCGGGGTGGGGGACGGGCTGGTAGTCGTCGGCGTCGGGGTCGGCGTTGTAGTTGTCGCCGACGAAGTCGTAGCCGCCGACGACCTTGGCGGTCGGTGTCCACGGCCCGGAGGAAGCCGCGAGGGCGGCCTCGTAGGCGGCGACCGTGCCGGTGCCGCCGAACCCGGCGTGCGTGTAGTCGATGCCGGTGTCGATGACACCGATCGTCACGCCCTCGCCGGTCTCGCCGAGGTCCTGCCAGGTCCGCAGCGCGCGCGTGAGGGCGGTGGCGCCGGCATTCGTGGGCTTCTTGGGGATGATCGGCATGATCGCGACGACGTCCGTGCGGTCGGCGAGCTGGACGAGCGTGTCGACGTCGGCGCGGATCGCGACGCCGGGGACGGCGTTGGCGACCTCGTAGAGGGCGGTCGCGCGCTTGTCGGTGCGGCGGGCCTCGGCGAGCACGGAGTCGGCCGTGCGGCCGACGGCGGCCCGGCGGTCCTTGACGGCCTTGCGCTTGGCGGTGGCGCCGGTCGCGGCTGCGGCTGCGTCGGCGGCGCCGTCGCCTGTGAGCTGGACGAACACCGAGCGGGTCCCGGTGAGGGTGCCGAGCCCGCCGAGAATCTTCGCGTCCTTGCCGAGGGCGCGTGGTGCGGCGGTGGGGGCGGGGGACGCGGTGCCCCCGGGATCGTCGGCCGCGGCGGCCGTCGTGGCGGCACCGACGGTGCCGAGGGCGAGCGCTGCGGTCACGGTGGTGACGAGCCAGGCGCCTGGGCGCTGTGAGGCACGTGAGGTCATGCGGTCCTCCGGTGGTCGGCGGGCCGACGCGGACGCACGAGGCGTGCGCGCGGGTGCGTCGGCGCAGCCACGCCGAGGCGCCCCGGCGCGCGTCGTCGGGCGCCCGGTCCCGCCACGAGCGTGCGCCAGCTCTCGGGAGTCCGCAATCGGAACGGCTGACCGGCAGGGATGACCTGCGGGAACGTCCGTGGGGCCGCGACCGCAGGGGAGGTCCGGGGGACGCACTGCAGCCCCCGCACGTGGACGGTGCGGGGGCTGCAGTGGTACTGCCTGGGTGCTGCGGGGCGTCAGGCCTGCTTAATGGCCGAGACGTCGAGCGCGATGGCGACCTTGTCGGAGACGAGGACGCCGCCGGCCTCGAGCGCGGCGTTCCACGTGATGCCCCACTCCTTGCGGGAGATCGTCGTCGTGGCCTCGAACGCGGCGCGCGGGTTGCCGAACGGGTCGGTCGCGGATCCGGTGTACTCGAGGTCGAGCGTCACGGGCTTGGTGACGCCGGCGATGGTGAGGTCGCCGACGACCTTGAAGTCGTCGCCGTCGGCGGTGACGGAGGTCGAGGAGAACGTCCACGTCGGGTTGACGTCGGTCGAGAAGAAGTCGGCGGACTGGAGGTGGCCGTCGCGACCGGCGTCGCCCGTCGAGATCGCGGTCGCGTCGAGCGTCGCGGTGACCGAGGACGACTCGACGTCCTCGCCGACGACGATCGTGGCCTCGGTGACGGGGACGGTGCCGCGGACCTTGGAGATGCCTGCGTGGCGGACGGTGAAGCCGGCCTGGGTGTGGGTGGGGTCGGCGACGTAGGTGCCGGGAGTGAGGTTCGTGGGCAGTGCGGTCATGGGGGTCCTCCTGGTGGATGCGGTGGTCGATCCACCTGCATCGGTTGTTGCTTCAAGTGAATCTTCAATCAGATTAGCCCGCCTGGCGCGTGTCCGCAAGACTGGTAGCGGAATTGTCCGGAACTCGACACGGAGGCTTCATGTCCGAGGCACCCGCACGCTGGCTCGATGACACCGAGCAGGCCACGTGGCGCGCCTACCTCGAGGGCTCCACACGCCTCGCCGAGGCACTGAGCCGCCAGCTCGAGACCGAGCACGGCCTCACCCTCGGCGAGTACGCCGTCCTCGTCCGGCTCGACGAGACCGCCGACGGAACTCTCCGCATGTCCGAGCTCGCCGACTCACTCGCCCACTCCCGCAGCCGCACGACCCACACGGTCCGACGTCTCGAGAGCCGCGGGCTCGTCCGCCGCGTCGCATGCCAGGCCGACGGCCGCGGCGTCAACGCCGAGCTCACCGACGACGGCCGCGCCGCCCTCGTCGCCGCAGCGCCCAGCCACGTCGCAGCAGTCCGGCACCACCTCGTCGACCTCCTCAGCCCGGCTGAGGCCGCCGTGCTCACCGACGTCATGCGACGCGTCGCCGCAGCCGCACGCTGACACCCCCGCACCTCCCGACGGTCGCGCCCCGCCCCGCCCGGGAACCACCGCGCGCCCCGGACGTTCAACCCGAGAGAACCCGGACGCGGCCCACGTCACACCCCGACCGGGACCGAGGTCCCACGAACTCTGGAAACATGGAGACATGGCACTGACGACGGTCCACCTCATGCGCCACGGTGAGGTCCACAACCCCGAGGGCATCCTCTACGGACGACTGCCCGGCTACCACCTCTCCGAGCGCGGCCACGCAATGGCCCGCACGGTTGCCGCCCACCTCGCAGGCGAGCGCGTCCCGACGACCCCCGACGACGTCGAGCCCGTCCGGCACGACATCACGCACGTCATCGCGTCCCCGCTCCAGCGCGCGCAGGAGACCGCGACCCCCATCGCGGCAGCCTTCGGGCTCGAGCTCGGCACCGACGAGCGCCTCATCGAGGCCGGCAACTACTTCGAGGGCATGACCTTCGGCGTCGGCGACGGCTCCCTGCGCCACCCCCAGCACTGGCCTAGGCTGTGGAACCCGTGGCGTCCGTCGTGGGGTGAGGCCTACAAGGACCAGGTCGCGCGCATGCGCGCCGCGATCGACGACGCCCGCCGCCTCGCCGAGGGCCACGAGGTCGTCCTCGTCTCCCACCAGCTGCCGGTGTGGATCACGCGCTCCTCCTTCGAGGGCCGTCGCTACCTCCACGACCCGCGCAAGCGTGAGTGCTCGCTCGCTTCCGTGACGTCGCTGCGTTTCGACGGCGACCGCTACGTCGGCCTCAGCTACACCGAGCCCGCCGCCGACCTGCTCCCGGGCGCCAACAAGGTAGCGGGCGCGTGAGCATGCGCCACCCCCTCCTCGCCGTGGCCGCGCTCGCGGCCACGGCGCTCGCGCTCGCCGGCTGCACGCCGGGCGGCGACTCGACGGGCCAGGTCGCCAACCCCGGCTACGTGTCGGGCGACGGGTCGACCCGCCAGTGGGCGGTCGCCGAGCGCGGTGAGCCCGTGACGCTCACTGGCACCGACTACGCGGGCGACCCCGTCGACACGAGCGCGTGGCTCGGCGACGTCGTCGTCGTCAACACGTGGTTCGCGGCCTGCCCGCCGTGCCGCGTCGAGGCCCCCGACCTCGCGGCGATCGCCGCCGAGCGCGCCGACGAGGGCGTCCACCTCCTCGGCCTCAACCGCACCGACGACGCGGGTGCCGCCCAGGCCTTCGAGAAGAACTTCGAGATCCCGTACCCGTCGATCGACGATCGCACGGGCACTGCGACGGCCGCCCTCCAGGGAGTCGCACCGATCGCCGCGACCCCCACGACGCTCGTCCTCGACCGGCAGGGCCGCGTCGCGGCCCGCATCCTCGGCCTGCTCGAGCGTTCGACGCTCGACGCGATGATCGACGACGTCCTCGCCGAGCAGGCGTGAACGTGCCCGCGGACGTCCCGATGACCGTCCTCGCCTCCGCGGGCGAGACGGTCTTCTCGGGCTCGCTCCTGCTCGCGCTGCCGGTCGCGCTGCTTGCGGGCCTCGTGTCGTTCGCGTCGCCGTGCGTGCTGCCGCTCCTGCCGGGGTACCTCGGGTTCCTCGGCGGCATGGCGGGGCAGGGCCCGACGCGCCCCGCACCGGCCGATGAGGGCGGGACGACGACCGCCGTCGCAGCCCCGCGCCGCGGCCGCCTCCTGCTCGGCGTCGCGCTCTTCGTCCTCGGCTTCACCGTCGTCTTCGTCGCGTACGGCGCGCTCTTCGGCACGGTCGGTGCGCAGCTTGCGCAGCACCAGCAGACGATCACGCGCTGGCTCGGCGTCGTCGTCATCCTCATGGGCCTCGCGTTCCTCGGCGCCTTCGCACCCCTGCAACGCACCGCCCGCCTGCCCGTCGTCCCGACGGCCGGCCTGGGCGGCGCGCCCCTGCTCGGCATCGTCTTCGGCCTCGGCTGGACGCCGTGCATGGGGCCGACGCTCGTCGCGATCTCCGCGCTGTCCCTCGACCAGGGCACCGCGGCGCGCGGCGCGATCCTCGCGGTCGCCTACTGCCTCGGGCTCGGCCTGCCGTTCCTTGGCATCGCCCTGGGCCTCGACTCCTCGACGAAGATGGTGGACCTCATGCGCGCGCACCGCGTCGGCATCTCCCGCGCGGGCGGGATCATGCTCGTGCTCATCGGCCTCGCGCTCGTCACGGGCCTCTGGGCGAGCTGGACGCAGTCCCTCGCGGGACTCATCGGCGGATTCGAGACGGTCCTGTGAGCGGCTACCGCCCCGAGGGCATCGAGAACGCGTTTGCCGAGGACGGCGCGCCCGCCCCCGCGTCCCGCCCGTCGGGCGAGCTGCCCGCGCTCGGCGTCGTCGGCTGGCTCCGCTGGGGCTGGCGCCAGCTCACGAGCATGCGCGTCGCGCTCCTGCTCCTCATGCTCCTCGCGGTCGCCGCGGTGCCCGGCTCGACGATCCCGCAGCGTCCGCAGGACCCGTCGAAGGTCGTCGAGTTCTTCGACGACAACCCGGGCGTCGCGCCGTGGCTCGACAAGCTCCAGATGTTCGACGTCTACGGCTCGGTGTGGTTCTCCGCGATCTACCTGCTGCTCTTCGTCTCGCTCGTCGGCTGCATCCTGCCGCGCGCCAAGGTCCACTGGATCGCGCTGCGTGCTCGTCCGCCCCGCACGCCGCGCCGCATGGGCCGTTACCCCGCGCAGGGGGCGCGCGTCTATGCCGCGTCGTACACCCCCGCGCAGGTGGCCGACGCGGCCGCCGCGCACCTGCGCGGTCGCGGTCCGCTGCCGCGCTTCCGCGTCGAGCAGGGCACGGAGACGAGCGCCGGCGCCCGCGCGCCCGAGGGTGAGCCCGGGCCCGTCCACGTCGTCGCCGCCGAGCGCGGCTATCTCCGCGAGACCGGCAACATCGTCTTCCACCTCGCGCTCGTCGGGCTGCTCGTCGCGGTGGGCCTCGGCCAGGCCCTCCAGTACCGCGGGCAGGCGATCGTCGTCCAGGGGCGCGGGTTCGCGAACTCCGTGAGCGCATACGACACGTTCAGCGAGGGCCCGTGGTTCCGTGAGGAGAACCTGCCGCCGTTCACGATGGTGCTCGACGACTTCACGTCGACGTTCACGGACGACGCGATGCCGGTCGCGAAGGACTTCACGGCGTTCGTCTCCGTGACCGACCCCGCCGGGACTCGGCTGGAGACCATCAAGGTCAACCACCCGTTGACGATCGAGGGCGCCAAGGTCTACCTCCAGGGCAACGGCTACGCTCCGCGCCTCACGGTGAAGGACGCCGACGGCAACGTGACGTTCGCCGGCACGGTGCCGTTCATCCCCGAGGACCAGGTGTACACGTCCCGCGGCGTCGTCAAGGTGCCCGACGTCGTCACGGGCGAGCAGATCGGCCTCGTCGGCTACCTCCTGCCGACCGCGCAGCTCTCCGCGCAGGGCGTGCGCTCGCTCCATCCCGACCTCCTCAACCCCGTCCTCGTCCTCACCGTGTGGACGGGGGACCTCGGGCTCGACGACGGCGTGCCGCAGAACGTCTACGAGCTCGAGACCGAGAAGATGACGCAGGCGCGCACGGCCGACGGTCAGCCGGTGACGCTCATGCTCGCACCGGGCACGACCGTCGACCTGCCGGACGGGCTCGGCACGCTCACGCTCGACGACATCCCGCGGTTCGTGGCGCTCGACCTGCGTCACGACCCGGCGCTCACGTGGATCGCGATCTTCGCGTTCACCGCGATCGGCGGGCTCATGCTCTCGCTCTTCACGCCGCGCCGCCGCGTGTGGCTGCGCGTGAGCACCCGTTCCGACGGTGACGGCCCCGCGCGTACAGTGGTCGAGACCGCCGGATTGGCGCGCACGGACGATGCAGGCCTGCAGCCCGAGGTCGACGCTCTGCTCGCGTTCCTCGACACCCGTGACCCCGCGCCGGACGACCGCCCGGCTGAGGACAACCCCACGCCGGACGACAGCCCGGCGACCGACGACCTTGGAGAGACCCGATGACGACCGTCGGTGAGATGAGCGACCTCCTTGCCTGGGGGACCGCGAGCGCCTACGCGATCGCGCTCGTTGCGTTCGCGATCGACCTCTCGGGGCGCCTCGGCGTCCGGTCCGTCGCCCGTGAGAAGGCTTTGGCTGCGGCGACGCCTGCCTCGGGTGCGTCGACCGTCGCCACGGACGTCGTTGACCCCGCGGTCCGCGACACGACGAGCGCGGGCGCGGTCTCCGAGGCCACGGCTCGTCGGGCCGCGTCCCTCACCTCCCCGTGGAAGGCGTGGAGCGTCTCGAAGCCGCTCGCGATCGCCGTCTCGGTGTCGTGGATGGGTCTGGCGCTTCACCTCGCAGCGATCGTCACGCGCGGCTTCGCGGCCGGACGCGCACCGTGGGCGAACCTCTACGAGTTCATACTCGTCGGGGCGTTCTTCGCGATGGCCGTGTTCCTCGTCGTGCAGACGCGCTGGGAGATCCGCTTCCTCGGCACGATCGTCTCGGGTCTCGCGACGCTCGCGATCGTCGTCGCGCTCAATGCGTTCCACGTCGAGGCGGCGGGCGTGCAGCCCGCGCTGCAGTCGTACTGGCTCGTCATCCACGTCGGGATCGCGGTGCTCGCAACGGGCATCTTCACGGTCGCGTTCGCGGCGTCGGTCACGCAGCTGCTGCGTGACTCGCGCGACGAGGGCTCGCCGATGCTCGCGTCGCGCCGGTGGTCGTGGCTCGACCAGGTGCCGACGGCGGCGCAGCTCGAGCTGCTGAGCTTCCGCATCAACGCGGTGGGCTTCGTCCTGTGGACGTTCACGCTCGTGTCGGGCTCGGTGTGGGCCGAGGACGCATGGGGCCGCTACTGGGGCTGGGACCCCAAGGAGGTCTGGTCGTTTGTCATCTGGGTCGTCTACGCGGCGTACCTGCACGCGCGGACGACGCGCGGCTGGTCGGGGCGTCGGGCGGCGTGGTTCGTCGTCGTCGGCTACGCGTGCGTGCTCTTCAACTTCACGGGCGTCAACATGCTCTTCAGCGGCAAGCACTCCTACTCGGGCGTCTGACAGGCCGTCCCGGCGGCACGTCTCCCTCCCGTCTCCCGACTCGTAGGGCCCCAGCACCACTCGATGGTGCTGAGGCCCTCGAGTCGCTCGACCTGTGCGACTCGTAGGTCGTCAGCACGATTCAACGGTGCTGACGACCTACGAGTCGGGGAGGCGGGGTCAGCTCGAGAAGTGGAAGCCCTCGCTCGGCTGGACGACGACGACACCCTGGCCGCCGAACGCGAGCTGGAAGGTCTCGCCGGAACCGCCGCGGAGCAGGGAGCCGAGGCCGCCCGTGTCGACCTTGACGTTCATCTGCACGCCCGCGGTCCACAGGACGACGGCCTGCGGGTCGCCAAACGTCGGCGCCTCAGCGACGTTGAGCGCGACGGGCTCGCCAGCCGTCGTCACAGCGACGTAGCCCGTGCCCTGGCACACGACGTTCGAGAGCCCGCCCGCAGCCATGCCAGCGCCGGGCTTGATCATCTTGATGTCCCACTGGATGGAGTCGGAGATCGCGAGGACGCTGGCGCCGTTGATCGAGATCATGTCGTTCTCGAGGTAGATGATCTGCACGGCCTGCGCGAGGTCCGCGAGGAAGAGCTGGCCGGAGCCGGAGCACTTCATGAGGTCGAGGCCTTCACCGGTGACGGCGGACTTGAGGAAGCGTGCCGCCCCCTGGCTCTTCTTCTCGAAGCGCACGTCGCCCTGGTAGGCGACCATCGCGCCCGAGCGTGACCAGACGGGGCCGAAGCCCATGTTGATCTTGAGCATCTTGCTGCCCTGCAGGCTGAACTGGTCCTGCGAGGTGTTCTCGGCGAACTGCTGGAACAGGGCTCCGTAGAGCGTCATGCTGCACCCCCTGGGTCGCGGTCCCCGTGCGGGACCTCCGCGGCAAAGATAGCGGCGCGGACGGTGGTGCGCGCGACGACGCCCCGGGAGTGCGCGCGGGTCAGCGGCTGCTGTCGTCCGAGGTCGGAGGGGTCGAGCCGTCGGTGCCCGTCTCGCCGGCGCGGCGTCGGCGCTCCTGCTCGAGGAGCCAGAGGAACTCGGGGTCGTCGTCGGGCGCGAGGGGGCCCTGCCGGCCGGGTGCGGGGTGGCCGCCGGGGGCGGTGCGCGGGCCCGAGCGGGGCCCGCCGAGCGCCTCACCGCGGCTGCGGCGACCGTTGAGGCTCACGGCGAACCACACGACGGAGCCGAGCACCGGGATGAGCACGACGAGGACGAGCCAGATGCCGCGCGGCAGGCCGTGGAGGTCCTCGTCGGGCGCGTTGATGATGTCGGTGACCGTATAGACGACGACCGCGACGAGCAGCAGGAACCCGAGGTAGCGCATGGGGCCACCCTAGTGCGCCTAGGCTGGGACTGTGCCTCTCGTCGTCTACACGCTGTGGCGTGTGCTCATCTTCGTCGTGCTCCTGCCCGTGCTGTGGCTCGTCGGTGCGCGTGACGTCCTGTGGCTGCTGCTCGCGGTGCTGCTGACGTTCCTCATCTCGATCGTCGCGCTGCGCCCGCAGCGCGACAGGGCGTCGGCCTGGCTCGCGGAGCGGGCCGCAGCGCGCACGCAGCGTCGTGCCGAGGGCACGGACGACCCGGACGCGGAGGCCGAGGACGCGGAGGCCGACGGTCTCTGACCGGCCTACAGCGCGAGGCCCAGGCCCAGGAGCGCGCCGAGCGCAAGCTCGTAGAACCCCGTCCCGCCGAGGACGGGAACGAGCAGCTTGCCGCGCGCGCCCGCGATCACGGGGATGCACAGCAGCACGACGGGCAGCCCGAGCAGTGCGACGCCCAGCACCCACGGCGACGCGAAGACGCACGTGAGTGCGAGCACCCATGACCCGGCGACCATCCCGACGTAGGCGCGCCGGGCCTTGTGGTCGCCGAGCCGCACCGCGAGCGTCCGCTTGCCCGCGACGACGTCGGTCGGGATGTCGCGGATGTTGTTGACCATGAGGATCGCGCACGCGACGAGCCCGATCGCCACGGCGCCGACGACCGACGGCCAGGTGATGTGGCCGACCTGCGTGTACGTCGTGCCGATCGTCGCGACGAGGCCGAAGAACACGAACACGAAGATCTCGCCGAGCCCGAGGTACCCGTAGGGCTTCGAGCCGCCCGTGTAGAACCAGCCGGCGGCGACGCACGCGGCACCGACGGCGAGCAGCCACCACTGCCCTGAGAGGGCGACGAGCCACAGGCCGAGCAGCGCCCCGACGCCGAACGCCGCGAACGCGGCGAGCCTCACCTGCTTCGCGGGCGCGAGCAGGGAGGCGGTGAGCCGCAGCGGACCGACCCGGTCGGCGTCCGTGCCGCGGATGCCGTCGGAGTAGTCGTTCGCATAGTTGACACCCACCTGGAGCGCGAGCGCGACCCCGAGCGCGAGGAGCGCCCGGCCGCCGTCGAACGCGCCCGCGTGCGCGGCAGCGCCCGAGCCGACGAGGACGGGGGCGGCGGCGGCGGGCAGGGTGCGGGGACGCGCTCCGGCGACCCACTGCGCTGGTGTGGCCATGTCTCCGAGAGTATCGGCCCCGTCCGCGCGGCCCGGCATGCGGGCGCGGAGGTGCGGCGTGACGTGCGTGACGGTCGGCTGTCAGCCGTCGGCCGGATCCTGGGGGGACAGCGTCGTCACAGTGCCGGGACGCCGGCCGAGGACGAGGTCGCGGACCGCGTCGCGGTCCGGCTTGCCGATGCCGAGCCGCGGTACGGCATCGACGATCTCGAGAGCCCGTGGCGCGGCCGGCGCCGACACGGTCGCGCGCACGTGCGCGCGCACGTCGTCGAGCGTCGGGGCGGCTGCACCCGGCGCGAGGGTCGCGACGGCGACGACGGCTGTGCCCCACTCGTCGTCGGGCACACCGACGACGGCGACCTCACCGAGCCCCTGCCATCCTGCGAGCGCGGCCTCGACGGCCCCCGCGACGACCTTCTCACCGCCCGTGACGATGACGTCGTCCGAGCGGCCGTGGACCGTGAGCGTGAGGAACGACGTGTCCTCGGAGAGCTCGAGAGTGCCGAGGTCCGGCGTGCGCAGCCACCGGCCGCCGTGGATCGTCGTGTACGACTGCGCGTCGGCGATGTCGTCGTCGAGGTAGCCGACCGACAGGACGCGCCCCGAGACGAGGACGTGCCCGTCGGCGGACGTGCGGATGCGCACGCCCGTGAGCGGGATCCCGTCGTACACGCAGCCGCCGCACGTCTCCGACATGCCGTACGTCGTCACGACACGCACGCCCGCGTCCGCGGCGCGGGCCGCGAGCTCGGGCGCGAGCGCCGCCCCGCCGACGAGCACCGCGTCGAAGGACCTCAGCGCTGCGAGCGTCGCCGCGGCGTCCGGGCCCGGCTCGAGAAGTCGGTGAAGCTGGGTCGGCACGAGCGACGTGAACCGGCCGCCGCCCGGAGCCGCCGTCCGCGCGGGCATGCGCCCGACGGCCTCGGTGAACGCCGCGGTGCGGAAGGGGCCCTCGAGGAGCGTCGGCGTCGTCCCCGCGAGGACCGACCGCACGACGACCTGCATGCCCGCGACGTGCGTCGTCGGCAGGGCGAGCAGCCACGACCCGGTGCCGCCGAGCCGCTCGGCGCTCGCGGCGGCGGACGCGCGCAGGGCGTCAGCCGTGAGCATGACGCGCCGCGGCAGACCCGTCGAGCCCGACGTCCCGACGACGAGCGCGACGTCGTCAGGCACCCCGGCCGGCACCGTCGCCGCAGGAGAACCTTCCGGCGGCACCGGCTGGGCGAGGAGCGCAGGCCCCGAGCCGTCGAGGGCCGCACGGACGAGCGCGGGCAGCGCGCTGTCCGGAATTCCTGAGGCCGCGGGCCAGATGACGGGACGGTGCACCCGACCACCCTAGCCGCGGACGTAGGCTTGCGGACGCGTGCGCAGTCGACGCGTGCGGGGCAGGTAGGAGAGGTGGACGACGTGATCCGTAGGACGACGCGAGGACGAGGAGCCGTCGTGGCCCTCGCCGGGACGCTCGTGGCGACGCTGGGGCTGGCCGCGTGCAGCAAGGACCCGGAGCCGGCTCCGACGACGCCGACCGTGACGGTCGACGCATCGGTCGACCCGTCGAAGACGGACGCCCCGACGCCCGAGGGCCCGATCGTCTACCCGCTCACGGGCATCAAGGTCGACGAGGTCCCGCAGCGGCCGGCGATCGCCGTCAAGGTCGAGAACACGGCAGCGGCGCGCCCTCAGTCGGGGCTCGAGGACGCTGACATCGTCTGGGAGACGGTCGTCGAGTTCGAGGTGCCGCGGTTCATCGCCGTCTACCACTCGAAGACCCCTGAGAGCGTGGGCCCCGTGCGTTCGGCGCGGCCCGTCGACCTGCACGTCGCCGCGCCCATGCACGCGCTGCTCGTCGCGTCCGGGGCGCAGAAGCGCATGAACATCCGCATCGGTCGCCTCCCGGAGATCCAGTCGATCTCGCACGACGCCGGCGCGGCCGGCCTCGGCCGGATCTCGACGCGACGCGCGCCGCACAACGTCTACGCGGACCTCGCGACGATCTGGAAGTCCGCGGACGCGAACCACTCGGCACCGCCGAGCGGTGAGCTGAAGTTCGCGCTCGAGGCCGACGAGGCGACCGCGGTCGTCGACGGCAAGGGCGCGAAGAACATCGCGATCTCCCTGTCGTCCGCAGCGCGACCCGCGTGGGCGTGGGACGCCGGCTCGTCGACGTGGCTGCGGTCCGAGGGCTCGGCGAAGGCGATGACGGCCGCGGGCACGCAGCTCGCGGCGACGAACCTCGTGCTCATCGAGAGCGAGCAGGTCGACTCGAAGCTCGACGCCCAGGGCGGCGCGATGGTCCCCGACCAGAAGTTCAAGGGCAAGGGCAAGGCGCTCGTCGCGACGGGCGGCAAGGTCGTCGAGGCGACCTGGAAGAAGGCGGGCGTCTCCGACCCGCTCGAGCTCGTCGACGCTGACGGTGAGCCGATCCTCCTCGCCCCCGGCACCACGTGGATCGAGATGCTCAACAAGGGCAAGAGCTCGTACACGGTCGACTGAGTCCGACCCCGGTATGACGGCGCCTCCCCCGGCCGGGGGAGGCGCCGTCGTCATGTCCAGACCCGTGGCCGACGCGCCCGGGGAGGTCGGGGCGCGAGGGTTGAGCCATGACCACGACGCACCCCCACCACGCCCCCCGTCCGTCCGGCTCCGACGGCGCGGTGCGCCGCGTCGTCCGCCCCGCCCGCACCCGTCGCGACCGCGACTCGTGGCGCACGTCGACCGCGCCCGCTGCGGCGTCGGTCGCGCTCCTCACGGCGCTCGCGACCGCGCTCGCGCTCGGCCTGCGCGAGGCCGTCGAGCTGGCGCTGACGTTCTTCGTCTCCGGCTGAGGTGTTTCGGCCGCACCGACCGCCCCGCCCCGCAGGGGGGAGCGTGGCGCACGACGACGGGTCCCCGGCAGCCGAGGCTGCCGGGGACCCGTCGTCGGCGGTGCGTGGTGTCAGTCGCGGTACTGCGTGAAGGCCGCGACGGCCGGGTCAGCGCCGAGGCGGTTGCCGTTCTCGAGGGCGTCGATCGCGGCGCGGTCCGTGTCCGTGAGCTCGAGGTCGACGGCGGCGAGGTTGGCGCGGTAGCGCTCCGGGGTCACCGACTTGGGGATGACGATGCGGCCGGCGTCGAGGTGCCAGCGGAGGATGACCTGGGCGGGCGTCGCGCCGAGGCGCTCGGCGATCGCGGTGACGGCGGGGTCCTCGAGGTCGGCGCCGCGACCGAGGGGCGAGTACGCCTCGACGGCGATGCCGTGGCCGAGGGTGCTCGCGAGGACGTCGGCCTGCTGGAACGTCGGGTGGACCTCGACCTGGTTGACGACGGGCAGGACGTCGGCGGCGGCGACGAGCCGGTCGAGGTGGTCGGGGAGGAAGTTCGAGACGCCGATCGCGCGGACGGCGCCGTCGGCGTAGAGCTTCTCGAAGGCGCGCCACGTCTCGACGTAGAGGTCGAGGCTCGGGACGGGCCAGTGGATGAGGTAGAGGTCGACGACGTCTACGCCGAGGGCGGTGCGGGAGTCGTCGAAGGCCTTGAGTGCCTTGTCGTAGCCCTGGTCGCCGTTGCGGAGCTTCGTCGTGACGAAGACGTCCTCCCGGGGGAGGCCGGAGGCCTTGAGGGCGGCGCCGACGCCGTCTTCGTTGTAGTAGCCGGCTGCCGTGTCGATGTGGCGGTAGCCGGAGGCGAGGGCGTCCTCGACGAGGGCCTGGGTGCCGTCCTCGGGGACCTGGAAGACACCGAGCCCGAGCTGGGGGATCTCGACGCCGTTGTGGAGGGTGACGGTGGGGATGTTCATCGCCCCATCGTTCTCCCCGTCCGCCCAACGGTCCAATCGTTGCGTCCCGCGGAACGAGTGCCGCGGAGGGGTCAGACGCTGTAGGGGTACGGCGACCAGTCGGGCTCGCGGCGCTCGAGAAACGCGTCGCGCCCCTCGACGGCCTCGTCGGTCATGTATGCGAGCCGTGTCGCCTCACCCGCGAACACCTGCTGGCCCATGAGCCCGTCGTCGGCGAGGTTGAACGCGAACTTCAGCATGCGGATCGCCTGCGGCGACTTCTGAGCGATCGTCAGCGCGTACTCGAGCGCGAGGTTCTCGAGGTCGTCGTGCTCGGCGACCTCGTTGAGCGCGCCCCAGTCGTAGGCGTCCTGCGCGGAGTACTCGCGGGCGAGGAAGAAGATCTCCCGCGCGCGCTTCTGGCCGATCTGCCGGGCGAGGTAGGCGGAACCGTACCCACCGTCGAACGAGCCGACGTTCGCGTCGGTCTGCTTGAAGCGGGCGTGCTCGCGGCAGCCGATCGAGAGGTCGGCGACGACGTGGAGGGAGTGCCCACCGCCCGCGGCCCAGCCGTCGACGACGGCGACGACGACCTTGGGCATCGTGCGGATGAGTCGCTGCACCTCGAGGATGTGGAGGCGTCCGGCGCGGGCGGGATCGACCGTGTCGGCGGTCTCGCCCTCGGCGTAGCGGTAGCCGTCACGTCCGCGGATGCGCTGGTCGCCGCCCGAGCAGAACGCCCAGCCGCCGTCGCGCTCCGAGGGGCCGTTGCCCGCGAGGAGGACGGTGCCGACGTCGGAGGTGAGTCGGGCGTGGTCGAGGATCCGGTAGAGCTCGTCGACGGTTCCGGGGCGGAAGGCGTTGCGGACCTCGGGGCGGTCGAAGGCGACGCGGACGACGGGCAGATCGCGCTCGGCGGTGACGGAGCCGTCGGCGGCGAGCGTGCGTTCGACGCCGCGGTGGTAGGTCATGTCGACGAGGTCCTCGAAGCCGGCGACGGTGCGCCACCGTAGTGGGTCGAAGGTCTGGGACACCTGGGCCGGGATCTCGCTCATGTCCTCACCCTAGCGAGCGCGCGGTGGGTCGCGTCACACAGTGGTACATGCGTACCACTGTGTTGGTACGCTCGTGCCGATTCGGTTCCGTCCACCTCGTCGCCCGACGGATTGATGGCTTCCCCCCGTCGAACGGGCGGAAGCCATCAATCCGTCGGTCAGTTGGGAACGCCCCATGGCATGGCTCGTCCTCGTCGTCTCCGGCCTCCTCGAAGCTGGCTGGGCCCTCAGCCTCAAGGCCTCGAACGGCTTCACGCGGCTGTGGCCCACCGTGACCTTCGGCGTCCTCCTCGTTCTGTCGATGCTCGGCCTCGCGTACGCGCTGAGGACGCTCCCGGTCGGCGTCGCGTACGCCGTGTGGACCGGCATCGGCGCTGCGACGACGGCCGTCGTCGCAGTGTTCGCGTTCGGCGAGACGATGAACGTCGTCAAGGCCGTCTCGCTCGTCCTCATCGTCGCGGGGATCGTCGGCCTCAACCTCTCGGGCGGGGGTCACTGATGCCGGCGCCCCGCCCGCGCGGCGCCGCACGCCGGGACGCGCTCGTCGACGCGGCGGTCACGCTCGTCCTCGAGGAGGGTCCGGCCGCGCTCACGCACCGTGCGCTCGCGGCCCGGGCCGGGCTTCCGCTCGCCTCGACGACGTACCACTTCGCGTCGCTCGACGAGATCCTCGCTGCGGTCGGGGAGCGGCTCGCGGAGCGCTGGCAGGCCGCGGTGCGCGACGTGCTCGACGACCGTGCGGCGATCGCTGCCGCGACGACGGTCGAGCTGCGGGCGGACCTGCTCGTGCGTGCCCTCCTGCCGTCCGGGGGCGACGACGTCGTGAGGGCTCACTACGCGCACCTCGTCGGGGTCGGGCGCTCACGGCTCGGGCACGAGTACGCGGCGTCGCGGCCCGTGCTCGACGCGGAGATCGGCCGGCTGCTCGAGGTTCTCGGGGTGGCGGGTGCCGGGGCGACGCTCGTGCTCGCCGTCGTCGACGGGGGTGCGGTCGCGGCGCTGAGCGAGGCGCGTGAGGTTCGCCCGACGGTCGCTGCCCGGTTGCGGGAGCTGCTCGGGGGAGTCGCGCACCCGTAGGTGTCCGTTTCGGGCGTGGTTGCAGAAGCTTCCCACATGGCCGGGCATGAAGTCTGCCCGATCTTGTGGGAAGTGGTTGACCGCACGGGTGAACTCGGGCATGATCGGTCATGTCGACGGTGATTGTCGACGAGGACCCTGCCCGCAACGTCGCGCCGTGAGGAGCACCCGCCGTGTACGCCCCGGAACGCCAGAACGAGATCGTCGCCCGAGCCCGCGCCGCCGGACGCGTCGACGTCGCGACCCTCGCCGCCGAGCTTGACGTCGCCGCCGAGACCGTGCGCCGCGACCTCACCGTCCTCGAGCGCCGCGGCCTCCTGCGCCGCGTCCACGGCGGCGCCGTCCCCGTCGAACGCCTCACGCTTGAGCCGTCCGTCGACGAGCGCGACCTCGCCAACACCGACGCCAAGGACGCGATCGCCCGCGCCGCGCTCGCCCTCCTCGACGACGCATCGACGATCGTCATCGACGGCGGCACGACGACCGCCCGTCTCGCCGCGCTCCTTCCCGAGGACCGCGAGCTCACCGTCATCACGCACGCCCTGCCCGTCGCCGCCGCCGTCGCGACCCGGCCCGGCATCACCCTCCACCTCGTCGGCGGGCACGTCCGCGGCCGCACCCTCGTCGCGACCGGCCCCTGGACGACGGCCGCGCTCGGCTCGCTGCGCGCCGACGTCGTCGTCCTCGGCGCCAACGGCGTGAGCGTCGACCGCGGCCTCACGACCCCCGACCTCGGCGAGGCCGAGGCCAAGCGCGCGCTCGCCGCCGCAGGCCGCCGCGTCATCGTCCTCGCCGACCACACGAAGATCGGCCGCGACGAGCTCGTCGCGTTCGCGACGATCGAGTCCGTCGACACCCTCGTCACCGACGCGGGCGTCGACGCCGACCTCCTCACGGAGCTCGGCGCCGCAGGCGTCGAGGTGGTGACGGCATGATCGTCACGCTCACCCCCAACCCGTCCGTCGACCGCGCCTACGACGTCGAGGCCCTCGCGCGCGGCGGCATCAACCGCGCCGGCGCCGTCCACGTCGACGCGGGCGGCAAGGGCATCAACGTCTCGCGCGCTCTCGCCGCGCACGCCGTCCCCACCGTCGCCGTCCTACCCGTCGGGGGCGCCGACGGCGAGCTTCTCGTCACCCTCCTCGCCCCGACCGACGTCACCGTGCGCGCCGTCCCCGTCCCCGGCGACACCCGCTCGAACATCACGCTCCAGGAGTCCGACGGCACGACGACGAAGATCAACGCGCCCGGCCCCGAGCTCGACTCCGCCGCGGGCGCGCGGCTCCTCGCCGCGGTCGTCGCGACCGTCGGGCCCGGCGACACCGTCGTCGGCGCCGGATCCCTCCCGCGCGGCCTCGCCCCCGACTTCTACGTGACGCTCGCCGCCGCCGTCCGGGAGCGCGGCGCGCGCCTCGTCCTCGACACGTCGGGAGACCCGCTTGCCGCGGCGGCCCGCGCGGGTGGCGTCGCGCTGGCCAAGCCGAACGACGACGAGCTCGCCGAGCTCGTCGGGCGCGAGCTCACGACCGTCGGCGACGTCGTCGAGGCCGCGCGCGAGATCCTCGCGCGCGGAACCGACGCGCTCCTCGTCTCCCTCGGCGCGCACGGCGCGCTCCTCGTCACCGCCGACCACCACTGGTGGGCCGGCGGCCCCGCCCTCGTCCCCGCCTCGACGGTCGGCGCGGGCGACACGACCCTCGCCGGCTACCTCGCCGCCGAGCACGCAGGTGCCGACCCTGCCGACTGCCTCCGCACCGCCGTCGCCTGGGGGCGCGCCGCGGTGCTCCTGCCCGGGACCGCGGTCCCGGGACCCGACCTCGTCGACGTCGACGCGGTCACGCTCGTCCCCGACCCTGCACCGGCCACCCTCGTCAAGGAGCTGTAGACATGACCAGCCATCTGATCACCGCCGATCTCGTCGCCATCGACCTGCCTGCCGCGACGAAGGACGTCGTCATCGAGACGCTCGCCGAGCGCCTCGCCGCCGCCGGGCGCGTCACGGACGGCGAGACGTTCGCTGCCGACGTCCGCGCCCGCGAGGCACAGACCCCGACCGGCCTCCCCGGCCAGGTCGGCCTGCCGCACGCGAAGTCCGATGCCGTCCTCACACCCTCGCTCGCCGTCGCGACCGTCCCGGGCGGCGTCGACTTCGGGGGACCCGACGGACCCGCGACGCTCGTCTTCCTCATCGCTGCCCCCGCGATGGGCGACAACGTGCACCTGCAGATCCTCGCGAAGCTCGCGCGCAAGCTCATGAACGCCGAGTTCATGGAGTCCGTGCGGGGCGCCGCCGACGCCGAGACCCTCGCCGCGATCGTCAACGAGGCGGTGGCCTCATGAAGCTCGTCGCCGTGACGTCCTGCCCCACGGGCATCGCGCACACCTACATGGCCGCCGAGGCCCTCGAACAGGCCGGCAAGGCCCAGGGTCACGAGGTGACCGTCGAGACGCAGGGCTCGATCGGCTCCGAGCCGCTCGACCCCGCGGTCATCGCGGCTGCCGACGGGGTGATCTTCGCCGCCGACCTCGAGGTCAAGGAGCGCGACCGGTTCGCCGGGCTGCCGGCCGTCGATGTCGGCGTCAAGCGCGCCGTCCACGAGCCGGCGAAGGTTCTCGCCGAGGCGATCGCCGCCGTCGAGGCTGCGGCCGCGACGCCCGCCGCCGAGCGGCCCGTCGCCGCACCCGCCGCACCGCGACCCGCCGCGTCGGGCGCGACGAAGGTCCGCCAGTGGCTCATGACCGGCGTCTCCCACATGATCCCGTTCGTCGCCGCGGGCGGCATCCTCATCGCCCTGAGCTTCATGCTCGCGCAGGTCGCGTGGGGCGGCGCCGAGGGCGCCGTCGCGGTGACGAAGGCCGACGCAGCCGCGATCTTCGCGTCGTTCGACCCGCTGAGCCTCCAGCACTGGGCGGTCGTCCTCCTCAAGACCGGCCAGCTCGCGTTCGGATTCCTCGTCCCCGTCCTCTCGGGCTACATCGCCTACGCGATCGCCGACCGCCCCGGCCTCGTCCCCGGCTTCGTCGGCGGCGCCGCCGCAGGCTTCGTCGGCGCGGGCTTCCTCGGCGGTCTCGTCACCGGCTTCGCGGCCGGCTTCGTCGCCCTGTGGATCAGCCGCTGGAAGGTCGCCAAGGGCGTCCGCGGCATCATGCCCGTCGTCGTCATCCCGCTGCTGTCGTCGCTCGTCATCGGTGTGCTCATGCTCGTCCTGCTCGGCCGGCCGATCGCGGGGGCCATGGAGGGCCTCACGGACTGGCTCGGCGGGCTCCAGGGCGGCTCGATCATCCTCCTGGGCGCGCTGCTCGGCGCGATGATGGGCTTCGACCTCGGCGGCCCCGTCAACAAGGTCGCCTACACCTTCGGCGTCACGGGCCTGGCGACCGCGGGCCTCACGCCCGACTCCCCGCAGTACAAGGTCATGGCTGCCGTCATGCTCGGCGGCATGGTCGCGCCTCTTGCGCTCGCGCTCGCGACCGTCGTGCGCCCGCGCCTCTTCACGGAGGTCGAGCGCGAGAACGGCAAGGCCGCGTGGCTGCTCGGTGCGTCGTTCATCTCGGAGGGCGCGATTCCGTTCGCGGCAGCCGACCCGTGGCGCGTCATCGTCGCCTCGACCGTCGGCTCGGCCGTCACGGGCGCCGTGTCGATGGGCCTGGGCGTCTCGCTCGTCGCACCGCACGGCGGTGTGTGGGTCCTGCCGCTCGTCGGCAACCCGCTCGGGTTCGTCCTCGCGGTCCTCGCCGGCGTCGCGGTCTCGGCCGTGCTCGTCATCCTCCTCAAGCAGACGCGCAAGGTCGCCGCACCCGCCGCGGAGCCCGTCGCCGCGTGAGGCCACCCGGGGGCGGGCCGGTGACACCGGCCGGCCCCCGGCGCGACCTCGTCGTCCGCTCCACTCGGCCACCCCGCTCATCCCGCCCGCCCACCCCGCCCGCTCATCCCGCCCGCCCACCCCAGCCCGCACAGGAAGGCACCCCCATGCACCAGCGCACCGTCACCGTCGGATCTGCCTCGGGCCTCCACGCCCGCCCCGCCGCGCTCCTCGCGGCGGCCGCCGCAGGGCTCGCGCCTGCGACCGTCCTCATCGCCCGCCCGGGCAGCGAGGGAGTCGACGCATCGAGCGTCCTCATGCTCATGACGCTCGGCGTCGGCCACGGCGAGACCGTCGAGCTCTCGAGCGACGACGAGGGTGCGCTCGACACGGTCGCGGAGCTCGTCGCCGCGGACCTGGACGCACGATGACCGCCGGAGGCCGGAGGCTCGCGGGGGTCGGCGTCGGTCGCGGGGCCGTCGTCGGGCCGGTCGCGCTCGTCCGCGCGCCCGCGGAGGTGCCCGACGACGCCCCCGCGGTCCGCGACGGGGCACCCGCGGCCGCGGACGACGTCGAGCAGGTCGTCGTCGACGCGTTCGCGGCGGTCGCGGCGGACCTGCGGGCACGGGCCGACCGCGCGAGCGGACCGCTCGCCGAGGTACTCGGGGCGACTGTCCTCATCGCGTCGGACCCCTCGCTCCTCGCGGGTGCCCGCGCCGAGCTCGGCGCGGGGGCGCCGCCCGTCGCCGCGGTTCGCGCGGCCGTCGGGCGCTTCATCGACATGTTCACGTCGATGGGTGGGCTCATGGCCGAGCGCGTCACGGATCTCGTGTCGGTGCGCGACCGCGTCGTCGCGAGGGTCGCTGGCGCGCCGCTCCCGGGTGTGCCCGACCTCACGGTGCCGAGCGTCGTCGTCGCGCGCGACCTCGCGCCCGCCGACACGGCGGCGCTCGACCTCGGCAAGGTCCTCGCGATCGTCACCGAGCTCGGCGGGCCGACGGGCCACACCGCGATCATCGCCGGTCAGCTCGGGCTGCCGTGCCTCGTCCAGGTCGCCGGTGCGACCGCCCTCGAGGACGGGACGTCGGTCGTCGTCGACGCCCGCGCGGGCGAGCTCCGTGTCGACCCGTCGGACGACGACGTCGCCGAGGTCGCCGACCGCGCCCGGCGCGAGGCGGCGTTCGCGGACGACACCGCACCCGGCGCGACGTCCGACGGCCACCCCGTCGACCTCCTCGCGAACATCGGCACCGCGGCCGACGCCGAGCGTGCCGCGGCCGCGGACGACGCGCGCACGGTCGCGGGCTCGGGCCTCTTCCGCACCGAGGTGCTCTTCCTCGACGCGACGACCGCGCCGAGCGTCGCGCAGCAGACACGCGAGTACACGGCCGCGCTCGCGGCGTTCGGCGACCGCAAGGTCGTCGTGAGGACGCTCGACGCGGGCGCGGACAAGCCGCTCGCGTTCGCGACCTTGCCCGACGAGGAGAATCCGGCGCTCGGCGTGCGCGGCTACCGCATCGACCGCGTCCACCCGCAGCTCCTCGCCGACCAGCTCGAGGCGCTCGCCGCAGCGGCCGCCGCGACGGGCACGCGTCCGTGGGTCATGGCGCCGATGGTCGCGACGCCCGCCGAGGCGCGCGCCCTCGCGACCGCGGCACGCGCCGCGGGCCTCGAGCAGGTGGGCGTCATGGTCGAGGTGCCCGCGGCCGCGCTGCGTGCTCGCGAGATCCTCGCCGAGGTCGACTTCGTCTCGATCGGCACGAACGACCTCGCGCAGTACACGATGGCGACGGACCGGCTGCGGGGCGAGCTCGCGGACCTCCTCGATCCGTGGCAGCCCGCGGTCCTCGACCTCGTCGCCGCGACCGCGCGCGCCGGCACCGAGGCAGGCAAGCCCGTGGGCGTGTGCGGGGAGTCCGCGGGTGATCCCGTCATGGCGCTCGTCCTCGTCGGGCTCGGGGTGACGAGCCTGTCGATGTCGCTCGGGTCGGTGCCCGCGGTGCGGTTCACGCTGCGCCGCCACACGCGATCCCGGTGCGTCGAGATCGCGGAGGCCGCACTCGCGGCGTCGTCGGCGGTCGACGCGCGGGCGGCGGCGGTGACGCTCCTCGACGCGGAGGCCGCCGCGCTCCTCGCATGAGCGCTGCGCGGCTGAGGGCTCCTCGCGTGAGCGCTGCGCGGCTGAGGGCTCCTCGCGTGAGCGCTCCGGTGGTGAGGGCGGCGCGCGTGGGCGCCGCTCACGTGAGCCCTCCGCCCGGGGCGCGCTCCCTCGCTAGGGTGGGGCGATGCACGTCTTCTCGATCCCGCTGACGACCCGCTTCCGACGCATCGACGTGCGCGAGGGAGTGCTCCTGCGCGGGCCCGCCGGATGGGCCGAGTTCTCGCCGTTCGCCGACTACGACGACGTCGAGTCGGCCGCCTGGCTGCGCGCGGCCCTCGAGGCCGCGCGCGAGGGGCACCCGCCGGCCGTGCGCGACCGCATCCCCGTCAACGTCACGGTGCCCGCGGTCGACGGGCCCCGCGCGCACGCGATCGTGCGGGCGTCGGGCGGCTGCACGACCGCGAAGGTCAAGGTCGCCGAGCCGGGGCAGTCGGAGGCGCAGGAGGTTGAGCGGCTCGAGGCCGTGCGGGACGCGCTCGGCCCCGCTGGACGCATCCGGATCGACGCGAACGGCGGCTGGGACGTCGCGACGGCGCTCGCGCGTCTCGCGGTGCTCGACCGGGCGGCGGGCGGGCTCGAGTACGTCGAGCAGCCGTGTGCGAGCGTCGAGGATCTCGCCGCCGTCCGCCGCCGGACGGACGCGCTCGTCGCGGCCGACGAGTCGATCCGCCGCGCGGAGGATCCGTTCGAGGTCGTGCGGCGCGAGGCCGCGGACGTCGTCGTCCTCAAGGTGCAGCCGCTCGGCGGGGTGCGCGCGTGCCTGCGGCTCGCCGAGGACGTCGGTCTGCCCGTCGTCGTCTCGTCGGCGCTCGAGTCGTCGGTCGGTCTGGCGCAGGGCATCGCGCTCGCGGCCGCGCTGCCGGAGCTCCCGTTCGCGTGCGGGCTCGCGACGGCGCACCTGCTCACGGACGACACGGTCGTGCGCCCGCTGCTCCCGGTCGGCGGCGCGATCGGTGTGCGTCGTCCGGTCGTCGCGCCGGCCGCGCTCGCGCGCACCGCCGCGTCCGAGGACGTCGCCGCGCGGTGGCGCGAGCGCCTCGAGCGGTGCGCGGCGGTGCTCGGCGAGGACCTCGCCGACGTCCTGGGATGATGGGCCGGTGACGTCCCCGTCGTACTCCGCCGCCCGGACCCTGCTCGCCGCGCTCGTGCGCCTCGGGGTGCGGGAGGTGGTTCTCGCGCCCGGGTCCCGCTCGGCGCCTCTCGCGTACGCGGCGGCCGAGGCCGCGGAGGAGGGGCTTCTCGAGCTCACGGTGCGCGTCGACGAGCGTGAGGCGGCGTTCACGGCGGTCGGGCTCGTGCGCGGTGCCGCGCTCGGCCGGGGCCCAGGGGCTCCCGGCGGTGCCGGGCACCGCGGCGTCGCTCCTGTCGCGGTCGTGACGACGTCGGGCACGGCGGTCGCGAACCTCCACCCGGCGGTGCTCGAGGCCCACCACGCGGGGCTGCCGCTGCTCTTGCTCACGGCCGACCGGCCGCACGAGCTGCGGGGCACGGGCGCGAGCCAGACGATCGACCAGCCGGGGATCTTCGGGGGAGCGGTGCGTCTTGCGGTCGACGTCCCCGCTCCGGACGGGCGGGAAGGGGAGGAGCGTGACCTCGTGCACCTCGCGGCGCGCGCGGTCGACGCGGCGTCGGGCACACGCTCGGGCTTCCCGGGGCCGGTCCAGCTCAACCTCGCGTTCCGTGACCCGCTCGTGCCGGGGGCGGACGATGCCGCGCCGTGGCCCGACGTCCGGCCGCCCCGCGTGTCGGCGCCCATGGCGCGTCCGCTCGAGGTGAGCCCGTGGACGGCGGGTGAGCTCACGGACGGCGGGACGCTCGTCGTCGCGGGCGACGGCGACCGCGGTGAGGCGCGCGCGCTCGCCGAGGCGCGCGGCTGGCCGTTGCTCGCGGAGTGCGTGACACCGTCGGCGGGCGGCCCGATGCTCGTCCCCGCGCACGCGCACGTCCTCGCGGCCTCGCCGCTCACGGCCGACGTGCGTCGCGTCGTCGTCGTGGGTCGGCCGACGCTCTCGCGCCCGGTTCAGCGGCTCGTCGCCCGCGAGGATGTCGACGTCGTCGTCGTCGCCCCGCAGGGGGCGCCGTGGGCCGACGCGCCGCGCGGCGCGGGCGCGGTGCTGCCGGAGGTCCCGCTCGGCTGGTTCCTGCCCGACGACATGCTCGGCGACGGCCTGCGCACGGTGCGCCGCGAACGGTGGCGGGACGCGTGGCGCGCGGCCGGCGCCGCGGCCGCCGCGGCGATCGATGACGTGCTCGGGCTGGGCACGGCCGAGGACGGGCCTCGTGGTGCACGGGTTGCCGACGCCACGGCGACGACCGGGCCGGTCGGTGCGCTCACCGCGGAGGGGGCCGTGCGGGTCCTCGCGGACGCGCTCGTGCCTGCCGACGTCCTCGTCGTCGGCTCGTCGAACCCGGTGCGGGACCTCGATCTTGTCCACCGGTGGGTCGCGCCACCGCGCGTCGTCGCCAACCGCGGTGTCGCGGGCATCGACGGGCTGCTTGCGACGGCGGTGGGGACGGCGCTTGCTCTCTCCCGGCCGGGGCTCAGCGGGATCGAGGGGCGGACCGTCCGGGCGCTCGTCGGAGACCTCACGTTCCTCCACGGAGCGGGCGGGCTGGCGGCAGCGCGCGGGGAGGGGCGCCCGCAGCTGCAGATCGTCGTCGTCAACGATGCGGGCGGTTCGATCTTCACGGGGCTCGAGCACGGTGCGCTCGCGGAGGCGGCGCCGGCACGTGCGGCGGCGGTCGAGCGTGTGTTCGGCACGCCGCACGACGTCGACCTGGGGGCGCTGTGCGCGGCGCACGGCGTCCCGCACGTCGTCGTCGAGGATGCTGACGCGTTGCGGTCGGCGCTGGCGTCGCCGGGGCGTGGCACGTGCGTCGTCGAGGTGCGCGTGGACCGGGCGGGCCGTCGCTCACGGGCGTCGGCCGTGGCCGACGCCCTCCGCTCACGCCTCGCACGCCCTTCCGCGAGCTAGGGGTCGCGGATCGAGCGCACGCGGAACTCCCAGAGAACTCTCAGGGCCGTCGACGCGTGCGCTCAGGGTCGGATGGTCGACTGAAGGCGTTGAAGGAGGTCCACCATGGACGAGAACACCACGCAGCCGATCCCCGCAGCCGGGGGCGAGACCACCCCCGAGGGGCGCCCCGGGACCACCGACGCCCAGCAGCAGGCCGCTCCGCAGCCGAACACCTTCGCGGCCCCGGACGCGCCCCTGCCCGGGCCCGTGCCCCCGGCCCCCCAGCCGACGGCGCCCCCGCAGTCGACCCCCGCCACCGCGCACCCGTACGCGGCCGGATACGGCCAGCACCCGCAGGGAGCCTCGTCCGGCCCCGGCGCGATCCCCGCGCCTCCCGCACCCTCGGCACCGCGCAGGTCCCGCACCTGGCCCGCCGTCGTCGCGACGGCCGCGGCCACGGCTCTGGTCGTCGGTGGCGGCACGGCCTACGTCACGGCGCAGCTCGTGGACCCGCCCGCCGCGTCCGCCGGCACGTCGACGACCGTCAAGGGTCTCGGCACGAGCTCGACGATCAGCGTTGACGCGGTGACGCCCGCGAGCTGGGAGGAGGTCGCCGCGCGCGTCGCCCCGACGGTCGTCGCGATCGACGTGGTCTCGAGCTCGGGGGAGTCCCAGGGCTCGGGCGTCATCATCGACACGGCGGGCCACATCCTCACGAACAACCACGTGGTCGTCGGCGCGAACGACGACACCGTGTCGGTGACGCTGAGCGACGGCCGGCTCTTCGACGCGAAGATCGTCGGTCTCGACGCGTCGACGGATCTGGCGGTCGTCAAGCTCGTCGACCCGCCGAGCGACCTCACGGCGGCGACCCTCGCCGACTCGGCGAAGGTCGTCGTCGGCAACGCAGTCATGGCGGTCGGCAACCCGCTCGGCCTCGCCAACACGGTGACGACCGGCATCGTCTCGGCCGTCGACCGCCCTGTGACGACGTCCGACGGCACCCAGGAGTCGACCGCCGTGACGAACGCGATCCAGATCGACGCGGCGATCAACCCCGGCAACTCGGGCGGTCCGCTGTTCAACGCGGAGGGGCAGGTCATCGGCATCACGTCGTCGATCGCGACGCTGTCGAGTGGGTCGGGCCAGTCGGGCTCGATCGGGCTCGGGTTCGCGATCCCCGCGAACCTCGCGCGGTCGGTCGGCGACCAGCTCATCGCGAACGGTGCGGCCGAGCACGCGTTCCTCGGGGTGTCGCTCCGTGACGGCACCGCGACCGCGGACGGCACGACGCGTCGTGGTGCGCAGGTCGTCGAGGTGACCTCGGGGTCGGCTGCCGCCCAGGGCGGCGTCGTCCAGGGGGATGTCATCGTCGCGATCGACGGCAAGGCCGTGAGCGGGGCCGAGTTCCTCACCGCGGCGGTGCGTGAGCGTGTCGAAGGTGACCGGGCGGTCCTCACGGTGGTGCGTGACGGCGCGGCGAAGGACCTCACGGTGACGCTCACGGCGCGCCAGGACACCGCAGCGACGCCCGGCGACGACAGCAGCAACACCCCTGGTGAGGAGCGCCCGAGCCGCCCTGGCGACGATTCGGGGAGGACCTTCCCGGGGGATATGACCCAGGAGGAGTTCTTCCAGTGGCTCCAGGAGAACCTCTGATCTAGATTAGGAACAGGTCGCGGTCCCGTTCCCCTGTCGGGCACCGCGGCAGCCGCCCGACGGTGTATCCCTGACGCCGTCGGAGCCGCGGCGAGTCGGTCCCCCTGCCGATGGCGCCGCCGGAGGGCCGAGGCGATTCCCTGACGCCTCGGCCCTCCCTCTGTCTGCGGGGCCGGACTGGGTCCGGACGCACGTCGGGCCGGGTCCCCGCAAGGGACCCGGCCCGACGTGCGTCATGCTGTTTCAGCCGTCGAGGGCGTAACGCATGGGCTCGAGCTTCGCCTCGGTCTCGGCGAGCTCATCGTCAGGGACGGACGCGGCAACGATGCCGCAGCCCGCGAAGAGCCGCAGCTCGTGGGGGTCCTCGGGGTCGAGCTCGGCGGAGCGGAGCCCGATGCCCCACTCGCCGTCGCCGTCCGCGCCGAGCCACCCGACGGCGCCCGCGTAGCGGGCGCGGTCGAGGTGCTCGATCTCGCGGATGAGGTCGCGCGCGACGGCCGTGGGCGTGCCGCACACGGCGGCCGTCGGAGCGAGGGCGTCGGCGAGCGCGAGGCTCGACGCCCCGGGCGGTGCGAGGACGCCCGTGACGTCGGTCGCGAGGTGGAGGACGTTCGGCAGGTGGAGGACGAAGGGTGTCTCGGGGACGTTCGTCGACGTACAGAAGGGGCTGAGGGCCTGCGCGACGGAGCTCACCGCGTACTCGTGCTCCTCGAGGTCCTTCGAGGAGTGCGAGAGGTGCGCGGCGCGTGCGAGGTCGGCGTCGTCGTCGCCCGTGCGACGGACGGTGCCCGCGAGGACGCGTGAGATGACGAGGCCCTTCTCGGAGCGCACGAGGAGCTCGGGGGTCGCGCCGACGAGCCCGTCGACGGAGAAGGTCCAGCAGCCGGCGAACCGCTCGGCGAGCCGCGCGAGCAGGTGGCGGGGGTCGACGGGGCGCGCGGTGCGGGCACGGACGTCGCGTGCGAGGACGACCTTGTCGACGGCTCCGTCGCGGATGCGGGCGACGGCGTCGGCGACGACGTCGAGCCACGCCTCGGGGGTGAGGGAGCCGTCCGTGTAGGTGACGGGGCCGGGGGACGTCACGGGCGCGGCGCCGACGCGGAGGAGCTCGGCGAGCGTCGGCTGCGGAGCGTCGTCGTCCTCCTCGGCGAGCGTCGTCACCCACGCGAGGGGGCCGCGACGGCCGACGACGACGCGGGGCACGACGAGCGTGCCGCCGGCGGGGGAGGCAGGGTCGAACGAGAACGAGCCGAACGCGACGGGACCGGTGCCGGGAGCGCGGACGTCGTCGTGGACGGTCATCGTGCGCAGGAGCCGTGTCCAGGCCTGCTCGGCGTGCGCGAACTGGCCGTCACCGCCGACCTCGACGCGGGCGAGCTCGCCCCACGCGACGATGCCGTCGCCTCGTCGCACCCACGAGAGCGGGGATTCGGCGGGCAGGAGGTCGAGGAGGGTCCCCGGGTCGGTCGCTGCGTCGGGCAGGTCGAGGGGGGTCGTCCGGGCGACGACGCGTCCTGCGGGGACGTGCGCCACGGGCGTCGGCTGGTTGGCGTTCATCGCCGTCCAGGGTACGTCTCCGGTGCCGTCGGCCAGGACGGGCCGCGTGACGAGGGGCGGACGTGCCCGTCCCGCTCGCTAGGCTGGGGGGCATGTCGCGCGCAAGCCTGGAGAAGAAGCCCCGTGAGGTCGCCTCGATGTTCGACGGGATCGCTCGTCGGTACGACCTCACGAACGACGTCATCTCGCTCGGCCAGGACCGCCGCTGGCGGCGCCTGACGATCGACGCGGTCGGGGCGGCCCCGGGCGAGAAGGTCCTCGATCTCGCGGCGGGCACGGGTACGTCGTCGGAGCCGTTCGCGGACGAGGGCGTGCGCGTCGTGCCGTGCGACTTCTCGATCGGCATGCTTCAGGTGGGCAAGGCGCGGCGTCCCGACCTCTCGTTCACGGCGGGCGACGCGACGCGGTTGCCGTTCGCTGACGCGTCGTTCGACGCGGTGACGATCTCGTTCGGCCTGCGCAACGTCGTCGACACGGTCGGGGCGCTGCGCGAGATGCTGCGCGTGACGCGTCCGGGTGGACGGATCGTCGTGTGCGAGTTCTCGTCGCCGACGTGGACGCCGTTCCGGACGGTGTACCAGGAGTACCTCATGAAGGCGCTGCCGAAGGTCGCGGGCGTCGTGGCGAAGGACGCGGGCTCGTACGAGTACCTCGCAGAGTCGATCGCGTCGTGGCCGGACCAGGTGGCGCTCGCTCACCTCATGCAGGAGGCGGGGTGGCGGAAGGTCGCGTATCGCAACGTGTCGGGCGGCATCGTCGCGCTGCACCGCGCGACGCGCCCGGCGGACGTCTGACCTGGACGCCTGCATTCTCCCGGCCCCCGCCGGTGGCGTAGGCCCTAGGTCCTGGTGTTTGCTGACGGGGTGAGGCTTACCTTGGCAGACATCCCCCTGCCGTGAGACTAGGATGACGAAGGCGCTTGTGCCTTCGTGCACAAGGTCTGCACGACCCGGGCAGCACCCCTCCCGACACGCACCACAAGGATTCAGCGATGGCGACGAACCACCCCGACGACGCAGACGTCGTCGTCGTCGGTGCCGGTCCTGCAGGGGCCACTGCCGCGCACTACCTCGCGTCCGTCGGGCTCGACGTCGTCGTCCTCGACAAGGCCCGCTTCCCGCGCGACAAGATCTGCGGCGACGGCCTTACGCCTCGCGCGGTCGCCGAGCTCGTCCGTGCGGGCGTGAGCATCGATGAGTCCGACGGCTGGATCCGCAACGTCGGCCTCCGCGTCGTCGGCGGCGGCCACCGCATCGAGATCCCGTGGCCCGAGCTCTCGTCCTACCCGTCGTACGGCCTCGCCCGGTCCCGCATGTCGTTCGACCATCTGCTCGTCGAGCACGCGCGGACGTCGGGCGCGACGATCCTCGAGGGTATGAGCGTCACCGAGCCGGTCCTCGACGAGCGCACGGGCCGCATCGCCGGCGTCACCGCGCGCGTTCTCGACGCGGACGGGCGCCGGACGGGGGAGGAGCGCACGTTCCGTGCCCCCGTCGTCATGGCGGCCGACGGCGTCTCCTCGCGGCTCGCGACGTCGATGGGCATCGCCAAGCGGAACGACCGCCCCATGGGTGTTGCGGTCCGCACGTACTTCGAGTCCCCGCGTCACGACGACGCGTGGATGGAGTCGCACCTCGAGCTGTGGGACGGCAGGCCCGGCGAGTCGAACCTCATGCCCGGCTACGGCTGGATCTTCGCGCTCGGCGACGGCACGGTCAACGTCGGCCTCGGCTCCGTCTCCTCGAGCGCCGCCGCGACGAAGGTCGACTACAAGGACCTCTTCCAGCGCTGGATGGCCAACGTCCCCGCGGAGTGGGGCTTCACGGAGGAGTCGCAGCGCGGCCCCGTGCGTGGCGCCGCGCTCCCCATGGCCTTCAACCGCTCGCCGCTCTACGACCGCGGTCTCATGCTCCTCGGCGACGCCGGCGGCATGGTCTCGCCTTTCAACGGCGAGGGCATCGCGTACGCGATGCAGGCCGCACGCGTCGCCTCGGACACCGTCGCCCAGGCGCTCACGCGCCCCACGGACTCCGCGCGCGAGCGCGCGCTGCAGCGGTACGCGCAGGTCATGAAGGACGACATCGGCGGCTACTACCGGCTCGGCACGTACTTCGTGAAGCTCATCGAGAACCCGCACATCATGCACCTCTGTACGAAGTACGGGCTGCCGCGGCCGCTGCTCATGAAGTTCGTCATGAAGCTGCTCTCCGACGGCTATGAGCCGCGCGGCGGGGACCTCATGGACCGCGTCATCGCGGGACTCACCCGGATGGTGCCAGCAGCATGACACCCCTCGCAGCGACGACGACGTCCCTGGCAGCCGCGGACCGCGGCCTGCGCGACGCTTCCGGCATGCCCGGACGCCCCTCCCACGCCCGACCCGCGCACCTCCGCGCGGCGTCGACGACCGACCCCGGACCGACGGTCCGCACCGACCTCCCGACAAGGAGAGCGACGCGATGAGCAACCCCTACGTGCCCCTGCTGTTCCTCATGGGGGTCGCCGCCGTGCTCGCCCTCGGAGGCGTCGCTGCGAGCGCGATCATCGGCCCCAAGCGCTACAACAAGGCCAAGCTCGAGGCGTACGAGTGCGGCATCGAGCCGACCCCCAACGCCGTCGGCGGCGGTCGGTTCCCCATCAAGTACTACCTCGTCGCGATGACGTTCATCATCTTCGACATCGAGGTCGTGTTCCTCTACCCCTGGGCGGTCGAGTTCCGCACCCTCGCGGTGTTCGGGCTCGTCGCCATCCTCGCGTTCATCGCCATGATCACGGTGCCGTTCATCTATGAGTGGCGCCGCGGCGGGTTCGAGTGGGACTGACCGGGCTGACGCGGAAGAAGGACTGCAGATGAGCAACGAGACCGCCCCCTCGGGCTTCCTCCTCACGACCGTCGAGGACTTTGCGGGCTGGGCCCGCAAGTCGTCGATCTGGCCCGTGACGTTCGGCCTCGCGTGCTGCGCGATCGAGATGATGGCGGCGGGCGCGTCCCGCTTCGACCTCGCGCGGTACGGCATGGAGGTCTTCCGTGCCTCGCCGCGCCAGGCGGACCTCATGATCGTCGCCGGCCGCGTCTCCCAGAAGATGGCCCCGATCGTCCGTCAGGTCTACGACCAGATGGCCGAGCCCAAGTGGGTCCTCTCGATGGGTGTGTGCGCGTCGTCGGGCGGCATGTTCAACAACTACGCGATCGTCCAGGGCGTCGACCACGTCGTGCCCGTCGACATCTACCTGCCCGGCTGCCCGCCGCGTCCGGAGATGCTCATCAACGCGATCAACGAGCTGCAGCGGCAGATGCAGAAGGAGCCGCTCCTCACGCACCGCCGCGAGGTCGTCAAGGCCGTCGAGGCCGCCGCGCTCGAGGCGACGCCGACGCACCAGATGAAGGGGCTCCTGCGATGAGCGACGAGACCACACCGGCCGCCGACGCGGTCGACCACATCACGCCCGGCGGCTCGGTCGGCGCGGTGCCCTCGGGCGACCTGCGTGGCCCCGACGTCGTCGAGGTGCGCACGGGCATGTGGGGTGTCCACGGTCCCGGCGACACCACCGGCTTCGGCGGTCTCGTCCGTCAGATCGCGATGCCCGGCTCGTCCGCGCGCCCGTACGGCGGGTACTTCGACGAGGTCGTCGACGTCCTGCTCGAGGTCCTCGAGGAGACTGAGCCCGGTCTCGCAGCAAAGGCCGTCACGGGCGTCGTCGTCGACCGCGACGAGCTGACGATCGAGGTCGCGCGCGAGCACCTCGTGGCCGTCTGCCGTGCGCTGCGCGACGACCAGGACCTGCGCTTCGAGCTGTCGCTCGGCGTCTCGGGCGTCCACTACCCCGAGGCGACGGGCCGCGAGCTGCGCGCCGTCTACCACCTCACGTCCGTGACGCACGGCCGTCGCGTGCGCCTCGAGGTTGCGGCACCGGACGCGGACCCGCACATCCCGTCGACCGTCGCGATCTACCCGACGCACGACTGGCACGAGCGCGAGACATGGGACTTCTTCGGCATCGTCTTCGACGGGCACCCCGCGCTCGCACGCATCCAGATGCCCGACGACTGGCCGGGCCACCCGCAGCGCAAGGACTACCCGCTCGGCGGCATCCCCGTCGAGTACAAGGGCGCCACCATCCCCTCGCCGGACACGCGGAGGTCCTACTCATGAGCACCGCCACCCCGCACGCAACGCGCGACGCAGGCAAGCCGTCGGACGCCCAGGACATCCCGTCGTTCGAGGCCTACGGTGACGGCGACTGGTCGTCGATCGCCGAGGAGGCTGCACGCCTCGGCGAGGAGCGCATCGTCGTCAACATGGGGCCGCAGCACCCGTCGACCCACGGCGTGCTCCGCCTCATGCTCGAGATCGACGGCGAGACCGTCACGGAGGCCCGCGCTGGCATCGGCTACCTCCACACGGGCATCGAGAAGAACATGGAGTTCAGGACGTGGACGCAGGGCGTCACGTACTGCACCCGCATGGACTACCTCGCGCCGTTCTTCCAGGAGGTCGCCTTCTGCCTCGGCGTCGAGAAGCTGCTCGGCATCACCGACGACATCCCTGAGCGCGCCTCCCAGATCCGCGTGCTCCTCATGGAGCTCAACCGCATCTCCTCGCACCTCATCGCGCTCGGCACGGGTGGCAACGAGATGGGCGCGACGACGATCATGACGACGTCGTTCACGGCCCGCGAGGAGATCCTCCGGCTCTTCGAGGCCGTCACGGGCCTGCGCATGAACCACGGCTTCGTGCGTCCCGGCGGCGTCCCGCAGGACCTCCCGCCCGGCTTCGTCGCCGACGCGCGCGCCGCGATGGCCAAGGTGCGTCACTACCTCGGCCAGCTCGAGAAGCTCATGATGGAGAACCCCATCTTTAAGCTGCGTCTCGTGGGCGTCGGGCACCTCAACCTCTCGGCGTGCATGGCGCTCGGGATGACGGGCCCCGTCCTGCGCTCGGCAGGCCTGCCGTACGACGTCCGCAAGTCGGACCCGTACTGCGGCTACGAGACGTACGACTTCGAGGTCCCCGTCGCGCAGGGCGCGGACGCGTACGACCGCGTCGTCGTCCGTGTGGCCGAGTGCTACGAGTCGCTGAAGATCGTCGACCAGGTGCTCGAGCGCCTCGAGAAGGGCTCCGGCCCTGTCATGGTCGCCGACAAGAAGATCGCGTGGCCCGCGCAGATGGCGATCGGGACGGACGGGCAGGGCAACTCGCTCGACCACATCAAGGAGATCATGGGCACCTCGATGGAGGCGCTCATCCACCACTTCAAGCTCGTCACCGAGGGCTTCCGCGTCCCGGCCGGGCAGGTGTGGCAGACGGTCGAGGCGCCGCGTGGCGAGCTCGGCGTCCACCTCGTCTCCGACGGGGGCACGCGTCCCTACCGGGCCCACTTCCGGGACCCGTCGTTCAACAACCTTCAGGCCGTCTCGATGATGTGCGAGGGCGGACAGCTCGCGGACGTCGTCGTCGCCGTGGCCTCGATCGACCCGGTGCTCGGAGGAGTGGACCGATGACCACGACCGGATACGCCCCTGAGGTGCGTGCGCGCCTCGACGCTGACGCGGCGGACATCGTCTCCCGCTATCCTCAGGCACGCTCGGCGCTCCTGCCGCTGCTGCACCTCGTGCAGTCGGAGGACGGGTACGTCTCGCGCCACGGCATCGAGTTCTGCGCCGAGACGCTCGGCCTCACGACGGCGTCCGTCTCGGCCGTCGCGACGTTCTACACGCAGTACAAGCGCCGCCCCAACGGTGAGTACACGGTGGGTGTCTGCACGAACACCCTGTGCGCGATCATGGGCGGCGACGAGATCTTCGAGCGGCTCTCCGAGCGCCTCGGCGTGGGCCACGACGAGACGACCGAGGACGGCCGCATCACGCTCGAGCGCGTCGAGTGCAACGCTGCGTGCGACTTCGCGCCCGTCATGATGATCAACTGGGAGTTCTTCGACAACCAGACCGCGGACTCCGCGCTCGAGGTCGTCGACCGGCTCATCGCGGGCGAGGACGTCACCCCGACGCGCGGCCCCGAGAAGGTCGTCTCCTTCAAGGAGATGTCCCGTGTGCTCGCCGGGTTCGACGACGGTCGCGCCGACGAAGGCGTCGCCGCAGGCGGCGCGAGCCTCGTCGGGCTCGAGATCGCCCGTGACCACGGCTGGACAGCACCGTCCTACGACGCTGCAGAGCGTGAGGCGGCGGCGTCGGCCGCAGCCTCGGCCGACGCCGCACCCGGCGTCGGCGAGGAGCACTCGAGCGCGGACCGACCCGCGGGGTCCGACGCCGACGTCGAGACCGAGGAGAAGCGATGACCTCCCTCACCCCGATCCTCACGCGCTCCTGGGGCGACGAAACCCCCTGGAAGCTCGAGAGCTACGAGAAGGCGGGCGGCTACGAGGGCCTCAAGAAGGCTCTCGGCCAGTCGCAGGCCGACCTCGTGCAGCTCGTCAAGGACTCCGGCCTCCGCGGTCGTGGCGGCGCAGGCTTCCCGACGGGCATGAAGTGGGGCTTCCTGCCCGCGCCCGACGGCGGCCCGCGCTACCTCGTCGTCAACGCCGACGAGTCCGAGCCCGGCACGTGCAAGGACATCCCGCTCATGATGGCGGACCCGCACCTGCTCGTCGAGGGCGTCGCCATCACGAGCTACGCGATCGGCAGCCACCACGCATTCATCTACATCCGTGGCGAGGTCGTCCACGTCTACCGACGCCTGCTCAAGGCGGTCGCGGACGCGTACGCGGCCGGCCACCTCGGCAAGAACATCCACGGCTCGGGCTTCGACCTCGACGTCACGGTCCACGCCGGCGCCGGCGCGTACATCTGCGGCGAGGAGACCGCGCTCCTCGACTCGCTCGAGGGGCGCCGCGGCCAGCCGCGGCTCAAGCCGCCGTTCCCCGCGGTCGCGGGCCTCTACGCGCGTCCGACGGTCGTCAACAACGTCGAGTCGATCGCGTCGGTCCCGGCGATCGTCCGTGGCGGTGCCGACTGGTTCACGTCGATGGGCACCGAGCGCTCGACGGGCCACGGCATCTTCTCGCTCTCGGGCCACGTCACGCGGCCCGGTCAGTACGAGGCCCCGCTCGGCATCACGCTGCGCGAGCTCCTCGAGATGGCCGGCGGCATCCGTGAGGGCCACGAGCTGAAGTTCTGGACGCCCGGCGGTTCGTCGACCCCGATCTTCACCGCGGAGCACCTCGACGTGCCGCTCGACTACGAGTCGGTCGGCGCGGCGGGCTCGATGCTCGGCACGCGTGCGCTGCAGATCTTTGACGAGACGACGTCCGTCGTCCGCGCGGTGTCGCGCTGGACGGACTTTTACGCGCACGAGTCCTGCGGGAAGTGCACGCCGTGCCGCGAGGGCACGTACTGGCTCAAGCAGATCCTCCACCGGCTCGAGCACGGCAAGGGGGAGGCGGGCGACATCGAGAAGCTCGTCGACATCTGCGACAACATCCTCGGGCGCGCGTTCTGCGCGCTCGGCGACGGCGCGACCTCCTCGATCACCTCCGCGGTCCAGCTCTTCCGCGAGGAGTTCGAGGCCGGCATGACGCAGCCCGCGAGCGAGCTGTTCCCGCCGGAGCGGTCCGCGCTCTTCGACTACACCCCGCGCCGGTCCGCCGGCGCCGCAGCAGGGGCGGTGCACGCATGACCACCACGACCGACTCGCAGACGCCGGTCGCCGTCGACCCGAACCTCGTC
Source organism: Flavimobilis rhizosphaerae (assembly GCF_014852685.1). Taxonomy (GTDB): domain Bacteria; phylum Actinomycetota; class Actinomycetes; order Actinomycetales; family Cellulomonadaceae; genus Flavimobilis; species Flavimobilis rhizosphaerae. The sequence continues at coordinate 184,289 of NZ_JACZDF010000002.1, forward strand.
ACGGTGACGATCGACGGGATCGAGACCGCCGTGCCGAAGGGCACGCTCATCATCCGTGCCGCGGAGGAGATCGGGATCGCGATCCCGCGCTTCTGCGACCACCCGCTGCTCAAGCCCGTGGGCGCGTGCCGTCAGTGCCTCGTCGACGTGGCGATGCCGGACCGTGAGGGCAACGTCCGCCCGATGCCGAAGCCGCAGCCGTCGTGCGCGATGGAGGTCTCGCCCGGCATGGTCGTGCACACGCAGAAGACCTCTGCGGTCGCGGCGAAGGCGCAGCACGGCGTCATGGAGCTCCTGCTCATCAACCACCCGCTCGACTGCCCGACGTGCGACAAGGGCGGCGAGTGCCCCCTGCAGAACCAGGCGCTTTCCGACGGGCGTGCGACGTCGCGCTTCACGGACGTCAAGCGGACGTTCGCGAAGCCGCTGAAGATCTCGACGCAGATCCTCCTCGACCGTGAGCGCTGCATCCTGTGCCAGCGCTGCACGCGCTTCAGCAAGGAGATCGCCGGCGACCAGTTCATCGACCTGCAGAAGCGCGGCGCGAGCCAGCAGATCGGTCGGTTCGACGAGGACGTTCTCGGTTTCGCGCCGCTCGGCGACGCGACGGTCGGCCCCGCTGCCGAGGACGAGTCGGGCCGTGCGTTCGCCTCGTACTGGTCGGGCAACACCGTGCAGATCTGCCCGGTGGGTGCCCTGACGTCGGCCGCGTACCGCTTCCGGTCGCGTCCGTTCGACCTCGTCTCGACGGAGGCCGTCGCTGAGCACGACGCCAACGGCTCGGCCATCCGCATCGACCACCGCCGTGGCACGGTCATGCGCCGCCTCGCGGGCGACGACCCGGTGGTCAATGAGGAGTGGATCTCCGACAAGGACCGCTTCGCGTTCCACTGGCAGACCGCGCCCGACCGCCTCACGCACCCGCTCGTCCGCGACCGCGCCGAGGACGGCACGCGCGGCGAGCTGCGCACCGCGTCGTGGGCCGAGGCCCTCGAGGTCGCGGCGACCGCGCTCGCTGCGGCGCGCGACGCCGGCGGCGTCGGCGTGCTGCCCGGCGGCCGCCTGACGATCGAGGACGCGTACGCGTACGGCAAGCTCGCACGCACCGCCCTCGGCACGAACGACATCGACCACCGCGCGCGCCCCGCGTCCGCGGAGGAGGAGTCCTTCCTCGGCCATGCGGTCGCGGGCCACGGCATCGACGTGACGTTCGGCGACCTCGAGAAGGCGCCCGCGGTCCTGCTCGTCGGGTTCGAGCCCGAGGAGGAGGGCGGCATCGTCTTCCTGCGTCTTCGCAAGGGCACGCAGGCCGGACGCACCCGCGTCTGGTCGCTCGCACCGTTCGCGACGCGCGGCCTCGAGCGGCTCGACGGCACGCTCGTCCCGACGGCCCCGGGCCTCGAGTCCGAGGTCGTCGACGCGCTCGCGACGGGCACGGACGAGCCGTCGCTCGCCGCGCTGCGCGAGGCGCTCGGCGCCCAGGGAGCTCTCGTCCTCGTGGGCGAGCGGCTCGCGTCGGTCCCCGGGTCGCTCTCCGCGGTCCTGCGGCTCACGGCCGCGACGGGTGCACGCCTCGCCTGGATCCCGCGTCGCATCGGCGAGCGCGCCGGTGTCGAGATGGGCACGCTGCCCGGACTCCTGCCGGGCGGTCGCCCGGTGAGCGACGCCGCCGCACGCGTCGACATCGCCGCCGCGTGGGACGTCACGGAGCTTCCGACGGCACCCGGCCGCGACACCGACGGCATCCTCGCGGCGCTCGCCGCGCGTGAGCTGCGCGGAGTCGTCGTCGGCGGCGTCGAGCTCGGCGACCTCACGGACCCCGTCGCAGCGCGCGCCGCGCTCGAGGCGGCTGACGTCGTCGTGAGCCTCGAGGTTCGCGCGAGCGAGGTCACCGACCTCGCGGACGTCGTCCTGCCCGTCGCACCGCCGGCCGAGAAGTCCGGCAGCTACCTCAACTGGGAGGGACGCGTCCGCGCGTTCCGTCAGGCGCTCGAGTCGCACGCGCTGCCCGACCACCGCGTGCTCGACGAGCTCGCGCGCCACCTCGGCACCGATCTCGGCGCGCGTGACGGCAACGTCCTGCGCAAGGAGATCGACCAGCTCGGCGCCTGGGACGGCGAGCGCGTCGCCGCACCCGCGACGGAGGCTGTCGCCCCCGCCGCGGTCGCCCCCGGCACGGCGGTCCTCGCGAGCTGGCACCTCCAGCTCGACGCGGGCCGTGGCCAGGACGGCGAGCCGTTCCTCGCCGGAACCGCCCGCAAGGCCGTCGCCCGGCTCTCGGCCGCGACGGCCGAGGCCGCCGGCGTCGCCGACGGCGGCGTGCTGCGCGTGTCGACGGGTGCCGGGCGCATCGAGCTGCCTGCCGTCGTCACGGACATGCCCGACCACGTCGTCTGGCTGCCGACCAACTCGCCCGGCTCCGCGGTCCGCGCGGCTCTCGGCGTCCTGCCCGGTGCGGTCGTGCAGATCACCGCGGGCACCGTCACCACCACCGAGGAGGCATGATGGGCGCCCTCGCCCTCGCTGCGACGGTCGCGACAGAGACGCCGGCGGTGCCCGGCATCGCCGCGGACTTCAGCAACGACAACATCTGGGTGTACCTCGTCAAGGCGGTGCTCATCATCGTCTTCCTGCTGACGAGCGTCCTCATGGCGCTGTGGTTCGAGCGCCGGCTCGTCGCCCGCATGCAGGTACGCATCGGCCCGAACGTCCACGGCCCGCTCGGTCTGCTCCAGGCCGTTGCCGACGCGATGAAGCTCCTCATGAAGGAGGACATCACGGTGAAGATGGCCGACAAGGTCGTCTACATCCTCGCGCCGATGATCTCCGTGTTCAGCTCGCTGCTCATCTACGCGGTCATCCCCTTCGGGCCCGAGGTCCGGATCCCGTTCACGGACTTCACGACCCCCGCGCAGCTCACCGACTTCCCGGTGGCGGTGCTCTACATCCTCGCGTGCGCGGCCCTCGGCGTGTACGGCATCGTCCTCGGTGGCTGGTCGTCGGGCTCGACGTACCCGCTGCTCGGCGGAGTCCGCTCGACGGCGCAGATCATCTCTTACGAGCTCGCGATGGGCCTCTCGCTCGTCTCGGTGTTCCTGCTCGCAGGTTCGATGTCGACGTCGGAGATCGTCAACCAGCAGGAGCGCTTCTGGTACGCGCTGCCCCTGCTGCCCGCGTTCATCCTCTACGTCATCTCGATGATCGGTGAGACGAACCGACTGCCGTTCGACCTCCCCGAGGCCGAGGGCGAGCTCGTCTCGGGCTACATGACCGAGTACTCGTCGATGAAGTTCGCGTGGTTCTTCCTCGCGGAGTACATCAACATGCTCAATGTCTCCGCGGTCGCGACGACGCTGTTCTTCGGCGGGTGGCGCGCCCCGTGGCCGCTGTCCGCGATCAACGACGGCATGTTCAACCAGGGCTGGTGGCCGATCCTCTGGTTCCTCGCCAAGGTCTGGTTCTTCATGTTCATCTTCGTGTGGGTCCGCGGCACGCTCCTGCGCTTCCGCTACGACCAGTTCATGAAGCTCGGCTGGAAGATCCTCATCCCCGTCGCGCTCACGTGGCTCGTCATCGTCGCGATCTACCAGGGCGTCGTCGAGTTCGGCGAGATCGACCGTCAGTTCTTCATCTACGCGTCGCTCGCGCTGTTCGTCATCGCGATCCTCGGCCTCGTCGTCTCGTCGTTCGCGACGAAGGCGGAGCCCGAGGTCGCGAAGAAGACCGAGGCCGAGCCGTTCGACGCGTTCGCGGGCGGGTTCCCCGTCCCGCCGCTCCCCGGCCAGCAGCTGCCCCCGTCGCCTCGTGCCGCCCGGCGCGCGGCGGCCGCCGCAACCGCCGCGACCGCGGTCCTCGAGGTCGAGGCCGAGCCCGATACCACCACGAAGACGGAAGGGACCTCCGGTGACTGAGAACCCGAAGAAGCCCGGGCCGATCGCCGAGATGCTGGCGCCCGTCGCCGGCTTCGGCGTGACGTTCGCGAACCTGTTCCGCCCCGTCGTCACGGAGCAGTACCCGTTCGAGAAGGTGCCGACGAAGCCGCGCTACCACGGCCGCCACCAGCTCAACCGGTACCCCGACGGTCTCGAGAAGTGCATCGGCTGCGAGCTGTGCGCGTGGGCGTGCCCCGCGGACGCCATCTACGTCGAGGGCGGTGACAACGCCGACCTCCCCGAGGGCGCGCACGTCTCGCCCGGCGAGCGCTACGGACGCGTCTACCAGATCAACTACCTGCGCTGCATCTTCTGCGGCCTGTGCATCGAGGCGTGCCCGACGCGGGCGCTCACGATGACGAACGACTACGAGCTCGCGGGCCCGACCCGCGAGGGCATGATCTTCGAGAAGGACGACCTGCTCGCGCCGCTGCGCGAGGGCATGCTCGCCGGCCCCCACCCGATGGTCGAGGGCACGGAGGATCTCGAGTACTACCGCGGCGAGATCACGGGTCCGACGCAGGCGCAGGTCGACTGGGTGCGTGAGCGCCGACCCGACGACGCCTCGCTCGACGCGGCCGCGAAGGCCACCGTGGCCGCTCCTGACGCGAACGGAGGAACCCGATGATGACCTCGACCGGGGAGGCGGTGCTCTTCTGGGTGCTCGCCCCCGCCATGGTGCTCGGGGCGCTCGGGCTCGTGTTCGCGCGCAAGGCGGTGTACGCGGCGCTCTCGATGATCTTCGTCATGGTGTGCCTCGCCATGGTCTACGTCATGCAGCAGGCCGAGTTCCTCGGCATCGTCCAGGTGGTCGTCTACACCGGCGCCGTCATGATGCTCTTCGTCTTCGTGCTCATGCTCGTGGGTGTCGACGCGTCGACGTCCGCGGTCGAGACGATCAAGGGGCAGCGCTGGATCGGCATCCTCATGGGCGTCGGCCTCGGCACGCTGCTCGTCACGGTGACGGCCCGTGCCGCGCTCCCGGAGACGGTCGGCCTCGACGAGGCGAACTCGGAGACGAACCCCGCAGGCCTCGCACGCGTCCTCATGAGCGACTTCGTGCTCGACCTCGAGATCGTCGCGACGCTCCTCGTCACGGCCGCTCTCGCTGCCCTCGTGCTCACGCACCGGCGCCGGCTCACGCCGAAGATCGGCCAGCCCGAGCGCGCCGCGGCGCGCATGCTCGCGGGCGACCACCCGGTCAACCTGCCGGCCCCGGGCGTCTACGCGCGCCACAACGCGATGGACGTCCCCGCGCTCGATCCTGAGGGCAACCCCATCGAGGCGTCCGTCTCGCGCGTCCTGCGGATCCGTGGGCAGGAGCACTCGCTCGACACCGACGTGACGACGCTCGTCGCGACCCGTGACGCAGCGGAGCTCACGGGCGACCACGGCACCGACACGGCCGCCGAGCGTGGCGGCCAGAACGACGACACCGACGCTGCGACCACGGAGGGAGAAGCCTGATGGAGGTCGGCAACTACCTGTACCTCGCGATGATCCTCTTCGCGATCGGCGCGACGACCGTCATGCTGCGCCGCAGCGCGATCATCGCGTTCATGGGCGTCGAGCTCATGCTCAACGCCGCCAACCTGGCCTTCGTGACGTTCGCCCGCATCCACGGCGACCTCTCCGGACAGGTCATCGCGTTCTTCGTCATGGTCGTCGCTGCAGCAGAGGTCGTCGTCGGCCTCGCGATCATCGTGGCGATCTTCCGTACCCGGAAGTCGGCCTCGGTCGACGACGTCAACCTGCTGAAGGGCTGAGGCGCTGATGCTTTCCATGCTTCCCGTCGCGACCGAGGTCGCCCCCGCCATGGCCGCTGCAGGCTTCTGGCAGGAGAACGCGTGGCTGCTCGTCGCAGCTCCCCTCGTGAGCGCCGGAATCCTGCTGCTTCTCGGACGCAGTGCCGACCGCTGGGGTCACTGGCTCGGTCTGCTCGCCTCGACGCTGACGTTCGTCGTCGGCGCCGGGATCCTCGTCGACCTGCTCGGCTCGCCCGCGGGTGAGCGTGTGCGCGAGGTCGACCTCTTCTCGTGGATCTCGACGTCCGAGCTCGACCTCGTCGCAGGGCTGCGGCTCGACCCGCTGTCGCTGACCTTCGTGCTCCTCGTGACCTTCGTGGGCTCGCTCATCCACCTCTACTCGGTGGCCTACATGGAGAACGACCCCGCGCGGCGACGCTTCTTCGCGTACCTCAACCTCTTCGTCGCGTCGATGCTCCTGCTCGTCCTCGCGGACTCCTACCTCCTGCTGTTCGTCGGCTGGGAGGGCGTGGGCCTCGCGTCGTACCTGCTCATCGGCTTCTGGAACCACGTCCCCGCATACGCGACGGCCGCCAAGAAGGCGTTCGTCATGAACCGCGTGGCGGACGTCGGCATGATCATCGCGCTCGGCCTCATGTTCTCGACGTTCGGTGGCCTCGACTTCACGACCGTCCTCGCGGGCTCCGCAGACGCGTCCGAGGGCAAGCTCACGGCGATCGGCCTCATGCTGCTCCTCGCGGCGTGCGGCAAGTCGGCGCAGTTCCCGCTCCAGGCGTGGCTCGGCGACGCGATGGCAGGCCCGACGCCCGTCTCCGCGCTCATCCACGCCGCGACGATGGTCACGGCGGGCGTGTACCTCATCGTCCGCTCGGGCCCGGTCTTCGACGGTGCGCCCACGGCGCTCCTCGTCGTCGCGATCGTCGGTGCGATCACGCTCCTCTTCGGAGCGATCGTCGGTTGCGCGAAGGACGACATCAAGAAGACCCTCGCAGCGTCGACGATGTCCCAGATCGGTTACATGATGCTCGCCGCGGGCCTCGGCCCGATCGGGTACGCGTTCGCGATCTTCCACCTCCTCACGCACGGCTTCTTCAAGGCGGGGATGTTCCTCGGTGCCGGGTCGGTCATGCACGGCATGAACGACCAGGTCGACATGCGTCGCTTCGGCGGCCTCTCGAGGTACATGAAGATCACGTGGCTGACGTTCGGCGCAGGCTGGCTCGCGATCCTCGGCATCCCGCCGTTCTCCGGCTTCTGGTCGAAGGACAAGATCATCGAGTCCGCGTTCGTCGGCGAGGGCTGGCAGCCGTGGGTCTTTGGCACGGTCGCGCTTCTCGGCGCAGGCATCACCGCGTTCTACATGTCGCGCCTCTTCTTCATGACGTTCCACGGCAAGCAGCGGTGGACGTCGGAGGCCGAGGGCACGGGGCCGGACCAGCACCCGCACGAGTCGCCGATCCTCATGACCCTCCCGATGATCGTCCTCGCGGTCGGCTCGGTCGCGCTCGGCGGCGTGCTCGCGATCGGCGACGGCTTCGTCACGTGGCTCGAGCCCGTCACGGGGCACGTCGAGCACCACGCCCCGGTCATCCCCGTCCCGGTCATCATGGCCGCGACGATCGTCCTCGTCCTGCTCGGTGCCTTCCTCGCCTGGCGGCAGTACGCGGCCTCGACCGTCCCGGTCGTGGCGCCCCGCGGCTCGCTGCTCACGCGTGCGGCCCGACGTGACCTCTACCAGGACGACGTCAACGAGGGGCTCGTCATGCGCCCCGGTCAGTACCTCACCCGCTCGCTCGTCTTCGGCGACGCGACGCTCGTCGACGGCGCGTTCTCCGGCCTCGGTCGCACGAGCTCGGGCCTGGGTCGCGCGCTGCGCGGCCTGCAGAACGGTTTTGTCCGCTCCTACGCCGCCATGATGGCGCTCGGCATCGTCGTGATCGCCGTCGTCGTCCTGGCCGTGCAGGGCTGAGGAAGGACCTGAACGAATGGAATCCCTCGTGCCCGAGAACCTCACGGCCTCGTTCCCGTGGCTCACGGCCCTCGTCGTCGTCGCCGCGCTCGGCGCCGTCGCACTGTGGTGCCTGCCCCGTGGCGCGCGCGGTCGCGTCCGCGAGATCGCCCTCGGCGTCTCGCTCGTCAACGTCGGCCTCCTCGTCGGGGCGTTCACGCAGTTCGACACGTCGAAGGCGGGTGTCCACCAGCTCTACGAGCAGTACGCGTGGATCCCGCAGATCGGCACGTCGTACGCCGTGGGCGTCGACGGCCTGGGGCTCGCGCTCGTCGCGCTCGGCGTCGGCCTCGTGCCGATCGTCATCCTCGCCGCCTGGCGCGAGCAGGGCGACGACGTCGAGCGGCTGCGCCATTACCTCGCGCTCGTCCTCCTCACCGCCGCGTTCATGACGCTCATCTTCGCGGCGCGCGACGTCTTCCTCTTCTACGTCGTGTTCGAGGCGATGCTCATCCCGATCTACTTCATGATCGGTGCGTTCGGCGGACCGCAGCGCCGCGGCGCCGCGGTGAAGTTCCTCCTCTTCTCGCTCGCGGGCGGGCTCGTCATGCTCGTCGCGGTCATCGCGCTGTTCCTCCAGGGACCCGGCGGCGCGGAGGGCTTCCTCACGGCGAACCTCACGGGCCTCGCGCTCACGACGAACGTCGAGCGGCTGCTTTTCGTCGGCTTCTTCCTCGCGTTCGCGATCAAGGCGCCGATGTTCCCGGTCCACACGTGGCTGCCCGACGCGGCGCAGCAGGCGCCCGCAGGCACGTCGACGCTGCTCGTCGGCGTGCTCGACAAGGTCGGCACGTTCGGCATGCTCACGCTGTGCATCCCGCTCTTCCCGAGCGCCTCGGCGTGGGCGGCGCCGACGATCGTCGTCCTCGCGGTCGTCTCCGTCATCTACGGCGCCCTGCTCGCTCTGGGGCAGAAGGACCTCATGCGCCTCATCGCGTACACGTCGGTGTCGCACTTCGGCGTGATGATCCTCGGCATCTTCGCGTTCTCGCAGACGTCGATCGCCGGCGCGTCGTTCTACATGCTCGGCCACGGTCTCGCGACGGGCCTGCTGTTCCTCACGGCGGGCATGGTCATCGCGCGGCACCCCCAGCGGTCGCAGCGCATCGCGGACTTCGGCGGTCTTCAGCGGACCACGCCGATCATCGCGGGCATCTTCCTCCTCGGTGGCCTCGCGACGCTGTCCCTCCCGGGTCTCGCGCCGTTCGTCGGCGAGATCATGGTGCTCATCGGCGCGTTCGGCGCGTACCCCGCAGCGGTCATCGTCTCGGCGGTCGTCGTCGTCCTCGCCGCGCTCTACATCCTGCTCACCTACCAGCGGATGTTCACGGGCCCCGAGCAGGAGCACCTCACGGGCCTCCCCGACATGGTCGGCCGTGAGAAGTGGGTCGTCGCCCCGCTCGTCGCGGCGCTCCTCGTCCTCGGCTTCTACCCGCGTCCGGCCCTCGACCTCGTCGAGGCTCCCGCCGACGTCACCGTCTCGACCATCGCCCTCGAGGGGAGCGCGTCATGACCCCGCTCATCGCTGCTGCACCGCAGTTCGTCCAGCCCGAGATCTGGTGGACGTGGCTCGCGCCGTACCTGCTCGTGCTCGGCGCGGCCGTCGTCGGCGTGCTCGTCGAGGCCTTCGTGGCCCCGCGGGCCCGTCGGTCGACGCAGCTGACGCTCGCGCTCGTCGCGCTGCTCGGCGCGGCCGGGTGGAACGTGTGGCTGTGGGTCGACCAGTTCGCTCCGACGGAGTTCAAGGCGATCGCGCTCGTCAACGGGTCGCTCATGGTCTCGTACTTCACGCTCGCGCTGCAGACGGTCATCCTCGTCGTCGCAGCGCTCGCGCTGCTCGTCGTCGCCGACCGTTCGCGCGGTGCGGACGACTTCGCTCCGACGGCCGCCGCGATCCCGGGCTCGGACTACGAGGAGCTCGCGCGCACCAAGGGTCTGCAGCAGACGGAGATCTACCCGCTCTTCCTCTTTGCCGTCGGCGGCATGATGCTCTTCCCGGCCGCGGGCAACCTGCTGACGATGTTCATCGCGCTCGAGATCCTCTCGCTGCCGCTCTACGTCATGTCGGGCATGGCCCGCCACCGTCGTCTGCTCTCGCAGGAGGCGTCGCTCAAGTACTTCCTCCTCGGCGCGTTCTCGTCGGCGTTCTTCCTCATGGGCATGGCGCTCGTCTACGGCTACGCCGGCACGATCAACCTCTGGGCGATCACGAACGGTCACGCCCTCCAGGTGCCCGAGGCCCTCGTCGGCGGGCGCCCGCTGCTCGTCATGGGTGTCGTCATGCTGCTCGTCGGCGTGCTCTTCAAGGTCGGTGCGGTGCCGTTCCACCAGTGGACGCCCGACGTCTACCAGGGGGCACCCACGTCGATCACGGGCTTCATGGCCGCGTGCACGAAGGCCGCGGCGTTCGGCGCGGTCATCCGCATCGTCGTGTGGTTCGCCCCGTTCATCGGCCTCGATCTCCACGAGGAGATCCAGGTGACGATCGTCATCGTCGCGATCGCGTCGATGCTGCTCGGCTCGGTCCTCGGCGTCGTCCAGCACGACGTCAAGCGTCTTCTCGCGTACTCGTCGATCGCGCACGCGGGCTTCGTGCTCGTCGCGGTCGCGGGGGTCCTGCCCTACGACGGCCAGACCTTCGTGTTCCCGATGAACAGCGCGGTGATCTTCTACCTGCTCGCGTACGGCCTGGCGACCGTCGGCGCGTTCGCGGTCGTGCGGCTCGTGCGCGAGTCTCAGGGTCGTGGAGCGGACGCGGTGACGCTCGGCGAGGCGACGCACCTGTCGCAGTGGGCGGGCCTCGGCCGTCGCAGCCCGTTCCTCGCGGTCGCGTTCTCCGTCTTCCTGCTGTCGTTCGCGGGCATCCCGCTCACGGCCGGCTTCATCGGGAAGTTCACGGCGTTCAAGGTCGCGGTTGACGGCGGGCTGTGGTGGCTCGCGGTCCTCGCGGTGCTGTGCTCGGCGATCGCGGTGTTCTTCTACGTCCGCATCATCGTCCTCATGTTCTTCGTCGACCCGGCGGCGGACGACACCGAGCCGGAGCCGGCGCGCGAGGTCGTCGCCGTCGGCGCGCTCGGCGCGACGTCGGACGCGCCCGTGGGCACGCCGCTCGCGGGCGAGCCCGAGGCTGGCGTGGGGCTGCGGCTCTCGGACGAGCTGCGCCGGACGAGCGGGGGCGTCACCGTCCTCAAGGGCTCGGTCGGCTCGCGCGTGGCGATCGCCGTCGCGATGGTGGGTACTCTTCTTCTCGGGGTCCTGCCCGGACCCGTCCTGGACCTGCTCGAGAAGACGGTGAACTTCCTCCCGTGACCACCCCGACGACGCCGACCGCCGGCGTCGGGCTGCCCGTGCCCGACGCCGAGCTGGCCCAGCTGCTCGCCGACCGCCTCGAGACCGTCGAGTCGGTGCTGCGCGAGTCCGTCACGCAGACGGACCAGCTCGCGGACGACGCCTCGCGACACCTTGTCAACGCGGGCGGGAAGCGGCTGCGCCCGCTCCTCGCGCTCCTGTGCGCGGAGCTGGGCGACGGCTCACGTCCCGAGGTCGTGGACGCGGCGGTCGTCGTCGAGCTCACACACCTCGCGACGCTCTACCACGACGACGTCATGGACTCGGCGCCGCTGCGCCGTGGTGCGCCGTCGGCGCACGCAGTATGGGGCAACTCGGTCGCGATCCTCACCGGTGACCTCCTCTTCGCGCGCGCCTCGAGGCTCGTCGCGGGGCTCGGCACGGAGGCCGTGAAGATCCAGGCGGCGACGTTCGAGCGCCTGTGCCTCGGCCAGATGCGTGAGTCGATCGGACCGCGCGAGACGGACGACGCGGTCGAGCACTACATCGGTGTGCTCGCCGACAAGACGGCGTCGCTCCTCGCGACGTCGGCGCTCTTCGGTGCGCGGTTCGCGGGCTGCTCCGACGAGGTCGCGCAGATGGTCGCGGCGTACGGCGAGCGGCTGGGCGTCGCGTTCCAGCTCGCCGACGACGTCATCGACCTCACGAGCACGGGTGACCTCACGGGCAAGACCCCGGGCACGGACCTGCGCGAGAAGGTTCCGACGATGCCGACGATCCTGCTGCGGCGTCGCGTCGCCACGGGGGAGGGGTCCGCGGCGGACGCCGAGCTCGTCGCGCTGCTCGACTCCGACCTCTCGGACGACGCGGTGCTCGACGACGCCCTCGAGCGACTGCGCGGCCACGACGTCGTCGAGGCGACGCGTGAGCTTGCGGCGCGCTGGGCGCGTGACGCGGTCGCGGAGATCGCGGGGCTCCCGGCCGGGCGGGTGAAGAACACGCTCGTCTCCTTCGCCGACGCGATGGTCGACCGCGCCGGCTGAGGGCTGCTGCCTCCCCGCGCAGGTCCCCGGAGTGCGCGACGCCGGCGTCCCCGGCTGCGTCTTGGAACGACGTCGAGAGCGAGCGTCGTGGGAGGGGCGCGTGTACCCTTGCACCGCACGGCGCTGTCGTGCTCGATGACTTTGACCACGGCCCCGACGACGCAGGCTCCGGCCCGCTGCCGGTCAGGGACGCGACAGGGAGTGTGACGTCCAAGGTGAGCAGCTACACCATGACCCCGCCCGGGAACGCGCTCGGGGCGCCGGCGTCGATCGGCAAGCGGATCGGCGCGCGGATCATCGACCTGTTCCTCTCCAACGTCGTGGCTGTGCCGTTCATCATGCCGATCCTCAGCGCGGAGACGGCCAGCGAGATCGGTCAGGCATCCGCCCGGGCAGGGCTCGGAAGCGTCTTGGCGTTGGCCCTGGGGCTCGTTCAGATCTGGCTCGTCGGCTCGAAGGGCTGGTCGATCGGCAAGAAGGTCATGGGCATCGCGGTCGTCGACGAGGCGTCGGGCGGCACGATCGGGTTCGGGCGTGCGTTCCTGCGCGAGCTCGTCGTGGGTCTGCTCTATGCCTTCCTCCTCAACCTCATCTCGATCTTCCTCGACTCGTCGGGACGTAAGGCGGCCTGGCAGGACAAGGCGGTGCGCACGAACGTCATCGACGGGGCACCCCGCGGGGTGCAGCGCGCGCCGAAAACCCCGCGAGCGTCGGGAGCGGCGGCTCCGAGCTTTGCGGTGCCGGGACAACCTGCGCGGTCGTACCCTGCCGCACCCGCACCCGCACCCGCACCCGCACCCGCACCCGCTCCCGCGCCCGCGCCTGGTCCGAGCCCGGCGCCGGCGCCTGCGGCGAGTCAAGCTCCGGCGTTCGGATCCTTGACACCCGCGTCGCACGTCGCCGGCCCCGTGCCGCCTCCGCCTCCGGCATCGATGCCCGGGTACCTGGCGTCCCACGGTGCTGCGGGCTACCCGCCCGCCCCAGCCGCGCCCTCGCCAGGCTTCCCGCCGCCGGCACCACCCGCGGCGTCACCCGCCTACCCGGCGCCCCCGGCACCACCGCTCCCTGCTGCACCTGCGCTGGCTGCACCGGCCGCCCCGGTGCCTCCTGCGGGCTACCCTGCGGTTCCGCCTCCGGCGGCCGCCGGCTACCCACCCGCTGCTGCGCCCGCGTATCCCCAGGCTCCAGCACCGGGCTACCCCGCGACGCAGGCGTCGGGATACCCTCCGGCTCCGGCTCCGGCCTCGGGCTATCCCGCAACCCCGGCACCCGGTGACACGGCGGCCCCGGCACCCGTCGCGCCGACCGTCCCCGCCCAGCCCGGTGAGGCTGCGACGCTCATCACGAGCGTCCCCGGTGGCGGGCGTACCCCGGCGAGCGGACCGACGCACCAGGTCGTGCCGTCCTTCGCTTCGGCGCACACCGCTCCGCCCGCGTCGAGCCACGGTGGGCTTGAGCTCGACGAGGACCTCGAGCTCACGCGCCTGCGGCCCGAGACTCCGGCGGCACCCGCCGCGGACGACGACTCGATCCCTGCGTCGGCGCTCCTGCGGATCTCCGACGGACGCGAGCTGACGATCACGGGCACCGTGCTCATCGGGCGCAACCCGGCTGCTGGTGAGGGCGAGGAGGTCGGCGAGCTCGTGCGAGTGTCCGACCCGGGCCGTTCCGTCTCGAAGACCCACGTGATGATCGGCGTCGACGCCGACGGCGTGTGGGCGGCCGACCGTGCCTCGACGAACGGCACGGTCGTGACGCTCGCGGACGGGCAGCAGATCATCTGCGCCGAGCACCAGGTCGTCCGGCTCCCCGAGGGATCGAGCGTGACCTTCGGTGACTACTCCGTCTCGTTCGAGTTCCGCGGCGCCTGAGGACACACGTGCACACTCTCTGGGGGTCCGCGACCGACCGCGGTCGCATCCGCTCGATCAACGAGGACGCGTTGCTCGCGTGCCCGCCCGTCTTCCTCGTCGCTGACGGCATGGGCGGGCACGACGCGGGGAACGTCGCGAGCCGCATCGTCGTGGACACGTTCTCGACGCTCGTCGGGCACGACACCGCCTCGCCCGACTCGGTGCACGACGCGTTCACGCACGCAGGTACGCGGATGCGCGAGACGCTCGGTTCCCGGATCGGGGGGACGACGGTGGCGGGTGTCGCGGTGACCGAGGTCGACGGCGCGGAGTACTGGCTCGTCTTCAACATCGGGGACTCCCGGGTGTACCGGGTGGCCGAGGGCGCGCTCGAGCAGGTGAGCGTCGACCACTCGGTCGTTCAGGAGCTCATCGACCGCGGCGAGATCACGGAGGCGGACGCGCGCGTTCATCCCGAGCGTCACGTCATCACGCGTGCGGTCGGCACAGGCTCGGACCCGGATCCTGACTACTGGCTCATCCCCGTGACCTCGCACGACAGGCTCATGCTCTGCTCCGACGGGCTCACGAGCGAGCTCGACGACACGACGATCGTCCAGGCGCTCACGACCCTCGACGATCCGCAGCAGGCTGCAGACTGGCTCGTCGGCGCGGCGGTCGAGGCGGGAGGCCGGGACAACGTCACGGTCGTCGTCGTCGACGTCGCCTCGACGTGGTCGGACCTGCCTGTCGATGACGCGACGGTGACCCGCGGGTCCCTCGAGAAGATCCGGGCCCAGCGACGCGCCTCGGGCGGCACTCGATGGGACGAGGAGCTCCATGGCGAGACCGTTCCGCGCGGTGCGGTCTCGGCGGCGACGCCGCCCGGTCCGCCGCTGCCACACGGTGTCGGCCCGGTGCCGGCCCCGCCAGCCGGGGGAGGCCTCTCATGATCGTCCCTCGTTCCGTCCCCGGCACCTGGTTCGCCGTCATCACCGACGGACTGACGGTCCTGCTGCCGTCCGAGGCCACGCCCGCGCTCGTCGACGAGGTGTGGCTCGCGCTGCGCGACGGCGCTGACGTCGACGACGCGGTGCGCGTCGTCGGCGACGCGGTCTCGTCCTACGGCGCGTTCTCCGTCGTCGGGGGAGGCGTGCACGCGCGCCTCCTCGGTGACGTCGTGCTCACGGTGAGCACCGACGAGGGACGCACGGTCCTCGAGGGCGCGCGCGGGCGTTGCACACAGCACGATCTTGGGTCGGTGCAGGGGCTGCTCCTCGAGGCTGTCGGAGCGGAACGTCATCCGGGAGGGCCGCTCCCCGTGCTGTCGGCGGTCGTGCCGTCGGCCGCGGTCGAGCTTGTCCTCGACGAGGCCGCGACCGACCTCGACTCGATCGACGACGCGACGATCCTCGCCCTGCCACGTAGCGCGCCGTCGCCCGCAGAGGCGCTGGACGACCTCGCTGAGGACGACGACACGATCCTCAAGGTGACGCCCGAGCTACGCGCCGAGGTCGAGGCACGGGCCGCGGCCGACGCTGCCGCTGACCTGCCTGCGACGGTCCTTGCTGAGGGCACGTCCGACGCGGGCGCGGAGCCCCCCGCGGCGCCTGAGCTCGACGAGGACCACCTCGACGCGATGACGGTCCTCGGCGTCGACGCGGCACTCAGGGCGCAGGTCGACGCGATCGCCGAGGTCGAGGGCACTCGCCCGGCCCCCGTGCCGTCCACGCCACGGCCCGTGCCGCCCGTGCCGCCCGTCCCGCCTGTTCCGTCGGCGCCGGTCGCGGCGAGCTCGATCGTCCAGGGCGCGGCGGACCACGACGGGCTCACGGTCATGAGCTCTGACCTCGTCGAGATCCGTAAGAGCCTGCCGACGTGGACGGGGGACCGGGTGCCCGGGCCCTTCGCCGTGCCGGCCGGACGTGGTCCCGCGAAGCTCGTGATGTCCTCGGGCCTCGTCGTGACGCTCGAGCGTGTCGTGCTCATCGGACGCGCTCCCGTCGTGAGCCGCGTGCCCAACCGTTCGCTGCCGAGGCTCGTCACGGTGCCGAGCCCGCACCATGACATCTCGCGCACCCACGCCCAGGTCCAGGACGACGGCGACCGCGTGTTCGTCACCGACCTCAACTCGACGAACGGTGTCGTCGTGCACACCGCGGGGAGCGCGCCGGTCCGGCTCGCGCCCGGGGTGCCGACGCTGCTCGCCGTCGGTGCGACTGTCGACATCGGTGACGGCGTGACCTTCTCGGTGGTGCGCGACCGATGAGGGCCCGTCGAGAGCCAGCAGCGCCCCCGGAGATCCCTGGTTTCGAGTACGTCAAGCTGCTCGGCCTCGGGGGTTTCGCGGACGTCTTCGAGTACCGCCAGGACCTTCCGTCGCGCTCGGTCGCGGTGAAGGTGCTCCTCGCGAGCTCGCTCGACGACGAGACGCGCGTACGGTTCTCGACCGAGGCCAATCTCATGGCCCAGCTCTCGCACCACCCGTCGATCGTCACGATCCACCACGCCGACATCTCGGCCGACGGCCGTCCGTACCTCGTCATGGAGTACTGCTCGCGACCCGGCATCGGTGCCCGCTACCGCACCGAGCGCATCACGGTGCAGGAGACGCTGCGCACCGGGATCCGTCTTGCGTCCGCGGTCGAGTCCGCGCATCGTCTCGGCATCCTTCACCGTGACATCAAGCCGGCGAACATCCTCACGACCGACTTCGGGTATCCGGCGCTCACCGACTTCGGCATCGCGGCTGCGACGGGTGGTGCGGGCGCTGCGGGGACGGGCATGTCGATCCCGTGGTCGCCCCCCGAGCTTCTGCAGTCGGACCCGCACGGTGACACGCGGGCCGACGTCTACTCGCTCGGCGCGACGGTCTACTCGATGCTCGCGGGCCGGTCGCCGTTCGAGATCGCGGGGCAGCCCAACGGCGCCGCGGACCTCATCTACCGCATCGAGCGGTCGCCGCTGCCGAACATCGACCGGGACGACGTGCCGACCGCGCTCCAGGCGGTCCTCGCACGGTCGATGAGCAAGGACCCGGTCCGTCGGTACCCGACGGCGGTCGGGTTCGCGCACGCGCTCCAGCAGATCGAGCGGTCGCTCGGTCTCACGGCCACGCAGATCGACGTCCTCGACCCGACGGAGCGTGCGGTCCCGCGCGTGCAGAACACGTCGGCCGAGGTGAGTGCCGAGGCGACGCGCGCGCGGCCGATTGTGACGATCGACCCGTCGGCGCAGGTGCCTACGGCCGAGCAGCCCGTCGTGGCCGCGCCGGTGCCGGCGTCACCGGTCAGTGCAGCGCCTGCAGTCTCGTACGGCGGGGTCGCGCCGGCCCAGGTGCCGGCGCCGGCGCCCGGCTACGTCGTGCCCGCGCCGCTCCCGGAGCCCGGCGCTACCCCTCCGACGGGGCCCGAGGCGCGGACCACGAGGCCCGGCCGCGCAGTCGCGGTCGCGGCGTCGGTCGTCGTGCTCGCCGGGGTGCTCGTCGGCGCGGGCTATCTCGCGTTCGGGCGGGACGCGGACGAGCCGCGCCCTTCCGTGACGACGCCGACGGCGGAGCCGAGCCCGGAGCCGACGACGATCACGTCGGGCCGGGTGCCCTCGCCGACGACGCTGCAGGCGACGGAGATCGGCACGGGCACGGTCCGTTTCACGTGGGTGAACCCTGCGGCGCAGGACGGCGACGGCTACCTCTGGGGTCTCGAGGACTCGGAGCGTCGTGAGCGTGTCGAGGTGCCGTACGTCGACGTCCCGATGGCCGAGGGCACGGACTCCGTGTGCATCGAGGTCTCGATCGTGCGGGCCAACGGCCAGCTGTCGACGAAACCGCTCGAAGGGTGTTTTCCATGACGACAACGCGACGCGCACGGCAGCTCGACAAGGCCGCGGGTCTCTCCCCGCGGCGCCGGTGGGCGACGTACTCGGCCGTGGGCCTTGTGCCCGCGGTCCTCGCGACGCTCGCGCTCGTCAACCCGGGCGTCACCGTCGAGCAGGTCGAGCTCAACGACGGTGGTGTGTGGTTGACGTACCGCAACCAGCAGAAGCTTGCGCGGTACAGCTCGCAGGTCAAGGAGCTCGACGGCGGGCTCGTGGCGCAGGGCGGCAACGTCTTCGAGGTGCTGCAGTCCGGGCGTGACGTCGTGCTCGTCGAGCCGGGCGCGCTCACGCTCGTCGACCCGGCGGCGGTCGCGCTCACGAGCGCGATCGAGGTCGGCGGTACGGAGAGTGTTTCGGTCGCGGGCGGCTCGTACGCCGTGACGTCGGCGGACGGGCACGTGTGGGCGGGACGCACCACGGACCTCGGCGCGCTCTCGCTCGAGCCGGAGTCGGCGACGCTCACGCTCGGAGCGGGGGCGGTCGCGGTCGCGACCGACGCGGGCGACGTCGTGGCCCTCGACCCCGCGACGGGCACCGTGCACCGGGGAGATCTCCAGGACGAGGCGCTGACGTTCGCGGAGGACGGCACGATGAAGGACGCGGGTGAGGCCGTGACGGCCGCGCTCGCTGCCGCACCGAACCCGCCGGGCGGCGTCGACGCGATGGTCGGCGGCATCGCGCAGCCCGTCCAGGCAGCGGCGGTCGGTGACCAGCTCGTCGTTCTCGCAGGCACGACGCTCTTCGGCGATGGCTGGTCGAGCGACGTCTCGGGCGCGGGGGCGGACCCTGTTCTCCAGCTCACGGGGCCGGCGCACGACGTGGTGCTCGTCGCGACAGGCACGAATCTTGCGCGCATCCCGTCGTCGGGCGGCGACGTCGAGCTCGTCGCGCCCGGTGCGACCGGTGCGGCTGCGGCGCCCGTCGTGGCGCGCGGCTGCGAGTACGGTGCGTGGTCGACACCGACGGCGAGCTACCTGCGCAGGTGCGCGGGCCAGGAGGACCAGGTCGAGAGCCTCGAGGGAATGACGGCGTCAACCCAGCTGCGGTTCCGCGTCAACCGCGGCATCGTCGTCCTCAACGACGTCGTCGGCGGCATGATGTGGCTCCCTGAGGACGTTCCGCAGATGCTCACGCCGAACTGGCAGGACATCGAGGACCGCACCGAGGCGGAGACGGAGAAGGACTCGGACGCGCAGGACCAGGAGAAGGACGACGCGGTCGACACGTGCCGTGACGAGGAGTCCGAGCCGATGCCGGAGCCCGACGTGTTCGGGGTTCGGGCGGGGCGCACGACAGTGCTCCCCGTGCTGGACAACGATGTCAACACGGAGTGCGGCGTCCTCACCGTCGCGTCGATCGACCCCCTCCCGGAGGAGGTCGGTCACATCCAGGCGATCGCTGGCGGCCGGTCGCTGCAGGTCGTCGTCAAGCCTGGCGCGAGCGGCACGTACACGCTCAACTACACGGTGTCCGACGGCCGCCGTCGCGGCACGCCGCCCGCCTCGACCGTGCGGATCCGTGTGACGCCCGACGGTGACGACGGCTCACCGAGCCAGGTCCGCGTGCCGGTCGCGCAGGTCGAGGCTCGCGCGGCCACCGAGGTCGACGTCCTTTCGTCGTTCCTCGACCCTGACGGCGACGACCTCAGGCTCGTCGGCGCGAGCACGGTCGAGGGCGCTCAGGTGACGTCGCGCCAGGACGGTCTGCTGCGTTTCCAGGCGGGTGACCGACTCGGTCGGCACCGCGTCTCCGTGCGCGTCACGGACGGCTCGACGGACCCGGTCGAGGGCGAGGTCCTCGTCGACGTTCGTGCGGCGGGCACGCTCGCACCGCAGCTCGACCCGCTGCTCGCCGAGACGTTCGTCGGCGAGCCGGTGCAGGTCGACGTCCTCGCGGCGGTCAGGCCGACGACGGTGGCCCCGGTGACGCTGACGGCGGTCGACGCGGTCGAGGGCGTCGAGGTGACGCCGGACCTCGCGACGGGCACGTTCATGTTCTCCGCCCCGGCCGCAGGCTCGTACTACGTGCCGTTCACGGTGTCGGCGGGCTCCCAGACGACGCGCGGCCTCGCGCGCATCGAGGTCATCGAACGTCCTGAGTCGGTCCTGCCGCCGGTCGCGGTGAGCGACCGTGCGATGCTGCCGAACGGCGGCGAGGTGACGATCTCACCGACGGCCAACGACACCGACCCCAACGGGCTCGTGCTCGTGCTCACGTCGGTCCGCGCCGAGGAGGGGTCGGCGCTGCGGCTCGGCGTGCTCGGTCACGAGCTGCTGCGCATCACGGCGACGCGCCGGCTCGAGGGCCCGGAGAAGGTCCGGTACACGGTCTCGAACGGCATCACGGAGTCGACGGGGGAGATCCTCGTCATCCCGAAGGCTGCGGAGTCGAAGGACCGTGCCCCGGTCGCGCGGGACGTCGAGGTCACCGTCCGCACGGGCGGTGTCGTGACGATCCCGGTGCTCGAGAGTGCGTCCGACCCGGACGGTGACAAGGTGTCGCTGCGCGGCACGCTCGTCGAGGAGCCGTCCGAGGGCCTCATGTTCGTCTCGGGTGACGTCCTGCGTTTCCAGGCGCCGTCGTCGCCGTCGACGGTGACGGCCCGTTTCGCCGTCGTCGACCCGCACGGCAACGAGGCCGCGGCGCGCGTGACGATCAACGTCCGGGCATCGGACCCGGCGACGAAGGCACCGCCGCGTCCGCAGGATGTCGAGGCCCGCGTGTTCGCGGGCCAGCGCGTCCGCGTGACGATCCCGCTCGTCGGCATCGACGACGACGGTGACGGTGTGCTGCTGCTCGGGCAGGCGTCCGCGCCGACGAAGGGCCTCGTCGTGTCGACCGGCCCGGACTACCTCGAGTACGAGGCGTTCCCGGACTCGTCGGGCACGGACACGTTCACGTACGCGGTCGAGGACTGGGTGGGCCAGCGTGCTGTCGCGACGGTGCGTGTCGGCATCGCGAAGGCGCCCGCGGACCCGCCGGCGATCGTCGCGCGCGACGACGAGGTGCGCGTGCGGCCAGGCGAGCGCGTCGAGGTGCGCGTCCTCCTCAACGACGTCGACCCGTCGGGTGGCGAGCTGACGCTCACATCACCGCTCGAGCCGGTCGACGGCATCACGGAGCTCGGCATCGAGGGCCGGCGCATCGTCGCTGTGGCCCCGGAGAAGCCGGGCACGTACAACGTCCCCTACCGCGTCTCGAACGAGTTCGGGGCGTGGGCGACGGCGACGCTCGCGATCGTCGTCTCGACGGACGCACGGATCCTGCCGCCGATCGCGAACGACGTCGTCGTGCCGGCGACGGAGACGATCGAGAAGACGTCGGTGAAGGTCGACGTCCTCGCGGTCGCCGTCAACCCGTCCGGCCCTCTGTCCGACCTCGCGCTGTCGGTGCCGTCGTCCCACGCCGACCAGGCGCGCGTCGTCGACGGCAAGGTCGAGGTGACGCTCGGTCCGACGGCCCGCACCGTGCCGTTCCTCCTCACGAACACCCGGCCGGAGGCCGAGGGGGCGCACGCGTACGCGTTCGTCACGGTGCCTGCGCTCGGCGACTTCCCGCCGGTCAAGCGTCCCAAGGCGCGCGACCTGCGCGTGGGTGCGGGTGAGGAGCTCCTCATCGACATCGCGGAGTTCGTCCAGGTGGGACCCGGCAAGACGGCGCGCATCGCATCGGAGCAGTCGGTGACGGCGACGCGCAGCGACGGCTCGAGCCTCGTCGTCGACGAGACGACGCTCCGGTACGTCTCCGACAAGACCTTCCAGGGCGGACCGGCGTCGATCACGTTCGACGTCGTCGACGGGCCCGTCGGCATGCTCGGGACGCGCACGGCGACGATCTCCCTGCCGATCACCGTCTTCGCGACGGCAACGGTCCCGCCGACCTTCCAGCCGCGGCTCATCGAGGTGGCCCAGGGCGGTGCGCCCATCTCTCTCGACCTCACGAGGGTGACGGTCGGTCCGGAGGGTGTGACGCCCGAGCAGAACAGGTATACCTACTCGATCGTCCAGGCGCCGAGCGGTTCGTCAGGTGTGACGGCGACGCTCTCCGGCTCGGTGCTGACGCTCGCGGCCGCGCCGGGGGCGACGCGGGGAGCGGTCGGCACCGTGAGTCTCGCCATCGGTTACGGCGAGGGGCAGAGCCTGCCCGCGCAGATCGACTTCCGTGTCCTCGCGTCCGACAGGCAGCTGGCGCGCGTCTCGGACATCGAGCGCAACGTGGCGGCTGGCGAGGCGGTGACCTTCAACGTGCTCGAGGGCGTGTTCAACCCGTTCGACCGTCCGCTGCGTGTCGTGTCCGCGGCGAACGAGACGGGCGGCGTGTCCGTGCCGGTGTCGATCAGTGCGTCGAGCGTCACGGTGACCCCACCTGCCGACCATGTCGGTCGGCTCACGGTGCGCTTCGCGGTCCGTGACGAGACGGACGACCCGGCGCGCGAGGTCGGCGGTCAGATCGTCCTCAACGTCCGCGCGGCACCCGACGTCCCGACGGGTCTCACGGTCGGCGCGGTCGGGAACAGGACCGTCGAGCTCTCGTGGCTTGCACCCGCCGCGAACGGCACACCCATCACGGGTTACGTCGTCGTCGACCAGACGGGCAAGGAGAGGTCCTGCGCGTCGACGAGCTGCACGATGACCGAGCTGAAGAACGGCACGGAGTACACGTTCCGCGTGCGGGCCGTCAACGAGATCGGCTCGTCGGAGCTCTCGGCCCCGGTGGGGCCGGCGACGCCTGACACGCTGCCTGAGGCGCCGGCGGCGCCGCAGGTGAAGTTTGGCGACGGCGAGCTCAAGGTGACGTGGAACCAGCCGGCGACCGAAGGGTCACCCGTCGCGAAGTACCGCATCGAGCTGCGTGGCACGGGCGCGCCGGGCGTCGTCGACGAGACGGCACTCACCCGGACGTTCACGGGCCTGCGCAACGGCGAGTCGTACTCGGTGCGCGTGCGCGCGGTCTCGAGCCGTGACCAGGAAGGGCCGTGGTCGCCGATTGTGACCGAGGTGCCCGCGGGGGTTCCGGGGGCGCCGGTCGTGACGGCGACACGCAGCAACGACAGCAAGATCGGCCACGGCGTCGTCAACGTCCGCTGGGACAAGGCGCCGGACAACGGAGCGCCGATCAAGAGCTATGCGGTGACTGCGACGCCCGAGGGTGGAGGCAGCACCGTCACGGGAACGCTGACGGGCGAGACCACCGCGCTGCTCGAGGGCGTGCGCAACGGCGTGACCTACACCGTGAGAGTCGTCGCGACGAACAAGGCCGGCGAGGGTGCGCCAGGGCGCACGACCGTGCGGACGTGGGTCGCGCCGAGCCCCGTCCTAAGCGGCCGTTCCGAGGCCGCCACCGGGCGTGCCTTCGGCGAGGGCGTTGTCACCTACAGCTGGTCGAAGCCCGACAATCTCGGCGGCGCTGGCATCGGTCTCGAGCACTACGAGGTGAGCGAGAGCGGAGGCCGGACGACCACGGTGAGGTCGTCCGAGTACGTCGCGTCCGGGCTCGCCGGCGGGACGACATCGCCGTCGATCGCTGTCCGTGCCTGCACGATCCCCGAGGCCGGCGGCAACGTCGTCTGCTCGGAGACCGTGCGGATCGAGGGCAAGAAGGTCGTCACGGCGTCCGCGCCCGCGAAGATCGAGTTCGGCAAGGCAAGCCCCGGCTTCTACTCGGTGAGAATCACCGCGCCCAGCAACAGCCCCGAGGGTCGGCCCGAGTCGGGCGGCTCCGACGTCGAGACGACGTACTCGGTCAAGGTCGGTGACGGGGAGACGAAGAGCGGGACCCTGCGCACGGGCGAGTCGGTGACGGTGGCCAACGACCCCGGCGCCGAGGACACCGCGGTGCGCCCCGGCACGACGATTACCGTGACTACGCGGACGGTCAACGCCCTCGGGCAGGCCGTCAAGGCCGAGGCTTACGACAAGGTCGCCGAGGACGCCGACTCCGCGGCACCCGGCTCAATCACGGACCTCAGCGAGGAGCCGCAGATCCTCGCGGTGCAGTGGAGCTACTCCGCGCCCGTGTTCTGGAGGGTCCAGGGCTTCGACGTCTACTACCGTCCGAAGGGCAGCGGGGGCGAGGGAACGTTCCTCGGGTCGGCCGCAAAAGACGCCCGGGAGTACACGCACCCCTCGAAGATCGCCCCCGGATGGTACGACGTCCGGATTGTCCTGCGCGCGAAGTACTTCGGGAGCGACCGGGAGAAGACGTCGGCGTGGAAGGAGATCTACGTCGACCACGAGCCGACGCCGCCCCCGACGGAGCCACCGACGACGGAGCCTACCGACCCGCCGACCGACGACTCCGCCGACGGAGCCGGCGCCTGACGCCGCAACTGCACCGCTCGCCCACGCACGACCCGCACGACGCCGCACCTGCGGCACGTACCTCCTGAGGAGAACGCACTGTGATCACCCCCGAGCAGGCCGGTTGGTTCCGCGAGACCTTCGAGACTCTTGTCGACAACGTCTCGCAGGCCGTCCTCGGCAAGCAGCACACGGTCCGCCTCGCGTTCACGGCGCTGCTCGCCGAGGGGCACCTCCTCCTCGAGGACGCGCCCGGCACGGGCAAGACGTCGCTCGCGCGCTCGCTCGCCGCGACGGTTCAGGGCACGCACAACCGCATCCAGTTCACGCCGGACCTCCTGCCGTCGGACGTCACGGGTGTCTCGGTCTACGACCAGGGGCAGAACCGCTTCGAGTTCCACCGCGGGCCGATCTTCGCGTCGATCGTCCTCGCCGACGAGATCAACCGTGCGTCTCCCAAGACGCAGTCCGCGCTCCTCGAGGTTATGGAGGAGTCACGGGTCACCGTCGACGGCGAGCCCTACGCCGTCGGCCGCCCGTTCATGGTCATCGCGACCCAGAACCCCATCGAGCAAGCAGGCACATACCGGCTCCCCGAGGCGCAGCTCGACCGGTTCCTCCTCAAGACGTCCCTCGGCTACCCCGACCACGCGTCGACCGTCCAGATTCTCGCGGGCTCTGCGACGCGCGACCGCACGGCCGGGCTGCGACCGCGCATCACGACCGACGCGGTCGCCGATATGGCTGACATGGCTGCCGACGTCCACGTCGACGACGCCGTCCTCGACTACATCTCGCGGCTCGCCGAGGCGACGCGCACCGACACACGCACGCGACTCGGCGTGTCTGTGCGTGGCTGCCTCGCGCTCGTGCGCTGCGCCAAGGTGTGGGCGGCTGCCCAGGGTCGTGCGTTCGTGGTCCCCGACGACGTCAAGGACCTTGCGGAGCCCGTGCTCGCGCACCGGCTCGTGCTCGACGTCGAGTCCGAGTTCGCGGGTGTCACCGCACCCGAGATCATCCAGGACGTGCTCGCGACGACCGCACCGCCCGTGGAGCGGGTCGGCTGACATGGCTCGACGCGACCTGCGCGCCGCAGGAGCGCGCACCCGGTCGGGCGTGCGCGCCGCAGGCACCCACGCCCGCGACCTCGGCGTCCGCGCCCGGCGCGCCGCCGGGCCCCTGAGCCGGGCCGGCGCATGGATCGGCCGTCATATCAGCCCTCTCGGCTGGATCGTGCTCGTCGGCGCCCTTGGCGGGCTCGTCCTCGGACGGCGCTACGGCTGGGACGAGCTCGTCGTCGGGGGCGCGACGCTCGCCGCACTCCTCGTCATCTCGATCATCCTCACGCTCGGACGTTCCACGTACCGGGTCGAGCTCGACCTCGCCGACCACCGCATCGTCGTCGGCGAGCGTGCCGTCGGCCGTCTCCAGGTGACGAACGTCGGCCGAGCACGCACCCTGCCCGCCCGCATCGTCCTGCCCGTCGGCGCGGGGCAGGCCGACGTCGACCTTCCCTCGCTTGCCTCCGAGGCCGAGTTCGAGGAGGTCTTCGCGGTCGCTGGGGCGCGCCGGTCCGTCCTCACCGTCGGACCTGTCCGGTCCGTGCGTGGCGACGCGCTCGGCCTCGTGCGTCGGCAGGTCATGTGGACCGAGCCCGAGCACCTCTACGTCCACCCCCGCACGGTGTCGCTCGGCACTGCGCGCACGGGCGTCCTGCGGGACCTCGAAGGCGAGGCGACGCGCGTCGTCTCCGACCACGACATGTCGTTCCACGCGCTGCGCGAGTACGTGCCCGGTGACGATCGCCGGTCGATCCACTGGCGGTCCTCCGCGCGACTCGGGCGTCTCATGGTCCGACAGTTCGAGGACACCCGCCGCACCCACACCGCGCTCGGGCTCGTCGACACGCTCGCGGACTACCGCGACGAAGACGAGTTCGAGCTCGCCGTCACCGTCTACGCGTCGATCGGGCAGCAGGCGCTCCGCGAGGAGCTCGAGGTCACCGCGCTCACCGCGACACGCACCCTGCGCTCGACGACGCCCCCGTCGTTCCTCGACGACTGCGCGGGCATCGAACTGCGCGACGGCGAGCCCGACGAAGCACCCGTGACCCAGGAGATCGCTCGCACCGTGCCGCACGCGTCCCTCGCTCTCGTCGTCACGGGCTCGAGCCTCGACGCCCCCGAGCTGCGCGCGCGCGCCGCGCACGTGCCCGCCGGCGTCCGCACCGTCATCGTGTCGGTCGGCGAAGACCACGAGCTCACGCTGCAGACCCGCAACCTCCTCACGGTCGCGACGCTCGGCTCCGCGAAGGACCTGCCGCGGCTCATGCGACGGCTGGTGGCCGCATGAGCCACGACGTCCGCACGATCGACCTCGGCGGCACCGGTCAGCGCCCCGCCCTGCGGCGGACGACGAGCACCGTCGTCTCC
Organism: Flavimobilis rhizosphaerae; assembly: GCF_014852685.1. Taxonomy (GTDB): domain Bacteria; phylum Actinomycetota; class Actinomycetes; order Actinomycetales; family Cellulomonadaceae; genus Flavimobilis; species Flavimobilis rhizosphaerae. The sequence continues at coordinate 210,786 of NZ_JACZDF010000002.1, forward strand.
GCGCTCGCCGTCCTCCTCGCAACCCTCGCGCTCGTCCCCGCCTACGGGGTCGCCGCGGTCCTGCCCACGCTCCTCGCCGGAGTGCTCCTCGGCGCCGTCATCGTCCTCGTCGGGCGCGCCCGACGCGCCGGCGGGATCGTCGTGCTCGGTGCGACCGCCGTCGCCTACCTCCTCGCCGGTGGGGCGTTCGCCGCGCCGACGACGACCGTCGCCCGCGTCGTCCCGACGCTCACGACGTTCCGCACCCTTCTCGAAGGTCTGGTGACGTCGTGGAAGGAGGTGCTCACGCTCGAGCCACCGCTCGGCACGCTCGGCTCCGTGCTCGTCCCGCCGTTCGTCATGGCGCTCGGCGGCACCGTCCTCGCGGCGTGGGCCGCGACCGTCGACACGACCGACCGTCGCCGCAGCCGCTCCGACGCGACCGCGGGTGCGCGACGCCGGGAACGGATCGGCCTCGCCGTCGCCGTGACGACACCCCTCGCACTGCTCGTCGGTGCGATCCTCCTCGGCACCGTCGAAGCCCCGCTCGCGACCGTGGTCGGCATCGGCCTCACCGCGCTCACCGTGCCGTGGCTCGCGTGGCGCACGCGCCGCTGGCACCCGCGCCGTCTCGTGACGCTCGCCGTCATGGCCGTCGTGGCCATCGGCGGCGGTGGCATCGTCGGCGCACCGCTCGTCGCGGGAGACGCGCCCCGCACGATCCTCCGCAACCAGATCGTGCCGCCGTTCGACCTGCGCGACCAGGTGAGCCCGCTCACGGGCTTCAGGACGTTCCACAAGGACCTGCGTGAGACCCCGCTCGTCACCGTCGCAGGACTTCCCGAGGGCGCGCTCGTGCGCCTCGCGACGATGGACACGTTCGACGGCGTCGTGTGGAACGTCGACTCGACGGGTGCGCTCGGCGGCTCGGGAGCGTTCCGTCGCGTCGGCGAGTCCATCCCCGTGCGTACGGCGGGAACGCCGGCGAGCATCGACGTGACGATCGACGGGCTGAGCGGGGTGTGGCTGCCGACCGTCGGCCAGACGTCACGCCTGGCGTTCGAGGGGCGGCGTTCGCGCGAGCAGCAGCTCGCGTTCCGGTTCAACGACGCGACGGGCGCGGCGGTGCTCCCCGGCGGGCTACGCGAGGGCGACCGGTGGACCGCCGAGGTCGTCGTGCCACCCACCCTCTCGGACGAACAGCTTGCCGACGCGGAGATCGCCGACGTCCAGCAGGCCGAGCTCGAGCAGGTCCCTGACTCGGCCGCGCAGAAGGCCGCGGACATCGCCCGCAACGCGACGAGCCCCGCGCTCCTCGCACGCGCCCTCGCCGCGGCGCTCTCGGAGCAGGGGTACTTCTCTCACGGCATCACCGCCGCAGGCGACCATCCGTCGCTCGCAGGCCACGGCGTGTCCCGCATCGACATGCTGCTCACCGAGGACCGAATGATCGGCGACGACGAGCAGTACGCGTCCGCGATGGCGCTCATGGCGCGCAACCTCGGGCTTCCCGCGCGCGTCGTCATGGGCTTCCGGCCCGCCGAGGGCACCGACGTCACGCGACCCGTGACGCTCACGGGCGGGGACGTCGTCGCCTGGGTCGAGATCGCCTACAAGGGACACGGCTGGGTGCCGTACTTCCCGACGCCTGACACCTCACGCACGCCGTCGAACGACCCGGAGGAGGCCGAGCCGGACCCGCAGCCGGAGGTGGTCCAGCCGCCGCCGAGCCTCGAGGACCCCGTCGTCGAGCCCGAGGAGGACGTCGAGAACGTCGACGTCGACGCGCGCGAGGACGTCGAGGAGATCGTCACCGACTGGACGTCCGTCGTCGTCATGACGCTCGCGATCGGCGTGCCGATCCTTCTCCTCGTGCTGCCACCCCTGCTCATCGTCGCCGCGAAGGCGCGCCGTCGGCGGCGTCGACGCCGCGCACGCGACCCGATGGTGCGTGTCACGGGGGCGTGGGACGAGGTCCTCGACGCGGTGCGTGACCGAGCCACGACGCCCGCGCCCGGCGCGACCCGCTCGGAGACGGCGCGCCTCATCGAGGCGACGTTCCCGCAGGTCTCGGCGCGAGGCGTCGCGACCCGGGCCGACGCTGCGGTCTTCGGACCAGGCGACCCGGACGCGGCGCTCGCGGACGCCACGTGGGAGCAGACGGACGAGTTCCTGGCGGCTCTTGCGCAGCACGGCACGCGTCGCCAGCGGCTGCGCGGGCAGCTCTCGCGCACGTCGCTGCGTGCCGCCAAGGCGCGCAGGCGTGAGGCGAGGTCCGCGCGACGGTCGCAGCGCAGGGCCCAGCGCCGGGAGAACGCCGGGACGAAGGTCAGGCGCGCCGCGAGGCGATGACGGACTCGAGCAGGGCGACGAGCTCGGCCGCTCCGGCCGGGCTCGTCGGCCGTTCCTGGGGTCCGTCGGGTGTGGGTGCGGGCGTGCGGGAACCGCGGCGGGTCGCGGCCTCGAGGTAGAGACCGTCGGAGACGAGGACGATCGCACGGGCGAGCACGGGGTCGCCGACGGCCTCGACGGTCGCGGCGAGCCACGCCTCGTGCGCCTTCGTGAGTGCGACACGTGCCTGGGGGAACGGGCCCTCGGCGAGCCTCGTCGCGGCGAGGTAGTCGAGGTCGAACGGGGTGTCCGAGATCGCCGAGGTGCGGATGAGGTAGGCAACCGCGCCCTCAGGGGCTGCGCGCATGACTGCGACATCGGCGAGCGCAAGCTCGACCATGCGCGCGAGGAGGCCGTCGACGAGCGCCATCTTCGAGCCGAAGTGATAGAGGAGCCCGCCCTTGGAGACCTGGGCGGCGGCGGCCACGGCGTCGAGGGTCGCCGCGCGCTCACCCTGCTCGACAAGGGTCCGGGCGAACGCGTCGAGGATGCGGCCTCTGGTGGCTTCTGCGCGGGCGTTGCTCACAGCATGGCGGCGTGCCGCCGTCGTGACGGCGGGTCGGGTTCCGGGAGGGTCCGCGTCGGCGGGCCGTGTGCTCGATGCCACCTTGCAACTATACCGGCTGGACGGTTAGGGTCAGGCGTTGGTTTCTATACCGTCTGGACGGTTGAAGAGAGCGGCGTCGTCCGACGCCCGTCACCCGCGCCACGAGAGGAACGCAGTGACCACCCGCAACGGCGGCGACCACGAGGACGCCGCCACGCACCGCCAGACCCCCACGAACACCGCGCGCCGCACCCCTGACAGGCGCGCGGTCGACCGGGAGCGTCGCAGCTTCCCTGGGCTGCAGCCCGCCCCGGACGCCACCGGCGTCGACGGCCCCCCGAGCCGCCGACGCCGGTGGGCGGCCCTCGCCGTCCTGCTCCTGCCCGTGCTGCTCGTCTCGGTCGACAACACGGTCCTGAGCTTCGCCCTCCCACAGATCTCCGAGGCCCTCACCCCGTCAGGGACGCAGCTCCTGTGGATCGTCGACGTCTACCCGCTCGTCCTCGCCGCGCTCCTCGTCCCCATGGGCTCGCTCGCCGACCGCTTCGGCCGACGACGCATGCTTCTTCTCGGCTCGACCGGCTTCGCCGTCGTCTCGGCGCTCGCCGCCTACGCACCGAGCGCCGAGTGGCTCATCGCCGGCCGCGCAGCCATGGGCCTCTTCGGCGCCATGCTCATGCCCTCGACGATGTCACTCATCCGCAACATCTTCACCGACCGCTCCGAGCTGCGGCTCGCGATCGCGATCTGGGCCGCAGCGTTCTCCGGCGGCGCCGCCCTCGGACCCATCGTCGGCGGGTTCCTCCTCGAGCACGCCTGGTGGGGCTCGGTGTTCCTCATGAGCGTCCCCGTCCTCATGCTCATGCTCGCCACCGCGCCCTTCGTCGTCCCCGAGTCGCGCGACCCGCGCCCCGGACCCTTCGACATCGTCTCGATCCTCCTGTCCGTCGCAGCCATCACCCCGGTGGTCGTCGGCGTCAAAGAGGTCGCGAAGAACGGGCTCACCGGCCTCGCGCTCGCAGCGTTCGCGCTCGGCCTCGCAGCTGGCGGCGCCTTCGTGCGCCGCCAGCTCACGAGGGACGTGCCGATGCTCGACGTCCGCCTCTTCGCCTCCCCGGCGTTCGGCGGCGGCGTCCTCGTCAACCTGCTCTCCGTCGTCGCGATCACCGGGTTCCTCTACTTCGTCTCGCAGGACCTCCAGCTCGTCGTCGGGCTCCGCCCCGTCGAGGCCGGCCTCGCGCTCCTGCCCGGGCTGCTCGCGACGATCGTCGCGGGCCTCCTCGTCGTCAAGGTCGTCGCGCGCGTCGCACCGGGGCGCATCATCGCTGCCTGCATGGCGTTCGCCGCCGTTGGCTACGGGATCGTCGCCGTCGCCGGGGGAGCGGGCACGCTGTGGCCCGTCATCACCGCGTTCGTCATCCTCTCCGTCGGCGCCGGCGCGGCCGAGACGGTCTCGAACGACCTCATCCTCTCCTCGGCCCCCGCGGGCCGCGCGGGAGCCGCGTCCGCGATCTCCGAGACCGCGTACGAGCTCGGCGCCGTCCTCGGCACCGCGATCCTCGGCGGCATCATGTCCGCGGGCTACCACCGCAACATCGCCCTGCCTGGCGGGCTCACCTCCGCGCAGCAGGAGGCTGCACGCGAGACCCTCGGCGGTGCGACCGGTGTCGCCGCGCAGCTCGACCCGTCCCGCGCCCAGGCGCTCCTCGACTCCGCGCACAGCGCGTTCGCGGGCTCCGTCGTCGTGACGTCCTGGATCGGCGTCGGACTCATGGCCGCCGCCGTCGTCGTCTCGCTCGCGATCCTCTCGCGACCCCAGGTCGCGGAGATCGAGGACCACGTCGTCGACGCGGAGCTCCCGGACCCCTACGACGCGCTCGCCGAGCTCGTCGCCCAGTCCGGCCTCGACGACGTTCCCAACCGTGTCGGAGCGCCACCCCGCAGGTAGGGATCCTGTGAGAGTCCTCACCAGCCACACCCCGCGCGCCCGGGCACGACTACCCTGAACGGTGGCCGTCCCGCGCGCGTCGTGCGGACGGCCGGGTGTCCGCGATGCGGTCATCCGGCGCCATCCACGTGACGACGCCCGCAGCCCGGGCCACACTCGCTCCACACCACCGGGTATCCACCAGCACCGAAAAGGCCTGCATCCGTGAACACCTCTCGCCCCCTGCGCGTCGCGATCGTCGGCGCCGGTCCTGCCGGCATCTACGCCTCCGACATCCTCTCGAAGGCTGGCATCGACGTCTCGATCGACCTCATCGAGCGCCTGCCCGCGCCGTTCGGCCTCGTGCGCTATGGCGTCGCGCCGGACCACCCGCGCATCAAGATGATCATGGGTGCCCTCCACAAGGTCCTCGAGCGTGGCGACATCCGCCTGCTCGCGAACGTCAACTTCGGCACGGACCTCACGCTTGACGACCTGCGCGAGCACTACGACGCCGTGATCTTCTCGACGGGCTCCATCAAGGACGCCCCGCTGAGCATCCCGGGCGTCGAGCTCGACGGCTCCTACGGCGCCGCCGACTTTGTCTCCTGGTACGACGGTCACCCCGACGTCCCGCGCACGTGGCCCCTCGAGGCTCGTGAGGTCGCGGTCCTCGGCGCTGGCAACGTCGCGCTCGACGTCGCGCGCATCCTCGCGAAGCACGCCGAGGATCTCCTCGTCACGGAGATCCCGGACAACGTCTTCGAGGGCCTCAAGGCCTCGCCGGTCACCGACGTCCACGTCTTCGCGCGCCGCGGTCCCGCGCAGGCGAAGTTCTCGCCGCTCGAGCTCCGCGAGCTCGGTCACGTGCCGGACGTCGACATCGTCGTGTACCCCGAGGACTACGAGTTCGACGAGGGCTCGATGGCCGCGATCGACTCGTCGAACCAGACGAAGCAGGTCGTCAAGACGCTCACCGACTGGGCGCTCGTCGACCCGTCGACGCACTCCGCGTCGCGTCGTCTCCACCTGCACTTCCTCCACTCGCCTGCGGAGATCCTCGGCGAGGACGGCAAGGTCGTCGGGCTGCGCACCGAGCGCACCGCGCTCCAGGGTGACGGCACCGTCAAGGGCACGGGCGAGTTCCACGACTGGCCCGTCCAGGCCGTCTACCGCGCGATCGGCTACTTCGGCACCGAGCTCTCGGACGTGCCGTTCGACGACCGCCGCGGGGTCATCCCCAACGCTGAGGGTCGGGTCATCGGCGCGGACGGCGAGCACGTCCCCGGCGTGTACGCGACCGGCTGGATCAAGCGTGGGCCTGTCGGCCTCATCGGCCACACGAAGTCGGACGCGTCGGAGACGATCCGCCACCTCGTCGAGGACGTCGACTCCCTGCCGCGCGCGCCCAAGGGCGCGCCGGAGGACATCGTCGCGACGCTCGCAGAGCGCGGCGTCGACCTCGTCGTGTGGGACGACTTCCTCAACCTCGAGGCGCACGAGCTGGCGCTCGGCGTCGCCGCGGGCCGCGAGCGGATCAAGGTCGTGCCCCGCGAGGAGATGATCGCGATCGCCAAAGGCGTGAACGCGAGGGCCTGAGCAGCCCCTCCCGACGAGCGGCCCGTCGTGTCCCTGCACGTTCCCTAGCGTGCAGGAACACGACGGGCCGCTTCGTCTTTCTGACGTCCAGCGCTTCGGGACGCTGTCGGTCTGCCTCCGACGTGCTTGGGCAGGACGAGTCGCGGGGGCGCCGTCGGGGCATCGGGTGTGAGATGGGGGTTGCGCCGTGTCCCGCAGCCGGGCATGATGCTCAATGTGAGTATGAAGGAGGTCGAGATGCGACAAGGCCGCTCACGGCACAGCGACACCCCGTCCCTCAAGACGGACCACTACGAGCTCACCATGCTCCAGGCAGCCCTCGCCTCGGGCGTCGCCCACCGGCGCGCGGTCTTCGAGCTCTTCACCCGCCGGCTACCATCCGGACGCCGCTACGGCGTCGTCGCCGGCATCGGCCGCGCCCTCGAGGCCGTCGCCGACTTCCGGTTCGACGACGCCCAGATCGCGTTCCTCCGCGAGAACGCCGTCGTCGACACCCCGACGCTCGACTACCTCGCCGCCTACCGGTTTACCGGATCGATCCACACGTACCGCGAAGGGGAGCTCTTCTTCCCGCAGTCGCCCATCGTCACCGTCGAAGGCACGTTCGGCGAGGCGGTGCTCCTCGAGACGCTCCTGCTGTCGATCCTCAACCACGACTCGGCGGTCGCGTCGGCCGCGTCCCGCATGGTCACCGCCGCGGCAGGCGCCAGCATCATCGAGATGGGCTCACGCCGCACGGGCGACGAAGCCGCGGTCGTCGCGGCCCGCGCGACGTACGTCGCCGGGTTCGGCGCAACCTCGAACCTCGAGGCCGGCTACCGCTACGGCATCCCGACGACGGGCACCGCCGCGCACGCGTTCACGCTCGCGCACGACTCCGAGCCCGAGGCCTTCGCCGCGCAGGTCGCGTCCCTCGGCGCCGGCACGACGCTCCTCGTCGACACGTACGACATCCCCACCGGCATTCGCAACGCGGTCGCGGCTGGCGGCACGAGCCTCGGCGGCATCCGCATCGACTCGGGTGACCTTTACGTCGAGACGACGCGCGCCCGCGCGCTGCTCGACGAGCTCGGCGCGACGAGCACGAAGATCGTCGTCTCGAGCGACCTCGACGAGTACGTTATCGACGACCTCGTCTCGCAGGGCGCCCCCATCGACGGCTACGGCATCGGCACGCGCGTCGTCACCGGCTCGGGCGCCCCGACCGCCTCGATGGTCTACAAGCTCGTCGAGATCGAGGGTCCCGACGGCCAGATGCGACCCGTCGCCAAGAAGTCCGCGGACAAGGCGTCCGTCGGCGGCTTCAAGGACGCGACGCGCGTCCTCGACGCGCACGGCGTCGCTGTCGCCGAGCTCGCGGTCCCGCGTGCCGCGGGTACGGCCACGAACCACCCGGCGGGCACGACGACCCGTGACCTCCAGGTCACCTACGTCCGCGACGGCAAGATCGCCGACCTGCCGACGCTCGACGAGGTCCGCGCCCACCACCGGGCAGCGCTCGCCGAGCTGCCCCCGAGCGCCCTCGACGTCGTCGCGGGCACCCCCTACCTCACGGCAAGGAGCTGAAGATGGCACGCGCACTCATCGTCGTCGACGTCCAGAACGACTTCTGCGAGGGCGGCGCCCTCGGCGTCACCGGCGGCAACGACGTCGCCCGCGACGTCGCCGCGAAGATCGGCGAGGGCGGCTACGACCTCGTCGTCACGACGCAGGACTGGCACGTCGACCCGGGCACGCACTGGTCCGCGACCCCCGACTACCTCGACACGTGGCCGGTCCACTGCGAGGCTGGCACCCCCGGTGCCGAGCTCCACCCGGCTGTCGCCGCCGCGCTCGCCGCGACGGACATGCCCGTCGTGGGCGTCCGCAAGGGTGAGTACGAGGCCGCATACTCGGGATTCGAGGGCGTCGACGCCGCGGGGCGGACCCTCGCCGAGGTCCTCGCCGCCGCAGGCGTCGAGGAGGTCGACGTCGTCGGCATCGCGACGGACCACTGCGTGCGCGCGACCGCGCTCGACGCGCACGCCACGGGTCTTGCGACGACCGTCCTCGTCGACCTCACCGCGGGCGTCGCGCCCGGCACGACGAAGGTCGCGCTCGACCTGCTCCGCGAGAAGGAGGTGCGCCTTGTCTGACGCCGTCGCCCCCGCCGGGTACGACCCGTCGGCCTACCCGCCGTTCGCCGTGACGAGCGACATCGTCGTCCTCACGATCCGCGGCGGCGAGCTCTCCGTGCTCCTCGTCGAGCGCGGCAACGAGCCCTACGCGGGCTGCTGGGCGCTGCCCGGCGGCTTCGTCGACATCGACGAGCCCGGCGAGGAGACCGCCCGCCGCGAGCTCGTCGAGGAGACGGGCCTCGAGATCTCGAGCTTCCACCTCGAGCAGCTCCGCACGTACTCCGCACCGCAGCGCGACCCCCGCATGCGCGTCGTCTCGACCGCGTACCTCGCGTTCCTCCCCGACCTTCCCGCGCCCGTCGCGGGCGACGACGCCGCCCGCGCACGCTTCTTCGCGGTGCGGGACATCGAGGCGGGGGAGGTGACGCTCGCGTTCGATCACGACCAGATCCTCGCCGACGCCGTCGAGCGCGCCCGCTCGAAGATCGAGTACACGACGCTCGCAGCCGCGTTCGTCGAGAAGCCTTTCACGCTCGGCGACCTGCGCCGCGTCTACGAGTGCGTGTGGGGCACCCGCCTGCACCCGTCGAACTTCGCGCGCAAGGTGCTCTCGACGCCCGGGTTCGTCCGCAGCCTCGACGTGCGCGGCGCGAGCCAGTTCGAGGGAGGCCGTGTCGGCGCGCTCTACGAGACGGGGGACGCGACCGTCCTCCACCCCGCGATCCTGCGACCGACTGCTGACGAGGAGGACGAGCGATGAGCTCACGTGACTGGGAGGGCGTCCTCGACGCCCTGGCGGACGGCATCGCCCGTGCGGCGTCGGACGCACGCGTCGGTCGCGTCGTCGTCGGCGTCTCCGGCGGGCTCGACGGCGCTGTTGTCGCCGTCGCCGCAGCGCGCGCGATGCGCGGCGAGAACGTCCTCACGGCGTTCTTGCCGACGCGTTTCTCGTCGCAGGCGTCACGCGACGATGCGGCGGCGCTCGGCCGCAACCTCGGCACCGACCACCACGTCATCTCGATCGACGAGGCGTACGGCGTGCTGCGGTCCGCGGTGCAGGACGGCATGGCGGGCTCGCCCGCCTGGCCCGGCTTCGTCGACGGGGCGACGAGCGTCGCGGAGCAGAACATCCAGGCGCGCCTGCGGGGCACGACGCTCATGGCGATCGCCAACGCGACGGGCGGCATCGTCCTCAACACCGGCAACCTCTCCGAGGTGCGGACGGGCTACTTCACGCTCTACGGCGACGGGATCGGCGCGGTCGCACCGCTCGGGCAGCTCTACAAGACCGAGGTCCAGGAGCTTGCGGCGTGGATCAACCGGGAGAGCGAGGTCATTCCAGCGTTCACGGTGTCGCGGCCGCCGTCCGCGGAGCTCGCGGAGGGCCAGGAGGACTCCGACTCGCTCCCGCCGTACCCGGTGCTCGACGCGGCGCTGCGTGCGCTCGCGGACGGTGCGGGCAGGCCGGACGGCGTCGACGAGGCGGCGTGGGCGCGCACGCAGCAGCTCGTCGCGGGCGCGGCCTTCAAGGCGCGCTACCTCCCGCCGTCGGTCGACCTCCCGACGGACTGACGCGTCCGCTCCACCCTTCCCGACGGATTGACGGATCCCGCCCGTTCAACGGGCGGGATCCGTCAATCCGTCGGGGAGTGAGTCGTGTGCTGCGTGTCTCTGGAACGACCCGCCGAGCGTTCTCGTTGGACCGGTAGAGCGACGTCGGCAGCTCGGGGGCTCCACCACCCGACGGCGTCGCACGGGAGCGGCGTATGCACAAGCACTTCAACGGTCTCAAGACCGCGATGCTCTTCGGCGTCCTGTGGGCGGTGCTCCTCGGTCTGTGGGCACTCTTCTTCCGCAACAGCCCGACGATGCTCTGGGTGTTCGCGGGCATCGGCGTCGTCTCGACCGCGGTGTCGTACTGGAACTCCGACAAGATCGCGATCCGCTCGATGCACGCCTACCCGGTGAGCGAGCTCGAGCAGCCCGCCATGTACCGGATCGTGCGCGAGCTCTCCATGGAGGCGCGGCAGCCGATGCCACGCCTCTACGTCTCGCCGACGGCCGCGCCCAACGCGTTCGCGACGGGCCGCAACCCGCAGAACGCCGCGGTGTGCTGCACGGAGGGCATCCTCGCGCTCCTCGACGAGCGCGAGCTGCGCGGCGTCCTCGGGCACGAGCTCATGCACGTCTACAACCGCGACATCCTCACCTCGTCGATGGCGGCGGCGGTCGCGGGCGTCGTCACGTCGCTCGCGCAGTTCCTCATGTTCTTCGGCGGGGGCGGCGACGACCGGCGGAACGTCAACCCGATCGCGGGCATCGCCCTTGCGCTGCTCGCGCCGTTCGCGGCGGCCCTCGTGCAGATGGCGATCTCGCGGACGCGGGAGTTCGACGCGGACGAGGACGGCGCGCGCCTCACGCGCGACCCGCTCGCGCTCGCGTCAGCGTTGCGCAAGCTCGAGCGGGGGACGCAGGCGGCGCCGCTGCCGCCGACGCAGAACCTCGAGAACGTCTCGCACCTCATGATCGCCAACCCGTTCAAGGGTGGCGCGGCGCGCCTCTTCGCGACGCACCCGCCGATGGACGAGCGCATCGAGCGCCTCCACCGCATGGCAACCAACGGCTGACCCACCCCGCGTGCCCCCCGCGTGACCACCCCCGCGAGATAGCGCGCGTCGGACGAGATAGCGCGCGACGCGCGCTATCTCGTCCGAAGAGCGCTATCTCGCGGCCTCCTGGGGAGGGAGGGGGAGGGGAGACTGGCGTCGGTAGGATGGGTGCATGATCGAGCTGCGTACACCTGCCGAGATCGACGAGATGCGCGAGGCCGGCCGGATCGTCGCTCGCGCGCTCAAGGCCGTCGAGGAGGCCGCCGTCGTCGGCACCTCTCTCAAGGAGCTCGACGCCGTCGCCCGGGACGTCATCTTCGGCGCTGGCGCGACCTCGCCGTTCCTCAACTACCACCCCGACTGGGCGCCGACCCCGTTCCCCGGCGTCATCTGCGCGTCCGTCAACGACGCCGTCGTCCACGGCATCCCGAACGACCTGCGCATTGCCGACGGCGACCTCGTGTCGATCGACTGCGGCGCGATCCTCAAGGGCTGGGCCGCCGACTCCGCGACGAGCTTCGTCGTCGGCACCCCCCGCCAGGAGGACCTCGACCTCATCGCGACGACGCGCGCCGCGCTCGACGCGGGCATCGCCGCCGCCCAGGTCGGCGGCCGCCTCGGCGACATCTCCGCCGCGATCGGCCGGGTCGCCCGCAAGGCGAAGGTCGGCAACCTCGAGGACCACGGCGGCCACGGCATCGGCCGCGAGATGCACGGGGAGCCGTTCGTCCCCAACGAGGGCCGCGCCCGCAAGGGCATGGAGCTCAAGGCGGGCCTCGTGCTCGCGCTCGAGCCGATGTTCATCCACGGCGGCTCCGGCCGCTACACGTACGGCGACGACGGCTGGACGCTCTACTCGCGCTCGCGCCAGCGCGCCGCGCACGTCGAGCACACGATCGCGCTCACCGACGACGGGCCGCGCATCCTCACGGCGCTCTGAGAGGTCTCCTAGGCGAGCACGCTCGCGCCGAGCAGCGCGACCCACGCACACGCGAGCAGCAGGGGCATCGAGGGGAGCCACCGTGGCGCAGGCGGTGCGAGCACCCGGCCAGCGGCCCACGCCGCCTGCAGTCGTGCGGCGGTCTCCTCCGCGGTGCGGCAGCCTGCAATCGAGGGGATCGGCAGCGAGGGATCAGCGCCGAGGACGAACGCGTCGTCTTCCCCACCGGAGCGGGTACGCACGATGACGGTCCCGTCGTGCGCCGTGATTTCGGTGATCTCGCGCCAGGGCACGGGCTGCACCCGCAGGAGCTCACGGAAGACCAAGTGCGTGCGCCGGACGCCCGCGGCCGGCTGCACAAGCCAGGTGACGTGGACAAGAAGGAGCGGGAAGACTGCGGGCCTCAGCGTTTCCCACCAGCCGTTGCCGGGCTCGTCGAGGAGCCACCACATGAGGACTGCGGCTGCGGCGTGCACCGCGAGCATGGGAAGTGCGTCGTGGTCGGCGAACCAGCGGGCCGCAGTCGCGAGCGGCCCGAGTGAGCGGCCGTTGCGGTCTCCCGAATGATCGTCGCGGCCGTTCACCACCGACGCTGCCGTGAGGCTGCGTGATGGTGCCCGGAGCGTGCCGAGCAGGAGCGCGTCCGGCGCGCGCAGCACGACCTCGCTCATGACCGGGACGGAATGGAGCACGACGGCGGTGCGGGCTCCGTCGGCGACGAGCGCGGCGAGCCTGGGGTCGAGCGCATTCGCGAGATCGTTCTCGATCTCGCCCAGCCGGGCCTCAGCTTTCCATAGCTCGGTGAGCTCGTCGTTGGAGAGTTCGCGGGCACGCTCGCTCAGCGACTCGTGCCGAGCCTGCAGGTCTTCGGCCTCGGCAATCATCGCGGCAATGACGGGGTCGGACTCGAGGTCGATGTCATCAGGAGTCGCCGGATCCGTGAGCAGGGTGAGGTTCTCAACCTCGGCAATCACCCGTCCGTCCGGCGCTTCGACCCAGGTGGCGTCGTCGTTGTGAACGAGCGTGCACGCCGCTCCCGGCCCACGCGCGGCCGTGGCGAGCGCGTGCCCGTCACGTGCGCGCAAGCGCAGAGCGACGAGCAGTGCGGCGCCGATGCCACACCAGAACAGTGCCCCGGCGGGGTCGAAGGGTGTGCCAAGGAGTTCGGCGCGGTCGCGTGCGATGTTGGCGCGAACGGGCAGCTCGGCGCCGATGCCGGGTGGCGCACCGAGGATCTCGACGGTGAGGGGTGTGCCGTCGACGTCGAGCGTCGCGTAGAGGTCGTCGTCGAAGAGTTCGAGCACCGTGCCCGTTGTCGTCACGGTGGCCGGGTCGCTCCGGAACGCGTGCACGCGCGCCATATCGACGCCGGTCCACACGAGCCCGAGGATGATGAAGCCCGCGCCGAGGACGCGGGCAAAGATCGCCGGGCGACGCGCGGGCTTGGTGCCGTGGTCGATGGCGCGTCGTGCGGCGTCGTCGAGCGACGGCTGGGGAGTGCGTGGCCATGTCGCGAGAGCTTGGGCTCGCGCGCGGTGTGCGGTGCGGAAACCGACGGCCAGGGCGAGAGCGACGGCTGGACCGGCGAGCCCCCCCGACGCGATCGAGGATACGAGCACAAGGACGACGGCAGCGACGGCCTGGAGCACTGCGGCCCCGACGGGGCGCTGCCAGGCCAAGATGAGCGGCCACACCGTTGCCGCCACGATCGCGAGGATCTCGATGACGCTCGTGAGCTCCAGCACGGGTGGCGAGACGACCGGGGCGGGCAGGCCGTCGGAGGACTCCAGGGCGATACCGGCAGCGGTGATGACAGCGGTTCCGATGGCGGGTCCCAGGAGGTGCCACAGCAGCCGGGGGACCGGCGGGATCTGGGCGTATGCACTGCGCACGCGTGCACACTACCGGGGGTTGTGGCGTACGACGAAGACGGGCCGGGGCCGCCGGGGATGTGCACCCCGTGAGTCACATGAGGAGTTGTTCGAGGTAGGTGGCGACGCCGTCGTCGTCGTTCGACGCGGTGCGCGCATCCGCGGCAGCGAGCACAGCGGGGTGGGCGTTCGCGACCGCGACGCCGTGGCCGGCCCACGCGAGCATGGGGACGTCGTTCGGCATGTCGCCGAACGCCCAGACGTCCGCCGCCGCGAGACCGTGCGCCGCGCACCAGCGGGCGAGGCCCGCGGCCTTTGTCACGCCGGGTGCGGAGAGCTCGGCGAGCGCGTGCGCCCCCGAGTACGCGAGGATGGCGCGATCCCCGACGACGTCCGTGACGCGCGCGTAGAGCTCGTCGTGGCCGAGGTCGTCGTGACGCGCGAGGATCTTGCCGACGACGGCGCCCGGCCCGTCGTCACGCGGGTCGCCCGACGCGCGGAGCGTCGTCGCGACGTCGACGCTCCGCGCCTCGTCGGGCACGGGATGCGTGCTCACGAAGCCGGGGTCGTAGACGGGACCGTCGACGCGCTCGAGGACGAAGGCCACTCCGGGGATCGCAGCGCGGAGGTCGTCGACGAGCGCCGCGGCCGCGGCCCGCTCGAAGCCGTGGACCTGCTCGAGCGTGCCCGTCGCGAACTCGTAGACGGCGGCCCCGTTGAGGATGACGGCCGTGCCGTGCTCGCCCGCGAGGTCCGCGAGGGAGGGCAGCCAGCGCGGGGGCCGCGCGGTGACGAGGACGACGTGGACGCCGGCGTCGCCGAGACGCCGCACGACGGCGTGCGTACGCTCCGACACCGTCCCGTCAGAGCGCACGAGCGTCCCGTCGAGGTCGGTCGCGACGACGCGAGGCCGGGTGACGGGAGTCTCGCCCTGCGAGTGGGGACTCGGGCTCACGACGTCGCGCGGGCGCTGCGCGCGAGCCCGACGGCGAGCGCCGCGCACAGCGGCGAGTAGACCGTGAGGTCGAGCGTCCGGAAGCGAGGGCTCGTCGCCCGCAGCCCGAAGCCCGAGACGGCGATGCCGGCAGCCGCTCGTGCCGCGAGCACTCGCGCGGCGGTGCGAGCACCGCGCCGGGAGAGCCGCCCGACGCGTGAGCCCGAGGACGTCTGGGTCGCGACGACCGCTGCGCACGCCGTCGTCGTCACGAGACCCGCGACGGCGAGGCACGCCGCGGGACCGGGGCTGCCGAGACCGTCGACGCCGAGGAACGTCGCCGAGAACGCCTCCCGGTCCTCGAGCGGGAACGTTGAGCCCGCGGCCCACGCGACATGAAGGGCACCGACCGCCCCGAGGACGGCCGCCGTAGCGACCGTCGACGCGGGGACGGCCATCAGCGGTAGTTCGTGAACTGGACCGCGAAGTCCAGGTCGGCGCCCTTGAGGAGCGCCTGCACGGCCTGGAGGTCGTCGCGGGACTTCGACGTCGCACGGACCTCGTCGCCCGTGATCTGCGTCTTGACGCCCTTGGGGCCCTCCTCGCGGATGATCTTCGTGACCTTCTTGGCGTTCTCGCCCGCGAGGCCCTCCTTGAGGGTCGCCTCGAGGCGGTACTCCTTGCCGGACGCCTGCGGGCCCTTGTCGCCCGTGTCGATGGCCTTGAGGGAGATGCCGCGCTTGATGAGCTTCGTGTGGAAGACGTCGAGGATCGCGAGGACACGCTCCTCGGAGTTGGCGATCATGACGATCTTCTCGCCGGACCACGCGATCGAGGCGCCGACGTTGCGGAAGTCGTAGCGCTGCCCGACCTCCTTGATCGTCTGGTTGAGCGCGTTGTCGACCTCCTGACGGTCGACCTTGCTGACGATGTCCATGGAGGAGTCGGCCACGGTGTTCTCCTTGTGCGTGAGAGGGGGAGGGTTTCTGGTCCCAGCCTAGCCGCGCGTCCCGCGGTCGCGCGGGCGGCGCAGCGCCCGCAGCGCGTCGGCGGTGAGGACCGCGAGCGCGACCCCCCACGAGCGCGACGAACGCGCGCCACCGGCGCGTGAGCACGACGAGCAGCACGCTGACGACAAGACCCCACACGACGCGGTACGCGACGACCTCGACCGCGCCCGTGCGCGTGAAGAGGTGGAAGTACACGGGGAACATCCCCCACACGAGGTGGGCGCCGAAGCCCGCGGCGAGGCCCGTCCGGTCGAGACCGGGGGTGTGCGGGGTGAGTGCGGGGCTCGCGCTCATGGGCGGCGGCAGCGTCCCCTCGCGTGCTGGTCGGAGCGCCTCCGACCGGCTCGATTTCCGCTCGGGGCACTTCCCCTAGTATCGTGTGATCGCTCGCGAGGTGCGGACCTGGTCCACGCCTGCGGCGCATCGGCAGCTTGCCCGAGCGGCCAAAGGGAGCTGACTGTAAATCAGCCGCGTCATGCTACGGGGGTTCGAATCCCTCAGCTGCCACCGATGCCGAAGGCCCCGTCCACATGGACGGGGCCTTCGTCGTTTCTGGGGCACGTCGTGCTGTCGGCTAGGGGAAAGCCATCCTGACGGTGCCGGTCTCGCACGACGCGGGGGCGGTGAAGCTGTGGGGTGGCGTGAACGTCTGGCCCGCGACGGAGGAGCGGTCGCCGATCGCGTGGTCGCGCCCCTTGGCCCGGATTCTGGAGGTCGTCCGGTCCGCAGCGCCTTGGGGGAAGGAGAGGAGCGTCCGAGCGGGGGCTCAGCCGCCGAGAATCTTGGCGCGTGCTGCTGCGCGCTCGTCGGCAGTGATGACGCCGCGTTCGTGGAGGCTGTCGATCTCGGCGAGGCGTTCCTCGGTCGTCGCGGAGGGAGCGGTCGTCGCGGACGGGGCCGTCGTCGCGTCGGTCGGCGTCGCTGGCTGCATGAGCTGGGAGTCCATGAGTCGCGCGGCCATCTCGGTCTCCATGGTGAGGGGGTCGTAGCCACGGGCCTTCGCGAGCCGGTAGTTCCTTACGCCGCTGACGACGATGAGGGTGAGCGCGGCGACGAATGCGAGCCCGAAGAGTACGAGGAAGACGACGAGGTATGCCGGGAGGCCGTCGGACATGCCGGCGGTGCCGCTCGTGCGACCGATCTCGACGTCGGTGAAGAGATGCTCGAGCTCGGGCGGGATCGTCTCGGCGCGCAGGCATGTCATGCGTGCACTGTAGTGATCATCCGGCCTGTCCGAGAAGCGGTCCGGAGTATCCGACGTCTCTCGCTGCGAGGTTGAAGTCGGCGCGCGTGCCTGCCGATGCTGTGGGTATGCGTTCTACGTTCCGTCGCCGGTCCCTCGTCGTCGCGCTCGCGGCGGCGCTTGTCGTCCCGCTCGTCGCTGCGCCGTCGGCGCAGGCGGCGGTGAAGGACGGGGCGCGTCCGGCGTCGTACGAGTCGTCGGTCGTCGCACGCATGAACTCCGCCCGCGCGAAGGAGGGGCTGCCCGCGCTCCTCGAGCTACCTGCGCTGCGCACGGATGCGCGCCAGTGGTCGGCGACCCGCTCGAAGCGCGGTACGTCGGGTCGACTTGCGCACCAGTCGATGACGGTGATGAAGAAGGACACGCGGGCGGCGGGTTGCACGGGCGGCTACGCGGAGATCGTCCTCTGGGCGAGCCCGATGCCGTCGACAGCGAAGGTCGTGAGCACGTACCTCGGCTCGGCCGCTCACCGACGCATCGTGCTCTCGGGCAGGTACACGCATGTCGGCTCGGGCACGGTCGTCCGTGGTGGCGTCACGTACAACACGGTGCGTTTCGCGTCGGGTTGTGCGCGGACGGCGACGAAGGTTGCGGGCTGGGCGACGAAGCGCACGCAGACCGTCGGCCGCACGCAGAAGGACGCGATCACGGTGTCCGCGGTGGCCCCGCGCAAGGTGTACCTGCAGAAGCGTGCGGGCGGTCGGTGGACGACGGTGAAGAAGTACACGACGAGCCGCACGGGTCGTCTTGTCGTGACGATCCCTGCCCGGTCGAAGGCCGGGAAGGTCCTCTACCGCGTGCACGCACCGAAGACGGCGACGCACAGGGCGGTCTCGTCGGGGACGAAGACGGTGACGTACCGCCGCTGACGCGTCAGGCGAGGGTTGCGGCGAGGACGTCGTCGAGCATCGCCGGGGTGAGCAGCCCCGTGTACGTGTTGCGCGCGGAGACGTGGAAGCAGCCGTGGACGCGGAGCGTCCGTCCGTCGTCGTGCGTGAGGTCGAGCGTCGCGGCGTGCGCGAACCGCGGCCGGGGCCGCGGCACGTGCCAGCCCTGCTCGGCGAGCGTCGCCAAGAGCGCCTGCCAGCCGTACGCGCCGAGCGCGACGGCGTGCCGGAGCGTGGGCGCGAGGAGCTCGAGCTCGCGTGCGAGGTAGGGCGCGCACGTGCGCCGCTCGTCGGGGGTGGGCTTGTTGTCGGGCGGTGCGCACCTCACGGGCGCGACGAGGCGCGCGCCCGTGAGCACGAGCCCGTCGTCGGCGGACACGGACGTCGGCTGGTTCGCGTACCCGACGCGGTGGAGCGCGGCGACGAGCACGTCGCCCGACGGGTCGCCCGTGAACATGCGTCCGGTGCGGTTGCCGCCGTGGGCGGAGGGCGCGAGCCCGACGACGACGGTGCGGGCGCGTGCGTCGCCGAAGCCCGGCACGCCGCGGCCCCAGTACGTCTGGGCGGCGAACGAGGCGCGCTTGTCGCGAGCGACGCGTTCGCGCCACGCGACAAGCCGTGGGCACGCGAAACAGCCCGCGACGAGCGCGTCGACCTCCGGGAGGGTCGTCGCGGTCCGGGCGAGACCAGGGTCGGAGTGCGTCGGTGCCACCCCTGCAGTGTGCACCTCTGGTAGAGAAGGACGCATGACGCAGCTCCCGACGGTCCTCGCGTGCGGTCTCGCGACGCTCGACGTCACGCAGGTCGTCGACCGCGTGCCCGGCCCCGACGAGAAGGTCGTGGCACGTTCGCTCGCGGTCGCGGCGGGCGGCCCCGCGCTCAACGCGGCGATCACCGCGGCGCGCCTCGGCTGCGCCGCGACGCTGCTCACACGCGTCGGGGAGGGCGGCCCTGCGGCTGCGGTGCGGGCCGAGCTCGCAGCCGAGGGCGTCGCGCTCGTCGACGCGGCCGACGCCGCGTGGACGCTGCCCGTCTCGACGGTGCTCGTCACGCAGGGGACGGGGGAGCGGGCTGTCGTCTCGACGAACGCTGCCGGGCGTGCGCCGTCGGCCCCGGCGGACGTCACGCTGCCCGACGGCACCGCCGCGGTGCTCGTCGACGGCCATCATCTCGACCTTGCCCTCGGGGCGGCCGCGGCCGCGCGTGCTGCGGGCGTGCCCGTCCTCCTCGACGGCGGCTCGTGGAAGCCCGGCCTCGACGAACTGCTCGCGCTCGTCGACGTCGCGGTGCTCTCCGCGGACCTGCGCCTGCCCGACGGTCCGCAGGGCGCGCTCGACGACGACGACGTCGACGCGCTCCTCGCGGGCGTCGGCGCGCTGGGTCCTGCTGTCGTCGCCCGCTCGAGCGGGCCGGGCCCCGTCGACGTCCTCGTCCGCACGGGAGGTCGCAGCAAGCGGGGACGGGTCGAGGTGCAGCAGGTCGACGACGACACGATCGTCGACACGCTCGGTGCGGGCGACGTCCTCCACGGGGCCGCGCTCGCGGGCCTCGCCCGCCTGCCGCGCACGTCCCTCGCGCTGCCCGGAGCGCCCGCCGACCCGGGTCTCGTGCTCGTCGGGGCGCTCTCCGCCCTCACGGTCGCGACGCGCGTCGCGACCGCGTCCGTGCAGCATGCGGGCGCACGCGGCTGGACGCGCGACCCCGAGCTCGTCGCGACGCTGCGGGCCGCGCTCGACGGCTGAGCCGCGGCGCACGCACCGTCGCGTCGGGCGTCAGCCGATGCCGACGAGCGTCGGACCCACCGGCAGGACGACGACGCCGCCTGTCGCGACCCACGTGTCCGGCGGCAGGAAGACGCGCACGTCGTCGTCGAACGCCATCGGCACGACGGCACGGGTCGTGCGTCGTGCGCCGTCGACACCGACGACCGAGACGGCCTGGTCGAGGAACTCCATGCCGTCGCTCTGCTCGGGCGCCGGCGCGTCGACGCCAGGGACGGCCTCCGCGTCTGCGTCGTCCAAGGCTGGCCCGACACGGCCGCCGCCGTACGGCCTGGCGACCAGCGAGAGATCGGCGACGTCAGCCACCGGCTGTCCGTCCGGGCCGACGACGAGCAGCGACAGGCCCTCAGCAGACTCCTCCGTCGCGGGCGTCCCGGCGATCCCGGCCTCGGCGACCCAGGGCGTCACCTGCTCCCCGAAGCGGGCGGCACCCGCGTGGACGAGGCGTTCGCGCGCACCGGACGCGGAGACGATCCAGTCGCCGACGCCCGTGCGCTCCTCGAGCATCGCGGGCGTCGACACGCCCGTGCTGGTGAGCAGGTCGTCGCGGCGCCACGCGGCGCCGGGCAGCGCGGAGATCGTCGTGCCGTCCTCGGCGGAGACGAACGTCACCCAGCGCGTCGCGACAGCGGTGCTGCCGCCGGCCGGGGTGTCGCGCAGCGCGAGCGGACCGAGGGCGGTGAGCTCCTCGCGGCGGAAGGACCGCAGGAGGGTCCCGTCGGGGCCGGGCTCGACCGCGCCCGAGAACGAACGCCACGTGCCATCGGTGCTGCGCACGAGCGACTGGGACGAGCTGCGCGCGAGGATGCGGCCGTCGTGCGTGAGCGCGAGCGTCGGAGTGTCCTGGACGAACCACTGGGAGAGAAGTGTCGAGCCCGAGCCGAGGCACGCGAGGTCGTCCGCCAGCCCCGCCCAGTAGAGAACGCCCGTGTGCTGGAGGAGCGACGTGACCCGGCACGCGGTGGGCAGCGGGACGCGAGCGTCGACGGCACCCGTCGCGGCCTCGAGCACGACGATCTCCTGCAGCCCTTCGCCGTCCTCCGTCACCGTCTCGCACGCGACGAACGAGCCGGCGTCGAGGACCTGGCACGGTGAGGCCGACGGGGCCTCGAGCGGCGCGACCCACGCCGCACGTCCCGCAGCGGTGTCGACCCCGACGACGAGGGCCGCTCGGTCGGCCTTGACCGGCGCGTCTGCAGCGTCGAGCAGCGCCCGCCACACCTTGGCGCCGACGGAACCCCGTTGGACGACGACGACGGCCTCGGGCGCGGAGGCGTCGGCGACGCTCGCCGACATGCGCGCGGGCACGACCGAGAGCCCGTCGAGGTCCGAGTCCTTGACCCCCGCGTCCTTCGCGATGTCATCGAGGAGCTCGGCGGGCCCGAGCGCCCACCGCACCTGCGCGGAGCGCAGCGACACGTCGACCGCGGGAGCGGGCTGCAGGAGGTCCGCCCGGCGGGGGTCGCTCACGTGGACGTCCGGGATCGCGCCGAGGACGGGCAGTCCGTCGTCGGTCGTCGAGCCCTCGAGGGACGCGAGGAGCGTTGCGAGATCTTCGGCTGCGAGCGTCGGTGCGGGCGGGGGAGGGGCGGCCGGGTCGCGGTCGCGGAGGATCGTCCAGACGCCGCCGCCGACGAGCGTGAGGGCAGCCACGGCGCCGATCCAGCGTGCGGCACGCCGGCCGGGGCGGTCACGACGCTCGCGCGCGCGGTCGAGGACGTCGCCGTCGATGCGGGTCGTGACGTCGTCGGGCACGTCGGCCGGGCCCGGAGCGGCGACCGGTGCAGGGGGAACCACCGGTGCGCGCGGCGGGGTCTGTGCGGGGGCGGCCGCGTCGTGCGGGGCCGCCCCGGCGGACTGGGGGGCCGGACGACGAGCGGGTCGGAGTCCCTGCTCCTCCCACAGGTCCCGTCGTGCGGGTTCCGTGCCCTGCGTCATGCTCACCCCTGTCATCGCGGCACCGCTGCCGCACCCTCGCATGGTCCCGCACAACGTCGGGCGTCGTCCACCTTGGCACGGGCCGGGTCCCCACCCGCCGTCGTGATGCGCACCGCGGCAGCGAGTGGCAGTGTGGTGACACCTTGCACCGCACGGTGCGCGACGGGAACGGAAGGGGAATCACCATGGGTGAGCTCATCGGTCTCATCATTTTCGGCGCGGTCATCGGCGCCCTCGCTCGGCTCTTCATGAAGGGCGAGCAGCCCATCGGCGTCCTGTGGACGATCATCCTCGGGGTGCTTGGAGCGCTCGCAGGCTACTGGCTGTCGGACCTCCTCGGCGTCAAGGAGACGAGGGGCATCGACTGGATCCGCTGGATCATCTCGATCGTCCTCTCGATCCTCTTCATCAGCATCTACCTCGGGCTGCGCGGCGGTCGACGCCGCGACTGAGCACGTTGCGGGCAGCGCCCCCGTCCCGGACCTCACGGTCCGTGACGGGGGCGTTGTCGTCCTCACCTGTGCACGACGCACGCGTCGGCCTCGCCACGCCTAGGGTGGGCGACGTGACCCCGACGACCCCGCCCTTCGACCCTCGCCCGCTCGACGTCCTGCGCCGCATCTGGGGCTACGACGCGTTCCGTGGTGACCAGGCGGAGATCATCGACACTCTCGTGCGGGGCGAGGACGCGCTCGTCCTCATGCCGACGGGCGGCGGCAAGTCCCTCTGCTACCAGGTACCTGCGCTCGTGCGGGACGGCGTCGGCGTCGTCGTGTCCCCGCTCATCGCGCTCATGCAGGACCAGGTTGACGCGCTCGCCGCGCTCGGCGTCCGCGCCGGGTTCCTCAACTCGACGCAGACGCCCGACGAGCGTCGCCAGGTCGAGGCCGACCTGCTCGACGGCACGCTCGACCTTCTCTACCTCGCCCCCGAGCGGCTCGGCGTGCCTTCGACGCTCGACCTGCTCGGCCGCGCCCGCATCGCACTCTTCGCGATCGACGAGGCCCACTGCGTCTCGCAGTGGGGCCACGACTTCCGACCCGACTACCTGCGGCTGTCCGTCCTCCACGAGCGCTGGCCGGACGTGCCGCGCATCGCGCTCACCGCGACGGCGACGTCCGCGACGCGCACCGAGATCGCCGAGCGGCTCGAGCTCACGGGCGCCCGCCACTTCGTCGCGAGCTTCGACCGACCGAACATCCGCTACCGGATCGTCGGCAAGGACAACCCGCGCGCTCAGCTCGTCGACCTGCTCACGAACGAGCACGACGGCGACGCCGGCATCGTCTACTGCCTCTCGCGGGCGTCCGTCGAGCAGACGGCCGCGCACCTCGTCGAGCGCGGCATCCCCGCGCTGCCGTACCACGCGGGTCTCGATGCCTCGGTGCGTGCGCGCCACCAGTCGCGGTTCCTCCGTGAGGACGGGCTCGTCATGGTCGCGACGATCGCGTTCGGCATGGGCATCGACAAGCCTGACGTCCGGTTCGTCGCGCACCTCGACCTGCCGAAGTCCGTCGAGGGCTACTACCAGGAGACGGGCCGCGCGGGCCGCGACGGCGCACCAGCGACCGCCTGGCTCGCCTACGGCCTCGCGGACGTCGTCCAGCAGCGCCGCATGATCGACTCCTCCGAGGGCGACGCCACGCACCGCCGCCAGCTCTCCGCGCATCTTGACGCGATGCTCGCGCTGTGCGAGACCGTCGGCTGCCGCCGCGTCCAGCTCCTCGGGTACTTCGGCGAGGAGTCCGAGCCGTGCGGCAACTGCGACACGTGCCTCACCCCGCCCCGCACGTGGGACGGCACCGTCGCCGCGCAGAAGCTGCTCTCGACGGTCGTGCGGCTCGAGCGTGAGCGCGGACAGCACTTCGGCGCCGGGCACATCATCGACATCCTCCGCGGCAAGGAGACGCCGCGCGTCCGCGAGCTCGGGCACAGCACCCTCTCGACGTACGGCATCGGGGAGGACGTGTCGGAGGCCGAGTGGCGGGGCGTCGTGCGCCAGCTGCTTGCGCAGGGGCTCGTCGGCGTGGATGCGCGCGGCTACTCGACGCTCGAGCTCACGTCCCTGTCCGCCGCCGTGCTCACGGGCGAGCGGACCGTTCTCATGCGACACGAGGAGCCGCGCGCCTCCCGGCGCCCGGCGTCGGGCGGCGGCCGTGCAGCTCGTGCCGCCGCCGTGGCCGAGGGGCTCGACGCCGCCGCGACCGAGCTCTTCGAGGAGCTGCGCGCATGGCGCGGCGCGACGTCGAAGGAGCTCGGTGTGCCCGCGTACGTCGTCTTCCACGACGCGACGCTCCGCGAGATCGCCCAGCGACGGCCGACCTCGCTCCCGGAGCTCGCGACCGTCGGCGGCGTCGGCGCGAGCAAGCTCGAGAAGTTCGGGACGGGTGTGCTCGACGTCGTCGGGCGCGTGACGGGCGTCGACGTCGACACGGACGCGGGGACGCTCGAGCTGTAGCGCTTCGGGCCGACCCCCGGCTCGTCTACCCGCAACTTTCTGCCCTACCCGCGAGCTCAGACTTGCGGGTAGCGCAGAGACTTGCGGGTGCGCGGTGGCCCCGGCCTGGGCGGGCGGTGCTTGGATGGGAGGCATGAGCACGACGACGGGCCCGCGCGCCCCGCAGCATCCGGGGCATGTCGAGGTCGTCTGCGGGCCGATGTTCGCGGGTAAGTCTGAGGAGCTGCTGCGCCGTGTGCGACGTGCAAGGTTCGCGGGGCTCGCGGTCGAGGTCGTGAGCCACGCCGTCGACGACCGGCGCGGTGCTGGCACGGTGTCGTCGCACTCGGGGCTCGCGGTCCCGGCGGTCGCGGTCGGTGACGTCGCGGCGCTCGAGGCTCACGTGCGTGGCCAGCGCGCGACAGGGGGGCTCGACGTCGTGGCGATCGACGAGGCCCAGTTCTTCGGGCCCGACCTCGTCGACGCCGTGCAGAGGCTCGCGGGCGACGGGCTCGTCGTGCTCGTCGCTGGGCTTGACGTGACCTTCGAGGCGCGGCCGTTCGAGCCGCTGCCGAGCCTGTGCGCGCTCGCGGAGCGGGTCACACGGCTCACTGCCGTGTGCGGGGTGTGCGGCGCGGACGCCGCGTTCCACGAGCGGGTCGTCGCGACGCCCTCGGCGGCGGGGCGTGTCGAGGACGCGCGCTCGGAGCTCGTCGGTGGTGCGGAGTCGTACGTCGCGCGTTGCCGCCACCATCTTGCGGCGGCACCCTGGCGCTGACGCGTCGTCCGGCCGGTCGTCGCGGGCCTGGCGTCGCGCCCGGATGTGTCGTCGAGATGCGTGGCCGTGGTGCGGCAGGGGCGGACAGGGAAGCGCGCGGTCCTGGGTCGCCGAGGGGATGGCAACCAGGGACCGCGCGCGTCCGTGGCGTCGTGCGACGCGGTGACGCCCGGTGGGGGGGGCCAGGACGTCACCTCCACCGTAGGCAACGGCGACGCTGCGCGGCACCGGACGTTGGTCCCGGTTCGGACGGTGCGTGACGGGAATAAAGCGACGTCACAGGTGCGCAGGAGCGTGCCAGGGGCTCCGGGCCGGCGGTAGCCTGACGGCGAGCTGCTGTCGTACGCAGCCCGAGGAACGAGCGGAGTGGCGCGTGATCTTTACCGGAATCGAGCCGGTGGCGACGGGTGGCGGTCTGACCGAGGTGACGCTGACGGACGGGCGCCAGCTCGACCTCTACAACGCGGCGGATCTCCTCGGTCTGAACGTGCGTCCGATGTCCCGCGAGATCGTGCTGACGTTCCGCTTGATCGACGATGGGACGGTTCTTGTCTGGACCTTCTCGGGCGTGGGCCCATGCCGGTTCGAGGCTGAGGGATTCGCGTTCACCTCGCTCGAGCACCAGGAGTTCGTCGCGTTCGAGGTGGACGGGGACCCCGCCGCGCAGGATGCGTTGAGGTGGTGCTTCTCCTTCACGGACCTCGAACTGACGTTCACCGCGTGCGCGACCGTGGTGCGGGCCGCCGGGCCTGAGGCATCGGACGCCGAGACGTCGAGAGCGTCCGCTGCGGACGTCTACCTCGCTGCTCTCGGCCTGACCCTGGCACATGATGCGGGCCCGCTACCGGTTGATCCCGCGGTTGCGGGTCTGCCGTCCACCATGCCGTCGGACGAGTGGCGGCGCGCAGTCCGCGCGCGTGACCCACGGCTGCGGATGGACGCGCGGGGTGTTGACCTCGTGCTCGCCGGCGCAGAGGGGCGTGCGAGGGTTCGTGTGAGCGCCGGCGGTGGTGACGCGTGGCTCGACGCGTCCGGTGACGAGATCGTCCTGCGCGTGCCGACGTCGACCTGCCCGGACGTCGTCGCTGCCGCCGTCACCGGCGTGCTCGCAGGCGCGGTGCGGCGCTGACGCTGAGCCCCCGCCGTTCGTTCTTAGTTCGCGGGGAGCGACTCTTGAAGGTCGCGTAGGCTGCCGAGTTCGATCTGCTGCAGGATGGTGTCGTCGTCCCCACCCCAGAAGGGACTCCAGGGTGTGTTGTCAGTGTCAGTGTCTCTGCGGACGGCGAACTCTCCTTCGCGCAGGCCGACGCGGAGGACCGAGGGCGCCAACGAGGCGACGTGGGCGAAGTGCATCCATTCGAGCGGACCTTCGTCCTCACAGCCATCAGAGAGGTCCGGGACGTCGGACAGGTCCAGGTGCGCGAGGTAGATCCAGACGTGGTCGGACAGCCTCGCGATGCAGGTGGGCTGGGCCGTCCCGCTGACCAGGTCGCCCGAGACGAGCACGCCCGTCTCGAGGTCCGGAATGCGGCGACGTCGCCGTTCGAGCGCCTTGAACAACGGGAACGTCTCCTCAGAGCGGGTCGGTGAGGCCGAGGAACGCGCCGAGGTCGGCGAGCGCCGCGGGGGTGGTGGGCAGGTGGTCGACGAGGTGCGTCGACCGGACGAGCACCGCGTGGTGCTGCGCGCGGGAGACCGCGACGTTGACGCGGTGCCGGTCGAGGAGGAACGTCATGCCGCGCGCGGCTTCCTCGGCGCTCGACGTCGCGAACGTGACGACGGCGACCGGCGCCTCCTGGCCCTGGAACCTGTCGACGGTGCCGACACGCGTCCCCTCGAACCCGGAGCGGTCGAGGGCCTCGCGCACGAGCTGCACCTGGGCGTTGTACGCGGCGACGACGATGACATCCTCGTCGGTCGCGACCCGGCCCGGCTCGTCCTTGCCCGGGATCCACGTGGAGCCGACGACGTCGCGCACGACGTCGACGACGGCGGTGGCCTCCTCGGGGCTCGCGGTCGCGCGCCCCGCATGCTCGACCTCGACGAGGTGCACCCCGGGTGCTGTGTCGACGAGCTCACGGTGCTCGGGCACGCCCGGGCGCGAGCGCAGACGCCGCTCGTACGAGAGGCGCGACACGGGACCGCACACGGCCGGGTGCATGCGCCACGACTCTGCGAGGAAGAACCCGAGGTGGTCGGGGAGAGTCGCGTGCCCGTCCATGAGCCAGCCGAGCGCCGAGGTGTCGACGGGCTCGGGGTGCGTGCCCTGCGTGACCTGCGGCAGCTGCTGCGGGTCGCCGAGGAGCATGACGTTGCGTGCGGCGCTCGCCACGGCGAGCGTCCCGGCGAGCGCGAACTGCCCGGCCTCGTCGACGACGAGCAGGTCGTAACCGCCCGGCGGCACGTTCTTCTCGGCGCAGAACGTCCACTGCGTGCCGCCGACGACGCAGCCGCGCCCGGCGTGGTCGGCGAGGAACGCCTCGACGGACGACGACGCCGCGTCGGTGAGCCGCGTCCACGGGTGCTCGTCCGTGTCGCCGGTCGCGTTCTTCTTCCCGACGTCCTCGCGCGCGACGCCAGCGTTGACGATGCCCGCGAGCATGTTCTCGACGACGGCGTGCGACTGTCCGACGACGGCGACCTTCCAGCCCTCGGCGACGAGCCGCGCGACGACGCGCGACCCGGTGAACGTCTTGCCGGTCCCGGGCGGTCCCTGGACGGCGAGGTAGGAGTCGTCGAGAGCGAGGACCGTCCGCGTGATCGCGCCGACGAGGTCGTCGGTGCGCTCGGCCGCGCTCGGGAACGTCGCCCCCGCGCGCAGGCGCGGCGGGACGCGCCGCAGGAGGTCGAGCACCGCGAGCCGGGGGAGGACCGGGGCGTCGCCGACCTCACCGAGGGCCGCGACGACGCGGTCGGCGAGCCGGAGGATCGCGGCGGCGGGTTGCTTGCCGAGGTCGACGACAGCGGGCACGAGCGCGAGCGGTGCAGCGGACCAGCCGTCGACGCCGGCCTTCGTCGTCTCGGTCACGGTGATCGTCGAGATCGCGCCGTGTGTCTCGACCTCGTCGACGGCGACCTTGGTGTGCCACGTGAGCGCGCCGTCGCCCGCGGTGCCGAACGAGTCGTCGACGCCGGGCGGGTAGACGGCCCACAGGGACGTGCCGGGCCGGACGTCCGAGCCCGGCTCGAGCTCGGCACGCAGCACGACCTGGCGAGTCGACGTGCGCTTGCGGCCCTCGGGCGGGACCCACGGCTCGGGCATGACGGCGGGGACGCCGTCGTACGTGCCGGGTCGCACGACGGAGCGGGACGTCCACTCGTCGACGGGAGTGAGCAGGCGGTCGAAGTGCTCCCACCACGCGGGACGTACCTCGCGCCGGTGGAAGCGCAGGCCTGCGGCGAGCATCGCGAGCGCCTGCTCGTCGGCCGTGCGATGCACGGGGTCGTCGCCTGCGGCGGCGAGGAGCGTTGCCTCGACCTCCGCGAGGTGGAGAGCCTCGGGCGTGGGGTCGACGGGCTCGGCGCCCTCGTGCGCCGCGACCTGCCCGCCCGAGGGCACGACGCCGTGCTCGGCGGCCCGCGCGTCGAGCCAGAGGCGCAGGTCGCGCGTCGAGATGCAGTCGTCCGCGTTGTACTCGGCGATCGCTTCGAGGCGGTGCTCGAAGGCATCGTGGTCGCCGGCGTCGCGCAGCGCGCACGCCTCGGCGTACTCGACGATCGAGTCAGCGCCGCTCGTCACGCCCTCGCGGCTCTCGGGGGAGTAGAGGGGCTCGAGCTTCTTGATCGAGTACGACGGCTGCGAGATGCGCAGCGCACCGCGCACGGTTGCGTAGAGGTCGACGAGGACGCCCGCGCGCAGGAGGTCGTCGAGCATGTCCTCGCCGACGCCGTGGCGGCCCGCGAGGCGCTTGAGGGCGGCGGGCTCGTAGGGCGCGTAGTGGTAGACGTGCATGTCGGGGAACTGCGTCCGGCGGGCCGTGACGAGCTCGAGGAAGTCGACGAGCACCTGCTTCTCGCTCGCACGGTCGTGAGCCCACAGGGCCGTGAAGGGCGGTGCCTCGTCGTCGGCGGCGGGCTCGGCGACCATGCCCCAGAGGTACTCGAGGCCCCAGTCGTCGGGCTCGTCACCGACCCACAGCGGGTCGCCCTCGAAGTCGAAGTACAGGTCGCCCGCCGAGCGCGGCGGCAGCTGCGCGAGCACGGCGGGATCGAAGACCTCGGCCTCGACGGCGGGCCGTCCGTCGGGGAGCAGCGGTCCGGGGCCGTCGGGCGGCGACTGGCGCACCTGCAGCCGCGCCTGCGCGCGGAGCGTCGCGACGGCGCCCGCCGCGAGCCCGGGCACGGGGCCGTCCGTGGCCGCGAGCTCGTCGATCGTCGTGATCCCTGCGGCGTGGAGCCGCGTGCGCTGCGTCGGGCGCAGGCCCGCGACGAGCAGGAGATCGCGCTCGTGGGCGACCCACGCCTCGCACACGTCGCACGTGCCGCAGCGCGTGAGGCCGGGTGACTGCCACGTCACGGCGGCTCTGCCTGCGCGGTGCGCCGCGAGCAGCGCCTCGACGCGGGTGCGGCGCCGCAGGTAGACGGGCACGACGTCGTCGACGCGGTGCCGTGACTCGGTGCCGTCGCCGAGCAGGAGCACGGCCTCGGGGGCGACGCGGACGCCGGCTGTGCGCAGCGCGTGCGCGTAGGCGGCGAGCTGGAGGACCGCGGTGACCTTGGCGCGCCGGGCGAGCTTGGTGTCGACGACGACCCAGCCGTCGGGCGACGCGAGGAGGAAGTCGGCGCGGCCCGAGAACGTGCCGTCGAACATCTCCGCCTGGAAGACGACGTCCGCGCCACCGGTGAGCGCCGCGAACGACGCCTCGCGCCGCGACCTCAGCTCTGCCGCCGTGCGTCCGGGCGTCCCGGGCAGCTCGACGACGCCGCGCCCTGTCGCGGCGTCGTACGCCCCGTGCTCCGAGCGCAGCCGCGCGAGGTGACGCTGCTCGTGGGCCTCCCCGAGCGCGGCCGCGCGCGCGAGCATGACGTCCGGGTCCGCGGGCTCGGCGTCGGGCAGCGCGGGCGCGCGCCCGAGACGCCGGTCGAGCAGGTCGCACAGGGCGAGCTCGCACGTCGCACCGAGCGTCACGTCGCTCGCGCTGAGCACGAGGGCATCGTCGAGGATCCGCATGCGCAGAGTGTGGCAGGAGCGTCGGACATTCGGGCACGACGACGCCCGCACCCCCTCGACGCGGGGTGCGGGCGTCGTGCGCACGCTCAGCGTCGGCCGTGACCCGGCTTCTTCTTCGCGCCGAGCGACAGTGCGTCGGAGACGGTCGCGAAGATATCGGTCTGGTCGATGAGGCCCGTGAGGTTCGCGGCCCGCGGCCCGTACGCCGCGACGCGCACCTGCGCGCCGGTGTGCTGCTGGGAACGGCCCGCCTCGCTCGTGCCGTAGGCGACCGTCATGGTGGACCCGTCGGCGGTGACGAGCGTCCGCGTGAGGCCGGGCGTCGTCGAACCCGCCTCGACGATCTGGCTCGAGTGCGCGTGGTCCGCCGTGACGATGACAAGCGTGTCGCCCTTCTTCCTCGCAAACTTCAGCGCGACCTGCACGGCCTCGTCGAGGTCGACGGTCTCGCCGATCTGCCCGCACGGGTTGGCGGCGTGGTCCTGCTTGTCGATGCTCGCGCCCTCGACCTGGAGGAAGAAGCCCTTCGACGCGCGTCGGTCGTCGAGCAGCTCGATGGCCTTCGAGGTCATCTGGGCGAGCGAGGGCTGCGCGGAGGTGCGCGCGGGGTTGTCCGTGCACGTGATGGCGGCCTCGGCGCCGCCGGTGCGGGTCGCGAGCGGGCCCTCCCAGCGGACGGGCAGGTTACCGGGGGAGAAGAGGCCGAGGACGGGGCGGTTCGCGTCGGCCGCGCGGACCCGGGCGAGCTGCTCCGCGTCGGTGACGACGCGGTAGCCCCGCGCCTGCGCCTGGTCGAGGAGCGTGCGCCCCTTCCACCGGCCGGCCGTCGCCTTCTCCTCGAAGGACGCTGCGCCGCCGCCGAGGGTGACGTCCGCGCGGGCGTCGATGATCTGCTCGGTGATCGAGCCGAGGCCGCCGTTCTCGAGCGCAGCCTCGGGGCACCTCGCGCTCGTCGACGACGGCGCGTAGCAGCTGCGCTGGGAGATGTGGGCGACCTGCGCGGCAGGCGTCGCGTCCTGGATCTCCGACGTCGTGACGTTGCCCGTGCGCAGGCCCTTGCGCTTCGCGAGCTCGAGGAGCGTCGCCTGCGGCGTGCCCTCGAGGTCGATCGCCAGCGCGTTGTCGTACGTCTTCGTTCCCGTCGCCCAGCCGGACGCGGTGGAGGCGGAGTCGGGGACGTAGTCGGGCAGACCCGTCGTGCGGTTGAGCGAGTACGTCGTCATCTGGCCCGTGAGCGGCAGCGCGTCGATGCCGGGGAACGCCCCGGCGGCGCCGCGCGCGTAGTTGCGGGCGACGGTGATCTCGGAGTCACCCATGCCGTCGCCGATGACGAGGATGACGTTGCGGGCCTTTGAGCCGTCGATCGCGGCGCGGACGGCGCGCGTGCGGTCGCCGTCGTGCCGGGCGGCCTCGAGGTGGCCGTCGAGGGAGGTCGAGGTGGCGACGGCGCCGCCGGCGCCGAGCGCGAGGGCGCCGACGGCGACGAGTGCCGTGGTGAGGCGGGTGCGGGTGCGCATGGGAGTCCTCTCGGGGATGTCGTGCTGGCGGGACCAGTCGACGCCGGGAGGTTGACGAGCACGCTGCATCAATCGCAGGGGAACGATAAGTTCGGGTGAACACGGCTTCAGGTGCGCACGGCGTGAATCGGGTGTATATGGCGTGCGGCGGGGCGTCAGCGCTTCCGGGTCAGCCGATCCGCGCCTGACCGGTCTCCTCGTCGACGGCGAGCGACGTGTGCTCGTGGATGATGCGCCACACGTCACGGTCGTCGCGGCGCACGATCCACGAGAGGCGGTTCGTCATGCCGTACCGCTCCGAACCGTCGGGCTCGACGACGGCGTAGCGCACGAGGGCGTGGGCGGCGGCGTGGACGCCGTCGCCGATGACGACGAGGTCGGTGACGTCGGCGACGTTCGTGTCGGACTCCGCGACGCCGCCGAACCACTCGGTCACCTGGGCGCGCCAGGCGTCGAGGCCGGCGATCGGCTGCTCGGCGAACGCGTCGAAGAGGACGACGTCGCGGTCGTAGAGCGCGCAGAACGCCTCGGTGTCGCGCGCGCGGGCGCGTTCACCGTAGGCGCGGGCGAGGCGGCGGACGGCGTCGTCGGCGAGCGCGTCGACGATGAGGTGGTCGTGCACGGTCATGGTGATCCCTTCGCTGCGATCGTGGGACCACAGTGGCACGCCGGCGCGTCGGGCGACAGGGGCTGAGGCCGGTGGTCCGGAGTTATCCACAGATCTTGTGGCGTGGGTGCGTCGGGGTGGTGCGTGTGGCTGGATGGGGGCATGCAGATTGATCCTCCAGAAAAGACCGCTATCTCCCTTTCGTCGCTCGCACGTCGTCGGACCGCCGCGCTCGTCGTGGCGCTCTCGGCGTGCGCTGGTGCGCTCACGCTCGCCGCGTGCGGCGACGAGCGTCCTGCGCCCCCACCGAGCAATATCGCCCCGAGCGCTGTCGCCCCGGGCTCGGACGCGCCGTCGAAGGCGTCGCGCGACGGCGGTGACGGCCGCGGCGAGGCCGCCGACGAGAGTGCCGAGCCGACGGAGGAGCCCGCCGACCCCTTCGAGGACGGCGGTGGCCTCGTCCGCGGCCTCGGGCCTCGCGGCCACGACGCCCGCTGACAGCCCTGGTGCGGACGGCGGCGCGCGTACAGTGGACGGAGCAGCCGACCAAGGAGCCTCATGCGCCTCACGACCGCCGTCCGCACCACGAGCGGACCCGACGCACCCCCGGCCCAGCCCGACGCCCCCGTCCTCCTGCTCCTCCACGGCTACGGCTCCCACGAGCACGACCTCCCCGGCCTCGCCCCGCACCTCCCGCCCGGCCACGAGATCGTCTCCCTGCGTGCGCCTCGGCAGATCGGCCCCACGGCGTTCGCGTGGTTCCCCCTCGCAGCTCCCGGTCTCCCCGACCCCACCACCGTCATCGACGCGACCGAGGCACTCCTCGCGTGGATCGACGCCGAGCTCCCCGGGCGCACCATCGTCCCCGTCGGCTTCTCGCAGGGCGGCCTCATGGTCACCCAGCTCCTCCGCACGCAGCCCGGACGCTTCCCCGCAGGCGTCGTCCTCGCCGGATTCACCCTCGCGGCCGAGCTTCCCGGCGACGACGCGCTCGCGGCCACGCCCGTCCTCTACGCGCGCGGCGACGCCGACGACATCATCACGCCCTCGACAGTCGAGCGCACCGCCACGTGGCTCCGCGCGCACGTCGACCTCACCGAGCACACGTACCCGGGGCTCGCGCACGGCGTCAGCGCCGAGATGCTCGCCGACGTCACCGCATTCCTCACCCGGGTCGCACCTGCCCGCTAGAGCCCACCGCCGGGCTCACACGCCCGGCAACGTCCCCTGGACAGTCATGACGTGGAGCGCCCACTCCCGCGCGGCTCCTGTGAGCGCCGTCCCGCGTCGCTTGACGAGCGTCAGTGGCCGCACGAGATCGACGTCCGCGACCGCCACCTCGACAAGACGCCCCGCAGCAAGATCGTCGGCCGTCGCGATCCGGCTCATCACCGCAGGTGCCCCGCCTGTCGCCACCGTGACCCGGATCGCCGCCGCGGTCGGCAGCTCGGCCGCGGGCGCGCTCGCCACGAGCGGCGGATCCAGACGCTCGAGCGCTTGCTCGTACGCGAGCCGCGTCCCCGAACCGCGCTCTCGGGATGTCAGCGGCGTGGCTGCAAGCTCGGCCGCCGGCAGCGGCCCCCGCAGCGACGCCCACGGATGCCCGGGCGCGACGACGAGCACGAGCTCGTCGTGCCCGACCGTCCGCGCCTCGAGGTCCGCGGGCACGCTCGGCGTCTCGAGGACCCCGATCGCGGCCTCACCGCGCCGCACAGCGTCGACGACACCCGCCGAGTTCGTCGCCGTGAGCGTGACGTCGGGCGCCGCCCCGCCCGCCGCGGCACGCTCCGCCCGCCACGACGTGAGCCAGCGCGGCACGAGGTGCTCGGCGACCGTCATGCTCGCCGCGATGCGTACCGCCAGCTGCGCGTCGGCCCGCAGCGTCCCGAGCGACACCCCGAGGCGGTCGGCCGCGTCGAGCACGTCGAGCGCCCAGCCCGCGACGACCCGCCCCGACGCCGTCGGCGTCGCGCCACGCGTCGACCGCTCGAGGAGCGTCACGCCGAGCCGACGTTCGAGCGCCGCGACACGCGACGACGCCGCCTGCTGCGTGAAGCCCTGCCGGCGCGCAGCGACGGTGAGGCTCGCGCCGTCCGCGACATCGACGAGGAGACGCAGCGCGATGAGGTCAGGAGGTGCCGGCAGGCTCATGCCGTCACGCTAGCGCGGCCACCGCAGTGGAGATGGCCTCCGCGCATGCCCGGTGCCTACGATCACCGCATGACGACGGCACCGCTGCTCCCGCTCAACGACGGCACAGACCTGCCCGCGATCGCGCTCGGCACGTACAGGCTCAACGGCCCCGACGGCGTGAGCGCGATGACGTCGGCGATCCGTCAGGGCTACCGCCTCCTCGACACGGCATTCAGCTACGAGAACGAGGGCGCCGTCGGCCGCGCCGTCCGCGACAGCGGCATCTCCCGCGACGAGCTCGTCCTCACGTCGAAGGTGCCCGGCCGGCACCAGGAGTACGAGGCGACCGTCCGCACCGTCCACGAGGGCCTCTACCGGGCGGGGCTCGACCGCTGGGACCTCTACCTCGTCCACTGGCCCAACCCGGGCCGCGGCCTCTACGTCGAGTGCTTCCAGGCGCTCGTCGACCTCCAGAAGGACGGGCTCATCAGGACCGTCGGCGTGAGCAACTTCCTGCCCGAGCACCTCGAGGCCGTCGCCGAGGCGACGGGCGTCATGCCCGCCGTCAACCAGATCGAGCTCCACCCGTACTTCCCGCAGACCGACGCGCTCGAGGCGCACGCACGGCTCGGCGTCGTCACCGAGGCATGGAGCCCCATCGGCCGGGCGAACGCGTGCCTGAACGAGGCGCCGGTCCAGGCAGCGGCGGCCGCGCACGGCGTCACGCCCGTCCAGGTCGTCCTGCGCTGGCACACCCAGCGGGGCGTCGTGCCGCTGCCGCGCTCGTCGAACCCGGGACGCCAGCACGAGAACCTCGACGTGTTCGGCTTCACGCTGAGCGACGACGAGGTCGCGGCGATCACGGCGCTCGGCCGCCCCGACGGCCGCCTCAAGGGCCAGGACCCGGCGGTGTACGAGGAGATGTGAGGCGCTGCTGCGCGCCTGTGTGACGCTCAGGCCGTCGCCACCACGCGGCCGACGGTGGGAGAATGATCGGATGCTCACCCGCGCACAGGTCTCGACGTTCGTCGGCCGCACCGTCTACGCGCGCGGTGAGCAGGTCCTCGAGGCGGAGCGTGTCGTGTCGGTCGCGCGCAACGGCGCGAAGGTCGTCGGGCACGTCCTCGGCACGCGCGACGAGAACTACGTCGTCACCATCACGATGAGCTCCGCGTCGCCTGACGCGAGGCCGACGCTCGGCCGCTGCACGTGCCCCGTCCGCCTCGCGTGCAAGCACTGCGCGGCGACGCTGCTCGCGCTCGTCGAGAGGGACGAGCGCGCGGCACGCACCGCGCTCGTGGCGCCCCCGCGCTCCGAGCAGCGGCGCGCCAAGGACTACGCGCGCACCCCCGAGTGGCAGCGCACGTTCGAGGGCATGCTCACGGACGCGGGCCTCGACACGCTCGAGGTCGACGACGCTCCCGCACCCCTCACCGAGGCACCGGCCGAGGTGGCGCTCATGGTCGAGGTCCTCGCGTCCCAGCGTCGTGACGGTGGCGCGCCCGAGTCCGTGACGTTGCGCCCCCTCGTGCGTGGGCGCACGGGGGCGTGGGTGCGTCAGGGCGTGTCGTGGACGGACTTCCGGCACGGCTTCCCGCCCGTCGCGCTGCCGACGCCACAGCTCGCGGCGCTGCGGGCGCTCGGCGCGCTCGGAGAGACCGACGCGCGGCACTCGTCGGCGATGGGCGTGTACCTCGACACGCTGCCCGGGCCCGCACTGTGGGCGGCGCTGCGCGACGCCCACGCGCTCGGCGTCCCGTTCCTCCACCCGGACCGCGCACCCGTGCCGTTCGACGAGCAGCCCGCGCTCGTCGTCCTCCACCTCGACAGGGTGCGCGGCGGGTCGTTGCGCGTGCGTGTGACGATCGAGCCCGACGGCGGCTGGGACGGTCACGACGTCCAGCTGCCGCTCGGCTCGCCCGCCGCGGGCGTCCTGGCGCGGACGGGCGGGGAGCGGCCGGCGCGCGACGACCGTCTGCGCCTCGCCGTATTCACGCGTGCGCTCGACGCGACAGTGCGGGACCTCCTCGAGCGGTCCGAGCCGCTCGCCGTGCCCGCAGCCGACGTCCCGCTGTTCCTCGGACGCGTGCTGCCGGGCCTGCGGGGACGGGTCGACGAGGTGCGAGCGTCGGGCGTCGACCTGCCCGAGGCTCCTGCGCCGACGCTCGTGTGCGACGTCGAGCACCGCGGCGGGCACGAGGTCGTGCTGCGCTGGGAGTGGCGTTACCTGTCGCCAGGGCTCGAGGCCGACGGTGTTCCCGCGCTCACGGTTCCGCTCGGCACACCGTCGCGGAGCCCGCTGCGCGACCGCGAGGCCGAGCGTGCACTGCTGGCCCGCGTGCGCCCGCACGTCACGGCGCTCGACGCCGCGCTGCGTGCGCACGAGGCCGCCGGTGGTGACCTCGCGCGCGACCCCGAGGCTGGTCCCGTCGGGGCGCGCGTCGTCCACGGCATCGAGGCGGCACGCCTGCTCACGGCGGAGATCCCCCGCCTGCGGGAGCTCGCCGACGAGGTCGATGGCTTCGCCGTCGACGAGCACGGCCGCACGGTGACGTACCACCTCGAGGACGACGTCCGCGTCGCGCTGTCGACGACCGCGCGCGAGGGGGACCGCGACTGGTTCGACCTCGCGGTGACGGTCGAGGTCGGTGGTCGCACCGTCCCGTACGAGCAGGTGTTCCGTGCGATCGCGGCGGGCGACGACTACCTGCTGCTCGACGACGGCACGTACTTCGCGCTCGACGACCCGCGCTTCGCCCGTCTGCGCGAGCTCATCGCCGAGGCGCGCGCCATGCAGGACACACGCGGCGGTGGGCTGCGCGTCTCGCGCTACCAGTCCGGGCTGTTCGACGACCTCGAGGGGCTCGACGTCGACGGCATCCAGGCGTCGGCGTGGCGGTCGTCGCTTGCGGCGCTCGCGGACGGTGCCCGCCCCGAGCCCGTCGGGGCGCCCGACGGGTTGCGCGCCGAGCTGCGCCCCTACCAGCAGGAGGGTGTCGACTGGCTGTGCTTCCTCGCGGAGCACGGCCTCGGGGGTGTCCTCGCGGACGACATGGGTCTGGGCAAGACGGTGCAGGCGCTCGCGTTCGCGCTCCACGTGCTGCGGCGCCCGACGCCCGCGGGTGAGCGTCCGGCGCCGATGCTCGTCGTCGCGCCGACGTCCGTCGTCGGCAACTGGGCCGCGGAGGTCAGGCGGTTCACGGACCTGCGGTGCGCGGTCGTGGGGCGCACGTCGTCGGGCCGGGGCACGCCGTTGGCCGCGGAGATCGACGACGCGGAGATCGTCGTGACGTCGTACGCGGTCCTGCGTCTCGACACCGACGCGTTCGCGGGTCGTGCCTGGTCGGCTCTCGTGCTCGACGAGGCGCAGTTCGTCAAGAACCACAAGTCCGTCGGCTACCGGGCGGTGCGGGAGATCGACGCGCCGACGAAGATCGCGCTCACGGGCACGCCCCTCGAGAACAACCTCATGGAGCTGTGGTCGATCCTCTCGATCGTCTGTCCGGGCCTCCTCGGGCACCCGGGACGGTTCGCGGAGTTCTACCAGAAGCCGGTCGAGCGCGACGGCGACTCGGAGCGGCTCGCGTTGCTGCGCCGACGGGTCGCGCCATTCATGGTGCGTCGCACGAAGGAGTCGGTCGCGTCGGACCTGCCGGAGAAGGTTGAGCAGGTGCTCGACGTCGAGCTGCTGCCGCGGCACCGTGCGGTGTACGACAGGTTGCTCGCGCGCGAGCGTGCGCGCGTCCTCGGCCTCGTCGAGAACCTTGACGGGCACCGGTTCGAGGTGCTGCGCTCGCTCACGGTGCTGCGGCAGGCGGCGCTCGACGTGTCGCTCGTCGGGGCGGGGGAGCCGGGTGCGGCCCCTCCGGGCGGGACGGCGCGACCTGTGCCGTCCTCGAAGCTCGAGGTGCTCTTCGAGATGCTCGAGGACATCCTC
Source organism: Flavimobilis rhizosphaerae (assembly GCF_014852685.1). Classification (GTDB taxonomy): domain Bacteria; phylum Actinomycetota; class Actinomycetes; order Actinomycetales; family Cellulomonadaceae; genus Flavimobilis; species Flavimobilis rhizosphaerae. The sequence continues at coordinate 249,138 of NZ_JACZDF010000002.1, forward strand.
GCCGAGGGGCACTCGGTGCTGATCTTCAGCCAGTTCACGCAGTTCCTCGAGCGCGTGCGTGACGGGCTCGAGGTGCGGTCGGTCGCGCACTCGTACCTCGACGGGCGGACGCGCCGCAGGCAGGAGCAGATCGATGCGTTCACGCGTGGCGACACGCAGGTGTTCCTCATCTCGCTCAAGGCAGGCGGGTTCGGTCTCAACCTCACGGCGGCCGACTACTGCATCCTCCTCGACCCGTGGTGGAACCCGGCGGCGGAGGCGCAGGCGGTCGACCGTGCGCATCGGATCGGGCAGACGAAGCAGGTCATGGTCTACCGGATGGTCGCGTCGGACACGATCGAGGAGAAGGTCATGCGCCTCAAGGAGGGCAAGTCGGCGTTGTTCTCGTCGGTGCTCGACGGTGGCGCGACGGGCGGCGCGGGCCTGAGCGCGGCGGACGTTCGCGAGCTCCTCTCCTGACAGGGAGCCCTTCCGCACGCTCTTCCCGGCCCAGGGTGTCCGGACATTCCGTCCGCCGCCGGAATGGGCCTCGGAAGCAACCGGCCTCGCTACGTTGGCGAGCATCGCCACCGAGGTCCGACCTCCCGCAGGGTGCGTGAGCGCACGGGCGGTCGGGCGGTGGCGATATGTGGGCGGCGTCGCCGTTCACGTCAGGGACACAGGGAAAGAAGGGTGCTCGATGTTCAGCACACTGCGTTCGACGACCCCGGGGATCGCCGTCATCGTCGTCGGGGCGCTCCCGACGGCGGCATTCGTCGTCTGGGCCTTCGTCATCGGCTTCTACACCGAGGACCTGCCGGTGCTCATCGCGCTGGGGGTCGTCGGGGGCGGGCTCCTCTGGCTCGGCCAGAAGATGTTCCAGGAGGCGAAGCGCAACATCGCGCGCGACGCCATCGAAGCACGCGACGCTGGGGGGAGTCGCTGACATGGCGAAGATCGACGAGAAGATGGCCGCCCTCCAGTTCACGACGGTCACGCGCCGCGCGCCCGCGGAGGTGTCTCAGCTCGTCCACGATGCCGTCGCGATGTCACGTGGACTGAGGATCACTCTCTCCCAGGCCGAAGAAGACCGGATCGGCGGTGTTGCGAAGAACTTCGCGCGCGTGGTCCTCGGTGAGTTCTCCGTGGCGATGACTCCTGACCCGTCCGGGGGGACGTCGGTGTCGTTCGAGATCTCGGACTACTCGCGCTTCCGCTCGACGATGTTCTTGATCCCCGTCGGCCCGGTGGAGGCGCCTGCCTACAAGCCGTTCAAGGACGTGAGCGAGCATGTCCGCGCGGGTCTCTGACCGGTCCATGATCGGCGCGTTGCTCGGTGTCGTGATGCTCTTCGCGCTGACGGGGTGCGCGGACGCGTCGGGTCCGACGTGCGGTGAGCTCGGGGAGCAGGACGCGGCTAGCAAGCTGTCGACGGTGACGAGCCTGGTCCGCGACAACGGGCTGGACCCCTACTCGAACGCGGTGGGGCTCGCGGCGATCGAGCAGGACATCTACACGTTCTGCGGGATCAGTGCGGTCGCGGTGCTCACGGGCGGCGACCATTCGGCGACGAAGAACCTCGACGCGGTGATCGGTGGAGCGGTCGACTGGGAGTCGTACGGGAAGTAGCGGTCGACTCGGAGGCACTCAGCACAGTTCGGCGGTGTTGAGGGCCTACGAGTCGCGCTGCGCGACTGGTTGGATGAGCCCGTGCCCATCCTTCTGCCGAACGAGCCCGAGTTCCCCGACGACGGCGGCGCCGAACGCGCCGTGTGGGAGGCGCTACGCGCCTACCTGCCGGCCGACGCCCTGCTCGTCGCGGGCCAGCGCATCCAGGACGACGAGGTCGAGAGAGAGCTCGACCTCGTCGTCGCCTGGCCCGGCGTCGGCCTCGCCGTGCTTGAGGTCAAGGGCGGCATGGTCGCGCGTGAGGAGGGCGCGTGGTGGCAGGGCTCCGGCGAGGCACGGCACCGCATCGACCCCGTCGGGCAGGCACAGCGCGGCCGGCACGCGCTCCAGGACCTGCTCGGCGCGCGTCGCGTCGAGGGCTCGCACGCACGTGCCGCGCACCTCGTCGCGTTCCCGCACACGTACGTCCCGGCGTCGTGGGCCGCGCTCGACCTGCCCCGGGCGCTCGTCGTCGACCGCGCGGACGTCGAGGACGGGCCCGCGGTCGTCGCGCGCGTGCGCCGGGCGATCCTCGAGCACGGGCAGGGTCGCACACCGCTGGCGAGCGTCGAGGGCGTGCTGCGCGTCCTTGACCCGGTCCTCACGGGAGATGCCGACAGCCCCGAGGCCGCGACGGTGCACGAGCTGCGCTCGGACCAGCTGACGAAGGACCAGGCGGGGATGCTCGACAAGCTCCGCGCGTTTCCGCGGCTGCGCGTCGTCGGTGGGGCAGGCACCGGCAAGACGTACCTCGCGCTCGAGCAGGCGCGCCGGCGTGCCCGCGAGGGCGATCGGGTCGCGCTGCTCTGCTACTCCCGCGGGCTCGCCGCGTACCTCCAGGCGTTCACAGCGGCCTGGCCGGCGCGTGAACGGCCCGCGTACGTCGGGCTCTTCCACGAGCTGCCGCTGCGCTGGGGTGCGGAGCCCGGGTCGGACGACGACGGTGACTACTGGGAGCGGCGCCTGCCCCTGCGTCTGGCGGAGCTCGCGGACGAGCAGCCGGGCTCGGAGCTCTTCGACACGATCGTCGTCGACGAGGGACAGGACTTCGGGGAGCTGTGGTGGCCGGGCGTCCTGCGCTGCCTGCGGGACCGGGCGCACGGGCGTCTCTACGTCTTCATGGACGACAACCAGCGGGTGTTCCCGCGCGACGGCGCTGCACCGATCGACCTGCCGCCGGTCGAGCTCGACGAGAACCTGCGGTCGACGAAGCAGATCGCGCAGCTCTTCGGCTCGCTGTCGGGGACGGTGCTCAGGCCGCGTGGAGCGGACGGGCCGCCGGTGCGGGTCGTCGATGTTCCCGCCGAGGACGCGGTGCGGTACGCCGACACCGTGATCGACCAGCTGCTCGACGCCGGCTACGCGCCCGGCAGGGTGGCGCTGCTGACGACGGGTCGGCGTCACCCGGTGCAGGTCGAGCGGGTCGGCTCCGTGGGGTACCCGGGCTACTGGGGCGAGTTCCTCGCGGGTGACGACGTCTTCTACGGGCACGTGCTCGGGTTCAAGGGCCTCGAAAGGTCCGTCGTCGTGCTCGCCGTCAACGGGCTGCGGGACGCAGCGCGGGCACGCGAGACCCTCTATGCGGGGCTGAGCCGTGCCCGGTCGCTGCTCGTCGTCGTGGGGCCGCGTGCCCTCGTCGTCGAGCACGGGGGTGAGGGTGTCGCGCGCAGGCTCGCCGCCGCGCAAGACATCACGACGGCGGTGCTCGCCGACGGGTGATCATCGGGCTTGCCGGGGTGGGGGTGGGGTGCGCTCGCGGTGGACCACTATGTGGTCCAGGTCGACCGACGCGGCTTCGGGAGGTCCTCGACTCAGCCGACGGTGTTCGGCCCGCGGCAGGACCGTCGCGGCGCCTCTCGCGTCGCACCTGCCGGAGGTGACGTTCGTGCTCGTCGAGGGCGCGGGGCACCTGCCGTCGGTCGAGCGTCCGGACGAGGTCGCGTCGACCGTCCGCCGCTGGCTCGCGGCGTACCGGTGATAACGGTCAGACCGTCCGCGCGAGGCGGTTCCGGTTTTCCGTCCGGCGTCCGTCCGGCGCCCGCGCATGCGGTCGCGGGCTAACTTGGTGCTGGTCGGGGCACCGTTTCAGGGGCGGTGCTGCGGCGTGGTCTGCGTGGCTCGGAACCTGCGGACCCGCTCGGGAGTCCGGGTGGCCGACGTTCGGCGTCGTCACCCGGACTCTTCAGTATCATCGTGCGCACAGGGATGACGTCCAGGGAGCGTCCGCCCGCCGGTCGTCCTTCGTGCCGCGCGGTCCTGCGTGCCCTGGCGTCGATGACGCACAAGGAGCAGGGCCATGAATGAGACCACCGCTGACGACGCGAACACGGTTCCGGACGGAGCGGGACTCTCGTCCGTCGAGGAGTTCGCGGCGGCGCTCTCGGAACTGCGGACCGCTGCGGGGCGTCCGACGCTCGTCGCCCTAGAAAGGCGCACCGGCGTGTCGAAGACAGTTCTGTCGGATGCGTTCGCCGGGAGGCGGTTGCCGACGGAGCGCACCGTCGAGGCGATCGCATCGGTCCTCGACGCGGACGTCGCGGAGTGGACGCGTCGGCGGCGCGAGCTTGAGGAATCGTTGAGGCCGCAGGCGGTGGTCGGCGCCGGGGCGCCCGCGTACCCCGTCGTGCGCCGGCGCTCGGCGCTGCTCGCCGCTGCGGGGGCGTTCGTGCTGGGCGTCGTGGGGACTGCCGGGGTCGTTGCTGCGCTCCCGGACGAGGTGCCCGACGCATCGGGCCGGGGTGCCCCAGCGGCGGCCACGGCGTTGGTGACGCCGATGGAGTCGCCTGCGGAGATCCTCGTCGAGGTCGGCACGGACCCGGCGACGACGCCGTGCGTCGACGACGCGAAGGTCGTCGCGAGCGTCACGCGTGCGCGGGACACGCAGCTGCAGATCGTCTACTCGAACGCGTGCCAGGCGGCGTGGGCACGGGTGACGCGCTACGACGACGAGGCTGCGGGCAACGCGGTGGGCGCGAGCATCTTCCGGCAGATCGCCCCGGACGCATCGGACCGGCAGGACACGCATGAGCCCGACGCGCAGGGCGCGTACACGACGCTCATCGTGCGTCCGACGAGTGCGACGCGCGTGTGCGCGGTCGGGTACATCACGCTCGACGGCGAGAAGATCGACCTGGGCGACCAGATCTGCGTCTGATCCGGCCCGGGCAGCCCGTGGGCCGCGCGCGTCAGCCGATCGCCTCGCCCGCGGTCCTCCCGGAGAAGAGGCAGCCGCCGAGGAACGTGCCTTCGAGGGCGCGTTCGCCGTGGACGCCGCCACCGCCGAACCCGGCGGCCTCGCCGACGGCGTAGAGCCCGGCCAGCACGTCACCGTCGGGACGCAAGACGCGTGCGCTCGTGTCGGTGTGGAGCCCGCCGAGCGTCTTGCGCGTGAGGACGCGCAGCCGCACGGCGAGCAGCGGCCCGTCCTCGGGCGTCGTGAGGGGGCGTGGCGGGGCGACGCGGATGACCTTGTCGACGACGTACTCGCGGGCGCGCGCGGTCGCGACGACCTGGGGGTCCTTGCCGAGGCCTGACGTCACCTGGGCGTCGCGCAGCGCGACGAGTCGCGCGAGCGCGGCGGCGTCGATGCGCTGCTCGCCCGTGAGGGCGTTCATGCCGGCGGCGAGCTCGGTGACGGTGGGTGCCCAGACGAACTCGGGTGACTCGTCGGCGAAGCGGGCGACGGGCCCGACGGCGCCCTTGCGGACGCGTTCGAGGAGGAGCCGCACGTCCTTGCCGGTGAGGTCGGGGTTCTGGTCGGAGCCGGAGAGCGCGAACTCCTTCTCCATGATCGTGCGGTTGAGGACGAACCAGGAGTGGTCGTCGCCGCGGCTCGTCACATGCCGCAGGGCGCCGAGCGCGTCGAAGCCGGGATAGAGAGGGTGGGGGAGGCGGTTCCCGTCGGCGTCGAGCCAGAGGGACGACGGTCCGGGGAGGATGCGGATGCCGTGGCGGCGCCAGACGGGGGTGTGCATCTCGACGCCCTCGGGGTAGTGCCACATGCGGTCGGTGTGGACGAGGGCCGCACCGGCAGCCGCGGCGCGGGCGAGCATCTCGCCGTCGGACGAGTCCGGCACGCCGGAGAGCATCGTCGCTGGCAGCCTGCCTGCGGTGGCGGGCCAGGACGCGCGGACGAGCTCGTGGTTGGCGCCGATGCCGCCGGTCGCGACGACGACGGCGCGTGCGCCGAGCGCGACCTCGCGCACGACGGACCTGCCGGACGGTTCGCCGCGCCCGGCGTCGTCGGGCGCGAGGACCTCGGCGCGCACCCCGGTGACGGTGCCGTCGGTCGTCACGAGACCGGTGACGCGGTGGCGGAAGCGGATGTCGAGGAGGCCTGCGCGGTGGGCGTCGACCGCGGCGCGGACGAAGGGCTCGAGGATGCCTGGGCCGGTGCCCCAGGTGACGTGGAAGCGCGGCACGGTGTTGCCGTGGCCGCCCGCGGGGTGGCCGCCGCGCTCGGCCCACTGGACGAGCGGGAACCAGCGGACGCCGAGGGCGTGCAGCCAGGTCCGCATGTCGCGAGCGGCGAAGTCGACGAAGCGTTCGGCCCACGCGTAGCCCCATCGGTCGGGGCCGTGGCCGCGGTCGGCGCCGGGTGCGAACTGCGCGGAGCCGAGCCAGTCGGAGAACGCGAGGTCGGCGGAGTCCTTGACGCCGAGGCGCCGTTGCTCGGGGGAGTCGACGAGGAAGAGTCCGCCGAACGACCAGAAGGCCTGTCCGCCGAGCGAGGCGCGGGGTTCCTGCTCGAGGATCGTCACGTGCCGGCCGCGGGCGGTGAGGGTCGCGGCAGTGACGAGGCCGGCGAGGCCCGCGCCGATGATGAGGACGTCGTCGTCGGTCATGCCGGAACCCTGCTCGTGTGAGTCACGTCACAAGCAGTCCATCGCGGTGCGTCGGGACCTCTGGTCTGTTCCGCCACGTGTGGAAACGGTGCGATTATGGCGCATCGCCCCGGGTGAGGGGCCTCGACGAAGGGTGGGTCACGTGCAGGGACGACAGGGGTGGCGGCAAGGTCTCGTCGCCGCGGTGGCGACGTTCGCCCTCATAGGTGGTGGCCTCGTGGGGGCCGGTGCGGCGCACGCGGCGCCTGCGACGGCCGAGGCGGCTGCGGGCGTCGTCGGTGGTGCGGCGAAGCTGAAGATCTCGTCGCAGCCGAAGGCGCGCACGGTCGCGGCCGGCAAGACTGCGACGTTCACCGTCAAGGTGCCGCGCGGTGCGAAGGTCACGTGGCAGGTCCGCAAGCCGGGCTCGAAGAAGTACGTGACGGTCAAGGGCGCGACGCGGACGACGCTCGCGGTGAGGGCGACGACGAAGCTCGACGGCGCCCGCTACCGGGCGAAGGCCGTCAAGGGCAAGGCGCGTGCGACGTCGTCGTCCGCACGCCTCACGGTCGTGACGAAGCCGAGGTTCCGCACCTCGCCGGCCGCCGCGACGACCGCGTACGGCCGGACGGCGTCGTTCAAGGTGTCGGCGTCCGGCGGGTCGGTCTCGTACACGTGGTACCGCAAGCTCGCGGGGGCAACGAAGTACACGAAGGTCGGCACGGGCAGCAAGATCTCGGTCACGGCGACGGCGTCGCTCGACGGCGCCCGCTACCGGGCCGTCGCGCGGAATGCTGCGGGGTCGAAGACGTCGCGCAGCGCAGTCCTGCGGACGGGTGCCGCCCCGCGGATCACGACGCAACCGCGGATCACGGTCGTCGACGCGGGCGCGGACGCGGTGTTCTCGGTCGCGGCCGCGGGGGAAGGTCTCTCCTACACGTGGCAGACGCTCGAGGTCGACTCGGAGACCTGGCGGACGGTGAGCACGGGTGCGGGCACGACCTTGACGGTGCCTGCCGTCGGCGCGCAGCGGTCGGGCCTCAGCGTGCGGGCCGTGGTGACGAACCGCTACGCGTCGGTGACGTCCGAGGAGGTCGGCGTTCTCGTGCGGCCGACGGCGACCGACCCGGGCAGCCCTGCGCTGCCGTACGCGGTCGGGGACCTGCTCGGCCTGTGGCTCGACAAGGCGGAGATCCTCGACCCGGAGCTCGGATATCCGGCTCCTGGGGACGGGTTCACGTACGAGTCGGCGGTCTTCATGGCCGCGGACCTCGCCGAGAAGCCGGTGTCGCCGTCGTCGTTGACGTTCGCGCACACGGGCGCGGACGGCACGGCGTACGAGGTCGTCGACGTCGTCGACGTCTTCGAGGCGCTCGCCGAGGCGTTCGGTGAGGAGAGCGTGGTCAACGAGGTCGGGCTCGTGCTCCTCATGGTCGTCGTCAAGGTCCCGACTGGCGCGCACGGCGGGCAGTGGAGCGTGACGTCGACGTCGGGGGCCTCGCCGTCGACCGCGTACTTCGACCTCTGCTGACCCCCACGCACGTGCGGCGGGCGGGCAGGCCCTCGGGGGCCTGCCCGCCCGCCGCCGTCTACGAGGTCAGCGCAGCAGGAGCGCGACGGCGGCCATGACGGGCAGGGCGCCGAGCGTCGTGAGGGCGATCGTGTCGCGGGCGACGACCTGGCCGGTGCGATAACGGTCCGCGTAGTTGAGGACGTTCTGCGCGGTGGGCAGGGCGGCGAGCACGACGACCACGTAGAGGTCGTGCCCGTCGAGCCCGAGCGCGGTGCCGATCGCCCACGCGGCGAGCGGCATGCCGACGAGCTTGAGGGCTGTGGCGAGGGTGACGTTGCGGCGGTCGGTGCCGGCCTCGAGGAGGCGGGTCCCGGCGAGCGAGATGCCGAAGGCGACGAGCATGAGGGGCACGGCGCCACCGCCGAGGATCAGCAGGGGTTCCATGACGACGTCGGGCACGGTGGCGCCGGTGAGGGCGACGGCGAGCCCGGCGGCGGAGCCGAGGATGATGGGGTTGCGGACGGGCTGGGTGAGGACGCGCCGCCAGGAGACGGTCCCGGACGATGACGCGTCGAGGACGGCGAGCGCCGTCGGGGCGAGCAGGAGGAGCTGGGCGAGGATGACGGGCGCGACGGCGGCGGGCTCGCCGAGGATGTAGGTCGCGACGGGTAGGCCGATGTTGTTGGCGTTGACGTAGCCGGCGCCGAGGGCGCCGATCGTCGTCTCGCCGACGGGCCTGCGCCACCAGCCGCGGACGACGGCGACGTGCAGCGTCGCGACGACGAGCGCGGCACCGAGGGACGCGACGAGCAGGGGAGAGAAGAGCCGTCCGGGGTCGGCGCCGGCGAGGATCGTGAAGAGGAGCGCGGGTGCGAGGACGAAGAACACGAGCCTGGCGAGGGCCTCGCGGGCGTCGGGCCCGAGGAGGCCGACGCGTCCGACGACCCAGCCGGCGGCGACGACGACGGCGATGATCGTGTATCCCTCGAGGACTCCCAGCATGACGACCATCCTCCCAGAAACCGGTACCCGTGCGGTGGGGCCGCCGCCCTCAGGTCGACGACGAGAGCGGTGGCCTAGCCTGGACGGGTGATCATCGCCACCCATGACGGCAAGTTCCATGCCGACGACGTCTTCGGCGTCGCACTCCTCACCTCGCTCCACCCGGACGCCGAGGTCGTGCGCACGCGCGACCCTGAGCGGCTCGCGCAGGCCGACGTCGTCCTCGACGTCGGCGGCGTCTACGACGCCCGGACGCTGCGATTCGACCATCACCAGAAGAGTTCCGGGGCGCGTCCGAGCGGCATCCTCTTCTCGGCCTTCGGCCTGCTCTGGCAGCACTACGGCCTCGAGTACTGCGGTGGTGACGCGCGGGTGCACGGCAAGATCGATCGCCGCCTCGTCACCGCCATCGACGCGGTCGACAACGGGCAGGACCTCTACACCGTCTCCGACTTCGGCACGCCGCCGTTCGACATCTCCTCGACGCTCGGTCTCTTCAACCCGCTCGGCGACGACGAGTCGTTCGACGGGCAGTTCCGGGTCGCGGTCGACCTGGCACGCACGCTGCTCGCGCGGCTGCGCCAGCAGTACGTCTCGGCGTTCGCCGCCGAGGACGAGTTCAAGGAGCTCTACGCGGCGACGCCCGACAAGCGGTTCGTCGTGCTCGAGAAGTTCATGCCGCACGGCTCGGTCGCGACCGCGCAGCCCGAGCTGCTCTTCACTGTCTTCCCCGGGGCGACGGGCAACTGGACGATCCAGACGGTGCGTCCCGAGGGGTCGGAGTTCGGCTCCCGCAAGCACCTTCCCGCCGCCTGGCGGGGGCTCAACGACGCCGAGCTCGCGGCGGTGACGGGCGTCGAGGACGCGGTGTTCTGCCACAAGGCGGGATTCATCGGGGCCGCGCGCTCGCGCGAGGGCGCGCTTCGGCTCCTCGAGCTCGCGCTCGAGGAGCCGTGACTCGCGGGGAGGCGTGAGGAGGGTGTGAGGTGCGGCACCCGGGGAGTCGGCCATGGCGCCCCCGGGTGCCGTCCGCAGCGGTCGACAGGTGTCGGACCGGGGGTCAGGAATGGCCTCTGACCTGCGGATTTCGTTTCAGGCGAGCCCTCAGGTATCGTTCTTCGCGCTGCCCCCGTAGCTCAGTGGTAGAGCGCAGTCTTGGTAAGACTGAGGTCATGGGTCCGATTCCCATCGGGGGCTCTGTTGGTGCGCGAGGCTGTCGCGTGGGAGGATTGCTCCCGCGCGCGGCGTCGATCGCCGACGTGATGTCTCACGACATCGTTCGAGGCGGGGTAGCTCAGCTGGTCAGAGCGCACGACTCATAATCGTGAGGTCGCGGGTTCGAGCCCCGCCTCCGCTACCAAGAACGACCTTCAGCGCGCCGGCCGGCGGCGCGCCGAGCATCAGACAAGCACCTCAGGGTGCGAGAGGTGGCAAGACCGTGGCTAGCAAGTCCGCTGACGTTCGCCCGAAGATCACGCTCGCCTGCGTGGACTGCAAGGAGCGCAACTACATCACGAAGAAGAACCGCCGCAACAACCCTGACCGGCTCGAGCTGGCGAAGTTCTGCCCGCGCTGCGGCAAGCACACCGCGCACCGCGAGACTCGCTGACCCTCGGTCAGCGCGTAGTTCCTGGACCTCGAGTGGCGATCAACGCGTCCTACGCCGGCCGTCAGTACGCGCCCACCGACCCCTATCAGGTGGGTCGGGCGAAGGTCAGGGAGCTTGCAGCGGCCACGGCCGCGACCCAGCCCGTGCACCACGACCTCGTGGCAGCACGGGCTGCTGGCTATCCGGACCTCGTCGCATCCCCGACGTTCGCGGTGATCATCGCGCAGGCCGCCGAGGCTCAGCTCATCGAGGACCCTGACGCCGGCATCGACTTCAGCCGCGTCGTCCACGCCGACGAGCGCTTCACGCACACGCGTCCCATCGTCGCGGGCGACGAGATCACGACGGTGCTCCACGTCGACTCGATCACCGAGCGCGCCGGGCTCGCCATGGTGACGACGCGATGCGAGCTCTTCGGCGACGCTACGCTCACCGACCACGTCGCGACGGTCCGCTCGACGCTCGCCGTCCGTGGGGAGGACGCATGACGACTCCCGTGCTCGCCGATCTCGCCGTCGGCCAGGAGATCGGCTCGCGCTCGATCGACGTCGATCGCGCTCGCCTTGTCCGTTACGCGGGTGCGAGCGGGGACTTCAACCCCATCCACTGGAACGAGCGGTTCGCGACCGAGGTCGGGCTGCCCGGTGTCATCGCGCACGGCATGCTCACCATGGGGCTTGCCGTGACGGTCGTGAGCGAGTGGGCGGGGGATCCGGGCCGGGTCGTCGACTACCAGACGCGTTTCGCGCGTCCCGTCGTCGTGCCGGACCCCGGCACCGCGACGGTCGAGGTCACGGGCGTCGTCGGCGCGATCGACGCCGAGGCAGGCACGGTGCGTATCGATCTCACCGTCGTCTTCGAGGGCGCGCGAGTCCTTGCGAAGGCCCAGGCGGTCGTCCGCCTCTGACCGCGGTCGTCCGCCTCTGACCGCGGGGCTGCTCGCCCCAAGGTCGACCCGGACGTTTCCGGGACCGTCCTACGGCGCTGCGACCCTACGAGTTGCGCGGCGCCGCGGCGCTCGGTGGCGGGCCCGTCGTCGTGCCGATGCGCAGCTCGACGGGCATCGTCGTCCGCGTCACGGTGCCGTCGGCGAGGAGCGCGCGTACGGCGAGGCCCATCTCGCGGCCCTTGGCCTCGAGGGGCTGGATGACTGTCGTGAGCTCGCCCGAGAACCACGGCAGGTCGAGCCCGTCGAAGCCGGCGACGGACATGTCCTCCGGGACGCGCAGCCCGGCCTCGTGCAGTGCGAGGACGGCCCCGGCTGCGAGGAGGTCGGACTGGGCGACGACCGCGGTGGGGCGGGTCGCCGGGTCGGGGAAGCGCTCGAGGATCGCGCGCATCGCGGCGGCCCCGTTCTCGACGAGCGAAGCCTCGGTCTCGTAGATGCCGACGAGGTCGACGCCCGAGCCGAGGACGGCGTCGAGCCGGTGCCGGGTCGGCGTCCAGTCGACGAGCTCGCGCCGGGCGTCGTCGACCCAGCCTTCGCGCCGTCCCATGCGGAACGGCAGCGTGATGGTGACGAAGCGCTCGTGGCCGAGCCCGGTGAGGTGCTCGATCGTCGCGACGACCCCGCCGTGGTCGTCGATCTCGACGAGCGAGGAACCTTCGACCTCGTTGCCCTCGCCGACGACGATGGGGATGCCGCGCTTGCGGAGGGTCTCGACGCGCGGGTCGGACGTGTGGGCGCCCCAGATGAGGACGGCGACGTCCATCCCGGCGCTCGTGAGGAGGGGGTCGACGCCGATCTCGCCGTCGACGTACGACTCGACGCCGGGGACGAGGAGGACGCCGAGGTCGGCCTCGCCGAGGGCTGAGGTGAGGCCGTCGAGGACCTGGACGGAGACGGGGTCGCGGAAGGACCGTTTGAGCTTGTCACCGATGACGACACCGACGATGTCGTAGCGTCCGGAGCGGAGCTGGCGACCGGCGGGGTTGGGGCCGCCGTAGCCGAGCTCTGTGGCCGCGTCGAGCACCTTGGCGCGGGTGCTGTCGGCGATGGGTCCGGAGGCCGAGAACGCGAGGGACGCGGTGGAGACGGACACGCCGGCGGCGCGGGCGACGTCGGTGAGCGTCGGTCGCGCGTGGGACATGGGTGCTCCTCGGTCGGGCGGTGGTGTGCGTCGTGTCCAGTATCCCTGAGGGGAGGGCCGGACGGCGAACGGTGCCACGACGCTGGCTTGGCCAAGATTTTACGTGGTGCGCGTTGACCCTGGGCATGGTCGCGTCGGACACTGGAGGCCCCTCGAAACGTTTCGAGAGGCCTCGGGTCGCAGTGCCCGCCCCCGCCATGTGCATCCCGCCGCACACACCCACCCTGCGCAGCCCCCGCACCCCCGACCCGAGAGCTCCATGACGCACGCCCCCGACGCCACGACCGCCGCACAGACCTCACGCGCCCGCTGGGCCCTCGTGAGCCTCTTCGCGCTCCTCGGGCTCATGATGTCGAGCTGGCTCTCGCGCCTTCCGTCGATCCGCGCGGGCCTCGGTCTCACGGAGGGCCAGCTCGGGCTCGTCCTCGTCGTCGGGTCCGTCGGGTCGCTCCTCGTCGTCGCAGCCGCAGGCCCGCTTGTCGAACGCTTCGGGAGCGCCCGCATCCTCCACGTCTCGACCGTCGGGTTCGGGACGGCCCTCACGCTCCTCGCGCTCGGCGTCCAGCTCGGCTCCGTCGCGCTCGTCGCCGCCGGGATCTTCCTCAACGGCGCGACCTGGGCCCTCAACAACGTGCCGTTCAACCTCGAGTCGGCCGCGATCGAGCGTGCGGTCGGCCGCACGATCCTCCCGCAGTTCCACGCGTTCTTCTCCGTCGGCGCGCTCGCCGGCACGGGCGTGGGCGCCGCGTGCTCGGCGCTCGGCGTCCCCGCGGCCGCGCAGCTCGGCGCGTCCGTCCTCGTCGTCGTCGCATGGCGCGTGCTCGCTCTGCCTCCGGTCGTCGCCCGCGCGAGCGTTCCCGTCGCCGGACGGGTGGGCGACAAGCGTGCCGCGCGCACGGGGCTCGCCGCGTGGCGCGAGCCCCGCACGCTGCTCCTCGGCGTCGTCGTGCTCGCCGCGTCGATGTCCGAGGGGTCCGCGAACGACTGGCTCTCGATCGCGGTCGTCGACGACCTCGGCGGGAGCGAGGCCGTGGGCGCCGTCGTCTTCGGCGTCTTCCTCGGCTCGATGACCGCGTTCCGGCTCGCGGGAGCAGGTCTCGTCGACCGCTGGGGACGCGTCGCGGTGCTTCGCGGGTCCGCGCTCGTCTCGATCGTCGGCCTCACGACGTTCGGGCTCGCGCCGGGGGTCGCGGTCGCGGCCGTCGGCGTCGCGCTCTGGGGTTTCGGGGCGGCGCTCGCCTATCCGCTCGTCATCGCCGCCGCCTCCGACGACCCTGTCCGCGCTGCCGGCCGTGTCTCGGTCGTCTCGGCCTTCGCGTCGATCGCGTCGATCGCCGCTCCGCCGCTGCTCGGCTTCGTCGCGGAGCACCTCACGACGCGCACAGCCCTCATGCTCGTGCTCGTCCCGCTCGTCGCCGCCCTCCTCGCCGCGGGCCGCGCACGGCCGCTCGTGCCGGAGCCTGCCCCCGCGCCGCTCGTCCCCGCGCCGCTCGTCCCCGCGCCGCTCGTCCCCGCGCCGCCGTCGACCCCTGAGGGCGACGACGACCGCCGCACCCCCGTCCCCGCGCTCGCGGGCACGCACGACCCCAAGGAACCGCTCTCGTGACCTCCACGCACCCGCACCCCGGCCGCAGCGTCACGGTCGCAGCCTGGGCCGTCTTCGCGATCTTCGTCCTCAACGGCTTCAACTTCGCCTCGTGGGCGTCGCGCCTGCCGACGACCCGGACGATGCTCGGGTTCTCCGAGGCGCAGATGGGCGTGCTGCTCCTCATGGCGGCGCTCGGTTCGGTCGTCGCACTGCCGCTGTCGGGATGGATCACGTCACGTCTTGGCGCACGCCGGACGATCGTCGTCTTCGCGCTCGTCAACACCACGGGCATGCTGCTCGCCGCGCTTGCGCTCGCGGTCGACGAGGCGATGCCCCTGCGTGCAGCGCTGGTCCTCGTCGGCGTCGGCACGGGGGTGTGGGACGCCGCGATGAATCTCGAGGGTGCGGTCGTCGAGCAGCGGCTTGGTCGGACGCTCATGCCGCGCCTGCACGCAGGCTTCTCGTTCGGCACGATCATCGGCTCGGGTCTCGGCGCGCTCGCGGCGCTCGCGGGGCTCCCTGTGCCGTGGCACCTGACGATCGCAATCTCGTTCTCGTTCGTCGTCGTGCTCGTCGCCGTTCGCGGCCTCCTTCCCGATGACGCCCTCGCGAGCGCCCGCACGACGCCCGACGCGCCCCGCCACAACGTCTTCGGCGCGTGGCTGGAGCCGCGCACGCTGCTCATCGGTCTCGTGGTGCTCGCGGCGGCGCTCACGGAGGGGTCGGCGAACGACTGGGTGGGGCTCGCGGTCGTCGACGGGTTCACGCAGACGGACGCGGTCGGCGCGGCGACGCTCAGCGTCTTCCTCACCGCGATGACGGCCATGCGGCTGCTCGGGACGCCGCTCCTCGACCGCTTCGGGCGCGTCACGGTCCTGAGGCTCGCGAGCGCTCTCGCGTTCGCGGGCCTCGCGGTCTTCGCGCTCGTGCCGTGGCTGCCGCTCGCGTTCGTCGGCGTCGTGCTGTGGGGCATGGGTGCGGCACTCGGCTTCCCGGTCGGCATGAGCGCGGCGGCCGACGACCCCGTGCGCGCGGCAGGCCGCGTCTCGGTCGTCTCAACGATCGGCTACACCGCGTTCTTCATGGGCCCGCCGCTCATCGGCATGCTCGCGGAGCACGTCGGCTACCGGTCGGCGCTCCTCGTCATCCTTGCGCCGATCGCGCTCGGGCTCGTGCTCGCGGGCGTCGCGAAGCCGCTCCCGGACAGCCCGGAGGCCCAGCGCGCCGCGGCGCGCTGACGCCCCTGCGGGTGGGTGCCCCTGCGGACCTGCGGGCTGGGCGGGAGTGCGGGGCGTACCGTGGTCGGGTGACCTCGACCGACGCCACCCCCCACGCACCCCTGCTCTCCGACCTCACGACGCTGCGCGTCGGCGGCCCAGCGCGCTCGCTCGTGCGGGCGTCGTCCGAGGCCGAGCTCGTCGACGCGGTCCGGGCAGCCGACGCGGACGGGGTGCCCGTCCTCGTCCTCGGCGGCGGCTCGAACCTCGTCGTCGCGGACGAGGGGTTCGACGGTGTCGTCGTCCAGGACGTGCGCGAGGGCGTGACCGTCGACATGGTCGACTCGTGCGGCGGCGGCAGCTTCCGCGTGCCGGCGGGGCACGGGTGGGACGCGCTCGTCGAGCAGGCCGTCGCGGAGCAGTGGATCGGGCTCGAGGCGCTCTCGGGCATCCCCGGCACGGTCGGTGCGGCGCCCGTGCAGAACATCGGCGCGTACGGCCAGGAGGTCGCGGGGGTGCTGTCGACCGTGCGCGTGTGGGACCGTGCGGAGCAGCGCGTGCGGACGCTCGCGGTGGGCGAGCTCGGGCTCGGCTACCGCACGTCGGTTCTCAAGCGGTCGACGGTCGCGGACGCCGCGGGGCGCTCCTGGCGCCCCTCGCCACGCTGGGTCGTCCTCGAGGTCGGCTTCCAGACGCGGCTCGGCACGCTCTCCCCGGGCGTCGCGTACGCGGAGCTCGCGCGCCGCCTCGGTGTCGAGGTCGGGGAGCGCGTCCCGACGGCCGACGTCCGTGCGGCGGTCCTCGAGCTGCGCGGAGCGAAGGGCATGCTCGCGGCCGGGGTCGGCGAGCACGCAGCGGACCACGACAGGTGGAGCGCAGGGTCGTTCTTCACGAACCCTGTCCTGCCGGTCGCGCTCGCGGGCGGGCTGCCCGAGGGCGCGCCGCGCTTCGAGGTGCGTTCGGCGTTGCCGGCGGCGACGACGGGGCCGAGCCTCGGTGCGGTCGACCCGGGTCTCGTCAAGACGTCCGCCGCGTGGCTCATCGAGCACGCGGGCTTCGGCAAGGGCTTCGGCCTCGACGGCGAGGCGAGCGCGGCACGGCTCTCGACGCGGCACACGCTTGCGCTCACGAACCGCGGAGGTGCGACGGCGGCGGATGTCGTCGCGCTCGCACGGACGGTGCGTGACGGGGTTCTCGAGCGTTTCGGCGTGCGGCTCGAGCCGGAGCCCGTGCTCGTCGGGCTCGAGCTCTGAGCGCCGCCGGGCCGCACCCCGGTGACGGGTCCTGGCGACGCGCCGGGGAGCCCGTCGGCCTGCGCGAAGGTGATCTTCCGTTGTCTACTGGGAGCATGATGCCCTCCTCCTCGGTGCCGTCACGGCCGACGGCGCGCGACGCGCGCGCGTTGCGCGAGACGCAGGACATCGCGTGGCTCACTGGCCCTGAGGCGCTCGACGCTGTCGGGGCGTTCGTCGCTGCGGCGGGCGGGTCGCTCGTGAGCGCGGAGGTCCACGAGGTCCACCACCGGCCCGGTGCCGGGGTGACCGTCGGGTACGACGTCCGGGTGCAGGTCTCCGGTGACGGCGAGCCGCGGCCCGACTACGTGCTCCTCACGACGGGATCGGTCGACGACGCGGATCCGGCAGGTCTCGCGCACGTCATGCGTCTTGCGAACGGCGACCGTGTCGTGCACGCGTGGCGCCACCCGGACGATCCGCTGCTGCCGGGCCTGGTCGCGGCGTCGGACGTCACGAGCGCGGCCGCACGGACGGGGCTTGACGGTGATCCCGGCGCGGCCGTCCTCGAGCTCATCGGCTACCGGCCGATGCGTCGTGCGGTGCTGAGCCTCACGACGAACCGTCGGCGGGTCTTCCTCAAGGTGGTCCGGCGGGACCAGCTCGAGGGGTTGCTCGTGCGTAACCGGTGCGCGGAGCCGGCGGGCGCGCCGCCGGTCCAGGACGTGTGGCCCGAGGCCGTGCTCGTGTTCCCGCAGGCGCAGGGGGAGCCGCTTCCCGAGCTCCTCGCGCGCGACGGGGCGGCGGGCGTCGACCCGCGGGACCTTCTGGCGTGCCTCGACGCGATCGCGCCGGAGGCGATGGATCTGCCGCTGCGGCGGCCGTGGGCGGAGCGGTCGCGGCACTACGCGGACGCGGCGTGCAACGTGCTGCCCGAGCATGCGGAGCGGATCATGGCGCTTCAGCACGGGGTCGCGTCGGAGATCGAGCGCTTCGGCCAGGGGCCGCTTGTGCCGACGCACGGTGACTTCCACGCGGCGAACATCCTCATGACGGGAGTGGCGATCACGGCGCTGCTCGATGTCGACACGATCGGCCCGGGCCAGCGCGTCGACGATCTCGCGTGCCTCGTCGGGCACCTCACGGTGCTGCCGTGCCTCGCGCCGCAGACGTACGTCCACGTGCCGACGACGGTCGCGCGCTGGCTGTCGGTGTTCGACCGGGCGGTGCACCCGGGGTCGTTGCGGGCGCGTGCGGCGGGCGTCGTGCTGTCGCTGCTCGCGAGCATGCCGGCGAACCATCGGGACGACGCGGCCCGACGGGACGCGGTCGGTCGGCTCGAGGCGGCCGAGGCGCTGCTCGCCGACGCCGCTCGCTTCTGAGCGTGCGGCGGTGGGAGGGCGCGAGCGAGGCCGGGTGACGGCGGCAGCAGCGGGGTGAGACCGTCGGGTGACGAGGGCGACCTCGGGGGCGGGCGGACGTGAACCTCGGTGCTCTCGCCTCGCGACCCGAAGCGCGCGGGGAGAAGATCGAGGTGTCCGGCGCGGGACCCTGACCGCAGACCGGGCGGAGCGCCCCGAGCGCTCGCGCGGGCCCGCCGTTTCCCCCGGACGGCGGGCTCGTCGCATGCGCGGCCCGCCGCACATGAGAGGGTTCTCATCTGTGCTTCCTCGACCTCTCATGCAGGGGTCGCAGGATGGTTCCAGGACGGGGCGCCAGACCGGCGTCCCAGGACTGACCGGAGGGCAGAACGATGAACAAGGGTGCATGGATCGTCACGGGTGCGGTGGGCATCCTCGGTGTCGGCGCAGGTCTCGACGCGGCGTTCGCAGGTGATAGCCGTGACGACATCGTCGGCCCGGGTGTCGAGCTGCGTTCGACCGAGGGAACGACGGCGACGGCGGCCCCCATGGTCGAGCCGACGTCGGGTGCGACCGCGGTCCCGTCCGCGATCACCTCGCCGTCGCCGGTGTCCCCCGTGAGCCCGGTCTCGGTCGTCTCCCCGGTGACCCCGCAGTCGGTCGTGTCGCCTGTGACGCCGAAGTCGGTCGCGTCGCCCGTGTCGCCGAAGTCGCCGGTGTCGCCGAAGTCGCCGGTGTCGCCGAGGACCGCGGTCTCGGCGAAGTCGCCGGTGTCGCCGAAGTCGCCGGTGTCGCCGAAGTCGCCCGTCTCGGCGAAGTCGCCCGTCTCGGCGAAGTCGCCTGTCTCGGCGAAGTCGCCGGTGTCGCCGAAGTCCCCTGCGTCGGCTCCGACGGCTCCGTCCGCCGACGACTGACCTGAGCAGGCCGCACCTGCGCGCAGCTGTCGCGGTCGACGCCCCCTGCCGTCTGCCGCGCCGACGATGCCCGGCCCACCGCCTTGGTGGGCCGGGCATCGTCGTATCAGGCGTGCTGCTGCCCGGGGGCCGCGAGTCGGTAGCCCATGCCGCGCACGGTGACGACGCGGTCGGCGCCAATCTTCTGGCGCAGGTAGCGCACGTAGACGTCGACGACGTTTGAGCCCGGGTCGAAGTCGTAGCCCCAGACGCGGGAGAGGAGCTGCTCGCGGGAGAGGACCTGCCCTGCGTGGCGGAGGAACGTCTCGAGCAGCGCGAACTCGCGTGCGGACAGGTCGACCTCGGTCCCGGCGACGGTCGCGCGGCGGGAGCGGAGGTCGAGCGACAGGTCGCCGTGCGCGAGCGTGGTCGTCGTCGTGGACGCCTCGGTCCTGAGCCGTAGGCGCACCCGGGCGAGGAGCTCGTCGAACCCGAAGGGCTTGGCCATGTAGTCGTCGGCGCCGTTCTCGAGGCCGGTGACGACGTCAGCCGCGGAGCCGCGGGCGGTGAGGATGATGACGGGCACGGTCGAGCCGGACCCGCGGACACGTTCGAGGACGGTGAACCCGTCGATGTCGGGCAGCCCGAGGTCGAGGACGACGAGGTCGTGACCGTCGGTGAGGATCTCGGCGACGGCCTCGTGCCCCGTGCTCACGGTCGTGCAGGCGAAGCCTGCGGCGGACAGGCCCTTGACGACGAACGCGGCGATCCGCGGCTCGTCCTCGACGACGAGGATGGACGGCACGTCAGCTCCCTGGTGTGTCGGGGTCGGTGGGGTGCGTCGCGGCTCCGGGTGCTGGCAGCCGCAGCGTGAGAAGGGCGCCGCCGCCGGGCGCATCGTCGACGACGAGCGTGCCGCCGTGGGCGTGCGCGATCGCCTGGACGATCGCGAGGCCGAGACCTGCGCCGTCGCGGTGCTCGTGCGCGCCCGGGCCGCGTGCGAAGCGTTCGAGGACGCGGGCGCGCTCCTCGGCGGGGATCCCGGGGCCCGTGTCGCGGACGAAGACCTCGGCGACCGTCGTGCCGTCGTCGTCGGTCGTGAGGCGGCTGCCGAGGGCGATCTCGTCGCCGTCGGCCGTGTGGCGGACCGCGTTCGCAGCGAGCTGGGCGACGGCCTGGGTGACGCGCTGGGCGTCGAGGGCGACGACTGCGTCGGCGCGTGCGTCGACGCGCCAGCGGCGGTCGGCAAGCCCGCGGAGCGTGTCGTGGAGGTCGTCGGTAAGACGGCCGAGGTCGACGGGCTCGGGTGTGACGAAGTCGGGGCGTGAGGACGTGGCGAGGACCATGAGGTCGTCGAGGAGGCGTGACGAGCGGGCGAGCTCGGCGAGCGCGACGTCGCGCGCGGCGCGGACGTCGTCCGGGTCGTCGGGGTCCATGAGCTCGAGGTGCCCGCGGACGATCGTCACGGGGGTGCGCAGCTCGTGCCCGACGTCGTCGAGCAGCTGGCGCTGCGACGCGAACGCCTCCTCGAGACGGTCGAGCATGCCGTTGACGGTGACGGTGAGCCGGCCGAGGTCGTCGCCGCTCGTCACGGGGATGCGCCGTGCGAGCTCGGTTCCGTCGCCGATCGCGCGGGCGGCTTTGTCGAGCTCGCGGACGGGGCGCAGGAGCCGGCCCGCGAGGATCCAGCCGACGGCTGCGACGCCGAGGAGCGACCCGAGCCCGACGAGCGCGAACGTGGCGTAGGTGCGGCGGAGCGTCGCGAGCTCGGCGTTCCTGTCGTACGCGCGGATGATCGCGCCGGTTTCCTGCGACGCGCTGAGGACGACGGGGATGACGAGGTACGTGTAGGTCGTGCGGTCGGTCGTGAGGCTCCTCACGTGGGACTGCGTCTCGCGGCCGGGGGTGGTGAGGGCCGCGAGGAGTTCGGCGTCGTCCTCGAGGCGCAGCGCGGTGGTCTCGGCGGCCGTGAAGGCGAGCTTGTCGTCGACGAAGCCGATCATGCCCTCGTTGCGTGCGGGCACCTTGAGCTGCATGGTCGCGCGGACGAGCGCGCGCGGGCTCGTGAAGGCGTCGCCGGTCGCGGGGTCGCGTCCCTCGGTCGCGAGGTGCTGGAACTCGGAGTAGCTCGCGCGGAGGTCGGCGGAGATCCGCGCGTCGACGATGCGCATCTGGAGGGAGTGGGCGGTGAGGCCGGCGGCGACGAGGCTGAGGGCGGCGAGCACGACGACGACCGAGAGGATCCGTGCCCGGACGCTCGTCGCGGCGACCCGTGTGCGCAGCCCGCGTCGTGGCGTCGTCGGGCTCATGCGGGGGACCTCAGCCACGCGTCGATCCCGTCGAGCATCCGGGCCCGGGCCTCGGGCGAGGCGTAGGACGCGGCAACGCTCGAGCGGGCGAGGCCGGCGAGCTCGTCGTCGGTGAGACCGTGGACGGTGCGGGCGTGCTCGTACTGCGCCGTGAGCCGCGGACCGAAGAGGAGGGGATCGTCCGCGCCGAGGGCGATGCGAGCGCCGGAGTCGACGAGCGTGCGCAGCGGGAGCTGTGCGAGCCCCGGGTAGACGCCGAGGGACACGTTGGAGTCGGGGCACACCTCGAGGGCGATGCCGCGTCGCACGATCTCGTCGAGCAGGTACGGGTCCTCCGCGGTGCGCACGCCGTGGCCGAGGCGGTCGGGTGCGAGCTCGTCGAGGACGACGCGCAGGTGGTCGGGGCCGAGCAGCTCGCCTCCGTGCGGGAGGCTCGCGAGCCCTGCGCGCCGGGCGATGCGGAACGCTGCGGCGAACTCGGAGGTGAGGCCGCGGCGCTCGTCGTTGCTGAGCCCGAAGCCGACGACGCCGCCGGGGTGGTCGCCCGCGTGGCGGGCGGCGAGCCGGGCGAGGGTGCGCGCGTCGAGCGGGTGCCGGGTGCGGGACGCGGCGACGACGACGCCGACCTCCGTCCCGGTCGCGGCGCTCGCGGACCGGGCCTCGTCGAGGACGATCTCGAGCGCGGGGGTGAGACCGCCGACGAAGGGCGCGTAGGAGGTGGGGTCGACCTGGATCTCGAGCCGTCCCGAACCTTCTGCGGCGTCGTCCTCGGCTGCCTCGCGGACGAGGCGGCGCATGTCTGCCTCGCTGCGGACGCACGCGCGGGCCGCGTCGTAGAGGCGCTGGAAGCGGAACCAGCCACGTTCGGACGGTTCGAGGCGCAGGGGATCGCCGCTCGTGAGCGCGGCGGGGAGCCGGATGCCGTGGCGGCGCGCGAGGTCGACGAGGGTCGTCGGGCGCATGGACCCGGTGAAGTGCAGGTGCAGGTGGGCCTTGGGCAGGCTGGCGAGGTCGCGCACGGTCCCAGTGTCGCAAGGATCGGTCGCGGGCGGGGCCGGACGGGCGGCCCGCGGGAGGTGTCGGAGGTGTGACGCGGTCGGTTTGGGATGCCGGCGCCGGAGCGGGTACAGTGTCCTGTCGGTGGTTCGAACCACCCCGATAGGCCGCGCCCTCCGTGAGGGAGTCGGCCGCGGGGCGGGCAGACCCCGAAGGGTAGTGGCGCAATTGGTAGCGCAGCGGTCTCCAAAACCGCAGGTTGCAGGTTCGAGTCCTGTCTACCCTGCGCAACGCTCGTCATCGTGACGACGCGGGTGCAGGTGCAGTCGTCACGCCGTCGGCGTCCGGCGGTGCCGACATCGACGACGCACGCGCTGACGAGCGCGCCGACCGAGGGACATCATCGTGAGCGAATCGGCCGCAGAGGCCCAGGGGGCAGACGCCGCAGCCGTCGAGCGTGCGCCGGCCGCAGCCCCGAAGGCCAAGCGTGGTTTCTTCGGCCGAATCTCGGGATTCTTCGAGCGGATCGCGCTCTTCGTCCGCCAGGTCGTCGCCGAGATGAAGAAGGTCACGACCCCGACGCGTGCCGAGCTCGGCAAGCTCGTGACGGTCGTCCTCATCTTCGTCGCCGTTTTCACCGCGGTCGTCTTCGTGCTGGACCTCGGGCTCGGCGCGGCCGCAGCCTGGCTCTTCGGCTGACCGCCGGCGCCACGCCCCCCAGCTCGTAGCAGTCTCAAGGAAGCAGGTCCGTACGTGTCCCAGGAACAGCAGGAGCCGACGCCCGACGTCGTCGAGCCCGCGACCGAGAACATCGAGGCCGTCGAGGCCACGGACGACGCCTCCGCCGAGGTCGAGGTCGACCTCACAGAGGAGACGCCCGACGGCTACGAGGACGCCGACCCGCTCGAGGCGTTCCGCGCGGAGCTCCGTCGCCAGGAGGGTGACTGGTACGTCATCCACTCCTACGCAGGCTACGAGAACCGCGTCAAGGCGAACCTCGAGAACCGCACCCAGTCCCTCAACATGGAGGACTACATCTTCCAGGTCGAGGTGCCCATGGAGGAGGTGACGGAGATCAAGAACGCGCAGAAGAAGCTTGTCCGTCGCGTCCGCATCCCCGGCTACGTCCTCGTCCGCATGGAGCTCACCGACGAGTCGTGGGGCGCCGTGCGTCACACGCCGGGCGTCACGGGCTTCGTGGGCCACACGCACCAGCCCGTCCCGCTCACGCACGACGAGGTCTTCTCGATGCTCGCGCCGACCATCGCCCCCAAGGCGGAGGCCGCGAAGCCCGCCGCGAAGGCGGCCGGCGGCACGATCCTCGTCGACTTCACGGTCGGCGAGTCGGTCACCGTCACCGACGGTCCCTTCGAGACCTTGCCCGCGACGATCTCCGAGATCAACGCGGAGGCGCAGAAGCTCAAGGTCCTCGTCTCCATCTTCGGCCGGGAGACCCCGGTCGAGCTCTCGTTCGACCAGGTCGCCAAGATCTGAGTCGCGCCTGAGGGCACTGCAACCGGGTCATCGCCCACGGCGTCGGTCCACAACGAAGGAAGGAAGGCTCATGCCTCCCAAGAAGAAGGTCTCTGGCCTCATCAAGCTCCAGATCAACGCCGGTGCGGCCAACCCCGCTCCGCCGATCGGCCCCGCGCTCGGTCAGCACGGCGTCAACATCATGGAGTTCTGCAAGGCGTACAACGCGGCGACCGAGTCGCAGCGCGGCAACGTCATCCCCGTCGAGATCACCGTCTACGAGGACCGTTCGTTCACGTTCATCCTCAAGACGCCGCCGGCGGCCCAGCTCATCAAGAAGGCTGCGGGCATCGACAAGGGCTCCGCGACCCCGCACACCGTGAAGGTCGCGAAGATCACGGCCGACCAGGTGCGTGAGATTGCCCAGACGAAGCTCGAGGACCTCAACGCGAACGACCTCGAGGCCGCGTCGAAGATCATCGCGGGCACGGCTCGTTCGATGGGCATCACCGTCGAGGGCTGACGCCCACCACGCCGCCCGGCACCGCCGGGTGGCGTACCCCACCCCCAGTGGCAGGGTCCGCGCGGACCCGTACCACGACTGCTCATATCAAGGAGAAGCAGATGGCAACGCGCAGCAAGGCCTACCGTTCCGCCGCGGAGAAGATCGACCGCGAGCGTCTCTACACCCCGCTCGAGGCTGTTCGCCTCGCCAAGGACACGGTGGCCACGAAGTTCGACTCGACCGTCGAGGTCGCCTTCCGCCTCGGTGTCGACCCGCGCAAGGCGGACCAGATGGTCCGTGGCACGGTCAACCTCCCCCACGGCACGGGCAAGACCGCCCGCGTCATCGTCTTCGCCAACGGCGAGAAGGCCGAGCAGGCACGCGCCGCCGGCGCTGACGAGGTCGGTGGCGACGAGCTCATCGAGAAGGTTGCGGCTGGCTGGACCGACTTCGACTCGGCCGTCGCGACCCCGGACCTCATGGGCAAGGTCGGTCGTCTCGGTAAGGTGCTCGGCCCCCGTGGCCTCATGCCGAACCCGAAGACGGGCACGGTGACCATGGACGTCGCCAAGGCCGTCTCCGACATTAAGGGCGGCAAGATCGAGTTCCGCGTCGACAAGCACGCGAACCTCCACTTCATCATCGGCAAGGCGTCGTTCACGGTCGAGCAGCTCGTGGAGAACTACGCCGCGGCGATCGACGAGGTCCTCCGTCTCAAGCCGTCCTCGTCGAAGGGCCGCTACATCACGAAGGCGACGCTCGCGACGACGAACGGCCCGGGCATCCCGCTCGACCAGACGCGCACGACGAAGCTCCTCGAGGAGACCGAGGAGGCCTGAGCCTCCACGTCCATCACCGAAGGCCGGTACCCCACGGGGTGCCGGCCTTCGGCGTTCGTGAGCACGGTCGTCGTGACGAGAGCGGCCCGCATGGGCAAGGATGTGGCGCAGGTCACGCAGACTCGTGTCCGTGTCGATGTATCAGGAAGCCGCCACCCCGCTCCTTGGAGTCGTAGGGGGCGGACGAGCCGGGAGGTGCCGGGTGGAGACCGTCGTGCAGGAGCGACCGCGGTCGGGGGACGGGCGCGGAGGTGACCTCGCTGAGCGGGGTGCCGAGGCGCTGTGGTCGCTGCGCGAAGGGAACACCGGCGCTCTCGGCGCGTTCGTCACCGACGTCACGCCGCTGCTCTGGCACACCGCGAGGTCCCAGGGTGTCGATGCGTCGGACGCTCAGGACGTCGTCCAGGGGGTGTGGGTGCGGTTCGTCGCCCATGCCGACCGGATCGAGGACCCGCGAGCGGTTCTCCAGTGGTTGCTCGTCTCGACGAGGCGGGCGGCCTGGAGCGCCGTGAGAAGCTCTCGACGCACGGCGCCGCAGGCTGACGTGGGTGGCGAGGAACCCGGGTCTGCAGGGGCGTCCCGGGCTCCCGCCGCGACCGACGACCCTGAGCACGTCGTGCTGAGGGACGAGCGTGACCGGCTGCTGTGGGATGCGGTCGAGCGGCTCGACGAGCGGTGCCGCACCTTGCTGCGACTCGTGGCTCTCGTCGACCGTCCGGACTATTCCGCGGTGTCGGCCGCGCTGGGCATGCCTGTCGGCAGCATCGGCCCCACCAGGGGCCGGTGCCTCGCAAAGCTCCGCACGGAGCTCGAGTCTCATGGGGGGTGGGCGCGATGAGCGTCGAGGATCAGCGCGACGGCCAGAACCGCCCCATCGACGAGGTCGACGTCGGCATGCTCGCGGCACTGGGTCGGCTCGTGGACGGGGCCGATCCGGTGCCGCGCGACCTCGTCGAGCGTTGCACGCTCGCGATGTCGCTCGCCATGATGGACGCGGAGCTCATGGCGATCACCTCGGAGGGGACGCTCGTCGGTGCGGTGCGCTCGGGCGCAGCGGCATCCGCGTCGACGGTGACGTTCACGAGCGCGACGGTCTCGGTGATGATCGACATCTCCGAGGTCGGCGGGCGCGTGCGCCTCGACGGCTGGATCGCGCCGGCGGCGGACTTCCGCGTCGAGTTGCGTCGTGCTGACGGTGATGTGCAGTCGACGGGCTGCGACTCGAACGGCCGCTTCGTGATCGACGCGGTGCCGCACGGGCTCGTGGGCCTGGTCCTGCTCGGCCCGGACGGTGGCGCGCCGCGCCTGACGACCCCTGTGCTCGAGCTCTGAGTCTTTGAGACTCTGAGTCCCTGAAGTTCTGCGGTCGTGGGCGCGGCGTCGCGCCCACGACCGCCCTGTGACGTGAGGACCTCTCATGGTGTCGGACCAGCCTCGTGAACCTCGTGACCTGCCGGCGGCGGTGCCGGACCCGCTCGTGTGGCGGACCCGCCTGCTTGATCCTGCGGGCGCGGAGCGGGGGAACGGCACCCCGGCGCGGGCGCTGCGCCCGACGTGGTACGCGCAGGACCGGGTGCTCGTCACGGTGCATGGTGGAGGGGGAGTCGAGCCGTCGGACGGCGGCGGGGGCACCGTGCAGCGCCGCGCCCGGGTGGCGGCTGCGCGCGCGGAACTGCCCGGGCTCGATGTGTTGCGTGAGGTCGCGGCAGGTCTCGGGTACGAGGTCGTCGTCGAGGGTGGGGCCGCAGCAGCCGCAGGCTCGCCTGCCGCGGGCGAGGCAAGCGCGGCCCGCGGCGCGCAACCGGCCGGACCGACCGCGGCGGCAACTCGGTCGATGCCCGCCCCGGAGGGTGGGGCCGCGGTCCGTGAGGTGCGCGACCTCGTCGCGCGCGAGCTCGGTAGGACGTACGCCGTGACGCTCGTGCCCGGCGCGGACGTCGTCGAGCCGCCGGACGCGTGGACGGTCGTCGAACGCGCGCGGCACGCAGGAGAGGGGGGCGCGGCGTACAGCCTCGACCACGTCGTCTCGGCGAACCCGGTCCAGTCGCATCCGTTCTCGCAGCCGCGGCCGTTCGCGCAGCCGCACCCGTTCACGCAGTCCCACCCGTTCACCCAGTCCCATCCCTTCACGCAGTCGCACCCCTTCACGCAGTCCCATCCCTTCACGCAGTCGCACCCGTTCTCGCAGTCGCACCCGGATGCAGGCCTTGCGGAGTACGCATTCCCCGGTGGCGGTGGCAGGCAGCCGGTCGCCTGGACAGGTCCAGCCCCGGTCCGCGCCGAGGGCCCGGGCGCCGACATCTTCCACGACGCGAGCGGGGCTCGTCGTCCCGTCGTCGCGGTGCTCGACTCGGGTGCTGGCGAGCATCCGTGGCTCGGCGAGGACACCGTCGTCCGCGACCCGCACGTCCTCGGGCAGCCGATCTCCTGCGTCCCTGCCCCGTCGATCCCGGTCGAGGACCCTGAGATCGGCGGGCTCTCGGCCCCGCTCACGGGGCCGCTCGACCCGGTCGCGGGGCACGGCACGTTCATCGCGGGGCTCGTGCGTGCCGGGGCTCCTGACGCGGTCGTCCTCGCGGTGCGTGTCTACGGCGGCAATGGCGTCATCGCAGAGTCCGCGCTCGTGGGGTCGCTCGAGCGGCTGCTCACCTACCACCTGCTCGGGCTGTGGAGCGTTCCGGGGTACGCGCCCGTCGACGTGCTCGTCCTCTCGCTCGGCTACTACCACGAGGAGCCGGGGGACGAAGCGTTCGACGAACCGTTCGGTCGCGTGCTGCGGGCGCTCCGGCGCTTCGGCGTCGTCGTCGTGGCGTCGGCTGGGAACGACGGCGTGCCGACGGAGTGCTTCCCGGCGGCGTTCGCGCCGCGTGTCGATCGTCGAACGGTGCCGCCGGAGCCGGCAGACCCGTCGGAGCTGCGGGCTGACGAGGTTCCGCAGCTCACCGTCGGCGCTCTCAACCCTGACGGGACGACGGCATTCTTCAGCAACGACGGGCCCTGGGTGACGGCGATGAGGCCGGGTGCTGCGCTCGTCTCGACCATGCCGGTGACGCTCGACGGCACCTTCCAGGCCACGCGTGAGGCACCCGGCTACGCGGATGCGGTCCGGCGCTCGACCCTCGACCCGGACGCGTTCACCGCAGGCTTCGGGGTGTGGTCCGGAACGTCGTTCGCCGCACCTGTCCTCGCGGCTGAGATCGCGCGTGCGATGTCGGGCGCTCCGCGGTCGCGAGGCACGGGGACCCGCGACGCCCGGCAGCGTCGCCGCGCGTGGCGGGCTGTCACCGACGTCGTGGGCCTCGCCCCCGCGGCGGGGCGCGGGCGGTCCGGGGACTGACGCGCCGTGCCGACGGTCGGGCCGACGCGCAGGACCGGCGCGCAGGGGCACGGCGGCCGGGGACGGACGCGCTGCGACTACGCTGGACGTGGCCTGTGCGTACCGGCCGTCCACGGTGCTGAGGAGATCTGGTGCAGCCCAGTGAGGAACGCGTCGCCGCAGCTGAGGCGCTGCACGCACGCGCGAACGACTGCTCGGACCGCGGCCGGCCGGAGGAAGCCCGCGCGTTGCTGAGCGAGGCGCTCCTCCTGTTCGGCGAGCCGGAGGACCCGGGAGACGTTCCGGACCAGGACGTGGCACGTGCGCCCGGCGCGGCACGGGTCACCGCGCGCATCCTCATCTCGTTGGCGGCGCAGGGTGATGAGCTCGCCCCTGACGAGTCGCTGAGCGAGCGACGGCTCGCGCGGGCGCTCGCACTCGCGATGTCGTCGGGCAGCCACGACGTCGCCCTCACCGTTCACGGGCAGCGCGGCCTGCGAGCGTTGCGTGCGGGCGACGCCGAGCGCGCGCTCGTCCACCTGGACGCGGGCGTCGCGCTCCTCGAACATGCGACGCCGCGGGACGCGGGCATCCTGCTCCTCAACCGGGGCACGCTCCATCTTGACCGGGGTGCCCTCGACGCCGCGGTCGACGACCTCGCACAGTGCGCGCAAGGTGCGGAAGCGGTCGGTGACGCGATGCTCGTCTTCAAGGCCCGTCACAATCTCGGCTACGCGGAGTTCCTCGCGGGTCGGCTCCCCGAGGCGCTCGACGCGATGCAGAACGCCGCGGAGCACCTGCTGCCCGTGCTCGGCGAGGACCTCTCGACGATGCCGATCGCGCTGCTCGACCGCGCGCAGGTGCTCTTCGAGGTCGGTCTCCTCACGGAGGCGGACGCGCTTCTCGAGCAGGCGGCCCAGAGCTTCGAGGGGCGTGGGCTCACGCAGGACCTCGGTGAGGTCGAGGTCCTCCGGGCCCGGTGCGCCCGGCTCCTCGGGCGGCTCGCGGACGCGCGGGCCCTCGCGCGCGCCGCGCGCGAGCGGTTCGGTGAGCGCGGCAGCGCCACGTGGGTCGAGCGTGCACGGCTCGTCGAGCTGCGGGCCCGGCTCGACCTTGCGGCGGACGACGACGAGGGCCGGGCCGAGCTCCGTGCGGTGCGGGACGCTGCGCTCGAGCTCGCGGGGCCGGCGGACGGCCGTCAGCAGGCGCGTGTCGCGGCGCTCGTCGTCGGTGCGGAGGCGCACGCGCGGCTCGGCGAGGATGCGCAGGCCCGTGATCTCGTCGCGCGTGCGGCGCGTAGCCGGTGGGGCGGTGCGATCGACGTCCGGACGAGCATCGCGGTCGTGCGGGCGCGGTGCGCGTTCGCGGCGGGCGACCTCGCGGCAGGGGTCCGCGCGGTCGTCGCCGGGCAGCGGGCTCTTGCCGAGCATCGTGCGCGCTTCGGGTCGGTCGAGGCCCTCGTCGCGTCGGGGGTCTTCGGGGAACGGCTCGCGGAGCTCGACATCGCGGCGGCGGCGAGCACGGGCGACGCGCATCGCGTGCTCGACGCGGCGGAACGTGCGCGAACGCTTCTCGCGGGCCTCACCTCGGTGCGCCTGGCGCCTGGTGCGGAGCGTCTCGCCGTCGAGCTGCGGCGCGCGAGCGAGGAGCTGAGGCTCGCCGAACCGGTCGCGGACCATGCGCAGGTGAGCCGCTTGCACGCGCGGACGATCGAGCTGCGCGAGCAGCTGCGGGCGGAAGGGTGGCGGACGACGGGAGCGGGCGAGATTCCGGCCGCGACGCGGGCTGCCGACGTCGTCCGTGCGCTGCAGCACGGGGCGGAGTCGCTCGTCGAGATCGTCGTCGTCGACGACACACTTCTCGCGACGGTCGTCGACGAGGCGGGAGCGCGACTTGTGACGCTCGCCGAGGCTGCGCCGGTCATCGAGGCGTCGCACCGACTGCGTGCGGACCTGCGGGTGCTGGCGCGCCCGGGCCTGCCGACCGCGATGCGCACCGTCGTCGAGGCGTCGGTCGCCCGCCAGGCCCGGAGGATCGACGAGCTGCTCGTCATGCCGCTTGACGTGCCCGGGCCGCTCCACGTCGTCGGACCCGCCTGGTGCGTGACGGTTCCGTGGGCGGTGCTGCCGTCCAGACGCGGCGTGCCGACGAGCGCGGGGCCCCGCGTTGATCTCACCGGGCCTGGGCCCGGTAGGCCGTGGGGCGACGGGGTCGTCGTCGTCGCGGGGCCCGACCTCGTCGACGGCGAGCGGGAGGCGGCCGAGGTCGCGGAGCGCTGGCCGGGCGCCGAACTGCTCGTCGGGCGGGACGCGACGTGCGGGGCGGTGACGGAGGCGCTGCGGTCCGCGGACATCGTCCATCTTGCCGCGCACGGCGTGCACGTCGCGGACAACCCGCTGTTCTCGAGCGTGCGGCTCGTCGACGGCCCGCTGCTCGCCCACGAGATCGCGTCGGCGCCGGTGACCGCGCGCACCGTCGTGCTCGCTGCGTGCGAGGTCGGCGCTGCGACGGAACGAGCCGGTGGTCTGCCTCTCGGGCTCGCGAGCGTCCTCCTGGGGCTCGGGGCTCGTCATGTCGTCGCGTCCGTCGCGCTCGTCGGTGACGGCGAGGCCAGGTCGACGATGACGCGGCTGCACGAGGAGCTCGTAGCCCCGGGGGCGGGGGTCGTGCCGGCGCTCGCGCGGGCCACAGCGGCGTCGCAGCTCTCGCCGTTCGTCGCGCTGACGACATCGATCGGGAACTGATCCGGAGAGCCGGTCGGAACGCCTCCGCCGACGAGGTGGCGAGAGGACCGACGGGATCGTGGGGCACGCAGCGGTGACGGTACGCCCGCGGGAGGGGTGACGTGAGGCCGTGCGGCGCCGCCCGGAGGCGGGACCGCACGGCCTCCCGGGGGTGGTGCGTCAGGCGCAGGGGAGGCCTGCGGTCCACGGGCCCCACTGTGACGCGCCCGGCTTGTCGCCGAGCGTCCACCAGCGTGCGGTCCACACGACCCCGTCGACGAGCGCGGTGGCGCCGCCGACATAGACCGTCGACGCGTTCCACGGCGCGGGGCAGGTGTCGGTGGTCGGCGGCTCGGTGGGCGGCGGCGTCGAGTCGCACGGCCCCACGGCGCGCCACGGTCCGTTGATCGTCGTGGCCGACGGCTCCTGGCCCTGGGTCCACCAGCGGGCCTGGTAGGTCGTGCCACGGTGGCTGACGTACTGACCAGCCGTGTAGATCGTCGATGTGCGCCATCCGACGAGGTCACCGCACCCGGATGGCGGCTCCTCCGTCGGAGGGATCGTCGTGGGCGGCTCGGTCGTGGGCGGCTCGGTTGTCGGCGGCTCCGTCGTGGGAGGCGCCGTCGTTGGGGGCTCGGTCGTCGGCGGTGTCGTGGGTGTGCCGCCGGTGTTGAGGCGGGTGCCGAACGTGGTGGCGAGGGCGTAGTTGGTCGTGGCGTCCCAGTTGATCGACCAGGTCATGACGCCACCGATGGGGCCGTACTTCTTGGTAGGGACGAAGGTGCCGCAGCTGGTGCCCTTCTCGAGGCAGTCGACGGCGGCGACGACGTTGGGCAGGGGCTGGTAGCCGCCGCCGGCGGCCTTCTGGACGGCGGGGACGCCGATGCCGACCTGGTCGGGGCGCAGGCCCATCTCGAGCAGGATGCAGGACAGGGAGGTGAGGAAGTCGACCGATCCCTGGGAGTAAACCTTCTGGTCGCAGCCCATCATGGCGCCGGAGTTGTAGTACTGGACGTTGATGATGGTGAGGATGTCGGCGATGTTCTTGGTGAGCTTGTAGTAGCCCATCGAGGTGGCCTGGTAGTCGATGGTCTGGGGTGCCATGCCGATGATGAGGCTGGGGCCGGCCAGGGTGCGCAGCTCGCGCATGGCGCGGGTGAGGTTGTCGGCGTCGATGCCGTGCTCGAGGTCGATGTCGATGCCGTCGAAGCCGTACTCCTGCATGAGGGCGTAGGTGGAGGTGGCGAGGTTGGTGGCGGCGGTGGGGGAGTTGACGATGACGTTCCCCTTCTCTCCGCCGATGGAGAGGATGACCTTGCGGCCCTGCGCGCGGATGGCGTCGATGTCGGCCTTGAACTCGGCGACGGTGTAGCCCTTGAGCTCAGTGGTGGCGAGGTTGAAGGTGATGGCGCCGGTCTTGGTGGGGTCGGCGTCGGCGAAGGCGACGGCGACGAGGTTGTAGGCGGCGGGGATCTCTCTGAGCCGGAGGGTGGTGGAGCCATTGTCGAAGTTGTGCCAGTAGCCCGTGAGCCACTGGTGGGGCGTCGCGGCGGCCACCGCGACGGGTGCCTGGACGGGAGGGGCGGCGGTGGCGGAGCTCGCGCCGACCGCGCCCGCGGTGATGCCTGCGAGCCCGAGGGCCAGCGTCGCACCGAGCGCCGCGAGGCGGCGCTGAGTCGTGATGCGCATGGGGATCCACTTCGTCGTGGGGAGTGGGGGACGCTCGTGACGCTAGGCCGTCCCGCTGCCACCGGCCAGCGCTGGAGATGAGGGAGAACACGTCACTTGGGCGTCGCGCGTGAGGGAACTCCCTACAGGCTGCGCCGGGGACGGGCGAGCGACACGATCCGGTGCGGCCCCACGCGCCGCTCGGGCGAGGCGCTCGAGCAGGTGCGGGTCCGCGACCTCGGTGCGCCACGTGTGACGTGCGTCGCCGGACTTGCGTCGACCGGCGCCGCGACGGTAGGTTTCACTTGTTACCCAAGACCGCAGGTCGTCCGTCGTGCTCCGGCACGGTGGGCCGAAGCTCCGCAGAGGCGGGGACCAGCGCAGGAACGAGTTGCACGGCGCATCGTCGCCGTCGAGCCTCGCGCCCTGCGCGGGGCTCTTTCTCTTTCCCGGGGCGGGACCGACGGCGGTCACCACCATCGGAAGGATTGCCATGGCGAAGCCGGACAAGGCAGCCGCTGTCGCAGAGCTCACGGACCTGTTCCGCGAGTCGAGCGCTGCCATGCTGACCGAGTACCGCGGGCTCACCGTCGCGCAGCTCAAGACGCTGCGTCGGTCGCTCGGCGGCAACGCAAGCTACGCCGTGGTGAAGAACACGCTGACCGCCATCGCGGCCAAGGAGGCCGGTGTCGACTTCGACACCGACGCCCTCGTCGGTCCGTCGGCGATCGCCTTCGTGACCGGTGACCCGGTCGAGGCGGCCAAGGGCCTGCGTGACTTCGCCAAGGCGAACCCTCAGCTCGTCATCAAGGGCGGTGTCCTCGACGGACGCGCCCTGTCGGCTGAGGACATCACGAAGCTCGCGGACCTCGAGTCCCGCGAGGTTCTCCTGGCCAAGGCAGCAGGCGCTATGAAGGCGAAGCTGTACCAGGCCGCGTACCTGTTCACGGCACCTGCCTCGCAGGCCGTGCGCACCATCGACGCTCTGCGCGAGAAGCAGGAGTCGACCGCGGCCTGACCCCACCCGGGTCAGGTCACGGCATCACCACCCCACCCCCTGCTTCACGCAGAACTACCGAAAGGAACGCCGATCATGGCGAAGCTCACCACCGAGCAGCTCATCGAGGCCTTCAAGGAGCTCACGCTCATCGAGCTCTCCGAGTTCGTCAAGGCCTTCGAGGACGTCTTCGAGGTCACCGCTGCCGCTCCGGCCGCCGTCGCCGTTGCTGCACCCGCCGCGGGCGGCGCCGCTGAGGCCGCTGAGGAGAAGGACGAGTTCGAGGTCATCCTCGAGGCCGCGGGCGACAAGAAGATCCAGGTCATCAAGGAGATCCGCGCGCTCACGTCGCTCGGCCTCAAGGAGGCCAAGGACCTCGTCGACGGCGCCCCCAAGGCCGTCTTCGAGTCGCCGGTCAACAAGGAGCAGGCCGAGAAGGCCAAGGCTGCCCTCGAGGGCGCCGGCGCCACGGTCACCCTCAAGTGATCCGTGCCCCTCGGGGCACACGCTGAACGCGGACGAGGCCCGCACCACGACGGTGGTGCGGGCCTCGTCCGCGTTTCCGCA
Source organism: Flavimobilis rhizosphaerae (assembly GCF_014852685.1). Lineage (GTDB taxonomy): Bacteria > Actinomycetota > Actinomycetes > Actinomycetales > Cellulomonadaceae > Flavimobilis > Flavimobilis rhizosphaerae. The sequence continues at coordinate 283,506 of NZ_JACZDF010000002.1, forward strand.
GCGGCTCCGCCGCTCGCGCTCGTGCGGGGCCGGGCGCGGAGCCGCTGCGGAATGCGCTGAGGTCGGCGTCAGAAGAACTTGATCCACGCCCACATCGCGACCGCGGCGACCGCGGCGGCGAGCGCGAGCTGCGCGAAGCACCCGGCGAAGGCCTTGGCGACCTTGGCCTTGTCGAGCGGGAACTCGCCGTTGACCCGGCTCGTCCGGTCGTCGATCGCGACGTTCCACACCCTGCCTTCGTGATGGAAGGTGATGAGCCACACGGGTGTGAGGACGAGCGCGAGACGGACGTCGCTCCACGCGGTGAGCTGCTGGGTGACCTCCGCGGCGTCGCCGTCGATGGTGCGCTTGATGTCGGACGTGATGACGGGGACCGCGAGGCGGGCGGTCTCGTCGACGGCGACCTGAGGCTCGACGTCGTACCGAGAGACCTGATGTCCGGCGACGAGCTCGGGTCGGAAGTCGCGCGCTCCGGTGATCTCGGTCCCCTTGAGGAGGCGGCGCACCTCGTCGGTGAGGTGCGCAGCGCCGACGGGGGTGCCGACGACGTCACGGACGGTCGTGCCCGACGCGTCCGTCCAGGTCCATCTGAGGATCTCCCGGAGCCGGTCCTCGTCCTCGTAGCCGACGACCGTGGCGCGGCCGCTCCTGCCCTCGTAGCGGGTCGTCGCGCGGCCGGTGACGAGCCACCATGGGACGAACACTGAGGTGAGCTGCTCCGCCGCGTTGACCTCGGCGATGCTGTCGGGCGTGATCTCCTTGGCGTGGAGCCAGTCGAGGAAGATCTGCTGCGCCTGAGCGCGGCTGAGGGTGAACGGCACGATGCCGGTCGGGGAGAGGATGCCCTCGGGGGCAGCGACGGGGACGAGCGGCGAGGCGCAGAATGCGCAGCGGTCGGAGACCGCGGCTTGCTCGGTCGTCGCGTGGCAGCCCTCGCAGCGGAGGACGACGCCTCCGAGATCGCTCGCTGACCGGCCAGCGGCGGTCCTTGCCCAGTCCTCGTAGGTGTGGCTCGCGACCTGGACCGTGGTGGCCTCCGACATGGCCCGTGTCGTGCCGCAGGCGGAGCACCTGAGCATCTCGGTGCCGGCGAGGTTGGTCATCGGGGAGCCGCACGTGGGGCACGACAGGTCGAGGGGGGCGTCCGGCTGCCGGGGAATGCTGGTCATGGCGGTTGTTCCTGTCATCCCGGGGGTGTGTGACCCTCCGAGGCTAGTGGCTGGCGGCGCGCGCGTCAGGGTGAGCGTGAACCGTCACCGGTCCAGCGCGGAGGTCACATGCCGACCGAGGAGAACATGGGAACGATGACCATGAGAAGGATCCCGGCGAACATGAGCATCATCGGGAGCAGCAGCTTGGTCCCGGCCTTGTTGGACTGGCGCAGGACGATCTGCTTCTTCACCTGCCAGGCCTCGGCGCTCTGCAACGTGAGCATCGCTGGAAGATCCGCCCCGCCGCGGTGGATGGACTGCACGAGGAGTGCACAGACCTTCTTGACCTCGGGAAGCATCGATCGAGTGCCGAACTCCTGGATCGCGTCGACGTCCGTCGCGCCGTTCTCCATCCGTTCGACCGATCGGCGCATCTCGTCGTAGATTGCGGTGCTGCCACCGCGCGCGGTCATCGCCCATGCCTCGCGGAGGATCATGCCCGCGTTGGTGAGCAGCGCGAGCGTCGAGATGACCTCGCAGAAGTCGCGCATCATCTCGGCGTTCCGCGTGCGCACCTGTGTCTTGATGCGCTCGGTCATGTAGAAGGCGAGGAGGCAGGCGACGACGATGGCGAGGCCGAGGATCTCCAACGAGTTGGTGAGTCCGTATGCGCCGAACGCAGCGATCGTTCCAGTGAGTCCGATCGCTGCTTGTTGCGAGCGCAGGACCCGGAGGTAGAACTCCGAGTAACGCTGACCGAACGTGATGTCGAGCAGCTGGCGGAGCTTGACGTCCTGCGACGTCTGGAAGCTGTAGCCGGACAGGAGGAGCCCCTCGTACCCGAGTGCGTAGAGGTCGGACAGCGGGAACGCCGACCTGTCGAGGTTGGCGAAGATGGCGTCGTGCTGCCTTCCGCGGACGAGGAGGACGATCCACGTACCGAGGAGCACGGTTCCTACGCCCATGAGGACGACCTGGGTGACTGTGAACATCGGAGCCCCTAGAACTTGATCGACATGATCTTGCGGGCCATGACGTACGCGGCGACGAAGAGTGCGACCGCAGCCATCGTGCTCATCACTCCAACGGGTGTGCGGAGCGCATCGGCGAACCCGCCGCCACCGGACTTGAGGATCCCGACGAGCACGATGGGGATCGCGACCATGATGAAGGACTCGTTCTTGCCCGCCACGAGGCTCGTCTCGATCTCCGCGCTGATCGCCATCTTCTCGGAGATGACGACGTGGGTGTTCTGGACGGCCTGCTTCATGTCCGCACCACGCAGGTAGGCGATGCGGAAGACGTTGGCGAAGGACGCGACGTCGTCGCTGCCGCTCCTCTCGCCGAGGTCGGTCAGCATGTCCTCGACCCGGATGCTGTTGTGGAACCCGGCGATGATGAGGTTGAGCTCCTGGACGATCGGCGCATCGGCAGCGTACTGCCGCTCCATGTCGCTGCGTGCCGCGTTGAAGCCCTGAATCACCGTTCCGCCGGAGGCGAGCGAGACGCTCAGGGAGTCGAGCATGTCGCGGAACTGCGTCTCGAGCGTCCTTACCTTCGTCGCGCGGATCTGCTCGGTGCGCACGCGGAGGAACGTCCGCGTCGCGAAGATGGCGGGGACGCCGACGGCGATGCCGTTCAGGACGTACGTTGCGACCGTCGCGTGGCCGTCCGCATCGGTGGCGAGTCCTCCGAAGAAGAGGTACCCGATGGCTCCGCCTACGGTGAGGGCGAGGAGTCCGTAGACGAGCCGTTCGGCGAGCGTGAGGTGGTACACGCGGTAGTCGTACGCAGGAACGCTGATGAGCGAGGGCCTCCGCTGCGGGAGCTTGGGCGAGCGTGCTGCCATGGTGTCCTTCAGATGGTGAGGTCGTAGCCGGCGAGCCGAAGCTTCTCGGTGCCGAGGAAGGGGTTCTCGGTGCGGACGAGCGAACCAACGACCACGCTCTGGCTGCTGACGCTGTCCTCACGGAACTCGTAGAGAGTGTTGAGGACGATGCGTCCGTCCTCGTAGCCGACGACCTCGGAGATCGCCATCGTCCGTCGCGAGTGGTCCCGGAGCCGCGAGAGATGGATGATGATGTCGAGAGCCGAGGCGATCTGCTGGCGGATCGCCTCGAGCGGGAGCGTCGCCGACGCCTGGAGGACCATGGTCTCGAGCCTCGAGAGCATGTCGGTCGTCGAGTTCGCGTGGCCGGTCGAGAGGGACCCGTCGTGCCCGGTGTTCATCGCCTGGAGCATGTCGAGGGCTTCGGCGCCGCGCACCTCGCCGACGACGACGCGTTCGGGACGCATGCGGAGCGATGAGCGGATGAGATCGCGGATCGAGATCTCTCCGGTGCCTGCGACGTTCGCGTTGCGGGTCTCGAGGCGGACGAGATTCTCGACCCCGTCGATCTGCAGCTCCGCGGAGTCCTCGATGGTGATGACACGCTCGTCGTGGCCGATGAAGTTGCTCAGTGCGTTGAGAAACGTCGTCTTGCCGGATCCTGTGCCGCCACTGATGAAGATGTTGTACTTGGCCTTGACGAGGACGCGGAGGAGTTCGGCAACCTCTTCGGTCACGGAGCCGTAGCCGACGAGCCGCTTCATGGTCATGGGCTCCGTCGAGAACTTGCGGATCGTCACGGTCGGTCCGTCGAGCGCGACCGGTGGGAGCACGACGTTGACGCGGGACCCGTCGGCGAGCCTCGTATCGACGATGGGGTTCGCCTGGTTGACCTCGCGGCCGGCGAGCCCGACGATGCGTTGGATGATGTCCTCGAGTCGACGCGCACTCTCGAAGCTCACGTCGAGCCGCGTGACCCGGCCGTCGCGCTCGACGAAGATGTTGTCAGGCCCGTTGACCATGACCTCGGTGACGGCTTCGTCTGCCATGAGGCTGTCGAGGAGCCCGAGCCCACGAATCGAGCCATACACCTGCTGGACGATGTTCACCTGCTCGGAGATCGAGAGGTAGCTCGATGACGTGCGTTCGCCCAGCATCGTGCGGATGTGGGATTCCAGCTCGTCGTCGTCGAGCCGTACGAGGGCCGGATCGAGAAGGACGGCGGCGCGCAGGGAGTCGGCGAGGCTGCTCAGCTCGTCGGGAGTCATGCCAGCACCATCGAGACCACAGGGTGAAGCGCTCCGCTCGCGTAGATCTGGTCGACGACCTGGCCCTCGGCATCGCCGAGATCCGGCAGCGTGAGGAGCGTGGGAAGGGAGGAAACGTCCGCAGGTGCGGGGCCGCGTGGGTCGAGACGAGTCCGGAGGAGCGAGGTCCTCGGCACGACGCTGCTCTCGTGGGTCGCGTCGAGTCGTTCGAGGATCCTGCGGGCGCGTTCCGTCCGGAGGCTTCCTTGACCGTCTGCGCGGGCGACGAGCAGGACGCGGTGGGCGTGCTCGAGGACGGACCACTGCGCGACGACGGCTGTGAACGGGATGTCGAGGATGACGACGTCGATCGAGGAGTTCGAGGTCAACCGCTCGAGCAGGATCGCGCGATCGTCGGCCGTGAGGTCGAGGATGTCGGCCGGGTCGCGCGTCGCTGCGAAATGGTGGACGCCGTAGGCGTCCCGGCGCATGACGCTCATGAGCTGCGAGTCGATGTCTCCTCGACGGCGCTTGATCGCATAGATGACGTCGCTCATGGTGGGTCCGTCAGCGCCGGCGGTCTCGAGCGTCGCTCCGGCATCGCTCGTGGGGTCGAGGTCGAGGTAGAGAACGTTGACGGGGGTCGGTTGCATCGCGAGGGAACGGGCGAGGGCCGCGGCGAGCGAGGTCGTGCCGGAACCTCCCGCTGCCGACGTCGTCACGATGAGTCGCGGAGCCTTGCCCGAAGTGCGCTTACGGATCTCGACGGAGCCTGATGCCGAGCTCACGAGGTCGATGACCTGGCGGAAGAACTCGCTCGTCTTCGTGTAGCGCGCCACGGCGGGGACCCCGTCGATCGACGCGACGGTCGGTGAGTCCGTGAGCCGACCGAACGCACAGCGCGCAGGCAGGTCCGAGGGCGAGACGTCGAACGCGGCGCCGACGAGCACCGCATGGGCACGCACCGCGGCGATGCCAGCGATCGCCCCCTCGAGGTCGGAGTACGCGTGGACGTCGATGCGGCCCGGATAGAGCTCTGCGAGGTGCGCGCTCAGGCGCCGCAGGTACTCATGGTCCGTGTCGAGAATAACGAGCTGGATGCGCATTCGGGCCCCTGTCTGCCCTCGTTTCGGGCACTGCTGCGAAGGAGCATAGCGACGATGCGTCGCTTCCACCTCCTGAGAACCAACCTGCGGGCGAGGCGCGCGAGGGCGCGCACCGGCACGGTCCGGGTGTCCGCGTTCGGACGGCGCCGGAGCCTCTTCCTATCTGTTGCGAGCCCTCTGAGGCGACCGTATGCTCACGGCGCAACGAACTTGCAGAACGCGATCAGGGGTGTCGGGGGCCAGCGTGCTCCGTGGTGCCTTGGGAGGAACCGATGATGACCAGGCACAGCCGCACCCGTTCACGCACGACGCTCGCCGCTCTGGTGCTGACACCGCTCCTGCTCGTCGCTGCGTGCGGGGGAGACCCCGCGCCGGCGCCGACCACGCCCCAGGCCGGGAAGACGTCCTCTGGTTCGGGAGGGCCCACGGTCGAATCTCCCTCGGGTGGTGACCTCTGCCCGAGCGTCGACAACCTCCGCGACGACACGATCACGAGCTACGCCTCGTTCGGTGACATCGTCGGGTTCGACGACGAGGTCGCGGAACGGGTCGGGACGACGTGGCGCCACTCGATCCCGGTCACCCTCACCAACCCGATCTCCGCCCAGTGCATGATCCAGGTCGGCATCACCGTCACCGGTTCCGGGGGCAGCTATATGGAGGACTCGGTCGTCGCAGTCCTCGACGCAGGTGCCTCGGTCAACATCCAGGCGTTCGCGCTCGAGCGGGAGTTTGAGTTCGAGAGCGACACCAAGGACGCGAGCCCGACCGAGGATCTCGACATCAAGGTCTCGTGGGTCCAGACGTCGCCCGTGTACGACTACTACGACGCCGACCTCAAGGTCGAGCCGCTCACGGGCGAGGGCGGCGACACCCTGCTTCCCGTCTCGGTCGTCAAGCGCGGGACGAACGACGGTATGCCGAAGGCGTTCGGCATCATGTCGACCGACTTCCTCTACGTCGTCGGGCTCGACGCGTCGGGGACGGTTGTCGCGTCGTTCTACACGTCCCAGGCCGAGTTCATCAACTCGGGGGAGACCGGGACGATCAATCTTCCCGCGACCTACGCGGGAGCGTGGAACGGCGGTGGAAAGGCCTTCCAGGGGTTGGCCGCGTTGGAGGACGTCGCCGAGTACAAGGTCGTCGCCTACCAGCCCAACGCTATGCAGCCCGACGCCTGACACCACCCACCAGGGCCCGTCGATCCCGGGCCCAGAGCAGCACACGCACGTCATCGCCAACCAGCACACGCACGTCATCGCCAACACAGAACAGGGGATTCCCATGTACAAGTTCCAGGCCGCCCTCCTCGGACGGATCGACGACCTGCGCCTCGCCATGCGCTCGGACCGCGGCGAGGTCAACATCATCGCGACGGTGCTCCTCATCGTTATCGCGGTCGCCCTCATCGTGCTCTTCCGCGAGAAGATCGGTGGTTGGATCAACGACCTCATCGAGACGATCGACGGCGGGGTCAACGACGTGAACTCGAAGAGCATCTAGTGCGACGCGGTGCCACGGAGTCCTCCGTGGCACCGCGGCTGCGCGGCAGGGGTCGGCACCGAGGCGGAGGAGGGGGCATGAGCCCACGAGTACAGCGGCGACCGGGGGGATCCTCAGGAATGATCGTCGTCGAGGCGGTCTTCGTCTATCCGGTGGTCTTCATGGTTCTCGCACTGGTGCTCTTCCTCGGGGACATTTACTACCAGCGGGCCAGGGTCGAGGCGATCGTGCTCGACGCGTCGATCCGGGGGGCGTCACAGGTCGCTAGCGCATCGCTGCCGAAGATCGCGATCAACCCGGACACGGGTCGTGGTTCGCTCGACCCTTCGGAGATCCGGAACGACCCGTATCGCTACATCTTCTCGGGCACAGCAGGCACCGCGACGGACGAGGCGCTCAGAGGGACCCGGACGCTCGTCGACGAGCTCCTCAACGCAGAGACCGCGAGCTTCTTCGGCCTTGCCCCGAAGTTCGACGGTCGCGGCGCCACAGTGACGTACGAGTCGAAGATCGTTCGTGGCGAGGTGTCCGTCGAAGCCTCCTACGGAATAGGGGTTCCGGTGCACAAGGCACTCATCCCTAGCGGCGAGGTGCGTCTCAACCTCGACGCACGCGCGACGTCAACGGTCACACCCATGGGAGAGCTCGTGCGCAACATCGACATGATGGATGACCTCTACGAAGCGTCGGGCGGCAAGGAGATCGGGGACTCGGTGGAGACGATCGCGACCGCGGTGTCGAACTTCGAGAGCGCCATCGCAGGGATCGTGAAGTGAGGACCGGCGCAAGCACGCGGCCTCGCGTCACGTTCGGGCGTCGCCGACGGCGTCATGGTTCAGGTTCGCCCGGTTCGGTCACGCTCATCCTGACGATGGTGCTCGTTCCCGTCGTCGCCCTCGCAGGGATGTTCGTCGACGGTAGCCGCGGCGTGCTCGCGCGCTCGGTCGTCCGGTCCGCCGAGCAGCTCGTCATCAACGATCTCCTCGCCCAGCACGACGACGACCTCCGCAAGACGTTCGGGCTCCTCGCAGTGCTCGAGGCGGATGGCCTCGGTGCCGACGCGACCGCGCTGCTCGAGACGGCGGTGTCGTCCGGGGAGGGCGGCGACCTGCTGCGGATCGAACTCACGGGCGAGGCCGGCAGCGCGTCGGTCGTCGCGAACGCGAACCTCGGACAGTCAAAGGTCCTCGCGAACCAGATCGTCGAGTACATGAAGTACCGCGCACCTGCCGACTTCCTCAGTCAGCTCGCCGACTCCATCAACTGGTTGCGCAACCTCGAGACCAAGCTGGACGTCATCAAGAAGCGCATCGACGGCATCAACAAGCTCGCCAAGCTCATCGAGGCAGTGAACAAGCTGTTCGAGACGATCGAGAAGCTCATTCCGGCGATGGCGGAGGCAGAGACCGCTATCGAAGCGGTCGACGGTCTCCTCGCGACCGGCCCGGACAGCCTCGAGTCCCGCCTCAAGAACCTGCTCGAGGCGAGCATCGCGAACGACCTCGACCCGTCGGACAGCAACGGGCGCGCACTCAAGGCCGCACAAGCGTCGGTCGACGAGGCGCGCACGCTGCTCGAGACGGCTCGGTCGAAGGTCGGGACCGTCATGACCCTGTCCCTCGATCTCAACCCTGTCGACGTCCAGAAGGCGGCCAACTCGCTGCTCGAGTACGTCGATAAGGAGCTCAAGCCGGCGATCAAGAAGGACAAGGACACCGGGAACGCCGAGGCGAACGACGTCGCGGACGCCGAGGGCGACGCGGGAATGATCGAGTCGATCGCGCGTGCTGTTCTCAAGGACGTCGTTGACGAGCTGCCAGCGGTCGACCGCGAGGAGCTCACGAAGGCCGCCGAGCGCTTCATCAAGGACTCGAAGGACATCCTCGAGAAGAAGTACACCCCGTACAAGATCAACGGACTGATCCTCGACGGGATCGCCGCGGCGCGCGACGGCATGAAAGACGCGATCGCGAAGGACGACTTCGAGCTCGACGACGCGGCGCTCAAGGCGTTGCTGGGCTTCGGCTGGACGAAGATCTACGAGACGTTCCGGACCGACATTCGAGGCCCGTTCAAGGACCTCACCAGTGCGGTCCTCCTCTCGGTGACGAAGAAGTGGGTCGACACCAAGCTGGTGAAGATCAAGGACGCGGTCGGGCGCTACGTCGCCGAGAGCGTTGCGGATGAGGTGACAAGCTCCGCCAAGGAGAGCTTCAAGGCAATGATCATCGGCCTGAAGAACCAGGCTGCCGAGCACGTCGAGTTCACCAAGGGACTGTTCGAGAAGAAGGCGACGCCGCTCGAGGCCGGCGTTGGCGCGTGGGACGAGCGCCCGAGCGTCACCGGTGAGGTCATCGAGATCGACGGTGCGATCGGGAGCTTCGCCGACATCGACGACGACGCGACGGATGAGGTCAACACCAAGGCCACCGGGCTGCTCGACAGTGTGCTGAGCCTGCTGGGCAAGCTCGGAGACTTTGCCGAGCATGTGAGGGACGGGATCTACTTCGCCGAGTACGTCACGGGGATGTTCACGTACTCGTCTCTGAAGAATGTCTCGGTCACGGCGCAGGAGTCGGACGTCCAGAGCTGTCTCTTCAGCTCGGCCTGCGCCGCGCAGAAGAGCAAGAAGGACAACGAGGCGAAGGCGAAGGCGGACAAGGAAGGGAAGCGGCCCGCCGAGACCGGTGCCGTGTCGACGGGCGATCCCGGGAAACGGATCTCTCAGGAGAAGTACCCGGCCAAGTGCTGGAGCGACACCTGCGCGACCGAGGTCGAGTACATCCTCACAGGGCTCGGGAACGCGGCCGCCACCTACGGTTTCATCACACTGATCCGGATGGCTGTCAACACCATCGTGGCTTTCCGCGACAAGCTCGTGACGTCTATCCGCACCGTGGTCGCAGCTATCTGGCCGATCGCGTGGATGGCTCCGGCCGTGCCGTTCATCGCCGCGCTCCTGCAGACCTACAGCGACCTTTCGAAGCTCGACGGCGGGCATCTCGTGCCGTTCATGCACGAGAACATCAAGGTCCTGAGGTTCGACGGGGCGCTCGGCAAGGAAGCGCTCAAGATCGGCTACATCTCGAAGGATTATCTAGGCCAGTCGGACCGTGACTACTCGAACAACACGAAGAAGATGCAGGGCCTGTCGCTCGGATACGTTCACTACCTCAAGATCTTCCTCATCTTCTGGTGGAGCGGACGCTCGGATGAGATGCTCGCCCGGACGGCCGACGTCGTGCAGTTCAACATGCACTACATGGACCGCGGCGACGTGAGACTCGTCAACGCGGCGACCGCCTTTACGGTGTCGACCGAGTACAAGGTGAAGCCTTTCGTCTCGACTTTCTTCGGGGGGACCGACTCAGGTGCGGGCCTCTTCGCAGGTGACAAGGGCACCTTCAGACTCACCAGCGCCGGGGGGTTCTGATGCGAGGCGCATGCCTGAGGTCGACCCGGGGGAGCGGGGGCTACCTCGTGCTCGAGGCCGCCATCGCGATCCCGATCTATCTGTTCTTCATGTTCCTCATCCTCCAGCTGAGCTCCGTCGCGATCGTCCAGGCGAAGGTGTCGACAGCGGTCAACCAGGCAGCGGTGTCGTTGTCCCAGGCGAGCTACATGAAGTCGACCTCGGTGACGCAGGACGCCGGCGTGGTCATCACTGCGGTCGAGAAGCTCGTGACGCTGTTCACCGGCGGCTCAGGATCGGAGTCCACCGACAACCCGTTCACCCTCATGCGCACCGACACTCCGGACCCCGAGATGGCCAGCAGGGTCGTGAAGTCAGAGCTCGCGTCGCAGGATGCGACGCTCAAGAGCCTCGGGCTCGTCGGCGGCGCCGGCGGGGTGGAGTTCGGCGACAGCACGACCGTCCTCACGGGCGAGAAGGTCCACCTCGAGGGGACGTACGAGGTCCGGTTGTGGTTCTTCGGCGAGCGGCGCATCAGCATGATGGCGGCTGCGGAGACCGCGCGCTGGGGCGATCCTGAGGTTGCGAAGTGACTCCGGGTGTCGTCATCGCCCTCACCGCGTGCGCCGCGTGGGTGGCAGCTTGGTATCTGCGGGTCGTCCCAGTGGGAGCGTCCTCGTCGCTGCCGAGCGCAGGGCTGGCCGATGGTGCGGGCGATGGCGTCGATGCTGCGGCGGAGAGCGCTCCGGATCCTTCAGGCTCGAGCGTGGCGGCGGGGGCGGGGCCGGTGTCGCGCGCTGGGACCGATCTTGCAGAAGCGGCGCTGGCTGCCGATGCCCGGCCCGCGGTACGGTCCCTCGCCGTGCTGGGTCCGTGGGGCGTCCTCGCCCTCGTCGTGGTCCTCGCGGTGCTGTGGATGCCCGCGGAGCTCACCGCGACGTACCAGGTCCGTATCGCGATGGTGCTCGTGGCGCTCGTCCCGGTCGCGGTCGTGGATCTGCGCCATGGCGTCGTGCCCGACTCCGTCCTCGTGGCTCTGCTGGGCGTGAGGGCCGTGGTGCTCGGTATCGATGTCGCCAGGGATGTTCCGGGTGTCTGGCTCGCGCTGCGTGCGGAGGTGGCCGTCGCGGTCGTCATCCTTGCTGTGCTCGGGCTCGCGCGGCTCGTCAACAGGCGGAGCATCGGGGTCGGCGATCTCAAGCTGTTCGCCGTGCTCCCGCTCCTCCTCGGCCCGCAACTTGCGATCTGGTCGATCATGGCGTCGTTCGTGGCGGCGTTCGTGTATACCGTGTTCGTCCTCAGCACGAAGCGCAGGTCGAGGCGTGCTGCTATCCCGTTTGCGCCGTTCGTGCTTCTCGGAACGCTCGCAGCCGTCGTTCTTGTCTCTCTACCTGGATCGTGATGCGTCGCAACCGTCTTGTCGTGCTCGCCGTTCTCGTCGTCGTCGTGGGCGGAGGGTGGTGGAGCCTTGCGCGGACGAACATCTCGCTGCGCGAGAGCTACGAGGAGAACGTCGTCGCGGCGCGTGACGCCGCGAGCCGCGGCGTCACGCGTGACGTCGTCGCGGGATATGAGGCAGCTCTCAAGCTGCAGCCCGAGTGGCCGCTCCAGCGGGAGCTGCTCGACTACCTCGCTGCGAACGAGAGCCACGACGTCTACGGGGCCGCGCTCGAACGCGCGCTCCGTGGGTTCCCTGACCAGGCGTTCCCGTACGAGGAGCTGCTCCGGATCGCGCTGGAGGACGGCGACCACGACACCGCGTACGAGATCCTCGACAGGGCGGTTGGGGCATCCGTGTCGAGCGACCGGCTCACGGCGGCGTCTGTCGAGATCGCCTATGACTACGAACTCAGCGGCTCCGGCTATGTCGACGCGATCCCGTTCGTCAACGGTGTCGCAGCCGTGGCGACGAGCGGTGGTTGGCGTCTCATCGACAGCTCGGTGCGCTCCCTCGGGCCGTCGCACGCCAAGATCGGGCCTGCTGGTGACGACTCGGTGCCGGTCATCGACGACGAGGGAGGCCCATACTTCGTCGATCTGGCGGGGGCCCGCAGCCTCGCTGCGACCCGGACGAGCTACACACGTCTCGGGCCCAAGGTCGACGGCATCTTCCCGGCGCAGCGGAGCGACGGACGTTGGGTGTATCTCGACGAGTCCTACATGCCGGTCATGGCTGACGCAACGTTCGACGAGGCTGGTGTCTTCTCGGATGGCCTCGCCCCGGTCCGGGTGGGCGAGACCTGGAAGGTCGTCCGACGTGACGGGACGGTCGTCGTCGACGGGCTGCTCGAGGTGGCTCTCGACGCCCAGGGTTCGCTCGGTAGCAGCGGTCGGTTCTTCGGACGTACGAGCGACGGGTTCCGGATGTTCGATGCCTCGGGTTCGACCGTGTCGGACCTGGTCCTCGAAGCGGCCCACCCCTTCGCGGACGGCGGTGCCGCGGTGCGGTCCGGCGGGGCCTGGGGGTTCATCGATCCTCAGGGCGCCTGGCTCCTGCAGCCGACGTACGAGGATGCTCGGTCGTTCGCGGTCGGCCTTGCTCCCGTCCAGCAGGGTGGCATGTGGGGCTACGTCAACGGTGCGGGCACGCTCGTCATCGAGCCGGCTTTCCGCGCGGCGACAGCGTTCACGCCCTCGGGCGCGTCCTTGGTGCTCGTCGCTGGGCCATCGGAGGGCGATGCCGCGAGCTGGAAGATCCTTCAACTTCTGCGCCACAAGAGGTGACAACTGTGTTCGAGTCAGAGACGGCCGGTGGGCGTACGCATCTCGTGCTCGTGGCGGACGACTCCGCCATCGACAACGTCGTGTGGGGGATGGTCACGCACAACGAGATCGGGCGTGTCATCGTGCCTCAGCGCAGCGCGCTCGACGGACGGACAGTCTTCCGGTACGACATCACGGGTCTTGTGCCACTGACCGAGATGCGTGAGCACAGCGGCAGACGGCAGACCGTTCTCACACTCGTCGACGGTCTGGTCGAGACGCTCGTCGAGGCTGAGAAGTTCATGATCGGTGTCGAGTCCTTCGCACTGACACGTGACCACGTGTACATCGATCCGGAGTCCTTCGTACCCAGCGTCCTCTGTGTGCCGTTGCGCGAACGCGCTGCTGATGACCTGGCGGCATCGCTCCGTGAGTTTCTCCTCCACCTCTGGTACGACCGTGCAGAGGACCGCGACTACGTCGGCGAGCTCGTCGCGGTGCTTCCGCCGTCGGTTCCGGTGGACCTCGGCCTCGTGTCGCGTACGCTCCGGAACCTCGAGGTCGGACGGGGCGAGCCGAGCCCGGTCGTGGGAACCCCGCAGTTCCACACAGGGCCGCCGCCGGGCGGTCCCCCGACGTCGCACGGTGTGGTGGCGCCGCCGCCACGTGACCGCGCCGATCATCGCTCGACGGATCAATTCCCGTCGCCGGAGGCTCCCTTGCCGCATGTCCGTCGCGGTGAGCCGGGCGGGGCGGGTGACGAGAAGCCGATGAGCCTCCTCTACCTTCTCCAGCACTGGACCAAGGAGAACAAGGAGCTCTACGAGCAGCAGCGACGAGGGCGGTCGGAGACGCAGCCCGCGGTGCCGCAGCCCGTGGCCCCGCACGTCGTCGCTCCGCAGCATGGAGCCACCCCGGTCGGGCACCCCGCCGCCGTCGTGGATCACGCTGCTGGCGCTCTCGCAGTGCCGCAGGTCATCGCGGAGAACTACGCCGCTGGGCCGGTGGCGGGTGCCCCTGCGACCCCGCAAGGGCAGCCCGGCGGCCCGCCGGCCGTGCATGCGTGGCTCCGACGGGAGTCGTCCGGGGAGGTCATCGCGCTCGACAAGCAGGTCATGGTCCTCGGTCGTCGTCGCGCGCGCGTCGACATCGCGATCTCGGGCGATACCGTGAGCAAGAACCATGCGCTCCTCTACGCGGAGGGCGCTGGGTGGGCGCTCACCGACAACGGCTCGACGAACGGGACGTTGGTCGACGGCGCGCCTGTTGAGCGCTACGTGCCCGTCCGGCTTGCAGCGGGATCAACCATCCAGATCGGCGACGAGGTCCTCACGCTCATCCTGTGACGGGGTCCGCGCTCCTTCCCCCCCCGGCTCGTGAGGTCGACGCGGAGGCGGGGGAGCGGTCCTGTCGTCACGGTGGCACCCCTTCCGGATGTGCTGCGGCGCGAAGTCGTCTGTGCGCCTCTTCTGGCGCACTGGCTCTCACCCTTCAGATGGCGGGCGTCACAGGACGATCTCGAACCGGTCCGGTGCTCGGACGTGCCACTGCGGTCGACGCCCGTCAGCAGCGGCCGGGAGGCGCCACACCTCACCAGGCGGGTTGCCGTGTGCAGCCACGCGCATCGTGCTGGCGTCCCGCGCTGGCGCACGGCCCGACGTCGTACCCGCCGTCGGCGGGACGGTGGCCGCGTGGGACGATCCTCTGCGGAGCTCGGCGGCTGACTTGCTGCCCGTCCCGGTTGTCGTGCGTCGCGACGTCCTCGTGCGACCGGACGCCGATCCTGCGGCGACGACTGTGGCGGTTCACGCATCGAGCGCGCACCGCTTCCTCGACGTCCCCATCGGCTGAGGTCGCGTCATGGGCGGGACGTCGTTCCGGATGGGGTGAGCGTCGAGGTTTGTTGGCTTCGCCCGGGGTGCCGCGCCAGTGGCGGTTACGGAGATGAGGGGGAGTTCCGTGGGCGATCGTAGAACCTGTGCGTGGGGTGCGTCGGTGGCTCTCGTCGTGGCGATGGTGGCGGCCTGCTCGCCGTCAACGACGGGAGAGGGTGCCCCGACGACTCAGCCGACGACGACTGCTCGGACACCGAGCGAGGATGCTGCGGCGACACCGGCGCCGACTGATGCTCCTCCCGTGCGTCCTGTGGGTTCGGTTCCCATCACGGTGACGACCGCGCCCGACATGACTGCCACGATCGGCGGGGAGGTCACGGCGTGGGTACACCCGGTCCAGTCCTCCGCTGCCGAGGGTCGTTCGCTCGCGACTGTCGAGATCGTCGGTGGATCGGATGCGGATCCGGAGTCGTCATCGTTCATCCCGCTGTTCGAGGACGGTCCGGTGTCGTTCGAGCCTCGAGGGCTCAAGCTCCTCGATCTTGACGCGGGTCTCGCGTCGTCGCCGCTGCGCGCAGGCGACGAGGTTGCAGCTGTTGTCGACGACGTCCGGCTCGCTCCGGGTGGGACGCGGATCCTGACGGCTGCCTTCCCTGCGGTGTCGTCGCCGACGCTCTCGGTGCATGTCCCTGGTTTCGACATCGTCCAGGTCCCTGTGGTCGAGCAGGGGTCGGACCATTGGCTCGAGACTGCCAAGCCGTGGGCGGGTTCGGCCGCTCTTGCCGGTGCGTTCACGTCCCTCGAGGCCCGTGCGATGAGTCTGGTGACGAAGTCGACGGTTGAGGTGGCTGGCGATCAGGTACTTGTTGAGCTGCCGGCTGATGTGCTGTTCGCGTTCAACAAGTCGAACCTGTCGGGCAAGACGCAGAAGGTTGTCGACACAGCAGGGCGCAAGATCGCGGAGGCTGCGGCGGCGTCGGGCGAGATCACGGTGGTCGGTCACACGGACGATCAGGGTGATGCTGCGTCGAACACGACGTTGTCGAAGGCGCGTGCGGAGTCGGTGGCTGAGGGGCTGCGTCCGATCCTGGGGGCAGTGTTCACGGTGAAGACCGAGGGGCGTGGTTCGAGCGAGCCGATGGTCGAGGGGGCGAGCGAGGAGGCTCGGGCTGCGAACCGTCGGGTGGAGATCACTCTCACGGGTCGCTCGGCGAACTAGCTGGTCGTCGTCGACGACGTGCCGACCGAGCCGCCTGAGACGACGGGCACGGTGGTCTCGGCGACGGAGACCGCGCGTACTGAAGGGTGGGTCGCTGTCGGACCCGGTCATCGACGTCAAGGTCGTCTCGGTGCGCCGCGTCGGTGGCAATCTCGTCGGGCGGCTCGAGGTCTCCGGGCCGGACGGTCCTGTGCTGTCGGATGTGCTGTTCGGGACGACGTCCTGGGTGGACTCACGGCCTGCGCGTGGTTCCTTTGACATCTCGAACGTCACGTTGCTGACGCCGGCGCAGCGGGTCCTTGCGAGCGACTTCGTCTCGGTCGGGGAGGCGGGGGAGTTCCACCGTCTCGTGGTCGACCCGAACACCAAGCTGCATCCTGGTGATGCGTCGCGTCCGCGGACGTTCGTGATGGTGTGGCCGGACGTGGATCCGTCGGCGACGACAGTGACGGTCGATGCTCCGGACGCCTACCGCTTCCTTGACGTCCCGATCAGCTGACCGGTACGTGTCGCGCTGCGTGCCCGTGATCGCTTCGGGCCGAGGTGAGGCCTTCCAATCGTCCAACATGGCCTTGTCGAAGGCGCGTGCCGAG
The DNA here is from genome assembly GCF_014852685.1 of Flavimobilis rhizosphaerae. GTDB lineage: Bacteria > Actinomycetota > Actinomycetes > Actinomycetales > Cellulomonadaceae > Flavimobilis > Flavimobilis rhizosphaerae. The sequence continues at coordinate 300,103 of NZ_JACZDF010000002.1, forward strand.
TCCGTGGCGGATCGACTGCGTCCCATCCTCGGGTCGACGTTCGTCGTGAAGACCGAGGGGCGTGGCTCGAAGGAGCCGAAGGTCAAGAACACGAGCGACGATGCCCGAGCGGCCAACCGTCGTGTCGAGATCACGTTCACCGGTCGCTCGGCGAACAAGCTCGTCGTCGTCGACGACGTACCGGCCGAGCTCCCCGACACCTTGGGCGCGGTCGCGACGGGTCTTGGAACGGCACGCGTGCCGGCGCACCAGCTCAACCCCGAGCTCGATGCGCGGGTCGTGTCGCTGCGTCGGGTCGGGGGGCAGCTCGTCGGGGTGCTCGAGATCGCGGCACCGACGACGCGTGCGTCGACCGGGTTCCTCTTCGGCGATGCGGTTCGCACGCTCGGCAACAGGGCGGAGCGTGGCTTCGGCTTCGTATCGATCGCGAACGTCTCGCTGCTCACGCCGACGACACGCGTGTTCCCCGTCGACTTCCGGCCCGGGACGGGCACCAACCCGGACGAGCGGCGGGTCCTCGGGTCGCAGGTCGCAGAGATGCTTCCCGTGCCGGGTGGGCCGCACCGGTACGTGTTCGTGTGGCCCGACGTCGACCCGTCGGCGTCGACCGTGACGGTCGACGCCCCGGACGCCTATCGCTTCCTCGACGTCCCGATCAGCTGATCTCATCGCGTCGGCGGGGACTGCTCACGGTGGAGTTCGCAGGCCCTGCCGACCTCGCTCAGAACAGCAGGGCTTTCATGAGCATCTTCATGGGGCCCGAGGGCGGTTCGCTCCAGACAGGTTTCACGATCTTCGACCCATCGACGGGCACGTCGGCACGGCCGTTGGGGACCGGTGGCACGTGGGCGGCCGAGAGCGACAAGCTCGAGCTGTTCCCGGGGCAGACGACAACGTTGACGCTGGGCTTCCCCCCGGTGGGTGGGGCCTCGATCTTCGTCATGGTGCCGGGCTTCGACGTCGTCGAGGTCCCGGTCGTGCAGGCGCCCGCAGCGCAGATGCCGGGCTCGGCGGCGACGTGGGCCGCGTCGTCGGAGAAAGCGGGGTCCTTCGTGCCGATAGGTGGCTGCGCGGCTGTGTTCGCCGCGGGCAAGGGCTCGCGGGAACCCAAGGTCGAGGGCACGAGCGCGGAGGCTCGGGCGGCGAACCGACGAGTCGAGATCACGTTCACAGGTCGGTCGGCGAACAAGCTTGTCGTCGTGGAGGATGTGCCGACCTCGCTGCCGAAGACGGCGGGCGTCGTGGTCCCGGGAACGGGAACGGCTCAGCTGCCGGCGGACGGCACGAACCCGAAGCTCGAGGCGCGGATGCTGTCGTTGCGTCAGGCGGGCGGCCAGCTGGTCGACATCCAGGGGAAGTCCGTGCACCGGATCCTGGGCTCGGGCGCGGACCACGTGCCTTCCGGGCAAGGGCGTCCTGTTGCGAGGTTCGCCGCGATGCTCGCAGGCATCTTGCCGTACGAATACGCGCGGCGTGCGGGGCTTGCGGCGGCCTGTTATAGTCGCGAGTTGGCGTGCCTGTGGCGCGTCGCAGCCTCATGCATCAGATGGCGGGCGTGTGAGGACGAGTTCGAACCCCTCGCGGGGTTGTTGCCCGGTCGGGCTGAGGTGCTCTTCGATCGCCTCGCGCGACCGGGATACAGGTGTGATTCACCGCACCTGACCAGGATGGTTGCCCTGTGCAGCCATTCGCATTATGCTAGCGCTTTGCGCTGACGTGTGTCCTGACGTCTTGCCCGCCATCGAATCCCTGCACGCGCCGCCCACGGTATCCCACCGCTGGCCGGAGCTATGCGCGGAGCGAGGCCGGCGGTCGGGTCCGCCGAGGCGCCCAGCGTGCACTCGAACCGCAGGGAAGGACCCCTCTTGGCTGCCTCGCGCACCCCTTCTGCACCGTCCGCCGACGCGATCGCGAACCGCACCGCGTCGCCGCGTCTCTCCTTCGCAAGGATCTATGAGCCCCTCGAGGTCCCTGACCTCCTGGGTCTCCAGACCGAGAGCTTCGACTGGCTCCTCGGCAACGAGAAGTGGCAGGCGCGTGTCGCCGCTGCGCAGGAGTCGGGGCGTCGTGACGTCCCGACGAAGTCGGGCCTCGAGGAGATCTTCGAGGAGATCTCCCCGATCCAGGACTTCGGCGAGACCATGGAGCTCGCGTTCTCGAACCACCGGTTCGAGCCGCCGAAGCACTCGGCCGACGAGTGCAAGGAGAAGGACTTCACCTACGCGGCGCCGCTGTTCGTCACGGCGGAGTTCACGAACACCAGCACGGGTGAGATCAAGAGCCAGACGGTCTTCATGGGTGACTTCCCGCTCATGACCGAGCGCGGCACGTTCATCATCAACGGCACCGAGCGTGTCGTCGTCTCCCAGCTCGTCCGTTCGCCCGGCGTCTACTTCGAGCGCACGCCCGACAAGACGTCGGACAAGGACATCTTCTCCGCGAAGATCATCCCGAGCCGCGGTGCATGGCTCGAGTTCGAGATCGACAAGCGTGACGCCGTCGGCGTGCGCGTCGACCGCAAGCGCAAGCAGTCGGTGACGGTCCTCCTCAAGGCCCTCGGCCTCACGGAGTCCGAGATCCGCGAGGAGTTCGCGGAGTTCCCCGCGGTCCTCGACACGCTCGACAAGGACACGGTCCAGACGCAGGACGAGGCGCTCGTCGACCTCTACCGCAAGATCCGTCCGGGCGAGCCGCCGACGGTCGAGGCGGGCCGCAGCCTGCTCGACAACTTCTACTTCAACTCCAAGCGCTACGACCTCGCGAAGGTCGGACGCTACAAGCTCAACAAGAAGCTCGGCCGTGACGCGGAGCTCGAGGCGTCGGTTCTCGAGGTCGCGGACGTCGTCGCGACGATCAAGTACCTCGCGTCGCTCCACGCGGACAAGTCGACGATGGCGGGCCTGCGCGATGGCGAGGCCGTCGACGTCCGTGTCGAGACCGACGACATCGACCACTTCGGCAACCGTCGCATCCGCGCTGTCGGTGAGCTCATCCAGAACCAGGTCCGCACGGGCCTGTCGCGCATGGAGCGTGTCGTGCGTGAGCGCATGACGACCCAGGACGTCGAGGCCATCACGCCGCAGACGCTCATCAACATCCGTCCCGTCGTCGCCTCCATCAAGGAGTTCTTCGGGACGTCGCAGCTGTCGCAGTTCATGGACCAGAACAACCCGCTCGCGGGTCTCACCCACAAGCGTCGTCTCTCGGCGCTCGGCCCGGGCGGTCTCTCGCGTGACCGCGCCGGCATGGAGGTCCGCGACGTCCACCCGTCGCACTACGGCCGCATGTGCCCCATCGAGACGCCTGAAGGCCCGAACATCGGCCTCATCGGCTCCCTCGCGTCGTTCGGCCGCATCAACCCGTTCGGCTTCATCGAGACGCCGTACCGCAAGGTCGTCGACGGCCTCGTCACCGACGAGGTCGAGTACCTCACGGCCGACGACGAGGACCGGCACATCATCGCGCAGGCCAACCAGCCGCTGACCGCGGAGGGTGCGTTCGTTGACGCCCGCGTCACCGTCCGCATGAAGGGTGGCGAGGTCGACCTCGCGCCCCGCGGCGACGTCGACTACATGGACGTCTCCCCGCGCCAGATGGTCTCTGTCGCGACCGCACTCATCCCGTTCCTCGAGCACGACGACGCCAACCGCGCGCTCATGGGCGCGAACATGCAGCGTCAGGCCGTGCCGCTCGTCCGCTCCGAGGCGCCGCTCGTCGGCACCGGCATGGAGTGGCGCGCCGCGGTCGACGCGGGCGACGTCATCGTCGCGACGCGTCCGGGCGTCGTCACCGAGGTCTCCGCGGACCTCGTGACGGTCGCGAACGACGACGGCACGAAGACGAGCTACCGCGCGTCGAAGTTCCGCCGCTCGAACCAGGGCACGTCGTACAACCAGCGTGTCCTCGTCGACGAGGGCCAGCGCGTCGAGGTCGGTTCCGTCCTCGCCGACGGCCCCGCGACCGACGGCGGCGAGCTCGCGCTCGGCCGCAACCTCCTCGTCGCGTTCATGTCGTGGGAGGGCCACAACTACGAGGACGCGATCATCCTGTCGCAGCGCCTCGTCCAGGACGACGTCCTCTCCTCGATCCACATCGAGGAGCACGAGATCGACGCGCGTGACACGAAGCTCGGCCCGGAGGAGATCACGCGGGACATCCCGAACGTCTCCGAGGAGGTCCTCGCGGACCTCGACGAGCGCGGCATCATCCGCATCGGTGCCGAGGTCGGGGCCGGCGACGTGCTCGTCGGCAAGGTCACGCCCAAGGGCGAGACCGAGCTCACCCCGGAGGAGCGCCTGCTCCGCGCGATCTTCGGCGAGAAGGCGCGCGAGGTCCGCGACACGTCGCTCAAGGTTCCTCACGGCGAGTCCGGCACGGTCATCGGCGTCAAGGAGTTCCGTCGCGAGGACGGCGACGAGCTCCCCGCCGGCGTCAACGAGCTCGTGCGCGTGTACATCGCGCAGCGCCGCAAGATCACCGCAGGTGACAAGCTTGCCGGCCGTCACGGCAACAAGGGCGTCATCTCGACGATCCTCCCGGTCGAGGACATGCCGTTCCTCCCCGACGGCACGCCGGTCGACATCATCCTCAACCCCATGGGCGTCCCCGGTCGTATGAACGTCGGGCAGGTCCTCGAGGTCCACCTCGGCTGGATCGCGTCCCAGGGTTACGACGTCAAGCTCGCCGAGGGCGACCTCGAGTGGATCAAGACGCTCCCGGAGACGGCGCTCGCGTCCGAACCAGGCCGCCCGCTCGCGACCCCGGTGTTCGACGGTCTCGAGGAGGAGGGCCTCACGGGTCTCCTCGGTTCGACGCTGCCGACGCGTGACGGCGACCGGCTCGTCGGCGCCGACGGCAAGGCGCGGCTCTTCGACGGTCGCTCCGGCGAGCCGTTCCCCGAGCCCGTCTCGGTCGGCTACATGTACATCCTCAAGCTGCACCACCTCGTGGACGACAAGATCCACGCGCGGTCGACGGGTCCCTACTCGATGATCACGCAGCAGCCGCTCGGTGGTAAGGCGCAGTTCGGTGGACAGCGCTTCGGCGAGATGGAGGTGTGGGCCCTCGAGGCGTACGGCGCGGCTTACACCCTCCAGGAGCTCCTCACCATCAAGTCGGACGACGTCCCCGGCCGTGTCAAGGTCTACGAGGCGATCGTCAAGGGCGAGAACATCCCCGACTCGGGCATCCCGGAGTCCTTCAAGGTCCTCCTCAAGGAGATGCAGTCGCTCTGCCTCAACGTCGAGGTGCTGTCGTCCGACGGCGTCTCGATCGAGATGCGGGAGTCCGACGACGAGGTGTACCGCGCTGCGGAGGAGCTGGGCATCGACCTGTCCCGCCGTCCCAACGCGGCCGCCACGATCGACGAGATCTGACCTCGGGCGCGCGGCCCGCTCCGCACACGATGCGGGCCGCGCGAGCCTGACACCACTTTTTCGAGAATGACGCCGGGGCGGGGGCCCCGCCCCGGCGGACCACGGAAGTAGGACACATTGCTCGACGTCAACGTCTTCGACGAGCTGCGTATCGGACTGGCGACCGCGGACGACATCCGCGCCTGGTCGCACGGTGAGGTCAAGAAGCCCGAGACCATCAACTACCGCACCCTCAAGCCTGAGAAGGACGGACTCTTCTGCGAGAAGATCTTCGGTCCCACCCGGGACTGGGAGTGCTACTGCGGCAAGTACAAGCGCGTGCGCTTCAAGGGCATCATCTGCGAGCGCTGCGGCGTCGAGGTGACGCGCTCGAAGGTCCGTCGTGAGCGCATGGGCCACATCGAGCTCGCTGCGCCCGTCACGCACATCTGGTTCTTCAAGGGTGTGCCCTCGCGCCTCGGCTACCTGCTCGACATCGCCCCGAAGGACCTCGAGAAGGTCATCTACTTCGCGGCGTACATGATCACGTCGGTCGACGCCGACGGCCGCCACGAGGACCTCCCCAACCTCCAGAACGAGATCGACCTGGAGAAGAAGGAGATCACCGACCGTCGCGACAACGAGATCGAGACGCGCGCCAAGCGCCTCGAGGACGACCTCGCGACGCTCGAGGCCGAGGGTGCTCGCGCCGACGCGCGCCGCAAGGTTCGCGACTCCGCCGAGCGCGAGATGGCGCAGCTGCGCAAGCGCGCGGACGCCGAGCTCGACCGCCTTGAGGAGGTCTGGGACAAGTTCAAGAACCTCAAGGTTGGCGACCTCCTCGGTGACGAGATGCTCTACCGCTCCCTCGCCGACCGGTACGGCAACTACTTCGAGGGCTCGATGGGCGCCGCGGCGATCCAGAAGCGCCTGCAGGACTTCGACCTCGTGGCCGAGTCCGAGCTGCTCCGCGAGATCATCGCGACCGGCAAGGGCCAGAAGAAGACCCGCGCCCTCAAGCGACTCAAGGTCGTCAACGCGTTCCTCACGACGACGAACTCGCCGTCGGCGATGGTCCTCGACGCCGTCCCCGTCATCCCGCCGGACCTGCGCCCGATGGTGCAGCTCGACGGTGGACGCTTCGCGACGTCGGACCTCAACGACCTGTACCGCCGCGTCATCAACCGCAACAACCGCCTCAAGCGGCTCCTCGACCTCGGTGCGCCCGAGATCATCGTCAACAACGAGAAGCGCATGCTTCAGGAGGCCGTCGACTCGCTGTTCGACAACGGCCGTCGTGGCCGCCCGGTGACGGGCCCCGGCAACCGTCCGCTCAAGTCCATCTCGGACATGCTCAAGGGCAAGCAGGGGCGCTTCCGTCAGAACCTCCTCGGCAAGCGTGTCGACTACTCCGGCCGTTCGGTCATCGTCGTCGGTCCGCAGCTCAAGCTCCACCAGTGCGGCCTGCCCAAGCAGATGGCGCTCGAGCTCTTCAAGCCATTCGTCATGAAGCGGCTCGTCGACCTCAACCACGCGCAGAACATCAAGTCCGCCAAGCGGATGGTCGAGCGTGCGCGCCCGGTCGTGTGGGACGTCCTCGAAGAGGTCATCACGGAGCACCCGGTCCTCCTCAACCGTGCTCCCACGCTGCACCGTCTGGGCATCCAGGCGTTCGAGCCGCAGCTCGTCGAGGGCAAGGCCATCCACCTGCACCCGCTCGTCTGCGCGGCGTTCAACGCCGACTTCGACGGCGACCAGATGGCTGTCCACCTGCCGCTGTCCGCCGAGGCCCAGGCCGAGGCGCGCATCCTCATGCTCTCGAGCAACAACATCCTCAAGCCGTCGGACGGCCGTCCGGTGACCATGCCCTCGCAGGACATGATCATCGGTCTGTTCCACCTGACGTCGGACCGTGAGGACGCCGAGGGCGAGGGGCGTGCGTTCGCGTCGGTCGCCGAGGCGATCATGGCGTTCGACCAGGGAACGCTCGACCTCAACGCGGTCGTGAAGATCCGGATGAGCGACTTCGTCGCCGGCGCGGACTTCGAAGCGCCCGAGGGCTGGGAGACCGGTCAGCCGCTCCTCGTCGAGACGACGCTCGGCCGCGCGCTCTTCAACGAGACGCTGCCGATCGACTACCCGTACTACAACGGCGTCGTCGACAAGAAGCAGCTCTCGGCGATCGTCAACGAGCTCGCCGAGAAGTACCCCAAGGCCGAGGTTGCCGAGTCGCTCGACGCGCTGAAGTCCGCGGGCTTCCGCTGGGCGACGCGCTCGGGCGTGACGATCGCCATCTCCGACGTCACGACGCCGGACGACAAGCGCGAGATCCTCGACGCTCACGAGGAGCGGGCGCTCCGCGTCCAGGGCCAGTACGAGAAGGGCCTCATCACGGACGACGAGCGTCGTCAGGAACTCATCGAGATCTGGACCCAGGCGACGGACAAGGTCGCGTCCGCGATGCGCTCGAACTTCGAGGGCCGCGCACGCAACACCGTCTACCGCATGGTCGGTTCGGGTGCGCGTGGTAACTGGATGCAGGTCCGTCAGATCGCCGGTATGCGCGGTCTTGTGGCGAACCCGAAGGGCGAGATCATCCCGCGCCCGATCAAGTCCAACTACCGCGAGGGTCTCTCGGTCGTCGAGTACTTCATCGCGACCCACGGTGCACGTAAGGGCCTGGCCGACACGGCTCTCCGTACTGCCGACTCGGGTTACCTCACGCGCCGTCTCGTCGACGTCTCGCAGGACGTCATCGTCCGCGAGGAGGACTGCGGCACGGAGCGTGGCCTCACGCTCCCGGTGTCGGAGAAGCGCCGTGACGGCTCGTTCACCCGCCACGGGAAGGTCGAGACCTCGATCTACTCGCGGACGCTCGCGACCGCGGTCGAGGTCGACGGCAAGGTCATCGGCGAGGCAGGGGAGGACGTCGGCGACGTCCTTATCGACGCCCTCGTCGAGGCCGGCGTTCCGGACCTCAAGGTGCGTTCGGTCCTCACGTGCGAGTCGCGGGTCGGGACGTGCGCGAAGTGCTACGGCCGTTCGCTCGCGACCGGCAAGCTCGTCGACATCGGTGAGGCCGTCGGTATCATCGCGGCGCAGTCGATCGGTGAGCCCGGCACGCAGCTGACGATGCGGACGTTCCACACCGGTGGTGTGGCGTCGGCCGACGACATCACGCAGGGTCTGCCGCGTGTCACGGAGCTCTTCGAGGCCCGCACCCCCAAGGGTGAGGCGCCCATCGCGGAGTTCTCGGGACGCATCACGATCGACGAGTCCGACCGTTCGCGTCGTCTCGTCCTCACGCCGGACGACGGCGGCGAGGAGATCGCGTACCCGGTGACCAAGCGTGCCCGTCTCCTCGTCTCCGACGGCGAGCACGTCGAGGTCGGTGCGCAGCTCGTCCAGGGTGCGGTGGACCCCAAGAAGGTCCTGCGCATCCTCGGCCCGCGCCAGACGCAGAAGCACCTCGTCGACGAGGTCCAGGAGGTCTACCGCTCGCAGGGTGTGGACATCCACGACAAGCACATCGAGGTCATCGTCCGGCAGATGCTCCGTCGCGTGACGGTGCTCGAGTCGGGCGACACGACCCTTCTCCCGGGCGAGCTCGCGGAGCGTTCGCGCTTCGAGGACGCCAACCGGGCAGCGGTCGCCGAGGGTGGCCGTCCGGCCTCGGGCCGTCCCGAGCTCATGGGCATCACGAAGGCGTCGCTCGCGACGGAGTCGTGGCTGTCGGCAGCGTCCTTCCAGGAGACGACGCGCGTGCTCACGGAGGCTGCGATGAGCGGTCGTCGTGACCCGCTGCTCGGTCTCAAGGAGAACGTCATCCTCGGTAAGCTCATCCCCGCCGGGACGGGCATGCCCCGCTACCGCGACGTCAAGGTCGAGCCGACCGAGGCGGCGAAGGCGGAGCTCTACCCGAGCTTCGGCTACGACGAGATCGACTTCCCGACGCTCGGCTTGGGCTCGGGGGACGCGATCCCGCTCGACGAGATCGACTTCGGCGACTACCAGTGAGTCGTTGACCGACCGTCATGACCGAGAGGCCCGTCGCACGTGCGGCGGGCCTCTCGGCCGTCGGAGACCGGTGCGCGGGATCACAGTTCTCGCGTGCGCTCGTCCTTTGACAGTGCGGGATCGCCGTCGTTAGTGTTGGACACTGTGCCCGCGCCGTCGGGCATCCGCATGCGCACGGCCGGTTCGTCCGGCGGACGCGGCGGAGGCGATGCCCCGCGAAGTGGGCGTGACACCTGGTGCCACGCCGGCCTCCCGGGGGATCGACGCCGTGCCACGCACGGATGTTCCCGACGGTCATGCAGGCATTCCGGACGGCAGGGCTTCACCGCCCAGCCTGACGGACCATCGAGCCGGTGGTAGTTGGCGTTCCGTCCCCACGGAGTGGGGGCGGGTGTGCGCCGTGCTGCCGGCGCGACACAGACCACACCCGGCGGGGCGCGGCCCCGCTCAGCTCGAGAAGACACGGAGACGTAGTGCCTACGATCCAGCAGCTCGTCCGCAAGGGGCGGACCTCCAAGGCCGGGAAGTCGAAGACTCCCGCGCTCAAGGGCTCCCCGCAGCGGCGTGGCGTGTGCACCCGCGTGTACACCACCACCCCCAAGAAGCCGAACTCGGCGCTTCGGAAGGTCGCCCGTGTGCGCCTCTCGAGCCAGATCGAGGTCACCGCGTACATCCCGGGTGTCGGCCACAACCTCCAGGAGCACTCGATCGTGCTCGTGCGCGGCGGTCGTGTGAAGGACCTCCCCGGTGTTCGCTACAAGATCGTCCGTGGCGCGCTCGACACCCAGGGCGTCAAGAACCGCAAGCAGGCGCGCAGCCGCTACGGCGCGAAGAAGGAGAAGGCCTGATGCCTCGTAAGGGTCCGGCCCCGAAGCGGCCGATCATCGTCGACCCGGTCTACGGATCGCCCGTCGTCACGCAGCTCATCAACAAGGTTCTCCTCGACGGCAAGAAGACGACGGCCGAGGCCATCGTCTACGGCGCGCTCGAGGGTGTCCGCGCGAAGGTTGACGGCGACCCCGTCGTCGTGCTCAAGCGCGCGCTCGAGAACATCCGTCCGGCGCTCGAGGTCCGCTCGCGCCGCGTCGGTGGTGCGACCTACCAGGTCCCCGTCGAGGTCCGCCCGACGCGTCAGACGACGCTCGCGCTCCGTTGGCTCACCGACTTCTCGCGCGCCCGTCGCGAGAAGACGATGACCGAGCGCCTCATGAACGAGATCCTCGACGCCTCGAACGGCCTCGGCGCCGCGGTCAAGCGACGCGAGGACATGCACAAGATGGCGGAGTCCAACAGGGCGTTCGCGCACTACCGCTGGTGATTCCCGTGAGGCGCCCCGGACAACCCGGGGCGCCTCCGGCACGCGGGCTCGCGCCCGTTCGACGTCGACCTCCCACCACTAAGGGGAAAACTCGTGGCACTTGACGTGCTGACCGACCTGAACAAGGTCCGCAACATCGGCATCATGGCCCACATCGATGCCGGCAAGACCACCACCACCGAGCGCATCCTGTTCTACACGGGTGTCAACTACAAGCTCGGCGAGACGCACGATGGTGCCTCGACGATGGACTGGATGGAGCAGGAGCAGGAGCGCGGCATCACGATCACGTCGGCCGCGACGACCTGCTACTGGCACGACAACCAGATCAACATCATCGACACCCCCGGGCACGTCGACTTCACGGTCGAGGTCGAGCGTTCGCTGCGCGTCCTCGACGGTGCTGTCGCGGTGTTCGACGGCAAGGAGGGCGTCGAGCCCCAGTCCGAGACCGTCTGGCGCCAGGCCGACAAGTACAACGTCCCGCGCATCTGCTTCGTCAACAAGATGGACAAGCTCGGTGCCGACTTCTACTTCACGGTGAAGACGATCGTCGAGCGGCTCAAGGCGAAGCCGCTCGTCATCCAGCTGCCGATCGGTGCCGAGAACGACTTCATCGGCATGGTCGACCTCCTCGAGATGAAGGCTATGGTCTGGCGCGGCGAGACCAAGCTCGGCGAGCACTACGACGTCGAGGAGATCCCGGCGGATCTCCAGGAAAAGGCGGAGCAGTACCGCGCCCAGCTCATCGAGGACGTCGCGGAGGCCGACGAGGCTCTCCTCGACAAGTACCTCGGTGGCGAGGAGCTCACGGTCGCCGAGATCAAGTCCGGCATCCGCAAGCTCGTCATCGCCGGCGAGGCCTTCCCTGTCCTGTGCGGGTCCGCGTTCAAGAACAAGGGCGTCCAGCCCATGCTCGACGCGGTCATCGACTACCTGCCGTCGCCGCTCGACGTCCCCGCGATCGAGGGCACGAGCCCCAAGGACGAGAACGAGAAGATCGAGCGCCACCCCGACGCGAGCGAGCCGTTCTCGGCCCTCGCGTTCAAGGTCGCGGCGCACCCGTTCTTCGGGAAGCTCACCTACGTCCGCGTGTACTCGGGCAAGGTCGACCAGGGCGCGCAGATCCTCAACGCCACCAAGGGCAAGAAGGAGCGCGTCGGCAAGCTCTTCCAGATGCACTCCAACAAGGAGAACCCGGTCGACTCGGCGAGCGCGGGCCACATCTACGCGTTCATCGGCCTCAAGGACGTCACCACCGGTGACACGCTCTGCGACCCGGCGAACCCGGTGGTCCTCGAGTCCATGACCTTCCCTGAGCCCGTCATCGACGTGGCGATCGAGCCGAAGACGAAGGCCGACCAGGAGAAGCTCGGCGTCGCGATCCAGAAGCTCGCCGAGGAGGACCCGACCTTCCGCGTCAAGCTCGACGAGGAGACCGGCCAGACCGTCATTGGCGGCATGGGCGAGCTCCACCTCGACATCCTCGTCGACCGTATGCGTCGCGAGTTCAAGGTCGAGGCCAACGTCGGCAAGCCGCAGGTCGCCTACCGCGAGACCATCCGTCGCACGGCGGAGAAGGTCGAGTACACGCACAAGAAGCAGACCGGTGGTTCGGGTCAGTTCGCCAAGGTCCAGGTGACCTTCGAGCCGCTCGAGACGACGGACGGCCAGCTCTACGAGTTCGTCAACGCCGTCACCGGTGGCCGTATCCCGCGTGAGTACATCCCGTCGGTCGACGCCGGTATTCAGTCGGCGATGCAGCTCGGTGTCCTCGCCGGCTTCCCGCTCGTCGGGGTCAAGGCGACCCTCGTCGACGGTGCCTACCACGACGTCGACTCCTCGGAGATGGCGTTCAAGATCGCGGGCTCGATGGTTCTCAAGGAGGGCATTCGCAAGGCGGACCCCGTCATCCTTGAGCCCGTCATGGCGGTCGAGGTCCGTACTCCTGAGGAGTACATGGGTGACGTCATCGGCGACATCAACTCGCGCCGTGGCATGATCCAGTCCATGGAGGACGCCACCGGCGTTAAGGTGGTGCGTGCCCAGGTGCCGCTCTCCGAGATGTTCGGGTACATCGGTGACCTGCGTTCCAAGACGCAGGGCCGCGCCGTGTACTCGATGCAGTTCGACAGCTACTCCGAGGTCCCTCGGAACGTTGCCGAAGAGATCATCAAGAAGACCCGGGGCGAGTGAGTCCCCACAGGTCGACCAGCAAGTTCCAACCAATCAACCTGTAGCGACCCGCACGCCCGGCAGATGCTCGCCCCGCGAGGGGCGAGGACCTGCATCGTTCGGCACAACTACCCAAGTCCCAGGAGGACCCCAGTGGCGAAGGCCAAGTTCGAGCGGAGCAAGCCGCACGTCAACATCGGCACCATCGGTCACGTCGACCACGGCAAGACGACGCTGACGGCTGCGATCTCGAAGACGCTCGCGGACACGTTCCCCGACCTGCCCGCGAACACGCAGCGGAACTTCGACGAGATCGACAAGGCTCCCGAAGAGAAGCAGCGCGGCATCACGATCAACATCTCGCACATTGAGTACGAGACGCCCAAGCGTCACTACGCGCACGTCGACGCGCCGGGTCACGCTGACTACATCAAGAACATGATCACGGGTGCGGCGCAGATGGACGGCGCGATCCTCGTCGTCGCCGCGACCGACGGTCCGATGGCCCAGACGCGTGAGCACGTCCTGCTCGCGCGCCAGGTCGGCGTTCCCTACCTCCTCGTCGCGCTCAACAAGTCCGACATGGTCGACGACGAGGAGATCCTCGAGCTCGTCGAGATGGAGGTGCGTGAGCTCCTTTCGTCGCAGGGCTTCCCCGGCGACGACGCTCCCGTCGTCCGCGTCTCGGGCCTCAAGGCTCTCGAGGGCGACCCCGAGTGGGCGGCGAAGATCGTCGAGCTCATGGAGGCTGTGGACGAGAACGTTCCCGACCCCGTCCGTGACCTCGACAAGCCCTTCCTCATGCCGATCGAGGACGTCTTCACGATCACCGGTCGTGGCACGGTCGTCACCGGCAAGGTTGACCGCGGCACGCTCGACGTCAACACCGAGGTCGAGATCGTCGGTATCCGTCCGGTCCAGAAGACCACGGTCACGGGCATCGAGACGTTCCACAAGCAGATGGACCAGGCTCAGGCCGGTGACAACACTGGTCTCCTCCTGCGTGGCATCAAGCGTGAGGACGTCGAGCGCGGCCAGGTCGTCGTCAAGCCGGGCTCGATCACGCCGCACACCGAGTTCGAGGCGCGTGTCTACATCCTCGCGAAGGACGAGGGTGGCCGTCACAACCCGTTCTACTCGAACTACCGCCCGCAGTTCTACTTCCGCACGACGGACGTCACGGGTGTCATCACGCTGCCCGAGGGCACCGAGATGGTCATGCCCGGTGACAACACCGAGATGACGGTCACGCTCATCCAGCCCATCGCGATGGACGAGGGCCTCGGCTTCGCCATCCGCGAGGGTGGCCGCACGGTCGGCTCGGGCCAGGTCACGAAGATCCTCAAGTGATCATCTGATCCTCGGTCCGCGGCTCGCGTGAGCTGCACCTCAGCAAGGCCCGGTCCCCGTCCGCGGGGGGCCGGGCCTTGCTGCGTTCTCGCTCCATGCTCGGTCCGGCCTGTTCCGGATGCCGGCGGGGGAGGGGTGGGACGCAGGTCACGGACGCCAGGGTTTGTGCACGCGAGGGGTCTCGTGGCAGGATGGTCAAGTTGCCTGTCACGGGCGCGCTCATTCAAGTGTCGAACAGTGTGTTGATCCGCGGGTCCGTCCCGTGAGGTGGACTCTCTGTGCGCACAGATCGAATGCCCCTCACGGTGAGCGCCTGACAGGCTGCCGAACGTCGTGACGTCTCGGTGATCGCCTGGCGAGAACCGGAACGACACACCCACCGGCCCGATCCCTCAGGGGAGAGCGTGACCGTGTGTGCCGCGCAAAGCGACACGCCCGAGCGCGTGGGTCGGACATCCTGCAGTTCTAGAGAGAGAGTCAGACGACGCCATGGCGGGACAGAAGATCCGCATCCGGCTCAAGTCCTACGACCACGAGGTCATCGACAGCTCGGCGCGCAAGATCGTCGACACGGTGGTCCGCGCTGGTGCAACGGTCGTGGGTCCGGTGCCGCTGCCGACGGAGAAGAACGTTTTCTGCGTCATCCGGTCGCCTCACAAGTACAAGGACAGCCGCGAGCACTTCGAGATGCGCACGCACAAGCGCCTTATCGACATCATCGATCCCACGCCGAAGGCCGTCGACTCGCTCATGCGTCTCGACCTGCCTGCGGACGTGAACATCGAGATCAAGCTCTGAGCGGAAGGAGACAGACTATGACCGCTCAGAACGACCGCCCCGTGAAGGCGGTGCTCGGCACGAAGCTCGGCATGACCCAGGTGTGGGACGAGTCGGGCCGAGTTGTGCCCGTCACCGTCGTGCGCGTCGGTGCCAACGTCGTGACGCAGATCCGCTCGATCGAGAACGATGGCTACACGGCCGTCCAGCTCGCCACGGGCCAGATCGACCCGCGCAAGGTCACCAAGCCCCTCAAGGGCCACTTCGAGAAGGCGGGTGTCACGCCGCGCCGTCACCTCGTCGAGGTCCGCACGTCCGACGCTGCCGAGTACGCGCTCGGCCAGGAGATCAACGCGGAGGCCTTCGAGGCCGGCGCGAAGGTCGACGTCGTCGGCACGACCAAGGGCAAGGGCTTTGCCGGTGTCATGAAGCGCCACGGCTTCGCCGGCGTGAGCGCCTCGCACGGTGCACACCGCAACCACCGCAAGCCCGGCTCCATCGGTGGCGCCTCGACGCCCGGTCGCGTCTTCCGCGGCCAGCGGATGGCCGGCCGCATGGGCAACGAGCGCCAGACCACCCAGAACCTGACCGTCTTCGCGGTCGACGCTGAGAAGGGCCTGCTGCTCGTCAAGGGCGCAGTTCCCGGCCCCAAGGGCGGCGTCGTCCTCGTGCGTAGCGCCGTGAAGGGAGCGTGACCGCAATCATGGCTGACACGCTGACCGTCGACGTCATCGACCCGACGGGCAAGAAGGCCGGCACCGCCGAGCTTCCTGCCGAGGTGTTCGACGTCCAGACGAACGTCCCGCTCATCCACCAGGTCGTCGTCGCCCAGCGCGCTGCTGCGCGCCAGGGCACGGCCGACACCAAGACCCGTGCTGAGGTCTCCGGTGGTGGGCGCAAGCCGTACAAGCAGAAGGGCACCGGTCGTGCCCGCCAGGGATCGACCCGCGCGCCGCAGTTCGCCGGCGGTGGCGTCGTCCACGGCCCGACGCCGCGTGACTACACGCAGCGCACCCCCAAGAAGATGAAGGCCGCTGCTCTCCGTGGCGCCCTCTCGGACCGCGCCCGTCACGGTCGCGTCCACGTCGTCACCGGCTTCGGCATCGACGGCGCGCCGTCGACGAGCTCGGCGCTCAAGGTCCTCGCGGGCTTCTCCGAGCGCAAGAACGTCCTCGTCGTGCTCGAGCGTGGCGACGAGCTCACGGTGAAGTCGCTCCGGAACGCCCCGCAGGTGCACCTCCTGGTCGCTGACCAGCTCAACACCTACGACGTGCTCATCTCGGACGACATCGTCTTCACCCAGGGCGCACTCGAGGCGTTCCTGGCCGGGCCGACCACCGGACGTTCCGCCACGGCTGTGGCCTCGTCCGCCGAGATCGCCGAGGAGGACGCCAAGTGAGCGCTCTGCAGAAGAACCCGCGCGACATCCTGATCGCGCCGGTCGTCTCCGAGAAGAGCTACGGGCTCCTCGACGAGGGTAAGTACACCTTCGTCGTGGCTCCCGACGCCAACCGTGCCGAGATCAAGATCGCCATCGAGAAGGTCTTCGGGGTCAAGGTCGAGTCGGTGAACACGATCAACCGCAAGGGGAAGTCGCGTCGCACCCGCTTCGGCATCGGTAAGCGCAAGGACACGAAGCGCGCGATCGTCACCCTCCGCGAGGGCTCGATCGACATCTTCGGCGGCCCGGTCGGCTGACGCCGGTCGAACAGCAGATTGAGGACAAGTTCCCATGGGAATCCGTAAGTACAAGCCGACGACGCCGGGTCGTCGCGGCGCGAGCGTCGCGGACTTCGTCGAGATCACGCGATCGGAGCCGGAGAAGTCGCTGGTCCGCCCGCTGACGAAGACCGGTGGCCGTAACAACACCGGTCGCATCACGACGCGTCATAAGGGCGGTGGCCACAAGCGTGCCTACCGCGTCATCGACTTCCGTCGCCACGACAAGGACGGCGTGCCGGCCAAGGTCGCTCACATCGAGTACGACCCCAACCGCACCGCGCGCATCGCGCTCCTTCACTACGCGGACGGCGAGAAGCGCTACATCATCGCGCCGAACAAGCTCTCGCAGGGCGACACGGTCGAGGCCGGTCCGTCGGCCGACATCAAGCCCGGCAACAACCTGCCGCTGCGCAACATCCCGACCGGTACGGTCATCCACGCTATCGAGCTTCGTCCTGGTGGCGGCGCGAAGATCGCGCGTTCGGCCGGCACCTCGGTGCAGCTCGTCGCGAAGGACGGCCCGTACGCGCAGCTGCGCATGCCGTCCGGCGAGATCCGCAACGTCGACGCGCGCTGCCGCGCGACCGTCGGCGAGGTCGGCAACGCCGAGCAGTCGAACATCAACTGGGGCAAGGCCGGCCGTATGCGATGGAAGGGCGTTCGCCCGACCGTCCGCGGTGTGGTCATGAACCCGATCGACCACCCCCACGGTGGTGGTGAGGGTCGTACGTCCGGTGGTCGTCACCCGGTGAGCCCCTGGGGCCAGCCGGAGGGCCGCACCCGCCGTCCGAACAAGGCGAGCGACAAGCTCATCGTGCGTCGCCGTCGTACTGGCAAGAAGCGCTGATAGGAGCCTGACAGATGCCACGCAGCCTGAAGAAGGGTCCTTTCGTCGACGGACACCTTCAGAAGAAGGTCGATGTCCAGAACGAGGCCGGGACGAAGAACGTCATCAAGACGTGGTCCCGCCGGTCGGTCATCACGCCCGACTTCCTCGGTCACACCTTCGCCGTTCACGACGGTCGCAAGCACGTCCCGGTGTTCGTCACCGAGTCGATGGTCGGCCACAAGCTGGGCGAGTTCGCCCCCACGCGCACCTTCAAGGGGCACGTGAAGGATGACAAGAAGGGTAGAAGGCGATGAGCGCAGTCGCTGACAAGCGCACCCGGCGGGACAACCTGCTCGGCGATGCCGCGGGAGACTTCGCGATCGCCCGGTTCGTTCGCGCCACCCCCCAGAAGGTCCGTCGTGTTGCCGACCTCGTCCGCGGCCAGTCCGTGACCGACGCGGTCCTCACGCTGACCTACGCCCCGCAGGCCGCTGCGGACGACGTGCTCAAGGTCGTCCAGTCGGCTGCCGCCAACGCGGTCAACAACGGCGGTCTCGTTCGCGAGTCGCTCGTCGTCACGCAGATCCTCGTCGACGAGGGCCCGACGCTCAAGCGTTTCCGCCCCCGTGCGCAGGGACGTGCCGGCCGCATCCTCAAGCGGACGAGCCACATCACCGTGGTCGTCGAGCCGCGTGACCTGAAGGGAAGTGCCCGCTAGTGGGACAGAAGATTCACCCGCTGGGGTACCGACTCGGCATTACCACCGACCACCGGTCGCGTTGGTTCGCCGACTCGACGAAGCCCGGTCAGCGGTACCGCGACTACGTCCGCGAGGACGTCCAGATCCGCAAGCTCATGTCCCAGGGACTCGAGCGCGCGGGTATCTCCAAGGTCGAGATCGAGCGCACCCGTGACCGCGTCCGCGTGGACATCCACACGGCGCGCCCGGGCATTGTCATCGGTCGCCGTGGCGCCGAGGCCGACCGCATCCGCGGCGAGCTCGAGAAGCTCACGGGCAAGCAGGTCCAGCTCAACATCCTCGAGGTGAAGAACGCCGAGATCGACGCGCAGCTCGTCGCTCAGGGCATCGCGGAGCAGCTTGCTTCCCGCGTCTCCTTCCGTCGTGCGATGCGCAAGGGCATGCAGTCCGCGCAGCGCGCCGGCGCCAAGGGCATCCGTGTCCAGTGCTCCGGCCGCCTCGGCGGCGCCGAGATGAGCCGTTCGGAGTTCTACCGCGAGGGTCGTGTGCCGCTGCACACGCTGCGCGCGAACATCGACTACGGCTTCTTCGAGGCCCGCACCACCTTTGGTCGCATCGGCGTCAAGGTGTGGATCTACAAGGGCGACATGACGGAGAAGGAGTTCGCTCGCGAGCAGGCCTCCCAGGCCCCGCGCGGCCGTGGTGGCCGTGGCGAGCGTCCCGCCCGTGGTGGTCGTCGTCAGGAGCGTCCGGCTGTCGCCGACGCCCCCGTCTCGGCCGAGGCCCCCGCCCAGGAGGCGCCCGCGGCCGCTGAGTCCGGAACGGAGGCCTGAGCATGCTGATCCCGCGCAGGCTCAAGCACCGCAAGCAGCACCACCCGAGCCGCTCGGGTGCTGCCAAGGGCGGTACCCAGATCGCGTTCGGCGAGTACGGCATCCAGGCCCTGGAGCCCGCCTACGTGACCAACCGTCAGATCGAGTCCGCTCGTATCGCGATGACGCGTCACATCAAGCGTGGTGGAAAGGTGTGGATCAACATCTACCCCGACCGCCCGCTGACGAAGAAGCCCGCCGAGACCCGCATGGGTTCCGGTAAGGGTTCGCCCGAGTGGTGGATCGCCAACGTCAAGCCCGGCCGCATCGTCTTCGAGCTGGCTGGCGTCGACGAGGAGCTGGCCCGCGAGGCCATGCGCCGTGCGATGCACAAGCTCCCGATGAAGTGCCGTTTCGTGGTGCGCGAGGGTGGTGTCAACTGATGGCTGTCGGTAGCAAGGACCTGGCCACGACCGAGCTGGACGCTATGACCGACGAGGCGCTCGCCGCCGAGCTGGACAAGGCGAAGCAGGAGCTCTTCAACCTGCGGTTCCAGTCCGCGACGGGGCAGCTCGAGTCCCACGGCCGCCTCAAGGCGGTCCGCCGTGACATCGCTCGGATCTACACGATCCTCCGTGAGCGTGAGCTCGGCATCCGTACCGCCCCGAGCGTGAGTGAGTGAAGGCTGAGATGAGCGAGAACACCACCGACGCGCGCAACCAGCGCAAGACCCGTCGCGGCTACGTCGTGTCCGACAAGATGGACAAGACCGTCGTCGTCGAGGTCGAGGACCGCGTCAAGCACCCGCTCTACGGCAAGGTCATCCGCCGTTCGAGCAAGGTCAAGGCCCACGACGAGCAGAACTCGGCGGGCATCGGCGACCTGGTCGTCATCATGGAGACTCGTCCGCTGTCCGCCTCGAAGAGGTGGCGTCTGGTCGAGATCGTGGAGAAGGCCAAGTAGCACGTCTGACGGCGAAGCGGGGTCTGCCTCCGCAAGGAGGTAGACTCCGCTTCGCCGCAGCATTGGAAAGTATCCGTTCGGCAAGGCTCGCAGCGCGAGAACCAGCTCGACGACAGGAGTTCACTACATGATCCAGCAGGAGTCGCGACTTCGTGTCGCCGACAACACGGGCGCCAAGGAGATCCTTTGCATCCGTGTTCTCGGTGGTTCGGGCCGTCGCTACGCCGGAATCGGCGACACCATCGTCGCAACCGTCAAGGACGCGATCCCTGGCGGCAACGTCAAGAAGGGTGACGTGGTCAAGGCCGTCGTCGTCCGCACCGTCAAGGAGCGCCGCCGCGCCGACGGTTCCTACATCAAGTTCGACGAGAACGCGGCCGTGATCCTCAAGAACGACGGGGAGCCGCGCGGCACGCGCATCTTCGGTCCCGTCGGGCGTGAGCTGCGCGACAAGCGCTTCATGAAGATCATCTCGCTCGCACCGGAGGTGATCTGACATGGCGCAGATCAAGAAGGGCGACCAGGTCGTCGTCATCGCCGGCAAGGACAAGGGCCTCACGGGCCGCGTCCTCGAGGTCCTCAAGGACGCTGACCGCGTCATCGTCGAGGGCGTCGGCGTCGTCACGAAGCACACCAAGGCCGGCCAGAGCCAGCGCGGTGCGTCGACGGGCGGCATCGAGCGTGTCGAGGCCCCGATCCACATCTCGAACGTGCAGTACTACGACGCTGACGCCAAGCGCGGCAAGCGCCTGGGCAGCCGTACGGAGCAGGTCGAGCGCGACGGTCGCACCAAGACCGTCCGCGTCCGCGTGACCCGTGGCCACGGCGACGCTGAGAAGGACATCTGATGAGCACCGAGACCACCACGAAGCCGCGTCTCAAGGCGCGCTACGCCGCTGAGATCGTCCCTGCGCTGCAGGAGCAGTTCTCCTACGGCAACGTCAACGAGGTCCCGCGTCTGACCAAGATCGTGGTCAACATGGGTGTCGGCGACGCTGCGAAGGACTCGAAGCTCATCGAGGGCGCCATCCGCGACCTCACGCTCATCACGGGCCAGAAGCCCCAGGTGACGAAGGCGCGCAAGTCGATCGCGCAGTTCAAGCTCCGTGAGGGCATGCCGATCGGTGCGCACGCGACGCTCCGCGGCGACCGCATGTGGGAGTTTGCCGACCGCCTGCTCTCGGTTGCGCTCCCGCGCATCCGTGACTTCCGCGGCCTCTCGCCGAAGCAGTTCGACGGCAACGGCAACTACACGTTCGGCCTCACCGAGCAGTCGATGTTCTACGAGATCGACCCGGACGCGATCGACCGCGTCCGTGGCATGGACATCACCGTCGTGACGACCGCGAAGACCGACGACGAGGGCCGTGCGCTCCTCCGTCAGCTCGGCTTCCCGTTCAAGGAGAACTGACATGGCTAAGAAGGCCCTCATCAACAAGGCGGCCGCCAAGCCCAAGTTCGGTGTCCGCGCCTACACCCGGTGCCAGAAGTGCGGTCGTCCGCGCTCGGTGTACCGCAAGTTCGGTCTCTGCCGCGTGTGCGTCCGTGAGATGGCCCACCGTGGCGAGCTCCCGGGCGTCACGAAGAGCAGCTGGTAACAACTACGTCGCAGGTCCGTGCCGGCGCCAACGCGCGGCGGCTCGGATACCCCGACGAGGAAGGGCTACAGCCCAATGACGATGACTGACCCCATCGCAGACATGCTGACGCGTCTGCGTAACGCAAACCGGGCTCAGCACGACACGGTCTCCATGCCGTACTCGAAGCTGAAGTCGAACATTGCCGAGATCCTCAAGCGCGAGGGCTACATCTCGGGCTGGAACGTCGAGGCGGCCGCAGTCGGCCAGACCCTGACGATCGAGCTGAAGTACTCGCAGTCGCGCGAGCGCGCCCTCTCGGGCGTCCGCCGGGTCTCCAAGCCCGGCCTCCGCGTCTACGCGAAGTCCACCAACCTGCCGAAGGTCCTCGGCGGTCTGGGCGTGGCGATCCTCTCCACGTCCTCGGGCCTCCTCACGGACAAGCAGGCCGCAGAGAAGGGCGTGGGTGGGGAAGTCCTCGCCTACGTCTGGTAATCGGGAGAGGAGAGAAAACCATGTCTCGCATCGGTAAGATCCCCGTCCCGGTCCCGGCCGGAGTGGACGTCACCATCAGCGGTGCCCTCGTGACCGTCAAGGGCCCCAAGGGCTCCCTCGAGCACGTCGTCCCCGCCCAGCTCGAGGTCGCGCGCGACGAGGACGGCGCGATCGTCGTCACCCGTCGTGAGGACGACCGTGAGTCGCGCGCGCTCCACGGACTCACGCGCACGCTCATCGCGAACGTCGTCGTCGGCGTGACCGAGGGCTACGAGAAGAAGCTCGAGATCGTCGGCACGGGTTACCGCGTCGCGGCCAAGGGCTCGGACCTCGAGTTCGCACTCGGGTTCAGCCACCCGGTCGTCGTCTCGGCGCCCGAGGGCATCACGTTCGCGGTCGAGAGCCCCACGAAGTTCTCGGTCTCGGGCATCTCGAAGCAGCAGGTCGGCGAGGTCGCGGCGAACATCCGCAAGATCCGCAAGCCCGAGCCGTACAAGGGCAAGGGTGTGCGCTACGCGGGCGAGAACGTCCGCCGCAAGGCCGGAAAGGCTGGTAAGTGACCATGGCGATCAAGGTTCTGGGCAAGGGCACGGCGGTGGCGCGCAAGCGTCGTCACCTGCGCCTCCGCAAGAAGATCTCGGGCACCGCTGCTCGCCCCCGTCTCGTGGTGACGCGCTCGTCGCGCCACATGACGGCTCAGGTCGTCGACGACGCTCTCGGCCGCACGGTCGCGTCCGCCTCGACGCTCGAGGCCGACGTGCGTGCGCTCGACGGCGACAAGTCGGCGAAGGCCCGCAAGGTCGGCGAGCTCGTCGCCGAGCGTGCCAAGGCAGCCGGCATCGACGTCGTGGTCTTCGACCGCGGTGGCAACAAGTACCACGGTCGGGTCGCAGCGGTCGCCGACGGCGCCCGCGAGGGCGGTCTGTCCCTGTGACGGCGCGTACCCACTCCGAGAAGAAGAGGACGATCTGATGGCTGCTGGGCAGCGCAACACGGGCGCCCCTGCGGGCGGCGCCAGCAACGAGCAGAGCGATCGCCGTCGCGGCGACCGCGACGGCCGTCGCAACGACCGCCGCGGCGACGCGGCCGAGAAGAGCGCCTTCGTCGAGCGCGTCGTCACCATCAACCGCGTCTCCAAGGTCGTGAAGGGTGGTCGTCGCTTCAGCTTCACCGCCCTCGTGGTCGTCGGTGACGGCAACGGCACGGTCGGCGTCGGCTACGGCAAGGCCAAGGAGGTCCCCGCGGCGATCGCCAAGGGTGTCGAGGAGGCGAAGAAGAACTTCTTCAGCGTCCCCCGCATCCAGGGCACGATCCCTCACGCGGTGACCGGCGAGGCTGCGGCGGGCGTGGTGTTCCTGCGCCCCGCCGCCCCGGGTACCGGTGTCATCGCCGGCGGTCCGGTGCGTGCGGTCCTCGAGTGCGCGGGTATCCACGACGTGCTCTCGAAGTCGCTCGGGTCCTCCAACGCGATCAACATCGTGCACGCGACCGTGGCCGGTCTGCGCGCGCTCGAGCAGCCTGAGGCTGTTGCGGCGCGTCGCGGTCTGCCGCTCGAGCACGTCGCCCCGGCGGCGCTGCTCCGTGCACAGGCTGCCGGCAAGGCGGCCCAGGCTGCTGAGGTTGGTGCATGATGGCTCGACTCAAGGTGACCCAGAAGAAGTCCGCCATCGGCGGCAAGCAGAACCAGCGTGACACGCTGCGCACTCTGGGCCTCAAGCGGATCGGCGACAGCGCCGTGAAGGAGGACCGCCCGGAGATCCGCGGCATGGTCGCCACGGTGGCGCACCTCGTCACCGTCGAGGAGGTCGACTGATCATGGCCGAGGCCAAGAAGACCGAGGAGACCGCGCAGGGCGCGGCTCTCAAGGTCCACCACCTGCGTCCCGCCCCGGGCGCCAAGACCGCCAAGACCCGTGTGGGTCGTGGCGAGGCGTCAAAGGGTAAGACCGCAGGCCGCGGTACCAAGGGCACGAAGGCCCGCTACCAGGTTCCGGAGCGCTTCGAGGGCGGGCAGATGCCCCTCCACATGCGTCTCCCGAAGCTGCGCGGCTTCAAGAACCCGTTCCGTGTTGAGTACCAGGTCGTCAACCTGGACAAGCTCGCTGCTCTCTACCCCGCCGGTGGCGTCGTCACCGCGGAGGACCTCGTCGCCAAGGGCGCGGTCCGCAAGGGGCAGCTCGTCAAGGTGCTCGGCACCGGCGAGATCACGGTCAAGCTCAACGTCGCGGTCGACGCCGTGTCCGCCTCGGCCAAGGAGAAGATCCTTGCCGCGGGTGGCTCGGTGACCGAGGCCTGAGAACTCACGACGAGGCCGGGTGGTGCGACTGCACCCCCGGCCTCGTCCGCGTCCAGAGCCGTTCGGGTGATCCCGCAGGGAATCCCCGACCGGTCGTGGACAACGCACCGGCGTGATCCACGCTAGAGTGCCGAGGGCGACCGCGCGGTCGCCCTGGACAGCATCGCTGTGCGGTGCCACGACTCCCGTCGCTCGGCGGGGCAGGAGGAACTCGTGTTTGGCGCATTCGGACGGGCATTCCGCACACCCGACCTGCGGAAGAAGCTGCTCTTCACGATCGCGATGATGGTGCTCTACCGCGTCGGGTCGTTCATCCCGGCGCCGGGCGTCGACTACGCGAAGGTTCAGTCCTTCACCTCCGGCGAGAACGCACTTCTCGACATGATCAACCTCTTCAGCGGTGGCGCCCTCGTCCAGCTGTCGATCCTCGCGCTCGGCATCATGCCGTACATCACCGCGAGCATCATCATCCAGCTGCTGCGCGTGGTCATCCCGCGCTTCGAGGCGCTGCACAAGGAGGGCCAGTCCGGGCAGACGAAGCTCACCCAGTACACGCGCTACCTGACGATCGGCCTCGGTATCCTCCAGGCGACGACGATCGTCACGCTCGCGCGGACCGGTCAGCTCTTCGGTGGCGGCGAGAGTCTCCTCGTCGACGACTCCTGGGTGACCGCGGGACTCATGATCCTCACCCTCACCGCCGGCACCGGCGTCATCATGTGGATGGGTGAGCTCATCACCGAGCGCGGCGTCGGCAACGGCATGTCGCTGCTGATCTTCACCTCGATCGCCGCGGGCTTCCCCGGCATCATCAGCTCCGTGGCCGGTGGCAACAACGGCTTCCGCAACACCGTGATCTTCATCGCCATGGTCGTCGCGGTTGTTGCCATCATCGTCTTCGTCGAGCAGTCGCAGCGCCGCATCAACGTGCAGTACGCCAAGCGCATGGTCGGGCGGCGCATGTACGGCGGCACGAGCACCTACATCCCGGTGAAGATCAACATCGCGGGCGTCATCCCCGTGATCTTCGCGTCCTCGATCCTCCAGCTGCCGACGATGCTCGCGCAGTTCGGCGACCCCGAGAAGGGCTGGGTCCGGTGGGTGAGCGAGAACCTCGCTGTGGCCACCGCGCCGCTGCACCTCGTGCTCTTCACCGTGATGATCATCTTCTTCGCGTTCTTCTACACCGCGATCACGTTCAACCCGGACGAGGTCGCGGACAACATGAAGAAGTACGGCGGTTTCATCCCCGGGATCCGCGCGGGCCGCCCGACGGCCGAGTTCCTCGACTACGTCATCACGCGTGTGACGACGGTCGGTGCTCTCTACCTCGCGCTCGTGTCGCTCATCCCGACGTTCGTCTTCATCCTCCTGGGCATCGAGAACATCCCGTTCGGCGGCACGTCGATCATCATCATCGTCGGCGTCGGCCTCGACACGGTCAAGCAGGTCGACGCTCAGCTCCAGCAGCGTCACTACGAAGGGTTCCTCCGATGAGCGCACGTCTCGTCCTCCTCGGCGCACCGGGTGCAGGCAAGGGCACTCAGGCCGCCCGCCTCTCCGAGCGTCTCGGCGTCCCCGCCATCTCGACCGGCGACATCTTCCGCGCCAACATCAAGGGCGGGACCGAGCTGGGCCGGCTCGCGCAGTCGTACACGGACAGGGGCGAGCTCGTCCCTGACTCGGTGACGAACGACATGGTGCGCGCCCGTCTCGCGGACGCCGACGTCGCCGACGGGTTCCTGCTCGACGGCTACCCGCGGAACACCGCGCAGGTCGCCGAGCTCGACGTGATCCTCGGTGAGCTTGGTGTCGAGCTCGACGGAGCGGTCGAGCTCACTGCCGACCCGGAGATCGTCACGGCGCGCCTTCTCAAGCGCGCAGAGATCGAAGGACGGGTCGACGACACGGAGGACGTCATCCGTACGCGTCTCGCGGTCTACGCCGAGCAGACCGCTCCTGTGGCTGGTCTTTACGCCGAGCGGGACGCTCTCGTTGCGGTCGACGGCATCGGCGAGCTCGACGAGGTCACACAGCGGCTCGTCGCCGCGATCGCGCCTCTCCTCGGCTGAACCGACCAGGGAGCGTCGATGTTCGGGATCGAGCGTGTCGAGCTCAAGAACTCGGACGAGGTCCGTCTCATGCGTGAGGCGGGCCTCGTCGTCGCACGTGCCCTTGCAGCGGTCCGCGAGTTCGCGCGAGCGGGCGTCACGACCGCGGAGCTGGACGCTGTGGCGGCGACCGTCATCGCCGATGCCGGCGCCGTACCCTCGTTCCTCGGCTACCAGGGCTTTCCTGCGAGCGCCTGCATCTCGGTGAACGACGAGGTCGTCCACGGCATCCCCGGGTCGCGGATCCTCGAGCCCGGCGACGTTGTCTCGGTCGACTGCGGGGCCATCGTGCGTGGCTGGCACGGGGACGCCGCCGTGACGATCGTCCTCGACGAGGCCGATCCTGCCGACCTCGCGCTGAGCCAGGCAGCACACGACGCGATGTGGGCCGGTATC
Source organism: Flavimobilis rhizosphaerae (assembly GCF_014852685.1). GTDB lineage: Bacteria > Actinomycetota > Actinomycetes > Actinomycetales > Cellulomonadaceae > Flavimobilis > Flavimobilis rhizosphaerae. The sequence continues at coordinate 326,994 of NZ_JACZDF010000002.1, forward strand.
GCGGCGCTGCACGGCGCGTCGCGCATCGGTGAGGTGAGCGCCGCGATCGACGACGCGACCACCGCAGCAGGCGAAGCGGACGGCGTCGTCTACGGCATCGTCGAGGAGTACGTCGGCCATGGCATCGGCACGGCGATGCATCAGTCGCCGGACGTGCCGAACTTCCGTTCGCGCGACCGCGGGGCACGTGTACGACCGGGGCTGTGCGTGGCGATCGAGCCGATGCTGAGCCGGGGGGAGCGCTTCACCCAGGTGTGCGAGGACGACTGGACCGTCGTGACGGACGACGGCTCGCGTGCCGCCCACTGGGAGCACACGGTTGCGGTCCTCGACGACGGCCTCTGGGTCCTCACAGCGGCCGACGGGGGAGCGGACCAGCTCGCGGCCGCGGGCGTCCCACTTGCCTCGATCGCCTCCGCCTGAGCCCGAGTGGGTGAAATCCCCCAGAGGTGCTCTCCTGGGCACCTCTCGGCATGCGCGTTATGTGTGTTGGATCTAGCCTGTCGTGCTAGGTGGGTCAAATGGCCCACGAGACCCGTGATCACGTCTCGCCAACCCCTCGCTCTGGGTGCCCACACTCAGGCTCACCCCGGGGTGCCCCGCATAACGTGATCGCAGCCGCCCGCCGGGCGGTTCACATCTGTCACGTCTCGGGGGAGCGTGTTGAAATGACCACCGGAGTACCTGTGCGCGCCGACACGGCGCACCAGCTGGCCGCACGGTCCAACTATCGGGGGCTTCCTCGGACGCACTCGTCCAGGATTCCCCAGGCGAGGGCCCTCTCCGGCGTCGGCGGACCAGAACCGCTCACCATCGTCCGGGCGCCGCATGGGTTCGGGAAGTCGACCCTCGCCGCGCAGTGGCTGCGCGCGCTCCAGGAGGAGGACCTCGACGTCGTGTGGCTGGGCGCGGACATTGTCCCCGCCCTTCACGAGGAGCAGGTCGCGGCCTTCTGGACGCAATTCGTTGCCCGTCTCGTCGAGGTCACGCCCGGCAGTGTCTCGCCGCACGGCCCCGTGGGCTCGGACGACGCGCTGCGTCTGCTGCTGTCCCGCGACCGAGCCGTCGTCGTCGTCGTCGACCGGCTCGAGCAGGTGCCCGGTGCCGGGCACGCGCTCGAGAGCGCGCTTCTCGACCTCGTCAAGGCTGCCGAGCAGCTCCACCTCATCGTGTGCGCCCGTGAGGTCGGCCTGCTCGAGGTCGTCGGGTCGGCCACCGTCGACTCACGCGTTCTGCGGCCTGCGGATCTGGCCCTCACGGCGGAGGACGTCGCCGCGCTCGCGGCGCAGCAGGGGCTCCCGCTCGGCAGGGAGGCTGCCGCGCAGCTCGTCGAGGACACTGGCGGCTGGCCCGCACTCGTGCGTGTCGTCCTGGCCGGCACCGCGGTCGCCCACCACGGCGGCGACGAGGTGACGATCGACCTCGACGCAGGTCGCTGGTTCCTTCGCGCCGCGTGGGACGAGTTCGCGACTCCCGGTCTCGCCGATCTCGTTCTCCGCACCTCGCTCCTCGCGGAGTTCACGGCCGAGCAGGCTGAGGCGCTCTGCCCGGGAATCGACGTCAAGGCAGGTATCTCTGCGCTCCAGGGTGCGGGGCTCGTCCGGAGCCGGCTCGTCGCTGGCACGGCGGTCTATTCGCACCTCACGGCGGTGCGTCGCGAGTGCGTGCAGCGGCTCCGCACGGAGCAGCCCGACCTCTTCAGCGAGCTGTCGCGCACGGTCGCACGCGAGCTCCTTGCGGACGGCCGTACGGGCGCCGCCGTCGTCCACCTCGTCCGGGCTCGCCTGTGGGACGAGCTCGTCGAGAGCGTGGAGACCGGCTGGCGCGCCCTCGTCGGGTACGGGGAGCACGAGCTGATCGGACTCCTCGAGCGGCTGCCTGCCGAGGTCGTCGCGCGCAGCGCACGCCTCGTCGTCCTGCGTGACTACGTCGCGGTGCGGAGCTCCGGTCCGGACGTCCCCGGTGCTGCGCCGGCCTCCCCGGGCTCGCTCGCCCCGCTGCTCCACCGCGTCTACGAGGTGGCTGGCGCCGAGCCCACCGTCCGGGCGCAGGACCCGGCAGTGCGTTACCGGGACCTTGCTCCCACCGTGCGTCGCGGGCTTGCGCTCGTCCTGTGCGAGTGGGCGACCGATCGCCTCGTCGCTGGTGACTCGCCCGTCGCGCACGTTGCGTTCGCGGACGCGCACCTCCTCGCCGACGAGCTTGGTGACGTCCGGCTGCGGACACGTGCGGCGGTCGGCGCCGCGCTCGTCGACGTCGTCCATGGCGAGATCCTCTCGGCGGCGCGGTGGCTGGGGACGCTCGACGCCGACGCGCACGCGGTCCTCGACGTCGAGCCTGCGCTCGCGGCGTTCGCGGCAGCGACGCGCGCGCTCGTCGCGATCGGCCGGCTCGACCTGCGGTCGCCCGACCTCGAGGGTGTCCTCGGTGCGGAGGCCGTGGTCGACGAGGCCCGGGGTCTCGTCGGGACGGTGCGCCTCCTCGCGAGCCTGGTGCGAGGTGAGCGCGACTCCGTCGCCGAGGGCGACGAGCCGTCGTCGGCCCGGAACGTCCCAGGCGACCCGGACGATCTTGTCGGGACGATCGCGACGTCCGCACGGATCGACCTGCTGCTCGCACAGGGGAGGATCTTCCAGGCGCGGTCGCTGCTCGCGCGGGCGGCAGGGCAGGGGCCGGCGTTCATCCTCGCCCGGGCGCGCACCGCCTACCACGGCGGCGACTTCGCCCGCGCCGTCGCGCTCGCGCGTCAGGGTCTTGCCATCGAGCCGTCCGTGCCACGCCTGCAGACCGGGATGCTCCTCGTCCTCGCCGCGGCGGAGTCCGCGCGCGGTCACGAGGCGGAGTCCACTGCTGCGGCCCGGGACGCGCTTGCCGCGTGCACGGCGTCGGGGCTCGTCCAGTACCTCGCGTACACGCCTCGTGAGGTCCTGCGCGGGCTGAGCGCGGACGTGCCGGGGCTGGCTGATGCGCTCGACGACCTCGAGACCCGGGGTGTCGGCGACATCCTGCCCGCGCCGCGGGTCGTCGCGGAGCTGTCGGAGCGTGAGCGTGAGGTTCTCGAGACGCTCGCGACCTCGGACTCGCTCGGCGCCGTCGCCCGCAGGCTCTACCTCACGACGAACACCGTGAAGACGCACCTCCGCTCGATCTATCGCAAGCTGGGGACGCACTCCGCGGCCGAGACCGTGCAGCGGGCCGTCGAGTGCGGCCTCATCGAGCCGCCGCAGGGCTGAGGCGCGGCACGCTCGATCGTGCTCCACCGCGTCGAAGCGGGCCCTCGTCGGGGCCCGCCCCGAGGTGTGACGGCACCCACGACATCCGGGCTTTCTCATCCTTGCTGTATCGCGTAGGATGGTGCGTTGGCATGTGTCATGCATGCCGACCATCCCTGGTGCGGACCTCCTGACGCTACGTCGTCGGTCGGGCCGTGCCTGGAGGCATCCGACCGGGTGCCGGTCCGGATGGGACGAACAACCAGGAGCAGCGGAGGACATGGCGAAGAAGGACGGCGTCATCGAGATCGAGGGCAGCGTTGTCGAAGCCCTGCCGAACGCGATGTTCCGCGTGGAGCTGGCCAACGGCCACAAGGTCCTCGCGCACATCTCGGGCAAGATGCGACAGCACTACATCCGGATCCTCCCCGAGGACCGTGTGGTGGTCGAGCTGAGCCCGTACGACCTGTCCCGCGGCCGGATCGTCTACCGCTACAAGTAACCCGTCCCCGAGACACTGCCGTCGGACGGACGTGCGCATCCCGCGGGGCGCGTGCGGCCGGGCGAGGGCGGAGGAACCACGATGAAGGTCAAGCCCAGCGTCAAGAAGATCTGCGACAAGTGCAAGGTGATCCGTCGCCACGGTCGCGTCCAGGTCATCTGCGAGAACGTGCGGCACAAGCAGCGCCAGGGCTGATCTGACGATCAGCACCAGCCTGCACGTGTAGGTACGAGCAGACCCGCCCCGGCACGGGGCACCAGCGCACCACCACCTGAGGTCCACGGACCGACGGAACCCTCGGCTCGGAGGCCGGGGCCCGCAGAAGGCGGGGAGGTGGTGCGGCAGACCTCCGAACGCACTTCAGGAGCCACAACACATGGCACGTCTTGTTGGCGTCGACCTCCCCCGCGAGAAGCGGGTCGAGATCGCGCTCACCTACATCTACGGCGTGGGTCGCACCCGCGCCAAGCAGGCTGTTGCCGCGACCGGCATCAGCCCCGAGGTCCGCGTCAAGGACCTCGGCGAGGCAGAGCTCGTCGCTCTGCGTGACTACCTCGAGGGCAACTTCAAGCTCGAGGGTGACCTTCGTCGTGAGGTGGCTGCCGACATCCGCCGCAAGGTCGAGATCGGCTGCTACGAGGGCCTGCGTCACCGCCGTGGCCTTCCCGTGCGTGGACAGCGCACGAAGACCAACGCGCGTACCCGCAAGGGCCCCAAGCGCACCGTGGCCGGCAAGAAGAAGGCCCGCTGACGCTCTAGCAGCAGTCCACGCAGCGACCCCCGGGTCACAGCGTGGTTCGACGACCTCAACCAGGAGAGATTTAGGATATGCCTCCCAAGACTCGTGCCGCGTCCGCCGCGCGCAAGCCTCGTCGCAAGGACAAGAAGAACATCGCCGTGGGCCAGGCCCACATCAAGTCGACGTTCAACAACACGATCGTCTCGATCACCGACCCCACCGGCGCCGTCATCTCGTGGGCGTCCTCGGGCCAGGTCGGCTTCAAGGGCTCCCGCAAGTCCACGCCCTTCGCCGCGCAGCTCGCCGCCGAGGCCGCCGCGCGCCGTGCCCAGGAGCACGGCATGAAGAAGGTCGACGTCTTCGTCAAGGGTCCTGGCTCCGGCCGTGAGACCGCGATCCGCTCGCTCCAGGCCGCAGGCCTCGAGGTGGGCTCGATCCAGGACGTCACGCCCCAGGCTCACAACGGGTGCCGTCCCCCGAAGCGCCGCCGCGTCTGATCCGCGCAACGCACCGCCGGGCCGGTCGCTCGACCGGCCCGGCGGAGCAGCGCCGCACCATGGTGCGGCACACGACTTACCACGTCGTTTGTCTCGCGGGTCCACCCGTCAGGCAGCTCTTCATCCGTGAGACGTCATATGGCGGACGCTCACTGAAAGGACAGAACCAGTGCTGATCGCACAGCGCCCCACGCTGACCGAAGAGGTCATCTCGGAGAACCGTTCGCGCTTCTCCATCGAGCCGCTCGAGCCCGGCTTCGGCTACACGCTCGGCAACTCGCTGCGCCGTACGCTCCTGTCGTCGATCCCCGGCGCGTCCGTGACCTCCATCCGCATCGACGGTGTGCTCCACGAGTTCACCACGGTGCCGGGGGTCAAGGAGGACGTCACCGAGATCATCCTCAACATCAAGGGTCTCGTCGTCTCGTCCGAGAACGACGAGCCCGTCGTCATGTACCTGCGCAAGCAGGGCTCCGGTGCGGTGACCGCTGCGGACATCGTCCCGCCGGCGGGCGTCGAGGTGCACAACCCCGAGCTCCACATCGCGACCCTCAACGAGAAGGGCAAGCTCGAGATCGAGCTCACCGTCGAGCGTGGCCGTGGCTACGTCTCGGCAGCGCAGAACAAGTCGTTCGACGCCGAGATCGGTCGTATCCCCGTCGACTCGATCTACTCGCCCGTCCTCAAGGTGACCTACAAGGTCGAGGCGACGCGTGTCGAGCAGCGCACGGACTTCGACAAGCTCATCGTCGACGTCGAGACGAAGCCCGCGATCTCGCCGCGTGACGCGCTCGCGTCCGCCGGCAAGACGCTGGTCGAGCTCTTCGGCCTCGCCCGCGAGCTTAACGTCGAGGCCGAGGGCATCGAGATCGGCCCGTCCCCGACGGACGCCGCGCTCGCGCAGGACCTCGCGCTGCCCATCGAGGAGCTCCAGCTGACGATCCGCTCGTACAACTGCCTCAAGCGTGAGGGCGTCCACACCGTGGGCGAGCTCGTGTCGCGCAGCGAGGCTGACCTCCTCGACATCCGCAACTTCGGCTCGAAGTCGATCACCGAGGTCAAGGAGAAGCTGGCCGGTCTCGGCCTCGCTCTCAAGGACTCGATCGTCGACTTTGACCAGACCGGCGTCTACGGCGACGGTGACGCGGGCGACTACGACTCCGCGCAGTACTGACGTGGTCCGCCCGGTGCCTGACGCGCGCCGCGGCGACCGAACCCATCTCTAGGAGCAACTTCAATGCCTACCCCCAGCAAGGGCGCACGGCTCGGTGGCAGCCCGTCGCACGAGCGCAAGATCCTCGCGAACCTCGCCTCGCAGCTCATCACGCACGGCCAGATCACGACGACCGAGTCGCGTGCCCGCCGCCTGCGTCCCGTCGTCGAGCGTCACATCACCTTCGCGAAGCGTGGCGACCTCGCCGCGCGTCGTCGCGTGCTGCGGACGCTCACGGACAAGACCGTCGTCCACATCCTCTTCACCGAGGTGGCACCGCAGATGGCGGAGCGTCAGGGCGGCTACACCCGCATCATCAAGATCGCGCCGCGCAAGGGCGACAACGCGCCCATGGCCGTTATCGAGCTCGTGACCGAGCCCGTGTCGCCGAAGCAGGCCGTCGTCCGTGAGGCGACCAAGGCTGCTGAGAAGGCCGCCAAGGTCCCCACCCCGGCGTCCGCGAAGTCGGCTGACTCGCCCGAGTCGGCGGACTCGCCCGACTCGGCGCCGTCGGCCGCCTCGGCCGAGGAGACCGCGGAGGAGACGAAGGCCTGAGCCTGAGTCTCTCCGTCGAGAGCCCGTGCACCGCAAGGTGCACGGGCTCTCGTGCATCTGGGGGCGGGACTGGGTCAGGTAGTGAGGTGAGTGGCCGCGGCCAGTCTCGTGCCCGGCAGGTTCGGCGCCGCCCGCTCAGTCGTCCGCGGGTCCGGTCGACGCGACTTCCGCCGGGGCGCCCGTCACGTCCGTTCGACAAGGTCCCCGCTCAGGCGCCCGCCGACCCCCAGAGCTGCCACGCACGGACACCCCCGACGAGGGCCGCGGAGTTCGGGACGACGACGACCTCGGGGCCGAGCCGCTCGAGCACGGTCGGCGTGAGGCGACGTGCGTTGCCGCCGCCCACGTGGAGCCGGTCCCAGCGGAAGACGGGTGCGAGCCCCTCGACGGCCCGCAGGACGCGGCGTGACCACAGGCCGTCGCCCAGGCGACGGCGTTCCGGCTCGCCGAGGTACTGGTCGTAGGTCGTGCCGCGCCTCACCGGCGCGTGCGAGAGCTCGAGGTGCGGCGCAAGGACGCCGCCGTCGAAGTGCGCCGAGCCGAGCCCGGTGCCGAGCGTGAGGACGAGCTCGAGGCCGACACCGGCGACGACGCCCGCGCCGTGGAGCTCCGCATCGTTGACGACGAGCGTCGGCAGCCCTGTCGCGTCTGAGAGGGCAGCTCGCAGGTCGTGGCCGTCCCACGCCTGGACGAGCCGCGGGTCGACACGCGTGCGGGGGCCGCCGACGGTGACGTAGTGGGGTGTCGCGACGACGACCCCGCGCCGGATCATGCCGGGGAGGCCGACCGAGAGCCTGTCGGCCGCAGGCAGCGATGCGGCGATCCCGACGATCGTGCGGACGAGCAGCGCGGGAGGCAGCGGGTAGGGCGTCGGGACCCGTGTCGCCGGTGCGTGCTGGGTGCCGGCGTCGTCGAGGACCGCGGCCTTGAGCCCGCCGCCCCCGCAGTCGACGGTGAGGGTGAGCGGTCCGTGGTCGTGCGCCATGGGTTCACGGTAGTCCGCCGGTGGGGCGAGGCAGCGCGGTGCGCGATGATGGACGGCGTGATCCGTGTCCGACTCGACCTCGCCTACCGTGGCACCGACTTCGCGGGCTGGGCCCGCCAGCCTGCGCTCCGCACCGTGCAGGGCACGCTCGAGGAGGGGCTGGCGCGGGTGCTCCGGCTCGACGACGTGCGCCTCACCGTCGCGGGCCGTACCGATGCTGGCGTCCACGCGCGGGGTCAGGTCGCGCACCTCGACGTGCCCGACGCCGCATGGGACGCGCTGCCCGGACGTTCGGGACGTGCGCCGGAGAACGCGCTCGTCGCGCGTCTTGCTGGCGTCCTGCCGAACGACGTCGTTGTCCGCAGGGCCGCGCGGGCGCCGGAAGGTTTCGACGCGCGCTTCGGGGCGCTCGCCCGTCGCTACACGTACCGGGTCGCGGACGACCCCGCGCGTTTCGACCCCCTCGCGCGCGACCACGTCCTGTGGCACCGCAGACCGCTCGACGTCGAGGCGATGGACCGGGCGATGGCGCCGCTCACCGGACTGCGTGACTTCGCGTCCTACTGCAAGCCGCGTCCCGGCGCGACGACGATCCGGGAGCTCCAGGAGCTCACGTGGCGTCGCGAGACGTCCGGCCCCGAGGCCGGCCTTCTTCTCGCGTCGGTCCGTGCGGACGCCTTCTGCCACAACATGGTGCGTGCGCTCGTCGGCGCATCCCTCGCGGTGGGGGAGGGGCGGCGCCCGGAGTCGTGGCCGCGCGAGGTGCTCGAGGCACGCTCACGCGTCGGCGGTCCGACGGTCGTCGCGCCCCACGGGCTCGTCCTCGAGGAGGTCGTCTACCCGCCGGACGCCGAGCTCGCGGAGCGTGCCGAGCGGGTACGTGCGCGTCGCCTCGACGAGGAAGTGCTCGACGCGTCGGGGAACGTCGTCCCGGGAGCGCCGACCTGCTGAGCGCGTCGTCGATGAGCAAGCCGTCGGTGAGCCGCGCCGCTGGCTGAGCGACGAGCGGGGCGCCACGTGCGCGCAGCGCGCCCCCGTGGCAGGGGTAGCGTGCGCCTGTCAGTCGCCCTCGTCGCGCTCGTCGAGGTCCGCGTCGTCGTCCGCGTCGTCGACGGGCTCGCCCGCTGTGCGGGCGTCGTCGGACTCGAGCTGTTGCTGCGTGGCGACGTGCACCGCGAGCTCCTCCTCGGTCAGGGCGCCCCCGTCGGAGCCGACGGACGTCGCGTAGACGTCGTTCTCACGCTCCGGCACGCCTCCGTCGGCTGCGACGAGGCGTCCCGCAAGGGCCTCGTCCCGGGTGCCCTCGCGCGAGTCCTCGGGGAGCTCCTGCGCGAGCCTGCGTGCGAGCGGCTCGTCCTGGCCCGACTCCCACGGGGTCGAGCCCCAGCGCGTCGTCGTGTCCTCGAACGGTGGGTCGTAGCCTGCGTCGAGCACGTCGGTGATCTGCTCGTCGAGCAGCATGTCCTCGAGCGATGCCTGGTCCGTGCCCTGCTCCGCGCCGTCGCCGGCGTCCGTCGTGTCCGTCATGGTGGCTCCTTCGCGTCCCTCCCCACGGTGCCACGTCGTGAGGGGCCGTGCCAGCCCGAGATCTCCGTCGTCGAGGGGTTCTCGGGGCTGGGAGGATGGACGCCATGGGTCATGTCGACGTCTCCGGGGTCTCCTACACGCTTCCCGACGGCCGCGAGCTGCTCGCCGACGTCTCGTTCCGGGTGGGGGACGGCGCGAAGGTCGCGCTCGTCGGGCCGAATGGCGCGGGCAAGACGACGCTTCTGCGCCTCGTCACCGGCGACCTCGCACCGCACGCGGGCAAGGTGTCGCGCTCGGGCGGGCTCGGGGTCATGGACCAGATGATCGGGCGGGTCGACGACGCGCGCACTGTGCGTGACGTCCTCGCGGAGCTTGCGCACGACGCGATCCGGGCCGCGTCGAGGGAGCTCGACGCGGCCGAGACGCTCATGATGGAGCGCGACGACGAGCCGACGCAGATGCGCTACGCCCAGGCGATCGCGGACTGGGCGGACGTCGGCGGCTACGAGGCCGAGGCCACGTGGGACGAGGTGACGGACGAGGTCCTCTCGATCCCGTTCGAGAGGGCGCAGCACCGCGAGCTGCGGACGCTGTCGGGAGGCGAGCAGAAGAGGCTCGTCCTCACGGCGCTGCTGCGGGGTCCCGACGAGGTCCTGCTGCTCGACGAGCCGGACAACTACCTCGACGTCCCGACGAAGCTCTGGCTCGAGGAGCAGATCGTCGCGTCCCCCAAGACGATCCTCTACGTCACGCACGACCGTGAGCTTCTCGCGCGGACCGCGACGGCGGTCGCAACGATCGAGCAGACGTCGCTCGGCGGCGACGTGTGGGTGCACGGCGGGGGCTTCGACACGTACCTCGAGGCGCGCAAGGACCGGACGGCGCGGCTCGAGGAGCTGCGGCGGCGGTGGGAGGAGGAGCATGCGAAGCTCCGCACCCTCGTCATGACGCTCAAGACGCGCTCGGCGTTCAACGACGGGCTCGCGAGCCGTTACCAGGCGGCTCAGACGCGCCTGCGGAAGTTCGAGGAGGCGGGGCCGCCGCAGCTCGTCGCACGCGAGCAGGACGTGCGGGTGCGGCTCGTCGGAGGGCGTACCGCCAAGCGGGCGGTCGTGTGCGAGGACCTCGAGCTGGCGGGGCTCATGCGGCCGTTCTCGACCGAGGTCTGGTACGGCGAGCGCGTCGCGGTGCTCGGGTCGAACGGCTCGGGCAAGTCGCACTTCATGCGGCTGCTCGCGGGCGGTGGCACGAACCCCGGGCCTGACCAGGCGCCCGTCGAGCCGGGGCGCGTCGCCCGCGTCGAGCACACGGGACGCGCGACGCTCGGCTCGCGCGTGCGGCCCGGGTTCTTCGCGCAGAACGACCCGCACCCGGAGCTCGTCGGTACGACGCTTCTCGACATCCTCCACCGCGGTGAGGGGCATCGTGCGGGCATGGGGCGTGAGCAGGCGTCGAAGGCGCTCGACCGGTACGAGCTCGTCGAGCAGGCCGAGCAACGTTACGAGACGCTCTCGGGCGGGCAGCAGGCCCGCCTGCAGATCCTCCTGCTCGAGCTCGGCGGCGCGACGCTCCTCCTCCTCGACGAGCCGACCGACAACCTCGACCTCCACTCGGCCGAGGCCCTCGAGCGTGGTCTTGCGGCGTTCGACGGCACGGTGCTCGCGGTGACGCACGACCGCTGGTTCGCCCGCGGCTTCGACAGGTTCCTCATCTTCGGGGCCGACGGGGTCGTGCTCGAGTCCGACGTGCCGGTGTGGGATTCCGGGCGGGTCGAGCGCGCACGCTGAACGTCACGCGCACGGCCTAGTCTGGTCGTGTGGCCACCTTCCGCACCGTCCTCTTCTATGCGTTCGCCCCTGTTGCCGACCCGGCGGCGGTGAGACTCTGGCAGCGTGAGCTCGCCGGCCGCTGGAACCTCACGGGACGTGTCATCGTCGCGCCGCACGGCATCAACGCGACGCTCGGCGGGCGCGTCGAGGACCTCAAGCAGTACGTCAAGGGGACGCGGCAGTACCCGGGGTTCGAGCGGCTCGACGTCAAGTGGGCGGCAGGCACTGGCGAGGACTTCCCGCGGCTCAGCGTCAAGGTGAGGCCCGAGCTCGTGGCGTTCGGGGCGCCCGACGCGGTGCGGCTGGGGCCCGACGGGATCGAGGGCGGCGGGACGCGCCTCGACGCCGACGGGCTCGACGCGCTCGTCGCCGAGAGGGGCGGGGACGTCGTCATGCTTGACGGTCGCAACGCGTACGAGGCGAGGATCGGGCGCTTCCGTGGGGCCTTCGTGCCCGACGTCACGACGAGCCGCGACTTCCTCGGCGAGATCGAGGCCGGACGCTGGGACCACCTCAAGGACCGTGCGGTCGTCACGTACTGCACGGGCGGCGTGCGCTGCGAGGTGCTCTCGGTGCTGCTCAAGGACCGGGGGTTCGCCGAGGTCTACCAGATGGACGGCGGCATCGTCCGCTACGTCGAGGCGCGGGGCGCCTCGGGGTTGTGGGACGGGTCGCTCTACGTGTTCGACGGCCGCGGGCACGTCGAGGCGGCGGGCGCCCGTTCGCTCGGGACGTGCGAGCGGTGCGGGGCGTCGACGGCGCGGTTCGAGAACTGCGCGGACGCCGGGTGCCGCACGGAGCGGCTCGTGTGCGAGGACTGCGCCGCCGGGACGGCGGAGGAGCGGTGCCCGACGTGCGTGGGGGAGCGGCCCACGGCATGGGGCGCTCGTGAGGATGTCGGGGGCCGTTGAGGCCGTGCTGTGTGCCTCCAGGGGCGTGCGCCTCCGCTCGTGCGCGGGTGTGACGCACGTGTCTACCCTCACGCTTTGACCCCGCGACGTGGCGGCAGGTATCCTTGCAAGTCGTTGTGCTTCCAGCCGTGACCGGTGCCTCCCACTCGCCAGGTCGTGAGAGAAGCCTTCAACCGACCTCGCCGGCACGTTCTGATGTGCCGGAGAAGACACAGCAACCGAAACGAAGGCTACGACCGTGCGTACGTACACCCCGAAGCCCGGCGACGTCCAGCGCGACTGGTACGTCATCGACGCGACCGACGTCGTCCTGGGCCGTCTCGCCAGCCAGGTGGCAACCCTGCTGCGTGGCAAGCACAAGCCCACCTTCGCCCCGCACGTCGATGGCGGCGACTTCGTCGTCATCATCAACGCCGAGAAGGTTGCCCTGACGGGCAACAAGCGGGAGCAGAAGCTGGCCTACCGTCACTCCGGGTTCCCGGGTGGCCTCTCGGCCACCTCTTACTCCGAGCTGCTCGAGAAGAACCCCGAGCGCGCCGTGGAGAAGGCCGTTCGCGGCATGCTCCCCAAGACGACGCTCGGCCGTCAGCAGCTCGGCAAGCTCAAGGTCTACGCGGGTGCCGAGCACCCGCACACCGCGCAGCAGCCCAAGCCGTACGAGATCACCCAGGTCGCTCAGTAGGCTCCCGCCTGCTGATCGGACGCATCCAAGGACGCGAGGACACCTACAGTGGCCGACACCACCGTCGACAACGACACCCTGGGCGAGGACGTGCCCAGCAGCTACACCTCCGAGACCCCCGCTGCGCAGCAGGGTCGTGGCCAGAGCATCACTGCTCCTGGTCAGGCCCTCGGTCGCCGCAAGCAGGCGATCGCGCGCGTGCGCCTCGTCCCCGGCACGGGTCAGTGGAAGATCAACGGGCGCACCCTGGAGGACTACTTCCCCAACAAGGTGCACCAGCAGCTCGTGAACTCGCCGTTCGCGACCGTTGACGTCGAGGGCCGTTTCGACGTCATCGCCCGCATCGCGGGTGGCGGCACCTCGGGCCAGGCCGGCGCGCTGCGCCTCGGCATCGCCCGTGCGCTCAACGAGATCGACCGTGAGGCCAACCGTCCCGCGCTCAAGAAGGCCGGGCTGCTCACGCGTGACGCCCGCGCCGTCGAGCGCAAGAAGGCCGGTCTCAAGAAGGCCCGCAAGGCTCCTCAGTACTCCAAGCGCTGAGCCAGCCCCGCGCTGCATCGTTCGAAGGGTCCGACGGTTTCCGTCGGGCCCTTCGGGCGTTCCTGGGCCAGCGACCAGGGCCCAGCAGCGTGGAGCGCCGCATGGGAGCGTGACCTCGGGCGGTACGCTGGTGGGCGGCGCCCGGCCATGTCGTCCCACGAGGAGCAGGACGGGATGGAGCGCGGAGGGATACCGCGCACGATGGCGTCGTCAGAACCCGGACGACCGGGCCACCAGCGACAGACGCGGTCCTCCAAGGGCCCGCGGGGCAAGGAGCGACCCATGGGTCGGCTGTTCGGGACCGACGGCGTGCGAGGGCTCGCCAACCGGGACATCACCGCAGAGCTCGCGCTCGACCTCGGGGCGGCCGCAGCGCACGTCCTCGGCACGTCGGGCGGTTTCAAGGGACCGCGACCCCGTGCCGTCATCGGACGTGACCCGCGGATCTCGGGCGAGTTCCTCTCCGCCGCGCTGTGCGCGGGCCTCGCGAGCGCGGGCGTCGACGTCGTCAATCTCGGCGTCCTGCCGACGCCTGGGGTCGCGCACCTCACCGCGACCGCGAACGTCGACCTCGGTGTCGTCATCTCCGCGTCCCACAACGCCATGCCGGACAACGGCATCAAGTTCTTCGCACGCGGGGGCCTCAAGCTCGCCGACCACGTCGAGGACGCGATCGAGGCCAGGCTCCACGAAGAGTGGGAGCGGCCGACAGGCGCGGGCGTGGGCCACATCACCACGGACCGTGGCACGGCGCTCGAGTCCTACGTCGAGCACCTCATCTCCGCGATCGGCGCCGACGGCGACAACACCCCGCTCGAGGGCCTGCGCATCGCGGTCGACTGCGCCAACGGCGCAGCGAGCGAGGTCGGCCCCGCAGCGCTGCGGGCAGCAGGGGCCGACGTCGTCGTTATCAACGCGAGCCCGGACGGTCGCAACATCAACGAGCTCTGCGGCTCGACGCACCCGGAGCAGCTCCAGGCCGTCGTCGTCGCGTCAGGCGCCGACTTCGGCGTCGCGTTCGACGGCGACGCGGACCGTTGCCTCGCGGTCGACCGCCGAGGCAACCTCGTCGACGGCGACGCGATCATGGGCGTCCTCGCGCTCGCGCTCAAGGACGAGGGGCGTCTCGCGCAGGACACGCTCGTCGTGACGATCATGAGCAACCTCGGGCTCATCCTCGCCATGCGCGACGCGGGTATCGCCACGGTGCAGACGGGTGTTGGCGACCGCTACGTCCTCGAGGCGATGCGCGAGGGCGGCTACTCGCTCGGCGGCGAGCAGTCGGGGCACATCATCCTCGCCGACCACGCCTCGACGGGCGACGGGGTGCTCACGGCGCTCACGCTCGCACACCGTGTCATGTCGACCGGCCGCTCGCTCGACGAGCTCGCCGCTGCGATCCCGCGGCTGCCGCAGGCGCTCGTCAACGTACCCGGCGTCGACAAGGCCCGGGCGGGAACGGACGAGGGGCTTCTCGCTGCGGTGCAGGACGCGGAGAAGCTCCTCGGCGGCACGGGGCGCGTGGTCCTCCGCCCCTCGGGCACGGAGCCGCTCGTGCGCGTCATGGTCGAGGCAGCGACGCAGCTGCAGGCCGACGGTGTCGCCGCGCGCCTCGCCGACGTCGTGCGTGACAGGCTCTCGCTGTGACCTCCTTCCCCGGCACCGTCGTCCCCGCCGTCCGTGACGCGGTGCGTACGCTCCTCGACACCCACCCCGACGGCGTCCTGCCCATCGTCCAGGCGGGGCACCCCGTCCTGCGTCACGAAGCCGCGCCCTACACCGGGCAGCTCGGTGACGTGCTCGACGACCTCCTCGCCGCGATGGTCGCGACGATGCGGGCCGCGCCGGGTGTGGGTCTCGCAGCCCCGCAGATCGGTGTGGGCCTCGCGATCGCTGTGCTCGAGGATCCCGGCCTGCCCGCCGGGTACGAGGCCGCCGCGGACGCCCGCGAGCGTGCGACCCTGCCGCTGCGCGTCCTCGTCAACCCGGTCTACGAGCCCGTCGACGACGAGCGTGTGACGTTTTACGAGGGCTGCCTGAGCGTCGAGGGCTATCAGGCGGCCGTGGCCCGGCACCGGAGCGTCCGCGTGCGCGGTCTCGACGCGACCGGCGCGACAGTCGACGAGGTGGTCCGCGGCTGGCCCGCGCGGATCATCCAGCACGAGACCGACCACCTCCTCGGCACCCTCTACGTCGACCGCGCCGAGACGCGCTCGCTCTGCGCGACGGCGACGTACGCGTCGCTGTGGGGCGACGAGGCCGTCCCTGCCAGGGCCGCCCGCGAGCTCGGTTTCCCGCTCGAGGTCGCGTCCGACGAGCGACGAAGCGCGATTCCTCCCGTGGGATGATGTGTGGCGTGGCAGTGTCGCCGACGATAGTCGTGGCACCCGGACGGCGAGGACGTCTCCCCGTGCCGCGCCCCGCTCGCCGCGCCTAGCGTGGAGAGCACCATCCCGCCGGACGACAGGACCTCATGATCGAGCTCGTCACGCAGATCGCCGCCGACGTCGAGGCATGGATCCTCGCTCTCACATCGTCGTGGTGGGTCTTCGTCGCTCTGTTCGCGCTGTGCACGATCGACGGGTTCTTCCCGCCGGTGCCGAGCGAGTCGATCGTCATCACGTTGGCCGTCACCGCGCACACGACCGGGATGCCGAACATCTGGCTCGTGCTCGTCGTCGCGATGGCGGGGGCATGGTGCGGCGACCAGATCGCGTTCTCGCTGGGCCGCTGGATCAGCACCGACCGCATCCCCTGGCTCCGCACCCAGCGCGGCCGCAGAGCTGTCGAGCGTGCCGAGCGGGCCATCGCGCACCGCGGGGCGTCATTCATCCTCGGTGCGCGCTACGTGCCGATCGGCCGCGTCGCGGTCAACATGACGGCGGGAGCGGTCGGGTATCGCCGAGAGCGCTTCGTCGCGGTGACGACCGTCGCCGCGATCATGTGGGCGGTCTACTCGGTGGTCATCGGGCTCGCCGCGGCGACGTGGCTCGGGCACTCGACGCTCCTCGCGATGGGCGTCGGTGTCGTTGGCGGTGTCCTCACGGGCTTCGCCATCGACCGTGTCATGGCGAGGGTCGCACGCCGGCGTGCGGGACGTGCCGGTGCGCGTGAGCCCGTCACAACTTCCGCAGCCGCACCCGTTGGATCGAGTGGTTCGGTCCCTTCGTGAGCACGAGCGTCGCGCGCGAGCGCGTTGGCAGAATGTTCTCGACGAGGTTGGGCGCGTTGATCGTGTCCCAGATCGACTCCGCCTTCGAGATCGCCTCGTCGTCCGTGAGCTCGGCGTAACGACGGAAGTACGACTCGGGCCGCGCGAACGCTGTCTCCCGCAGCGAGAGGAACCGGTCGATGTACCACTGCTTGACGTCGGCGGTACGTCCGTCGACGTAGATCGAGAAGTCGAAGAAGTCGCTCACCGCGAGGCTCGACGCGCTGTCGACCGAGGGCCGCGCCGGCTGGAGGACGTTGAGCCCCTCGACGATGAGGACGTCGGGGCGGCGCACGACGACGTGCTCGTCCGGGACGATGTCGTAGGTGAGGTGCGAGTAGACGGGAGCGCGGACCTCCGCGTGGCCCGCCTTGACCTTCGTGAGGAACCGCACGAGAGCGCGCCGGTCGAACGACTCGGGGAAGCCCTTGCGCTCCATGAGTCCGCGACGCTCGAGCTCGGCGTTCGGCAGGAGGAACCCGTCGGTCGTCACAAGCTGGACGTTGGGCGTCTCGGGCCAGCGTGCCAGAAGGTGGCGCAGGACGCGGGACGTCGTGGACTTGCCGACCGCGACCGAGCCCGCGACGCCGATGACGTACGGCGTCGGTGGTGCGTCCTCGTGGAGGAACGTCGACGTCGCGGCGTGCAGGCCGCGCGTCGCCGTGACGTAGAGGTTGAGCAGGCGCGAGATCGGGTGGTAGATCGCCTCGACCTCGGGAAGCCCGATGGGGTCGCCGAGGCCGCGCAGGCCGTCGAGGTCGGCAGCGGTGAGCGGCAGCGGCGTCGATGCGGCCAGCCGGCTCCAGGCGGTGCGGTCCATCTCCACGTAGGGGGACCGTGGTACCGGAGGGGTCGGAGTCACCGTGCGATTGTCCACCCCGGACGGCTGTGACGCGAAACGCACGCGCAGCATGGGAGCGCAGCCCCTAAAATCTTGACCCATGTGCGGAATCGTCGGACACGTCACGTCCCAGCAGCCTTCCGGCCGGACCCTCGAGGTGCTCCTTGAAGGCCTCGGCCGTCTCGAGTACCGCGGGTACGACTCCGCGGGCGTCGCGCTCGCGGTCCCGGACACACCCAAGGTCGCGACCGCCAAGCGTGCCGGCAAGCTCGCGAACCTGCGCGCCGCGCTTGAGCAGCACCCGCTCCCCGCAGCGACCGCGGGCATCGGTCACACCCGGTGGGCGACGCACGGCGCGCCGACCGACGTCAACGCGCATCCGCACGTCGCCGACGGCGGCCGCCTCGCGCTCATCCACAACGGGATCGTCGAGAACTTCGTGCCGCTCAAGGCCGAGCTCCTCGCTGAGGGCGTCGAGTTCGCGTCCGAGACCGACACCGAGGTCGCGGCCCACCTCCTCGCACGCGAGTATGCGGCGTCGGGGGACCTCACGGCCGCGCTGCGGGGTGTCGCACGTCGCCTCGAAGGTACGTTCACCCTCCTCGCAGTGCACGCCGACCACCCTGACGTCGTCGTCGGTGCGCGTCACGACTCCCCGCTCGTCGTCGGGCTCGGCGAGGGCGAGAACTTCCTCGGCTCCGACGTCGCCGCGTTCATCGCCTTCACGCGCGAGGCGCTCGAGCTCGGCCAGGACCAGGTCGTCACCATCACGCCCGACGCCGTCACCGTCACCGACTTCGACGGTAACCCTGCCGAGGGGCGCCGCTACACCGTCGACTGGGACGCGTCCGCAGCCGAGAAGGGCGGCTTCGGCTCCTTCATGGACAAGGAGATCCACGACCAGCCCAAGGCCGTCGCGGACACGCTCCTCGGCCGCCTCGACGAGCGGGGACGGCTCCAGCTCGACGACCTGCGCATCGACGAGGCGCTCCTGCGCTCCGTCGACAAGATCATCGTCGTGGCGTGCGGCACCGCCGCCTACGCGGGCCACGTCGCCAAGTACGCGATCGAGCACTGGTGCCGCATCCCCGTCGAGGTCGAGCTCGCTCACGAGTTCCGCTACCGCGACCCGATCGTCACCCCGCGCACGCTCGTCGTCGCCGTCTCCCAGTCGGGCGAGACGATGGACACGCTCATGGCCGTGCGGCACGCCCGCGAGCAGGGCGCGAAGGTCGTCGCGATCGTCAACACGCACGGCTCGACCATCCCGCGCGAGTCCGACGCCGTGCTCTACACGCATGCGGGACCCGAGATCGCCGTCGCGTCGACGAAGGCGTTCCTCTCGCAGATCACCGCCGCCTACGTCCTCGGCCTCTACCTCGCGCAGCTGCGGGGCAACAAGTTCCCCGACGAGATCCGGCAGACGCTCGCCGAGCTGCGCGAGATGCCCGCGAAGATCCAGATCATCCTCGACCGCGCACAGAAGGTGCGTGACGTCGCACGGTCGATGGCGGACGAGAAGAGCGTGCTCTTCCTCGGCCGCCACGTCGGCTACCCCGTAGCGATGGAAGGTGCGCTCAAGCTCAAGGAGCTCGCGTACATCCACGCTGAGGGCTTCGCCGCGGGCGAGCTCAAGCACGGCCCGATCGCGCTCATCGACGAGGGGCAGGCCGTCATCGTCGTCGTCCCCTCGCCGAAGGGCCGGGACTCGCTCCACTCGAAGGTCGTCTCGAACATCCAGGAGGTGCGGGCGCGCGGCGCCCGCACGCTCGTCGTCGCGGAGGACGGCGACGACGACGTCGTGCCGTTCGCCGACGAGGTGTTCCGCATCCCGGCGTCACCGACGCTCCTCTCGCCGCTGCTCGCGGTCGTGCCGCTGCAGATCTTCGCGTGCGAGCTCGCGACCGCGAAGGGCCTCGACGTCGACCAGCCGCGCAACCTCGCGAAGTCCGTCACCGTCGAATGACGTCGTGACGCGCGACGGCCGCGCACCCCGGTCGGGGAGCGCGGCCGTCGTCGTCAGGGAGCGCTCAGCGCAGCGCCGGCAGGACCTGCTGCTCGAGGAGGTCGAGCGAACGCGTCTCGTAGGAGACGAGCGGCACGTAGAAGATCGCGTAGCCCATCCCGAGCGCGCCCATCGTGCCGAGCTTCTCGACGACCTGCTCGGGCGTCCCGACGCCCGGCGTGTCCCGGAGGTTGGCGATCTCCTGGGCCGCGGCCTCGGGAGAGACCGTGCGGCGCAGGTGCTCCTCGTAGCGCGTGATCGTCTCCTCGACCTCGGCGTCGGTCTCGCCGAGGACGACGTTGAAGTTCGCCGAGCGCGTGATCTCGGCGTAGTCGCGGCCGAGGTCACGGCAGTGGCCCTCGAGCACGGTGCTCTTGTGCGCGAAAACCTCAGGGTCGCCCGCGAAGTTCGTGTAGTCCGCATACTTCGCCGCGGTGCGCAGCGTGCGCTTCTCGCCGCCGCCCGCGACCCACGTCGGCAGGCGGCCCGCGAGGGGCTGCGGGTAGCACATCGCGCCGTCGACCGTGTAGTGCTCGCCCGCGAACGTCGCCGAGCCCGTCTCCCACATCTGCTTCATGATCTCGACGCCCTCGTCGAGCATCGTGAGACGCTCGCCCGCGCGCGGGAAGCCGTAGCCGTACGCGCGCCATTCGTGCTCGTACCAGCCCGCGCCGATCCCCATGTCGACGCGGCCGCCCGAGACGACGTCGATCGTCGCCGCGACCTTCGCGAGGTAGGCGGGGTTGCGGTAGCCCATGCACGTGCACATCTGGCCGAGGCGCACGCGCGACGTCGAGGCGGCGAACGCCGCCATGAGCGACCAGGCCTCGTGCGTCGCCTCCTCGACCGGCTCAGGAACGGTGTGCACGTGGTCATACACCCAGATCGAGGAGAAGAGGTCGCCCTCGTCGGCACGCCGGGCGAGGCCCGACATGACCGACCAGTGGTCGGCTGGCGCGATACCCGTGAGGTCCTGGCGCCAGCCCTGGGGGATGAAGAGTCCGAAGTCCATGGTCACACCGTAGCCGCGCGCCCCGGGTCGGACCGCCCGCGCGCGCCGGGTCGTCGTGGGTGAGGATGGACGCATGATCGAGGCAGTGACGAGCGACAGGATCCGTGCAGCCGAGGGACCGCTGCTCGCTGCAGGCACGCCTCTCATGGAACGTGCGGCCCATCAGGTGGCGCTCCGGGTCGCGGACGTCCTCCGGGCCCGTGCCGGTGCGGTCGCGGGTGCGCGCGTCGTCGTCCTCGTCGGCGCCGGCAACAACGGCGGCGACGGGCTGCACGCGGCCGCGCTCCTCGCGCGGCGCGGCGCGCGGGTCACGGCCGCGCTCCTCGCCGAGCGAGCGCACGCGGGCGGGGTCGCCGCGGCACGTGCTGCCGGGGTGCGGCTCGTCGCCTCCCCGGGCAAGGACCGTCCGTCCGCGCTGCCGGACGTGCCTCGGGCCGCGCAGGTCGCGGTCGCGCGCGAGTCGCTCGCAGCGCACGTCGTCGTTGACGCGCTGTGCGGCATCGGAGCACGGGGCGCGCTCCGGGGCTCGGCCGCGCGCGTCGTGCGGGAGATCAACCGCGGTCGGGACGGCTCGGACACCTTCGTCGTCGCGGTCGACGTGCCGAGCGGCATCGGGGTCGACGACGGCGTCGTCCCCGGCCCCGTGCTCGCCGCGGACCTCGTCCTCGCGTGCGGCGGTCCCGTCGCAGGGCTCCTCCTTCCTCCCGCTGCGCGGCTCGCGCCCGTCGTCGAGGTCCTTGATCTCGGCGTTGACGTGCCCGACCCCGGAGAGCAGGTCGTCAGGCGTCTCGAGGACGCGGACGTCCGAGCGCTGTGGCCCGTCCCGCACGCGACCGACGACAAGTACGCGCGGGGCGTCGTCGCGATCGTCGCCGGATCTCGCACGTACCCGGGCGCGGGCGTGCTGTGCGCGGGCGCTGCCGTCGCGTCGGGCGCCGGCATGGTGAGGTACGTCGGCCCGCGTCGCGCGGAGGACCTCGTGCTCGCCGCGCACCCCGAGGTCGTGCCGGGCGACGGACGCGCCCAGGCGTGGGTGGTCGGGCCGGGGCTCGAACCCGACGACGAGGACGCCGAGCGGCTCGTGCGCGCGGCGCTCGGGCGCGCGGGGGCGGGCTCCGAGGCCCACTTCGCCGCGACCGGCGTGTGGGGCTCGGGAGCCGGTGCCACTGACGGCGGCGTCGTCCCTGTCGTCGTCGACGCGGGAGCGCTCGCGCTCCTGCCGACGCGTTGCGCGCCGTGGGTCGTCCTCACCCCGCACGCGGGCGAGCTCGCGCGGCTCCTCACGTCCCGCGGTCGACCCGTCTCCCGGTCCGCGGTCGAGGCCGCGCCGGCCGAGCATGCCGCGGAGGCCGCCCGGCTCACCGGAGCGACGATCCTCCTCAAGGGTGCGACGACCGTCGTCGTCGGACGCGGCGGCGTGCTCGCGCAAGCCGACGCCCCCGCGTGGCTCGCGACCGCGGGTGCCGGAGACGTCCTCGCGGGGCTGCTCGGCACGCTGCTTGCGGGGCGCGCGGCGGACGCGGTGCGGGACCCTGCGCTCGTCGCACGGCTCGCGGCGCTCGCCGCGCTCGTCCACGGGCGCGCAGCGCACGACGCCAACCCGGGCGGGCCCGTGAGCGCGTCAGCCGTGCTCGCGCAGCTGCCCCGGACCGTCGCCCGGCTGCTCGCCCTCCCCGCGTAGTGGGAGAATGACTGGGTGAACGAGCCCTGGTACCCCGCGCGGGCCGTCGTCGACCTCGACGCGGTCCGCGGCAACGTCCGAGTGCTCCGCGACGCCGCCCCGGGAGCAGCCGTCATGGCTGTCGTCAAGGCCGACGCCTACGGTCACGGACTTCTCCCCGTCGCACGCGCAGCGCTCGCGGCGGGTGCGACGTGGCTCGGCGTCGCCCAGCCCGCCGAGGCGCTCGCGCTGCGCGCGGCCGGCATCACGGCACGAACGTTCACGTGGCTCTACGCGCCCGGCGCGCCGCTCGCAGAGCTTGTGTCGGCTGACGTCGACGTGTCCGTGCACGCGCCCTGGGGCGTCGAGGAGGTCGCGGCCGCGGCCCGCGCGGCCGGGCGGCCTGCCCGCGTTCACCTCAAGGTCGACACGGGGCTCGGCCGCTCGGGCGTCATGCCCGACCAGCTCCCCGAGGTCGTCGCGCGGCTCGTCGCGCTCCAGGGCGACGGGCTGCTCGAGCTCGTCGGCGTGTGGTCGCACCTCGCGTTCGCGGACGAGCCCGACCACCCGACGGTTCGTGGGCAGGCCGACGTCTTCGACCGCGCCGTCGAGGTCGCCGAGCGTGCGGGCGCGCACCTCGAGGTGCGGCACCTTGCGAACTCCGCCGCGACCCTCACGACGCAGCACGTCCACCACGAGCTCGTGCGACCAGGCCTCGCTGTCTACGGTCTCTCGCCCGTGCCGCAGCTCGGCGGCCCCGACGCCTTCGGGCTGCGGCCCGCGATGACCCTCGAGGCGCGGCTCGCGACCGTCAAGGCGGTTCCCGCGGGGCAGGGCGTCTCCTACGGTCACGCCTTCCGGACGCCGCGCGACACCGTGCTCGGCGACGTCCCGCTCGGCTACGGCGACGGCATCCCGCGCCACGCGTCGGGCTCGCAGGACGTCCCCGGCGCGCCGATCCTCGTCGGGAACGGACCCTCCGCGCGCATGCTCCACGTCACGGGGCGCGTCTGCATGGACCAGTTCATGGTCGACCTCGGGCCCGACGCGACCGAGCGGGCGGGCGACACCGTCGTCCTCTTCGGCGACGGAGCCACGGGCGCCCCGACGGCCCAGGACTGGGCCGACGCGTGCGGCACCATCAGCTACGAGATCACCACCCGCCTGGGCGCGCGCGTGCCGCGCGTCCACCTCCACGCCGAGGAGAACCCCGCGTGACCGCGACGACCACGACGACCTTCGACCTGCCCGACGCCGCCGCGACGCGCGCGTGGGGGACCGCGCTCGCGGGCCTCCTGCGCGCGGGTGACCTCGTCGTCCTCACGGGCGACCTCGGTGCCGGCAAGACGACGCTCACGCAGGGCATCGGCGCAGGCCTCGACGTCCGCGGCCAGGTCGCGTCCCCGACGTTCGTCATCGCGCGCGTCCACCCGCCGCTGCACGACGGGCCCGCGCTCGTCCACGTCGACGCGTACCGGCTCGGGTCGCTCGACGACGTCGACGCGCTCGACCTCGACACGTCGCTCGAGGACTCCGTGACGATCGTCGAGTGGGGCGAGGGGCTCGTCGAGGGGCTCGCCGACGACCGCCTCGAGGTGACGCTCGCTCGCCCGCGCGGCGACTTCGACGAGAACGACGACGCGTCGGCAGGTGTCCGGCACGTGAGGGTCCGAGCGGTCGGGGAACGGTGGTCCGGCGTCGTCCTCCCGCGTCCCCACGTAGGCTGAGCACCATGCCCGCGCAGCTCGTCCTCAGCATCGACACGTCGGTCGCCGTCGCGGTCGCGCTCACGCGTACCGACGGCACCGTCCTCGCCGAGCGATCGTCTGACGCCGCCCGCCTCCAGGCGGAGCGGCTCGCCCCGCTGCTCGCGGAGGTCCTCGCGGAGGCAGGCGCCGACCCGCAGGACGTCGCGAAGGTCGTCGTCGGCACGGGTCCCGCACCCTTCACGGGCCTGCGCGTCGGGCTCGTGTCCGCGCAGACGTTCGCGCTCGCGATCGATGCCCCCGTGCACGGCGTGTGCTCCCTGGACGCGCTCGCGCTGCAGGCCGCGTCGACGCTCGGCCTCGAGCCCGGCACGTCCGTGCTCGTCGTCACGGACGCGAAGCGGCGCGAGGTCTACTGGGGCCGGTACTCCGTCGGCGCCGACGCGGCGACGCTCGTCCGCACGGCCGGGCCGGGCGTCGCCCTGCCCGCGGCGCTCGCGGAGGACGGCACGACCACGGGCGCGGTCGTCGTCGGCCCGGGGGCCTCCCTCTACGGCGACGTGCTCGCGCCGAGCAGCGCCGCCGTCCACGCGGACGCCGTGACGCAGCCCGACCCCGCGGTGCTCGCGCGCCTCGCGTCGGCCGCCGCCGCACGCGGCGACGACCTCGATCCTGCCCCTCTCTACCTACGCCGACCTGACGCGCAGGTGCCGGGCGCGAGCAAGCGGGCGACCGGATGAGCGACGTCACGCCCCCCGAAGACCTCGAGATGACGATCGACCTCGGCGCGCGCCGCGAGGTCGTCGAGGCGGCGTACGCGGAGCACGGCGCGGCCGGTACGGTCCCCGAGGAAACGCTCGAGGTCACCCCGCGACGTGCCCGCCCCGCTGTCGCCGAGGACAGCCCCATCGCGGGCGGCTACCATCTGCGTCCGCTCGCCTGGGCGGACATCACGCGCGTCGCCGCGCTCGAGGTCGAGCTCTTCGGTGCGAGCGCCTGGACGATGGGCATGCTCACCGAGGAGCTCCGCGGCCGCGGCCGCTGGTACATCGCAGCCCAGCCGGACGGCGAGGGAGTGCCCGCACCGCTCGTCGGCTACGCGGGGCTGTGGTTCGACGGCGACAGCTGCCACCTCATGACGATCGGCGTCGACCCGCGCGTCGCGGGCCACGGCCTCGGCGGTGCCATGCTCGACGCGCTCATCGAGCGCGCCCGGGAGATCGACGCGATCTCACTCCTGCTCGAGGTCGCCGTCGACAACGAGCGTGCGATTGCCATGTACACGTCGCGAGGTTTCACGACGATCGGGCTGCGCAAGCGCTACTACCAGCCCGAGGACGTCGACGCCTACACGATGCAGCTTCCGCTCCGCGAGGGGGCGGCCGGTTCCTGACGGAGGTCCAGATGTCGGTACGTGACGAGGTTCTTGTCGGTCCTGCGGCCCTGCGCGGCCTGCTCGACTCCGCGCGGCCGGTCGTGCTGCTCGACGTCCGATGGGCGCTCGGCCGCACCGACGGGCACGAGCAGTACGTCGCGGGGCACGTGCCAGGCGCCGTGTACGTCGATCTCGACACCGAGCTCGCGTCACCGCCGTCGGCTGCCGAGGGTCGGCATCCGCTGCCGGCCCTCGACGACCTCGAGGCGTCCGCGCGCCGCTGGGGCGTCTCGGAGGGCGTCACCGTCGTCGTGTACGACGACGCGGGCGGCATGAGTGCGGCGCGAGCCTGGTGGCTGCTGCGGTGGGCCGGCGTCGAGGATGTGCGCCTCCTCGACGGGGGGCTCGCAGCGTGGACGGCGTCGGGCGGCGCCCTCGAGACGGGGGACCGCATCCCCGACCCCGGCGCGATCGTCCTGCGCGGCGGGCAGATGCCCGTGACGGACGCGGACGGGACGGCGGCGCTCGCGGCCGACCGCAGCGCGGGCGTCGTCCTCGACGCGCGCGCGGGTGAGCGGTTCCGGGGCGAGCTCGAGCCGGTCGACCCTCGGGCGGGCCACGTGCCGGGGGCGGTGAGCGCCCCGACGGCGGAGAACCTTGGTCCCGACGGGCGCTTCCTCGACGACGCGGCACTGCGGGCACGCTTCGAGGGCCTCGGCGTCGACGTCGGCGCGTGGCAGCCGGGCGATCCGCGGCCCAACCTTCCCGTCGTCGTCTACTGCGGCTCGGGCGTGACGGCCGCGCACCAGGTCGCGGCCCTCGCGAGCGTCGGCGTCACCGCGACGCTCTACCCGGGCTCGTGGTCGCAGTGGTCGAACGACCCTGAGCGCGAGGTCGCGACGGGAGCCTGAGCCTCGGACGACGAGCGCCCGGCACCCCACGGGGTGCCGGGCGCTCGTGCGTGCGGGAACGTCACAGGACGCGCGAGACCTCGTGCGACTCGAGACGGGCGGCACGGGGGTGCGTCGCGCCCTCGACGTCGGCGACCGCGTGGCCGACGTTGACGATGAAGAGCGACTTCCACGCGGTGCCCGCGAAGAGGTCGGCGTCGAGGCCCTCGGCGTCCGAGATGCCCATGGGACCGACCTGGAGTCCTGCGGCACGCAGCGCCGTGATGAAGTACCCGGCCTGGAGGGTCGCGTTCATACGGCCCATGCTGTCGGCGAGCGCGGGCTGGGACGCGAAGTGGTCACCGATGCCGGGGGCGTGCGGCGCGAGGCGGTCCATGTGGACGTGGAAGTCGAGGTCCGCGGCGAGGACGAGCGTCAGCGGCGCCGCGTGGATCCCCGCGTGGTTGCCCTCCATCGTGTAGGCGCAGAGGCGGTCCTTCGCCTCGGTGCCGCGGACGACGAGGTAGCGGAGCGGGGAGATGTTCATGCTGGTCGGGCCCCAGCGCATGAGGTCGTAGGCCGCGGCGATGTGCTCGTCCGTGACCTCCTCGTCGGTGAAGCGCTTGACGGTGCGCGCCTCGCGGAACAGGAGGTCCGCGGTCGCGTCGTCGATCGTCAGGGGTACGGCGGCGGTGTCGAGCGTCGTGGTCATGGTGGGAAGAACGCTCGGGCGGTGAGGGGATCTTCCCGGACGTGCCCGGTCGTGAGGCAGGTCACTGGCGTGCGCGCCGTATCCTGGAAGGCATGAGCGAACCCCTCGTCCTTGGCATCGAGACGTCCTGCGACGAGACGGGGGTGGCCCTCGTGAGGGGCCGCGAGCTGCTGTTCGACGCGGTCGCGTCGTCGATGGACGAGCACGCGCGCTTCGGCGGGATCATCCCCGAGATCGCGTCGCGTGCGCACCTCGAGGCCATGGTGCCGACGATCCGCCGGGCGCTCGCGGAGGCGGACGTCGACCTCGCGGAGGTCGACGCGGTCGCGGTGACCGCGGGGCCGGGCCTCCAGGGGCCGCTGACGATCGGGGCGTCGGCCGCGAAGGCGCTGTCGGTCGCGCTCGGCAAGCCGCTCTACGGTGTCAACCACGTCATCGGGCACGCGGCCGTCGACGAGCTCGTCCACGGAGCGTTCCCCGAGCGTGCCATGGCGCTCGTCGTCTCGGGAGGGCACTCCTCGCTCCTGCTCGTCGACGACATCGCGACGTCGGTGACGGAGCTCGGCTCGACGCTCGACGACGCGGCGGGGGAGGCCTTTGACAAGGTCGGTCGGCTGCTCGGCCTGCCGTACCCGGGCGGCCCGCACATCGACCGGCTCGCGCGTGAGGGCGACCCGACGGCGATCCGCTTCCCGCGGGCGCTCACGCTGCCGAAGGATCAGGCGGAGCACGCGTACGACTTCTCGTTCTCGGGCCTCAAGACGGCGGTCGCGCGGTGGGTCGAGGCGCGGCGCGACGCGGGGGAGGAGATCCCGCTCCACGACGTCGCGGCGTCATTCGCGGCGGCGGTGGCCGACGTCCTCACGGCGAAGACGATCCGCGCGTGCGAGCTGCACGGCGTCGACACGCTCGTCGTCGGCGGCGGGTTCTCCGCGAACTCGCAGCTGCGCGACATGGCGGCGGAGCGTTGCGCGGAGGCTGGGATTACGCTGCGCATCCCGCCGATCCGCTACTGCACGGACAACGGTGCGATGATCGCGGCGCTCGGCTCGGCGCTCGTGCGCGCGGACGTCGCGCCGTCGAGCCTCGACATTCCCGTCGACTCCTCGATGCCGCTCACGCTCACGCACGTCTGACCCGACCTCGGCACCCACCCCCACCCTCGCCTCCCCCGTGGTCCGATAGCCGATCGGGCCACATGTGGTGACCGGATCCGCGATCGAGCCGCCGGCGCCGGGGCCCCCTTCCGCCGGCGGGCACCGCAGAGATGCTCGATAGCGGATCGGGACAGGTGTGCTGCACTGATCCGCTATCGAGAGGTCCGGGCGGGCGTGCCTGGCGGTCGTCGGGCGTGGCTCTAGGGCTCGATAGCCGATCGGGGCGCGTATGGCGCCCCGATCGGCTATCGGAACATTCACGACGGATTGATGGCTTCCGCCCGTTCGATGGTCGGAACGCGACTGTCCGTCGCTCGATAGCGGATCGGGACGGGTGTGGTGGTCTGATTGGCTATCGAGGCGAATCAGAGGGGCTGTCCCGAGGCGAATCAGTGGGGCTGTCCCGAGGCGAATCAGAGGGGCCGACCCGAGGCGAATCAGAGGGGCCGGCCTGCACGGAGCTCCGCGACAAGGTTCTCGACGACCGGACCCAGCTCACCACCGTTGCGGCGCGCGACCGCCCGCTGCCGCTGGTAGCCAGCGCCCCTGCGCAGGATCGTGCGCACCTGGTCGAGCTCGTCGAGGCAGCCGAGCCGCGCCGCCGTCGGCTCGAGCTCGTGGAGCAGCCGCGTCACCGCGTCGCGCACGAGCTCTTCCTCACCACGGGAGTCAAGGATGAGGATCGCGTCCATGCCGTAGCGTGCCGAGCGCCACTTGTTCTCCTGCGCGAACCACGGCGGCAAGGTCGGGAGCTCCTTGCCCTCGTCGAGGAGTGTCGAGAGGTGCTCGACGAGGCAGTGCGTGAGCGCGGCGAGCGCGAGCACCTCGGTGATGTTCGACGTGCCGTCGGAGATCCGTGTCTCGAGCGTCCCGAACCGCGGCGACGGGCGCAGGTCCCAGCGAACCTCGTCGAACGCGTCGATGACGCCCGTGCGCACCATGTCGTCGACGTACCCCTCGAGCTGGGACCACGTCTCGAACTGGAACGGCAGCCCGGCCGTCGGCAGCTGCTGGAACATGAGCGCCCGGTTCGACGCGTATCCCGTGTCCTTGCCGCCCCAGAAGGGGCTCGACGCGGACAGCGCCTGGAGGTGCCCGAAGTACGCGAGCATGCCACGCGCGATCGGCAGGACCTTGTCGCGGTCCTCGATGCCGACGTGCACGTGCACCCCGTAGATGAGCATCTGCCGGCCCCACCACTGCGTGCGGTCGATGAGCGTCGCGTACCGCTCCTTGTCCGTGACCTTCTGCTGCGCCCACCGCGCGAACGGGTGCGTGCCCGCGCACATGAGCTCGACCCGCAGAGGGTCGGTGACCTCGCGGATCTCGTCGATCGCGCGCTCGAGGTCGTCGCCCGCGCCCCGCACGGTGCGGTTGACGCCCGAGACGACCTCGACGGTGTTGAGGAGGAGCTCTTGGCGGATGTGCGGGTGCTGGCCGCCGCCCGCGGGCTCGACGGCGTCGAGGACGGTCTGCGCGACCTGGCGGAGGTCGCCCGAGTCCTTGTCGACGAGTGCGAGCTCCCACTCGATGCCGACGGTCGAGCGCTCGGACGGTGCGAACGGCAGGTGCATGTCAGTGCTCCGTCCCGGTGGCGGCAGGGGAGGTGAGCGGCTCGACGACGAGCACGGTCTGCGCGCCGGCGACGCGCGTGAGGACGATGTGGCCCTCGTGCGGGCCGTGGAGCGCGAGCTGCTTGCGCAGCTGCTCGGGGACGACGGCAGTGCCGCGCTTCTTGATCGTGAGACGACCGACGCCGCGCTCGCGGAGGTAGGCCTTGAGGCGCTTGAGGGAGAACGGCAGGGTGTCGAGGACGCGGTAGCCGGTCGCGAGGGTCGCCTCGCCCGCGGCCCGAGCGTCGGCCCAGGCCTGCGGGATCGCGTCCGTCGTGACGTAGGCGATCGTCGGGTCGACGAGCCGTCCGCCGAGCTCGCGCGCCGCGGTTGCGACGCGTCCGGCCCGGACGACGGCGCCGTCGGGCTCGAAGAGGTAGGCGCCGACGGGCCCGACCTCGACGTCGTCGTCGGACACGACCGGAGCGAGCGCGCGGGCGCTCACGGACCCATCGGGGCGCGTGCGCAGCACGAGCGCCGACCTGCCCGGGGCCTCGGTGAGCGGACCGAACCACAGCCCGGCCTCGAGCACGTGGCCGTCGAGCGACACCCACTGCGCCTCGGCGTCGGCGGGGATGCCCGCGTGCGGGATGCCGGGCCCGACCTTGATGCCGACGGCCGGGACCGTTGCGCGCAGCTGCCACACGTCGTCGAGCGGGGGCGCGTACGCGCGAGGGTCGAGGATGCGCGTGCCCGTGCCCGTTCGGCGGGCCGGGTCCGCGTAGACGCCGTCGACGCCCTCCGCGGTGAGGTCGAGCGCGAGCCCGTCGCCGAGGCGGACCTCGGCCTCGGGGAAGTGCCGGAGGTTGACGGTTGCGAGGGCCGCCGTCTCCTCGTCACGGTCGACCGCGAGGACGCGCAGGCCCGAGGCCGCGAAGGCCATCGAGTCGGCGCCGAGCCCGCACGTGAGGTCGGCGACCTTCGTGACGCCCGCCGCGAGGAAGCGCTGCGCGTGCCGCGCCGCGACGGGCAGCCGGGTCGCCTGCTCGAGACCGTCGGGCGTGAAGAGCATGCCGTCGGCGAACTCGCCGAACTTCTCCCGGGCCTTCGTGCGCAGGCGCGACTGCGTGAGCACGGCCGCGACGAGCGCCGGGTCGGTGCCGTCCGCGCGGAGGCGCTCGGACAGGTGCATCGCCGTCGCTTCGTCGTACGGCGGGAGCGCACTGAGCAGGGCCCACCCGTCGGGCTGGAGGAGCAGGGTGAGAGCGGCGCGGTCCATGCCTGAATACTTCCACGACGCGCACGCGCGGGCGACGGAGGCCCCACGGGACGTGACGAGGGTCCGGGCTCCGGGGGTCCTGCTCATCTAGGGTGGGGTGGCCTGCAGCCCGCAGCCCTGCACCGAGGAGGTGACCGTCGTGGAGCCCCCCAGCCATTCTCCGTCCCGTGCGACAGCCCGTCCTCGTGCGCTGCCCGTGCGCTCCCGCTGAGCGCCCCGGGTCGTACCGACCCTGCCGTCGCCCCGTGCGTGCCCCCGTGCGCGCACGACGACGGGCGTCCCCGACGCCCCGCCCACGAACCCGCAGCCCGGGCGCCGCCGTGCGCCCGGACGAGGAGAGGCGGACGCATGCGTTCCCAGACCACCACCCCCACCGTTCCCACCGCGACGGTCGACGTCACGCTCGCGGCGCTGCTCGAGGATCCCCGCGCGCGCGTCGGCCTCACCCTGCCCGACGGGAGCGTGCGCGACCTCAGCGTCGCGGACCTGCGGGCTACGACGGCCGCGGTCGCTGATGCCGAAGCGACCGAGGACGCCGACCGGCAGGGCGGCTCGACGCCCCTCGACGTGCCGTACCTCGAGGCGACGCCGTGGCTCCTGTGGCGACGGCGCGTCGGTTGGCTCGCGGTGCTCTTCGTCGCCGAGATGTAAACGGGCACGGTGCTCAGGCATTTCGAGGACACGCTCGCGACGGTCGTCGCGCTGACGTTCTTCATCCCGCTGCTCATCGGCACGGGCGGGAACACGGGCACGCAGGTGACGACGACGCTCGTGCGGGCCATGGCGCTCGGAGAGGTGCGGGGACGTCACCTGTGGGCCGTCCTCCGCAAGGAGATGACGACGGGCGTCATGCTCGCGGCGTGCATCGCGGGGCTCGCGTGGCTGAGGGCGCTGACGCTCGGGGTCGGCCAGGACGTTGCGCTCACGGTGTCGGTCGCGGTCGTGCTCATCGTCCTGTGGTCGGCGTTGCTCGCGTCGACGCTGCCGTTCGTGCTGAGGAGGTTCGGGGTCGACCCGGCGGTCGTCTCGGGGCCGCTCATCACGACTCTTGTCGACGGCACAGGGCTCGTCATCTATCTCTCGGTCGCGACGGTGCTCGTCACGCAGCTCGGCGGCTGAGACCGTCACGCAGCTCAGCGGCCGAGCCGCAGGGATGTCCGCCCGTGGCGGACACCCGCAGCTGAACTGGCACTCATGTTGACCGAGTGCTAACCCGGGCCTAGATTTGGTGCTGCAACATCTCCTCGTGAGATGGGACGAGGACTCGGTGCGACCCCCGCGACGGCGCCCGTGACACCCCGTCCACCCCTATCCATCCGTAGCCACAACGTGAAGGGGAGGTCCGACGTGTCGGTCCCCATCAAGCCGCTCGAGGACAAGATCGTCATCAAGGCGATCGAGGCTGAGACGACCACCGCCTCCGGTCTCTACATCCCGGACACCGCCAAGGAGAAGCCGCAGGAGGGCGAGGTCCTCGCTGTCGGCCCCGGCCGTGTCGACGACAAGGGCAACCGCATCCCGCTCGACGTCGCCGTGGGTGACAAGGTCATCTACTCGAAGTACGGCGGCACCGAGGTCAAGTACGCGGGCGAGGAGTACCTCGTCCTCTCCGTGCGCGACATCCTCGCCGTCGTCGCCGGCTGACCCCAGCCCAGCGACGCACCGGACCCCGTCGCCCCCTCGTGGGGCGGCGGGGTCCCGTCGTCTCCGGACAATCTGTTCGTGCCGAGGGCGAGTGGACCGGTAGCGTCCTGGCATGACGACGACACTGCTCACCGAGGCCTGGCCCGTCGCCGCCCTGCGCGTCACCGAGGGGGACCTCGAGCTGCGTTTCGCGGACGACGACCTGCTCCTGCAGCTTGCGGACCTCGCCGTCCGAGGCGTGCACGCGCCGGACGCCATGCCGTTCCTCGTCCCGTGGACGCAAGGCGACCCTGCTGCGGTCCGACACGGCTTCCTCGCGTACCACTGGGGTGCGCGCGCCGGCCTCTCGCCAGACGCGTGGAACATCGAGCTCGCCGTGCTCGTCGGTGGTGAGCCCGTCGGCATGCAGTCGGTCTTCGCGCGCAGTTTCCCGGTCCGCCGCACCGTCGAGACGGGATCGTGGCTCGGCCTCGAGCACCAGGGTCGCGGGATCGGCACGCGCATGCGGCGCGCAGTCGTCCACCTGGCGTTCGTCGGTCTCGGGGCCCACGACGTCACCTCGGAGGCCTTCGCCGACAACCCTCGCTCGCAGCGCGTGAGCCAGAAGGTCGGGTACACGCCGAACGGTGCGCATCGCACGTCCCGCGGCGAGGAGGCCGTCGAGGCACAGCGCTACCGACTCACCCACGCATCGTGGCTCGCGTCCGAGCGTCCTGAGGTCACGATCCACGGGATCGAGGGCGTGCGCCGACAGCTCGGGGTCCCGCCCGGGTGATGTCCGGTGACGTCAGTGCTCTGCTCTGGCGCCGCAGACCTCCTCCGGACGCAGCGAACCCCGCACCCTTCCGCGGGGTGCGGGGTTCGCTGGTGCGACGTGTCAGACGGCCTGCGCGCGGCGCGGGTCCGCGAGGATCGCGGCACGGTCGTCCTCGGAGAGGCCGCCCCAGACGCCGTACGGCTCGCGGATGCGGAGCGCCTGCTCACGGCACTGCTGGAGCACCGGGCACGAGTGGCAGATGGCCTTGGCCGCCTCCGCACGCCGACGGCGTGCGCTGCCGCGCTCACCCTCGGGGTGGAAGAAGAGGGTGTCGTCAGCGTCGCGGCAGCTGCCCTGGTACTGCCACTCCCACAGGTCCATCACAGGGCCAGGAAGACGAGAGATCTCAGTCATGGTCAGTAGCTCCTCCGTTGCGGGCCGCCGAGGCGACCGGTCCCCTCCGCACGTTGGTATCCCTCCCCCTCGGAGGCCCGTGCGCTGCATGAACGCTACAACTTGGTCAGAAGTTGTTCAAGTCCTGTCCGGTGCAACGTTTCGAGAGTGGGATGCGCCGACGAATCGCGTCAGCGATCGGGGGGTGGCGCGGTTCGGGCGTCCGGCACGTGCGGCAGATCGCAAGCGCTCGGCCCCGGTTGGCGCGGTTGCGCGACCCTGGGCAGAATCGAGCCATGACCAGTGAGCGAGACGTCGCCGACGACGCCGTGGACGTCCCCGACGCGCCCGTCGAGCTCGCTGCCGTCCGCGCAGCCAAGCCCGGCGTCGCCGTCGCCGTCGTCGCCAAGCGCCTCGGTGTCGCCCCGGCGACGCTGCGAACGTGGGACCGTCGCTACGGGCTCGGCCCCTCCGAGCGGTCCGCCGGCTCCCACCGCCGCTACACCCGCGACGACGTCCTGCGCCTCCTCGTCATGCAGCGGCTGACGATCGAGGGTGTCGCGCCTGCGGACGCGGCCCGTGCTGCTCTCGAGGCCGACCTCGAGGTCGAACGGGCGAACCGAGACCGCGCAGTCATCGAGCAGGAGGAGGCGCGGCGCCGCGCCTCGCAGTCCGGCGCCTCCACGGGTCCTGAGCCGCGAGTCGTCCACTTCGCGCCACGCTCCGACGCGACCCCCGCCCAGGTCGGGCCGTCCGACGTCGTCGAGGCCGCGCTCACCTTCGACGAGGACCGCCTCACGCAGATCCTCACGATCGGGCCGACGGACGACATCCTCGTGTGGTGGACGAACCTCGTCGTTCCCGCGCTCGCGAAGCTCTCCGAGCGCACGGTGCTCGCGAAGCCGGGGGAGTCCTTCCTGCCGCCGCTCGTCGCCGCAGCCCTGCGGGCGCTCCGCGCGCGGCAGGTCGCGCACGAGACCGAGTTCGGCACGCCGCACCCGAGCCAGATGCGTCGCATCGTCCTCGTCTTCATCCCCCCGGGCGAGCCGCACCCGCTCGCCGCGCACACGCTCGCGTCGGCCCTCACGGCGCGCGGCGTCATGGCGCGCGTCGTCGTCGGGCGCACCGACCCGCACCGCGTCCAGGAGATCGTCGCGATGGTCCGCCCCGTGGCCGTCGCCCTCGTCGCGCTCAGTTCGTCGCCGGACCTCGGCATCGTCGAGACCGTCTACGCGAACGAGCCCGAGCTGCCGATCTTCGTCGGCCTCGCTGACGACGCGACTGCGGCGAACGTTCCCCTCGCGCCCAACGTCCAGCGGGTTCGTTCGTTCTCCGGGCTCTTCTACGAGGTCCAGGCGTTCGCCTCACGTCTGTCCTGAGGCCCGGAGCGGCCCCCGCTCAGGAGACGGACGTCACCGCGACGACCGCGCGCGCGGACGTACGATGGCCGCGTGACCGAGCCTGCCTTCCTCGCCGACGTCCCCCACCCCTTCGCCTTCGAGGGCCTGACGTACGACGACGTCCTGCTCCTGCCGAACGAGACCGACGTCATCCCCTCCGAGGTCGACACGACCGCGCGCCTCACCCGTGACATCACGATGAGCGTCCCGCTGCTGTCCGCCGCGATGGACACCGTGACCGAGGCTCGCATGGCGATCGCCATGGCGCGCCAGGGCGGCATCGGCATCGTCCACCGCAACCTCTCGATCGAGGCGCAGGCCGGTCAGGTCGACCTCGTCAAGCGCTCCGAGTCCGGCATGATCACGGACCCGGTCACCGTCGGCCCCGACGCGACGCTCGCCGAGCTCGACGACCTCTGCGGCCGCTACCGCGTGTCCGGCCTGCCGGTCGTCGACGACGACCGTCGTCTCGTCGGCATCATCACCAACCGTGACCTGCGCTTCGTCAACCCGGCCGAGTTCGCGTCGCGTCGCGTCGCCGAGGTCATGACGCCCATGCCGCTCGTCACGGCGCCCGTCGGCATCTCACGCGCCGAGGCCGCGGACCTGCTCGGCCGCAACCGCATCGAGAAGCTTCCGCTCGTCGACTCCGACGGGCGCCTCGAGGGCCTCATCACGGTGAAGGACTTCGTCAAGACCGAGCAGTACCCGGACGCGACGAAGGACGGCGAGGGTCGCCTGCGCGTCGGGGCCGCGATCGGGTTCTTCGGCGACGCCTACGAGCGCGCGGGCGCGCTCGCCGAGGCTGGCGTCGACGTGCTCGTCGCCGACACCGCGAACGGGCACGCACGCCTCCTCCTCGAGATGGTGCGCAAGCTCAAGGCCGACCCGTTCTTCGCGGGCGTCCAGGTCATCGGCGGCAACGTCGCGACGCGCGCGGGCGCCCAGGCGCTCGTCGACGCAGGCGTCGACGCAGTCAAGGTCGGCGTCGGCCCCGGCTCGATCTGCACGACGCGCGTCGTCGCAGGCGTCGGCGTCCCGCAGGTCACCGCGATCTACGAAGCATCCCTCGCGTGCCGCCCCGCGGGCGTGCCCGTCATCGGCGACGGAGGCCTGCAGTACTCAGGCGACATCGCGAAGGCGCTCGTCGCAGGTGCCGACACCGTCATGCTCGGCTCCCTGCTCGCAGGCTGTGACGAGTCGCCCGGCGACCTCGTCTTCGTCAACGGCAAGCAGTTCAAGCTCTACCGCGGCATGGGCTCGATCGGTGCCATGGCGTCGCGCGGCAAGAAGGTCTCGTACTCGAAGGACCGCTACTTCCAGGCGGACGTCGCCTCGGACGACAAGATCGTCCCCGAGGGCATCGAGGGCCAGGTCCCGTACCGAGGCCCGCTCGGCGCCGTCGCGCACCAGCTCGTCGGCGGCCTGCACCAGTCGATGTTCTACGTCGGCGCGCACACGATCCCGCAGCTCCAGCAGCGCGGCCGCTTCGTGCGGATCACCGCGGCGGGGCTCAAGGAGTCGCACCCGCACGACATCCAGATGACGGTCGAGGCCCCCAACTACACGGGTCGCTGATGCGCCTTCCGCACGCGGGACGCACGTGAGTCGGCGCGGCCGGCGCCCGCCGCCCCTGCCCGTGCGGGACGGGTTGAACCCCACGCGCCTCGCGCTGCCGCGCGAGGAGGCGTGGGGTTCGCTCGTCTCCTACCTCGAGGCACGCTTCCCCGCCGACGCCGCGCGGCTGCGTGAGCAGGTCGCGGCGGGTGAGGTCGTCGACGAGCTCGGGCGACCCTTTGCGCTCGACTCCCCGTACCCCGCGGGCGGGCTCGCCTACCTCTACCGTGACGTCGCTCCCGAGGCACGCGTGCCGTTCGAGGTCGAGGTCCTCCACCGGGACGACGACCTCGTCGTCGTCGACAAGCCGCACTTCCTCGCGGTGACGCCGCGCGGAGCCTGGGTGACAGAGACGGTGCTCGTGCGGCTGCGCCGAGCGCTCGACCTGCCGGCGCTCTCGCCGGCGCACAGGCTCGACCGGCCGACTGCGGGCGTGCTCGTCCTCACGACACGGCCCGAGGTGCGCGGTGCGTACCAGGAGCTCTTCGCGCGGCGCGCGGTCGAGAAGGTCTACGAGGCCGTCGTGACGCTGCCTGCGGGGCTCGAGCTGCCGACGACGGTGCGTTCGCGCATCGTCAAGCAGCACGGTGTTCACCAGGCACGGACCGTGCCGGGGGAGGTCAACGCGATCACGCACGTGACGCTGCAGCGTGAGCTGCCCGGCGGGCGTGCGCTCGTCGGGCTGCGACCCGAGACCGGACGCACCCATCAGCTGCGCGTGCACCTGGCAGGGCTTGGCGCACCGATCGTCGGCGACGACCTCTACCCCGTCGAGCGTGAGGTCGCGCCTGACGACTACTCCGCCCCGCTGCAGCTCCTCGCGCGCTCGATCGCGTTCGACGACCCGCTCACGGGGGAGCGGCGGGAGTTCGCGTCGCGGCGGACCCTCGACGCGACGGGCGACTGACCGCGGTCAGCCCAGGTGCGACGGCACGTCGAAGCCCGCGTCCTCGAGCGCCGCGTCGAAGTCCCACGCCTCGGACGACCGCACCTGGGCGTCGTCGTGCTCGACCCAGACGTCGACGATCGTCGGCTCGGCCGGGCCTCCCTGCCCGGGGCCCGCGTGCACGATCTGGTACCACGGCGTGCCGCCAGCCTGCTCGACGAACGCGCCGAACGTCGCGGCGTCGACGAAGAGGCGCGGGTGCTCCGGACGGTCGCGGAGCGACGACTCGAACTCGGAGGTGATCGACCGGACGTGCACCGTCCGCGGCGCAGCGTCACCATCGTCCGCGAGATCCGGGACGAGCAGCGTCACCGGTCCGTCGAGACCGGCCGTCACCGCGACCGGGCCGTCCTCGGAGAACGCCGGATCGAAGAACGCGGCTGCGTCGTCCGTGACGCCCTGGACCTCCCACGTGCGGCCCTCGGTGTCGGTCAGGGGGACGGGGAACCTGTAGCGAACCGACCACCTGGCGGGGGTCCGGCCTGCGTCGCGGTACGTGTCACGGAGGATGTCGGGGTCCCCGATGCGCAGGGGGCCCGCCCCGTCGGGGTGATCGCTGTTGCGTGCGCCGATCTCGTAGCTGATCCGCAGGCCGCCGAGCACACCGTCGGGCGTCGTGGTCTCGTCGCTCTGCCCCACGTTGAACGAGAACGAGCATGCCGATAGCGCGGTGGCCACGACGGCGACGGCAGCGACGGCACGCAGGCGGCGGAGAGGCATGAGCGGTTTCATCGTCCGTCCCGTCCGGATCGTGGTGAGGTGCTCACATGCTACGGACGTGCGCCGAGCAGGGACAAGGGGCGTCGTGTCCCGGGGCGCCGTGCGGCGCCGGCTCGGCTAGCGTGCGTGCTGTGATCCCCGCCGAGCTCGTGCCGCTGCTGCTCGTCGATGAGGCCACCGGTCGCGTCGAGCGGACGATGCTCGACGTCGAACGCATGACGTCGGCGGCCGTGCTCGTCGACCTCGTCGCACGCGACGCGCTGCGCGTCGTCCTCGAGCCGCACGGGCGCCCGATCGTCCTCGCGGGGGACGTCGTCGCGACGGGGGACGAGCTGCTCGACACCGCCGCGTCCCGCGTGCGCGTGGACGTCCCGCTCGTCCCCGCGGACGCGATCCGAGCGATCGACCCGCTCGGACTGTCGGAGACTCCCGGTGGGCTCGACGGGTCGCTCGTCCAGGTCATCGGGACCCGGCTCGCCGCGCTCGGCCTCGTCGGCCGGCCCGACGTCGCGAAGACCGTGGTGACGACGCTCAAGCCGCTCGGCTGGACGTCGACCGACCCGACCCGGCCCGCACGGCACCGCGCCGACCTGACCGCCACCGTGATGTCGGGCCGCGCCCCGACGCTCTTCGAACGGATCCTCCTCGTCGCGCTGTGGTCGGGCCGGGCCGAGGGGCTTCTCGCGGGGGACGGCGTTCCGGCGGAGCTCGTCGAGGCACGCGTGGCCGCGCTCGTCGGCAACGACCCGGTCGCGGTGCAGCTGCGCTGGTGCTTCGAGCAGGAGCAAGCACTCCCGTGGGACGACGCTCACTACCGGCTCGTCCTCGGCGGGCGTGGCTACTCGCAGATGCGCTACCGCGGGCTGCTCGTCGGGCCGCAGGTCACGCCGTACCCTGTGCGGCCGGGCGCGCCCCGTCCGGAGGGACCGCGGCTGACGGGTTGGCCCGGCACGGACTGACCTTCCCGGCTTGCGCCGGGCGACGGGGACCGCGCACGCTGACGCCATGAGCGATGCACACGGACACGGCTCCGACGAGCGGCCGCCCGCCGAGTTCTGGGAGCAGATGTACGCCGAGAGCGGCCGCCGGTGGTCGGGCAGGGTCAATGCGTCGACGGCGGACGTCGTGCGCGGGCTCGCACCGGGCCGTTCGCTCGACCTCGGCTGCGGCGAGGGTGGCGACGTCCTGTGGTGCGCACGCGAGGGGTGGGACGCGGTGGGCGTCGACATCTCGCCGACGGCCGTGCAGCGCGGCACGGAGGCGGCGGCCGCCGAGGGGCTGGGCGACCGGGCGCGGTTCGTCGTCGGGGACCTCACGACGTGGCAGCCCGACGGGCAGGTCGACCTCGTCACCGCGAGTTTTCTCCAGTCGCCTGTCGAGCTCTCACGCGGGGAGATCTTCCGACGGTTCGCGTCGTACCTCGCGCCTGGCGGGCGGCTCGTCGTCGTCGCGCACGCCGCCCCGCCGCCGTGGATGTCGGCCGATCACGCGGGCCACGCGGAGTTCCCGACGCCTGCCTCGGAGCTCGCGGAGATCCGGCTCGACGGCGAGGGCTGGACGGTCGAGGTCGCCGAGGTGCGCCGGCGCGCGGCCGTCGGGCCGGATGGCACGCACGCCGAGCTCGACGACTCGGTCGTCGTGCTGCGGCGGGGGTGAGGGCACCCCTCCACGAGGTTCCGGTGCCGCGGACGGGAGCGGGCCCCTGATCCGCGGGGCGGTTGCTGTGCTCAGCTCGTGAACGGGCCGTGCGTGAAGACGTGCTGCGCGAAGCGTTCGCCGATGAAGCGGTGCGTCTCGGCGTCGGGGTGGAGCGCGTCGCGCAGCGGGTGGGCGGCCTCGTCGGCGGCGCCGTAGAGCGTGAGGCCGTCGAGCAGGAAGAGGTGCGGGTCGGCGGCCTGCCGCTCGGCGACGAGGCGCGCGGTCTCGGTGCGGATCGACTCGAGGGTGAGCCGACCGGCGGGGACCTCGGCGGGGTCCCCCGTCGCCATGAACGCGAGCCGGCCCTCGGCGATCGCCTCGGTGTCG
Organism: Flavimobilis rhizosphaerae; assembly: GCF_014852685.1. Taxonomy (GTDB): domain Bacteria; phylum Actinomycetota; class Actinomycetes; order Actinomycetales; family Cellulomonadaceae; genus Flavimobilis; species Flavimobilis rhizosphaerae. The sequence continues at coordinate 367,089 of NZ_JACZDF010000002.1, forward strand.
AAGGCTCCGGGGCCGGGGGTGGCCTCGTGGATGCGGCAGTGGAGGGGTGTGACGACGAGCAGAGGTGTGCTCGGATGGCCGTCGCGGATCGTGTCGAGGAAGCCGTGCAGGCCCGCGCGGAAGGCACGAAGCCGCATGAGGTCGGAGTTGACGAGGTTGATCCCGAGAGCCACCGAAAGAAGGTCCGCAGGGGTGTCGCGCATGACGCGGGCGACGAACGGGTCGAGCAGGGCGGCGCCGCCAAACCCGAGGTTCTGCAGCTCGACGCCGCCGAGCCGTGCCGCGACCGCGGGCCACGTGCCCGTCGGGCGGGCCGCGTTGGAGCCCTGGCTGATCGACGAGCCGTGGTGCAGCCAGCGACGGCCCACGAGGGGAGACTCGGTGACGGGTGCGTCTGCGGTGACCTCGATGATCTCGAGCGTCTCGTTGTGGGGCAGCCAGATCTCGACGTCCTTGACCCGCGTAGGCAGACCGTCGAACGTCGCGACGAGGTCGTCGCCCGGGATGACTGTCGGCTGGCCTGTCACCATGTCGAGCTCGGTCGTCGTGCCGCCCGACGTGCGCGTGCGTCTGACGACCTCCCCGTCGACGACGAGGTCGATCGAGCCGTCGGGCCGCGCGGGGGCGCCCGCGTAGGTGACGCGCGTGCGGTGGGCCGTGAGCGTCACCGACGTCGCCGCGGTGCGCAGGGCGATACGCACGCCCGCGCCCTGGGCCTCGACCATCGACAGCTGGGGGTCTGCCGCCTGCGCGAGCGCCCACGCAGGCAGGCGGTGCGGCGCGACGCCGCGCGCGGTCGGCTCGAGGCGCAGGACACCACGGACGAAGGCGGGCGTGAGCGGAACGCCGGCGGTCATCGTGCGTCGACCAGCCACTCGAGGCCCGCGCCGGGGCCGTCGAGCCCCTTGGACGTGCGCCACGCGTTGAAGCTTGCAGCCCACTCGCGGTGCGCCTCCTGCTGGAAGCCATGGAGGTCCGCGAGGGACATCTCGGCGAGCCCAGGATGACGCTCGACCATCGCGGCGAGGACGTCGAGGGTCGCGATGACGTCGACGTCCGCGGTGTGGAGGTCGACCGCGTCGTCGATGCCGTAGACGCCGCACAGGTCGACGAGCTTGCGCTTGCCCTTGCGCCACCTGTCGATCTTGCGGTCGATGACGAGGGGGTCGATGACGCCGACGACGGGGCCGCCGAGCCGGTCGGTGAGCGTCGGGAGCCCGTGGCGGACGAGCTCGGCCTCGAGGATCGAGACGTCGAACGTCGCGTTGAACGCGACGAGGGGAACTCCTGCGCGCAGGTCGGCGGCGATACGTGCCGCGATCTCCTCGAGCGCGACCCACGGCGAGACGCCGTGCTCGCGCGCATGCTCGGTCGTGATGCCGTGGATCGCAGACGCGGCCTCGGGGATCGGCACACCCGGGTCGATGAGCCACGTGTCGACCGTCGTCCCCCGCAAGGGGTCGCGGCGCACGAGCGCCGCCGTGACGATCCTGTCGGAGGACGTGCTCACGCCCGTCGTCTCGGTGTCGAAGCCGAGCAGGGGGCCGGAGGCCCACGAGTCGGAGAAGAGGTCGGGTGCTGCGTCGCGGTTCACATCAGTCATGATCGCCCGTTCGTCGTCGGTCCTGAGCGTGGTGCTCACGCTCGGGACGATCCTCGCAGGTGCCTCCGACATTCGGCGCGGCCCCGCCCGGACCGTCGGGCAGAGAATCTGCGCGCAGGGGCGAGGAACTTCACAGCCCGTAAAGATCGCTTGATCTTTACGCGGAAAGGGGTCTTCTCAGCGCTTGCACAGCGGAAGAACCTTGATTCACGGCACCACCCAGGGGCCGCAGACCAAGGAGGACACCGTGAGCACGACCACCTTCACCCCGCAGGACACCGCCGCCGACGGCACGGGCGAGAAGATCGTCGCCTCCGCACGCGTCCTGCCCGGCGACCAGACCCAGACCGCCGCCGAGCTCGCCCACGACTGGGCGACCAACCCCCGCTGGGCCGGCATCCGCCGCGACTACACGGCCGAGGACGTCATCATGCTCCGCGGCTCCATCCGCGAGGACGCGACGCTCGCCCGCCGCGGCGCCGAGCGGCTCTGGGACCTCCTCCACTCGGAGGAGTGGATCGCGGCCCTCGGCGCCCTCACCGGCAACCAGGCCGTCCAGCAGGTCCGCGCGGGCCTCAAGGCCATCTACCTCTCGGGCTGGCAGGTCGCGGCCGACGCCAACCTCTCCGGCCAGACGTACCCCGACCAGTCGCTCTACCCCGCGAACTCCGTCCCCGCCGTCGTGCGCCGTATCAATAACGCGCTCCTGCGCGCCGACCAGATCGAGACCGCCGAGCTCGGCCGTCCGGCCCGCGAGTGGCTCGCCCCGATCGTCGCCGACGCCGAGGCCGGCTTCGGCGGCCCCCTCAACGCGTACGAGCTCATGCACCAGATGATCACCGCGGGCGCGGCCGGCGTGCACTGGGAGGACCAGCTCGCGTCGGAGAAGAAGTGCGGCCACCTCGGCGGCAAGGTCCTCGTCCCGACGCAGCAGCACGTGCGCACGCTCTCCTCCGCCCGGCTCGCCGCCGACGTCGCCGGCACCTCGACGATCGTCATCGCACGGACCGACGCTCTCGCCGCCGACCTCATCACGAGCGACATCGACGAGCGCGACCGCCCGCTCCTCACGGGCGAGCGGTCCTCCGAGGGCTTCTACCGCACGCGTCCCGGCCTCGAGGCCGTCATCAAGCGCGGCCTCGCGTACGCGCCCTACGCCGACCTCATCTGGGTCGAGACGGGCGAGCCCGACCTCGGTCTCGCCCGGGAGTTCGCCGAGGCGATCCACGCCGAGCACCCCGGCAAGATGCTCGCCTACAACTGCTCGCCGTCGTTCAACTGGAAGAAGCACCTCGACGACGCGCAGATCGCGCGCTTCCAGCGTGAGCTCGCGAGCTACGGCTACGCGTTCCAGTTCATCACCCTCGCGGGCTTCCACGCCCTCAACCACTCGATGTTCGAGCTCGCCCGCGGCTACCGCGACCGCGGCATGAGTGCGTACGTCGAGCTCCAGGAGGCCGAATTCGCCTCCGAGGCCGACGGCTACACCGCGACCCGCCACCAGCGGGAGGTCGGTACCGGCTACTTCGACCGCGTCGCAGGAGTGCTCAACCCCGACAGCGCCACCCTCGCGCTCGTCGGGTCCACCGAGACCGAGCAGTTCTGACCCCACCCCCGCACGTGCCGGCGCGGGCCCACCGGGCCCGCGCCGGCGTCCCCGAAGGAGCACGCCATGACCCTCACGACCGACACGACGTCCCCGCCGCGCACGCGCCCGACGATCCGCCCGACGCGCGACGCCGGCCCCCGTGGCGACGAGATCCTCACGCCCGACGCCCTTGACTTCGTCGCCGAGCTCCACGACCGGTTCGCGGCCCGTCGCCACGAGCTCCTCGTCGAGCGCCAGCGCGCCCGGCAGATGATCGAGGACGGCATCGACCCCGACTTCCTGCCCGAGACCCGTGACATCCGCGACGACCGCACGTGGCGCGTCGCCGGCCCCGGCCCGGGGCTCGAGCGCAGGCACGTCGAGATCACCGGCCCGACCGACCCGAAGATGGCGATCAACGCCCTGTCCTCCGGGGCGAACGTGTGGCTCGCCGACCACGAGGACGCGCTGAGCCCCACATGGGAGAACATCGTCGGCGGGCAGGTCGCCCTCCACGACGGCATCCGCGGCACGCTCCGCTTCACGTCTCCCGAGGGCAAGGAGTACCGGCTGCCGTCGAGCACGCTCACGGACCTGCCGACGATCGTGTTCCGGCCGCGCGGGTGGCACCTCATCGAGAAGCACCTGCGGTCGGTCGATCGCGCAGGCACCGAGACGCCCGCGTCGGCGTCGCTCGTCGACGCCGGCCTCTACCTCTTCCACAACGCCCGCGAGCTCGTCGCGCGCGGCCGCGGCCCCTACCTCTACCTGCCCAAGCTCGAGGGGCGGCGCGAGGCGCGCCTGTGGGACGAGGTGTTCTCGTACTCCGAGGAGCGTCTGGGCCTGCCGCACGGCACGATCCGCGCGACCGTCCTCATCGAGACGCTGCCCGCGGCGTTCGAGATGGAGGAGATCCTCTACGAGCTGCGCGACCACTGCGCGGGGCTCAACGCCGGCCGCTGGGACTACCTCTTCTCGATGATCAAGAACTTCCGTCGTCGCGGCTCGTTCTTCGTCCTGCCGGACCGGGGGTCCGTGACGATGACTGTCCCGTTCATGCGGGCGTACACCGAGCTGCTCGTCGCGACCTGCCACCAGCGCGGTGCGCAGGCCATCGGCGGCATGAGCGCGTTCATCCCCGACCGTCGTCGTCCCGAGGTCACCGAGCGCGCGGAGAAGCAGGTCCGTGCGGACAAGCGACGTGAGGCGACCGACGGGTTCGACGGCACGTGGGTCGCGCACCCCGACCTCATCCCGTTCGCCCGCGAGGAGTTCGAGGCCGTCCTCGAGGGACGCGACGACCAGCGGCACCGTCTGCGCGAGGACGTCCACGTCACGGCGCGCGACCTGCTCGACGTCTCGTCGGCGTCGGCCGGTGCGGGCGTCTCGGCGGAGGGGCTGCGCACGAACATCTCCGTCGGCGTCCGGTACGTCGCCTCGTGGCTGCGGGGCACGGGCGCCGCGGCGATCGACCACCTCATGGAGGACGCGGCGACCGCGGAGATCTCGCGCTCGCAGGTGTGGCAGTGGATCCACAACGGCACGCGCACGCAGGGCGGGGCGCTCATCACGGCCGAGCGCGTCGAGACGCTCCTCGCCCAGATCGTCGACGACCTGCCGCGCACACCGGGCGACAGGATCGACGAGGCCGCGCAGATCTTCCGTGACGTCGCGTGCGGGGACGAGTTCCCGACGTTCCTGACGATCGGTGCGTACGCGCGGCTCGACTGAGCCGCCGCACGCTGACGGGGATCGTGGCTACAGCCACGATCCCCGTCAGCGCGGGTGCTAGCCTTGCCGCCACGGTGGGGCGTTACAGGGGCGCATCGCCTTCGCGACGAGGTGAGAACGTGAGTGTTGTGCCACCCGGGTGGTACCCGGACGGGTCGGGGAACCACAGGTACTGGGACGGTACGAGCTGGACCGAGCACACGACGCCAGCGGCGGTGTCGCCGCAGACCTTGGACGTGCCTGCCGGGCAATTCGACGGCACGGAGCGCGTCGTTGTCGCCCAGGAGCCCACTCGAGGAAGCGTCGACGGCGCCGGGGTCGTACGGGGAGGCGCAGCCTTGCGTGTCGCCGGGATCGTCGGCGCGGCGGTCGGAGCGGTCGCGCTGCTCCCCGGCCCCGGCCTCCTGAGTAGCGTCGTGCACGCCGTCGCTCTTCTAGTCGCAGTGCTCGCGCTCGTCTCGCTGTCGCTCCGGTGGAGAGGAACCGCGCTGGTCTCGTTGTCCGTCGTGACGGCTCTGACGTTCCTCGGCAGCTTCGATGGCCGCTCGACGCCGTTCATGCTCGTCGGTGTGCTGGCGCTCGTGGGGTTCGTGGTCGCGCTCGTCTCGGCGTGGCGGATCGACCCCGACATGGTCCAGTCCCAGCGGGCCGCGCGGTCCGCGCGCAGGGCGCAGGTGGCGCATCAGGCGCGGGTGGTCCAGGTCGAGCAGTGGGAGGCGGCGTACCGCGAGGTCCACGGTGGGCAGGCCCCGCCACCGGGAGCGTTACCGCCGGGCGCCGCGTCAGTGCTCTCTCCGGCCAGGACCAACGTGGCGGCGATTCTGTCGCTCGTCTTCGGTCTCGGCGGAGGCCTGCTTGGGATCGTCTTCGGGCACGTGGCGCTCAAGCAGATCGCCGAGACCGGGGAGCGTGGGCGCGGCCTGGCTGTGGCGGGGTTGGTCCTCGGATACCTAGGTCTGCTCATCATCGTGGCTGTAGTGGTGGGTCTGCTGGTGCTGGCGGGCTGACAGGTACCGCGCTCGTGTGCGGGCGAACGGCCTCAATGCGCGCGTGTCGCCGTACGTGGACATAGGAGCACCGTTGAGGTGCGTTGACTTCAAGAAGGTGCTCCACAACGCGCGTTCGATCCCCAGGCACGACGCGACGATCCCGCACCTGCGCACCGGTGACGGACCCACCCAGACCCAGCTCGCCCAGAAGCCCGGTGACTCCGGTCAGTTGCTCAACGCGATCGAGAACGGCCGCCCCAGTGCCTCAAGGTCCTCGTGTCATGCAGTTTCTCGACGTCCTCGACGAGAGCCTTCATGATCCGTGGCGGTGCCGACTGCTGACGTCGCAGTCGGGACGTCAGCCCGCGCCGTGGAGGCGCGCGTGGAGCGCCCGGACCTCGCCGGCGAGCTTCGGCACCGGACCCTCGACGACGATGCCCGGCGCGACGTCCTGCACGGGCAGCGGCAGCACCGGGGCGGGAGCGACGCCCCACGCGGTGAGCCACTCGGTGAGCTGTGCGGAGCTCGCGACGTAGACGATGCGTCCGAGCCCCACCCACGCGTGCGCCGCCGCGCACATGGGGCAGTGCTCGCCCGATGTGAAGACCGTCGCACCTGCGCGCTCGGCCGGCGTGAGGTGGGCAGCGGCCCACCGCGCGAGCTCGAGCTCGGGATGACGCGTGCGGTCGCCGTCCTTGACGCGGTTGCGGTCCTCTGCTCGCACCCGACCCGTGGCGTCGACGAGCACCGAGCCGAAGGGCTCGTCGCCGTCGTCGAGGGCCTCGCGTGCGAGCTCGACGCAGCGGCGCAGGTGGGTGAGGTCGTCGTCGGTGATCATGACTTCACCCTGCCGCAACGGCTCCTGGGACGACAGTCGCGGGCGACGGCATCTCCTCGCGGTACCCTGGGACCCGTGAGCAACGAGATCGAGATCGGCCGTGGCAAGCGCGGACGCCGCGCATACTCCTTCGACGACATCGCGATCGTGCCCTCGCGGCGCACGCGTGACCCGAAGGACGTCTCCGTCAGCTGGCAGATCGATGCCTTCCACTTCGAGACGCCGATCATCGCCGCCCCCATGGACTCCGTCATGAGCCCCGCGACCGCGATCGCGCTCGGCAAGCTCGGCGGCCTGGGCGTCCTCGACCTCGAGGGGCTGTGGACGCGCTACGAGGACCCGCAACCGCTCCTCGACGAGATCGCGTCGCTCGACGACGCTCGTGCGACGACGCGCATGCAGGAGATCTACTCCGAGCCCATCAAGGGCGAGCTCATCAAGGCGCGCCTCAAGGAGATCCGCGACGCGGGCGTCGTCGTCGCGGGCGCCCTCACGCCGCAGCGCACGCAGGAGTTCTACGCGGACGTCCTCGCGGCTGGCGTCGACCTCTTCGTCATCCGCGGCACGACGGTCTCGGCGGAGCACGTCTCCGCGAACGCCGAGCCCCTCAACCTCAAGCGGTTCATCTACGAGCTCGACGTGCCCGTCATCGTCGGCGGCGCCGCGACGTACCAGGCTGCGCTCCACCTCATGCGCACGGGTGCCGCGGGCGTCCTCGTCGGCTTCGGTGGCGGTGCCGCGCACACGACACGCACGACGCTCGGCATCCACGCGCCCATGGCGTCGGCGGTCGCCGACGTCGCCGCGGCGCGTCGTGACTACCTCGACGAGTCCGGCGGCCGCTACGTCCACGTCATCGCCGACGGCGCGATCGGACGCTCGGGCGACCTCGTCAAGGCCGTCGCGTGCGGTGCGGACGCCGTCATGGTCGGTGCGGCGCTCGCCCGCGCGACCGACGCTCCCGGCAAGGGCTTCCACTGGGGTTCCGAGGCGCACCACCTGCAGCTGCCGCGCGGTCACCGCGTCGAGGTCGGCCAGGCCGGCACGTTCGAGCAGATCCTCTTCGGCCCGTCCGACCGTGCCGACGGCACGCTCAACCTCGTCGGGGCGCTGCGCCGTTCGATGGCGACGACCGGCTACTCGGACCTCAAGGAGCTCCAGCGCGTCGAGGTCGTCGTCTCGCCGTACCAGCCGCACTGATCCTTCCCGCACGTACGCCGCGGCCCGCCGACGCTCCCCGCGTCGGCGGGCCGTGGTGTACCCGGGGTGGTTCCTCGGTTCGCGGAGAGGTGAAACCCAGCGGACTGTCAGGGGCAGGACGTAGATTCGACCCATGAGCCCCGAGCCGCACGTGCCCGCCGACGACGCCGGACACGAGGAGACCCCGAACACCCCCGGACAGGCCGCTCCCGCTCCCGCGGCCCACGGCCCCGCGGCCGACGGCCCGCTCGACCCCGAGGACGTCGGGTCGACGTACCTCCTCGAGCCGGGTGACCTCACGCATCTGCTGCGGCAGCTCGTCGTGTCGCCCGGCGCGCGGGAGGATCTCGTCCGCTCGCCGCAGACGGGTGCGCCGCTCGCGTCCGTGCCTGTCTCGACGCCTGAGGACGTCGCACGCGCGGTTGCAGAGGCGCGGGCGGCGCAGCGCGCGTGGGCCCGGCGGTCGGTCACCGACCGCGCGCGCGTCCTGCTCGCGCTCGGGGACATCGTCCTCGCCGAGCAGTCGGACGTGCTCGACCTCGTCCAGCTCGAGAACGGGAAGTCGCGTGCGAGCGCCTTCGAGGAGGTCGCGGACCTCGCGCAGGTGACGCGCCACTACGGCGTCCGCGGGGCCTCCTACCTGCGTGACCGGCGCGTGCCGGGCATGCTGCCGGTCCTCACGTCTGCGCGCGTCCACCGCCGACCGGTCGGGGTCGTCGGTGTCATCGCGCCGTGGAACTACCCGCTGACGCTCGCGCTGTCCGACGCCCTGCCTGCGCTGCTCGCGGGCAACGCCGTCGTCCTCAAGCCGGATCCGCAGACGACGCTCACGGCGCTGTGGGCTGCCGAGGCGCTCGTGCGCGCGGGGCTGCCGCGCGGCGTCCTGCGCGTCGTGGCAGGCGGGGGAGAGGTCGGCGCCGCGCTCGTCGACGCCGTCGACCACGTCGTCTTCACGGGCTCGACCGCGACCGGCCGCAAGGTCGCCGCCCAGGCCGCGGGCCGCCTCGTCGGCGCAACCCTCGAGCTCGGCGGCAAGAACCCCCTCTACGTCGCCGCGGACGCGGACGTCGACGCTGCCGCGCTCGGCGCCGTCCGCGCATGCTTCGCCAACACGGGCCAGCTGTGCATGTCGATCGAACGTCTCTACGTCCACACCGACGTCGCCGAGGAGTTCACGGCCGCGTTCGTTGCGCGCGTGCGGGAGCTGCGCGTCGGCGCGGGCCTCGACTACTCCCACGACGTCGGCTCGCTCACGACCTCCGCACAGCTCGAGCGCGTCACCGAGCACGTCGACGACGCGCTCCGCCGCGGCGCGCGCGTACTCGTCGGTGGCGTCCACCGCACCGACCTCGGCCCGCTCTTCCACGAGCCGACCGTCCTGACGGACGTCCCCGACGACGCCCTGTGCGCGCGCGAGGAGACGTTCGGGCCGCTCGTCACGCTGCGCGTCGTGCGCGACGACGACGAGGCCGTGCGCCTCATGAACGACACCGACTACGGCCTCAACGCGAGCATCTGGACGACGAGTGCCCGCCGCGGGCGTGAGCTCGCCGCGCGCGTCGAGGCCGGCTCCGTCGGCATCAACGACGGCTACGCGTCCGCGTGGGGCTCCGTCGCCGCGCCCATGGGCGGCTTCAAGCAGTCCGGCCTCGGCCGGCGACACGGCCGCGAGAGCATCGAGGCGATGACCGAGCCGCAGACGATCGTCGTCCAGCGGCTCGTCGGCCACGGCGCGAGCCTCGACGAGCTCTTCAAGCTCCCCGACGGCAAGGGCCAGGCGCTCCTCACGACGGGGTTGCGCGCCCTGCGGGCGCTGCGGATGCCGTGAGCGGGCAGGGGCGTCGTGCAGAAGACGCCCGTCCGACAGGGGAATCCGCGCAGATGGCTGCTCGGAGCAACCATCCGCGCGGATTCCTGCGCGCGGGGCAGAGCGTCAGAGAGGTGTGGCGGTGGGGGCTGCCGCAAGTTCGGTGACGCGCGCGACGCTCTGCTGCGCGATCGCGAGCTCCTCGTTCGTCGGGACGACAAGCACCGTGACCCGCGACGCGTCCGTCGAGATGATCGTCGGCTCCTTCTTACGACCCGCGTTGCGCACCGGGTCGATCTCGATGCCGAGCTCGGCGAGACCCGCGAGCGCGAGCCCGCGCACCACGTCGTCGTTCTCGCCGATGCCCGCCGTGAACGTGATGACGTCGACACCGCCGAGCACAGCAAGGTAGGAACCCACGTACTTCTTGAGCCGGTGCGCGTAGACGTCCAGTGCCAGACGCGCATCCTGGGAGCCCTGCTCGACGAGCTCGTGGATCGCACGGAAGTCCGACTCGCCCGTGAGCCCGAGCATGCCCGAGCGCTTGTTGAGCAGCGTGTCGATCTCGTCGACGCTCATGCCCGCCGTGCGGTGCAGGTGGAAGATCACCGCCGGGTCGATGTCCCCCGAGCGCGTCCCCATGACGAGACCCTCGAGCGGCGTCAGACCCATCGACGTCTCGACCGCGACCCCGCCCCGGACCGCCGACACCGACGCTCCGTTGCCGAGATGCAGGATGATCTGCCGCAGGTCCGCGAGCGGACGGCCCAGGAACTCCGCGGCGGCCTTCGAGACGAAGTCGTGCGACGTGCCGTGGAACCCGTACCGGCGCACCTGGTTCGCCGCCGCGACCTCACGGTCGATCGCGTACGTAAACGCGGCCTCCGGGAGTGTCTGGAAGAACGCCGTGTCGAAGATCACGACGTGCGGGACGTCCGGCAGGAGCTCGCGCGCGACCTCGAGCCCCGCGACGTGCCCCGGGTTGTGCAGGGGAGCGAGCGGCACGAGGCTACGGATCTGCTCGACGACCTCGTCCGTGACGAGCGTCGGGCCCGAGAACAGCGAGCCGCCCTGGACGACCCGGTGCCCCACGGCGACGACGTTCGCCGACGCGATGTCCGGACCGTGCTCCGCGAAGAGGTCCAGTACGCGGCGCAGACCCGTCGCGTGGTCCGGGACCGGCTCGTCGAGACGCGTCTGCTCGCCCGCGTGCTTGTGCGTGACGATGCCCTCGGACTGGCCGATGCGCTCGACGACGCCGGAGGCGATCGCCTCGCCGTCGACCGTGTCGACGAGCTGGTACTTGATCGACGACGAACCTGCGTTGATGACGAGGACGGACGGGTGGGTCATGGTGTGAGCAGCTCCTTGCTTCTCCGCGTCGTGCGCGGTCACGCGCCCGTGGGCGCGTCGCCCTGGGCCTGGATGGCCGTGATGGCCACGGTGTTGACGATGTCCTGCACGAGCGCGCCCCGCGAGAGGTCGTTGACCGGCTTGCGCAGACCCTGCAGGACCGGGCCGACCGCGACCGCTCCCGCGGACCGCTGCACGGCCTTGTACGTGTTGTTACCCGTGTTGAGGTCCGGGAAGATGAAGACCGTCGCACGACCCGCGACCGCCGAGTCCGGAAGCTTCGTCTGCGCGACCGACGCGTCGACCGCGGCGTCGTACTGGATCGGCCCTTCGACCGAGAGGTCGGGCCGCCGCTCGCGCACGATCTCCGTCGCGCGCCGCACCTTGTCGACGTCCGCGCCCGAGCCGGACGAGCCCGTCGAGTACGAGAGCATCGCGATGCGCGGCTCCACACCGAACTGGGCGGCCGTCGCCGCGGACGAGATCGCAATGTCCGCGAGCTGCTCGGCCGTCGGGTCCGGGTTGACGGCGCAGTCGCCGTAGACGAGCACGCGGTCCTCGAGGCACATGAGGAAGACCGACGAGACGACGGAGACGTCGGGCACGGTCTTGATGATCTCGAACGACGGCTTGATCGTGTGCGCGGTCGTGTGCGCCGCGCCAGAGACCATGCCGTCGGCGAGGCCCAGCTGGACCATCATCGTGCCGAAGTACGACACCGACCGGACGATCTCCCGCGCGCGGTCGACAGTCATGCCCTTGTGCTTGCGCAGCTCCGTGTACTCGAGCGCGAACCGCTCGAAGAGCTCGCCCTCGGACGGGTCGACGAGGTGCGCCTCGGAGAGGTCGAGACCCAGCTCCGCCGCTCGCGCCTGGATGTCGCGCGGCGTGCCGAGGATCGTCAGCTCCGCGACCTGGCGCTGCAGCAGCTGCGCAGCCGCCCGCAGGATGCGGTCGTCGTTGCCCTCGGGCAGGACGATGTGCTTGCGGTCGTTGCGCGCCCGGTCGAGCAGCTCGTACTCGAACATCAGCGGGGTGACGACGTCCGTCCGCGACAGCTGCAGGTGGTCGAGCAGCGCGTCGCCCGCGACGTACTGCTCGAAGAGCGCGAGCGCGGCCGCGACCTTGAGCTCGGCGTCCTTCGTCACCATGCCGCGCGTCTCGTACGCGGCCGACGCCGAACGGAACGTCCCGAGGTCCGTCGCGACGATCGGCAGTCGCTGGTCAAGCCCCTCGACGAGCCGTGCGATCGTCTCGGGCGGCGTGAAGCCACCGTTGAGGATGATGCCCGAGAGGCTCGGGAAGCCCGCCGCGGAGTTCGCCATGACAAGACCGAGAAGGATGTCGGACCGGTCTCCGGGGGCGATGACGACGGACCCCTCCTTGATGCGGCCGAGGAGGTGCTCGACGCCCATCGCCCCGACCTGCACGTCGAGGACCTCACGGCCCAGGAGAGCAGGGTCGCCGAGCAGCAGGCGGCCGCCGACGGCATCGGCGAGCTGGCCCATCGTCGGCGCGGAGAGGAACGGCTCCTCCGGTACGGCCCAGCTCGGCAGCGGACCGTCGAGCGCGGCGGCGACCGCCGCCGTCTGCTCGGGGGCGCACCGGTTGGCGACGACCGAGATCGCGTGCGCGTGGTGCGCCGCGAGCTCCGCGATCGCGACGTCCGCGCTCTGACGGACGGCCTCGGGCGTGCGGCGGGCACCGGAGACGACGAGGAGCACGGGGGCGCCGAGGTTCGCGGCGATGCGCGCGTTGACGCCGAGCTCGGTGGGGCCTGCGACGTCCGTGTAGTCCGTGCCGACGATGACGACGACGTCGCACTTGGCCTCGACCGCGTGGTAGCGGGAGACGATCGTCGACAGCGCAGCCTCGGCGTCCGCGTGGAGCTCGTCGTACGTGACGCCGACGCACTCCTCGTAGGAGAGGTCCACGCCGTCGTGCGCGAGCAGCAGCTCGAGGACGTGGTCACGCGTCTCCGTCGACCGTGCGACGGGACGGAAGACGCCGACCCGCTGCACGCGACGGGTGAGGAGATCGACGACGCCGAGAGCGAGGGTCGATTTGCCCGTCGCACCTTCGGCAGACGTGATGTAGATGTTCCGTGCCGACGTTGTCACGAGCTCGCCTCCTGTGCGGGCGACCCCCTCCGGGCCGCCGGGTGCGGAGCGCCGACTGCGTCGACGCCGGTCCGCAGTGCGAACCCGCCGTTGGGCGGGCTCACTTTCCACCAAACACGGTGGCTGTCGGGGAAACGGGGGACAGAGGTCCCATGATGTCCGCGAGGCCGTGTGTGGCTGAACACAGCCTTTCATCCCCGCTGGCCGTCGTCATTCAAACAAGCCGCCGGAGGGACGAGACGTCCGTCACGACGAGCCCTTCGCCCGCACTCCTTGCCGCCCGCCCCCTGCAGCCCTCCCTTCCCCGACGGATTGACGTTCTACCCGCATTCGATGCGGGTAGAACGTCAATCCGTCAGGAGGGGCGGGGTAGCGCGGGGCTACTCGTTGTCTCCGCCTGTCTCGACCGCGGCGCCCGTGCCGAGGGGCGTGCCGCTGGCCTCGGCGAGCGCCGCCGCCGCGGGCCACACCCAGTCACGGATCTCCCGCAGGTCCTCCCCGTGCGAGCGCGTGTACTGCCGGGCCCGCAGCCGCTCATCCTGCATGTGCTGACGCAGCGCACCGTAGCGGGAGCCGAGGCCCTCAACCCGGTCGATGACGTCAATGACGAGGTGGAAGCGGTCGAGGTCATTGAGCATGACCATGTCGAACGGCGTCGTCGTCGTGCCCTCCTCCTTGTACCCGCGCACGTGAATGTTGCTGTGCCCTTTGCGGCGATACGTGAGGCGGTGGATGAGCCACGGGTAGCCGTGGTACGCGAAGATCACCGGCGCGTCCGTCGTGAAAATCGTGTCGAAGTCACGGTCGGACAGGCCGTGCGGATGCTCGCGCTCATCCTGCAGCCGCATGAGGTCGACGACGTTGACGACGCGCACCCGCAGCTCCGGCACATGTTGACGCAGCAGATCGGCGGCCGCGAGCACCTCAAGCGTCGGGACGTCGCCCGCGCATGCCAGGACGACGTCCGGATCCTCGCCCGCGACCTCCGTGCCCGCCCACTCCCAGATGCCCAGGCCGCGCTTGCAGTGCGCCACCGCCTCGTCCATGGTCAGCAGGTCCGCGGTGGGCTGCTTCCCCGCGACGACGACGTTGATGTAGTCGCGCGACCGCAAGCAATGGTCATACGTGCTCAGCAGGGTGTTCGTGTCGAACGGCAGGTAGACCCGCACCACCTCGGCCTTCTTGTTGACGACGTGGTCAACGAAGCCTGGGTCCTGGTGGGAAAAGCCGTTGTGGTCCTGGCGCCACACGTGACTCGAGAGCAGGTAGTTGAGGCTCGGCACGGGACGACGCCACGGGATCTCGCGCGTGACCTTGAGCCACTTCGCGTGCTGGTTGACCATCGAGTCGACAATATGGATGAACGCCTCGTAGCAACTGAACAGACCGTGGCGCCCCGTGAGCAGATAGCCCTCAAGCCACCCCTGGCACTGATGCTCCGAGAGCATCTCGACGACGCGCCCGCGGCGCGCAAGGTGATCGTCGTCATCCGTCGGCAGGTACGCGGCATTCCACACCTTGTCGGTGGCCTTGTACACCGCCTGGAGGCGGTTCGACGCGGTTTCGTCGGGCCCGAAAATCCGGAACGTCGACGGATTGAGCCGGACGACGTCCGTGAGGAACTCGCCGAGGACCCGCGTCGCCTCGTGCGACGTCGCACCCGGCGCGGGAACGTCGACGGCGTGATCACGGAAGTCCGGCAGCCGCAGGTCCTGCGTGAGCAGGCCCCCGTTCGCGTGCGGATTCGCGCTCATCCGCAGCGTGCCCTCCGGAGCAAGCGCCGCAATGTCCGCATCGAGGCGGCCGGTCGCGTCGAAGAGCTCTTCGGGACGGTACGAGCGGAGCCACTCCTCGAGCACCTCAAGGTGCTCGGGCGTGTCCCGCGCGCTCGCGAGCGGAACCTGGTGCGCACGCCAGGAGTCCTCCGTGCGCTTCCCGTCGATGACGGGCGGGCACGTCCAGCCCTTCGGCGTGCGCAGAACGATCATCGGCCACCGCGGACGCGACTCATCGCCCGCCGCGGCGCTCTCCTTGATCGCCGCAATGTCGTCGAGCACCGTGTCGAGAAGCTCGGCGAAGCGCCGGTGGAAGCTCGCCGGTGTTTCGTCGTCGAAGCCCGCAACAAAGACGTGAGGGGTGTGGCCGTAGCCGCGCATGAGCGCCTCGAGCTCGTCGTCGTCAATGCGCGCGAGAACCGTCGGGTTGGCGATCTTGTATCCGTTGAGATGAAGAATCGGCAGGACGACGCCGTCCGTGGCCGGGTTGAGGAACTTGTTTGAGTGCCAGCTCGTCGCGAGCGGACCCGTCTCAGCCTCGCCGTCGCCGACAACCGCGACGACGAGCAAATCCGGATTGTCGAACGCCGCGCCGTACGCATGCGAGAGCGCGTAGCCGAGCTCGCCACCCTCGTGGATCGACCCCGGGGTCTCCGGAGCGACGTGGGAGGGGATCCCACCGGGGAAGGAGAACTGCCGCACGAGGCGGCGCAGGCCCTCATCGTCCTGGGTGATGTCCGGGTACGTCTCGGTGTACGTGCCTTCGAGGTAGGCGTTCGCAACAAGGCCGGGGCCGCCGTGGCCCGGGCCCGTGACGTAGAGCGTCGACTGGCTGCGCTCGCGGATCGCCCGGGTGAGGTGCGCGTAGATGAAGTTGAGCCCCGGCGTGGTGCCCCAGTGCCCGAGCAGTCGCGGTTTGACGTGATCGCGGGTGAGGGGCTCCCGCAGGAGCGGGTTCGCCAGGAGGTAGATCTGCCCGACGGACAAGTAGTTGGCGGCACGCCACCAGCCGTCGATGCGGGTGATGGTCTCGTCGTTGAGGGTTCCTGAGCCGCGGTGCCAGGCCGACGTCGGTGTGGCCAGCAGGGCGGCGGACGGAGATGGAACGTTCACGCTGAGCTCCTCGGGAAGGACTTCGGGGTGATTCCGTGCTCTTCCATCTTGCTGCGTTCAGGCCACACGCACGAGAGGAACGGCCACATCCGAGCCCGCCCCTCCCCGACGGATTGACGCTTTACCCGCATTCAATGCGGGTAAAGCGTCAATCCGTCCGGGGATGTGGGTGCCGGGAGCGCGATAGCGTGGGGGCATGTCTGCGCCCGTTCCCGACGCTCCCGCCGAGACCGACGCTGCTGCCCAGGCTGACGCTCCTGCTCCGGCCGACGCGTCGGTTGAAGATGCGGCGTCAGCAGGACGTGGTCCCCGGCCGACGATCGCCGACTATGTGCGTGCCGCGATTGCTCCGCGCGTCGTCGTCATGTTCATCGTCATGATTGCCGCGGTCGCCGTGTGCGCGAACCTTGGCGTGTGGCAGCTCTCGCGTGCCTATGAACGCGGCGCACAGGCCGAGCAGCACCGCCTCGACGAACTGTCCCAGGCCGGACCGCGGGCGCTCGCAGACGTTCTCGTGCCGCAGCGGGCGTTCCCGGGCGCGGCCGTCGGCGCGAGTGTCACCGTGACCGGCACCTTTGAGACCGACCAACTGCTTGTCTCCGGGCGTGCGGCCGATGGCGCGACCGGATACCTCGTGCTCACCCCCTTGCGGGTGAGCGACGACGGCTCCGGGGGCGCGTCGTGGGCCGACCTTTCGGGAGCCCCCGTCATTCCGGTGGTGCGCGGCTGGGTGGCCACGCCCGACGACGCACCCGCGGCGCCCTCGGGCGAGGTGACGGTCACCGGCTACCTGCAGTCCTCCGAAGCCGTCGGCGTCGGCATCGTCACCGACGGGATCACAGACTCCATCTCCTCGGGTCAGCTCGCCAACAGGTGGGGCGGGCCCATCTACTCGGGCTACCTCGTGGCCTCGGCCACGGACCCGGCGGATTCCGAGGCCCTCACGCTCCTGCCGCGACCCACCGTTCAGGGCGGTGAGGGCGTCAACCTGCAGAACCTCTTCTACGCACTGCAATGGTGGATCTTCGGTCTCTTTGCCGTGGGCCTGTGGGTGCAGATGCTCCGCGACGAGGCGCGTACAGGCCGCGATCCCGACGCCTTCGCAGGCTGGGAACAGTTCCGGGACTGAACACGCCCCGCGAGGTCGCTGCTGAGAGTCCAGGTCGCTGATCTCGATCAGCGACCTCAGCTCTCAGCAGCGACCTCGCGGACTGGAACCGTGGGCTACTCGCTCTGCCAGGAGTGCCACAGCGCGGCGTAGTCGCCGCCGGCCGAGACGAGCTCGGCGTGCGGGCCGATCTCGCTGATGCGGCCACCGTCGACCACCGCGACGCGGTCCGCGTCGTGGGCCGTGTGGAGGCGGTGCGCGATCGCGACGACCGTGCGGCCGGTGAGGACCGCGCCGAGCGACGTCTCGAGCTCGCGGGCGGCCCGCGGGTCGAGGAGGCTCGTCGCCTCGTCGAGGATGAGCGTGTGCGGGTCGAGCAGCACGAGGCGCGCGAGCGCGACCTGCTGGGCCTGCGCTGGGCTGAGCTGATAACCGCCTGAGCCGACCTCGGTCTCGATGCCGTCCGGCAGCGAGTCGACCCACGTGCGCGCCGCGACCGCGTCGAGCGCCCCCAGCAGGGCCTCGTCGCTCGCCGTGACGTCGGCGAGGCGCAGGTTGTCGGCGAGCGTGCCGACGAACACGTGGTGCTCCTGCGTGACGAGCGCGACGTGGCCGCGCAGGTCCTCGAGCGGCAGGTCGACGAGCGGCACGCCGCCGACCGTCGCCGCCCCGCCCGTGGGCGGATGGATGCCGGCGATCATGCGGCCGAGCGTCGACTTGCCGGCGCCCGAGGGGCCGACGACCGCGAGGCGCTCGCCAGGGCGCAGGTCGAGGTCGATGCCGTGGAGGACGTCGTGCCCCTCGCGGTACGCGTAGCGCACAGCCTCGGTGCGCACGACCTCGTCCGTGGGCTCGACGCCCGACGTCGTGCGATCCGGCTCGACGAGCCGCACGCCGAAGAGGCGCCCGAGCGACGTCATCGCGACCTGGATCTCGTCGAGCCAGAAAACGAGCTCCCAGATGGGGCCGATGATCATCCGCATGTAGAGGACGATCGCCGTGACGTCACCGACCGTCGTCCAGCCGTGGCTGATGAGGAACGCGCCCCAGAGCAGCAGGATGATCGGCGCGAGCATGAACGGCGTGTCGAGGCCGGGCGTGAGGACCGTCCGCAGCCGGAGCGTGTACCGCTCGGCCTCGAAGGCCTCGCGGAGGTCGGCGCGCAGCCGGTCGCGGCGTGTCTGCTCGAGCGCCAGGGCGTCGATCGTGCGCGCCCCCTCGACGGACTCGGTGATCGTGCCGTTGAGCGCTGCGTACGCGGCGGACTCGCGCTGGTAGCCGGGCGTGGCCCGGGCGAGGTACCACCGCGAGACGATGACGACGATCGGCGCGGTGAGCACCATGACGACCGTCACCTGCGGCGCGATGATGAACGCCGCGACGAGGGTTGCGACGATCGTGATGATCGCGACAAGGACGCGCGGCACGCCGAAACGGACGGCGAACTGCACACGGTCGACGTCGTTCGTCGTGCGACCGACGAGGTCACCCGTGCCGGCCGACTCGACGGTCGAGAGGGGCAGCGCCGTGACGGCATCGACGAAGTCCTCGCGGAGCTCGGCGAACATCGTCTCGCCGTAGACGCGAGCCTTGCGCTGGGCGAAGCGCACGAGGACGGACTGCAGGACGATCGCCGTGACGAAGATCAGCGCCGCCTGGTCGACGACCGCGAGGGACGCGCCCGCGACGATCTGGTCGACGAGACGGCCGACGAGGAGCGGGCCGACGAGACCGGCGAGGGCCGCGATCGTGTGGAGCACCGTGATGCCGATGAGCGGACGGCTATGACGGCGCAGGAGCGCCGCGGTGTGCCGGCGCGTCGTCGGACCGTCGGCGACGGGAAGCTTGCGCCCGCTCATCGGGTCACCTCCGCGGGGGTCTGGGAGTCGTGGGTGTCCATCTTGCGGTCGACGACCGCGCGGTAGCGGCGGCCGTCCTCGCCTGTGTCGGTGACGAGGCCGCGGTGGGTGCCGCGCGCGACGATCGTGCCTCCCTCGAGCAGCACGACCTCGTCGACGTGCTCGAGGACGAGCGGGCTCGCGGTGACGATGACCGTCGTGCGACCGCGGCGCGCGGCCGCGAGACGTTCCGCGATGCGCGCCTCGGTGTGGGCGTCGACCGCGCTTGTCGGCTCGACGAGCACGAGGATCTCGGCGTCCGTGAGGAGCGCGCGCGCGAGCGCGACGCGCTGACGCTGCCCGCCCGAGAGCGTGCGGCCCTTCTCCGTGATCTCGCCGTCGAGCCCGTCGGGCGTCGAGTCGAGGACGTCGGCCGCGTCCGCGACGTGCATGGCCGCGAGGATCTGCTCGTCGGACGCACCGCCGCGGACGTCGAGACCCGCGCGGAGCGACCCCGTGAAGAGGTGGGGCGTCGCTTCGCCGACGACGATGCGGCGGCGCAGGGCCCCCTTGTCGAGGTCGCGCAGTAGGACGCCGCCGAGACGCACGGGTGTCGCGTCCTCGAGCTCGTCGTCGAGCCGGCCGAGCCGGGTCGCGACGGCTGCCGAGGCGTCCGGGTCCTGGCACACGAGCGCGACGAGCCGTCCCGGCGCGACGACGAGGCCCGAGGCCTCGTCGACGAGCTCGGCACCCTCGGCAGGCATGACCGCCGGTGACGACGACGCGGGCGTCGCCGAGCCCGTCTGCAGGACCTTGAGGATCTTGCGGGACGCGATGAACGCGCGCGTGACGAACTGGATGACCTCGACGATGTTCTGCATGGGCCACGTGAGGAACGAGGCGTAGCCGAAGAACGTCACGAGCTGACCGGCCGTGATGTTGCCCTTGACGGCCTCACGTGCACCGAGCCACAGGACGAGCGCGAGCATGAGGTAGGGCAGCAGGATCTGGAGTCCGTCGAGCCACGATTGCGTGACCGCGACGCGCTCGCCCGCGACCTTGACCTTCTGTGATTGCGCCCTGTAGCGGTCCGCGAAGACCTTCTCTCCACCGATACCGCGCAGGATGCGCAGGCCCGAGACGGTGTCCGCGCCGAGCGTCGTGAGACGGCCCTGGGCCTCGCGCTGCGCCGCCTGGCGCGCCTGGAGCGGCTTGACGAGGAGCACGAGCATGCCCGAGACGATCGGAAGGCCGAGCGTCACGACGAGCCCCAGCAGGAGCGACATGTTAAGCATGATGACGGCGACGACGACATACGCGCACAGCGAGCCGACGAGGCGCGCGGCGTTCGCGTAGATGTCGCCCATGCGCAGCGCGTCGGAGGCGACGGTCGCGACGACCTCGCCCGTGGGGAGCTCCTCGCTGATCGCGTCGCCGGACTCGACGATGCGGTTGCCGATGAGCTCGGAGGACGCGAACGACGCGCGCAGCCAGTTGACGACGTCCGCGCGGTGGCCCCACGCGGCCGTGACGACCTGGACGACGGCCGCGGCGAGGAGGATGCCCGCCCACCGCCAGAGCTCGGGGGTCACCCCCTGCTCGAGCCCCGAGTCGAGAGCCACGCCGAAGACGTACGGCATGACCGTCTGGGACGCGAAGGTGAGCACGCCGAGGATGAGCGCGAGGGCGAGCGGGCCCTTCTGCCGGCGGGCCTGCCACCAGAGGAAGCGGCCCGGGGACCGGGTGTCCGGGATGCCTGGGGAGTCGAGGGGGAGTGAACGCACCCGACTAGCATGGACCGGGCCACCGACATTCCCCGAACGCTTTTTCCAGGAGCTTCCCGTGCCGACGCCAGACCTCACGGACCGCATCGCGAAGACCCGCGCCGCGCTCGCGCGCTACCGCGTGCTCGCGCTCGTCACGGGCGTGTTCCTGCTCATCCTGTGCGTCGAGATGATCGTCAAGTACGTGCTGCGAGCGCCCGACGACCTCATGGCGTGGATCGCGTGGATCCCCTTCGCTCACGGCTGGGTCTACGTCGTGTACCTCGTCACGGTCGTCGACCTGTGGGTGAAGATGCGCTGGGGCACCGGACGGCTCGCGACGATGGTCCTCGCGGGTGTCGTGCCTGTCATGTCGTTCGTCGTCGAGAAGAAGGTCCACGCCGAGGCCACGGCGCTGCTCGACGGCGCGGAGCGCGCCGTGGCGGCGGGGACGTCGCAGACGCCGGGCAGCACGGGAGCGGTGGGCAGCACGGCGTCCTGAGCCGCGGGCACCGCCGCGGCCCGGCCGCGCAGGCGTCTATCCTTGTGCGGTGACCAACACCCCGAACCCCGACGGACCCGTTCTCGTCGTCGACCTCGGAGCTCAGTACGCCCAGCTCATCGCGCGCCGCGTGCGTGAGGCCCGGGTGTTCTCTGAGGTCGTCCCGCACACGTGGTCGGTCGAGCGCATGCTCGAGAAGAAGCCCGCGGCGATCATCCTCTCCGGAGGGCCCTCGTCCGTCTACGAGGAGGGTGCGCCGTCCGTCGACCCGGCGATTTTTGACGCCGGCATCCCCGTGCTCGGCATCTGCTACGGCTTCCAGGCCATGGCGCAGGCCCTCGGCGGCACCGTCGCACGGACGGGCACGCGCGAGTACGGCGGCACCGATGTCGCGATCGACCGGACGGGCACGCTGCTCGCTGGCTCGCCGCCCACGCAGACGACCTGGATGAGCCACGGTGACGCCGTTCATGCCGCGCCCGCGGGCTTCGAGGTCCTCGCGACCTCGCCCGGCTCGCCCGTCGCGGCGTTCGAGGACCGCAACCGCGCGCTCTTCGGCGTGCAGTGGCACCCCGAGGTCAAGCACTCCCCGCTCGGCCAGAAGGCCCTCGAGAACTTCCTCTACGAGGGCGTCGGTCTCGCGGGCGACTGGACCCCGGGCAGCGTCATCGCCGACCAGGTCGCCGCGATCCGCGCCCAGGTGGGCGACGCACGCGTGATCTGCGCGCTCTCGGGCGGCGTCGACTCCGCGGTCGCGGCCGCGCTCGTGCAGCGCGCCGTCGGCGACCAGCTCACGTGCGTCCACGTCGACCACGGGCTCATGCGGGCCGGCGAGGTCGAGCAGATCGAGCGCGACTTCGTCGACTCGACGGGCGTGCGCCTCATCGTCCGCGACGAGAAGGAGCGGTTCCTCACCGCGCTCGCCGGCGTGACGGACCCGGAGACCAAGCGCAAGATCATCGGCCGCGAGTTCATCCGGGTCTTCGAGGACGCCGCGCGCCAGGTCGTCGAGGAGGCCGGCGAGTCTGGCACCGAGGTGAAGTTCCTCGTCCAGGGCACTCTCTACCCCGACGTCGTCGAGTCGGGCGGCGGCGAGGGTGCGGCGAACATCAAGAGCCACCACAACGTCGGCGGCCTGCCCGAGGACCTCCAGTTCGAGCTCGTCGAGCCGCTGCGGGACCTCTTCAAGGACGAGGTGCGCGCGGTCGGCCGCGAGCTCGGCGTTCCCGAGGAGATCGTCGCGCGCCAGCCCTTCCCGGGCCCCGGCCTCGGCATCCGCATCGTCGGTGAGGTCACGGCCGAGCGGCTCGACCTGCTGCGCGCCGCCGACGCGATCGCGCGCGCCGAGCTCACGGCCGCGGGCCTCGACGGTGAGATCTGGCAGTGCCCTGTCGTCCTCCTCGCCGACGTCCGCTCCGTCGGCGTTCAGGGCGACGGCCGCACGTACGGCCACCCGATCGTCCTGCGTCCCGTCTCGTCCGAGGACGCGATGACTGCGGACTGGTCGCGCGTGCCCTACGAGGTCCTCGCGAAGATCTCCACACGCATCACGAACGAGGTTCCCGAGGTCAACCGTGTCGTCCTTGACGTCACGAGCAAGCCGCCGGGCACCATCGAGTGGGAGTGAGCCGCAGACCTGCGGCATGACGACGGCCCGTCACCTCTGCGGAGGTGGCGGGCCGTCGTCGTCGTGCGGGAGCACGCCTCGAAGCTCGGCACCGACGTCCTGACACTCGGCCACGGAGCGGCGGTACGGGTGCCGCTGCATCCGCCTCAACCTGCGGCGATGGGAGTCGGCGTTTCTGACGAAAGAACCCGGAGTCGCCGTGAAAAGGTGGCCGAAGGTCCCAAGATCACGGCTTCCGCAGTCCGTAACTTGGGAGCCGAGGCAAGAACCACCGACCGGACCGGATCCCCGGGCCGGCACCTGAGGGGAAAGAAACCAATGAACGCCAACGTCAAGAAGTCCGTCTCGATCGTCGCGATCCTGTCGTTCGTCGCGGGCGCCGTGCTCATCGTCGCGGGCGGTGTCGTCTGGGGCATGATCACGAGCCAGCTCAAGGCCGAGGAGATCACGATCTCCGCCGACGCAGACATGCTTGCCGGCAAGAAGGTCGGGGGCCCGTTCACCGCCTACGCGCAGGCCGAGGTCATCAACAAGCACGCGCTCGCCGGCTCCGAGGGGCAGACCT
The DNA here is from genome assembly GCF_014852685.1 of Flavimobilis rhizosphaerae. Taxonomy (GTDB): domain Bacteria; phylum Actinomycetota; class Actinomycetes; order Actinomycetales; family Cellulomonadaceae; genus Flavimobilis; species Flavimobilis rhizosphaerae. The sequence continues at coordinate 390,609 of NZ_JACZDF010000002.1, forward strand.
ACGCCCAGCTCGGTGCGAAGGTCAGCGAGCTCAAGGCGGCCGCGAAGGCTGCTGACACGACGAAGTCCGAGGACATCGCCGCCGCCGTCGACAAGCTGGACATCGCGACCCTCACGCAGCTCAACGCCGCCCCCGAGGTCATCACGAACACCGAGGCAGCCGCGAAGGCCCAGGGCCAGCGCACCACGGTGATGAACGGCTCGTTCCTCCGCGCGTCGCTCTTCTCCTCGGTCATCGCGTACGGCGTCTCCGCCCTCGTCATCGGCCTCGGCGTCATGATGCTGGCCTTCGGTTTCGCGTTCAACCGCATCGCGTCGGTCCCCGCGCCGGCCGCCGCCGTCACCAAGGAGTGACGCCGCGCTGAGCGCAGCGCACGACGACGAAGGGCCTCACCCGGTGGGTGAGGCCCTTCGTCGTGCTCGGGGTCGTGTCAGCGTGCACGTTCCCGGCGGCTGCGCCGCACGGACGTCGTGAGCGCCCCGGCGAGGAGCGCGATGCCCGCTCCGGCGAGCGCGACGATCGCGACGAGCCCGAGGTCGAGCGTGAACCCGGCAGCGGACGCCGCGAGGACGACGCCCGCGACGACGAGGATCGCACCCCAGACGATCGTTCCCGTGCGCACGCTCGTCGACACCTCGCGTGGTGCGTCGGCGGGCGGAGCGGTCCACGCGGGAGGTGGGTAGGCGCTCGCGGCCTCGGCCGACGGGGTGTACCCCGCGGACGGTGCGTCCGGCTCGACGCCAGGAACGGTGCGCGGCGTGTCGTCCGCCATGGTGTCGTCGGCCGTCACGGTGTCCTGAGGAGTCACGGTGGCGTCGGGCGTCACGGGCAGCGGCTGGGTGGGATCGGTGGTCATGCTGACTCCTCGGTGAGCGAGACGGAGCCGAGGCCCGCCCGGAGGTCGAGACGAAGGGTGGGGGTCGCGCCGTCGCGGACGGCGGTGGACTCGACGGTGCGGCGGATGCCGACTCCGTCGACGGACGTCGTCGTGCCGTCGCTGAGGTGCGACTCGATGTCGCCTGCGCCGAGCCGGACGTCGGCGATCCAGGCGGCGCCCTCGGGCAGGGTGATCGTCGCGTCGCCCATGCCGAACGACACGGGGACGACGAGCTGCTCGGAGCTCAGCGGTACGTCGGAGAGGTCGATGTCCCAGCTGCCGGCCCCGAAGACGAAGCCGTGGCCGGCGACGACACGGTCGTTCGGCGCGCTCGTCCGGTCGCCGAGCACGAGGCGCTCGGCGGTGCGGACGTCGAGCGGTGACCCCGCTCCGTTCCACAGCGCGGCCGGGGCGCCGACGACGAGAGCGAGGACCGCGAGCGTGCCGAGCGAGCCGGCTGAGCGACCACGGATGCCCGCGACGATCGTCGCGACACCGGCGAGCACGACGAGGACCGCGAGCGCCGAGAGCAGGAGCGGGCCGTCGAACGCGGAGTAGCGCTGCGCGATCATGAGCCCTGCGACAGTGAGCGCCGTGAGTCCGACGACGAGGCTCACCGAGACGGCACCTGCGCCGAGCACGACGGGCCCTCTCGGAGCCTTCCACCCCGGGACGGGCTGGGGCGGAGCCGGGGGAGCCGTCGACGTCCGGGGCGTCGACCAGGCCGGGCCCTGGGCCGCGGGGGCCGCCGGCCCCGCAGCGCTCACCGAGCTCGTCGACGACCAGCCGGTCGACGCGGGAGCCGGCGCGGGCGGCGTCGGCCCCGACCACGAGGACGCACCCGTCCATGTCGGTGACCCCGGAGCGGCGCCGGGCGAGGCAGGCGGACGCGGCGTCGTGCGCTGCTGGCGCGTCGTCGCGATCCACACGACGACGCCGATGATCGCGAGCACCCAGAACGCACCGGTGAGGCCGTCGCCCCAGCTGCCGAGGAGCCGCCACGGCCCGAGCCACGAGAAGCCGGTCGCGAGCATGAGGAACGCACCGACGATCGCGACGTCGAAGTCACCGCGCACGAGCTGCTGCGCGTGGATGCGACCGTCGGCCTCCTCGGGGAGGAACGCCCAGCCGAGCGCGTACGCGACGAGTCCGATGCCGCCGAGGAGCAGCGACGCGACGAAGAGCGCCCGCACGACGACGGGGTCGAGCCCCCAGCGGCGGGCGAGGCCGTGCGCGACGCCGCCGATCCACCGGTCCTGCGCCCGGAAGACTCCCCAGCCACGGATCGAGTCGAAGAAGCGGTCGGTCCCGGAGGGCTGGGGCGGCGGGGTGGGGGCCGGTCCCTGGGGGTTCGGTGTCGTGTCCATGGCTCAAGCCTCGCCTGACGGGACGCCCGGGACCATCGGGTGTCACCCTGAGCGGACCCTGGTTCTTGCACGGGAGGACCCTGATCCTCGTCGCGGGGCCTCCCCAGGGTCGTGTGCGTCGGCGAGGATGGGGGTGTGCTCCCCTTCCTGCCCGCGACGCCGCCCGAGCGGCTGCCGCTGCTGCGCCCGGACGCGGGGCGCCTCGTCGGCGGCGTCGCTGCCGGTCTCGCCGCGCACCTCGGGCTCGAGGTCCGGCACGTGCGTCTCGCGCTCATCGGGCTGTCGTTCGTCGGCGGCATCGGCATCGCGATCTACGTGTTCTGCTGGCTCCTCGTGCCGGCGGGCGACCCTGCGCGTGCCGCGGGCGACGCGCTCCCGGCATCGCGGGCGCGGCTGAGCCGCGGCCCCGCCGCGACGCTGCGACGGCTGCCGGTCCGTGACATCCTCGTCGGCGTCCTGCTCGTCGCCGGCGCAGTGCTGCTCATCGGGCTGAGGACGGGGTGGCACGTCAGTGTCGACGGGGTGCTGCCCGTCCTCGTCATCGTCGTCGGGGCGCTGCTCGCGTGGAGCCAGCTCGACGACGTCGACCGCGGTCGGCTGCTCGCGCGCTCGGGCGGCCGGACGCCCGGCGCGCTGCTGCGCATCGCGGGCGGTGCGTTGCTCGTCATCGTCGGCGTCGTCCTCCTGCTTGGCCCCGAGCTCTCCGCAGGGGAGCTCGGGACGTCGCTCGTCGCGGCGTTCGTCATGCTTGCGGGGCTCGCGCTCGTCGCGGCGCCGTGGTGGCTGCGGCTCACGCGCCAGCTCGGCGCGGAGCGCGAGGCGCGGGCGCGCGAGGCGGAGCGCGCCGACATCGCGGCGCACCTCCACGACTCCGTGCTCCAGACCCTCGCACTCATCCGGCGCGGCGCCGACGACCCGGAGAAGGTCGCCCGCCTCGCGCGTGCGCAGGAGCGTGAGCTGCGGGAGTGGCTCTACGACGATCGGCCGCAGGAGGGCACGAGCGTCGCAGCCGAGCTCAAGCGCCTCGTCGGGCAGATCGAGGACGGGCACTTTCGAGGTGGCGAGGACGCGCCCGCGCGGACGGTCGACACGGTGGTCGTCGGGGACTGCGTGCCGTCGCCCGCGACGACGGCGCTGCTCCAGGCGACGCGCGAGGCGCTCGTCAACGCGGTGACCCACGGTGCGCCGCCCGTCTCGCTGTTCCTCGAGGTGCGTGACGACCGGGTCGAGGCGTTCGTGCGGGACCGCGGCGAGGGTTTCGACCTCGACGCCGTGCCGACGGACAGGTTCGGGGTGCGCGAGTCGATCCTCGGACGCGTGCGGCGGCGCGGCGGCACGGCGGAGATCGTCGTGCGCGAGGGCGCGGGCACCGAGGTGCGGCTCTCGGTGCCGCGTGCGGAGCCTGACGCCGCGGCCGCGACGCCCGGCTCGGCGACCTCGGGCTCGACGGCCACGGGCACGGCCGCGCCGGGCACCGCGGAGGCGTAGGCGCCTCCCCCCCGGGTCCGGGACCGGGCTCTGTCCCGCGAGCGAGGGTGGTAGGGCACGATGGTCCCCGGAGGCGTCCGCGCGGACGCCGGGAGGACAGCCCCTGATGAACGTGCCCGAGCCCGACGGTCCCGTGAGCGTCGTCCTCGTCGACGACCACAACATGTTCCGCGCTGGCGTGCGGGCGAGCCTCGACGCGCGCGTCGACGTCGTCGGCGAGGCGGCGGACGTCGACGCGGCGGTCGACGTCGTCACGCGCCTGCGCCCCGCGGTCGTCCTGCTCGACGTCCACCTGCCCGGCGGGGCCGGCGGGGGAGGAGCCGAGGTGCTGCGGCGCTGCGCGGACCTGCGCGACTCGACGCGCTTCCTCGCGCTGAGCGTCTCCGACGCGGCTGCGGACGTCGTCGAGGTCATCCGGGCGGGCGCTCGCGGCTACGTCACCAAGGCGATCGAGGGACCCGCGCTCAGCGACGCCGTCGTGAGCGTCGCCGGGGGCGACGCGGTCTTCTCCCCGCGCCTCGCGGGGTTCGTGCTCGACGCGTTCGGCACGGCTGCCGCGGACACGGCAGTGCACGACGACGAGCTCGACCGGCTCTCGGCGCGCGAGCAGGAGGTCATGCGGCTCATCGCACGCGGCTACGCGTACAAGGAGGTCGCCTCCGAGCTCTTCATCTCAGTGAAGACCGTCGAGACCCACGTGTCGTCGGTGCTCCGCAAGCTGCAGCTCTCGTCACGGCACGAGCTCACGCGCTGGGCGGCGGCCCGACGCCTGCTGTGAGCGACCTCACCGACGCTTTCATGACGGTGCGTCGCCTCAGGGTCGCGCCCGCGCGGCCACCTTCCCTACGATGACGGCATGGACCTCGTCTACAAGATCCTCCTCATCCTCCACCTCCTCAGCTGGGCCATGATCCTCGGCGGCGTCATCGTCACGCTCAAGGAGCCGCGCCTCGCCAAGGGCACGATGCACGCCGCGCTCACCGCGCTCGTCACGGGCCTTTTGCTCGTCGGCGTCAAGGAGATGGGCGACGGCTCGCTCAACCACATGAAGATCGGCATCAAGACGCTCGTCACGATCGCGGTCGTCGTCATGACGATCCTCGGCGAGAAGAAGCCCGAGCGCGTGACGAAGGGCTACCTCGGCGGCCTCCTCGCGCTCGTCGTGGTCAACGTGTCGCTCGCGGTCGGCTGGGGCGACACGCACGTCGCGTGACCTGCCACGCAGCACCCGACGGCCCCGGCCGCGCCCCTCGGCGCGACCGGGGCCGTCGGCGTGTGTGACGTCCCGGACCAGCGGATCCGCGCGCTTGCGGCACGCGGGAAGACAGGAGAACCTAGCGGCTGACGTCATTCCCCGAAAGAGGAGATCTGGTGCTCAAGAGACGATGGCCGGCTGTCTACGCACTTGCCGCGGCCGGTGTGCTTGCGCTGACGGCGTTGCCGGTCGCATCGGCGACGTCTGTCGGGACCGAGGCCGCGACCGTCACGGACATCCCCGTGCGCGGGACGTTCACGTACCCCCACTTCGGCAAGTTCGACGGTGAGACGATCGTGGGCGCTGTCCACGGTGTCCGGCGGATCCCGGGAGCCACCGCGGTGTACTACTCGGTCGCGACCGAGCCCGGGTCCGGGCAAGCGCTGAGGTCGGGCTTCGCGTTCCAGCCGAGCATGTCCCCGTTCAAGGTGCTCGACGCCTCGCAGATGACGATCGTCGACGCCGTCGGCCTCACTGCGTACCGCCCGCTCTTCATCAAGGGTGAGGGCGGCCTCGTGAGCGCCCCCGCCGGGGAGGAGTTCCCCGCCGGGACCCTCGTCGGCGTGTACGCGGTCCTCCCAGAGCTTCCTGCTGGCGTCACGTCGGTCGATCTCGTCCTCGAGTGGGGCGCCGTCGTCTCCGACCTCCCCGTCGAGGACGGCCCTTTGCTGCCGGCGTCCGCCACGACGTGGGGCCCCGTGAGCGACGGGTGGCCCGCACTCCCGGACGCGCAGCGCATCGCTGCAGCGGACCCGGCGGCATCGACCTTCGAGCTGACGTCGCGCGTCGGGGATCTCGAGGAGTCGACCGAGACCGACACGACCCCCGAGGAAGTCTCGGTCAGCCTCTCGGCCGACTTCTTCTTCTCGCCCGGCACGTGGGACCTCTCCGGGAAGGGTCGCGCGCGTGTCCTCGAGGTGGCGGACGAGCTCGTCGCCGCGAACGTCACGCATGCGACGGTTGTCGGGCACACGGACTCCGTGCCCGACAAGCGCATCGGCAACGACGAGCTTTCTCAGCGACGTGCGCGGACGGTCGCGGACGTGCTCCGCGAGCGCGCGCCGAGCCTCGACCTCAAGGTCGAGGGCCGCGGTGAGGCAGAGCCCGTCGCGCCCAACAGCACCGACGCCGGCAAGAAGAAGAACCGTCGCGTGACGGTGACCTATGAGGTGAGCAAGTGAGGTTCTCAGCACGACGACAGGCCGCCGCCCTGGTCCCGGCCGTCCTCCTGGTCGTCCTCGCGGGCTGCACCCCGGGGGGCGACCCGGGTCCCTCGCCGACCCCCACCGTGACCGCCACGGCCACCGGCACGGGTGAGGCGCCGACGAGCCCGACGACGAGCGATCCCGGGGCCGTCGACCCGACGCAGGTCGCAGCGACGGTGGCGGCCGCGGCCGCGCTCGGCGACCCTGCGAGCTCCGCCCAGGGCACGATCCTCTCGCTGTCGCTCACACAGGAGCCCGCCGAGCTCGGGGTCTTCCGCGTCGAGGCCGGCACGACCTCGACGCGACTCGTCATCGGGCTGAGAACGCCGGGCGACGAGGTCTCGGTCTCCGCACCGGCGTTGAGCATCGAGACGTGGGACATCGCAGAGGTCTCGCTGATCGACCCGACGTCGGAGTCCATCCTCAAGCCGTTCGCCTCACGTCGTCCGGAGTCGCCTGCACAGACGGAGTCGTTCTGCGCGTGCTCGGACTACCCGAAGACGATCGGTGCGACATGGCACCCGCTGTATGCGCTCGTCCCGGCGCTCGACGCCGCGACGACGACGGTGACGGTGCGCGTGCCCGGGTTCCCTGACGTCACGGACGTCCCGGTGACCCGTGGCTGAGCGCGGGCGCCGGCCGGTGCGCTCCGCGCTCCGCGACGGTGACCTCCGCTGACTTCCGCAGCGACGCCGTAACCTCGTCCCATGGAACTCTGGGGTGAGCTGCTCGTCGGCCTCGTCATCGTGCTGGGCCTGTTCGGGGTTCTCGTGCAGGTGCTGCCCGGGGGGTTCGTCGTGCTCGGCGCGATCCTCGTGTGGGCGATCTTCACCGGAGGGATCGCGTGGGCGGTGCTCGCGGTCGCGGCGCTCGCGACGGTGGCCGCCGCCGTCGGGAAGTACCTCGTCGCCGGGCGGTACATGCTGCGCAACGACGTGAGGAGTTCGACGCTCTGGTGGGGCGTCGTCGGCGGCGTCATCGGTTTCTTCGTCATCCCCGTCGTCGGCATGCTCGTCGGGTTTCCGCTGGGCGTCTACGTCGCCGAGGCGACGAAGCGCGACTGGGACACGGGGGCGGCGTGGCGGGCGACGCTCGTCGCCCTCAAGGCGACGGGGCTGTCGATCCTCGTCGAGCTCGCGGGGGCGATTGTCGCGACCGTCGCGTGGATCGTCGGCCTCTTCCTCACCTGAGCGAGGCCCTTCTCCTCCCGGCGAGCTGACGCCTTCCGAGCCTCGAACGGGCGGAACGCATCGAACCGTCGGGAGAGGGGGAGGGGTGTGGACAGGGGGGAGCTCGATGTCGGTGGTGCGGCTTAGGCTGGTGCCGCTATGAGCTCACTCTTCGACTCCCTCGCCCTGCCCGGTTTCGACGACTCCGCGCGCCTGCCGTCCGTCGCGCCGCGCACGTGGACGGAGCCGGAGCACGACGACGCGCTCGCGGGCCCCGACCCGGCCGATCTCCTCGTGGGGCTCAACCCTGAGCAGCGCGCGGCCGTCGAGCACGGCGGGTCTCCGCTGCTCATCGTCGCGGGCGCAGGCTCGGGCAAGACGCGCGTCCTCACGCACCGCATCGCGTACCTGCTCGCGACGGGCCGCGCCTACCCCTCGCAGATCCTCGCGATCACGTTCACCAACAAGGCGGCTGCGGAGATGCGCGAGCGCGTCGAGGCCCTCGTCGGGCCGGACGCACGCCGCATGTGGGTCTCGACGTTCCACTCCGCGTGCGTGCGCATCCTGCGCCGCGAGCACGAGCATGCAGGGCTGCGCTCGAGCTTCTCGATCTACGACGCGGCCGACTCCCAGAGGCTCATGACGCTCGTCTGCCGCGAGCTCGACCTCGACCCCAAGAAGTTCCCGCCGCGCCAGCTCCTCAACCGGGTCTCGGACCTCAAGAACGAGCTCGTCGACCCCGACGACTTCGCCTCGCGCGCAGGCCGCGAGGACGACTCGACGCCCGGCGGAGCCTTCGACTCCGTGCTGTCGCAGGCCTACACGCGCTACCAGGCGCGGCTCCAGGCCGCGAACGCGCTCGACTTCGACGACATCATCATGACGACCGTCCACCTGCTCCAGGCGTTCCCGGCCGTCGCCGAGCACTACCGGCGGCGGTTCCGGCACATCCTCGTCGATGAGTACCAGGACACCAACCACGCGCAGTACGTGCTGGTCAAGGAGCTCACGGGCACGGGTCCCGACGCCGAGCACCCGCACGCTCTGCCAGCGGGCGAGCTCACCGTCGTCGGCGACTCCGACCAGTCGATCTACGCGTTCCGCGGTGCGACGATCCGCAACATCCTCGAGTTCGAGAAGGACTACCCGCAGGCGCGTACGATCCTCCTCGAGCAGAACTACCGCTCGACGCAGACGATCCTCTCCGCCGCGAACGCCGTCATCGCGCGCAACGCCGACCGCCGCCCCAAGAAGCTCTGGACGGACGCGGGTGACGGCGCGCAGATCGTCGGCTGGACCGCGGACAACGAGCACGACGAGGCACGCTTCGTCGCCGAGGAGATCGACCGCCTCCACGACACCGAGGGCGTCCGCCCGGGTGATGTCGCGATCTTCTACCGGACGAACGCGCAGTCGCGCGCGCTCGAGGAGGTGCTCATCCGCGTCGGTATCCCCTACAAGGTCGTCGGCGGCACGCGCTTCTACGAGCGTCGCGAGATCAAGGACGCGGTCGCGTACCTGCGCGCCATCGCGAACCCGGACGACGACGTCAACCTGCGTCGCATCCTCAACGTGCCCAAGCGCGGCCTCGGTGACCGCGCGGAGGCCGTCGTCGCGGACCTCGCGGCGCGCGAGCGCATCTCGTTCGGCGCGGCACTCGCCCGCGCGGACGAGATCCCGGGCCTCACGAGCCGTACGACGAAGCCGCTCGCAGCGTTCGCCGAGCTCCTTGCCGAGATGCGCGCGCTCGCCGAGTCGGGCGCGAAGCCCGCCGACGTCCTCGCCGCCGTGCTCGACCGCACGGGCTACCTCGCCGAGCTGCGGGGCAGCGAGGACCCGCAGGACGCGACGCGCGTCGAGAACCTCGCCGAGCTCCACGCGGTCGCGACCGAGTTCAGCCAGCTCGACCCCGAGGGCGACCTCGCGGACTTCCTCGAGCGTGTCTCGCTCGTCGCGGACTCCGACCAGATCCCGTCGGCCGACGACGCTGCCGGCGACCGCGACGGCGCGCCCGTCGTCGAGCAGGGCATGGTCACCCTCATGACGCTCCACACGGCCAAGGGCCTCGAGTTCCCCGTCGTATTCCTCACCGGCATGGAGGACGGCACGTTCCCGCACCTCCGGTCGCTCCACGACGACGCCGAGCTCGCTGAGGAACGTCGCATCGCGTACGTCGGCATCACGCGCGCCCGCGAACGGCTCTACCTCACGCGCTCCGCGGTGCGCTCGGCGTGGGGGCAGGCGCAGGAGTTCCCGCCGAGCCGCTTCCTCGACGAGATCCCCGAGCCGCTGCTCGACTGGCGTCGCAAGGAGTCGTCGATGTCGACGCTGCGCGGCGGCTCGCTCTACGGCGGCTCCTCGCACGGCGGACGCCGGGACTACGACGGCTACCGAGGCGGCTGGGGCGACGGTGGGGGGCCGGGCGGCTCGGGCTCACGCTCGAGCGTCGTGACGTCACGACGGGCAGACCCGCCCTCGCCGTCCTTCGGCTCCGGGACCAAGAACGACGGCCCCGCACCCGACCTCGCGGTCGGCGACCGCGTCACGCACGACACGTACGGCATGGGCAAGGTCGTCACGGTCGAGGGCACGGGCAGGAACGCCGTCGCGAAGATCGACTTCGGTGGTGACGGCATCAAGCGCCTCCTGCTGCGCTACGCCCCGGTCGAGAAACTCTAGCCGACCCTCCCGGACGACCGCCTCCGAACAGGCACGGCGCGGTCCGGGGCGAGAACCCGGGCGAGCGCTGCCGTCGGACGGCGTGCCGCGCGCACGTCGTCGGGGCACTGAGGGTGACAATCATGGGGAGCTCATCGGAGGACACCGCCCGGGACGGAGGTACCGTGCGCGACGACAATCTGCACGACGCCGACCCGCGGCCTGCGGGGCCCGGACCGGTGCCCCCGCCTCCGCCGCGCACCTCCGTGCGCACCGTCGCCCCGGCTCCTGCCGGGGGGATGCCCCGCGCGCACAGCGGTCCGACGGACGTGCAGCGGGCCGGGTCGCAGCACCTCGGCGGGCTCGACGGCCTGCGCGCGGTCGCGGTCGTCGCGGTGCTCGTCTACCACCTGTGGCCCGGCACGCTGCCGGGCGGGTTCCTCGGCGTCGACGTGTTCTTCGTCGTCTCGGGCTTCCTCATCACGACGCTCCTGCTGCGCGAGGCGCAGCGCCACGGGAAGATCGACCTGCCGCGATTCTGGCTGCGCCGTGCGCGTCGGCTCCTGCCGGCGCTCGTGGGCGTCGTCGCGGTGAGCACGGTGGCGGCCGCGCTCGTCGAGCGCGACCTGCTCGTCGGCATCCGACGGCAGGTGCTCGGGGCCGCGACGTTCTCGACGAACTGGCTCGAGATCGCGTCGGGCGGCAGCTACTTCGACCGCACCGCACCCGTGCTCCTGCAGCCGCTGTGGTCGCTCGCGATCGAGGAGCAGTTCTACGTCCTGTGGCCGCTCGTGCTCGTCCTGCTGCTCGTCGTCGTCCCGACGTGGCGGGGGAGGGCCGTGCTCGTCGGCGCGGCCGCGGTCGCGTCCGCGGTCGCGATGGCCGTGCTCGTCGACGGAGCGGACCCGACGCGCGTCTACTACGGCACGGACACCCACATCTTCGGGGTGCTCCTCGGCGTCGCGGGGGCGCTCGCGTGGCGCGCGGTGCGCGGCCGGCCGCTCGTGGCGCCGTGGGCGCCGCCGGTCGCGCTCGTGGGTGTCGTCGTCGCGATGGTCCTCGTCCGCGACGACGCGCTGTGGACGTATCGCGGGGGTATCGCCGTCGTGTCGGCGCTCGCGCTCGTCGTCGTCCTCGGTGCGACGCGCCCCGGACGGTGGACGCGAGCGCTCGACGCGACGCCGCTGCGGATCGTCGGCGAGCGCTCGTACGGCCTCTACCTGTGGCACTGGCCGGTGCTGCTCATCGTGACGGCCGCGCTCGGTGCGACGCCGGGGACGGCACGCTGGCATGTTGCGGCGGTCCTCGCGCTCGCGGTGACGGTCCTGCTCACGGAGCTCTCGTTCCGGTTCGTCGAGACGCCCGTGCGGGCGCTCGGCTACCGGGGTGCGTGGCGTGCAGCGCGGGAGCGGCTCGTCGCGGCGCGTCCGGCGTTCGCGCGGGTCGCGGTCGGGCTGCCGGTCGTGTGGACGCTCGCACTCGTCGTCGTGCTCGTCACTGCGCCGACGATGTCGTCGGCTCAGCGCATGATCGAGGAGGGGCTCGCGGCGCAGGGGCCGCCGCCGGTGGCGCCGACGGCGCCCAGTCCGACGGGCGGCGGCGGGACGACGTCGACCGACTCCTCGACGCCGACGCCGACGGGCACACCGACGGAGAATCCGACCGGTACTCCGACCGAGAAGCCGACGCCGCCGGAGGAGCCCGCGACGACCCCGCCGAAGGCTGCTACGAAGGGACCCGTCGACGGCCGCGTCGTCTCCGCCTTCGGTGACTCCGTGCTCTCGGGCGTCGTCCCGGGCGTCCTCGCGGAGGTGCCGGGCATCGCGATCGACGCGAAGCCCATCCGTAAGTGGCAGGACGCGACAGCGCTCGTGCGTGCGCAGGCCGAGGCCGGCACGCTGCGCGACCACGTCGTGCTCGTCTTCGGCACGAACGCGGGCCTGCACGACGACACGCAGAAGGCCGCGCTGCGGGAGACGCTCGCGGCTGTCGGGCCGGACCGACCTGTCGTCCTCGTGACGATCGTCGGCGTGAGCCGCTGGGTCGACGCGTCGAACGACGCGCTCCGGGCGATCGCCGCCGAGCGGCCGGGCACGTACGTCGCCGACTGGCACGCGCTCGTCGCGCGGACGCCGGGACTGCTCGGCGCGGACCGCACGCACGCGAGCATGAAGGGGATGGCGGCGTTCGCGGACCTTCTCGCGCGGACTCTCGCGCAGGCGGGCGTCCCGAAGGCCCCGTGATACCCCGCCGCGCCCGGTCTGTCCTGTCCCGCTGCACCCCCGCTGCACCCCCGCTGCACCCCCGCTGCGCCCCCGCTGCGCCCCCGCCGAGCCCGCTGCGCCCCGCCGAGCCCGCTCCGTCCCGGGAATCCGCCTGGATGGCTGCTCCCAGGGACCATCCGCGCGGATTCGTCGGCGGGAGAGGGTGCGGGTGAGGGAGCGAGGACGTGGGCGAGAGCGCCCGGTGTGAGGTGGGTGACACGGGACCGAGGTCCCGTGCTCGGCTGCGGCGGACTAGGCTGGGGCTGATGTCTCGACGTCGAGACATTCATGCCGGTCGAGGGAAGGACGAAGCAGGGTGGACCTGTTCGAATACCAGGCGCGCGACATCTTCGAGAAGCACGGCGTCCCCGTGCTCGGTGGCGTCATCGCCACCACGCCCGAAGAGGCCCGCAACGGCGCCGCAGAGCTGCTCGGACGCGGTGGTTCCCCCGTCGTCGTCGTCAAGGCCCAGGTGAAGACCGGCGGCCGCGGCAAGGCTGGCGGCGTCAAGCTCGCCCGCTCGGCCGACGAGGCCTTCGAGCGCGCCGAGGAGATCCTCGGCCTCGACATCAAGGGCCACGTCGTGCGCACCGTGATGATCGCCGAGGGCGCCGCGATCGCGCAGGAGTTCTACTTCTCGCTGCTGCTCGACCGTGCCAACCGCACGTACCTCGCCATGTGCTCCGTCGAGGGCGGCATGGAGATCGAGCAGCTCGCGGTCGAGCGTCCCGAGGCGCTCGCGAAGGTCGCCGTCGACCCGCGTGTCGGCATCGACGCCGCCAAGGCGGCCGAGATCGTCGCCGCTGCAGGCTTCGAGGTCGAGATCGGCGCGAAGGTCGCCCCCGTCCTCGTCAAGCTCTGGGACGTCTACAAGGGTGAGGACGCGACGCTCGTCGAGGTCAACCCGCTCGTGCTCACCGAGGGTGGCGACATCGTCGCGCTCGACGGCAAGGTGACGCTCGACGAGAACGCCGAGTTCCGTCACGCCGACCACGCCGAGCTCGAGGACGCCGCGGCTGCCGACCCGCTCGAGGCCAAGGCGAAGGCGGCCGGCCTCAACTACGTCAAGCTCGACGGCTCCGTCGGCATCATCGGCAACGGCGCGGGCCTCGTCATGAGCACCCTCGACGTCGTCGCGTACGCCGGCGAGAGCCACGGCGGCGTCAAGCCCGCCAACTTCCTCGACATCGGCGGCGGCGCGTCCGCCGAGATCATGGCCGCGGGCCTCGACGTCATCCTCGGAGACGCCCAGGTGAAGTCGGTGTTCGTCAACGTCTTCGGCGGCATCACCGCGTGCGACGCGGTCGCCAACGGCATCGTCAAGGCCCTCGAGATCCTCGGTGACGCGGCGACCAAGCCGCTCGTCGTCCGTCTCGACGGCAACAACGTCGTCGAGGGCCGCCGCATCCTCACCGAGGCCGCGCACCCCCTCGTCACGCTCGTCGACACGATGGACGGCGCGGCCGACAAGGCCGCCGAGCTGGCCAACGCCTGACCCGCCGCACCGACACAGGAGAATCCACGAATCATGGCGATCTTCATCACCGAGGCGTCCAAGGTCATCGTCCAGGGCATGACCGGCTCCGAGGGCCAGAAGCACACGACGCGCATGCTCGCGTCGGGCACCACCATCGTCGGCGGCGTCAACCCGCGCAAGGCCGGCACGACCGTCACGTTCCCCCAGGGTGACCTCACGGTCGACGTCCCCGTCTTCGGGACCGTCGCCGAGGCCATGGCCGCCACGGGCGCCGACGTCTCCGTCATCTTCGTCCCGCCGGCGCACACCAAGGGCGCCGTCATGGAGGCGATCGACGCGGGCATGCCGCTGTCCGTCATCATCACGGAGGGCGTCCCGGTCGCGGACACCGCAGAGTTCTTCGCGCACGCGCAGGCCAAGGGCGTCCGCCTCATCGGCCCCAACTGCCCCGGCCTCATCAGCCCCGGGAAGTCCAACGTCGGCATCATCCCCGCCGACATCACGGGCCCCGGCAAGATCGGCCTTGTCTCGAAGTCGGGCACGCTCACGTACCAGATGATGTACGAGCTGCGTGACTTCGGGTTCTCGACCGCGATCGGCATCGGTGGCGACCCGATCATCGGGACGACGCACATCGACGCGCTCGAGGCGTTCGAGAACGACCCCGAGACCGCCGCGATCGTCATGATCGGCGAGATCGGCGGCGACGCCGAGGAGCGGGCCGCGGCCTACATCCAGGCGCACGTCACGAAGCCGGTCGTCGGCTACGTCGCCGGCTTCACCGCCCCCGAGGGCAAGACGATGGGCCACGCCGGCGCCATCGTTTCCGGCTCGTCCGGCACGGCCCAGGCGAAGAAGGAAGCCCTCGAGGCCGCCGGCGTCCGCGTCGGCAAGACCCCGTCGGAGACCGCCGCGATCATGCGCGAGATCCTCTCGGCCTGACGCGCCCGGCGCGTCTGACGCGCTCCGAGCACCTGCACGACGACGACGCCCGTCCGGTCCACGTGGACCGGACGGGCGTCGTCGTTCTCACGGCCGGGGGCGCGTGTCGCCCCCGGCGTGCGGTGCGGGCGTGGGCGACGATGGACGGATGAGCGCACCGACAGGAGCGCTCGCCGTCCTCGGACGCCGCCGCGGCCGCGTCATCGACGGTGGGCCCACAACGCACAGGTCCGAGCACTCCCCGTGGCTGTCGGGGGTCCTCGCGGCCGCGCAGGCGTGCGTCCTCACGGTCCTGCTCCTCACCCTGACGGCGCTCGTCGTCTTCGTGCTGTCGTCGGGCGACCCGTCGAACACCGACGTCGGCTGGTTCTCGTCGGTGCAGGTCGGGCTCGCGCTGTGGCTGCTCGGGCACGGTGTACCCGTCGCGGTCGGAGGCACGACCATCTCCATGGTGCCGCTCGGGCTGTCGCTGCTGTGCGCGTTCGTCCTCCACGCGTCCGCGCGCCGCTCGATGCGACCCGCCGCCGCGGCCTACGGGGCGGGCATCGCGGCGTATGCGGGAGCGACGGTGCTGCTCGTGCTCGTCGCGGGCCTCGCCGGCGTTCCGCAGCTCGTCATGGCGGCCCTCGGCGGTGCGGTCGTCGCGGCGCTCGGGCTCGGCTCCGGGTACGTCACGCACCCGGAGGGGCCACGGCTCGCGGGAGTCCTCGAGCCGCTCACGTCGCGTCTGCCCGCATGGCTCCGGCTCGGGATGCGCGCCGGGTTCATCGCGACGGCCCTCGGGGTCGGTGCCGCGACGGTGCTGCTCGTCGTGTGGGTCTTCGCGGGGCGGGGGCCGACGCTCGACATCGTCGAGTCGCTCGGCGTCACGGGTTTCGACGCGGTTGCGCTGGCGGCCGCGCAGTCGTTGTTCGCGGCCGACCTCGTGCTGTGGGCGCTCGCGTGGATCTCGGGCGTCGGATTCTCGTTCGGCACGGGCACGCTCTTCTCGCCGACGACGGCCGTCGCCGGACCGATGCCCGTCGTGCCGCTCGTCGGGGCGATCCCCACGGGGCAGCCGGTCGCCGCGTGGGTCGTGGTGCCGGCCGTGGTCGTGCTCGTCGGCGTCGTCGCGGGGATCTTCGTGCACCGGAGCGTGGCGGACCGCGCGTGGACGACCCTCCTCGGCGCGCTCCTCACGGTCGCCGGGACGACGGGCGTGACGGTCGGCGTGCTCGTGTCGCTCGCGTCCGGTGGTGTCGGCCCGGGGCGCATGCAGGACGTCGGCGCGGACGCGTTCGTCGTGGGGCTCGTCGTCGCGGGGGAGGTGCTCGTCGGGGCGGCGCTCGCGGCGGTGCTCCTCCATCCGACGTCGCTCGCGTGGTTCCGCAGCGTCGGGGGTCGGGTGCGCGGCGCTGTGCGCCGCGACGGCGGGGAGACGGCTGGGCGCGCTCAGGGCACGGCGGGGCAGGGCACGGCGGGGCAGGGCACGACGGCGACGGCGCGGACGGGCCCGAGCGCCCGGACGGCGCGGACGACGCTCACGACGCCGACAACCCGCACGGTGACGTCCGGCGGCTCGACGACCTCGTCCGCGAGCGGTACGACGAGCACGAGCGCCCCGTCTGCCGACTGAGACCCGTCGCACGACGCACGGACCCGTCGGTGCGCGCGCCGGGTCGTGGTGGGCGCAGAGCACGGGCGTCGGCGACGCCCGCGGACGCCGCTGCCGAGGCACGGCGCCGCCGCTACCGTGGTGCCGTGACCGACTCCGAGAGCCTCGTTCCTCACCCCTCTGCCGCCGGACGGACCGACGCCGTCCGCCTCGTCGTCCTCGTCTCGGGGACCGGGTCGAACCTGCGTGCGCTGCTCGACGCGCATGACGACCCGGCCTACGGAGCGCGCGTCGTCGGTGTCGTCGCGGACCGGCCGGGCATCGGCGGGCTCGACCATGCGCGGGCTGCGGGTGTACCGACCGCGGTCGTGCAGGTCGCCGACTTCGGCTCGCGCGAGGAGTGGGACGCGGCGCTCGCGAAGGCCGTCGGCGTCTTCACTCCCGACTGGGTCGTCTCGGCGGGCTTCATGAAGATCCTCGGGGCAGCGTTCCTCGCCCGCTTCGGCGGCCGCACCCTCAACACGCACCCCGCGCTGCTGCCGTCGTACCCGGGCGCGCACGGCGTGCGCGACGCGCTCGCGGGCGGGGCCCGCGTCACAGGCGCGACGATGCACCTCGTCGACGCCGGGGTCGACACGGGGCCGATCATCGCCCAGGTCGCGGTCGACGTCACCGACGACGACACCGAAGAGACGCTGCACGAGCGCATCAAGGTTGTTGAGCGGGCGATGCTCGTCGAGAAGGTCGGGCGTATTGCGCGGGAAGGCCTCGTCGTCGACGGACGCCGCACGCGCATCGGAGCCGTCGCGTGAGGAGCCTAATCCGGGCTGCTGTCATCGCCTCTGCGTGCGCGCTCCTCGTCACGGGGCTCGCCTCGTGCAGCAACAGAGACGGGGAGTGTGACGGCAAGCGGATGCTCAACATCAACCACCACTTCGCGAAGCCAGGGCAAGAGATCGTCGTCTCGGGTAGCGGCTACCTCGAGGGCTGCACCTCGGGCGCCCCGCTCACGGACCTCGAGCTGACGCTCAAGGGGTACGACAAGTACACGCTCGCGACTGTCCAGCCCGACGCCCAGGGCGAGATCAACCTCACGGTGAAGATCCCCAAGGACGTGAAGATCGGCAACTACGACATGCGGCTCTCAGACGTCAAGGTGAAGTTCGAGGTCCGCTAGCCGCTGCCCGCGAGGACGGCACGCAGCGTGCACCCGCGCTACGGGTCGGCCGGGGGCTGCGACGCGCAGGCCCTCAGCACCGTCGAACGGTGCTGAGGGCCTACGAGTCGCTTTCGGAAGGTGCTGCGGCGCGCGGAGCGGGAGCCGGAGTCGGTCAGTGCGTCTCGGCCGCCGCGTCGGCGCCCGGGCGCGAACCGAGCTGGTCGTCGATGCGCAGCAGGCCCGAGCCGTCGTCGCCGACGAGGCGCAGACGGCCGAGGATCTCCCCGACGGTCGCCTCCTCCTCGACCTGCTCGTCGATGAACCAGTGGAGCAGCGGGATGACGTCGATCTCGCCGACCTCCTGCGCGAGGCGGTAGAGGTTGCGGATCGACTCCGAGACCTTCTTCTCGTGCGCGAGGGACGCCTCGAAGCACTTGACGACGCTCGACGTGTCGATGACGGGGGAGGCGATCGCGCCGATCTGCGGTGCGAGGCCGCGGTCGGTCGCGTGCGCGGTGAACTTCGCGGCGTGGACGCGCTCCTCGTCGGACTGCAGGCGCATCCAGCGGGCCATGCCCGGCAGGTCGTGGTTCTCGAGGGCAATCGAGAGCTGGAGGTAGGCGATCGACGACTCGAGCTCGAGCGTGATCTGGTCGGCGAGGGCGGCGGCGAAACGCGGGTCGATGCTCATGCTGACGACGCTAGCCGCGGCGCGGCGCCCGCACCAGGCAGACGCACCGCAGCCACGTCGCCAGGACGTGACGCGCATCTCTGGGGCGCTGAAGCATCGCCCGCTAGGATGGTCCCGGTCGTGACTGGCGCAGGTGGGGTGAACCACCGGGGAGCGGCCGAGGAACGCGATCGTGGTACGCCGCCCGCCTGGGCGTCCCGGCACACCCGCCGTCAGCGAACCCCGAGGAGCCCCTCATGTCCGCCGCCCACACCCCCGCCCCCGCGCTTGCGGACGACGCCCGCCGCCCCGTGCGTCGCGCTCTCGTCTCCGTTTACGACAAGACCGGCCTCATCGACCTCGCCCGCGCGCTCGCGGACGCGGGTGTCGAAATCGTCTCGACCGGCTCGACCGCTGGCACGATCGCCGCCGCGGGCATCGCAGTCACGGGCGTCGAGGACCTCACGGGCTTCCCCGAGTGTCTCGAGGGCCGCGTCAAGACGCTCCACCCGCGCGTCCACGCCGGGATCCTCGCGGACACCCGCAAGGACGACCACCTCGCGCAGCTCGACGAGCTCGGTGTCGCGCCGTTCGAGCTCGTCGTCGTCAACCTCTACCCGTTCACGGCGACCGTCGCGTCCGGTGCGAGCCCCGACGAGTGCGTCGAGCAGATTGACATCGGCGGCCCCACGATGGTGCGCGCGGCCGCGAAGAACCACCCGTCGGTCGCCGTCGTCACCGACCCGGCGCAGTACGGCTCGGTCGTCGCCGCGCTCGGCGCGGGCGGCTTCACGTACGCGGAGCGCAAGGCGCTCGCGACCGCCGCGTTCATCCACACGGCGTCCTACGACGTCGCCGTCGCGTCGTGGATGGGCTCGGTCGTCTCTCCGACCGACGCCGTCGAGGTCGACGGTGCGCAGGTCTCGACGGGCTTCCCGTCGTGGATGGGCGGCACGTGGACGCGCGCCGACGTCCTGCGCTACGGCGAGAACCCCCATCAGCGCGCGGCGCTCTACGTCGACGGCTCGACGGACGGCCTCGCGCAGGCCACGCAGCTGCACGGCAAGGCCATGAGCTACAACAACTACGTCGACGCGGACGCCGCGTGGCGCGCCGCGCACGACCACGGCGAGCAGCCGACCGTCGCGATCATCAAGCACGCCAACCCGTGCGGCATCGCGGTCGGCACCGACATCGCCGATGCGCACGCCAAGGCGCACGCGTGCGACCCGCTGTCCGCGTTCGGCGGCGTCATCGCCCTCAACGACGTCGTCTCGCCGGAGGCCGCACGTCAGATCGCGGAGGTCTTCACCGAGGTCGTCGTCGCGCCCGGCTACGAGCCCGAGGCCCTCGACATCCTGCGCGCCAAGAAGAACGTGCGCCTCCTGCTCGTCGATGCGGAGCCGTCCGCACCCGTCGAGACGCGCCCCATCTCCGGCGGGCTGCTCGTCCAGGCCGTCGACCGCCTCGACGCTGCGGGCGACGACCCGACGACGTGGACGCTCGCAACCGGCGAGGCTGCCGACGACGCCACGCTCGCGGACCTCGCGTTCGCGTGGCGCGCGGTGCGTGCCGTGAAGTCGAACGCGATCCTCCTCGCAGCCGGGGGCGCGTCGGTCGGCGTCGGCATGGGCCAGGTCAACCGGGTCGACTCGTGCCGCCTCGCGGTCGAGCGTGCGGGCGATCGCGCGGCCGGGGCTGTCGCGGCGTCGGACGCGTTCTTCCCGTTCGCCGACGGCCTCCAGGTGCTGCTCGACGCCGGCGTGCGTGCCGTCGTCCAGCCGGGCGGGTCGGTGCGCGATGACGAGGTCATCGCCGCGGCCGCCGCGGCCGGCGTGACGCTCTACCTCACGGGCACGCGCCACTTCGCCCACTGACCCTTCCCAGGGCCCCGCTCGATCGCCCGGATGCACGCGTCGCGCGTGCATCCGGGCGATCGAGCTGAAGCGTCGGCCGCTAACGGAGGGGGAGGGCCGGGTTACCGGCTCGGGTTGGGTCGAGGCGTGGCAGAGTCGCCGTGCAGAAAAGTCGCCGCGCTGCGGCGACATCGCGTGGGCGGTCGACGACGAAAATTCCGGTGAGCGTCCGCAGATCGAGGTTCGGGATGGTGTCCGACGACGCCTCCGCCGATTTCGCGCCCGACGCTTCACTGCCCGACGCTCCACCGGCCGACGCTGCGCCCGACGATCCACCGCCCGACGCCGCGCCCGATGGATCCGGTGCTGCGAACCACAGCGCCGCCCACCCCTCCTCACCTGCGGGATCGCCGCGCAGGACGACGTCCACGGAGGCGTCGGGCGTGCCGAACATCGCGACCTCGTGGCCGAGCATCGTCGAGAAGACATACGGCGCGGGATCGGGAAGCGTGGCGGCGGGATCGAGCAGCGACCGGACCGCGAGCTCGGGCGTCGTCAGCGCACCGTCCCAGTGCCCGCCGTGCACGACGCCGCCGCGCGCCGACGCACGCACCGCTGCGTCACCGACGACTCGAACGCGCGCGAGCAGTTGCTGCCCCTCCTTGAGTTCGGCGATGCCGTCGTTCCCGAGCGTCATGCGGCCCGCGGTCGGTGCCGGGGCGCTCGTCGGCCGCATACCAGCGTCAACCGCAACACCACGCCCCGGCTGGGCACGCAGGAGCTCCGCGAGAGACCCGTCGGGCAACGGCGCCGGGCGCGCGCCGACGGCCGCGAGCACAACGTCGGCGTCGACCCGGCGACCGTCGTCGAGGACGACGCCGTCGGGCAAGATCGCCTCGACCCCCGTGCCCGTGAGATGCGTGACGCCTGCGGCACGGAACCAGGGCGCGATGAGTGCCCCGACGTCGCCGAGCGCGCCCGCGAGCGGGTGCGGCGCGGCCTCGATGACCGTGACCTCGGCCCCAGCGGCGGCCGCGACGCCCGCAACCTCGGCGCCGATCCAGCCTGCGCCAATGCACACGAGCCGCGGCTGGGAGTGCCGAGCGAGGGCGGCGCGGAGGCGGGCGGCGTCGTCGTACGTATGGAGCGTGAGCGCGTGCTCCCACCCGGGCACGCGTGTGGCGCGCGACCCGGTCGCGAGGACGACGGCGTCGACGACGAGTGTGTCCGCCCCCGGCCCCTCAAGCACCGCCCGGAAGCGCTCGCCATCGATATCGATGCGCGTGACCCGCGTCGCGAGCCGCACCTCGACCCCGAGCGCCGCCAGATCGATGCCGAGGTCCGCGCCTAGGTCAACGTGCCAGCCGTCGTCGAGCAAATGCTTCGACAGCGGCGGTCGGTCGTACGGCGCGTGCGGCTCGTCCCCGACTAGATACACGGGCCCCGCATGCCCGTGCTCCCGCAGCAGCGCCGCGGTCCGCAGGCCCGCGAGCCCCGCGCCGACGACGAGTACCGCGGCTTCCGGCGCCAGCGGCTCGGACGGGAGAAGAGATGGCGACGACGAACTCACGCCCCCACGGTAGCCGCGCGCCGGAGCGCGCGCTGTGAACTGCAGCGCGTTCTCACCGCCCGACACCCACTGCGCGTCCCCACCGGCGCGACGCGGGTAGGCTCGGGGATCGTGACGTCGCAAGGAGGACCGATGGCTGGGGCCGAGCAGCCCGGGCAGGACCCGGCGGTCGCGCGCGACCTTGCAGGTCGCGCCGGACGCGAGGGCTCGGGGGCAGCGGCGCAGTTGCCCGACGACTCCGTCGTCCCCGCGCACTTTGACGACGCCGAGCAGGCCGCACGCGCGATCGCGCCGCGTCGCAACGTGTGGATCTGGGTGAACGCCGGCCTCGTGGTCGTCGTCTGTGTGCTCGCCATGACGATGGGACCGAAGGCCGCGGCAATCGCGCTCGCGGCGCAATCGGCGCTTGCTGGCGTCGTGCGCCTCGTGGTCCGCGAACCCGTTGCGGGCCTTGAGGTGCGCAGCCGGTGGCTCGATGTGACGTTCTACCTCGGCGCGGCCACGGCGCTCGTCGCGCTCGCGCTGACGGCCCCGCTCGACTGATATGTAGTTTCGTTTTGTCAAGGGTCCAGGGTGGAGCTTCAGGTCCGGGCAGGGGGTGTCCCTATGGTCTTGTCAAGCCGCGAGGGACAGGTCAACCGGTGTCTGGGCTCGTAGAGGGTCCCCGTGCGCAGCATCGCGAACATCACGTCGCAATGCCTCCTTGCGAGGCAGATGACAGCAGCGTTGTGCTCTTTCCCTTGAGCCTGCTTGCGCTGGTAGTAGGCCGCTGATTCCGGATCGTGGGTCGAGGCAACCCATGCTGAGCGGAAGAGGGCGTTTTTGAGTTGCTTGTTGCCTGACCGGGCCGGATGCTCGCCGCGAATGGACTTGCCTGAGCGTCTGGTGACCGGAGCGATGCCGGCGTAGGCGGCGAGGTGCCCTGCGGTCGGGAACGTGGAACCGTCGCCAATGGCCAGGAGAATCGTGGCGGCGGTCTTGACGCCAACTCCCGGCATCGACATCAAGACCAGACGAAGAGGGAATGCGTCAAGCAACTCCTCGACCTCGCAGGCCAGCTCGCGCCGCTGCGCCATGAGTGCTGCGATCTGCTGCGCGACGCGAGGAATGATCGATTCCGCGGCCTGAGTTCCGACGACGATGACCGTTTGCTCGCTGAGTGCGACGAAGATGTCCTCGATGAGGGAGTCAACGCCGCGGTGATGAGTCTTACGCGCCCAGGACTTCACCCGAGTAGAGCCCGTTTTGGCGAGTCCAGTCGGGCCGCCGTAGCGGGCGAGGAGATTGAGGGAGAGCTGGTTCGTCACTCGCGTGCCGGTGAAGAAGCGGCCGACCGCTCGGAGCGCGTCCGGCATTCGAAGTGCCGTATTGGCAATCACGAATGCGCCCCGCGCGTCCGTCTTCGCGTCACCGAGCATGAGTTGTGCGGCCTATCGCATGGCGAGACCTGACAGATAGGCGACATCGCAGCCAGCGTCTCGGGCGACGGCGACGGGGAGCGCGCCGACCGTGTTGGGCTGGTCGACGATCACGAGCACGCGGCCATGAGCGAGGAGCTTCCCGAAAACCTCTCGCAGACGCGTTTCGTCTTGTGGGAGGGGTTTGTCGAATAGCTTCGTTCCGGCTGCGTCAAGGGCGCAGGCGTGGTGTTCTTCTTTGCCGACGTCGAGTCCGCACCAAATCTGGATCTGGCCGGTGTCAACGAGTGTGGTGGTCGTGACAGAGACTTCCTCGTCCGGCCTGTTCTGAAGATCGGTGGTGTGACGTCTGGTCCTGGCATCCACATTACAAAGAGGCCTCCGCCGGAACGGGGTCGCGTCCCTATGAGCAGTCACCTGACGTCTGTGCGGTCGGTGACAACACTCCCCGGATCATGCGAACGACAGGGAAAGACCGTCATGCCGACACAGCGGCCGATCCCGTGGTGCGGGACTACTTGAACGGTAATGGGAGTATCGTGGTGGCGGCCCGAGAGGTGGGTGTTTCGCGGACCGCCGGCCATAACTGGTCTCGTGGATACAAGACCTACCGCGGTGGCGCCGTCGTCGGACTCGTCCCTCCGCTCGAGCGGCACGCGGTCCGTGAGATCAGCGCGCGCTTCTTGTCGGAGGGCGAACGCATCCGCATCGCAGACCTCCTCCACTCCGGCAACAGCATGCGCGAGATTGCCGCGACGTTGGGGCGTTCGACCTCGACCATCGCCCGCGAGGTGGCGCGCAACTCGATCGGCCGCGATCACTACCGGCCGTTCGACGCCCAGCGCCACAGCGTCGCGCGCCGCGCGAGGAATCATATTCGCCGCATCGCCAACGACGGTCACCTCTTCGACACAGTTGGTGAGCTACTACAGCAACGGTGGAGCCCCGAGCAGATCAACCTTCGCCTGGAAGAGAAGTACCCGAAGCAGCCGTCAATGAGGCTAAGTCCTGAGAGCATCTACTAGGCCATCAATCGCCCAGGATCCCCGCTATCGCGACCGTCCCGGCTTGCCCCGCTGAAACCACCGCCGCTGTGGACGGGCCGCCAGCACCGGTGAGCGCAACAGCGACCGACCGACGCCGTCCCCGGTTCGAACAACCGATGCTGACCATCCACGACCGGCTTTTCGCACTCGAGGACCGCAGCGAGCCCGGCCACTGGGAAGGCGACCTCATCATCGGTAGGGAGCAGAGTTCAGCGATCGGCACTCTCGTCGAACGCCAGTCCCGCACCACCCGGCTGCTCCACCTGCCCCTCAGAGATGCCGACGCACTCCACGACGCGCTCGTCGCGCGCATGAGCGACGTCCACCGAGAATGCTCAAGTCGATGACCTGAGACCAGGGCGCAGAAATAGCACGTCATCTCCACGTGAAAGAGTCACTCGGCGTCGCGGTCTACTTCTGCGACTCGCACTCGCCCTAGCAACGCGGCAGCAACGAGAACAGACGATCGGACTCCTGCGAGAGGACCTCCCCCAAGGGCACTGACCTCACCATCCACCCTGAGGGACACCTGCGCGCGGTCAACGGGAGACCCGGCAAAGTCCGCAGCGGGCGGAAGGGTTCCCGACGCTGATAGCCTCCACTTCGACGCCGGTGTTGCGACGATTACTTGAAACCACCGCGGCGGAACTGTTCAGTTTTCGAGCATCGTCTGCAGATTCTCCCCTGAGCCCCGAGTCCGAGGGCCGATGCGGCGGGGAGCATCAACAGAAGTCGCCCTGTTCAATGACCAAGAACCAGGAGCCTTCCACCTTCGCGAGCCCGAACTCTAGGTGCTCAGCTCCTGAATCTAGGGAAACATACGGCGTCGAGACCATCTCTGATCCAATCGCGGGATCAACAACCACCTGATCGACATGCTTGTTGACAGTTGCCCGGACGCTTTCGCCCACGAGGCTGGAGATTTTGTTCATAAATGCCTGAGCGCATTCCATGGAAGTGTCTCTTGCGTGTATGAATGTGCCTCCTTGATGGATCGATAATATACCTCGAAGTTGTGTCGCGTCGTTCTTGCGTATTGCGGACTCAAGGGCTGCCGCAACTGACTTCTGGTCGCGCAGGTCCGCCTCTTGGTTTCGAGCGTCGGCGCAGGAACAAATGAGAATTGTTGAGGCTAGTATCTGAAGAAGTAACCTCGGTATTGTTTGGCGCGGCACTAGCGGACTACTGTCCACTTGGTGGAGGTCTGGGTTGACTCCTTCTTGAAAGTTGGCCGGGTGCACCACGGGTCAGTGCTGCATTTCCGAAGATAGCGGTATCGAAAGTTTGGATACGTCGCGACGACCGTGTACTTCGGTACAGTCTTTGCCTTTACTGCTTGGGCATAGACGTGTTCGGCCACAGTGATGTCCTTTGCGTTCGATCCCCAACTCGCAGAGTTCACTGTGTTAGAAGTTCGGCGAATGGTGATTCCCTTTTCTTTGAACTGATATCCGACGCCTATGCTAGCAAATCCCCAGCCGGCTCCGACGGAAACACTCCACGGTGAAGAGGATGGCGAGGTTACTGTCGGCGAAGCATGGTAGTCGTTCGAGGTGGCGTTCTGAGAGGATTTTACGGAGACGCTCCAGGGGCCGCCGCGGGATCCCTGAGACTTTTTGTCGTAACCGGCGAACTCGGTCTTGACCTTTACGTAGTAATAGTCCTGGGCCTTTACCTTCTCGTTGTCGATTCGGAACTTCCATGCACAGAAGCGGACCGTGCCGGTCTTCCGGTCTAGAGGCCAGTTTCGCGGGTCCCCAACGTAAACCCGATAGGTAAAATCGACGCCACTGTTTCCGCGCCACTCAAGCCAACTTGAACACCCGCTCGAAAGCAGTGTGCCCGGAGTGAAGCTAGTCGCGTGTGCGGTAGTGACGGCAGGGGTCCCAGCAGTTGTGCTGATTGACAGGAAGACAATTGCTAGCGCCGAAAGGACCATGCGCTGAGTTCTCTTTATCATTGATCAACGCTCCATTGTGTGCCGTTCTTGGTGCGCTTGCACAGCGCGACATGACTACGGGGCATGATGCTAGCGGTCGAACGGAGCTTATGCAAGAAGTTTCCGGTAGTCGGACACTTCGGAGTCTGTGCGCGATTGGCGTGGGCCTCCGCGGATGTAGTCGCCTCAGAGGAGGTGACCCTTCTATGGCTGTCAAGTCGTGATGGCTGTGGTATCGATCGGGCTCGCGGCGCGTTCGTCGGCCCTGTTCACGGTCGTCAGCGCACGATGGATCTGCTGGGCGAGGTAGCGCTTGAGGCGGCGACGCACCGTGTTGCCAGAGGACGCGGGGTTGAGCTGACACCTGCGAGCGAGGCGAACGCTGCCTCGGAGTGCATGCGCCCGTCGTGAGATCACGCAATCATTGCCACGGCTACTATCACGGGCCGATCCCAGGCTTGTCGAGGAGAACGCGCGCCGGACTCTGCTTGAGCAGTGCCGCGATCCTCTTGGTGTTCTCAGCGAGCTCCTCGCCGAGGTCGAGGACATGTTTAGCCAGCCGCACTGCCTCGGTTCGTGCGATGACCAACCTGACCGCCTTGGTGCGGGAGCGCCGCATAGAGACCTCGATGATCTGCTTGCCGGTCTGCGGTCTGCGGGCATCGATGCCGAGGCTGAGGACGCGTAGCAACGTAATCGACGCGTTGATGGTCGCAGTCCGCTCGGATGTCATGTGATCGCGGGCGGCCAGCAGGACGCGCAGGCCGGCGCGCGCCGTCGTCCTTGTGTAGGTAGCGTTGCTGGTCGGCTCGCCGCGGGAGCACCGAGGCCGCTATTCGCCGAGGGCGCCGCTCCACTCCTGTCCGCTACGAGCGTGCGCATCCCGGTGTTCTGGTGCGTGTTGACTTCAGGAGCCCTGCCGCATCCCCAACGGCGACTGGCAGCGGGTGGTGAGCCGTCAGCAGAGGCATTCGAACCGGAAGATCGTCCGTTCCGAGGGCGCCTTCCTGCATCACGGGGTCGACGATCATTCGCCGCTGGTGTACTCCGAGATATTCGGCGACGGTTTCAAAGAACTCGCGGGCGCGTTCCGGGAACGCGCCCGCGAGCTCTTCGCTGAGCATTGCATCGCTGCGATGCGCGTGATCACTGACAACGGGTCCTGCTACCGCTCGCACGCTCTCCAAGACGCGCTCGGCATCGGCGTGAAGCACAAGCTCACTTGCCCGCCTCCACCGCAGGCCAACGGGAAGGCCGAGAAGTCTGGCCGCACCCGGCCTCAGAATGGGCTTCCGCTAGCCCCTACGGGGCAGAGTCCGAACATGCCGCGCCTACCAGCATGACTCCACGAATGCAATCACCACGGAGCCGACGGCGGCTTCGGTGGGCTCTCACCCATCGGCCGCGTTCACAACCTCAGCGGGAACTGCAACTAACCATCGCCGTCGGCGACGGCCCACCTAAGGTGAAGCGGGCCGTCGGGTCGTGCCTGTCAGGCGCGGTTGGAGTTGACGGCGTCGATCTCGTCCGTGACCTGCTCGCTGTTGGTTTCCTCGGCAACCGCGGCGGTCTGAAGTTCGCCGTCTTCGTCGATGACGACGGACTCAGCGAACTCGCCAGGCTCGCCGGCGTAGAAGGCGCCCTCGAGAACGGCGGGTGAGCCGCCCAGCGAAAGCACACGAGCAACGAGGCCCGCGATCGCGGCGCCAAGGAGGGGGCCGACAACGAAGAGCCACGATTGCTTGAGCGCCCAGGACTCGGCGAAGAACGCGACACCGAGGGAGCGGGCGGGGTTGACGGAGCCGCCTGTGAAGGGCGCAGCGACGAGGAGGGTGACCGCGAGCGCGAGGCCGATAAAGGCCGGGGTAGCGGCGCTCGCCCGAGGCTTGGCTGTGGCGGAGAGCACCAGGCCGACAAAGGCGAGCGTGAGAATGACCTCGACGATGAGGCCCGTGAGGATGGGGGTCGTAAACGTCGAGTGCGTGTCGAAGCCGTTGGCGCCGAGCGCAAGGACGCTACGCGCGCCCTCCGTCGCTCCGATCGCTTCGGTGACGGTACTCGGGACGATGGCGAAGAGAGTGATGGCCGCGAGGGTCGCGCCGACGACCTGTGCGAGCCAGTAGACCGGGAGATCCGCCCAGCGGGTGCGGCCAGCAATGGCCGTGCCGAGGGTCACTGCCGGGTTGAAGTGCCCGCCGGAGATGTGCCCGACGGTGGCGATGGCGATCGTCAGGCCGGCACCGAAGCCGATGATCGAGACAAGCGTCGAGATACCGCTGACGACGAGGGCGGGATAGATCGTCGCACCCACACCGAGCAGCACGAGGATGAACGTGCCGAAGACCTCGGCGCCCGCGCGCAGAAGCAAGGACGGGCCCACGGGGGCGGGGGCGAGGGGGAGGGGCTCGAGGGGGGTGGCGTCCGCGGCGTCGAGCGCGGTGTCGTCAGTGAGCGACATTGTGGTCCTGTCTGTCTCGTGATGGTTGGCCGCGCAGCGCGGAAGAAAGCGATCCACCCGGATGGCGGGCGGCTCTCGCGATGCTGCCGTGCCAGGCTGGACAAACCCTGAGTGTGCCACTTCGCGGACCTGAGCACGAGGTTGGGGCGACACCCGGTCAACTATCTTGACGTCAAGAAATCCGGTATCCTGGCGGGTGGACACCCCCCACACAGCACAGGAGCGTTGCACGCATGGGCAAGATCAAGGTCGTCAACCCGGTCGTCGAGCTCGACGGTGACGAGATGACTCGCATCATCTGGCAGTTCATCAAGGACCGCCTCATCCACCCTTATCTCGACATCGACCTCAAGTACTACGACCTGTCGATCGAGAACCGCGACGCGACCGACGACCAGGTGACGATCGACGCTGCGAACGCGATCAAGCAGTACAACGTCGGCGTCAAGTGCGCGACGATCACGCCCGACGAGGCGCGCGTCGAGGAGTTCGGCCTCAAGAAGATGTGGGTCTCGCCCAACGGCACGATCCGCAACATCCTCGGTGGCGTCGTCTTCCGCGAGCCCATCATCATCTCGAACATCCCGCGCCTCGTGCCGGGCTGGAACAAGCCGATCATCATCGGCCGCCACGCGCACGGCGACCAATACAAGGCGACGAACTTCAAGGTTCCCGGCGCCGGCACGCTCACGCTCACGTACACGCCTGCGGACGGCTCCGAGGAGATCAAGCAGACGGTCGTGACGTTCCCCGAGGAGGGTGGCGTCGCGATGGGCATGTACAACTTCAACGAGTCCATCAAGGAATTCGCACGTGCCTCGTTCGCGTACGGCCTCCAGCGCCAGTACCCCGTGTACCTCTCGACGAAGAACACGATCCTCAAGGCGTACGACGGCCAGTTCAAGGACCTCTTCCAGGAGGTCTTCGACGCGGAGTTCAAGGAGCAGTTCGACGCTGCCGGCCTCACGTACGAGCACCGTCTCATCGACGACATGGTCGCCTCGGCCATGAAGTGGGAGGGCGGCTACGTCTGGGCGTGCAAGAACTACGACGGTGACGTCCAGTCGGACACGGTCGCGCAGGGCTTCGGCTCGCTCGGCCTCATGACGTCGGTGCTCATGACGCCTGACGGCAAGACCGTCGAGGCCGAGGCTGCGCACGGCACGGTGACGCGTCACTACCGCCAGCACCAGCAGGGCAAGCCGACGTCGACGAACCCGATCGCGTCGATCTTCGCGTGGACGCGCGGACTCATGCACCGCGGCAAGCTCGACGGCACGCCGGAGGTCGTGAACTTCGCGCAGACGCTCGAGGACGTCGTCGTCTCGACGGTCGAGTCCGGCAAGATGACGAAGGACCTCGCGCTGCTCATCAGCAAGGACCAGCCGTGGCTCACCACGGAGGAGTTCCTCGCGGCGCTCGACGAGAACCTCGCCGCGCGTCTCGGCTGAGAAGCGCTCGGTGCGTGGTCTCGACGGCCCGTCAGGACAGATCCTGGCGGGCCGTCGTGCACGATGGTCCTGTGCGACGTCGCCGCTGGTGACGCACCATTGGACGTACGCAGGAAGCTGACGACGAAGGAGTTGGGACGATGACTGCGACACCCGTGACAGTGACGGTGACCGGCGCTGCGGGCCAGATCGGCTATGCGCTGCTCTTCCGGATCGCGTCGGGGCAGATGCTCGGACCGGACACCCCGGTGAGGCTGCGGCTGCTTGAGATCCCGGCGGGCGTGCGCGCCGCCGAGGGCACAGCGATGGAGCTCGACGACTGCGCGTTCCCGCTGCTCGCGTCGATCGACGTGACGGACGACGTGACGGCGGCGTTCGACGGCACGAACGTCGGGCTGCTCGTGGGGGCTCGGCCTCGGACGAAGGGCATGGAGCGTGGCGACCTGCTCGCCGCGAACGGCGGGATCTTCGGTCCGCAGGGTGCGGCGATCAACGCGGGTGCGGCGGACGACGTGCGGGTGCTCGTCGTCGGCAACCCCGCGAATACGAACGCGCTCATCGCGGCCAAGCATGCGCCCGACGTCCCGGCGAGCCGGTTCACGGCGATGACGCGTCTCGACCACAACCGTGCGCTCTCGCAGCTCGCGACGCGTGGCGGGGTGCCCGTCGGGCAGGTGCGGAACGTGACGATCTGGGGCAACCACTCGGCGACGCAGTTCCCCGACATCGCGCACGCGGACGTCGCGGGGCGTCCGGGTGCGGAGCTGGCGGCGGACGCGGCGTGGTACCTCGACGAGTTCGTGCCGACGGTTGCGAAGCGTGGTGCGGCGATCATCGAGGCGCGCGGCGCGTCGAGCGCGGCCTCGGCGGCGAACGCGGCGATCGAGCACGTGCATGACTGGGTGCTCGGCACCCCGGAGGGGGAGTGGACGAGTGCGGCGATCATGTCGGACGGATCGCACTACGGCGTGCCGGAGGGCATCGTCTCGTCGTTCCCGGTGACGTCGAGCGGCGGGGAGTGGGAGGTTGTCGAGGGGCTCGAGGTCTCCGACCTTGCGCGCGAGCGCATCGACGCGTCGGTCGCCGAGCTACTCGAGGAGCGTGACGCGGTCGCAGGCCTCGGACTCGTCTGACCTCTCTCGTTCCGTACGTCTGCGCCGCCCCGTCGACCTTCCCGGTCGGCGGGGCGGCGTCGTCGTGCGTGGACTTGGTGTCCGCGGCCGAGACCTTGTCGTGATCTCTTCTGCAAGAACACGGCCACTTTCGTCCCTTCGTGGGCCCTTTGCGCGGCGAATGTCATCCCATGTTGAGGCCGGCGTTTCTACTGTTGCAGCAAGTTTCAGCAACGACTACCCTCGGCGCAGACGTGAGCAGCGACACAGCGGTCGCACCGACGAAGGAGTCATGAGATGCAGGAACGTCGTCAGCCCGGGGTGAGGAGGCGGCGAGCCGCCGCCTACCTCTCGACCTTCGCCCTCGCGGCGTCGGGCATCGTGGCGGGTGCCGCGCCCGCCCTCGCCGCCGACCCCGAGGGCTACCGGCTCGTCGGCAGCCTCCAGTCCGAGCTCGGGTGCACGGGCGGTGACAACGCCGGTGACTGGCTGCCCGACTGCGACCTCGGCACCCTCGCCCAGGTGGGTACGTCGACCGGATGGTCGATCGATGCCGAGCTCCCCGCAGGCTCCTACGAGTTCAAGGTCCTCGCGGGCGACACCTGGGACGCCCAGGCCTGGGGTCGCGCCGGCTCCACCGGACCTGACGCCAAGAACATCCGCCTGACGACGGGCGGCGACTCCGAGTTCCGCTTCACCTTCGACTCCGACTCCGGCAAGGTGCAGATCGCGCCGCTCGGCACGACCGTCACCCCGCCGACCAGCGCCGACGCCCCGCGCCCTGTGCGCCAGCCCGGCTCCGACGAGCAGTTCTACTTCGTCCTCACCGACAGGTTCGCCAACGGCGACGCGAGCAACGACCTCGGCGGCATCGACGGCGACCGGGCCCAGCACGGCTTCGACCCGGCCGACAAGGCGTACTACCACGGCGGCGACATCGCGGGCCTGCGTGACAACCTCGACTACATCAAGGGCCTCGGCTCGACTGCGATCTGGCTGACGCCGTCGTTCAAGAACCGTGCCGTCCAGGGCACGGGCGCGGACCAGTCGGCCGGCTACCACGGCTACTGGATCACGGACTTCACGCAGATCGACCCGCACCTCGGCACGAACGACGAGCTCGAAGCCCTCATCGCCGAGGCGCACGAGCGCGGCATCAAGGTGTACTTCGACATCATCGTCAACCACACCGCGGACATCATCGACTACAAGGAGGGCGTCTACACGTACCGGCCCTCGACCGAGGAACCGTACACGCCGTTCATCCCCGTCGGCCTCAAGGACATCAAGGTCCCGGCCTGGCTCAACGACACCTCGCTCTACAACAACCGCGGCAACTCGACGTGGAAGGGCGAGTCCGCGATCCTCGGTGACTTCGACGGCCTCGACGACCTCGACACGACAAATCCCGAGGTCGTCCAGGGCTTCATCGACATCTACGAGGCGTGGGCGACGAGCGGCATCGACGGCTTCCGCATCGACACCGCCAAGCACGTCGACTTCTCGTTCTGGCAGCAGTGGACGACAGCCATCAAGAGGGCGACCGCGAGCAACCCCGACTTCTTCATGTTCGGCGAGGTCTACGACGCCGACCCCGTCAAGCTCTCGCCGTACCTGCGCGACTCTGACATGGACTCGGTCCTCGACTTCACGTTCCAGGACGCCGCGGCCGTCTGGGCCAAGGGCGGCAACGCCTCGAACCTCTCGACGCTCTTCGCCGGCGACGACTACTACACGACCGCGACGAAGAACGCCCACTCGCTGCCGACCTTCCTCGGCAACCACGACATGGGCCGTATCGGCCACTACGTGAAGGACTCGTCCGCCCGGGAGAAGCGATCCGCGCTCGCGCACTCGCTCATGTACCTCACACGCGGCCAGCCGGTCGTCTACTACGGCGACGAGCAGGGCTTCGTCGGCGACAAGGGTGAGGGCAAGGACAAGGACGCGCGTCAGTCGCTTTTCGCGTCGCAGGTCGCAGAGTTTGCCGACCAGAACCTCCTCGACGGCACGCCCGCCGGCACGAAGGACCGCTACGACACCGACACCGTGCTCTACAAGCACATCGCCGAGCTCGCCGAGCTCCGCAAGCTTCACCCGGCACTCGGCTCGGGCGCGCAGATCGAGCAGTTCGCCGACTCCGGGGCGGGGATCTACGCCTTCTCGCGCGTCGACACCGCAGCCACTCACATGCGCGAGTACCTCGTCGCGGTGAACAACTCGACGGCCGAGGACACTGCGACCTTCACGGCGCTCACGCCGGACGCCGAGTTCACGGCCCTGTACGGCCTGTCCGGCTCGGTGACGTCGGCGTCCGACGGCACCGTGGAGCTCACCGTGCCCGCGCTCTCCGCGGTCGTCCTCACGGCAGGCTCGGACCTCGTCGCAGACACCGACGCGATCGCGCCCGAGCTGTCGCTCGTCGCAGGCACGGGCCTACGCCTCGACGGCCCCGTCAAGGCGAACACACCGCCCGACACCCGCTCGCTCAACGCGATCTCCGTCGACCTCGGGACCGAGCGCTACGCAGAGACGACGTTCTGGACCCGGCTCGCGGGAGCCGACGAGTGGACCCTCCTCGGGACCGACGACACGACGACGCCGCGCATCTTCCTCGACACCGACGACTACGCGGCGGGCTCGCTCCTCGAGGTGCGCGCCGTCGTGCGCGACGCCGCAGGCGGCCTCTCGCAGACGACGACGACCGCGGTCGTCGGCGACGACCACGGCGTCGGCATCGACGCCGCGAACGATCCCGACCTCCGAGTCTCGATCCCTGGTGACCACGCCTCCGAGATCGGCGGCTGCGCCGACTGGAACTTCGGTTGTGAGTCGACCGCGCTCACGCTCCAGTCCGACGGCACGTACGAGGGCACCTTCGACATCCCGGCCGGGACCTACGAGTTCAAGTTCGCGTACGGCACGGGTGACGACCGCGCCTACGGACCCGGTGGGGTCCTCGGCGGCAAGCTCAACTACAGCTACACGCATGCCGGTGGTCCGGTGACGTTCTACTTCGACCCCGTGACGAAGCTCGGAGCCACGACCGCCGAGAGCAGGGTCCTCACGGTGGCGGGCGACTTCCAGGAGCAGCTCGGCTGCGCCGCGCCCTGGTCTGACGCGTGCCTTCGCACGCTCATGGACCTGCGCGACGACGGCACCTACCGCTACGTGCTCGACGGCCTCACGCCGGGCGACTACGCGCTCAAGGTCGTCGAAGGTCTTGACTGGTCCACCTCGTTCCCTGCGACGGGCCCCAACGTCGCGTTCGAGATCACCGCGGAGCACCCGGCGGCGATCGTCACGTTCGACCCTGCGACGGGCGACATCACGGTCGAGACCGGCGCTGCGCCCGTCGAGGGGCCGGAGCCGCAGCGTGAGATCGACGTCCGGATCACCGGATCGCTCAACTCCGAGATGGGCTGTGAGGGCGACTGGAAGGAAGCGTGCGACGAGTCGCTTCTCACTCAGCAGTCAGGCTCGGTGTTCTCAGGGACGTTCACGCTCCCGGCGGGCGACTACGCGTACAAGGTGACGATCAACGGCTCGTGGGACGAGAACTACGGGTCCGACCGTCAGCACAACGGCCCCAACATCCCGCTCACGCTCACCGAAGAGACCGACGTGACGTTCGTCTACGACGACGACTCGCACTTCGTCGACGCGATCTACGCGGGCGGCCCGAGCCGTGCGGCCGTCGTCGCCGGAACTCTTCAGCAGCAGCTGGGCTGCGCCGACATCTGGGCGCCCTCGTGCCTCGGTTCGTGGCTCCAGAACCACGACCGTGACGGCCAGGTCTACGTCCTGCAGACCAACCGCCTCAGGAAGGGGTCGTACTCTGCGAAGGCAGCTCTCGACCTCGGCTGGGCCGAGTCCTACCCGGGCTCCGACCTCAGCTTCACCGTCCCGAAGGACTACGCCACGATGAACTTCCGTCTCGACCTCACCACGAAGGAGTTCACGGCTGCGGCCGACACCTCCGTCGCGGGCGAGGGCTCGCGCGCCTACTGGCTCGACGAGCGCACGCTCGCCGTCCCGGCCTCCGCGGTCGCCGGCGCGGCCTGGACCCTGCGGGCCGCTGCCGACGGCGGCATGAGCGCCAGGAAGGACGGCATCGCCGCGCCCGCGGGCACGACAGTCCACGAGCTCACCGCGCTGAGCACGGGCCTGCCCGCAACGCTCCGCACCGCCTACCCGCACCTCGCGACGTACGCGGCGCTCGAGCTCCCGGCGGGTGTCGACCGTGCCGCGGTCGAGTCCGTGCTCCAGGGCCAGCTCCTCGTGTCCGCCGAGAAGGACGGCAGCGTCGTGTACGCGACGGGTGTCCAGCTCGCGGGCGTCCTTGACGACGTCTACGCGGCCGCGCTCGAGCGCGACCTCGGCGCGACGTTCGCCGCGGGCGTCCCCACGCTCACGCTGTGGGCGCCCACCGCACGCTCGGTGACGACGCAGGTGTGGCTCGACGGTGATGGCACCGCCACGGGCGAGATGACGGAGGTCCCCGCCACCCGCCAGGCCGACGGAACCTGGGTGACGCAGGGCACGGCCGCGTGGAAGGACAAGGCCTTCCGCTACGACGTCGAGGTCTACGTGCCGTCAACCGGCAAGGTCGAGCACAACCTCGTCACCGACCCGTACTCGGTCGCGCTGACGCTCAACTCGACGCACTCCGTGCTCGTCGACCTCGCGGACCCGGCCTACCGGCCCACCGCGTGGGCGACGGCCACCCCGCCAGCGATCGCGCGGCCCGTCGACCGCTCGATCTACGAGCTGCACATCCGTGACTTCTCGATCACCGACACGTCGGTGCCCGAGGCGCAGCGCGGCACGTACCTCGCCTTCGCGGGCGAGGGCAACGGCGTCAAGCACCTGCGCAAGCTCGCGGCAGCGGGCCTCAACACGGTGCACCTCCTGCCGTCCTTCGACATCGCGACGATCGAGGAGGACCGCAGCAAGCAGAAGACGACGGGCGACCTCTCCAGCTTCGGGCCGGCCTCCGAGGAGCAGCAGGCGGCTGTCGACGCGATCAAGGACGAGGACGGCTTCAACTGGGGCTACGACCCGCTGCACTGGACGGCTCCCGAGGGTTCGTACGCGACCACGGGCAACCAGGACGGCGGCAAGCGCGTCGCTGAGTACCGCACGATGGTCGGCGCGCTCCACCGCAACGGGCTCCAAGTGGTCCAGGACGTCGTCTACAACCACACGGCGGCGTCCGGCCAGGACCCGAAGTCCGTCCTCGACCGCGTCGTGCCCGGCTACTACCAGCGCCTCTCGGCGACGGGCGGCGTCGAGAACTCGACGTGCTGCTCGAACGTGGCGACGGAGAACGCCTTCGCGCAGAAGCTCATGGTCGACTCCGTCGTTACGTGGGCGCGCGAGTACAAGATCGACGGTTTCCGGTTCGACCTCATGGGGCACCACTCCAAGGCGAACATGCTCGCCGTCCGTGAGGCGCTCGACGCGCTCACGGTCGCGAAGGACGGCGTCGACGGGAAGAAGATCTACCTCTACGGCGAGGGCTGGAACTTCGGCGAGGTCGCGGACAACGCCCGCTTCGAGCAGGCGACGCAGGGCCAGCTGAACGGCACGGGCATCGGGACGTTCTCCGACCGCCTCCGCGACGCGGTCCACGGCGGCTCGCCCGTCGACGGCGGCTCGACGTTCGTCCAGGGCTTCGGCACGGGCCTCGGCACCGACCCGAACGGTCGCACGCGCGGCGACGGCGGCACGAACACGGGTGCCGCCGACGAGATCGCGGACCTGCGCCACCAGACGGACCTCGTCCGCCTGGGCCTCGCGGGCAACCTTGCGGACTACACGTTCACGACGTCCGCTGGCACAGCGCAGCGGGGTG
Organism: Flavimobilis rhizosphaerae; assembly: GCF_014852685.1. Lineage (GTDB taxonomy): Bacteria > Actinomycetota > Actinomycetes > Actinomycetales > Cellulomonadaceae > Flavimobilis > Flavimobilis rhizosphaerae. The sequence goes on from NZ_JACZDF010000002.1 coordinate 427,441, forward strand.
ACGAGCTCGACTACCGCGGTGCTCCCGCGGGCTACGCGAGCCAGCCCGACGAGGTCGTCACGTACGTCGACGCGCACGACAACGAGACGCTCTTCGACATCCTCACGCTCAAGCTGCCGAAGGACACGTCGATGGCCGACCGCGTGCGCATGAACACGCTGTCGCTCGCGACGACGACGCTCGCCCAGACGCCGACGTTCTGGCACGCGGGCACGGACCTGCTGCGGTCGAAGTCCCTCGACCGTGACAGCTACAACTCGGGCGACCACTTCAACGCGCTCGACTGGACCGGGAAGAGCAACAACTTCGGCGTGGGCCTCCCGCCCGAGGAGAAGAACGGGGAGAAGTGGTCGCTCATGACGCCGCTCCTCGCCGACCCAGCGCTCACCCCGTCGGCCGCGGACATCGCGACCGCGAACGCACAGGCGCTCGACCTGCTCCGCCTGCGGTACTCGACGTCGCTCCTGCGTCTCGGTTCCGCAGATCTCATCAAGCAGAAGGTGTCGTTCCCGGGGTCGGGTGCCGACGCCGTGCCCGGCCTGCTCCTCATGCAGGTCGACGACACGGTCGGCACGGACGTCGACACGGCGCTCGACGGCGCGCTCGTCGCGTTCAACGCGTCGCCGGCGCCGATCACGACGACGGTTGCCTCGCTCAAGGGCCGTGCGTTTGCGCTCTCGCCGATCCAGGCGAAGGGCTCGGACGCGGTCGTCAAGGGCACGACGTTCGATGCTCGGACCGGCACGGTGACGATCCCCGCCCGCACCGTCGCGCTTCTCGTCGAGAAGTCGACGGAGCCGACCGACCCGCCGACGACCGCGGAGCCGACCGAGGAGCCGACAACCCCGGCCCCGACGCCGACGACCGAGGCCCCCAAGCAGTCGACGACGCGCCTGTCGCCGACGACGCTCACGACGACGCTCGGCTCGCGGGCCGTGTGGACCGTGCGCGTGTCCTCGGCGGGGCGCACCGACGGCGGGACGGTGACGCTCCAGGCGGGGTCGAAGGTGCTCGGCTCCGCGAAGGTCAGAGGTGGCGTCGCCAAGGTCCGGCTCTCGAAGACGGCGGTCGCCCGCGTCGGGCGCACGTCGGTCGTCGCGAGCTTCTCCGGCACACCGACCGCGGCAGCGTCACGCTCGTCGAAGGGGGCGCTCGTCGTCAACCGGGCGAAGGCGCGGCTCAAGGTCACGGGGACGACCGTCCGCACGGGCGAGCGTGCCGTCCTCAGGGTGCGGGTGAACGCGTCCGCGGGCTCGACCGCCGGACGGGTCACCGTCTACCAGGGCAACCGCAGGGTCGGCTCGGCGCGCGTCGTCAAGGGCTCCGCGAAGGTCGTCCTGCCGCGTTCCGTGTCGGCGAAGGCCGGCAAGGTGCGGCTCACGGTGCGCTACTCGGGCTCGACGACGGTCACGAAGACGTCGACCCGGACGACGCTCAAGGTCGTGCGGACGAAGCCGCGGCTGAGCGTGACGGCTCCGGACGCCCGCGTCCACCGTTCGGCGTACCTCACGGTTCGCGTCCGGGGGACGGCGCACGCCCGCCCCGAGGGGACGGTGACGGTGCGTCTCGACGGCAAGAAGATCGCGTCGGTGCGCCTCTCGGGCCGCTCGACGTCGACGACGCTGAGGGTGCGCGTCGTCGCGTTCCGCCCGGGTGACCGTGACATCACGGTGACGTACGGCGGCTCGGCGCGGCTCGCGAAGGCGAGCGCGAGCACCACGATGACCGTCCGCTGATCCCGCACGGCGGCACGGCGCAGGGCGCGTCCTCCTCACGGAGGGCGCGCCCTGCGCCGTCCCCGCACCCGCGCACCCGCGCCGCGCCAGCCCGCCCGCCCACCGCGCGCTTTTCGCGACGAGGAATCCGCGTAGATGGTTACTGGGAGTAACCATCTACGCGGATTCGCGGGACGGGGGACGGGGACGGGGTGAGGGGACGGGGCGGGTCAGCCCTTGACGGAGCCGCTCATGAGTCCGCCGATGAAGTACTTGCCGAGCAGGATGTACACGAGGAGCGTCGGCAGCGACGCGAGGAGTGCGCCCGACATCGAGACGCCGTAGTTCTGCAGCAGCGCGCCGTTCGCGAGGTTGTTGAGCGCGAGGGTCACGGGGCCGTTCTGGCTCGAGGAGAAGAAGACGGCGAAGAGGAAGTCGTTCCACGCTGACGTGAACTGCCAGATGAGCACGACGACGAAGCTGGGGATCGACAGCGGCAGGACGACGGACCCGTAGGTGCGCAGCATGCCGGCGCCGTCGATGCGCGCGGCCTCGATGAGCTCGTTCGGCACGGACTCGTAGTAGTTCCGGAAGATGAGCGTCGTGATGGGCAGGCCGTAGATGACGTGGAGGAGGATGAGCGACGGGATGCCCGAGGGGATGCCGAGGTCGATGACGAGCTGCGAGAGCGGGATCATCACGGCCTGGTACGGGATGAACATGCCGAAGAGGATGAGTGTGAAGACGAGGTCGGCGCCGCGGAACCGCCATCGTGAGAGGACGAACCCGTTGATCGACCCGAGGAACGACGAGATGAGCGCGGCGGGTACGACCATCTGGAGGGTGCGGACGATCGCAGGGGAGAGCGTCTCCCAGGCGAGCTGCCAGTTCTCGAGCGTCCACACCTGGGGGAGGTTCCAGGCGCGCGACGGTGCGGCGTCGCCCGCGCCCTTGAAGCTCGTGACGAGCAGCACGTAGACGGGGATGAGCACGAGGACGAGGAAGAACAGCAGGAGCGCGTAGCGGGCGGTCCGCCCGACGGAGAAGCGCGAGCGGGTGGCGGTGGGCGGGACCTGGCGTTCGGGGGGTGCGGTGAGGGTCGAGGCGGTCATCGTCGGCCTTCCCGTGCGAGGTGGACGAGGTACGGGATGATGAGCACGGCAACGATGACGAGCAGGATCGAGCCGACCGCTGCGGAGCTCGCATAGTCGAAGCTGGCCTTGAGCTGGTACATGTCGATTGCGGGCACCTTGGTCTGGTAGTTCGCAGGCTTCGAGATCGCCATGATGAGATCGAAGGCCTTGAGCGACATGTGGCCGATGATGACGACGGCGGAGAGCGCGACGGGGCCGAGCTGCGGGAAGAGCACGTGGCGGTAGAGCTTCCACTCGGTCGCGCCGTCGACGCGCGCGGCCTCGCGCAGCTCCTCGGGGATGCCGCGGAAGCCGGCGAGGAAGAGCGCCATGACGTAGCCGGAGAGCTGCCAGATCGCGGGGATTGCGATCGCGGTGATGCCGACGGAATTGTTGTTCCACCAGTTGTTCTGGAGGAAGTCGAGCCCGACGATCTGGAAGAGCCGGTTGAGGCCGGAAGCTTGCTCGCCCTGGTTGGAGTTGAGGAGCCAGCGCCACACGACGCCGGAGGCGACGAACGAGACGGCCATGGGGAAGAGGTACACGGAGCGGAAGATGCCCTCGAAGCGCATGGGGCGGTCGAGGAGCCAGGCCCAGAGGAACCCGAAGGCCATGGTGCCGACGAGGAAGACGACCGTGTAGAGCAGGAGGTTCTTGAGCGAGTGCTGGAACGAGTCGGACCCGAGGAGGTCGAGGTAGTTCTGGAGGCCGACGAAGACGGAGGGCTCGACGCCTGCGGCCTGTGCGGAGGTGTGGTTGTCGGTCATGGACGTCTGGACGTTGACGGCGAGGAGGCCGTAGACGAAGACGCTCAGCAGGACGAGGGTCGGTGAGATGAGCAGGAGCGGTGGGAGCCACCGCTTGTACGTGCGCACGGGTGTCGCCTCCGTGGTCGTCGGGTCGGGCTGTGCGTGGGGAGGGGCGGGGTGCGCACGTCGGTGCGCACCCCGCCCGTGGTGTCAGCCCTGGGCCGCGGTGGCGAGCTCGGCCTGGAAGCCGGCGAGGTCGGTCGCGCCGGTCGTGAACTTGCTCGTGGCCTCGGAGATCTTGTTGAGCCACGCGATCGGGGTCGCGGCGCCGTGGGCGAGCGACGAGACGATCTTGTCCTGGCCGAAGGACGTGATGGCGGTCTGCTGGTACTCGGAGAAGTCCGAGGCCTTGGCGTCGGTGCGGGCCGGGATGGATCCCTTGGCCTTGTTGAAGGCGGTCTGGCCGTCGAGCGAGCCGACGGTCTCGAGCCAGGCCTTGGCGCCGTCCGGGTGCGGTGCCCCGACGGGGAGGGTGAAGGAGTCGGCGAGGAAGTCGAAGACGCCGTCCGTGCCGGGCACCGGGAAGTACGTGAAGTCGGTGCCGGCCGTCTTGTCGGCCTCCTCGAACGCGGCGACCGCCCAGTCACCCATGACGTTGAACGCGGCCTGGCCGTCCATGACGAGCTGGGTGGCCTCGGGCCAGTCGAGCCCGTCGCGGTCGGTGTTCGTGTAGGACATGAGCTTCTGGAAGGTGGTGAGCGCGCCGGTGACGTCGGCGCCGTCCCACGCGGTCGTGCCGTCCCAGAGGCCGGAGTAGCCGTCGACGCCGAGCTCGGCGAGGAGGACGGTTTCGAGGAGGTGGACCTGGGTCCAGGTCGTCGCGACGGAGAGGGGAGTCTTGCCGGAGGCCTTGATCTTGTCCATCGCGGTCATCCAGTCGGCGATGGTCGCGTACGTCGCGGTGGCGTCGAGGCCTGCGCCGGTGAGGACCGAGGGGTTGGCCCAGACGACGTTGGCGCGGTGGATGTTCGAGGGGATGGAGTAGATCTTGCCGTCGACGGTGAGGCGGTTGACGAGGTCGGCGGGGAACGCGTCGCGGAGCTTGAACTCGTCGTAGAGGTTCGAGACGTCCTGGAGCTGGCCGGCCTTGATGTAGTCGGTGAGCTCGGCGCCGGCGTGGGCCTGGAACGTGTCCGGCGGGTTCTTCTGCTGGAGGCGGGTCTGGAGGAGCTCCTTGGCGGCGGAGCCGGCGCCGCCGGCGACGGCGCCGTTGACGAACTTCACGTCGGGGTGCTGGGTGTTGAAGACCTTGACGAGGGCGTCGAGGCCGAGCTTCTCGGAGCCGGACGCCCACCAGGTGAAGACCTCGACCTCGCTGCCGGCGGCGTCGGGCTTGTCGCCCTCGTCGTCGGAGCAGGCTGCGAGGGAGAACGTGAGTGCGGTGGCGGCGAGCGCCGCGGTGAGGGCCGCCTTGCTGACTCTGCGCATGAAGGGTGTCCTCCGTGTGAGTGGCCTCCGGCGCGTCGTTGCGTCGGGTGGGTGCGTCGTCGCGCCCGGGCCGTTGGTCCTAGAGAAGCCGGTGCCGCCATTGGCGTCAAGTCTTGAACGCAAGAGATGTTCAATCGTGATGTGGGCTTCGGGAGGTGGAGTTGATGCGGCGCGGGCAGCCCAGAACCCGGCGGCCTCCGCTGCTGACAGGAACGGATGCCGTAGGATCACCAACCGTGAGCATCGACCGGCTGACGCCGGGTTCGCAGACTTCACTGCGTGAAGCCAACCGGGCCCGGGTCGTGAAAGCGGTCCAGCAGCGCGGCGCCCTCACGCAGGTCGAGCTGGCTGGCGTCACAGGGCTGTCCCCAGCCACCGTCTCGAACATCGTCAAGGAGCTCACGGCCGCGGGGGTCCTCGCAACCTCCCCGACGTCCCGCTCGGGCCGGCGCGCCCAGCAGGTGACGCTCGCCCGCGCCCTCGGCCTCGTCGGCGGGGTCCACTTCGGCATCCGCACGCTGCGCGTCGCCCTCGCCGACACCTCCGGCCGCACCGTCGCCGAGCAGCGTATGCCCCTCGCGCCCGACCACCGCGCCGACATCGGCCTCGACCGCGTCGCCCTCCTCCTCGAGGAGATGCTCGAGCAGGTCGACGCGACCCGTGACGAGCTCCTGCGTGTCGGCGTCGGCGTCGCCGCCCCCATCGACCCGGCCGACGGACGCGTGACGACGCGCGGTCTGCTGCGCGGCTGGGACGGAGTCCGGGTCGCCGACGTCCTCGGCGAGCAGCTCGCCGTCCCCATCGACGTCGACAACGACGCGAACCTCGGCGCCCTCGCCGAGTCCCGCCAGGGCGCCGCGCGGGAGTTCCGCGACGTCGTCTACATCCGCGTCTCCAACGGTGTCGGCGCCGGCCTCGTCCTTGGCGGGCGCGTCCACCACGGCCGCTCGGGAGCCGCGGGCGAGATCGGCCACTCGACGATCGACGAGAACGGTCCCGTGTGCCGCTGCGGCAACCGCGGATGCCTCGAGATGTACGTCGCTGCGCCCTCGCTCCTCGCGATGCTCGAACCCACGCACGGCACCCTCTCGATGCAGGGCGTGCTCGACCGCGCCGCTGCCGGCGACCTCGGCTGCGTGCGCGTCCTCGAGGACTCGGGGAGGCACCTCGGTGTCGCGGTCGCCAACCTCTGCAACCTCGTCGACCCCGAGATCGTCGTCGTCGGGGGCCAGGTCGCCGCCGCGGGCGAGCTGCTGCTCGATCCGCTGCGGGCCTCGCTCGCGCGGCGCGCCGTCCCGTCCGACGAAGGGCCCGTGCCCGTCGTCCTCGCCGAGTTCGGGACGCAGTCCGAGCTGCGCGGCGCCGTCCTCCTCGCCCTCGAGAACGTCGAGATCGCACGCGGGGGTCCCCGATGACCCTCGTCTCGCGCAGGGTCGGCGCCGCGCGCCGCACCCGCGCCGCTGCGGTGCTCGCGGCGGTGCTCGCCGCGGCCGCCCTCGGCCTCGCGGGCTGCGTCCCCGCCGACGAAGGTCCGACGATCGCGTTCCTCATGCCCGACGCGACGACCGAGCGGTGGGAGCACCTCGACCGCCCCACGATGGAGCACGTCGTCGCACAACGCTGCTCGACCTGCACGTTCCGTTACGCGAACGCGCGCGAGGACGCGCTTGCGCAGCGTGAGCAGGCCGAGTCGTTCCTCGCCGACGGCGCCGACGTCCTCGTCCTCACCGCCGTCGACGGGGCGAGCGCCCTCTCGATCGTCGCCGAGGCGACGTCGCGCGGCGTGCCCGTCATCGCGTACGACCGCTTCCTCGCCTCCCCGGACGTCGCGTTCTACGTGTCGTTCGACCCGCGGCGGGTCGGCCGCATCCAGGGCGACGCGCTCGTCGCCGAGCTCGCGGCCCGCGGGAAGGCTGACGGCGGCATCCTCGTCGTCGGAGGCGCGGCGTCGGACCCCAACGCGGTCAACAACCGGGCCGGCCTCGACGCGGCCCTCGCAGGCACCGAGCACACGATCCTCGCGGAGATCGACGTGCCGGGCTGGAGCCCCGACCTCGCCCGCGACTGGGTCGCCGACCAGATCGCCCGCGTCGGTGCCGAGAACGTCGCGGGCGTCTATGCCGCGAACGACGCACTCGCGGCGGCCGCGATCTCCGCGCTCCTCGCGGCCGGTGCCGACCCCCTGCCCGTCGTCACCGGGCAGGACGCCGAGCTCGCTGCGGTCCAGCGGATCGTCGCGGGCCAGCAGACGATGACGGTCTACAAGGCGATCGCCCAGCAGGCCAGGACCGCCGCCGAGATCGCCGTGCGCATCGCGCGCGGCGAACCACCCGTCGTCCCGACCCGCGTCGACGGCGTGCCCGCCGTCCTCCTCACCCCGACGGGGGTCGGCCGGGACGACGTCGCGAACATCCTCGTCGGAGGCGGCGTCCTCGCCGTCGACGACATCTGCACCCCCACCTTCGTCCAGGCCTGCACCGACGCCGGCCTCCTGCCGAGGAGCACCCCGTGACCCCCGCCCCCGTCCTCGCCCTGCGCAAGGTCACGAAGACCTTCGGCGCCGTCCGTGCGCTCGTCGACGTCGACCTCGCCGTCCACCCGGGGGAGGTCCTCGCGGTCGTCGGCGACAACGGCGCAGGCAAGTCGACCGTCGTGAAGATCCTCGCGGGCGTGCTCGGTCCGGACACGGGCACGCTCGAGCTCGACGGCAACGTCGTGACGTTCCCGACGCCGGGGGCGGCCCGCGCCGCGGGCGTCACCGCGGTGTTCCAGGACCTTGCGCTCTGCGACAACCTCGACGTCGTCGAGAACATCTTCCTCGGCCACGAGCTCCGCGAGCGTGGACGGCGGTCGGGTGCGCTGCTCGACGAGGTCGAGATGGAGCGGCGCGCGTGGGAGCTGCTCGGCGAGCTCGCGGTGCGACTGCCGTCCGTGCGCGTCCCCGTCGGGACGCTCTCCGGCGGGCAGCGGCAAGCGGTCGCGATCCTTCGCGCTCTCCACGGGGAGCCGCGCGTCGTCCTCCTCGACGAGCCGACGTCGGCGCTCGGCGTCGCCCAGACGGCCGAGGTCCTCACGCTCGTCGAGCGGCTGCGGGACCGGGGCCTCGGGGTCGTCCTCGTGTCGCACTCCATGGCGGACGTCCACGCGGTCGCCGACCGCATCGCGGTCCTGCGTCTCGGGCGGCACGCCACGACGTTCGACGCGCGCACGACGAGCTACGAGGACCTTCTTGCCGCGGTCACGGGGGCGCGGGTTCCGGGCCCGACGGCGGGGCCGCCCCGTCGCGTGTCGCACGAGGCCGACGCTCGCAGTAGTGCGACGGGAGGCGAGCGATGAGCGGGCTCGACCTCTCCCGCCTGCGGGACCTCGCAGGTCGACGGGCCGCGGGGGGCCTCGCGGCCCTCGCCGTCGTGTGGATCGTCCTCGGGGTCGCGACGCCACGCTTCCTCTCCGCGGACAACCTCGTCAACGTCACGCAGCAGTCCGCCGTCACGGGGATGCTCACGCTCGGGGTCGTCCTCGTCATGCTCATCGGGCACCTCGACATCTCTGTCGGGGCGGTCTCCGGGCTGGGATCGGCGACCGTCGCGGTCGCCGTCGTCCAGCACGGTCTGCCCGAGGTGGTCGCGATCCTCCTCGCGGTCCTCACGGGCGTCGTCCTCGGCCTCGCCTACGGGTTGCTCAGCACGCGTCTCGGGCTGCCCGGGTTCGTCCTCACCCTGGCGGGGCTCCTCGTCGCGCTCGGCCTCCAGCTGCAGGTTCTGGGCCGGACGGGTGCGGTCAACCTCCCGTTCGAGACGGGGCTCGTGCGGTTCGCGCAGCAGGCATACGTGGCGACCCCGGTCGCGCTCGGCGTCGGGGCGTTCGTTGTCGTAGTCGTGGGGTTCCTCGGGGCGCACGAGCGGCGTCGGCGCGACCGCGCCGGTCTCGCGGGAGACAGCTGGGTGCGGATCGGCACGCGGACGGGCCTGCTCGCGGCGCTGCTGCTCGGCGGCACCCTCTACCTGTCGACGGCTCGGGGCGTCGGGTGGATGTTCGTCCTGTTCCTCGTCGTCGTCATGGTGGTCGACGTCTGCCTGCGGCGCACGAGCTGGGGTCGCCACGTGCGGGCGATCGGCGGCAGCGTCGAGTCGGCCCGGCGGGCGGGGCTCGGCGTCGACCGCACGATCATCTCGGTGTACGTGCTGTGCTCGTCGCTCGCGGCGTTCGGCGGCGTCCTCGCGGCGGGGCGGCTCGCGGCCGCGAACCAGGGGACGGGCGGTGCGGAGCTGAGCCTCACGGCGATCGCGGCCGCGCTCATCGGCGGGGCGAGCCTCTATGGCGGGCGCGGGAGCGCGTGGTCGGCGGTGCTCGGCGTCGCGGTCGTCCAGTCGATCTCGACGGGCCTCGCGATGCTCGGTGCCGAGGCGTCGGTGCGGTACCTCATCCTCGGTGTCGTTCTCGTCGTCGCCGTCGCGATCGATGCGTCGGGCAAACGTGAGGGCGGCCGGGGCCGGGCGTAGGTGCTCCCGCGCCGCGGGTCAGCGGAAGATCACCGTACGGTGCCCGTTGAGGAGCACGCGGTGCTCGGAGTGCCAGCGGACCGCGCGGGCGAGGACGCGCCGCTCGACGTCCTGCCCGAGCGCGACGAGCTCCTCGGTCGAGCGTGAGTGGTCCACGCGCTCGACGTCCTGCTCGATGATCGGTCCCTCGTCGAGGTCTGCGGTGACGTAGTGGCTCGTCGCACCGATGAGCTTGACGCCGCGCTCGTGCGCCTGGTGGTACGGCTTCGCGCCCTTGAACGACGGCAGGAACGAATGGTGGATGTTGATGATCCGCCCCTCGAGCCGCCGGCAGAGGTCGTCGGAGAGCACCTGCATGTACCGGGCGAGGACGACGAGCTCGACGTTGAGCTCGTCGACGAGCGCGAGGAGTGCGGCCTCGGCGTCGGGCTTCGTCTCCTTCGTCACCGGGATGTGGTGGAACGGCTTGCCGTAGAACGCGGCGAGCGTCGCGAGGTCCGTGTGGTTGCCGACGACGCCGACGACGTCGATCTCGAGCCCCTCCGAGCGCTGCCGGAACAGCAGGTCGTTGAGGCAGTGCGCGGCCTTGGAGACGAGGACGAGCGTGCGCACGGGGCGTCCGACGACGTCGAGCGTCCACGTCATGTCGAAGCGTGCCGCGAGGTCGCCGATGGCGTCCTTGAGCACTGCCTCGTCGGCCGCGGTGCGCACCTGGACACGCATGAAGAAGCGGTCGGTCTCGGGGTCGCCGTACTGCTGCGACTCGGTGATGTTGCCGCCGTGCTCCGCGAGCAGCCCCGAGACAGCGTGGACAATGCCGGGGCGGTCGGGGCAGGAGAGGGTGAGGACCCAGTGCGTCGGGTCGGGCTCGGGCGTCGCGCCGAAGGCGCTGGAGGCGGCGGTGGTCACGGGCCGAGGGTAGTCCACCGGCTGCCGGAAGGGTGCTGGAGCGCGCCTGACGGACGCCGTGGCGCGACGCGGGGTGGACGACGCGTGCGGCACCCGACGTGACCTGACACGATGTGGATATGAACGACGCCCTCCGCATCGGTCCCGTCACCCTCGAGCACGCCGGCGAGCTCCTCACGCTGCGGCGCGCCGCGTTCGTCACGGAGGCGCAGACGTACGACGACCCGTTCATCCCGCCGCTCACGCAGACGCTGGACGAGCTCCGCGCGGACCTCGAGGCCGAGGGCGTCATCACCCTCGGTGCGTGGGACGGCCCGCGGCTCGTCGGCTCGGTGCGCGTCGAGCTCGAGGGGTCGAAGGCGACGCTCGGCCGCCTTGCCGTGGCGCCCGACCGTCAGGGCGAGGGCATCGGCACGCAGATGATGCTCACGGTCGCGCCCATGCTGCCGGAGGAGACCGAGGAGATCTGGGTCTTCACGGGCCGCGACTCCAAGCAGAACCTCGCGATGTACCAGAACCAGGGCTACGAGCACCAGTTCGACGAAACCGTCGGCGACCTCACGTACGCGTACCTGCGGCGCATCCTCGGGGAGGACGTCGAGGGCTGAGGTCCTCGCGGGACGCCGGCTTCACGCACCTGCGGTCGGTCACGTCCGTGGGTTGTCCCTCGTCACGCGCGAGGTTCGTGAGCTCGGCGAGCCGCTCCGCGTCAATGGTCGCGGTGCCAGGGTGGCTCGGGACACCGTTCGCGCCGGGAGCCGCTGGCTTCAGGGTCCTCCCAAGGGGCTTCGTCCCGCGATGTGTGCGAGGAACTCCTCCTCGAACGTCACGATGCCGGTGCCGACCGCCTCGAGCTTGGCCTTGATGACCAGCGCCAGGGCTCGCCACCGCTGGCGGCCCGCCTGCTCGTACTCCTTCGTCGCGGCCGCCGCGGTCCTCTCTCGCCCCGTAGGTGTGAGGCAGAACTCCCGGCTCTCGCGCTCGGGCATCGGCAGTTCGAAACGGACGCGGCGCCCGGAGGCCTCGAACCCGATCGCCGCGCGGTCAGTCGTACATCCGTAGGTGAACGCCGTCGCGCCGTAGCGCTGCAAGGTCCGTTCGATCTCGGCGCGCGAGGACGCAGAGTCCACGGAGGTTCGTTCGGCGTAGGCGCTCATCGCAGCTGGTCTCCTGTCTGGACGGATGTGGTTCTGGCAGACCTATGTGCGGACGTCGACGCGCGGCGCGAATGCCCCGGCTCTAGCGCTGCGCGAGCCAGATCGGTAGCGTTCATGCTGGCTTGTCCGGCTTCAAGGGAGAAGAATGCGCACGTTATCGATGATCGCCGCCGGGGCCTTGTCCCTTGCGTTGCTGGGATCCTGAGTGGCCGTCGCTGGGGAGGCAGTGCCCCCGACGACGATCGGGGTGACCTACGACTCAACCGAGAGCACGCAAGAGATCATCGACAGGGCCAGCGATCAGGCGCCCGGACTGAGCGCTGCACAGCTCGCAGAGCTCTACGAGTCGATCGACGAGATTCGGACACCGGTCACGCAGGACACCAGTGCTCCTGCGAGCACCTCTCGGATCTCACAGTCCGCCTTCAACAGGCTGCCTGTCGCAGGGGGTGTGGCTGCGGGTACGAACAGGAGAAAGTGGACTTACAACGTTGTCGTTGAGCACTCCGAGTGCAAGGTGCTGGGCATGGCGTGCACCCTGAAGGATCGCAGGAGGGTGAGAGTCACGATCGATCCAAGTGAGTGGCTGACCCGCGTAACAACTGACACGCTGTATTTTCCCAGCACGGGCCGGCTGACGGATATGACGATTTACGTCGACGGGCTCCAGAACGGCACCTTCGCGTACAACAACTTCTTCCGTCACCTCCCTGAGACTCTGGCGCCGACGAAAAACACAAGCGCCAACTACTTCAGCATCAAGGGCAACGGGTTCGCCTACTACCTGCGGGCGGACTACCTTTCTGGCGGGACTCGACTTCAGGTCAGGCCCGGCCGGACGGAGTACGGTGCGTGCAGCAAGGCGTCCATTCCCACCTGCAAGTGGTGATGATCCGATGGACCGTGATACTTACCTGTCGTTGACGATCGAGCAGCGAGCGGAGTGGGCGACCCACCCAGGGCCCGTAGCGCCGGAACTGCTCGAGATCATCGTGGAAGACCATGTGTTCGTCGTGGGGACTATCGCGGACGCGAACCTCTCAGAGGATAATCTCGCGATGCTGTACCAGCGCGTTGCCGACCCGGTGATTCGCGGCCGGGTGGCGACAAATCCCCGTGCGCCCTTGGCCCTCCTGGCTCAAGTTCCGCTCAAGGATCACACCGGACGTTCCCTCGAGGCATTCCTCACGCGACTCGGCCCCGGGATCAGTGATCATCCAGGTGTCATCGACGCCGTTTCCGGGCCATGGATCGATGAGCGCCCGATCATCGAGCTGGTCCGTCAAGCGCTCGGCTATGAGGTTGAGCTGCCTGAATGACAGGTACCGCCGACCCCGGAGCGTGATCGCGTGAGATCTCGCCTCGGGGTCGGCGTCGGTGCTCGTCGTAGGCGTGCACGCCGTCGAGCCAGGGGACCTGCGCGCGCAGCGCCGCCAGGTCGCGCGGGCCGCAGTCGATCGGCGAGGTGGCCGCTCCACGCACCGAGCGCGCCAGTCGCTCCACGAAACTCTCGGCGGAGCCGTTCGCTGCGACGAAGCCGCAGTAGCGTGCGGTGCGGGGCGCGTTGCGTCGGTATGCGAAGTCGCAGAAGGCTCGGATGGTCGTCGATTCCGAGATGCAGCAGGCGGCGGCGAACGCCGGCTCGGAGGTTCATCGCGCAGGCACCACAACTTCCTCGGGGATGACCCGGAGATCTGAACCGGCCCGGGTGGTGGATGTACAGCCACGGTCGCGTCCCGACGTGCCTCACGCCACGCCCCGCAGCGCCCCTCGATCTTGCTAGGCTGTGCGGGTCGCGACTGGCGCATTCAGGTGGGTCACCACCGGGGAGCGACATCTTCTTCTCCGACTTCGGGTCGTTCGCCTGGGCCCCGGTCACCGCACCGTCGTGCGCGTGCCCGTCCGGCGCCCGCGCAGACATGCACCTGACTGCACGTCCACCACGTCCGAAGGAGACGAGAATGAGCCAGCACGAGCCGGTCCTCGACCAGGGCCTCGCCGAGGTCGACCCGGAGATCGCCGCCGTCCTCGACGGTGAGCTCGCGCGTCAGCGCGGCACCCTCGAGATGATCGCGTCGGAGAACTTCGTCCCGCGCGCCGTCCTCCAGGCGCAGGGCTCCGTCCTCACGAACAAGTACGCCGAGGGCTACCCGGGCCGCCGCTACTACGGCGGCTGCGAGCAGGTCGACATCGCGGAGGAGCTTGCGCTCTCGCGTGCCAAGGACCTCTTCGGCGCCGAGTACGCCAACGTCCAGCCGCACTCGGGTGCCACCGCGAACGCCGCGGTCCTCCACGCACTCATCAAGCCGGGCGACAAGATCATGGGCCTCGAGCTCGCGCACGGCGGCCACCTCACGCACGGCATGAAGATCAACTTCTCCGGCAAGCTCTACGAGGTCGCCGCGTACGGCGTCGACCCCGAGACCATGCGCCTCGACATGGACAAGGTCCGCGAGCAGGCGCTCGCCGAGCGTCCCGACGTCCTCATCGGCGGCTGGTCCGCGTACCCGCGTCACCTCGACTTCGAGGCCTTCCGCTCGATCGCCGACGAGGTCGGCGCGAAGCTCTGGGTCGACATGGCGCACTTCGCGGGCCTCGTCGCCGCAGGTCTGCACCCCAACCCGGTGCCGCACGCGGACGTCGTCTCCTCGACCGTCCACAAGACGATCGGCGGCCCCCGCTCGGGCTTCATCCTTGCGCGCGAGGAGTACGGCAAGAAGCTTGACTCGGCCGTCTTCCCGGGCCAGCAGGGCGGCCCGCTCATGCACGTCATCGCGGCCAAGGCCGTGTCGTTCAAGCTCGCCGGGAGCGAGGGCTTCAAGGCCCGCCAGGAGCGTGTCCTCTCGGGTGCCCGCATCATCGCAGACCGCCTCACGGCGGACGACGTCCGTGCGGCCGGCGTCGACGTCCTCACGGGCGGCACCGACGTCCACCTCGTGCTCGTCGACCTGCGCAAGTCCGACCTCGACGGCCAGCAGGCCGAGGACCTCCTCCACGCGGCTGGCATCACCGTCAACCGCAACGCCGTCCCGTTCGACCCGCGCCCGCCGCGCGTCACGTCGGGCCTGCGCATCGGCACGCCGGCGCTCGCGACCCGTGGCTTCGGCGACACCGAGTTCACCGAGGTCGCCGAGATCATCGCGACGGCCCTCAAGGGCGGCGCGGACGTCGACGCTCTGCGGGCTCGCGTGCAGCGTCTCGCGGACGACTTCCCGCTCTACCCGGACCTGCAGCAGTACTGACGCACCGCACCGCCCGGCCGGGTCTCCCGGCCGGGCGGTCGCGCGTGGGAGGAGAACCCATGACCGCACAGATCCTCGACGGCAAGGCCACCGCGGCCGCTCTGAAGTCCGAGCTCGCCGAGCGTGTCGCCGCCCTCCGGGCGCGTGGCGTGACGCCCGGCCTCGGCACCGTCCTCGTGGGGGAGGACCCCGGCTCGAAGGCGTACGTCGCGGGCAAGCACCGCGACTGCGCCGAGGTCGGCATCGCCTCGATCCGAGAGGACCTCCCGGCCGACGCCACCCAGGCGGACGTCGAGGCCGCGATCGCGCGCCTCAACGCCGACCCGGCGTGCACCGGGTACATCGTCCAGCTGCCGCTGCCGAAGGGCATCGACACGAACCGCGTGCTCGAGCTCATCGACCCGGACAAGGACGCCGACGGCCTTCACCCGACGAACCTCGGGCGGCTCGTGCTGCGCGTGAGCGAGACCATCGACTCGCCGCTGCCGTGCACGCCCGCGGGCATCCTCGAGCTCGTGGCCCGCCACGGGCTCAGCCTCGCGGGCAAGCACGTCGTCGTCCTCGGGCGTGGCACGACCGTCGGCCGGTCGATCGGCCTGCTGCTCACGCGCAAGGACGTCAACGCGACCGTGACGCTCACGCACACCGGCACCGTCGACGTCGCAGAGCACCTGCGTCGCGCGGACGTCGTCGTTGCGGCGACGGGCGTCGCGCACGTCGTGCGCGCCGCGGACCTCAAGCCGGGCGTCATCGTGCTCGACGTCGGTGTGAGCCGCGTCGAGGACCCTGCCACCGGCAAGGCCCGCCTGCTCGGTGACGTCCACCCGGACGTCGCGGAGGTCGCGTCGTGGATCTCGCCGAACCCCGGCGGGGTCGGTCCCATGACCCGCGCGATGCTGCTCGCGAACGTCGTCGACACCGCGGAGCGCCTCGCACGCTGAGCCCCTCGCACGCTGAGCCCCAGGCAACCGGAGTGTTCCGATAGCCGATCCGTGCACGTGTCGCGACTCGATCGGCTATCGGAACATGGGCGGCGATGCTCGATAGCGGATCCGTCCGCGTGAGCTGTGACGATCGGCTATCGAGGGCGCCGGGGTCAAAGGTTGGGCCGGGGGCAGCGCCGAGGTTGGGCCGGGCCGAAGCCCGGGATGGCCGGTCGTTCGTCGTGGATGCGAGGGTTGCGCACCGGGACGCTCGTCCCATGGCGCGAGACCAGCGGCCGCATGGCGGGACCGTTCCCAAGGTCACCCCGGTGCTCACCCCCGCGACGCGAAGCGGCGCCCGTCCACGTCGCCGCCTGCGGGCGCCACGTCCGTCGGCGGGCGGCGAGCCTCGCTGACCTGCGCCGACGTGCACCACCCGACATGCACCCGCCCGCCGACGTTCACCCCGCGACCCCAGCGCGGACACCCTCGCGGAGTTCTCTGAGAACGTCCAGGGCGCCGTGTGCGATGGCGACGGGCGTGGAACAGGCTGAGCCTGTCCCCACCGTCGACCAGCGCGTGCAACGGCGCACGTGCGAGATTGGGGTTTTTCATGCGTGAGCACCCGGTGAGGGCAGGCGTCGTCGCGACGCTCGCCAGCGCCTCGATGATCGGGACCATTGGTCTCGTGACGGCGGGAGCGGCCACCGCCGCGGTCTCGCCCGAGGCGTCCGTCGTCATCAACGAGGTCTATGGAGGTGGTGGGAACTCGGGCGCGGTCCTCAGCCACGACTTCGTCGAGCTGAAGAACACCGGCACCACGCCGGCGGACCTCAGCGGCTGGAGCCTGCAGTACGCGGCCGCCGCGGGCACGGCCTGGAACAACAGGTTCATCCTCTCCGGCGTGATCCCCGTCGGCGCCACGTTCTTGGTGCAGCTCGCGTCGGGCGGCGCCACCGGGGCGGCGCTCCCGGCCGCCGACGCCACGGGCACCCTCAACCTCTCAGGGTCGAAGGGCAACGTCGCGCTCGTCAGCTCGACCACCGAGCTCAGCTGCCAGGCGGCCGCGTGCGCCACCGACGCTGCGGTCGTCGACCTCGTCGGCTTCGGCACCGGCGCCGCGTTCGCCGGCACCGGGCCTGCACCTGCCCCCTCGAACAGCACGTCGATCAGCCGCACGAACGGCGTCAACACCGCGAGCAACGCTGACGACTTCACCGCGGGCACCCCGACGCCGACGAACGCGAAGGGGGAGACGGAGCCGGGCGGGGAGCCAGACCCGGAGCCCACCGAAGAGCCCACAGAAGAGCCCACCGGCGGCCCCGGCGACGGCGCGCTCGAGCGTACGATCGCCGAGATCCAGGGCACGGGCGACGCGACCCCGCTTGCCGGCAAGCTCGTCCGCACGAAGGGCGTCGTCACGGCCGCCTACGAGACGGGCGGCTTCAACGGCATCGTCGTCCAGACCCCGGGCGCTGACACGACCCCGGACGGGTCGGACGCGGTCTTCGTCTACCTCGGCTCCGGCAACGGCGCGGGCGGCCACGCGATCGGCGACCACGTCATCGTCACGGGCACGGCCGCCGAGTTCAACGGACTCACGCAGATCGCTGGCCCAGGGCTCAAGGTCGTGGCCGACCCGTACGGGACCGGCGACGCCGTCCCGCTCGAGATCGCCTGGCCCGAGAAGGAAGCGGATCGTGAGGCGATCGAGTCGATGCTCATCGCGCCGCAGGGTGCCATGACCGTCTCGAACACGTACTCGACGAACCAGTACGGCGAGGTCGGCCTCGCGGTCGGCACGACGCCGCTGCGCCAGCCCACCGACGCGGCGCGGCCCGGCTCGGCAGCGGCCGCCGCGGTCGCGGCCGACAACACCGCGCGCGGTGTCGTCCTCGACGACGGTGCGTCGACGAACTTCACGTCGTCCGCGAACCAGTCGCAGACGCCGCCTTACGTCTCGCTCGCTGACCCGGTGCGCGTGGGTGCGAAGGTGACGTTCGACGCCCCGCTCGTCGTCGACTTCCGCAACAGCACGTGGAAGCTCAACCCGACGTCGCAGGTGACGCCCGGGCACGAGACCGCATCGTTCGAGGACACACGGACCGACAAGCCGTCGGCCGCGTCGCTCGGCGACGGCGACCTCACGGTCGCGTCGTTCAACGTCCTCAACTACTTCACGACGCTCGGCAAGGACGTCGCCGGCTGCACGCCGTATTCCGACCGCGCAGGCCGCGGCATCACGGTGAAGAGCTGCCCCGGTGACGGGCCGCGCGGCGCGTGGGACGAGGCGAGCCTCGCCCGCCAGCAGGCGAAGATCGTCGCAGCGATCGACGCGCTCGACGCGAGCGTCGTCGGGCTCATGGAGATCGAGAACTCCGCGAAGCTCGGGGAGGCGGCCGACGAGGCCGTCGCCACGATCGTTGCCGCCCTCAACGCGAAGGCGGGCACGGACCGCTGGGACTACGTGCGCTCGTCCGCCGACCTGCCGCCCGTGAGCGAGCAGGACGTCATCACGAACGCGTTGATCTTCCAGAAGGACGAGGTCACGCCCGTGGGCCCGTCCGTCGCGCTCGGTGACCAGTCCGGCACGGGCGAGGCGTTCGTCAATGCTCGCGAGCCGCTCGGGCAGGCGTTCGCGCCCGCGGGCAGCGGCGAGCCGTTCCTCGCGGTCGTCAACCACTTCAAGTCGAAGGGCTCGGCAGGCCCGCTGCCGGGCGACGATGACTCGGGTGACGGGCAGGGCTCCTCGAACGCCTCGCGCAAGGCCCAGGCGGCCGCGCTCGTGTCATGGGTCCCGACGGTCCTCGACGACCTCGCCACGGCCGGTCACACGGTGAGCGACGTCGCGCTGCTCGGCGACTTCAACTCCTACACGCACGAGGACCCCATGATGGCCCTCCACGACGCGGGCTACACGAACGCCCAGGTGAAGAACCCGGCAACCGAGTACTCCTACTCGTTCTCGGGTCTGTCGGGCTCGCTCGACCACGTCCTGCTCAACGACTCGATGCTCGCGCGCACGACCGGCGCGGACATCTGGAACATCAACGCACCGGAGTCCATCGCGCTCGAGTACTCGCGCTACAACAGCCACGGCACGCTCTTCCACGACGCGAGCCCCTTCCGCTCCTCCGACCACGACCCCGTCATCGCGGCGTTCCAGGCGAACGATGCCTCTGCGACGTCGAAGCTCACGTTCCTCAACATCAACGACTTCCACGGTCGGATCGACAGCAACACCGTGAAGTTCGCGGGGACGATCGAGCAGCTGCGCAAGGCGGCGGGGGAGGGCTCGACGCTCTTCCTCTCCGCGGGTGACAGCATCGGTGCGTCGCTGTTCGCCTCGGCGTTCCAGCAGGACACCCCGACGCTCGAGGTCCTCAACGCTCTCGGGCTCGACGCCTCCGCGGTCGGTAACCACGAGTTCGACCAGGGCATCGCCGACCTCACGGGCCGGGTCACGGACACGGCCGACTTCCCGTACCTCGGCGCGAACGTCTACACCAAGGGCACGGCGAACCCGGCGCTGCCCGAGTACGCGCTTGTCGAGAAGGACGGCCTCACCGTCGGCGTCATCGGCGTCGTCACGCAGGAGACCCCGACGCTCGTCACCCCGGCGGGCATCGCGAACCTCGACTTCGGTGACCCGGTCGACGCGGTCAACCGTGTCGCGGCCAAGCTCTCGGACGGCGACGAGTCGAACGGTGAGGCGGACGTCCTCGTCGCCGAGTTCCACGAGGGGGCCTCGGCCGGCGACACGGAGAGCACGACGCTCGAGGCCGAGCTGGCCAAGGGCGGCGCGTTCGCGAAGATCGTCACCGAGACGTCGCCCCTGGTCGATGTCATCTTCACGGGCCACACCCACAAGAAGTACGCGTGGCTCGCACCCGTGACGGGCGGCGGAACACGCCCCATCGTGCAGACGGGCAGCTACGGCGAGAACGTCGGCGTCGTCGAGCTCACCGTCGACCGCGCGACGGGCGACGTCACCGACGCGACCGCACGGAACGTCGCCCGGTCGACGACGGCCGACGACGCGCTCGTCGCGGAGTTCCCGCGCGTCGCCGAGGTGAAGTCGATCGTCGACAAGGCGCTCGCCGAGGCGAACGAGATCGGCAAGCAGCAGGTCGGCTCCGTCACCGCTGACATCACGACCGCGTTCTCCGGTGGTTCCTACGGCCCCGAAGGCTACGTCGGTCCGGGACCGAAGGTCACCGACGGCCGTGACAACCGTGGCGCCGAGTCCACCCTCGGCAACCTCGTCGCCAACGCGCTTCGCGACACGCTCGCGGGCGTCCAGGCCGGCGCCGACATCGGCGTCGTCAACCCGGGCGGGCTGCGCAGCGACCTGCTCTTCGCGAAGAGCGGCGAGGAGGCCACCGACGGCATCGTCACGTTCGCCGAGGCCAACGCGGTGCTCCCGTTCGTCAACAACCTCTGGTCGACGACGCTCACGGGTGCGCAGCTCAAGACGCTGCTTGAGCAGCAGTGGCAGACCAACCCCGACGGCACGATCCCGTCGCGGTCCTACCTGCAGCTCGGACTGTCGGACAACGTCTCGTACACGTTCGACGAGTCGCGTCCGCTCGGCGACCGCATCACGTCGATCACGGTGAACGGCGCGTTCGTCACGGCGTCGGACTCCTTCCGCGTCGGGACGTTCTCGTTCCTCGCGACCGGAGGCGACAACTTCCGCGTCTTCACTCAGGGCACGGGCACGGTCGACTCGGGTCTCATCGACCGTGACGCATGGATGGCCTACCTCACGGCGAACCCGGGCCTCAGCCCGTCGTTCGCGGAGCGGGCCGTCGGGGTCACGGGCAACCCGGCGACCGTCGAGGCGGGCACGGCGCTCTCCTTCGACGTCAGCGGCCTCGACCTCACGAGCCTCGGCGCGAAGCGCAACACGGAGATCACCGCGACGTTCCACGGGGGCACGCTCCCGACGGCAGGCCTCGGCCTCGGCACGTTCGCCGTCACCGAGGGTGCGTCGACGGTCGCCGGCACGGTCCCCGCTGGGGCCGCAGGTGCGACGACGCTCCGCCTCACGGTTGCGCCGTCGGGCACCGTCGTCGAGATCCCGCTCACGGTGACGGCCCCCGTCGTCGTCGACCCGGTGCGCACGAGCACGTCGCTCAGCGTCACGGGTGACCGGGTCGAGGGTCGCGAGCTCACGCTCACGGCACGCGTGACGCCGGTCGCGGCCGGCACGGTCGAGCTCCTCGACGGGACGAGGGTCCTCGGACGCGTCACGGTCGCCGCGGGCACCGCGACGTACCGCACGTCGAGCCTTACCTCTGGCGTCCACCGGCTGTCCGCGCGGTTCGTGCCGACTGACCCGACGGCGTACGCCGGGTCGACGTCCGCGACGAGCCTCGTGACGATTGCCGCGAAGCCCGTCGAGAAGTCGAAGGTCACGGTGAAGGCGAAGGTCTCACCGTCACGCGTCGACTACGGCCGCGCGGCGAAGGTCACGGTCACGGTCGTCGGGAAGACCTCGGCGCCCCGGGGCGTCGTCGGGATCTACGACGGCTCGAAGCGCATCGCGCGCGGCACGCTCAAGGTGTCGGGCCGCACGGGCAAGGTCACCGTGACCCTGCCGAAGACCCTCAAGGTCGGCACGCACCGTCTCACGGCTCGCTACGGAGGAACCTCGACGACGCTCGCGGGCACGTCGAAGGCCACGACGCTCCGGGTCGTCAAGGCGAAGCCGAAGGTGTCCGTCACCGTGGCTCGTGACGGTCGGAGCCTCACGGTGCGCGTGAGCGCGAAGGGCTACACGCCGACGGGCAAGGTGTCCGTGCGGGTCGACAAGGGAGGTTCGAAGCTCGTCACGCTCCGCAAGGGCAGCGCGACGGTCAAGCTCTCGAAGCCGCGTCCTGGCCGGCACACGTACACGGTGAAGTACCTCGGCACGAGTGGCACTGCAAGCAAGACCGTCAAGGTGACACGCGTCATCCGCTGACGCCGCTCTCCACGGCGGGGTCCTGCGCGCGAGCGCACGGCCCCGCCGTGCTGCTCCGGGCGCTCGTGCGGGATGTCGGAGGCATGGGGGAGGATGGTGGGCGCCGGGCGACCCCGGCCTCGCCCGTCCGTACCTGCAGGAGGACCCGTGTCGATCAAGGTCACGACGGTCAACGTCAATGGAATCCGTGCCGCCTACCGCAAGGGCATGGACGCGTGGCTCGCGACGGAGGAGCCGGACGTCGTGCTCATCCAGGAGGTGCGGGCGCCCGACGACATCGTGCGGTCGCTCATCGGCGACGGCTGGCACGTCGTCCACCAGGCGTGCACCGTCAAGGGGCGCGCAGGCGTCGCGATCGCGTCGCGCCTTCCGCTGTCGGCCGCGCGCATCGGTCTCGCCGAGGTCGAGCCGGACGTCGACACGGGACGCTGGGTCGAGGCTGACGTCGAGCTGCCGTCGGGCGGGACCCTCACGGTCGTCTCGACGTACATCCACTCGGGTACGGCAGGCACCCCGAAGATGGACGAGAAGTACGCGCACCTCGAGAAGGTCACGGCGCGCATGCGTGAGCTCGCCTCGGCGGGCGGGTTCACGGTCGTCGCGGGCGACATCAACATCGCGCACCGCAACAACGACATCAAGAACTGGAAGGGCAACCTCAAGAGCGCGGGCTTCCTCCCCGAGGAGCGCGCGTACCTCGACGTGTGGTTCGACGAGCTCGGCTTCGTTGACCTCGGCCGACGCTTCGCGGGTGACGTGCCCGGCCCGTACACGTGGTGGTCCAACCGCGGGCAGGCCTTCGACAACGACGCGGGCTGGCGCATCGACTACCACCTCACGACGCCCGCGCTCGCGGACGCCGCACGGTCGATCGAGGTGGGTCGTGCGGCGAGCTACGACACCCGTTGGTCGGACCACGCCCCGCTCACGGCGGTCTACGACATCTGAGTCGCAGGATCTAGGGCCGCAGCGACTCGAGCGACTCGCCGAGGATCGCGATCCCGTGGTCGAGGTCCTCGGAGCGGATCGTCAGGGGCGGTGCGAGCCGTAGCGTGCGACCGTGAGTCTCCTTGGCGAGCACGCCGCGGCCGGCCATCGCCTCGCACACGGCTCGCCCGGTGACGCCCCAGGCGTCCGGGACGTCGACGCCGGCCCACAGCCCGACGCCCCGCACGGCGTCGAGCAGCCCCGCCCGGCGCAGCTCGTCGAGGCCGTCGTGCAGGCGGGCGCCGAGGGTGCGTGCGCGCTCCTGGAGGTCGCCCGGCTCGAGCAGCCCGACGACCGCGAGGCCGACCGCGCACGCGAGCGGATTGCCGCCGAACGTCGAGCCGTGGGTGCCGGGCGTGAGGAGGTCGAGGACGTCGGCCCGCCCGACGACGCCGCTCACCGGCAGGATCCCGCCACCGAGCGCCTTGCCGAGGCACGTGAGGTCGGCGCGCACGTCGCTCAGCTGCGCGGCGAGCGTCGTGCCCGTACGCCCGAGCCCGGACTGCACCTCGTCGAGCACGAGCATCGTGCCCGTGACGTCGCACAGCGCACGCAGCGCGGGCAGGTAGCCGGGCGTCGGCACGACGACGCCCGCCTCGCCCTGGACCGGTTCGACGAGCACCGCGACGGTCGTCGCGTCGATCGCGGCCCGCACGGCCTCGATGTCGTCGTACGGGACGACGCGGAAGCCGGGCGTGTACGGACCGAAGTGGTCGTGCGCGTCCGGGTCGGTCGAGAACGAGGTGATCGTCGTCGTGCGACCGTGGAAGTTGCCCGCAGCGACGACGATCGTCGCCTCGCCGTCCGGCACACCGCGCACGAGGTATCCCCAGCGACGCGCGGCCTTGATCGCGGTCTCGACGGCCTCGGCACCCGTGTTCATCGGCAGGAACCGCTCGGTGCCTGTGAGGCGTGTGAGCGCGTCGGCAAACGGCTCGAGCAGCGGGTGCTCGAACGCGCGCGACGTGAGCGTGAGCCGGTCGAGCTGCGTGTGCACGGCGGCGACGAGAGCCGGGTGGCGGTGGCCGAAGTTCAGCGCGGAGTACCCGGCGAGCAGATCGAGGTATCGGCGGCCCGACGTGTCGTGGACCCACGCCCCCTCGCCGCGGGAGAGGACGACGTGCAGGGGCTCGTAGTTGTGGACCAGCGCGGACATCGTCGACCTCCCGAACCAGGGGAGCCGGTGGACCGACGCCCGGTCACCCGAGCGTAGCGCGAGCCCTGCGGGCAGCCGAAGGGGTCGGCGAGCAGACCGAACGTCAGGCGCGTCGCGCGACGAGCGCGCGCAGCGCCTCGATCGTGCGGGGCGCGGCATGGCCGTCGCCGTACGGGGTCGCCTCGGTCGGGGCGGGCGCGGGCCGCGCGGCGGCCGCGCCGAGCGACGTGCCGCCGGCCGTGCCCGACGGGTCGCGCGGGTCGACGAGGCAGTTCCAGCCGAGCTCGACGGTCTCGACCCACTCGGTCTCGGTGCGGACCGTCGTGCAGGGCACGCGCAGGAGGAACGCCTCCTTCTGGAGGCCGCCCGAGTCGGTGACGACGCCGCGCGATGCGAGGACCGCGCCGACGAGCTCGGGGTAGGCGAGCGGCGCGTGGAGGCGCACGGCGCCCGACCACTCGACGCCGGCCTCGGCCGAGCGTGCGACGAGCCGCGGGTGCGCGAGCAGCAGCACGGGCACGGGCAGCGCCATGAGCTCGGCGGCGATCGCGCGCAGCCGAGCGGGGTCGTCGGTGTTTTCGGCGCGGTGGAGGGTCGCAACGAGGAACTCGCCGCGGGCGAGCCCGGCCGCGGCGAGCACGGCGTCGACCGCCGTGGTGTCGGCGAGGGCGCGCTCGCGCACCTCGAGGAGGACGTCGGTCATGACGTCGCCGACGAGCACGGTCGAGCCCGCGAGGCCCTCGGCGGCAAGGTGCTCGACGGCCACGGCCGTCGGCGCGAGGCAGAGGTCGGCGGCGTGGTCGGTGAGGACGCGGTTGATCTCCTCGGGCATCGCCCGGTTGAACGAGCGCAGCCCGGCCTCCAGGTGCGCGACGGGCACGTGGAGCTTCACCGCGGACAGGGCGCCCGCGAGCGTCGAGTTCGTGTCGCCGTAGACGAGGACGACGTCGGGCGCGAGCTCCGTGATCGCGTCGTCCATCGCGGCGAGGATCTGCCCGGTCTGGGCGCCGTGGCCGCCTGAGCCGACGCCGAGGTGACGGTCCGGGGCGGGGATGCCGAGGTCGCGGAAGAAGACGTCGGAGAGCATCGGGTCGTAGTGCTGACCCGTGTGGACGATCGCGTGCTCGACGCCCGCCGCGGCGGCCGCGTGCGCGACCGGCGCGAGCTTGACGAACTGCGGACGGGCACCGACGACCGAGAGGATCTTCACGCCGCGAGCCTACCGGCGCGAGCCGGTCAGAGCGTCGCGTAGAGCCCGAGCAGCCGGTCGAGGACGCGCTCGGCCCCGTGCTGCTCCCGCACCCACGCCGTGCGTGCGGCGCGAGCCGCGGCGGAGTCGTCGGGCCCCGCCGCGAGCGTCGCGCGGACGACGTCGACGAGCGTGCGCTCGTCCGAGGTGACGACGGGCTCGTCGCCGCACACGTGCGCGACGAGCGGCCGCCCGAGCGCGAGCGCCTCGAGGTCGGAGATGCCGAGCGCGCCCGCGCGCTGCTGCCCGACGACGAGGTCGGCGCCCGCGAGGAGCGCCCGGAACCCGGCCGCGTCCTGGAGCGGCACGAGCCGCACGCCCGCCGCGCGAGCGTCGGCCGCGTACGTGCCCCAGTCGAGGCCGACGACGTCGAGCCCGTCGGCGACGAGCGCGCGTGCCGCCGTGACGAGAGACGTACCACCCTTGGCGTCGTCCCACCGCATGTTGAGGACGACACGCGTGCCGCGCGGCGGCCCCGCGGGGTCGGGAGTCGGGGCGGGCGCCGCAAAGAGCGCATCGGGCACGGGGTTGGGCAGGTAGATCGCGTCGTCACGCAGCTCACGCGCGAGGTCGAGGAGGTCGGGCGTCGCGACGAGGACGAGGTCCGCGCGGCGCACCGCGGCGCGCACGACGGGACCGAGCCAGCGCGAGCGCGCGTCGACCCGCAGATCCGTGCCGTGCAGGTGGAGGACGACGGGGCGGCGCGTCACCCAGCCGTAGTAGCCGGTGACCCCGTAGTGGAGGTGCGCGACGTCGGCGCGCGCGAGCGGCCGGACGGCCCCGGCGAGGTCGAGCGCACGACGCGCCGCGACGACCGGCGCGGGCGCGCCCCGCCCCGCGGGGATGCGCCGCAGGTCCCACGGGAGGCCGCGCGCCCGCGCCGTCGAGACGAGCGTCGTCGCGACGCCCGCGACGTCGTTGACGTGGAGCGCACGAGGGCCGGCGACGGGCCGGGCCGCGTCGGCGGGACCGTCGGGACGAGAGGCGGGCACGCCCCCGAGCGTAGTCGCACGCCCTACCCTGGGGACGTGAACGAGCCCGAGGTCGATGTCGTCGTCGCTGTGCACACGCCCGAGCGGCGCGTCGAGCGGGCCGTCCTCTCCGTCGTCCTCACCGAGGCCCCCGTGCGGGTGACGGTCGTGTGCCACGGGACGCCGCTCGAGCCGATCGCGGAGCGGCTCGGCGTCCTCGCGGAGGACCCGCGCGTGCGCCTCCTGCCGTACGTCGACGGTGTGCCGAGCCCTGCAGGGCCCTTCAACGCCGGGCTCGACGCGGCGACCGCCCCGTGGGTGTCGGTGCTCGGCTCGGACGACGTCCTCGAGGTCGGCGCGATCGACTCGTGGCTCGCTCTCGCGGCCCGCACGGGCGCGGAGGCGGTCCTGCCGCGGCTGCGGCACGCCGAGGGCGCGGTCGTGCCGACGCCGCCCGCCCGGCCCCGGCGGACGCGCGGGCTCGACCTCGTGCGGGACCGCCTCGCGTACCGCACAGCCCCGCTCGGGCTGCTCTCGCGCGCAGCGCTCGACCGGCTCGGGCTGCGCATGACGCCGGGGCTGCCGTCGGGGGAGGACCTCGCCCCGTCGACGCTCCTGTGGGCCGGTGCGCGCGGCGTCGCGTTCGACCGGCGAGGTCCCGCCTACGTCATCGGCGCGGACGCCGCCGAGCGCGTGACGCTCACGGTGCGGCCCGTCGCCGACGACCTCGCGCCCGTCCTCGACCTCGTCGCACGTCCCGCGCTGCGCGCCGCCGACGCGCGCGTGCGCGCCGCCGTCGCCGCGAAGCTCGTGCGGATCCACATCCTCGCGGCGGTCCACAACCGTCGGACGACGGGCCTCGACGACGCGGACCGGGCCGCGCTCGCGGAGGGGGCCGACGCGGTCGTCGCGCTCGCTCCGACCGTGCTCGACGTGCTCTCGCGCGCCGAGCGCGACCTCCTCGACGCGATCGCCGCCGGCGCGACGACCGAGCAGCTCGTCCGGCTCTCCGACCGGCGCCGCCGTCACGGCACGCCCGCGACGCTCGTGCCGCGCGACCTCCGCTGCGCGCTCGCACGCGAGGCTCCGCTACGACTCATGGCGGCGTCGGTCCTCGTCCGCTGAGGTCGCAGGCGCTGCCCGGACACGACGCGGCCGCCGCTCCACGGGCCGCGGTGCGTCGATATGCTCGGGGATGGCCGGCCACGCGCCGCCCGCACCCCGCGACCTCGTCCTAAGGACCCCCATGCGCATCGCAGTCATCGCCCTCGGCAAGATCGGACTCCCGCTCGCGGTGCAGTTCGCGAGCATGGGGCACGACGTCGTCGGCGTCGACGTCAACCCGGCGACGGTCGACGCGGTCAACGCGGGGCGTGAGCCGTTCCCGGGGGAGGCGGAGCTTGCGGAGCGTCTCGCGGAGCTCGTCCCCGCGGGCCGCCTGCGCGCGACGACCGACTACGCGGACGCGGTCCCGGGAGCGGACGCGGTCGTGCTCGTCGTGCCGCTCTTCGTCGACGAGGCCACGGCCCAGCCGGACTTCGGCTGGATGGACGCCGCGACGACCGAGCTCGCGCGGCACCTCACGCCCGGCACGCTCGTCTCCTACGAGACGACGCTCCCGGTCGGTACGACGCGTGGTCGCTGGAAGCCCATGCTCGAGGCCGGCTCGGGCCTCACGGAGGGTGTGGACTTCCACCTCGTCTTCTCGCCTGAGCGTGTCCTCACGGGACGTGTCTTCGCGGACCTGCGCAAGTACCCCAAGCTCGTCGGTGGGCTCTCGGCCGAGGGTGCGGCGTGCGCGACGGCCTTCTACGAGGCCGTCCTCACGTTCGACGAGCGCCCGGACCTGCCGCGCCC
Source organism: Flavimobilis rhizosphaerae (assembly GCF_014852685.1). Taxonomy (GTDB): domain Bacteria; phylum Actinomycetota; class Actinomycetes; order Actinomycetales; family Cellulomonadaceae; genus Flavimobilis; species Flavimobilis rhizosphaerae. The sequence goes on from NZ_JACZDF010000002.1 coordinate 455,447, forward strand.
CAACGGCGTGTGGGACCTCGGCTCCGCGGAGGCCTCGGAGATGGCCAAGCTCGCCGAGACGACGTACCGGGACGTCAACATCGGCCTCGCCAACCAGTTCGGGGCGTTCGCCGAGAAGGCGGGCATCGACATCTACGCGGTCATCGACGCGTGCAACTCCCAGCCGTACTCGCACATTCACCGGCCGGGTATCGCCGTCGGCGGGCACTGCATCCCCGTCTACCCGCGTCTCTACCTCTCGGTCGACCCGGACGCGTCGGTCGTGCGCGAGGCGCGCGCGGTCAACGCCGCGATGCCCGAGCGCACCGTCGCCCGTGCCGCGGACCTCCTCGGCAGCCTCGACGGCCTGCGCGCCGTCGTCCTCGGTGCGGCCTACCGCGGCGGCGTCAAGGAGACGGCGTTCTCGGGCGTCTTCGCGACGGTCGCCGCGCTCGAGGCGCGCGGCGCGTCCGTGACGGTCCATGACCCGCTCTACTCCGACGACGAGCTCGCCGCGCTCGGCCTCGCCGCCCACCACCTCGGTGACGGTGCGGACCTCGTCGTCGTCCAGACGGACCACGCCGATTACCGCACGCTGGCCCCGGCCGACGTGCCGGGCGTCCGCCTCCTCGTCGACGGACGTCGGATCACCGACGCCGCGCTGTGGACGGGGACGCCGCGCGTCGTCGTCGGGCAGGGCACGGCCTCGTGACCGCGTCCGCGCGCCCACGACGCGCATGAGCTGGGCTGCCGCCCTCGTCCCCGCGGGTGTGCTCGCGGCGCTTCTCGTCGTGCCCGGGTGGACGCTGCTGCGTTGTGCCGGGGTGCGGGGGCTCCTCGCGCTCGGCGGGGCCGCGCCCGTCTCCGTCGCGCTCGTCGGCGTGAGCGCCTTCCTCGCCGGCATGCTCGGCGTGCCGTGGGGGTGGGCCCCGATCGGCGCCGCGCTCCTCCTGGCGGCCCTCGTCGCGTGGGTCCTCGGCCGCTGGGTCGCCCGTGAGCAGCGCTCGCGCGGCCTGCGACCCGCGGGGCTGTGGGCGCGTCGCTTCGAGCTCGGGGGCGCGCGCTGGCCGTGGGTCGTCGCGTCGCTCGCCGTCGCGGCACTGCTCTTCTGCGTGCCCGTCGTGCTCGGCATGGGCGCGCCGGACGCGGTGCTCCAGCAATGGGACTCGGTCTTCCACCTCAACGGGGTGCGCGCCGTGCAGGAGACGGGGCTCGCGTCGAACCGGGGCGCGATGCGGCCCCTCTACGGGGAGATCGGACCGAAGGTCTACTACCCGGCGGTGTGGCACGCGATGGTCGCGCTGCTGCCCGCGGGCGGCTCCGTGACGCTCGCCGCGAACGCGTCGACGTTCGTCCTCGGCGGGCTCGTGTGGCCGCTCGGCGTCGCGGCGCTCGTGCGCGTGCTGCTGTGGCGCTGGTGGACGGCGACGCCGCTCGCGCTGCTCCTCGTCGCGACGTTCGGCGCGTTCCCCGCGGTCGTCCTCTCGACGCTCGCCCAGTGGCCGTACGCGCTCGCGGTCGCGCTCGTCCCGGGGGCGACGGCGCTCGCGGTCGCGAGCCGCGCCCGTGTCGACCGTGGTGTGCCTGCGACGGCGCCGGCACGGCTCGTCGTCACCGTGCTCGTCGTCCTCACCGCGGCGGGCGGTGTCGGCCTCGCGCACGGCTCGGGCGTCTTCTCGCTCGGGCTGCTCCTCGGCCCGTACGGCCTCGCGGCACTCACGCACGCAGCGTCGCGCCGCTGGGCGGCGGGCCAGCGGGGGCGGGTCGTCGCGAGCGCGGTCGTCGGGGGCGTGGGGCTCGTCGGTGGCCTCGTCGTCGTTCTCACGAACCCCACGGTCCAGAACATGCTCTCGTTCCCGCGGGCGACGAAGGCGTTCTACCCGGCGACGATCGGCGGGGTGCTCATCGACCAGCCGCTGTCAGGGCCGGTCGGCGACCTCGTCGTCGCGGTCGCGACGATCGCCGGGATCGTCGTCGTGCTGCGTGCCCGGATCGGTGCGGTGCCGTGGCTCCCGGTGCGTCCGGGGAGCGGGGCCGCGCAGGTCGAGCGCGCGCGCGCCGACCTGCAGGGCATCACGTGGGTCGTGGGTGCGTGGGCGCTCGTCGTCGTGCTCACGGCGCTCGCGGCGGGTCCGCCGACGCCGCTGCGCGTCCTCACAGGCCTCTGGTACTCGCAGCCCGCGAGGATCCAGGCGGTCCTACCGGTCGTCGCGGTGCCGCTCGCGGCGCTCGGCTGCCTCGTGCTCGGGGGCGCCGTCGCCCGTCGCCTGGGGCGGCGGGCCGGACCCGTGCCCGCCGTGGTGCGGGCCGGGGGTGCGACGACGTCGCGCGCTGCTGCGAGCATCGCGGTGCTCGCCCTCGTGACGTCCGTGCCGTGGACCGTGCCAGCGACGGCGGGCCGGTTCGCGGAGGCCTACGAGCCGGGCGCGACGAGGTGGGGGCACATGCTCTCGCCCGACGAGGTCCGGCTTCTCGGTCGCCTCGACCGGGTGCTGCCGCCCGACGCGCTCGTCGTCGGGGACCCGGCGAACGGCGCGGCCCTCGTCTGGGCCGTCGCCGACCGTCGTGTGTTCCTGCCGCAGCTGTCGGTGTCGAACCTCACCGCGGACCAGCGGCTGCTGCGGGCCTCGTTCTCGGATCTCGTGACGGACCCGGCGGTGTGCGACGCGGTGCGCCGCAACGGCATCACGCACCTCTACGTCGACACGGCGACGGCCGCGGACGGCGCGAAGGTCGACGCGGGCGCGCCGGGACTGCACCGGGCGCCGACCGAGGGCGTCGAGGTCGTCGACTCCGAGGGCACCGCGAGCGTCTACCGGCTCACCGTCTGCCAGCCCTGACCCGCCCCACCTCGCGCAAGAATCCGCCCGTATGGCTGCTCCGGATAGCCGTACGGGCGGATTCTTGCGCGAGGGGGAGAGAACGGTCGAGGTCAGCGGCCGATGCGCTCGATCTCGACGAGGTGCGCGCGGGCCTCGCGCGTCGCGATGCGTTCGGACTGCGTCGGGTCGAGCAGCACGACGGAGCCGCCCGTCGACCACGCGTTGAGCGACGAGCGCAGCGTCTGGAGCAGCTTGCCCCGGCGCCCGAGGTGGTCGGCGTGGTGCGTCGCAGGCTCGTCGGCGCACGTCACGCAGTCGGCGTCGGACGTGAGGAGGATGCGGTCCCCCTGGGGAGCGACGCGCGCGGACTCCGCCCAGTCGACGAGGTCGTTGTACGACACGGTGACCGCGCCGCGGAAGGCGCCTGTAACGATCGCGAGGGAGTCCGGGACGGGATCGATGACGGGCCCGAGCACGTCGCCGTACGTCATGACGGCACCTGCGGCGTCGAGCGCGCCGGCGGGCAGGCCGTCGCCGAACGAGCGCGCGAGGGCGGGCAGCGCGACGGCGACGAGCGGCACGTCGTAGGAGGCCCAGGCCTCGGGGCGATGCGTGATCGCGACGTCGGCCTCGACCTCGTCGTCCTTGGGCGAGACGAGCGAGAGGGTCACGCCGGTGCGCCACACGGCGAGCGCCCACACGAGGGTGCGCCAGTGCGCGGGCAGGTCGAGCGCGACGACGGTGCCGGGGGCTGCGTCGAGCTCCTCGACGAGGAGGTTGGAGGTCTTCGTCACCCAGTTGGCGAGGACGGCTCCCGAGAGCTCGACCCTCTCGTCGTCGGGTCCGTACCAGGTGAGGCGCGGGCGGCCGGGATCCTGGGTGAGGGTCGCGAGGATCGCCGCGACAGGGGAGGTCGTCATGGGGAGAGCCTACCGAGCCTTTGCCTGTGTCGTGGCCGTCCGTGACCTCACCGAGGACGTGACGTGGGCGCCTGCGGGAGGTGCCTGGGAGGTTCCTCACCGTCGGGATAGCACACCTCGGCTTGACTTACCCGCATGACACGCATGTAATTTGGGTAACGGATCGTCGTGCGGGGCCACCAGAGCCCCGAGCGGCTCAGGTGCGGGACGACGACGCCCCGGTCACCACCCAGGGCACCGGTCCGGCGGCGCACGGAGAGACGAAGGGGGAGCACCATGTGGAACCTGCTCGAGACGGACGGCCCGTTCCCGTCCGACGCGAGCCGTCCCGTGGGGGCTGAGATCCTCACGCTCGGCATCGACACCGACGAGACCGTCCTCGCATGGCAGGACCGCGCCCTGTGCGCGCAGACCGACCCCGAGGCGTTCTTCCCCGAGAAGGGCGGCTCGACCCGCGAGGCCAAGCGCGTCTGCACGGGCTGCGAGGTCCGCGCCGAGTGCCTCGAGTACGCGCTCGCCAACGACGAGCGCTTCGGCATCTGGGGCGGACTTTCCGAGCGCGAGCGCCGCAAGCTCAAGCGACAGGCCGTCTGACACACCGGCGGTCCTCCGGGACCCTCACCCGTCGGAGCGGCATGATGGCGACAGCATGACGACCCCCGACGCGACCCCCGCCCGCAGCCCTCGCCCCGCCCGTCCTCACGGCCGGGGCGACGCCGGGACCCCGCGCACCCGCACCGGCGTCACCCACGCGCCGACGACCGTCACGGCCGTCGTCGTGACGCGCGGCGCGACCCCCTACCTCGACGCGACGATCGCCGCCGTCCGTGCGCAGCAGCACGCCCCCGACCGCCTCCTCGTCGTCGACGTCGTCCGCGACGCCGACCGGCGCGCACGCCTCGCCCCCGCCTCCGACGACGCACCCCCGACGGTCCTCGTCCACGCGCCACGCGCCACGAGCTTCGGCGCCGCCGTGCGCGCCGGGCTCGCCCACCTCGCCGACCTCGGCTCCGCCCCCGCCCCCAGCCCGTCGGGCTGGCTGTGGCTGCTCCACGACGACGCGACGCCCGAGCCCGAGGCGCTCGACGCGCTCGTCCGTGCGGTCGAGCATGCGCCGTCCGTCGTGCTCGCGGGCGCCAAGCAGGTCGAGCCGGGCGACCGTCGCCGCCTCGTCGAGGTCGGCCTCACGACGTCGCCCGCCGGTCGGCGCATGACGTCCGTCGAGCCGGGCGAGATCGACCAGGGCCAGCACGACGGCCGGGTCGACGTCCTCGGCGTGGGGCTCGCGGGCGCGCTCGCCCGCCTCGACGTGTGGACGGCCCTCGACGGTCCCGACCCCGAGTACGGCAACGTCGGTGACGGCCTCGAGCTCTCGCGCCGCGCACGACTTGCCGGCCACCGCGTCGTCGTCGTCCCGGGTGCTGTCGTCGCGCACGCCAGGGCGACGCACCTCGACCTGCGCCGCCGGGAGACCGACCCCGAGCACGAGCCCGACGAGGAGCGGTCGTTCGCGGCCCGGCGCCGCGCCGAGCTCTGGTACCGGCTCACGGGTGCTCCGACGGGGCTCGTGTGGCTGCACCTCGTCGTCGTCGCGCTCCTCGCGCTGCCGCGCGCGCTGTGGCAGCTCGGTGCGAAGCGCGCGCGGCGCGCGCGTGCCGAGATCACCGCGGCCGCCTGGGCGGTGCTGCGTCCCGTCGCGCTGTGGCGCTCGCGCCGCCGGGTGCGACGGGCGCGCGTCCTGCCACGGTCCGCGCTCGTCCCGCTGCGCGCGACGTGGCGCGACGTCGTCGTCGCGCGGCGCGACCGCCGGCTCGCGCGCGGCGAGCGGCGTCGGGCGCTCGCGCGCGGCGACGCGTTCGCGCTCGCCGAGCGTCGTGCGGACCTGCGTCGACGCGTCGTCGGCGTCAGCCTCACGACGGTCGGGCTCGTCGGTCTCACCCTGTGGTGGCTCGGCCCGGCGCTCGGAGCCGTGGGGCGCGGAGCCCGGCTCGTGTCGGAGTCGCTCCCCGTGGCGAGCGGCTCGCTCGCCGACGTGTGGGCGGAGGTCGCCGACGGCTGGCTGCGCTCGGGGGTCGGCGACGCTGCTTCCGCGGACCCCCTGCTCACGGTCCTCCTGCCGTTCGTCGCGCTCGTCACCCCGTTCGGGGGCGACCTGCAGACGGTCGTCGACGTCGCGCTCGTGGGATCGCTCGTCGTCGCGGGCCTCGGCGCGTGGCTCGCCGCCGGAACGGCGACGAAGTCGCTTCTCCTGCGCTCGACGGCCGCGCTCGTGTGGGTCGCGACGCCCGTGCTCGCGGCCGGGCTGGGTGCGGGGCGCCTCGGCGACGTCCTCGCGCACGTCGTGCTGCCGTGGGCCGTGTGGGGTGCTCTCAAGGCCGTCGGTCTGGGGGCACGTCCTCCGGTCGAGCGTGCGGTCGTCGCGGCCGCGCGACGCGCGGAGGCGCGGCGTCTCGAGCGGGAGTCCGCGACGTCGGACGACGGCGAGGAGGCGTACCTCGCGGCCGCGGGCGTCGCGTCGGTCCCGGTGACGGAGACGGTCCTGCCGGTGACCCGTCCGGTCGCGCACGCGTCGGTCCCCGCCGCGGCGTTCGGAGGTCTCGCCCTCGCCCTCGCGGTCGCGGGAGCGCCCGTGCTCCTCGTGCCGTCGCTCGTGGGCCTCGTGCTCGTCGCCCTCCTGCGCGGACGGCCGCGCCCGCGCGGTGGGCGTCGCCTGCTCCTCCTCGTCGCGGTGCCGCCCGTGCTCGTCCTCGTGCCGCTCGTCGCGGAGGTCGTGCGCCGCGGTGCGGCGGCGTGGCCGCTGCTCCTCGCGTCTCCGGGACGGCCCGTGCCGACGGACGCGCCTGCAGGCTGGCGCCTGCTGCTCGGCGAGCCGACGGTCCTGCCCGCGTGGTCGTGGGCCGAGAGCCTGCCTGTGCCCACCGCAGTCGCCGCTGCGCTGCCCCTCGTCCTCGGCGGGCTCGTCGTCGTGTGCGCGCTTGGCGCGCTCATGCGCCGCGACCGCGCGGGTGCGGTGCGCGGCGCGTGGCTCGTCGCGACGGTCGCGCTCGCCGCGGGTGCCGCGGCCGCGACGGTCGTCGTCGGTGCAGGAGACCTCGGCGCGGTGCACGCGTCGGCCGGCGGCGCGGTGTCGCTCATCGTCCTCGCGCTGCTCGGCGCGGGGCTCGTGGGGCTCGACCACGTGACGGAACGCGTCGCGGAGCACGCGTTCGGATGGCGTCAGATGACCCTCGCTCTCCTCGTCGTCGTCGGGCTCGCAGGCTCGGGCCTCGCTCTGGCGCGCGGCGCCGAGCTCGTCGACGTGCGTGGTGCGGCCGGGCTGCGCGTTCTCGAGGGAGACGTCGTGCCTGCCGTGGGACGCCAGATGCAGGAAGCACCCCGTACGGCGCGCGTGCTGCGCCTCGACGCGGGCCCGACGACGACGTTCCAGCTCCTGCACGCCGACGGCCCCCAGCTCGCCGACACGTCGGTCGTCCTCGCGCACCGTGCGCTCTCGGCCGACGCGGACGCGCCCGCCGAGGCGCTCGCGACGGCAGTCGCGAGCCTCGTCGGCGGGGTCGACGACGACGCCTCGGCGCTCGTCGACCTCGGAGTCGGCGCGGTGCTCGTCGGCCCGACGACGGACGAGGACGCCCGTGGCGCCCTGCTCGCGCGGCTCGACGCGCACGCCGGTCTCGAGCGTGTCGCGGACGGCGCGACCGGCACGGTGTGGCGCGTCGCGGTCCCGGCAGGGGAGTCGACGGGCACCGCGACGGTGACAGGCTGGGCGCGGCTGCTCGACGGGTCGGGCTCCGGTCTCGTCGTGCCGTCGGACGGCCGGAGCATCGACGTGAGGCTCCGGGCGAGCGACCTCGCCGAGCTCGGGACGACCGCGGGCACGGGCTGGGACGTGCAGCCCGGGACCCGCACCCTCGTCCTCGCCGAGCGTGCCGCGCCGGGCTGGCGCGCGACGCTCGACGGGCGGCGGCTCGAGGTCGCGCAGCGCGTGCCCGAGGGAGCGTGGCAGCAGACGTTCGCGCTGCCCGCCGAGGGCGGTGGCCGCCTCGAGGTCTGGTACGAGTCGCCGGGCGGCACCTGGTGGCAGGTCGTGCTCGTCGCGACGGCGGTGATCTACGGGCTGCTCGTCGTGCCCGTCCGACGCAGGGTGGTGGAACGGTGAGCACCGACGAGAGCACGCAGCAGCCCGCCGAGGAGGCCCCCGTGCACGCGCCTCGGCGCCGGTACGGCGCTGCGGCGCTGCGCGGGCTCACGGGCCTGCTCGTCGTGGGGCTCGCGGGCGGTACGGCCTGGGCGGTCGACCTCCTGCCGGTCGAGGAGGCCGGCGGCGGGGCCGCGCAGGAGCTGTCGGTCGTCCCGTCGTCGGTCGACGTCGTGTGCCCGGGCCCCGCGCAGCTCGCGGATCCCGACGCGTCGACGGACCCGGCGTTCGACCCGACGCCCGTCGGCACGGTGACGGCGTTCGGCGGAGTCGTCCTCACGCCCGCGACCGTCGGGCCCGCCCCGGTGCGCCTGCTCGACGGCGCGACGCCCGACGGCGTGACGGTGACGCCGCAGGGGGGCCACGGGGTCGCACGCGGGCGGGTGACGGGCCCGGTGACGCTCGCCGCGTCGCCCGCACCCGACGGGACGGCTGCTCTCGGCGGCGCGGTCGTCTCGACGACGACCGCGGGCGACCTGCGCGGACTCGCGGGTGCGTCCTGCGCGATGCCCTCCGCCGGGCAGTGGCTGCTCGGCGGGACGACGACGCGGGGCGCGAGCACGAGGCTCGTCGTCCAGAACCCGTCGCGGACCGCCGCGGTCGTCGACGTCGAGCTGTGGGGACCGGGCGGGCGCGTCGAGGCGGCAGGGCCGACGACCATGACGGTCCCGGCGGGCGGGCAGTCCGCACGTCTGCTCGAGAGCGTCGCGCCCGAGCAGCGGCTCCTTGCCGTGAAGGTCGTGGCACGCGGCGCGCTCGTGACGTCGTACCTGCAGGTCGGAGCGCTCGACGGGCTGCGGCCGACGGGCGTCGACCTCGCGTCCGCGACGTCGCCCGCGACGCGCCAGGTCGTCTCCGGCGTGACGACGACGGGCCCGGGCGCCGGACCGCGCCTCGACGTCCTCGTGCCCGGCCCGGAGGCAGGGTCCGAGGAGGCTGTGTCCACGGAGCCCGTGCCGGTGACCGTGACGGTCCTCGGCGCGCACGGAAGGGTGTTCGTCCCGGGCGCGGAGCAGCTCGAGGCGGTTCCGGGTCAGCTCGTCTCGCTCGACCTCGACGCGCTCGAGGGTGGCCGGTACACGGTCGTCGTCGACGCGGCCGTCCCGGTCGTCGCGTCCGTCACCGTCGTGCGTCCCGGGACGGACGGCGACGACAGGGCGATCGTCGCGGGGAACGTCGCGCCGGTCCCGGGGACGAGCCTCGTCGCGAGCCCCGCAGGCGTCCGGCGCACGCTCGTGCTCGCCGCGGTCCCCGAGGATCTCTCGGCGGTCCCGGGAGCAGCGCTCGGGACGGGCGTCCCGGTCGACGACGACGGGGCTCCGCTCGCCGTCGCGACGCGGCGCGTCGAGGTCGACCTCGTGGGGGTCGACGGCCGCGTCGTGGCGACCCGACCGGTCGACGTCCCCGTCGGGGGGACGACCGTGCTCGGGGTCGACGCCGCTGCGCCCGGTGTCGACGTCGCGGCGGTCGTCGTGCGGACGGTCGGGGACGGCCCCGGTGTTGCGTGGTCGCTCGAGGCGAGCGCGGATGCGCTCGACGGGACGGCCGACGGCCTGCTCACGGTGCTCGCGCCGGCCGTGGGCGACGTCGTCTCACGGTCGGTCGTCGTGCGGCCGTCGCAGGGCTTCTGACGACCCGTGTCGTCCGGCGGTGTCCGCCCTGCGGCGCCCGTCCCGGGGCAGGGGCTCACCAGTCCCCGACGTACCCCGGGTCGATCTCCTCGGGGTCGCGGCCGAGCATGTGGGCGACCTGCTCGACGACGACGGTGCGGACGAGCTCGGCCAGGTCGTCGCGGTCGTGCGCGCGTTCCTCGACGGGCCGACGGTAGACGACGATCCGTGCCGCGAGCGCGCCGTCGGACGGGAAGTAGCGTCCCATCGGCACGCCCCGGCGGTGCTCCCACGGGGCCGGGTCGGACGGCGGGACGTCCTCGACGGCGAACTCCGTGCCCGCGAGCTGCCGCGACCATGTCCGTTCGATGCGGACGACCGTCGCGACGACGAGGTCGTCGAAGCGCTCGGCGCGCGTCCGTGCGGCCGGGAGGGTGGCCGGCATGAGGGGGCCGCGGAGGCCGCGACCGCGTCGGTCGCGCCGCCGCACGCCCTCGGCGGGGGTGGGGGCAGGGGGTCTCGGACGCACGTCCCCAGACTAGGCGTTCGTGCGCGGGGGCCGGTGCTCGGCGTGGGATTCGGGTCTGGGGGCCGTGGCGGCTTACCATCGGGAGCTGTGAGACCCGTTCGCCAGTGCACGAGGACCGCGTGCCCCCGCTCCGCGGTGGCGACGCTCACGTACGTGTACGCAGACTCGACCGCGGTCCTCGGGCCGCTCGCGACGCTCGCGGAGCCGCACAGCTACGACCTGTGCGCCGAGCACGCCGACCGGCTCACAGCCCCGCGGGGCTGGGAGGTCGTGCGTCTCGTCACCGACCACGTCGAGGCGGGCCCGAGCCGGGATGACCTGCTCGCCCTCGCTGACGCGGTGCGCGAGGCCGGCCGGGCGGCCGTCGCGCCGGTCCGCGGCCGTCACCTCGCGGAGCCCGCTCCCGTCCAGGTCGGGGAGATCGCACGCAAGGGGCACCTCCGGGTGTTGCGGGGCGAGGGCTGACGTGGCCGGGCCGACGCCGCGCCGCCGCCGCGGCGCACGACCTGCCGAGCCGCTCGGATCGCTGAGCTCGCCCGCACCGCTGTCCCCGGGGACGTGCGAGTGCGTCGGCTGCGGGGCGGAGGAGCTCACCCGTGTCGACATGACGCTCGCGGACGGCACGGACGTCGTCTTCGTCTCGTGCCACCGCTGCGAGACGACGAGCTGGATCGGAGCGACGGGCGAGGTTCTCGACCCGGACGACGTCCTTCCCCGGATGCGCAGGCCGAGCAGCTGACCATGTCCGCCCCGCGAGGGGACGGGGCGCGACGCGCCGCGCCGGACGGATCGAGGGGCGAGCACGTCCCACCACGACACGCAGGAGGAACGATGAGCGCGCAGAACGACGAGGGTTTCGCGGGAGTGCCGGTCGAGCCATGGGTGCGCGAGATCCTGCGCTGCCCCGCGACGGGCGCCGAGCTCGTCGACGGTGTCGGCCCTGACGGCTCGCCCGAGCTGTGGTCGACCGCTCCCGAGGGGGCGCTCGCGTACCCGGTCCGCGATGGGATCCCCGTGCTGCTCGTCGACGACGCCCGCCCGCTCTGAGGCCGGCGGCGGTGCAGCCACGGGCCGTCGCGCGCGCAGCGGACCTTCGGCCCTACACTGATCCGCGCCCCGTCCGGGGGCGAGGGCGACGTCGAGGGGACGACTGACCATGTCAACTGCCGGTGGAACCAAGGCGATCGTCGCGGCGCTGCTCGCGAACGCGGGCATCGCGGTGACGAAGTTCATCGCCTACCTGCTCACGTCGTCGTCGTCGATGCTCGCGGAGTCCGTCCACTCGCTCGCGGACTCGGGCAACCAGGTGCTGCTCCTCGTGGGCGGCAAGCGTGCGCGCAAGGAGGCGACCCCTGAGCACCCGTTCGGCTACGGCCGGGCGCGGTACGTGTACGCGTTCCTCGTGTCGATCATCCTCTTCTCCCTCGGTGGTCTCTTCGCGCTCTACGAGGCGTGGCACAAGTTCCAGGACCCGCACCCGATCACGTCGTGGCACTGGGTGCCGGTGGTCGTGCTCGTCGTGGCGATCGCCATGGAGTCGTTCTCGTTCCGGACGGCGGTCGTCGAGTCCAACCACGTGCGTGGACGGCTCTCGTGGCGGGAGTTCGTCCAGCGGGCCAAGTCGCCCGAGCTGCCGGTCATCCTCCTCGAGGACCTCGGTGCGCTCGTCGGACTCGTGCTGGCGCTCGTGGGCGTCTCGATGACGCTCGTCACGGGCAACGGCCTGTGGGACGCGGCGGGCACGGCGTCGATCGGCGTCCTCCTCATCCTCATCGCGATCATCCTCGGCATCGAGGTGAAGTCGCTCCTCATCGGTGAGGCGGCGACCCCGGAGAACGTCGCGGCGGTGCGCGCCGCACTCGAGGGCACGGGCGGCGTCGAGTCGGTCATCCACCTGAGGACGATGCACCTCGGACCCGAGGAGATCCTCGTCGCCGCGAAGATCGAGGTGACGGCCGTCGAGTCTGCGGCCGACGTCGCTGCCGAGATCGACGCGGCCGAGGCCGCGGTGCGTGCAGCCGTTCCCGACCTCAGGGCGGTCATCTACCTCGAGCCCGACCTGCGCCGCGCCGGGACGACGAGCCCGACCTCCTGATCCGTGCCCGGGCGGCCGCCCCGGGGTAGCGTGGGCACCAGTCGACGCCGGGGGGCAGGAGCCACGCATGGTCACGTACGTCAGCAGCTCGCGGACGGTGAGGGCAGCGCTTCTCGTCGTCGTCATCGCGCTTGCAGGGCTCGTCGTACCGGTCGGGGCGCCGGCGGCCGTGGCCGCCGCGCCGCCACGCCCCACCGTCACGGCGACGGTGTCGGCCGGAGGCCGTTTCCTCGCGGGGGAGCGGCTCTGGGTGACGGGCAAGGTCTCGGGCTCGTCCGCAGGCCGGTCGGTGCGGCTCCAGTCCAGCCCGGACGGCGCGTCCGGCTGGACGACGGTGTCGCGCACGTCGACGCGTGCGGGCGGTCGCTTCACGCTCTCCGTCCGCCCGTCGAAGAGTGGCAGGCTCCGTGTCGTCGCCTCGGCCACGGGGTCGTCGGCGTCGGCGACGAGCCGGACCGTCACGGTCGTGCGAGCGACGGGTTCACGAACCCTCACGAAGCGGGCGTCGACGCTTGCAGGGCGCGTCGGGGACGCGACCTCGGCGCGTCGCACGCTCACGCGGTCGCAGCGGTCGCGCACCGGGGTGAAGAACGTCCGCAAGGTCGTCCACCAGCGCTTCGAGAAGGGGCTGCTCGTCGAGGTGACGACGTCGTCGTCGCGCCGGACGTGGCTCGTCACGGGCAAGATCCTCCGGCGGTACCTCGCTGACGGCGGTCCGTCGGGCCGGTGGGGCGTCCCGACGTCGGATGCGCGCTGCGACCTGGCGGAGCGGGGCTGCGTCCAGAGCTTCGCCAAGGGCACGCTTTATGCAGCGCAGGGGGACCGGAAGGCGTCGTCGTCGGCTGCACGCGGCCGCATGGGCGAGGTCTTCGCAGTCGCACGCTCGCAGGTCGGCTACAAGGACCGCTACCCGGGCGTCGGTCCGCACACGACGAAGTACAACGCGTGGGTCGGTTCCGACAACGCGTGGTGCTCGATCTTCCTCTCGTGGTCGGGCGCAGCCGCGGGGCAGGCCGCGATCCCGGTCGCGAAGAGCTACCCGAGCTTCGTCTCGAAGGTACGGGCGTCCATGCCGACGGGCTCGAAGCCCCGCCCGGGCGCGCTCGCGTTCGTGAGCACCAGGCCCCCGCACTCCGAGGCGAACCACGTCATGCTCGTGACCTCGGTGAGCGCGGACGGCCGCTGGCTCAACGTCATCCACGGCAACTACGGTCCGGGCGGCGGTTTCCGTGGCGTGTCCGAGCAGAAGTGGTCGACCGCGAACCGCGTGAAGTTCTACGGCTACCCGCGCTACTGAGCGGGACGCGACTGTTCGTCACCGGGTACGCCCGTGGTCTCTGTGCCGCTGCGCACCTCGGCGCTGTGCACCTCCGTACCGCTGCGTGCCGCGTCGGCCGGTGCGCCGCGCCGGGCGGCCGCCTCGCGGTCGGTGAGCAGTCGCCCGAGCCAGGCCGGCCGGACGAGCGCGTCGACGCCCCGCGCGACGGGGTCGAGGGCGAGGATCGCCGTGAGGACGGCGGCGACGCCGACAGCGGCGGCGACCACCCACGGGCCCTCGAGCGCCTTGAGCGTCCCGGAACCGAGGAACGGCCGCACGAGCAGTGCGTGGACGATGTAGATGGCGAGGCTGTTGCGACCCCAGCGGGTGAGCCATGAGTCGCCGCGCGGCGCGACGAGGAGGATCGCGAGGGTGCCGAGGAGGCCGCCAGCGAGCGCGAGCGCACGGATGACGAGACCGGGCACGGGGTCGAGCTCGAGCTCACGGTAGGAGCCGTCGAGGAAGAACCAGCCACGGTGCACACGGTCCTCGACGACCACGCAGACGACGAGCAGCGCGACGAGGTAGGCGCCTCCGACGAGGCGCCACCTCCGTCCGAGCCCCCGGACGCGTGCGAGCGTCGCCGGCGTCGCACAGGCGCCGAGGACGTAGAACGGCAGGAACCCGACGACGCGGCCGAGGGAGAGCGTCGAGTCGAGCGCCCGCTCGAAGGGCAGAGCGAGGCTGAGGACGACGGCGACGGCGAGCGGGTGCCGGAGCACCCTGAGGACCGGGGTCGCGAGGCGCCACAGGGCGAGCGCGACGAGGAACCACAGCGTGAACGCCGGCGTGAGGAGCGTGACGCGGATGGCCGTGCCGTCCTGGACGGAGGCGATCGCCTCGTGCGCGAGGTCGAGCAGCACGTACGGGACGACGAGCGACGTGACGATCGCGGCCGCCTGGCGCGGGCTGCCGACCCAGCCCCGCGCGACGTACCCGGAGACCGTGACGAACGCGGCCATGTGGAACGAGTAGATCCACAAGTTGAGGACGTCGGCCTCTCGGGTCGCGAGCGGCGTGAGGACGTGCCCGAGGACGACGAGGCCGATGAGGAGGCCGCGCGCGTTGTCGAGGTACGGGTCGCGTGTGGTCACCAGCCGAGAATAGGTGCCCCGGTCGCGCGTCGCGAGCGACCCCGCCCCGTTCTGCTCTGGCCACGCCCGGGGCCCCGTGGCACTGTGGGGTGATGGCTCGTCGTCCCCCAGCTCGCCTGGTGCCCGGTCTCGTGCTCATGCTCGTCCTCGCGCTCGCAGGCCCTCTCGTGCCCGCGGCAGTCGCCGCGCCCGTCGTCGACGGCTCCGCAGTCCGTGCCGCGGCGTCCGAGACGCGTCCCACGGTGCGTCTCGCCGTGTCCTCGACGCGTCCCCGTGCGGGCGAGCGTCTCTGGCTCGCCGTGAGGGTGAGCGGCGTGACGAGGGCGGCGACGCGCGAGGTCGTCGTCGAGCAGCGCCGAGGGACGCGCTGGAACCGCGTCGTGCGTTCCCGGACGTCGGCGTCGGGGCGTCTCACGGCGCACGTCGTCGTCGACCGGCAGGACGCGTTCCGCGTGCGGGTGCTCGGTGCGGACGGCAGGACCGTCCGCACCGCGCAGCGTGCCGTCGTCGTGAGTCGCGGCGCACGCACGCTCGAGGCGCGCGCCGCCGCGCTCGGGACGACGCGCCTTGGCCGGCCCCTCGACAAGATCCGGACGCTCACCCCTGCGCAGCGCCGGGCGACGCGCGTCACCGGCCTCGTCAAGGTCCGGTCCCGCGAGTACGCCGGGGGTGTCCTCGTCGAGGTGACGCGCAAGACGTCGACGCGCACGACGGTCCGCACGTGGTTGGTCAGCGGTGCGACCGGTCGCTGGTATGCGGACGCGCGCGCGGCGAAGGGCCGGTGGGGCGTGCCCGTCGCCGACGGCCGGTGCGGACTGCTCGAGCGTGGATGCGTCCACAGGTTCTCGCGCGGGACGGCCTACGTCTCGCCGTCGAGCGGCGCTGTCGCGTCGACGACCGTCACGGGCGACCGCGGCGCGATGATCGCGGCCGCCCGCTCGCAGGTCGGCTACGTGAGGCGCGCGCCGGACCCGTCGCGACAGACGACGAAGTTCAACACCTGGATGGGGTCGCGGGCCGCGTGGTGCTCGTTCTTCCAGTCGTGGGCGTCGCAGGCCTCGGGCAACGGCGCTGCGGTCCCGAAGATCAACAGGTTCAGGACGTTCCGGTCGACGACGCTGCGCACCCTCCCCTCGGGCACGACGCCGAAGGTCGGTGCGCTCGCGTTCCGGCACACGACGGGGCCCGCGGGCGAGGCGACGCACGTCGCGCTCGTGAGCGAGATCTCGGGCGGCAGGGTGCGGCTCATCGACGGCAACACGGTCGGTCCGCTCCCCGCGGGACATCGCGGTGTGCTCGAGCGCTGGTTCCCCCGCTCGGCGGTCCTCTACTACGTCTACCCGTCCTACTGAGGGCGTCGCGGGACGTCGGGGCGCCCCGGCGCTCCGCTCATCGGTATCCTCGAGGGGTGGTGGACTCTCCTCTCGTGCGGCCCGGCGGCCGCGTCGTCGCTGTCGTCGTCGCCTTCAACCGCCGGGACCTGCTCCAGGACGCGCTCGACGCGCTCGCTGCGCAGACCCGGCCGCTCGACGCGATCCTCGTCGTCGACAACGCGTCGACCGACGACTCGGCGCAGGTCGCGAGGAACCACCCGGCGGCTCCCGTCGTCGTGACGCTCGAGCGCAACACCGGGGGCGCCGGCGGCTTCGCCGCAGGCCTCGCGCACGCGGTCGCGAGCCTCGGCGCCGACGGCGTGTGGCTCATGGACGACGACACGATCCCGACGCCGACGGCTCTCGCCGAGCTGCTCGCGGCATGGGCGACGCACCCGGGGCCGGTCGACGCCGCGGGCAGCCGCGTCGTGTGGACCGACGGGCGCGACCATCCCATGAACACGCCCCGGAGCCGGCCGGGCGCGAGCCGGGCGGCGCTCGCGGCCGCGCGCCGCGCAGGCGTCGTCCCGGTGCGCTCGACGTCGTTCGTCTCGATGCTCGTGAGCGCGGACGCCGTCCGCACGCACGGTCTGCCCGTCGCCGACTACTTCATCTGGAACGACGACTTCGAGTACTCGTGCCGGCTGCTGCGCGACGGGACGGGCCTCCACGTGCCCGCGAGCGTCGTCGAGCACCGCACGAAGACGTTCGGCGCGACGGACGCCGACCCGGGGGACCGGTTCTACTTCGAGGTGCGCAACAAGATCTGGATGTTCACGCGGTCGCGCGCGCTCGGCGGCGGCGAGCGGCTGCTCTACGGTGCGTCGACGCTGCGTCGCTGGGCGCGGACGGTCGCGCGGTCCCAGGCGCGTGGCGTCCTCCTGCGTGCGGGGGGTCGCGGTCTGCGTGACGGCGTCCTGCGACGACCGCGTCCGACGTCCGAGGTCCTCGCGGGCCTCTCGCTCGCGGACGACGTCGTGGTCCTCGACCGGTCCGTGCGATGACGGGCGAGCTTCCTCCGTTCTCCGTCCTCCTGCCCGTCTACCGCGGCGATCGCGCCGAGTTCCTCGCGCGCGCGTTCGACGCCGCGACCGTCGAGCAGGAGCTGCGTCCCGACGAGGTCGTCATCGTGCGCGACGGCCCCGTCGGGCCCGAGATCGCGGCGGAGCTCGTCGCGATCCGGGAGCGGGCGGTCGTGCCGGTGACGCTCGTCGAGCTCCCCGAGAACGTCGGGCTCGCCCGTGCGCTCGAGGCGGGGCTCGCGCGCTGCGCGCACGAGGTCGTCGCGCGTGCCGACGCGGACGACATCTCGCTCCCGCGGCGCTTCGCGGAGCAGATCCCTGTCGTCGCGGCCGGCGCCGACCTCGTCGGCACGGCGCTCGTCGAGTTCGACGACGACGAGCACGTCACGGGCGCGCTGCGCGTCCTGCCGACGGACCCTGACGAGATCGCGCGCTACGCGCGCTTCGCGGACCCCTTCAACCACCCGAGCGTCGTCTACCGTCGCTCCGCGGTCGCGGCGGCGGGCGGCTACCAGGACCTCCACCTCATGGAGGACTACCTGCTCTTCGCGCGCATGATCGCGCACGGCGCGAAGGTCGCCAACCTCGCCGAGCCGCTCGTCAAGTACCGCACCGGCGCGGGCTCGTACGCGCGCCGCGGCGGGCGCTCGCTGCTGCGCTCGGAGCTCTCCCTCCAGGGGACGTTCCGGCGCGAGGGGTTCACGAGCACCCCGCAGGCCGTCCGCAACGTCGTCGTGCGGGGCGGGTACCGTCTGGTCCCGGAGGCCGTGCGTCGCGTCGCGTACAGGTCCGTCATCCTGCGTCGTCGCGCGGGGGAGAAGGAGTCGTGACCATGGGAGCAGACCTCGTCGTCGTCGGTGCGGGGCTCTTCGGGCTCACGGTCGCCGAACGCATGGCGTCCGCGGGCCGGCGCGTCGTCGTCCTCGACCGGCGCGACCACCTCGGTGGCAACGCGTGGAGCGAGGTCGAACCGACGACGGGCATCGAGGTGCACCGCTACGGCGCGCACCTCTTCCACACGTCGAACGAACGCGTCTGGGAGTACGTCAACCGCTTCACGTCCTTCACGGACTACGTGCACCACGTGTATACGTCGCACCGCGGCGAGGTCTTCCCCATGCCGATCAACCTCGGCACGATCAACCAGTTCTTCCGTTCGTCGCACGGGCCCGACGCCGCGCGGGCGCTCGTCGCGGAGCAGTCCGCCGAGCTCGACGGCAAGCGGCCCGAGAACCTCGACGAGAAGGGCGTCTCGCTCATCGGCCGTCCTCTCTACGAGGCGTTCATCCGCGGCTACACGGCCAAGCAGTGGCAGACGGACCCGCGGGATCTCCCGGCGTCGATCATCTCGCGGCTGCCCGTGCGCTTCACGTACGACAACCGCTACTTCAACGACACGTACGAGGGCCTGCCGACCGATGGGTACGCGGCGTGGCTCACGCGCATGGCGGACCACCCGAACATCGAGGTGCGCCTGTCGACCGACTTCTTCGACGACTCCCACGAGCTCTCGAAGGACAAGGTCGTCGGGCGCGTGCCCGTCGTCTACACGGGGCCGCTCGACCGCTACTTCGACCACGCGGAGGGGCGCCTCACGTGGCGCACGCTCGACTTCGAGCAGGAGATCGTCGAGACGGGCGACTTCCAGGGCACGTCGGTGATGAACTACGCCGACGAGGACGTCCCCTTCACGCGGATCCTCGAGTTCCGCCACTTCCACCCCGAGCGTGACCTCCAGACGGACCGCACGGTCATCGTCCGTGAGTTCTCGCGGTTCGCGGACGAGGGCGATGAGCCGTACTACCCGGTCAACACCGCCTCCGACCGTGAGATGCTGCTCCGCTACCGCGAGCTCGCGGCGGCCGAGCCGAGAGTGTTCTTCGGGGGCCGCCTCGGCACGTACCAGTACCTCGACATGCACATGGCGATCGGCTCGGCGCTCTCGATGGTCGACAACCAGCTCGCCGGTCTGTGGGACGAGGCATGAGCGCGTCATCGTTCGGCTCCCGCCAGGTGCGGGCGCTGCAGCGCTGGGTCATGGGCCGCGCGCGCCGCTCGCGCTTCTTCCCCGTGACGATCCCGGACCGCCTCGGCCAGGACGACGAGCTCGCGGGAACGTCGCTGCCGCACCGGGTCGTCGTGTTCTTCCCGGACACGC
The DNA here is from genome assembly GCF_014852685.1 of Flavimobilis rhizosphaerae. GTDB lineage: Bacteria > Actinomycetota > Actinomycetes > Actinomycetales > Cellulomonadaceae > Flavimobilis > Flavimobilis rhizosphaerae. The sequence goes on from NZ_JACZDF010000002.1 coordinate 474,562, forward strand.
TCGAGAGCCTCTACCAGCTGCGCCCGTGGGTGCCGGCGCTCGAGGCGCTCGACCGCGTCGCCCGGACCGTCGTCGTCTGCCAGGACTCCCGCACCGCACGTGCCGTGCGGGAGGCGTCGAGCCTCGACGTGCTGACGATCGCGCGCTACGGGCGCATGGACGACCTCCTCGCGCGCAGCGACGTCCGCGTCGCCCTCTACGTCAACCACTCGCCCCGGAACTTCGAGAACCTGCGGTTCACGTCGCTCACGCACGTCTATCTCGGACACGGCGAGTCCGACAAGGGCGTGAGCGCGTCCAACCAGGTGAAGGCGTACGACTTCTGCTTCGTCGCGGGGCGTGCGGCTGTCGAGCGGCTCGTCGCGCACGTCCCGCGGTACGACGCCGAGGCCCGCTGCGTCATCGTCGGTCAGCCGCAGCTCGACTCGAGCGGGCTCCTCACGCTGCCGCAGCGCACGCCGGGGGAGCGGACGGCCGTGCTCTACGCGCCGACGTGGGAGGGCGCGCAGCCGTCGGTCGCCTACTCGTCGGTGCTCAGCCACGGCGTGCGCCTCGTGCGCGCCCTGCTCGACGACGGCCGCTACGACGTCCTCTACCGGCCTCACCCGCTCACGGGCGTGACGTCGGCGGAGTACGGCGCGGCCGACGCGGAGATCCGCGCGCTCGTCACGGGTGCCGGCGGCGCGCACCGGGTCGACACGTCGCCCGACCTCGCCGCTGCGTTCGCCCGGGCCGACGTCCTCGTGTGCGACGTCTCCGGCGTCGCCCTCAACTGGCTGCCCACGGGCCGTCCCTTCCTCGTCGCCCGCCCGGGTGGGGACGCGGTCGTGCCCGAACCTGCGCCGATCCTCGCGCCCGAGCGCATGCTCGACGCCGACGAGGACGCCGCGACCGCGGTCGCGCGGGCCCTCGCGGAGTCGGACGACGATGCCGCGCGTGCGCTCGTCGAGCACTACCTCTCCGACGTCACGCCGGGCCGTGCGACCGCACGGTTCGTCGCCGCCGCGGCGGCGCTCGTCGCCGGCCTCGACCCCCGCTCCGACGCTCCCGCGGGGGAGCCCGGGTAGGACGACTGCCGAGGAGGCTGACACAATGCAACGTCGGACAACCGGACGGACGGGACCTGTAGGGATGGACGCGTGACGACAGACGCGACGAACGACGCGACGGCGGGGATGACACCTGCCGAGATCGCGGAGCGGTACGGGCTGCACCAGATGGGTGTGCGACCCGGGCTGCGTGAGTACGTGCGCTCGCTGTGGACGCGCCGCGACTTCATGCTCGTCCTCGCGCGTTCGAGGGCTGAGGCCGAGAACCAGAACACGTACCTCGGACGTGTCTGGGACATCCTCAACCCGACGCTCAACGCCGCGGTCTACGTGCTCATCTTCGGCCTCCTGCTCAAGACCCGCGACGGGATGACCAACGTCATCGGCTTCATCGTCGTCGGGACGTTCATGTACAAGTTCTTCCAGGATTCCGTCACCGGCGCCGCGCGTGCGATCCCGCGCAACCTCAACCTCGTGCGGTCGCTGCACTTCCCGCGGGCGGTCCTGCCGATCTCCTCCGTGCTCGCCGAGCTCGCGATGCTCCTGCCGGCGCTCGCCGTCATGGCCGGCTTCGTCCTCGTCTCCGACCGCTGGATGCTCCATCTCGACTCGACGCCGAACTGGCGATGGCTCCTCATCGTGCCTGCGGTGCTCCTGCTCTTCATGTTCAGCACGGGAGCGGGCTTCGTCCTCGCGCGGCTCGGTGCACGCTGGCCGGACGTGCTGAACTTCCTGCCGTTCGTCCTGCGGATCGGCATGTATGCGTCGGGCGTGATCTTCAGCATCGATCACTACCTCGCGGGCGGCGGCGTGCTCGCGACGATCATGAACTACCAGCCCGTCGCCGTGTACCTCAACCTTGCACGTCAGGCGATGCTCGACGAACCCTCCGCGCAGCTGTCGGGCGAGCTCTGGCTCGTCGGGCTCGCGTGGGCCGTCGTGACGCTCGTCGTGGGCTTTGTGATCTTCTGGCGCGACGAGGCGAGGTACGGACGTGACTGACGAGTTCGACGTCGAGGTCGACGCGGACGACCTCACCCCGATGACGGACGGCGAGGTAGTGCTCGGCGATCCGTCGGTCGTCGTCGACGACCTTCACGTGACGTACCGGATCCTCGGCACGAGGCGCAAGGCCGTCGAGGCTGCTCCGCAGGGCAGGATGCGCAAGCTCGTCGGCCGTTCTCTCGGGAGCACGGGCGGCGTCACGGAGATCCACGCCGTCCGTGGCGTGTCGTTCGTCGCGCGTCACGGCGAGTCGATCGGCATTGTCGGGACCAACGGCTCGGGCAAGTCGACGACGCTCCAGGCGCTTGCCGGCCTCATCCAACCGTCCCAGGGTTCCGTGTACGTCGCAGGCATCCCGTCGCTGCTCGGCGTGAGCGCGGTCCTCGTACGCAAGCTCACGGGCGCGCGCAACATCATGATCGGCGGGCTCGCCCTCGGCCTCACGAAGGACGAGGTCGAGGAGCGGTTCGACGAGATCGTCGAGTTCGCCGACATCGGCGACTTCGTGCACCTCCCCATGACGACGTACTCGGCGGGCATGGCGGCGCGGCTCCGCTTCGCGATCTCGACGGCCGCGGTGCCCGACGTCCTCATGATCGACGAGGCGCTCGCGACCGGCGACGCAGCGTTCCGGGAGCGTAGCCGCCAGCGCGTCGACGAGATCCGCCGGCAGGCGGGCACGGTGTTCGTCGTCTCGCACTCGCTCGCCTCCATCAAGGCGATGTGCACGCGTGCGATCTGGATCGACAAGGGGCTCGTCCGGATGGACGGCCCGGCCGAGGACGTCACCGCGGCCTACCACGAGCACACGAGGGCCCGGTCCGGGCCCGCGAAGGGCTGACCCATGCTCCGCAAGATCGGCGCGATCGCCCTCGGCAACGTCGCGGTCCTCGTCAACGCGGCCGCCGCGCTCGGCGCGCTGCTCGTCGTCGGCGCGGTCGAGGGCGGACTCTGGGTGATGATCGCGGCGGGTGTCGCCGTCCTCGCGCTCCTCCGTCCGGTCGGCGCGGTGCGGCGCGCGCTCCGGCGGCCTGACGCGACACCCCGGCCGAGCCGCTTCGGTCTCGGCAGCTTCGCGGTGTCGCGCTCCTTGGGCGCGGTGCTCGTCGCGGTCACGAACCCCGATGCCCTCGGTTTCGTCGTGGCCGGGGCTCTCGTCCTCGGGGTGCTGGCCGAGACGGTGCTCGGACGTGCCGAGGCGGCGTGGGAGCCCGCGGCAGCGAATGCTCCATGGGCTGCACTCGCGCGTACCCCGCGCACCGTGCACCTCGTCGCACCTGGGTCGGTGCTTGCGATGGTCGTCGCGCTCGTCCTGGCGGCTCTCGGCACCAGCATGGTCCCCGCGCTCGGCCTCATGTCCCTCGCGCTCGCTGCTCTCGTCGGCGCTGGTGTCTGGGCGCTCCTCGCGCGACGCGACCGGCTGCAGGCCGAGCAGGGGCTGCGTGGCGGGCTCGAGGAGTACGCGCCGCGCTTCGTCCTCTACTGGGAGGCCGGGCTCGAGACGACGTACCAGATCAGCATGTGGCTGCCGTACCTCGAGCAGATCGGCGAGCCCTTCGTCGTCGTGCTCCGGCACCCGCGCAACCTCGAGGCCGTCGCGGCGCTCACCGACAGGCCCGTCGTCGTCGTGCGCGCGATGGACGGCCTCGACGACGTCCTCGTCCCGAGCCTCACGACCGCCTTCTACGTCAACAACTCGATCCGCAACTGCCATTTCGTGCGGTTCACCGAGCTCACGCACGTGCAGCTCAACCATGGGGACTCCGACAAGGCACCGAGCTTCAACCCGGTCATGCGGATGTACGACCTCAACTTCGTCGCAGGGCAGGCGGCGGTCGACCGCTATGCGGCGAACGGCGTGACGACGCGCGAGGACTTCTTCCGGATCGTCGGACGTCCCCAGGTCGCCGACGTCGCGCCGGCCGCGGCGCGGCCCGCGGACGCACCGCTCACGGTGCTCTACGCGCCCACGTGGGCCGGGTTCATGGCGGACTCGAACTACTCCTCGCTCCTCCAGGGGCCGGACATCGTCCGCGAGCTGCTGCGGCGCGGAACGACCGTCGTGTTCCGCCCGCACCCGCACGCGTGGCGGTCCCGCAGCCTCGCCGCCGCGTGCAGGGAGATCGAGCAGCTGCTCGCGACGGACGCCGCCGCGACTTGTCGCGCGCACCTCTTCGGCGAGGTTGCGGCCCAGCAGATGTCCGTCGTCGACTGCTTCAACGCGGCGGATGCGATGGTGTCCGACGTCTCGAGCGTCGTCCCGGACTTCCTCTTCTCCGGCAAGCCGTTCGCGCTCGTCGCCGTCGGCACGACGACCGAGGACTTCGTCGCCGCCAACCCGGTCGCGGAGGGCGCGTACGTCATCGACGAGGAGCTCACCGGGCTCGGTGCCGCGCTCGACGACCTCCTCGGCCCCGATCCGCTCCGGACCGACAGGCTGCGCCTGCGCACGGCGTACCTCGGCGACGTCGAGCGCGACGACTACGTCGGGCTTTTCCTTGACGCCGCGCGTGAGGTCGTGCGGCGCGAGCGCTGACCCGTGGCCGTGCGTCGCGCGGCTCAGGACGTGGGTGGGAGCCCGAGCTCGTCGCGCATCACCGCGACGAAGCGGTCCGCGTAGCCGTCGCGCGGCAGGTCGCCGAGGTAGTGGCGGCGCAGCTCCTCCCGTCGGGTGCGCGCGGGGTCGGGCCCGAGGGCGAGGTCGAGCACCGCGGCGAGATCGGTCCGGGCCGTCGTGCCGTCGACCGCACGGACGACGTACCCGCCCTCGGCGAGCGGCACGTCGACGCGGAGGTCGTCGGCCGTCTGCTGGGTCGCGAGCAGCACGTAGGGCTTCTCGGAGTAGAGGAAGTCCCCGAGGACGCTCGAGATGTCCGAGAGCATGATGTCGGCGAGGTTGAAGCACTCGACGAGGTCGACGTCCTCGGCGCGCGGCCCGTGGACGTGGTCGACGCCCGTCGTGGCGCTGTCCTCCGTGAGCAGCTCGATGATCGCGTCGCAGCACTGCGCGAGACGGCTGTCGTTCCGTGCGAACGGGTGGGGCCGGAACACGACGCGCACACCGCGTTCGAGAAGCTCACGGACGAGGTCGGCGCCGACGCGCAGCGACGTGTAGTCGGAGTCGATGTAGAAGCCGCGCCACGTCGGGGCGTAGAGGACGGTCGTCGGCGTGCGGTCGACGTCGGGCGCGGGGAGGACGCCCTCGACCTGCGGCCGCCCGACGATGCGGAAGAAGTCGTCCTGGACGCGCACTGCGTTGGCAGCGAACCGGTCGATCGCCGCCTGCCCGGCGACGTAGTTGCGGTCGTAGAGGCGGAACGCCGGGTTGTGGCTCGGCGCCTTGTCCGAGTCCCCGTGGTTGAGCTGGACGTGCGTGAGGTTCGAGTAGCGCACGAGGTGCTGGTTCTTCGTCGCGGTGTTGACGTAGAGCGCGACGCGGAGGGACGGGGTGGCCGCGACCTCGTCGAGCTGCTCAAGCGCGGGGCGCACGATGATCGGCACGGTCGCGGCCTGGCAGATGTCCGGGATGTTGAGCGGATCCCGCAGCACGATGACGTAGGGAGCGCCGACACGGTCGAGGTACGGCAGCCACATGCGTACCTGGTAGCCCGTCCCTGGTATGGACTCCCAGTGAAGGAGCATCGCGGGGGCGACCTCGGTGAGGAGCTCCGGGATCCGCCGCTCGAACCGTTGGCGGGCGGTGGTCCGGCGGAACGCGTCGACCCCGAGCGTGGCGACGAGGCCGAGCGTCAGGAACGCTGCGACGAGACCGACGACCTCGCCGCGGCCCGTGACCTGGCCGAGGATCGCGCACACAGCGGCGATCAGCCATGCGAGCCACGCGAGCGTCGGGTCGAGGAGCGGCCAGTTGCGGACGGGGCCGTAGCCCGCCGGGACGTTGAACGCGTACGGGACGGCGCGGCGCAGCAGCGTGCGCAGGACCGGCTCGGCGAGGAGCGCCGCTGCGAGGACGGCGAGCGTCGCCATGCGCGGCACGTCGCCGCGTGACGTGGGGACGAGGGCGGCGAGCACGACGAGGCGCGGCACGACGAACGTGCCGACAGCCGTGCCGTCCGCGAGGACGAAGCGCCCGTGGCGTCCCCCTGGCGTCCGCCCGATGAGCCGCCGCTGGAGGACGAGGGCGAGGGCGAGCGGAACCGTGAGGGCGCCGATAACCTCGACTGGAGGTGTGGCGGCCGCAAACGCCCATGCGATGAGGGCGACGCCCGAGACGAGCAGTGGCCGCGCCCCGAGCGTGTAGAGCTGACGCACGCGCGCGGGAAGGTGCCTGCCCCACGCGAGCGGTTCGTCGTCGACGGCGTCCGCGGCGTCCACGGATCAGGCGGTGGTGTTCTCGGAGAGCTCGGCCTCGGTCTCGTCGAGCGCGCTCGCGATGGCCTCGCCGCGGTCCTGTGCCTGCTCGCGACGCACGTCGATGACGAGGCCTGTCGCGTCGGAGACGAGGACGTCGAGAGAGGACTCCGCGACCGCCTCGGCGGAGAGGAGCGAACCCGGGGCCTCCTCGCCGAACGCCTGCGTGCGCATGGGTGTCGCGGTGCGCTCGGGGTTGACGACGTTGACCTTGATGCCGACGCCGGCCCACTCCTCCGAAAGCGCCTGCGTGAGGTTGACGACCGCGGCCTTGGTCGAGGAGTACAGCGCGTAGTTCTCGCGGCCGCGCGTGTAGGACGACGACGTGAAGTAGAGCAGGTGGCCGCTCGTCTCGGCGAGATACGGGTAGGCAGCCTTGGCGACGTGGACGGGGGCGAGGTAGTTGACGCCGATCGTTTCGGCGATCTGCTCCTCGGTCGTCTCGGCGAGGCGGCCGATGCGCAGGACTCCCGCGGTGAGGACGACGGCGTCGATCTTGCCGTGCTCGGCCTTGGTCTGCGCGAACGCGGTCGCGATGGACTCGTAGTCCTCGACGTGGAGGCCGGTCGTCGACCGCCCGTGGGCGACGACGTTCGCACCTGCGGCCTCGGCGATGCGGGCGATCTCCGCGCCGATCCCGTAGGAGCCGCCGAGGATGACGATCGTCCGGTCGCGCAGGAGCTCTGAGCGCTCGGCGGCCGTGAGGTGGCTCGGCCCCTGCGACGCGAGCTGGAAGAGCTTGTCGGCGATGAAGAGGTCGACGGGGTGCGTGACCTTGATGTTGTGCTCGGCCCCCGCGACGGTCTTGATGGGGACCTCGGGCAGGTACTTGAGCACGACGCCGCAGTCGTCGGTCGCCGCGAAGTACGGGTCGTCGAGCGCCTTGGCGTAGGCGGCGCGCAGGACCGAGAGCTTGAAGGCCTGGGGCGTCTGGCCCCGGCGCAGTCGGTTGCGGTCGGGGATCGAGGAGATGACGTCGTGCGCGTCGACCTCGACGATCGTGTCGGCCGACGGGATGACGACGTCGACGGCGCCGTAGGAGTCGAGCGCGTCGACGCAGTCCTTGATGACCCGCTCGTCGAGCAGAGGGCGCACTGCGTCGTGGAGGACGACCTTGCACTCCTCCTCGCCGAGGGCGTCGAGGACGCGGCGCGTCGTCTCGTTGCGCGTCGCGCCGCCCTCGAGGATCCGCGTGAGCTTGCCGTAGCGGCTGCCGAGGAGCGTCGCGACGTGCTCGGACCAGCCGGGAGTGATCATGACGACGAGCTCGTCGATCTCGGGGCTCGCGTCGAGGGCGCTCACCGTGTGCTCGAGGATCGTCTTGCCGGCGATCTTCACCATCTGCTTGGGCACCTTGAGCCCGAGACGAGCACCGACGCCTCCGGCGAGAACCACTCCGACCGTGCGCACAGGACGACTCCTTCGTTTTGCTTCGGGCGCCCTGCGGGACGCCGCCGGTCCATGCTACCGGCCTGCGCCCCCGTCGGCCGCGTCGTCGGAAGGGACCAGGGCGTCGTGCGAGGTGACTGCCCCGGCTGCGGACGACGGGGTGTCCGTGGTCCCGAGGCGCGCGAGCCGTTCCTCGGACCGCGCGACGATGTCGCGCACCGCGGCGGCGAACGTGACGTCCGCCGTGGCGGGCGACGGACCGAGCAGGTGGGTGCGGAGGCGGAGCCGCTCGTCGGCCCGGGCGTCGTCGGTGCGGCCGAGGGCGAGGTCGCGGATCTCGTCGAGCCCCGTCCCGTCGGCGAGGAGCAGCGTGCCCCCCGAGGCCGTCGGGGCCAGACGCACGAGATCGTCGACCGCCAGGCGGGCGGGGACCGCGAGCCCGAAGGGACGGCCGGTCGCGAGCCAGTCGGACAGCACCGACGAGACGTCCGTGACGAGCACGTCGGCGACGGTCATGCAGGCGTCCATGCTCACGCCCGTGCGCGGGGCGACGACGAGGTGCGCCGCGGGCGACGACGCGAACCACGCGGCGTCGCGCGCCTGCACCGCGGCCTCGCGGCTCGCCGCGTCGGCAGGTTCGTCGATGAGCGGGGGCAGGGGCGGCGCCGGACGGCCCGCGCGCGCGTTCGCGGCGTCGAGCAGCTCGATGATCCGGACGTGCGCGGCACGCACCTCGGGTCGACGACGGCCCGTGAAGGGGTGGGGCCGGTAGACGATCCGGACCGGGGCGTCGGACGCGAGGAGGTGCTCGACGAGCCGCACGCCGAGGTGCGCGACCGACCCGTAGTCCTGCTCCTCGTTCCAGCCCTCCCACGTCGGCGCGTAGAGGAGCGTCGGGATCTCCGCGCCGCTGCGCACCGGCAGGGCGGCGAGCCCGGCCGCCTGCGGCCGACCGACCTCGCGGACGTCCGTGTCGACGACGCCGACCTGTGCGCGCCGGTAGCGTTCGCGCCCTGCGGGACCTGCGACCCAGACCTCGTCGTAGACCCGTGTGAACGGGTTGAACGACGCGTTCTTGTCGCTGTCGCCGTGGCCGACGAACACGGAGAGGATGTGCGGCTCGCGCAGGAGGTGGATGTTCTTGCCGACGTTCGCCGGGTAGAGGGCGGCGCGGACCGTGGGCAGGCCGAGCGCCATGAGCGTCGTCGCGTCGGGGACGCACACGACGGGCAGGGACGTCGGTGCGAGGCGTTCCATGACGCTCCGCTCGCGCAGGACGACGACGGTGCGTGGTGCGGTGCGCTCGAGCGTCGCGAGCCACATGTCCGCCTGGTAGACCGACGCGGCGTCGCCGCTGAGGTAGAGCGCGACGTCGGGGGCGAGCGCGTCGAGCGCCGCAGCGACCTGGGGGAGGAGGACGGCGGCCGTGCCCGACCTGCCGAGGCGCAGCGCGACGAGGCCCGTGGCGAGCGCGAGCGCTGCGTAGGCGGCGACGGCGACCGCGGAGAGCGTCAGCCAGGTGGGCGTGACGACCGTGAGCGCGAGGCCCACGACGACGAAGGGCTCGATGGCCGCGGCGCGCGTCGTGAGCGGCAGCAGCACGGCTGCGGGCACCGGAAGGCGCGTGCCCGGGAGGTCGCCGACGTTGCGGGTCGCGACCGCGGTCGTCCGCCGTGACCGGAGGACCGCTCCCGCAAGGTTGTCGACGACCCTCACGGTGACGAGGCACACGGCGGCCGCGGTCGCGGCCCCGGTGAGGTCAGGAGCTTCGCGGCTCACGGCGAGCGCGACGAGCGCGGCGCGTCCGGCGAGCCGCACGGAGTGGCCGAACGACGCGCGGCGCATGAAGGCGCGAGCGGGGCCGGCGAGCCAGGGCTCCGCGACGGCGGAGCACGTGAGCGCGACCGCGGTGACGACGAGGGGGAGGCCCAGCACGGTCGACACCGCACCGAGGAAGAGCCCGAGCACGACGGCGACGAGGGCAAACGGCCCCAGCAGCGTGGACGCTGAGGCGCGGGGGAGCGACGACATGGGTACCAGCCCTAGACTTCGGGTCGAGCGAACCGCGCGAGCGGCCGGTCGCCGCCCGGGATCGGGCGACGTGGCATTGTTTCACGCGCGGCGGGCCCGTCGGTATGCCCCGCACGTCCGAGAGGTTCTCCATGGCACGTATCCTCCTCCGCAGCGCCCAGGATCCCGCGGCGGTGCTCCCCGCAGCCGAGTCGCTGCGCCGGATGGGCGGGAACGCCGGCAACCTCCTCTACGCGCACGCGGTGCACCGAGCGCTCTCGGTCGCGGGCACCGAGGTCGTCGCCGGGGCGTTCGACCTGGAGGAGCTCGACGACCCGCGCGCCTGGGCGGCGGACGTCAGCTCGCGCTACGACCGCTTCGTCATCCCGATGTCGAACGCGTTCCGGGCGTCGTTCACGGACGACCTCGAGCGGCTCGCCGCCGCGGTCGAGCTGCTCGACATCCCCGTGACTGTCGTCGGCGTCGGCGCGCAGACGACCCTCGAGGCGATCGACGGCGACGGACCGCTCGTCATGGGACGCACGGGGTCGGCACGGCTTCCCGGGGCGCGGGGCGCCTCGCGCCACGACGCGGTCGTGCGGCGGTTCGTCGACGCGGTCCTCGAGCGCTCCGCGTCGATCGGTGTGCGCGGCGATCTCACGCGCCGCTACCTCGTAGGGCTCGGCGTCGATCCGCAGCGGGTCGACGTCATCGGGTGCCCCTCGCTCTTCACGTGGGGTCCCGACCTGCGCGTGCGGCAGCCGCAGCTCCCGCTGCTCCCTGACGCACGCATCTCGCTCAACATCGACCACCGGGTCGACGGCGTCGCCGACCTCGTCGAGCACAACGCCGCCCGGTACCCGGGCCTCACGGTCGCGGTCCAGGACTTCCGTTCGATGTGCGCGGTCGTCCACGGCGTCGACGAGTTCGACATGACGCGCCACGACGTCCGGCTGCCGATCCACACGGGACACCCGCTCTACCGGGAGCGGCGCATGCTCTTCCACCCCAACCCGTGGGGATGGATCGACACGCTCGGTCGGGAGGACCTCGTCGTCGGGACGCGGCTCCACGGGAACGTGGCGGGGATCCTCGGCGGGACGCCCGCCCATCTCCTCGTCCACGACTCGCGGACGCTCGAGCTGGCCGAGTACCACGCGATCCCGTCGACGCGGATCGACGTCCTCGACGGCGTGCCGGACGTCGCGGAGCTCGCGGCGCGGACCGACTACGAGAGGTTTCACGCGCTGCAGCCGGAGCGGTTCGCAACGTACCTCGACTTCCTGCGGCGCAACGGGCTCGAGACCGTCTTCGACGAGGGGCGGGACGCGACAGCGTTCGACGCTGCGATCGCGCGCGGCCGCCGCGTCGGCCCGGTCCGTCCCAGCGTGACGTTCCTCCAGAAGGTACGTCGACGGTTGGCGCGTTTCCGAGGGTAGGGCCCTGCACCCCCCAGCGGTCGCGGTGGTGCCGCCCAGCGTCTAGCGTCGAGAGATGTTCGCTGCCCTGTCATGTACCGTTCCCCGTCGACTCTGGCCGGCGGGGAGCCGCGTATGACGCGGATCCTCCTACGCGGCGCCCAGGACCCTGCGCGGGTCCTCGAGCCGTACGCGTCGACCTTCGCGGTCGGCGGCAACACGGGCAACCTCCTCTACGCGCACGCGGTGCACCGTACGCTCTCGACGCGGGCCGCGACCGTGCGTGCAGGAGCCTTCAAGGCCCACCTGCTCGACGACCCGGCAGCATGGGCGGCCAAGGTCTCGTCGCGGTACGACCATCTCGTCCTCCCGATGTCCAACGCCTTCCGGATCGGCTTCTCCTCGTACCTCGAGAGGTACGCCGCGATCATCGAGCAGCTCGACATCCCGGTGACCGTCGTCGGCATCGGCGCGCAGACGACGGCTGACGCAGCGGACCACCCGGCTGACATCCGGATGGGACGCACCGGGTCGGAGAAGGTTGCGGCCGCAGCCGAGGCCGCACGGCACAATGCCGTCGTCCGACGTTTCGTCGACGCGGTGCTCGCCCGGTCCGAGTCGATCGGGGTCCGCGGCGAGCTCACCCGCACGTACCTCGTCTCCCTCGGCGTCGACCCGGGGCGGGTCGACGTCATCGGGTGCCCGTCGCTCTTCATGTGGGGGCCGCACCACCGGGTGCGAGAGGTCGCTGGCACGATCGGTCGGCGCTCGCACGTCGGGTTCGGGGCGGACTTCCGGGTCGACGGCGCGACGGCGTTCGCGGAGCGTGCCCTGCGCGAGCATCCGCGACTTCTCGTCCCCGTGCAGGACTCACGGAGCGCGCGGTGGGTCGTCGCGGGCAAGGAACCCCAGGGCGGAGCGCGGCCTGAGGTCGTCGACGACCTGTTCCGCACGCGACGGCTCGTGTACTTCCCGAGCCCGTGGGGGTGGATCGACTGGGCCGGTCGGCAGGACCTTCTCGTCGGCTACCGGCTGCACGGCACGATCGCCGGGCTGCTGGGCGGCACGCCGTCGCACCTGCTCGTCCACGACAGCCGGACGCGCGAGCTCGCGGAGCTGCACGGCATCCCGCACACGCGGATCGAGGACCTCACGAGCGTGCCGTCGGTCGCGGAGCTTGCGGAGCGCACGGACATGACGCGGTTCCACGAGCTCTTCCCGGACCGCTTCCACGCGTACCTCGCGTTCCTCCATCGCAACGGGCTGAGGACGGTGCACGACGACGGCGAGGACGCGTCGGCCTTCGACGCGAGCATCGCACGGGCGCGGACGACGTCGTTCGTCCGGCCGGCGCGCACACGTGCCGGGGTGCAGGCGCGCAGGGCGCGTCGCGTCCTGGCCCGCCGGTTCGGGCGCCGCTGACGGGTGCCGGGACCGGGCCGGCACCCGTCAGCCCAGGACGATGTCCGCGTGCTGGAGGTTGTGGTCCGAGCCGCGGTATCGGGCGTCGAACTTCCCGCCCGTGAGGATCACCTGGTTCGTGTGCTGGCGGACGCCGGCGGCGTCCTTGACGAACACGTAGTCGATGCGCGTCGGTGCGTAGGCGTAGCGGAACGGCTTGTCGGGGTAGCCGCCGTCCTTCGCGCCGTTCTGGTTGTTCGACGTGCTCCAGCGGCTTCCCGTGGCACGGGGGCCCGAGAGCGTGTCGACGTAGCCACGCTCGACGAGGGCGGTCGTCGGGCCTGACGTGTGCCGGACGACGTCGGAGTTGAGGTCGCCCATGAGGATGATCGGCTCGCTGGCCGAGCCGCGCTTGCGCGTGAGGAGGTCGTCGATCGCGAGGGCGGCCGCGCGGCGCTGCTTCGCGCTGCCGAGCTTGTCGTTCTCGAGGTGGAGGGACGCGACCCAGGTGCGCTGCTTCGTCGTGCGGTCCTCGACGTGCGCCCACGCGAAGAACCGGTTCTTGTCGAGCCGGTGCTCCTTGCTGATGATCTCGTTGATCGACGTGAGTCCGGAGGAGAGGACCTTGACGCGATCCTTGCGGACGATGAGGTGCGCGCCCTTGGTGGCCCAGCCGTCGACGTTGCCGATCGAGCTGGCTGAGTAGGCGAGCCGGTAGTCACCGCCGAGTTTGCTGACGAGCCCCTCGATCTGACGTCTGCCCGTGTCCGCCTCCTTGGCGGTCGTCGCCTCCTGGACCGCGATGACGTCGGCATCGGCGCGCTTGATGGCGTTGACGACGGCGGAGCGTCGCTTCTCCCAGGGACGGGAGGTGTTCTTCGTCGCCGCGATCGAGCCGATGTTGTACGTCGCGACGCGGAGCGGGTTCGCGCCCTGGGCTCCCGTCGGGCTCGAGCCCGTGCGGGAGTAGCCGAAGCGCGAGGTGCTCTTCTTGGGTCCGTTGCGGTACGTGGCCTGGACGTAGAGCGGGTTGCCGGTCGACGAGCCGACGTACTTGCGGAACGACGACGGGACGGTGACGACGCGTGACGTCTCGGTCGGACGGATGCCCGTCACCGTGAAGTGCTTGCCCTTCGTCGTGAGGTGGGAGTAGTGCCACGACGCGTTGAGCGAGACGCTCGTGCCGCGGGGGAGCCGGCCCCAGGAGACCTTGACCTTGTGCGTGCCCGCGGGCTTCACGGTGATCGGCACGCGGCCGACGGCACGGGTGTCGACGCGGGTCTTGACGGCCTTGCTCGTCACGGTGCCCGTGCTCGTCACGGCGCGGACGCGGACCCAGTAGTCGGTGCGCAGCTTGAGCTTCGTGAGGGTGCGGGTGCGGGACGAGGTCGTCGCCCGTTTCGTCGTCTTCTTCGTGAACTTCTTCGACGTCGACCACTCGATGGTGTAGCGCTTGGCGCCGCTCACGCGGCTCCAGGAGAGCGCGAAGCGCCGGTCGCCGGGGACGACGGTGACGACGGGGCGTGCTGCCTGGGGCGCGGCGATCCGCGTCGAGGCCGCGGCGACCGGTGCGGCGTCAGCGGCCGTCGCGGCGGCGACGGGGAGGATGCCGGCGAGCGCGAGGCCGAGCGCCACGAGGACTGCGGGCGGTCGGCGGCGGTCGAGCGGTGCGGTCATGCGGTGGGCTCCCCAGGGCTGCGGTGCCGCGGGGGTTCCGCGGGCGCGGCCATCGTAGGGCGAGACCGACCGTGAGAATCAAGACCTTGACGCGGAGAGAATGCTCACGAAGACAAGAGCGCTCACCTGATCTCCGGGTATGTTCACCCCTCGACGCACGGGGTGAGGCGCCTCACTGCCCGGGGGTCACCTTGTCGATCCAGCCGCCAGGCAGCCCGAGGAGCGTCCGGAACCGGTCGCCCTGCTCGGAGCGATCCACGGTGCGCCCGTCGACCGACGTCGCCCGCAAGGTCTTGGCCTGGCCGCTCGCCCACGTCTCGGTGACCTCGATCCGGGCGATGTCCGTGAGCCCGAAGATCGATGCGGCCTGTGCCTGCGTGAGCGTGCTCGTCCACACGCGGTTGGTCTTCCTGAGGTCGCCAGGGGCCTGCTGGCTCCACGGGTCGTCGACCGACCGGATGTAGGGGATCTTCTCGAACCACACCTCCTCGGAGTTCGCGGTGCGTCCCCCGGTCGACGACGAGTAGTACGTCGTCGCGACACCCCCGTCGTGGAGGACGACGCGGCCCTTGGTGCCGCTCGTCACGGCGTCGACCGCGGCCTGCCAGCGCTTGCCGTAGTAGCCGTTCGTCCCCTCGTTCTCCTTGGTCCAGCCCGTGAAGAACTGGTCGGACGTCGAGTCGACGACGTTGCAGTTGCACGCGGCGCGACGCGGCGCAGCGACCTTGCCGAACGCGTAGCTGCGTCCCGCGATCGCCTGCGCCTCGAGCGCGGCCTGGGGCCACGACGACGGCATCTCGCCGAGACCGTAGAGGTACTCGTCGGCGAAGCGCAGCTCGTTGACGACGTTGAGGTGACCGTCGATGACGGTGACGGTGAACCGGCCGTGGCGGTAGGTGCCGTGCGTCGCGGCGCTGCCCGACTCGCGCAGGAGCCGGGCGACCGCAGGGGTTCCCGTGCTCTGGTAGTACTCGGTGCCGGACCAGTGCAGGCGCAGCGTCGCACCCCGCTCGGACGCCTTGGGGTACGTCGTCCCGCCGACGACGACGACGGGCTTGCCGCCGACGATCTTCAGCGTGCCGGTCGTTCCCGAGGGGATCTTGTCGCGCGCCGTCGTGCCCTTGGCCGTCCGGATGCGCCACATACCGCTGTCGATCGTGAACGTCAGCGTGTCCGGGTCGCTCTTCGCGATGACCTGGACGGCGACGTCCTCCGGCAGCGTGCGGTTGGCGACGCTCGTGCCCGTGAAGTAGTGCTCGAGGATCTGCGTCGACGTGCGGCCGGCCGTCGCCATGCCGTACGCGCCGAACTGCGACATGCCGAGGCCGTGACCGAACCCCTTGCCCGCGATCGTGAACGCGTCGGGCGCGGTCGCGCTCGGTGGCGCGGACGTCTCGGGGTCGGGCTTGGGCTCGGGCTTCGGCGCCTCGGGCTTCTGCTCGGGAACGTTCGTGCGGGGTGTGACGGTGACCTTGCGGACGGGCGAGACCGTCTTGCCGCTCGTCGTGATGAAGCGGTAGCTCGTCGTCGCGGTCGGCGTCACGCGGTACGTGTAGTTGCCCGTGCTCGACGGCGGCAGCGTGCGCAGCGTCTTCCAGCTGCCGGTCGTCGACGCCTGGACGCGGAGGTAGCAGCAGGTGACCGGTGCGCCGTTCGAGCGGTAGCGGCTCGTGAGCGTCACGGACGTCCCGGCGGTGATACGCGACGCGGAGGCCTTCGAGGAGACGGTGACGCCGCTCGCGACCTTCGAGACCGTGACCTTGCGGGTCGGTGAGACCGTCTTGCCGGAGGTCGTCGTCCACCGGTACTGCGTCGTGCGGGTCGGCGACACCTTGGTCGTGAGCTTGCCCTTCGACGACGGGCGGACCGTCCGGACGGTCGTCCAGGAGCCTGTCGTGCGCTGCTGGAGGCGCACCGAGTAGCGGGAGATCGGCTTCGTTCCCTGCCGGTAGTAGCCGGTGACGGTCACCTTCGTGCCGGGCTTGACCTTCGAGGCGCTCACCGACGAGGACAGCGTCACCTTCGCGCTCGCGGCCGTGGCGGCGCGTACCTTGACGGTGCGGACGGGAGAAACGGTCTTGCCGCTCGTCGTGATGAAGCGGTAGCTCGTCGTCACCTTCGGCGTCACGGTGCGGCTCACTTTGCCCTGCGCGGGCTTGAGCGTCGCCACGGTGCGCCACGACCCCGTCGTGCGCTGCTGGAGACGCAGGGAGCAGCACGTCACTGCCGTGCCCCCCTGGCGGTAGTCGCCGCGCACGGTGACCTTCGTGCCCCGGGTGATCGTCGAGCGACTCACGGACGAGGAGATCGTCACGGTGCCCGACGCGGCCGACGCCTCGGGCGCCGCGACGGCGGCGAGCGTCGGGACGGCGAGGACGAGCGCGAGGAGCGGCGCGGTCCACGCGCGGCGTCGGCGGTGGCGCGGGCGAGGGCGTGCAGGGGCGTGCATGGCGACAGTCTGCCTCAGCGCCGCCCGCGAATAAAGCCCCGGCGTGCGTCCCCGCACGCCTCACACTTCACTCTCGTCCCGTGCGGACGTGCCCAGGGCCACGTCCCGGGCAGTGCGCCGCGGGATATCCTGACGACGTCCTCCTCCGCCCGACCCAGGGAGCCCCATGTCCTCGTTCGACGAGGTGCCCGGCCAGTACAAGGTGCGTTCGCTCGCCCTCGCCGAGGCCGGCCGCCACCAGATCCGTCTCGCCGAGCACGAGATGCCCGGGCTCATGGCGCTCCGCGCCGAGTACGCCGACGCGCAGCCGCTGCGTGGTGCGCGCATCGCCGGATCGCTCCACATGACCGTCCAGACGGCCGTCCTCATCGAGACCCTCACGGCGCTCGGCGCCGAGGTTCGCTGGGCGTCGTGCAATATCTTCTCGACGCAGGACGAGGCCGCCGCCGCGATCGCCGTCGGCAACGGAACCCCCGAGGCCCCCGCTGGCGTGCCCGTCTTCGCGTGGAAGGGTGAGTCCCTCGAGGAGTACTGGGACTGCACCGAGCAGATCATGCTGTGGCCCACGGCCGACGGCGGTCTCGAGGGTCCGAACATGATCCTCGACGACGGCGGTGACGCGACGATGCTCGTCCACCTCGGCCTCGCCGCCGAGAAGGCTGGCGCGGTCGAGGCCGACACGGCCGACGGCGACACGGACCACTCCGAGGAGATGAACGTCGTCCGCGCCGTCCTGCGCCGCGGCCTCGCCGCCGACCCGACGCGCTGGACCCGCATCGCCCCCGGAATCCTCGGCGTCACCGAGGAGACGACGACGGGCGTCCACCGCCTCTACCAGCTCGCGGAGACGGGCGAGCTCCTCTTCCCCGCGATCAACGTCAACGACTCCGTGACGAAGTCGAAGTTTGACAACAAGTACGGGATCCGCCACTCGCTGCCCGACGGCATCAACCGCGCGACCGACGTTCTCATGGGCGGCAAGGTTGCGTTCGTCGCCGGCTACGGCGACGTCGGCAAGGGCGCAGCCGAGGCCTTCCGCGGCCAGGGCGCCCGCGTCATCGTCTCCGAGGTCGACCCCATCTGCGCGCTCCAGGCCGCGATGGACGGCTTCCAGGTCGCACGCATCGAGGACGTCCTCGGCGAGGCCGACTTCTTCATCACGACGACCGGCAACTTCGGCGTCATCACCGCCGACCACATGACGCGCATGAAGAACAAGGCCGTCGTCGGCAACATCGGTCACTTCGACAACGAGATCGACATGGCCGGCCTCGCCAAGGTTCCGGGCGTCACGCGCACCGAGATCAAGCCGCAGGTCCACGAATGGACGTTCCCCGACGGCCGCTCGATCATCGTGCTCTCCGAGGGTCGCCTCCTCAACCTCGGCAACGCGACGGGTCACCCGTCGTTCGTCATGTCGAACTCGTTCGCCAACCAGACGATCGCTCAGGTCGAGATCTTCACGAAGGCCGGCACGCCCGACGCCTACGCGACCGACGTCCACCGCCTGCCCAAGGTGCTCGACGAGAAGGTCGCGCGCCTCCACCTCGACGCGCTCGGTGTCCGCCTCACGGAGCTCAGCCCCGCTCAGGCCGACTACATCGGCGTCCCCGTCGAGGGTCCCTACAAGCCCGAGCACTACCGCTACTGAGACGACGACGACGGGCCGCGCGCACCCAGGTGCGCGCGGCCCGTCGTCGTGCGCGGGGGCGCCTGCTCAGGACGGGTCCGGAACCCCGTACGGGAGCCGGTGGATCATCGAGGCCTGCTCGAGCGCCGCGTCGCGCGTGCGCTGGGCCGACGCCCACTCGCGCTCGCGGCGCTCGGTGAGGACCGCCATGAGGAACGCCTCCGGATGCGTGCCCGGAGGCGGACCGGGCGCGACGAACTGCTCGGTCTCCGCCGCGAGAGACCGGCCCAGACGCTCGCGTGCGGCGGGCGCGAGCCGGTCCGCGCGAGAGAGCATCTGACGCGCGGCGAGCGCGAGACTGTCGGGCAGCCTGCGCATGTCCGCGGTCCGCGCCCACGCCGCGAGCTGCGGCGGCATGACGAGCGTGACGTCGACCGTGCTGCGACCACGGTCGCGCACGACGTACGTCCCCGCGAGGAGGTCCCCGAGCCGGCGTCCCTTCTCGTTGAGGAGGGAGACGGTGAGCGCGAGGGCCCCCGACGTCAGGTACGTCTCGCCGACGGCGACGAGCGCGCGGATGAACGCGTGACGCACCGTGATGGGCCCGCCGTCCATGCGTACGACCCGGATCCCGAGCGCGAGCTTGCCGAGCGAGAGACCACGCGTGAGCGTCTCGATCGTCGTGGGGATGACGACCATGACCGTGACGAGCAGCGCGATGGTGATCGGCCCCTCATACCCGGTCGGCAGCGAGACCCCCGACATCATCCACACGCCGAGGAGTATGACGACCGTGAGGAGGACGAGGTCGAGGAGGAGTGCGAGGCCCCGCGTGAGGAACGCGGCGGGCCGCGCATCGACGACGACGCCCTCCCCGGTGACGATGCCGTCGCGCACATGACCTCCCTGGATGCTGCGCTCGCCGTCCGAGCCGCTCCCGCTAGGGTAGCGGTCGTGGACCTCGACGCCTTCCGACTCACGCACGAGCCCGAGTGGCAGCGGCTCGCCGAGCTCACGCGTCGCCGGAGGCTCAGCGGCGCGGAGGCCGACGAGCTCGTGCGCCTCTACCAATCGGTCGCGACGCACCTGTCCGTCGTGCGGTCGAGCGCGCCCGACCCGGGGCTCGTGCAGCGGCTCTCGGTGCTCGTCTCCCGCGCGCGCAACGCGCTCGCGGGCGCGCACGACCCACGCTGGTCCGACGTCGTCCGCTTCGCGACCGTGAGCGCCCCCGCAGCCGTCTACCGCATCCGCTGGTGGGTCCACGGGGTCACCGCCGCATGCGTGCTCGTCGCGGTCGTCGCCGGCGTCGCCGCCGTCAACGACCCCACGATCCTCGCGCTGCTCGGCTCGCCCGAGGAGCAGCAGCACTACGTCGACGAGGCCTTCGCGCAGTACTACGACCCGGGCCTCGACTTCGCCCTCACCGTGTGGACGAACAACGCGTGGATCGCGGCCCAGTGCATCGCCCTCGGCATCACGGGCGTGTGGCCGTTCTACGTCCTCGCGAACAACGCGGTCAACGTCGGGGCGATGGGCGGACTCATGGCCGAGCACGGCCGCCTCGACATCTTCTTCGCGCTCATCACGCCCCACGGGCTGCTCGAGCTCACCGCGATCTTCGTCGCGGGAGCGGCTGGCCTGCGGCTGTTCTGGACGATCGTCGATCCGGGCCGGCGCCCGCGCGGTGTCGCTCTGGCCCAGGAGGGCCGTGCGACGTTCACGATCGTCGTGACGCTCGCGGTGGCGCTCGCGGTGTCCGGAATCGTCGAGGGCTGGGTGACGGGGTCGACGCTGCCGTGGTGGTTGAAGATCGCCATCGGCGCGGTCGTGCTCGCGGCGTTCTGGACCTGGGTGACGGTGTACGGCCGCCGAGCGGTGCGGGCGGGCGAGACGGGCGACCTCGACGAGGACCGCGCGGGCGGCGTCCAGCTCTACGCGTGAGCGCGCAACCCGCCTGAGCTCGCGCGGCCCGTCACGGCGCGCGACCGCACAGTGTCGGGCCCGCGCCGCCGGGGACGGTTCAGAACGCGAGGATCGCGAGCGCCGGTACCGCGACGCTCGCGACCATCGCACCCACGACGATGAGGGCCACCCTGCGGTGGCGGCGTTCACGGTCAGTCTGCTGGGGCGCACTCATGGCGTCGATTCTCGCAGACGCCGTCACGGGTGAGCGCACGCGGGCCGTGTGCGCGGTCTGCGCGCGTGCCGGGCCACGAGCCCTGCCCACGTCGCGCCAGCCCGCCGTGCCCGCACGCCGCGGCAGCCCGCCGGGCCGGCCCGGGGGACGGTTCAGAGACGTCCCGCGGACTTCAGCGCGAGGTAGAGGTCGGCGAGCGCGGGCGCGAGCTCGTCGGGCGGTGCGTGCAGCACCTCGACGCCGCGACGCCGCAGCACGGTCGCGACGGACGTCCGCTCGAGCTCGCCGCGCTCGGCGGCCGCGGCGTCGTAGAGCCCCTCGACGTCGGAACGGGTGCGACGCAGCTCGTCGATCTCCGGGTCCCGCACGGACGCGACGACGACGAGGTGGTCACGCACGAGCCCGTCGACGACGGGCAGGAGCCCCGCCTCGACGGCCGCCGGGTCCGTCGTCGTGAGGAGGACCACGAGCGCGCGCTGGCTGAGCCGCTCTCGGACGGCCGTGACGAGCGCGGGCCAGTCCGTCTCGACGAGCTGAGGCTCGACGGGCGCGAGCGCCTCCGCGAGCGCGGGCATGAGCCTTGCGCCGGACGCACCCGCGACACGTGCACGCGCACGCCGGTCGAACGCGAGCAGCTCGACACGGTCGCCCGCGCGTGACGCGAGCGCCGAGAGCAGCAGCGACGCCTCGATACCCGCGTCGAGACGTGGCTCGTCGCCGATGCGTGCGGCCGACGTTCGTGACGTGTCGAGGACGATGAGCACCCGGCGGTCACGCTCGGGACGCCACGTGCGCACGACGACGTCGCCGCGGCGCGCCGTCGCCCGCCAGTCGATCGACCGGACGTCGTCGCCGATGACGTACTCGCGCAGGGAGTCGAACTCCGTGCCCTCGCCACGCACCTGGACGGCCGAGCGTCCGTCCATCTCGCGCAGTCGCGCGAGCCGTGACGGCAGGTGACGGCGAGAGCGGAAGGGCGGCAGGACGCGCAGGGTCGCCGGGACGTCGAGCGTCACCTGACGCCCGCCGACGCGCAACGGACCGTACGTCCGCACCGTCACGCCTGCTGCCGTGCGGTCGCCCCGGCGCTGCGGCACAAGCGTCGTGCGCATCCGGGCACCCTCGCCCGCGCGGACGTCGAACTCGTGGACCGGCGCTGCGGCGCCCGCCGACGGCGGCCACGCGTCGCGGAGCCGTCCGCGCGCGCGACGCCCCGACACGTTCGTGAGGACGACGGTCGACGTCGTCGGTTCCTCGAGGCGCACCGACGCGGGCACCGTGCGGGCGACCGTGAGGCGGTGCGGCGACGCCGCGAGGGCGACGTCGAGCACCCAGATGAGGACGACGAGGACGACCCACGCGAGGACCGTCGCGACCTCGGGGCGCAGGATCACGGGCAGTGCGCCGAGCCCGAGGAGGGCGACGGCGCGACCGGTCACGACCACGAGGCCTCCCCGGCACCGTGGTGAGGAGCGAGCGTCATCGGGGAACCGGCACGCTCGCGAGGACCGTCGCGAGCACCGACTCGGCCGTGACGCCCTCGAGCTCGGCCTCGGGCCGTACCTGGACGCGGTGGCGCAGGGTCGCGGTGACGAGCGCCTTGACGTCGTCGGGCGTCACGTAGTCGCGGCCCGCGAGCCACGCCCACGCGCGTGACGTCGCGAGGAGCGCCGTCGCGCCACGCGGCGAGACGCCGAGCGAGAGCGACGGCGAGCTGCGTGTCGCGCGACACAGGTCGACGATGTACGTGAGGATCTCGGGCGCGACCTGGACGCGTGCGACATGGTCGCGCGCAGCCTCGAGGGTCGCTGCGTCAGCGACCGGGCGGACCCCCGCGCCCGCGAGGTCACGCGGCGAGAAGCCGGTCGCGTGGCGCCGCAGGATCTCGAACTCCTGCTCGCGCTCGGGGAGCGGCAGGACGACCTTGAGGAGGAAGCGGTCGAGCTGTGCCTCGGGCAGCGGGTACGTGCCCTCGTACTCGACGGGGTTCTGTGTCGCGATGACGAGGAACGGGTCCGGTAGCGGGCGCGGCGTGCCGTCGACCGACACCTGGCGCTCCTCCATGGCCTCGAGGAGCGAGGACTGCGTCTTCGGGGGCGTGCGGTTGATCTCGTCCGCGAGCAGGAGGTTCGTGAAGACGGGCCCCTCGCGGAAGGAGAACTCGGCCGTGCGTGCGTCGTAGACGAGGGAGCCCGTGATGTCGCCGGGCATGAGGTCCGGCGTGAACTGCACGCGCGCCGTGTCGAGCGAGAGCGAGGCCGACAGCGTGCGCACGAGGAGCGTCTTGGCGACCCCGGGAACACCCTCGAGCAGCACGTGCCCGCGGCACAGCAGTGCGATGAGCAGGCACGTCACGGCGGAGTCCTGGCCCACGACGGCCTTGGCGACCTCGGCGCGCACGGCCGCGAGCGACGCGCGGAGCGCGGCGTCGTCGCCCGACGCGGTTCGGGGCTCCGGCGTGATCGGTGCCGGTGCGGTCGCGCTGGGCACGTCGTTCGCGGGGACGTCGCTGGTGGGGACGGCGGCGTCCGGCGTCGGGATGTTCTCGTCGGTCACGAGCGGTCAACCTCTCTCTCGAGCTGGTCAAGCTGGTGGATGAGGGCGGCGAACGCCGCGTCGTCGGAGGGCGGGGGGCCGTGGAGCAGCTGGGTGATCGGCAGGGCGTCGCGGCCGGTCGCCCGCGCGAGGGCGTCGACGAGCGTCGGGCCGTCCGCCGAGCGAGGCAGGCCGACCCTGCGGGCCATGCGGTCGGCGGCGCCCGCGCGCAGCGCGGCGGCGGAGTGCCCGCGTGCCGAGGCACGGCGGTAGAGCCGGCCGCGACCGTACGTCGACTCGACAGCGCGGACCTCGACGGGGAGCTCCTCCGAGACGACTGGGCCGAGCCGGCGGCCGCGCCACAGGACCGCCGCGAGGGCGACGAGAGCGCCGAGGAGAGCGAGCGACCGACCCTCGTCGGGCAGGAGGTCCAGCAGCGACGGCGGTCCGACCCCCTCGACCACGGGCGCGATGGCGCGCGGCAGGAACCACACGAGGTCAGCGTGCCGTCCGAGGGTGCGCAGGGCGAGCGCCGCGTTGCCCTCGCGCGCCACCGTGCCGTTCGTCACGAGATCGGTCGAGCCGAGCACGTCGATGCGACGACCGTCGTCGAGGACGACGGAGACGACGGCTGCGGCCGTCGTGCCGGGCACGACGAAGCATCCTGTGGCGCCCTCGTCCACGACGTAGGCCGTGCCGAGCACCGCGATCCGACCTGCGGCGACCGCGTCGGGGTCGACGCAGCCCGCGTCGAGCGGGACAGCCGGCACGGTGCCGGTGGTGCCGGCCGTGACGCGGCCCTCCGTGAGCCGTGCGACGGCGTCGGCATCGGCGCCGACGAGCACGAGGTCCGCGCGCGCGCGTGCGAGCTCGTCGAGCACCTCGTCGGCGAGCGGCCCGTCCCCGACGACCGCGAGCGTCGAGCCGCTCTGAGCCCTGCGCGTGGCGTCGGATGCGCTCGTGGTCTGCACGACGTCGACGCCCTGCCGGCCGAGGACCTGGGCGACGGCCCGGGCGCCGTCGTCGCCGACGTTCGCGACGTCGAGCGGTACGGAGCTGCGGCGCGGCGAGAGCACGGTGAGGGCGAGGACCGTGGCGACGAGCACGACGACGACCCCGAGGGGCCACCGCCACCGCCGCCAGCGTGCGCTGACGCGCGACCGCACGTCGGACCCGTCGCCCGTGACGCCGACGGCGTCGTCGGTGCGTGCGACGTCGGCGCTCATGCGAGCCTCCCAGGGACGGCGGCGCGCTCGGCCGAGGGCAGCGGCCGGCTCGCGTCGAGCTCCTCGTCGAGCGCGACGAGCGTCGCGAGGTGCTGCGCCGTGGCAGGACGTTCGCCGTAGAGCGTGTCGTCGAAGAGCCGGGCGGCGGCGCGCACACCCGCAGCCGAGGCGGGGAACGCGGCACTGAGCTCGTTCGCAGCCTCGTCCGCGGTGCGCCCGGGGAGCTCGGTGAGGACGACGCGCTCCTCGGCGGCGCGCACGACGGCGCGGAACCGTTCGACGACCGCGGTCGCGAGATCACCGCGTGCGGCGGCGTCGAGCGACGCGGCGCGCATCTGCGCGGCGGTGCGTGCGTCGTCGTCCGCGGCGACCGCCCCGGGTGCGAGGCGCTTGGCGCGCAACCGGGCAGGTCCGGCGACCCACACCGCGGCGACGACGACTGCGACGACGAGGGCGACGAGCGTGACGAGGAGGGCGGGGGAGACGTCACCTCCCGCGGCGAGCAGCGCGCCGATCTTCTCGGTGATCCATGTGAGGAAGCGCTCGAGGAGCGAGGGGCCCTCGTGGTACTCCGGCCGCGCGAGCTCGTCCTCGAGCCACCGACGCGCGGTCGGCGCGTCGGGGTCGACGGGGATGCTCAGTGCGAGCCGCGGACGTGGAAGCACCTCAGGGGGTCTCGCGTGCGGCTGCGGCGGCGAGCTCGACATCGAGCCCCTCACGACGCATGCGGACGTCGATGTAGAGCAGCGCGATGAGCGAGCCGAGGAACGTGATGGTCACGACGTAGGTGATGAGCATCGAGAGCATCGTCACCCCGGTCATCGCCGCGTCGAGGGGGAGGAACGCCCCGAGGAGCCCGACGAGGAAGCCGATGGGGACGACGAGGATCTGCGCGACGATGCTCACGGCGATCTGGGCGAGGATGTAGATGCCGAGGAGCCGCCAGAACCCGCCGCGAGTGAGTCCCCATCCACGGACGATCGCCGTGCCCATCGAGAGCTTCTCGAGGACGATGCACGGCGCGATGAGCATCGTGCGGACGGCGAACCACGTGAAGAGGACGACGAGCCCGAGCGCGACGAGGATCGCCACGAGGACCGTGACGAGCCCGCCCTCGACGCTCGACGCGAGCGGCAGCGCGACCACGACGACGAGCCCGATCCCGAGGGCGACGACGATGCTCGACGCGAGGCCGAGCAGGAGCGTGAACCCGATGAGGCGCCACACGACGGGTCGTGTCGCCGCCCAGATCTCGCCCGTCGTCGCGCGGTGGCCGAGCACGGAGCGGGAGACGGAGACCGTGAGCATGCCGGTCATCACGGGCGTGACGACGAGCGACATGAGCGGGGTGAGGAGCATCGTCGCGACGAACGGCGCCATGACGGACTGCATCTCCTCGACCTCGGAGGCCGAGAGGTCCTCGCCGAAGAACTCGCCGAGGCCGGTGCCGAAGATCTGCGGGAAGAGGTTCGTGATGGCCTGCTGACCGAGGACGCCGAGCGCGACGGTGATCGCGACGACGAGTGTCGTGAGACCGACCATGACGCGCGGGTTCGTGCGGATCGCACCGAAGGCGCCGTCGAAGAGCTCGCCGAGGCCGAGCGGACGCAGCGGGATGATCCCGGGGCGCAACGAGGGCGGCGGGCCCGCGAATCCTTGGGGCGGCCCGTAACCGGCGGGCGGTTGTCCGTACTGGGGCTGGCCGTACTGGGGCTGGCCGTACTGGGGTTGCCCGTACTGGGGCTGGCCGTACTGGGGTTGCCCGTACTGGGGCTGGCCGTACTGGGGCTGGCCGTACTGCGGCTGCTCATCCTGCGGCTGCTTCGGTGGCGTCGGCGCGTACTGGCCGTACCGAGGCTCCGGCCGCGGCGTCCCGTCGTGCCCGTCGGGGCTCGGCTGACCCCACCCCGTACCGTCTCCGCTCGACATCCGTGCGACCTCCCAGCCCCCGTCGGTGCGCCCGACGGCATCTCTCACCGCGCGGACACGCGCCATCGTGCCACGAACCTCACCCGCCGTGCAGGCCGGTCCGCGCCATGTGACCACGCCAGATGGCAGACTGGCCGCCATGAAGGAACGCGTCCTCGTCGTCGACGACGACACCGCACTGGCGGAGATGATCGGCATCGTGCTGCGCTCGGAGGGCTTCGAGCCGTCCTTCTGCGCCGACGGCGACGGTGCGCTTGCGGCATTCCGTGCCGCCAAGCCCGACCTCGTGCTCCTCGACCTCATGCTGCCGGGCAAGGACGGCAACGAGGTCTGTCGGCTCATCCGCGCCGAGTCGGGCGTCCCCATCATCATGCTCACGGCGCGCACCGACACGGTCGACGTCGTCCTGGGCCTCGAGGCCGGGGCGGACGACTACGTCTCCAAGCCGTTCAAGCCCAAGGAGCTCATCGCGCGGATCCGCGCGCGGCTGCGCCGCAACGAGGAGGTCGAGGCCGAGCGTCTGACGATCGGCGACCTCGAGATCGACGTCACCGGGCACCGGGTCCTGCGCGACGGCACGGCGATCTCCCTCACGCCCCTCGAGTTCGACCTGCTTGTCGCGCTCGCGCGCAAGCCGTGGCAGGTGTTCTCGCGCGAGGTGCTCCTCGAGAAGGTCTGGGGCTACCGGCACGCTGCGGACACCCGTCTCGTCAACGTCCACGTCCAGCGGCTCCGCTCGAAGATCGAGCACGATCCCGAGCGGCCCGAGATCGTCGTGACGGTCCGTGGCGTCGGTTACCGCGCCGGCTCCTCGGGAGCATGAGCACCGAGCCCGTCGACGCAGAGGCGCCCGTGCGGCTCGGTCCGCTCGGCAGGTTCGTGCAGCGCTGGCGACGCTCGATCCAGGTCAAGGTCGTCTCGACGGCACTCGTCGTCGGGACCGTGCTTCTCCTCGTGCTCGGCGGCTACCTCTCGGGATCCATCCGTGACGGCGTCTTCGACCAGCGGCTCGAGGAGGTCCTCCTCGACTCCGCGCGGACAGCGCAGCAGGCCCAGCTGACGTTCGATACCTCGACGGCGGCGACGTCGACGCAGGTCCAGCTGCTGCTCAACGACATGCTGCCCAAGCTGCGCTCGAGCGGGACGAGCTCACGTGAGGTCGTCCTCCTACGCACCGAGGCGGCCCAGGTGGCGCCGAGTATCGTCGACATCACGACCGCGCAGTCGCTCATCCCGCTCATCAGCGACGAGCTGCGCGCTGCTGTCGTCCGCGGCGAGGGGCAGCTGTGGCAGTCGGTCGCGATCCCGACCGCCGCCGGGTCCGGTCCCGGGATCGCCGTTGGTTCGCTCGTGGAGGTTCCGCTCGCGGGACCGTTCGAGCTCTACTTCGTCTACTCGCTCGCCGCGGAGCAGGACACGCTCGGGTTCATCCAGAGCGTGCTGCTCGTCGGAGCAGCGGCCCTCATCGCGATCCTCGTCGTCATCACGTACGTCTCGACACGGCAGGTCGTCCGCCCCGTCCAGCGGGCGGCGCTCAGTGCCGAGCGGCTCGCCGAGGGGCACCTCGGTGAGCGTCTCGCCGTGCGGGGCAGCGACGAGATGGCGACGCTCGGTCGGTCGTTCAACGAGATGGCCGCGAGCCTCCAGCGGCAGATCGAGCAGATGGAGGCGCTGAGCGCCGTCCAGCAGCGCTTCGTCTCCGACGTCTCGCACGAGCTGCGCACGCCGCTCACGACGATCCGCATGGCCGCCGAGATGATCAACGGTGCGCGGGACGAGTTCGATCCCGTCGTGCGGCGCTCCGCGGAGCTCCTCTCGCTCCAGCTCGACCGCTTCGAGTCGCTGCTCGCGGACCTCCTCGAGATCTCTCGCTTCGACGCGGGTGCGGCGACGCTCGACGCGGAGCACCGCGACGTGCGGGACATCGTCGACCGTGCCGTCGACAACGCGGTCGTGCTCGCTGGGGCGAAGGGCGTCTTCCTCTCGGTCGACTACGAGGACACCCCAGCGCGGGCCGACGTCGACCCGGTGCGTCTCGAGCGCATCGTGCGGAACCTGCTCGTCAACGCGATCGAGCACGCCGAGGATGGCCCCGTCGAGGTGACGGTGGCGTCGGACGCGCACGCCGTCGCCGTCCACGTCCGTGACTTCGGCGTCGGGATGACCGCGGAGGCTGCGTCGCGCGTCTTCGACAGGTTCTGGCGCGCCGACCCGGCGCGGGCGCGCACGACCGGGGGGACCGGCCTCGGTCTCGCCATCTCTCTCGAGGACGCGCGGCTCCACGGCGGCTGGCTCGAGGCCTGGGGGCGTCCAGGGGAGGGCGCCGCGTTCCGGCTCACGCTCCCGCGCCGCGCAGGTATCCGGCTCGTGACGTCGCCTGTGCCGCTCGTCCCCGAGAGCGCCGAGCCGCGGGACCCCGAGCACCACGACCCGAGCAGCGCCCCTGGCGGCTTCGGCGCCGCGTCCGTGCCCGTGCTCACCGACGGCGACGAGGAGGAGTCATGACGGCGTCGAGAGGGCAGCGTGCCCGCACCGCGGTGGTGGCGGCGCTCGCAGCCGCGGCCCTGGCCGGGTGCGTGTCGCTCCCGACGGCTGGGCCGGTCGCGCGTGGCGCGGCCGACACGGTCGACGGGCAGGACCCCATCTACCTCATTATCGACGGGCCGGTCGCCGGCGCGTCGCCCGAGCAGATCGTCCGCGGGTTCGTCACGGCGCAGGCCGCCGGCGCGGTCGACCGCTTCGAGACCGCGCGGACGTTCCTCACGCCCGCGGCCGTCGACGCGTGGGACCCCCGCACCGGCATCACCGTCTATGCGGGTGATCTTGCGTTCGACGACCCGCGCGAGGTCCCGAGCCCGAACACGGCCGAGGGGCAGGACGACGGTGGCGCGACGGACGACCCGTCGCGCACGAGCGGCGCCCCGACCGGGGAAGGAACCGGAAGCGGTACCCAGGGCGTCACGGAGGCGCCGTCGCCCGTGCCGACGTTCGACGTCGCGACGGCGACCCGTCTCGCGCTCACGGGGCACGCCCGCGTGTCGGCGTCCGTCGACGGGGCGGGCCGGCTCACGGAGGCGGACCCGGAGGCGGTCCAGGACGTCCAGGTCGAGCTCGAGCGGACCGCGGAGGGCGAGTGGCGGATCGCCGCCGTCCCGGACGGCCTGCTCGTCTCGCAGCCGAACTTCCGCGCGGCCTACGAGGCGACATCGGTGTACTTCGCGACGACGGACCTCGCGTTCCTCGTCCCCGAGGTGCGCTGGTTCCCGCGTGAGAACCACGCGTCCTACGCGATCTCCTCGCTCCTCGCGGGGCCGTCGACGCTGCTGCGCGACGTCGTCGTCTCGGGTGCCCCGCCGGGGACGACGCTCTCCGTCGAGGGCGTGCGGCCGGACGAGACCGGACGGGTGACGGTCGACCTCAGCCAGCAGGTCCTCGCGGCGGACGAACGGCAGCGGTCGCTCCTCGCCGCACAGATCGACGCGACCCTCCGACCGCTCGGCGTGGCAGGCGTGGACCTCAGGGTGGGAGGGGTGTCGCTCACGGGGGCGTCACCGCTGCAGCTCGAGCGCGACCTGTCGCCCGGAGGCCCGCCCGTCGGGCTGAGGGCCGAGGACTCGGTCCTCGTCCGGCTCGAGGGGCGGGAGCTTGCGCCCGTCGAGGGCGTGGCACCGCTCGAGGGCGTCGACGTCACGGGCCTCGCCTCGTCGGCCGACGGCACTGTCCTCGTCGCGCGGGAGGGCACGTCGCGGATCCTTCGGCTCGCGACGGACGGGGCGCCGCCGACGCCGCTCGTCGAGGGTAAGAACCTCGTCGTGCCGTCGGTCGACCGGACGGGACGTGTCTGGACCGCCGACAGCGGTCACGGCCCGGC
This sequence comes from Flavimobilis rhizosphaerae, assembly GCF_014852685.1. Lineage (GTDB taxonomy): Bacteria > Actinomycetota > Actinomycetes > Actinomycetales > Cellulomonadaceae > Flavimobilis > Flavimobilis rhizosphaerae. Next base: position 504,659 of record NZ_JACZDF010000002.1, read on the forward strand.
GCTCATGGTCCTCACGCCGGGCGCGGACGAGCCGCTGCTGTTCGAGGCCCCGTGGCTCGAGGACACGAGCGTCGTGGCGCTGCGTGTCGCGCGCGACGGCGCCCGTGTCGCGGTCGTCGTCGGGGCGCCGGGGGCCGCGCGGGTCTTCGTCGCAGGCGTCGTGCGCGCCGAGGACGGGACGCCGACGGGGCTCACGACGCCCGTGAGCGGCGGCGCGTCCCTCACAACCGTGACGGACGTCGACTGGGTCGACGAGTCGACGCTCGTCGTCCTCGGCGCACCGCCGGGGGGAGCGCATCTTGCGGCGCACGTCGTCCCGGTCGGAGGGACGAGCGAGGCGATGTCGACCGTCGAGGGCGCCGTGGCGCTCACGGCGGGCCGAGGCCGGCGCGCGGTGTACGTCGAGACGTCGGACGGCGAGGTCTTCGGCCGCGGCGCGACGGGCACGAACTGGACGCCGGTGGTCGCGGGCGTGCGCAGGCTCACGTACCCGGGCTGACCGGCCGACCCCAGCATGGAGAACCGTGCCGGGCATCCACAGGCCGGCGCTCCCAGCTGCTGTCGTACGTGAGGATCTCGGGGTGGACCCGGCTCGGTGGCGACCCTTGGCGCGGCTCGGCGACCTCGTCGTCCCGCTCGCGTGCGCGGGCTGCGGCGCGCGGGGGGTCGTGCTGTGCCTCTCGTGCGTCATGCTGCTCGGAGAACCGCGCCGCTGCGAGCAGGGCGCGCCACGGCTCGACCGGACGGACGGGCTGCCGCCCCTGCCGGTGTGGGCGCTCGCGGCCCTGCGCGGACCCGTGCACGGCCTCGTCGTCGCCTGGAAGGACGGCGGACGGCGGGACGTCGACGCGGCGCTCGCGGAGGTCATGGACAGTGCGGGGTGCACGCTCGCTCGCGTCGTGCGAGCCGCGACGTCCGGCCCTGTCGCCGTCGTGCCCGTGCCGTCGTCGCCGCGTTCGACGCTGCGCCGCGGCTGCGTGCCCGTCGAGGTCCTCGCGGCAGGTCTCGTGCGGGGCCTGCGCGCCGGGGGTGTCGACGCCCGGCGCGACGAGGGCGCGCTGCGACGTCGGGCGTGGGTGCGGGACCAGGCGGGTCTCGGCCGCGACGCACGCGGCAGGAACCTCGCGGGGGCGCTGGTCGCCCGCGCTGGCGACGCGTCGACGCCCGTCGTCGTCGTCGACGACGTCCTCACGACGGGCGCGACCCTCGCCGCGGTGCACGACACGCTCGTCGCGGCGGGGCGCTGCGTGCTCGGCGCGGTCGTCCTCGCGGCGACGCCAGGGACCTAGGTGCTGCGAGCCCGTCGGCGGACGGGATAGGCTCGTCGTGAGCCAGCCCACCTGGATCTCACCCCGGACCATCTGTGCCCGGGCGCCGGACGACGGTGGGGCGACGTACGACTCGTCAAGGAGGTGATCGGACCTCGAGGCCCTGGTGGCCCACCCCCAGACGACAGTCCGCGAGCGTTCCGGAGGGAGCGCTCGCCAGCCCACAACGGAGGCTCACATGGAGATCGCGATCGTCGGCCGGCACACCGAGGTGCCCGAGCGCTTCCGCCGACACGTCGAGGACAAGCTCAGCAAGGTCTCGCAGCTCGCGCCGCGTGCGCAGCGCATCGAGGTCGAGGTGACGGAGGAGAAGAACCCGAGGCTCGCCGACGTGCGGGAACGGGTCGAGCTCACCGTCCGGGACAGGGGACCCGTCGTGCGGGCAGAGGCCGCGGCGGACGACCGCTACGCGGCGCTGGACCTCGCGAGTGCCAAGCTCATGGAGCGCCTTCGCAGGGTGCGTGACCGTCGCAAGGACCACCGCGGCAACATGGTGGCGCCGCCTGTCGACGTCCGGCCGTACTCCGCGGAGCCGCCGGCCGAGCCGGAGGCTCCGGCCGCGCCGCTCGCCGCGGGCGAGGTCTCGGAGTCCACGCTCGGCGACTCTCCTGTGCTCATCCGACAAAAGGTGCACGCCGCCCGTCCCATGACGATCGACGACGCGCTCTACGAGATGGAGCTCGTCGGTCACGACTTCTTCCTCTTCGTCAACTCGGCGACCGGTCGTCCGTCGGCGGTCTACAACCGTCGGGGCTGGTCGTATGGCGTCATCGAGCTTGACGTCTCCGAGTCCGAGGTCACCGCGGACTGACGCCCGGCACGACCGCACGACGGCGAGGCCCCGGTCCCACGGACCGGGGCCTCACCCTCGTCGGGCGGGGGCTGTGCACACCCACGTGTCCGCTGCGGCGATGTCGGTGGCACGTGGTTCGATCGGGGCATGGCGATCACCCGCGAGACGCTCTCCCTCGGCGAGGCCCGTCGTGTCGCGCTCGGCGCGCAGGGCCTGAACCGGCCGAGCGTCGTCGCGACGCCCGGCCTCGGGCCCGCCGCGCTCGCGCGTTCCGTCGCGGGCCGGGGTCTTCTGCAGATCGACTCGATCCAGGTGCTCGCGCGCGCCCATCTCGTGCCGACGTACTCGCGTCACGGTGCGTACGACGTCGCTGCGCTCGAGCGGGCGTCGGGCCGCGGTCCGCGACGGCTCGTCGAGACGTGGGCGCACGAGGCCTCGATCGTGCCGGTGGGCACGTACCCGTTGCTCGCGGTCCGGCGTCGTCGGGCCGAGGAGTACGCGTGGGGCGGCATCTCGTCCGTCGCGCGGACGCACCCGGAGGTCGTCGCGCGGGTGCTCGAGCTCGTCGGAGAGCTCGGCCCGGTGACGGCGGCCGGCGTGCAGGCGGCGATCGAGGACGAGCACCCGCGGGGCGCGCGCACCGAGTGGGGCTGGAACTGGTCGGTCGCCAAGCGCTGCCTCGAGCTGCTCCTCACGACCGGAGGGGTCGCGGTCGCGGGACGGACACCGACGTTCGAGCGCCTCTACGACCTGCCGTCGCGGGTCCTGCCGGCCGAGGTTCTCGCGGCGGAGCCAGACGACGCGACGTGCGTGCGTGGCCTCCTCGAGATCGGTGCGCGTGCGCACGGCATCGGCACCGCGGCGTGCTTCCGCGACTACTTCCGGCTGCGCGGACCTCTCGTCGACGCCGCGTTCGCGGAGCTCGTCGCAGACGGCACGCTGCGGCCCGTGGCCGTGCGTGGCTGGGACGCCCCGACGTACCTCCACCGGGACGCGACGCTGCCCGGGAGCGCGAGGGCGTCGACGCTCGTGAGCCCGTTCGACCCGCTCGTGTGGTTCCGACCGCGGCTCGAGGCCCTCTTCGGGGTCACGTACCGCATCGAGATCTACACTCCTGCGGCGCGGCGCACGTTCGGGTACTACGCGCTGCCGCTGCTCGTGGGGGACAGGTTCGTCGCGCGCCTCGACCTGCGGCTCGACCGCCGTGCGGGGGCGGTCGAGGTCCTCGGGGCGTTCCACGAGCCGGGGCGCGCCCCGGGGACCCGGGAACGCCCGGTGGCGGACCTGCCCGGTGTCGTGCACGCGGAGCTCGCCCGGCTCGGGGCGTGGCTCGGGGCGGAGCGCGTCGTCGTCCCGGAGGACGCGCGCGGCGACCTCGTGTCCGCTCTGCGCGTAGCGCCGTGACACAGGTGTGACCTGGGAGGCCCGTCCGCGCATAGGATGGGCGAGTATGCCGTCGTCGTTCAGGGTGACGGCCTCAACCTCAACGATTCGGGAGTGGCGCGTGGCTGCGATCCTCGAGAAGGTCCTCCGCCTCGGCGAAGGACGCATCCTCAAGAAGCTGTCGGGCGTGGCAGCCCAGGTGAACCGGCTCGAGGACAGCTTCACAGCGCTCTCCGACGAGGAGCTCCGTGAGGAGACGACGCGCTTCCGCGCGCGCCTCGCCGAGGGTGAGACGCTCGACGACCTCATGCCTGAGGCCTTCGCCGCGGTGCGTGAGGCTGCGCGCCGCACGCTCGGCCAGCGTCACTTCGACGTCCAGCTCATGGGTGGTGCGGCGCTCCACCTCGGCAACATCGCCGAGATGAAGACCGGTGAGGGCAAGACGCTCGTCGCGACCGCGCCCGCGTACCTCAACGCGCTCGCGGGCAAGGGCGTCCACGTCGTCACGGTCAACGACTACCTCGCGCAGTACCAGAGCGAGCTCATGGGTCGTGTCTTCCGCTTCCTCGGCATGTCGACGGGATGCATCCTCTCGTCGATGGACCCTGCTGAGCGTCGCAAGCAGTACGCCGCGGACATCACGTACGGCACGAACAACGAGTTCGGCTTCGACTACCTGCGCGACAACATGGCGTGGTCCTCCGACGACCTCGTCCAGCGCGGCCACTTCTTCGCGATCGTCGACGAGGTCGACTCGATCCTCATCGACGAGGCGCGCACGCCGCTCATCATCTCGGGCCCCGCCTCGGGCGACGTCAACAAGTGGTACAGCGAGTTCGCCAAGGTCGTCCGCCGCCTCACCCCGGGCACGGACTATGAGGTCGACGAGAAGAAGCGCACGATCGGCGTCCTCGAGCCGGGCATCGCGAAGGTCGAGGACTACCTCGGCATCGACAACCTCTACGAGTCGCTCAACACGCCGCTCATCGGGTTCCTCAACAACGCGATCAAGGCCAAGGAGCTCTTCAAGCGCGACAAGGACTACGTCGTCCTCAAGGGCGAGGTCCTCATCGTCGACGAGCACACGGGCCGCATCCTGCCCGGCCGTCGCTACAACGAGGGCATGCACCAGGCGATCGAGGCGAAGGAGGGCGTCGCGATCCAGGCGGAGAACCAGACGCTCGCGACGATCACGCTCCAGAACTACTTCCGCCTCTACGGCAAGCTCTCGGGCATGACAGGTACGGCCGACACCGAGGCCGCGGAGTTCCAGGGCACGTACAAGCTCGGGGTCGTCCCCATCCCGACGAACCGTCCGATGCAGCGCATCGACCAGCCTGACCTCGTCTTCAAGAACGAGTCCGGCAAGTTCACGGCGGTCGTCGCGGACATCGTCGAGCGCCACGCCAAGGGGCAGCCGGTCCTCGTCGGCACGACGAGCGTCGAGAAGTCGGAGCTCCTCTCGGAGGCGCTGCGCAAGCAGGGCGTCCCGCACGAGGTCCTCAACGCCAAGCACCACGAGCGTGAGGCGCAGGTCGTCGCGATGGCGGGCCGCAAGGGCGCCGTGACGGTCGCGACGAACATGGCGGGTCGTGGTACGGACATCATGCTCGGCGGCAACGTCGAGTTCCTCGCGCACGATCGCATGGCTGAGCTGGGTCTCGACGCGGTCGAGAACGAGGACGAGTACAACGAGGCGTGGCCGAAGGTCCTCGAGGAGTGCGAGGCGTCGGTCAAGGCCGAGCATGACGAGGTCGTCGAGCTCGGTGGTCTCTACGTGCTCGGCACCGAGCGTCACGAGTCGCGGCGCATCGACAACCAGCTGCGCGGTCGTTCCGGCCGTCAGGGCGACCCGGGCGAGTCCCGGTTCTACCTGTCGATGCAGGACGAGCTCATGCGCCTGTTCTCCTCGGGTCTTGCCGAGTCGATGATGAACCGCGCGGGCTTCCCGGACGACATGCCGCTCGAGTCGAAGATGGTGACGCGCTCGATCCAGTCGGCGCAGACGCAGGTCGAGGCTCGCAACTTCGAGATCCGCAAGAATGTCCTCAAGTACGACGACGTCATGTCGCGCCAGCGCGAGGTCATCTACGACGAGCGTCGTCGGGTCCTCGAGGGCGAGGACATGGGTGACCAGATCCAGCACTTCATCGCGGACGTCGTGGGCGGCTACGTCGACGCCGCGACGGCGGAGGGCGCGCCTGACGAGTGGGACCTCGACACGCTGTGGACAGCGCTCAAGGCGATCTACCCCGTCTCGATCTCGGTCGACGACGTCGTCGAGGAGGCCGGCGGGCGCGAGCTCCTCTCGAGCGAGCTCCTCTCTGCGGAGCTCAAGGGCGACGCGCGCGTCGCCTATGCGACGCGCGAGGCGCAGCTCGGTGCGGAAAACGTGCGCGAGCTCGAGCGTCGCGTCGTCCTCTCGGTCCTCGATCGCAAGTGGCGCGAGCACCTCTACGAGATGGACTACCTCAAGGAGGGCATCGGGCTGCGCGCGATGGCCCAGCGTGACCCGCTCATCGAGTACCAGCGCGAGGGCTTCCAGCTCTTCCAGTCGATGACCGAGGCGATCAAGGAGGAGTCGGTCGCGTACCTCTTCAACCTTGAGGTGAGCGTCGCTCCCGTCGAGGAGGGCGATGAGGTCGCCGATGACGAGATCGACCTCGACGCGCTCGATGCCGAGGCTGAGGAGGCTGCTGCTGCGCGTCCGGCGACGAAGCTCGTCGCCAAGGGGCTCGACGGTCCGGGGCAGCGGGTGCCGCTGCAGTACTCGGCGCCGGGCGAGTCCGGGGAGGCTGAGCAGGCCGGTGCCGAGGGCGGCGCCGTCGGCTCGGGCAACCGTGAGGAGCGTCGTCGGGCGGCGAAGGCGCGCAAGAAGAAGTAACCATGCGCCAGGGGGACTTGGTGTGGTGAAGGGGCGGGGTGCCCGGTCGATGACCGGGGACCCCGCCCCTTCGTCGTCCCTCCTGTGCCCGCGCACAGAGGGCTGCGCACGGTCACAGTCAACGGAAGTGTGGTCACGGTCCTGTAACGGAAGTCTGCCAGCGCTTGTGAGGAGCGCAGTGCCTGCGTCAGACTGTGACCGTTCCCAGTTGGGACGACTGCACGACGGCGCGCAGCACGACGCCGACCGAAGGAGCACCATGGCGACCGAGTGGCCGCTGGGACGCCGCATCGCGTACGGCGCGGACTACAACCCCGAGCACTGGACGCAGGACGTCCGCGACGAGGACCTCGTCCTCATGCGTGAGGCCGGCGTGACGACCGTGACGATCGGGATGTGGGACTGGGCGCTCCTCGAGCCGCGCGAGGGTGAGTACGACTTCGGCTGGCTCGACCGGCTCCTCGACGACCTCCACGCAGCCGGCATCGACGTCGACCTCGGCACCCCGAGCGCCGCGCCCCCCGCCTGGTTCTACGCGACCTACCCCGAGGCCCGCGTCCTCACCCGTGACGGGGTCCCGCTCGGCCCCGGCTCGCGCGGCGCGGCCGCCCCGACGTCGCCGCAGTACCGCGAGGCGTGCGTCCGCATCGCGTCACGGCTCGCCGAGCGCTACGCCGACCACCCGGCCGTCGTCCTCTGGCACGTCCACAACGAGTACGGCGCCCCCGTGTGCGAGGATTTCTCCCCTCACGCCCTCGTTGCCTTCCGCTCATGGCTCGCCGACCGCTACGGCGACCTCGACGGCCTCAACGCCGCCTGGGGCACGACGTTCTGGGGCCAGGTCTACGGCACGTGGGACGAGGTCGGTCTGCCCGGACCGACCGCCTCGATCGGCAACCCGTCCCAGCAGCTCGATTTTGCACGCTTCAGCGAGCACGCGCTGCGCGAGTGCTACATCCTCGAGCGCGACGCGATCCGGGCCCGCGCGAGCCAGCCCGTGACGACGAACTTCATGGCCAACGAGTGCCCCGCGATCGACATGCACGCTTGGGCGCCCGAGGTCGACATCGTCTCGAACGACCATTACCTCACCGCTGCCGACGTCGACGGGCACATCGGGCTCGCGCTCGCCGCCGACCTCACGCGCTCGGCCAGCGGCGGTGCACCGTGGATCCTCATGGAACACTCGACGTCGGCCGTCAACTGGCAGCCCCGCAACGTCGCCAAGCGTCCGGGGGAGATGGCGCGCAACTCGCTCGCGCACGTCGCCCGTGGCGCGGATGCCGTGATGTTCTTCCAGTGGCGAGCCTCGCGCTTCGGCGCCGAGAAGTTCCACTCAGCGATGGTTCCGCACGCTGGCACGAGCTCGCGCGTCTTCCGCGAGGTCGTGGAGCTCGGCCGGGACCTCGCCCGACTCGGCGAGATGCAGGGGACGACGGTGCGCAGCGACGTCGCGCTCCTGTGGGACCAGCAGTCCCACTGGGCGCAAGGTCTCGAGTGGCGACCGAGCGTCGACATGGACGCCCAGGAACGCACCCGCACCTGGTACGAGCAGCTGTGGCGCGACCACCTCACGACAGACCTCGTCCGCCCGACGGACGACCTCGGGCGCTACCGCCTCGTCGTCGCGCCCGCGTCCTACCTGCTCACCGAACAGGCCGCCGCGAACCTCACCGCGTACGTCGCGGGCGGCGGGACGCTCGTCGTCGCGGGCTTCGCCGCGGCGGTCGACGAGACGGACACGGTCCACGCGGGCGGCTACCTCGCCCCGCTGCGCACCGTCCTCGGCGTCCACGTCGAGGAGTACCTTCCTCTCCGCGAAGGTGCCACCGCCGAGGTCGAGTGGGCGCCCGCAGGGGAGTGGCCGACGACGCTCACGAACCGCGTCTGGCAGGAGCACGTCGTCCTCGACGGTGCGGAGGTCGTCGCAACCTTCGCGAGCGGGCCCGGCGCGGGCCTGCCCGCCGTCACGCGCCACGAGCACGGCGCAGGAACCGCCTGGTACGTGCCCGCGTTCCTCGACGTCGACGGGCTCGCCCCCGTCCTCGCCGCCGCCTACGCCGACGCGGGGATCGTCCCGCCCGCACTCCCCGAGGGCGTCGAGGCCGTCACCCGCGTGGGCGACGGCGTCGAGTACACCGTCCTGCTCAACCACACCGACTCCGACGTCGAGGTCCCCGTGGCCGACGCCGGCGCGGTGCACGAGCTGCTCGCCGACCTCCCGGTCGACGGCACCGTGCACCTGGCAGCAGGCGGCCGAGCCGTCCTGCGCGCCACCGTCCCGACTCCCGACCCGCGCGGCTGAGGCCGGCGGGACGATCCCACGGCGCCGTCGCCGACGACGACGCCGCACCACCACCGGAAGGAAGAACCATGCGTACCTCCCGCACCCTGCTCGTCCCGGCCGTCCTGGCCGTGGGCGCGCTCCTCGCCGCCTGCTCGGGCGACCCCGCACCGGGCGCCACGACCCCTGCTCCGTCGGCCTCCACCCCCACGAGCGCCGCCCCTGCCGACGCGACGCTCACCGTGTGGGTCGACGAGAACCGCAAGCCGGCCGTCGAGTCCGCCGCGAAGTCCTACACCGATGCGACGGGCGTGAAGATCGAGACCGTCGTCAAGAACTTCGAGGACATCCGAGCGGACTTCATCGCGCAGGTCGGCACGGGCGAGGGCCCCGACATCACGATCGGTGCGCACGACTGGCTCGGCGCGCTCGTCGAGAACGGTGTCGTCACCCCGGTCGACTTCGCCGACAAGAAGGGTGACTTCATCGGCGTCGCCGTCGACGCCGTCACGTGGGACGGCCAGACGTACGGCCTGCCCTACGCGATGGAGACGGTCGCGGTCGTCCGCAACACCGAGCTCGTCGACTCGACCCCGACGACCTTCGACGAGATGATCGCGAAGGGCCGCGAGGCCAAGGTCACCTACCCGCTGACGATCAACACGAACGGCACGACGGGCGACGGCTACACCTACTACGCCCTCCAGACGTCGTTCGGTGCGCCCGTCTTCGTCCAGAACGACGACGGCTCGTACTCGACCAAGGTCGGCATGGGCGGCGAGAACGGCGCGAAGTTCGCCGAGTGGCTCGGCGCGAACGGCATGGCCGGCGACAAGATCTTCTCGACCGACTTCACGTACGACGTCGCCAACCAGGAGTTCGCGGACGGCAAGGCCGCGTACACGATCGCGGGCCCGTGGGCCATCGCGACGCTCACGGGCAACGGCGTCAAGGTCGCCGTCGACCCGATCCCGTCGGCCGGTGGCGAGACCGCTGCCCCGTTCGTCGGCGTCCAGACGTTCTACGTCTCCTCCGCGTCGAAGAACGCGATCCTCGCGAACGACTTCCTCGTCAACTACGTCGCGACCGACGAGGGCGTCACCGCGCTCCAGGAGGCCGACCCGCGTCTTCCCGCCCTCCGTGTCGTCGCCGACCGCTACGCGTCCGACGCGAACATCGCGGGCTTCCTCGCGCAGGCCGAGGTCGGCGTGCCGATGCCGGCGATCGCTGAGATGGGCGACGTCTGGGACCTCTGGAACGCTGCGTCGTCCGACATCATCGCCGGGAAGGCGAAGGACCCGGCCGCACGCTGGGCCACGATGGTCACCGACCTCGAGGCCAAGCTCGGCTGATCCGACGAGCAGGCGCCCGCCCTCGTGCTCCCGTTCGGGAGCGGGCGCCTGCTCCCCTCATCTCGACCTCACCTCAGGAGGACCCCATGTCGTCGTCACCGCTGACGGCCGACGAGACGCGCACGGACGGCCGGGCACCCCGGCCGCGCCGCGAGTCACCCGCGCGGACGTTCACCTCGATGTCCGGCTACGTCGTCAAGCTCGTGCTCATGGCGCTCGTCAACGCGCTCGGGCTCTTCATCGCGTGGTCCGCGTGGACGGCGGGTTCGTGGCTGCTGCTCGGTGCGAGCCTCGTGCTCCTGGCCGCCGCTGACTGGGTGTACTTCTCGCGACGCACCGTGCCGCTCAAGTACATCCTCCCAGGGCTGCTGTTCCTCCTCGTCTTCCAGGTCTTCACGATGGCCTACACGGGATACGTGGCGTTCACGAACTACGGCTCGGGGCACACACTCACGAAGGAGCGCGCGATCGACGCGCTCCTCATCCAGAACGAGCGGCGCGACCCTGAGGCGCCGTCCTACCCGCTGGCGATCCTCCGCGACGCGGACGGCCAGCTCGGCTTCGCGATCGTCGAGGACGGCACGGTCCGCGTCGGCAACGCCGAGACCCCGCTCGCGGCCGCGCCCGACGCGACCGTCGCCGGGACGCGCGTCACGGCCGTCCCGGGCTGGGACGTCCTCGCGCTCACCGACCTCGTCGGCGACCCCGCGCTGCTCGAGCAGGTCGCGGCGCTGCGCGTCCCCGTCTCCGAGGACGACTCCGCAGGATCGATCCGCACGCAGGACGGCTCGCGCGGCGCGATCTACCGCTCTGCGCTCGTCTACGACGCGGCGGCCGACACGATGACGGACGTCGAGTCGGGCGTCGTCTACCGTCCGAACGACCGTGGCTCGTTCGTCGCGGAGGACGGCACGGCCCTCGGCGTCGGCTGGCGCGTCGTCGTCGGGCTCGAGAACTTCACGAAGGCGTTCACCGACTCCGCGTACGCCGGACCGTTCGCGAAGATCCTCGTGTGGACGTTCGCGTTCGCGATCCTCACGGTGCTCTCGAGCTTCCTCGTGGGACTCCTCATCGCGGGAGTCTTCAACGACCCGCGCATCCGCGGCCAGAAGGTCTGGCGGACGCTCTTCATCCTGCCGTACGCGTTCCCCGCGTTCCTCTCGGCGCTCCTGTGGAAGGGCATGCTCCACTCGAACCCGGACTACGGCATCATCAACCAGCTGTTCTTCTTCGGTCAGCGCATCGAGTGGCTTGACGACCCGACGCTCGCGAAGCTCGCGATCCTCGGCGTCAACCTGTGGCTCAGCTACCCGTACTGGTTCCTCGTGTGCACCGGCGCGCTGCAGTCGCTCCCGGGCGACGTCATCGAGGCCGCGACGATCGACGGCGCGGGACCGGTGCGCATCTGGCGCGCGATCACGCTCCCGCTGCTGCTCGTCTCGACGGCGCCGCTCATCATCTCGTCGTTCGCGTTCAACTTCAACAACTTCACGCTCATCTACATGCTGACGAACGGGCGACCACGCTTCACCGACACGTCGGCGCCGCTCGGGCACACGGACATCCTCATCTCGATGGTGTACCAGATCTCGGGCGTTGCAGGCGGACGCGCCGACTACGGTCTGGCGTCCGCGCTGTCGCTCCTCATCTTCGTCATCGTCGGCGTCGTCTCCGTCGTCGCCTTCCGTCAGACCCGCAAGCTCGAGGAGATGCTCTGATGTCCCAGGCAGCAGCGCCCGAGAGCGCTACGACCCTCCAGCGCTCGACGCGCTGGCCCGGGTGGAAGTACCTGCTCGCGGTGGGCATCGTCGCGTACGCGACGTTCCCGCTGCTCTACGTCCTGTCCGCCGCGTTCGCCGAGTCGGGGACGCTCACGGGCTCGACGAGCCTGTTCACGTCGTTCTCGACGAAGAACTTCGCGGCGCTGTCCGACACCCGCTACTGGCAGTGGGCAGGCAACAGCCTCCAGGTCGCGATCACGACGGCGGCCGGCTCGGTGCTCATGGGCGCCGCGGCGGCCTACGCGTTCTCACGGTTCCGGTTCCGGGGCCGGCGCACGGGGCTCACGACGCTCCTCGTCATCCAGATGTTCCCGCAGATGCTCGCGTTCGTCGCGATCTTCCTCCTGCTCCTCACGCTCGGCGAGATCGTGCCAGCGCTCGGTCTCAACTCGAAGCTCGCGCTCATCTGCGTCTACCTGGGCGGCGCTCTCGGCACGAACACGTTCCTCATGTACGGCTTCTTCAACACGATCCCCACGGAGCTCGACGAGGCGGCCCGCATCGACGGTGCGACGCACGCGCAGATTTACTGGGGCATCGTCCTGCGGCTCACGACGCCGATCCTCGCGGTCGTCGCGCTCCTGAGCTTCATCGCGACGTTCGGCGAGTTCATCCTCGCGCGCGTCGTCCTCACGTCCGAGAAGTCCTGGACGCTTGCGGTCGGCATGTTCACCTGGGTGTCCGACCAGCTCAACGCGAACTGGGGCACGTTCGCGGCCGGGGCCGTCATCGCGGCACTGCCCGTCCTCGTCCTGTTCCTCGCGCTGCAGAAGTACATCGTCAGCGGCCTCACGGCGGGTTCCGTCAAGGGCTGACCTGGCGCCGGCGACCGGCCGCGGCGATCCCGCGCGCCGACCGTGCACGTCCGTTCCACCACAACCACATATCCGCGAAGCCCGGCCGTGGGGGCGGCAACCCCCACGGCCGGCAGGGTCCGTCTGTGCGGACCCCGACGAAAGGAAGCGATGGTGCTACCTCTCGGAGCAGCTGCCCGAAGGGCGGCCGTCGCCACGACGGCCGTGGCAGCGCTGCTCGTCACCCACGTTACCGCTGTAGCGGCCCCGGCCGACGACGGCCCGGTTCCCGCTGGCATCACCGTCGAGAAGGTCGACGGTCTCAGCGAGAGCTTCATCAACGGCGTCGACGTCTCGAGCGTCCTCGCCCTCGAAGCGTCGGGCGTCGTCTTCCGCGACGCCGCGGGGCTTCCCGCCGACCTCTTCGGCACGCTCGCCGACGCAGGCGTCACGTGGGTCCGGGTGCGGGTCTGGAACGACCCGTGGACGGCGGACGGTCACGGCTACGGCGGTGGCAACAACGACGTCGCCGCGGCGGCGGAGATCGGACGCCGCGCGACGGCGGCGGGCCTCGACCTGCTCGTCGACTTCCACTACTCGGACTTCTGGGCCGACCCCGGCAAGTACAAGGCGCCCAAGGCGTGGGCCGGCATGTCGCTCGCCGAGAAGGAGACGGCGACGTACGAGTTCACGCGCGACGCCCTCGAGGCGATCGAGGCGGCGGGCGCTGACGTCGACATGGTCCAGGTGGGCAACGAGACGAACAACGGCGTCGCCGGTGTCACGGGCATGGCGAGCATGGCGAAGATCTTCTCCGCCGGTGCACGTGGCGTGCGCGAGGCCGTCCCGGACGCGAAGGTCGCCGTCCACTTCACCAACCCTGAGCGTGGGACGTTCCCGGGCTTCGCGAAGCAGCTCGCGGACAACGGTGTCGACTACGACGTCTTCGGTGCCTCGTACTACCCGTTCTGGCACGGGACGCTCGAGAACCTCACGTCGACGCTCACCACGGTCGCCGAGACGTACGGCAAGGAGGTCGCCGTCCTCGAGACCTCGTGGGCACGGACCCTCGACGACGCCGACGGGCACGAGAACGTCATCAAGTCGTCATACCCCCAGTACCCGATCTCGGTGCAGGGGCAGGCGACCGCGGTCCGCGACGTCATGGCAGCCGTGAGCGCCGTCCCGGACGGCAAGGGCCTCGGCGTCTTCTACTGGGAGCCCGCATGGCTCCCCGTGGGTCCGGCTTCTGCGCTCGAGTCCAACAAGGTCCTCTGGGAGCGGGACGGCTCCGGCTGGGCCGCGAGCCACGCGGGGGAGTACGACCCGAACGACGCGGGCAAGTGGTACGGCGGCTCGGCGTGGGACAACCAGTCTCTCTTCGCCGACGACGGCAGGCCGCTCGAGTCGCTCAATGTCTTCCGGTACGCACGGACGGGTGCGCTGGCGTCGCACACGCCGCAGTCGGTCGATCCCGTCGAGGTGACGCTCACGGTGGGCGAGCCCGTCGTGCTGCCGTCGCAGGTGACGCTGCGGTATGCGGACCTGACGACCGAGCTCGTCGACGTCACGTGGTCCGGCGCCCAGGAGTGGATCCGCGGCGCAGGCACGTTCCGAGTCACGGGGACGACGGCGTCGGGGATCGAGGCCGTGGCGACGATCACTGTCGCGGCCGCGGTGGCCGAGCACCTCGGCAACCCAGGTTTCGAGGACGGCGTCATTGACCCGTGGACGACGACGGGCGGCACCGTGAAGTGGGGCGGTGGCGACGGTCTCGACGGCACGTGGGCGCTGAACTTCTACTCGGCGTCAGGCGGAGCCTTCGGAGTGGAGCAGACCGTCACGGGCCTGCCCGCGGGCCGGTACACGTTCACCCTGCCGATCCACGGCGGCGACAGCGAGGGCACGCAGGAGGTCTTTGCGACCTCTGAGGGCGTGACGACGACGGCAGCCGCGAGCCTGCTCGGGTGGCAGGTCGTCGACCGGCCCTCGGTCGAGGTCGTCGTCGGGGACTCAGGACGTGCGACGGTGGGCCTGCGCGGAACCCTCACGGCAGGTGGCTGGGCGTGGGTCGACGCGGTGTCGTTCGCCGCGACGGAGCCCACGGGGGTCGACACCTCTGCACTCGCCGCACTCGTCGAACGCGCCGCAGCGCTGCGTGCTGGTGACTGGATGAGCACGTCGTTCGCGCCGGTGAGCGCGGCGCTCGAGATCGCTCACGTCGTCCTTGCGGGCTCTGCCCCGGAGGAGGCTGACGTCCTCGCGGTCGTCGGGATGCTCACCGAAGCGCTCGACGGGCTCGTCGGGTACGTCACCGGGATCTCGGCGACGGTCTCGCGAACGAGCTATGCGTTTGGTGAGGCATTCGACCCGACGACCGTCACGGTGACGGGCACGCTTGCGGCGGGTGGCACGCGCCCGCTCGCGGCCGACGAGTTCACGGTGACGGGCTTCGACGCGCGCACGTCCGGTGCGCAGGACCTCGTGGTCCAGGCGACCGCCGACGTGCCGACGAACTCGGCGACCGCACCGAGCACGACGGTGCGGGTCGTCGTCGGCGCTGAGCCGACGTCGGAACCGACGGAGACGTCGGAGCCTTCGACTGCTCCGCCGACGACTGCTCCGCCGACGACTGCTCCGCCGACGACTGCTCCGCCGACGACTGCTCCGCCGACGACTGCTCCGCCGACGACTGCTCCGCCGACGACTGCTCCGCCGACGACGGCTCCGTCGAAGGTCTCGGTGTCGCTCTCGCTCTCACGGACGCGCCTCGGCTACGGCTCGACGACGAACGCGAAGATCCGCGTCGTCGGCGCGACGGCGGCCCCGTCGGGGATCGTGCGCCTCTACGACGGCTCGCGCCGCATCGCGACGGGACGCCTCGTCGTCAGCGGCCGGACCGGCCGGGTGACGGTGAAGCTGCCGAAGAACCTGGCGGTCGGGACGCACACGCTCCGTGCGGTGTACGGCGGGTCGAGCACGACGGTGTCGGGACGTTCGGCCAAGGTCCGGCTCGTCGTCACGAAGGCACGCCCGTCGATGTCGGCGTCGGTCCGGTCGAACCGTCTCGTCGTCCGTGTCGCGGCCCCGGGCCTGCCGTCGAAGGCGTCCGTGACGGTGTCGGTCAAGGGCCGCACGATCGGGCGGGCGAAGGTCGTCAAGGGCGTCGCCCGGGTGCGGCTCACGAGCCTGCCCGCGGGCAGGCACACGCTGAGCGTCCGGCTTCCGGGCAGCAAGCGCGTGGCTGAGCGCACGCTCAAGGTCAAGGTGTCGGTGTCGAAGAAGCCGACGGTCGTGCGTATGCGCTGACCTGCGGTCGTGTGCAGGGGTGTGCGATCCGCGCGCCCGGCCCCGCCGCCCGGTCACGCGGCGGCGGGGCCTTCCTGCGCCAGGTGACGTGGTGAGCGTGCCTCAGCCCAGCACGAGCGCCGTGACCCGCCAGGCGCCCCGGACGTGCTCGAGGCGCAGGGCTGCGGCCCGGACGCGGTCGAGGTCCTCGACGACGACGGTCGCCTCGGCCGTCCTGTCGTCGACGCGGTGCAGCCGTGCCCGACGGACCCGTGCGGGCCGCGTGGGGTACGGGCCGGCGGCGAGCGTGACCTCGCACCGTCGGGTGACGACGGCGTAGATCTCGGGGGCGAGCCAACGCGTGAGCTGGGCGAGCGGCCGCACCCCGCGCAACGCCTCGACGACAGCCTGGGCGATCGCGCACGCGAGTGCGGTCGGGTCGCCCGGGCGTCCTGCGTCGCGCCCTGGGACGTGCGCGGGGACGGCCTCGCGGAGAGCGCTCGGCGTCCGTTCCCGTGGCGTGGCCGTCGCGGACAACGGCTCGGCGTGCGGCGTCGACGTCCGAGCGGTCGCGGTGGAACGTCCGCGGGGCGAGGGATCGACGTGCGCGACGTGCGGCCGTGCGTGGCGGGCGGGGCTGAGCATGGTCGTCATCGTGTCTCCGGTCGGTCGAGGTCTGTCGTGAGGAAGGCACGGGCGTCGTCGTCGACGGCCGGGAGGTGCAGCCGGGTGCCCGGCTGGAGCTGACGTGGGTCGTCGCCGACGGCGTCGTGGTTGAGCCGGTGGAGGACGGGCCAGGCGGCGACGAGGTCCGCGGGCGAGGCGTCGGGCAGCGCCGCGGCGGTGAGTCCCCAGAGCGTGTCCCCGGGGCGGACGACGACCGTGCGGGCGGCCTCGTCCGGGGTGCCACGCGTCGTCGTGCGCGACGCGGGTGGTTCGGTCGTGACGGGCCAGGCGAGGACCTGGCCGGGGAGGATCCGCGCGTCCGCCGCGACGTGGGCTGGTGCGGCGACGTCGGGGGCGGTGACAACGGCGGAGGCCGGCAGCGGAGCGAGGACGAGCGTCGCCCCGACGGTCCCGACGAGGAGCTTCCGGGCGAGGAAGGGAGCTCGGGAGCGCAGCGCGCGCTCGGCCAGGCGTGCGGTGCGTCCCGGGCCCTCGGCGAGGCACACGAACGCAGCGACGAACGACCAGAACGCCGACCGGACCGCGACGAGCGCGCCGAGGGCACCGACGGCTGCGCGGACGACGGCGCTCGGGTCCGTGTCAGTGCCCGCCCGGAGCGCGTGGACGACCGAGAGGGCAAGGCCGGCCGCGACGGCGAGCAGGACGGCCGCGACGACGATTGCCCGCACGGCGGCGAGCGCCGACCGTCCGCCACGGCGCATTTCGGTGGGCAGCGATGCTGTTTGATGCTGTTTGGTGGGCGTCGGCATGCGTTGATCGAACACCGGGTTGGTCGACCTGTCCACCCGAACGCCGCGATGTGGACGACGCGCGTATCCGTGAGGTCCTCGCTAGCGTGGCCTCATGCGCTGGACGCACCTCATCGCCGACCTCTCCGCCCAGCTCGACGCCGACGACCGGGCCGTCCGCGACGCCGACGTCGCCGAGCTCACGCGCGCCTTCGCCGGCGGCTCGACCCTCGTCGACCGGCTGCGCAGTGCCGCAGGGCACGAGGTCACCCTCCACGTGTGCGCGGGCGACCCCGTGACAGGACGCGTCGAGGACGTCGCTCGCGAGTGGGTGCTCCTCAGCGTCGCGGGGCACCAGGTCGTCGTCCCCCTCCACGCCGTCGACCACGTCCGGGGCCTCGGCCCCGGATCGGCGGGACCCGTCGACGGCGTTGCCTCACGCCTCTCGCTCGGGCACGTCCTGCGGGGGCTCGCGCGCGACCGGACGGTCGTCCACGTGCGCACGCGCCACACGTCCCTCGCGGGGCGCGTCGAGCGGGTCGGCGCCGACCACCTCGATCTCGTCGCGGCCCCTGCGTGGGGCGAGCGCGGCGGCCCGGACGGTGCGCTGAGGACGGTCGTCCCTGTCGGCGCCGTGGTGCTCGTCGCGGACCAGGTGCGCTGAGCGGGTACGCGTCGAGACGCCGGGCGCGGTGCCGGACGCGACGCCCCGGGCCCGGCGCCTGGCCGCGCGGGGCGCTCAGCCCTGGATGCGGGCCTTCGTCTCCTGGTACTTGCGGGCGACGAACTTGTCGAGCTCCGCCACCTCGATGCGCCACTGGCCGCGGCCGCCGATCTGGATCGCCGGGAGCTCGCCCGACCGCACGAGGGCGTACGCCTGGTCGGCGCTGATCGCGAGCTCGGTCGCGACGTCGGCGAGGGTGATGAACCGGGGTGCCATGCGGACATCCAACCATGACGCGCCCCGGTCTCGCGGTCGTCCACAGGCGACCGTTCAGCTTGCGCGTCCCGGTGATCCGGGCAGGATGTCAGCGTTGTCCGTGCGATCGAGGGAGTTCCGTGAACCGTCCAGCCGTCGCCGGTGCACCCGCACCGGCCCTCCGACTGCAGCGTCCCGGGTGGAAGGACCCGCGCCTCGTCGTCGGCGTCCTCCTCGTGGCGCTCTCGGTCGCTCTCGGCTCGTGGACGGTGCGCGCCGCACGCCAGACGGTGCCCGTGCTCGCCGCCGTGACCGACCTTCCGGCCGGGCACGTCCTCGCCGACGGCGACCTGCGCCCGGTCGAGGTCGCGCTCGGCGCGACCGGGGAGCAGTACCTCGGGGACCGCTCGGTGGTCACCGGGACGATCCTCGCGCGGCCCGTCCGGGCGGGCGAGCTCGTTCCCGGGGCGCTCCTCGTCACCCCGCCCGCGGCGGGGCTCCGCACGGTCGCGATCCCCGTCGCGGGTCCGCTGCCGGGCGACGTCGTCGTCGGCGGGCTCGTCGACCTCTGGTACTTGCCGGCGCGTGAGCCGGGCAGCGACGCGGCCGCGCCGAGCGCGGTCGCGCGCGGCCTCGACGTCACGGCGGTGACGGCGGAGACCGGGGCGTTCGGCAGCGGTCTCACCGGCGGGACGACGGTCGAGGTGAGGGTTGCCGAGGCCGAGCTGCCGACGGTGCTGGGCGCGCTCGCCGCCGAGGGCGACCTCGCGCTCGTCGCCGTGGCAGTCGGCTCGACGACGCAGGAGGCGGCGGGGACGGTCGCAGAACCAGCCCCGGCCCCGTCGGCCACCGACGCGACGCCCGCGGCCGAGCCGACCCGGGCGGACCCGTGAGCGGCCTCGCACGCCACCGCGACGTCCTGTGCGCCGTCGGCGCGGACCACGAGGACGTCGTCGCGACCGCGCTCGCCGGCACGGGAGCGCCCGTCCGTCTCGTGCGCCGGTGCGCGCACCTCGTCGAGATGCTCGGACTCCTCGAGTCCGGCACGGGCGAGGTTGTCCTCGTGAGCCTCGAGCGCGCTCCGGGCGACCAGCTCGACCGCGACACGGTCGCGCGGGCGCGCGCGTGCGGCGCCGTCGTCGTCGTGCTCGTCGACGGGACGGACGAGGCCGGAAGCACCGAGGCCGCCCGCGCCTGGGCGCTCGGCGCCGACCTCGTCCTGCCGACCACCCTGCTCGACAACACGCTCGGCGACCGGCTCGGCGCGGCCACCCGCCGCGAGGCCTCGACCGCGCCGGCCACCACGGCCGCCCCGCCGTGCGGAGACGACCTGCTCGGCGCGGACCCGCGCAGGCTCCCCGGGCACGTCGTGGTGGTGTGGGGACCCGCGGGCTCCCCGGGACGCACGACGACCGCGGTGAACGTCGCCGCGGAGCTCGCCGCCCACCAGCCGCGGCAGATCGGCCACGAGACCCCGCGCGTCCTCCTCGTCGACGCGGACTCGCACGCACCCGCGGTCGCGCAGCACCTCGCGCTGCTCGACGAGTCCTCAGGCCTCGCGCTCGCGGTCCGTGCTGCGGGCCAAGGCCGGCTCGACGCCGCGGCCCTCGCGGGGCTCGCCCCGCCCGTCGGCGCGCTCCACGTCCTCACGGGGATCGCGCGCGCCGCACGCTGGCCAGAGCTCTCGGGCACGTCGCTCGACGTCGTGTGGCGCGCGGCGCGCGAGCTCGCTGACATCGTCGTCGTCGACGTCGCTGCGCCGCTCGAGCACGACGAGGCGCTCAGCTACGACACACGAGCCCCCCAGCGCAACGCCGCCACGCTCTCCGCGCTCGCGGCGGCCGACACGATCGTCGTCGTCGGGGGCGCGGATCCCGTCGCGGTGCAGCGGCTCGTCCACGCGCTCGGTGACCTCGGCGAGGTCCCGGCGCTCACCCGCGACCGGGTGCTCGTCCTCACGAGGGCCCGGGCCTCGGTCACGGGAGGTCGGCCCGCAGCCGTGCTCGGTGACGCGCTGGCCCGGTACGCGGGCGTCCGGCCCGACCATGTCGTCCCCGACGACGGAACCGCGCTCGACGCCGCGCTCCTCGCGGGCGGGACGCTCGCGGAGCACGCGCCGGGCTCGCCCGTGCGGCGCGCCTACGTCGCGCTCGCGGACGAGCTCCTCGACCGCCGACGTGAGGCGCTCGCGCGGCACGGCAGCGTCCTCAGCGGCCGCAGCGGTGGTTGACTGGGGACATGCGCATCTACCTTCCCGCCACGCTCGAGCTCCTCGTCGGTGCCCGGTCGGCCGCGGGCGGTCGCACGACGATCGATCTCGCCCCGGGCCGGGCTCACACGGTGACGGCCGCGCTCGCGGCCGCGCTGCCTGACGAGGACCAGGAAGGGCTCGAGTACTCGGCGCACCTCGCGGCCGCGGATGACTCGCTCACGGCGCTCGCTCTCGCGCCCGCCGCGCCTCGGTTGAGGCTCGTCCTCACGCTCGAAGTGCCCGACGACGTCGTCGTCGATGCCGCGGGGGACGCGGCGATCCTCACGCCGAGCGCGGTCGACCTCGTCGCGCCGGTCGAGGGGGCGACGCTCGTGTGCGCGCACGTCGACGAGCCCGAGGCTGCCGCGGACGTCGCGGCGACGCTCGCGGGAGACGACGCCGCGGTCGAGCGCCTCGTCGAGCGTGACCTGCTCTGGTACGACGCGATCGAGATCGCCGACATCCCGCGCTGATCGCCCCGCCCCAGCAGGGATCCGGGCGCCCTGGCGACGATGGTGGTGGCCGCCGCCCTGGCCCGCTTCGGGTGCGCGTCAGGCGGTGCCGAGGTGCTCGAGGAACGCGTCGTGAAGGCGCCCGTTCGTCGCGATCGCGTTGCCGCCGTGCGGGCCGTCGACGCCCGCGAGAGACGTGAAACGCCCGCCGGCCTCCGTGACGATGGGGACGAGCGCCGCCATGTCGTGGAGCGCGAGCTCGGGCTCGGCGGCCGCGTCGACCGCTCCCTCGGCAACGAGCATGTACGACCAGAAGTCGCCGTAGGCGCGCGTGCGCCACACGGTGTCGGAGACCGTGAGGAGGCCGGTGAGCCGGTCGATGTCCTGCCAGCCCGTGAGGCTCGAGTACGAGAACGACGCATCCTCGATGCTGCTCACGCCGGAGACGTGGAGGCGCGTCGCGGCGGACAACGAGCGGCCGGTCCAGGCGCCCGTGCCGCGGGCGGCCCACCAGCGACGCTGGAGCGCGGGCGAGCTCACGAGGCCGACGACGGGCTCGCCGTCGACGAGCAGCGCGATGAGGGTCGCCCAGACGGGGACGCCGCGAACGAAGTTCTTCGTCCCGTCGATCGGGTCGACGACCCACTGGCGTGAGCTGTGGCCGCTCGCCCCGGTCTCCTCCCCGAGGAACGCGTCGCGGCCGCGCGAGCGTGCGAGCAGGCTGCGGACGAGGTCCTCTGCGGCCTTGTCCGCGTCGGAGACGGGGGAGTGGTCGGGCTTCGTCTCGACGCGAAGGTCGAGCGCCTTGAAGCGCGACATCGTCAGGGAGTCGACCTGGTCGGCGATCGCGTGCGCGAGGCGGAGGTCGTCGTCGTACGTAGCCGTCTGGGTCATGTCGCCCACGCTAGCGGGTGCCGCGTGCGCGCGTCGTCGCGGCCCGCCGGGCGGAAACCCGTGCTCAGCGTGACGGGCTACTCGGGGGCGCCCGTGCGCGCAGCGAGGACGCGCCGGAAGGAGTCGAGCCGACGTGCGCGCCACGTGTGCTCGGCCGCATCGTCGGTGACGGCCGCGACCCAGGTGTCGAGCTCGCAGTCGGGAGCGTCCTCGAGGTGCGTGCATCCGCGGGGGCACTCTGCGGCGGCCTCGGCGAGGTCGTCGAACGCGGCGAGGATCGTCGCGGGTTCGACGTGCGCGAGCCCGAAGGACCGGACGCCAGGGGTGTCGATGACCCAGCCGTCGCGGTCGGGCAGCCGCAGCGCGACGGCGCTCGTCGACGTGTGCCGTCCTCGGCCCGTGACGTCGTTGACGCGCCCGGTCGCACGCGCTGCTCCCGGGACGAGCGCGTTGACGAGCGTCGACTTGCCGACGCCCGAGTGGCCGACGAGCACGGACGTGCGACCGCGCAGGCGGTCGCGGACGGCGTCCGCCGCGGGCACTCCGCCCGCGTCGTCGCGCCGCGTGACGACGACCTGGACACCGAGGGGCTCGTAGAGCGCCAGGAGCGCGTCCGGAGACGCGAGGTCCGACTTCGTCAGGCACAGGAGGACGTCCATGCCGGCGTCGTACGCGGCGACGACGCATCGATCGATCATGCGCGGCCGGGGCTCGGGGTCGGCGAGCGCGGTGACGACGACGAGCTGGTCGGCGTTCGCGACGACGATGCGCTCGTACGGGTCGGTGTCGTCGGCCGTTCGCCGGAGCACCGAGACACGCTCGGCGATGCGGACGATGCGTGCGAGCGAGCCGTCGTCTCCGCTCGTGTCGCCGACGACGTCGACCGCGTCGCCGCACACGACACGCGAGCGGGTGAGCTCGCGCGCCTTCATCGCGGTGACGATGCGCTCGTCCGGACCGTCCTCGTCGAGCAGGAGCGTGTAGCGCCCGCGATCGACGCCCGTGACGAGCCCGCGCTCGGCGTCCGCGTGCTCGGGCCGCTGCTTGGTGCGCGGGCGCGAGCCGCGGCGGGAAGGGCGCGCGTGGAAGTCCGACTCGTCACGCTGCCGCGGGCTCACGCGGGTCAGCCCCGTGCCGTCGCTGCGAGCATCGAGCCCCACATGCGCGTGAAGTCCGGGAGGGTCTTCGCGGTCGTCGCGACGTCTTCGACGCGCACGCCGGGGACGCGCAGGCCGAGGATCGCACCGAATGTCGCCATGCGGTGGTCGTGGTACGTCTCGACGGTGCCGCCGTGGAGCGTGGCAGGCTCGATCGTCAGGCCGTCCTCCGTCTCGGTCGCGCGGCCGCCGAGCCGGTTGATCTCGCAGACGAGCGCCGCGAGACGGTCGGTCTCGTGACCGCGGAGGTGCGCGATGCCGCGCAGGCGGCTGGGCGTCTCGGCGAGCGCGGCGAGGGCCGCGATCGTCGGTGTGAGCTCGCCCGCGGCGTGGAGGTCGACGTCGAGGCCGCGGATGCGGCCCGTGCCGGTGACCTCGAGCACGTCGCCCACGCGACGCGTCCGCGCGCCGAGCTGCTCGAAGAGCTCGGGGACGAGCGCTCCCGGCTGTGTCGTCGACGTCGGCCAGCCCGAGACGCGGACGGTGCCACCCGCGACGAGCGCGGCCGCGAGGAACGGGCTCGCGTTCGAGAGGTCGGGCTCGACGCGCACGTCGCGCGCGACGATCGGCCCCGGGGCGACGACCCACGTCGACGGCGTCGAGTCGTCGACCTCGACCCCTGCGCCGCGCAGGACATCGACGGTCATCTCGATGTGGGGGAGGCTCGGCAGCGCGCTCCCGACGTGACGCAGGCGCAGCCCGCGGTCGAAGCGTGCGCCCGCGAGGAGGAGGCCGGAGACGAACTGGCTCGACGCGCTCGCGTCGACGTCGACCGCCCCGCCGACGACGCCGCCGCGACCCTCGACCGTGAACGGGAGGGTCGACGGCTCCGTGCCGTCGTCGGCCGTCACGGGGACGCCGAGGTTGCGCAGACCCGCGAGTACCGGGCCCATGGGGCGCACGCGCGCCCCCGCGTCGCCGTCGAAGCGCACGGGACCGTCGGCGAGCGCGGCCACCGCGGGCAGGAACCGCATGACCGTCCCCGCGAGACCGCAGTCGATCGACGCCGGGCCGCGCAGCTCGCCCGGGGTGACGCGCCACGTCGTGCCGTCGACCTCGACGCCTACGCCCAGCTGCCGCAGGGCCTCCGCCATGAGCAGCGTGTCACGGCTGCTGAGCGCGCCGCGGAGCTCGCTCGGGCCGTTCGCGAGCGCGGCGAGCACGAGGTAGCGGTTCGTGAGCGACTTCGAGCCCGGAACCTCGACGGCCGCGTCGAGGGGGCTCGCGGCGGTGGGCGCGGCCCACGCCGGGTCAGGGGCGGAGGCGGCGTCGGGCACAGGGGTGTTCGGCGTCGAGGTGGTCATGCCGTCAGGCTATCGGAGCGGCGTCGGACGGGCCGGGCGCGGCCGGGCCGCGAGACGTCTCACTCCTCGTGCGTCGCACGGTCCGCACGGTCGCGTCGCGCCTTGTCGACGCGCCACGCGACCCCGGGGCGTCCCTCGAGGTCGACTGCGGTGAGCACCGCGGCGCCAAGTCCGCCGAGCGCGTGGACGAACGGCGCGACACGCTCGCGGTCGACCGTGCGTCGCGCCGTGAAGGGCTGCTGCGCCACGACGAGCGGCAGCGTGAGGAGCGCGAGGGTCGCGGCGCTCGAGCGCGGCGCACGGCCGAGCGCCAGCCCTGCGCCGGCGA
Organism: Flavimobilis rhizosphaerae; assembly: GCF_014852685.1. GTDB lineage: Bacteria > Actinomycetota > Actinomycetes > Actinomycetales > Cellulomonadaceae > Flavimobilis > Flavimobilis rhizosphaerae. Next base: position 529,266 of record NZ_JACZDF010000002.1, read on the forward strand.
GGATCGTCGCGGCGCCGTGCGCGCGCACGGCCCACACGAGCGTGCGGTCGGGCAGCGGCGCGCGGCCGAGGGCCGACGTCACGCGGTCCGCGACGGGACGGGCCACCGCGACGTGCGGCGCGGGCGTCCGCACAGCGTCGAGTCCGTCATGGACGTACCACGAGGCGAGCATCGGGCGGGCGAGACGACGGACGAGCATGGGGGGCTCCTTCGACCGGGACACGTACGACGAGATCCCACGGTAGCGCTCGCGGGGAATGCCTGGCAGGGGAGACGTGTTGACGGGATGTGAGCTGCTCCGCCCCTCCTCGTCCCACCGTGGTCGTCGGCGACCGACCGACGGCGCCGCACGCGCTGCCCCGGCTAGGCTTGCCCGTGATGGACGAGACCGACGACACCCGCCGAGCCCCCGCGGACGAGACCGACGCCGAGCGGCGGGCGCGCTTCGAGCGCGACGCGCTCGGCTACCTCGACGCCCTCTACGCGGCCGCGCTGCGCATGACGCGCAACCCGACGGACGCCGAGGACCTCGTCCAGGAGGCCTTCGCGAAGGCGTTCGCGGCGTTCCACCAGTACCGCCCCGACACGAACCTCAAGGCGTGGCTGTACCGCATCCTCACGAACACGTTCATCAACACGTACCGCAAGCAACAGCGCGAGCCCAAGAAGTCGCAGACCGAGGACATCGAGGACTGGCAGATCGCCCGCGCCGCGTCGCACACGTCGACCGGCCTGCGCTCGGCGGAGGTCGAGGCGCTCGACGCGCTGCCGGACTCCGACGTCAAGGACGCGCTCGCGGCATTGCCTGAGGACCGGCGCATCGCCGTCTACCTCGCCGACGTCGAGGGTTTCCCGTACAAGGAGATCGCCGAGATCATGGGCACGCCCATCGGCACCGTCATGTCGCGCCTGCACCGGGGGCGCGCGCAGCTGCGCACGCTCCTCGCGGGGTATGCGGCCGAGCGCGGGCTCCTGCCCGCGGGGACGCAGGAGGAGTCATGAGCAGCATCGCTCCCGACGGCCGTCCGCTCGACGGCGAGGAGTGCGCCGAGGTCATCAGTCACGTCGAGGACTACCTGAGGTCCGACATGACCGTCGAGGACGCGGCGGACCTGCGGGCGAACGTCGCCGAGGTCGCGCCTGAGCTCGGTGTCCTCGAGATCGAGGAGATCATGCGCGTCGTCCTGCGCCGCTCGTGCTGCGAGCGCGCGCCGGAGTCGCTCCGCGTGCGCATCAGCACGCAGATCGCCGTGTGGCGCACGGAGTTCTGACCGGAGCGCGTCGCTCGTCGCGGGTACGAGGCTCCGTCAGGGGACGAGGGTCACGGTGACTGCGTCAGCCTTCGAGGTCGGTGCGGTGCCTTCCGTCGGGACGACTGTCCGCCACGCGGCCGTCGAACGTTCCCAGACGCGGTCGCCGACGGCGACCGAAGCGACCTGGCCGTCCTCGGCGACGGCGACCGCCCAGTGGGCGAGCCGCGTGAGCGTGCGCCCCTTGTCGCTGCCGAGCTTCCCGGGGGACATACGGACGGTGCCCGTCGCCGTGTCTGCGGTGACGGACGCCGACGGCCAGTCCCGGTCGACGCGCCGTGCGAACGCTGCCGGGTCGCCCCCGGGGAGGGCAGCGCGCAGCTCGCATGTGAGGGTCGCGCCGTCTTGCGCTGCGAGCGCGGACGCCCACGCGCGGGCCTTGCCCTCGTGCTTCGCGTAGGCGTCGGGGAACGCGGAGCGCTGGACGGCCTGGGCCGCGACCGTCACCTCGAGCTCCTCGTAGTCGCGGACCTTGACGAGCCCGTCGTAGAACTTGCCCGTCGAGTAGACGGGATCCATGATCTCCTCGACCGTGCCCCAGCCCTGCGAGGGTCGCTGCTGGAAGAGCCCGACGGAGTCGCGGTCACCGTAGTCGATGTTCGTCGCCCACGACTCCTGCAGGGCGGTCGCGATGGCGATGGTGACCGCGCGCGGGGGCAGCCCGCGCTCGGTCGCCATGGCGGCGAACAGCGCGGCGTTCTGCGCCTGGTCGGGGGAGAGGTACCAGTCGTCGCCGCCTGCGTTCGCCCAGCACGTGTGCCGCGGCTCGGGCTCGGCGCGACGGGAGTCGAGGACCTTCTCCACGGCCCACATGCCGCCGACGGCGAGGGCGACGACGGCGGTCGCGCCGAGGATCGTGCGGCCGACGGCACGTCGCGCACGTCGCGCCCTCGTGAGGGGGTGCGACGTGCGCGAGGTGCGGGGCGTCGTCACGTCAGGCGTGCAGCGCCGCGTTGAGGGTGACGCCGACGCCCTCGCGGACGAGGACCTCGACACGACCCGTGAGCGAGGAGCGGCGGAACAGCAGGCCGTCGCGGCCCGCGAGGTCGCGTGCCTTGACGACGAGCTCGCCGCCGCCCGGAGCCTGCTGACCGACGATCGTCACCTTGGTGCCGGCCGTGACGTAGAGGCCAGCCTCGACGACGCAGTCGTCGCCGAGAGGGATGCCGAGGCCGGCGTTCGCGCCGAGGAGGGTGCGTCGCCCGATCGAGACGACGGTCGTGCCGCCGCCCGAGAGCGTCCCCATGATCGAGGCACCGCCCCCGACGTCGGAGCCGTCGCCCACAGTGACGCCCTGCGAGATGCGGCCCTCGACCATCGAGGTGCCGAGGGTGCCGGCATTGAAGTTCACGAAGCCCTCGTGCATGACGGTCGTGCCGGGGGCGAGGTGCGCGCCAAGGCGCACGCGATCGGCGTCCGCGATGCGCACGCCCGACGGCAGCACATAGTCGACCATGCGCGGGAACTTGTCGACGGAGAGCACGGAGACGGGCCCGGATGCCGCGAGGCGCAGGCGGGTCTCCTCGAAACCGTCGACCGCGCACGGGCCGCGGTCGGTCCACACGACGTTCGCCAGGAGGCCGAAGATCCCCGTGAGGTCGATCGTCCCGGGCGCCGCGAGGCGGTGCGAGAGGACATGGAGGCGCAGGTAGGCGTCGGACGCGTCGGTCGGCGGGGCATCGAGGTCGATCGAGCGCACGACGACCTCGCGGCGCACACGTCGCGCGTCGTCGTCGGTCGCGAGCGCACCCAGGTCCTCCGCGAGCGGGTCCGTCCACGGGTCGTCCGGCGCCAGGCTGAGACGCGGCGCGGGGTACCACGTGTCGAGGACGGAGCCGTCGGCTGCGATCGTCGCGAGTCCGAGACCCCAGGCGTTCCGGGAGGTCTGGGTCATGAGTGTCACCCTAGGGGGAGGGTCGGACATCGGCCGCGGCCGTCTCGCATCCTGCGCGGCACGCCCGATCCCGAGCGCTGGGCGAGTCTCGGCAGCGGGAGGGGCCGCGGGGCTAGCATTCCCGCATGACCTCGCAGCCCGCCCCCGTCCTCGATCTTCGCGGCGACCTCGCCGCGCTCGTCACCGCGCTGTGCGACGTCCCCTCGGTGTCGGGCGACGAGACGCGGCTCGCGGACGCGGTCGAGGCCGCGCTGCGGGGCTTCGGCCACCTCGAGGTCCTGCGGGACGGCGACGCGGTCGTCGCGCGGACCCACCTCGGTCTGCCGCGCCGCGTCGTCGTCGCGGGCCACCTCGACACGGTGCCGCTCACGGACCCGCCGAACCTGCCCGTGCGCGTGCTCGACGGTCCCGCCGGACCCGAGCTGTGGGGACGCGGCACGGTCGACATGAAGGCGGGCGTCGCCGTGCAGCTCGCGCTCGCGGCCCGTCTCGGCGCGGACGTCGTGCCGGCTGCGGACCTCACGTGGGTGTTCTACGACCACGAGGAGGTCGCCGCGAACCTCAACGGCCTCGGCCGGCTCGTGCGGAACCACCCGGAGTGGCTCGAGGGTGACGTCGCAGTGCTGTGCGAGCCGACGTCGGGCGGCATCGAGGGCGGCTGCAACGGCACGCTGCGCGTCGAGGTGCGCACGCGCGGCGTCGCCGCGCACTCGGCACGCGCCTGGACGGGGCACAACGCGATCCACGACGCTGCGGAGGTGCTCGCGCGCCTCGCGGCGTACACGCCGCGGACCGTCGACGTCGACGGCCTCGCCTACCGCGAGAGCCTCAACGCGGTCGGCATCCGGGGCGGGATCTCCGGCAACGTCGTCCCCGACGAGTGCGTCGTCACCGTCAACTACCGCTTCGCGCCCGACAAGAGCCTCGCGCAGGCCGAGGCTCACGTGCGCGAGCTGTTCGACGGCTTCGAGGTGACGCGCACCGACGGCGCCGAGGGCGCGCGTCCCGGGCTCGACGACCCGCTCGTCGCCGACCTCGTCGCGTCGGTGCTCGCCGTGACCGGCGGCCAGCCGACCGCGAAGCTCGGCTGGACGGACGTCGCACGGTTCTCCTCGCTCGGCATCCCCGCGGTCAACCTCGGCCCGGGAGACCCGCTGCTCGCGCACAAGGACGACGAACGCTGCCCCGTCGGGCAGGTGACGGCGACGCACGACGCGCTGCTCGCGTGGCTGACCGCGCACTGACACCGTCACGGGACGTCCCCCCGGATGTCCGAGGCTGCCCCTAGGGTGGACGCCATGAGCGACGAAGGCATCTCCCAGCCCGGAACCGGCTACCGCAAGGGCCCCGTCCTGCTGCGACGCGGCCAGATCCCCGAGCAGACGACCGACCAGCGGCTCCTGTCGAAGGACGGGGACGCCGACTGGGTCCACGGCGACCCGTGGCGCGTCATGCGCATCCAGTCGGAGTTCGTCGAGGGCTTCGGCGCGCTCGCCGAGCTCGGCCCCGCGATGAGCGTCTTCGGTTCGGCGCGCACGAAACCTGGAACGCCCGACTACGAGCTCGCGGTCGAGGTCGGGCGCCTGCTCGTCGAGAAGGGTTACGCGGTCATCACGGGCGGCGGCCCCGGCATCATGGAGGCAGCGAACAAGGGCGCCTCGGAGGCCGGCGGCGTCTCGGTCGGCCTCGGCATCGAGCTGCCGTTCGAGCAGGGCATGAACCAGTGGGTCGACCTTGGCGTGAACTTCCGCTACTTCTTCGCCCGCAAGACGATGTTCGTCAAGTATGCGTCGGGCTTCGTCGTCCTTCCGGGCGGCTTCGGCACGTTCGACGAGCTCTTCGAGGCTCTCACGCTCGTCCAGACCCACAAGGTCACCGAGTTCTCGATCGTCCTCGTCGGCTCCGACTACTGGACGCCCATGCTCGAGTGGCTCCGCGGCCCCGTGCTCGCGCGCGGCATGATCTCGGCGGCGGACATCGACCTCGTGAAGGTCGTCGACACGGCCGAGGAGGCGGTCGAGATCGTCGTCGGCCGGGACCGCGAGCTGCGTGCCGCGCAGGTCGAGGCTCTCGCCGAGCTCGAGGCGGCGCAGGACGCTGCCGCCGGTCGCGTCTCGGACGAGCGCAACGCCTCATGAGCGAGTCGGCGCGGGGCGGCGCGCTGCCGTGGGCCGCTCTCGCGCCGACGCTCGACGCGCTCCCGCCCGCGTCGCCCCCTCTGCGGGTGCGCGGACGTGACGTCGGCGTGCACGGCGGCGCGGTTATGGCGATCGTCAACCGCACGACCGACTCGTTCTTCCCGGGCGCACGGCACGCGGACGACGACGTCGCGCTCGCGGCCGTCGAGCGTGCGATCCACGACGGAGCGGAGATCATCGACGTCGGGGGAGTGCGTGCCGGCGTGGGCCCCGACGTCTCGCCCGCGGAGGAGATCGACCGGGTCGCGCCGTTCGTCGCGCGCCTGCGCGCCGAGCTCGGCGACGCCATCGTCCTCTCGGTCGACACCTGGCGAGCGGAGGTCGCCGACGCCGTCGCCGACGCGGGCGCCGACCTCCTCAACGACACGTGGGCGGGCGCCGACCCGCACCTCGTCGAGGTCGCGGGGCGCCGTGGGCTCGCGGTCGTCGTCTCGCACACGGGCGGTCTGCCGCCCCGCACGGACCCGCGCGACGTCCGCTTCGACCTGCCTGCCGACGCACCGGCAGGCACGGATCCGCTCGACGCTGTCGTCCACGACGTCGTGACGACGCTCGCGGCCGGTGCGGCGCGCGCCGTCGCGTGCGGCGTCGACCCGCTCGGCGTGCTCGTCGACCCGACGCACGACTTCGGCAAGCGCACGGTCGACTCGCTGCGCCTCGTGCGTCGCACCCCGGCGCTCGTCGCGCTCGGGTACCCGGTGCTCATGGCGCTCTCCCGCAAGGACTTCGTCGGCGAGACCCTCGATCTCCCGGTCGACGAACGCCTCGAGGGGACGCTTGCGGCGACGGCCCTCGCAGCGTGGGGCGGGGCCCGCGTGTTCCGGGCCCACGACGTGCGCGCGACGCGGCGGACGCTCGACATGGTGGCCGCGATCCGGGGTGACCTCCCGCCGCGCGCAGCGGTCCGAGGACTCTGAGCATCGCTCTCAGCACAACCAGCGACGTCCAGGGGAGGGCGGCATGACGCTTCCATGACCTAGAATGGGGACGGAATCCGTCGTCCGCGACGCCCGACGGACGCCTTCCGACCTGCGCTGAGGCACGGGCGGGAGGCGACGGGCGTCCGAGCGGCGGCCGCAACCGACGCAAGGGAGAGCCACTCATGGCAGCGATGAAGCCGAGGACCGGCGACGGGCCGCTCGAGGTGACGAAGGAGGGCCGCGGCATCGTCATGCGCGTCCCGCTCGAGGGTGGTGGCCGGCTCGTCGTCGAGCTCAACGCTGTCGAGGCTGCAGAGCTCGGCGCCGCGCTCGACGGCGTGGTGGGCTGACACCTTGCCGCGCACGCCTGCACGCACGGCCGCGCCCGTCGTCGACCCGTGGAGCGTCGACCGTGACCTTCCTGAGGTCGTCGTCGCGGCCGGGCGGCTGGCCGAGTGCACGTTCCTCACGCAGGACGAGGTCGAGGTCGTCGTCCTCCCCGTGGCCCCCGGGCCCGAGGAGGGCGACGGCCTCGAGCCGCGTCACGGGATGATCGACGCCGCGCTCCGGTACGGCGTCGACTTCTCCGAGCTCGCGGAGCGCGCGAGCTTCGACGGTGCCGCAGGGGAGACGCTCGTCGTCGACCTGCCGCGGGCCCACCGGAGTGCCGACGCGCTGCCGTGGGCCGGCCTGCCCGAGCGCGTCGTCCTCCTCGGCCTCGGCCGCTCACGCGTCGAGGACTTCCGCCGCGCCGGTGCCGCGATCGCCCGCGAGACCCGCGGCGTGGGCCGCGTGCTCACGACGGCGAGCGGAACCGACACGTTCGAGGACCAGCGTGCGCTCGTCGAGGGGTACCTCCTCGGCGCGTACCGCGCACCGACGGCCGCGACCGGCGCTCCGCGCACGGACCCGGCCGCGCAGCTCGTGCTGCTCGGCGACCACGCGCAGCGTGCGATCGACGAGGCGGCGCGCGCGGCGCGCGCGGCATGGCTCGTGCGCGACCTCACGACTGTCCCGTCGAACGTCAAGAACCCCGGATGGGTCGCCGACGTCGCCGAGCGGCTCGCGCACGCCGCAGGCCTCGCTGTGACGCGCCTCGACGGTCCCGCGCTCGCCGCGGGCGGCTTCGGCGGTCTCACCGCCGTCGGCCAGGGCTCCGCGTCGGAGCCCACGCTCGTCGCGGTGACGTACACGCCCGAGGACGCGCCCGCCGACGCACGTCGCGTCGTGCTCGTCGGCAAGGGCATCACCTACGACACGGGCGGCATCGACATCAAGCCGCGCACCTCGATGGTGACGATGAAGAACGACATGAGCGGCGCCGCCGTCGTCCTCGCGACGGTCCTCGCGGCCGCCGAGGCCCGTCTGCCGCTCCACGTCACCGCGGTCCTGCCGCTCGCCGAGAACCACTTCGGGGCGAGCTCCTACCGTCGCGCCGACGTCCTCACGATGGTCGACGGCACACGCGTCGAGGTCGGCAACACGGACGCCGAGGGGCGGCTCGTGCTCGCCGACGGCATCGCGTGGGCGCGTTCGACCTTCTCGCCCGACGCCCTCATCGACGTCGCGACGCTCACGGGTGCGGCCGCGGTCGCGCTCGGCCCGCGCACGGCGGCGCTGCTCGCGACGGACGACGCGCTCGCCACGATGATCGAGCAGTCCGCACGCACGACGGGGGAGGCCGTGTGGCGTCTGCCGCTTGTCGACGAGTACGACGAGCGCCTCGGCTCGACCGTCACGGAGCTCCGCAACGTGCCGGCCGACGAGCGTGGCGGCGGCGCGATCACTGCAGCGCTCTTCCTGCGGCGCTTCGTCGGTGACGTCCCGTGGGCGCACGTCGACATCGCGGGACCCGCGCACGCCGACAAGGCGTCGCACGAGGTCCCTGCGGGTGCGACGGGTTTCGGCGCGCGGCTCCTCCTCAGCACGCTCGAGGGTCTGGCTGCACGCGACTGACACGTCGACGGCCACCGGAGGCCGACAGAACGCACGAACCCCGCCTGCACACCGTGCAGGCGGGGTTCGTCGTCAGGGAGGTGGGTCAGCGGCGGACCGCGAGGAGCAGACCGTCGCCCGACGGAATCATCGCGGGCAGGACGCGCGGGTCCTCGCGGAGCGAGCGCCCGATCTCGCGGACCATCGTCGTCGCCTCGTCGCGCCGCGCCGGGTCCGCGACGCGCCCCCGCCAGAGCGCCTCGTCGACGACGAGCACGCCACCAGGACGCAGGAGCCGCAGTGCCTGCTCGACGTGGTCGGCGGCCGAGGGCGAATCGGAGCCGACGAGGACGAGGTCGTACGCGGCGTCGGCGAGCCGCGGCAGGACGTCGCGCGGGCGACCGTTGATCGTGCGCGCACGCTCGGGACGGATACCGTCCTCGGCGAACGCGGCCTTGGCGGCGCGCTGGTTCTCCGCCTCGGGATCGATCGTCGTGAGGACACCCTCCGCGTCCATGCCGCGCAGGAGCCACAGCGACGCGACTCCCGTCCCCGTACCGACCTCGACGGCCGTGCGGGCGCGCAGCGTCGCCGCGAGCAGCCGCAGGACGGCGCCCGCCCCCGGCGCGATCGCGTGGCAGCCGTACTGGGCTGCGCGCTCGCGCGCGCGCAGGAGGACGTCGTCCTCGACGACGTAGTCCTCGCAGTAGTCCCAGGCCAGGGTCTTGTCGCTGGAGATGATGTCCTCCTCGTGGACGATCGGGGCCGCCGCGACGCGCGACCGGCCCTCGGGCCGATCTTACCGCCGTGCTCGTGCCCGGCACGGGAGCATGTGCTGTGCGGTGCGAGCGCCAGGCGTACGACGACGCGTGTTCGCCCGTGGCGCACGGGTTCACGCGGTCGCACTCGACCTGAGAGACTGGCTCGGTGAGCGACGTCGAGAACACCGTGCCGACCTGGGAGCAGATCGTCCAGGACCACTCAGCGCGCGTCTTCCGTCTCGCGTACCGGCTCACGGGCAACCGTCACGATGCGGAGGACCTCACGCAGGACGTCTTCGTCCGCGTGCTGCGGTCGCTCGACCGGTACGAGCCGGGCAACTTCGACGGCTGGTTGCACCGCATCACGACGAACCTCTTCCTCGACGGCGCCCGCCGCCGTCAGCGGATCCGCATGGACGCGATGGGTGACGACGCGTCGCGGGTGCCGGGTTCCTCCGAGATCGAGCCCGAGCGTGGCTTCGAGCACGGCAACCTCGACCTCGACATCCAGCAGGCGCTCGACACTCTTGCGCCGGAGTACCGGGCGGCCGTCGTCCTGTGCGACATCGAGGGACTCTCGTACGAGGAGATCGCGGTGACGCTCGGCATCAAGCTCGGCACGGTGCGTTCCCGCATCCACCGGGCACGCGCACAGCTGCGGACCCAGCTCGCCCACCGGCGCTCCCACGCGGGGGCCGCGTCGCACGAGGCTCACCCGTGACGAGCCACTTCGGCGCTTGGATCAGCGCCTACGTCGACGGGCAGCTGCCGCCTGCCAAGGCTGAGCGGCTCGAGTCTCACCTCGTCGTGTGCGAGGACTGCGCCCGTGAGCTCAGCGACGAGCGTCGCGCGCGCTCGATGCTCCTTGCGGCCCGCGACATTGCGCCGGGACCGGACCTCGCGGCACGCATCCTCGCGGGCGCGAGCCCCGCGCCTCCGACGCAGCCCGCGCCTCGCCGCGCGTGCCACCCCGACCTGCGCCCCGACACCGACGGGCGGGCGTTCCCCGCGCTCACGGGCGACCTCCGCCACCGCCGCCGGGCGTGGCGGTGGGCCGCGGCGTCCGTCGCCGTCGTCGGCCTCGGCGTCGTCGGGCTCTCCGAGCTCGGCAGGCCCCCGCTCGTCAACCCTGACCCGGAGCGTGTCTCGGCGCTCGGCACGCTCGGTCTCGCTCCGGTCCCCGGGGTCGTCGGCATCTCGGCGACGACAGGCTCGGCCACGATTCTCGCCGACCTCGCACGGGGCGGCTGGGTCGTGCCGGCGCGGCTGCCCGACGGTGTGAGCCTCGCGAGCCACCGGCACGAGCAAGACGTCCTCGAGCTCGACCTCGACACGCCGGCCGGGCCGGTCGTCGTCGTCGAACGCCGCGGGACGCTCGCGGCGGAGCTCGCGCAGTACACGGCCGTGAGCGTCGCGGGCCGCACCGTCTACGTGCTGACGTCGGAGCCGTGGCACGTCGCGACCCAGGTCGGTGACGTCGTCGTCGAGATCTATGCGCCGGACGACGACGGCCCTGCGCTCGACGTGCTCGCGTCCCTCGAGGACGACGAACGCAGCCCTCTCGTCGCGCGTGTCGCCCGTGGCTGGTCCGTGCTCACCCAGGAGTTCTCCCGATGACCGAACCGATGTCGCAGCCCGGACACACGCCCGCGGGGCGGCCCCCGGTGTCTCCCGGGCCGGTGCCGCCACCGCCCGCGTCACCGTACGCGCCGCCCGCTGCTGCCGGAGCCGCACCCTCGTCGCCGTCGGTCCCGTACAGTCAGCGCCCCGCAGCGCCTGCCGCAGCGTTCGCGTCTCCCGACCGGTCGTACGGCGCACCTACGTCGCCGTACGGCGCTCCCGCGTCGCCCTCCGGCGCACCGTCGGGCGGCTCGCACCAGGGACAGGGGGCCCACACAGGCCTCCCGCAGCCCTACGGAACCCCCGGCAGCTGGGGCCCCGCTCCCGGGATCGTGCCCGGCGGCCGTCCCCGGCCGCCGCGGCGTGGGCTCGGCGCGGGCACCATCGTCGGCGTGCTCGTCCTCGGCCTGCTCGGAGGCGCCGTCGGCGCGATCGGCACGGACGTGCTCCTCGACGCGCGTGCGGACGGCCGGTCGGGCCGCGCGGAGGTCGTCGAAGTGCCTGGGGCGCCGTCAGGCGGGACGACCGACCGCGCTCCGGGATCGGTCGCGGGCGTGGCGGCCGCCGTCCTGCCCTCGGTCGTCTCGCTCGAGGTCCGCGGCCAGCAGGGCGTCGCGACCGGCTCCGGTTTCGTGTACTCGGTCGACGGCTTCGTCATCACGAACAACCACGTCGTCGCCGGTGCCGCCGGCACCTCTCCGATCACCGTGACCTTCTCCGACGGGACGGAGTCCGAGGGCACCGTCGTCGGGCGCACGGAGGGCTACGACCTCGCAGTCGTCAAGGTCGACCGCACCGGTCTCGTGCCGCTCACGCTCGGCGACTCCGAGGTCGTCGTCGTCGGTGATCCCGTCATCGCGATCGGCGCACCGCTCGGCCTCGAGGGCACGGTGACGACAGGCATCGTCAGCGCCCTCAACCGCCCCGTCACGGCCGGCGACCAGGGCGCGACGTCGTGGATCAACGCGCTGCAGACCGACGCCGCGATCAACCCGGGCAACTCCGGGGGGCCGCTCGTCAATCTCGCAGGTGAGGTCGTCGGCGTGAACTCAGCGATCGCGCAGGCACCCGGCTCCGGCCAGACCGCCGCTGGATCGATCGGCCTCGGCTTCGCGATCCCCGCGAACCAGGTGCGGCGCACCGCGCAGCAGCTCATCGAGACGGGCCGCGCGACGCGGCCGATCATCGGTGCGCTCATCGACAACCGTTACGAGGGCGAGGGCGTCCGTGTCGTGCGGTCCGAGGACGTCGCCGCGGGCGAGCACCCGGTGTCGCCCGGCGGCCCCGCCGACAAGGCAGGTATCAAGCCCGGCGACATCATCGTCGCGATCGACGGGCGTCCCGTGACGCAGGAGGACGAGCTGCTCGTCGCGATCCGCGCGCTCGCGCCGGGCGACGAGATCGTGCTGACGATCCGCGAGGACGGCGCGGACCGTGACGTCTCGGTCGTGCTCGACGAGGCGGCCGCGGACTGATGGGCAGCGGCCTCTTCAACGTCAACGGCGCCGAGCTCGTCGTCATCCTCCTTGTCGTCGCGCTCGTCGTCGGTCCGGACCGGCTGCCCGAGTATGCGCGACAGCTCGCGCAGTTCGTGCGCGCCGCTCGCGACCAGGTGACGAAGGTGCGCGAACGTGTCGACGAGGAGGTCCAGGCGGAGCTCGGCGACGTCGACTGGAAGGCCCTCGACCCACGGCAGTACGACCCGCGGCGCATCGTGCGCGAGGCGCTCCTCGACGAGCCCGGCACGTCGCGGAACGCCGCCGCCGGCGCTTCCGTGAGCGCCGCAGGCGCGTCCGTCGGGCGTGCCACGGTGCCCGTGCAGCCGGCGCTTCCGGCGGGAGAGCCCGCGCCCTTCGACGACGAGGCGACCTGAGGACGATCGCCCCGGGCGATCTTGCCCGACCCTCGGGTGAGCGCGGTCCACAGCCGCCTCGCGGATTACGTGGAGACCGTTCTCACCTGTCATGATGGGCAGATGCCCGCAACGACGCCGACGACCCCGCGCATCCTCTCGGGGATGCAGCCGACGCAGGACTCGCTCCACCTCGGGAACTACATCGGGGCGCTGTCCCAATGGGTCGCGCTCCAGGAGTCCTACGACGCGTTCTACTGCGTCGTCGACCTTCACGCGCTCACGGTGAACCCGGACCCGGCAGCGCTGCGCCACCGCACGCGCGCGACCGCCGCGCAGTACCTCGCGGGCGGTGTCGACCCCGAGCGCGCCGCGCTCTTCGTCCAGTCGCACGTTCCCGAGCACGCCGAGCTCGCGTGGGTCCTCTCGTGCCAGACGGGCTTCGGCGAGGCCGCCCGGATGACCCAGTTCAAGGACAAGTCTGCGAAGAACGGCAACGACGGCACGACAGTCGGGCTCTTCACGTACCCCGTCCTTATGGCCGCGGACATCCTTCTCTACGACACGGCGCTCGTGCCCGTCGGGGAGGACCAGCGCCAGCACCTCGAGCTCACGCGCGACCTCGCGGTACGGCTCAACACGCGCTTCGGCGACGGCACGGTCGTCGTGCCGGAGGCACACATCCTCAAGGCCGGCGCGAAGATCCAGGATCTCCAGGACCCGCTGCGGAAGATGAGCAAGTCCGAGTCTGGCAAGGGCTCGATCGAGCTGCTCGGCGACGTCGCACAGGCGCGGAAGAACATCCGCTCGGCCGTCACCGACGACGGCAGCGAGATCCGCTTCGACCCCGCCACCAAGCCGGGGATCTCCAACCTCCTCACCATCTACTCGGTGCTCACGGGCCGCTCGATCGACGAGATCGTCGCCGAGTACGAGGGCAAGATGTACGGCCACCTCAAGGTCGACCTCGCCGAGATCGTCGTCGAGTTCCTCACGCCGCTCCAGGCGACGGCGCAGGGCTACCTCGACGACCCGGCCGAGCTCGACGCGATCCTCGCCCGTGGGGCGGCGCGCGCCCGTGACGTGGCGTCCGCGACGCTCGAGCGGGTCTACGACCGCTTTGGTCTTGTCCGTCCGGCATCGGCGGCGCGATGAGGATCCCCGAGCGTGGTGCGGGGCAGGCACGGATCGGTGTCTCGCTCACCGTGCCCGAGCCCTTCGGCTCACAGCTCGCCGATGCCCGGCGCGCGACGGGTGACGCCTATGCGGACCTCATCCCGCCGCACGTCACGCTTCTCGGGCCGACCGTCGTCGACGTCGAGGACCTGCCCGCGGTCGAGGAGCACCTCGCACGTATCGCGCAGGACGCGGGGCCGTTCACGCTCCACCTGCGGGGCGCCGCGACCTTCCGGCCCGTCTCGCCCGTCGTCTTCGTCCAGGTGGTCCAGGGCATCGCCGAGTGCGAGCAGCTCGAGGGTCGTGTCCGCAGCGGCCTGCTCGAGCAGGAGCTCCGCTTCCACTACCACCCGCACGTCACCGTCGCGCACGAGGTGCCGGACGAGGCGCTCGACGCCGCGTTCGTGAGCATGGCCGACTACGACGCTGTCTTCGAGGTCACCGAGATCGACCTCTACGAGCACGGCGACGACGGCGTGTGGCGCACGCGCCGCGCATTCCCCCTGGGCTGACTCACCGAGCTATCGACTCGTAGGCCGTCAGCACCATCGAACTGTCCTGGACCGCGACGAGTCGCGGGGGACGGGACGGGGACCACGACACGACGGACCACGACGGGACGGACCCACGACGCGACGGGCCCCGCTCACCCTCAGGGTGAGCGGGGCCCGTTGCGCGGAACCGCGTGGATCAGAACGCGCGCGTGATCATGGCGCGCTTGACCTCGGCGATCGCCTTGGTGATCTCGATGCCGCGCGGGCACGCCTCGGTGCAGTTGAAGGTCGTGCGGCAGCGCCACACGCCCTCCTTGTCGTTGAGGATCTCGAGGCGCTGGGTCGCGGCCTCGTCGCGCGAGTCGAAGATGAAGCGGTGCGCGTTGACGATCGCGGCCGGGCCGAAGTACTGCCCGTCGGTCCAGAACACGGGGCACGACGACGTGCACGCGGCGCAGAGGATGCACTTCGTCGTGTCGTCGTAGACGGCCCGCTGCTCGGGCGACTGGATGCGCTCGGCCGACGGCTGGTTCCCGCTCGTCACGAGGAACGGCATGATCTCGCGGTAGGACGCGAAGAACGGCTCCATGTCGACGACGAGGTCCTTGATGACGGGCAGGCCCTTGATGGGCTCGACCGTGATCGGCTTGCGGATGTCGAGGTCCTTGAGGAGCGTCTTGCACGCGAGGCGGTTGCGGCCGTTGATGCGCATGGCGTCAGAACCACAGATGCCGTGGGCGCACGAGCGGCGGAACGTCAGCGAGCCGTCCTGCTCCCACTTGATCTTGTGGAGCGCGTCGAGAACGCGGTCGGTGCCGTGCATCGTGAGGACATGGTCGTCCCAGTACGACTCGTCGCCGCGGGGACCCTCGGGGAGGAAGCGGCGGACGCGCAGCGTCACCTCGAAGGTCGGGACCTCACCCACCGACGTCGCGGGGCCGGTCTGCTCGATCGTGGCAGTCATCAGTACTTACGCTCCATCGGCTGGTAGCGGGTCACGACGACCGGCTTAGGCTCGAGCCGGATCTCGTGCGGGGGGATGCCGGCCGCGTCGGCGGCCGCGGCGTCACCACGGCGGTAGGCCATGGTGTGGACCATGAAGTTCGCGTCGTCACGGTCGGGGTAGTCCTCGCGGAAGTGGCCGCCGCGCGACTCCTTGCGTTCGAGCGCGCCGACGACGACGACCTCGGCGAGGTCGAGGAGGAAACCGAGCTCGACGGCCTCGAGGAGGTCCGTGTTGAAGAGACGGCCCTTGTCTTGGACGGACACCCGCCCGTAGCGCTTCTGGAGGTCCTTGACGACCGCGAGGGTCTCGGTGAGCGACGCCTCGGTGCGGAACACCTGGGCACCGCGGTCCATCGACTCCTGGAGCTCGCGGCGCAGGTCGGCGACGCGCTCGCCGTCGGGGCGGGAACGCATGGCCTCGAGCTCGGCGATCGTTCCGGCGGCGGCGTCGTCGGGCATGTCGACGAACGCGGCGCTCGCCGCGTACTCGGCGGCCGCGACACCGGCGCGCTTGCCGAACACGTTGATGTCGAGCAGCGAGTTGGTGCCGAGACGGTTGGAGCCGTGGACGGACACGCACGCGACCTCGCCGGCCGCGTAGAGGCCGCGGACGACGTCGGTGTTGTTGCGCAGGACCTCGGTCGTGATGTTCGTCGGGACGCCGCCCATCGCGTAGTGCGCGGTCGGGTAGACGGGCACGGGCTCGGTGTAGGGCTCGATGCCGAGGTACGTGCGTGCGAACTCGGTGATGTCCGGCAGCTTTGCGTCGATGTGCGCGGGCTCGAGGTGCGTGAGGTCGAGCAGGACGTAGTCCTTGTTCGGCCCGGCGCCGCGGCCCTCGCGGACCTCGTTCGCCATGGAGCGCGCGACGATGTCACGCGGCGCGAGGTCCTTGATCGTGGGGGCGTAGCGCTCCATGAAGCGCTCGCCGTCGCCGTTGCGGAGGATGCCGCCCTCGCCGCGAGCCGCCTCCGACAGGAGGATGCCGAGGCCCGCGAGGCCGGTCGGGTGGAACTGGAAGAACTCCATGTCCTCGAGCGGCAAGCCACGGCGCAGCGCGAGCGCCATGCCGTCGCCCGTGAGCGTGTGGGCGTTCGACGTCGTCTTGAAGATCTTGCCGGCGCCTCCCGTCGCGAGGATGACGGACTTGGCGCGGAAGACGTGGATCTCGCCGGTCGCGAGGTCGTAGGCGACGACGCCGGCGACGGAGACGGGCTCACCCTCGGGGACGTCCTCGTGGGCGAGGTCCTTGTCGAGGATGATGTCGAGAACGTAGAACTCGTTGAAGAACTCGACGTCGTTCTTCACGCAGTTCTGGTAGAGCGTCTGCAGGATCATGTGACCCGTGCGGTCGGCCGCGTAGCACGAGCGGCGCACGGCGGCCTCGCCGTGGTTGCGCGTGTGCCCGCCGAAGCGACGCTGGTCGATCTTGCCCTCGGGGGTGCGGTTGAACGGCAGGCCCATGCGCTCGAGGTCGAGCACCGCGTCGATGGCCTCCTTGGCCATGACCTCGGCAGCGTCCTGGTCGACGAGGTAGTCGCCGCCCTTGACGGTGTCGAACGTGTGCCACTCCCAGTTGTCCTCCTCGACGTTCGCGAGGGCGGCGCACATGCCACCCTGCGCCGCGCCGGTGTGGGAGCGGGTGGGGTAGAGCTTGGAGATGACGGCGGTGCGGGCGCGGGTCGAGGACTCCAGGGCCGCGCGCATGCCGGCGCCGCCTGCGCCGACGATGACGACGTCGTACTGGTGGGTCTGCATCGCTTCTGATGCCTCCTGGGACGTGACGGGTGGGGCTGGCCGTGGGCCGGGATCAGAGCTGCTTGCAGAAGTCCGCGAGCAGTGCGGGGTCGGCGCCCGCGGGGCACGGGTCGAACGTGAAGATCACGAGGGTGCCGGTGACGACGACGATGACGAATGCCGAGTAGAGGAGGACCTTGAGGATGCCGCGGGTGCGGTCCTTCTCGGCGTAGTCGTTGATGATCGTCCGTACGCCGTTGGTGCCGTGCATCATCGCGAGCCACAGCATGATGAGGTCGACGATCCGCCAGGGGAGGCTTGCCCACTTGCCGGCGACGAACGCGAAGTCGATCGCGTTGATGCCCTCGCCGGCGAGGAGGTTGACGAAGAGGTGCGTGAAGATGAGGGCGACGAGGACGACGCCCGAGATCCGCATGAAGACCCAACCGTAGAGCTCGAAGTTCCCGCGCGTGGTCTTGCGGCGCGCATACGGGGAGCGCGGGGCGGTGATGACAGGGGTGCTCATGGTCAGCCTCCGAAGACGTGCATGAGGTGACGCGGCAGGAAGCCCGCCATGGTCACGACGAACAGGCCCATCGCGATCCAGAACAGGGTGCGGTGGTGCTTGGCGCCCTTGCTCCAGTAGTCGACAAGGATGATCCGCAGGCCGTTGAACGCGTGGAACACGATCGCGGCGACGAGGCCTGCCTCCCCGAGACCCATGATCGGGTTCTTGTACGTGCCGATGACCGCGTTGTACGCCTCGGGGGAGACCCGGACGAGCGCGGTGTCGAGCACGTGCACAAGAAGGAAGAAGAAGATGAGCACTCCGGTCACGCGGTGCGCGACCCACGACCACATGCCTTCACGGCCGCGGTACAAGGTGCCTGGTGCCTTGGGCACGGTGGGCCTCCCGGGGGCGAGTTCCGGACGGCGACGTCGGCGTCGTCGTTCCTGTCATGGGACTAGGACTGAAGTCCTGCCCGATGGAGTCACTCTAGTGTCGTCCGGCGAGACTCGTGCGCCGGCTGTGACGGAACTGTGCGCGCAGGTCCCTGAAATGTGACGCACCGCACAGTGCGGGAGCGGTCTTCGTGACCCGAGAGCCTAGGATCGTCGCCATGACGAGCCTTCCCGCGACTCCAGCCCTCCCTGCCGGCGTCGACGCCGCCGATCTGCCGTTCCACGCGGTGATCCCCGCAGGGGGCGCGGGCACCCGCCTGTGGCCGCTCTCGCGTGCCGGCGCGCCGAAGTTCCTCCACGACCTCACGGGGACCGGACGCAGCCTCCTCCAGGCGACGGTCGACCGGCTCGCAGGGCTCGGCGATGCCGGCGTGACGATCGTCACCGGCGCGCGTCACGTCGACGCGGTGCGTGCCCAGCTCCCGTCGCTAGGGGACGACGACGTGCTCGCGGAGCCGAGTCCGCGCGACTCGATGGCGGCCATCGGGCTCGCTGCCGCCGTCCTCGAGGAGCGCCACGGCCCCGTGGTCCTCGGCTCGTTCGCCGCTGACCAGGTCATCACGAGCACTCCCACGTTCGTCGCAGCCGTCCGCGAGGGCATCGAAGCCGCACGCGCGGGCTACGTCACGACGATCGGCATCGCCGCGACGCGACCGTCCGTCGCGTTCGGCTACGTCCACGGCGGAGAGCCGCTCGGCCTCGCCGGGGCGCCCAACGTCCGGCGCGTCCGCGGCTTCACCGAGAAGCCCGACGCGGCGACGGCCCGCGGCTACCTCGCGTCGGGCGAGTATCGGTGGAACGCCGGGATGTTCCTCACCCGCTCGGACGTTCTCCTCGCCCACCTCGCGCGCGAGCGCCCCGAGCTTCACGACGGCCTGCGCGAGGTCGCCCGTGCCTGGGACACGCCCGCGCGTGCCGAGGTGCTCGGCCGGGTGTGGCCGACGCTCGAGAAGATCGCGATCGACCACGCGATCGCCGAGCCTGTCGCCGCCGCGGGCGGCGTCGCGATGGTGCCGGGCGACTTCGGCTGGGACGACGTCGGCGACTTCAACTCGCTCGCGGCGCTCCTGCCCGCGGTCGACGGCAGCGGCTCGAAGGTCCTCGGCGACGTCGACCAGGTCCTGCGGATCGAGAGCGCCGGGTCGGTCGTCGTCCCCGCTGCGGGCCGGCAGATCGTCGTCCTCGGTCTCGACGACGTCGTCGTCGTCGACACGGACGACGTCGTGCTCGTGACGACGCGTGCCCGCGCGCAGCAGGTCAAGGCCGCGGTCGACGCGGTCCACGACCGCGGTCGCGACGACCTGCTCTGACGAGGTCGGCCTGCTCTGACGAGGTCGGCCTGCTCTGACGAGGTCGGCGTCGGCGGCGTGGCGCGGACGCTCCGAGCCCGCGTCGGCCAGCGGCGATAGCCTCGGAGGATGAGCACCGCATCGGTCCGACGTCTCGGCGAGCTCGTCGACGAGCTCGCCGACGAGCTCGTCGCGTTCCGGCGCGACGTCCACGCCCACCCAGAGCTCGCGCGCGCCGAGGTGCGCACGACCACGCTCGTCGCCGACCGGCTCCGCGCCGAGGGTCTGGTCCCGCGCATGCTCACGGGGACGGGCCTCACGTGCGACGTCGGCACGACGGGGGAGGGTGACACACGGCCGCGCGTCGGACTGCGTGCCGACCTCGACGCGCTGCCCGTGCCCGAGGCGACGGGCCTGCCGTTCGCGTCGACCGTCCCGGGTGTCTCGCACGCGTGCGGGCACGACGTCCACACGGCGGCCGTCCTCGGTGCGGGGATCGCGCTCGCACGGCTCCACCGCGAGGCGCCGCTCCCGCACCCGGTGCGGCTTGTGTTCCAGCCGGCCGAGGAGGTGCAGCCCGGGGGAGCGCTCGATCTCCTCCAGCAGGGCGTCACGGAGCGGCTCGCGCGGATCTTCACCGTGCACTGCGAGCCCAAGCTCGACGTCGGGCTCGTGGGCACGCGCATCGGCCCCATCACCTCGGCGTCCGACTCCGTGACGATCCGTGTCGCGGGCGCGGGCGGCCACACGTCGCGCCCGCACCTCACGGGCGACGTCGTCGCCGCGCTTGCGCAGCTCGCGACGCAGCTGCCCGTCATCCTCGGGCGCAGGCTCGACCCTCGCTCGGGCATCAATCTCACGTGGGGCACGATCCGGGCGGGGGAGGCTCACAACGCGATCCCCACGCGGGGGCTGCTCAAGGGCACGCTGCGCAGCCTCGACGCGCGGGCGGCCGAGCTGGCGGGTCCCGTGCTTGCCGACGCGGTCGAGCATGTCGTCGCACCGTTCGGGGTGACTGCCGAGCTCACGCACGTGCGCGGCGTGCCGCCCGTCGTCAACGACGAGGCGAGCACACGCGCGCTCGACCGCGCCGTCCGGGAGACGTGCGGGCAGCGCGCGGCCGTCCTCACGGAGCAGTCGCTCGGCGGCGAGGACTTCGCGTGGTACCTCACGAAGGTGCCGGGCGCGCTCGCGCGGCTCGGCACCCGCACGCCGGGATCGCGTCCCGGGGACCTCCACCAGGCGGACTTCGTCGCCGACGAGCGAGCGATCGCGCTCGGTGCCAGACTTCTGGGGACGGTCGCGCTCGACGCGACGTGAGGCGCGGCTTCTTGCGGGTGACGTCGATCACGGCTGACGGTCGCTCAGAGCCGGCGACGGTCGAGTTTCCCGGAGCGTGAGACGCCCCGTCCCGCCCTCGAGACCGTCCGTACCGACTGCGTAACAGATAGATGTCATGGAGCCGCGAGTCGGTCATCTTGCGCACCGTCGTGGTTAGAGTCGGTCTCACCACGCTCCCCGGTGAGAAGTGGCGCGACGGCCGACGATGTCCGTCGGCAACGCCGCGCCTGCACCGTCGAGCGACGTCCGAGAGATCTGCTGAGGAGATCCGCGTGAACAAGACCATCAAGCTCACGGCCGTCGCGGCCGTGGCCGCGCTCGCGCTCGCCGCGTGCGCCGAGGCCCCCGGCGACGGCGGCACGGCCAGCGCCACGACGCCCGTCCAGACGATCAAGCCCGTCGACGGCTTCAAGCCCTGCGTCGTCTCCGACGCCGGCGGCTTCGACGACAAGTCGTTCAACCAGCTCTCCTTCGAGGGTCTCCAGAAGGCGGCCGCCGAGTTCGGCGTCAAGGCCGGCGAGGTCCAGTCGAAGTCGGACGCCGACTTCAAGCCGAACCTCGAGTCGCTCCTCACCGCGAACTGCTCGCTCATCACGTCGGTCGGCTTCGCGCTCTCCGCCGCGACGGTCGAGGCCGCGAAGGCCAACCCCGACATCCAGTACGTCCTCGTCGACGACGCCGCCGACAACGACCGCGACGGCAAGGTCGACGCGGAGAACATCAAGCCGCTCATCTACGACACGGCCCAGGCCGCGTTCCTCGCGGGTTACCTCTCCGCGGGCTACTCCAAGGCGGGCAAGGTCGGCACGTACGGCGGCATGCCCTTCCCGACCGTGACGATCTTCATGGACGGCTTCAAGCAGGGCGTCGAGCACTACAACAAGGTGAAGTCCGCCGACGTCCAGGTCATCGGCTTCGAGGGCGGCGACAAGGGCACGTTCACCGGTGGCTTCGAGAGCAACCAGAAGGCACGCGAGGCCGCTGACTCGATCATCAACCAGGGCGTCGACGTCATCCTCCCCGTCGGTGGCCCGATCTACCAGGCCGCGCTCGACTCGATCGACGACTCCGGCCGCGAGATCGCGCTCATCGGTGTCGACGCCGACGTCTTCGTCACCGACCCCAAGACGGAGAAGTACATCCTCACCTCGATCGAGAAGAAGATGGACCAGTCGGTCTACGACGCGGTGACGACGGCCGGCAAGGGTCAGTTCTCCTTCGACCCGTACATCGGCACGCTCGCCAACGGTGGCGTCGGCCTCGCGCCGCTGCACAACTTCGAGGGCAAGGTCGACGCGACGCTCGTCGCCGAGGTCGACGCTCTCAAGGACCAGATCATCAGCGGCGAGGTCAAGGTCACGTCCTACCTCGCGAAGTAACACCATGCATGCTCCCCGGGGCGGCCAGGCCGCCCCGGGGAGCATGCGTGCCCAGCTCCACCCTCTGCGAAGGAACCGACCGATGAAGCTCGAGCTGCGCGGCATCACCAAGCGCTTCGGCGCCCTCGTCGCCAACGACCACATCGACCTCACGGTCGAGCCCGGGGAGATCCACTGCCTCCTCGGGGAGAACGGCGCCGGCAAGTCCACCCTCATGAATGTCCTCTATGGGCTCTACACCGCCGACGAGGGCGACGTCCTCCTCGACGGCCAGAAGGTCACGTTCTCCGGCCCGGGCGACGCGATGGCCGCCGGCATCGGCATGGTGCACCAGCACTTCATGCTCGTCCCCGTCTTCACCGTCGCCGAGAACGTCATGCTCGGCCACGAGCAGACGAAGACCGGCGGACGCCTCGACCTCGACGCCGCCCGTGCCAAGGTCCGTGAGATCGCCGACCGCTTCGGCTTCCACGTCGACCCCGACGCGATCGTCGAGGACCTGCCCGTCGGCGTCCAGCAGCGCGTCGAGATCATCAAGGCGCTCTCGCGCGACGCCAAGGTCCTCGTCTTCGACGAGCCGACCGCCGTCCTCACGCCGCAGGAGACCGACGAGCTCATGGCGATCATGCGCCAGCTCCGCGCCGAGGGCACCGCGATCGTCTTCATCACCCATAAGCTGCGCGAGGTCCGCGAGGTCGCTGACCGCATCACGGTCATGCGCCGCGGCGCCGTCGTCGGCGAGGCCGAGCCCGGCTCGAGCGACGCCGAGCTCGCCTCCCTCATGGTCGGGCGCGCCGTCGAGCTCGTCGTCCACAAGGACGCCCCGCAATACTCCGACTCGCTCCTCGAGGTCGAGAACCTCGAGATCGTCGACCCCCAGGGCGTCGTCCTCGTCGACGACCTCTCCTTCTCCGTCCGCGGCGGAGAGATCCTCGTCGTCGCAGGCGTCCAGGGCAACGGGCAGACCGAGCTCGCCGACGCGCTCCTCGGTCTCGTCACCCCCGCGGACGGCGAGATCCGCCTCGACGGGACGAACCTCGTCGGCCGCAACGTCCGCCAGTTCCTCGACGCCGGCATCGGCTTCGTCCCCGAGGACCGCGGCCACGACGGCCTCGTCGGCACGTTCACCGTCGCCGAGAACCTCATCCTCGACCGCACCGACGGCCCGCCCTTCGTCAAGGCTGGCTCGCTCCAGCTCTCAGAGCGCGACCGGTTCGCCGAGGAGAAGGTCGCCGAGTTCGACATCCGCACGCAGGGCATCACGACGCACGCCGGCCGCCTCTCGGGAGGCAACCAGCAGAAGGTCGTCCTCGCCCGCGAGCTCTCCCGCGACCTGCGCCTGCTCGTCGCCTCCCAGCCGACGCGTGGCGTCGACGTCGGATCGATCGAGTTCATCCACAAGCGCATCGTCGAGACCCGTGACGCGGGCATCCCCGTCATCGTCGTCGCGACCGAGCTCGACGAGGCCGTCGCGCTCGCGGACCGCATCCTCGTGATGTACCGCGGCCGCGTCGTCGGCATCGTCCCCGCGGACACCCCGCGTGACGTCCTCGGCCTCATGATGGCCGGCATCCCGGCAGAAGGGAACGAAGCCGCATGAGCACCACCGAGAACCCGCGGCCCGCCGGCGACGACCACAGTCTCGCCACGACGCCCGGCACTTCCGCGGCGCCCGCCCCGACCGCCCCCGTGGGTGAGCCCGAGAACCGCTTCTCGACCGCGTGGCGCGAGATCGTCGGCGGTTCGTGGGGCGTCTCCGTCGGCGCCGTCATCCTCGCGCTCCTCGCGGGCGCCGTGATGATCGCCGGCACCGACGAGACGGTCCGTCAGACCGCGACCTACTTCTTCTCCAAGCCCGGCGACATGCTCTCCGCCGTGTGGACGACCGTGCGTGACGCGTACGGCGCGCTCCTGCGCGGCGCGATCTGGAACCCCGCCGGTGACACGCTGCTCGAGAACATCCGGCCGCTGGCGACGTCCCTCACGTACGCGACGCCGCTCATCGCCGCCGGTCTCGGCCTCGCGATCGGCTTCCGCGCCGGCCTCTTCAACATCGGTGGCCAGGGGCAGATGATCCTCGCCGCGATCGGTGCTGGCTGGGTCGGCTTCGCGCTCGACCTGCCTGCGGGCCTCCACCTCGTCCTCGCGATCGTCATCGGCGTCGCGGCAGGTGCCCTCTGGGCCGGCATCGCCGGCCTCCTCAAGGCGGCCACAGGCGCGCACGAGGTCATCACGACCATCATGCTTAACCACACCGCCTACTACCTGCTCTTCTTCCTCCTCGCGACGCCGGGCCTCCTGCAGGCCCCCGGCTCCGCGAACCCGAAGACGCCGCCGATGAAGGAGACAGCGATCCTGCCGAACCTCTTCGGCACCGGCTTTCCGCTCCACGCGGGCTTCCTCCTCGCGCTCGTCGCCGTCGCGGTGACGTGGTGGCTGCTCGAGCGCTCGAGCCTCGGCTTCTCCTTCCGCGCCGTCGGTGAGAACCCCAAGGCGGCCCGTGTCGCAGGCATCGACGTCAAGCGCACGACCGTCTACTCGATGCTCGTCTCGGGCGCGATGCTCGGTGTGGCCGGCGCGACGCAGGTCCTGGGAACCTCGACGACCGGCTTCTCGACCGACGTCGACGCGGGCATGGGCTTCGACGCCATCACCGTCGCGCTCCTCGGCCGCTCGACCCCGCTCGGCACGCTCGGTGCCGGCATCCTCTTCGGCGCCTTCAAGTCCGGCGGCGCCACGATGCAGGCCGCCGAGACGATCCCCATCGAGATCGTCACGGTCATCCAGTCCCTCATCGTGCTCTTCATCGCCGCGCCGCCGCTCGTCCGGGCCATCTTCCGGCTCCCGACCCCCGGCACGGCGAAGGCCGCGCGCCGCGTTCGCAAGGAGGTGGCGGCATGAGCGCCCCCACGACCGTCCCTGACGAGCAGTCCGTCTCCGGGCAGCTGCGCCACGTCGAGGTCATCAGCAAGAAGTTCGCGGTCGTCCTCACGGCCGCGACCGTCGTCCTCCTCGCGATCGTCGGGCTCGTCCCGCGCGAGGGCGAGGCACGCTTCCGCCTCTCGGGCGGCAGCGAGGCCCTGCAGATCCCGAGCATCGCCGTGCCCGCGATGCCGCTCGCGTGGGCGTCCGTCGTCATCTGCGTCGTGCTCGCGGCCGTGAGCTGGGTGCTGTGGCGCTCGGGCCGACGCACGCCCTGGTACGTCGGCATCGTCTTCGCCGTCGTGTTCCTCGCGGGATTCCTCGGCTGGGCCGGCGCCGGGTCGTCGAACGACGTCCCGATCTCCAACCTCATCGGCTCGTCGATCCTCCTCGCCGTCCCCATCATCTTCGGTGCGCTCGGCGGCACGATCGGCGAGCGCGCGGGCGTCGTCAACATCGCGATCGAGGGGCAGCTCCTCGGCTCCGCGTTCGTCGCGGCCGTCGTCGGCACGATGACGCAGAGCCCGTGGGCGGGACTCCTCGCAGGCATGTTCGCGGGTGCGCTCGTCGCCCTCGTCCTCGGAGTCTTCACGATCACCTACCGCGTCGACCAGGTCATCGTCGGTGTCGTGCTCAACGTCCTCGTCCTCGGCCTCACGAGCTTCATCTACTCGCAGGTGCTCGTGCCGCAGGCGGACCTCTACAACAGCACCGAGCGCTTCCCCAAGGTCTCGATCCCCGTGCTCAGCGAGATCCCGATCATCGGCTCGGCGCTGTTCCACCAGTCGGTCATCGTCTACCTCCTGTACCTCACGGTCCCCGCGATCTGGTTCGCGATGTTCCGCACCCGCTGGGGCCTGCGCCTGCGGGCCGTCGGCGAGCACCCCCTCGCCGCCGACACCGTCGGTATCAAGGTGAAGAGCGTGCGCTACCGCGCGCTCCTCGTCGCCGGCGCCATCGTCGGCATGGGCGGCGCGTACTACACGCTCGTGTCGGTCTCCGGCTTCGGGAAGAACATGACCGCGGGCGCCGGCTTCATCGCGCTCGCCGCCGTGATCTTCGGCAAGTGGGACCCGATCAAGGCGACGCTCGCCGGCCTGCTCTTCGGCTTCTCGACCGCGCTGGCGAGCGCCATGTCGATCGTCCAGGCGCCCGTCCCCAGCCAGTTCATGCTCATGCTCCCGTACGTCGTCACGCTCCTCGCGGTCGCCGGTCTCATCGGCAAGTCGCGGGCCCCGGCGGCGTCCGGCACCGCCTACGTCAAGGAATGACCGTCGACGCCCCGCGGCCCGCAGGCCGCGGGGCGTCCGTCACGCTGGAGGACCCCGTGACCGCACCCGAGATCGACTGGGAGGCGCTGCGCGCCGCCGCACGCGAGGTCATGACCCGCGCGTACGTCCCCTACTCGAAGTTCCCCGTCGGCGTCGCCGCGCTCGTCGACGACGGCCGCGTCGTCGTTGGCTGCAACGTCGAGAACGCGTCGTACCCCGTCGGCCTGTGCGCCGAGTGCGGGCTCGTCTCGCAGCTCGCCGCGACCGGCGGCGGACGCCTCGTCGCGTTCGCGTGCGTCGACCGCCACGGCAACAAGCTCATGCCGTGCGGCCGGTGCCGCCAGCTCCTGTGGGAGCACGGCGGGCCCGAGCTCCTCGTCGACTCGGTCTCGGGCATCCGCCCCATGACCGAGGTCCTGCCCGACGCGTTCGGGCCCGACGACTTCGTCACGCGCGCCTGAGGTCGCGCCCCCGCACCTCGCACGTGCAGGACCGCGCCGCAGGCGCGCACGCGCCCGACCGGCGCACCCCCCGGCGGACCCGACCGGACCGCCACGACAGACCGTAGGAGGACCCCCATGACCACGTCCCGGACCGAGGCGTTCGACGCCGTCGACGTCATCGTCGCCAAGCGTGACGGCAAGGTGCTGACCGACGCCCAGATCGACTGGGTCATCGACGCGTACACGCGCGGTGTCGTCGCCGAGGAGCAGATGGCCGCGCTTAACATGGCGATCCTCCTCAACGGCATGACCCGCGCCGAGATCTCCCGCTGGACCGCCGCGATGATCGCGTCAGGCGAGCGCATGGACTTCTCGGGCCTCTCGCGCCCGACGTCGGACAAGCACTCGACCGGGGGCGTCGGCGACAAGATCACGCTGCCCCTCGCGCCGCTCGTCGCAGTGTTCGACGTCGCCGTGCCGCAGCTCTCGGGCCGCGGCCTCGGCCACACGGGCGGCACGCTCGACAAGCTCGAGTCGATCCCCGGCTGGCGCGCCGCGCTCACCAACGACGAGATGATGGCGCAGCTCGAGCACCTCGGTGCCGTCATCTGCCAGGCCGGCTCGGGTCTCGCCCCGGCCGACCGCAAGCTCTACGCCCTGCGCGACGTCACCGGCACCGTCGAGGCGATCCCGCTCATCGCGAGCTCGATCATGAGCAAGAAGATCGCCGAGGGCACGGGCGCGCTCGTCCTCGACGTCAAGGTCGGCTCGGGCGCCTTCATGAAGGACCTCGACCGGGCGCGCGAGCTTGCGCGCACCATGGTCGACCTCGGCACCGACGCGGGCGTGCGCACGGTTGCACTGCTCACGGATATGTCGACGCCCCTCGGCCTCACCGCGGGCAACGCGCTCGAGGTGCGCGAGTCCGTCGAGGTCCTCGCTGGTGGCGGTCCCCGCGACGTCGTCGACCTCACGGTCGCGCTCGCCGTCGAGATGCTCGCGGCCGCGCACAAGCCCGTGGGCGAGGACGAGGTGCGTGCTGCGCTCGCCGACGGCCGCGCGATGGACGTGTGGAACCGCATGATCGAGGCACAGGAGGGTGACCCTCACGCCGAGTTGCCGTGGGCCACGGAGACGCAGGACGTCGTTGCTCCCGCGGACGGCGTCCTCACGCGTCTCGACGCGTACGACATCGGTATCGCCGCGTGGCGTCTGGGTGCGGGCCGCGCCCGCCGCGAGGACCCGGTGCAGGCAGGTGCGGGCGTCGTCATGCACGCGAAGCCCGGCGACACGGTCCGCAAGGGGCAGCCGCTCCTCACGCTCCACACGGACACGCCCGAGAAGTTCGGTCGCGCGCTCGAGGCGCTCGACGGCGCGTTCGACGTCACGGCCGGTGCGGGCTTCACCCCGACACCCCTGGTCCTCGACCGTCTGAGCGGCTTCTAGCCCCTCCCGGTCCCGCCCGCGGATCCCCGGCCCAAGAATCCGCGCAGATGGTTGCTCCCAGCGACCATCTGCGCGGATTCTTCTGCACGGGGGTGGGGTGCTGGCAGCGAGGTGGGAGGATCGCCTCATGGACCTGCCTGACGATGCCCGGCCTGACGACGCTCGTCCCGACGACGCTCGTCCCGCGGACGCGCCAGCCCGCCGACCGGCGTCCGTCTACGGCGTCGGCACCGAGCCCGACGCGCGCTTCTCCCTCGCCAACGAGCGCACCGCGCTCGCGTGGCTGCGCACGGCGCTCGGCCTCGTCGCGGGCGGCGTCGGCCTCGCAAGCCTTGCGAACCTCACCGACCCGCACGTCGTCGTCGACGTCGTCGCGGCGCTCGCATGCCTCACGGGCGGGATCGTCGCGTTCTACGCGCTCTACCGCTGGCGCGCCAACGAGCGCGCCCTGCGCCTCGGGCACCCGCTGCCCGTTCCCGGAGCGCTCCCGACGCTCGTCGCAGGCGTCGTCCTCCTCGGCCTGCTGCTCGCGGCCTTCGCCCTCGGGCGCGCTGTGTGAACGCCGACGTCCCGTTCGCGCGCGACGCGGGCCTGCCCGCAGAACGGTCGAGCCTCGCCTGGCAGCGCACCGTCCTCGGCGTGACGCTCGGCGCGATCGTCGGCGGCACGACCGCTCTCCACGCCGGTCACTGGTGGCTCGCGACCGTGGCGCTCGTCGTCGCGGTGTGCGCCGTCTGGCCGGGTGTCCTGCGACCCGGCCGGGGACGCACGCTCGCTGGCGGCGGGCTCGCGGGCGCGCTCGTCCGCGAGGGCTGGCCGCTGCTCGTGCGAGCCGCGCTCCTCGTCGGCGCGCTCGCCGTCGTCGGGCTCGCCCTCGCGGTCGTCGGGGCGCTCGCATGACGCCGCCGCCCCGGCCACGGCCGCCGGGGGAGGCGCGCGACCCGCTCGGCGGGCTCACGCTCGTGCGCGTGCTCGCAGCGCTCGGGATCTGGGCCCGGCCAGGACAGCCGTCCGACGCCGGATGTGCCCGGGCGACGTGCGACCCGCGCGCGCTGGCCGCGGCGCGGGCCGGTGATCCGCCGCCGGCCCAGGCGCGCGACGCGCGCAGTCCAGGGTGCGACGAGCTCCTCGAGGACGTGTGCGCGCGCGCCCAGCGCGCAGGGCACGCGCCTGCGACGGTCACGTTCCTGCGCGACGCGTGGGCGGCGCTCGGACCTGACGCCCGGCTCCGCGTCGCGGCACCGCTCGCCTCCGACGCCCCGACGTGGCGCGGCCGGCCCGCCGTCCAGGTCGACGGCACGACGTGCGGCGCGGCCGTCGGCGCGATGCTCCTCGCCGCAGGCGACCCTGTCGTCGCCCTCGCGCTCGAGACGGGCACTGTGCTCGGGGCGGGCACGGTGCTTGAGACGGGCACGGCGCTCGAGACTGGCGCCGCGCCCGCAGGCGTCCGCAGCCCGGCTCACGCCCCTGCACTCACCGCCGCCGCGGCTGGGTTCGACGAGCTCCAGCGCCACCTCCTCGGCGCGACGTCCCGCCGCGCCGTGCTCGGTTTGCTGCCGTGGCCGCGCAGGTTCGGGACACCGCCGTGGGGCCTCGCGCGCGAGGCCCGCTGCGCCGACGTGCGTTACCGGCACGTCGTCGTCGACGTCGGCGACCGTCCCCGGACCGACGCTCTCGCCGCGCACATCGAGGCGAGCCTGCGCGCCGGGACGCCCCTTCCGCTCTTCACGGGCGGAGCGAGCCGCACGGGCTGGTCGACCGCCGTGCCGCGGCACGTCGTCCTGCTCGTCGACGTCGAGGGGACGTCGTGGCGCGTCTACGAGCCCTCGTGCGGACGGGTGCTCACCGTCGACACCGGCACGTGGGCCGTCCCCGAGCGTCGCGACGCGTGGGGCCGCTGGAGCCGCCCGCACTGGATCCTCCTGCCCCGCTGACAGGAGCGACGCTCCGGGTTCGGGCGCTGGGGAGGTGCGGGAGCGGCGCGCACGGAGCACAATGGAGAACCGTCCCCGGCAGGAAGGAGTTCTCCCATGAGCACCGATCCGACCGCAGGTTGGGACGACGCAGGCCTCGAGCCACCGTCGCCCGGCGAGCCCGTCGACCTTCTTCAGGACCCGGTCCCACCGCCCGCTGACCCCGAGGAGTACAGCCCGACGATCGCCCGCCCTGACACCGAGGGCAGCGCGACCGAGGGCGACGTCGCCGACCAGGCCGTCGAGGTCGTCCTCGACGACGGCCCTGACGGGACGGCAGACGTCCCGGGCGACTGACGCCTTCGAAGCCGCTGTCGGCGCGCCGCCCCCGCGGCCGCCGGCAGCGGCGCGTTCGCACCATGCCGTCCGCAGTCGGTGTGATGCTCGACCTCGCCGGTGCGCCGTGGGGCCGACGCTGTCCCGCGACGCCTATCCTGGGACCATGACTGCGCCGTCCCTCGACCAGATCCGCGTCCTGCCGAAGGTCGTCCTCCACGACCACCTCGACGGCGGCCTGCGGCCCCAGACCCTTCTCGAGCTCGCCGAGGGCATCGGCTACACGATGCCCGCGAGCACCCCCGAGGCTCTCGCCGACTGGTTCGAGGCCGCCGCGGACTCCGGGTCGCTCGTCCGCTACCTCGAGACGTTCGACCACACGATCGCGGTCCTCCAGACCGCCGACGCGCTCGAGCGCGTCGCGCGCGAGGCCGTCATCGACCTCGCCGCCGACGGCGTCGTCTACACCGAGCAGCGGTGGGCTCCCGAGCAGCACCTCCGCGCGGGGCTCACGCTCCAGGAGGCCGTCGAGGCCGTCGGTCGCGGCCTCGCCGCGGGCGAGGCCGCCGTCGAGTCCGTCGGCGGCCGCATCGTCGCCCGCCAGCTCGTCACGGCGATGCGTCACGCGGACCGCTCGGTCGAGATCGCCGAGCTCACGCTCGCCAACCGTGGCCAGCACCGGGTCGTCGGCTTCGACATCGCCGGCGCCGAGCTCGGGTTCCCGCCCTCGCAGCACGCGGCCGCGTTCGACCTCCTCCACGACGGCCTCTTCCCGACGACGATCCACGCGGGCGAGGCCGACGGCGTCGACTCCGTGCGGTCCGCCCTCACCGACGGCTACGCCGCACGCATCGGCCACGGCGCACGCCTCGTCGAGGACATCACGGGCGTCGAGGAGGCCATGCGTCGCCGCGGCAAGGCAGACCTCTCCGAGCTCGAGCTCGGCCCCGTCGCGACGTGGGTCCGCGACCGCCGCATCGCCCTCGAGCTGTGCCCGCTCTCGAACGTCCAGACTGGTACTGCGCCGTCGGTGCGGGACCACCAGATCACCCTGCTCAAGAACCTCGGGTTCGCCGTCACGGTGAACACCGACAACCGGCTCATGTCGCGCACGTCGATGACGACGGAGATGCACCGCCTCGTCACCGAGGCAGACTGGACGCTCGACGACCTGCTCGCAGTGACCCTCACGGCTGCGTGGAACGCGTTCATCCCGTTCGACGAGCGCCAGGAGCTCGTGTCCCAGCTGATCCTGCCGCGCACCGCGGTCGTCAAGGAGGAGCGTTCCAAGTGACTACTGCTGCCGAGGTCGCCGCGATCGTCGACCACACCCTGCTCAAGCCCGAGTCCACCCAGGCCGACGTGGCCGCGCTCGTCGACGAGGGGGTCCGCCTCGGGGTCTTCTCCGTGTGCGTCTCGCCGTCGATGCTGCCGATCGACGCCAAGGGCCTCAAGGTCGCGACGGTCGTGGGATTCCCGTCCGGCAAGGTGAAGTCCGAGATCAAGGCGGCCGAGGCCGCCCGCGCGATCGCGGACGGCGCCGACGAGATCGACATGGTCATCGACGTCGGCACCGCCCGCACGGGCGACTTCGCCGCCGTGCAGGCCGACATCGCCGCCGTGCGCGCGTCCGTGCCCGCCGACAAGATCCTCAAGGTCATCATCGAGTCCGCGGCGCTGAACGACGAGCAGATCGTCGGGACGTGCCGCGCCGCTGAGGCTGCGGGCGCCGACTTCGTCAAGACGTCGACGGGCTTCCACCCGACCGGCGGAGCGAGCGTCCACGCGGTGCGGCTCATGGCCGAGACCGTCGGCGGACGCCTGGGTGTCAAGGCGTCTGGCGCGATCCGTGACGGCGCTGCCGCCCTCGCGATGATCGAGGCAGGCGCGACGCGCCTCGGGCTCTCGGGGACCGCGGCCGTTCTCGACGGTGTCGCTGCGGGCGCGACCGCGGCCGACCACGTCGCGGGCGACGGCGGGGGCTACTGAGTGCCACGTCCTGACGCCCCGACACGGGTCCCGGGCCAGCACACCGGTGAGGTCGTGCGCGTCGAGCGGCTCACCCCGCACATGGTGCGTGTCGTCCTCGGCGGCCGGGGCCTCGACGAGATCGCGGACCTGCCGTGGACGGACGAGTACGTCAAGCTCGTCCTGCCCGGGCCGGACGGACCCGTCATGCGGTCGTACACGGTGCGGGCCTGGGACGCGGCGGCCCGGGAGATGACGATCGACCTCGTCGTTCACGGTGACACCGGGGTCGCCGGCCCGTGGGCCGCGACCGTGGAGGTCGGCGCGCAGGTCACGCTGCGCGGCCAGGGTGGGGACTTCGTGCCTGACCCGACGTGCGACGTGCTCCTGCTCGTCGGTGACGAGTCCGCGCTGCCTGCGATCCTGCGGACGCTCGAGGCGGTGCCGGCGAGCCTGCCGACGTACGTGTTCGTCGAGGTCGCCTCGGCCGACGAGCGCCAGCCGGTTCCCGTGCAGCCGGGTGTGCATGTCACGTGGGTGCAGCGCGGCGAGACGTGGGGTGGTGCGCTCGTGCGCGCCGTCCGCGACGCGGAGCTACCCGCAGGTCGGCTGCAGGCGTTCGTCCACGGCGAGGCCGGGGTCGTGCGCGAGCTGCGTCGTCACGTGCGCGCCGACCGGGGGGTCGCGCGCGAGGACCTCTCGGCGTCGGGCTACTGGCGTCTCGGAGTCGACGACGAGGGCTGGCGGGCCTCGAAGGGCGAGTGGAAGGACGCGGTCGCGCGCGACGAGGCGGCGCTCACGGGCTGAACCCCCCGCGCCACGGGACGGTGAGCGTTCAGACGGTCGGGATGCCGCCCGCACGCTCGACGAGCAGGATGAGGTCCCGCCTGCTCGTGAGGTCGAGCCGCGTGAGGATGTCCGACAGATGCGACTTCACGGTCGACGGGGACGTGAACGTGTCCTCGGCGATCTCCGGGTTCGTGCGGCCCGCATGGACGGCGGCGGCGATCTCGAGCTGGCGTTCGGTGAGTCCCGCGAGCGCACGCTGCGCGGCCGTCCGATCGGGGCCCTGGTCGGTGCGCATGCGCTCGACGAGGCGTCGGGCGATGTCCGGAGACAGGACGCTCGTGCCCGTGTGCGCGGCGCGGATCGCGGCCGCGAGGTCCTCGGGGACGCGGTCCTTGAGGACGAAGGAGTCGGCGCCCGCGTGGAGCACCGCGAGTGCGTCGTCGTCGATCTCGAAGCTCGTGAGCGCGACGACCGCCGGAGGCGACGAGAGCGCGCGCACGCGCCGCGTCGCGGTGATGCCGTCGACGCGCGCCATGCGGAGGTCCATGACGACGACGTCCGGCCGGTGCGCGTGCACGGCCTCGAGGACCTCGTCGCCGTCGGTCGCCTCGGCGACGACCTCGATGTCGGCCTCCGGGCCAAGCAGCAGCTTGAGTGCTGTGCGCGAGAAGCGTTCGTCGTCGACGAGCAGGACGCGGATCATGCAGCAAGGCTATCCACGGCCACCGACATCCCGGTGCGGACCGACTGACGCGTGACCCCCGTCCGACGGGAGGTGCGCGTCAATCCGTGGGGGAGGCGGGGGTGGGGCTCGGGGGTGGAGACCACGGGAGCCACGCCTCGAGCGTGTGCACGCCGTTCGCGACGCTCGTCGTCACAGTGCCGCCGAGCAACGACACCCGCTCCCGCACGCCCTCGAGCCCACGCCCCGCGCCCGGCACGGCGCCGGGGCCGGGGCCGGCCGCGACAGGGTTCGACACCGTGAGGCGTACGCCCGTCCGCGGTCCACCGACGACGCTCGCCTCACCAGCACCGGCGCGCCCGTGCTTCCGCGCGTTCGTGAGCGCCTCCTGGAGCACGCGGTGGGCGGCGCGGGCCGTCGGCGCGGGCATCGAGGCGCTGTCGTCGAGCATGAGCGTGAACGACGCGGGCACCCCCGACGCGTGGCGCGACTCCTCGACGAGCTGCCCGAGGGCGCCTGGCGTCACGGGACGTCGAGCCTCCTGCGCGGCCTCGAGCCCGCCCGGGGTACGCATGAGGGTGATGAGGTCCCGCATCTCGTCGAGCGAGCCGTGCGCGTCCGCTCGGACCGCCGCCGCGAGCTCAGCGAGATCAGGGTCGTCGGACGCTCGCTCGAGCGCAGCCGCGTGGAGCGACAGCAGCGAGAGCCGGTGCGCGACGGTGTCGTGGATCTCGCGGGCGAGCAGCTCGCGCTCCTCGACCTGACCGAGCCGACCGCGCAGGCCGTCCGCCTCCGCGCGGGTCGCATGCGTCACCTGCGTAGCCTCGCGCGCCGCGCGCTGCTGCCGCTGGACGTATCCGACGACGAGCGGAAGCGCGACGACGACGGCGACGAAGGCGACGATGCCGGGCGTCGTGAGGAACGCAAAGGTGCCGTCGGGGAGCTGCGTCGCCCAGATGCGCTCTGTGAGCGGCTGGCGGGAGTCGCGCACGAGCGAGAGCGACAGGGCCGCCGCAGTGCCGAGCGACGCGAGCGCAGCGTCACGCCACCGGCCGCGACGAACGAGGACCGTCGTCCCGACGAGCGACCCCACGACGTCGCCCCGCAGGATGAGGGAGAACACCACGGAGGCGAGGGAGAGCAGCCCAGGGGAGGACGCTCGCCGCGTGACGAGGAAGGCGACGCCGCCCCCCGCGCACAGCCCGAGCAGGGCAAGGAACACCTCGCTGCCCTCCGTGTCCCACGAGAGCACCACGGTGAACAGCGACACCACGGCCGCAAACGTCGTCAGCAGGACCGTCCGCACCCGCTGCAGCTCGTCGGGCGCACGGCGACGCGGGCCGCCTGCCGATCGCACGACAGCGCCGGGTGGCGGCGGAAGCTCGCCCCGCCGGGTCTCGGGCCGAGGCGGGGGCCAGTGCTGCGGGCTCGGCAAAGACATGCGCCCACCGTAGGTCCTGCCACCGACATCCCGGACCACCCTGCCGGGCACGATCCACGCCCGGCCGGACCACCCGGCCGGGCACGCGGTGGTACCCGCCCGGCCGATGCTCCCACCTGCACCGACGCGGTGTCATGAGTGGGACGCAGCACCGGGTCTGACGGCCCGGCACACCCCAGGACCCCGAAGGACGCTGATCCCTGTGAACGAGAACCACGACGCCACGCCGCACGTCGGCGGCCCGCAGCAGCCCGGCGCGCACGGCGCCCAGCCCGGCGCCTACGGCCAGCCCGGCCCCTACGGCCAGCCCGGCCCCTACGGACAGGGGCAGCAGGTCCCACCGCCCGCCCAGCCCCGTCGCAGCTGGTTCGCGCGCCACAAGGTGCTCACGGGCATCGGCGTGGTCGTCGCGCTCATCGTCGTTGGCAACGCGCTCGGAGGCGGAGGCGACGACGCCCCGGCCGCGGGCCCGACGTCGGCGGCGACGACCCCCGCGGACGATGCGAAGAGCGAGACGCCGACGGACGAGAAGCCGACGGACGAGAAGAAGGACGAAAAGCCGAAGGGCGAGAAGCCCGCCGACCCGGAGCCGAAGAGCCCCGGCATCGGCGACAAGGTCCGCGACGGCAAGTTCGAGTTCACCGTCGTCAAGGTGTCCGACGGCGGAACGTCCATCGGGCCGAAGGGCTTCGCCGAGAAGGCGCAGGGACGCTTCGTCCTCGTGCGCGTCGACGTCACGAACATCGGCGACGAGCCGCAGTACTTCTTCGGTGACAACCAGTCCGTCTTCGACGCCAAGGACCGCAAGTTCGCCGCCGACACGACCGCGGCGATCTACCTCGAGGACTCGTCGTCGTTCATCGAGGAGATCAACCCCGGCAACACCGTCAAGGGCACGCTCGTCTTCGACCTGCCGAAGGACGTCGACCCGACGCGCATCGAGCTCCACGACTCGGCGTTCTCGGGCGGCGTCGTCGTCGACCTCGGATGAGCGCAGGCACGGCCCGCGCCGCACGGCGCGGGCCGTGCCTCGCGGTGCAGGGTGCGGCGGATCAGGGGCCGCCGCACCCTGCACCGCACCATGGACTCGCGACGATAAAGCGCCCGTGATCGGCCGGTCACGGGCGCCTCGCGCGTGCGCGTCAGAGGCCGAGCAGCTCCCGCAGCTCGCTCGTGACGATCTCGAGGTGCGCGTGCGCCTCGATCCGCGCCCGCGAGATCGCCTCGTACGACGCGTCGGACTCGACCGGGAACACCGCCTCGAGGTAGCACTTCACCTTGGGCTCCGTGCCCGACGGACGCACGACGACGCGCGTCGAGTCCGCGGCGAGGAGGCGCAGACCGTCGGTCGGCGGCAGCCCGTCGAGACCCTCGGAAAGATCTTCGACCTTGACGACGGGCGACCCCGCGAGCGTCGCCGGAGGAGCCGAGCGCAGCCGCTCCATCGTCACCGGGATGAGCGAGAGGTCGCTGAAGCGCCCCGAGAGCTGGGACGACAGGTGCAGGCCGTGCTCGCGCGCAAGATCGTCGAGCAGGTCGAGCAGCGTACGCCCCTCGGCCTTGAGCCGGTCGGCCAGCTGCACGAGCACGAGCGCCGCCGAGATCCCGTCCTTGTCACGGACCTGGCCAGGGTCGACGCAGTAACCGAGCGCCTCCTCGTAGCCGAAGACAAGCCCCTCGGCACGCGAGATCCACTTGAAGCCCGTGAGCGTCGACGCGTACGCGAAGCCGTGCTTGGCCGCGATCCGACCGAGCAGACGCGACGAGACGATCGAGTTCGCGAACGTCAGTGCGCTCGGCACGATGCGCAGCCGCGACGCGTTCTCCGCGAGGGCAGCGCCGAGCAACGCACCGACCTCGTCCCCGTGGAGCATGCGCCAGCCGTCGGAGTCCTCGTCCGCACGGCGCGGGTCGAGGACCGCCGCCGCGCAACGGTCCGCGTCCGGGTCGTTCGCGACGACGAGGTCCGCACCCACCTTGCGGGCGAGCTCGATCGCGAGATCGATCGCGCCGGGCTCCTCCGGGTTGGGGAACGCGACCGTCGGGAAGTCAGGGTCCGGCTCGAGCTGCTGCTCGACGCCGAAGACGTCGCCGTAGCCGGCCCCCGCGAGCGTCGTGAGCGCCGTCTCCGCGCCCACGCCGTGCAACGGCGTGTAGACGACGCGCAGGTCGCGCGGGTACGTCGCGTCCTCGGGGAACGCGAGGCGCCCGACGGACTCACGGTACGCGAGGTGGATCTCCTCGCCGAGCGTCTCCCAGCCGTCGTCCGCGCGCGGCACCGACGCGACCGACTCGACCGCGGCGATCTTCGCCGCGATGAGCCCGTCGTACGGCGGCACGATCTGCGCGCCCTGGCCCGCGTCCGTGACGACCTCGCCGCCGAGGTACACCTTGTAGCCGTTGTCCTGCGGCGGGTTGTGGCTCGCCGTCACCATGACACCCGCGTCCGTGCCGAGGTGCCGCACCGCGTACGCGAGGACCGGCGTCGGCAGGGCGCGCGGCATGATCTTCGCGTCGACGCCCGCGGCCGTCATGACGGCCGCCGTGTCGAGCGCGAACGTCCTCGAGTTGTGGCGCGCGTCGTAGCCGATGACGACCGACGGTCGGGCGCCCGCCCGCGCCTCGAGCAGGTACGCCGCAAGGCCGGCCGCCGCCCGGATGACGACCGCACGGTTCATGCGCGCCGGGCCACCCGCCATCCGCCCGCGCAGGCCGGCCGTGCCGAACTGCAGCAGCCCGCTGAACGCGTCGGCCAGCTCGGCCGCGAAGACCGCGGCCTCGGCGTCGTCCTGCGACGCCTGCTCGAGGAGCATCTCGAGCTCACCGCGCGTCGCCGCGTCCGGGTCGTCGTCGATCCACGCCTCGACCTGCGCACGGAGCTCGGCGGAGACAGCCATCAGATCCTCCCGACGATGTTCGCGAGGAGCGCCGAGATGCGCGGACCCGCGGCCTGACCTGCCTCGATGACCTCCTCGTGGGAGAGGGGCGTCGGCGAGATGCCCGCCGCGAGGTTCGTGACGAGCGAGATGCCGAGCACTTCGAGGCCCGCCTGACGGGCCGCGATCGCCTCGAGCGTCGTCGACATACCGACGAGCGAGCCACCCATGATGCCAGCCATCCTCACCTCGGCCGGCGTCTCGTAGTGCGGCCCGCGGAACTGCACGTAGACGCCCTCGTCGAGAGTGCTGTCGACCTCGCGCGCAAGGTCACGCAGGCGCGAGGAGTAGAGGTCCGTGAGGTCGACGAAGTTCGCGCCCTCGATGGGCGAGGCACCCGTGAGGTTGATGTGGTCCGAGATGAGGACCGGCGTGCCCGGGCCCCATGCGAGGTCGAGCCCGCCGCAGCCGTTCGTGAGGATGACCGTCGAGCAGCCCGCGGCGGCCGCCGTGCGCATGCCGTGCGCGACGCGACGCACGCCCCTGCCCTCGTAGTAGTGGGTGCGCGAGCCGAGGACGAGCGCGTGCTTGCCCGTCGCCTCGACGCGGATCGAACGGATCGACGCGCCGTGGCCCGCGACCGCGGGGGCGGTGAAGCCAGGGATCTCCGCCGAGGGGATCTCGGCGACGGTCTCGCCGAGGAGGTCGGCCGCGCCGCCCCACCCGGAGCCGAGGACGAGCGCGACGTCGTGGCGGGCCACGCCCGTGCGCTCGGCGATGACTTCTGCGGCGGCCGCCGCGACGTCGAGAGGATCGGTCGTGGGGTCGTCGATCGAGAGAGTCGTCATGCCCCCAGGCTAAGCCGTCACCCCTACCATCCGGCCTGCTCTTCTCGCACGGGCTCGTCCTCGTGTCCGCATGGTGGCACGATGGTCGCCGTGACAAACGATCAGCAGGACCTCCAGGCCACGACCGTGACGATCGTCGGCGGCGGTCCCGGCGGCTACGAGGCCGCTCTCGTCGCGCGGCGCCTCGGCGCCGATGTCACGCTCGTCGAACGCCGCGGCCTCGGCGGCTCCGCCGTCCTCACCGACGTCGTCCCGTCGAAGACGCTCATCGCGACGTCCGACTGGATGACGATCGCCCAGCGAGCGACCGAGCTCGGCATCTCGCTCGCCCCCGAGGGTGAGGACGCCGAGCCCGGAACCCTCCGCGCCCGCGTCGACCTCGGCCGCGTCAACGCGCGTGTGCGCGAGCTCGCGCTCGCACAGTCGACCGACATCCGCACGCGCCTCGAGCGTGAGGGTGTGAGGCTCGTCACCGGCACGGGACGGTTCGTGTCGGCGTCGCGGGTCGAGGTGACGTCCGACGACGGCACCGTCACGCCGTACGACGCGGACGTCGTCCTCGTCGCCGTCGGTGCGACCCCGCGCGAGCTGCCCGACGCGAAGCCCGACGGTCGGCGCATCTTCACGTGGACGCAGCTCTACGAGCTCACCGAGCTGCCCACGCACCTCATCGTCGTCGGCTCGGGCGTCACCGGCGCCGAGTTCGCGGGGGCCTACAACGCGCTCGGCGTGCCCGTGACGCTCGTCTCCTCGCGCGACCGCGTCCTGCCCGGCGAGGACGCCGACGCCGCGAACCTCATCGAGGAGGTCTTCCGCGACCGCGGCATGACCGTGATGTCGCGCTCGCGGGCCGAGTCTGCGCGCGTCGTCGGGTCGGGGGACGACGAGCACGTCGAGGTGACGCTCGCCGATGGGCGCGTCGTCGAGGGTTCGCACGTGCTCATGGCCGTGGGCTCGATCCCGTCGACCGCGGGCCTCGGCCTCGAGGAGATCGGCGTCAAGCTCTCCGTCTCGGGGCACATCGAGGTCGATCGCGTCTCGCGCACGTCGGTGCGCGGCGTCTACGCGGCCGGTGATGTCACGGGTGTCCTGCCGCTCGCGTCTGTCGCCGCGCAGCAGGGGCGCATCGCGATGTCCCACGCGCTCGGTGACGCCGTCGTGCCGATCCGCCTGCGCACGGTCGCCGCGAACATCTTCACGACGCCCGAGATCGCGACCGTCGGCTACTCAGAGGCGGCGCTTCAGGAGCGCGGGTCGAAGTACGCGGTGACGATGCTGCCGCTCGCGCGCAACGCGCGCGCCAAGATGCTCGGCATGCGCCACGGCTTCGTCAAGCTCATTCACCATCCTGACGCGGGCGTCGTCCTCGGTGGCGTTGTCGTCGCGCCCCGCGCGAGCGAGCTGATCTTCCCCATCACGCTCGCGGTGCAGCACCGGCTCACGGTCGACGACGTCGCGGAGGCGTTCACCGTCTATCCGTCGCTCTCGGGGTCGATCGCGGAGGTGGCCCGCATGGGCCACCGCCGCACGCTCGACTGACCCGCTTCCGGTCCGCGAGATAGCGCTCCCCGGGCGAGATAGCGCGCGACGCGCGCTATCTCGCCGCGAGAGCGCTATCTCGCGGTCTCCGTTATGGGCGGGGGGACGGGGGCGGAGACGGGACGAGAGTGGGGGCGAGGAGACTGAGAAGCTCTTCCGGGGATGAGGACACGGCCGACGCCCCTGCGCGCTCCAGCTCGCCCTCGTCCGCGTAGCCCCACGTCACGCCGATCGTGTCGATGCCGTGCTCGGCCGCGCCCACGACGTCGTGCGAACGGTCGCCGACCATGACCGTCGTCGCACCCGCCGTCGCCGGGTCGACGCCCAGCTCAGCAAGCGCGTACCCGATGACGTCCGCCTTCGACGCCCGCACCGGACCGTCCGCGGGCGCGCCGGCGACCGCTTCCTCGAGCGTCGCGCCGAAGACACCCTCGAGGAACGGGTCGAGCCCGAAC
Organism: Flavimobilis rhizosphaerae; assembly: GCF_014852685.1. Classification (GTDB taxonomy): domain Bacteria; phylum Actinomycetota; class Actinomycetes; order Actinomycetales; family Cellulomonadaceae; genus Flavimobilis; species Flavimobilis rhizosphaerae. The sequence continues at coordinate 570,069 of NZ_JACZDF010000002.1, forward strand.
CGCTCCGTGAGCTGCCGCGCGTAGACCTGCGGCTTCGACGTCGCGACCGCGAGACGACGGCCCGACGCCTGCAGCACACCGAGCACCTCAGGGATGCCGGCGAACACCGAGTTCGTCCACATGCCGTGCGGCACGAAGTGGGCGCGGTACGTGCGGATCGCCTCGGGGACGTCGGCGGGGGCGAAGCCGTTGCGAGCGAACGACTCGCCGATGGGCGGGCCGACGAAACGACGCAGGTCGTCGGCCGTCGGGACGGGCAGGCCGTGGGTCTTGAACGCGTGGACGACCGAGGAGATGATCCCCGGCGCGGAGTCCATGAGCGTGCCGTCGAGGTCGAGCAAGACGAGGGAACGGTCGGAGAAGGTCACGCGACCAGTGTCTCCCGGGGCGCCGAGGACGACGGTCACGTCCGGCCGGGTCGTCTCAGGGAAGCGTGACCTCGACGTGGATGCGCCCGTCGCCCAGCCGGAGCCCGGCGACGCCGAGCCCGCGCAGGTGCGGTGGCAGGGGAGCGGCCGCGAGCAGCGCGGCAGTGTCCACGAGGACCTCGAGGCGTGGTCCGTCAGGACGGACGCGCACGGCGTCGCCGCGCACGCCCCGCACGACGAGCGCGTTCCTCAGCGCGTTCTCGACGGTGCCGAGGAGCAGGCCGACGAGCCGGTGCGCGGGCAGCGAGCGCGCCGACGCCGTGACGTCGAGGACAGCCACGCCCGACGAGAGGCGCAGGACGCGCACCGTCACAGTGACGTTCCCGGCGGCACGCGCCGCGAGGCGGGCGGCGGTCGGCAGGTCGGGCAGCTCGCGCGGGTCGACCTCGACGGTGAGCGTGTCGCCGACGAGTGTGGGCGTGCCGATGCCGGGTGGGAGACCCGCTGGGGCGGCGAGCCGCAGCAGCTCGGGGATCGTCAGCGCGATGTCCATGGCCGGGTTCCCCTCACTCGCTCGCGGTCGCCTCGACGGCGGCAATCTCGAGGTCCGCGAGGATGCCGCGGTGGTCGGAACCGTCGTCTGGCATGACCTGCACCTCGGAGAACGTCACGCCGCGGCCGAAGATCCAGTCGATGCGGACCTCAGGGTCCCAGGCCGGGAACGTGAGGTGGGACGGGTCACCAGCGGCGTCCTGCCCCGAGACGAAGCCGCGGCTGGTCACGTGGTCGATCTCCGCCCAGCCCGGCTCGGAGTTGAGGTCGCCCGCGATGATCGCGGCGGGGCTCGAGGCGATGTCGGCGGCCATGAGGACGTCGAGCTGAGCGAGGCGCGTCGGGGTGTTCTCCTCGCGGTGCTGGAGGTGCGCGCTCGTCACGACGACGGGCACGTCGTCGCCGCTGGGACCTGCGACGTGGAGCGTGGCGGTGACGGCCGAGCGCCACTGCGGTCCGTCGCCGTACGGCAGGCGCGTGCGGATGACCTTCTCCTCGGCGCCGAACTCGCCGTCATCGCCGAGCAGCGCGGGGTCGACGAGAAGGGCGTTGACGAACTGCCGGTCCGCTGCGGGCGCCGCGACTGCACGGAACCCGGTCACGTGCTCGAGGTACGTGAGCATGTCGGCGCCACCGCCCATGACCCAGCCGCGCGACACCTCCTGGAGCGCGACGACCTGCGCGCCGCTGCCACGGATCGCGTCGGCCATGCGTCCGAGACCGAGGCCAGGGTCCTGCGTGACGCCGTAGTGGAGGTTCCAGTCGAGGACCCGGACGGTGCCTGGCAGCTTGTCGATCGCCGGAGCGACGGCAGGGACGCGGGCGTAGAAGGAGACGACACCGACGAGCACGAGCGCGACGACGCCGGAGAGCATCTGCTCCGGCACGACGCGGGGTGCGGTCCGGGCGGCTGCCTCGGGAAGGTCCGCCGGGGCCGGGGCCGGGGCCGAGGCCGGGACTGGGCCCGAGGCCGGCCGGCGCACGCCGGCCGCGGCCAGGGCGCAGAAGGCCGCGAGGATGACGAGCTGGTTGGGGAAGCCGAGCGGCACGTCGTAGTCGAGCTGGTAGACGAGGAGCGGCAGGATGAGGCCGAGCCCGACCGCGGTCGCGCTGCCGGCACGGAGGAGGCCCGCCCGCACGGGTGCGCGCTGCGCGAGCGGCGCCGACCAGGCGACGGCGAGGCCGTACGTCGTGGCGGACCACAGCACCGGTATCGCGAGGGTCGCGATCCAGCGGGTGACGTCCGAGACCTGGTCGCCGACGGGCTGCGTCGGGAAGAGCACGAGCACGGCGGCGACCACGAGGGCGACCGCCATGACGACGGACGCGACCGAGCGTCCCCTGCTGCGAGCGTCGACCGCACCGATCCCGGGAAGCAGGAACCACCCGCCCGCGACGAGGAGCCCGAGCGCGACGCCGATCCCCGCCGCATCGAAGGGGATGCCGAGCTGGGACGAGAGATAGGCCGGGTTGCCCAGGACCATGATCATCACGGCGAGGTAGGGCCCGAGCATCCACGTCCGCCGCGGCGTCGCGGACGGACCGGCGTCGCGGAGCCGCCACGCGCAGCCGAGCGCGGCGCCCGCGACGAGCAGCGTCGGCAGCCAGCCGTCCAGCCCAGGGCGCCACGGAGCGTCCCACGTCCCGAGCGCGACGCTCACGACGGCAGCGACGCCGACACCGGTCGCGGTCGCGAGAGCCGCGCGGCGTGATCCGGCCCGATCACCGTCGCCGTCACCCGCGACGAGGCTCACCGTGAGCGCGAGGACGCTCACCGCGACCGACGCCGCTGCGAGCGTCAGCCAGTACCGGGGGACGCCGCCAGTCGTCTGGACGGCGATACGTGCGAGCGCGAGCAGCACGACGCCCGCGAGGACCGTCCGGCCCGTGACGGGCCGCAGCCGCGCGACCGCGAGCGTCACGAGGCCCGGCGCGACGTACGTGCCGAGCGCCGTGAGCGCGACGACGATCACGCCGGCGGAGAACGCGCGGTCGAGCATCGGGCCCGTCGCGCGCACGAGCTCGACCGTGAGCGCCGTGACGAGCATGAGCAGTGCGGTGCGCGCGAGCGGGCGCGTCGGTGCGTCGACCATGCCAGGAGCCTAGCGATGGCCCTCGACATTCCCGACTCGTAGGTCTCGAACACCGTCGAACGGTGCTCCAGACTCACGAGCCGGGAGAGGGGAGGACTCGTAGGGCTCCAGCACGCTCGAACGGTGCTGGAGCCCTACGGGTCGCACTGGAGGGGGCTAGTCGTCCGGGGCGACGACGCGTCGAGGGTGGTGGGAGAGGGAGGGGCCGCGGACGCGGCCTCCTCGTCAGCGGGTGCGGTGGGCCCGGTAGTACTCGATGAGGCCCTTCGTCGACGCGTCCTGCGCCGCGAGCGCCTCGTCGTCGCCCGAGATCGCCGGGGCGATCTCCATCGCGAGCTTCTTGCCGAGCTCGACGCCCCACTGGTCGAACGAGTTGATGCCCCAGACGATCCCCTGGACGAACGTGATGTGCTCGTACAGGGCGACGAGCTGGCCGAGGACGGCCGGCGTGAGCGCGGGCGCCATGATCGACGTCGTCGGACGGTTGCCCGAGAAGACGCGCGCCGGGACGATCGCCTCGGGCGTGCCCTCCGTGCGCACCTCGTCGGCCGTCTTGCCGAACGCGAGCGCCTTCGTCTGCGCGAAGAAGTTCGAGAGGAACAGCTCGTGGACGTCGGCCTCGCCGTCGCGCAGCGGGTGCGCGGGCGTCGCAACCGCGATGAAGTCCGCGGGGACGAGGCGCGTGCCCTGGTGGATGAGCTGGTAGAAGGCGTGCTGCCCGTTCGTTCCGGGCTCGCCCCAGAAGATCTCGCCGGTCTGCGAGGTCACTGGCGAGCCGTCCCACCGGACCGACTTGCCGTTCGACTCCATGGTGAGCTGCTGGAGGTACGCCGCGAAGCGGTGCAGGTGCTGCGCGTAGGGGAGGACCGCGTGCGAGTGCGCGTCGAGGAAGTTCACGTACCAGACGTTGAGCAGGCCCATGAGCGCGGGCACGTTCTGCTCGAACGGCGTGGTCCGGAAGTGCTCGTCCATCGTGTGGAAGCCCTCGAGGAGCTCACCGAACGCGTCGGGCCCGATCGCGATGGCGAGCGCGAGGCCGATCGCCGAGTCGACCGAGTAGCGGCCGCCGACCCAGTCCCAGAACCCGAACGCGTTGGCCGGGTCGATGCCGAAGGCCTCGACCTTGTCGAGCGCAGTCGAGACGGCGACGAAGTGGTGCGCGACGGCGTCGGCGCGCGACGCCTCGGAGCCGTCGATCGCACCCGCAGCCGTGAGCGTCTCCCAGAGCCACTCGCGCGCGAGGCGCGCGTTCGTCAGGGTCTCGAGCGTCGTGAAGGTCTTCGACGCGACGATGAAGAGGGTCGTCGTCGGGTCGAGGCCCGCGGTCGTCTCGGCGACGTCCGTCGGGTCGATGTTCGAGACGAAGCGCACCTCGATGTCGCCGACGTACGGCTTAAGGGCCTCGTACGCCATGACGGGGCCGAGGTCGGAGCCGCCGATGCCGATGTTGACGACCGTCTTCACCGGGGCGCCGGTGACGCCGCGCCACTCACCCGTGCGGACCTTCTCGGCGAACTCGGCGACCTGCGCGAGGACCTCCTGCACGTCAGCGTCGACGTCCTGGCCGTCGACGACGAGCGCAGGCTCGGCGCCGGCCGGGCGTCGGAGCGCGGTGTGGAGGACGGCACGGTCCTCGGTCGTGTTGATGTGCTCGCCCGCGAACATCGCGTCGACGCGACCGCGGAGGCCGACCTCGTCCGCGAGTCGCACGAGGAGCTCGAGCGTCTCGTCGGTGAGGAGGTTCTTCGAGAGGTCGACATGAAGGTCGCCCGCGGTGCGGGTGAGGCGCTCGGCGCGCTGCGGGTCGGCAGCGAACCAGCCGCGCAGGTCGCCACGGAAGGCGTCGCGGTGCTCTGAGAGGGCGCGCCAAGCGGCCGTCGTCGTGGCGTCGATGGGGGAGGTGGACACGAGACTCCTCGTTTCAGTCGAAACTTGTCGGTTCCACGGTACGACCCGGCTGCGGGGTGTTGCTGGGACTTCTCGAACAGTGGCCGACGGCTACCGTCACTGAACCGTGATGTAGCGCTTCAGTTCCGATGGCAAGTTGTGACGCGCGCTGGGTGGGCACTCGGTTCACAATCGCCCCAGAAGTCGCTACTCTTTCGCTAATCCCGTCGCACTGCCGCGCCGGGTGGCGATGCTTAAGCGTTTCAAAGGAGAACGTATGCAGACCGCATTTCAGCGCGCGACGCGACACGGCGTTGCCGTGATCGCGGCCGCGGCTCTCGCCCTCACGGGGGCAGGGGTCGCCGTCGCAGCGCCCGACGACACCCCCGGAGCGGGACTTCGAGTCGCCGACCCGGGGGCTAGCGCTCAGACCCTCTCGCTCTTCGACTACCTCGCCGACTCAGGCCGCGGCGGGATCCTCTTCGGCCAGCAGCACGCCGTCACCGAGTCCTACAGCCCCGCCACGACTGGCCCCGACGGCGAATCCCTGCGCTCCGACGTCTACGCCGGACTGAGCGACCTCCCCGCGGTCTTTGGCTTCGACACGCTTGCGCTGCGCGGCGAAGAGAAGCCGGGTGTTGAGGGCGCGTCGAGCGAGGAGAACGTTGCGAACCTCGCGGCGGCCTTCGTGCGCGCGGACGCACTCGGCGCGATCCCGACGCTCTCGGCCCACATGCCGAACTTCGTCACGGGCGGCCGCTACAACGACACCGAGGGGCGGGTCGTCAGCCAGATCCTGCCCGGCGGTGAGAAGAATGCGGACTACAACGCCTACCTGGACCTCATTGCGGCCACCGCGAAGAGCTCGGAGCGGACCGACGGCACGCTCGTGCCGATCATCTTCCGTCCGTTCCACGAGTCGAACGGCTCGTGGTTCTGGTGGGGCGCCGCGCACACGTCGTCCGGTGAGATCCAGGAGATCTTCCGCTACACCGTCGAGTACCTGCGTGACGTCAAGGGAGTCAACAACTTCCTCTACTCCTGGTCGCCCAACGGCACCTTCGCGGGCGACGCAAGCCGCTACCTCGCGACCTACCCGGGCGACGACTTCGTCGACATCCTCGGCTACGACGCCTACGAGGGCTCCGAGGGCGGCGGAACCGCCGCATGGTCGGCGACCATCGTCAACGACCTGCGCATGATCGTGACGCAGGCCGAGGCTCGCGGCAAGGTTGCGGCCTTCACCGAGTTCGGCCGCAACGGCGACCGCGCGATCACCGCGAGCGGCAACGCTGAGATCGAGTTCTTCACGACGCTCTTCGACGCGATCCACTCTGACTCCGTGGCCAGCAAGATCGCCTACATGCAGACGTGGGCGAACTTCCCCGGTCAGTACTACGTGCCGCCGCCCGCCTACGGCGAGGTTGACGCCCACGACATGTGGGCGGACTTTGCTGAGTTTGCGGCTGACGACGCCACGCTCTTCGCCTCCGACCTCGACCTCGCTGACGTTCATGGGCGCACGGTCACCGCAGCCCCGCACGCCTCAGCGCTGCGCCTTGTCTCGCCGGCCGCCGGGGTGCGCATCACGGACACGACCGTGACCGTCCGCGCCAAGGCCACGGGTCCTGGCGCCGACACGGCAACCGCAACGTTCACCGCGCTGGGCACCAACGTCCCGCTGACGCTCGACGCCGCGACGGGCTTCCTCACGGGCACGTGGGAGATTGACCCGGCCGACCTCAGCAACGCCACGCGCTCGGTGACCCTTACGGGCACCGTCGGCGGCGAGGAGTTCTCAGACGACACGCTCGTCGTTCTCGGTGACCTGCCGACGTTCCCGCGCGGCACCATCGATGACTTCGAGGGCTACGGCGACGACGACGCGCTCCGCGCGGCGTGGACGACGAACAACGCAGGCTCCGAGATCATCGCGCTCGCCGACCGCGGCAGCGATGGCCAGGGCGTCACGTACTCCTACGACTTCACGTCGCGTTCCTACCAGGGCTTCGGACGGGCCTACGCGCCCGCGCAGAACTTCTCCGGCTTCGAGGGCCTGGGGCTGACGGTTGGCTCCGACGGCTCGGGTCACAAGCTCGTCGTCCAGATCAAGGCTGGCGGCATCTCGTTTGAGGCCTATCCGTCGCTTGCGACGGCAGGCACGACCGACGTGCAGATCCCGTGGACCGAGTTCGCGCCTGCGCCGTGGGACACGGCGAATGCCGGTGCACAGCTCACGCAGACGCGTCTCGCACGGGTCACGGAGTACTTCACCTACCTCAACGACGGTGGGGAGAGCCTGCCGCGTACCGGTGACCTCGTCATCGATGACATTGTCGCGTACGGCGAGGGTGAGTTCGTTGACCCGGGCACGGGTGCGGTTGAGCCCGCACTCGTCGACAACTTCGACTCCTACGAGGACACCGCGGCACTTCAGGCGGCGTGGGGGAACAACGGCATCCAGGAGTGGGGCGACGGGCTCCAGATGGAGCTCGCGCCGGAGCGCGGAACCGACGGCTCGAACGCCGCCGCCTTCGTCTTCGACCTCACCGACACCGGCCTGCAGCGCGACAGTCGCTGGTACGGCGGAACCGACTGGGCCGGACGCACGCACTTCTCCGGCCGCATCGATGTCGACGGCGCCACGCAGGGTCTCCTCGTGCAGTTCCGCACGCCCTCGAACCCGGGCGGCGGAGAGGACTGGTTCTGGAACCTGCCGGTTGTTGTCAACCCTGGCGAGGGCTGGCAGGACTTCTCGCTTGCGTTCGACGACGCCGTCGTCTCCTGGCCGGAAGGTGTCGACCCTGACGCACGCCCGACGGCAACGCAGCTCGCACGGATCAACGAGGTCATGCTCGGCGTGACGCTCACCGACGGTGAGGGCGCCAAGACTGGCACGATCTACCTCGACGACCTGCGGGCCGATGGCGCCACGACGGTGCCTGAGCCTGAGATCGAGGACGCCGCGGCGCGAGTGCTCGACGACTTCGAGTCCTACGCCGACGACGCCGCGGTTGCCACGACGTGGAACAACCGCGGCGCGCAGGACTGGGCTGATGGCATTCAGCTCGGCCTGGCACCCACGGGCGGCAGCAACGGCTCGAAGGCCGGTGCGTTCCGCTACGACCTCACCGACCGCAGCGACAACTCCGAGGCACAGTGGCTCGGCGGCGCATCGTTCGCGGGCCTTGAGGGCATCGGGCTCTTTGTTGACCCGCAGGGCTCAACCCAGCGCCTCGTCGTCCAGGTGCGTACGCCTGCGGGCGACGGTGGCGACGACTGGTTCTGGGACCTCCCGGTGACGACGGACGGCACGGGACCCCAGAAGGTCTTCCTGTCGTTCGATGACGCACGGGTCACCTACCCGGCGGGTGTCGCCGACTCCGAGCGGCTGACGAAGAAGCAGCTCGCGTCGATCATGGAGTTCGTCCTGCGGGTTGACCGCCTCGACGACGCCGCACCGACGGGCACGATCCTCATCGACGACCTCCGGGTCGGTGCGCCCGCGGGCGACGAGGGTCCGATTGAGACCGGGCCGACGCCGACGCCGACCGAGACTGGTCAGCCGACGCCGACGCCGACGGAGACGAGCAAGCCGACGCCGACTCCGACGGAGACGAGCAAGCCGGAGCCGACGGAGACGAGCAAGCCGTCGGCAGCAGCCAGCACGGTGAAGCTCTCACCGGCGATGCTCACGACCCGTGCTGGTGTGCGTCCCACGTGGACCGTCACGGTGAAGTCCGCCGGTGCGGTTGATGGTGGCACGGTCACCCTCCGTGCGGGCACAACGAAGCTCGGTACGGCCAAGGTCGTGCGCGGTACGGCGAAGGTCAAGCTCAGCGCCGCTGCCGTTGCGCGCGTCGGCAACCGGAACGTCGTTGCTTCCTTCGCAGGCACGAAGACTGCTGCGGCTGGGAGCGCGAAGGGCACGCTTCGCGTCGTGCGCGCCACGGCGAAGGTCAAGGTGACCTCGCTCAAGACGACCGTGGGTGCGCGTCCCGTCATCAAGGTGAAGGTCACCTCGACCGTTGCCCCGACGGGCCGTGTGGACGTCTACGCCGGTAAGAAGAAGGTCGGCACGGCGAAGGTCACCAAGGGCGTGGCACGCGTCAAGCTCGCCAAGAGCGTGACGACGAAGCCGGGCAAGGTTGCGCTCACCGTGAAGTACCGCGGCTCGGCACAGGTCGCGCCGAAGACGACGAAGGCGCGTCTTGCGGTGGCGAAGGCGCGCACCCGCGTCGGTGTCAACGCCCCTGCCATGAAGGTCGGTCAGGACGCCTACGTCAAGGTCTCCGTCCGTGGCACGGGCGGTCAGCGGCCGAGCGGGAAGGTCGTCATTCGCTTCGACGGACGCCCGATCGCGACCGTCAACCTCTCGGGAACGTCGTCGAAGGCGACGTTCACGGTGCGGGTGCGGACTTCGCGCGTTGGTCAGCGCACGATCACCGCCACCTACTCGGGCAACGCGAAGCTCGCGCAGGCGACGGGGACGGACGTCACCACCGCACGTTGACCCGATAATGACGGGCTGCAGCTCTCCTTGGAAGGAGGAGAGCTGCACCCCGTCAGTGTGTCTGGCGTGAGAAAAGCGTCTAGCGCGAGAGGAGCGTCAGGCGCAAGAATGCGCGGGACCGGATCAGACGATGTCGCAGATAACGGTGCCCGAACTCACGCCCGCGCCCGCTGCTGCCTGCAGCCCCGTGACGGTGCCCGCGCGGTGCGCGACGAGGGGCTGCTCCATCTTCATGGCCTCGAGGACGACGACGAGCTCGCCCTCGGCGACCTCCTGGCCCTCGGTGACCGCGACCTTGACGATCGTGCCCTGCATGGGCGAGCACAGGGACGTGCCCGACGCGCCCGACGTGGCACGCGACGTGCGGCGCGTGCGCTGCGGTCGGGCGCCCGGGCCCGACGGACGACGCGCGCCCGCCAGACCTGCGGGGATGACGACCTCGAGCCGCTTGCCGGCGACCTCGACGACGACGCGCTCGGTCGTGGGCGCCGCGTCGGCCTCGGCGGGGACGGTCGTCGCGGGGGCGAGCGTCGCGAGCGTGTCGACGAACTCGGTCTCGATCCAGCGTGTGTGGACCTCGAACGGCGTGGCCGGGTCGGCGGGCACGAAACGCTCGTCGGACATCACCGCGCGGTGGAACGGCACGACCGTCGGGATGCCCTCGATCTGCAGCTCGCGCAGCGCGCGGCGTGCGCGCTGCGCGGCCTCCGCGCGCGTCGCGCCCGTGACGATGAGCTTGGCGATCATCGAGTCGAAGAGCCCCGAGACGGTGTCGCCCACGACGACGCCCGAGTCGACGCGCACGCCCGGTCCGGACGGGAAGCTCAGAGCCGTGATCGTGCCGGGCTGCGGGAGGAAGTTCGCGGCCGGGTCCTCGCCGTTGAGGCGGAACTCGAACGAGTGGCCTCGGACCTCGACGGAGTCGTAGCCGAGCGGCTCGCCCGCCGCGATGCGCAGCTGCTCGCGGACGAGGTCGATGCCCGTGACCTCCTCGGTCACGGGGTGCTCGACCTGGAGCCGCGTGTTGACCTCGAGGAACGACAGGGTGCCGTCGACGCCGACAAGGAACTCGCACGTGCCTGCGCCGACGTAGCCCGCCTCGCGGAGGATCGCCTTTGACGCCGCGTAGAGCTCGGCCTCCTGCGCCTCGGTGAGGAACGGCGCGGGGGCTTCCTCGACGAGCTTCTGGTGGCGTCGCTGCAACGAGCAGTCGCGTGTCGAGACGACGACGACGGTGCCGTGCTCGTCGGCGAGGCACTGCGTCTCGACGTGGCGCGGCCGGTCGAGGAACCGCTCGACGAAGCACTCGCCGCGACCGAACGCCGCGACGGCCTCGCGGACCGCGGACTCGTAGAGCTCGGGGATCTCCTCGTGCGTGCGTGCGACCTTGAGACCGCGGCCGCCGCCGCCGAACGCCGCCTTGATCGCGACGGGCAGGCCGTGCGTGCGGGCAAACTCCTCGACCTCGGCGGCGGAGGTCACGGGGTCGGGCGTTCCCGGGACGAGCGGGGCACCGGCGCGCTGCGCGATGTGACGCGCGCTCACCTTGTCGCCGAGCGACTCGATCGCTGAGGGCGGCGGACCGATCCACGTGAGGCCCGCATCGATGACGGCCTGCGCGAACGCGGCGTTCTCGGCGAGGAAGCCGTAGCCGGGGTGGACGGAGTCGGCGCCCGAGCGGCGTGCGACGTCGAGCAGCTTGGCGACGTCGAGGTAGGTGTCGGCGGCGCGGGCGCCGCCGAGCGCGAACGCCTCGTCGGCGAGCCGGACGTGGAGGGCGTCGCGGTCGGGGTCGGCATAGACGGCGACCGACGCGATGCCGGCGTCGGCGCACGCGCGGGCGACACGGACGGCGATCTCGCCGCGGTTGGCGATGAGGACCTTCGTGAGAGCGGGCACGGCTCACCGTAACGCCTGCGCGCACCCGCCCGTGGGCGCGCATCCGGGTGTCGGGACAACATTGGACGGGGGTCCAAGCCCGTGCACGGTCGTTTGTGGAGGACCCACAACCCTGCGGGGTCAGCCAGGGAGACGCCCAGTGCGCGGTTGTGCCGCAACGACAAGCGACGAGGTGCGCCGACACCTCACGGCGCATGCACCCTGCGGCCGTCGGACACCGGCGCGACGCGCCTCAGACCCGCGTCCGCCACAGGTCGTGGACGCGCACGCCGACCTCCGCGAGCAGCTCCCGCAGGAGCGGCAGGCTCAGGCCGACCACCCCGTGCGGATCGCCCTCGACCGCAGAGACGAACGGCCCGCCGAGACCGTCGATCGTGAACGCTCCCGCGACGACGAGCGGCTCGCCCGTCGCGACGTACGCGTCGATCTCGTCGTCCGCGAGGTCCGCGAAGCGCACGACCGTCGAGCTCGTCGCGCCGAGCGTGCCACCCGAGCCACCCGCGTCCGTGCCGCGCAGGTCGACGAGCCAGTGCCCCGTGTGCAGGGTCGCCGACCGTCCACGCATGCGTCGCCAGCGCTCGCGCGCCGTCTCCGCGTCACCCGGCTTGCCGACGACCTCACCGTCGATCTCGAGCATCGAGTCGCAGCCGAGCACGATGACGTCGTCCGTGCCGAGCGCGTCGGGCACGTCGTCCGACTCGAGGTCCTCCGCGACCGCGAGCGCCTTCGCCTGCGCGAGCACGAGCACCGCGTCGGCCGGGTCGAGCGTGCCGAAGCGGTCGGCAGCGTCGGCGAGGACGGCGTCCTCGTCGACGCCCGAAACGCGCACGGGCGCGTCGATGCCAGCGGCGGCGAGCGTCGCGGTGCGGGCGGGGGAGGCGGAGGCGAGGACGAGCCTGGTCATGGACCCAGCGTATCCGCGCGACCGGGGACGTTCGTCCCGCGGGAGCGCACGGCCGCGCGGCGAGGATGAAGGGAAGGGACATGCGCCGGGAACCCCCGGGGCGCTCGTGAGCACCTCGGACGCCGACAGGTCCCCGGCGACAGCGACGTCGCCTCGCGAGCAAGCGTGGGTGCGGGGTCACGTACCCCTCCGGAACCCCGTGCCCACGCTTCGACCGCGGTGCCCCGCCACGTGTGCCCTCCAACACCCGGGGGCGGGGCACCGCGCTTGCTCGCCCGGCTCACCGAACGCCCCCGTCAGCCTGCGGCGTGCACGCCGCTCGTGGACGGCGAGCACCGCGGCGGTGCCCCCGAACCCCCGTCAGCCCGCAGCGAGGACCGCGTCCCGCAACGTGTCGAGCCCGACGGCCCCCACCGCGAGCACCCGCGCGTGGAACTCACGGAGGTCGAACGTCTCGCCGCGCTCCGCGGCCGCGTCGCGCGCCGCGTCCCGCATCTCCTCGAGCAGCCGCTGCCCGACCTTGTACGACGGCGCCTGCCCCGGCCAGCCGAGGTAACGGTCGAGCTCGAAGCGCAGCGAGTCCTCGTCGAGGCTGACGTTCGTGCGGAGGAAGTCCCACGCCTTGTCGGCGTCCCACGTGCCGCCGCCCCACTCCGCGGGGCACGGCAGGCCGAGGTGGACGCCGATGTCGAGGACGACGCGGGCCGCACGCATGCGCTGCGCGTCGAGCATGCCGAGACGGTCGCCCGGCGTCGCGACGAACCCGAGGTCCGTCATGAGGCGCTCCGCGTAGAGCGCCCAGCCCTCGCCGAAGCCCGACGTCCAGCACAGCAGCCGACGCCAGTCGTTGAGCGGAAGCATGACGGCGCTGCCGACCTGGAGGTGGTGGCCGGGGACGCCCTCGTGGTAGACGGTCGTGAGCTCGCGCCACGTCGAGAACGTCGTCACCGACGCGGGCACCGACCACCACATGGCGCCCGGTCGCTCGAGGTCGGCCGACGGGCCCGTGTAGTAGATGCCGCCCGTCTGCGTCGGTGCAATGCGGCACTCGAGCGTGTGGAGGGGCGCTGGGATGTCGAAGTGCGTGCCGTCGAGCGCGTCGATCGCGGCGTCCGACGTCTCCTGCATCCAGCGGCGCAGCGCGTCGGTGCCTTCGAGCGTGTACGCAGGGTCCGCGTTGAGCAGCTCGATCGCCTGCTCGACCGTCGTCCCGGGGCCGCCAATCTCGGCCGCGACGGCCTCCTGCTCCGCGACGATCCGGGCGAGCTCCTCGAGGCCCCACGCGTACGTCTCGCGCAGGTCGACGCGCGCGCCGAGGAAGTGGCGCGACCAGAGCGCGTACCGCTCCTCGCCGACGCCGTCGACGTCCGACGCGTGCGGTGCCACCTCGTGCGTGAGCACGTCGGCGAGGCGACCGTAGGCGGCGCGCACGCCGGCCGCCCCCTCGAGGAGGTCGCGGCGGATGGCCGAGCACACGGCGGAACCCTCGAGCGCGGCGTCGACCGCCTCGCCCTCGACGAACGCGGTGAAGAACGACGACGACGCGTCCGCCTGCTCGCGTGCCTGGGCGGCGACGAGCTCCACCTGGTGCCGGGCGGGCACCGGACCCGTGCGCACGGCCTCGCGCAACGACTCGACGTAGCCGTCGAGCGCGGCCGGTGCCGCGAGAAGGCGGAGCGCGATCGTCTCCCAGTCCTCGGGAGTCGCGGTCGGCATGAGGTCGAAGACGTCCCGCAGGTCCTGCGCGGGCGACGAGATGTTGTTGAGCGGCGCGAGCAGCTCGCCCGCCTCGAAGAGCTCGAGCTCGAGACCGAGCCGCTCGCGCATGGCCGCAGCCGTCACCCGGTCGACGTCGTCGACCGGGTCGAGGCCGTCGAGCGCCGCGAGCGTCTCCCGCACGGCAGCGGCACGCGCAGCGGTGCCCGCGGGCGACCAGTCCGGTACCTCGTGGTCGTGCCCGGGCACGCCCGCGACCGTCGCAATGAACGGGTCGAGCCTGCACACGGTCGCGACGTGCGCGTCCGCGAGGGCGTCGATCGCGGTCGACGTACGTGCTGGCGCGGGCGCGATGGCGGGGATGGACGGGTCGTCGTGCGAGGTGGCCATGGAGCCACACTAGGACGTCCGCGATCGTCGGCGCACCGGCGGCGTCCCGCGTCGCAGCCGCGGAACGTCGACGTCGCACGGGACCTTCGTCCGAGGCTGGACGGGCCGAACGTCACGGACGATGGACCGAACACCCTGGAGGGCACATGACCGACACCGATGAGCGCACCAACGTCGTCGACGAACACCTCGTCGACGAGCACCCCGTCGACGAGCGCCCGCGAGGCTTCCGCCACTCGCGCGGCTGGATCTTCGGCACGATGCTGCTCTCCGCGCTGCTCTCGCTCACCGCGTCGTTCGTGCTGTCCCGCGACGCGATCGTGCTTGCGGGCAACCCCGACGCGACGTTCGGCTGCGACATCAACTCCGTCCTCTCGTGTAGCAGCGTCGGCCTCTCGTGGCAGGCGTCGGTCTTCGGGTTCCCCAACGCGTTCCTCGGGATGATCTGCGAACCGGTCGTCATCACCATCGCGGTCGCGAGCCTCGGCGGCGTCCGCTTCCCCCGCTGGTTCATGTTCTCCGCGCAGGTCGTCTACCTCTTCGGCCTCACCTTCGCGCTCTGGCTGTTCTCGCAGTCGATGTGGGTCATCGGGGCGCTGTGCCCCTGGTGCCTCGTCATCACGGTCGGCACGACGCTCGTCTTCATGACGCTGCTCCACCACAACATCCTCGAGGACAACCTCTACCTGCCGCCTGCCGCCCAGCGGCGCGCACTGACCTTCGTGAGGTCGGGGGCCGACGCCTACCTCGCCGCTGGGATCGTCGTCATCATCACAACCCTCATCGTCGCGAAGTACGGCACACTGATCCTTGCGTGAGCCGTACGGTCCGGCTCGCGGGCCGGAAGCTGACAGGGAGAACCGCGACATGAGCTCACGTGCGCAGACCGCGCGAGCGCGCACGACGACGACTCGGAAACCGCGTGACCCGTGGCCCGACAACGCGCGGTTCATCGCGGCGCTCCTCATCGTCATGATGCACTTCGGTGACCAGGTGCCGGGCAAGAGCGACCTCCTCGAGCACGTCTTCTTCCTCACCTGGCCCGCGCGCGTCCCGCTCTACGCGCTGCTCGCCGGGTACTTCTCCGACGCGTCGCCGTTCACGCGGCGCAGGGCCGTCGGGCTCGTCCGCAACGTGCTTCTCGTCTACCTGTGCTTCGAGATGTTCGCGACCATCCACAAATGGCTGCTCGGGGGACGTTTCGCGTTCGACCCAGGGACTCCGTCGCTTGCACTGTGGTTCCTCCTCTCGCTCTTCGTCTGGCGCGCGATCCTGCCGCTGCTCGCGACGATCCGCTGGATCGTCCCGCTGAGCGTCGTCGTCGCGCTCGTGGCCGGGTTCGCGCCGTCGATCGGCCCGGCCGGGTCGATCAGCCGGACCGTCGCGTTCCTGCCCGTGTTCCTGCTCGGCTGGAAGCTCCGGCAGCACGGTCTCCGCGAGGTCCTCGACCGCACCTGGGTGCGCTGGGCAGCTGCGGGCGTCCTGCTCGTGTGGAGCGCTGCGATCGTCGCGATCCTCGCGGACGGCGACCTCAAGCGCCGATGGTTCAGCATGGTGAAGCCGTACGCACAGTCGAACCTCATCGGTGACCTCGAGGCTCGCACCCTCGTGCTCGTCGGCGGGGGGATGCTCGCGGCGCTCGCGGTCCTCGCCCTGGCGCCGCGCTCGCGACTGCCCTGGATCTCGTACCTCGGCACCGGGTCGATGTATATCTACCTCCTTCACCCGTTCCTCGTGCGCCAGGCGGTCGACGCAGGGCTTCTCGAGCGCCTCGACTCGCGCACCGACGTCGTGCTCATGCTCGCAGGCACCGCCGTCGTTGGCGCGCTCCTCGCAACCCCGCCCGTCCGCCGCCTCCTGCGACCTATCATCCAGCCGACCTACACGTGGCTCTTCCTCCCTGAGCCCTCGGCGCCCCGCCAGGACCCACCAGTGACGGAGTCGGCGCGGCCGAGCGCGCACGACACGTCGGTCTCCGGGTCGACCTCGTCGCCCACGAACGTGCCGACGGAGAACCTCGACAACGTCGCCGTCGCCGGTCACGCCGTGTCAGCCGTTCACCTCGACGACGCTCCCGCGTCACACGCACCTCGACCGGAGGACCCGCACCGGTCGTAGCGTCGGGGCGTGACCCGGACCGACGCCGAGGAGCGGCGCACGAACGCTCCCGAGGCCTGCAGCACGCCCGCCACCGCACCCGAGGTCGAGAACGACCTCGCGCCGGACCACGCACCTGCGGACGGGCCGTGTACCCCGAACGGGCTGCCGAGCGCACCCACGGCGCGGGTCGTCACGACGACGGCGCCCCGGCCCCGTGCCGGTGGCCCCCGCGCGCCGCGGACGTCGCCCTCGCGTGCCCCTGCGGAAGGCAGCGCGTGGCCCGCGGTCTCCGTGTTCGCGACCGTGCGCAACGAGGAGCAGCACCTGCGCCGCGCATTCACGTCCGTGCTCACCCAGGACTACCCGGGCGACCTCGAGGTCGTCGTCGCCGTCGGGCCGTCGCGCGACGACACGTACGGGATCGCGGCTGAGGCGGTGCGGGCTGACAGCCGCGTGCGCATCGTCGAGAACCGTACGGGTCTCATCCCCGACGGCCTCAACGTCGCGATGCGCGCGTGCGACCCGCGCTCCGAGATCCTCGTCCGCTTCGACGGGCACACCGCGCTCCCCGCCGGCTACGTGCGTGACGCTGTCCGCATCCTTCTCGACACGCGCGCCGACAACGTCGGGGGCCTCATGGTGCCGCGCGGTGACGGGGCGACGCAGCGCGCGGTTGCGATCGGTATGTCGCACCCCGTCGGGATCGGTCCCGCCCCGTTCCACGTCGGCGGGGTCGCGGGACCGAGCGAGACCGCCTACCTCGGTGCGTTCCGCCGCGAGGCCGTCGAGCGTGCCGGGGGTTACGACGAGCTCTTCGAACGCGCTGAGGACTGGGAGCTCAACCTCCGGATCAGGCGGGGCGGGGGCCTCGTGTGGTTCGATCCCGCACTCGTCGTCGAGTACCGTCCGCGCGCGTCCTACAGGGCGCTCGCGCGGCAGTTCTGGTCGACCGGACGATGGCGCCGCGAGGTCGTGCGTCGTCACCGCGGCACTGCGTCGATGCGGTACCTCGCGCCGCCGCTCACCGTCCTCGCGCTCCTCGCGGGCCTCGTGGTCGCGGCTGCGGGCGTGTACGCGGCTGCCGTCGGCGCCGCCTGGGCGCCGTGGCTGCTCACACTCGGGGCGCTGCCGTGGCTCGGATACGGCCTCGTCGTCGTCGGCGGTGCGCTCGTCGCGGGCCGCGGGCACCCGTGGCGCGTCGTCGTGAGGCTCCCTGCGGTGCTCGCGACGATGCACCTCACGTGGGGCGCGGGCTTCCTCCGGGGGATCGACACGCCGAGGTAGGTTGTCTCGCTGGCCTGAGCGGCGCGTCGTCCGCGAGGGAGAGGCCGTCTGTGACCGGTTCGCGGCCGGCGCCCCTGGGCGCAGCCCGGACCGCAGCCGGAACCCGGGGCAGGGCCTACGGGCGGGCCGCTGCCAGCGACCTCCGGACGCGCCCCGGAAGGTCGAGCACCGCGAGGAGCCACTGCGGTGCCTGCGATCGGACGAACGTCCGCATGAGCCGGCGCCGGACCCTGCCGAGGACGACGCCGCGCGTGCGGCGCGTGCGCGGCGGAGTGAGCCCGCCCCTGCGGCGGGCCGCCGCGAGCTGGACGATCGCGTCGGGCAGCTCGCTCGGGGTGTCGTGGAGGTAGTTGTCCTCGAGCCACCGTGGGTCGGGCACCCCGAAGCGTCCGGCGGCCAGGTCGTCGAGCGTGCCGAGGCAGCCCGAGCCGAGGAACACCGCGTTGAGCATGCGTTCGTTGACGCCGAAGTCCTCGAGGACGAGTGTGGGGATGCCAGCGGCGAGCGACTCCAGGGCCGCTGTCGACGACACCGTGACGAGCGCCGATCCCGGACCGAACTGGTCGGCGAGCGGCCCGGTCGCGACCCGGACCGCCCCGGAGGGGACGCCACCGGCCGCGACGAGGTCCGCGAGGAGGACGTCGAACGGGAACGCCTCGTGGTGCGTCTGCGCCTCGCCTGCGAGCCCGCGCACCTTGACGACGACGTCGACGTCGGGGCGGTCGTCCGCGAGACGGGCGAGGGCGTGGAGGATCTGCTCGCGGTGCGCTCGCGTCACGGGCATCTTCGCCTGGGGTGCGAAGACGACGCGGGAGAGCGCGGGGGAGGTGCGGCCGTCGTCCGTCGACCGTGACGGGCCTGTCGCGCCCGACGCGCCTGACGACACCGACGTGCCCGATGACACCGGCGCGCCCGGCGGCGACGGCGCGAGGAACGGCAGCGGCGCGAGCAGGACGGGCAGGTCGAGCCCCAGCTGGGCCGCGACCGCGGCGAACTCGCGTCGCTCCCGCAGGGAGTGCACGACGAACGCATCCTGCCCCGCCCGGAAGCGCAACGCCCGGAGCGTCGCCGGGTACGACATGCCGGGCAGACCACCGGCGAGAGCGGGCCGACGGCTGCCGCCGACGCGCTCGACGAGCCGGACGACGAGCTCCGCGACGGGGCCTGTCGCGGAGAGCAGCACGACGTCGGGATCCGTCGCTCGCAGGTGCGCGCACAGCGCCCGGGGCGTGAGGACCGGGACGTCGGCGTCCGCGAAGGGCGTGCCCGTGACCGCCGCGGCTCGCTGGTCGGCCGACGGCAGGATCGGCGACCTCAGGAGCACGAGGTCGAGCGTCGCGTCGTCGGAGAGCGTCGCGAGCGTCGACGCCCCCCACTTGAGGTACGAATCCGAGTCGGCGACCGCGAGCACACGGACGGACGTCGTGGTGGCGGGAGCGAGCTGGACTCCGGTGCTGAGGGTCATGCGGGTCGCGCCTCCGAGGGCATCGTCGGGTTCTCGGGTGCCGCGGTGGCGTCCCCCGGTGAGCGGCGCTGCCGTGGCCGCGCCGTCCCGGGGCCGTCGGCGAGGCGGGCACGCGGCTGATCGAGGTGGGCCCGTAGCGCGGGTGGGACCTTCGCGGTCCACCACGCGTCGGGGACGGCCTGTGCGTCGACGTCGACGCCGTCCTCGACGAGCGCGGCACCGATCGTCAGGAGGACCGACGTGGGCAGCGACACGACTCGTCGGACGCCGTTCCCGGGCCGGAGCCGCAGCTCGGCCGGCAGGGGCACGGTGTCGGTCCGCACTCCTCGCCGCGCGAGTGCTGCGAGCCGCGACGCGGGTTCACGACGGTGCGCGAGGTACCGGACGGTGCCTCCTGCAGACAGCGCGTCGTCGACCGTGCGGGTGAGCCAGTCGTCGTAGGCGTCCGCTGCGATGAGACCGTCGTCGGCGAGTGCTGAGCCCAGCACGACGACGTCCTCGGTGACGGGTGCTCCCACGTCGAGGGCTCGTACGTGTCCGAGCGTGTGCTGCGCGACGACGACTCCCTCACGGGCGAGCGCGACACGGTCGTCGTCGGGCACCCCGACGCACGTGCGGAGCGTCAGACGCCGGGCGCCCGCCTGCCGCGCAAGAGTCGCGGACGCCACGGCGCCCAGCACCCGCCTCCGAAGGGCAACCGGAACGTGCGCGCGCACGAGCGGGGCCCGTCCGAGAAGGGCATCGACGACGAGACGGGTCGCGGTGCCGTCGTCGACGAGCACAATCTCGGAGGGGCGTCCGGGAAGGAGCAGCCGCGCTTGCGCGACGCCGGAGAGCGGGTCGCCCAGCACGAGGATGTCGGCAGGCTCGATCATGGCGCGTCGGGCCGCCCCGGGGCCTGTCGGCGCGGACACGAGCAGCGTAGGAGACAGGTGGGTGGCGAGCGCCCGGAACGTCGCCCGGGCAGGGTCGGTCCGCACGACGGCGGTCACTGGGTCGAGCGATCCCGCGAGGAGTGCGTCGACGAGCCCCAGGACCTGCAGCGGTGACTCGACGAGCGCGAGCCCCGTCATGGCTCCCGCCGCGGCGCGTCGCCCGCACGCATGAGGCGGAGAGCGGTCCGGAGGCCTCGGCCGCGCCGCGGGACTGCCGCGGAGCGGTCCGGTGCGGTCGGCACGGGCACGGGCACGGGCACCGGCGCCGGCATGGCCGCGGGGCCTGGCGTCGGGGGCGGCACGTCGGTCACGGCACCGTCGCGGGCAGCGACGAGCCTCAGCCGTTCGACGCGTCGCCGACGTATCCATCGGCGCCACGGCGGACGCCCCTCGTCGTCCGTGCCCTGCATGGACGTGAGCACGGCGACGGCGGCCGGCCGCAGGTGAGGGACGCGGTCCGGGTGCATGACGTACGTGACGGCCTCGACGAGCCGGACCACGTCGGCTGTCGACGGTTCGGGACCCGTGGCGAGCAGGCGGTCCGTCACGGTGAGGGCCGTGCGTGCGGGGTGGTGGTACGGGGTGAGCGCGTCGAGCACCTCGGCGGTGCCGACCGCACGCACGTCGCGCGCCCCGAGCGCGAGCGCCGTGACGAGGGCGGTCGACGCGGTCCCGACGACGAGCCTCGGCGCGTCGCGGACGACGACGACCTCTGCGGGTACGTCTGCGCTCGACATCGTGACGTCGAGGTGAGCGGCCCGCAACGTCCGGACGGTGCGACGCACCTGGGTCGGCGTCGCGCGTGGGTGGACGACGAGCGTGACGTCATCGAGCCCGGCGGCCCCGATCTCGATGGCCGCGAGCTCTGCGAGCCTCTCGGCGAGCGCGCCGAGCTCACCAAGGCCTCCCGCGCCCGTGGACGCGGGATCGTCACCGTCGTGGCCGAGGTCCTCGGGCGCGTCGACGATGAGCAGGGCCGTGCTCGTGCCGTCCCCGTTGGTGCCCGAGCTGCGTGCGGTCCGGTCAGGTGCCGAGTGGTTCGGCGCGACGTCGCGTGCGGTCTCCACGACGACGTCGACGAGACGTCGCGCGGGCACGAGGACCGTCCGGGTGCCGTGCTCGTCGTACGCGTGCGGCAGCAGCCCGGGGAGGAGCTCGGGCGCGACGAGTGCGTCGACCCGTGCGGGCAACCCGTCCCGCAGCGCCGTCCGTGGCGGTGCCCATCGTTCGAGACGGTCGGCGACGAGCGTGAGGCGCGCGTGAGGCAGGACGCGCGTGAGCGCCCGGCCCGGCCCCTGCGCCGGGTCGGCGAGCACGAGCGTGACGGGGCCGTCACCGAGCTGCCAGTGCTCGCGGAGGAGACGCTCCCAGACTGGTTGTTCGTCCCGTCGTGGGACGAACGTCGCGGGCCGCAGCGGTGCGATCGTCGCCGTCCAGCTGACGATGCGGTCGGTGCGGCGCGCCAAGGCTCCGAGCGCCGCGTTCGCCGCGAGCTCGGGCCCCGTCTCGGGGACGGGGACGATGTCGGCGAGGACGACGACGCGCCCGTCGGGGGCGGGAGGGAGAGCGCCGTGGTCGATCGCTGCGGCGAGCAGCAGCATCTGACGGGGAGAGGTGACGACGAGCAGCTGCGTCAACGTGAGCTCCGGGAGGGTGCCGGGCCGTCGGCCCGTGCGGGTGGGCGCGACGCGTCCGTGGCGGTCGGGTCGCCGAGAAGCAGTGCTCGTCGGCGGGGCGCGAGGTCGCGGAGCGTCGCGCTGACGACCTCGGGAGGCGCGATCGCCAGCGTCACGTCGACGCCGTCGCGCAGCTCGGCGGCGAGTGCGGGGTTGACGTCCGCGAGCCGCGCGAGGTGGTGGCATGCCATCGCGAGCAGCTGCCGGACAGCCTTCGCCCAGTGCCGCTCGTGGGCGGGTTCACGCCGGACGAGGAGGAAGATCTCGCGATACGCGTGGATGACGTCGAGCTGCCGTCGGTCGAAGACACGGGTGAGCGACGTCGGGGTGCCCCGCCGGTAGAAGGCCCCGAGGCCGCCGACGACCGCCCAGGTCCGCGCGTGCAGGTGCATGCGCCAGATCCATGCGCGGTCCTCCGCGGTGTGCAGACCTGCGACGAAGCCGAGGAGCCCCTCGTCGTGCAGACGGCCGTCGTAGAGGCCGAACGGTACGAACGGGTAGTCGACGGGCGTCGTGAGGTGGGCAGGGCCGATGCCGTCGCGGGGGTCGAGGACGAGGTCGCGCCTGTGCTCGGGCACCGCGTGCACCGACCGGGCGCCGTGGTCGTCACGCACATGGTCGCACCGGAGGAAGTCGACGCCGAGGTGCTCGAGGGCGTCGCTGAGATGCTGCAGGTGTCCGCGTGCGAACCAGTCGTCGGGGTCGAGGAACGCGACGTGGCGTCCGCGCGCGAGCGCGAGCCCCGTGTTGCGGGCGTTCGCGACGCCCGTCGGGGTGTCGTTACGGACGAGCTCGAGCCGGGCGAATCGTCCCGACATCTCCTCGACGATGTCCCCGGTGCCGTCGACCGACCCGTCGTCGACGACGATGACCTCGAGCTCGCGCGGGTCGTCGAGCTGACGGGTCAGGCTCGTGAGCGCAGCCTCGACGTGCTCGGCCTGGTCCCGCGCCGGGACGACGACGCTCACGCGCGGTCGTCCCGACGCGGGCAGCGGGTGCGTCATACTCAGGCGTCGACGCGACGCAGTCGCGAGAGCGGTGCGAGCTCGCCCGGGAAGATGCGCTTGACGCCGTCGCCCATGGCCTTCTCGATGATGCGGATGTCACGCACGAGGTGGGAGAGGCCGGTCGGCTCGAGCGACGAGGCCTGGTCGGAGCCCCACATCGTGCGGTCGAGCGTGATGTGGCGTTCGACGGTGACGGCGCCGAGCGCGACCGCCGCGACCGAGATCTGCAGGCCGCGCTCGTGGCCCGAGTAGCCGACGGGCACGCCGTAGCGCTCGGCGAGCGTCGCGATGGTCCGGAGGTTCGCCTCCTCGGGCGGCAGCGGGTACGTCGACGTCGCGTGCATGAGGACGAGGCGTGACGTGCCGAGCGTCTCGACGGCAGTGTCGATCTGCTCGAGCGTCGACATGCCCGTCGAGAGGATGATCGGCTTGCCCGTCGCCTCGAGCGCGCGGAGCAGCTCGAGGTCGGTGACGGACGCGGACGCGACCTTGTGGGTGACGACGCCGAGGTCCTCGAGGAAGTCGACCGACGGCACGTCCCACGGGGACGCGAACCAGTGCAGGCCGCGGTCCGCGGCGTGCTGCGCGATCTTCTCGTACGCACCGCGGTCGAGCTCGACGCGGTAGCGGTAGTCGAGGTACGTCATCTCGCCCCACGGGGTCGAGCGGATCTGGTCGCGCTGCGCGGCCGGCGTGCAGATCTCCGGAGTGCGCTTCTGGAACTTCACGGCGTTGGCGCCGGCGTCGGCTGCGACGTCGATGAGCTGCTTGGCGATCTCGACGTCTCCGTTGTGGTTGATGCCGATCTCGCCGATGACGTAGACGGGCTGGCCGGCGCCGACGAGCTGGTCGCCGATCGCGACGGGGGCGGCGGCGGGTGCGGTGAGCGGGGACGAGGTCATGAGTAGCTCCTGAGCGTGGCGGCGGTCGCCGCGTGGGTGGATGAGGCTGGAACGGGAGAGCTGGGGACGTGCGACGTGGTGCCGTGCGAGACGGGGGTGTGCTCGTCGCGGGCTGCGAGCACGAGGTCGCAGACCTCGCGGACCGCCCCCTCGCCGCCCGCCCGCGTGAGCACGTGGCGTGCGGCCGCTCGCACCTCGGGGTGCGCGTCGGCGACGGCGACGGGCCAGCCGACGAGCGACATCGGCGCGAGGTCGTTGACGTCGTTGCCGACGTAGACGACGCGTGCAGGGTCGAGGTCGTGCGCGGCGAGCCATGCGAGCAGGTCGCCGGCCTTGTCGTCGCTCCCGTGGACGACGTCGACGCCGAGCTTGCGGGCGCGCGCAGCGACGACGCCGTCGCGCTCGGTCGACAGGACGAGGAACGGGACGCCTGCGCGCCGCACCCGGGCGACGCCGAGCCCGTCGCCCCGATGGACGCGGACGTGCTCGGTGCCGTCGGCCGCGACGGACGCACGATCGTCGGTGTGAACGCCGTCGAAGTCGGTGACGATCGCGTCGACGTCGAGGTGCGGCGCGGACGACGGGTCGAGGAGATGCGCGGCGACGGCGCGAGCGTGGGCGAGGTCCGCGGGCGTGTCGATCTCCATCGACGTGAGCCCGCGGACCTCATGGAGCGCGATGTGGCCGAAGAAGCGGTTGCGGTGCTCGCGCAGACCTGTCGTGCGCATCGCGTAGAACGCGCCGGTCTCTCGCAGCTGCGGCGGCAGGTCCTGACGGCGCGGCCGGTGCGAGGCGTCGTGCCCGACGGGCGACGCGACGCCGTCAGCGTCGTGCGTCCACCGGAAGCTGTGGTCCTCGGTCGCGGCGAGCACGACGTCCGCCGCGTCGTCGGCGACACGGTGCACCGCGACGGCAAGGTCGAGCGGATCGAGGAACGGGCTCGTCGCCTGGACGAGCACCGTCACGGGCGGCAGAGCCTCGCCGTGCGCGTCGAGCTGGTCGAGCACGTGGAGCACCACGCCCTCTGAGCCGGCCGTGTCCGTCGCGAGCCCGGAGGGCCGGCGGACGACACGTGCGCCATGACGGGCAGCCTCGACCGCGATCTCCTCGTCGTCCGTCGACACGACGACGGGGCCGACGCCCGCGCTGAGCGCGGAGCGCACCGCGCGGGCGACGAGGCTCCTGCCCGCGACACGTTCGAGGTTCTTGCGCGGGATGCCGCGCGACCCGCCGCGGGCGGGGATGACGACGACGGCGAGCGGCACGTCGTCCGGGAACCGGTCGGGACCGTGCCCGACACGACCAGATGAGTTGACTGTCACGTCGCCGACGCTAGGAGCGTCGGGTGTCGGGACGGTGAGGCGGAGGTGACCGCGCGACGGCGGGCACACGGCGTCGCGACGCCACGTTGACCGCCGGCGACGCAGCGTTGAACAGGGCGGGAACCTTGGCCGGACGTGCAGGGCGGAGCGACTCCTGGGCGAGCGGGGACCCTAGCGTGCCACCGTGAGACCTCGTCTTCCAGGTGCCCCGGGCGCTGCGTCCCGTGCCGTCGCGCGCGGTGCTCGCGACCCGTGGGCCGACAACGCGCGTCTCGTCGCGGCAACCCTCATCGTTGTCATGCACCTGCTCGAGCCCGTGCTTGCACGCTCGAGCACCGCGACGAGTCTCTACTGGGCGACGTGGCCGCTCCGCGTTCCGGTGTTCGTCCTCGTCGCCGGGTACTTCTCTGATGCGCGGCCGCTGGACGACCGCAGGATCGTCGTCCTCCTCCGCAACGTCCTCGGCGTCTACCTCGTGTGGGACATCGTCGCGTTCCTGCGGCGGGGGATCGTCGACGACCTGTGGCGCTACGAACCTGCCTATCCCTCGTTTGGGCTGTGGTTCCTCCTCGCGCTCCTGTGGTGGCGTCTCATGCTTCCTCTGCTCGTGCGCGTCCGTGGTGCGGGTGCGCTCGTGTGGGTGCTCGCGCTCGGCGCGGGCTTTGTCCCGCAGCTCGGTCAGGCGTTCGCCGGCTCGCGGACGTTCGTGTACCTGCCGTTGTTCTGGCTCGGATGGCGACTGCGGCAGCGCGGTGCGCGTGGGGCGCTGGGGACGGTGCGGGCCCGAGTCGTCGGGGCCGTCGGGCTCGCGGTCGCGGGCGGCGGGATGCTCGTGCTCTCGCAGCGGTTCGGACGGGGTGTGCTGAGGTTCGCGGGTCCGTACGGGGGCGGGTGGGAGCAGCAGCTCGGCGAGGCAGGTCTTCGCGGCCTCGTGCTCGTCCTCGGGACGGTCGGGGCGCTCGGCGCGCTCGCGCTTGTGCCGGTCACCCGGGTGCCGTGGTGGACGACGCTCGGTGCGGGGTCGATGACCGTGTACGTCGTGCACCCGGTGCTCGTGCAGCATGCGAAGAGCGTCGGGGTGTTCGACGCGGTGCGCGAGCCGGCGGACCTCGTCGCGCTCGTCGTGGTCGGGGTCGGGCTCACCCTGGCGCTCGCGAGCCCGCCTGTGCGGGCCGTGCTCCGGCCGCTCGTGCAGCCCCGCGGAACATGGTGGCTCGCGCCGCCGCCGGGGTCGTCCGTGGCTGTCGGTGCGCCAGATCCTGCGTCTGTGCGTGGTCCTGCGTCCGCACCTGATCCTGCTCCTGCTCCTGCTCCTGCGCCTGCGCCTGCGCCTGCGCCTGCGCCTGCGCCTGCGCCCGCGCCTGATCCTGCGCCTGCGCCGGTGCGTGCTTCCGCGGCCGTCCGCGCTCCCGCGGGCTCATCTGCACCTGCTCCCGCGCCGGCACTGCCGACGGTGCTGGCGCACTCGACCGCGCCACTGTCGCGTGGGCGTCCGCAGCGTTCAGCGGCGGGCGCTCCACCGCCACGCGTCGCTGTCGAGGCCATAGGGCCGGGCGCCGCGGATGCCGCGGTCCCGTCCCCAGACGGGGGTTGAGGCGGGCGCGTCCTCGGGGGCGTCGTCCGTGGTGGTCGAGGCGAGGCCTGCGACGAGTGCGACGAGCTCGAGGTCGTCGGGTGCACCGCGGACGACGCGGACGCCCGGGAGGTCGTGGTTGACGATGCTCATGTGCTCTCCTCTGCCGTCCCTCAGTCGTCGTCGTCGAGATCGAGGTTGATGTCGCGGCTCACGGACCATCCGTCGACCGTGTAGCCGGCGTCCTCGAGCGCGGTCGTCACCTGGTCGGCGGCGTCCTCGACGATCTCGAGGGCGCGCTCGAGCGGGTCGTCGCCCGTGGTCAACGGTCCGGGGCTCACGGTGAACGTCAGCTCGACGAGCGTGCCGAGGTCGTCGTCGTCGAGGTCGTCGAGGTCGTCGAGGTCGTCCGACTCCCACGATTCGGTGGTGTGACCCGACACGAGCCCGAGCTCGGACTCGAACGCCTCGGAGACCGCGGCGTTGAGCCGCCCGATCTCGTCCTCGGCCGCCTCGATGCGCGGGTCGTCCTCGACGGTGGCCGCGTCGAACTCTGCTCGGGCGCCGACTGCGAGGTCGACGTAGCGGTGGAGTGCCGCCGTGAGCTCGTCGACGCGCGTGTGGAGAGCGGTCGAGTCGATGACGAGCGGCGCGAGGTGCTTCGGGTCGACGTCGTCGAGGTCGCTGTCCTCGTCGAGGTCGGTGTTGTCGAGGGAGCTGTCGTCGTCGAGGTTGTCGTCGTCGTGCGCGCCGCTGGGTCCTCCGTCGGCGTGGGGCTCGTCGGGGCTGGGGATCGCTGTGGGGTCGGTGCTCACAGTGGGATGTTCCCATGCTTCTTGGCGGGGAGGGAGGCCCGCTTGGTGCGCAGTGCCCGCAGAGCACGCACGATCTGGACGCGAGTCGTCGACGGTTCGATGACGTCGTCGACGTAGCCGCGCGCGGCGGCGTCCCACGGGTTGACGATCGCGTCCTCGTACTCGTCGGTGAGGCGCTGGCGCTCGGCCTCGACGTCGCCGCCCGCGTCGGCGACCTTCTTGAGCGCGCTGCGCTGAAGGATGTTCACGGCGCCGCCCGAGCCCATGACGGCGATCTGGGCGGTCGGCCAGGCGAGGTTGACGTCGGCTCCGAGCTGCTTGGAGCCCATGACGATGTACGCGCCGCCGTACGCCTTGCGGGTGATGACGGTGACGAGCGGGACGGTGGCCTCGGCGTACGCGAAGATGAGCTTGGCGCCGCGGCGGATGATGCCGTCCCACTCCTGGTCGGTTCCGGGCAGGAAGCCGGGGACGTCGACGAACGTGAGGACGGGGATGTTGAAGGCGTCGCACGTCCGCACGAAGCGTGCGGCCTTCTCGGCGGCCGCGATGTCGAGGGTGCCGGCCATCTGCAGCGGCTGGTTGGCGACGATCCCGACGGAGCGTCCTTCGACGCGACCGAAGCCGACGAGGACGTTGGGCGCGAACATCGGCTGGACCTCGAGGAGGTCACCGTCGTCGAGGACGTGCTCGATGACGGTCCGCATGTCGTACGGCTGGTTGTCGGAGTCGGGCACGAGGGTATCGAGCTCGAGGTCGGCGTCCGTCGTCGTGAGGTCTGCCTCCTCGGGGAAGGACGGCGCGTCCGCGAGGTTGTTCTGCGGGAGGAACCCGACGAGGTGGCGGACGTAGTCGATCGCGTCGTCCTCGTCCGTCCCCATGAAGTGGGCGACGCCCGAGCGCTCGTTGTGGGTGCGTGCGCCGCCGAGCTCTTCGAAGCCGACGTCCTCGCCGGTGACCGCCCGGATGACGTCGGGGCCGGTGATGAACATGTTCGAGGTGCCGTCGGCCATGACGATGAAGTCGGTGAGCGCGGGGGAGTAGACGGCGCCGCCGGCCGACGGGCCGAGGATGAGCGAGATCTGCGGGACGACGCCCGAGGCTGCGACGTTGCGCCGGAAGATCTCGGCGAACTGCGTGAGCGCTGCGACGCCCTCCTGGATGCGTGCACCGCCGCCGTCGGAGATGCCGATGATCGGTGCGCCGATGCGCAGGGCGAGGTCCTGGACCTTGGTGATCTTCTGGCCGTGGACCTCGCCGAGCGAGCCGCCGAACGTCGTGAAGTCCTGGGAGTAGATGCAGACCTGGCGGCCGTCGATCGTGCCGTGCCCGACGACGACACCGTCGCCCGCGATCTTGCGCTTGTCGAGACCGAAGTTTGTCGACCGGTGGGTCGCGAACGCGTCGAGCTCGACGAAGCTGCCCTCGTCGAGGAGCGCTTCGATGCGCTCGCGGGCGGTCTTCTTGCCGCGCGGGTGCTGCTTCTCGCGGGCGAGGGCCTCGTGGTCGTCGATCGCGGCGGCCCGGCGGGCGCGGAGGTCGTCGAGCTTGGCGGCCGTGCGGGATGTCGCGGTGCGGGAGGTCTCGGTCACTCTTCCGAGCGTAGGGCGAACAGCGGCCGGCGGGGCCGTGCGTCTCATGCGAGTTGCGGTGCGGGAGTTGTCGGATGTCGACAAAGCGCGTGCGGAGGTGCTGGGCATGCGGGGTTCTCCTCGGGTGGTCGATGTCGACGTCGCACAAGAGGTCGGGGAGGTCGGTGCGAGGGAAGTGGTGCGGGGAGGTTGCGCTGTTCGTGCCCGGGAGGTCGGGAGGCGCGGGTCCGCTGACGGCGGTCCTCGGCGCTCACCCGGTCCGTGCCCGGGGGACCGGTTCCGGGACGGGAGGTGCGTCGTAGGACCCGGGCTCGCCGAAGTGCCACCCTCCGCGCCATGTCATGGCGATGCGGCTCTGGTCCACGTGCCGGTGGTGGAACCAGCACAGGAGCGCGGCGTTGTCTGTCGATGTCGGGCCACCGTCGGCCCAGTGGACCTTGGCGTGGTGCACCTCGGAGATCTGGGGCGGTGCGTCGCAGCCGGGCCACACGCACGTGCGGTCGCGTGCGATGACCGCCTTGCGGCGGGCCGCGGTGAAGGTGCGCTGCGCGCGTCCGACGTCGAGAACCTCGGAGTCGGGGCCGAAGACGACGCGCGTGACGCTGCAGTCGGCAGCGATGCGCCCGAGCACCTCACGGGGGACCGGACCGGTGCCGTCGAGCCACCTCGGTCCGGGGCTGCACAGCTCGGTTCGGAGGGACTCCGCGCTCGTGCGGCCACGGGCGAGCGCGCCTGGGTGCGCGGTGCCTGGGTGTGCGGTGCCTGGGTGCGCGGTGCCCGCCCGGGCGCCGAGGGCCTCGAAGTCCTGCCACGGCACGAGAACCGTGAGGTGGGGCCGGATTGCCGAGCCGCGGCCGAGGTCGCCGCTGTCGAGCGCGTGGCGGGCGAGCCCTGCGAGAGCGAGGGCGCGCCGCTGGGTGGGCCGGAGCCCGTCGTCGGCGGGCGGTACGCCGATGAGGGCGGACAGTGCGGTCGAGAGCTCCTGCCCGTGCTCCTCGGTGAGAAATCCGGCGACGTGGTAGCCGCCGAGCGTGCGGGACAGGTCGAGGTGCTCCCTGTCCTGCGCGCGGCGGTATCCGCGCTCGTCGGCGTCCGGGTCGACGACGTGGGCGAAACGCCGTGCAGCCGAGCCGAGGTCCCGCAGGTCGAAGCGTTCCGCGAGACCGAGCATCACCTGCTCGCCGGAGACGACCTGCCGCGGGCAGGTGCAGCGGCCGCCGTCCGCGGTGCAGCCGCGTGCGTGGAGATGGTCCTCGAGCGAGGAGGGCAGGAGCGACAGGGCGGTGCTGTCGTTCTGCGCGGTGTCGTTCTGCGCGGTGTCGTCCTGCGTGGTGATGTCCTGCGTAGCGACCGACAGCTGGAACTGCGTGCCGAGGTGAGCGTCGTCCTGAGGGTGCAGCGCCGCAAGGGCTTCCCGTCGTGCGTCCGAGGTCGGGAGCGTGCGGACGAGGACGTCGACCTGCGGGCCCCTGAGCCGGCCCGCGCGCGCTGCGCGCAGCGTCGCGGGCAGGTCGTCGCGCAAGCGCGCGGCAGCGAGCACCTCGCGACGTGCGACGGGCAGCCCGCGCCCTTCCTTCCAGGCGACCCAGTGCGCGAACGACCGCATGGTCTCCGCCATCCAGGCACCCTCGGACTCGACCCGACCGAGCCACCCCAGCCGTTGGGCACCGAGCCGGTCGAGGATCGCGACGGTGCGTGCCGAGGCCTCGGCTGCGAGGCTGCCGGGCGCGGCCGCGGGGTCGAGGGAGCACAGCCGCTCGACGAGCGTCTCGATCGACGTGAGGAGCCCGAGCGCGTCGGCCGTGCCGTCGTTCATGCGCTCACCGCCTCGTCTGTTCCACCACGTCACGTTCGCCGCGATCTGCTCGCGTCCAGGTCCTGCCAGAAGTCTCGTCGCCGGTGCCACAGCACCGCCGTCACAGCCGGGAGGTTTCCGCCCGGCTGGAAGGACCTCCTCAATCTATCGAACACTCGTTCGACTCGCGCGCGGTGAGCACGCCTCTCACCCGCGCCTCACCCCTGGAGCCGCCGGGATCCACGCTCGCGTCGCAGCTGGCGGCACGGCGCGGCGTGCGCGTCGTCACCGGGTTCGTCGGGCTCGTCGCCCCAACCTCAGCACGCCCGCGCCGCGCTCTGCGCATGTGGGCGCTGCGCTCCGCGCAGGCCAGCGCCGTGCTCCGCGCACGCCCGCGCCGCGTCCTGCGAACGCATGCGACGCGCCGCACGAACGTGCGCAAGGATGGACCCATGACCTCCGACGCGCCCCGTGAGCCGCTCGACGCGCAGCTGCTGCGCGACCTGCTCCGTGCGCCCGTCGGCGTCCTCCACCGCGTCGACGTCCGTGCCGAGGTGACGTCGACGAACACGGTCCTCGTCGCGGAGGCGCGCGAGGCGCCGCACGCGTGGCCGCCCCCGTCCCTGCTCGTCGCGGACCATCAGACCGCGGGCCGCGGTCGCCTCGACCGCGCGTGGCAGACCCCGCCGCACACCGCGCTCACCGCGTCGCTCCTCGTCGCGCCGGGCACGCCCCGGCAGACGTGGGGTTGGCTCCCGCTGCTCGCGGGGCTCGCCGCGGCGCGGACGCTGCGCAGCATGACGGCGCTCGACGTCCGGACGAAGTGGCCCAACGACCTGCTCGTCCCTGCGCCCGACGGTTCCGACCTGCTCGGCTGGGGGCCGTGGCGCAAGGTCGGCGGCATCCTCGCGGAGGTCGTCGACGACGAACGCGTGGTCGTCGGGCTCGGCGTCAACGTCGACCAGGTGGCCGACGAGCTCCCCGTCGCGTCGGCGTCCTCGCTCGCCGCGCACGGTGCGTCGCAGCGGCGCGAGATGCTCGTCGCCGGTATGGAGACGTCGTTCGTCGAGGTCCTCGAGCTCTGGCGCGAGCACGCGGGCGACGCGGTCGCGGCGGGCCTCGCCGAGGAGGTGACGGCGGTGTGCGTCACCGTCGGCACGGACGTCCGCGTCACCGCAGCGGGTGGCCGCGAGCTGCGGGGCACCGCGGTGGGGCTCGACGACGACGGGGCGCTCCTCGTCAGGACGACGGCGGGCGAGGTCGAGCGGATTGTCAGCGGCGACGTGCAGCACCTGCGCGTCATCGGCGCCGAGTGAGCGTGACGTCCTAGGATGGCCGACGTGTCGCACGAGTGGTCCGAGGAGGTCGAGCGCGTCGTCGCTGGTCTGCTCGGCGGCGAGCGTTCGTCGACGCTGCACGACCTCGCCGATGAGGCGGGGCTCGACGAGTCATGGGTCGAGCGCTACTGGCAGCTCATGGGGCTGCCCCCGTCGAGTCCTGACGCCACCGAGTACACGCGCGAGGATGCGCAGGCGCTCGCGGACCTGCACGAGCTCGAGGTGCGGGAGAACCTCGACGCACGCACGATCGCGTCGCTCGTGAGGTCGGTCGGCCACTCGACCGAGCGGTTGTCGTGGTGGCACTTCGAGGCGCTCGTCGACCACGTCGTCCGACAGCAGGGTCTGCTCGACCCGGACGCGCGTCGAGCGGTCATCCGGGCGATGGACCGGCTTGCGCCGGTGCTTGAGCGTCAGCTCGTGCACGCGTGGCGCCGGCAGACGACGGCGCTCGTCACGCGCATGGCGGAGGAGTTCGGCGACGCGGCGCAGGACACGGCGTCGCTCCGTTCGGGCCGTGACCTGCCGCTGCCGCGGGCGGTGGGCTTCGCCGACATCGTTGCGTTCACGCGCATGACCGCGACGATGGCGCCCGACGACCTCGCGAACTTCATCCAGGCGTTCGAGACGCGTGCGCGGGACATCGTCACGGCGAACGGCGGCCGGGTCGTCAAGACGATCGGTGACGCGCTGCTGTTCATCGCGGACGACGTCGTCACGGGGGCGCGCGTCGCGCTCGGCCTCGCGAAGGCGACCGAGGACGAGCTCGGGGTGCCGGGCATCGCGGGGCGTCCGGTGCGGGTGAGCCTCGTGTGGGGTCGAGTGCTGGCGCGGTTCGGTGACGTCTTCGGCCCGTCGGTCAACCTCGCATCGCGGCTCACGGACCAGGCGGAGCCGTCGACGGTCCTGCTCGACGAGGTGACGGCGCACCGGCTCGCGTCGAACCCGCACTTCGCGCTCACGACGCTCGAGCCGCGTGAGGTGCCGGGGCTCGGGACGCTCACTCCGGTGCGGCTGGACTTCGCGCGCGACTGAGCGTGACTACCCCTCGGTGTCGAGGAGCCTCGCGTCGTTCTCGCTCACCCGGCCGACGCGCGAGGAGACGGGGTGCCACACGAGCTCGGGTGCGTCGGAGAGTGCCAGGTCGAGCGCTTCGCGGCCGTCGGTCGAGGGGTCGAGCCAGCCGTCGAGCGTCGTGTCCGTGAGCATGACGGGCGTGCGGTCGTGGATGTCGGCGAGCTCGCCGGTGGCGGCGCGCGTGAGGATGGTGCATGTGACGAGCCACCGGGCCGGGTCGTCGTCGGGGAGGTCCTTGTCGCGCCAGAACTCGTAGAGCCCCGCGAGGGCGGCGACGGAGCCGTCGGCGGGGTGGATGTAGAACGGCTGCTTGGCGGGCCTCGGGCCGTCGTCGAGCTTGCGCCATTCGTAGTAGCCGTCGGCGGGCACGACGGCGCGGCGGGAGGCTACGGCGCGCTTGAAGGACGGCTTCTCGAGGACCGTCTCGGAGCGTGCGTTGAGGAGTCGGGCGCCGCCGCTCGGGTCGCGCGCCCACGACGGGACGAGGCCCCAGCGGGCGGTGCGCAGCTGGCGGACGGGAGGTGCGTCGGGGGTCTCGCGCGGGGCGCGTTCGACGATCATGCGGACGTCGTGGGTGGGGGCGACGTTCCACGATGCGCGCCACTCGCGGAGCTCGTCGTCGAGGGGCAGCGTCGGGTCGATCATGAAGGCGTCGAGGAGGTCCTGGGTCGCCCGGGCCGAGGCGAAGCGTCCGCACATGCGTCCACTGTGGCACGTGGCACGGACACCGACCGCGGAAACCGGTGTCTCGAAACGATATGATCTCGTGGTGACGACCCCGGCCCCTCCGCAGTACCGCCCCGGCCCCAAGTACGTCCTTCTCCTCGGTTCGCTCGCTGCCGTCCCCGCGATCACGACCGACATCTACCTCCCGTCCCTGCCGACCGTCGGCGCCGAGCTCGGCGCGACCGCGGCCGCCGCCCAGCTGACGATCTCCGGCATGCTCGTCGGCGGTGCCGTCGGACAGCTCGTTATCGGTCCGCTCTCGGACCGCTTCGGGCGACGCCTGCCCGTGCTCGTCGGGCTCCTCGGTCACGTGCTCACGTCGGTGCTGTGCATGATCGCGCCGAACATCACGGCGCTCATCGCGCTGCGCGTCCTCCAGGGCTTCTTCAACGCGGCTGCGTCCGTCGTCGCGATCGCGGTGATCCGCGACCGCTTTGTCGGGTCCGACGCCGCGCGTCTCCTCTCGCGGCTCATGCTCGTCATCGGTGTCGCGCCGCTCTTTGCACCCGCGGTGGGCGGCGCGATCGCGCACGCGTGGACGTGGCGCGGGGTCTTCGGCGTCCTCGCGGGGCTCGGCGTAGCGCTCGCGGTGCTCGTGTGGCGGTTCATGCCGGAGACGCTGCCGGCTGACCGCCGGCGGATCGCCGGCCCGCGGGGCGTCGCACGCGGCTATCTCGAGCTGCTGCGCGACCGGCGCTTCATGGCGCTCGCGCTCATCCCGGGCATGGCGCAGGCCGTCATCATGAGCTACGTCGTCGGCTCGACGTACGTGTTCCAGCGTGAGCACGGGCTCGACGCCAACCAGTTCGCGCTGCTCTTCGCGATCAACGGCGTCGCGCTCGTCGGGGGCGCGCAGGTCAACGCGCACCTCGTCAAGCGGCTCGCGCCGCTGCGGGTGCTCCGGGTTGCGATCGTCGTCCAGGCGGTCCTCGGGCTCACGCTCGTCGCGGTGACGGCGAGCGGGCTCGGCGGGCTCGCGCTCATGTGCGTCGTCCTCTGGTTGATGCTGTCGATGCAGGGGCTCGTGCCGGGCAACGCGAGCGTGCTCGCGCTCAACGACTACGGCCACATGGCGGGGACGGCCGCCGCGTTCCTCGGCGCGATGCAGGCTGCGCTTGGCGGCCTCGTCGCGCCGATCGTCGGCTTCACGGGCGGTACCGGGGTGTCGATGGTCGCCGTGATGACGGGGTCTGTCCTCGTCGGGTTCACGGTGCTCGCGGTCGCGACGCCCGCGTACCGGCGCGGGGGAGCGTGGGGCGCGCCCTGAGCGTCGCCGTCGCCGACGGCGTCGGGCCCGAGCGGCGCTGACGCCGCTCCTGAACGCGCCTGACGACGGGTCGTGGCGGCTGGCATGCTGGGCAGCATGCGCGTGACCGCCAAGACCGACTATGCCGTGCGTGGGTGCCTCGAGCTCGCCGCGCACCGGGCCGACGGCATGCTCAAGGCCGATCAGATCGCGGCTGCCCAGCAGATCCCGGGCGCGTTCATGCTCTCGATCCTCGGTGACCTGCGGGCCGCGGGGATCGTCGAGTCGCGCCGCGGGGCGGACGGAGGGTACCGGCTCGCGCTCGACCCGTCGGACGTCGCTCTCGCGGACGTCATCCGGGCGATCGACGGGCCGCTCGCGAGCATCGCGGGCGTGCAGCCGGAGGACGTCGACTACCGGGGTGCGTCGGTGCACCTGAGGGACGCGTGGGTCGCGCTGCGGGTCGCGATGCGCTCGGTGCTCGAGGCGACGACGCTGGCGGACGTGGTTGCGGGGGACCTGCCCGCGGTGGCGCGCGCGCTGCTGTCGCACGATGACGCGTACGTCACGCGTCCGTTGCCCGGCCGTGACGCCGAGGGGTGAGTCCGCCCGGGCGATGGGGTGAGAACACCCTGTTGTCCACAAGGCAAGACACAGTCTCACGGGTGATGTGCGCACTATTTTCGCAGGTCGGCGCGATGCTCGCCGTGTTCAGTCCTCCCTGTCCACAGTTGGGTGCGCTGAGCGTTATCCACATTCGGCGAGCGGAGTCCGAATCGTTCACCTAGTGTCGGCGAGGTTCTGACCGCCCGGCAAGGAGGTGCACGTGGACGCGGTGGCGATCCTCGAGTCCGAGGTGCGCGAGCTTGTGCGCACCCACGGAATCGACCCTGTCCGCGACCGTGCGGCTTTCGACGGCCTCCTCGACACGGCGCGCGAGAACTACGAGCGTCGGGCCGGTCGCGGCGACGTCCCGCCGCTCCTCGACCTCGCACGTGCCGAGCGAGCCGTCCGGGACGCGGTCGCCGGCCTCGGCCCCCTCCAGCGCTACCTCGATGACCCCGAGATCGAAGAGATCTGGGTGAACTCGCCCTCTCGCGTGTTCGTCGCGCGCGGCGGGACGGCCGAGCTTACGCCGACGATCCTCACCTCCGGCCAGGTCGCCGACCTCGTCGAGCGCATGCTCGAGCCCACCGGTCGGAGGATCGACGTCTCGAGCCCCTTCGTCGATGCTTCGCTCCCCGGCGGCGAGCGGCTCCACGTCGTCATCCCCGACGTCACACGCGAGTGGTCCCTCAACATCCGCAAGTTCGTCGCCCGCGCCCGCAGCCTCGACGATCTCGTCGCGCTCGGCACGCTCACCGCCCCCGCCGCACGCTTCCTCGACGCGTGCGTCCGCGCGGGCCTCAACGTCCTCGTCGCGGGAGCGACCCACGCCGGCAAGACGACGCTCGTCAACGCCCTCGGCGGATCGATCCCCGCCGACGAGCGCGTCATCGTCTGCGAGGAGGTCTTCGAGCTGCGGCTTCCCGGCCGCGACGTCGTCGGCATGCAGTGCCGCCAGCCGAGCCTCGAGGGGACGGGGGAGATCCCGCTGCGACGGCTCGTCAAGGAAGCGCTGCGCATGCGACCCGACCGGATCGTCGTCGGCGAGGTGCGCGAGGCCGAGGCGTTCGACCTGCTCGTCGCCCTCTCGTCCGGCATCCCCGGCATGTGCACCCTCCACGCCGGCTCGGCGCGCGAGGCGGTCGCGAAGATGTGCACGCTCCCGCTGCTCGCCGGAGAAAACGTCACGTCAAACTTCGTCGTGCCGTCCGTCGCGACGTCGCTCGACGTCGTCGTCCACCTCGCGCGGGACGCGCGCGGGGCACGGCGCGTCCGCGAGATCGCCCTCGTCACCGGGCGCGTCGAGAACGGCGTCGTCGAGCTCGCCGAGATCTACCGCACGGAGCGCGACGCGCTCGTCCGCGGCGCGGGGCACCCCGTGAGCACCGAGCCGTTCGCGCGCGTCGGCATCGACGTCGCGGCACTCCTCCGGGCGGGTGACTGACGTGGACGTCGTCGTCGGGCTCCTCCTGGGCTGCGGGCTCCTGCTCGTCTGGACCGCGAGCTGGGAGTCGGCCGGCCTGCGGAAGCGCCCGCGTGCGCTCGGCCGGCTCGCGGACGATCTCG
Source organism: Flavimobilis rhizosphaerae (assembly GCF_014852685.1). Lineage (GTDB taxonomy): Bacteria > Actinomycetota > Actinomycetes > Actinomycetales > Cellulomonadaceae > Flavimobilis > Flavimobilis rhizosphaerae. The sequence continues at coordinate 607,415 of NZ_JACZDF010000002.1, forward strand.
CAGGCGCGGGTCTTCCAGGGACGAGCCCGGCGGGGCTCGTCGTACTGTCCGGTGTCCTCGGCGTGCTCGTCCTCGTCGGGGCGAGCGCCGCAACCGGTGCCGTGCCGCTCGGCGTGTGCTTCGGCCTCATCGCCGCGGGCGCGCCGACGACCGTCGTGCGGGCCCGGGCCGCCTCGCGAGCCAAGGCGATGCGTGAGGTCTGGCCCGAGGTCGTCGACCACCTCGTCTCGGGAGTGCGTGCCGGCCTTTCGCTGCCGGAGGCGCTCGCGCAGCTCGCACACCGTGGGCCCGCCGAGCTCAGGGGCCAGTTCGCGCGCTTCGCGGCCGACCATCGTGCGTCCGGACGGTTCGACGAGAGTCTCGACGATCTCAAGGCACGGCTCGCGGACCCGGTCGCCGACCGGCTCGTCGAGTCTCTCCGGATCACCCGGCAGGTCGGCGGGACCGACCTCGGGCGGCTCCTGCGAACCCTCGCGAGTTTCCTCCGTGAGGACAACCGGACGCGCGGCGAGCTCGAGGCCCGGCAGAGCTGGACCGTCGCCGGCGCACGGCTCGCGGTTGCTGCACCCTGGGTGACGCTCGCACTTCTCGCGACCCGCCCTGGGACCGCTGCGGCGTACGGCACCCCCGCAGGTGCCCTCGTCCTCGCGGTCGGGGGCCTCATGTGTCTCGTCGCGTACCGGGTGATGGTGAGGGTCGGGCGGCTCCCCGCCGACAGGAGGGTGCTCCGATGACGGGCGCCGACTCCCTCGGCGTGTGGGCCGGGCTCGCCCTCGGTCTTGGCCTCGTACTGCTCCACGCCCACGTGCGTGCGCGGCGCGTCACCTTCGAGCAGCGGCTCTCGCCGTACGTCCCACGTCCTGACCTCGGCACGGGTACCGACGAGGGCGCGCTGCCCCAGTTCAGGGGCTTCCTCGGCGGGATGCTCGGCGCGCCGCTGCGCCGCGCGACGCACGCCACGGTCCGCATCCTCGGTGGGAGCGACGAGCTCGCTCGTCGGTTGCGGCGCGCGGGGGACGCCCGGAGCGTCGAGCAGGTCCGTGCGAGCCAGGTGGTCGGGCTGTGCGTGGGGCTCGCTCTCGGGCTCGTCGTCGCCGTGCCGGCGGGAGCGGCGGGAGCGTTTCCCGTGCCGGTCGCGATCGTGCTCGTCCTCCTCCTCGGCCTGAGCGGCGCGATCCTGCCCGACGTCCGGCTCGGCACCGCGATCAAGCAGCGTGAGGAGGCGATGCTCCTCGAGTTTCCGACGATCGCCGAGGTCCTCGCCCTCGCCGTCGCCGCGGGGGAGAGTCCGCACGCCGCGCTCCAGCGCGTCGCCCGGATCGCCGACGGCGAGCTCGTCGGCGAGATGCGGCACGCTCTCGCCGACATCCACGCGGGCGCCAACCTCTCCGACGCCCTCGACCGGCTCGCCGACCGCACCGGGGTCCCGGCGCTCGGCCGCTTCGCGGAGGGCATCGCCGTCGCCGTCGAGCGAGGCACACCCGTCGCCGAGGTCCTCCGCGCCCAGGCGCAGGACGTCCGGGAGGACGGGCACCGTCGGCTCATGGAGATCGGCGGACGCAAGGAGGTCGCGATGCTCGTGCCCGTCGTCTTCCTCGTCCTGCCGATCACGATCTTCTTCGCCCTCTACCCGACCGCCGTCGTGCTCGTGAGCGGCCTCTGAGCACCCACCACCCGACCCCGTCATCCCTGCCCGACTCACCCCTCGACGCACGTCCCGACCACCGTCCCCGGAGGAACCCGCATGACCGCCACGTTCGATCCCCGCAACGTCACCCCGTCCGCAGCCGCGAGCACCGCCCCGAGCCAGTCGCTGGCCTCGGCGCGCCGACGCCCCCGACGCGTCTCCGTGGCGACCCGCGTGCACGCGCGGCTGCTCGCCGCGACGGAGAGCGGCTCCGACCGAGGTGACGTCCCCGGTTGGGTCCTCGTCACCGTCATGAGCGCTGGTGTCGTCCTCGCCGTGTGGGCCGCCGCGGAGCTCGTGCTGCCGCAGGTGTTCCGCGAGGCCGTGACGAGTGTCCGGCGCCCCTGACCGCATGCGTCCGCGACTCGTCCGGGAGGCGTCGTCCGACGAGGGCTCCGCGGTCGCAGAGTTCGTCATCGCCGGAGCGTTCGTCGTCCTCCTCCTGCTCTCCGTCGTCCAGCTGGCGCTCGCCCTGCACGTGCGCACCGTGGCGATCGACGCAGCCTCGGAGGGGGCGCGGCTCGGCGCGCGCTCGGGCATGACGCTCGACGACGCGCGTGAGCGTGCGCGCGACCTGCTCGCCGAGAGCCTCTCGACGGCGTATGCGCGGGACGTCGCGGCACGCACCGTCGTCCGCGACGGCGCGACGCTCGTCGAGGTGCGGGTCGACGCACCGCTGCCCGTCATCGCGCTGTTCGGCCCGCCGAGCCGGCTGAGCGTCACGGGGCACGCGCTTGTGGAGCCGTCGTGACGAAGCGCGCGGAGACGCCGTTCGTCGCTCAGCTGCGGGACGACACCGGTGGCGCGGCGGTCGAGCTCGTCGCCGCGGTCGTCCTGCTGCTCGTGCCGGTCATCTATCTCGTCGTGGCGATCTCGCAGGTCCAGGCCGCGGCGTTCGCGACCGAGGGTGCGGCTCGTGACGTCGTGCGGGCGTATGTCATCGCGGAGGACGACGCGGAGGCGGTGCGCCGCGCGGACGCCGTCGCCGCCCTCGCGCTCGGCGACCATGGGATCTCACCCGGTGATGCGTCGGTCGAGGTCTCGTGCTCGGTGAAACCCTGTCTCACCCCGGGAACCGAGGTCGGCGTCCTCGTCGTCGCCGATGTCGTCCTGCCGGGGACCGATGTTCTCGGCCTTCCCGGAGTCTCGGTGACCGTGTCAGCCGCGCACCGTGGCGCTGTCGAGACGTTGCGGGAGGTGCCATGACATCGGTCCGTGAGCGTGTGCGCGGGGACGACGGGCAGGTGCTCGTGCTCGTCATCGGTGTCGCCGTCGTCGCGATCGCGATCGCGGTGACGCTCGCCGCCGTGTCGGGGCTCCTGCTTGAGCGCAAGCGCCTCGTGTCGACGGCGGACAACGCCGCAGCGTTCGCGGCGGCGGACCTCAGCGCCGACGACGTCTACAGGGCGACGGACCCGGAGAACTCGGGAGCGCACGCGCTCACCGAGCGCGGTGTGCGGGCCTCGGTCGCTGCGCACCTTGCAGGGTCGGGCTTCACCGACGACCCGGTCGAGATCGTCGCGGTGACGACCGACGGGACGAGCGTCACGGTGACGCTGCGTCGCACCGTCCGGCCCTGGCTCGTCAGGACGTTCGCGGACGTGCTCGGTGACGACGGCATCGTCGTCGTCGGCACGGGTCGGGCGCGGCAGACGACCGGCGGCTGAGCTCGCCGGGGAGACGCCGCGACGACGTGCAGGACCTCCGATCCTCGGGGGCACCCGCCCGCGCGGGTAGTCTCCGAGCATGGGGAGCGGGGAACAGGGACGACGTCGAGCGCGCGCAGCGTGGGCCGTGGCAGTGTCTGCGGTCTTCGTGCTGCTCGCAGGGTGCGCCTCCGTCGACCAACCGGACGACGGCACCACGGCACCGGCAACCACCGCGCCAGTAACCACGGCGCCGGGCGCCGCGGCCACGTCGCAGGGGAGCGTGCCGACCGACGCGGACGCACCGACGAGCACGAGCGGCGTCAGGACGGGCGGCGAGAACCACGAGCCGGAGGCGCCGACGCCGACCGGAACCGCGAGCGACGACCCCACCGACAGCACGGACGTCCCGGGCGGCTCAGGCACCCCGGGCGGGGCGACGGACGACGACAATGGCCAGCCGGGCGACCCCGACGCCGCGACGACGAGCACCGGCGAGGCCACCGCGCTCGCCGCGCTGGCCGAGCTCAAGGTTAAGGGCCGCGCCCCAAGGACGGGCTACGACCGTGACGCCTTCAGGTACCGTGCCGTCGACCTCGACCGCAACGGCTGCGACGTGCGCAACGACATCCTGCGACGCGACCTCAGCGACGTCGTGCTCAAGGCCGGCACGCACGGCTGCGTCGTCGAGTCCGGCGTGCTCGCCGACCCGTACTCCGCGCTGCGCATCGACTTCACGCGCGGTTCGGCCACGTCGAACGACGTGCAGATCGACCACGTCGTCGCGCTGTCCGACGCGTGGCAGAAGGGCGCACAGCGCTGGAGCGCGGACACGCTCGCGAGCTTCGGCAACGACCCGCTCAACCTCCTCGCCGTCGACGGGCCCCTCAACCAGCAGAAGAGTGACGGTGACGCGGCGACGTGGCTCCCGCCCAACAAGCCGTTCCGCTGCCAGTACGTCGCACGCCAGATCGCCGTCAAGCACGCATACGGGCTGTGGGTGACGGCCGCTGAGAAGACGACGATGGAGCGCATCCTCGGCGCGTGCCCGGACGAGCCGCTGCCGACGGACGACTCTGTCGTCCGCGTCGTCGTCCTCGGGGACAGGCCCGACGACGCCCCGGAGCCCACGAAGAAGCCCACGGGCGAGGACGACCTCGACCCCGACTACGGCACATGCAAGGAAGCGATCCGCCACGGCGCCGGCCCCTACTACGCGGACCGCGACCCCGAGTACTACTACTACCGCGACGGTGACGGCGACGGCATCACGTGCGAGCGCCCGTAGGCTCGGGCCATGACCGAGACAGTTCTGCGCGCCACCGCCGTCCTGTGCGACATGGACGGCACCCTCATCGACTCGACCGCAGCTGTCGTCCGGGCATGGACGGAGTTCAGCGACGAGCACGACCTCGACATCGACGACGTGCTCGCGTACTGCCACGGCCGGCTCACGCACGCGACCGTCGACCACTTCCTGCCGCACCTGCCGGCCGCGGAACGTGACCGGCTCGCAGACGAGCTCCTCGCGGGCGAGGCGGACCGCCACGACGGCGTCGTCGAGGTTCCCGGCGCCGCGGCGTTCATGGCGCGCCTCGCCGAGCTCGGCGTCCCGGTCGCTCTCGTGACGAGCGCGCCGCGCGACCTCGCGCACGCGCGCATGGGCGTGAGCGGCGTCGAGGTCCCTGTCGTCACCGTGACGTCGGACGACGTCACGCACGGCAAGCCGCACCCCGAGCCGTACCTGCGCGGTGCCGAGCTGCTCGGCGTGCCGATCGAGCAGTGCCTCGTCCTCGAGGACGCCGACGCCGGCATTGTCGCGGGACTCACCGCGGGTGCGCGCGTGCTCGTCGTCGGCGAGCACTCATCTGCGACGACCGCGGGCCTGCCGCGCGCCCACGACCTCAGGGACGTCACCGTCCGGCGCGACGGCGACGAGGCCGTGCTGACGATCGGCGCGCGACGTTGACGCGCCGCGGCGACCAGTCGATGCCGGGACCCATACGGACAAGAATCCGCGCGGATGGCTGCTCCCAGCAGCCATCCGCGCGGAATCGTCGGAGGGTAGTGGGACGCTGACGGTTCCGGCCGGGTCGACGAACGCCGTCGAGGCGTAGGTCGGATCGGCGAGGGCCTGCTACGCGCAGCTGTCGCACACTCCGGTCGCCGGAAGCGTCATGAAGCACGTCGGACAGACAGGCGCCTCGCGCTCGGGAACGACAGGCTTGCGCGGCGCCGCCGCCTTGCGGGGTGCTGCAGCCTTCCGGGAAGCGACCGCCGAGCGCTGAGCACCCTCCGGCTCGGTCACCTCGAACCCGCGCTTGCGGAGGATCGCAGCGGCGCCAGATGCCCCGCCGTGGAACTCGTCGGACGTCGCGGCGCGTCCCGTCGCGTAGCGGTGCGCCACGCCGAGGATCGCCTTCGAGTCGTACGTCCGACCGTCATGGACGAGCGTGTAGCCCCGGGAAGGCATGAACCCGTAGACACCGAGGAAGTTCTCAGCCCCGCGATCGTCGTACTCGGCGATCGCTTGGAGGATGTGCTGCTGCGTCACGGAAGAGAAAGTCGCCACACCCCGAGCCTAGACGCCCCTGCCGGGCCGACCTGACCGCGATCGAGCGAGGTGCACGAGACGATCGTCACGCCGACGGCCCACGCACGAGTGGCCCGCCACGCATGGGCGTGACGGGCCGCTCGGGTGTGCCGGAGTCTCAGACCGTCGGGTCCGCGAGCCCGTCGAGGTACGCCATGTCCGTCGCGGAGATCTCGAAGTCGACGTCGGCATTCTCGACCATGCGCGAGGGCGTCGTCGTCTTGGGGAGCGCGACCGCGCCCTTCTGCAGGACGTACCGGATCGAGAGCTGCGCGACCGTGCGGCCGTAGCGCTCGGCGACGGCCGCGAGCTCCCGGCTGTCGAGCAGCGCGCCGGTAGCGAGCGGCGAGTACGCCTCGATGACGATCCCGCGGTCGGCGCAGAATGACGAGACGCCCGCCTGTGCGTGCCCCGGGAAGAACCGGATCTGGTTGGCGTGCGGAGTGACCTTCGCGGTGCCGAGGAGGGCCGTGAGGTGCTCGACCTCGAAGTTCGACACGCCGATCGCACGGACCTCGCCGTGCGCGTACGCCTCCTCCATGGCCCGCCACACCTCGGCGTTGCCCTCCGTGTGGTTGGAGCCGATCGCGTCCCACGGCCAGGGTGCGTGGATGAGCATGAGGTCGATGCGGCCGAGCTTGTCGAGCGAGAGGCGGATCGACTCGACGGCTTCGTCGTACGTCTTGAGCTGCGCCGGGATCTTCGTCGTCACGAAGATCTCCTCGCTCGGGATGCCGGAGTCGGCGATCGCGCGGGCGACCGACGCCTCGTTGCCGTAGGCGCGCGCCGTGTCGATGTGCCGGTAGCCGACGCGCAGCGCCTCGGCGACCGCGTCGTACGTCTCTGGGCCGTCCGGGACCTGCCATGTGCCGAGGCCGAGCGTGGGGATCTCCACGCCGTTGGCGAGGGTCGTCGTCGTCGTGAACGTGCTCACAATTTACTCCTCGGAGAGATCTGGATGGGCGGTCATGCCTTCGTCACGTCGAAGTTCGCGTTGAACACGTCGTCGGGGTCGACCTCGGCCTTGAGCGCCTTGAGGCGCGCAAGGGTCGTGGGCGGGAATGCCTCGCGCACGCGGGCGGGCGACTCGTCGGTCTCAAAGCTCGAGTACAGGCCCACGAAGTGCTTGCGCAACGGCGCCCACACGCGCTCGAGGCGCGTGCCGTCGACGCCCATCGCGCTCACGGCGAACGACGCGGAGCGGTGCGCGTACGCGGTCGCGTCCGGCGCGACGTCGGCGGCCGCGCCGCCGGTCGCGCGGATCTGGAAGAAGTAGACCTCGCCGGATGCGAGCATCTCGGCGGCCGCCGCCGCGAACGCGGGCGTCATCCGCTCGAGGAGGCCCGAGCGCGAGTGCGGCTCGCCGTCGGAGACGTGGCCCTCCTCGGGAGCGTTCGCGATGACCTGCGTGTACGTCGTAAGGCGCACGTCCTGGCCGTAGAGCGGCGAGATCGCCGCGATCGGCTGGAGCCGCTCGACGATTGTGTCCGGGTCGGACGAGTCGACCACCGTCATCGTCTGTACGACCTTCGGCTGGCCCGCGCGGGGCCGCCCCATGAGGAGGAAACTCGTCGTGTCGCGCGGCGCGTCCTGGACGTACGCGCCCCAACGGGCGAGGAAGTCCGCGGTGTCTTCCGCGTCCTGCGTGAGTGTGCCCCAGCCGAGCTCGCCGACCTCGCGCGCCTCGAGAACGAACGACGTGACGACACCGAGGTTCGCGCCCGCGCCGCGCACGCCCCAGAAGAGCTCGGTGTTCTGCTCGTCGTTCGCGACGACGACGGAGCCGTCGGCGAGCACCATTTCGACCTCGCGCACGTGATCGATCGTCAGGCCGTGCTCACGGCCGAGGAAGCCGATGCCGCCCGCGGTCGCGAGACCGCCGACACCCACGCCGCCGAAGTCGCCCGAGCTGATCGCCCAGCCGCGCGGCCCGATCTCGCGTGCGACGTCCATCCAGCGGGCGCCCGGCTGCACCCGCACGAGACGGGCAGCGTCGTCGACGACCTCGACCTTCCGCATCTTGCCGAGGTCGAGGACGATGCCACCCGCGTTCGTCGAACGGCCAGAGATCCCGTGGCCGCCCGAGCGGACGCCGAGCGGCAGGTGCGGCTGACGGCGCGCGAACGCGAGGGCCTCGACGACCTCGGACGTCGAGCCCGGGCGCAGGACGATGCCCGGCGAGCCCCCGCGCATGTAGCCGCCGCGCGCACGGTGGTAGTCGCGGTCGCCCGGCTCGACGGCCGTCTCGGCGAGCGACGCGGGAACACCGTCGTAGTCGACCTCGGGCGCACGGAGCTCGAGCGCCTTACGGGAACGCACGCGCACGCCGCGCGAACCGCCCTCGACCGCGGCGTCGACGCGCTCGCGGAGCGCGGGCACGACTTCCTGCGCGAACTGCGTCATGACGGCCGGCTCGTCCGTGCCGAGGATCACCGTGCCGAGGCCGTGCTCGACGACAAGAGGTAGCAGGTCCTCGACCCAGGTCTCGGCCGGACCCTGGAGGAATCCGGTGCGGACGGGGGAGAAACGGCCGTTGATGTTGAGCATGCGGCGCACCTCGCGCGGGTCGCGGCCCGCGGCCTCGGCGGCCGCGTCGATCGTCGCGTTGCCCTCGACGAACGCGCGCACCCCCGTGCCCCCGTCCATCTGCGCGAGGTACGCCAGCGACGGCAGCCAGCCGTCGGCCTGCGTGCCGACGAGCCGCAGCATGCGCGGCTTGAGGGCGCCGACGATGATGGGGATCTCGCGCGACGGCGACGGACCGCGCTTGGCGCCGTCGACGTGGTGGAACTCGCCGGCCACGCGCAGGGGGCTCTTCTCGTGCTCGTCCCAGACGCCCCGGATGATCTCGATGGCCTCGCCGAGCGCCGTGACGCCCTGGCCAGGAGTGAGGCGCTCGGCGCCCATCGCGACCATCGCGTCCCAGAACGCGCCCGCGCCGAGACCGAGGTCGACGCGGCCGCCCGAGAGCAGGTCGAGGCTCGCGACCGAGCGTGCGAGGACCGCGGGCTGGCGCAGCGGGACGTTGAGGACGTTGCCCATGACGCGGATGCGGTCCGTCTGCGCGGCGACCCACGACAGGAGGGTCCACGTGTCGAGGAACGCAGGCTGGTACGGGTGGTCCTGGAAGGTCGCGAGGTCGTAGCCGAGCTCCTCGGCGAGCTTCGCGATCGTGACGGGGTTCTGGGCCGGGCGCGCCACCGGGGTGACGAACACCCCGGTCTCGAGCCGGTGTCCGTAGTGCACGTCGCGTCCCTCCGTCGTCGTCACGGCACTGCGCCGCGTCCTCCTCTCCCAATGCTCGTCCCGTCGTGGGCATTCCCGGCACCACCGGGTGGTGACGCCGGGCACGTCCCTGCCGTCCCGGTGGCAGCCTCCGTCGCCACGTCGTCGCCCTGGGCGCTGCAGCGGACGACGACGACCGGTGGGCGGGCGACCGCGGATCTGCGCGGCGGCCGCGCGCGGGTCGCGTACTCTTGGGGATCGTGGCCATCATCGACTTCCCTGCAGAGATCACCGCGCTGAGGACGACTCTCGCGACCATCGCGGCCGTGAGCGACCCGACCGCGCTGCGCGCGAAGATCGCGAGCCTCACGGAGCAGGCGGCCGCGCCGGACCTCTGGGACGACCCGGAGGCCGCGCAGAAGGTCACGCAGGCGCTCTCGCAGGCGCAGTCCGAGCTCGACCGCGTCGCCGGCATGGGCTCGCGCATCGACGACCTCGAGGTCCTCGTCGAGATGGCTGTCGAGGGCGACGACGCGGAGACGCTCGAGGAGGCCGAGGCCGAGCTCGCGGCGATCCGCAAGGACATCGACCAGCTCGAGATCCGGACGCTCCTCGCGGGCGAGTACGACGAGCGTGAGGCCGTCATCACGATCCGTGCGGGCGCCGGTGGCGTCGACGCCGCGGACTTCGCCGAGATGCTCATGCGCATGTACCTGCGCTGGGCCGAGCGCCACGGCTACGCGACCGCGGTCCTCGACACGTCCTACGCCGAGGAGGCGGGCCTCAAGTCCGCGACCTTCGAGGTCAAGGCGCCCTACGCGTTCGGCCACCTCTCGGTCGAGGCCGGCACGCACCGCCTCGTGCGCATCTCGCCCTTCGACAACCAGGGCCGCCGCCAGACGTCGTTCGCGGCCGTCGAGGTCGTCCCGCTCATCGAGCAGACCGACTCCATCGAGATCCCCGAGTCCGAGATCAAGGTCGACGTCTTCCGCTCCTCGGGCCCCGGCGGCCAGTCCGTCAACACGACGGACTCCGCCGTCCGCATGACGCACATCCCGACCGGCATCGTCGTGTCGATGCAGAACGAGAAGTCGCAGATCCAGAACCGCGCCGCGGCCCTCCGCGTCCTGCAGTCCCGTCTGCTCCTCGAGCGTCAGGCCGAGGAGAAGGCGAAGAAGAAGGAGCTCGCGGGAGACATCAAGGCGTCCTGGGGCGACCAGATGCGCTCCTACGTCCTCCAGCCGTACCAGATGGTCAAGGACCTCCGCACCAACCACGAGGTCGGCAACACCGCCGCTGTCTTCGACGGCGACATCGACGACTTCATGGCGGCCGGCATCCGCTGGCGCCGCAACCTCCAGCTCGAGGCCGAGCAGGGCTGACGCAGCCCGCACCGCCTGCCGTGACGGCCGCGCCCCGCTGGGCCGCGGCCGTCCGCGTTCCGTGAGCCTGTGAGGTCCCTGGACGCCACGCGCGGCGTGTCCCGCGCGGATCGACGCCGGCGCGTGCCTAGTCTCGAGAAGGCCTCGCTGCCGCACGATCCCGTCGTGCCCGCTCGCGGCCGACCGCCCGACCCGACCGAACGGAACGTGCAGCACCCGTGATCAGCCTCGACAACGTCAGCAAGGTCTACGCGCGCGGCGCGCGGCCCGCGCTCGACTCCGTGTCCCTCGAGATCGAGCGTGGCGAGTTCGTGTTCGTCGTCGGCGCCTCCGGCTCCGGCAAGTCGACGTTCCTTCGGCTCGTCCTGCGTGAGGAGCGCCCGACGTCCGGAACCGTCACCGTCGCCGGCAAGGACCTTTCGACCCTCTCGAGCTGGAAGGTGCCCGCGCTGCGCCGCCAGATCGGTGCTGTCTTCCAGGACTTCCGGCTCCTGCCCAACAAGACGGTCTTCGAGAACGTCGCGTTCGCGCTCCAGGTCATCGGCAAGCCCAAGCACCACATCATGACCGTCGTGCCCGACGTCCTCGAGATGGTCGGCCTCGAGGGCAAGGAGAAGCGGCGCCCGCACGAGCTCTCGGGTGGTGAGCAGCAGCGCGTCGCGATCGCGCGCGCGTTCGTCAACCGGCCGCCGATCCTCCTGTGCGACGAGCCCACGGGCAACCTCGACCCGACGACCTCCCTGGGGATCATGCGACTGCTCGACCGCATCAACCGCACCGGCACGACCGTCGTCATGGCGACGCACGACGACGAGATCGTCGACCAGATGCGCAAGCGCGTCCTCGAGCTCGCCACCGGCGAGCTCGTGCGCGACCAGCGCCGTGGCGTCTACGGCTCGCAGCGCTGAGGGGGCTGACATGAGACTTCAGTTCATCCTGTCCGAGATCGGCATCGGCCTGCGCCGCAACCTGTCCATGACGGTCGCCGTCATCCTCGTGACGTTCATCTCGCTCACCTTCGTCGGCGCCGCGGGTCTCTTGCAGATCCAGGTCGGCAAGCTCAAGGACGACTGGTACGGCAAGGTCGAGGTCTCAGTCTTCCTGTGCCCGGCCGGATCCCCGAACGTCCAGTGCGCCGACGGCGAGGCGACGCCCGAGCAGATCGACGCGATCTGGGCGCTCCTTGACTCGCCCGAGCTTGCGCCTGAGATCCAGAAGCCCTACTTCGAGACGAAGGAAGAGGCGTTCCGCTCCTTCCAGGAGTACTTCGAGGGACAGGACTGGGCGCAGGCCATCACGGTCGATGACATGCAGGCGTCGTTCCGGATCAAGCTCAAGGACCCGGAGCGCTACGAGATCGTCGCCGACGTCCTCTCCGGTCGTCCGGGCGTCGAGTCGGTCGAGGACCAGCGGAAGATCTTCGACTCCCTCTTCCTCGTCCTCAACCGGGCGTCGGTCATGACGGTGGGGCTTGCGGCGCTCATGCTCGTCGCCGCGACGCTCCTCATCACCGTGACGATCCGGCTCTCGGCGCTGTCCCGCTCGCGCGAGACCGGCATCATGCGGCTCGTCGGTGCGTCGAACCTCTTCATCCAGCTGCCGTTCATGCTCGAGGGGGCGATCGCGGCAGGCATCGGCGCGCTCCTCGCGGGCGGTGGTTTGTGGCTCGGCGTCAAGTACCTTGTCACCGACTGGCTCGCCGGGCAGGTCGACTGGGTGCCGCTCGTCGGGCAGTCCGACGTCCTCCTCATCGCCCCGCTCCTGCTCGCGATCGCGGTCGTCCTCGCGCTCGTCGCGTCCGTCGTCACCCTTCGCCGGTACATGAAGGTATGACCATGCTGCGCCGTCTCCTCGCCGTCCTCCTGTCCGTCGTGCTCGTCGGGCTCGTCGCTCCGCCCGCGGGCGCCGACACGCTCGACGACCTCGCGAAGCGGCAGGCTGCCGCGGAGAAGCGCAAGGCCGCGGCGGACGACACGATCGAGTCGCTCGAGCACGACCTCGAGGACACCGATCAGGAGATGGCCGACGCGTACGTGCGGCTCACGAAGGTGCGGGCCGACCTCGACGTCGCCCAGGCAGCGCTCGACGTCGCCGAGGCCGAGCTGACGTCCGCGGAGACCGCCGCCAAGAAGCTCGCGGACCGGCTCGCCGACGCGCAGAGCGAGGAGGCCGCGCTCGTCACGAAGATCGAGGAGCAGGTCGAGCTCAACAGGTCGACGAAGTCGTCGATCGCCGAGCTGGCTCGTCGCGCCTACCGCGGCGAGGGCGCTCCCGACTCGATGAGCCTCGTCGTCGGCGCCGAGTCGGCGACCGACTTCGTCAACAGGTTCTCGCTGTCGCAGACGGCGCTCCGCGTCCAGACGAACACCCTCACCGACCTTCAGGAGTCCGAGGCGACGGCACGCAACTCCCAGGTGCGGCTCGAGGCCGTGCGGGAGACGGTTGCCGACCTCAAGACGGAAGCAGACGCGGCTGTCGTCGTCGCCGAGAAGGCGCGCGCAACCGCGTCGAGCAAGCGCGCCGCCGTCGCGGACCTTCTCTCGAAGGAGAAGGCTGACCTCGCGGTCATCGAGAAGCGCAAGCAGGCGCAGCTCGACGCGAAGGACAAGGCCGAGCAGGCGTCCAGCGCCCTCGCGAACGACATCCAGGACATCATCGGCCTCACGAAGAAGGAGAAGGACCGGATCCGCAAGGAGAAGGCGGCCGCGCGGAAGAAGGCCGAGGAGGAGGCGAGGAAGAAGGCCGAGAAGGACAAGGCCGACGGCAAGCCGAGCACGCCCTCACCGCCGACGTCGGACCCGAAGCCTCCTGCGGGCAAGGGCTTCTTCGCGTACCCGACGAAGGTCCCGCACATCACGTCGAGCTACGGCTACCGGCTCCACCCCGTCCTCGGCTACGTGCGCCTCCATGCCGGCACCGACTTCCGTGCTTACTGCGGCACGCCGATCTACGCCGCGGCCGCGGGCAAGGTCGTGTGGGCGCAGTACCGCGGCGGCTTCGGCAACCAGGTGCTCATCAACCACGGCGAGGTCGGCGGCAGGAACCTCATGTCGAGCTACAACCACTTCTCACGCTTCGCGGTGTCGAGCGGCGAGCGAGTCTCCAAGGGACAGATCGTCGGCTACTCGGGGAACACCGGCACGAGCACGGCCTGCCACCTCCACTTCGAGGTGTACGTCGACGGGCAGACCGTCGACCCCATGTCGATGCTCTGAGCCGCACCGCTGCAGCCACCCCGGAGGAGTCAGGGTGGACGCCCGGTAAAGCGGTCGTCCCGGGGCGCTGCCCACCGGTATCGTGAGGGGGTCCCCACCACCCGAGGGGCAGCCGCGCGCCGCGGGCGCGCGCAGACGGAGAGGAGGGGTGATGGCCAAGGGCAAGGTGTTCCAGATCCCCGACGGCTCCAAGCAGAAGCGTCCCGCCGCGGGCCGCGTGCCGACGCGGCAGCTCGTCGCGAGCAACAAGAAGGCGCGGCACGACTACACGATCGAGGACGTCTACGAGGCCGGCATCGTCCTCACGGGCACCGAGGTCAAGGCACTGCGCGCGGGACGCGCTTCGCTCGTCGACGCGTTCGTGCTCATCGACCGGGGCGAGGCGTGGCTCGAGCGCGCGCACATCTCCGAGTACGCCCAGGGCACGTGGACTAACCACGCGCCGCGCCGCAAGCGCAAGCTGCTGCTCCACAAGAAGGAGATCGTGCGGCTCGCGAACGACGCCGACGCCAAGGGCACGACGATCGTCCCATTGCAGATCTACTTCCTCGACGGCCGCGCCAAGGTCGAGATCGCGCTCGCGCGCGGCAAGAAGGAGTACGACAAGCGTCAGACGCTCCGTGAGCGGCAGGACAACCTCGAGGCGCACCGCGCGATGCGGCGCCGCGAACTCACCTGACGCCACCGGCTCGCCCGTGTGCGGCGGGTGGCTCTGCACGCTACGGTGTCGACCGTGCAGGGACTCAGGGGACAGTTCAATCGTTCTGCGCGCCTTCTCGGCGCGCTCGTCATCGCCTTCGGGATCGTCGTCGCGGGTGCGCTCCCGGCTCAGGCGAGCTCGTCGTGGCGCATCACCCGGTACGGCGTCGACGTCGTGCTCGACGACGCGGGCACGGCCCGTGTCACCGTCGACCTCACGTTTGACCTCGCGGGCGGCGGCCACGGGCCGCTGCTCACGCTCGTCACGAGGCACGGCTGGGACGCCGAGCACGACCGCACGTACACGTACGACGACATCGAGGTGTCGAGCCCGACGGCACCCGACGACCTCGACGTGCGCACGACGTCGCACTCGCTCGAGCTGCGGATCGGCGACCCGGACGTCATCGTCCGCGGCACGCACGACTACACCCTCACGTACACCGCCCGCGGGCTCGTCAACGGAGCGAGCTCGACGAAGGACGGGGACCAGCTCTACTGGAACGTCCTCACCGACGTCACCGTCCCGACCGAGAACCTTGCCGTCACGGTGCGGGCGCCCGGGCCCGTCACCGACGTCGTGTGCCACGCCGGCACGGCGGGGCGACGTGGTGGGTGCTCGTCTGAGAGTGCGAAGGGCAAGGTGGCGACGTTCACGGCCGACCGGCTTCCCGTCGGCGGCGCGATGACCGTCGTCGCCGTGACGAGGGCGGGAACGCTCGGTGACCCGGCACCGCGGCTCGAGCCCACGACCGCGTCCGGCGCGGCGCTGCGGCCCCTTTTCGGGCTCGAGCCCGGCGAGGAGCTGTCGTTCGGGGCCCGCGCACTCTCGGCGTTCGAGACGGACGCCCTCGTCAGCCGGGTCACGACGACGGCGCTCGGCGGCACGGCGCTCGTCGTCGTGCTGCTGCTCGTGCGCAGGGGCCAGGACCGGGGTGCGTCGGGTGCCGCGCGCGCGGGCGTCGCTGGGGCGGGGCCCGACGCGCGGCGCGGCACCGACGGCAGCGTCGGCCCGCTCCCGTGGCCTGCCGCCGAGATCGGCGTGCTCGTCGACGGGCGAGCCGACCCTCGTGACCTGCTCGCGGCCGTCCTCGACCTCGCGCGGCTCGGGTACGTCCGCATCGAGACGACGGGGGAGTCGCGCGGCACGCCGCTCATGGTGCGGACCCTGCGGGGACCTGACGGGGCGCTGTCGGACTTCGCCCGCGCGGTCCTCGTCGAGGCGTGCCCGGCCGTCGGGCAGTCGCTCGAGATGGCGTGGACGGTCGACGAGCTCGCGGCGCGGTCGAACCGGCTGCGGGCACAGCTCGACGCCGACGTCACGGCGCGCGGCTGGTTCACCCAGCCTCCGGGACGCCGCCGCGCCCGGTGGTGGGCGGCGGGCCGGCGGATGCAACGTGTCGCGTGGTGGGGCGGTGCGCTCGTCGTCGTCATCCAGGTGCTCCGCGGCACGGACGTGCTCGTGGGTGCCGTGTGGTGGTGCGTGGGCCTGTGGATCCTCGGGGGGATCGTCAGGCTCGTGTCGCGGTTCACGGTCGGCGTGACCGCGCAGGGCGCCGCCGCTCGCCGCGAGATCGCGCGCTACCGGCGCGAGGTGCGAGCGATGCGCGTCGACCCGCGGTCGGGTGGTGCGGACCTCGCGGCGCACGTGGCGGTCCTCGTCGCGCTCGGCGACGAAAAGGTGGCCGTCCGCGCCGCGCACGCGCTGGCAGCGGAGGGCGGCGACGTCGTCGCGCCCGGCTGGGCCGCCGGGTGGGAGCAGCCGGAGCAGTTCTACGACCAGCTGCCGCGGCACCTGGTGCGCCTGCGTCGGGACCTCGAGAACCCAGGACGGCGGAGCACGTCGTCGTCGAGCAGATCCGGAAGCAGCAGGACTCACGGGTCGTCGGGCGGCTCAGGCAGGAGCGGCTCATCGTCGTCGGGCTCGGGGACGGGCGGGGGCAGCGCCGGTGGCTGGTGAGTGCGACGCCGGCGGCTGGTGAGTGCGGCCGGAAATACGGTGGGGCGGCGGAGCGTTCATCGACTAGAGTGGAGACGTTCGTCAGGCACACCCCTCGGGGTGGCGCTCACGGGCGTTGCTTGACAACTGCACAGGGGGTGATCGGTTTCGACGGTGGTCGTGCTTCGAGAAGAAGCGGGCCGAGGATGCAGACTTATCTCGTTAACGATGTCTGCAAACCAATAGGTGCCGATTCCAAGCGCACCGACTTCGCCCTCGCCGCCTGAGCGAGCCTCGAAGTCCGTCAGTCCGGGCTAGCTTCCGTCCCGGGTCCTGGCGTCATCCAGGAAGCCACTGCTCGCGTCGTTCGTCGCCGACGACGCGGGGACTCTTAGGCGACTGGGCCTGTCAGCTGAGCGTCTGCTCGAGGGCTGGGGCCGAGAAAATCCACTAGCAGACTGCGCCCGGAGAAGATCTGGATACGCGTCACCGGACCGGGGTTCGATTCCCCGCACCTCCACCCCTGTTGACGAAGGGCCTCCCGCCGCCGGCGGGAGGCCCTTCGTCGTGCTCCAGGGCCGTCGGCGTTGTGGCTCGATAGCCGATCGGTGCGCAGGAAGCGCAAGGATCGGCTATCGGCTATCGGCTATCGGCTATCGGCCCCGAGCGCGCGAGACGACGCCGGCGCTCGATAGCCGATCCGGACGCGGGACGTGTGCGGATGGGCTATCGGACGAAGGCAGCAGCGAGACGGTGCGCCTCGATAGTCGATCCTGACAGCGGTGGCGCACCGATCGGCTATCGGAACACGTGGGCGTCGGAACACGTGGACGTTGGCACGGGTGGGCGTCGGTCACCGTCGTCAGGCTCTCGAGCTGGCGGGTCACATGGCCGGGGGGCGGCCTCGGCGGGGGAGCGGCGCCGCGTCGCGGGGCGCGCGGCCCGCGCGCTTGAGCGCCTCGCGGAGGATGACCTCGATCTGCGCGTTGACCGATCGCAGCTCGTCGTCGGCCCAGCGTGCGACGGCGTCGTGCACCGCAGGATCGAGCCGCAGGAGCACCTGCTTGCGGACCGCGCGCGGCTTGCGTGCCGGGGCGCCGGGCGCGGCGGCGGTGTCCGCGTCTCTCGAGCGCGTCCCCGGCGCTTCGGCGCCCGACGCGCCCGGGCCCGACGCTCTTGCCCCCGATGCATCCGGGGACGACGTTCTTGCCCCCGATGCATCCGGGGGCGACGTTCCTGCGCCCGACGTTCCCGGGCTCGCCGTCGCCGCAGGGCCCGGAGCGCTCGTGGCGTCCGGGTCCTGCGGCGACGTCGGGCTGTTCGGCATGGGCGTCGTCAGTGGAGCGTGCCGGTGTTGACGATGGGTGTCGCGCGGGAGTCGCCGCACAGGACGACGAGGAGGTTGGAGACCATCGCGGCACGGCGCTCGTCGTCGAGCGTGACGATCGCGTCGCGCTCGAGGCGCTCGAGGGCCGTCTCGACCATGCTCACCGCACCCTCGACGATCTTCTCGCGGGCCGCGATGATCGCGCCGGCCTGCTGGCGTTGCAGCATGGCCTGGGCGATCTCGGGCGCGTAGGCGAGGTGGGAGATGCGGGCCTCGACGATCTCGACGCCGGCGAGGGCGACGCGCTCGGCAACCTCGTGCGCGAGCTCGGCCGACACCTGGTCGGTCGAGCCGCGGAGCGTGGCCTCGCCCGCATCGGCGTTGTCGTAGGGGTGCGTCGTCGCGACGTGACGGAGCGCGGCCTCGGCCTGCACCTCGACGAAGTCGACGAAGTCCTCGACGGCGAACGTCGCGCGGGCGGTGTCAGCGACCTGCCAGACGACGATCGCGCCGATGTTCACGGGGTTGCCGTCGGCGTCGTTGACCTTGAGCTCGCTCGTCTCGAAGTTGCGCACGCGCACCGAGACGGTCTTGCGGGTCGAGAGGAGCGGCGTGAAGACGAGGCCTGTGCGGCGGACGGTGCCGATGTAGCGACCGAAGAACTGCACGACCTTCGTCTGGCCGGGGTTGACGATCGCGAGCGCGCTGTAGACGAGGATCGAGAGGAGGGTGAGGAGTGCGCCGAGCACAGCGAAGAGGGCCTTGAGCCCAGTGGCGTCGACGAGCTCGATCGCGACGAACGACGCGACGGCAAGGACGAGGAGGAGCGTCGCGCCGCCGAGTGCTGCCCACCCGTTCGTCATGGCGACGGTGCGCTCGTCGACGTCGACGCGGACGCCGTCGTGGCCCACGGGGACGGTGCTCGGGGTGCCGCCGACGGACTCGTCGGTGTCGTTCATGGTCGTGCCCTTCTCTCGAGGTGAATCGCTATCAAAGTGATATCACATTATCGGGCAGGGGTGCGGCTGAGGGTCCCCCTGGTGGGCGAACGCCCGGAGCGTGCCGTCGTGCGCTCCGGGCGTCGTGGGCCGCGTGGGGCCGGGGCTCTCGGGCTCAGGCGAGGGAGAGGAAGAGCTTCTCGAGCCGCGCAGTGCTTTCGGTGCCGTCGTCGGCGACGAGGCACTCGCGCATGCCGCCGGCGATGATCGAGAAGCCTGCGCGGTCGACGGCCTTGGCGACCGCTGCGACCTGCACCATGATGTCCTCGCAGTCGCGTCCCTCCTCGAGCATGCGGATGATCCCGCCGAGCTGCCCCTGGGCGCGCTTGAGGCGGCGGACGGCGGACTGGGTGGTCTCCTCGGGAAGCTGCATGTGGCGAGTATACCCCCAGGGGTGTTTTGCAGATACCCCCCGGGGTGTGTATCGTGAAGCCATCGGATGCCCGTGGGGGTATCCACCCTGACCTCTGAGGAGAACTCACATGTGCCGTCCCGTCGCCTGCACGTCCTGCGGAAAGACCACGTGGGCCGGCTGCGGCCAGCACGTCGACAGCGTCAAGGCCTCGGTCCCCGCCGGCCAGTGGTGCACGTGCGACCGCAACGCCGCACCTGCCGAGGGTGGGGGCAACTTCTTCTCGCGCCTCTTCGGACGCTGAGGCGAGGCGACCGCAGTGACTGAGAACCGCCGTCCCCGCACCGTCATCGTCGGCGGCGTCGCCGGGGGTATGTCCGCAGCGACGCGTCTGCGTCGTCTCGACGAGCAGCGCGAGATCGTCGTCCTCGAGAAGGGCGAGCACGTCTCGTTCGCGAACTGCGGTCTGCCCTACCACATCGGTGGCGTCATCGAGGAGCGCTCTGCGCTCCTCCTCCAGACCCCCGAGAGCCTCCGCGCACGCTTCGACCTCGACGTCCGGACGGGCCACGAGGTCGTGAGCATCGACCGCGACGCCCGCACCGTCACCGTGCGCACCGCGGCCGGCACCGAGCAGATCGCGTACGACGATCTTGTCCTCGCGACCGGCGCCGCCCCCGTGCGCCCCGGACTTCCCGGCGCCGAGCGCGCCCACGTCCTGCGCGACGTCGCCGACGTCGACCGCATCGTCGCCGCGCTCGCCGCCGACGACGCGCCGACGACTGCCGCGATCGTCGGCGCGGGCTTCATCGGCCTCGAGCTCGCCGAGAACCTCGCCCACCGCGGACTCGGCGTCACGCTCGTCGAGCTCGCCGACCAGGTCCTCCCGCCCCTCGACCCCGAGATGGCCCGGCTCGTCCAGGACCGCCTCGAGGCGCACGGCGTCACCGTCCGCACCGGCTCCGGCGCGACTGCTGTCGAGGGCGACGACCTCGTCCTCGCCGACGGCACCCGCGTCCCTGCGGGCCTGCTCGTCATGGCTGTCGGTGTCACCCCCGAGTCGCGCCTTGCCCGCGAGGCCGGCCTCGAGACCGGCGCCCGCGGCGCCGTCCTCGTCGACGCCGCCCAGCGCACGAACGACCCGCACATCTACGCCGTCGGTGACGTCGCCCTCAAGCGCGACGCGATCGACGACGCGGACAGCTTCGTGCCGCTCGCCCAGACGGCCAACCGCCACGGCCGGCTCGTCGCTGACGCGACCGTCGGACGCACGGTCAAGGCTCTTCCCGTCCTCGGCACAGCCGTCGTCGGCATCTTCGGGCTCACCGCCGCGAGCACCGGCTGGTCCGAGAAGCGCGCCCGCGCCGCGGGCCGCGACGTGCGCATCATCCACACGCACCCCGCCGACCACGCCGGCTACTACCCGGGCGCGACCTCGATGGCGCTCAAGCTCGTCGTCGACGCCGCCACGGACGCGATCCTCGGCGCGCAGGGCGTCGGCGAGGCCGGCGTCGACAAGCGCATCGACGTCATCGCGACCGCGATGCGCGGCGGCCTCACCGCCTCCGACCTCGCCGACCTCGAGCTCGCGTACGCGCCGCAGTACGGCTCCGCGAAGGACCCCGTCAACATGCTCGGCATGGTCGCGGAGAACCTCGCGAACGGCACGACGCGCTCGCTGCAGTGGCACGAGCTCGACGACGCCCTCGCCGGCGGTGCCGTGCTCGTCGACGTCCGCACGGCGGGCGAGAACGCCGCCGGGGCGATCCCGGGCGCGCTCAACATCCCCGTCGACGACCTCCGCGCCCGCCACGGCGAGCTCGCCGGTCGGGAGATCGTCGTCCACTGCGCCGTCGGGCAGCGCGGCCACACCGCCGCACGCCTGCTCACACAGCTCGGGCACACGGCCGTCAACCTCGACGGCGGCTACCGCACATGGGCCGCGGCCACGCGGACCGTCCCTGCGGCGGTCTGACACGACGCACCCCGACCGGCCGGCGCTGTTCCCCCTGCGGCACCGGTCACGCGCCGCACGCAACCCCTGGCGTGCGACGCACCAGGAGCCCCGCCGATCCCTGCAGCGGGGCTCCTGCCATGACGGGCGCGCGTGCCGGAGCCCTGGCCGGGCAACGCGGGGCGTCCACGACACGAGCGCGGGCGCACGCCGGTAGACGGCGCAGGCGTGTGGGTGCTGCGCCTTTGGCGCCGTGACATGCGGGGGCGCCCGCTCAGGCCCACACCCCCGACGTCCCGCGCCGGTGCGAGCCGAGCAGGTGCGTGTCGACGATGCCGACGGCCTCCATGAGCGCGAACACCGTCGTCGGGCCGACGAACGTGAAGTCGCGCCGCTTGAGCTCCTTCGCGAGTGCCCGGGACTCGGCCGACGACGAGGGGACGTCGGCGAGCGTGCGCGGCTCGGGGGTCGTGTCGGGCTGGAAGGACCACACGAGCTCGGCGAGCCCGCCGTCCTCGCGGAGCCGCAGCGTCGCGCCTGCGTTCTGCACGGTCGCGAGCACCTTGGCGCGGTTGCGGATGATGCGCGCGTCCGTGAGGAGCCGCGCGACGTCGGTGTCGTCGAAGCGTGCGACGGCCTCGGGGTCGAAGCCCGCGAACACCTCACGGAACGCGGGTCGCTTGCGCAGGACCGTGGCCCACGAGAGGCCCGACTGGAAGGCTTCGAGACTCAGTCGCTCGAAGAGGCCGTGCTCGTCGCGGACGGGCATGCCCCACTCGGTGTCGTAGTACTCGCGCAGCAGCGTGTCGGACGAGGCCCAGCGGGGGCGTGCGAGGCCGTCGTCGCCGACGACGAGGTCGGGGCGCTCGGCGTCAACCGTCACCTCGTTCGGTGCCTCGAGCGGGGTCGCCGCCTCGTGCGACGCCGTCACGCGGCCGCCCCCTCGAGGCGCAGGAGCGTCGTCTTCGCCTCGAGCCCGCCGAGGTAGCCGCCGAGCGAGCCGTCCGAGCGCAGCACGCGGTGGCACGGGACGACGACGGGGATCGGGTTCGTCGCGCACGCGGAGCCGACCGCGCGCACGGCCTTGGGGTTGTCGAGCGCTGCGGCGACCTCGGCGTACGACTCGGTGCGGCCGTAGGGGACGTCCGAGAGGTGCGTGAGGACCGCGAGCCGGAAGCCGGAGGACAGCCTGCGGTCGAGAGCGACGTCGAAGTGCGTGCGGTGGCCGTCGAAGTACTCGTCGAGCTCGCGCGCAACCCTGTCGAGGCGGGCCGGTGCGCGCAGGACGCGCGGGGAGACGCGGCGGGCGAGGTCGTCGAGCACCGCGTCGTGGCCCTCGGCCGCGAACGCGACGCGGACGAGGCCGACGGGCGTCGCGGCGAGCAGGAGCTCACCGACGGGGCTCTCGACGGTGCGCACGGCGACGTCGAGCAGGTCGTCGGCCTCGGCACGTGCAGCGAGCGCGTCCGTGAGCGCGCCGAGGCGTGCGGGTGAGGGGCCCTCGGCGAGGGCGCGGGGGATGTCGGTCGTGGTCATGCGATCTCCTCGGAGCCGTAGGTGCGGCGGAGCGTGGCGAGGCCGTCGGCGGCGGCGCGGCGGACCGCGTCGCTCGTGCCGCCGACGAGCGCGGCGACCTCGACGTACGTGAGACCGCCGAGGTGGTGGTAGGCGAGGGCGAGACGCTGACGCTCGGGGAGCGCGGCGACGCGCGTCCACACCTCGGTGTCGGCCGCGCGGACGGCCGGGTCCGGTGCGTCGTGGCGGGCGGGCGCCGCGAGGTCGCTCGGGTCGGTGCCGGCGGGTACGGTGCGGCGCTCGCGGCGGACGACGTCGACCGCGCGGCGGTGGGCGACGGTGACGAGCCAGGCCTCGAGGTTCGTCGTCGGCGGCAGGTCCGGGTAGGCCCGCAGCGCGGCGAGAAACGTCTCGGACCAGGCGTCGTCCGCGGCGTCCGCGCCGACGACGGCGCGGCACACGCGCCAGACGGTCGCGCCGTGGCGCGCGACGATCTCGGTGAAGGGCGGCAGCGCCGCGTCGGTGGTGCTCATCACCGGGTAGTCGCGCGGGCAGGGCGGAACGTGAGGTGTCGCCGTCGGGTGGGGCTCACGTGTCCTCCTCGTGTGGGGCTGGTCGTCGCCGACGCTACGCCAGAAGGGCCCCGCCGCGGAGCGCGGCGGGGCCCTTCTGTGGACGACGAGGGGGTGCCGTCCGGCTGTGGTCAGGCGGGGGAGGCCTGCGCCTCAGCGGCCTGGATCAGCGGCTGAGGTTGAAGCCGGCGGTCCAGGAGATCTTCTCGGAGGCGGCGAGGGTGAGCTGGAGGAAGCCGATCGCCTCGAGCTCGTGGGCGCGGGCGACGATGTCGGCGAGCGCGGGGTAGGGGACCGCGAGGACGACGACGTCGCCGGTGAGCGCGGGAGTCTCCGCGTGGGCGACGGTCTGGACGCTCGCGCCGCCGCGGGCGAGGACGCCGCCGATCGACTGGGCCATGTTGCCGGTGCCGATGATGCTGAAGCTTGTCATGAGGTCCTCCTGGGTCGTCCGGCGGGAGGCCCGTCGGAGATTGATTGAAGCAACAACTAAAAACCTACATCGCAATGGTTGAAGCGTCAACCTATGCGCTACGATGGTCCCCATGACGACCGTCGATCCCGCCTCCGACCAGCCCATGTGGCTCACCGACGACGAGCTGCGCGCCTGGGTGCGCTTCATCGGCGTCGTCCAGCTCCTCCCCGGCGTCCTCGACACCCAGCTTCAGCGCGACTCCCAGCTCAGCCACTTCGAGTACTACACGCTCGCGATCCTCTCCGAGGCCCCCGGCCGCACCCTCCGCATGACCGGCCTCGCGGCGCGCACGAACTCGACCCTGCCGCGCCTCTCGCACGTCGTCACCCGCCTCGAGAAGCGCGGCCTCGTCGCGCGCACCGAGTGCCCCGAGGACCGTCGCGCCATGAACGCGACGCTCACCGATGACGGCTGGCAGACGGTCGTCGCCGCAGCCCCCGGCCACGCCGCCCAAGTGCGCGACTCCGTCTTCGCGGGACTTGACGCCGACGACGTCGCGCACCTCCACCGCATCTCCGACGCGATCCTCGAACGCATCGACCCCGAGGGCCGCCGCTCCCTCCCGTACGAGGGCTGACCCCCGTTCCGAGACCTTTCACGGCAGCGACTGATCGACTCAGGCCCACCGTCGAGCGGTGTGCCCGCGTCACACCGTCAGGTCGCCGGGGCCACATCCCGCCGATCCGCGCGTGCCGATGCTAGGTTCGGGCCGACGGCAACCACGCCGTCGCACCCCGGCCCCGACCCCAGGACCAGCGATGACGAGCGAGACCGGCTACGGCGACTTCGAGTTCGAACGACGCTTCTACGTGCGCGGCCTCCCCGACGACCTCCGCGACGACCCCACACCGACGCTCATCGTCCAGTCCTACTTCCTCGCGGTCGACGGCTACGCGATGCGCCTGCGCGTCCAGGCCGACGGCATCGTCCTCGACCCGAACGCCGACCTCGACGCCGCCCGAGTCCTCGACGCCTACGCCGACCGCTTCGACTTCTGCGCCCTCACCGTCAAGGGCCCCGAGGCCGGCGGCACCCGCTACGAGGCCGAACGCGAGATCGACGTCCACGTCGGCGTCGAGATGATGCGCCGCGGCGGCGCGCGCATCGTCAAGAACCGCTACTCCGCATGGCTCGGCACCGACGGCTGGGTCGTCGACGTCTTCGCAGGATGCAACCGCGGCCTCGTCATCGCCGAGTGCGAGCGCGGCGCCCCCGTCACCGACCTCACCATCCCTGCGTTCTGCGTCACCGAGGTGACCGGCGACCGCCGCTTCGCCAACGAAACGCTCGCTCACGCACCGTTCCCCACGTGGCAGCACGTCTTCGCCGCCGAGCTCGCCGCGCAGGGACCGCGCTTCGCGTCCGGCTTCGGCACGAACACGCTCGCAAGCCCGCTCGCGTGAGCACGAGGTCGAGGGTGGCGCTGCTGCGGTCCACCCACGTGTTCCGATAGCCGATCGGGCCGAGTCACGCGTACGGATCGGCTATCGAGCGTCGGGGCCTCCCCGCGATAGTCGATCGGCACGCGTGAAGTGCATGGATCAGCTATCGAGCGTGTCGGGCATCCTGTCGAGAGAAGATCCGTGCGCGTCACGTGCCCGGATCGGCTATCGGAACACGCGGGGTGGTCGGACGGCGGCGCCCGGAGCGGCGTCGCGGGCTCAGCTGTCGTCGTTGTGCGCCTCGTCGCGACCGCGGAGCGCGTCGAGCGCGCGGCGCTCGCGCTTCGTCGGGCGGCCCGAGCCGCGCTCGCGGAGCGCGACGGGCGCCGCGGCCGCGAGACGCGGCGGCGGTGGAGGGGTGCGGTCTTCGTAGGCCTCGGCTGCGAGCGGAGCCCCGACGCGCTTGGTGAGGAGCTCGCGGACGACGACGATGCGCTCGCCACCGTCGTTCCGGGCCCTGATCTCGTCGCCGACGCGGACGGGGCTCGACGGCTTGGCGCGTTCCCCGGCGACGCGGACGTGCCCGGCGCGGCACGCGGCCGCGGCGGCGGAGCGCGTCTTGTAGAGGCGCGCGGACCACGCCCAGACGTCGACCCGCACCTTTCCGCTCTCGACCATCCCCGCAGCGTACCGACGCTGCGCCGCCCGCGGTGCATGTCGCGCGAGACAGGGGCGGCAGCCCGAGGTGGGGATCGGTCGACCCTTGTCCCGAGCACCGACCCCTGTCTCGCGGACCGGGGCTCGGGAGTGTCGGTGGGGCGTCGTAGACTCGGGCCCATGAGCGAGCCGATGTTCCCGACCCACCCGGACGATCCCACGGATCCCCGTGGACCCGGCGGCTCCGCGACGAGCGTCCTCGAGCGCACGGAGCAGGCCCAGGAGGCCGAGCCCGGCGACCACGAGCGCTTCGCGCACTACGTGCGCAAGGAGAAGATCATGCAGTCGGCCATGACGGGCCGTCCCGTCATCGCGCTGTGCGGCAAGGTCTGGGTCCCGGGACGGGACCCGCAGAAGTTCCCCGTCTGCCCCGTGTGCAAGGAGATCTACGACGGCCTGCGCGCCCCGCAGGACGGCGACTCCGGCGGCCAGGGTAGTGGCGGCCAGGGCGACGGCGGCCGGTGACGCCGGCCGCAGAGCAGCCTGACTCCTTCTCCTCCGCGCTCACCGAACGGGTCGAGCGCGCCGCGGCGCGGGCTCGCGCCCGCACGCAGGTGGGTGGCGCCGCACCTCGTCAGGCTGTGCAGTCCATGCCGGCGAACGTGTCCACGGTCGCGGCGGAGCAGCTCGCTCCGGCGTTCCCGCAGCGTGCCCCGTGGGGCACGGCGACGAAGCTCCGCGCGTGGCAGGCGGAGGCCCTCGAGAAGTACCGTGCGTCGCAACCGCGCGACTTCCTCGCGGTCGCGACGCCGGGTGCCGGCAAGACGACGTTCGCGCTGCGGCTCGCGACCGAGCTCCTCGAGGCCGGGACGGTGCGACGCCTCACGATCGTCGCGCCGACCGAGCACCTCAAGCACCAGTGGGCTGACGCGGCCGCGCGCGTCGGCGTGAAGATCGACCCGAACTTCCGCAACGCCCAGGGCCGTGCAGGCTCCCAGTACGACGGTGTCGCGCTCACGTACGCGCAGGTCGCCGCGAACCCGGCGCTCCACCGGGCGCGCACCGAGTCGGCGCGCACGCTCGTCATCCTTGACGAGGTCCACCACGGCGGCGACGCGCTCAGCTGGGGCGATGCACTGCGCGAGGCGTTCGAGGACGCGACGCGACGCCTGCTGCTCACGGGCACGCCGTTCCGCTCGGACACGTCGCCCATCCCGTTTGTGCGCTACGAGCGTGACCGCGACGGCATCCGGCGCTCGTCGGCCGACTACACGTACGGCTACGGCGAGGCGCTGCGCGACCACGTCGTGCGGCCCGTGATCTTCATGTCGTACTCGGGCCAGGTGCGCTGGCGCACGAAGGCGGGCGACGAGGTTGCGGCGCGCCTCGGTGAGCCCATGACGAAGGACATGGTCTCCCAGGCGTGGCGCACGGCCCTCGACCCGAACGGCGAGTGGATCCAGTCGGTCATCGCGGCCGCGGACACGCGACTCACGGAGGTGCGCCGCTCGGTTCCCGACGCCGGCGCGATGGTCATCGCGACCGACCAGACCGACGCGCGTGCGTACGCGGGGCACATCGCCCGGATCACGGGTCACTCGCCGACGGTGGTCCTGTCCGACGACGACGGCGCAGGCAAGCGCATCGAGGAGTTCGCGGCGAGCGACTCGCGGTGGCTCGTCGCCGTCCGCATGGTCTCCGAGGGTGTCGACGTGCCGCGCCTCGCCGTGGGCGTCTACGCGACGAGCGCGTCGACCCCGCTGTTCTTCGCGCAGGCGATCGGTCGCTTCGTGCGTGCACGGCGCCGCGGCGAGACCGCGTCGGTGTTCCTGCCGTCCGTGCCGCAGCTGCGTGAGCTCGCGCACGCGATGGAGACGGAGCGCGACCACGCGCTCGACCGGCCGCGCAACGAGGCTGAAGGTCACGACCCGGAGGCTGACCTGCTCGCGGAGGCAAACCGCGAGGAGAAGGCGTCCGACGACCTCTTCGGGTCGTTCGAGGCGCTCGAGGCGCAGGCGTCGTTCGACAAGGTGCTCTTCGACGGCGGCGAGTTCGGTCTCGGTGCGGACGTCGGCTCGGACGAGGAGCTCGACTTCCTCGGCCTGCCGGGCCTGCTCGACGCCGAGCAGGTGACGACGCTCCTGCGGCAGCGTCAGGCGGGCCAGGTGGCGCGCGGACGCCAGGAAATCGACACGGAGGAGTTCGACCACCGGCGCGCCGCGGAGCTGCGCAAGGAGCTGAGCCAGCTCGTCGCGGGCTGGGCCCGCCGCTCGGGAAAGCCGCACGGCACGATCCACACGGAGCTGCGCCGGCGTTGCGGCGGTCCTGACGTGCCGCAGGCGACGGTCGAGCAGCTCGAGAAGCGCGTCGCGATGGTGCGAGGCTGGTTCGTCGGCCGCGCGTAGGAGCAGCCCTGATGTCGGTGCCCCGACGTAGGCTGGAGCCGTGATCCTCGACCTGCCGCCCGTGCGCGTTTCGACGGACCCCGGGGCCGAGGCCGAGGGGGCCGGCGCGACGGACCTGCTCGCGCGTCCGGACGACGTTTGGGTGACGCTCGTGTGGAACGACCCGGTCAACCTCATGACGTACGTCGCGTACGTCTTCGAGTCGTACTTCGGCTATCCGCGCCACAAGGCGGAGCAGCTCATGCTGCGTGTCCACCACGAGGGGCGCACGGTCGTCTCGACCGGGGGCCGGGAGCACATGGAACGTGACGTGCAGGCGATGCACGAGTTCGGGCTCTGGGCCACGATGCAGAAGGCCGGGGACGCGTGAGGCCCTTTGAGGCGGTCGACGGGCGGTTCGTCGCGCGGCTCACGCGCGACGAGCGCTTTGCGATCGCGCAGGTCGCGGAGCAGGTCGTCGAGCTGCTCGAGCAGGAGGTGGACGGGCTCGAGGAGATCGCGGCCGCGGTGGCCGACGACGGGCTGCCGCCGGCTCTTCTGGGCCTCGACGACACCGTCGTCGAAGCTCCGACAGACCCAGCGGTGCGCAGGCTCCTGCCCAACGCTGCGCCGACCGACCAGGTTGTCGGCGAGGAGTTCCGGCGGCTCACGCAGACGGACCTCGCGCTGTCGAAGGTCGGCCGGCTCACCGCGCTGTGCGCGGCGCTCGTGGGCGACGACGAGCCGCTCCTCGACCTCGAGGACGACGGCGCGACCGACGGCGTGGACGCCGACGACGAGCTCGGCTCACGTGACGTCGCTCTCGAGCCGGCGGACGCCCAGTCGTTCGCGGGTGCGCTCACGGACGTTCGGCTCGTCCTCGCGGAGCGGCTCGGCATCGTCACGGACGACGACTCCGACCGCCTCTCATCGGCGATCGAGCAGGCGTGGCAGGGACGTGCAGACCTTGATCCGCGCATCGAGCTGCTGGGCTCCGTCTTCCTGCTCGCGGGGTACCTCCAGGAGTCTCTCCTCGACCTCATGCTTGCCCGTCTGCGGGGCGGCGCTCCGGGGGTCTGACGCCTTCGGCTGGGTGTTTCGGCTGCTCCTCGACGTGCGAGGTACTCGATCATCGTGCACGCTGGTTTTCAGGACGGCCCCACACATGGGGGCCCAACTGAGAGGAGAGTTCCATGCCTAGCTGGCTCATCATCCTGCTCGTCGGTGTTGTGCTCGTCATCCTGGGTGTCGCGACAGAGATCGGACAGTTCCTCATCTGGATCGGCGTCGTCGTCCTCATCGTCAGCCTGGTCCTCAGCCTGGTGGGCCGAGGTAAGAGGGTCTAGACGGTGTGACGCACCGTCGTGAGACCGTGCATCGTCTCGAAGAGCGCGGCACCCGTCGGGTGCCGCGCTCTTCGAGCGTCCGGGGTCGGACGCATGTGACATTGCGCTCACCGTGACGTGCCCTGCGGCCGCTGTCGGTGACCCCGGCTAGCCTGGGTCGCGTGAATGACGCGCCCATCGGGATCTTCGACTCGGGAGTCGGCGGCCTCACGGTTGCCCGGTCGATCATCGACCAGCTGCCGAACGAGTCGCTGAGCTACATCGGCGACACCGCGCACAGCCCGTATGGGCCGCGGCCGATCGCCCAGGTTCGTGCGCTCGCGCTCGGCGTCATGGACAGGCTCGTCGACGACGGCGTGAAGATGCTCGTCATCGCGTGCAACAGCGCGTCGGCCGCCGTCCTGCGTGACGCGCGCGAGCGATACACGGTGCGCCTCGGACTGCCGGTCGTCGAGGTCATCTACCCGGCGGCGCGTCGGGCGCTCGCTGCGACCCGGTCGGGTCGCATCGGCGTCATCGGGACGCGCGCGACGGTCGACTCGCGCGCGTACGACGACGCGCTGGGCGTGGCGGCGGGTGTTGAGGTGACGTCGCGCGCGTGCCCCGACTTCGTCTCGCTCGTCGAGGACGGCCGCACCTCGGGCCCCGAGGTCATCGAGGTCGCGCGCGGCTACCTCGAGCCGCTCAAGGCCGCCGGGGTCGACACGCTCGTGCTGGGCTGCACGCACTACCCGTTGCTCACGGGCGCGATCAGCTACGTCATGGGGGAGGACGTCACGCTCGTCTCGAGCGCGGAGGAGACCGCGAAGGACGTCTACCGGACGCTCGTCGCGCACGGGCTCGAGCGCTCCGCGGACGCGGACGACCCCACGCACAGGTTCCGGACGACGGGTGACCCGGAGGCCTTCCACCGTCTCGCACGGCGCTTCCTCGGCCCCGAGGTCGGGCACGTCGACGAGGTGACGGCCGTGGGGTCCGAGCCCGCGGAGGTCGCGGGATGAGACTGACGATCGTGGGCTGCACGGGCTCGATGGCGGGCCCTGAGGCGGCGGCGTCGAGCTATCTTCTCGAGGCCGACGACGCGGACGGCCGCACGTGGCGCCTCCTGCTCGACTGCGGCTCGGGCGCGTTCGGCCCGCTGCAGGCGCTCGTCGACCCGACGGCGATCGACGCGGTCGGGGTGACGCACATGCACCCCGATCACTTCGCGGACCTCTGCGGGCTGTACGTGTACCTGCGTTACCACCCGACGGACGGCACGACAGCACGGCAGTGCGAACGTCCGCTCGAGGTGCGCGGGCCGGAGGGCGCGGGTGCGAAGGTCGCGGCGACGTTCGGCATGGCACCCGAGGAGGACTTCGACTGCATGTCGTTCTCCGGCTGGGACGGCGACCCGTGGCAGGTCGGTCCGATGCGCGTCGAGGCGTTCCGCGTCGAGCACCCCGTCGAGGCGTACGGGCTGCGCGTCACAGGCCCGTCGGACGAGGACCCGTCGCGGGAGGTCTCGGTCGTGTACTCGGGCGACACCGACGAGTGCGACGGCATCGTCGATGCGGCGCGGGACGCAGACCTACTGCTCGTCGAGGCGGCGTTCCTCGAGGGGCGTGACGAGCCGCGCGGCATCCATCTCACGGGCGTGCGTGCGGGACGGGTGGCGACGCGCGCGGGCGCGCGGCGCGTCGTGCTCACGCACCTGCAGCCGTGGACGGATCCGGTGCGCGCGGTCGCGGAGGCGACAACGACGTACGCGGGCCCGATCGACCTCGCGCGTCCGCGCGCGGTGCACGTCGTCTGACCGGACGACGCCAGCCCTGCCCCGACCCTCACCTGGGAGACCGTATGACCTCGGCCCGCCTCGTCCTCGCGACCCACAACGCGCACAAGCTTGGTGAGCTGCGCGCGATCCTCGTCCCGGCGGACGGTTCTGGCGTGCCCGGGCTCAGCGCTGACGAGGTCGTCTCGGCTGCGGGCCTCGGCGCGCCCGAGCCGGTCGAGGACGGCCTGACGTTCGCGGCGAACGCGCTGCTCAAGGCGCGGGCGCTCGCGCGTGCGACGGGGCTCGTCGCGGTGGCGGACGACTCCGGTCTCGCTGTCGACGTGCTCGGCGGGGCGCCGGGCATCTTCTCGGCGCGCTGGGCCGGCCGGCACGGTGACGACGCGGCGAACCTCGACCTGCTCCTCGCACAGCTGAGCGACATCGCGCCCGAGCACCGCGGCGCGCAGTTCGTGTGCGCGGCAGCGATCGTCACCCCGGACGGCCGTGAGCACGTCGAGCACGGCTACCTGCGGGGCACCCTGCTCACGTCGCGGCGGGGTACGGGCGGCTTCGGGTACGACCCCATCCTCCTGCCGACGGGCTCGGACCGCTCGACCGCGGAGCTCAGCCCCGAGGAGAAGAACGCGATCTCGCACCGGGGCGAGGCGTTCCGGGCGCTCGTTCCGCACGTCGCAGCGGCCCTCGCGGACTGACCGGCCCCCGGCCCCGGGCCTTCCGGCCCCAACCCTCCGGTCCCCAGCCCCGGCCGCCCCTCCGGCGCGAGATTCCGCGCGATTGGTTGCTCCGAGTAGCCATGCGCGCGGTTTCTTCAGCCGGGTGGGCCGCGCCGCGGCGGGTCCCGTCAGGCGGTGCGGCGGCGACCGACGAGCGTCGCGACGGCGCGCCAGCCGACGAGGGTGAGACCGAGGAACCCGAGCGCGACGAGCACGAACGCGGGAGCCGTCCCGCCGCCCGTGCCGGCGCGCAGCGCCATGCCGAGACCCCACGCGAACGCCCAGACGACAAGCCCGGTCGACCAGGGCGCGAGCGGGCGCCGCCAGGCGCGCGCGACGAGCCACCCTGCGAGGAGTCCCACGGCGAAGGGCCACGCGGTGCTGAGCACGCCGGCGACGTCGAGCCCGTGCTCGTGCGTCCGGCGCCCGACGAACGCGAAGACGAGCACCGCGAGGAGGTCGACGTCGAACGCGACGAGCGCCGTCACGGCGGGCGACGGGCGAGGGGCAGCAGCGGGCTCGGTCATGGTTCCACGGTAGCGGCACGTAGGCTGGGGACCCGCCCCTACCAGCATCGAAGGAGCACGCGAGGCATGCCCACGGTCCACGTCGTCGCCGAGGCGGTCGCGTTCGGCTACCCCGGCCGCCCCGTGCTCGACCGCGTGACGCTGCGCGCCGCGGCCGGGTCGCGGGTCGCGATCGTCGGGGAGAACGGCTCGGGCAAGTCGACGCTGCTGCGCCTGCTCGCCGGCGAGCTCGTGCCGTCGGCCGGGCAGGTTCGACGTCACGGGGTCGTCGACCTCGTCGGGCAGGACATGCCCGTCGTCCCGGGACGCACGGTCGGCGACGAGGTTGCGGACGCTCTCGCGGAGGTCACGACGCTCGCAGCCGAGATCGCGGCCGCGACCGAGTCCTTCGACCACGCGTCGGGGTCGCTCGCCGAGCTTGCGACGCTGCTCGAGCGTTCCGAGCGGCTCGCCGCGTGGGACGCCGAGCGCCGCGTCCTCGAGCAGCTCGACAGGCTCGGAGCGTGCACCGACCTCGGACGCGAGCTGGCGCACATGTCGGTGGGGGAGCGGCACCGGGTACGGCTCGGCTGTCGCCTCGCCTCCCGCGCGGACGTCCTCCTGCTCGACGAGCCGACGAACCACCTCGACGACGCAGCGCTCGAGCACCTCACGCGCGAGGTGCTCGCCTGGCAGGGCGTCGTCGTCCTCGTCACCCACGACCGCCGTCTGCTCGACGACGTCGCGACCGGGATCCTCGATCTCGACCCGTCGATGGAGGGGCGGCCCGTGTTCTACGGCCAGCCCGGGTACCTCTCGTTCCGCTTCGCGAAGAACCAGGCGCTGCACCGCTGGCGGCAACGGCACCGGGCCGAGCAGAAGAAGCGGCTCGAGCTGCTGCAGCGTCTCGACACGTCATACGAGGGCCTCTCGGACGAGTGGCGTCCGCCCAAGGGTTCGCAGAAGCACCGCCGGGGCACGAGGGCGCGCATCCACGTCAAGGCGGCCGACAGGCTCGTGGAGAAGCTCGAGGCCGAGGCGGTCGAGGTGCCGGTCCCGCCCGTCGAGCTCGCCTTCCCTGCGCTTCCTGCGCTCGATCCGACGTGGCACGCGGCCGCGGGCGCCGAGCTCGTGTCGCTGCGGTCGCCACGCGTCGCGGGGCGGCTCGACCTCCCCGGCACGCGCGTCGCCCTGCCCGCGTCGGGCAGGCTCCTCGTCACGGGTGCGAACGGCACGGGCAAGTCGACGCTCCTGCGCGCGCTCGCGGGAACGCTCCCGCTCGACCGCGGGGCGCGGGACGTCCACGAGGGCGTCCGGATCGGCGTCGTCGGGCAGGAAGGTCTCGGCGTGCAGACGGGCGTCGATCTCGACGACATCCTCGACGACGCCGCGCACGGTGCGACGGGTTTCGACGTCGCCGGACGTGTCGCGCTGCGGCTGCTGGCGGCGGGCGCGCTCGACCCTGAGCTCGTCGTGCCCGTCGCGTTTCTCGGCCTGCTGAGCGAAGCGGACCTCGACCGGCCGCTGCGCGAGCTCTCGCTCGGTCAGCGGCGGCGCTTCGACCTGGCATGCGCGCTCGTCGCAGCGCCGCACGTGCTGCTCCTCGACGAGCCGACGAACCATCTCTCGATCGATCTCGTCGACGAGCTCACGCAGGCGCTGCGGACGACCCCAGCGGCCGTCGTCGTCGCGACGCACGACCGTCGCATGCGCGAGGACCTCGCGGACTGGCCGACGCTCGCGCTGTAGCGGTCAGACGGCGCGGCCCACGTGCGCCATCGCCTGACGCAGGAGGAAGCCCGAGCCACCGTGCATCTCGACCTGCACCGCCTCGCTCACGGCCTCCTCGGGCGTGACCCATGCGAGGTCGATCGCGTCGTGCTGCGGCGAGCAGTCGCCCGTCACCGGCACGACGTACGCGAGCGACACCGCGTGCTGGCGCGCGTCGAAGTACGGCGTGACGCCCGGCGTCGGGAAGTACTCGGCGACCGTGAAGGGCTGCGGCGCCGCGGGGATGATCGGCAGCGCGACCGGCCCCAGATCCTTCTCGATGTGCCGGACGAGCGCGTCCCGCACCCGCTCGTGGTACATGACACGTCCCGAGACGAGCGCGCGCGTCATGACGCCCTCCGGCGTCACGCGCAGCAGCAGCCCGACGGCGACGACGTCGCCCGAGTCGTCGACCCGCACGGGCACAGCGTCGACGTAGAGGACGGGCACGGCCGCGCGGACACGCGCGATCGCGTCGGCGTCGAGCCATCCGGAAGGTCGAGGGTCGTCGGGCGGGAACTCGAAGGTCTCGGTCACCGTCCTGTTCTACCCTGCTTGACGCGACCCGTGCGAGACACGCCGGGAATACGGGACGACCGCTCTCCGTTGGACGCCTACAGAACGACTGAGAACCCGCACCCTGACGAGAGGAACACCATGGCGACCGTGGCACTGACCGAGGCCACCTTCGAGGAGACCATCAAGAGCAACGACATCGTGCTGCTCGACTTCTGGGCCGAGTGGTGCGCACCGTGCCGTATGTTCGGCCCGACGTTCGAGAAGTCCTCGGACGCGAACCCGGACATCGTCCACGCGAAGATCGACACGGAGGCCGAGCAGGGCCTCGCCGCGGCCGCGGGCATCACGTCGATCCCGACGCTCATGGCGTTCCGCGAGGGAGTCCTCGTCTTCAACCAGCCCGGCGCGCTCCAGGGCAGCCAGCTCCAGCAGGTCGTCGACGCCGTCAAGGCGCTCGACATGGACGACGTGCGCAAGCAGATCGCCGAGCAGGACGGCGCGAAGGAGGCCTGAGCCCCTCGCCCCACGACGCAGCACGAGAGCCCCGGACCGTGAGGTCCGGGGCTCTCGTTGTCCGTGCGCGAGACGGGGGTCGAACCCGCACGCCCGAGGGCACAGGAACCTAAATCCTGCGCGTCTGCCAGTTCCGCCACTCGCGCGTGGCGCGCCCATCCTACGGGCGCACCCGGCTCAGGCGTCGAGCCCGAGCGTCTTGCGGAGGCGGCCGACGTGCCCGGTCGCCTTGATGTTCGTGAGCGCGTGTGTGACGACACCCGACTCGTCGAGCACCACCGTGCCGCGGATCGTGCCGGTGACCTCGCGGCCGTAGAGCTTCTTGAGGCCCCAGGCGCCCCACGGCTCCATGACGGTGTGCTCGGGGTCGGCGAGAAGCGTGAATCCGAGCTGTTCCTTCTCGGTGAACCGCGCAAGCTTCTCGACGCTGTCCGGCGAGATGCCGAGCACGCGGTAGCCGGCCGCCTCGAACGACGCCAGGGAGTCGCGGAAGTCGCACGCCTGACGCGTGCAGCCGAGGGTCCCG
This sequence comes from Flavimobilis rhizosphaerae, assembly GCF_014852685.1. GTDB lineage: Bacteria > Actinomycetota > Actinomycetes > Actinomycetales > Cellulomonadaceae > Flavimobilis > Flavimobilis rhizosphaerae. Next base: position 643,087 of record NZ_JACZDF010000002.1, read on the forward strand.
GCCTCCGCGTAGAAGTAGACGATGACCTTGTGCCCGCGCAGGTCCGAGAGCGTGACGGTCGTGCCGTCGGCTGCGGGCAGCGTGAAGTCGGGTGCGGTCTGGCCGGGGGTGAGGATGGGCACGGTTCTCCCAGGTGAGGTGGTCGGGGCGTCCCCGTGAGCCTAGTCGGCACGTGCCGTGGGGGCAGTGATGACGGGTACCGTGTGGGCGTGAGCACCACCACGTCCGCGCCCCTGCCCATCCGCATGCTGCACGACCGGGTCCTCGTGCGTCCCGAGAAGGACGGGGCCGAGTCGCGCACCGCTGCCGGGCTCGTCATCCCGGTGACCGCGGTCGGTCCGAGGAGGCTGTCATGGGGCAACGTTGTCGCGGCGGGCGAGCACGTGCGTCAGGTGTCGGTCGACGACCGCGTGCTCTACGACCCTGAGGACAAGCCTGAGGTCGAGCTCGGTGGGGAGTTCTTCGTGCTCCTGCGGGAGCGTGACGTCCACGCGGTGTCCCAGTCCGCGGACGACTCGGGACCGACGGGCATGTACCTCTGACGGGCCTCGTCCTCGTCGGGGTGCACGTCCCGGCGCACTGACCTGCGGGCTTTGCGATTCCCACCCGTGACCACCTCGGAGCGTGCACGTCACTCACCCGCAACCTCACCTCGCCTCCTGTTGTGAGGTTCGTCGGACGATGTTCGACTGGCGCAGGGGCACGCGAGGTTCTGCCCCGACGACGAGTCGGAGGAGGCGATGATGGCGACCGGACGAGCATCCGCACAGGGACGGCGAACGCCACGCGTGCGCATGCTCCACAGTCGGCCGGCGACGACGGAGACGCCGAGCCGTGCGTCGTTCCTCGTCGACGTACCCGTCGTCGACGACGGCCCTGCAGCAGAGCCCGGACCCGGCGCGCCCGCCGGGGCGGACGAGCCGACCGACGATGAGCTCGACGCACGCGCGCGCGCGGTCCTCGAGGGACTGCCGCGGCTCGAGGACCTCCTCGCGGCGCGCGTGCCCGCCACTCTCGTCGCTGACCTCCTCAGCCCTTTCGGTCCCGACAGCGAGCGCATCGCTCGCGAGGAGCAGGGCCGCTGAGAAGCGTGTTCGGCGTCACGTCCCCGCAGGTCCTTCTCGATTTCGTCCACGGGCAGATCGGGTGCTAGTGTTTCATCTCGTTGCCGCGGGAAACCGCAGGAACATGCGCCATTAGCTCAATTGGCAGAGCAGCTGACTCTTAATCAGCGGGTTCGGGGTTCGAGTCCCTGATGGCGCACCATGCGAGGCCCGGAACTTCGGTTCCGGGCCTTTGTCGTTCCCCGCAGGGGTGAACGTGGCACGTGGGAGGCCCGTGCCGCGACCCCGCCGTCCACCCCTTGGGACGGGGCGGTCCCGGGTGCGGACGCGCAGCCGCGGAATCCTGCGGGGACGGGTCCGAGGTCCCGATAAGCACGGCCGATCCGCTGATATCCATGGGGTGTCGCAACGCTCTGACCGGGTGCTGCGTCCAGGGTCCTTCCCGTGCGGCCGACCGGCGCGGACGGGGTGGTCCAGTTCGTCGCCACCGTCCGCGGTCCGGCACCGGCCCGTGGGCCGCGTCGGGCGCGGACCCACCGAGCGGAGTACCACGTGCGTATCGGAGTCCCCAAGGAGTCCGCACCCGACCAACGACTGGTCGCGGCCACGCCGCAGACCGTCGGCAAGCTCGTAGACCTGGGTTACGAGGTCGTCGTCGAGGAGGGCGCCGGGTCCGGCGCGAGCATCCCCGACGCTCTCTACACGGCCGCGGGCGCGATCGTCGTCGACGCTGCGGGCGCCTGGGGCGCCGACGTCGTCATCACGGTCGACGGCCCCGGCGACGGTGACGTCGAGCGGCTGTCCGAGGGTGCGACGCTCGTCGCGCGCCTCGCGCCGGACGACACGCCGGAACTTGTCGAGGCGCTGCGCGCCCGCGGCGTCACGGCCCTCAACCTCATGTCGGTGCCGCGCATCTCGCGTGCTCAGGCGCTCGACGTCCTCTCGACGATGTCGAACGTCTCGGGCTACCGCGGGATCATCGAGGCCGCCGAGTCCTACGCGGGCATGTTCGGCGGTCAGGTGACGGCGGCCGGCTCGACGCCGCCGGCACGCGTCTTCGTCATCGGCGCGGGCGTCGCTGGCCTCGCGGCGCTCGGGGCTGCCGGTTCGCTTGGCGCGGAGGTGCGTGCGTACGACGTGCGCGCGGACGTCGCGGAGCAGATCGAGTCGATGGGCGCGACGTTCGTGCGCGTCGAGGCCGAGGCGCAGGAGAGCGCCGACGGCTATGCGAAGGAGCTCACGGCGGACCAGGAGGCCGCGACCGCGGCCGTGTACGCGGCCGAGTCCGCGGCGGCCGACGTCGTCGTGACGACCGCACTCATCCGCGGCAAGGCACCCATCACCATCACGGCCGAGATGGTCGCGGCGATGAAGCCGGGCTCGGTCGTCGTCGACCTCGCAGCGTCGGGCGGCGGCAACTGCGAACTCACGGTGCCGGGGGAGAAGATCGTCACCGACAACGGTGTGACGATCATCGGCTACACGGACCTGCCGGGCCGCATGCCCAAGCACACGTCGCAGCTCTACGGAACGAACATCGTCAACCTCATGAAGCTGCTCACCCCCGCGAAGGACGGCGAGCTCGTCCTCGACCTCGAGGACGTCGTGCAGCGAGGCATCACGGTGACGCGGGCGGGGGAGATCCTCTGGCCTCCGCCGCCCGTCCAGGTGTCGGCGACGCCGGCTCCGGCACCTGCGGCACCCGTCGAGGCCGCGCCGGTCGCGCAGGCCCCGGCGAAGCCTGCGAAGAAGAAGGGCACGGGAACGCTCATCGGTGGCGCGATCACCGCGGCGCTCGTCGTCGCGGCCGTCGCGTTCTCGACGGCGACGTTCGCCTCGCACCTCACGGTGTTCGCGCTCGCCGTCGTCGTCGGCTTCTACGTCGTCACGGGTGTCACGCACTCGCTGCACACCCCGCTCATGGCGCAGACCAACGCGATCAGCGGCATCATCCTCGTCGGCTCGCTGCTGCAGATCGGCTCGGACGACCTCGTCGTGACGATCCTCGCGGTCGTCGCCGCGACGTTCGCGTCGATCAACATCTTCGGCGGGTTCTCCGTCGCGAGCCGCATGCTCGCCATGTTCCAGAAGGAGGCCTGAGCCGTGGAGACACTCACCCAGCTCGTCTACGGCGTCTACCTCGTCGCCGGTATCCTCTTCGTCCTCTCGCTCGCGGGCCTCTCCAAGCAGGAGACGGCGCGCGGCGGCAACCTCGCGGGCAAGGTCGGCATGGCGCTCGCGCTCGTCGCGACCGTGACGCTCGCGCTCATCGAGTCGGAGCGAAACGCGGCCGTCACGGCTGCGCTCATCGCGCTCGCGCTCGGCGTCGGTGCGCTCGCCGGCACGTGGCAGGCCCGCAAGGTCGAGATGACGCAGATGCCTGAGATGATCGCGCTGCTGCACTCGTTCGTCGGCCTCGCGGCCGTGCTCGTCGGCTTCAACTCGTTCCTCACGGACTCCCACGGTGGCGCCGTGCACCTCGTCGAGGTGTTCCTCGGCGTGTTCATCGGTGCGATCACGCTCACGGGCTCGCTCGTCGCGTTCGGCAAGCTCTCGGCGCGCATGAAGTCCTCGCCGCTCACGCTCCCGGGCCGTAACCTTCTCAACCTCGGGGCGATCCTCGTGTCGCTCGGCCTCATGGGCTGGTTCCTCGCGGCGCCGTCGATCTGGCCGCTCGCGATCATGACGGTCATCGCGCTCGCGGTGGGCTGGCACCTCGTCGTAGCGATCGGCGGCGGCGACATGCCCGTCGTCGTCTCGATGCTCAACTCGTACTCGGGCTGGGCCGCGGCTGCTGCGGGCTTCATGCTCGGCAACGACCTGCTCATCATCACGGGCGCGCTCGTCGGCTCGTCGGGTGCGATCCTCTCGTACATCATGTGCAAGGCGATGAACCGCTCGTTCATCTCGGTAATCCTCGGCGGCTTCGGCGCGACCGAGGGTGGGTCCCCGCAGGGTGCCGTCGTCGAGGGCGAGCACCACGAGACGAGCGCGGACGACGTCGCAGCGCTGCTCAAGGGTGCGAAGAGCGTTCTCATCACGCCGGGCTACGGCATGGCCGTCGCGAAGGCGCAGTACCCGGTCGCGGAGCTCACCTCGAAGCTGCGCGCGCAGGGCGTCGACGTGCGCTTCGGCGTGCACCCCGTCGCGGGGCGTCTGCCGGGCCACATGAACGTGCTGCTCGCCGAGGCCAAGGTGCCGTACGACATCGTCGAGGAGCTCGAGGAGGTCAACGAGAAGCTGCCGCGCACGGACGTCGTCCTCGTCATCGGTGCGAACGACACCGTCAACCCGGCCGCGGAGGACGACCCCGGCTCACCCATCGCGGGCATGCCGGTCCTCCAGGTGTGGAACGCGGAGAAGGTCGTCGTCTTCAAGCGGTCGATGGCCGTCGGTTACGCCGGCGTCCAGAACCCGCTGTTCTTCAAGGACAACACGCAGATGCTCTTCGGTGACGCCAAGGAGCGCGTCGAGGACATCGTCAAGGCGCTCTGAGCGCCGCTTACCGTCGCGAACGAGCGCGTCGCCCCTACCGGGGCGGCGCGCTCCGCGCGTCGGGGCTCGCCTAGGCTGAGGTCACCATGAGCACGACGCCCGACGTTCCCGACGCCCTCCTGCCCGACGTTTCCGACGCCCTCCTGCCCGACGGGCCTGGACCCGACGGGCGTGGACCCGACGCGACGACGCCCGCCGCCCACGAGGCCGAGCGGGTCGTCACCCAGCACGGGACGTTTCGCGCCCACCCGGTGTCGTTCGTGCGGCGCTCGGGCCGTCTCACGGACGGTCAGGCGCGGGCGCTCGAGCGGTCGGGTCCGCAGATGCTCCTCGACGTCCCGCGGGACGTTGCCCGCACGTCGGTCGACCCGGCGTGGCGTCTCGACGTCGCCGAGGTCTTCGGCCGCACGGCGCCGCTCGTCGTCGAGGTCGGCTCCGGCATGGGGGAGAACGCCGTCGCAGCCGCGGCGGCCGACCCCTCGCGGGACGTCCTCGCGCTCGAGGTGTACCTGCCCGGCCTCGCCCAGGCCGTGCTCGCAGGGGATCGCGACGGTGTGACGAACCTGCGGCTCGCGCAGGTCAACGCGCCCGAGCTCTTTGCGACGGCGCTCGCGCCAGCGTCCGTCGACGAGGTGTGGGTGTTCTTCCCGGACCCCTGGCACAAGACGCGTCACCACAAGCGTCGGCTCGTGCAGCCGTCGTTCTGCGACGAGGTCGCGCGCGTGCTGCGTCCGGGCGGCGTGTGGCGCCTCGCGACCGACTGGGAGCCGTACGCCGACCACGTGCGTGAGGTGCTGCGCGGGCGGGCGGATCTCGTGCCGCTCGTCGCGGGCTCGGACGGCGTCGTCGAGCGCTTCGACGGACGTGTCCTCACGACGTTCGAGGCGAAGGGGCTGCGCGCGGGCCGGACGATCACGGACCTCGCGTACGTCCGGGTCTGAACGTCGCGGTCCGCGGGGCCGGTAAACTCGGGGGCGTGACGACGACGCGCATCGCTCTGGCAACCTGCAACTTCCACCCTGATCTGGCCGAGGACGACCAGCACCTTCAGCGGGCTCTTGAGAAGCTCGGCGTCGAGGCGGTCGCGGCGGTGTGGGACGACCCGGAGGTCGACTGGTCCGCGTTCGACCTCGTCGTCGTGCGTTCCGTGTGGGACTGGTCGCAGCGGCGCGACGAGTTCGTCACGTGGGCGCAGGGCGTGCCGAACCTCCTCAATCGCGCGGAGATCCTCGCGTGGAACACGGACAAGGCGTACCTGCGCGAGCTCGACGCGGCGGGCATGCCGACGATCCCGACGATCTGGTTGACGCCCGAGCAGAAACTCTCGTCCCGTGCGGTGCACACGCGTATGCCTGCGCACGGCGACTTCGTCATCAAGCCGACGATCTCGCGCGGCGCGCGAGACACGGGTCGCTATCAGGCGGGTGAGGCGACGAGCCGCGGCACCGCGATCAAGCGGGCCGTGCAGCTGCTTGCCGACGGTCGTGAGGTGATGATCCAGCGGTACCTCACGAGCGTCGACACGGTGGGTGAGGCAGCGCTCGTCTACATCGGCGGCGAGTTCTCGCACGCGGTGCGCAAGGGCGCGATGCTCCAGGGGCAGTTCCGTGGCGCAGCGGGCCTCTACAAGCAGGAGTCGATGTCGCTGCGTGAGGTCTCCGACGCCGAGCGCGAGCTCGCAGACCGCGCGGTCGCGTTCGCGCGCGAGCGTCTGCAGGCCGACCACCCGGGCGAGGACCTGCTGTATGCGCGTGTCGACCTCGTCGACGGTGACGACGGCTCGCCGCTCGTGCTCGAGCTCGAGGTCGTCGAGCCGACGCTGTTCCTCGCATTCCGCCCGGAGGCGGCCGAGGAACTCGCGCAGGCGATCCTCGCCCGCCTCGCCTGAGCGACGCCTCCCACCCTGCCGGTCAGGCACCCACCTGCCAGACAGGCACCGTCGGCCGGCCAGGCACCCCGCCTGCCAGTCCCACAGCCAGCAGTGGTCCGATAGCCGATCCGTGCACTTGACGTGAGCCGATCCGCTATCGGCGACCGTGCCTCGTCGTGCGGCGGCGCTGAGCAGCCGTCAACCGCCCGCCGCGGCGACTCGATAGCCGATCGGTACGTATGACGTGTACCGATCTGCTATCGCGGGGACTGCCTCGGTGCGTCCTCGACGCTCGATAGCCGTTCCGTGCACTTGACATGTATCGATCCGCTATCGGCGAGCGAACCTCGTGGGCCCTACCCCCGGATCTTGGACACGGGGTGTGATTACGCAGCAGGTCGCAGCGTAGCGGTGTAGCC
>NZ_JACZDF010000003.1 GCF_014852685.1 Flavimobilis rhizosphaerae
CTACACCGCTACGCTGCGACCTGCTGCGTAATCACACCCCGTGTCCAAGATCCGGGGGTAGGGCCCCCGCCCCCGGGAGAACGCTCGATAGCGGATCGGCACGGCGCACACGTCATGATCCGCTATCGAGCGCACGCTGTGCGGGGCGCGCGAGAAGATCCGGGCAGCACGACGCCCGCACCGCCGTCACGGGGGGTGCGGGCGTCGGGGGCTGAATCTCAGGCCTGCTGCTGCTTGGCGATGAAACCCTGGGCGGAGTCGACCGCGGAGTCGACCTTCGCGTCGACATCGTCAGACGTCTTCGACTTCACGAACTCGGCGGCCTTCTCGAGACCGTCCGAGACCTTGTCGCCGTGCTCCGCCAGAGCGCTCTTCGCCTTCGCGGCGAGGTCATCGATGCCCATGCGGCACCTCCTTCCACCCAGCGCACGCCCGTCGCGCGCGACCTATGCACCAAGGTACTCCGCTCGGGTTCGCCGGTCAGCCCCTCGCCCGCCCCGCACGGGTGAACGCGTTGCGCTCACGGCGTAGCGACGCCCACGACGTAGCGACGTAGCGGCGCGGGCGGCGCGGGCGGGAACGCCCGCGCTCGGGGACGACGCTGGCTCAGCCGGCGAGCACCTGCCAGGCGAGCCGCACGATGAGCACGGAGACGACGACGATGAAGACGCCGCGCACGAACCCGGAGCCACGCGCGACGGCCATGCGCGCGCCAAGGTAGCCGCCGCAGAGGTTGGCGGCACCGACGACGAGACCGAGGGTCCACAGCACCGCGCCGTGCGGCACGAAGAACACGAGCGCGCCGGCGTTCGTCGCGAAGTTGACGATCTTGGCGATCGCCGACGCGGGCAGGAACGCATACCCGAGGAGCCCGACGAGGCTGATGACGAGAAACGTGCCGGTTCCGGGGCCGAGCAACCCGTCGTAGGCACCGATCGCGAGGCCCACCGCGGCAGCGGTGACGCGATGGCGGTTGCCTTCCCACCGCAGCCGGGACGTTGTCCCGAGCGCAGGCCGCGCGACGGTCCACACGGCGACGCCGATGAGGACGACAAGGATGATGGGCGTGAAGAGTTCGGCGGGGATGCGGCTCGCGAGCGCAGCACCGCCGACTGCTCCGCCGAACGCGCACACCGCCATCGGTGCTGCCGTTCTGAGGTCGGGACCGACACGCCGGTAGAAGGTGACGGCGGCGACGGACGTCCCCATGATGCCCGCGAGCTTGTTGGTCGCGAGCGCCTGCACGGGGCTGATGCCGGGCACGAGCAGGAGTGCGGGCAGCTGGACGAGTCCGCCACCGCCGACGACGGCGTCGATCCATCCGGCGGTGAAGCCGGCGACGACGAGCAGGAGGACCGTCGTCGTCGAGAGGTCGAGGCCGCCCGACGTCATCAGGTGGTGTGGCGCTGCAGGGCGTCGTACTCAGCCTCGGCGGCGACGTCGTCCTCGACGTCGAGCCGCAGGTGCCCGAGGATCAACGCGAGGACACGCGCCGCAGAGGCTGCGGTCGCGCCCCAGCCGGAGAGGTAGGAGAACTGCCACCACCACAGGGCCTCAGTCGTGTGGCCGGCGTCGTGGTGGGCGAGGCCCTGCGTGAGGGCGAGCGTGATCTCGGCGAGCCCGTCGGACAGGCTCGTGGCGTCGAGCTCAGGCCCAAGGACCGGGTCGACGACCTCGGGGTACGCGTCGAGCCCGTCGAGGATCCGGGCGAGTGCGAGCCGCAGCGGCTCAACGTCCGTGTCAGGACCTGAGTCCGGTTCGAACTCCTCCGACGGCACGACGTCGACCATCGCGCCGAGCCGTGAGCCCGACGCGAGGACATCCGTCGTCGCGAGGAGCAGCACGGGGATCGCAGCCTCGGGGGTCGCGCCCGACGCGACGTGGGTGAGGGTCTCGACGAAGCGTGACGCCTGCTCGGCGAAAGCCTCCCCGACCTCGGTGACACCGCCCGGGAGCGTCATGCGTGCGTCGTCAGCCATGGACGACCCTCCGTCCTTCGAACGCCCTGCCGAGCGTGACCTCGTCGGCGTACTCCAAGTCTCCCCCCACGGGCAGCCCGGACGCGAGGCGAGTGACCCTCAGCCCCATCGGCCCGAGAAGGCGTGCGAGGTACGTGGCCGTTGCCTCGCCCTCGACGTTGGGGTCGGTCGCGAGGATGATCTCGGTGACCTGTCCGTCGGCGAGGCGCGACATGAGCTGGGAGATCCGCAGATCATCGGGCCCGACGTTGTCGATCGGGTTGATGGCGCCGCCGAGCACGTGGTAGGTGCCGCGGAACTCGCGCGTGCGCTCGATCGCGACGACGTCCTTGGGCTCCTCGACGACGCAGATGACCGTGGGACTGCGCCGCGGGTCGCGGCACACGCGGCAGCGTTCCTCCTCGGCAACGTTGCCGCACACCTCGCAGAACTTCACACGGGCCTTGACCTGCGTGAGCGCGTCGACGAGCCGACGCACGTCGTCCGCGTCCGCCGCGAGGAGGTGGAACGCGATGCGCTGCGCGCTCTTGGGGCCGACCCCGGGCAGACGCCCGAGCTCGTCGATGAGGTCCTGAACCGCTCCTTCGTACACACCCCGAGCCTATCCGTCGCCACCGACACTGGCGGCCGTCGGCCCGCAGCGAGACTCAAACGCTGGTCTCGTCGATCTCCTCGAGGACGGTCGCCCCGAGGATCTGCACGACGAGCGGAACACCCATGAGCGTCGTCTCCGTGAACGGCACGGAGTCCTCGTACTCCTCGTACGACGGCTCGTCGGGTGGCGGGACGTCGTCGTGCGGGGGTTCGTCGGCGCTCGCCGTGCGGGGGTGCGCGGCATGCGTCCGGGCCGCGAGCGCGGCCGCGCGGGCGGCGGCGGCGCCAGTGAGGCGCCCGCCTGCCGGGGCGGCAGGCGTCGGGCTCGGTGCGGGCCGCGCCGCAGGCGCCGGCTCGTGCCGTTGCTGGGGCTCGGCGACGATCCGCTCGACGACGTTCGTCCACGGATCGGTCGCGGGCGCCGACGCGTCTGCGGCGGACGCGACAGGCGCAGCCTCCGAGCGTTCCGGGGCGGCAGTCGCCGACGACGAGCCGACCGGGACGACGTCCCACGTCACCTCGGACACGGCCGGAATCGACTCCGCGGGAGCTGCCGCGCGCTCGTCGGACGCCCAGGTGCCGACGGGCACGACGTCCCACGAGTCGACGGTTCCGGAGGAGACCGCGGTACCGTCCGGCGCGGGCTGAGACTGCGGGACCTGCGACGGCGCTGGCCGCGACTCGTCGGGACGGGCCGTACCGTCGTGGCGGGCATGATCGTCGGGACGAGCCGCGCCGTCATGGCGAGCAGGCACGTCGCGCTGCGCCGGAACGTCATGACCTGCAGGAGCGTCGAGGTGTGCAGGCGCGGCGTGGTGTGAAGGAGCGTCGGGGTGTGCAGGCGCGTCGGCGACGGTCGCGTGCACACGCGTCGCGGGTGCGGCAACGGCGGCCGACGGCGGACGCACCGCGGGCGCCCCCGGGCTGCCGTGCGTGGACGGCTCCGTGGGCGTACCCGGCGCGGGGCCATCGCCCTGGACCTCACCCTCGACGCGGACGTCGTAGCCGAGCGTCTCCTTGACGGCCTGCTGCACGAGGGCGGAGTGCGGGCCGTGACGGAACGCCGAGACGAGGCCGGGAGCCGTGAACGCGAGGCGCAGGGTCGTCGGGGTGAGCTCGGCGACGCGGGAGTTGTCCTTGACGAGCACCCACGTCGCCTTCTTGAGGTCCGAGAGCGTCGCGAGAACCTCGTCCCACCGGCGGCGCAGCGTCTCGGAGTCCTCGCCCGCTGCGGTTGCGGGCGCACGGGTCGCGTCGTCGTCTGCGGCCGCGTCCTGCGGCTCGGGAGACGCGGGCTCGGCAGCGGAGGGCTCGGCGGGCGTTGACACCTCGGGCGCGACAGCCGGCTCTGGCACGCTCACGGGCGCCGGCTCGACGATCGACGCTGCCTCGACGACGGACTCAGGCACGACGACGGGCTCAGACACGGTGACCGGGTCTGGCGCCGCCTCGGCACCAGGGGCAGACACCGGTGCGGCACCAGGCACAGTTGCCGGCCCCGGCTCGTCGACCGTTGACGGAACGTCCCACGGCGGGGGTGCGTCGTCCTCGTGGACCGGCTGCGTCTGCGCCGGTGACGCGACGTCCGCGGCCGGCGTAGCGGCCGCGGAGGCCGCCGCCGCCGCTGCTGGTGCCGCAGCCGGAGCCGGAGCGGACGCAGGAGCAGCTGCCGGAGTCGGCGCAGTCACGGGCGCCTTCCCCGTCGCTGCGGCGAGCGCGGCACGCGCGGCCGAGGCGCCACGTCCGGCATCCCCGCGCGGGGCGGGCGCCGAGTACTCCTCGCGCGGCGCTGCTGGGGCTCCGGCCGCCGGGGAAGCGTCGGGCGTGGCGCCACCGGACCCGACGACGGGGCCGAGTCCGCGCTCGAGCCGGTCGAGGCGCGACGCAAGCGACTGCTCGCCGCCCGCGGCGGCAGGCAGGAGCAGCCGGGCGCACAGGAGCTCGAGATGCATGCGGGGCGAGGTCGCGCCGCTCATCGACGTGAGCGCGTCGTTCGTGAGGTCCGCGGCGCGCGAGAGCTCGGCGACACCCATCGCGGCAGCCTGCGAGCGCATGCGGTCGAGCTGGTCGGCAGGCACGTCGCGCAGCACAGCCTCGGCGTCGTCGCCCGAGACGGCGATGACGACGAGGTCACGCAGCCGCTCGAGCACATCCTCGACGAAGCGGCGCGGCTCGTGCCCCGAGCCGACGACGCGGTCGACGACACGGAACAGCGCGGCGCCGTCGCGCGAGGCGACCGACTCGACAGCATCGTCGAGCAGGGTCGCGTGCGTGTAGCCGAGTAGCGCGACCGCAAGCTCGTAGTCGACGCCGTCCGGACCGGACCCGGCGATGAGCTGGTCCATGACGGAGAGCGTGTCGCGCACGGACCCGCCGCCCGCGCGCACGACGAGCGGCAGCACTCCGGACCCGACCGGCACGCCCTCGGCCGCGCAGAGCTTCTCGAGCAGCGGGACCATGACGTCCGGCGGCACGAGCCGGAACGGGTAGTGGTGCGTGCGCGAGCGGATGGTGCCGATGACCTTGTCCGGCTCGGTCGTCGCGAAGATGAACTTCAGGTACGCCGGCGGCTCCTCGACGATCTTCAGGAGCGCGTTGAACCCCTGGGGCGTCACCATGTGCGCCTCGTCGAGGATGAAGATCTTGAAGCGGTCGCGCGTCGGGGAGAACGTCGCGCGCTCGCGCAGCTCACGGGCGTCGTCGACGCCGCCGTGGCTCGCCGCGTCGATCTCGACGACGTCGAGGCTGCCCGCGCCACCCGTCGCGAGGTCGACGCACGACGGACACGTGCCGCACGGGGTATCCGTCGGTGTCGCGTCGGTGTTCGCGTGGCAGTTGAGGATGCGCGCGAGAATGCGCGCCGACGTCGTCTTGCCGCAGCCGCGCGGCCCTGAGAACAGGTACGCGTGGTTGACGCGGTTGGAGCGCAGCGCCTGCCGCAGGGGTGCCGTGACGTGGTCCTGCCCGACGACGTCGGCGAAGGAGTCCGGGCGGTAACGGCGGTACAGGGCTGTGCTCACGGCCCCACCCTATGCGGAACCACCGACACTCGACCGGGCCCTGCCGGGCCCGCCCACCCCTCCCCGAAGAATCCGCCCACGTGGCTACTGGGAGCAGCCACGACCGCAGATTCCCGACCACGCGGGGGGCAGGGGCGGGGAGCGGGGGCAGGGGCAGGGGCAGGGGCGGGGGTGTGGGTGGGGGTGGGGGCGGGGGTGGGGCTAGCGGCGGAGGACCTTGCGGGCCAGGAGGTTGCCGAGGCCCTGCGCGATCTGCACGAGCGCGACGATGACGACGACGGCAACGAACGTGATCTCCCAGTTGAAGCGCTGGTAGCCGAAGCGGATCGCGAAGTCGCCGAGCCCGCCCCCGCCGATCATCCCGGCCATCGCCGACATGTCGACGACACCGATGAAGAGGAACGTGTAGCCGAGGATGAGCGGCCCGAGCGCCTCGGGCACGAGCACGCTCCACACGACCCTGAACCGCGACGCCCCCATCGCGCGCGCCGCCTCGACGACACCCGGGTCGACCGCGACGAGGTTCTGCTCGACGAGCCGCGAGAACGCGAACGACGCCATGATCGACATCGGCACGATGACGGCGTCCGTGCCGATCGTCGTCCCGACGACCGCGAGCGTCAGCGGGCCGATCGCCGTGAGGAAGATGATGAACGGGATGGGCCGCACGATGTTGACGACGACGTTGAGCACGATGTTCACCGCGCGGTTGCCGTAGAGGTTGCCGGCGCGCGTCACATACAGCGCGAGCCCGAGCGCGAGGCCTGCGACGAGCGCGACGAGCAGCGAGACGCCCACCATGTAGAGGGTCTCGCCGAGCGACTCCCACAGCGCGGGCAGCATCCGGTCCCAGTCGGTCGGCCGGGCAGCGGCGACGAGGTTCATGCGGACGCTCCCTTCGGGGCGCGCGGCCCGACGGCGTCGGGGTCCGTGAGCGGGTGGGCGGCGGTGCCGAGGTCGAGGACCGTCGTCGTGCGCCCCAGGTCGGCGAGGAACGCCGCGATCGCGGCGTCCTCGCCCGCGAGCTCGAGAGTGAGCGACCCGTAGGGGCGCTCCGCGATCTCGGTGATGCCGCCGTAGATGACGGTCCCGTCGACGGGATGGTCACGCAGCGCACGCGTGAGCTCGCCCGACGCGCCGCCGTCCTCGCGGACGCCGACGGTGACGATGCGTCCCGGGTGACGTCGCCGCAGGCGTGCGAGTGCGGCGGGGCTCGGACGGTCGCGCAGCGCCGTCCCGACGAAGCGCCGGGTCGCCGCATGCTGCGGCCGCGCGAAGACGTCGTACACGTCACCGTGCTCGACGACGCGACCACCCTCCATGACCGCGACGCGGTCGCACACGTACTTGACGACCTCCATCTCGTGCGTGATGACGACGACGGTAACGCCGAGCTCGACGTTGACACGCTTGACGATGTCAAGGACATCCTGGGTCGTCTCCGGGTCGAGCGCGCTCGTCGACTCGTCGGCGAGGAGGATCGTCGGGTTCGTCGCGAGGGCGCGCGCGATGCCGACCCGCTGCTTCTGCCCGCCCGAGAGCTGCGACGGGTAGGCGCGCGCCTTGTCGGTGAGGCCGACGAAGTCGAGAAGCTCGGCGACGCGCGCGTCGCGCCGCGCGCGGGGCCAGCCCGCGACCTTGAGCGGATAGGCGACGTTGCCCGCGACGGTGCGTGAGGAGAGCAGGTTGAACTGCTGGAAGATCATGCCGATGTCCGCGCGCGCTCGACGCAGCTCGGACTCCTTGAGGGAGTGGACGTCACGGCCGTCGACGAGCACGCGACCGCTCGTCACCGGCTCGAGCGCGTTGATGAGGCGCACGAGTGTCGACTTGCCCGCGCCCGAGTACCCGATGACGCCGTACACCTCGCCCGCGCCGATCGTGAGGTCGACGCCGTCGACCGCACGCACCTCGCCCTTGGGGGTGCGGAACACCTTGGTGGCGGACTCGAAGACGATCTTCGGCTCGCGCTCGCTCATCGCTCGCTCTTCCTGTCGGTGGGCACCGTCCGGTTCCCATCGTGCCGGGTCGGGACGCGTCGCGCCCAGGGGCCCCCTGCACCCCTGGGCGTCACGCACGCTGCCGGGCGGGGACGCACGCGTCCCCGCCCGTGGGCTCACTTGCCGGCGCGGATGTTGTCCTCTGTCGTCTTGAGGATCGACGCGAGGGCTGCCGCGTCGTCGGTGCGAAGGACGGCCGTGCCCTTCGACTGGTTCTGGAGCGCCTCGGTCACCGCGGGGTCGTGGAAGATCTCGACGAGCTTGAGGTACGTCGCGTTGTCCTTGTCCTCGGCGCGCGCCGCCCAGACGTTGATGTACGGCTGCGCGGCCGGGGATGCCGGGTCGTCCTGGGCCAGGGCGGCCTCGGGGTCGAGGCCCGCGTCGAGGACGAAGTCGTTGTTGACGACGGCGCCGTCGAGCGATCCGAGCGAGACGGCCGTCTGCTCGGCGGACACCGGCGTGACCTTGACCTTGGACGAGGGCAGGACGTCGAGCTCGGTCGACGTGAGCGTGCCGCCGCCCTCGAGCTCGATAAGGCCGGCCGACTGCAGGACGAAGAGCGCACGGTTGAGGTTCGTCTGGTCGTTGGGGACCGCGATCTCGGCCCCCTCGGGGATGTCCGCGAGCGTCGCGTGCTTCTTCGAGTACAGCGCGAGGGGGTAGATCGCGGTCGCGCCGATCGCGACGAGGTCGTCGTCCGCGTTGACGTTGTAGTCCGCGAGGTACTGGATGTGCTGGAACTGGTTGAGCTCGATCTGCCCCTCGCTCAGCGCGGGGTTGGGGAGCGGGTACTCGGAGAAATTGATGATCTCGACGTCGATGCCGGCGGCCTTGGCCTTCTCCTCGAAGATCGGCCACTGCTCGTCCTGGGAGCCGACGACGCCGATGCGGACCGTTGCGGGGGCGGAGGAGCCGCCCGACGTGCCGCTGGCGGCGGGCGTCGCGTCGTCGGACGAGCACGCGGCGAGACCGAGGAGGAGTGCGGTCGAGGCGGCGATGGCGGTGAGCTTGCGGTTCATGGGTTCTCTCGCTTCTGGGAGTCACGGGCACGGGGCTCGCTGCGGCGCACGAGCGCCAGGAGGCATGGGGATCCGGGGTCTGCTCCGAGGCGCGACCGTCCGGGGACGTGCTTCTGGGGTGAGGCGGGATCAGGGCACCAGGGGTGCCCGGCAGGGAGGCCTTCCGACTGACGACCGCGGCGCGGTCGGGTCCCTCTGGACGCGGCTCGGTGGCTCAGGCCTGCGTGGCCCGCTGCGGCATTCGCCCACGCATCATGTCGCGACGACAGGTCGCGACAGAGCGGGTCGTGGTGCAGCAGGTGGCGGTCATGGGACAACCATGCGCCGACGACGACGGTGAGGGCCAGCCAGCATCCGGAGAATCTCGCATGTTGGACCGCGCTGTCTCGCGAGACCGGAGCGACAACGTAGCCGAGCGCCGAGATTCCGCCAGTCCTGCACTTCCACGGGTGTCCACATGGTGGGTGCGTCGCGCGCCCACGATCGCGTGCAGCTCCCAACGTGGCAGGCGCATGGCCAGGCACCACGCGCCGCGAAGACGCGGCGCGGACACAAAGGACCCCCCGTGCACCCGCCAGAGCTCACCTACCCTTGCTGCCTTCCGGCCCTGGGGGGGTTCAGCGAGATGACGCCGCACGAGGGGTCTGCCCGGAAGTCTAGCGGAGGGCCACGCCCCCGGCCGAATCGGCCCGCCCCGCGCCGCAGGGCCCCGCTGTGGGGCTGGCCCGCGCGGATTCGGCCTGCGAGCCATCCTCGGGTATTCTCGGAGACGCTGTTGCCAGGAGGATTCGCCTAGTGGCCTATGGCGCCGTCTTGGAAAGGCGGTTGGGTGCAAGCCCTCGGGGGTTCGAATCCCCCATCCTCCGCAGGACGAGTGAGACCCCGGACCATGCTTTTCGGTCCGGGGCCTCACGCGTTCTGCGAGCGAGCAGAGCAGATTCAGGGGGCCCGCAACGGAGCGAGAAGCCCAAGTAGTGCCCCATAGAGTGGTGTAGCCCCCGAAGTGGTCGACCTCCTCGTGCATGTGGATGCGGCCACCGCGGGACCCTTCGAAATCACCCTTCACAGCTCTTTCGAATGGATCACCACGATGACCGCACCCCACATTGTCGACCCCGCCCGCGTCCTGGGCAACCTGCTGTCCGACGCCTCCCCGGACATGATGCGCACGCTGCTGCAGACGATGATCAACGCTCTGCTGTCCGCCGACGCCGACGCCGTGTGCGGGGCCGAGTGGGGACAGACGTCCCCGAGCGCACCGCGCAGCGCAACGGCTACCGTCGCCGCCCCCTGGACACCCGTGCCGGCACGATCGACGTGGCCGTGCCCAAGCTCCGCTCCGGCACGTACTTCCCCGAATGGCCTGGTCTTCCCCCACCGTGATGCCGTCCTCCGATTGGTCGGGGCGGTGCTCGCTGAGCAGAGCGATGAGTGGGCCGAAGGACGCCGTTACCTCGGGCTCGAAGTCCTGGCGCGCTGCCGCCTGACCTCCGTGCCCGACACCGGCATCGAGGAGGTGCCCGAGCCACTCACACTCACTGCCTGACGGAGGGAACCGCTACACCACTTCCAGGGACTTGACCGGGCTCCGACGGCGCTCAGCGGTGAGGCGAGCTCTGGTGTGGCCTAGTTCCTCGGGAGATTCGGCCCCAGTCTTCTAGCCTTGATGTGACTGCTGAGCAGACCGTTGAGTAAGTCGTCGGCTGCCGCATCTGAAACGGTCATGGGAGGGTCTGGATCCGGGTTCTCGGGTACTGCGGCGACATCGGAGAGCCTCGCGAGGTTAAGGCGGTATGAGTTTCGCACCCGCCGGAAGTCGAGCCCGAGCACGCCGTCGCGCTGTGGCGCGCGCTGCTCGAGGCCGGGACGCCCCTGGGACTCGTGCCGGCCGGGCTGGCGTCGCGCGACTCGCTGCGCCTCGAGGCCGGCATGCCCCTGTACGGGCACGAGCTCAGCCGCGACGTCACGCCCTACGACGCCGGCCTGGGTCGCACCGTGAAGATCGACAAGGTGGGGCCTGACGGCGAGCCGCTCGACTTCGTGGGCCGTGCCGCCCTGGAGTACCGCGCCTCGCGCGACGCCCGCGCGGAGCTCGACGGCGACGCCCCCGCGCGCGTGCTCGTCGGTCTCCAGGGCCTGGGGCGTCGTCCCGCCCGGGCCGGATACGCCGTCGTCGTCCCCGGTGCCCCTGCGTCAGGTGAGGAGGGAGCCGACGGCGAGCCCACCGTCGTCGGGCGCGTGACGTCCGGGGCGCCCTCGCCCACGCTGGGTCACCCGATCGCGCTCGCGTACGTCGACGCCGCGCACGCCGAGCCGGGAACCGAGCTCGGGGTGGACGTCCGCGGCCGCACCGAACCCGTGCGCGTGGTGCCCCTGCCGGTCTACCGCCGCGCGAACTAGCCTGAGCCGCAGCACGTCCGCACCATCCCCATCGTCTGAGGAGCACACCATGGCCGCCCTGCCCGAGGACCTGCAGTACACCGCCGAGCACGAGTGGATCGACTCCGGGTCGCCCGCGACCGTCGGCATCACGTCCGTGGCCGCCGAGGCGCTCGGCGACATCGTGTTCGTCGAGCTGCCCGAGGTCGGCGCGAGCCTGACCGCCGGCGCGGTGTTCGGCGAGGTCGAGTCCGTGAAGTCCGTCTCCGAGCTGTTCTCGCCCGTCACCGGCACGGTCGTCGAGGTGAATGCCGCGCTCGCGGATGCGCCCGAGACCATCAACTCGGACCCGTTCGGCGAGGGCTGGCTGGTGCGCGTGGAGATCGACACGCTCGGCCCCGTGCTGACGGCCGAGGAGTACGCGGCGCTCACGGGCGGGCCGGGCGCCTGACGCACCTGGCATCATGACGGCCATGGGACGCAGGCTCGTGGTCGCCGCCGCGCTGGTCGACGACCTCGGCGCGCCCACGGCGCTGCTGGCGGCCCGGCGCTCGCGGCCGGTGGAGCTCGCTGGCATGTGGGAGTTCCCCGGCGGCAAGGTCGACCCGGGCGAGACCCCGGTCGAGGCGCTGCACCGCGAGCTGGACGAGGAGCTGGGCGTCACCGTGGAGCTCGGGGCGGAGGTGGCCGGGCCCGACGACGGCGGTTGGATCATCACGGACCGGCACGTGATGCGGCTGTGGCTGGCGCGTGTGACGGCCGGGGAACCCGAGCCGCAGGTCGAGCACGACGAGCTGCGGTGGTTGGGTCGTGGCGAGCTGATGGACGTGCCGTGGCTGACCGGGGACGTGCGGATCGTGGAGCACCTTCGGGCGGGTGTGCTCGCGGGCTGAGGCGGAGTTCCGTCGAGCCCGGCTGGTGCTCCCTTTGAAGTGCCCCAGAACGGGCACTTCTCCTCTTGCCTAGCCCTTCAACCGTGAGTCGCTCTCGAGGGCCCGTTCGAGGAAGGATCGTTAGCAGCTGCGGCTACGATTCCGGGGCGCGTCTGAGCGACGAACATCCCGACCGCAGCGTCGTCGAGACGTCGGTACAGCGTCGCCGCATCATCGGTCGCCCGCACCTCGACGCGCGTGTGGCAGATCACCGGCCCGGTCTCCTCACCCGTCTCCATGACGTGGAGCGTAACTCCACAAGGAGAACCGTCAATGAGGGGCCAGCGGTGCGGTTGCCGCCCTCGGTTGAAGGGCAAGAAGCCCCTGTGAAGATTCGCGGAGAAGAGTCGCGCTGACGAGATGGGCTCGGAGTGATCGTCTTCCACCTCCTGAGCCTGAAACCAGAGCCTGACGCCAACGTCGGCCTGTCCCTGACACGCCTTGCTGTTTCCCTGGGGACGCTTGGCGTGGCCGGCCTGCTTGGGCACCGCGGGCAACAGCACCACCTCGAGGCCAGGGCGGCGAAGAGGACCGACCTCGCACTCCGTCAGGTCCTGCCCTTCACCGCCAACCTCGAAGAAGACGATCGCCGCGCAATCGTGCGCGAGTTCACCGACCGAGTCTTCATCAGAGGCGACATCGACACCCCGAAAGCACCGCGAACGATCCCGTCACTGCGCCGACCCACCGAAGCTCAGACCTATACGGCCGGAGAGCCCCCCGAGTAGGCCACTGCCGGCCCGGGACTGCTGAAGGTCCGATGAAGGGGGCGTCTGCTCAGGCAGCCGGTACCGCCGTCCGGGACGGCGGCCCGACACGCTTGGCCTCGTGAGCTGCGGCTGTCGAAGCCTCCGGGCTCAGGTCGAGACGTCGTAGGAGCTGGGCGTTGGCGGCGACGACGACCGTGGACACGGACATCAGGATCGCGCCGATCTCCATCGGCAGGACGAACCCCACCGGCGCGAGAACACCGGCGGCGAGGGGCACCGCGGCGATGTTGTAGCCGGCGGCCCACCACAGGTTCTGCGTCATCTTCCGGTAGCCCTCACGGGACAGCTGGATGACGGACAGGACAGAGCGAGGATCGTCCGAGGCCAAAATGACCCCGGCCGAGGCGATGGCCACGTCGGTGCCCGCGCCGATCGCGACGCCGGCGTCTGCCTGAGCGAGGGCGGGGGCGTCGTTCACGCCGTCGCCGACCATCGCCACGGTCTGCCCGGCACCCTGCAGGGAGGCGACCTTGCTGCTCTTGTCCTCGGGGCGGACGCCCGCGAACACCTGATCGATGCCGAGCTCGGCACCCACGGCCCTGGCGACCGGCTCGGCGTCGCCGGTGATCATCACGACGCGGATGCCGAGTGCGTGGAGGGCGTCGACCGCCTCGCGAGACTCCTGACGTACCTCGTCGGCGAGCCCGAGCGCTCCGGCCACCTGGCCGTCGACCACCACGTGCAGCACGATCTGCCCGCGATCGGACCAGGGCTGGGTCGCCGGTAGGGGAGCGAGCCCGTGCTCCGTCAGGAGGTTCGGCCCGCCGACGGCGACGCGGCGTCCCTCCACGGTGGCGGAGACGCCGACCGCCGTGGAGGCCCGGAAGTCCTCGGCGCGGGGAACGCTGAGCCCCCGGTGGTGTGCAGCGGCGGTGATCGCACGCGCGAGGGGGTGCTCGCTGTCGGCCTCCGCGGCGGCGGCGAGCGCGAGGAGCTCTTCGTCACCGATCCCGGTGGTGGCGATGTCGTGCAGGGCGGGCTCGCCCTTGGTGAGCGTCCCGGTCTTGTCGAACAGGACGGTGTCCACCACGCGCATCCGCTCGAGTGCGGCGCGGTCCTTGATCAGCACGCCGCCGCGGGCAGCGCGCTCGGTGGAGATCGACACCACCAGCGGGATGGCGAGCCCGAGGGCGTGCGGGCAGGCGATGACGAGGACCGTGATGGCGCGGATGATCGCGAAGTCCGGTGTGCCGACGGCGCTCCAGATCGCGACGGTGATGATGGCGGCGACCAGGGCGAACCAGAACAGCCACCCGGCGGCGCGGTCGGCCAGCAGCTGCGCACGCGTCGTGGACGACTGCGCCTGCGCGACCAGACGCTGGATCCCGGCCAGCACGGTCGAGTCACCGACGGCGTCGACCCTCACCCTCAGGGCGCTGTCGGTCGAGACCGTCCCCGCGACGACCTGGTCGCCGACGGTCCGACGTACGGGCCGCGACTCGCCCGTGATCATCGACTCGTCGACGTCGGCGGCGCCGTCGACGACCTGCCCGTCCGCCGGGACCCGAGCACCCGGGCGGACGACGACGACGTCTCCCAGGACGAGCGAGGACGGCGGCACCGCGACGACCGAGTCGCCGTCGACCTTCTCCGCCTCGTCGGGGAGGAGCGCCGCGAGGGAGTCGAGGGCGGAAGAGGTCTGCGCCAGCGACCGCATCTCCAGCCAGTGGCCGAGCAGCATGATCACGACAAGGAGGGCGAGCTCCCACCAGAACTCCAGCTCGTGCGAGAGCACGCCGAGGGTCGCCGCCCAGGAGGCGACGAACGCGACGGTGATCGCCATCCCGACGAGCACCATCATCCCGGGCTTGCGGCCCCGGAGCTCGGCGACGGCCCCCGTGAGGAAGGGCCGTCCACCCCACAGGTAGATGGCCGTGCCGAGGACCGGCGCGACCCAGGCGAGCCCCGGGACGTCAGGGAGGCTGTACCCGAGCAGGTCGGCGAACATCCCGCTGAGCAGCACCGCCGGCACGGCCAGCGCGAGATTGATCCAGAACAGGCGCCGGAACAGCGCCACGTGGTCACCGTGATTTCCGCCGTGCGCCTCGTGCCCGCCGTGGCGGTCTTGAGCGCGCAGATCCGTCTCGCCGGCCGTCCGATCATCCCGATGGCCGGCACGGTTGTGACGGCCGCCGTGCATGTCGTGGCTCTGGTGCGCGTCGCTCATGGCTCTTCTCCTCGACCCGTGCTTCGCATCGAATATACCCCCCGGTGGTATGGCAAGGAACTGCGCACGCGCGGCGGGTATTCCCGTCGTCGCACCGCTCGACGACGGATGGGTCAGATCAGGGGGCCGGGCACGAGCGGAGCGCGGTGCCCTCGATGCCCGGTACGGGGCGTGCCTCCGCCTCGGCCGCCGTCGTCGCGATGCCGTTGCGCTCGATGTCCTCGATGAGCCAGTCCATCTCGGCAATCTCCCGCTGCTGGGCTTCGATGATCTCGACGGCGAGCCTGCACACCCGGACGTCGTCGATCTGCGCCCGCTCCGAGCGGGTGATCGCCAGGGAGTGGTGGGGGATCATCGCGCGCATGAACGCGGTGTCGCCGACCGTGGCCTGACTGCGGTCGAGCACGACGCCGCCGACGAGGAGCAGCACGCTGACGGCGACGACCGCGATGTTCGTCTTGGCGTTCTTGTACATGTTCAGCATCCAGGCAAGCATGATCAGGCCCATGGTGCCGCCCATGGTGACCGCCATGAAGACGCGGCTCTGGCTGAACCGGACGTGGTCGAGCTCCCACGAGCCGACGAACATCACGAAGTACATGACCACCATGGCGGTGAGGATCATGGCGGCGAACCGCAGGTACATGCCCTTCATCTGATGGCTTTGCCCACCGCTGTGGTGCTCACCCCGGCGGCTGGCGTCGTCACCGTCGTTGTCCTCCTTCTTCGACTCGCCATCGTGCTCGCTGTGCATAGACATCGCCGCGCCTCCTCGTCTTGCTGCTACGTGCTGGGATGCCGGGCGGGCTCACGCGCTGCTGCGGGCGCACTGCCCGTCGGCACCGCGCGACCACGCTCAGCGGATGGCCGCGAGGAGCTCGGCGCAGGCGGCCTCGCAGTCCCGGCACGCCTCGGCGCAGACGCGGCAGTGCTCGTGCATGCCCGCGTGCTGCTCGCACTCATCACCACACGCCCGGCAGGCGGCGATGCAGGCCTCGAGGTGGGCCCGGGTGATGTTGGTGTCGTAACTGGTGTGGCGGGACAGGATCCGCGCCGTGGCCGCGCAGCTGTCGGCGCAGTCGAGGTTGGACCGGATGCACTTGCGCAGGTCCGCGACCATCTCCTCGCTCAGGCACGCGTCCGCGCACGCGGTGCACGCCTGCGAGCAGGCGACGAGGGTCTCGATGACGCGGGCCAGCAACTGCCGGTCGAGGTTCATGGTTGCGGGGTAGGTCTCGAGCATCTCCGTGGTCTTCACGTCGTTCCTCCTCGGTCGAGACGCGGTGCGTTGATCGCGCGCCGCGGGGACCTTTTCGAGGCTAAGGAGGCGCCTGCGTGCTCGCACGGCGAGAGGGCGCGGGTGGCCATGAAGGTTCGATGAAGATGCGCACTGCTCGGGACGACGAGTCGTGCGCACGGCGGGCAGGGCAGCACCTGGGCCTCGTGCTGACGACTACGCCGAAGGGCCCCCGGACACCGCGTCGGACCGCTGGATGACGTTGCTGGCCAGCCCACCCGGCAGTTCCGTAGCGCCCGGGCCACCGGAGCGCAGCCAGTCCGCGAGCTCGGCGGTTGCCTCGTCCCCGGCGAGGCGCTCGAACCACACCGGCCGTGCGCCGGCACCGCGGCTGGCACGGGTCGGACGAGCGACCACGGCGTCGCCGCATTCGCACAAGTCGAGGCACTCGACCGTCGTGAGGCGTGCGACGCCGGATTCGGCGAGGCGCTGCAGCCGCTGCAGCTGGCCACCCCCCTCTGTGTCACTCTCGCCCAGTGTTTCCCCGGCGCAGAGACTGCACGCAGTTAGACCGGGCAGGTCCTTCCAGATCGGACTGGAGTTCGCCATCAGGCGACGATCCTTCCGCCCCAGTTCCTTCGCCGCAGGGTCGGTGGCAGACGCACACGGCAGGAGGCCTGCCTTCTCATGCGGGTGGCCTCCTGCCGGTCGTGCTCGGTGCTCAGAGGGACCGCAGCAGGTTCTCCATCTCGGTGATCTCTGTGTTCTGGTCGTCCCTGATCGTCCGGGCGAGCGCCAGGGCGTCGGAGTCTGCGCCCTCGCCGATCTGAGTTTGGGCCATCTCGATGGCTCCGCGGTGGTGGGCGACCATGAGCTCGAGGAACTTCCGGTCGAACTCGACCCCCTCGAGGCCGGCCAGGGAGGTCATCGCCTCCTCCTGGTCCATGCCGTCCATGTCCATCCCGCCGTGGTCCATGCCGCCGTGCTCAGCGCCAGCGGGCAGCTCCTCGTCCCACGTCTGCAGCCAGCCGGACATGAGCTCGATCTCCGGGCCCTGCGCTGCAGCGATTCGCTCTGCGAGGGTGCGCACCTCCTCGGTGGAGGCGCGCTCGACCGCGAGCTCGGCCATCTCGAGCGCTCCCTGGTGGTGGACGATCATCATCTGCGTGAACTCGACGTCCGCGGCGTTGTGCTCAGTCGCCGCCTCGGCTTCCTCGCTGCTCGAGGACTCCTGCGCCGCGGGGGGTTCGGGCGTCGGTTCGTCGCCGGTGGAGCAGGCGGTCAGGGTGGCCGCCAGGGCGAGTGCTGCTGTCGTCGCGGCGAGGCGCCGGCGCGTGGTGCTCGTCAAGGGGTGGTTCCTTCCCAGGATCGGTGTTGGGGATCAGGCCGAGGTGCTGGTCGTGCAGCACGTGTCCGCGCCCTGAGCGCCGCCGCCGCAGCAGCTGTTGCTCATCGTGGTGGCCGTGCTCTGGGTCGTGGTCGTCGAGGTAGGGGTGTCCTGGCAGCAGCCCATCGGGGTCTCCTTCATAGGTCGGTGACGCGCGCGTCAGGTCAAACGGTGATGGTCAGAGTCGGCTGGTGACCTCCTTGAGCAGGTCGGCGGGGGCAAGCCACATGGACGGGTAGTTGCCGTGCCATAGCTGGTTGCCCTCGGTGTCGATCAGGACGAACCCGTGCCCCGGGAGTCCTTCGTGCATGCCCTTGCCGAGGGTGTCGTAGGCAGCGGAGACGGTGCCGTCGTCGAGCAGGAACGGTGCCTGGACGCCGAGGCGTTCGCGGTCGGCGTTGATCTGGTCGGCGGTGTTCATCACGATCGGCAGCACGGTGATGCCAGCTTCGGCGAACGCGGGGTCCTTCTCGATCTCGGCCATCTGCAGCAGGCAGGAGTCGCACCCGGCGCCCTCGTTGAAGTACAGGACGACCGGCTCGCCGCGGAAGTCCGCCAGCGAGACGCTCGAGCCGTCCGAGGCCGGCAGGGTGAAGTCCGGCGCGACCCGGACATCGGTCGATGTGGTGGGCTGGGAGGTGATCAGCGCGATCGCGACGATGATCCCGATGATCAGCGCGGCCGCGCCCCAGGCGGCCCAGCTCAGGCGCTGGCGGCGCCGTGCAGCATCGGCCTGGGCCTGCTGGATCTCGGCGAGGACCCGCTGGCGTTCGGCGTGGCGGCGGGTGGCGGTTCCGGAGGTCATCGGGTCACTTCTTCCGTGGTCGGGGCGGCGTGGCAGGACGGGACAGGCGCGGCCGGGCCGTCGCTCGACCCTGCAGCTGCCGTGGCGGTTGCCGGGGCGGTGCTCTTCGGTCGAGCCAGGCGGCGCCGGTCGGCGAGGGTCGCCCAGATGAACGCTGCCGCGACTGCGAGCAACGCCAACCCCTGCACGGGCTCGGGCACCGGAGACAGGAACTCCTGGACCGCGGCGAACACGTCGGTCAGGGTGCGGCTGGCGGCGTCCTGGAACGCCGAGCCGCCGGTCATGTCCTTGCTGCCGGCCAGTGCGATGACGAACACGCCCATCACCGCGAACCCGACCGCGACGGCGATGTTCAGGGTGTTGGTGACCAAGGTGCGGCCCGCGATGCGCAGCCGGACGGTTCTTGCCTGGAACAGCTTGCGCTCGCCGAGGCGCGCCTTGTCCCAGACGAGGGCCATGACGAACAGCGGAAAGACCATGCCGAACACGTACGCCAGCCCCAGGGCCAGCCCCCCGATGGGAGACCCGGAGAGGACCGACAGAGTCATCACCCCGGCCAGGACCGGTGCGCAGCACGAGGACGCGATCCCGGAGAACACCCCGAGGGAGAAGAAGCTCGCGGTGTCACCACGGGTGGTGTCCGGGGCGCGCAGGAAGGAGGGCAAGGACCACATCCGACCCGACAGGGCCAGGCCCGCCAGGGCGATCATCAGCAGGCCACCTGCCCAGTACAACGTGGCGTGGTACTGGGCGATCGCGCCGGCGAGCAGGCTCATCCCCAGCGTGATCGGCACCAGCACCACCGCCAGGCCCGCCGTGAAGACGAAGGTCAGCGGCAGCAGCCGCCACCTGGCGTTCTTGACCGCACCGGCGAGGTAGGACGGCGCCAGGAAGACGATGCAGCACGGGGCGAACAGGGCCACCCCGCCGGCGAAGAACGCCGCCAGGATGCTCCCGGTCGTCAGCAGCTCGCTGCCCATCTCAGGCCCCGACCGCTGGGACACGCCGGCTGTGCAGGGCCTTGGTGAGCTTCTTGCGCGGCAGGCGCCCGGCGGAGAAGAACTCCCCGTCCACCAGCACCAACGGGTTCATCGCCGGGCGGTGCTCGGCGACCAGGGCCCGGCCCTCGTCCGTCTGGATGCCGACGCTGCGGACCACCAGCGGGAAGTCGCCGGCCAGGGCCGCCAGGGCCTCCTCGGCGTCATGGCAGAAGTGGCACGCCGGGGCGTGGACGACGGTGACGACGACCGGTGGGTCGGCGGGCTCGGTGGTGGACACGGGCTTCTCCTGCGGGAGGTCGCGGATCGGGACGTGTAAAGCGTCGACGCGTCGCACCGAAGGACCGGTCTCCCTTGGATCAAGGTTCGATGAAGGTTCCCGGCCGGCGTCCGGCCATAGCCCACAATGGCCAGGTGACCCCCATCCCAGACACCACAACCACAGCGCGGCGCGCGGTCGTCGTCGATGACGAGCAGCCCCTGGCCCGGCTCGTGGCCGGCTACCTCGGACGGGACGGGTTCGAGGTCAGCGTGACCCATGACGGCGCGCAGGCCGTCGAGGTGCTGCGCGAGGTCGATCCCGACGTCGTCGTGCTGGACCTGGGCCTTCCCGGACTGGATGGGATCGAGGTGTGCCGTCAGCTGCGCACGTTCTCCGACTGCTACGTGATCATGCTGACCGCCCGCGCCGAGGAGGTCGACACCCTCATCGGCCTGTCGGTCGGTGCTGACGACTACATGACCAAGCCCTTCAGTCCGCGCGAGCTCATGGCCCGGGTCGCAGTCCTGCTCCGCCGGCCGCGTCGACCCGCTACCGCGGTCGCAGCGGCGGCGCGCCCCGCTGTGGAGGTCGGTGCGCTACGGCTCGACGTCGACGCCCGCGAGGTGCACCTCGAAGGCCGCTTGGTGCCGTTGACCCGCACCGAGTTCGACGTCCTCGCCGCACTCGCCTCTGGCCCCGGACGGGTGTTCAGCCGCCGGGCTCTGATCGAGGAGGTCTGGGGGGCGAACTGGGTCGGTGACGAGCACCTCGTCGACGTCCACGTGCTGCACGTGCGCCAAAAGCTGGGCGACAGCGCTGACCGCCAACAGTTCGTGCGCACGGTTCGAGGTGTCGGGTACCGGATCGGCACCGGGGAGTGAAGGCGATCCCGACGGCATCGCGGTGGGGCCTTGCCGGTCGTCTGCTCACCGCGCTTGTCATCGTGCTCGCGACCGCTGCCCTGACAGCGTGGCTGGTCGCCTCCTCCGTGGGGCCAAGCCTTTTCCACGAGCACATGGTGCGCGCCGGCCTGGAAGACCACGACGACGCCGTCCTGCACGCCGAGCGGGCCTTCCGCGACGCAAGCGCCGTCTCCCTGGCCCTGGCCCTGGGCGCCGCCACCGTTGCCTCCGCCGCCGTGAGTCTCGTGCTCGCGCGCCGTATCGGTCGGTCCCTCGCGGGCGTGGCCACCGCTGCGGCCCGCCTGGGCGCCGGTCGGTACGAGTCCCGCGTCCCAGCTGCAGGCCTGGGCGCGGAGTTCGACGACCTCGCCGAGTCGTTCAACGCCATGGCCGCCCGGTTGCAGGAGGCCGAGCGGCTGCGGGCCCGGCTCCTGGCCGACGTCGCGCACGAGGTCCGCACCCCCGTCGCGACCATCGCCGGATACCTCGAGGCCGTGGAGGACGGTCTGCAGCCGATGGACGAGCCCACGATGGCCGTGCTGCGCGACCAGGCCTCGCGCCTGACCCGGCTGGCGCGCGACCTCGCCGCGGTGACCCACGCCGAGGCCGGTGACCTAGCCCTGACACTCGAACCGCTGACCCCCGACGAGCTGCTCGTTGCGACCGCCGGCACATGGAGAGAGCGCGCGACCGCCGCCGGGATCGACCTGCGGGTCCAGGTCGACCCCGAGCTCGGACACGTCCGTGTGGACCGCCAGCGCATGGGCCAGGTCCTGGACAACCTGGTCGCCAACGCACTCCGTCACACCCCGGCCGGGGGCACGATCACCCTCCGCGCGACCGACGATCACCAGCGGGTGGCGCTGCACGTGGCCGACACCGGTGCCGGCATCGCGGCGGAGCACCTGCCGCACCTGTTCGAGCGCTTCTACCGTGCCGACACCGCGCGGGACCGCGCCCACGGGGGTTCCGGCATCGGCCTGGCGATCTGCAAGGCGCTCACCGAGGCCCACGGCGGCACCATCACCGCGACGAGCGACGGCCCAGGGGCCGGCGCATCATTCACCGTCACGCTTCCAGTGCCGCCCGCCTGAGCTCAGCGGCCTCCCGGCGCCGCAGCGACGACCATTCCCTTGAGGTGGCTCTTCATCGCAGTCCTTCCGATCGCGCCGGCACAGGTCCGGCGAGCTCGGCGCGAAGCCTGCGGTAGGTGTCCACATCGATCTGCCCGGCCGCCAGCCGGGCGTCGAGCACGGTCACCGCGTCCGGCTGGGGTGCCGCGGGAAATAGTCGCGTCACCGCCCACACGGCCATGCCCAGTACCGCCAGGCTCGACGCGAGGACCAGCCACCCGCCGACTCCCAGATCCACGCACCACGGCATCGGTCCGCTCCCTCTCGCGCCGGGCGCCGACGGCGCCCACCGCCCCAGGCTGCCCCGGACACCCCCAAGACGCGGACGAGGTCCGATGAAGGCTCGATGAAAGAGACTCGTCGGGACGCAGACCCACTGGGGCAGTCGATGCCAGGCTGCTCGGGGCGCCGCGACTAGCGGCTCAACCTCACGCCCCATCGTCGCAGTCGCCGCCATCGCGCCTTGCGCACGTGTGCCGATGGGGGTCCACGCATCCCGGCGTGGTCGCTTGGCACGATCTCGCCGTAGTTTCGGTTACGGGCATGCGATCTGGGCTGACGCCTGTGACCGGTGTTCAGTGCGCGCTGTATAGTTCAGTCCATGCTGACTATTACTTCGCGTCTCGACGTGATGAATCGCCTGGGTCGTGCACTGGCCGACCCCACTCGATCCCGGATGATCTTGACCCTGCTCGACCATCCCGCTTACCCGGCGGAACTGGCCCGAGATCTGGACCTGACACGCCCGAACGTGTCCAACCACCTGGCATGCCTGCGCGATTGCGGGATCGTCGTCTCCGAGCCCGAGGGTCGTCGGACACGATATGAGATCGCCGATTCGCACCTGGCGCAGGCGCTGACGGCACTGGTCGATGCCACCCTGGCAGTGGACGAAGACGCCCCGTGCATCGATCCCGACTGCTCGCTTCCCGGATGCGACGCAGCTGGGGAGGGCGCATGATCCTCACCTCGGTCTTGCAGGCGATGGGCCTGTTCGCAGCGACCAACATCGACGACATCATCGTGCTCTCCCTCTTCTTCGCGCGAGGGGCAGGCCAGCGCGGCACTACCGCCCGCATTCTGGCCGGCCAGTACCTCGGATTCGCCGGCATCCTCGGTGCCGCAGTCCTGGTGACCATCGGTGCCGGAGCATTCCTGCCCTCGGCAGCCATCCCGTACTTCGGTCTCATCCCTCTGGGCCTCGGCCTCTGGGCCGCATGGCAGGCCTGGCGCGGAGACGATGACGACGATGACGACGAGGCCAAGGTTGCCGGCAAGAAGGTCGGCGTGTGGATAGTCGCAGGCGTCACCCTTGCCAACGGCGGCGATAACATCGGCGTCTACACCCCTGTCTTCCTCAGCGTGGAACCTCTCGCAGTAGTCGCCTACTGCATCATCTTCCTCGCGCTCGTCGCGGTCCTGGTGGCCCTGGCAAAGTTCGTCGCCACCCGCCCCCCCGATCGCCGAAGTGCTCGAACGCTGGGAGCACATCCTCTTCCCCATCGTTCTCATCGGCCTCGGCATCGTGATCCTCGTCAGCGGCGGAGCCTTCGGACTCTGACGTAGCGGCAGCGATCCAAACGGCCCCGACCGGGCGCATACCTCTCGGTTCAGACCGCGACACCTACCTGCAGCCAGTCCTGCGTGATCGCGGCAACAAGACCGCCACGGAGCGCTGCAAAAACCCCGCCACCAAGCGAACGAAGCCACAGACCGGGCGTCGAGGGCGTCTCGCTGATCGATCCCCTTACGCGACACCGCGCTGGCTCCCATCCAGCCGCGCGCAGGTGCCGTTTACGCGCAGCAGCTCGTTGGCATGTCGCTGCGGAAGAGGCCGGCGCAGATGCGCAGCGCCTCGCTCATGGTCAGGTAGGGCGCCCAGGTGTCGGCGAGGTCGTCGACGGTGAGCCCGAACTTGATCGCGTAGGTCGCCGCGAGCATCACGTCGCCGGCACCGTCGAGAGCGGCGTGGACCCCGAGAATCTTGCGGGTGTGGGCGTCGATGACGAGCTTGAGGGCTCCGCGGGTGTCGCGGTTGGCCAGCGATCTGGGGATGTCGTGGGCGTCGAGGACGCGGGAGTCGCACTCGTGCCCGGCGGCCACTGCCTGCTGCTCGGTGACCCCGGCGGAGGCGAGCTGCGGGGTCGTGAACGTCACCGCTGGCAGGCCGCGGTAGTCGACGGTGGTGGGCTGTCCAAGGGCTCCGGCAGCTGCGGCGTGCCCGGTCTGTGCAGCGACGTAGACGTACTGCGGGGCACCGGAGACGTCACCGGCGGCGAAGATTCGCGGGTTGCTCGTGCGCTGGTGCGCATCGACGGTGATGAACCCTCGGTCGGCGGTCTGCACGCCAGCGGCGCTCAGCCCTAGGTCGTCGGTGTTCGCGTGCCGCCCGGTGGCCACCAGCAGGCGGTGGCCCGTCACCTGCGCACCGCGCTCGGTCCGGACCAGTACCCCCTCGGGGGTCGGCTCGACCGCCACCGCACGTTCCTCGACGACGGTGATGCCCTCGTCGGCGAACACGGTTCGCAGCACGTCCGCGACCTCTGGCTCTACGTGCGGTGCGAGCCGGCCGACGAGGGTTACGGCGACGCCCAGCTGGGCCCAGAGCTGGGCCTGCTCAAGCCCGACGTACCCACCACCAAGGACCACCATCGAGGAGGGGATTTCCTGCAGCTCCATCGCCGTGGTGCTCGTCAGCGGGTCGATCGTCTCCATGCCTGGCAGGTCCGGGATGTGCGGGACCGAGCCTGTCGCGACGACGTACGCCGTGCCGGTGACATGCTCGCCGTCGACCTCGAGCGTCTGCTCGTCGACGAACCGGGCGTGGCCGTACATGACCGGGAAGCCGTGCGCCTCGGCGACGTCGGTGTACTTCGCCTGACGTAGCCGGTCGATCAGCTCCTGCTTCTGCGTCATCAGCGCCGCCAGGTCGACGCCCCCCGCGCCGGTCGGGACGCCGGGGAACGGGTTGACGAGCGCCCGATGACGGCGCCCCGCGGCCGCGAGGAGGTTCTTGCTCGGGATGCACCCCACGTTCAGGCAGGTGCCACCCAGGACTCCGTGCTCGACCAGTAAGACTGACTTCCCGCGTGACCTGGCCTCGATCCCGGCGGCCATCGCCGCGCCCCCGCTACCGATGACGATCAGGTCCCACGTGTCCTTGATGCCCATCGACGGACCGTAAACGTTCCACCGCACGGCAAGGTCAAGCCGTAGCCTGCGACCATGCGAATCGGGGAGCTGGCGGAGCGCGCTGGTGTGACGACGAAGACCTTGAGGTTCTACGAGCAGGCGCAAGTCCTACCGCGGCCGGCCAGGACGGCGTCGGGCTATCGCGACTACGACGAGACCTCGATCGCCCGGCTCCGCTTCGTGCGAGCCGCTCAGGCAGCGGGTCTGAGCCTTGCCGAGATCCGCACCGTCATCACGGTCCGCGAAGACCAAGGGCCGCCGTGCGGACACGTCACCGCGCTGCTCGACCGACACGCCGCCGCCCTGGACGAGCGCATCGCAGAGCTCGAGGCGACGCGCGAGGAGGTCCGCCGGCTCCGAGACCGCGCAGCGACCCTGAACCCGGCCACCTGCTCTCAGGACGGCGTCTGCCACGTCATCCCCACTGACTGACAGGCGGCCGCGGGCTTAGAGTCGGTGCTGGCGCAGAGGGCGCCACCGGGCCCGCGGACAGGACTGAGTCCACCTCCACAGCACCACGACGAACCAGACCCGTCGACGATCTCCTCTGCCTGGCAGCGCGGGCCGCCAGTTCCAAGGAGACGTCATGCCCTTTCTACCAGCGCGCGCCGACCTCGAGCAGCTTCGGCGCCAAGCCAAGGACCTTCTACGGAAGGCCGAACGCGGCGATCCCGCGGCCGCCACTCGGATCCGTTCCGTATCCGAGCAGCTCGCCCTGAGCTCGGCGCAGCTCGCCGTGGCCCGTGAGCACGGGTTTCCCAGCTGGACCCGGCTCAAGCTCGAGGTCGAGCGACGAGCCGTCCTGGACGGCGGCGACGCCGCCCGGCTGGCAGACCTCCTCGCGGCGCACCCCGAGCTGGCCGTCCAGAGGATGTCCGGGTGGTGCGACCACCTGCACGGGGCCAGTCCCCTGGGCTACGTGGCGATGATGCGCTTCGACACCACGCGCGACGCCTGGCGGGACGTGCCCGGCACCGCTGCTCTTGCCCGCGTCCTGCTGGACGCCGGTGCACCGGTCGAAGGCGATCCCTTGGACGCCGAGACGCCTTTGACGACCGCCGCCAGCTACGGCGACGCGGAGGTCGCGCGTGTCCTTGTCGAGGCTGGAGCGGACCTGGACGCCACCGCATCGCCCACCGCCGGTGGCGTCCCAGGAGGCACCGCCCTTCGACACGCCGTCGTCTTCGGCATGACCGACGTCGTCGACGTCCTGCTCGCCGCCGGAGCGAGCGACCTGGTCCAGGCCGCGGCTGCTGGCGACGTGACCGGCGCCCTGACCCTGGGGACCTCTGAAGTGGACCGGGTCGCGGCCCTGCGGACCGCGGCGGCACACGGCCGGCTGAACGTGATCGATCAGCTGATCGCGGCGGGCACACCCGTAGATGGCGTCGACCGGGACGGATCCACCGCCCTGCACGAGGCGGCGTTCTCCGGCCGAGCCGACAGCGTCACCCGCGTGCTTCATCACGGCGCGGACCCCACGCGCCGCGACACGAGGTTCGGCAGCACGCCCCTGGGGTGGTGCCAGCACCAGCGCGCCGAGATCGGTCCCGGGAAGGGACACGACGCGGTCGAAGATGTCCTGCGTCCCATCACTCCCGGCGCCATCTGAGCTGTGCCGCCACGCTGCGGCGGCAGAACCCCGCCATATAGCGCTAAAAGTCACAGCACGGATAGGTGACAGTCAGGTTCAGGCTGCGAGTGCGACCTGAGTGGTCAGGATGGTCTCGAACTCGATCGGGGTCAACCGCCCCAGACGGACCTGCCTCCGGCGGCGCACCGACGCGGTTGGGATCTTCCCCCACCGTGATGCCATCCTCCGATTGGTCGGGGCGGTGCTCGCCGAGCAGAGCGATGAGTGGGCCGAAGGACGCCGTTACCTCGGGCTCGAAGTCCTGGCGCGCTGCCGCCTGACCTCCGTGCCCGACACCGGCATCGAGGAGGTGCCCGAGCCACTCGGCCCTCACCGCCTGACGGAGGGAACCGCTACACCACTTCCAGGGACTTGACCGAAGCCCAGCGCCCCCGACTCGTAGGTCCCCAGCACCATCGAACAGTGCCCAGCACCTACAAGTCGCCAAAGAGAAACGACTCGTAGGCCTCCCGCACCATCGAACGGTGCTGGAGACCTACGAGACGAGGGGCGCAGCCCGTCAGCTGAAACCGATCGCCCGCTGGGCGACGCGGTACGCCATGACCGTCGCACGTCTGCCGACAGGCCCAGGGAGATTGGTGATCTGACCGAACGCGGACCAGCGCATCCGCCGGTACAACCACGGGTCCGCAGCACGCAGCTCGCTCCAGAGCCGGTCGCGCTCAGCGAGCGACCCTCGCGTGCCCTCGCGGACGAGGAGCGCCGAGGAGACGCCGCAGATGATGCCGACGTAGTGAAGGAGCTACCTGCGCAGACGCCGGTTCGGCACCTTCACGGTGCGGACGTGGTCGAGCATGAGCTGGTTGACGCGCAGCTGCTGGTCGAGACGTCGCAGCATGACCGTCTCGTGGAACTTCTCGTCATGGTCCTGCTCGTACCTGCGCAGGTGGTCGCGCAGGAGGGCGGCGCTCGCGTCGTCGTCCTCGACGATCCCGATGCGGATCACTGTGCTTCCTCCGTGGCGTCGTGCGGTCGCGCCAGCCCGGTGGGCGGCGCGTCGTCGCGGTGCGTGACCGTCGGCCGCGGCGGGTTCAGATCCCGCAAGCCGCGCGTGGGTGCGTTCTGAGGCACCGCACCCCGCGACTCGTAGGCCCCCAGCGCCATCGAACGGTGCTCAGCACCTCCACGTCGCGGGGAGGGAGCACGCCGGGTGCGTCGGGAGCGACGGGTAGTGGATGTCCTACCCAGGGCCGAGTCACGACGCGCCGAATGATGGGACCATGGGGCCATGCGTTCCGTCCTTCGTGGTTCCTGCGTGCTCGCGGCCGTCCTGCTCGCGCTCTCGCCCGTTCTCGCCTCCCCGGCATCCGCGCACAACCCGCCCCCGGTCCCGACGCCCGCCGACGGCGCGACGCTCGACGCCGTACCGGCGGAGGTGCGTCTCGACTACAGCGCCCCGATCCTCGCGGTCGGTTCGGTGCTCGAGGTCACGGGCCCGGACGGGACGAAGGCGTCCGACGGCGCGAGCGTCGTCGGTGAGAAGGACGTCGTCCAGGCGATCACGAACGCGGGCCCGGGCGAGTACACGCTTGTGTGGCGTGTGACGTCCGAGGACGGTCACCCGGTCGACGGCACGAGCACGTTCACGGTCACGGCTGCGGCGCCGTCGACAGCTCCCGCGGAGACGTCGGCGGCGCCGACGAGCGAGGCGCCGACGAGCGAGGCGCCGACGACGGACGCTCCGACGTCCGAAGCACCGACGACTCCCGCCCCGTCCACGACGGCCGCTCCGACGCCCGCGCCCGAGGACGGCTCGAACCTGCTCGTCGTCGGCGGCGCCGTCGCCATGGTGCTCGCCGTCGTCACGGCCGTCATCCTCGTCGTCCGCAAGGCGCGCACGCGCTGACGCGTTCTCGCCGCGCGAGACGCGCGGCACGCGCGGCACGCGCGGCACGCGCGGCACGCACCCACCAGCGCAACGTCCCACCCGCCGTCGCCCCGAGCCCGCCCACGACCCCACCCCGGAGGTGCACCCATGACCGCAGGCCCGATCCGTCGGACGAGCGTCCGTGAGGTCTACGTGCGCCGTGCCCAGGCTGCGGCCGGTGAAGGTCGTGCGCAGGACGGCGGGCTTGCCGGGTCCGGGGACGACGCGCGCCCTAGACTCGCTGGCGTGATCTTCCGTGGCGTCGGCGAGGGCCGTCCGTACCCCGACCACGGCCTCGTCACGCCCAAGGACTGGTCGGCGGTGCCGCCGCGTCAGGTGCGGCTCGACGAGCTCGTGACGACGAAGAAGACACTGAGCCTCGACTCGCTGCTCTCGGACGACTCGACGTTCTACGGCGACCTCTTCGCGCACGTCGTCCAGCACAAGGGCGTCATGTACCTCGAGGACGGGCTGCACCGCGCGGTGCGTGCCGCACTTCAGCAGCGTGCGGTGCTGCACGCGCGCGTCCTCGTCGTCGCGGACGACGCCGCGCCCGTGACGCCGGCTGCCACGTCGAGCGACGGCACGACGGGTCCCGCGCCCGTGCCGTCGCCTGCGACTCCCGCTCTTCCTGCTGATGACGACTCCACGACACCGCCGAGGACCGCCCTGTGAACGCACGCTTCACCCCCGAGCAGGCCCGCGCCCTGCGCCGTCGCCGCGAGCACGAGCGTCAGACCGTGATCTTCGGTGTGCTCATCGCGGCGCTCGCGGTCGCCGGCCTCACGGGCGTCGCGGCGTACACGGGCAACTTCTCGCTGCCCGGGTCCTCGGACTTCGTCTCGAAGGAGCCCGAGGGGACCCCGGTGACGTGGGACCAGCCGTGCGTCCCTGCGGACAAGATGCCGGCCGGTCGCGCGAAGATCAAGGTCACGGTGCTCAACGGCACCAAGCGGGCGGCCCTCGCGGTGACGGTCGCCGAGGAGCTCGCCGACCGTGGTTTCGCGATCGAGGGCACGGGCAACGACGCGCGCCTGCCTCGTCAGACGCTCGTGACGTCGGGGCCGTCGGGCCTCGTCCAGGCGTACACGGTGCTCGCGCGGTTCCCGGGGGCACGGCTCGTGCTCGACGACCGCCCTGGCAAGTCGGTCGACGTGACGATCGGCGCCGAGTTCACGGTCGTCACGCCCGAAGACGAGGTTCAGCTCGACTCGAAGGTTCCGTTGACGTCCGTCGAGGGCTGCGTCGAGGCCGGGCAGATCACGCCGCAGCCTGCGCCCGCGCGCTTCGACGAGGCGAAGAAGAAGGCCGCTGAGAAGGCCGCGAAGGACGCGAAGGAGGAGGAGAAGGCGGCGAAGGACGCCGAGTCCTCCGACAAGGCGACGACGGAGAAGTGACGTGACGACGATCAGGCCCGCACGGACGACGGACGCTACCGAGGTCGCGCGGCTCTACGACGTGTGTGTGCGCACGGGTGCGGCGGGCGGCGACGCGACCGACCTCTACGCGAACCCGCTGCTGCTCCCCGAGGTGTACCTGGGCGCGTACCTCGCGCTCGAGCCTGGGCTCGCGTTCGTGCTCGCGGACGACGACGACCGGGCGGTCGGCTACGTCGTCGGGGCGGCCGACACGCGCGAGTTCGCGGCGCGGTGCGAACGCGAGTGGTGGCCTGCGCTCCGCGAGCGGTTCCCGCTCGGTTCCGCGGAGCCGGGGTCGGCCGACGAGAAGCTCGTGGCGCTCATCCACACGCCGGGGTCGATGCCGGAGGCGGTCCTCGACCGGTATCCCGCGCACCTCCACGTCGACCTGCTCCCCGAGGGGCAGGGTGGTGGCAACGGTCGTCGCCTGCTCGAGACCCTGTTCGACGCGCTGCGTGCGCGGGGCGTCACGGCGCTCCACCTGGGAGTCGACACGTCGAACACGCAGGCGGTGGGCTTCTACGAGCACCTGGGCTTCCGGCTCGCGCTGCCGGACACGGACTGGCTCTACGGCATCGACCTCTAGCCCCCCCGCCGGCCCGCCCCCAGACGCAAGAATCCGCGCGGATGGCTACTGCGAGCAGCCATCTGCGCGGAATCTTGGGACGGGTGGGGGCCAGGACTTACGCGTCTGGGTTGCCGACCGCCGTGTCCGGGACCGAGCTCGGGCTCGCCGGCTCGGCCGTCGTTCCGCGCCACACGGCGATCGCGCGCATGCCGTGGTAGAGCACGAGCGCCGCGATCGTGCCGGTCGCGATGCCCTCGATCGTGATCGGGCCGATCTTGAACGTGTAGTTGCCGATGCCCATGATGAGCGCGACGGCCGCGGACGTCAGCACGACGGGGTCGGAGAAGTTCACCTTGTTCTGCACCCAGATGCGGGCGCCGAGCAGGCCGATCATGCCGTAGAGGATCGTGCCGGCGCCGCCGAGGACGCCCGCGGGCATCGCCTGGATGATCGCACCGACCTTCGGGGAGAACGCGAGGAGGAGCGCGGTCGAGCCAGCGACCCAGTAGACGGCCGTCGAGTAGACACGGGTCGCTGCCATGACGCCGATGTTCTCGGCGTACGTCGTCGTGCCCGAGCCGCCGCCGACGCCCGCGAGCATCGTCGAGACACCGTCGGCGACCAGGGAGCGTCCGACGCGGTCGTCGAGGTTCTCCCCGGTCATCGCGGCGACGGACTTCACGTGGCCGATGTTCTCGGCGACGAGGACGAGGACGACGGGCACGAACATGATGAGCAGGCCCGGGTCGGTGAACGTCGGCGTGTGGAAGTCGGGCAGACCGAAGAGGTCCGCGTCCCTGATGGCCTTCGAGCCGAAGTTGATCTCGCCGCGGATCGCGGCGACGACGTAACCGACGACGATCCCGACGAGGATCGACAGGCGACCGAGGATGCCCTTGAAGAGCACGGAGACGACCGCGACGGTGAGGATCGTCACGAAGCCCGTGACCTCGTGGCCCTCGAACTTGAGCCATGCCTGAGGCGCAAGGTTGAGGCCGATGAGCGCGACGATCGTGCCGTTGACGGCCGGCGGCATGAGCTTGTCGATCCAGCCGACGCCCGCGAAATGGCCGAGCGCGCCGACGACGACGAGGCACGCGCCGGCGAAGAGGATGCCGCCCGAGGCGTCGCCCATCGTCGCGGCCGCACCGATGGGCGCGAGGAACGCGAAGCTCGAGCCCAGGTAGCTGGGGAGCCGGTTCTGGTTGACGAGCAGGAAGATGAACGTGCCGATCGCGCTGAAGAACAGCGTCGCGGTCGCCGGGAACCCGGTGATCGCGGGGACGAGCAGCGTCGCGCCGGACATGGCGACGACGTGCTGCATGCCCATGCCGATCGTCCGCGGCCAGGAGAGTCGTTCGAGGGGGGCGACGGCCTCCCCGGGTCGGACGGTCTTGCCGTCACCGTGCACGGTCCACAGAGCCATGTGGGTTCCCATCAGGAGTCTGGTGCGAGGAGGGAGCGCGCGCAGGGGCGCCGCGCCGCGGAGCATCCTACTCCTCGTCCCACCTGGCGAGAGGACGGTCTCGCGGCGCGCTCGCGACGCGAACCCGCGGTAATGCAGGTTGGCTGTGCGCTTCAGGCGGCCGCGTCAGGCGGGGCGTGTCACGCGGGGTGCTGCTCGAGGAGCCGCTGGGCGAGCGCGTCACCGCGCAACGCCGCGTCGACCCATGCACGACGGGCGGCCTCGAGGTCGCCGTTGTCACGCCAGTGCGTGCCGAGGTTCGTGAGCGCCTGGACGTCACCGGCCTCGGCGGCGACGAGGAGCACCGCCTCGGCGTCGTCGGCCCGGCCGTCCTCCTCGAGGAGCAGCGCAAGCGTCACAGCGACGCGCGTCTCGCCGCGCGACCAGTGGTGGTCGAGGTGCGTGAGCCCCTCGGCCACCGGGGTCGCGTCGCGCAGCGCGTGCTCGACCGCGGACTCCCAGCTCATGGCTGCGGACTCGGCGACGATGTCGTCGGCCTCCTGCGCGAGGCCGATGCGACGCAGGACGCGCGCAAGCCGCACAGGGGTCTCCGGGAGCTCGAGCGCCCGCGCGTAGTGGAGCGCCGCACGGTCGTCGTCACCGCAGGCCTCGAAGATCTGCGCCGCCATGAACGCCCCCTTGGCGTCACCCGCCTCCGAGGCCGCGACGAACCCGGACCGCGCGGTCTCGGTGCGGCCACGCTCGTGGTGGAGCAGCGCAAGGTTGTACGTGGCCTCGGGGACACCCGCCTCGATGGCCTTCTCGTAGAACGGCACGGCCGCGTCGTCGCAGCCGAGCGCGCGCAGGTCGTTGGCGATGTTGAAGAACTCCTCGGGCGCCGACGAGCTCAGCCGATGCAGGGCGACGCGGATGTCCTCCGCTGCGTCGCGCGGCTCCGACGTCGTCGTCGGGTGCGAGTGCGTCGTCGTGTCTGCGGCCATCGCAGGGCTCCTCGGTGTGAGGGCGACCGGATCGTTCCGGGCGCACCGCCTTCCCTGGCGCAGAGCGGACAGGGGTCGTGCACTCAGAAGTCTGGCAACGCGCACAGGGGTCAGCAACCGGTACAGGGGTGGGTCACCCGTCGCCGAGCACCCTCACCCGTCCGACCGCCCGCGGTCAGGCGAGGACACCCGCAGACTCGCCCGCGAGCATCCCCCCGACGAGCGGCGCGGTCGCGAGGAGCAGCTCACCGTCGGGCAGCGGTGCCGCCTCCTCACCAAGGTTGACGACGAGCGTGAGCGCACGGCCCCCGACGCCCGCGGCCGGGGTCCGGCGCAGCACGAGGCGCGTCGCCGTCTGCTCGAGCCACTCGACGTCACCGCCCCGCAGCGCGGGCTCGGCACGCCGGAGCGCGCCGAGCGCCCGGTAGAGCGCGAGCATCGAGGCGTCGTCGTCGGCCTGGGACTCTGCCGTGAGCGGCGCCCAGTCCTCCGGCTGCGGCAGCCACGTCGTCGTGCCGTCGGGCGCGAAGCCGAACGGCGGCCGCGAGCCCGCCCACGGCAGCGGAACGCGGCAGCCGTCGCGCCCGCGCGACGTGCCGCCCGAGCGCGCGACGATCGGGTCCTGGAGGACCTCGGCAGGGAGGTCGACGACCTCCGGGAGCCCGAGCTCCTGCCCCGCGTACACGTAGGCCGCGCCCGGCAGCCCGAGCAGGAGCACCGCCATGGCGCGAGCGCGGCGTGTGCCGCGAGCGAGCGCGGCGTCGTCGAGCGGGAGCTCGGCCGTCGAGCCCGGCACGTACTCGCCCTCGAGCCGCACGTCCGCGCCGTAGCGCGTCACCGAGCGCGTCGTGTCGTGGTTGTCCGTCACCCACGTCGTCGGCGCGCCCACCGCGCCGTACGCCGCGAGCGACTCGTCGACCGCCGCGCGGATCGCGGCCGCGTCCCAACCCGCCTTGACGAAGCGGAAGTTGAACGCGAGGTGCATCTCGTCGGGCCGGAGGAAGAGCGCGACGACGTCGTCGGGCGCCCCCGTCTCGATGACCGCCATCCGGTCGCCGTCGTAGGAGTCCATGACGGCGCGGAACGCCCGGTAGATCTCGTGGACACCGCTCGCGTCGTCCTTGGGGATGAGCGGGTTGCCGTCAGGCGTGTCCTCCCAGGCCGTGTCCTTGATGAGCGCGTCGGACACGTCGATGCGGAAGCCGTCGATGCCGCGGTCGAGCCAGAAGCGCAGGATACGCTCGAACTCGGCGAGGACCTCGGGGCGGCCCCAGTCGAAGTCGGGCTGCTCGGGCGCGAAGAGGTGGTAGTACCACTGGCCCGGGGTGCCGTCAGGCTCCGTGACGCGCGTCCACGACGGTCCGCCGAACGCGGACCGCCAGTTGTTGGGCGGCAGCTCGCCGTGCTCGCCGCGGCCCTCGACGAAGTGGAAGAGCTCGCGCTCGGCGCTGCCGCGGCCGGCCGCGAGCGCAGCCTGGAACCAGGGGTGCTGGTCGGAGCAGTGGTTCGGGACGAGGTCGATCGTTACGCGCAGGCCACGCGCGTGCGCGGCCGCGACGAGCGTGTCGAGGTCGTCGAGCGTGCCGAACATGGGGTCGACGTCGCAGTAGTCGGCGACGTCGTAGCCTGCGTCGACCTGCGGCGACGGGTAGAAGGGCGAGAGCCACAGGGCGTCGACACCGAGCGAGGCGACGTGGTCGAGGCGGGCCGTGATGCCGGCGAGGTCGCCGGTGCCGTCGCCCGTCGTGTCCCCGAAGGACCGCGGGTACACCTGGTAGAAGACGGCCTCTCGCCACCAGGGCTGCGGTGCGGCGGGCGTGGGCTGGGCGCTCTGCGGGGTCACGCACCCAGCCTATGCATGCTTGCTGCAACGTTGCTCGCGTGTCAGATCCGACGGGACCTTCGCCCCTCCCGCGCGCAATACCCCGGCGGGGTACCTTAGAGCCTCGAATCCCCACCGAAGGAGACCGCACGTGCGACGCCGCCACCTGCTCACCGCAGCACCCGCCCTCGCCGCAGCCCTTGCGCTCAGCGCCTGCACCCCCGGGCCCGACGCCGCCCCCACCGCGCCGTCGACCGCACCTGCCGCCATCGACGCCGCAGCACTGCTCGCACCGTTCAACCTCACCGGCCGCGACGGCCGCGAGCTCGTCGACCACCTCGAGAAGCTCGGCGGCGACGACCGCCCCAGCGAGCTCATGGCGAGCGTCCGCACCGACCACCTGCTCCTCACGACCGACGCCGGTGAGGCCACCCTGCCCCTGCCCGCCGACCTCTTCTACGTCTCCGTCGCACCCTTCGCCGAGCAGACCCACGAGTGCTTCTACCACTCCCTCACGACCTGCCAGGGCGAGCTCGTCGACACCCCCGTCACCGTCACCGTCACGGACGAGGACGGCACCGTCGTCCACACCGCCGAGACCCGCACCGGCGCCAACGGGTTCGTCGGCACCTGGCTGCCCCGCGGGACGACCGGCATCCTCACCGTGACGACCGACGACGGCCGCACCGGCCGCGTCAACCTCGGCACGGGCGCCGACGACCCGACCTGCGTGACGACGCTCCGGGTCGCCTAACGACGCCCGCCCGTGAGGGGGTGCGGGCACCCCCGGCGGTCCACCATCCGGGACGATCCCGGCGCTCCGGGGGACAGATCGCCCCTCGGGGGCACACCATCGTTGGCATGCATCGCCCTCGCCCGCGCCACGTCCTGCTCGTGTCGTCGCTCGCCGCAGCCGCGCTCGCCATCACCGCGCCGGTCGGGATGACCGTCATCGGCCGGATGACGGCCGAGCCGCTGCCCGCAGACTTCTTCGGGCCCGCACCCGCATCGGAAGGGTACGTTCGCGACACGTCGTCCCCGGTCTCGCGGGCGACGCTGCGCGACCCCGTCGGTGCGTTCCCCACTCCGTTCGACGACCTCACGACGACTCCCGGCGCAACGCCCACGGACGCGGACGGCACGCCGTCGGCCGGCTCGGACCCGTCGAACGCCGCGCCCGGAGCCCCGACGACCACCCCGCAGACCCCCGGCCCCGTCACCACGCCCGGGCCCGGCCCGTCCGAGCCCGGCCCGACGACGGACCCCACGCAGGGCCCGACGACCTCGGCGCCCGAGCCGACGCAGGCCCCCGAGCCGACACGGAAGCCCACGGAGAGCCCCCGGCCCACCACGGCACCCGAACCGTCGCCGACCACCGCCCCCGCGCCGGACCCGACCAACCCGTCGACGAGCTCCCGCCCCGACGAGAACAGCGCCGGCCTCCCCCACGGCACCAAGCTCGACGTCCACAAGGGCGACCTCACGATCACCAAGGACGGCACGGTCATCGACGGGCTCGACGTCCGCGGGTTCATCCGCGTCCACGCCGACAACGTCGTCATCAAGAACTCGATCGTCCGCGGACGTGACATCGGCGCGCAGAACATGCACCTCGTCCAGGCGTCGAACGGGTCGAGCAACCTCGTCATCCGCGACACGACGCTCGCGTCCGACACGCTCTCGCCGTACATCAAGGGCATCGTCGGCTGGAACTTCACGCTCGACCGCGTGCGCATCCACAGGGTCGTCGACCAGGTCTCGATCATCGGCGACAACGTGACGATCAAGAACTCGCTCCTGCACGGCAACCTCTTCTACGAGCAGGACCCGAACTACAGCGGCGGCCCGACGCACGACGACAACATCCAGGTGTC
The DNA here is from genome assembly GCF_014852685.1 of Flavimobilis rhizosphaerae. Lineage (GTDB taxonomy): Bacteria > Actinomycetota > Actinomycetes > Actinomycetales > Cellulomonadaceae > Flavimobilis > Flavimobilis rhizosphaerae. Next base: position 36,386 of record NZ_JACZDF010000003.1, read on the forward strand.
GATCGGCACGAACCTCAGGTTCGTCAACAACGTCATGATCGACACGACGAACGCCGCGATCATGGTGACCCAGGACCGCGGCAAGGTCTCCGACATGCTCGTCAAGGACAACTACATGGACGGCGGCGCGTGCACCGTCAACCTCGCCGAGAAGAGCCACGGCCCGCTCCAGGGCATGACGTTCCGCGACAACACGTTCGGCACCGCGACCCGGCACCCGCACTGCGCGATCCTCAGCCCGCAGAGCACGACCGTCACCCACTCCGGCAACACGTTCACGGACGGCTACCGCTTCAAGATCTCGAACGGCGGCTGAGGCGCGGGACGTTCGCACCACCCGCCGGGCGGCGGGCTCAGTCGTCACCTAGGACGAGGCCTCGAGCTTGAAACGGAGGGCCTCCGATCCATAGACAAGCGCCCCTGCCAGCGCCAGGTCGGGGTCCGAGAGTTCGACCCGGCCGTCTGCGATCGGCGTCGCGACCGTAGCCGCGGACACGACGACGTCGTCCACAACGATCGCAAGCATCCCGTGCTCCCACGGCTCGGATGCCCCGGCGAATACCGCACTGCTCTGCGCAGCAAGCCGCGTCGACAGGTCGTCGAACCGCCGCATACCTTCCGTGTCGAACGTGATGGTCACAGCGCTGTCGTTCACGGCCGCAGACCGCACGCCACCCTTGTCGGGATGACCTAACGCCATCGGTCCGAGAATGTACTTGGCTGTCCCATCCGCCGCGCAGACTGCGACGGCCTCGTCGGCCGCGGGCTGCGGGCCACGCACCGGGGCCACACAGTCGAGCGAGGCGAACTCTTGCAGAAGCTCCTCGACAAGGTAGAAGTTACCGTCGCCCTCCCACAAGGACTCTGCCTGTGCCGCCTTCTGCCCGGCCGGAAGACCTGGACCTCCGCCTGTCGGTGCGGGCATGTCGATCCCGAGCACCGGTCTGAACTGGACAGCTCCCGCAGTCGTGAGCAGTGCCCTCTCCGCGGTACCCGGGGTGTCGTCACCGAAGTCGACGACGATCTCGTCGCCCTGGACATTCACTGTCGCGCCAGCCCCGACCCGGGTGCGAAGGAAGGCCGCAGCCGGGTCGAGGAGCGCGCGATCCGGCGGTTCTATCGGCACGAGCCGCAACTTCGTCGGATCAATCGTCGCCCCTGGTGCGGGCACACCGGAGGATGCAGGGGGTGTCACGCGATCGCCGAGCGCATCCGCGACGATCTTCTGTGCACCCAGCACGGTAGCCACGAGCGCCGCAGTCGCAACGATCCCGGCCAGAGTCCAGACCGCGCCAAGCACCACCCCCGCGACAGCCATCCCTCGATACCTATTTCGCCCCTGGTTCGCCGCACGCACCCCCAACACGCCGAGCACGAGGGCAAGAGGCCCCACACCGACAATCCCCGTGACGAGGGCGACGATCGCCATCCAGTCCCGGTCGGTCTGCGCCGGCGCATCCTGGCCCCGGTGCGTCTCCACCATCTGCTCCATCGTTCCGTCCCCGTTCCCTGACGCGGATGCCGGTTCATGCCCCGCACACGCCGAAGAGCGCACCGCCCTGAGGTGCGTGTCACCTAGGGTGACGCCAGACAGCGTACCGGCCGGCCGGTGTCGAGAGGGAAGCACGAAGCCCCCCACGGTGAACCGTGGGGGGCTTCGTCTCGCTGGCGGTAGCGGTGGGATTTGAACCCACGGTGGCTATGAACCACACAGCATTTCGAGTGCTGCACCTTCGGCCGCTCGGACACGCTACCTAGCCCGACGAGAATACAAGCACGACGGCCCGAATCCGAAATCGAGCGCCGGATCAGTGCTCGGCCGGCGCGGGCGCGTCCTCCTCGCCCTCGACGATGCGCCGCTGGATCCACGGCGCGACGAGGAAGAACAGGGCCGCGAGGCCGAGCGTCACACCGCCGATGGTCCCGAAGTACGGCACGTACGACTCCGCGAGATTCTCCGTCGCCGAGACGAGCTGCGCGGTGATCGCCTGGCCCGCCGCAGGCGCGAGGAACCACAGCGCCATCGCCTGCGAGCGGAACGCTCGCGGCGCGAGCAACGTCGTCGCCGCGAGCCCGACAGGCGAGAGGAACAGCTCACCGACCGTCTGCACCGCATACGTGAGGACGAGCACCCACGCGGGCACCTTCGCGTCGCCGAACGACGCGGTGAGCAGCGAGAGCAGCACGAACGACGACGCCGCGAGCGCGAGCCCGATGCCGAACTTGTGCGCGACCGTCGGGCCCCTGTCACCGAGCCGCATCCACACGCCCGCCATGACGGGCGCACCGATGATGATGATCGCGGGGTTGACCGACTGGAAGAACTCCGGCTGGATCGTGAAACCCAGGAACGTCAGGACGGTGCGGTCCGACGCGAACGCCGCGAGCGAGCTCGCCGCCTGCTCGTTGATCATCCAGAAGAGCATCGCCGCGACGAAGAGGGGGATGTAGGCGAGGACGCGCGACCGCTCGGGCCGTGTCACCTTGGGCGAGCGCAGCATGACGAGGAAGTACCCGATGGGAGCCGCGAACGCGAGGTAGGAGATCGCGTCGACGACGCCGCTCGCCCCGAACGCCGCGCCGCCGGCGCGCACGCTCTGGACGACGGCCGAGAGCGCGACCGCGACGACGACCATCGCCGCGATGAGCAGGCCAGCACGGACCAGGCCCGGGCGCTCGTCGGCCGTGAGGGGGTTCTCCACCGTGTCGCCCGCGCCGTGCAGGGCCTTGCGGCCGAGGACGAAGAAGACGAGGGCGAGCGCCATGCCGATCGCGGCGACGAGGAATCCCGCGTGGTAGCCGGCCGCACCACGGACGGCACCGACGATGATCGGCGAGAAGAACGAGCCGATGTTGATGCCCATGTAGAAGATCGCGAAGCCGCCGTCGCGGCGCGTGTCGTCACGGTCGTAGAGCTCGCCGACCATGCTCGACACGTTGGGCTTGAGCAGACCGGTGCCGATCGCGACCGAGACGATGCCCGCGAACGCGGGGCCTGCACCGCCCGGCAGGGCGAGCAGCACGTGGCCGAGCGCGATGACGAGCCCGCCGTAGAGCGTCGCGCGGCGGGCGCCGATGACGCGGTCGGCGAGCCAGCCGCCGACGACGGAGAGCAGGTAGACGCTCGCCCCGTAGATCGACGTGATCGCGACGCCCGTCGAGCGGTCGAGACCCAGACCGCCGTTGGCGAGGGTGTCGGTGATGAAGTACAGCAGGATGGCGCGCATCCCGTAGTAGCTGAACCGCTCCCAGAGCTCGGTGCCGAAGAGCGTCATGAGGCCGAGCGGGTGCCCGAAGAATCGCGTGTCGGACCTCGTTCCGGCGGTCGTCGCCATGGTGCGGCCTCCCTCTGTGCTGGTCATGGGCCTCTCGCAGGCTCGCACGCCGCACGCGCCCGTACGGAGGACGTTACGCCCTCTTCGGACGAGGCGTTGGTCACGGCACTCCGGAGCGTGCGCCCTGGATCACTGCACCCGCCGACCCTTCGCCGTAGCGTGAGGACGTGCCTGCTTCCCCCTCCACCCTCGACGACCTCGCCGCGCTCATGCGCGGTGCGCGCACGCTCGTCCTCACTGGCGCCGGGCTCTCGACGGACTCGGGCATCCCCGACTACCGCGGGCCCGGGTCGACGCCACGCAACCCCATGACGTACGAGCAGTTCATCAGCTCCGAAGGGTTCCGGCGGCACTACTGGGCGCGGAACCACGTCGGGTGGAAGCACATGGCCGCGACGCGCCCCAACGACGGCCACCGCGCGCTCACGGCCCTCGAGGCGGCCGGTCGTGTCACGGGCGTCGTCACGCAGAACGTCGACACGCTCCACCAGCGCGCCGGGACGCGCACCGTCGTCGACCTCCACGGGTCCTTCGACCGCGTCACGTGCCTGACCTGCGGCACCGTCGTTCCACGTGAAACGCTCGATGCTCGCCTCACAGCCCTCAACCCCGGCTTCCGCGAGTCCCACGGCCCCGTCGGGGACATCGAGATCGCGCCCGACGCCGACGCCGTCATCGAGTCGACCGCCGGGTTCGTCGTCGCCCCGTGCGACACGTGCGGCGGCGTGCTCAAGCCCGACATCGTCTACTTCGGTGAGCAGGTGCCGCGCGAGCGCGTCGAGCGCGCGTTCGCGCTCGTCGACGACGCCGACGTCCTCCTCGTCGCGGGGTCCTCGCTCACCGTGCACTCCGGACTGAGGTTCGTCCGCCACGCCGCCCGGCACGGGACGCCCGTCGCGATCGTCAACCGCGGCGCGACGCGCGGCGACGAGCACGCGACACTCCGTCTCGACGCAGGCACGAGCGAAACCCTCGTCGGGCTCCTGCCGCTGCTGCTGCCGGTGCCGGCGCGACCCACGACGCGTGCCTCCGTCGGTGGGAGGATCACGGCATGAGCGCCCTCGACCTCTCGACCGTCCTCGGCTTCGCCAACCTCCGCGACGTCGGCGGGCTCACCGCCGGGACCTCGACCGTCCGGCCCGGCATACTGCTGCGCTCCGACGCCCCCGGCCCTCTCGACGACGCCGCGCTCGACGCGCTGCGGGCCGCGGGCGTGCGCCACGTCCTCGACCTACGCGACGTCGAGGAGGCGTCCCACCAGCCGACGCCCTTCGCCGCCGCCGGATTCGACGTTCGCAGCCTGCCGATCTTCACGGGCTCGGCGCGCTCCTTCGCGACGGTCGGCACGTCGCTGCGCGCGATGTACGTGAGCATGGCCGCCGACTGCGGCAGGACGCTCACGGAGGCGGTGCGGTTCGTCGCGTCACCCGGTGCGGCCGGGGCGGTCGGCACGGCCGGGGGCGACGTTCCCGGGACCGCAGCTGCTGCGGCCGCTGTCCGCAGGTCCGCGGCCGACGGTTCCGCGGCGGGCGGCGTGCTCGTCCACTGCACCGCGGGCAAGGACCGCACGGGGCTCACGGTCGCGCTCGCGCTGCGGGCCGTCGGTGTCGCGCGGGACGACGTCGTCGCGAACTATGCCGAGACCGAGGCGCGGCTGCGCGGGCCGTGGCTCGACGCGAAGCTCGAGCTGCTCCGCCGCTTCGTCGGCGACGACGCCGAGTCGTACACGGAGGTGCTCGTCACGAGCCCTGCCGAGGTGCTCGAGGAGTTCCTCGACACCGTTGAGGACGGGTCGCGGGAGGCGACGCGCCCGTACCTGCGCGCGCACGGCATGAGCGACGACGAGCTCGCACGACTCGAACGCCGCCTCCTCACCTGACCCGCCTCCTCACCTGACCCACCCCCTCCCGCTGCCACACCTGCCGCGCCCCCGCCGCGCACTTCTGCGCCGCAAGAATCCGCGCTTTTGGCTACTCCCAATAGCCAGACGCGCGGATTCCTCGGGCGGGTCTACGGGTCGGGCGGGTCTGCGAGTCGGGCGGGTCTACGGGTCGGGCCGGGGCGCGTCAGCGGCGGGGCGTCAGCGGCGGGGCGTCAGCGGCGGGCCGTGAAGAAGTCCGTGAGGAGGCGCTCGCACTCCGCGCGGCGCACGCCCGGGCGGACCTCGACGAAATGGTTCTGGCGCGGATCGCGCACGAGGTCCCACGCCGAGCCCGTCGCCCCGACCTTCGGGTCCCACGCGCCCAGCACGAGCCGCGGCACGCGCGCCGCGACAATCGCCCCCGCACACATGACGCACGGCTCGAGCGTCACGACGAGCGTGCAGCCCTCGAGGCGCCACTCCCCGCGTGCCCGCGCGGCCTCGCGCAGCGCGAGCACCTCCGCGTGCGCGGTCGGGTCGCCGCTCGCCTCCCGCTCGTTGCGGCCACGGCCGATGACCGCGCCGTGAGCGTCGAGCACGACGGCACCGACGGGCACGTCACCCGTCGCCAGAGCGGCCCGCGCCTCGTCGAGCGCAAGCCCCATCGCGTCGTCCCACCGCCCGTCGTCGTGCACGCATCCACCCTAGCCAGGCACGAGCGTGCGTGAGATCCGCCTCAGCGGACCTGCGGCCCCTGTGCACGCCACGGTCGGGCGGTAACGTTGCCACATGCGCCTGCACGTAGCCGACCACCCGCTGGTGGCCCACAAGCTCTCCGTCCTCCGCGACGAGCGGACCGCCTCCCCCACCTTCCGGCTCCTGGTCGACGAGCTCGTCACGCTGCTCGCCTACGAGGCGACGCGCGAGGTGCGCACGATCGAGGTCCCCATCACGACGCCCGTCGCCCCGACGACCGGCACGAAGATCGCCGACCCGCAGCCCATCGTCATCCCCATTCTCCGCGCAGGCCTCGGCATGCTCGACGGCATGACGCGCCTGCTGCCGACGGCCGAGGTCGGCTTCCTCGGCATGCAGCGCGACGAGACGACGCTCGAGGCCATCACGTACGCGAACCGCCTGCCCGACGACCTCACCGGCCGCCAGGTGTTCCTCCTCGACCCGATGCTCGCGACCGGCGCGACGCTCGTCGCCGCGATCAACTATGTGCTCGAGCGCGGCGCACGCGACGTCACCGCCGTCTGCCTGCTCGCCGCACCCGAGGGCATCGAGGTCCTCAAGGAGGCCGTCGGCGGCCGTGCCGACGTGTCCGTCGTCGTCGCTGCCGTCGACTCCCACCTCACCGACAAGGCCTACATCTACCCGGGCCTCGGCGACGCCGGTGACCGCCTCTACGGCATCGTCGACTGACGTCCCGCACCGTCGACGACGCCCCTCGCACCCGCCGGTGCGAGGGGCGTCGCCGTTCTGGGCCGCAGGGTGTGCGCGCGGGCGGCGGCCCGTCTCGACGTGTGCGTCAGCGGGGCGCGAGCGGACCGTGAGGCTCGACGAGGTGAGGCGTGAGCGTGAGCGAGAAGGACGCGAGGGCATAGGAGTCCCCCTTCGTGCCAAACGTCAGCGTGCTCGTACCCGCCGCGACGGCCGTGGCTCCGAACCCGCGGACGTCGACCCCGAAGCTGTTGACCGCACCGTTCACCTCGACCGGCGCGAAGCCGGTCGCCGTCGAGTCGAAGGCGTTGCTCGGCAATGCAAGTCCGCCGAGCGGAGTCAGCGCCACACCGTCGTGCTTCACGGAGTCCCCTGGGAGCCCGCGGTCCCCCTCCCATACCGTCGCACCGAGGCGCACGTCCGACGCGACGTCCGCCGCGAAGCCGACATCCATCGCGCCAGTGCCCGAGACGAGGTCGAGCGCGTCGTAGACGCGCACGTCGGACACCGGAGCACCGGGCTCCTCGACGACGACGGTAAGGCTCCAGCCGCCGAAGAGAGCATTGTCCGTCCCCGGCGGGACGGCGGGGACGAAGGACCAGCCGCCCGCGCCCGCCGCACGCACGAGAGCTGTGACGTCCACCGTCGACTGGAAGTAGTCCCTCTTGCCCAGCGGATCCTGCGCCCCCACAACCTCGGACGCGAGCCACGACCTACCGACGACGCGCTCGGGGACACCGTCGGGGCCGATGAGCGTGCCGGTCGCTCGCGACACCGCATCCCCAGGAACGACCGCAGCCACCTTGGCATTACCGTACGACGCCCCCCACGTGAGGTACGCACCGACGACACGCGCTCCCTCGGGCAGCGTGAGCGTCGACGTCGAGAGCGGCCGGCCGTTCACCCCGTCGAGGACGACGCGACCGTTGACGGTGTCGTTGTTGGCGTTCCCCGCGGCCTGGCCGAGGCACGTCCGGTCGTTCGTCGCGCAGTGGATCGTCGGCGCGCCGATCTCGTAGGCCCTGTACTGCCCCTCGAAGCGGGCACGCAGCTGGGCGCGCTCGGTGTCGACCTGGACGTCGAGGTCCGCGTCGACGACGTGCGACGTCGCCCCGACGGTCGCGGTGAGCGTCGCCGGGAGCGTCGTGAGCGTGAGCGGCGCGTCGGGGAGCGCCACGACCTCGAGCGCGAGCATGCGGGTCGCGCCCGCGGCGAGAGTGCCGAGCGTGCACCGGAGTCGCGTCGTCCCGCCCGCCCAGATACCGCCGATGCAGCCGTCGCCCGAGATCGCGAGGATCTCGGGCACGACAAGCTCGATGACCGCAGCGTCGAGCGCGCGGCCCGCGTTGGTGACGTCGAGCGTCATCCTGCCCTCGGCCAGGGACGGGCTCAGCACGAGCGTGCCGCCGTCGGCGCCCAGCGCGTTCGCGTCGAGCTTCACCGCGAGCGCTGCACCGAGCGGCATCGACGTCGGCCTCGGCTCTCCGTCGCCCGAAGCCGCCTCGACCTGGAGGTCTCCCGGCTCCGCGACACCGGCATCGAGATGAACAGCGAGCTGGAGGACGTCGATGACGGTCGGGCCCGGCTGCGCGGCCGCCAGCCCGATGGTCCGGATCGCGGCGGCGGTGAGCGGGATCCGCGCAGCGGCAGCAGCCGGCGGTCCAGGCTCGAGCATGCAGGTCGCGGAACGTGGCTCGTCCACCACGCACGTCCAGTCCGACGCAGAACTCCCGACTGCAGCGAAGGCGTTCTCGGCCCAGGTCGCGCCGAGCGGAAGGGTGAAGCGCGCCGTCAGCCTCTCAGTGAGCACCGCAGGCCGCTCGATCGCGACATCGAGGACGCCGGTGCCACCAGCGACGAGCACGGTGCTCGCCCCGACCGTCACGACGGGCGGCTGCGCGCGCGGCGGATCGGGGGTCGTCGGAGCGTCGGTCGGCTCGGTCGTTGGAGCGTCGGTCGGCTCGGTCGTCGGACGCGACGTCGGCTCGGCGGTCGGACGCGACGTCGGCTCGGCGGTCGGACGCGACGTCGGCTCGGCGGTCGGACGCGACGTCGGCTCGGCGGTCGGACGCGACGTCGGCTCAGCCGTCGGACGAGCGGTCGGCCCCGTCGTCGGAGCGTCGGTCGGCCCAGCCGTCGGCCGAGTCGTCGGACCGTCAGACGGTGCACCCGTCGCGGCATCGGTCGGCTCGTCCGTCATGGGCGGCGTCGGGCTCACCTCAGGGGCCGGGCTCACGTCGGGCGTCGGCCCGGCGAGCGGCGCCGACGGCGCGACCGGCACTGTCGGCGCCGCCGCCGGCGGCACCGCCGGTGTCGGCGCATCGTCGCCGAACCACCCCGCTCCGAGCGCAAGGCCCCCAACGACCAGCATCGCCGCAACCCCCGCACCCGCAGCCACGAGCCACCGCGTGCCGACGCGCACAGCCGCCGCACCACCCGCCACGACCGCACCAGCGGCGCCGCCCGGGCCCCCCACGAAAGCGACCCCAGCCCCCGCACCGACCACGGCCGAGCCCGTCGACGGGCCCGACCCGTCACGGCCCGGCCCGCCAGCGTCGCCAGCCGCCGACGCGCCCGCACCCGCGACGACGAGCGGCAGCCCACCGAGCGCCGCAAGGCCCAGCAGCCCGACGACGAGCGGCGCGACCGTCGCCCGCATGCCCGCCGCAAGGTCACCGAGCTCGAGCGCGACCGCCCGGCATCGCCCACAGTCCTCGAGGTGCCCCTCGACACGCGTCGCCTCACGACGCGACAACCCACCACGCACGTGCGCACCGAGCTGCGCGTTCGCGCGCACGCACGCGTCGTCCGCCTCGACGTCCGCGAGGTGCGCCTGCAGGTACGCCTGCCGCAACCCCTCACGCGCGCGGTACGCGAGAGCCGACACCGCGTTCGGCGTCATGCCGAGCGCAGGAGCGACCTCCGCCGGCGCCAAACCCTCGATGTCCGTGTACCAGAGGACCGACCGCCACCGCTCGGGGAGCGCCTGGAACGCGCGCGCGACCGTCCGGTCCTCGAAGCCCTTGAGCGCCGGATCCTCCGACGACGCGAGCGGTCCCACCGCCGACTCGAAGACGTGGTCGTCGTCCGTCGGCGCCGTGCGCCTCCCCCGCTCAAGCTTCTCGACGGCGCGTCGACGCACGACCGTGAAGAGGTACGCACGGAACGCGACGTCCGGGCCTTTGCCCGCGTTCAGCACGCCGAGCACCTTCTCGAACGCGCCCGCCACCGCGTCATCCGCATCCGCCTCCGGCAGATACCGACGCGCGACCGCCGTCGCAGCCGCCGAGTGCCGCGCGAAGAGCACACCAAAAGCGGCAGTGTCGCCCCTGCGCACAGCCGTGATGAGCTCGGCGTCTGACTGGACGTGGTCCTCGACAGCGACGTCCTCGCTCACGGCACCACCCCCTGACGGTTCTGCCACGCAAAAACAGGCTACGGGTTTCGCGTCATGACCGCGAACCTGCCCCCTCTCATGGAGTATGACGTACCGCGAACCGCACGCCCACGCCGAGGAGCTCCACCTCCTCGACACGTGGCGATCCCGCGCGCTCGACACCGTGTGGCGCCACCCCGGCGACTGGTCGCACCCCGCGACCGAAGCCGTCGTCGAGGCGTTCGTCAACGGCACCGACCCAGCCGAGGCCGTCCGCCGGCTCGGCGCAGCACGCGCCCACGTCGGGGTCACCATGTCCGAGACGATCGACGACCTCATGTGCCTCTTCCGGGCCGTCGGGCACCCTGCGGAGCCCGAGCTCGTCCGCGAGGTCGCGATCGGCTGGGCCGCCGGCACCGAGGTCGAACCCCAGTTGGGCCTCACCGACCCCGTCACCGGTCTCCGCACGCGCGGCTACCTCGTCGCCCGCTTGCAGGAGCTCTACGACGCGCCCGAAGGTGCTCGCTCGTGGGACGCGCACGCGCTGCTCGTCCTCGACGTGCGGCTCGACGGCGCGTCGACCCTCACAAGGTTCCGTGCCGGAGCGATCGTCGGGTCCGTCCTCCTCGACGTCCTCGGAACGGGTCATCCCTCGGCGCAGCTGCGCCCAGGGCTCTTCGCGATGCTCGTCGACCGCGCGACCGCACCCCGCACCGTCACGACGGTGCGGGCCCGCGTCGACGCGGTCACCGCCGAGCGGTTCTCAGGCTTCGGCCTGGAGTCACAGCTGCGGTCACCCGCACGCACATGGCTCGAGCAGCTGCCCGACGACGCGACGCTCTGCCCGTCCCTCGTGGAGAGCCTCACCTTGTAGATCTGGCGCGGCCGTGCACGTCGACCGGTCCGGGGGACCGTCGACACGCACGGGACGCGTCGAGGTTCGTGCGTCGCCAGGGGGCGTACGAGTCTCGGGGGCGCGAGAGGCCCGGGAACCTCAGGTTCCCGGGCCTCTCGCGTTGCCGGGGCCGCGGCTCAGCGCCGCGGCCGCCACACGACGAGCGTGCCGCCCCGTCCGGCCGGCGCGGGCTTGCCCCGCGGGACGGCGACGATGTCGCCCGACGCGTCCGCGGTGAAGACCCGGTGCCCCGGGTCCAGGGCCGTCGCGAGCATCTCGACGCGCCCGCGAAGCACCCGAACCTGGTCCTCGAGGTGGAGGATGCGGCGGATGCCCGCAAGGTTGATGCCTTCGTCCTGGCTGAGGCGCTGGATGGTGCGGAGCCTCTCGACGTCGCGTGCGCTGTACCGGCGACCGCGGCCGACGGTGCGGGACGGCACGACGAGCCCGAGGCGGTCGTACTGACGGAGGGTCTGCGGGTGCATGTCGGCGAGCTCGGCGGCACGGGAGATCGGCAGCACGGGGACGTCGGCGGCATCCACGACGCTCACTCCCTCGCGCGGGCCATGAGGTCGCCGCGCACGTCGGTTCCAGCCGTCGCGTCACGGAACGCCTCGACGGCCTTGCGGGCCTCGGCGGAGAGGTTCTGCGGGACGACGACCTGCACGGTGACGAGCAGATCCCCTGTAGTTTTCGCGGCCTTGACGCCACGGCCCTTGACGCGCAGCACACGGCCCGACGGGGTGCCGGGCGCGACCTTGACCTTGACGGTCTGACCGTCGAGCGTCGGGACCTCGATCTGGGCGCCGAGCGTCGCCTCATCGAACGTCACCGGGACGGTGACGCGCAGGTTGTGGCCGTCGAGCGTGAACACGGGGTGCGGGCCGACCGTCACCGTGATGATGAGGTCACCAGCAGGCGCGCCGCCCGTGCCGGGGCGGCCCTTGCCGCGCAGCCGGATCTTCTGGCCGTCGCGCACGCCCGCGGGGATGCGGGTCTTGATCGTGCGGTGCTCGATCTCGAGCGCGACCTCGGAACCCTCGACGGCCTGCCGGAACGGCAGCGTCACGGACGTCGTGAGGTCGGCGCCCTGCTGGGGGCGCGGTCCCGAGCGGAATCCGGCGCCGCCACCGCCGTTGAAGAGGCCGCCGAGGATGTCCTCGAAGCCGCCGCCACCGCCGAAGCCCTGGCGGCTGCCGGAGTTGCCGAACATCGAGCCGAACATGTCCTCGAAGCCGCCCGCGCCGGCGCCGCCGGGGCCTGCGGAGAAGCGCGCGCCACCGCCCATCGCGCGGATCGCGTCGTACTTCTCGCGCTCCTCGGCGTCGGAGAGCACCGCGTAGGCCTCGCCGATCTCCTTGAAGCGCGCCTCAGCCTTGGGGTCGCCCGCGTTCTGGTCAGGGTGGTACTGGCGCGCGAGCTTGCGGTACGCCTTCTTGATCGCGGCCGCGTCAGCGTCCTTCGCGACGCCGAGGGCGGCGTAGAAGTCCTTCTCGAGCCAGTCCTGTCCGGTCAACGCGGTCCTTCCTGTCTGTCTGTGGGGTACGGCTGCGGCGGGCCCGTGCGGGCCCGCCGCAGCCGGGTTGTTACTGCTGGGGTCCGACGACGGCGACGCGCGCCGCGCGGACGATCTTCTCGCCGATGCGGTAGCCGGGCTCGATGACGAACTTCACGGTCGTCGTCGTGGCCTCGGCCGAGTCCTCGTGCATGAGGGCGTCGTGCACCGTCGGGTCGAACTCCTCGCCGACGGCACCGAACCGCACGATCTCGAACTTGCCGAGCGCAGCGTCGAGCTTGTCCGAGATCGCCGCGAACGGCCCCTCGAGCTCGCCGGCCTGCCGAGCACGGTCGATGTCGTCGAGCACCGGCAGGAGCGTCGCCAGGACGTCCTCGATGCCGCGGGTGCGGGCCGCCTCCTGGTCGCGGAGCGCCCGGTTGCGGTAGTTCGTGAACGACGCGCGCTCACGCTGGAGGTCGTCGAGACGCTCGGCCGCGAGGGCCTGCGCTGCGGCGAGCTCGTCGTCCGCTCCCGCGCCGGACGCGGGCGCGTCCGCTGCGGGAGCGTCGGGCACGGAACCGTCGGTGAGCGAGGAGGCGTCGTCCGGGACGACGACCTCGGGCTCGCCGTCCCCGGACGGGGCGGCCGCGTCACGCGGCTGCCCCGTCTCGGGGTCGATCCGACGCTTGTCGGTGAACTCGAAGGGCGAATCCGTCACTTGGACTCATCCTCGTCGACGATCTCTGCGTCGACGACGTCCTCGTCCGAGGACGTCGCGTCAGCGGCGGGAGCCTCGGCGCCTGCGGCCTGCTCGGACGCGTAGACGGCCTCGCCGATCTTCTGCGCCGCGGCGGCGAGGGCCTCCATCGTCGACCGCACCTCGGCCGCGTCCTCACCCTCGAGCGCCTTCTTGGCGGCGGCGACAGCGTCGCCGACCTCCGTCTTGACGTCGTCGGAGAGCTTGTCCTCGTTGTCCTTGAGGGCCTTCTCCGTCGAGTACACGAGGCCCTCGGCCTGGTTGCGGGTCTCGGCCTCCTCGCGGCGCGCCTTGTCCTCGGCCGCGTGCTCCTCGGCCTCCTTGACCATGCGGTCGATGTCCTCCTTGGGGAGGGCCGAACCGCCGGTGATCGTCATCGACTGCTCCTTGCCCGTGCCACGGTCCTTCGCGGAGACGTGGACGATGCCGTTGGCGTCGATGTCGAACGCGACCTCGATCTGCGGGACGCCGCGCGGCGCCGGGGCGATGCCCGTGAGCTCGAACGTGCCGAGCGGCTTGTTGTCGCGCGCGAACTCACGCTCACCCTGGAAGACCTGGATGAGGACGGAGGGCTGGTTGTCCTCGGCCGTCGAGAAGACCTCGGAGCGCTTCGTCGGGATGGCGGTGTTGCGCTCGATGAGCTTCGTCATGACGCCGCCCTTCGTCTCGATGCCGAGGCTCAGGGGCGTGACGTCGATGAGGAGGACGTCCTTGCGGTCACCCTTGATGACGCCGGCCTGGAGTGCCGCGCCGACGGCGACGACCTCGTCCGGGTTGACGCCCTTGTTGGGCTCCTTGCCGCCTGTGAGCTCCTTGACGACGTCCGTGACCGCCGGCATGCGGGTCGAGCCGCCGACGAGGACGACGTGGTCGATCTCGCTCACGGAGATGCCGGCGTCGCGGATGACCGCGTGGAACGGCGTCTTGGTGCGGTCGATGAGGTCCTGCGTCATCTGCTGGAACTGCGCGCGCGTGAGCTTGGAGTCGAGGTGGACGGGGCCGTTCTCGCTCATCGAGAGGTACTGCATCGAGATGTTGGTGCTCGTCGCGGACGAGAGCTCCTTCTTCGCCTGCTCGGCGGCCTCGCGCAGACGCTGGAGAGCGATCTTGTCCTTCGAGAGGTCGACGCCCGAGGAGTTCTTCACCTCCTTGATGAGGTGCTCGACGATGCGGTTGTCCCAGTCGTCGCCGCCGAGGCGGTTGTCGCCCGAGGTTGCGCGGACCTGGATCGTCGAGAAGTCGTCCTCGTCCTTGCCGACCTCGAGGAGCGAGACGTCGAACGTACCGCCACCGAGGTCGAAGACGAGGATGAGCTCGTCCTCCTTGCCCTTCTCGAGCCCGTACGCGAGCGCGGCGGCCGTGGGCTCGTTGACGATGCGCAGGACGTTGAGGCCAGCGATCTGGCCGGCGTCCTTCGTCGCCTGGCGCTCAGCGTCGTTGAAGTACGCGGGGACCGTGATGACGGCGTCCGTGACGGGCTCGCCGAGGTACTCCTCGGCGTCGCGCTTGAGCTTGCCGAGGATGCGCGCGGAGATCTCCTGCGCGGTGTACTTCTTGTCGTCGATCTCGACGGACCAGTCGGTGCCCATGTGGCGCTTGACCGAGCTGATCGTGCGGTCGACGTTCGTGACGGCCTGGCGCTTGGCGATCTCGCCGACGAGGACCTCGCCGGACTTGGAGAAGGCCACGACCGAGGGCGTCGTGCGCATGCCCTCAGCGTTCGCGATGACCGTGGGCTCGCCGCCCTCGAGGACCGAGACGACGGAGTTGGTGGTGCCGAGGTCGATGCCGACTGCTCGTGCCATGTGTGCTGCCTCCATGCTGTGGTGGTGCGGTTGAGTCTGTTGCACTCAAGTCTGCGCTCGACACCTGCTCAATGCAAGCCCACTCGCTCAAACTTGAGTCTGACTCACTCAACCTTGGGCGCCGGCGATCTATTCCCCTCGCCCCGCCTCAGCGTTCCGATAGCCGATCCATGCACGCCAGAGGGTCGGATCGGCTATCAGAACACAGGGGTCGCGACGCGACTCTTCTCGATAGGGGATCCGTACGTCGCACGCGAACGGATCCGCTATCGAGCGAACCGCATGCTGGCGTCAGGCACCGCAACGCGCGAACGCCCGGGAGCGCACCTGGCGCTCCCGGGCGTTCGACGCGTCCGGAGGGAGAACTCAGTCGAGCTCGACGCGATCCGCCTGCGGACCACGGTCGCTCTGACGCACCTGAAAACGCACCCGGTCACCCTCGTACAGCTCAACCCCGCCACGGACGACGGACACGTGGACGAAGAGGTCGTCGCCGCCCGAGTCCGGGCGGATGAAGCCGAAACCACGCTCAGGGTCGAAGCGCACGACCTCGCCCGAGCCGCCACGCGCCGGCGCGCTCGAACGCCCACGCCCGCGATCGCCGCCACGGTCGAAGCGGTCACCACCACGGCCACGGTCCCCACCACGGTCGAAGCCACCACGGCCACGGTCCTGCCGACCGTACGACCGGCCACCACGCCCGCCGCCGACCAGCTCGATCCGACGCGCCTGCGGACCCTTGTCACCCTCGACGGTCTCGAACCTCACGCGGTCGCCCTCGCCGATCTCGTCGACGTTCCGACCCAGCTCACGGACGTGCGCGAACACGTCGGCGCTGCCGTCGTCGGGCGTGATGAAACCGAAGCCCTTGCCACCGTCGAACCACGACACGGTGCCGTTGGCACCGTCGTTGCCGGACGCACCGCCGCCCGCAGGCACCGCCTGATCGCCGAGCGGCAGCAGGTGGTCCGCCTGCGGACCCTTCTCGCCGGGCACGACGAGGAACGCGACACGCTGACCCTCACGGACCACGCCGCCGCCGACGATCGACGAGCTGTGGACGAAGATCTCGTCGCTGCTGCCGTCGGCCATCGCGAAGCCATAGCCCTTCGACGGCTCGTACCACGAGACCGTGCCGAGCACGCCGAGCGACGCCGCCGGGGCCTCACCCGTCACGCGGACGTTGCGGGCCTGCGGACCGCGGTCGCCCTCACCGGCCTCGAACTCGACCTCCTGGCCCTCGCGGAGCGCGCGCACGCCCTCGTCGGCGATCTCGGACGCGTGGACGTAGATGTCGTCCGACCCGTCCTCGGGTGCGATGAAGCCAAAGCCTCGGTCGGTGTCGAACCAGCGAACGGTTCCCTGGGGCACGTGATCTCCTCGTGAGAATGGTGGGTTGCTCGTCCCAGTGTCTCGCACGAACCGCCGAGCGTGTGCGGGTGCGGCAACCCGGAACTGTTCCGTCGGCCACGATCCGCGCTGCGCACCTCGCGACCCGGAGGTCCGGAGCACCGTTCGACGGTGCTGGAGACCTACGAGTCGTCTGGGGCGAGCGCCTAGGAGGCCCGCCCCCAGCGCCTACGGGCGAAGAGCCAGGCGCTGGAGCACGGTTCGGACGTGCGCACCGAATGCCGGACACCCGGCCAGCTCCAGGCGCCTGGCCAGGTCAGGATCGCCGCCGCGCCTGACCGCATGCTCGAGCTGCTCCTCAGTCACTGCGGCGACAGCCTCCGGTGCACCTTCCGCGACGAGCACCAGGAAGTCGTCGACGCTCATGACGTCGTACGGCGTGCTTGCGTGCCCACCGATCGCAAGGAGCCCTGTGTCATCGGTCACCAGCACCCCGACCCCGCCAGCCACTGCGGCCGCGTGCACGTGCCGATCGTGCGGATCGAGTCCCTCATAGGCGAGCGTGCAGTCGTAGTCCTCGATGCGCCCACCCTCGAGAACGTCCTCGATCTTGCCGCGTAGCTTGGCGATGGCCGCACCGTCCCATTGCGGGTGGGCTCGCCGCAGACTGTAGACGAGCTCCGCCATGATGTCTTCGGTCCAGCAGCCCACGAACATCGAGTCCAAGGTCTTCAGCTGGAGCATCAGCAGCCAGTCGCGTCTCGTACGCGAGTACAGGACATTCGCGTCGAAGAGCGCCCGGACCACCATGAGCCGCGACGAGACCAGGCGAATCAGTCTTCGCCGAGGGCGTCGCTCAACTCGATGAGCTCGGCGAGCGCAGCGCGCTGCCGGTCAAGCCGTGCCCTCCTGAAGGCCACGACGTCCTCCGTCAGGACGCGCGTGTGCGACCCAACCTTGTGTGCCGGGATCTTGCCGTCGGCGACAAGCTTCATGAGGGTCGGACGCGAGATGCCGAGCTGCTCGGCCGCAACGGTCGTCGTCAGCTCGGCGGGCAGCGTTCCGACGGTCACCGTCCGTCCGACCGCCACCGCGCGGACGACTGATCCCACAAGGTCCGCGAGCGCGGGCGGCAGTTCGACCGTTCGCCCTTCGACGCTGAGAACTGCCCCCACACCCGGCCTCGGGTCCCCGAGCCCGTCGGCCACGATGCGCGCCTCGTCAGCGGCTCGCGGCTCGACGACAATGTCGCGTCTCTCCATCACTGCAGCCATCACTGTTCCTCCCTCTGACGGAGATCGTCTCGTGTTGCACTTATGAGTGCAAGCGAGTTTCGGTCACATCGTGAGATGGGTCGATGAGCGACCCGGAGGTCCGGAGCATCGTCAGACGGTGCTGAAGACCTACGAGTCGCGCCGGTCAGGCCGTCGGGACGAGCTCGAGCGGCCCCTCGTCGGGCGTCGGCACCTCGAACCCCACGAGGTAGCGCTCCGCGAGCGCGGGCGGCACGACGACGTCGTGCGGCCCCGCGCCGCGGCGCGCGGCAAGCCGCGCGAGCACGACCTCGCGCGGGGCGACGACATGATGCACGACGGGCACGACGTCCACCTCCGCGAGCCAGGAACGGTACCGGTCGCGCGACGCCCGGGACCAGAACGACGTGTCGACGACGACGTCTCGCCCCTCGCCGACGAGCGCGAGCATCCGTGCGCGGAGGTCCTCGTGGATCGCGAGCGCGACGTCGTCGGGCAGCGGGTGCTCGCGGTGCCCCGCGTCCCACGCGACCTCGTCGAACGACAGTCGTGCGAAACCGGAGGCCTCGAGCCGCCGCGCATGCGTCGACTTCCCGGCCCCGGCCACCCCGCACACGAGGACGACGGTCATGCCCCACCCCTTCCCTGACTCGTAGCGCTCCAGCACCGTCCGACGGTGCTCAGAGCCTACGCGTCGGAGAAGGGACGCGACTCGTAGCGCTCCAGCACCGTACGACGGTGCTCAGGACCTACGAGTCGGGAGAGACTCGCGTCGGTCGAGGGAGCGAGCTACGTGAGGGCGCTCGTCACCGCGACGCCGGCGGACGCCGCCGCGACCGACAGAACGAGCGTCAGAGCGACGCTCCCCCACGCGCGTCGGACGTCGCCTTCCTGAAGCAGGCGCGCGGCCTCGACCATCGCGGTCGAGAACGTCGTGAAGCCACCGCAGAAGCCCGTCGCCAGCATCGCGAACCCGTCCGGGGCGAGCACTCCGCCGACCTGCAGACTCAGCAGCACGCCGATGAGCAAGGAACCGACGACGTTGATCGTCATCGTCGCGACGGGCATCGGGCCGGAGCGTCGGGCACGGATCGCGCCATCGACCCAGAAGCGCGTCGCGGCGCCGACGCCGCCGAGCAGGACCAGGCCGACGATCATCGTCCGTCACCGTCCCCCGCGGTCCCCGTGCCGCCGGGCTCACCATCCCCCGACGGATTGACGCCAGGCTCCCGTTCGACGGGCGGAAGCCGTCTCTCCGTCGGGGCATCGCGGTCGGGCGGGGCGTCGGGGTCGGGCGGGAGGAGACCGACGTGCCTTCGCACGCGCGCCGCGAGCGTCACGCCCGCCGTCGCCGCGACGACGCCGAGGACGACCGACCCCAGCGGATAGCCGACACCGAGCAGCACGTCACCCGCCGCGAGGAGGTTCCGCGTCTCGAGGGCGAGCGCCGAGAACGTCGTGAACCCGCCCAGCAGCCCCGTGCCGAGCCCGAGCCGCAGGAACCGACGCCGCGCATCCTCGCGGCCCGCGCGCACGAGCGCCTCGAGCAGCATCCCGAGGAGGAACGCGCCGACGACGTTCTCGAGGAGCGTCGCCCACGGCACGCCGTCGCCCGGCGGCAGCAGCAGCCCGAGCCCGTACCGCAGCGCCGTGCCGACCGTGCCGCCGAGGGCGACGACGGCGAGCAGGCGAGGGTCGGGGCGCACGGGACCAGTGTGGCGCACGGGCGCCACACGTTCATCGCACGGCTCACGCCCCGTCGTACGTCACGGAGACGACGTGCGCGGTGCTCGTCGTAGCTGTCCCGCCCGACGACGCCCACACGCCGATCCACAGCCCGAGGAAGCCGCCGGTCGCGACGGTGTCGAGCGTGCGGCCGTCGGCGACCGCGACCTCGAGCACGTCGCCCGAGCCGGTGTCGATGCCGAGCGCGTAGTCCTGGCCGCGTGCGCTCACGACGAGGCGCACCTCGTCGCCCGCGGTGACGGGCACCGCGCGTCGGCCCAGCTCGGTGCGTTCGCCTCCGCGGACGTGGACGACGGTCGCCGTCCACACGTCGTCGGACGCGGCACCATCCGCGTCCCGCCCGAGCTCGAGCCGGACGTGGTCGTGCTCGGACTGTCGCACGGCGACGCCGACGACCTCGCCCGCGGGCAGGTCGGCGACGACGGTCGCGACGACGTCGACGTCGACGTGCTGCTGGCGCACGCCGAGGAACGCGGGAGCGTCGACGTCCTCGAGCGTCGCAGGTCGCACGGGCAGGTCCCAGCCGTCGCCGCGGGGCGTCGCGAGCGAGTCCGGCAGGGCGCGTACCCCGGTCCAGCGGGGGTCGCCGGGCGGCACGACGCCGCCGAGCTCGCCGCGGGCGAGCGCGCCGGCGTCCGGGCCGGGTGCGTCCGCAAACGGCACCTCGACCTCGCGGGGCACGCGCCCGACGCCGGGCGCGAGGACGGGCCACCCGTCCTCCCAGACGACCGGGAGGAGGAACGTCTCGCGGCCGAGGTTGTAGTGGTAGCCGCCGTAGGGTCGCATGCCGAGGCAGACCGCCCACCAGCTGCCGTCGGCGGCCTCGACGAGGTCGGCGTGGCCGATGCCGACGACGTCGACGTCGTGGCCGAGGTGCCGGTGCGTGAGCACCGGGTTGGCCTTGTTGCCCTCGTAGGGCCCGGTGACGTGCTGGGCGCGGGCGACGGACACGGCGTGGTGGTACTCGGTGCCGCCCTCCGCGGCGACGAGGTAGAACGTGCCGTCGATCTCGTAGAGGTGCGGCGCCTCGGCCCAGACGGCGCCGCGGACGGCGCCGTTCCACACGACGTGCTCGTCGCCGACGAGCCGCTGCTCGGTGAGCGAGTACTCGCGGACCCACACCTCGGTCTGGTGGAACCAGTCGGGTTCGTGCTCGACGAGTCGGGTGCCGTGCATCCAGGCGCGGCCGTCGCTCGTGAAGAGGATCGACGGGTCGATCCCGGCGACGTCGAGCCAGACGGGTGCGGACCACGGGCCGGCGGGGTCGGTGGCGGTGACGAGGAAGTTGCCGCCGCGGGCGTCGTCGGTGGGGTCGACGAACGTGCACACGACGTAGAACGTGCCGTCGTGGTGGCGGATCGTCGGGGCGTAGAGGCCGCCGGAGGACGGGACACCGGCGTAGTCGATCTGGTCGGTGACGACCGCGCCGACGTGCTCCCACGTGACGAGGTCGCGGCTGCGGAGGATCGGCAGCCCGGGCAGGTACTCGAAGGTCGAGACGACGAGGTAGTAGTCGTCGCCGACGCGGCAGATCGAGGGGTCGGGGTGGCAGCCGGGGAGCAGGGGGTTGGTGACGACGGTCATGCGTCGACCTCCTCGTGGGTGACGGTGACGAGGCGTGCGTCGTCGGCGGTGATCTCGTGGACGGGGCCGGTGAGCCGGACGGTGGCGCGGGGTGTCGCGGTGCCGGGGACCTCGACGTCGTGGCGGGCTGCGGCCGAGACGATCGCGCCGCCTGTGGAGTCGGCGGGCCGGCCGAGGGTCGAGGCGGCGGCGTGGTCGCCGACCCAGATCTCGACGTCGCCGGGCTCGACGACCCGTCGCAGGTCGCGTCCTGCGAACGCGAAGCGGGCTGCGGGGACGTGGAACGTGAGGCGTCGGGCCTCGCCGGGGGCGAGGTCGACGCGCTCGTAGCCGAGTAGCTGGACGACGGGGCGGGGCAGCGACGCGTGGACGTCGCGGCCGTAGACCTGGACGACGTCGGCGCCTGCGCGGGCGCCGGTGTTCGTCACGGTGACGGTGATGTCGAGCGTGCCGTCGGTCGTGGCGGTGGGGCTGACGACGAGGTCGTCGTGCGTGAACGTCGTGTAGGACAGGCCGAAGCCGAAGGGCCGCACGGGCGTCGGGTCGGCGGACGTCACGTCGGACGGTCCGCCGAGCACGGGGTGGAGGTACGTGAAGGGCTGGGCACCGGCGGCCCGGGGCAGGGAGACGGGCAGGCGGCCCGACGGGTTCTCGCGGCCGGTGAGGACGTCGACGATCGCATGGCCGCCCTCCTCGCCGGGGAAGAACGCCTGGACGACGGCGGCCGGTCGGGGGCCGTCGCCGTCGAGCGCCCACGCGAGCTCGTAGGGGCGTCCGGTGAGGACGACGAGGACGACGGGTGTGCCGGTCGCGACGAGCTGTTCGACGAGCTCCCGCTGGACGCCGGGGAGGGCGAGCGACTCGACGTCGTTGCCCTCGCCGACGGTGCCGCGTCCGAAGAGGCCGGCCTGGTCACCGACGACGGCGACGACGAGGTCGGCGGTGCGTGCCGCGTCGACCGCGGGGCCGACGTGCGTGAGGTCGTCGCCGGTGACGTCGCAGCCGCGCTGCCGGACGATGTCGACGCTGTCGCCCCAGGCGTCGGCGAACGCGTCCGCGACGGTCGGCAGGGTGATGCCGGCGGGGGTGCCGGGGTGGTGCGCGAGGACGTGGTTGACGAACGAGTAGCAGCCCATGAGCGCCTCGGCGCGGTCGGCGTTCGGTCCGACGACGAGGACGCGACCGCCGTCGGGGCGGGCGAGCGGTAGCGTGCCGTCGTTCGTGAGGAGCACGAGCGAGCGGGCGGCGAGCGTGCGCGCGATCGCGCGGTGCTCGGCGCTGTCGAGGTCGACGTGCGTGGGGGGCTGGCCGTCGAACGCGTCGGGCTCGAGGAGTCCGAGCTGCTCCTTGGCTGCGAGGACGCGGCGGACGGAGCGGTCGACGTACGCGATGTCGAGCTCGCCGGAGCGCACGGCGTCGGCGAGGGGCTCGAGGTAGGCGTCGCCCGTGGGGAGCTCGACGTCGATGCCAGCGACGAGCGCGAGGCGCGCAGCCTCGGCGCGGTCGGCGGCGACGCGCTGCATGACCTCGAGGAACGCGACGGAGAAGTAGTCGGCGACGACGGTGCCGTCGAATCCCCACGTGTCGCGGAGGAGACCGGTGAGGAGCGCGGGGTCGGCCGCGACGGGCATGCCGTCGACCGTCGAGTAGGAGTTCATGACGGAGCGGGCGTCTCCGTCGCGCAGTGCCATCTCGAAGGGTGGCAGGTAGATGTCGGCGATCTCGCGGGGGCCCATGGCGACGGGGCCGTGGTTGCGGCCCGCGTCGGCGGCGGAGTACCCGACGAAGTGCTTGAGGGTCGCGTGGACGCCGCGGGACTGCAGGCCACGGACGAACGCTGTGCCGATCGTGCCGACGAGGTACGGGTCCTCGCCGACGCACTCGTCGACGCGTCCCCAGCGGGGGTCGCGCACAACGTCGAGGACGGGCGCGAGGCCCTGGTGGATGCCGAGCTCGCGCATCGACTCCCCGATCGACCCGGCCATGCGTCCGACGGTGCCGGGGTCGAAGGACGCGCCCCAGGCGAGAGGCGTCGGGAACGTCGCGGCCTGCCACGCGGCGAGCCCGGTGAGGCACTCCTCGTGGACGATCGCCGGGATGCCGAGGCGGGTCTCGCGGACGAGACGACGCTGCTCGTCCCACAGCCAGGCGGCGCGCTCGACGGGGTCGACGGGCCGGGTGCCGTAGACGCGCGTGTAGTGGCCGAGCCCGTGCCGCGTGATCTCGGGCAGGAGGTCGGGGGCCTTCTGCCCGGCGGTCATCTCGGACTGCATGGGCGCGACGGTGCCGTTCTGGTCGAGCCAGTAACCGACGAGCTGGGCGAGCTTCTCGTCGAGCGTCATCCGTGCGAGCAGGTCGTCGACCCGGGAGGTCGTGGGGGCCGGCGCGGTCGTGGCGGTGGCGGCGGGGGGCGTGAGCGGCTGGGTGGTGCAAGCGTCGTCGGCCACGGTGTGTTCCTTCGATCGATGGTGCGTGGGGGTGGGGCGGCCGTCCGGGCCGGGGCCCGGACGGCGCTGTCAGCCCTTGACCGCTCCGGTGAGACCGCCGACGATGCGGCGCTCGAAGAGCGAGAAGAAGATGAGCGCGGGGATCATCGACAGGGACGTGAACGCGAGGACACGGGCGGTGTCGACCGAGTACTGCGACGCGAACGCCTGGACGCCGAGCGGCAGCGTGTACATCGACTCGTGGTTGAGGATGAACAGCGGCAGCATGTAGCTGTTCCAGCTCGCGACGAACGCGAGGATGCCGACGGTGACGACGCCCGGCACGGACAGCGGCACGACCATGCGGAAGAAGAACCCGAGCCGTCCTGCGCCGTCGATCGCGGCGGCTTCCTCGAGCTCCTTGGGGATGGCGCGGAGGAACGGCACGAGGATGATGACGGTCGTCGGCAGCGCGAACGCGATCTGCGGCAGGATGATGCCGCCGAGGGAGTTCGCGAGGCCGAGGTCGCGCACGAGGATGTAGAGCGGCGTGATGGCGACGGTCATGGGGAACATGAGTCCGGCGGCGAACAGGGAGTACATGGCGTTCGAGCCGCGGAAGCGGTAGCGCGCGATGACGTAGCTCACCATGACGCCGAGGACGACGACGCCGAGGGTGGTGGCGATGCCGGCTACGAGCGAGTTGCCGACCTGCTGCCAGAAGATCGACGACGTGAGGACGTCGACATAGTTGGAGACGACCCACGGTGCCGGCAGTCCGGAGGGGCTCTCGGTGATCTGCGCGTTGGTGCGGAACCCGCCGATGATGATGTAGGCGATGGGTGCGAGGCAGAGGCCGACGAGCAGGTACGCGACGACGTAGGTCATCGGCCCGGCCTTGGCGAGCGCCCCACCGTTGTCGGTGCTGCGGCGCGCCGTGGCGCGCGACGGGGACGTGGCGACGGCGGTCATCGGGCCTTTCCTTCCGTGATCGCGCCCTCGGTGTCGCGTCGGAGCACGAACCGCTGGTAGGTGAGGGCGATGACGAGCGAGATGAGGAACAGGAGGACGGCGACGGCGTTGCCGAAGCCGTAGTTCCCGGCGTTGCGCCCGTTGAGGACCATGTAGGTCGCCATCGTCGAGGTGCCGGCGGTCGCGGCGACGTACTGGCCCCAGATGATGTAGACGAGGTCGAAGAGCTGGAGCGACCCGATGATCGAGAGGAACGCCCAGATGCGGACGGTGGGGCCGAGGAGCGGCAGCGTGATGCGACGCTGCGTCGCCCAGTAGCCGGCGCCGTCGATCGCGGCGGCCTCGCCGAGCTCCTCGGGGATGCCCTGGAGGCCGGCGAGGAAGAGGATGACGGCGAAGCCGATGTACTTCCACGTGATGATGAGCATGAGCGACCAGATGGCGATCTTCGGGTCGGACAGCCAGTCGACGGCCCAAACGGGCAGGCCGATGCGCGTGAGGAAGTCGTTGACGGCGCCGGCGGTCGAGAGCATGAGGCTCCAGCCGGTTCCGACGATGACCTCGGAGACGACGTAGGGCACGAAGATGAGCACGCGGACGAGCGAGCGGCCGCGGAAGCGTCGGTTGAGCAGGAGTGCGAGGCCGACGGCGGCGGGGCCCTGGAGCACCAGGGACATGACGACGATGAACGCGTTGTTGCTCAGCGCCTCATGGAACGTGGGGTCCTGGAGGATCGTCAGGTAGTTCTCGAAGCCGACGAAGTTCGTCGGCTTGCCGTAGCCCTTCCACTTGAAGAAGCCGTAATAGGCGGCGAGGACGACGGGAAGGATGACGAACGCGAGGAAGATCGCGATCGCGGGCCCTGCGAGCAGGGCGATCTCGAGGCGCTTGCGCCAGTCGGCGCCGCGGCCACCCCCGGCCCGACGGGCGGTGCCGCGGGCCGAGGGTGGCGTGGTGCCACCCTCGGCCCCGGCAGGGGTGGACGACGGCGTGACGGCCCGGCGGCGGGTCATGGTGTCACGCGTCGTCACGGTCACTCCTTGGCGGCTGCGTCGACGACGGCCTTGACGACACCGGCGGCGTCTCCCTTGCCGGCGAGCATGTTGACGACCGCGGTGTTGAGGGCGTTGCCGACGTTCTGGCCGAGGAGCGTGTCGAGCCAGACGGTGACGTACGGCGCCTTGTTGTACGACTCGAGGATCGACTTGAGGGCGGGCTCGGTGACGACGCCCTGGGCCTCCTGGCTCGCGGGGAGCGTGTGGAACGCGTTGGCGTAGCCCTCCTGGTACTGCTTCTGCATGAAGAAGTTGAGGAAGGCGGTGCACTCCTTCTTGGGTGCGTCGGCCGAGCAGGAGAAGCCGTCGACGCCACCCATCATGGCGCCGGGGGCGCCAGCGCCGCCGTCGATCGCGGGGAAGGGGAACCAGCCGAGGTCGGCGAGGGGCTTCTCGTCAGGGGTGAGGGAGGCGATGACGCCGGGGTTCCAGGCGCCCATGAGCTCCATCGAGGCCTTGTGGTTGGCGAGGAGGCCGGCGGAGGAGCCGGCGCCCTGCTGCGCGGAGGTCGTGAGGAAGCCGTTGTTGAAGGGCTCGGTCTTCGCGAAGGTCTCGAACTCCTGGGCGGCGGTGAGCCAGCAGGGGTCGTCGAAGGCACGCTCGGCGGCGACCTTGGCCATGGTGTCCTGCGAGCAGGCGCGCAGAGCGAAGAAGTAGTACCAGTGGGCGGCAGGCCAGGCGTCCTTCGCGCCGAGCGCGATGGCCTCGGCGCCGGAGTCCTGGACCTTGGTGACGACGTCGGAGAGCTCGGCGAGGGTCGTCGGGGTGGCGCTCACGCTGGCGGCCTCGAAGAGGTCCTTGGAGTAGTAGATGCCGCCGGGGAGGACGGCGGTCGGCATGCCGTAGACCTTGCCGTCGACGCTGAAGGCGCTGAAGCCGGCGTCGCCGACGGCGGTGCGGGTCGCGTCGGTGATGGCGTCGGTGATGTCCATGACCTGGCCGGCCTCGACGACGTCGGCGAGCTTGCCGCCGCCGCGGGCCATGAAGATGTCGGGGGCGTCACCGGAGTTGAGGGCGGTCTGGAGCTTGCCGTCCATGTCCTCGTTCTGGATGGCCTGGATCGAGATCTTCACGCCGGGGTTGGCCTTCTCGAAGTCGGCGACGGTCGACTCCCAGTAGGCCTTGCCCTCGCCGGTCGTGGAGTTGTGCCAGAACGTCATGCTGACGTTGCCGTCGGCGTCGGTCCCGGGGTTGGTGTCGCCGCCGCAGGCGGTGAGCGCCAGGGTGAGTGCCGCGGCCGTGGCCGCGATCGTTGTGAGCTTGCGTGCACGCATCAGTCGTCCTCCTCGTCGAGTGGGCTGATCGCTGTCTCGCCCACCGTTGAGCGAGTGCGTCATGCTCACCGTGACACACGGTTCCACACGTCGTCAATCGTTATCGATAACGTTTTCGATAACGTTATCCGTGGCGCAGGTCACACTATGCTGTCATCCGCGTCCCCGCTCGGTCCGCGCCTCCCCGAGCGGTACAGTCGGACGCGTGCGAGCCCCTGGACGAGTGACCATCGGCGACGTCGCGCGTCACGCGGGCGTCTCGGTCGCCACCGTGTCCAAGGTCGTCAACGACCGCTACGGCGTCTCCCCCGCGACCGTCGCCCGCGTTCAGCAGGTCGTCGCCGAGCTCGGCTACGAGTCCTCGCTCGTCGCCCGCAGCCTGCGCGGCACCCCGACCCGCGTCATCGGCATCCTCGTCGCCGAGTTCGAGCCGTTCTCGACCGAGATCCTCAAGGGCGCGTCCGAGGCCGCGCTCGGCACCGGCTACGAGCTCCTCGCATTCTCCGGCGCCCTGAGCCGCGCCGACTCCGTCGGCTGGGAGCACCGTTCCCTCGCACGACTCGCGGGAACCCTCGTCGACGGCGCGATCCTCGTCACCCCGACGGTCGTCGACCCCCGCCAGACGATCCCCGTCGTCGCGATCGACCCCCACACCGGACCCGCCGGCCCGCCGACGATCGACTCCGACAACCTCGCCGGCGGCCGCACCGCGACCGAGCACCTCCTCGGCCTCGGCCACCGGCGCATCGGCCTGCTCGCGGGCCGCCCCGACCTTGAGTCCTCCCACCTGCGCGAACGCGGCTACCGCGAGGCGCTCGACGCCGCCGGGATCGCGTTCGACCCGGACCTCGTGCGCGTCGGCTCCTACCGCGCCGAGCAGGCCAGCTCCCCCGCCCGTGAGCTCCTCACCCTCCCCGAACGGCCCACCGCGATCTTTGCGGCCAACGACCTCTCCGCGCTCCGCACGATCGAGGTCGCCCGCGAGCTCGGCCTCCGCGTCCCCGAGGACCTCTCCGTCATCGGCTTCGACGACATCCCCGAGGCTGCGGCGGCCACGCCGCCGCTCACGACGGTCGCCCAGCCCCTCCACCGCATGGGCGCCGAGGCGCTGCGGCTCGTCCTCGACCTCCTCGAAGGGCGCGAACGGGAACCGCACCTGCGACTCCCGACGTCGCTCGTCACCCGCGCCAGCACGGCCCCGCCAGCGGTCTGACGGGGCCGGGTCAGCCCCAGGCGGCCGGCGCGAGCTCGTACGGTGTGAGGTCAGTGAGCTCGTCGGGGTCGACGACCATCTCGTAGACGCCCGCGTCAACCTTCACCATGCCGGCGGCCTCGGCCGCGTCGGCATCGTGCCCGACGGAACTGATCGTCGCGCGCTTGTCGCCACCCTCGTCGACGCCGAGGTCGACGAGCCGCACCTCGACGCCCCGCCAGCGGCCCGTGATGAAGAGCTCGTAGAGCTTGTCGACGTCGGCGCGCGGCACCTCGCAGAACCAGCGGCCCGAGGCCGCCTGCGTGAACTCGAACGCCGCGTGCGGCTCGTGCTCGGAGACGAGGACGACGTGGTCGCCGTAGACCTCAGCGTTGAGGTGCGTCGCCTTCCACTCGGCGAGGGCACCGACGAAGCGCGAAACGCCCGGGAACGTCGTGTGGTGGACGGCCGCGTCGACGGGCTCCCAGCAGCGCGCGACGTCGACGTAGCGGGCGAGGACCTGCTCGGTGCCGTCGGCGTGGACGCGCACGAGCTCGGAGCCCGCGGGGACGCGCGAGTGGACGATCCACGTGACGGGCACGCGATGGCCCTCGACGGGCGCGAAGCCCGTCCCGGTGAACGGGGGGCGGTCGATGAACGTACCGCCGCGCGCCTCACGTGCGGTCGCGTCGGTGCCGCCGACGGCGTCGGCCGTGCGGACCTGCGGGCCGGGCGTGAAGCGCAGGACGTCGACGTACGCGTCGTCGACGGAGAACGGCGAGGCTTCGAAGCCGAGGGCGTGGACAGCGTGAAGGTCGGCGGGCGTCGTCGCCCACGTGACGTCCGCGACCGGAACCGCGAAGCCCGCGACGCGGTCGTAGCCGAGCCGCAGGTAGGCGTCGGACATGCTCGGGGTGATGGCCTTCTGGTAACGGGTCACGGATCCTCCGTCGTCGGGCTGAGCTTCCATCCTCCCGCATCCACGCCCCGCGCGTCCGGGAGCCGTCGCGCTCCTTCGGGACCCACCGCGCTCCTTCGGGACCCGCCGCCCTCAGGCGGGCAGGGGCGCGGTCCGGCCGAGGTCGAGGCGGAGGTCGAGCTCGCTGCCGGGCACCGGCGCGAGCGCCGGGGGTCCGACGACGACGGTGACGCGCCCGACGCTCACGACGTCGACCGTCGCCTCTGCGACGCCACGACGTACGTGGACGGCCCGAACGGTGCCGCGGAACTGCGGCCCGGCGCCGGGCGCCGACCCGGCACCGACGACGCGCAGCGCGCCGGGCGCGAGCGCGAGCGCGCTCCCGTCGACGTCGAGGCGGGCCTCGTAGCCGAGGAACGACGCGACCTCCCAGGTCGCGGGCTCGGCCCACAGCTGCGCGGGCGTGCCGACCTGCGCGAAGCGGCCGGCGCGCATGACGGCGACGCGGTCGGCGACGGTGAACGCCTCGTCCTGGTCGTGCGTGACGAAGACGGCGGTCGTGCCGGTCGTGAGGAGGGCTGCGCGCAGGTCAACGGCGAGCCGTTCGCGCAGCTCGCGGTCGAGCGCGGAGAGCGGCTCGTCGAGGAGGAGGAGGCGCGGGCGCGGAGCGAGGGAGCGGGCGAGGGCGACGCGTTGGCGCTCGCCGCCCGAGAGGGTTGCGACGGCGCGGCGGCCGTAGCCGGTGAGGCCGACGACGTCGAGGAGCTCGTCGACGCGGGCCGTCGTCTCGGTGCGGGTGCGGCGCGGGGCGCGTCGGCCGTCGACCGTCGTGCGGCCCTCGAGCCCATACGCGACGTTGCCGGCGACGTCGCGGTGGGCGAAGAGCTGGCCGTCCTGGAACATGAGGCCGAAGCCGCGCTCGTGGACGGGTGTGCGTGCGAGGTCGGTGCCGTCCCATGTGACGCTGCCGTCGGCGAGAGGTTCGAGGCCGGCGACGGCGCGCAGGAGGCTCGACTTCCCGCAGCCCGACGGGCCGAGGAGCGCGAGGATCTCGCCGCGCGCGACGTCGAGGCTCACGCGGTCGACCGCGCGGACGGGTGCGGCGCCGCGGGCGTCGGGCGCGTAGGTGACGACGAGGTCGCGCACGGCGAGGCCGCCGGGTGCTGGCGTGGTCATCGTGGTCTCCGTGGGGTGGTCCGTGGTCACAGCTCTCCTGCCGTGTCGCCGCGCAGCCGTTCGGCGAGGAGCATGACGGCGGCGGTGACGAGCGCGAGGACGGTCGCGGCGGCCATGGCGGTGCCGAGGTTCTCGGTGCCGGGCCGGCCGAGGAGGCGCACGATGACGACGGGGAGCGTCGGCGCGTCGGGCCGTGCGAGGAACGAGGTGGCGCCGAACTCGCCGAGGGACGCCGCGAACGCGAAGCCGATCGCGAGCCCGAGCGGCCGGGTGACGAGGGGCAGGTCGACGGTCCGCACGACGCGTCCGGGGGGTGCGCCGAGCGTCGCGGCGGCCTCGTGCTGGCGCGGGTCGACGGCGCGCAGCACGGGCAGGAGGAGGCGCACGACGACCGGCACGGCGACGAGCGCCTGCGCGACGGGCAGCAGCCAGCCGGTCGTGCGCAGGTCGACCCCGAGCACGGGCCGCGTCATGGTGACGAGCAGGCCGAATCCGACGATGACGGCGGACACTCCGAGGGGCAGCATGACGACGGCGTCGAGCACCGCGAGCGAGCGTCGGCCGGCCCGTGAGCGGGGGCGTCGGGAGACGACGAACGACACGAGCCCGCCGACGACGACCGCGATGGTCGCGGCGACGGCCGCAGTCGTGAGCGACGTGAGGGTCGCCTGCCACACGGTCACGGTGAGGCCGGTGCCGGGCCCGGCCTCGGCGAGGCGCCGGTAGGCGTCGAGTGTCCACGTGCCGTCGGTCGTGCGGAAGGACCGGGCGACGAGCGTCGCCATGGGCCACGCGAGCAGCCCGACGACGACGAGGCCCGTCACCGTCGTCGCGAGGACGTCGGTGCGGGAGCGCCACGTGAGGGGACGTTCGCCGCGCGGCTCGGCGTGGAGAGCCAGCGCGCGCTCGCGCGCGGTGCGGGCGCGCGCCGAGACGAGGAGCGCGGCCGCGACGACGAGCATCTGGAGGACCGAGAGGACGGCGGCGGTGCGCAGGTCGAGCAGCTGGGTGGTGCGCGTGTAGATCTCGGTCTCGATCGTCGCGTGCTCGCGCGAGCCGAGGACCATGACGACGCCGAACGCCGTCGTGCAGAAGAGGAAGACGAGGGCGGCCGCGCTCGCGATCGCGGGGACGAGCGCGGGCAGGGTCACCGTCCGCAGGACGCGGGCGGGGCTCGCGCCGAGGGCGCGCGCGGCTTCCTCCGCGCGCGGGTCGAGCCGCGACCAGAAGCCGCCGACGGTCCGCACGACGACCGCGTAGTTGAAGAACACGAGCGCGCAGACGATCGCGGCGAACGTGCCGTCGAGCCCGAGGCCGCCGAGCGGCCCGCCGGGGCCGAGGAGCGCCCGGAAGGCGACGCCGACGACGACGCTCGGCAGGACGAACGGCACGGTGACGAGCCCTCGCACGAGCGTGCGCCCGGGGAACCGTCGGCGGTAGAGCACGTAGGCGCCGGGCACGCCGAGCACGACGGCGACGGCGGTTCCGGCGAGCGCCTGGACGACGGTGGTCGTCACCACGCGCCAGGTGCGGGGCTTCGCGAGGACGTCGGCGACGCCCGCGAGGTCGAGCGCGCCGGCCGCGTCGGTGAGGCCGCGCACGAGCATCGCGACGACGGGCCACACGAAGAAGAGGCCGAGGAACGCGAGCGGCACGGCGGCCGCGAGCGCGAAGGAGGCCCTGCGCCCCGCCGTGGCCCATCCCAACGACGGCCACCGCTCCAGGGGAGCGGCGTCGGGAGGGATGAGCTCGCCGGCGGGGCGCGTGCGGGGGACACGCACCTCACCGGGGACGGGGCGCAGGGCGGTCATGAGGTCTCAGCCCAGGACCGTGTCGGTCCAGTCGGAGATCCACGTGTCGCGGTCGCGGGCGACGACGACGGGGTCGACGGGGATGGGGTTCTCGGCGAGGGCGCCGTGCTTCTGGAACGACTCGGGCAGCGCGACGTCCGGGTCGACGGGGTACATGTACGCCGTGTCGGGGAGGGTCGCCTGGAGCTCGGGGCTCAGCAGGTAGTCGACGACGGCGCGGGCACCGGCGGGGTTCTTCGCGCCGGCGAGGACGCCCGCGTACTCGACCTGGCGCGTGCACGTCGCGGGGAGCGACGCGGTCGTCGTGCCGCCGTCGTCCGTGAGCGTGTAGGCAGGGCTCGAGGAGTACGAGAGGACGATGGGCCGCGTGCCGTCCTCGGCCGCGCCCGTGAAGTCGGAGTAGTAGGCGTCGGACCAGGAGTCGGCGATGCGGACGCCGTTGTCCTTGAGCCGCGTCCAGTACTCGAGGTAGCCGTCGGCGCCGTACTGGCTGACCGTGCCGGCGAGGAAGCTGAGCCCGGGCGTCGACGTCGCAGGGTTGGTGAGGACGACGAGGTCCTTGTAATCGGGCTTCGTGAGGTCGTCGAGCGTCGCGGGGACGGGGACGTCCGGGTTCTTCTCGAACCACACGGAGTCGACGTTGATGCAGACGTCGCCCTGGTCGACGGGCGTGACGGCGTCGCCGCCCGCAACCTTGAGCGGGACTGCGGCTGCGGGGAGCGCCGGGGAGGTGTAGGCCTCGAAGACACCCGCGTCGATCGCGCGTGATGCGAACGTGTTGTCGACGCCGAAGACGACATCGCCGAGCGGTGCGTCCTTCGTGAGGATGAGCTGGTTGACGAGGGTGCCGCCGTCGCCGACCTGGACGACCTTGACGTCGAGGCCCTTCTCCTTGAGGTCGGCGATCTGCTCCTTGCTCAGCTCGTAGGAGCTGTGCGTGAGGAGCGTGACAGGGCCGCTCGCGGGCGCTTCGCTCGTCGAGGCGGTCGCGCCTGGGGTCGTCGTCGAGGCCGGGGTGGGGCCCGCGGACGCGCAGGCCGCGAGGAGCGTCGCCGAGGCGAGCGCGAGCGCGGCGAGCCGCACGGGGTGGCGGCGGGTGGTGCTGGTCGTGCTGTGCAACGTGATTCCTCCTGTGGTGCTAGGAGGGGTCCCGTCGTCCGTCACGGCAGGCCGCGTGGACGACATGGTGAGATGTCCCGACTTCCTCCACCGGTGCTAACCGGGTCAGGTTCGAGGGTCTGCGGTGGTCCGCACTCTCAGCGCTCACGGCTCCCCGCAGCGCTCCCCTGTCGTATCGGCACCAGCATAGTCGGGATCCGCGGGCCGTCCCTCTGTGCACGACCTCCGAACTTCTCCGACGGATTGATGGCTTCCGCCCATCGGAGCGGCGGAAGCCGTCAATCCGCGCGTCTTCTTCAGGACTCGATAGCCCATCCGTGCGCGTCGCACGTCCGGATCGGCTATCGAGCGGCGCTCGGTTCGGTCCGATAGCCGATCCAGGCACGTCACTCGTACGGATCGGCTATCGAGCGGCGCACCGGCCGGGACGCCCGCTCGTCGTCGGGACGCTAGCGTGGGGTGAGGTGCCGACGACGGGTGCGGCACGCCGACCTGCGATGGAGGACACCGTGGCTGACGAGAACAAGGAAGCGCTGCTCGAGAAGGTCATCCTGCTGGCCGCGTCGGCCGGGACGGCGTGGGTCGCGCAGCGTGCGCTCGCTTTCGCGTGGAAGCGCACGACGGGTAAGGACGCGCCGCGCAACGCGCTCGACACGGACGCGCCGAACTCGTCGATCATCATCTTCGCGGCCGTCACGGGTGCGGTTGCCGCGGCGGCGAAGATCCTCGCGGACCGCGGCGCGCGCCGCGTGACGCGCCGGATCAGCGCAGGTCGTCTGCGCTGAGGCTCGCGACTCCGGTCAGCCGACGGCGACCGCGATGCGGTTGTTCCACGGGTCGCTGAAGCGCAGGACGGCCCCGTCGTCGGCGTGCTCGACGCCGCCGTGGGCAAGGCGGTCCGCGAGCGCGCCGATCTCGTCGCGCGTCGGGACGAGGATCGACACCTCGCCGAGGCCGAGCTGGACGGGCCGCGGCCCGGCGCCCATGGACCGCCACGTGTTCATCGCCATGTGGTGGTGGTAGCCGCCGGCGGAGACGAAGAGGGCTGACGTGCCGAGGGTGGCCGTGGCTTCGAAGCCGAGGGTGTCGACGTAGAAGCGGTGCGCGGTGGGGACGTCGCCGACCTGCAGGTGGACGTGCCCGAGCATCGCGGCGGAGTCCTCGGGCCGCTCGAGCGCCGTCTCGGTGAGGTGCTCGCTGAGGAACGCGTTCGGGTCGATGTAGAGGGTGTCCATCTTCACGTGGCCGCCGGTCCACTCCCACTGCTCGCGGGGGCGGTCGACGTAGAGCTCGATGCCGTTGCCTTCGGGGTCGTCGAGGTAGAAGGCCTCGGAGACGAGGTGGTCCCCGGCGCCGGTGTAGAGCTGGGGTGCGTGGGTGGCGACGCGGGCGAGGGCGCCGGCGACGCCGGCGTGGTCGGCGAAGAGGATGGCGGTGTGGAAGAGCCCGGCCTCGCCGGGGCGACGCTCGGGGAGGTCGCGAGCCTCGCGGAGGACGACGAGCGGCACGGTGCCGCGTCCGAGCGTGACGATGCCGTCGCGGCCGTCGGCGGCTGCGCGCTCCATGACCTGGAGGCCGATGACGCGTGCGTAGAAGTCCGTCATGCGGTCGATGTCGCGGACGTAGAGGGTGACGGCGTCCATGTGGGTCGCGGCGGCGAGGCGGTCGGCTGGGGCGAGGGCCGACGGGTTCGCGGCGGCGGCGTGCGCGAGGCGGTCGTTCGCGGCGGGGCCGGACGGGGTTGCGGTGCTCATGGGTGCTCCTCGGGTGGACTGCTCCCTAGTCTGCACCCATTTACTTGAAGCGTCAACTATTGAAGCGGCAACTTCCCGTCGGGCGCTCCCGCTGCGTCGACCGTCACGCTGCGGGCCCGACGGTCACGCACAACCGTCAGGCCCGCACACCTCTCCCGCGCCACCGACCATCGCCAAGGCGCCCGACGCGAGCGCGCCCGGCGCCGCCGGGCCTGCGAAGAGCTGCGTCGGCGCGACCGACGGGTCGGGCGCGGGCGCGCCGAACGCGTCGAGCATCGCGGCGTCGCCGCGGGATGCAGCCTCGGCGACGGGTGCGACACCGTCGAACATCAGCGAGTTCTCGTGGCCGCGCGGGGCGGCATGGACGTCACTCATGGATCCTCCGTGATCCTGGGGGTCAGTCGGTGGTCGCGCGCTCGGCGACGATCTGGCCGAGGATCTGCGCGAACGCCTCACCGGGCTGCGCGCCGGAGATCCCGTACCGTCCATCGACGACGTAGAACGGCACGCCCGTGATGCCGAACGTACGGGCCTGCTCGATGTCAGCGGCGACCGCGTCCGCATGGCGGCCGTCCGCAAGCGCGGCGCGCACCTCGTCGGCGTCGAGGCCGACCTCCGTCGCGAGGCGCACGAGCGTGTCGACGTCGGCGACGTGCTCACCCTGCGCGAAGTACGCCTCGAAGAGACGTTCGAGCATCTCCGCCTGGCGGCCCGCGGCCTTCGCCGCGTGGAGCAGCTCGTGCGCGCGGAGCGTCTTGGTGTGGCGCAGGCGCGCGAAGTCCATGGTGAGGCCCTCGGCGGCGGCGGTCGCGGTCATCTGGCCGAGCATCTGCTCGACCTGCGCGGCGGGCAGGCCCTTGTGGTGGGCGAGGAAGTCGATCTCGGAGCCCTCGAAGTCCACGGGGGTGTCGGGGGCGAGCTCGAAGGAGTGGTACTCGATCTCGACGGGGACGGCGGCGTCGGTCGCGGCGAAGGCCTCGATCCCGGCGGCGAGCCGGTGCTTGCCCAGGTAGCACCAGGGGCAGGCAATGTCGGACCAGATGTCGATCTTCAGCGGCTCAGCGGCCGCGGGCTGGGTGCTCACCCCCAGGGAGCGTCGGGCGAGCCTGGGGTATTCCCCGTCCACAGGTTCGCGCCCCCAGGAGCGCGCCCGACGTCTGGCACCTATCCTGACGGAACCTCTGGATGAAGGACGCACTCATGAAGACAAGGACCTCGCTCGTCGCCGGGCTCGCCGCAGCGGCACTGTGCCTGCCGGTCGCAGCCCCGGCTGTCGCGGCACCATCGTCCGGATCCGCGACGTTCGCCGCCCAGGTGCCCTCTGCCCAGGCACCGTCCGCACGCTCGGGCAGCGTCGGTGGCGCGGCGTCGGCCAAGCTCGGCAAGCCGAGCTACCGCAAGCTCCAGACGACGAAGAAGCGCACGTCGGTGACCGTCCGGGTGACGAAGCCGCGGTACCAGAAGGTCGCGCTGCAGCGGAAGGACTCCGGTAAGTGGCGGACCGTGTCGACGACGCGCGCGCCGCGGGCTGGCTCGAGCGCGAAGGTGACGCTCCGCGTGCCGGCGAAGGCCGGCAACCGCGCGTACCGGGTGGTGCTCGGCAAGAGCAAGCACAACAAGACGGTCGTGTCGAAGTCCTTCAAGATCTTCCAGTCGGACTCGAAGAAGCACGCGAAGTACATCGCGAAGGCGCGCAGCTACATCAAGAAGTACTGCCCGACGACCCCGATCTACATCGACTCCCCCAGAGTCAAGGACAGCTGGGCGATCGGCATGGCGTGGACGCGCTGGAAGGCCACGCCTCGCTGGACGGGCAAGGGCTGGGTCTACGACTGGAAGTGGACGCAGACGATCGAGCTCGCGTCCGGGCAGGACGCCGGCCAGCTGCGTCACACCGCGATCCACGAGTGCGCGCACATCGTCCAGGCACGCCCGATCGGCAAGAGCGAGGCCGCGTATGACGCGTCGAAGAAGGCCGAGAAGAAGATCTTCGCGAAGGGCGCCGCGGACCCGCAGGAGCAGCAGGCGGACTGCATGGCGACCGCGATCACGGGATCGACCCGCTACAACTACTACACGAGCTCCTGCAAGGGATCACGCGCCAAGAACGCGAAGTCGATGTGGAAGAAGTGGGGCCTCAAATACCAGAACCCCGAGCGCAGATGGACGACGCCCGCTGGGTGATCTGACACTTTCCCTGGCTGGCAGGTGGCCCCACATCTCGGCTCGCTGAGCGCAGCCGCCCGGGCTAACGTGACCCCACGGCACTAGCGGACAGGGCGGACCACCATGACAACACGCATGATCTCGGCGCTGACGGCGACTCTTGTCGCCGTCGCACTCGCAGGCGCGGCGCCCGCAGCCGCCGCGCCTCCGCCGGACCCGGACGGGCTCGCTGACACGGTCGCCGCAGGAACGACAAGTGCGGCGCGACCGCTGGGTGGCACGACGGTGGGTGGGGCGTCCGCGGCGCGCTCCGGCTCGTCGGCGGGCGCGTCCGCCTACGTCGCGGGCCTCCTGCGGCGGACCGCGACGATCGCGGACGCACGGGACGATGCATCGCCCCATGCCGGGCAGCGGTTGGTGAAGGTTGTCGCGACCCAGGATGTCGTCGGCCAGCGACTGCGCGCGACCCTGACGTTTGCGGGGGCGCCGAGCGCGTCCCAGAACTCGCTCGCCGTCGTGTGGTTCGGCGAGTGGAGCGGTTCGACGTGCGTCGCGCGTGCTGTGCTCGGGGTCGAGGCCCGCCCAGGAGGGGCGACGACGGGCCAGCATGTCGGCGCGGCAGGCTCGACGGGCACGTTCCCCGTGACCCGCTCTGGCAGCGGCACCGCGGTGACGTTGACGTCGGCGGCCGCGAGCACGTTCCGGCACGCTGACCTCGAGTGCGCGTACGTCGTCGTGCAGAGCGCGGACGGGGCCACCCGCTACCAGTCGTTCTATGCGGAGAAGCTCGAGGAGGTTCACGCGCCACGTCTCGAGGTGACGGGCGGAGAGCCTGTGCAGGGAGCGCGGGCAGGCCGGTGGACGACGCTGCGCCTCAAGGTGCACAACAAGGGTCAGGGTGACGCGCAGAAGGTACGGATCAGCGCCAAGGGCTCCGGTCTGACGATCAAGAGCGCGAGTCGTTCGCTCGGCACGGTCACGGCCCGCTCGAACGAGGCTGTGGTGTACAAGGTGCGGCTCAAGGGCGCGAAGTCCCGCAAGGTGACGTTCACGGTGACGTCGTCGAACGGGTCGCGGGTGACGAAGTCCTTCACCATTGCCCGCGAGCCGGCGCCACGCCGGTACTCGTCACTCGCGGGCAGGTTCTTCTGGGGATATCAGCCGTCGACGATGAGCTCGACGTCCGGGTGGGACAACATGACGATGCGGTTCCTCAACCGCTCCTGGGTGTACATCGGCGACGCGAAGGGTCGCACGCCGTCGTGCAGCCGGTCCTCGACGTCGTGCAAGCGGTACACGTACGACGCGCGCCGTGGCATCGCGAAGATCGGCTCGCAGAAGTTCAAGGTGACGACGAAGGGCTTCTCGTACAAGGTGGCGAAGGGCGATGCCGCGTCGCGCTTCGAGCCTGCGACGCTGCCAAAGCGAGGGACGCGGCTCTCGGCGAACCTCGTGCACCAGAACTGGTCGGGCAGTTGCCTGTTGCAGTGCACCACGTGGACGGAGCGGCTCGTGCTCACGAAGAGCGGCAAGTTCGTGAGGTCCCGCACGTCGCTGGGCAGCTGGCCCGGTCTCGATCTGTTCTGGAGCTCAACGCCCCCGAGTCAGCGAGGGACGTACAAGATCACGCGCGCGGGCGTCATCGAGATGCGTTACGCGAACGGCAAGAAGAAGCGTCAAACGATCGCCGTCGGGCACGACGTGCGCGGCATACCGTCCGCGGCGAGCGGGGGCATCGTCATCGGTCTGACCAACTTCTACCACCAGGATTAACACCGGCGGCGCGCGGGCTCACGGCCCGCGCGCCGCACGAATCCACTCACCCGAGGGGCGCTCCCGGCCGGCGCGTGGACGAGTCGCGTTGTGAGGCTCCTTGGTGACTCAGAGGATCTCCCAGGCTCCGTCTGCCTCGATCGTGACGACCGACGGTCCGCTGCGGAAGTATCGGTTTCCCGAGTACCGGCCGATCTCGTTGACGTGCGTCTCCCACGTCAGACGGCCCCCGAACCTCTCGTCGCGGTGGTACTGCTTGACGATGAAGTTGCTCCTCCCGTAGTGGGCGACACCCTTCGTCACTGCCGCCCCGTCATAGAGAAAGACAGCATCGCCAACTCCGGAGGTCGGCAGCGCGGGTAGCGAGCTGACCGGTGCGACGGTGATCGTCCACGCCCCGTCGGCGTCGATCTCGAGGATGCCCGTCTCGTCGTCGTACGGGCTCAGGCCGGTGGCGGTTGTTCCGCTGTATCTGCCGATCTCGTTGACGAGCAGGTCGCCGTATCCGAAGTCCGCGGTTCGTGCGCGGACGACGAAGTTGCTGCTTCCAGAGTGCTGCGCTGTGACGACGACTGCCTTCCGGCTGCTGTCGAGCGTGATGATGTCATCCCCGTAGCCTGTGTAGGTCGTCGTGGGGAACGTGCCGAAGCTGGCGTCGTAGAACGATGCTACGACCGCACTGGGGGACGTCGTTCGTGAGGTTGTCGTGTACCCGCTGCGCGCTCCTGTGACCGTCGCGCGGATGCGGTGTCCGAGATCGGCGGGGCAAAGCGTGTAGGAGGGCCCTGTCGCTCCTGCGATGGTGGTGCCGTCGCGGGTCCACCGGTACGTGAGGGTCGTGGCGGCAGGGGACCACTGGCCCGTGGCGACCGTCAGTCTCTCCCCCACGGTGGCGCTCCCAAGAAGGCGCGGGGTGCTGGCTTTGAACGATGCGCGCTTCACCGCAACTGTGCGCGCTGACGTGCGCGTCACGGTCTTCGCACCTGCCTTGCGCGCAGTGACCTTGACGGAGATCCGCTTGCCCACCTGCTTAGGCTTCAACGTCAGCGTGGAGCGCGTCGCGCCGGGGATCGGCTTGCCGTTCTGCAGCCATCGGTACGTGAGCTTCGTGCCGCGAGGCTTCCATGGGGCGCTCTTGACCCGGAGCTTCTGCCCGACGATGGCCTTGCCCGCGACGGACACCTTGGGTGCACTGATCTTCGCTGCGGCGACGGTCACGGTCGGCTTGACCTCGGCAGCGAACGCGGGTGCGCCGACCCCGCCCACCGCGAGCGCAAGTCCAAGCGCCCCGGCCAGAATCTTGTGAAGCATTGGTTCCTCTCCCTGTTCGAACCCTGGGGTACTGCTGTTCGCACGCTAGCGCCAGCCACCGACACTCCGAAGCGCACGACCGCGCTAGCCGTGAACATCACGTCACTTCTTCAAAGTGCGACAGTCGGCCTTGCGTCTCGCACGCCCGTTCACGCCCGCGCACGTACTCCCAGGATGCTTCGTGGGTGTGCTCGGGCGCTGCCCCCACAACCTTCGCGGCGCCTCCCTGACGACCTGCGCTCGCGCTGGCTCAGCCGAACCCGACGAGCGCGTCGTACGCCACGAGGACGACGACGGACACGACAACGCACAGCCCGAACCACAGACCGCCAAGGTCGACGGGACGACGGCCCTTCGCGTCCACGTCGAGGAGCCTGACGACGTCCGACTCGACGACCGTGTACGCCGCCGGCACATGACCGGCCATGGCGTGGAGATGACGGGACTCGGCGAGGGCAGCGCGCCGGGAGCCAGCAGGCGCCGCGGGCTGCACGTTGAGGTCCGTCATGTCCGTGATATCGGCCGCGGGACGGCGCGGCTTGAGCGTTCTGGGTGAGGAGATCGCACCCGTGAGAAGGCTCGCGAAGGTGTGGCCGATCCAGAAGGCCGAGCAGAAGATCTTCGCGAAGGGCGCCGCGGACCCGCAGGAGCAGCAGGCGGACTGCATGGCGACCGCAATCACGGGGTCGACGCGCTACAACTACTACACGAGCTCCTGCAAGGGATCACGCGCCAAGAACGCGAAGTCGATGTGGAAGAAGTGGGGCCTCAAGTACCAGAACCCCGAGCGCAGATGGACGACGTCCGCGTCGTAGCCGACTGACGGCTTGGACCCCGCGCCCCGTCGCTGACCTCCCCGAGGTCGGCGGCGGGGCGTCGGCGTTCCCGGCGTGACGCGGTGAACACCGCGAGGGGTTGCCTGGGATCCACTCACGTGCCTATTTTTGTACTGACCAGTCAGTCCAAAGAATGTCGCGGGCCAGACCCGCCGGAGAAGCCACATGGACACCTCCCCCACACCCCGCGCCGCGATCCTCGCCAAGGCGCTGCACCTCGACGGCCCCCACGGCCCCGTCTACGGCCCGCTCGACATGCACGTCGCCGCGGGCGACCTCGTCGTCCTCCAGGGCCCGCAGGGCTCAGGCCGCACGAGCCTCCTGCTCACCCTCGCCGGCCGCATGAAGCCGTCGCGCGGGACCGTCCAGCTCACGGTCGGCGGCCATGACCTGCCCCGTGAACGTCGCGCCGTCCAGCGCCTCAGCGCGATCGCCGGGTTCGCCGGCATCGACGACCTCGAGCCGTCGGTCACCGTCGGCGACACTGTGCGCGAACGCCTCGCGTGGCAGGCGCCCTGGTACGCACGGACTCCGCGCCTCACCGACACGAAGCTGCGGACGCTCGCCGCTCCGGTGTTCGGTCCGCGCCCCGTCCCCGCGGCCTCGACGCTCGTGCGCGACCTCGACGAGGTCGACGCGATGCTCCTGCGCATCGTCATCGCGCTCACGGCACGCCCCGAGCTGCTCGTCGTCGACGACCTCGACCAGGTGCACGACACCGCGCGTCGTCAGATCGTCTGGGACCGCCTCGCGGCGCTCACGACGGCGCCACCAACGACGGCGGGCCTCACGGTCGTCGCGTCGGTCGCATCGGCCGGTGAGGTCGACGCGATGACGTGGCCCGTCGAGCCACGCGTCGTGCGCCTCACCACCGGACCTCAGCTCAGCGCGGACGACACGCCGCACCGCGGCGCACCACACCGGGTCGCGGCCTCCAGGACCCCCGCGCACGCCACACCCACCACCTCCCCCACCGACGAGGAGCCCCTCGCATGATCTCCCTCACCTCGACGGGCACGGAGCTGCGGCGCTTCCGCCGCGGCGCGCTGCCCAAGCTTGCGCTCGGTGCGCTCGTGCTCATCCCGTTGCTCTACGGCGCCCTGTACCTGTGGGCGTTCTGGGACCCGATGGGGCGCATGGACAACCTGCCGGTCGCGCTCGTCGTCGAGGACGCGGGCGCGACGGTCGACGGCGAGCGGCTCGACGCGGGCGCACAGGTCGCGGACCGGCTCACGGACTCGGGCGACCTGCGCTGGGAGCGCACGGACGCGGCGGCGGCGCAGGTCGGTGTCGAGAGCGGCGACTACTACTTCGCGGTGACGATCCCCGCAGACTTCTCGCAGCGCATCGCGGACGTCGCGGGCGACGCACCGGAGGCGGCGAGCATCGCGGTGACCTACAACGACGCGAACTCGTTCCTCGCGACGACGCTCGGCCGTTCCGCGATGGAGCAGGTGCAGACGGCGGTGCGCGAGGAGATTGGCGCGCAGGCAGTTGACCAGGTCCTTGTGGGCCTGGGCACGGCGCGCGACGGTTTCGCGACCGCGTCGGACGGCGCGCTGCGGCTGGGAACGGCGGCGGGCCAGGTCGATGACGGCGCGCAGAAGCTCGCCGACGGTGCGCAGAGCGCTGCGGACGGCGCGGGCTCGCTCGCGTCGGGCCTCCGCGACCTGCGCGACGGCGCGGGCAGCGCGGCAGCGGGCGTGACGAAGCTCGACAAGGGTGCGCAGTCGCTCAGCGCGGGCTCGACGACGCTCGCGACGGGCGCGACGACGCTCGCGACGGGCGTCGGGGACGCGCACGAGGGTGCGACGTCGCTCGCCCAGGGTGCGGACAAGCTCGCGGAGGGCGCGGCAGCGTTGTCGCAGGGTGCGGACAAGCTGGCGTCGGGCTTCACAGCAGACGGCGGCCTCGTCGCGGGCGCCGCGCAGGTCGCCGACGGCGCGGACACGCTGGCCGACGGCCTCGAGGCCGCTGCGCCGACCCTCACCGCCCTGCCGGGGACGCTCTCCGACCTGGGCCAGCTGCTGCAGGCCAACGTTGCGACCCTGAAGGCTCTCGACCCGTCCGGCGCGAACCCGGCGGTGCAGGGCCTTCTCGCGAAGGACACGGCGGCGCTCACGCAGCTCGGCAACGTCGACGGCGCGGCGCTCACGAAGCAGCTCGAGACGGCAGTCTCGGGTGCGCGCACGCTCGCTGACGGCGCCCAGGCGCTGAGCGACGGTGTCGGCACGGCATCGAAGGGCGCCCAGTCGCTCGCCGCCCAGCTGCGCCCGGGCGCAAAGGGCACGACGACTCTGCGCGACGGCATCACCCAGGTGTCGGCCGGCGCGACGAGCCTCGAGAAGGGACTCGCACGCCTCGACTCGGGCGCGGCCGACCTGGCGTCGGGCGCGAGCTCCCTCAAGTCCGGGGCGAGCAAGCTCGCCGCTGGCACGACGACGCTCAAGTCGGGCACGAGCACGCTCCTCGCGGGCACACAGTCCGCGGCCGACGGGGCGTCGGCGCTGGCCGACGGCACGACGACGCTCGCCTCCGGGGCGACGGCGCTGGCCGACGGCACGACGCAGCTCGAGGACGGCGCCGGGACGCTCGCGTCGGGGCTGGTTGACGGCACCGAGCAGATCCCCGACGACCCTGAGTCGCTGCGCACGCAGCGGGCGGACGTCATCGCCGCGCCCGTCGTTGTCACGGACACCGACGTCGCACAGGCCGAGGGCTTTGGTGAGGGCTTCGCGCCGTTCTTCATCTCGCTGGCCCTCTTCGTCGGGGCGCTC
This sequence comes from Flavimobilis rhizosphaerae, assembly GCF_014852685.1. Classification (GTDB taxonomy): domain Bacteria; phylum Actinomycetota; class Actinomycetes; order Actinomycetales; family Cellulomonadaceae; genus Flavimobilis; species Flavimobilis rhizosphaerae. The sequence continues at coordinate 79,853 of NZ_JACZDF010000003.1, forward strand.
ATCACGTGGCTGCTCCTGCGGCCGGTGCCGGCGCGGGCGCTCGCGGCGCCTGTCTCGGGTGGGCGTATCGCGTGGGCGGGGCTGTGGCCGGCGCTCATCGTCGGTGTGGGCCAGGTGGTTGTCATGCTGAGCGTCGTCAAGCTGGGCCTCGGCATGCACACGGCGCACCTCGCGGGGGTCGTGGCGTTCACGCTGCTCGTCTCGGCGGCGTTCATCGCGCTGCAGCAGGCGATCATCGCGCTCGCCGGGCCTGCGGCCGGGAAGGTCGTCGTGCTCGCGATCCTCATGCTGCAGCTCGCGTCGTCGGGCGGCACGTACCCCGTGCCCGTGACGGCGGACTTCTTCCAGGCGATCCACCCGTGGCTGCCCATGAGCTACGCGGTCACGGGGCTGCGCCAGCTCATCACGGGCGGCGTGGACGGGCGGCTGCTCGTGTCCGTCGCGGTGCTCGGCGGGACGCTCGTCGCGTCGCTCGCCGTGACGGCGTGGCGGTCGGGACGGATGCGCACATGGACGGTCGACAGGCTGCACCCGGCGATCTCGCTCTGAGCTGTTCCGTCACCGGGCGGATTGTGGGGGCTGGTGCACACGATCCGTGTGCACCAGCCCTCACAGACACCCCCGCGTCCTGAGAGGATGAACCATATGACCTCCCCTTCGCCGCGGCCGATGCCCGCTCGGACCGACGGTCACGCCGCGCGCCGCGCGGGCACCCGTGCGGCGGTCATCGACGCGGCCGTGCGGCTCGTGGCGCGGCAGGGCTTCTCGGCGACGAGCGTCGACGACATTGCGGCGGAGGCCGGGGTCGCCAAGGGCAGCGTCTACTACAACTTTGCGTCGAAGTCGGACATCCTCGAGGCCGCGCTCGGCGAGGGCACGGAGCGGCTGCGGACGGCTCTCGCGTCGGCGCGCGACGCCGTCGCCGACGACGAGCGGATCGACGCGATGGTGCGTGCGCTGCTCGCGGCGGTCCACACCTACCCGGACCTCGCGAAGCTCGTCGCGGCCGAGGTGTTCCGGGCGGAGCGCGAGTGGCAGCAGTCGATCGGTGCGCTGCGTGCCGAGACGATCTCGATGTTCGAGGTCGAGCTCACCGTGAGGCGTCCGGGCGAGGACGTGTCGCTGCTCGCCGCGGCCGTCTTCGGGGCGACGCTCGTGGCGGGGCTCGAGTGGCTCGTCTTCCAGCCGGACAGGACGCTCGACGAGGTGCATGCGAGCGTGCGGGGCCTCACGGCTGGTCTGTAGGCGGAGCGTGACGCTCGTCGCCGCCGTTCCGGCGACGGAGAGCGCGGAACGGCTCCGGTGCGGGCGACGAGATGCCCGAGATGCCTCAGCCGAACCCGACGAGCGCGTCGTACGCCACGAGGACGACGGCGGACACGACGACGCACAGCCCGAACCACACGCCGCCAAGGTCGACGGGACGACGGGCCTCCTCGTGGCCGGAGAGGAGCACGGGGATGTCAGACTCGACGACGGTGTACGCCGCCGGAACGTGATCGGTCATCGCGTGGAGGTGACGGGACTCCGCGAGCGCAGCGCGCCGCGAGCTGGCAGGCACTGCGGGCTGCACGTTGAGGTCCGTCATGTCCGTGATATCGGACGGGGAGAGGCGGGGCTTGAACGTTCAGGGCGATGAGATCGCGCCGGTGAGAAGGCTCGCGAAGGTGTCGCCGATCCAGGACGCGATCGCGGGCCCGTAGGCGATGAGCGCGACGACGCCGAGCGCCGCGAGGCCGAGGCGGAGCAGACCTGTCGCGAGCTGCCGACCACGGCTCGCCAGCCTCTTGGACATCTTCGCCGTGCCGCGGCTGGGGTCGTGCATCTTCGTCGCGCCCCGCCTGCGTCCGTGCGCCTTCGGCGCCCGCGCGTCCCGCGGCTGCACGAGCTCACGGTCGAGGACGGAGGCGACCGCCGCGACGTCGAACGGTGTGAGCCGTGGCGGCAGGCTCAGCAGCCACGGCCCCAGCTGAGCCCGCCCGACGACGGTGGTGGGCCCGATCTGCACGGGCTCGACGTCGTGCGCGACCGTCGTGAGCGCGCCGCGCGCTGCGGTGCGATGCTCGGGCCGCAGGAGCGCCGCGACGGACGCGGCCTGGAGGCCGACCGCGTCCGTCTCCTTGGTGCGCGCGTACCCGTTCTGACGGAGGACGCCGCCCTCGGTCGTCACGGTGCCCGTCCAGTTCTTCGCATCGATGACGACGACGCCACCCGGGCCGACGGCGACGTGATCGATGTTCGCGAGCTGCCTGTCAGGCTGACGAACGTCGTGCAGAAGCGTCCAGCCGTACCGCTCGAGCGCGCCGAGCGTGTGCGCGACGAGCCGCTCCCCCTCCGCACCCTGCGACCACGTGCGCTGCCGCTTGAGCGCCCGCTCAAGCTGCGCCTGCGCGGCCGCGTCCGTCTGGTCGCGCAGCTCCTGCTCACGACGAAGCGCCTGGGCACGCCGGGCCGAGCGGGAAGCAACCTCCTCCGCGCCCCGGCCCGGAAGGGTGGGGTCGGTCATGTAGTGGGGATCGGCAGGTTGAGGTTGGGGCGTGGGTTCGACGCCCCTTCTGTTGAGCGCGACACTCCCTTGTGTACCCCTCCGAACTGCGACAACATCGACGCAGGTCAGCCCCGAGGTAGCGGAGGTGATGATGAGTTCGCGGTGGGACAGTTCGTTGTCTGTGGCGGAGGCGGCATCGCAGTGGAGCGAGATCGTCCGCCGCGAGCCTCCTTCGGACCACCCTCGGCAGGTCGACTATCTGCCGGTCGAGACCGTGATGGTCGCCGCGGCAAGCCTTGTCGTCAACCGACGGCGCTACGGCGGGGCGAACATCTCGTCCGTCCCAAGTCCTCTCCCGGAGCTCGCGATGCTCCTTGGCCGTAGTACGTCGAGCCTCCTGTACAAGCTTGGGAACCTCGACGGCTCACGACCGAACGGCGCAGCACGCGACCGGGAGGTCGGAGCGCTGCTGCAGGATGAGCCGCGCCGGTTCGCACGCCTCCTCACCGATGTCTTCGCAGGTGCGCGCGTCGCCGGGATCGGTACTGACCAGCTCCCGGACTTCTTGCCGCCGACCTTCTGGGAAGATCGCACGCTTCTTGCCCGTGGCAGCCTCGGCGGCAGCCCTGTGGAGTCCATGCTCACCCAGGTGCTCGACGACGCGCTGGGGCCGACCGAGCGTGCAGCGCTGGCGTCGATGAGGGTCGGGCAGATGCACTTCGCCCGAGGAGTCGTTGCCAACTGCCGCGGCCGTTGCGTCTTCTGCGGCCTCGCGACGCCCGCGGGAGGCCCGCAGATGCTCGTCGCAAGCCATATCAAGCCATGGCGCGACAGCGATGACAAGGAGCGCCTCGATGTCCGCAACGGCATTGCGGCCTGCCCGACACACGACCGCGCGTTCGATGTCGGCTACATCTCGCTCGACGAGGACTTCCGCGCGCTGGTATCACCTGAGCTCAAGAACATCGATCCTCCCACGCCTCTCGGGCGCATCGTCTCGGAACTCGACGCCTTTCCCGGCCTTTCCTCGCCCGGGCTCATGCTCAAGCCCCCGCTGGCGCGGTATGTCGCGCACCACCGAGAGCACGTGTTCCGAGGCTAGGCGTCAACTTCCTTTCGGACGGAGGTAGTTGTAGATCGCCCCCGCGATCGCTCGCCCCAACGGCACTGGCACAGCGTTGCCGATCTGCTTCGCAATCTCGGTCTTCGAGCCATGCCACACGAAGTCATCGGGAAAGCCCTGGAGCTTCGCCGCCTCATAGTGAGTGATGGGTCTGTCCTCGGTCGGATGGAGGTAGCGCCCCTTCTCGGGCTTGAAAAACTCCGTCCGGATCGTCACCGACGGGTGATCGAGCCGAAGGCGTCCCATGACATCACCGCTGCCTGCGTCGTGCCGGTCCCAGGAAGGGGTCGAGAGGTACTCGATCGTCGCTGGCCGCACCTGGCCGCCGTCGTGCACCGAGACGCGGAACATCTCCGCGATCGATCGGGGAGAGCCGCTCGACACAGGAACGCGCTGATCGCTCGAGGGCCTCACGTCGAGGGATCTGCCCGATGCCACACCCGCCTCGACGACCCGATAGGCCCCGAACGGCTTGAGCTGGCCCTCGTCGCCACGGTAGTCAGCGGACTTCGCAATGATGAGGCTGGACCCGTCCTCAAACCTGCAGAGGTACCGGCCACGGAGGTCCTTCCGGTTGCCCTCTGGGGGGATCGCGCGGTACCTCGCCAACGAGACGGCCTCAGGGTTGCGGGTGATGTGAAGCTCGCGCGTGCGGAACGGTCCGGGTTGGGTACCGAAGGGCTCCCCCAGATCCCGCTCGCGGCCGCCGGGAAACTCGACTCCTTGCGTCGGCGACGGCGACCCAAGGACCTCGCTGGCTGACCGCCACTGCGGAAGTCCGGGAGCGTCCAAGAGCGCCGCCACTGTGTCTGTTCCCGGCCGCGGCCGAGCATGCGTCGGCACGGGGTAGTGAAAGGTCTGAGGCAAGATCCCCGCATCGGTGCGAACTCCGATGACGATGGCGCGCCGCCGCGCCTGCAGCGCCCCAAAGTCCGCGGCGTTGAGCAACAGCCGGCGCGCCTCCTCTACCTCATCGCCGCCGCTCCAGTTCCCCGACGGAGGTACAAGTACGTAGTCCTTGAGGTCGCCCTCCCCGATCCTCGCCCGAAGGTCGGCAAACTCGGGCGAGCGGACGAAGCGGTCGACGTTCTCGATAACGAAGACCTTGGGCCGGGTAGCGACGACGACCCTGATGAACTCCTGCCATAGGGAGTTGCGTTCAGCACCGGTCTTCTCGCGGTTGAGCCCCGAGAATCCCTGGCAAGGCGGACCTCCGACAACAACGTCGATCACACCGAGGCTCGAGTCAGGGAGCCACCCCGTGATGTCACCACAATGAACCACGGGGCCCGGCCCGCTTGCCGCCCGACGGGAGCCGGCCCCGAAGTTTGCTGCGTAGGTGGAGGCTGCGGCCTCGTTCCACTCGACCGCGCCGACAGTCCGGAACACCGGGCCATCGCCATCATTGGGCTCAAAGCTATGTAAGCCCTCGGTGAGCCCGCCGCAGCCTGCGAAGAGATCAAGGACCCGGATCAGCTCGGACGAAGGTCGGGTGGCAGACACCCGAGGATACTAGCCCAGCAACAGCCGGCCCCCGCTGACCTGGAGGAACACGCGAACTGCCACATCCCAAGCCCCTAGCCACTCAACCCGAACAGCCCCAGCGCCGATGTCTCTCTTGACGAGCCATCCGGCTGAACGCGCCGGAATGTCGGTGGCTCGTGAGAGTCTTCGGAACGGAAGCGCAGGCTAGGAGCTGGCACCTGTGGGGACCTCCAACGGCGGAGGGCGGGAGCGGGCACCTGGCACATCGAGTACCAGGGAGAGCAAGTCGTGAACGGCTGGGAGAGCGGCAACTCGCCGCTGACGGACCTTGTATGGCGGCAGACTGACCGATGCCTCGACGTCTACGCGAAGGACGCAAGCAGGGTCGAGCAGGACGCGAACAACGAGCTCCGGATAGCGGAAGGCGGATATAGCAACCGCCAGATCCACGAGCTGCTGCAGAACGCGGTCGATGCGGCTCGCAGCGGCGGCCACCGGATCGAGGTCCGGCTCACCGACAACGCGCTCTACGTCGCGAACGACGGGGCGCCGTTCACGGACGAGGGGGTCCTGGCCGTCATGGCGTCGGATCTGTCGCCCAAGGGGGACGACCGGATCGGCCGATTCGGCATCGGGTTCAAGTCGGTCCTGGCAGTCTCGCGCGAACCCCAGATCTTCAGCCGGTCAGTCTCGTTCGGGTTCAACGCTATGTGGGCGCGCGACACGATCATCGACGCCGGGTACAAGTCTCCCCGCTACCCGACGATGCGACTGGCGCAGGTCCTAGACCCCAACTCCTCCGCAGCCGCCGACCCGAACCTCGCGGAACTGATGCCCTGGGCGTCGACCATCATCAAGCTACCACTCGTCGGACAGCATGATCTTTCGTCACTGCTTCGGAAGTTCCCCCGAGACTTCGTCCTCTTCTCGCCGCACATCACGAACATGGCGTTCGTCGACCAGACGGCCGAGGGCCGGAACGGCACTCGGGGAACGTCGACGTCCGTGAGCCAGTCGGTGGCGACAGACGGGCTCGTCACGCTGAAGGTTGGACCCGAGACCAGCACGTGGGCACTCGCCAAGGCCCAGCACCGCCCGAGCGTGCGGGCGATCGAGGACGCCGGGCGCATCGCAGGTCGCGACGTCGTCGACGTCCAGTACGCCGTCCGCGTTCCTCACGATCCCGGCGAGGGAAGCTTCTGGGCGTACTTCCCCACCGACTCCCGCACAACTCTCTCTGGCTACATCAACGCGCCCTGGCGCCTGAGCGACGACCGTACGCAGCTGCTCGCCGGAGCTTTCAACGAGGAGATCCTCACCCAAGTACTGCCACAGCTCGTCGGCCGCGCACTGCCTGCCCTGACGACAGAAGCCCGCCCCGCCACCGCGATCGACGTCCTCCCTGCCCGAGGCCGCGAGGCGCGAGGATGGTCCGACGACATCGCCAACGAACCGATCTTCCGACACCTCCGAACGGTTCCGTCGGTCCCTGACGGGACCGGGCAGCTACGGATTCCCTCGGAGCTCAGATGGCCTGACGAGATCGATGTCGCCTGGTACCGCGCATGGGCGGAGATCGAGCAGGCGCCAACAACCGAGTGGGTGCATCCCGAGACCACCACATCCGACGAGCGAAGGCTCAAGCTCTCACGCCTCATCGGCCCTGCGAGCGATATCACTGGCTGGCTCGAGTCACTCGTAACCGATCGGACGGCCTCTGCTTCCGCGGAAGCAATCCTTCTCGCGGCTCGGATCGTGGCAGACAGCGACCGCCTCGACGCGAGCAAGGGCGCCCGGATCAAGGCGGGGGTCGCTCGAGCTCGGCTGATCCGGCTCGAGGACGGCACGTTCAAGCACCCCGAGCGAGGCCGCGTCTTTGTCCGAGTATCAGGAGACGAGGAAGGGCACGACTTCGTCGACAGCGAGCTGGCCGCGCAGCCGGACGTGCGTGCAGCGCTCTCCGCACTCGGAGTCGTCGTCTTCGATCGGTCCGGGGAACTCCACGCGCACCTTCGGACCGCAACCTCCCGCGAGGCCATGTCGAACCCTGCGCGCCGCGGAGAGGTGTGGTCGAAGATCTGGCACACCACCAGGGAGATGCCGCTCGATACGGCCGCCGCGATCATCCGTGAGGACCTTGGAGGGCTCGTCGAGAAGCGCTGCTTCGTCCGCACTCACAAGGGCGATTGGCGTGCGATCGACAGTGTCTTCCTCGCGGGTGCGATCGTCCCGCCTGATGGCCGGCGCGACGGCGATCGCCTCATCTCGCCGTCGTTCCACGAGGCCGATGACGCTCTGCTCCGCGAGCTCGGCGCAGTCGCTGCCCCGACGCGTCGCACCAGCACCCCCCGTGAGCCCTGGCGCGCCAAGCACGAGGAGGCTCTCCAGGACCACTTCATCGCCAAGCAGTCCGGAAGCAAGCCTGACCGAGAAAAGATCATCGTCAGCGGGGCCGAACCACCATGGCCGCTCGAACCGCTGGCGAGCATGAGCGACGCCGCGCGTGTCGCTGCCACGACCCACATTCTGTCGTTGGGCGACTCCCCATCATGGACAGTTCGCCACTCGACGAACACCTCTTATGGAACCCTCAACGCCATCGCTCCTGAGATCTGGTTCCTCAGGCGGCACGCGCTCCTCGACACACCATTCGGCCCCCTGCGCCCGAAGCGCACGATCCGAGCCACCGACGATGAGTTCGGCGTCCTCCCGACAGTCGATGTCTCGGATCGCATCGCGAAGCTCTTGGAAGTTGGAGACGGCCCCGACTCTCTCGACCAAGAAGCCTGGACGAGCCTCCTGACGAAGGCGAACCAATGGGTGGCGGACGACGCGGACGACCGCCGCCGTGCCGAGTTCTACACCTGGCTTGGTGGGCAGATCGATACTCCTGAGAAGCTCGTAGCTCGCGTGGGCCACACACGCCGAGCGACCACACCCGAATACATCGGGGTCACCGACGACGAGTCCACCTACCGTTCGATGCTGGACGCTCAGGTCCCGGCTCTCTTTGTCGGATCGGGCGACGACGTCGAACGCCTTGTCGAGTACTTCGGGATGCGCCACGGCAAGGACATGCTCCAGGAGGAGGTCGTCCCCGAGCCTGTTGGCGACCCGGTGCACCTGCTCGATCTCTTCCCCACCATCGATCTACACCTCCGGGACAACGAGGAGCGCTCCCTCCGGGTCCAGCGTTGCACCCGAATCGTCAAGATGGTCGCGACGCCGGACGGTCAGAAGGCGCGCCCTCTCCCCGCCCTGCGAGAAGGAGAACTTCTCTATCTCACCGCGACCACCCCCAAGACACAGCTCCTCCAGATCGCACGCGTGCTCACCCTCGAGCACCTCAATGACCGCGAAGCGGACCGCCTGCTCGAGCTCATTCGCACCCAGGAAGCGAACGAGCATCGCCAGCGGATCCGCATGGCGACCGGCGATGATGAACGGCTTGTTGCGGCGGTCGGCGCTGAAGCACTCCGCGGGTCGGTGCCTCACCAGGCGCTCGAAGCGATTGAGGAGAAGGAGGGGGCGGCCTCGCCCACCCGCCTCGCCAGGCTCGCTCGAGCCACCCATGGCGTCGAGATTCTGGCAAAATTGCGGCCCTCTCTCGAGAGCGCAGGGCTGAACCCGCCACGCGAATGGGTGGGGCGCAACGAGTCCCGTCGGTTCTGCGTGGACCTCGGATTCCCCACTGAATGGGCGGGGTTCCCAAACTCGCCACGCCCAGCGATCGAAGTCATCGACGGACCCGCTGAACTTGAGGGCCTTCATGACTACCAAGTCCATGTGATGAAGTTGATCAAAGCACTGGTCAGCGGCATCGATAGTTTCGATCGCGGCCTCGTTGGGCTACCTACCGGCGCAGGAAAGACGCGCGTCACAGTCCAAGCCCTCGTCGAAGCCCTACGGGATCGCCTCGTCGATCAGAGCAAGCCGATCGTCTGGATCGCTCAGTCCGACGAGCTGTGCGAGCAAGCCGCCGAATCGTGGAGCTACGTGTGGCGAGCGATCGGCCCCCGCGCTCCAATGACACTGAGTCGCCTTTGGACGACAAACGAGGTTGCAGCAGCGCCTGGAACGTTTCAGCTTGTTATCGCAACGGTCAGCAAGTTGAATTCGATTGTTTCCCGCCCCGACAACGCCTACGAATGGCTTCGCGACCCATCGGTTGTCGTCGTTGATGAAGCTCACACTTCAATCGCACCGATATACACGAATGTCCTTGAGTGGCTCGGCCGCTCTTCTAGAGGAAAGAAGAAGCGCGGATCCCTCATTGGCCTAACCGCCACTCCCTTCCGCGGGGCAACCACCGACAATACGGAACAGACTGAGCGACTGGCGAAGCGGTACGATCAGAATCGGCTTGATCGCGGCGCCTTCCTCACCAACAATGAACTACTCGAGCTCCAAGACATGGGGGTTCTTGCCCGGGTCCAGCACAAGCTGCTCGACGGTATCGACGTAGACTTCAGCGACGTCGACGTCAAGGTTCTGGACGAAATGAAGTGGCTCCCTTCTACTGTGGAGGACCAGCTCGGCGCAAGCCTCGATCGAACGCTACGCATCGTCGATGCGATCGAGGCTCACCCCGATAACTGGACGACCATCGCCTTCACTCCTACCGTCGAGAGCGCGCGCACAATTGCGGCACTTCTTACAGACCGCGGCATTCCGGCGGCGTCGATCAGTTCCAACACTGACGCCAACATCCGCCGCCACTACATCTCGGAGTTCAAGGCCGGCCGCATTCGCGTGCTCACAAACTATGGCGTGCTAACACAGGGTTTTGATGCGCCGAAGGTTGACGCCGTCTACGTGACCCGACCCACCTTCAGCCCAAACACATATCAGCAGATGATCGGCCGCGGCCTCCGTGGCAAGGAAAACGGCGGAACGGAGGAGGTCCTCATCGTCAATGTCAAGGACAACTTCGCCACCTACGGTGACCGGCTCGCATTCAAGGAGTTCGAGTACCTGTGGCAGCGGTAGAGGCCGCGCTCGACGCCGAGCAGGAGGAAGCCGCGCACATCGATGCCGACGTGCGCCAGGTGGTGATCGCAGGGCCTGGCGCGGGAAAGACCGAGACGGTCTCCGCGCTTGTGGCGTGGCTCGCCGAGGAGGAGGGCGTTGATCCCTCGGAGGAGATTCTCGTCCTGAGCTTCTCCAACGCTGCCGTGCATGCAGTCGGACGGCGCCTCCGCCATCTCGACGGCCCGTCCCCGGAGATTCGCACCGTGGACTCGCTTGCTCGCGAGGTGATCCTCGATCTCTTCGACGACGACCTGCCGGCAAACCTCGATCGCCGGATTGCGGTCGCAACTCGGCTGCTGCGAGCCGAGAGGTGGGACCGGCTCGATGGGCTGGCGCACGTCATCGTCGACGAGGTCCAGGACGTCGTCGGGACCAGGGCTGAGCTCGTTCTCGAGCTTCTCCGGCAGCTTCCTTCCGAGTGTGGGTTCAGCCTCCTCGGCGACCCGGCGCAGGGAATCTACGACTTCCAGCTGACCGACAAGGCCCCGATGTCGTCAGCAGAGCTGCTGTCGACGGCGGCGCAGCTGGGCGAGGTCCGCCAGGTCGTGCTCCGTGGTCAGTATCGCGCGCGGTCCAGGGACACTGTCGCCGCTGTGTCGCTTCGCGACGCCGTACTTGCGGGCGACCCTTTTGATGCAACTGGCGGAAGGATCGCGGCGACTGTCCCGGGCGGTGCGGTCGAGCAGGTAGCGCCGCTCGCAATCCGTTGGGGAGGGACGACAGCGTTCCTCACGAGAGACAACGGCGAGGCGCTGCTGGTCGCCGGGGCCCTGGCCTCGGCGGGGTTCCCTGCCGAGCTTCGCCGGCCTGCGCATGCGCAGGTACCAGCGCGCTGGATCGCCGAGTCGCTCGCGGATCACCCTTCACGGACGATCGACCGTGAGACGTTCCTCGCCGCACACCCCCACAGTGACGGCGACGACAGGTGGCGCGCGCTCCGGCGGGTCGCTGGTGGGTATGCGCACGAGCTCGAGATCTCACGCGTCGCGGCAGCCCTTCGAACGCCCCGGCGGCTCCCACCGGAGTTGCTGGCGGAGCCGGTCGCCGACATCGTCGTCTCGACGGTTCATCGGTCGAAGGGACTCGAGTACGACAACGTCGTCCTCGTCGATCCGCGCGAGCACCGCCATGCGGATGAGTCGCCCGCAGCGGAAGCCCGCGTCCGCTATGTCGCCCTCACCCGTTCACGAGACCGCATCGTTCGCGCCGCAGGCGAGGAGGCTCGCCATGTCTTCATGAACGGACGGTCCGGCCGATGGGTCCGTAGCGGTTACAAGCGGACTCATACGCTCGGGTTTGAGATACGCCACGGGGATGTCGATGGCTCCGTTCCAGCCCCAGGGAGCATCGCGACGCAGCGCTATCTCGCGGAGGTCGTCGCTCCGGGGGACTCCATCGATCTGGACCTCGCGCCGTCACTCTCTACCTTCGATCTGCCGGTCTACTCGATCGGGCATCACGGCACCGTCATCGGATTCACATCCGTTGCGTTCGGAGAAGCACTCGCCATGACGGTCGGTGATGCGCGGTGGCGTGTCGACAACGGTCGGGTTCCCTGGCCACGACTCGCGGATGGCCGGGTTGCCCAGGTGGCGACTGCGGCGGGCCTTCCCCAGGACGACGGCCCTACAGGCAGGCATGGGCTGTGGCTTGCGCCAGCTCTGACCGGACTGCTCACCCTGAAGTGGAAGGACAACGATGACGACTGACCTCTCGCCCTGGTACGAAGCGCGCCGCTATATGGTCGAAGCACTCACGGCCGACCTCATGGGGTCACCGAGCAACGATGTCATCCACGAGGACCCCCTCGAGGCATTCATCGTCGGGGTGCTGCACCCTGCAGCGGACCATGCCGACCTCGATGCCGAGGCACCGGCCGACCTCGAGGATGCGACCGAACCGGACGGTGCTGGAAGTGCAGACCCCGGAATCGCTCTCGCTCGTCGCAAGCGCCCTGCTTCCATGGGACTGACATTCGCTGTGACCGGTGGCACGACGCAGCTCATCGTGGAGATTGACGCGGCTCGCTACGTCGCACAGGACGCTGAGGCTGCGCCACCGTCCGAGGCGCCGGACAGAACACTGCACCGTAGGGGCGGGCACGACTCCCGGCCGTGGGCACGCGAGGCGATCCACGAGAGCGTGACGATCGCCATCACCAGCGGCGTGCAATCCATCCTCGTGGTGCCCGGACTCGAGCTCCGAGTCGTCACTCGACCGCTGCGCCATGACTCACGAAGCATGACGCTCGCGCTCGTCAACTCGACTCCGACCAGCGGTACCGATCGAAACGCTGGCGAGTGCTGGTTCCAGCCCCAGCTCTCGGTCTCGGCTGTGGGGGGCCACTTCGCCGACCGCCGGCCGCACAACGGACGGCGCCTCGACGATGACGAAAGAAGCGGTGACCTTCTCTATCGCGACCAGCAGAACCTCGCGACAGGGCACGCGTGTTCGGTGACTTGGGCCGAGGGGCCATCGGTCGCACACCTGACGACGACGTTCTTTCCCGAGCACGACCTCCCGCTGGCGAAGGCCGACCGTGCGGACCTGCCCACGCTTGCGATGCCCGTGCTGGGTGCAAGCGATGACCGCACCCTTCTGCATGAGCTCGTCGACAGCTACGAGCAGTGGGTTACCAACCTCGGCACCCGCCAGGTCGACGGGAAGGATCATGCCGAGGCTGCCGCGCGCCACATCGTGGAGGCACGCCGCGCCATCGACAGGATGAGAGCGGGTATCGCGCTTCTCGACTCAGATCCCGACGCAGCGCAAGCGTTCCGCATCATGAATCTTGCGATGCAGACCCAGCGCAGCCGTCAGGATATGTTCCGCGGCGGAGAACAGGTCCCCTCGGACAAGAGCCATTCGTGGAGGCCGTTCCAGCTCGCGTTCATCCTCGTCAACCTTGTCGGGACGGCCGACGCAGACTCCCCCGAGCGCAAGCTCGCGGACCTTCTCTGGTTCCCGACCGGAGGAGGTAAGACCGAGGCCTACCTCGGGCTCATCGCCTTCACGATCCTGCTCCGTCGCCTGCGCGGCTTGCCGGGCGAAGGTGGCGGCGTCGCCGTCATCATGCGCTACACACTGCGCCTTCTGACGATCCAGCAGACGGAGCGTGCCGCTGGCCTCATCTGCGCCCTCGAGGAGTGGCGGCGCCACAACCTGCCGTCGTCGGCGCCTATCTCGATCGGTGTCTGGCTCGGACAGGGTGCGACGCCCAACAACGTCTCTGACGCAGCAACGGCCTTGCGCCGAACGGACAATGCCGAGGACGCCGGCGAGGGAGACCCACGGATCATTCTTCAGTGCCCGTGGTGCGGGACCGCACTGCCGTCGAGTGCCTACGACGCCGACAAGCGCAAGGACAAGCTGACGATCTCGTGCGCGGCACCCACCTGCGAGTTCCGCGATGGGTTGCCCATCCACGTCGTCGATTCAGACGTCTACCGTGAACGGCCCTCGCTGGTCGTAGCGACCGTCGACAAGTTCGCAATGATGACCTGGAACGCCGACGCAGGAAAACTCTTCTCGACCGACGGGACCTTCGCGCCGCCGGACCTCATCGTCCAGGACGAGCTTCACCTCATCAGTGGACCTCTGGGCAGTCTCGTAGGCCTTTACGAGACTGTCGTGGAACACCTGGCGACGGGGGCCGCTGGCCCCAAGCTCGTGGCCTCCACCGCGACGATCAGGCGTGCGTCGGAGCAGGTACAGGCGGTGTTCGACCGAGAGACCCGGCAGTTTCCGCCGCCCGGGATCGACGCTGGCGACTCCTACTTCGCCGTCGATGCGTCGCCTGAGGAAAAGGGAACCCGAAAGTACGTCGGGGTCATGGCCCCAGGCACGAGTCATGCGACTCTGCTCATCCGGACGTACGCGGCGCTCCTCCAGGCCGGCGCCACCATGGAGGCAGCCCCGGAAGTCCGTGACGCCTACTGGACCCTGCTCGGGTACTTCAACAGCCTCCGCGTGCTCGGCGCAGCCTTCATCCAGGCGATCGATGACGTACCCGACAGGATTGGTGTCGTCGCCAACTCTCTCGGGAAGACACCACGAGCAATCGCGGTCCCCCGAGAGATGACGTCTCGCAAGAAGTCGAGCGAGATCCCGCAGGAGCTCAAGATACTCGGGACAAGTTATCCGTCCGAAGGCAGCCCCGCAGTTGTGCTGGCCACCAACATGATCTCGGTGGGGGTCGACGTCGACAGGCTCGGTCTCATGGCTGTCATGGGGCAGCCACAGACGACGGCTGAGTACATCCAAGCGACATCACGCGTGGGCCGTCAGGTACCGGGACTCGTCGTCACCATGTTCAACGCCGCTCGCTCGCGTGACCTTTCGCATTTCGAGTCGTTCACGAACTACCACCGTGCCTTGTACAAGCACGTCGAGGCGACTGGAGCCACGCCGTTCGCACCGCGCGCGATCGATCGCGGCCTCCACGGCGTGCTCGTGGCGCTCGCCCGCCACACGATCGACGGGTCCTCCGCCGATACGAGCGTTGCCGTCCCGGTCGACTCCGGGAAGTTCGACGACGTCGTCGACATCATCCTGCAGCGAGTCGGAAGCGTCTCTCCCGAATCACGTCGCGACGTTCAGCACGCATTGGACGATCTCATCGACGCCTGGACCGCTGGTGTCGACACGAACGACGTGCGCAAGTACGCCGGCTGGTTCGGGGCGGAACACGCTCTGTGCGTGCCCGCAGACGGAAAGAGCCGGGGCGCCGACTCCGACGACGCATTCCCTGTCCGCGATGCCCCGTGGCAGACCCTCACAAGCCTGCGCAACGTCGATCGCGAGAGCAAGCTCTATCTCGCCAGCAACCCCAGGAGGAACCGTGGCGACGACTGACATCGGCAAGGCTCGGCAGTCCCAGCTGATTCTCACCTACGGCGTGGGTTCGCTGATCCCGGCCGGGGACCAGAGTTTCATCATCTGTGGGATCGACTCCTGGAACGAGCGGTTCGCCACCGAGGTCGAGGAGCCCCGGCTTGCAAGATCTTTGGGTGTCGCAACGTTTAAGGCGCCGCCCGCCGGGGGAAAGCGCGACATCCCAGTCTCTCGGTTCCCGCTCGTCCACTACTGCTCAGGCTGCCGTCGGCTCGGTCGCCCTTGGGAATTTGGAGGCTCGGCTCGCGACGCGGAGTGCAAGAACTGCGTAAAGCCACTGACGCCTTCCCGTTTCGTCGCGTGCTGCGAGGCGGGCCACATCGAGGACTTCCCGTACTTCCAGTGGCTGCACCGCGGTCAGACGCAGGAGTCCGATGAGCACACGATGTCGCTGAAGACCCGCGGCATGTCGTCGTCGCTCGCCGATATCGAGATCCACTGCACGTGCAACGTTCGCCCCGTCTCAATGCAAGGCGCCTTTGATCGATCGGCCCTGCTCCCGATCAAGTCGTGCTCCGGCAGGAGGCCGTGGCTGCCCGGCGCGGAGCCCGTTGAATGCAGGCAGCAACTCAGAACGCTTCAGCGAGGTTCGGCCAACGTCTGGTTCCCGGCGACGAGATCTACCATCTCGATCCCGCCATGGACCGGTCCGACCGCCGAGCTTGTCAGCAGGCTCTGGCCGGTGCTGGAGAATCTCCACGGCGAGGCGCTTGTCAACGCGGTCGAAAGCACCTCGAAGCCCAAGGGTGTCCCGACCCAGGCGGTCGTGGCACTCGTCGAACGCCGGCGCGGTATTGCCTCGCAGGCACAGCCGACCGAGTCGGAGTTGCGTGCGGAGGAGTACGCCGCCCTGGTAGCGGGGAGCCCGGGCACCGGCTCCGGCGACAACTTTGTCTGCCTCGAGGTCGACGTAGACGACGAGATCGCACACCTCGTCGCACAGGTCAGCTCAGTCCCTCGGCTTCGCGAAGTACGCGCACTGCACTCCTTCAGCAGAGTGACCCCGACCGAGGCCCCCGAGAACCGCGGAGCACTCTCGCTCGAACCATGCGCGTGGCTTCCGGCGGTCGAGGTGCTCGGCGAGGGAATCTTCGTCCGCTTGGATGAGTCCCTGGTCCGCGCATGGAGCGAGAGCCCGCATGCCCAAGGACGCGCCGCGATGATCGCCACAGCTGCAGCGCGTGCAGAGTCCCAGGACGACCCGATCAAGCTCTCGGCCCGGTATATCGCGATCCACTCGTTGGCGCACGCGGTCCTGCAGGAGCTGAGCCTGGACGCTGGCTATCCGGTGTCATCGCTGCGCGAACGAGTCTATGCGGAATCGGATCAAGCTGGGTTCCTCATTTACACGGCATCTTCCGACTCCGCTGGCAGCCTCGGTGGTCTTGCGGCTCTCTCGAAGACGGAACGGTTCGCAACGACTCTGCGCAACGCGATCGACCGCATCTCCTGGTGCTCAGCGGATCCCGTGTGCTCGGAGTCCCGCGGGTCAGGTGCCGACGGCCTCAATCTTGCGGCGTGCCACGCGTGCCTCCTCCTGCCCGAAACAAGCTGCGAGGACCGCAACAGCCATCTTGACCGCGTGTCCGTCATAGGGACGTTGAGCGACCCGGAGGTCGGTCTTGTCGGCGTCCTGGAGTAGCGTATTAGCGCGAACTAGTGCGCACTGAACGGTGCACGCTGGCTGAGGACAGGGCGAGGTACAGGGTGACGGCAGTGGTGGGCGACGAGCTCGATGAGGCAATGCGGTCGGCAACTGCTCTGATCGTGTCGTTGAGCGAGACGCCGGCGACCCCGAGCGAGTTCGACAAGCGAAGCTCGATCGATGCTGCCTCCGTGGGCTTCCGCGACGCCTCGTGGATCGCCGGGATCGTCGAGATCCAGGACTGGCTCCGGCTCGACGAGCCCCTTGATCTCGACGATGGCGCCAACTATGTCGTGCGCCGTCTGCTCCAGGGAATCGCGCCGTCGACGTCGCTCGACAGGCTGGTCTCAGAAGCGGACGATGCCGTTCTCACGTTGCATGGGCTCGAAGTGCTGACGTCTCACCTCGAGCGAGCCGCAGCCCTTCGTGATCGGTTCCTCGACGACCTCGAAGTTCTCGGCCGCAGCGCTGCGACAGCGGACTGGGTCACTGCGTGGGAGGAGATTGCCGAAGCCTCACTGTCAGGACCCATCCGGGCGCGCGCCACGACCTGGGCGATCCGCGACTTTGCAATCCGTGCGGAGAATGGACAGCTCGACCTGAGCCCGACGTACCAGCGCGGTGACGTGTGGCCCTCGAAGGATGCCCAGCTCCTCATCGAGTCAGTGCTTCGGGGCATCCCGCTTCCGTCGATCATCGTCCTCGACCCCCGCACTAGCTCAGCCGTCAACTACGAGGTCGTCGACGGGAAGCAGCGACTCTCGACGATTCTCAGGTTTATTGGCCGGCACCCGATCGCGCTCCAACAGCTCTCCGACCTCACCCAGGCACACCCTGCACACCCGTGGCTCGAGACGTTCTCGACCGACTATCCAGCGTTCCGTCAGCTCTGGCGTCGCGTGATGGGGCGAGCCCTCACCCTCACGCAGGAGAAGGAACTCTACTTCCCGTTCAAGCTCGCTCCCGACCTTGGCCTGTCGCATGGCGCCTCAAGCCCACTCGCAGACTTCGCGGGTCGCTACTACACGGAGATCGCTGACGAGACGGTTGACGTCGCAGGCTCTATCGGGCCGATCCGAGAACTCTTCGAAGGCCCGAGCGACTACCAGATCCCCGTGATCGAGTACACCGAGGCCAGCCCCCGGCAGATCCACGAGGTCTTCAACATCTACAACCGCCAGGGAAAGCACCTCAACGCTGAGGAGATCCGGAACGCGGTTTACCACGACATCCCGCTCATGCGAGTCCTGGCAACTGCAGCCGGGGACCGCACCGCACCACTGCGAGCCTCACGCTTCAACGAGAAGCCCACCGACTCCCTGTCATCGATCGAGCAGATCTTCGACGACTACGGGGTGAGCCGATCGCGGTTCAAGCGCACGAAGATCCTGTCGTGGATCATGGCGACGAGTTTGATCTCGTGCACCGGGCCCGACGGCGCCCCGCGCAGGCTTGCGACGGCGCAACAGATCAACCACCTCATGGAAATCGCCTCGGACCCCGGCCACCCCTTGGGAGGCCGAGGCAAGGCGAGCGAGGCCGTCGGCCTTATCGCTTTTGCTCTCCAGACGCACCATGGGATGCAGAACTGGGCACCCTCGTTCCGAGGCGCCCGCGGATGGCAGGACCTCACTCTCGTGGCGAGCGTCGTACCCCTGGTACTCGCAGCCCCCGTGCTCGGTCCCGAACTCCCCGACCGGATGAGACTCCACGAGGACAGGCTCGCCGAGCTCTCCGCGACCAGTTGGTCAAAGCCACGCAAGACACAGACCAACGTGCAGTGGGAGTTCCAAGCACGAGTGGCGCTCGAGATGCTCTCGGTACTCGACGTCCCCAATGAGGCCGCGCACGTGGGCGCCGCGTCACTCTTCGGTGACACGTCGATCCCTGGGCTGCGGGCAATCGCTTCCTCGGACTAGCGCCGAAGGAGGTGTTCGAAGAGCGATGGGCTGCGAGATCGAAGGGCTGATCGACGGGCCACCCGGCGAAGGCATCCCCGCTAGAGCAGTTTCTTGATAGCAGTCAAGATCTGCTTCAATCCGTCCAGAGTCACGGTTCCTCCGCCCCCCGACGGCGTCAATCGGCTATCAAAAAGATCCGCGCGGTACGGGAGGTTCGCTTTGGTGACGATTCTCTGCGCCAATTCGGGCATGCTGCCGATGTGGTCAATCCCCAGCCTCTTGGAGACGTCCACAAAGAGACTCTTGTATACCGAAGACCCAACACCGAGGCCAGGGTCAGAGACTCCCACCAAGTGCGCGATCGATGTAATCAGCGCTCGCTTTCCGCTCATTCGTCTAACCTATCCCAGAGGCCTACCAGCCCGATAGTCGTCGGGCAGGCGCACAACCAACGGCCGCCAGAGTGACGGTCCACTCGGATCGCACAGCACCGGGCCGACCGACAGGGGAAGATCCAGATGGCCGTCGAGGATAAGGCGCAGCCACGGAGCCACCGCCCCGCCTCCAGCCCCGCCGAGGCGATCCTCCGTCTTCACACACTCACTGGCACCGCGCCGAGCACGCGCGGCGAGAAGCGTGCGCTCGTCGCGCTCAGTGACGCCATGGGCCTCTACGCGGAGATGACTGTCACCACCGCTCACCTCGGCGAGGTCATCGCGTCCGCATTCGACATCCCGTGGATCGCCGAGCTCCACACGCACAGGAACACAGTCACGCTCGACGGCCTCAACCACCTTCTCGAGGCCGCGACTGACGCCCGGCGGATCGGCGCGCTCCGCCCGCTCCCACCGAAGGCCACCGCGACCCTAGTCGGGCTCGAGTGGGCGGGCTTTCAGCCGGCGATCTCCAAGATCGAGGCCGTCACGCGCATCGCAGCGCTCACGGGCGCTCCGCGCGAGACTCTCGGGCCGGGCAGCAAGGAGCGGAAGTCGGTTCTCACGAACCTCGCCGACCGTCTCCTGCCTGGAGTCGCGCTCGACAGGTCGACAAAGACGCGGCTCGGCCGGAGCCTCGCCGAGGCGCTCGAGGTCGGCTGGACCGACGAGTGCAGCTCGACCGGCGAGACGATCTCGCTGCTCGGGCTCAACACGATCCTCGCCGGAGCCGAACGCCGGCTGGGCAGGCTCGGGTCCTCGCTCGCCACGAGCATGGTCACGGACGCCGAGGCCGAGGGGGATGCCCTCGCGGCCGCGCTCGCGTCGGAGATCCGTCGCTGGCCGTGGGACGGCCGCGACGCCATCACCTGGCTGCGCAGCAACGGCCTCCGTGGGGCCAACGACAACGAGTGGCAGGGCTTCTACTTCGAGGCCCGAGCGATCCTCACGCTAGAGAAGCTCTTCCCGCCGCCCGCAGATCCCCCGCGAGCACAGTTTGGCGCGACGACCTTCGACTACACGCTCTACAGGGCGTGGGACCTCAAGGCGCACACCGCGGTGCAGCAGTTCCCGACCGAGGGCCGGGAGACGCGCGAGCCGTCGACGGTCGTCCTCAACGACCAGGAGGCGATCCGCACGTCCGTGGCCGAGCAGGGCCTCGGGTTCATCATCATGTCTGGCACAGCGGTCATGGACGAGGACGGCGAGTTCGTCGAGTGGCAGCGCGAGCAGAAGGCACTCGCCGGTGTGAAGACCGCGCGCTCCAACAGCGGACGGTCGCGCATGCGCAAGGCCGCGTTCGTCCCGACCCGGATCGAGTGCTTCTGGATCCCGGACACACCGACGCTCGACGCGGCAATCGCTGCGGGCGCGCTCAAGCACCAGTCGCAGGGCCGGCAGGCACCCGTCGGAGACGCGGCGACCGGCCGGGAACGGCGGCCCAAGTACTCGATGAACCTCGCCCTCGCGCGCGAGCGGCTGCTCATCTCGTCGCACTCGGTGTAGGCGCTAAGATCCGCGCCCTCCGTGCCGACGTGGCGAGCGCCACGCACAGGGGGATGACTTTCTGTGGACGACGCGACTAGCCTCGAAAAAGCTGCTAAGCTGAGCTTCAGCTCGTACACCTGTTCAGCTGCTCGCTCCGTGCGACCGCCGCTCCACCGCCTCGGAGACAGTCATGCCCACCGCCCCCACCTCGGCTTTCGCCTACATCGACCTGTTCGCAGGCATCGGCGGGTTCGCGGCCGCCCTCGAGTCGTTCGGCGGGACGGGCGTCTACTCGGTCGAGATCGACGAGGCCGCGGCGGCGGTCTACGAGCGCAACTGGGGCCACTCACCTCTCGGCGACATCACCAAGGTCGCGAACGACGAGGTCATGGCTGTTCCCGCTCACGACATCCTCGCAGCAGGCTTCCCGTGCCAACCGTTCTCGAAGTCGGGTGCGCAGCGCGGCATGGACGAGACCCGCGGCACGCTGTTCTTCAACATCATGAAGATCATCGAGGCGCACCACCCGACGGTCGTCATCCTCGAGAACGTCCGGAACCTCGCCGGCCCCCGCCACCGCCACGAGTGGGAGGTCATCATCGACCTCCTCCGCGCCGAGGGCTACCGCGTCTCCGAGGCACCCGCCGTCTTCTCGCCGCACCTGCTCCCGCTCGAGCGCGGCGGTCGCCCGCAGGTCCGTGAGCGCGTGTTCATCACCGCGACGTACGACCCGGACCACATCCTCGACCACGACGACGTCCCGGTCCCCGTCAAGCACCTCTCCGAGCGGGGCGACGAGGAGTGGGACCTCACGCAGGACCTGCCGCTCGCGACCGAGGTCGACGACCCCCGCTACGCACTCTCCGCTGACGAGATCAAGTGGATCGACGCTTGGGACGACTTCGTCCAGCGCATCTGGGAGGCCGAGCGCGAGAAGCACGGCGACGCTGCGAAGCTCCCCGGCTTCCCCATCTGGTTCGACGAGTGGGCAGACCTCGACACCCTGAAGATCGACGTCGGCGTCCCCGCATGGAAGGCCAACTTCCTGCGCAAGAACGCCGAGCTCTACACCCGGCACAAGGACATCCTCGACGCCTGGGGCACGCGCCACCGCGTCCACGAGTTCCCGCCGTCGCGCCGCAAACTCGAGTGG
Organism: Flavimobilis rhizosphaerae; assembly: GCF_014852685.1. Taxonomy (GTDB): domain Bacteria; phylum Actinomycetota; class Actinomycetes; order Actinomycetales; family Cellulomonadaceae; genus Flavimobilis; species Flavimobilis rhizosphaerae. Next base: position 101,494 of record NZ_JACZDF010000003.1, read on the forward strand.
CAGGCACAGGGCGCGGCATCCCTCTGGGACTGCGCGCTGCAGCTGCGGCCGTCGGGCATCCGCGCCAAGCGGATGACGCATCTGCCGGCGCTCGTCGCCATCACGCAGACACCGATCCTCGGTCCGCTCCGCCGCCGGCTCACGCCCCAGGAGGCGGCTGGCCTCCAAGGGCTGCCGGCGAAGTTCGATTTTGGCACCCAGCGGGATGCGCAGACGTACAAGCAGCTCGGCAACGGTGTGTCCGTCGGCGCCGTCTGGCACGTCCTCAAGGCACACGTCGAGCGCGACGCGGCGATTCTCGAGACCACCGAGGCCGGGCGCACCATCCTCAAGGCTGTCCGAGACGACGCACCCAAGACGCCCGACGAGGTCCTTCCTATCGCCCTGGCTCGCGGACAGCAGCGCTACGCCGACCGCAACGCCGAGACGCGACTGCTGTGACCTCGGCGGCGGTGCCGCAGCACGTCCCCGCGCACCCCGGTGCGAGCGGGCCCGCCGTCTCCGCCCGCATGTCCGCCGCCCGCCGGCGTGACACCGCCCCTGAGCTCGCACTGCGCCGCGCGCTGCACGCACGCGGTCTCCGCTACCGGGTCACCTACCCGGTCCCCGGCAACCGTCGGCGCACGATCGATGTCGCATTCACGCGCGCGAAAGTCGCGGTGTTCGTCGACGGCTGCTTCTGGCACGGCTGCCCCGAGCACGGCACACAACCGCACGCCAACGCCGGCTGGTGGGCGACGAAGCTCGCGGCCAACGCAGCCCGCGACCGCGACACCGACCGCCTGCTCACGGACGCGGGCTGGACCGTCGTCCGGGTGTGGGAGCACGAGGACCCCGACACGGCGGCGGACCACATCCGCATCGTCGTCTCAGCGAAGTAGGCGGCATGGGTCGACCCCGGTACCGATGATTCCCCACCACCGGCACCGGGGTCGTTCGATCGGCTTCTAGCCGAGGTTCTTGCAGATCTTGCACAGCGGGTATCCGCCGGTGCCGGAGACCTTGTTGTAGGACGGGATCTGCTTGCCCGAGACGCAGTCGTCGTGATCGTGGTGCACGTCCGGATCACTGATGTTGCTCGAGTGGTATGCACGAACCTTCATGGTGTTCACCTCCCTTCGTCGTGGAGATCCCGACCATGTCACCAGCGTCCGACATTCCGCGCGGTGCGCAGCGAGGTGACGACTCGCGCCTATCGGCTCGTAGCGCCTCTGCTCATTGCATGAGAGTGCGACGGGCGTCGTCGCTGCATGGCGTCTACCCCCTCGGCGTCACGACAACCCGCTTCACGATCAACCAAGCCTCAGCCCGCAGCATCACGACGATGCGCGCCCTGCGCCGCCTCTTCCGCACCGGCAACCTCCACGCGCGCGCCTCCGGCGAGCTCGCAACGCTCACCGACGCCGTCACCGGCACCGAGATCGCCACCTACTACTCGTGCGCGATCTGCCTGGATGTCTTCGAGGACCTGTCGTGCCCCAACGCCAAGGACTGGTGCATTGACTGCTGCCCCGAACCTCACCCCTGACCAGCAAACCCCCCAGGCAGGTCCTGCAACCCTCATCAGCCCCGGCACGCTGCCGTTACGCTCGCGCCGTCGCTGTCGGACAGATTTCAGGGGCTGTCATGCTGCAGAGGATCAGGGTTGTCGTCACTCGTTCGGTTGCGCTCGTCGCGGCGTCGGCGCTCGCGCTGACGCTCGGCCTCGTGGCGGCGCCGTCGGCCGTCGCTGCTGACGGCGCGACCACGTCCGTCACGGGCACGGTCGTGGACACGTCCGGAGATCCGATCGCCGGCGCCCAGGTCACCGCGTACACGCGCGACGCAGCACTCGACCCGTGGCGCGTCTCGACCACCACGACGACGGACGCCGTGGGCCGCTACGAGCTCACGCCCCTGCCCGTCGGGCAGACCCTGCGGATCGGCTTCACCCACGACGACTTCCAGGCCACGTTCTACGACGGTTCCGACATCATCGAGGCCGCCGCCGACGTCCTCACGGCGGCCGAGCCGACCGTCCTCGGGGCGACGACGCTCACGCCCGGGGCCCACCTCACCGGCCGCGTCGTCGACGACACGGGCACGCCCGTCGTCGGCGCGAGCGTCACCACGTACGTGTGGAACGGCGCGGCCTGGCAGGACGTCGGCACCGTCGACGTCGACGACGTCGGCATCTTCACGGTGACGGACCTCGTGCTCGACGGCCGCTACCGGCTCGAGATCGTCGGCCCCTGGGACTCCCCGTTCCTGCCCGCCAACCTCGGCGGCGCCTGGGGCAGCGACGACGCCGACGCGATCGTCACCACCCAGCCCTCAACATCGGTCGGCGACGTGGTGCTCACCCGCGCGACGACGATCTCCGGGCGCGCCACGACCGACGGCACCACCGGCCTCCAGGGCGTCGGCGTCACGGCCTACACGCGCGACGACAACGGCGACCTCGTCTGGACGGAGTCCGCGACGACCGAGGCCGACGGGTCGTTCACCATCGAGCGCCTCACCCCGGGAAAGTCGTACGACGAAGTCGCGGACGTTCAAGGTCGTCAAGACCAAGCCCAAGGCGACCGCGAAGGTCAGTGGGAAGTCCTTCAAGAAGAGCCCCCGGCCCAAGGCCACCGTGACCCTCGGCCGACTCACCACCGGCGGGTACGCGACCGGCAAATTCAAGGTGTACGTGCGCACAAAGGTCGTCACGACCGTGACCCTCTAGTCGCGGCACAAGGGCAAGATCACAGTGACGCTGCCGAAGGCAGTACGCCCCGTCGATCAAGCTCAAGGTTGTCCTCACGGACTCGTCGACCGTCAGCTCGTCGACGTCGAAGACGGGGACGGTCGAGACCCGCCGCCGACGGCCACGATCACGACCTCACCACCCCGCCCCGCGCGCCAGCTCGAGCGCCTGCGCCTCGAACCACTGCCCCGCGGCCGGTCCGCCCTGACACTCCCCGTCGGACTCCCCGGGCCGCTTCACCCACACGAGAGCGTCGAGCGCGGCATCGTCGGGCAGGAGACGTGGCCGCTCCCCGAGCGCACGCCCCGGCGGGTTGCACCACTGGCCGTCAGAGCCGTTGCCGTTGCGGGACGTGTCGACGACGAAGTGCGTGCCGCCCGCGAGCGCCGCGACCTTCTCGCCGTACGCCACCGAGGCCTCGGTGCTCTGGTAGTTCGAGACGTTGAGCGCGAAGCCCGCGACGTGCTCGAGGCCGACGAGCTTGAGACGTCGGGCAGCTTCCTCCGCCGGCAGCCACGCGGAGTGGCCGGCGTCGACGTACACGCGCGCCCCTGCGGCATTGAGGGCCTTCGCCGCGTACGCGAGGTAACCGACCCGGTCGCCCTGCCCGTCGCAGTCGCCGAGCATCGGCAGCGCGTCGGGCTCGAGCACCACCCACGGCTCCCCGACGATCGCGTCCGCGACCGCGTCGACCCACCGTGCGTACGCGGACCCGTCGACGCCGCCGCTCGAGTGCTGACCGCAGTCCCGCCCCGGCACCGCGTAGACGACGAGCAGCCCGAGCGTGCCGTCGTCACGCGCACGCGTCGTGTAGTCACGCACCTCCGCGGCGGCCGCCGCCGGGTCCGTGCCCGTCACCCAGAACGCTTGCGGCGTGCGCGCGATCTTCTCGAGCAGGGCCTGTTCCTCGCCGCTCGCCGCCGCGGCGGCTGACGCCGCACGCGTCGTCGGATCGAGGTAGAAGCCGGTCGCGGCAGTCGCGGCAGTCGCGTCGGGCGCCGCCGACGACGACGCCGACGGCGTCGACCCCACCTCCGTGCCGCACGCGTGACCGTCGAGCGTGAACGACGACGGCCGCCCGGCCGACGCCCCCGCGCCGACGAAGCCCAGCGTGATCGACCCGCCCCGCGGAACCTTCGCGTTGTGCCCCGCATCCCGCACGCGCACCTCCGCACCCGACCCGCCGGCAGCGGGCTCGAGGAGCACACCGTTCCAGAGGTTCGCAACCTTCTCCTCGCCCGCGAACCGCCACGCGAGCTCCCACCCGTCGAGGGCCCCCGCACCGTTGCGCACCGTGACGTCCACCGTGAAGCCGTCAGCCCACGAGTCGCGGACGACGTAGTCGACCTCGCACGCCGCAGCATCGGCCGGCTCGGTCGGGCCCGTCGGGGACCCGGTCGGGATGCTCGGCGTCGTAGGACTCGCCGCAGGTCCTTGAGCAGGCTCGTCCCGGCCGCCGACGAGCACGCCCACCAGCACACCGACCCCCACGAGCACGACGCCGAGCGTCACCCCCACGATCCACCGCCTGCGCCTGCTCATCTGCACCCTTCCCCGGTCCACCAGCTTCCGCTGAGTTCTTCGGCGTCTTCGACGACGAGGTGAAGGGCGGGGCGGGCTGCTCCTCACGCCGCACCCTCCCGACTCGTAGGCCCGCAGCACCGCTCGATCGTGCTGGAACCCTACGAGTCCCCTCCCTCCCGACATCCCGACTCCACGGGGTAGAGGGCGCAGCGGACCCCAGCGCGGTTCAGGGCCGTCCTTCGCCATGGCGCCGCCGTGTCCGTTCGTTCGCACCGAACGTTCGGCGCGAACGAACGGACATGCGGCGAGGCGTCGTCTCCGTCACGCGGGCCCAGCCGCGGTGTCGCGCGACCGGGCGCTTCGCTCCCCGCCCGCTGTCCACAGATTGGCGCTTCCGCATGCGTTCGTCCCGAACGCGCTCTAGGTTCGACGACGGACCGACGACGGAGGACGCCCCATGCCAGCAGCACGACCAGCACGCGCACTGACCATGTCAGCGGCCCTTGCGGCCACGGTCCTCACAGTGGCCGCGTGCACGGGCGGCACGCCCACGCCCGTACCCACGACGCTCGCGACCCCGGCGCCGACGACCACCGCGCCAACGCCGTCGCCCACGCAGACCGAGGACCCCAACCCCGCCGGGCTCAAGCCGCTCCCCGCTGACGAGATCGATGCATCGTTCGTCACGATCGAGAACTTCTTCAGGGCGTACGAATACGCGCTTACCAGTGGGGACACCGCGCCCCTCGACGCGCTATCCACGCAATCGTGCAAGTTCTGCTCCGGGATGGGTGAGGACTTCCGCAAGTTCTACGCAGCCGACGCCTCCATGACCGGGGGCAAGTTCACGATCCACGAAGCGCGGCTTCTCCCCTCCGACGGGCAGGAGCGCCTCGTCTGGCGGCTCGACGTCAAGCAGTCATCGATCGAGTCTCTGATGCCAGACGGGGAGACTGTGACGGACGCTGGCTTCCGAGGCCCCCTCCTCGTCGAGGTCACCACCCGTTCACCGCTGAAGATCTCGGGCGTCGACACGAAGCCCGAGAAATGAGCTGGGACGCCGAACGACCGCGTCCGGCCATTCGTATCACAGCGACACTCGCATCTTCCGTCGTGCTGCTCGCGACCACCTGCTCACTCGCGTGGGGAGCCGTCGAGGCAAGCGACCTGGGCTGGTCTCACACGTCCACTTCGATCCGCCCCGACGCTCCTCTGGTCCCACGCCCCAAGGTCGACGACAAGCACAGGGATGAGATCGATGTGACCGCGGCTGACCCCGGTTCCCCCGGCGTGCCGCCCATCGAGCCCCCACCCCCGGACGTCATCACACAGACCCTCCCGTGGGAACCCGAGGACTGCCAGATCATCACCATCCCCCTCGCCGAACCCAACCTCCGCGCGCAGTGCGCCAATCCCGCAACGTTCGTCTGCCCCGAGGGCACCACGGGCGTCACCGCCTACAAGTACCGCACCCGCCCCCTCGGAACCGATGAGCCGTGGTCCGGCTGGCGTCTCCTCAACGGCCCCTGCACCCCTATCGGCGACCCCACCGACGACCTTGCCGACGCCGTCGCCCGCGAGCTCAAGACCCTCAAGATCCCGCCCAAGCACGCCAAGATCGCACCCATCACCGACTGGTTCGCCGTCCAGACCCCCATGACCTACTACACCGACGACACCCCCGAGCTCCTCACCACCACGGTCCTCGACACCCAGGTCGAGCTCGAGCTCACCCCGTCGTCGTATTCCTGGGACCCCGGCGACGGCAGCACACCCCTCACCACCACCGAACCCGGCGCCCCCTACCCCGACCAGACCATCACCCACACGTACACGAAGGTCGGCACCTACCGCGTCACCCTCACCACCACGTGGACCGGCCGCTTCCGCACCCCCGGCACCCCCTGGCGCCCCATCGCCGGAACCGGCACCACCACCCACACCACCGCACCCTTCGAGACCCGCGAGATCCGCTCCGTCCTCAGCTGACGGCACACCACCTCGGGCCGGGAGCGCCGTGATGTCCGCGACTGACCCAGCCGCGGGCCCGGCTGATCAGCGCCCGGTCCCCTCCATCGACTCGTAGCACCCCAGCACACGCCCCGCGTGTGCTCAGGCGCTACGAGTCGCCCCTCGTGAACGACTCATAGGCCTCCTGCACCATTCGATGGTGCAGGAGGCCTACGAGACGCGGGAGGTGCGAGGCGTCAGACCGTGCGGCGCCGCGCCACGAGGACGAGCACACCCGCCGCTACGAGCGCAGCCGCGAGGCCCAGCCCGACGAGGCCGCTCGCGCCCGTCGCCGGCAGGTCGTCCTCGTCAGGTGCCGCGGTCGCCTCCGGCGTCGGCTCGTCCGTCGTGCCGTTCGTCGGCTCGTCAGTCGCGTCGTCCGTCGGCTCCCCCGTCGGCTCGTCCGTCGCGTCGTCCGTCGGCTCGCCGCTCGGCTCCCCCGTCGGCCCGTCGGTCGCGTCGTCCGACGGCTCGTCGGTCGCGCCGTCCGACGGCTCGGGCGTGGGAACGACAGCGGGTGCCGCGACGGCGAGCCGCACGGTGCGGTCCACGGCACCCGCTGCGTTCGTGCCGCGCACGACGACGTCGAACACGCCCGCTGTCCTCAGCGTGCCCGCGATCGTCGCGGTCCCGTCCCCGTGGTCGGTGAGCGTCAGGCCCAGGAGCGTCGTCGGAGCGGACAGCGCCCGCACCCCGAACGCGACCGAAGCAGGAGCGGTCGCGAGGACCGGTGCGACGGACACGAGCGTGACGTCCGGCGCGGGACGGCCCGCGAACGCAGCCGTGAACGACACCTCGCCCGTGGCCGGGACGCGGATCGGATCGGCGGCCGTTCCCGCACCTGAGAGGCCCTTGCCAGGCGTGACGCCCACGACCGTCGGCGCCTCGGTCACGACAAGGCGCACGCGTGCGCTGCCGGGGAGCGACGTCGCGCCCCATGGGTCGACGGTCGCGCCCTCACGGACCTCGACGACGAGCTCGCCATCGACCGCACCAGGAGCGAGCGTCACGGCAATCGTGTGACCGGTCGCGGTCGGCGTGACGACGACCCCCGCGACGTCGACGCCCGACGTCGTCACGTCGTCGGCGTCGAGGCCCTCGGCGCCCGCGACGGGAGCACGCCCAGCCGCATCCTGGACGACGTCGAACAGCACGGTCGCCCCCGGATGCACCGACTGCGCTGCGCCACCAGCGGGCGTCACCGTCGTCGTCGCGCGCGGCGCCTCGACGACGATCCGCACGGTCCTCGACACCGGCGCAACGGCATGCATGGCGCGGACGGTGACGTCGTACGTCCCGGCCGTGGTCGGCGTGCCGGCGATCGTCGCGGTGCCGTCGGCGCCCGTCGTGAACGTCAGCCCTGGCGGGAGCGGGGACCCGATCTCGAGCGGGGGAACTGGCAGGCCGGTGGCCACGACGTCCCACGACACGGGGTCACCCGCGCGCACGGTGGCGTCCGCAGGGACCTTGGTGAACACCGGCTCGGCCCACGGCGTGACCGTCGCCGAGCCGGCCCCGTTCGTCGCCCCGAACTGGTCGAAGACGGCCCCGTCACGCACTGTGACGACGACGTCGGAGCCGGTCCAGTCCTCGAGGTCGAGCGCGACCGTGTATGCGCTGCCTGAGCCTGTGACGTCGAGGTCCCTCACCGTCGCCCCGGAGACGACGATGTCGTTCGCGTCGAGCCCCGTCACAGGCCACTGCTGGCCGTCGCGCGTGAAGGTGAGGTCGTAGCGGAGCGTGGAACCGTCGAGCGCGACCTGCGGCGTGGCGCCGGCCTGCGGGACGACCTCGACCTCGGGCCGCGTCGGTGCGCCGACCGCGAGCTGAAGCAGCTCGGACCCGAGACCGAAGTCGTTCTGGGCCGTGAAGATCAGCGTCGCCGGTCCCGCGACGGTCGGGGTCCCGACGAGACGCAGCTCGGTCGTCCCGACGAGGGTGAGTCCCGCGGGCGCTCCGAACCCTGTGACGGGGACGCTCGAGCTCGCGACAACGACGTCGACGGGGTAGCCGACGCGCAGGCCCGTCGGCGGCGTCACCGTGATGACGGGCGCCGCCCCCGCGCGGATCTCGAGGTCGCCGCGCCCGACGATGATCGTGTCGGGGCCGACGGTCTGCCGGACGACGATCTCCGAGGTGAACGTCCCGGGCTCGGGGATCGCGCCTGACACGTGGATGGAGCCCCCGCGCACGTCGACGTCGATGCCGTCGATCGCCGGTTCGATGCTCACCGTCGAACCTGCGGGCACCCATCCGGCGTTGCGGTCGACGGGGCCTCCCGCCAGGACGGTCAAGGAGGTCGACGGGACGGGGACCTGCATCAGCACCGTGAGCGTGAACGACTTCTCCCGTGTCACGCCGTACGTGTCCGTCGCCGCGACCGTGAATGCGAACGTGCCCGCCGATGTCGGCGTGCCCTGGAGGAGGCCGGCCGTGCTGAGCGAGATGCCCGACGGCAAGCTGCCGGAGGAGATCGCGTGGGTGAGGCTCGTCGCCCCCGAGGCGCGCACCCACCGCTCGAGCGCCGACGGCAGTGGCTCGTTGACGAGCGCGCCGCGGAGCTGCGCTGCGCTGGACCACGATGGCGCGGCCATCCGCACGTACTGGACCTGAAGAGTCGCGCCCACGCTCGGCTGGCCCCACGTGTCCGTCGCGACGCCCGGCGGCACGACGAGCGTGAGCGTGCCCACCGCAGACCCGGTGACGTCCGAGGTGACGCGCAGGACGTTGCCGACGACGGTGACAGTCCCGCCGCCGCTCACCCCGGCGGCCGACGGCGGGCCGGTGAGCGACGCCGGTCCGACGCCCGAGCGCATCTCGACGTCCCACGAGACCGTCCTCGCGTCGGCGGAGATGAGGATCGGGTTGGCGCCGACGACCGTCGGCGTGGGCGCTGCCGGCCGCGCGCCGCCGAGCGGCGTCGACGTGATGTCAGCGATGCGGAACGTCACCGCGGGGGCGGAGGCGTTGCCGTTGCCGTGGCGGAACTCGACCGTGAGCTGCGTGATGTTGCCGAGGTCGGCGTTGCCCTTGAAGCATGCGGTCTGACCGCTCGCGCACGCGTAGTTGAAGACGAAGCCGTGACTGGGCGTCGGCCCGATCCCGGAGTTGTACGTGCTGGTGCCGCCGTTGTCGTCGGTGACCCTCGCTGTGATGGAGAGCGCCATGTAGTCCCGGCCGCCCTCGACGTCGAAGAGGTCGAGGAACAGCTGGCCGTTCGTCGAGGCGAGGAGGTCCGTCGGGCTCATCGTGTACGTGAGCGCCACGAGCGGCGTCTCGTTGCTCCCCCCCTTGTTCAGGCGGACGACGCCGAAGCCGCCGGACTCACCGAACGTCGAGTCACCGACGGTCGCGACCGAGCGCGCGTCGCGGACCGTCCCGGCGAAGTCGTCGAACGCGACGGCCCCGACGGCCGTGGCGGGCACGGCGACGGCCGACATCCCGATGGCGAGCAAGACCGCGAGCGCTGCGCGTGCAGTACTTCTATAACCCCGTGTGACGTGCATGTTCTCCCCATTTTGCGACGCCACGTCAGGTGGCGGTCCATCGTGGCACGCGCGGCCCGACCTGCGAAAGAACTCTTCCCGATCGTTGGACAGGAATCTGCGCGGCTGCCAGTGACATTTCCCGGATCACCGACGAAAGGTCGCGTCTCGCGCTGGCACCGCATGCTTTGCTGGGACGAGACCGCCTGACCCCAGCCCGGGAGCGCACCGTGCCGAACCGTCTCGCCCATGCCCTGTCCCCGTACCTGCGCCAGCACGCGTCGAACCCCGTCGACTGGCACGAATGGACCGACGAGGCCTTCGCCGAGGCGCGCGAGCGCGACGTCCCCGTGCTCCTCTCCATCGGCTACGCGGCCTGCCACTGGTGCCACGTCATGGCCCGCGAGTCGTTCTCCGACCCGGACGTCGGCGCGCTCATGAACGCGGGCTTCGTGAGCATCAAGGTCGACCGCGAGGAACGCCCGGACGTCGACGCCGTCCACATGGCCGCACTCCTCGCCCTCACCGGCCACGGCGGGTGGCCCCTCACCGCGGTCCTCACGCCCGACGGCCGCCCCTTCATCGCCGGCACGTACTACCCGCCGGCGCCCGTCGGCGGACAGCCGTCGTTCCGGCAGCTCCTCGACGGCGTCCAGGCCGCCTGGCACGGGCAGCGGGAGGCCGTCGAACGTCAGGCGGACGCGCTCGCCGCGCACCTGCGGCGCACGTCGGCCGCGGACCCATCGCGCGTCGGGACCCTGCCCGACGCGTCCGTGCCCGACGATCTTGCGCCCGACGTCCTCGTCGAGACGCCGTCGACCGGGCGGATGCCCGGGCGCCGGGCGCCCGCCGCCCCGGGACCGGACGATCTCGCCGCCGCCGTCGAGCATCTGCTCGACGCCGAGGATCGCGTCCACGGCGGCTTCGGCGGCGCCCCGAAGTTCCCGCCGTCCGCAAACCTCCTCCAGCTGCTGCGCCACCACGGCCGCACGGGCGACGTGCGTGCGCTCGACCTCGTGCGGCGGACCGTCGTCGCGATGACGTCGGGCGGGCTCCACGACCAGCTCGGCGGCGGCTACGCCCGCTACACCGTCGACGCGACGTGGACCGTCCCCCACTTCGAGAAGATGCTCACCGACAACGCGCAGCTGCTCGCCGTCCTCACGGGCCTGTGGCGCGCGACGGGTGAGGACTGGGTGCGCACGACCGCGCTGCGGCTCGCGGAGTTCCTCGAGCGCGACATGCTCACCCCTACCGGGTTCGCGACATCGCTCGACGCCGACACGGACGGCGCCGAGGGCACCTTCTACGTGTGGACGCCCACGCAGCTGCGCGACGCGCTCGGGGACGCGGACGGCGCGTGGGCGGCGGACGTCTGCTCCGTCACCGACGCGGGCACGTTCGAGCACGGCACGAGCGTCCTCCGCCTCGACCCGTCGGTCCTCACGGCCCCCTCGCGACGGATTGATGGGTTCCCCCCGTCCGACGGGGGGAACCCGTCAATCCGTGGGGGTCGGGACGAGACGGACGGTGAGAGGTGGACCCGCGTGCGGGGGCTGCTCGCCACCGCACGTTCCGCGCGCACCGCCCCAGCCCGCGACGACAAGGTCGTCGCCGGCTGGAACGGCCTGACGATCGGCGCGCTCGCCGAGGCCGGCCGCACCCTCGACGCCCCGCACCTCGTCACGCTCGCGGCACGCGTCGCCGACGCCGTCGTCGATCGCCACCTCGACGGCGACGTGCTGCGCCGCACGAGCCTCGGCGACCGCGTGAGCCCCACCGAGGCGACGCTCGAGGACCACGGCCTCCTCGCCGACGGCCTCCTCCAGCTCCACGCCGCCACCGGCGACACCCGCTGGTACGAGGTCGCCGCGCGGCTCGTCGACCGGCTCCTCGACCGCTTCGTCAACGGCGACGCGTTCTACGACGCCCCTCCCGCCGGCGGCGGGCCGGCGCTCGTCGTCCGCCCGGGCGACCCGACCGACGGCGCGTCTCCGTCGGGCCGCTCGGCCGCGGCCGGGTCGCTCGTGCGCCTCGCCGCGCTGAGCGGCGAGCACCGTCACCTCGCGGCCGCGCACGCTGCCCTCGCGCCGTACCGGGCCCTCGCGCACGGCGCGCCGCGCGCCGCCGGGTGGGCACTCGCGGTCGCCGAGGCGCTCGCCGACGGCCCCCGCTGCGTCGTCCTCGCCGGCACGACCCCCGACGGGCCCCTCGCCCGCACCGTCTGGGCAGCCACCGCCCCCGGCATCGTCCTCACGCCCGTCCCTCCCGCGACGGAGTACCCGTCCGACGTCGAGCGCGACCTCACGCACGTGCCCGCGCACGCGGACCGCGGGCCCGTCGGCGGCGCGCCCACCGCGTACGTCTGCCAGGGCACGACGTGCTCCCTCCCGCAGACGACGCCCGGGGCCCTCGCCGCACTCCTCACGCCCGCCGACCGCATTCCTACGACACCTCCCCAGGAACGCGGCGTCCCGACGCCCCACAACCGGTAGCGTTCGGAGAGCTGGCCGCCGCCGGCCGCGCCGCCACCCCGACAAGCCCGGAGCCATGAACCTCACCCGCCTCGCCCCGCTCGCGACCGACGTCCACCCCGCAGCCGAGTACGACGGCTTCATCGGGTGGGTGCTCAGCCTCATGGAGTCGCTCGGCGAGGTCGGCGTCGGCATCGCCGTGCTCGTCGAGACGTTCGTGCCGCCGATCCCGTCCGAGGCCGTCCTGCCCGGCGCCGGCTTCCTCGCGTACGAGGGCCGCATGAACGTCTGGCTCGCGTGGACCCTCGCGACGCTCGGCGCGATCATCGGCGCGTGGGCCTGGTACGGCATCGGCTACGCGTTCGGTCGCAACCGCACGCGCGCGATCGTCGGCGCCGTCCCGCTCATGGAGCACGAGGACTTCGACCGCGCCGAGGCCTTCTTCGCCCGGTGGGGCGGCACAGCAGTGTTCGTCGGACGGTGCGTGCCCCTCGTGCGGTCGTTCATCTCGATCCCCGCAGGGATCGAGCGCATGAACCTCGGCAAGTTCACCTGGTACACATTCGCCGGCTCCGGCCTGTGGAACGCCATCTGGATCGGTGCCGGCTACATCGCCGGCCCCGCGATCAAGCCCGTCCTCGAGCAGTGGAGCGGCGTCCTCTCGAAGCTCGTCCTCGTCGCGATCGCGGTGCTCGTCCTGTGGTTCGTCGCCGCCCGCCTGCTGCGGCTGCGGCAGGTCCGCGCCGCGAACCGCGCCGCGCAGGACGCCATCGAGGACGCCGTCGAGACCGTCGTCGAGACCGTCACCGACCGCGAGATCGGCCCGGACACCCCCGTGCGGCGGACGTCGGACGACCAGCCGAACTGACTGCGTCAGAGCACCTCCGCGAGGTGCCCTGACGCAACCCTCCCGGACGCACCCAGACCCCGAGGCACCGACGCCCCTAGGCATGCGCAACGCCCCGCCCCCCGTGAGGGGAGCGGGGCGTTCGAAGATCTACGCGCTGTGCGAGATCAGAGGGGGCGGATGTTCTCCGCCTGCGGGCCCTTCGGGCCCTGCGTGACGTCGAACTCGACGCGCTGGTTCTCCTCGAGCGAGCGGTAGCCGCTCGACTGGATGGCCGAGTAGTGCGCGAACACGTCGGCGCTACCGTCCTCGGGGGCGATGAAGCCGTAGCCCTTCTCCGAGTTGAACCACTTCACGGTTCCAACAGACATTCCGTACTCCTTCAGAGTGCTCGGACGACCCTCGTCTTTCGAGGGCCGCTCCGTCGCGGTGTTCTTCGTCCACTCCTGAAGCCGGAACGCGATGATTCCATCGCAGCGAGACGAGCAAAGCACAGCAACTACCCCCCGAGCATAGGGGGATGTGCGCCCAAGAAGCGAGCCGGAACCCGAACGTCTTCATAACGATGCGGAAACGACACGCAACCCACCCATCGCAGATTTCTGCGGATCACGCCTGCACGTCGGGACCTTCGGGCCCCACGGGCACCCTGCCGGACCCGTACACGAGCTGCCAGGCACGCACCGCGTACGTCGTCGCAGCAAGCGCATGCCCGACGCACCCGGCGACCGTGAGCCCGAACGCGACGTGCCACAGCACGCCGTCCGTCCCCGAGGCGAGGAGCAGCAGCGGCAGCCCCGTCATGAGCGCTGCGGTGCGAGCCTTGCCGAGGAGTGACACCTCGAGGTCCGGAAGCGGCCATCGCTTCGTCACCATGAGGAACAGCGCACCGCAGATGAGCACGGCGTCCGGCACGACGACGAGCCCGAGCATCCACCACCTCAGCTCGCCGAGCAGCGTGAGCGTGATGACGACCGCGAGCATGCCGAGCCTGTCGGCGAGCGGGTCGAGGGTCTTGCCAAGCTCGCTCGTCATGTTGAACCGGCGCGCGATGAACCCATCGGCCCAGTCGGTCACACCGAGGACCATGAGCGCGACGATCGCGGCGCCCGTGCGCCCCGACGCGGCCAGGACGACGAACAGCGGGGTGAGGACGATGAGACGGGTGAGGGTGATGATATTAGGGATCGTCACCGGCCGTCCTTCCTGTCGTCGTGCGCGGGCTCGGGGGCCACCCTATCGGCCCGGAGAGCCCTCGTCGGGCGGCGTCCCACGGTCTGCGTGGGCCTCCTTGCCCGACGTTGCGTCGTCCACCGGAGCATCGTCCGACCCGCCGCGGGCCGTCGGGCCGTCGAGGCCGCGGGTGCCCGCCGTGACCTGCAGCGTCAACGCCTCCTTCTGGATCTCCTCGTCACGCTCGACGGCACGCGCCTCCTGGCGCGCACGCTTGTCGATCTGCGCGGTCGAGCGCATCGGCAGGAGGGCGCGGTCTGTCGCCGGCAGCCCCTCGCGCAGCTGTCGACCCCGGAGCAGCTCGTGGTCGAGCTCCGCACCGAGGACGAGAATCATCGAGCAGATCCACAGCCACACGAGCACGACGACGACGCTCGCCAGCGCCCCGTACGTGCGGTCGTAGCTCGCGAAGTTCGCGACGTACACACCGAAGCCCCAGCTCGCGACGAGGATGACACCGACCGCGACCGCCGCGCCCGGCGACAGCACGCGGTAGCGACCGTGCCGGACATTCGGCGTCCAGTGGTAGAGAAGCGAGACGAGCAGGACGATCGCGACGAGCACGAGCGGCCACTTGCTCCACGCGAAGACCGTGACGAACGTGTCGCTCAGGCCGATCGGCCCGCCGAGCGTCCGTGCGAGGTCCGCGGAGACGACGAGCAGCACCGCGACAACCGCCGCAACGAGGACGAGGACGATCGTCAGCACCGCCATGAGCGGGCGCAGCACCCACGTCGGGCGTCCCTCCTCCACGCCGTGGACGGTGTTCATCGCCCGCGAGAAGGCGGTGACGAACGCGGAGGCGGACCACAGCGCGCCGAGCAGACCGACGACGAACGCCACACCCGCGCTGCTGTTCTCAGCGAGCCCGTCGAGGATGCCGCCGACGGTCTCGACGACCTCCGGCGACGCGACCTCGCGCAGCACTCCCTTGATCTCGTCGACGACGCTCTGCGGGTTCTCGAGCAGCCCGACGATCGACAGGAGTGCCGCCGCCGCGGGCGCGATCGCGAGGACGGCGTAGAAGGTCAGCGCGGCGGCGACGTCGGTCCCTCCGTGCTCGAGGAAGGAGCGGACCGTTGTCATGGCGACGGTCACGGGGGAACGTCGAGGGGCGCGGGGCACGTCGTCGGTCGTCATCCTCCGATGTTGCCGTGCGCGGCAAGGCCACGCCATCGGACCGCGCGCGCTCAGCGTCCGAAGAGCTCGACGAAGCGTCGCAGGATGCGCCGGGGCACGGGGGCGTCGCTCGCGCGGGCCGTCGCGAGGACCTGCTCGGCCTGCTCGGGCGGGTAGTAACCGTGGCCCGCGTAGGCCTCGAGCCGCTGCACGTAGGCGTCGCGCGTGAGCTCGGGGTGGAACTGCGTCGCGTACGCGTTCGTACCGACGCGGAACATCTGGACCGGGCACGCGGTGCCCGTCGCGAGGACGACGGCGCTCGGAGGGAGCGTCGTGATCGCCTCCTTGTGCCCGACGTACGCCGCGAACACGTCGGGCAGGCCCGCGAGCAGCGGGTCGGTGCGGCCCGCGTCGGTGAGCGTCACGTCGACGGTACCTGCCTCCTCGCCGTACGTCGTGCCGACCACGGCGCCGATCTTCGTGCCGAGCGTCCCCACCCCATAGCACGCGCCGAGGTAGGGGATGTCGCGTGCGAGGACGTCGTCGAGCAGCGCGGAGATCTCACGCTCGACGCGCAGCTGGGTCGCGCTCTTCGACGCGGCCGGGTCCGACGACGTGAAGGGGCTGCCGGCGACGATGACGCCCGAGACGTCGTCGAGGTCGAGCGCGGGCATGGGTCCCTGGTCGAGGCGCACGCGCCAGAGCTCGTCGGGGGCGAGACCACCGAGCTCGAGGTAAGCGGCGTGCTCGACGTCAGCGATGACGTCCTCCGCGCGCGTCGCGAGCAGCACGAACGGCTTCATGGTGGACCTCCTCGCATCGATGCGGCCGTCGTCACATCCTGCCGGACCCGCAGCCTCGCCGCCCACCCCGTCCATCCCCAGCCCCACCGCCCAGCGTGCCGATAGCCGATCCGTGCACCTCAGGTGCACGGATCGGCTATAGAGCAAGCCTTCCCCGCGCTCGATAGCGGATCCGTACCGGACAGGTGGTCCGATCGGCTATCGAGCCACAACGAGGTGGTGGGGGAGGGTTCCGGGACCACGGAGACGCCCCGGTCACGAGCAGACGGTCAGTCCTCCAGGACGCGCGTCGCCCCGCGCTTCCCGACGCTCTCCACCAGGTGGTACAGCGCCGGCAGCACGATGAGGGTCATGAGCGTCGACGAGAACAGCCCGCCGATGACGACGATCGCGAGCGGCTGCGAGATGAACCCGCCGTGCCCCGTCACCCCGATCGCCATCGGTGCGAGCGCGAGTATCGTCGCGACCGCCGTCATGAGGATCGGTCGCACACGGTGCACCGCACCGCGCCGCAACGCGTCCGCCATCGGCACGCCCCGGTCGCGGTACTGCTTGACGAGGTCGACGAGCACGATCGCGTTCGTCACGACGATGCCGATGAGCATGAGCACACCGATGAGCGACGGCACCCCGAGCGCCACACCCGTCGCGACCTGCAGGAGGATCGCACCGGTCGCCGCGAACGGGATCGACACGAGCAGCAGCAGCGGATGCAGCAACGACCGGAACGTCGCGACCATGACGACGTAGACGATGAGGATCGCCACGAGCATCGCGAGACCCAGCTGGCTGAACGCCTCGTTCTGCTCGGCCGTCACGCCACCGACCTCCGCCGTCACACCGTCCGGCAGGTCGACGCCGTCGAGCGCCTCCTGCACGACCGACGACGTCTGACCGAGGTCGTCCGACTCCGGCGTGACGTTGACGACCTGGTTGCGCACACCGTTCGACGTCGTGATCGACACCGGGCCGTCGACGACCTTGACCTCGGCGAGGTCGCCGACCGTCCCGCCCTCCGCTCCGAGGGGCAGGTCACGGATGCCGGCGACCGAGCGCGCCGGGTCCTCGGGCGTGAGGTAGACGTTGACCGACGAGCCGTCGAGCGTCACCGCACCGATCTGCTGCGGCGTGATCATGCCCGCGACCGCCTGCGACAGCTGCGTCTCCGTGAGACCCGCCGCCGCAGCCTTCGTCCGGTCGATGACGACCGACACCGTCGGCCGCGCGTCCGTGAGCGACGTCGACACCTGACGCACGCCCTCGAGCGGACGCATCGCGTCAGCGATCGCCGACGTGCCGCTCGCGACAGCCTTCGCGTCGGAGCCCGTCACGCTGATCTGCACGTCGTTCGACATGCCCATCCCGGCGAACGGCGAGATCGTGAGGTCCTCCTCGTCGACGACGTCCGCGAGCGCGGCACGGACGGCATCCTGGATCTTCGCCTGGTCGCCGTCGGCATCCGTCGTGAGCGAGTACGAGATCGACTCCGCCCCACCGAGCAGCATGCTCTGGTCCGTCTGGCCGATCGTCGCCGCGACGAGCTCGACACCGTCGACCTTCCGCAGCGCCTCGTCGACCGTCCGGGCCGTCCGCAGCTGCTGCGTGAGGCTCGTGCCCGGCTTCACCTGCTGCGTGATGCCGAGGGAGTTCTGCGCCATGTCGCCGAGGAAGCTCGTCTTCATGAACGGCACGAGCGCGAGCGTCCCGGCGAGCACGGCCACCGCGATGCCGATCGTCGTCCAGCGGTGCGCGAGCGTCCAGTCGAGCGTGCGGCCGTAACCACGCTGGATGGCGCCGGTGTCCGGCTCCGAGAGCTCCTCGTCCTGCGCCGTCGGCGCCGCCGCGTGCGCGTCGGGCGTCGCGGCGTCGTGCCCCTTCCAGCTGAGGGACCAGAACGCGAGCACCGGCACGATCGTCAGCGACACGAGGAGCGACGCACCCATGGCGATCGCCACCGTGAACGCGAACGGGCGGAACAGCACGCCCGACATGCCGCCGACGAGCGCGATCGGCACGAACACCGCGACGGTCGTCACGGTCGACGCGGTGATCGCGCCACCCACCTCGCGCACGGCGTCGATGATCGTCCGCCGTCGCGACTTCCCGTACCGCATATGACGTTCGACGTTCTCGATGACGACGATCGAGTCGTCGACGATGCGCCCGATCGCGATCGTCAGACCACCGAGCGACAGGATGTTGAGCGTGTAGCCCGCGGCCTGCATGCCGACGAACGCGATGAGCAGCGACACCGGGATCGACACCGCGGTGACGAGCGTCGCACGCCCCGAGCGCAGGAACGCGAGGATGACGATGACCGCCATGACGAGGCCGAGCAGACCCTCGGTCGCGAGGCCCGAGATCGAGTCCTCGATGAACGGCGCTTGGTCGACGAGCACGTCGAAGCTCGCGCCCGCGACGCGCGCCTCGAGCTCGGGCAGGGCGTCCTGGACGGCGTGGGAGACGTCGACCGTGTTGGCATCGGGCAGCTTCGTGATGGACAGCGTGAGCGCCTCGACCCCGTCGACGAGCGAGTACGACGTCGTCGGGTCCGTCGTCAGCTCGACGTCGGCGACGTCACCGAGGGTGGCGGCAAGCCCCGACGGGACGTCGACGGGGAAGCCGTCCTCGTCGGTGAAGGACACCGAGCCCTGCGTGCCGACGAGCGGCAGGTCCTTGATCTGGTCGACCGACGCGAGACGCGAGCCGACCTGCACGGCCATCTCCGAGCCTGCGTCGACGATCGTGCCGGCCGGGACGAGCACACCGTTCTGCATGAGCAGCTGCGCGATCGACTGCGCGTTGACGCCGTGGCGTGCCATGTCCTCGGCGCGCGGCGTGATCGCGACGCGCGGTCCGGGCGCTCCGACGATCGACGCCGACGCGACGCCGTCGATGCGCTCGAGCGCGGGCACGACGGACTCCGCGAGCGTGCCCGCGAGCTTCGTCGTGTCGTCGGACGACACCGCGACCTGGATGACGGGGAAGTCGTCGAGGCTGATCGCCATGACCGACGGGTCCGTGCCGTCGGGCAGGATCGAGCGGATGCGGCTGATGGACTGCGCCATCTTCTGCTCGACCTTGGCCGTGTCCGTGCCGAACTCGAACTCCGCCATGACGACGGAGACGCCCGTCGAGGACGTCGTCGTCGTGCCGAGCAGGCCCGGCACGGTCTGCAGGGCCTTCTCGATCGGCGCCGTGACGTCGCTCGCGACGACCTCGGCCGACGCACCCGGGTGGACCGTGAGCACCGCGAGCTGCGGCACCTCGATCGACGGGATGAGCTCCTGCTTGAGGCTCGTGAAGGCGAGGCCGCCGAAGATCGCGACCACCACCGTGACGAGCGCGATGAGCGCCCTGTTCTTGAGGGAGAAGGCGGAGAACTTGTGCACGAGGGTCCTGTCTGTGGGGGCGTGCGCGGGTGTGGACGGAGGGCCCGACGACGGGGCCTGTGGGCGGGGTGCGCGGACGCGCACCCGAGATCAGGGGGCAGGCGACGCGTCGCCGGGGCCGGGCACGAAGCCGTGACGGAGATATCCGAACGCCTCCGCGACGAGCGCGCGCAACCGCGCGCGCAGCTCGGGCGTGAGGTGAGGAAGCGGAGCGCACGTCGCACCGATCTCCTCCGCAACGACGTGGATGCTCCCGCCGAGCAGCCCGACGAGCGCCGAGAGGTAGAGCATCGTGCGCGTCGCGCCGAACCGCCCCGCGAGGGCCGTGATCGTCGGGGAGCCGCGGAACGCCTGGAGGCGCGCGTGCGCGACCGACTCGAGCGCGGGGTGCTCGCGCGCGATCGCCGCGAAGTCCCGGACGTCGTCGAGCGCGGGCCCGTCGAGGAGCGCGACGAGGAAGTCCTCGCTCGCGTCGACGAGGTCCGCGAAGGTGCGCGGCGCGGTCGCGTCGTCGAGCGGCTCCGGCTGGAACCGCTGGAGGAACCCGTCGACGACGGCCTCGGCCTTGCCACCGAAGTGGTTGGCGAACGTGCGGCGGGAGTAGCCGGCGTGCTCGGCGATCTGGTCGATCGTCACGTCGTCGTAGCCGCGCTCCCCGACGAGCCTGAACGCTGTCGCGGCGAGCTCACGGGCGGTCGCGGCCTTCTTGAGGTCGCGCAGCGAGGTGGTCACCGGACGACTCTAGACACGCCGTTGCCCACAGTGCAACGTTGCCCAGTGGGCAGCCACCTGGACGAAGACGTGTCAGAGCGAACCGAGGATGCCGCCCGCAATGATCTTCACGATCATCGCCGCTGGGTACACGAGCGCGTACCCGAGCGCGACCCGCGGGTCGAAGCCCGTCCGCACGTTCGCGTACGCGAGCACCGCGGGCTGCGTGTGCGTCCCGGCGATCATGCCCGACGTCGTCGTCGCACCCACGTGGCACAGCCTCCGCAGCACCACCCACAGCCCGACCGCGACCGTCGTCGTCACCGCGACACCGAGCGCAAGGATCCGCAGCCACTCACCCGACGCAAACGCCGGAGCGACCTGCCCCCCGGCGACCAGCCCGGCCTGCGCGAGGAAGATGAGCAGCCCCAGCTCGCTGAGCGCCTGCGCGGCCGTGAACGACATCGACGTCGAGAACGGCCCGACGCGACCGAGCCGCCCGAGGATCAGACCCATGATGAGCGTGCCGGCGGCCGCACCGATCGTCACGCGCACTCCCGGCACGGGCAGGACGACGAGCCCGAGCAGCACGCCGAGCGCCATCCCGATGCCAAGGACCGCGGGGTTGATGTCGGAGAAGCCACGGGTCGAGTCGCCGAGCAGCTTCGTGATCTCGCCCATGTGGCCGCGCGGGGCGACGACCCGCACCCGGTCGCCGAGGCGCAGCACGGTGCGCGAGTTCGCGACGGCGTCGACGTCGCCGCGTCGCAGCCGCGTGACGACGGCACCGAAGCGGGAGTGCAGCTCGAGCTCCTCGAGCGTGCGTCCCGCGACCTTCGTCGACGAGACGGTGATGCGGCGCATCGCGACGACGCGTCCGTCCTGCCGGAGCTCGTGCGACGACACGTGGCCGAGCGCCGCAACAACCTCCTCGACGAGCCGCTCGGGCCCGACGACGGTGACGACGTCGCCGACGGCGAGCACGTCCTCGTCGAGCGCCGTGTGCGGAGCAGCGTCCTCGGAGCCGCTGCGCAGCCGCGAGAAGGCGATGCGCTCGCCGTAGAGCTCGGTGAGCTCACGCACCGACTGACCGCTCGCCGACTCGACGCGCACGGCGCGCTCGACGATCTCGGGCGGCGCATCGGTGTCGTTGCCGCGCGCGCGGAGCGCGAGGTGCGTGACGACGAGCACGCCGACGACGCCGAAGACGTACGCGACGGCGTAGCCGACGGTCGGTGCCGCGTCGTCACCCGCAGCCTCACGCGCCGCGGCGAGCGCCGGGGTGTTCGTGAGGGCGCCGGCGAACGTGCCGGCGATCGTCGCGGTCGAGAGGTCGAGCAGACGCCCGAGCCCGACCGCGACGCCAGCCCCGGCTGTGACGACGGCGATCATCCACGCGATGACCTTGAGGCTGCGCCGCAGGGACGCGAAGAACTCGGCGCCCGAGACGATGCCGACGGTGAACGTGAAGAGCGTGAGGCCGAGCGTGCCGACCGCATGCGGCACCTCGAGGTCGATGTTCCGCGAGGCGCCGAGCGCGCCGAGGAGCAGGGCGCAGAAGAGGACCGCGGCCGCACCGAGGCCGACGCCCCGCACCTGGACGTGACCGATGGCCGCGCCGATTCCGACGAGCAGGACGAGGAGCAGCACGGGCTGCTCGGCGAGAAGCGAGAGGGCAGCGTCCATGACGACCTTTCGGCAGGGAGGGGTCCGGCGGGTCGTCCTCGTCCCAGCCGTGCCCCCACCTCATCACGATGTGACGTCGGTCTCGTGGGACCAGAGGCCCGCCTGCCCGCTGGCAGGCAGGCGGGCCGTCGTGCGTCAGCCCACGTGGAGCGCGAGCTCGGTGATCCGCGGTGCGCCGGACGTCCCGGCGACCTCGAGGTTGACCTTGACGGTTGCGCGCGGCGTGAACGTCGCCGTGCCCGTGCCGGTGCCGGTCGTGAGGACGGCGCCCGTCGCGTTGTCGACGAGGCGCCACGCGCCGACGGAGCTGCCGGAGACGACGACGCGTCCGACGGTCCGTGCGGACGACCACTTCACGGAGATGCGGCCCGAGGTCCCCTGCGGGGACCAGTAGCTTGCGAGGTCACCGTCGATCGCGTTGCCGTAGCTCGTACCCGACGCCTTGCTCGAGCCGTCGGCGCCGCCCGAGAGGCTGAGGTTCGGTCCGACGGGCGTCGGCGGCGTCGTCGGCGGGTTGGTGGGCTCCGTCGTCGGCGGGTCCGTGGGCTCGGGCGTCGTCGGCGGGTTGGTCGGCTCGGGCGTCGTCGGGCTGCACGTGCCGTCGGACACCTTGAGCCCCTTGCCAGCGCCAGCCGTGGCCGCGACGACCGCGGGCACGCACGACGCAGCGTCGAGCTGCGCGGTGTACGGGACCGAGAGCGTCGCCGTCGAGGCGAAACCGGGGCCGGCGGGGCGGTTCTTCGAGCCGGGCGCGGACCACGTGACGTTGTCGAGGATGTTGCCGCGCGTGTCCCAGTAGCCCGGCAGGTCGGTGTAGAACGTGCCGAGGACGTCCTTGGAGTCCTCGAAGTAGTTGTTCTCGACCTTGGCGCGGCCGCCGGCGCGTGCGTTGATGCCGGACTCGTTGATCGAGCGGTAGTGGTTGTTGTAGATGTGCGCGAGACCGCCGCGGAGCAGCGGCACGCGCGAGTCGAGGTTCTCGTAGAGGTTGTGGTGGTACGTGACGGGGCCGTTGCCCGAGTCGGTCTCGCTCGAGCCGACGAGGCCGCCGCGGCCGGAGTTGCGGAGGATGCTGTAGGAGAGGGTGACGTACTTCGTTCCGGCCTTCATGTCGAAGAGCCCGTCGTAGCCGGCGGACTCGCCACCCGAGGCGATGAGCGTCACGTGGTCGACCCACACGTTGCTCACGCCGGACTCCATGCCGATCGCGTCGCCGCCGTTCGACGTGGGTGAGCCCGACTTCTTGACGTTCTGAACGGTGACGTTCTGGATAACGATGTTGCTCGCCTCGCGCAGGTGGATGCCCACCTGGTCGAAGATCGCGCCCTTGCCGACGCCGACGATCGTCACGTTGCTCACCTGCTTGAGCTCGATGACGCCGTCGGCGGTGTTGCAGCTCGAGCCGGAGACCTTTCGGGTGCCGGCGTGCGTGATGGTGCCCTCGACCTCGATGGTGATCGGGGTGCTGGAGCTGGGTCTGCCACAGAGCGCGGCGTGGATCTGGGTGCCTGTCGTGGCGCGGACGGTCGCGCCGCCCGCTCCTCCGGTGGTGCCGCCGTTCTGGGCGGCGAAACCGGTCGCTGCGCCGCTCACCGCAGCCTGCGCGGTGACGGACAGGCCGATGATGCCGACGGACGTCGCGAGCGTTGCTGCGACTCCTGCTGCGAGCAGTCGTCCTCGGGCGATCCTTCTCATGCTGGTACCACACCTCTCATCGTTGAACTGGTGGGGAGCAGTGGCCACTGCGCCGGATTCTCGGGGTTCCGTGGCGCGTGGTGGGCGTCGCGGCGCGGACTCTGCGACCTGTGCGCCCAGGGGCGCGCAGCGTGGTCCCGACGACGTCGTCGGGGCCGTCCCGGCCACAGGGGCTGGGGTGTCGCAGAGGAATCACATGACCGAGTAACCGGTTTCTAGAGGCTAGGTCCGGAACCGTCTCCCTGCAACCGGAACGAGGCGTCCGTCCCGCCTGCCGGACGCATCCCCTCCCGGGGTGAGGCCAGCCTTCGCTTGCTGGAAATGATTCTCGGTAAGGCGTAGGACTAGGACCATGGAACGTCTTCGCGCCTACCCCTGGGTCATCGCCACGCTCGCCGTCGGCGCCGTCGGCCTCACCCTCCTCGCCGCAGGCCTCGAC
The DNA here is from genome assembly GCF_014852685.1 of Flavimobilis rhizosphaerae. Classification (GTDB taxonomy): domain Bacteria; phylum Actinomycetota; class Actinomycetes; order Actinomycetales; family Cellulomonadaceae; genus Flavimobilis; species Flavimobilis rhizosphaerae. The sequence continues at coordinate 125,643 of NZ_JACZDF010000003.1, forward strand.
GACACCTCCCGCTGGATCGTCGTCGCCTGGGTCGTCCTCGTCGCCGCCACGCAGGCCTGGGACATGGTCCGCTCGCTGCGCGCCGGAGACGTCGGCCTCGACATCCTCGCCGTCCTCGCTATCTCCGCAGCCGTCGCCGTCGGCGAGCACTGGGCCGCCCTCGTCGTCGTCATCATGCTCACCGGAGGCGAAGCCCTCGAGGACTACGCCGAGCGCCGCGCCAAGCGCGAGCTCACCGCCCTCCTCGACCGCGCACCCCGCACCGCCCACCGCGTCGACAGCTCCGGCACCGTGACCGACATCCCCGTCGAGGACGTCGCCATCGGCGACATCCTCCTCGTCAAGCCCGCCGAGGTCGTCCCCGTCGACGGCGAGCTCGTCGACGACACCGCCGTCCTCGACGAGTCCTCCGTCACCGGCGAGTCCCTCCCCGTCGAGCACGTCCGCGGTGACCGCATCGTCTCCGGCTCCATCAACGGCGACGGCGTCGCCCACATCCGCGCGACGGCGCTCGCCGCCGACTCCCAGTACCAGCAGATCGTCGACCTCGTCGCCGCCGCCGAGGAGACCCGCGCCCCCATGGTGCGGCTCGCCGACCGCTACGCCGTCCCGTTCACGATCGTCGCCGTCGCCATCGCGCTCCTCGCCTGGTGGGTGAGCGGCGACCCCCGCCGTCTCGCCGAGGTCCTCGTCGTCGCCACCCCCTGCCCGCTGCTCATCGCCGCACCCGTCACCTTCGTCGCCGGCATGTCCCGCTCCGCCAAGGCAGGCGTCGTCGTCAAGGGCGGAGGCGTCCTCGAACAGCTCGCACGCGTCCGCACCGTCGCGCTCGACAAGACCGGAACGCTCACGCACGGCCGCCCCCACATCACCCGCGTCGTCGCGACCGACGGCCTCACCGAGGACGACATCCTCGCCCTCGCCGCGGCCGCCGAGCAGTACTCCGCCCACCCCATCGCCGTCGCGCTCGTCGCCGGAGCCCGCGAGCGCGGCACCACCGTGCAGCCCGGCACCGACGTCACCGAGGAGACCGCGCACGGCGTCGCCGCGACCGTCGGCGGCCGGCGCGTCGCCGTCGGCAAGGGCACGTGGGTCGTCCAGGCGTCGGCGCCCGACGCGATTGCCGACGCGTCCCGCACCGACGCCCCGCTCGCCGCCCAGAGCGACGTCACCCCGGGAGCCGTCGCCGTGCACGTCGCCGTCGACGGCGAGCGTGTCGGCATCGTCGAGCTCGCCGACGCCGTCCGCGACGAGTCCGCCGCCGTCCTCACAGCCCTTCGGGGCGTCGGCGTCGAGCGCATCGTCATGCTCACGGGCGACGCCGAGGCCACCGCGCAGCACGTCGCCGCCGAGGTCGGCGTCGACGAGGTCCGCGCGTCCCTCCTCCCCCAGGAGAAGGTCGCGGCCGTCGCAAGCCTGCCCGAACGGCCCGTCCTCATGGTCGGCGACGGCGTCAACGACGCCCCCGTCCTCGCCGTCGCCGACGTCGGCGTCGCGATGGGTGCCACGGGCGCGACCGCCGCGAGCGAGTCGGCCGACGCCGTCCTGCTCGTCGACGACCTCGGAGCGCTCGTCCGCCTCGTCGGGATCTCCCGCCGGACCGTGCGCGTCGCGCTCGAGAGCATCTGGGCCGGCATCGGCCTGTCCGTCGTCCTCATGCTCGTCGCCGCGTTCGGCTTCCTGCCCGCCCTCGCGGGCGCCGCGATGCAGGAGGTCGTCGACCTCGTCGCGATCCTCGGTGCCCTCCGTGCCCTCACCCCCGGACGGGGCGAGCCGACGCTCGCGTCAGTGGCGCACGCGGCCGAGCCTGCCCAGCAGTCGATCGCCGTCTGAGGGCGGGCCCCTTCGCGGGCCGGGCTGCGCACCTCGCAGGCCGGGCTGGGCGGGGCGGCGCTCGTGGCGGAGGATAGGAGAACGCCGGACGAGGAGGTCACATGTTCGCCACGGGCATCGACGCACGCGACGCGTCACGCTCCGAGAGCGCCGACGACGTCGAGATTGTCGAGCCGCGCGATGTGCCGCTCGGTGGTCCGCGCGGGATGACCGTCCGCCGCACCCTGCCGTCGAAGGCACGGTCGATGGTCGGTGCGTTCTGCTTCGTCGACCACTATGGGCCCGACGACGTCGCGGCGACGGGCGGCATGGACGTCCCGCCCCACCCGCACACGGGGCTGCAGACCGTCACCTGGCTGTTCGAGGGGCGCGTGCTCCACCGTGACGCGCTCGGCTCCGTCCAGGAGATCGCGCCCGGGCAGCTCAACCTCATGACGGCCGGGGCGGGGATCTGCCACTCCGAGGAGGCGACGCCCGGGCTCTTCCCCACGAACGGCACGCTCCACGGCGTGCAGCTGTGGACCGCGCTGCCCTCGGGGACGCGCGACGGTGAGCGCGCGTTCGGGCACGTCGCGGACCTGCCGTCGTTCGTCGTGCACGACGCGTCGGAGCGCGCGGAGGCGGCGGGCGGTGAGGCGGCGTCCGGTCGGCACCGGGCGCGTACCGTGGGGCCGCGCGAGGCGGGGCTCGTGCGGGTCTTCATGGGCTCGCTCGGCGGGGTGACGTCACCTGCCCGGGCGGACACGCCGCTCGTCGCGGCGCAGCTCGATCTCGCTCCGGGTGTCGTCGTGCGGCTCGACGTCGAGGAGTCGTTCGAGCACGCGGTGCTTGTCGACCGGGGTGCACTGCGCCTCGAGGGCGCGTCCGTGCCGGTCGCGTCCCTCGGGTACGTCCCGCCGGGCCGGAGCACGCTCGAGCTGCGGACGGGTGACGAGCCGGTGCGGGCGGTGCTCATCGGCGGGGAGCCGTTCGAGGAGCAGGTCCTCATGTGGTGGAACTTCGTCGGGCGCACTCATGAGGAGGTCGTCGAGGCGCGACGGCTGTGGCAGGACGCCGTCGCTGGAGGGACGGAGGGCGAGGCGCGCTTCGGGCGGGTGACGGGGTACGAGGGCGCGCCGCTGCCAGCGCCCGAGCTGCCCCATGTCCGTCTCCGACCTCGGTCCCGCTGACGGAGGAGTAGCGTCGGAGGGTGGGGACGACGGCGTTCCCGGACGGAGGACTCCCATGGCGCTGCGCTTCTGCGCGACCCGGAGGGCAACGAGTTCTGCGTGCTCTCGTCCCGCGACCGCTGACCCCCTCGCGAAGGTCGGAGCTGGCTACGCCGTTGCCAGGAGGGCGTGGCCGGCCTGGCGGCGGTGCCACGTCGTGGCGCCGACGGCGGCCGCCGCGCTCGCGGCGGTCCAGAGGAGGAGGATGACAAGAGAGCCGCCCGCGGCGCCCTCGTGGGCAAGCCCGCCGAGGAACCGTGCCGCCGCGTCGAGAGGGCCCAGCTCACCGAGGCGCGCGACCCACGTGGGCTCCGATGGCGCGGTCGCCGCGACGAGCACGGCGACGCCGACGACGAGCGCGAACGCACGACCCACGTTCCCGGTCCATGCGACGACGGCGTGGAGGAACCACAGGAGCACGACGGCGACGAACGCGGCGGCCGGGACGACAACCCACGACGTGTCCGTGACGGCCGCGACGACAACACCCGCGAGGACACCCTGCACGGCCGCGACCGCGGACGTCGCGCCGAGTCCGCGCGCGGTGACCGCGAACGACGAGCGCGTCGTGCCGAGCGCGGCCGCGCCCGAGACGTGGGGGCGCATCGTGAGGACGAGCGCGCCGAGCCACAGGGCGACGGCCATCGTCACGCCGACCCCGCCGAGCGGGCCGAGCGCGCGCGGTGCTGGGGTCGCGACGGGCTGCGCGATGACGTCCGCGAGCGCGGTCGGGTCCGTGACCTTCTGCTGGGCGAGGGCGTCGACGGCCTGGGTGAGGCCGTCCGCGAGCTCGCCTGCACCGTCGGTGAGCTGGACGGTGCCTGGCAGGGTCTGCCCGAGTCCGTCGGCGAGCGTCGACGCGCCGTCACGGAGCGCGCCCGCGCCGTCCGACGCTCCGCGCGCACCCTCGGAGAGCTGGGAGACACCCCCGGCGAGGTCCTTCGCGCCGCTCGCGAGACCGGCCGTGCCCGTCGAGAGGGTGTGCGCACCGCTCGCGAGCGTGCCCGCGCCCTTCGACAGCGTCGACGTGCCGGCGGAGAGCTTCGAGAGCCCGCCGGAGAGGCTCGTCGCCCCGGTCGACAGCGTCGACGTGCCCGTCGCGAGCGTGCTCGCGCCCGTGGCGACCTCCTTCGCCCCGGCGGCGAGCTCGGTCGCTCCCGTCGCGAGCGCGTCCGCGCCGTCGGCGACGCCGCGCGCACCTGCGGCGAGGCCGTGGAGGCCCGCGGCCGGTGACGTCGGGTCCGCGTCGGGGTTGCCGACGAGGGCGCCGAGGCCCGCGACGAGCCCGTGGAGCCCTGTGGCGGAACCGGCGTCGCCCTCAAGCTGTGCAAGGCCGTCGACGATCTGGGTGCTGCCCGCGCGGTATGCCGCCACGGCCCCAGCGATCGTGGCGTCGAGCTCGCGGCACGCGGTCTCGGTGCCGGGCGCGGGCTCGGGGAGGCATCCGGCGGCTGCCTGGGCCGCGGTGAGCTGCGTGACGCCGGCGACGAGCTCGTCGAGCCCGTCACCGACGAGCTTGTCGACCCCGGCGCGGGCCTGTCCGACCGCTGCGGGAAGCCCGGCGACGTCGGGCTGCATCGCGCTCATCCCGTCGAGCAGCTGCTCGACGCCGTCGGCGACCGCGTCCGCACCGGTCGCGAGCGGCCCGGCACCCTGCGCGAGCGCGGCGGCGCCGTCGGAGAGACCCGACGTGCCGGTCGCGAGCGCGTCGGCGCCGTCGGCGAGCTTCTTCGCGCCGGAGGCGAGGTCCTTCGCGCCCTTCGACGACTGTGCTGCACCGTCCGCGAGAGGCTTGGTCCCTGCGGCGAGGTCCTTGGCCCCACCAGCGAGGTCCTTCGCCCCGGTCGCGAGGGTCCCGGCGCCGTCGGCGAGCGTCGTCGCACCTGTGGCGGCGCTTCCCGCGCCGGTCGCGAGAGTGCCGAGTCCGTCGGCGAGCGTCCCGGTGCCGGTCGCGAGGGTGTCGGCGCCGTCGGCAAGCTGCTGCTGCCCGTCGGCGAGCTTCCCGGCGCCGTCGGCGAGCTGCTGGGCGCCGTCGGCGGCCTCGCCGAGCTGGTCACCGGTCGTCGAGAACCCGACGAGGACCTGCTCGACGTACGTCTGCGTGAGCTGGCGGCCGAGCCCGACGGTCGCGGCGTCGGCGAGCGCCGTCGTCACGAGGTCGCGGGTCGCGGTCGAGCCGTCGGGCGTCGCGACATCGATGCGGGCCTGACGTGCGCCGTCGCCGTCCGCGAACGACGTGGCGTCGGCGGAAAACGACGCGGGGATCGTCACGACGGCCGCGTACGTTCCGGCCTCGAGGCCTGCCGCGGCGTCGTCGGAGTCCGTGACGACCCACGTCCAGCCTCCGCGCGAGCGAGATCCCTTGACGAGCTCGGCCGCGAGCTGCCGGCCCAGGGGCGTGAGCTGGCCGTCGATCGTCACGGCCTCGTCGTGGTTGACGACGGCCGCGGTGACCTCGCCGGCGCGGGCTGCGGGATCCCACTGGGAGGCGAGCAGCGTGGCGACGAGTGCGACGGGCACGAGGAGAGCGACGAGCGCGAGGAGCCAGCGTCGCTGCGCGGAGCGGGTCATGGCGGGGGCCTTCCGGACGGGGGCGGTCATCGCAGCACTCCGGCTGCGGCTGGTGACGTGGCGGTGGGGGCGTCGATCGTCGTGAGGCTGAGCCGGTGCGTGGGTGTGACACCGGGTGGCAGGACGTCGGCGCCCGACGTGCCGAGGACGAGGGTCGTGCCTGCGGCCTGCGCGGCGCTCAGCGCTGCACCCGCGCGGGCGGAGCCGTGGAGGTGATGCGCTGCGTCGACGACGAGCACGTGGGGGTTCTCTCGGAGGGCTGCCTCGACGGCGCGTGCGTCGGCATGACGTGAGTCGACCCAGCCGACCCGTCGCCTCACGGCGCCCGCGCGGTGCGGCAGCGCGAGGCCGCCGACCTTGAGGTCCCCGCCGGCGGGCGCGACGCGCCCGGCGAGGGTGAGGAGGAGTCCGGTGACGGCACGCGCAGGTCCGTCGACGACGAGGACTCCCCCGTCGGGCACGTCGAGCGCGACGTCCGGGGCGAGCCGTGCGCGTTCGTCGACGCGCAGCCCGCGGGCGGCGATCGCGGTGCCCGCTGCGGGCCAGCCCTCGAGCGCGAGCTCGGCGTGGAGGCCCTCGCCCTCGACGTCGAACGACGGCAGGAAGCGGTCGAGCCAGCGCGGCATCCACCACGCCTTGTCGCCGAGGAGCTCGAGCACCGCGGGGACGAGGGTCATGCGGACGAGGAACGCGTCGACGAAGACGCCAACGGCGAGGCCGAGGGCGATGGGCTTGATGTTGACGTCGCCCTCGGGGACGAAGAAGAAGAAGACGGAGAACATGATGACAGCCGCAGCCGTGACGACCTGGGCGGAGCCCCGGAAGCCCGAGCGGATCGCGGCGCGGGCGTCGCCCCCGTGGACGTACTCCTCGCGGATGCGGGAGACGAGGAAGACCTCGTAGTCCATCGCGAGGCCGAAGAGCACGCCCATGAGGACGATGGGCATGAACGAGATGACGGGCCCGAGCTTCGCGACGTGGAGGAGGTCCGCGGCGATGCCGTTCTCGAAGACGGCGGCGACGACGCCGAAGGCCGCGACGACCGACAGCAGGTAGCCGAAGGTGGCTTTGAGGGGGACGGCGATCGAGCGGAACACCATGGTGAGGAGCACGAGCGAGAGCCCGACGACGAAGATCCCGAACGGCAGGAGCGCTGCGCCGAGCTTCGCGGAGACGTCGATGCCGACGGCGGTGAAGCCGGTGACGGCGATGTCGATGTCGTACTCGGCGGCGAGGCGGTCACGCTGGTCGCGGATGTCTTGGACGAGGTCGGCGGTCGCCTCGTCCGTCGGGCCGCCCTCGGGGACGACCTGGACGATGAGCGTGTCGGCGGAGGCGTTGGGGGTCGAGAGCGGGACGTCGGCAACGCCCGGCAGGGCGCGCATCTCTGCGGCGATGTCCTCGGCGAGCCCGAGAGGATCGTCGCTCGTGAGGATCGATGCGGTGACGATGAGCGGGCCGTTGGCGCCGGCGCCGTAGTGCTCGGTGATGCGGTCGTACGTCTGGCGGGCCTGGCTGGACTCTGGCAGGACGCCCGCGTTGGGGAGCGCGAGGCGCAGGTCGAGCGCGGGCAGGGCGAGGAAGGTTCCGACGGCGAGGACGGCGGCGATCGTCACGAGCGGGCGCCGGGTCACCGTCTGGACCCAGCCCGCGAAGAACCGGTCGGCCCGGGTGCGGGGTGCCTCGGTGTGGGCGCCGCGTGACGCGGCGGCGTCGGGAGCCGGTGCCGTGCCGGCGGGAGCCGGCGCGGCGTCCGCGGCGGCGTGCACGGCCGGGTCCAGCGCCGACGGGCCCTGGGCGGCCGTGCCCTGGGCGGCGTGAGCCGCCGCGCGAGCCTCGGCGCGACGGGCGCGGCGAGACGGGCGGGGCCGCACACGCTCGCCGGCAAATCCGAGCAGCGCGGGGGTGAGGGTGACGGAGACGACGACCGCGACCGCGACGGCCACGGCTCCCGCGACGCCCATCGTCGTGAGGAACGGGATGCCGGCGACGCCGAGCCCGACGAGCGCGATCATCACGGTGAGGCCTGCGAAGAGGACGGCGGAGCCGGACGTCGCGGTCGCGCGCGCGATCGACTCCTCGACGTCGAGGCCGTCGCGGAGCTGGTCACGGTGACGGGCGACGATGAAGAGCGCGTAGTCGATGCCGACAGCGAGGCCGAGCATGAGCGCGAGCATGGGCGTCGAGGAGTTCACGGGTGTCACGGCCGTCGCGAGGAGGACGAGCGCCATCGCGAGGCCGACGCCGACGAGTGCGTTGGCGAGCGGCAGTCCCGCGGCGACGAGCGAGCCGAGGGTGAGGATGAGGACGACGAGCGCGACGCCGACGCCGAGCGCCTCGGTCACCGTGATCGTCGGGAACTCCGAGGAGTAGAGCTCGCCCCCGACGGAGGCGGTCCAGCCTTCGGGTAGCGCCGTGCTGAGGTCGGCGACGATGTCTGCGATCTCGTCCTTGACCGCGGTGGGGATCTCGGTGCCGGCGCCGCTCATCATGACAGTGACGAGCGCCGCGCGGTCGTCGTCGGAGAGCCCGTCCGCGTCGGCCGCGGCGACCGGGTCGCCCGTGAGCGTGTCGGTGAACGGCGACTGGACGCCGCGGACGTCGTCGCGTGCCGCGAGCACGTCGGTCGTCGCGCGGACGGCGTCCGCGACGCCTTCGTCGCGGACCGACGTGCCCTCGGGGGACACGACGAGGATCTGCGCGCTCGACCCGGAGACCTCGGGGAACGTCGCTGCGAGGCGGTCGAGCGCGGCCTGCGACTCCGTGCCGGGGATGGAGACGGAGTTGTCCATGCCCTTCTGGAGGAAGCCTGCCGCGGCGCCGAGCGCGACAAGGAGTGCGAGCACGACGGCGACGACGGCCCGCCGGTGGCGGACCATGCTCCGGCCGAGCCGGTAGAGGAAGGAGGACACGAGGGCTCCCGAGGAGACGGACGATCGATACAGGACTGGATCCGATACGAGACTGTATCCGATGCAGGACTGTATCCGATACAGTGGCGTATCGAAAGGTATCCTCGGGGGATGACGACGGGAGCGGGAGTGGGCGACAACCAGGGCGTCGGCACCCCTGTCGAGGACACGTTCGCCGAGGCGATCGCAACGTCGCCGCGGCGCGCACGCACGCGCGAGCGGCTCCTCGACGCCGCGCTCACCCTCTTCGCCGAGGTCGGGGTCGACGCGACGTCGATCGAGGCGATCTGCGAGCGCGCCGGCTTCACCCGCGGCGCCTTCTACTCGAACTTCAGCGACAGGTCCGCGCTCATCGACGCCCTCGCCGCCCGGGAGCAGGGTCGCGCGATCAGCGAGCTCCGCGACGCGATCGAGGCGAGCCCGTGGAACGACGTCCCCGAGGGCACCGACGACGTCGGCGCCGTCGCGTCCGTCGCGACCCAGCTCCTCGACGCCCTGACGATCGATCGACGCTGGGCGCTCGTCAACGGCGAGATGCGACTCATGGCCCTGCGCGACAGGTCGCTCGCGCCCGCCCACGAGGCGCGCGAGAACCTGCTCCTCGACGCCATCGCCGACGAGATCCGACGGCTCACCGCATGCCTGGGCCGACGGCTCGCGATCCCGGACCGGACGTTCGTGCGACTCCTGTGGGCGGGCTTCCAGGCCGACCTCGAGGCCGCGGACCGGTCGCTCGGCACGGACCACCCGACGACCGCGGTCGAGCTCGCGACCTCGTGGATCCCCGAGGTCGTCACGCGGCTTACGGTACCGGCCGAGCCCAGCCCCTGACGCACCGCGCCGCCGCGGCAACGCCTCGCGCTGCGCCCCTGGGGTGCAACTTGTATCCTAGATTGGTGACTCCCTCCCTCGTGCGTCAGCGGCGCATCCTCGTCGGCGCCACCGTCGCGCTCGTCCTCGTGCTCGCCGTCGTCGTCGTCTCGATGCTGCGGTCGCCTGCCGACGCCCCGGCGGCGGCTCCGACGCCGACGGTCACGGAGACCACCCCGGCACCCGAGCAGCCGGCCACGGGCCAGCCGCCCGTCGTCGAACGTCGCGACCCGGACGACCTCATGGCGATCGGCGACGTCGACGCCCCCGTCGTCCTCGTCGAGTGGGCCGACATGCGATGCCCCTATTGCGCCCTCGTCGCGACCCAGACGCTGCCGGAGGTCATCACGAAGTACGTCGACACCGGCAAGGTCCGCATCGAGTTCCGCGACGTGTCGTTCTTCGGCGAGCAGTCCACCGATGCGGCCGTCGCCCTGCGCGCTGCCGCCGAGCAGGGACGCTTCCAGCAGTTCCTCGACACGGTCTTCGCCGCGGCCCCCGACAAGGGCCACGCCGACCTTCCCCGCACTCGGCTCGTCGAGCTCGCGAAGGACGCAGGCGTGCCGGACCTCGCGAAGTTCGAGGCCGACCTCTCGCGCGAGGACCTCCACGCGGCCGTGGCCGCGTCGACGACGACGGCCCAGCAGCTCGGAGTCCAGAGCGTGCCCTTCTTCGTCGTCAACGGGACCGCCTTCGCCGGCGCCCAGCCGATGGCGACGTTCACGGAGGTTCTCGACCAGGCCCTCGCAGCCGCGGGCGCATGACGATCGGGCTCACGGGGGCCCTCGTCGGAGGTCTCCTCACGCTGCTGAGCCCGTGCTCAGCCATGCTCCTGCCCGCGTTCTTCGCGTACGCGTTCACGTCGCCGGGGCGTCTCCTCGCGCGCACGGGCGTCTTCTACCTCGGGCTCCTCACGACGCTCGTGCCGCTCGGGGTCCTCGCGGGGAGCCTCGGCGCGATCGTCGCGCAGCACCGGACGACGCTCGTCACGGCCGCAGCAAGCCTCGTCATCGCCCTGGGGATCGTCCAGGTGCTCGGCATCCCGCTCACGCTCCCCGGGATGCGCTCGCGCACCACGGCCGCAGCCGGCCCACAGCCGTCCATCGGCGCCCAGGTCGGTGCGCGCCCCACGGCAACCGCCACGTCCGACCGGACGACGACGGCCTCCGTCTACCTCCTCGGCACCGTGTACGGCCTCGCCGGAGTGTGCGCCGGCCCCGTCCTCGGCTCGGTCCTCGTGCTGGCGGCGACGGGCGGCGACCCGCTCCTCGGTGGTGTGACGCTCGCGGTGTTCGCGCTCGGCATGGTCGCGCCGCTGCTCGTCCTCGCGGCGCTGTGGTCGCGCGCCCCGTGGGTGCGGGCGCTCGTCCGCCCCCGCACGGTGCACCTCGGCCCCGTGACGACGACGTGGACCCAGCTCGTCGGCGGGATCCTCGGCATCGGCATCGGTGTCCTCCTCATCGCCACGCAGGGCACCGCCTCGCTCACGGGCGTCCTCGGCGCCGCCGAACAGGCGGCTCTCGAGGCGTCCGTGCTGCGCGCCGCGTCCGCGATCCCGGACATCGCGCTCGTCGGCGTCGCCGTCGTCGCGCTCGCCGCAGCCTGGGCGGTGCACGCGGCGCGTGCGCGCCGCCCTGCGGCGCCCGGCGATGCCCCCACGTCGATGTCCGCCACCGCGGAGGTCGACACATGAGCACCCTCGCCCCCGTGCCGGACGAGCCTCTCTCCGCAGCCGAGCGGGCCTTCATGAGCGTCCGCGACGCGATCGTCCGCGGCACCCTCGCACCCGGCACGATGCTCGCCGAGAGCTCGCTCGCGGACGGCCTCGGCGTGAGCCGCACACCGGTCCGCACGGCGCTGGCCCGCCTGCAGGACGACGGCTGGATCACCGTCTACCCCAAGCGCGGCGCGCTCGTCCGCGGGCTCGACGCCCGCGCGGTCGCCGAGCTCGCCGACGCACGGCACATGCTCGAGTCGTCGATGGTCGCGCGCGCGACGCCGCAGGCGCGGGCTGCGCTCGCCGAGAGGCTCGAGACGGAGGTCGACGCTCAGGAGAGAGTCCTGCGCGCCCAGGACCTCGACGGGTTCATCGACCTGACGATCAGCTTCCACCGCGCGTTCGTCGAGGTCGGCGACAACGCCCTCGTCCTCGAGCTCGAGTCACGGCTCGCCGACAGGTACCGCCACGTGCTTCACCTTCACGGCGCGAGCCTCCTCGGACGGTGGGAGCAGATCGTCGCGGAGCACCGCACGCTCGTCACCCAGCTGCGCGACGACCCCGTCGAGTTCGCGCGCACGCTGCACCTCCACCAGGCCGACTCGATCGCGCCGGAGAGCGTCGGACGCTAGACGGGCCGGGGCCTCATGCCGCGAGCGCAGCCTCGACGAACGCCCGGACGAGCCCGTCGTCCTTGACGCCCCGCGACGACTCGACCCCGGACGACACGTCGACGCCCCACGGCCGCACGGCCCGCACCGCGTCGGCGACGTTAGCCGGCGTGAGTCCGCCGGCGAGCAGCCACCGCCCCTCGGGGCGGTGCTCGCCGAGCAGCGTGAGGTCCCACGTCTCCCCCGAGCCGGGCACGGGCGCGTCGAGCAGCAGCACGTCCTCGCCGTGTGCGCCGACGACGGGCGTCGGGTCGTCGGCGAGGGACACCGCACGCCACGGCACGAGGCCCGCCGCAGCGACGGACGCGAGATCCGCGCGTCCGTAGCGGGCGCCGTGGAGCTGGACCGCGTCGACCCCGGCTGCGAGGGCCTCGCGGACCGCGTCGGCGACGGCGAGCTCGGCCGTGACGAGCACGGTCACCACGCCGGGGTCGACGGCGCGGGCCGCGTCGACGACCTCGCGCGCCTGCGCGAGCGTGACGTGGCGGGGGCTGCTGGGGCTCATGACGACCCCGATGGCGCCGGCACCGGCGGCGACGGCGACGTGCGCAGAGGCAGCGGTCGACAGGCCGCAGATCTTCACGAGCACGGGGTCCCTCCCGGGTGTCGTGCGCGACCGGGGGTGGTCGCGCGGATGACGCTCGAGCCTACGCCGCACGCGCAGGACGCACAGGGGCGTCCCGGAACCGAGGCCCCGGGCCCCGAGAGAGGTGCGGCCGCGCTCAGGACTCGACGGGCTGCTGCGCCATGACCTCGCGCAGCACGCCGCGGTCCGCGTCGGTCCACTGCTCAGGGGCGGTGACGGCCGCGAGGGCGTCGACGTACTCGAGGTGGTAGGAGTGCCCGTAGCCGGGCGGGACGTCGGCCGCCACCATGAGGTCTCCCGTGACCTGGAAGAACGTCACGAACGGGATCCACTCCATCTCGGGCAGAACCGCTGTGCCTCGGGGTTCGCGCAGCCAGTCGGGCTTGCCGAGGACGAGGTCGGGGTTCCACCAGGTGACGCCGTCGGAGGGGTGCTGGAGGTAGACGATGCGCGGGTCGGTCCACTCGCCGGGCAGGTCGAAGAGGTTCGACGCGTCGCCAGGGGTCGCGCTCCAGCGGACGGTGTGGCCGCGGTCGAGGACGGGCTGGATCTGCGAGGAGCCGTCGTCGCGGTGCTTCGCGAGGTCGTTCCACAGGTCGGTGAACCCCGGGGTGCCGACCCACAGGGCGCCCTGGGTGCGCGTCGCCATGTCCTGGAGGCCGCTGAACGCGCCCTGGCCGCCGTAGCTGCCGAGCGAGAGCCCAAAGGTCACGAGGCGCGGCCGGTCGTCCGCGGGGCGCGCGGACCATGCGTCGTAGACGGCTTCGAAGAGCGCGCGGCCTGCGGCGGGCGGTGTCGAGCGGTCACCGATGAACGACACCCAGCTCGGCAGGTACGAGTACTGCATGGCGGCGATCGCGGTGTCGCCGGAGTGCATGAGCTCGAACGTGTCGGCGAACGACGGGTCGACCCATCCGGTGCCGGTCGTCGTGACGACGGCGAGCACGCTGCGCGACCACGCGTCGGTGCGGTCGAGCTCGGCGACGACGTTCGCGGCGACGTCGTCGAGGGTCGCACCGGACGACATGCCGGCGTAGGCGCGGACGGGGCTGCGGACGTCGTCCGCGGGGATGCCGCGGCGCGCGGCGACGTCGGCGATCTCGTCGTCGCCGAACCCTCCGGCGACGAAGGTGCGGCCCTGGAGCCCGAGCGTGTCCCACGACTGCGCCGACTCGGGCGAGCCGGAGCGCAGCGGGTTCGTCGGCGCGACGACGCCCTCGCGGGTGCCGTCGTCGACGTTCGCGTAGATCGAGTTGAGCGCGGACAGCGCGCCGCGGACGACGGTGCCGTCGACGACGAGCACCGCGAGGACGGCGACGAAGACGAACCCGACGAGGCGCGCCGTCGGGGCGGGGACCCAGCGGCCGACGAACCGTGCGACGCGGCGGACGCACCAGCGGAGCCCGCGCGCGAGCTGGAGGAGAGCCACCGCGATGACGACGGCGACGACGGCCTGGGTCGGGGCGTTCCAGGCGGGTCCGGGCTCGGCGCCCATGAGGTCGCGGATGCGGTCCTGCCAGCGGGCGCCGAGGATCATCATCGTCGGGACGGCGACGATCGCGACGATGCCGAGGGCGAGGAGCCAGCGGCGTCGGGCGGTCTCAGACGGTGTCGTGCGGAAGCCGAGCAGGCGGACGAGGCCGACGCACGCGCGGCCGACGGCGTAGCCGACGGCGACCGACACGCCCGTGACGAGCGCCTGGTAGAGCCAGACGCGCGGGATGAGCGAGGGCGTGAGCGAGGCGCAGAAGAAGAGGAGCGCGATCCAGAGACCTGTCGTCGAGAGCCCGGATGCCCACGCGCGCACGGCAGCAGCCCCTGTGACGACCCACCGAGGCGCACTCATGGCACCGACACTAGCGCCCGCGCTCTTCCGGGGGCAGCGCCCCGGCGGCTCGGTGGTCGGGCGCGATCCAGCAGCTCCGCCACAGCGGCACCGTCGATCAGAAGACGGCTGCCGCCGAGAAGCTCGACGAGGCGCGTCGCACCCTCGACCTGCTCCTCGCCGACGGAACCAACCTCTCAACGACTCCGAGGTCGCGAGCACCGTGGAGCGGTGCTCACGACCTAGGAGTCGTCCGGGGGCAAGGGCCACGGGAAGGGCCCGACGGGAAGGCCCGGGGCCACTATCTCGCGGCCCGGGACGAGCGCGGTCAGCGCGCCTGTCGGCCGCCCCGCCGGACCACCCATCCGGCGAGGGCACCGGACGAGCCGATCGCAAGCCACAGGTCGTCGCCGACCCGGTAGAGGGGGACGTCGTCGACGCGTCCGCCGGCCCACACGTCGCCCCGGCGCGCGACCGCCCTGCCCGGCGCATCGGCGGCCACCCTGTCGAGGGTGATGCTCCACGCGGCGTCGGGCAGACTCGGCAGCCGCCGACGTGCGCGGCGGCGCCACGGGCGCCGTCGGAGCCACGCTCCTCGGACAGCCCCTGTCGCCGGGTCGGTCCGCAGGACGAGACCGCCGGGCAGGAGGACATCGCCCGGCTCGGGCTGCCCGGCCCCGGCGTCGACCGACCCGCACATCGGCCTGTCCGTCGGCGCGGCAGAGGCGTACGTGAACCGGTCCGACGGCCGCTCGGGTCCGTACCAGCCGATACGCAGCGGCACGCCTGGCACGACGACGTCGAAGCGTGCGGCGAGCTCGTCGACCCACCGCGCCCGCGGGGTGGCACCCACCTCGCGCAGGAGCGCGTCGACCCTCGTGCGCACCTCGTCGTCGGTCCGCGCGACGACGACGCGCCGCCCGGCGTGGTCGCACGTCCCCGTCGGCCGCGGGCACGTCTCGACGAACAGCCGACGCCTGAGGAGACGGTAGTTCTCCGGGTCGAAGCCCGGAGCGTCAGTCGGTTCACAGGTGCGCGCCACGATCTCGACGAGGCCGTGCCTCCCACGCGATCCTGCGGGCACGAGCTCGTCGACCTCGAGCCGACCCCGGGCCGCAGCCACGGCACGTCGCAGGTCGGCCGGCCTGAGGTGTGGCCGCAGGAGCGTCTCGATGTCATCGGCCTCGACGTACCAGTCGAAGGTCGCCCCGCCGAGCACGTCGACCCACCTGTCCTCCGCGTAGAACGCCCAGTCGAGCCCGACCTGGTCCCACGCTTCGGCGTCGGTGGGCCAGGGCGCCGGGTCGAGCATCTCGACGTGCTCGACGTACATCTCGAGGGTGCTCTCGTCGTCACCGAGGACGCGGCTGGGACCCTGAGACCACTGCGCCCACACCTCGGTGACGAGCACCGTCCCGCCCGGGAGCCGGACGACGCCGTGAAGGAGCCCGGGCCAGAGGTCGAGGATCGCGGGCAGTGCCGTACGCCCCGCGTCCGACGGCGTGCGGACCACACGTAGTCGCGGCTCGGCCTCGCTCGGGGGGCCATCATCGGCCGCGTCATCCACCCAGGCGATCAACCCGTCATGCGACGCAGGGCCGTGCTCGGCAAGCCAGCTGGCGAGCTCGTCGTCGCTCGCGTACGCGCCCGACTCGGCGAGCGCGTCCCACTCGTCGTTGAGGCGCCGGGCCGCCTGCGCGGGCGTCGCACCCTGGCGCAGGGCGAGATACGCGACGTCGGGGAGTCGGTCGACGGCGTCGTAGAAGCCGCCCTCGTCGTCGGGCACGGAGGCAAAACGCTCGTGGAAGGAACGCCGGAACTCCCGGAGGTCCCGCGTCCGTGCTGCGTCGTCCGGTCGCATCCTCACGCACCTCCGTCGGCACGCGACGGGTCAGTCTCATGGGCCCACCTGCTGTCCGCGGGGGCGAGCGGGGGTTCTGCTGCGAGGGATCCGAGCGTCGTCCCGTAGCGGTCGCCGATGGCGACCTCGGCGAGGCTGCTCAGCCGCCAGCTGGACTCGGTCGCATGCCAGGTGCACTGGGGCGAGAGTTCCCAGAGGTCGAGGTGCCGTCGGCGCAGCGCGTGCGGGAGCCCGTACCAGCGCTGACCGGGCTCGTCGATGCACTCGATGCCGACGAGCGTGTCTGCGGTGAGCAATGACGCGAGCATCGCGCGGGTGCTGTCGAGGTCGACCGCAGGTGCATCAGGTGGCCAGTTGACGTGGTGCGCGGACGCGCGCTGGCTGAGCGGCGCCGGAGTGACGTGGTCGATGTCGCGGAGCCTGAGTGCCGTGATCCCGTCCGGGTGCCCGATGTCGGCCAGTTGGGCGAGGAGCACCCAGCGACGACCGAGCGCGAGGACCCGACCGTCGCGACTGGCGCCATCGACGCGCTCGACCCGCACGACGGTCTCCGCGCGGAGGGCAGCGTCGAGCAGACGCGGGACGGGAGGAAAGATGGCCATGCCGCATGATCCCGCACCTGAAGACCGCCGTCGACGGGTTTGCGCAGCACCCTCGCGAGATAGGGGTCGCGCGTCCCCTATCTCGCGGCCAAGGGAATGTCAGAAGGTGCGGGTCGCGATGACGTCCCGGTACCAGAGCGCCGAGTCTTTCGGCGTGCGTTCGAGAGTGTCGTACTCGACGCGGACGATGCCGAAGCGGCGGGCGTAGCCGTAGCGCCACTCGAAGTTGTCGAGGAGCGACCACACGAAGTAGCCGCGCAGGTCGACGCCGTCGGCGCGCGCGTCGAGGGCTGCGGCGAGGTGGCGTCGGACGTAGTCGATGCGCGCGTCGTCGTGGATCGCGCCGTCGGGCGCGACCTCGTCGTCGAAGGCTGCGCCGTTCTCGGTGATGACGAGAGGCAGGTCCGGGTAGCGGACGGACAGGCCGCGCAGCAGGCTCCCGAGCGCGTCGGGGTCGATGTTCCAGCCCATCGCGGTGTGCGGGCCGGGCATGGCGAGGAAGTCGACATCCTCGGCACCCGGCCACGCGGACGTCGCGCCGCGCCTGTGGCCGTCGGCGAGCTCGCGCTCGCCGCGCCCGTCCCACATCCGCACCGCGTTCGACGAGTAGTAGTTGACGCCGAGGTTGCTGAGCGGCTGCGCGATGGTCGCGAGGTCACCGTCGTGGACGAACGCCCAATCGGTGACGTCCTCGGTGACGCGGACGAGCCGCTCGGAGAGCCGCCCCTCGACCATGGGGACGAGGAACGTGTCGTTGGCGAGGGCGTCGACCTTCTCGACGGCGGCGGGGCCGGTGGGGCCGTCGGGCGTGAAGACGTGGAAGTTCAGGGTGACGGAGAACTTCGCGTCCGGGCGCACGACGGGCTTGAGTGCGGCGATCGCGGAGCCGTGCGCGAGGCTGAGGTGGTGGGCGGCGACGAGCGGATCCTCGCGGCCGGTGAGGCCGGGCGCGTGCCCGCCGGAGCCGTAGCCGAGGTAGGCGGAGCACCAGGGTTCGTTGAGCGTCGTCCACGTGTCGACGCGGTCGCCGAGGGCGGTGCCGACGACGTGCGCGTAGTCGGCAAACACGGCCGCGGTGCTGCGGTCGAGCCAGCCGCCGGTGTCCTGCAGCGCCTGCGGCAGGTCCCAGTGGTAGAGCGTTGCGACGGGCGCGATGCCCCGCTCGAGCAGCCCGTCGACGAGCCGGGAGTAGAAGTCGAGCCCGGCACGGTTGACCTGGCCGCGGCCCCGGGGGAGGACGCGCGGCCAGGAGATCGAGAAGCGGTAGGCGTCGAGACCGAGGTCCGCCATGAGGTCGAGGTCGGGCTCGAGGCGGTGGTAGTGGTCCGCGGCCGTGTCGCCGGTGTCGTCGTCGAGGATCGTCCCCGGGACGTGGCTGAAGGTGTCCCAGATGGAGGGTCCGCGGCCGTCCTCGGTGGCCGCGCCCTCGATCTGGTAGGCGGCGGTGGCCGCTCCGAGGACGAAGTCGTCGGGCACGTGCATGGGGGCTCCTTCGCCGTCGTGGAAACGCTCCCACATGGTGTCACGAATCGAGGTCGTGAGCGACCCCCTTCCCTCCGCCCACCCCACCCACCGGTAGGGTCGGGCCATGACCGACACGACCCGCCCCGGCTACGACGGTCCGCACGGGAGCATCGTCGCCCGCTCGGTCGCACTCGGCGTCCTCGTCGGCACGCTCACCGGCCTGCTCATGGGCATCGCCGCCTCGTGGGGCACGCTCGAGTACGCGCCGCTCACCGCGATCTTCGGCACGCTCGCGGGCGTCGCTTCGGGGGCCGTCGTCGGCCTCGTCCTCACGCCGGTCGTCCGCGGGCTCGCCCGCGCACGGACGGGTCGCCCGACACCCGCCGAGCTCGCGACGGTCGCGTCGCTCCCCGTCGCGATCATCCTCGCGCTCGTGATGTTCTTCCGCGGCGCGGAGTGGCCGCTGTTCCTCCTCGGGCTGGGGGCGCTCAGCCTCGTCATCGTCGTCGGCGTCGTCGTGCGGCTCCTGCCGTGGGCGTGGGCGCCGCTGCGCGGCGTCGAGCCTGCCACGGGGCCGACGGTCCCGTGACACTGCCCCCGACGGTCGCCGCGGAGCTCGGCGACGACGGCATCTGGCACGTCGACGGCGGCGATCTCGGCTGCGCGCGCCTGCTCATCCACCTGCGCCGGCACGTCGCGACCCTCGAGCCCGGGACCGTCGTCCACCTCACCTCGACGGACCCGGTCGCGCCGATCGACCTGCCCGCGTGGTGCCGCCTCACGGGGCACGTCTACCTCGGACTCGTCGATCTTGCCGAGCGCCCGACCTACGCGATCGAGGTCGCGGCCGCTCCGACGCCGACAGATCCGGACAGGCCCTGGCACCGGGCCTGAAGACGACGAGAGCCACCCCGCGGGGTGGCTCTCGTCATGCGGTGCGCCCGGAGGGATTCGAACCCCCAACCTTCTGATCCGTAGTCAGATGCTCTATCCGTTGAGCTACGGGCGCGTGGTCGACCTCGCGGAAGACCTCGAAGAGCATACCTGCTCCGACGCCCCGGTGCCGCCACCCTCCCATCTGTTGCCGCTCCCCCGAGGTCGGCCCATAGTGAGATCTCGGCAACTTCTCGCCGTCGACGACAGTCAGCTCTTCACGCACGCCAGATCCCGTCGCCTCCCGGAGCCTCCGGGGACGCGGGGCCACCGAGGATGAGGAGAGAGCCATGACAGACAGCACGTTGATCCTGCGGGGCCTGCGTCGCCTCGAGGACGCCCGCGGTCTTGACGGGGCAGCCGACGTCCTGCGCCGCGCGAGCGCCGCCGTCACGGCCGCCAGACCGGCGCGCGACATCCTGCAGGGAAGGCCGCTCGGACATCCGGTCCACGCCGCGCTCGCCATGGCGCCGGTCGGCGCGTGGATGTCGAGCGCACTGCTCTCCCGCGACGGGCACGGGCCGGCGGCACGAACCCTCCTGCGGTTCGCGCTCCTGTCGGCGCCCGTCGTGGGACTTGCGGGCGTGGCCGACGTGGGCCGCCTTGACCACGCTCGCCGGCGCGTGGCCGCCGTCCATGTCGCGTCGAACGTGGTGGCCGGGACCCTCGGCGCCACCGCCCTCGTCCGCTCGCGCGCGGGTGACCAGCCTGCGCGTCTGCTCTCGTGGGCGGGTTTGGGCGCGCTCATGGCCGGGGGTTTCCTCGGCGGGCACCTCTCCTCGCGGCTCGGCCCTCCGCCACCTCCTACCGCCGGTGAGGACCGGCCGCTCGGGCTGCTCGTCAGCGTCGAGGAGCCTGACTCCGTCCCGTGACCACGTCGTCCCGTCCGTCCCCGCCACCCGCTAGGAGTCCCCGAATGTCGTCTGCCACGTTGTCGATCCAGCGTCCTGCTGCAGGCTCTCGGCTGCCCCTGCCTGCGGCACGGGGTCCGCTGAGCGAGCAGGTCCTCGGAACGCTCGCGGCTGGCGGGCCGGGAACGGCGGTGCTGCCGTCCGCGGCAGGGATCGACCCGACGAGCGACCTCGTCGCGGACGAGGACGTCCAGCTCACGCTCTTCTGCCTGCAGGAGCTGCACTACCGCGGCCTCGAGGACGTCGACGACGCGTGGGAGTGGGACGTGTCGGCGATCGCGCTGCGCCGCGACCTCGAGGACGCGTTCGAGGCGCACCTGCGCGGGCGCGTCACCGTGCCGGACGTCGTCGCGACGACGGCGGACGACGTCGCACGCGTCCTCTTCGGGATGACGGCGAGCAGCGGCGGGCCGAGCCTCGCGCGGTTCGTCGCCCGGAAGGCGTCCCTCGCCCAGCTCCGCGAGGTGCTCGTCCACAAGTCGGTCTACCAGCTCAAGGAGGCGGACCCGCACACGTGGGCGATCCCGCGCCTCACGGGTCGGGCCAAGGCGGCGGCGGTCGAGATCCAGGCGGACGAGTACGGCGGCGGGCACCTCGCGTCGATGCACTCCGAGCTGTTCCGCAGGACCCTGCGGGCGCTCGACCTCGACGACCACTACGGCGCGTACGTCGACGCCGTGCCCGCGGTGACGCTCGCGACGTCGACGTTCATGTCGCTCGCGGGTCTCAACCGGCGCCTGCGCGGCGCGATCACCGGGCACCTCGCCGCGTTCGAGATGACGTCGTCGATCCCGAGCCGGCAGTACGCCGACGGCATGCGACGCCTGGGCCTCGGCGAAGACGCGACCGGGTACTTCGACGAGCACGTCGAGGCCGACGCCGTCCACGAGCAGATCGCGGGCCGCGACCTCGCGGGCGGGCTCGTCGAGGCGGAGCCGCACCTCCTGGGTGACGTCCTCTTCGGCGCCGGCGCGTGCCTCCTTCTCGACGATCTGGCCGCCGCGCGCCACCTCGCCGCGTTCGACGCGGGCACGTCCTCGCTGCGGGAGGTGGCCGCATGAGCGCGCGCGACGGCGTCGAGATGACCCTGTGCCCCGACGGGCCCATCCTCGTGCGCGGTGCAGCGCACATCGTCACGAGCGACGGTCGGACCGTCGCCCGCAACCGTCCCACTGTCGCCCTGTGCCGCTGCGGCGGCTCGGCGATCAAGCCGTTCTGCGACGGCACCCACAAGGTCAACGGGTTCACGACGTCCGACGGGATCGAGGTCTCGGACACCACCGTCGACGACTGACGCGGTGCCGTCCACCTCGCGGTGTCAGCCGAGATCAGGGCGCAGGCCCCGCCACACCGGGTGGCGCAGGCTGCCCGTGCGTGTGCGGCCCGCATGCTCGACCTCGGCCGCGAGCGGATGGGCGACCCACCGCGCGTCTCGCGCGACGTCGGCGGGCACGTCGCCGAGCAGCGGCGCGCCCGCCTCGTCGGCCGCGAGCGTCGTGGCGAGGCGCGTGAGCGCCGCGTCACGGAAGCCCGTACCGACGCGACCGACGTACCGCAGTCCGTCGCCGTCGCGCTCCGCGAGCAGCAGCGAGCCGAGCGTCGAGGCGCGGTCGCCCTCGCCCGGCGACCAGCCGACGACGAGCACGTCGGCGTGCTCGACGTGCTTGACCTTCCGCCAGTCCCGCGAGCGCCGCCCAGCCTGGTAGGTCGAGGTGCGGCGCTTGAGCACGAGCCCCTCGAGGCCGAGCTCGCGCGACGTCGCGAGGGCTTCGTCCCACGGCAGGTCGACGACCTCGGAGATCGCGATCCCGCCCGTCGGCGTGAGCACGGTCGTGAGCGCCTCCCGGCGCGCGTCGTACGGGAGTCCCGTGAGGTCGCTGCCCGACGCCTCGAGCACGTCGAAGACGAGGAGGCCCACCGGCACGGCACTGGCCGAGGGCGCGTCGTCGAGCCCGAGGCGGCTCTGGAGCAGGCCGAAGTCGGGCGCGCCCGTGGGGCCGAGCGCGACGACCTCGGCGTCAAGGACCGCGGGGACGGGCACGGCCTCGAGGAGCGCGCGGAGCTCGGGGAACGACGCGGTGACGTCCGCGCCGGACCGGGTGCGGACCTCGATTCGGTCCGTGTCCGGGCTCGTGGCGCACAGGACGCGCATGCCATCCCACTTCATCTCGACGGCCCACGGACCGCCGGGCACGACCTCGCGCGCCAGGCGGCGTTGTTCGGCCCGCGTCGTCGGGCTCGCGAGCATGGGGCGCAGATCCGTGAGCGACGGCCTCGGTCCGTCATGGGCGGCTACGGCGCCGCCCGCGGCGGCGTGGCCCGCCGCTGCGGGGGACCTGCCGGTGGGGGCGGGCCGACGCCGCGGGCCGCGACGGCGTCGAGCCGGATCGATGCGGTGGGCGAGCCACGTGTCGCCGTCTGTGCGGATGAGCGCGACGACGGGCGGCTGCGGTCCGCCGTCCGTGGCGAGCCCGCCGTCCGGTCGGCCGGTGAGCTCGACGATGACCTCGTCGTCGCGCAGCTTCTCGGCGACGTACGTGCCCGCGTCCCAGATGCGCACCTCGCCCGCGCCGTACTCCCCGCGCGGGATCGTTCCCTCGAACGAGCCGTAGTCGAGCGGATGGTCCTCGGTCCGCACGGCCAGGTGGTTGCGCGCGGGGTCGGCGGGCGTGAGGCGGGGCAGCGCCCAGCTGAGCAGCACGCCGTCGTGCTCGAGTCGGAAGTCGTGGTGGCGGCGGCGCGCGCGATGGTCCTGGATGACGAACGTCGGGCGAGCGTCGGCCGTCGCGTCCCCGGCCGCGGGCTCGTCTCTCGCCACGGGCCGGCCGCCCGGACCTGCCGCGGACGCGTCCGGGTAGGGCTCGGGCGTCCGGGCCGGGTCGCGCTTGGCCCGGTACGTCGCGAGGCGGTCCGCGGTGCCCGACGGCGGCCGCGCGTCCGCGGGCTCTCCACCGACCCGCGTGCCGCCCGCACGCGACGGCCCGTCGCCCGCGGGTGCGTCATCGTCCGAGACCTCCGCGCGGGACGCGCCCTTGCCGCGGCGTGAGCGAGAGGGGCGCGCCGCGGCACGCGGCGCGAGCGGCGCGAGCAGGTCGCCCATCTCCTCGACACGTCGCAGCACGTCGGCCGGCGTGAGGTGCGCGAGGTCGTCGTCGAGCTCGTCCCACGAGCGCGGCGCGGCGACCGTGGGCTGTTGGCGGCCGCGCAGCGAGTACGGGGCGACCGTCGTCTTCGCGCCGCTGTTCTGGCTCCAGTCGAGCAGCACCTTGCCGGCGCGCTCCGCCTTGCTCTGCGTGCTCACGACGAGCTTCGGCATCTCCTGCTCGAGCGTCCGCGCGAGCTCGTGCGCGATCTGCGAGACCTGGTCCGACGAGGCGGTGCCGTCGAGCCCCGCATACAGGTGGATGCCCTTGGACCCGCTCGTCACAGGCAGGATCGTCAACCCCATGCCCTCGACGATCTCGCGGCACGCGCGCGCGACGACGACGCACTCGGGCAGGCCGGCGCCCGGGCCGGGGTCAAGGTCGAGGACGAGCCTGTCGGGGTGGTGGACGACGTCGCGGCCCTCCCCCTCGTCGAGCGCGACGCGCCACTGCGGGACGTGGAGCTCGAGCGCGGCGAGCTGGCCGAACCATGCGAGCATCGCGGTGCCATCGGCCGCGTCGAGGACGGGGTACGTCGTCGTGCGGCTCCGGTGGACGAGGTCGTGCGTCGGCACCCAGTCGGGCGTGCCGTCGGGCACGTTCTTCTGGAAGAACACCTCGCCCGGCTCGTCGGCCGTGCCGACGCCGTGCACCCAGCGCTTGAGCGTCACGGGACGGTCGACGGCGTGCGGGAGGAGGACGGGCGCGACGGCGACGAGGTAGTCGATGACCTCGCCCTTCGTCGTGCCCGTCGCGGGGTAGAGGACCTTGTCGAGGTTGGTGAGCCGGAGGGTGCGTCGGCCGACCTTCGTCTGCGTGCCTGCCATCCACCCATGCTGCGCCCTGGTGTGACCTGGCGCACACTGGAGGCATGAGGGCGATCTGGAAGGGCACCATCTCGTTCGGGCTCGTGAGCGTGCCCGTGCGCGTCTTCAGCGCGACCGAGGAGCACGACGTCCCGCTCCACCAGGTGCACGACGCCGACGGCGGACGTATCCGCTACCAGCGTCGCTGCGAGGTGTGCGGCGAGGTCGTCGACTACGACCACATCGACAAGGCGTACGACGACGGCGAGCGCACCGTCGTCCTCACGCGCGACGAGCTCGGGTCGCTGCCGTCCGAGCGCAGCCGTGAGATCGAGGTGCTGAGCTTCGTGCCCTCGGAGCAGATCGACCCGATCCTTCTCGACCGCACGTACTTCCTCGAGGCGGACCCCGCGTCCCGCAAGCCGTACGCACTGCTGCTCAAGGCCCTCGAGTCGACCGACCGCACCGCCGTCGCGCGGTTCGCGCTGCGGCAGCGCACGCGCCTGGCCGCGCTGCGCGCGCGTGGTGACATGCTCACGGTGCAGACGCTCCTGTGGCCTGACGAGGTGCGTGACCCGGGCGATCTCGAGGGCCGCAAGGGCGCGCGCGTCTCGGCGAAGGAGCTCGAGATGGCGAAGTCGCTCGTCGAGTCGTACGCCGAGGACTTCGACCCGGACGCGGTGAGCGACGACTACCAGGTCGAGCTGCGCAAGCTCGTCGAGGCCAAGCTCGCCAAGGGCGAGACGCTCGACACCGCCGAGACGTTCGGGGAGACCGAGGAGGGCGAGTCGGCGGACGTCGTGCCGCTCATGGAGGCGCTGCGACGCAGCGTCGAGGCCGCGCGGTCGAAGCGCAAGAAGGCCAGCTGAGACCTGCCCCTGAGACGACGAGAGCCACCCCGCGGGGTGGCTCTCGATCTGGTGCGCCCGGAGGGATTCGAACCCCCAACCTTCTGATCCGTAGTCAGATGCTCTATCCGTTGAGCTACGGGCGCATGGCTGCTCTCGCAAGCGGCCTCGTCGAGCATAGCGGCTGGGCGGCCGGGACGCGAAATCGACGGTGCGTGGTACGTGCCACACGGGGATGTCGAAGGGCCCCGGTCATTGACCAGGGCCCTTCGGAAGCGGAGACGGAGGGATTTGAACCCTCGAACGGGTTACCCCGTTACCACCTTAGCAGGGTGGCGCACTAGACCTGACTATGCGACGTCTCCAGGCCAGCACACTCTATCGGAGGCCTCGGCACGCTCCAAACCGGGCGTCACCGCGGTCAGCGCTCGACGAGCCAGGACCGGTCCGTGAGCATCCGGCCCACCGCGAGCCCGATCGCGAGCGCCACCACGACGAGCCCCGCATCGACCGCGTACGCCATCGCCTGCACCGTCGCCCCGTTGTTGAGGTGGTACACCGCCCGGTACGCGGCTGCACCGGGCACCATGATGACGACGGCCGGCACGTAGACGGTGACGCGTGGGACGTCGATCCGCGGCGCGGCCCACGCCGCGACGACGCCGACGAGCAGTGCCGCGATCGCGGCCCCTGCCTGCGGCGCGAGCCCCTCCCCGACGAGCGTGAGACGCACGACGTTCGCCACCATGCCGACGCTCGCCGCGGTGAGCGCCATGCCCCACGGACTGTTGAACATCAGGGCGAATCCGAGAACACCGAGGAAGCTCGCGACGAGCCTCAGCACCGTGAGGAGCGCGAACGAGAGATCGGGGGCGACCGCAGGGTCGGGTGTCACGCCGACGAGCGCCGAGACTCCCCACACTGCGAGCGCCGCCGACATGAGGATCATGAGCGCATACGCGAGCCGGGCGACGCCCGCGGAGAAGTCGAGGCGCGCCAGGTCGAGCGCCCCCGTGACGAGGGGGAAGCCAGGCACGAGGAACAGCACCGCGGAGACGTACGCGGCCTCGTGGTTGACGGCCGTCGCGCCGGTCGCGAGGAGCGTCGTCATGATCCCGAGGTAGAGGGCTGACGCGAGCGCGGCGGCAAGCATCGTCACCGCGAACTGGTTCATGCCCCGGTGCAGGAGGGCGCGCCGCAGCAGCTGGCCGAGGCCGGCGGCCACGAACACGCCCGCGCACTCGACGGGCCCGCCGTTGTTGAGGAACGCGAACGCCGCGCACGCGACGGCCGCGAACAGGGCGTTGAGCCACGGCCCGTAGAGCGTCGCCTTCGCCCGGATGCGCGCGACACCGTCCTCGACCTGCTCGACGGTCGCGCCCGCGGGCAGCGCCGAGACGAAGCGCTCGATCTCCATGAGGCGGTCGGCGTTGACGCCCACCTTGCGCATCTCGGTGACCTCGGTCCGGAAGATCGGACCGCGGTGCGAGGTCGCGGTGATCTCGGTGAGCGTCACGTGCGCCTCGTGCCGGTCCATGCCGAGCGCCCTCGCGGCGCGTGCCATCGTCGCCTTGACGCGATAGCTGCCCGTGCCGCCCGAGAGACTCAGCCGGCCGAGGGCAAGGATCGCCCCGGACTGCCGGATGAGCCCGACCGGCTCGAGCTCGTTCTCCTGCGTCGTCCCGCTCACAGCCCCTCCTCGACGTTGCTCGGGTCAAGGGTGCCGTGCGTGCAGGTCGGATCGCCGGGGCGTCCGAGCAGCGGCGCCCCCACAATCCTCGCACCCTCGCGCGCCGCTCCTGTGGGACGAGAGACCCGACGACGACGGGGTCGCGTCCATCGCGGACGCGACCCCGTCGCTGGCGGAGGGCGAGGGATTCGAACCCCCGGTGCTTGCGCACAACGGTTTTCAAGACCGTCACATTAGGCCGCTCTGTCAGCCCTCCCTGCGTCCATTCTGGCATGCCTCGCGGCCCGCCGAGTTCAGGCCCACCAGTGGTCGGGCAGGCCCGGGGTGAGCACGAGGAGCCCGTACATGCGCGCCAGCTGCGCGGACTGGCGCTCGTACGTGAGGAACGTGTCGATGTCCGTGTCGGCGACGGCCACGCCCAGGTGGACGGCGTCGACGGACGGGACGACTCCTCCGACCATCGCCGCCACGGGGAAGGCCTGGTCCGGGATCCGCAGCACCGTGAGCCGTTCGCCGAGCGCCCGGACCGCGTCACGCGCTTCCCAGCCGAGCGGGATCGCGGCGCTCTTCGCGGCGCTCAGTCCCATCTCGGTGACCGCAACCTCACTGGTGTGCTCGTCGAGCCACGCGCGCCACGCCTCGGCGTGCGCGACGGCACCTCGGTCCTCCCCCGGCAGGAAGGGATAGTCGTCCCCGACGACCGACAGACGCAGCGCGGAACCGTCCGCGTAGTACACGACCCACACCTCCCGACGAGGCGCGCGACTCCGCGCGACCGTCGCCAATCTACCGCCCCTCACCTTCTGCGGCGCGACGCACACGGCTCGGGTCACCCCGGCCGGCACGGCAGACACCCGCGCGGACGACGACGGCCCGCGCCCCTCGTGACGAGGAGCGCGGGCCGGCGGACGGCGAGCTGCTCAGGCAGCGCGGAGACGGGCCATCGCGAGCTGGACGAGCGCGATGAGCGTCTGCTTCGTCGCAGCACGCGAGCGGGCGTCCGTGTAGAGCATCGGCACGTGCGCGGGCACCTGAAGCGCCTCGCGGACGTCCTCGAGGCGGTGCTTGGCAACGCCGTCGAAGCAGTTG
Organism: Flavimobilis rhizosphaerae; assembly: GCF_014852685.1. GTDB lineage: Bacteria > Actinomycetota > Actinomycetes > Actinomycetales > Cellulomonadaceae > Flavimobilis > Flavimobilis rhizosphaerae. The sequence continues at coordinate 153,183 of NZ_JACZDF010000003.1, forward strand.
ACGCCGACGACGAACGGGATGCCCCGTGACTCGAAGTAGTCGACGGCCGGGAAGCACTGCTCGAGCCGGTCGGTGTCGACGAGCACGACCGCGCCGATCGCTCCGCGGACCAGGTCGTCCCACATGAAGAGGAAGCGGTCCTGTCCCGGCGTGCCGAAGAGGTACAGCCAGAGCGAGCTCGAGAGCTCGATGCGACCGAAGTCCATCGCGACGGTCGTCGTCGTCTTGCGGTCGGTCACGCCGCCCGCGTCGTCGACGCCCACCGAGTGCTCGGTCATCGCGGCCTCGGTGTTGAGCGGCTCGATGTCGGAGATCGACCCGATGAACGTCGTCTTGCCGACGGCGAAGCCGCCCGCGACGACGATCTTCACGGCCGTGGGGGCCTGGTGCGCCTGGGCGCCGGGCTCAGAGGGAGGAAATGCCATTGAGAACACTCTCCAGGACGCTCAGGGACAGGGCGGGGTTCTGGTGACCAGGCTGACCGTGACCCGTGTGGACGTTGACGGGGGCTGACGTGTGAACGGTGAGGAAACCGTCGTCGGCAAGGTCCGAGATGACGATGCGCACCACACCGATGGGCAGGCGCACGAGCGCCGAGAGCTCGGCGACGGAGACGTAGTTCGTGGCCGCGTGCCGGAGGATCTCGCGCTTCTCGGGCGTGAATCCACGCCCGTTGACGGCAGCGGGCGTCGCCTCGACGAGCGCCTCGAGAGGCAGGTCGGACGTCGCCGACCGCACACGTCCACCCGTCACGGCATACGGCCGGACGGTGGAGTGCTCCACCTCGTTGTCGAAACTACTCATGGCGTCATCACCTCATCAGCTCTGCGGCAGCGTAGCGCCGTTGACGGGCAGGTTACCGCGCATCTCGGAGATGAGCTGCGGCGTGAGCGTCGCCTCGGTGCGCGAGACGAGAAGGGCCATCTCGTAGCCGATGAGGCCGACGTCGCACGTCGCGTCGGCGACAGCGCCGAGCACCGAGCCGTTGGAGACGTTCATGAGGAACATGAACGCGTCGTCCATCTCGATGATCGACTGGCGGACGTTGCCGGAGTTGAGCTGGCGGGCTGCGCCGCGCGTGAGGCTCGACATGCCCGAGACGATCGCGGCGAGCTGGTCGCCCGAGGTCCGGTCGAGGTCCTCCGACATCGCCATGAGCAGGCCGTCGGCAGAGACGACGAGCGTGTGGCGGACGCCGGAGACGGTCTTCACGAAGTTGTCGAGCAGCCAGCCGAAGTTGGTTGCCTCGGAGCTGATGGTCACGGGATCTCCTTGTGCCGGCGTCAGTACGACTGCGGTGAGTGGTCGGGAACGGTGGACTGGTGGGGCTCGTCGCCCACGCCTTCCTGGCGACCTCGGGTGGTCGCGCTCATGAAGGACGAGAGTCGGGAGCGGAGCTCGGCCGCGTCGCGGCTGATCTTCGTCTCCTCGGGCTTGGGCTCGGTCGTCGCAGGCGCCTCGGCGCGGACGCGCTTCGTGAGGCCCTGGCTCTTCGCCGAGAGGTCCTGGTTCGGACGGTAGGACGAGAGCTGGCTGAGCTCCGAGAGCGCCTGCTCCTGGATGCCTGCCTGCAGAGCGAGGCGCGCCGTGAGGTCGGCGTCGAACGCGAGCGTCGGGCCGCCCCACACCTCCTCGGCCGGAGCCGTGAAGGTCTCGGGCGCGAACTCGGCCGCGGGAGGGCTGAACGACTCGGGAGCGTCGAAGCTGTGCTGGATCTGCGGGGCACGGTACGAGAAGCCGGACGACGGCGCCGCGGGTGCGTCCACAGGAGCGGGAGCGGCCCACGCGTCGTCGACCGGGGCTCCCCACGAGGCCGCGGGGGCGGGCGCCGCCGACGGGAGCGGGGCTACTGCCGGTGCGTCGGGCGCGGTCTCCGCACCGTGACGACGCTTGAACAGACGCCCGAAGAGGCCCTTGCGCTCCTCGGCGGCCGGCTGCTCCTGGGCTACCGGCTGTCCGAGCACCTCGGAGAAGCTCGGCAGCTCGGTGCCACCGGGCGTCACCGCATACGGGGCGAACGCGCCGCCCTGCTCGGACACGGCACCCCAGGCGGGGGCCGCCGCAGCGGCCGGGGGTGCCGGGGCGTATCCGTCGGGAGCGACGTCGTCCTGCGCGGGGTAGCCGGCGTCGACCGCAGGCTCCTCCGGCGCGTAGGGCTCGGGCGTGTACGGCGCGGGCACGAACTGCTCAGCGGCGTAGGTCTCGGCAGCGTGCGGAGCGGGTGACTCGTCCTCGAGCCCGGGAACCTCGGGCTCGAGGTAGACCTCAGGCTCCACGTGCTGCTGCGGTTCGACGTCGACCTCAGGCTCGGCGTACGGCTCGGCCGCGGGGGCGGTCTGCTGCGGCTCGGCGACCCCCTGCCAGGCCGGGGCAACAGGCTCCTCGTCGACGTACCGCGCGTAGCGGCCACGGCGCACGGGCGCGTCGTCCTCGGGCAGGTCCGCAGCGGACGCGATCGAGCCGACGTGCGCGCCGAGGGCCCGCAGGCGCGCGAGCATGTCGTCGTCGTTCGCGGCGCCGGGCTCTTCCCACTGCTGAGGCGCGGGCGCGCCCCAGGCCTCGGCGGCGGGGGCGTCCCACGTCTCGGCGGCCGTGGGCGTCGAGGCGATCCAGCCGTCCTCGGCGCGTGTCGGAAGCTGCTCGTCGGCCGCGGCCGACGGCACGGACGGCGCCCACGCCTCCCCGGCTGCGATCTCGAACGGCTCGGCGGGCATCGTCGGCGACCATGCCTCGTACTCCGGTGCGCTCGGGCTCTCCACGAGCCCGGGAACGTCGTCGTCGAGCACGACCTCGGGGACGACGAGCTCCGGCTCCTGAGCGGCGACGGCCTCCGCGGCGACGTCACCCGCAGGCACGGCACCGCCAGCAGCATGCGCCTGCTCCATGAACTCGATCGAGCGGCGCGTACGGAAACTCGAGAACACTGCGGCACGTGCGGGGACCGAGTCCGCGTCGAGCTCGCTGGCGGTCGGCGCCACCGGGGCTTCGATGGGCGCCGGGGCACCGTTCCGTGAGCGGAGCGGGAGGCTCGCCCCACCGCGCGTGGGGAGCGCCGACACTGTGATGTCCGCCTGAGGCGGGGTCCAGGCCTCGGCACTGGCCGCGAACTCGGCGGGGAGCGCGGGAGCGACGGTCTCGGGCAAGACGATCGCCGACTCGTCGAGGTCACCGGACAGGGTGACGCTCGGCGCGGTGGCGTCTGCATCGACGCGGGTCCGGCGGCGCGGCATGCCGGTCGCGGTCGCGCCGTCCGTGAGCGCGTCGAGGTCGACAGGTATCGCGACGGGAGCCTCCGGCTCGGGAAGACCGCCACGGCGCGGCGCGAGCGGAGTGCTGCCCGTCGCGACCTCGGGGCCCACCCAGGCCTCGGTCGCTTCCTGGGTCGACTTGTTGAGCGGATCGACGGGCGCGTCGAGCGGCACCTCGGACTCGGCGAGGAACAGCGCGCGGGCGAACGCCACGCGCACGACGGTTCCAGTGCCGTCCTCCGCGGTCATGAAGCGCACCGTCGCCCCGAGCTTGTAGGCGAGGCGCCCGACGACGTAGAGGCCAAGGCGCTGCGCGCCGACGATCTCGCTCGCCGCGTAGGTCGCGGCCCTCTCGTTGGCCTCGTCGATCTCCTCGGGCGTCATGCCGAGGCCCTGGTCCTCGACGACGACGTTGACCCAGCGGGAGTCCTCGGACACGGAGACGACGACGGGCGTGCCGGGCTCGGAGAAGACGGTCGCGTTCTCGAGGATCTCGGCGAGGAGGTGCGCTGCGGGGAGCGCGTTGTGACCGAGCATGAGCGGGTCGGTGCCGAGGTCGAGCTGGACACGGTCGTACTGCTCGATCTCGGAGGATGCCGTACGGACGACGTCCGAGAGCGGCATCGGCTGACGCACGCGACGACCGGAGTCGATGCCGGCGAGGACGAGGAGCGACTCCGCGTTACGACGCATTCGTGTAGCGAGGTGGTCGAGGCGGAAGAGGTTCGACAGCGTGTTCGGGTCTTCCTCGGAACGCTCGAGCTCGTCGAGGAAGACCAGCTGGCGGTTGAGGAGCACCTGGTCGCGACGAGCGACGTTGATGAACATCTCCGCGATGGAGCCACGGAGGAGCGCCTGCTCACGGGCGACGCGCAGCGTCACCTCGTTGACCTCGTTGAACGCGGTCGCGAGCTGTCCGACCTCGTCCTGGGAGGTCACCTTGATGGGCTCGACGACGACGTCGGGGCCCTTGCCGGGCTCCGCGACCTGGTCGACGATGCGCGGCAGCTCGTCACGGATCTTGCCGGCCGCGTCGCGGAGCGCACGGAGCGGGTCGGCGATCGTCCGGGCGACGAGGAAGGCGATGACGAGGGTGACTGCGAGTGCCGCGAGGATCGCAATCGTCGTGATGATGAGCTCGCGGAGCGCGGCGCTCTCGGCGTCGGCGGCGACGTCGCCCATCGCGGCCGAGATCTGCTGGCGGACGCCGGCGATGCCTGCGAGGTGCTCGGCGTACGACTTGTCCCAAACGGTGAGGGCTGACTGGCCGGCGGACGCGACGTTGCCGTCACGGAGGGCGCTGTGGACCTGCGTGTAGTAGAACGCGTCTGTCGGGACCTTGAGCCCGGCGGCCTGTCCGGTGATCTGGCTGAGCAGCGCGTCGGCGTCAGTCTGGATCGCGCCGAGGTTGCTGGCGAAGAGTGCGAGGCTACGACGCTGACCTTCGGTGAGCGCGTCGGCTTCGTTGAGCGCGATCTGGTACGTGCCGAGAACACCCTCGAGCTGGACGGCGTCGTAGAGGCGGGTGAGAGCGGCGTAGGCACCGACGTAGGACGCGAGCTTGCGGTCGACGAGGACGTTCGCGAGGACGTCGACGAGGTCGAGCTGCGGCTTGATGATCGAGGTGTAGCGCGCCTGGATCGTCGGGGCGTGCATGGGCGTCGCCGCGAGCGCGGCACGCGCGTTGAGCACGTTCTCCTCTGAGCGCCCGGCGACGGACGCCTCGAGCGCGGCGCGGGTGTCCTCGTTCTGCGTGTCGAGCTCCGCGCCGGCCATCGCGGCGTTGAACGACTTGAGCGCCGCGTCGGTGGTCGCCTGAGCGGTCTCGAGCGCGGCCTTGAGCTCCTCGGGCGCGGCAGCGCCAAGATGCGCGATGCGCATCGCGGTGTCACGCTCGTTCTGAACGGCGCCGATCAAACGCTCCTGCCCGGCGACGAGCGAGACGAAGCGATTCTGGAGGCGTGCCTGGTCGAACGTGTCGAACGCACGCAGCGACAGCAGGCCGAACGCGACGACGAGCACGAGGACAGGCACGCCGAGCGTCACCAGGATCTTCCCGCGCACCCCGAGTCTGCGGAGCATCGGTACCTCTCTCGTTCGTTCTCGTCCGACATTCGTCATCGTGACGAATCCTGGGATCTGCGTGTGTCGGCATGACCGGCACAGCTCTTCGTGCTAAGTGGCATCGGCATCCCGCCTGCCCACCTTAACGGAGAAGAGCAGAACCGTTCTGCGACGGCTGTGACGACAGTAGAGTCGACGCCGTGCGCATTATCGCCATTGGACCCGGTGACGGGACAGCCCCTGCCCGTCTGACGGACGCCACGGCCCCGGTTCCTGACGTCGCCGCAGGTGAGGTGCTCGTACGCGTCGGTGCCGCCGGGGTCAACCCGGCAGACGCGCTCCAGGTGAGGGGCCTCTACCCGCCGCCGGCGGGCGCGCCCGCGTGGCCCGGCCTCGAGGTCGCGGGCACGGTCGTCGCGGTCGCGGAGGGCGTGCGGACACCCGCGGTCGGGGACCGCGTCGCCGCCCTCCTGCCGGGTGGCGGCTACGCAGAGCTCGTCTCCGTCCCTGCGGCCCACACGTGGCGGGTTCCGGCGGGCATCGACGACGCGCACGCGGCATCGCTGCCCGAGGGCCTCTGCACGGCGTGGTCGTCGCTCGTCGACGTGGGTCGTCTCCGGCCCGGCGAGACGGTGCTCGTCCACGGCGGCGCAGGCGGCGTGGGGTCGCTCGCGACGCAGATGGCGCTCGTGCTCGGGTGCCGCGTCGTCACGACGGCGCGCGGGACGGCGCGGGTCGCGGCGCTCCAGGAGCTGCTCGCGCCTGCGCTCGCGCATGCCGCGGCGGCCGGTGCGGTCGACGACGCGCTCACGGTCGTCGACCGGGAGTCCGAGGACTTCGTCGACGCGGCCGGGGCGCTCGGCGGTGCGGACGTCGTGCTCGACGTCGTGGGCGCCGCGAACCTCGGCCGGAACGTCCGCGCGCTGGCGCGCGACGGGCGGCTCGTCGTCATCGGGATGCTCAAGGGGCGCCGCGGGGAGCTCGACCTCGGCGAGCTGCTCGCGCGCCGCGGCACGGTGACGGGAACGACACTGCGCTCGCGATCGGACGACGAGAAGGCGGCGATCGTCGAGGCGATCGGCGAGCGGGTGTGGCCGCTCGTGGCGAGCGGCGTCGTGCGCCCGCGCGTCCACGCACGCGTCCCGTTCGAGCGTGCGGGTGAGGCGCACGCGCTCCTCGCGTCGGGCGAGGTTGTCGGCAAGGTCGTGCTCGTCCCCTGAGCCGCGCGCCCATCGCCTGACCTCCGGATTCACCCGCGCACGAGAGGCACGCGTCCCACCACGTGGGACGCGTCGGTGTCGGCCGGCCCGTGCGGAGCAGCAGGCGGGGGCGGGACGCACGCGCCCGCCCCCGCCTGAGCCGCACCGTCACCCCTTGACGGAGCCCGCGAGCAGGCCGCGGACGAAGTACCGCTGGAGCGACAGGAACACGATCATCGGGACGATCATCGCGATGAACGCACCCGCCGAGAGCAGGAACCAGTCGCCGCCACGCGTGCCGACCATCTCTGCGAGCCGCACCGTGAGCGGCGCGACCGCCGCTCGTCCGCCCGCGAAGGTGAGCGAGACGAGCAGGTCGTTCCACACCCAGAGGAACTGGAAGATCGCGAACGACGCGATCGCGGGCACGAGCAGCGGCAGGAGCACGCGGAAGAAGATCTTCACGTGGCCCGCGCCGTCGACCCGGGCCGCCTCGACGAGCGAGGCCGGGATCTCCTTCATGAAGTTGTGCAGGAGGAAGATCGCCAGGGGCAGCGCGAACATCGTGTGGGAGAGCCAGACGGGCCAGAACGAGCGTCCGATGCCCCAGTTGACGTACTGAGTGAGGAGCGGGATGAGCGTCACCTGGATCGGCACGATCTGCAGCGCGAAGATCGCGACGAAGAGCACGTCACGCCCCTTGAACGGGATCCACGCGAAGGCGTAGGCAGCGAGCAGCGCGATCGAGATCGGGATGACGACCGACGGCAGCGTGATGACGATCGAGTTGACGAAGTAGGTGGCGAGGTTGTTGCCCCCGCCGAACAGGGCCTGTTCGTAGTTGTCGAGCGTGAAGTTCGGGTTCGTGACGATCGTCCACCACCCGGAGCGGTCGATGTCAGCCTCCGGCCGGAACGACGTGACGAGAAGCCCGACCGTCGGGATCGTCCAGAGCACGGCGATGATGACGGCCGCGAGCGAGGCCCACGGGTTCTGCATCCCCTGCCGCAGCCGGCGTGCGCGTCGCGTCACCTTTGTCTCGCTCGCGGCGACGAGCGCCGCGTCGGAGACGGGACCTCCCCCGCTCACATCCGCGGCGACCGCCGAAGTCGCGGATGCGTGGCTGTTGTCTGCACTCATCGGATCTCCTCCACCTTCCGCATCTGTCGGACGTTGTACACGATGAGCGGGATGATGAGGATGAAGAGGATGACCGCGAGCGCGGCACCCATGCCCTTGTCGTTGAACTTGAAGCTCTGCGTGTAGAACTCGTTGGCGACGACCGACGTGCCGAAGTTGCCGGCGGTCATCGTGCGCACGATGTCGAAGACCTTGAGCGTCGCCATGGCGATCGTCGTGAGGACGACGACGAGCGCGGGCCGGATGCTCGGCACGGTGATGTACCGGAACATGCCGAAGCCACCGAGGCCGTCGAGACGTGCCGCCTCGACGATGTCGTCGGGGATTGCCTTGATCGACGCCGAGAGGATCGTCATGGCGAAGCCCGCCTGGATCCACACCATGACCGCGATGAGGAACAGGGTGTTGAGCGGCGCGTTGATGAGGAACTGCTGCGGCTCGAGCCCGAGCCACACGAGCACCTGGTTCATGAGCCCGATCTGGCGGTTCCCACCGCCTCGGTACTCGTAGACGAACTTCCAGATGACCGACGCCCCGACCATGGAGATCGCCATGGGGAGGAACACGAGCGTCTTGGCAGCCTTCTCGAACCGGGTGCGGTCGACGAGGACGGCGTAGACCAGACCGATGATCGTCGAGAGCAGCGGCACGAGAACGACCCAGACGACGGTGTTCCGCAGGACGATCTGGAAGTCCGAGTCCGTGAACGCGCGGACGTAGTTGTCGAAGCCGACGAAGGCCTGACCGCGCTTGTCGTAGAACGAGCCCTTCGTGGTCGAGATCGCGGGGTACACGAGACCGAAGCACACCAGGAGGACCGCAGGGCCGGCGAAGACCGTGGCGACGAGCCAGTTGCGGGCGCGCTTCGGCCGGTCCACCAGCCAGAGGAGCAGCCCCATGACCGCGATGAACAGGACAATGACGACCGCCATGACGGTGAACTTCTGCGTCGGGGTGTTGGCGACGAGCAGGAAGTCACGCACCTCCCCCCACAGCCAGGAGAAGTAGTACTGCACGTATTCAAGGGTGCTCAACTGGTGCCTCCAGCTCGGGCTTCACTGACCGAAACGGCAGGACGGCCCGCACCTGAGCCGGTGCGAGCGCGTCCGTGGGAGCGGGACGGGGTGGGGCCGCCGCGGGAGCGTGACGGCCCCACCCTGCTAGCCCTGGGTCACGGCCAGGTCTTCTCGATGGCGTCGGCGACGTCCTGCGAGGACTTGTCCTCGGCGAAGAACTTCACCATCTCCCTCCAGAAGGAGCCTGCGCCCACCTCGGCCGGCATGAGGTCGGAGGCGTCGAAGCGGATCACCGAGTTCTTGTCACCGAGGACGCTCGCGGCAAGCTTGTCGAAGTCCGTCGCGAGGTTGTTGACGTCGAGCCCGGAGTTCGCCGAGACCCAGCCGCCGCCCTCGGTGGCCTTGGCTTTCGCGTTGGCCCAGGTGTCCGAGGCGAGGAAGGCCTGGAACGCGGCGACCTCAGGAGCGTCACGGAACGCCGCGACGAACTCGCCGCCACCGAGGACCGGCTTGTCGTCAGCCGTCTTGCCCGGGAGGTAGAAGGCGAAGACGTCGCCGTCCTCGGCGACCGTCGTGCCCGTCGGCCAGTTGGTCTGGTAGAAGTTCGCGGCTCGGTGGAGGACGCACTTCGGGGTCTCACCCTCGGCCGCGGGGAGGACCGGCGTTCCCGCCGAGTTCCACGCCTGCGTCGCGATCGTCTTGACGTCACCGAAGCCGCCGTTGACGCGCGTCGGGTCCTTGAGGATGTCCCCGACCGCGTCGAGCGCCGCGACGACCTGCGGGTCGTTGAACGGGATGTCGTGGGAGACCCACTGGTCGTAGACCTCGGGGCCCGCGGTGCGGAGCATGACGTCCTCGACCCAGTCGGTCGCGGGCCAGCCGGTCGCGTCACCGGACTCGATACCGGCGCACCAGGCCTTCGTGTCCGTGCCGGAGAAGTCGGCGGTGATCTTGTCGGTGAGGGTGAGCATCTCGTCCCACGTCGTCGGGATCGCGTAGCCCTTGTCCTTGAAGAGCGACGGGTTGTACCAGACGAAGGACTTCATGTTGGCGCCGAGCGGGGCGGCGTAGAAGGTGTCGTCGACCGTGCCGTAGTCCTTCCACGACGGGGAGAAGAACTTGTCGACGTTCGCGGCGGTCCCCTCGGACGCGGGGATCACCTTGCCCGGGTAGTTCGTCACGAGGGTCTTGAGGAGACCCGGCTGGGGCAGGTAGGCGATGTCCGGAGCGTTGCCGGCCTCGATGCGGATGGGCAGCTGGGCCTCGAACTCACGCGAGCCCTCGTACTCGATGGTCGCGCCCGTGCACTCCTCGAACTGGTCGTACGACTCCTCCTGGTCCGCCTGCTCGACCTCGACGATCGACGTGTAGACGGAGACGGTCTTGCCGGACAGGTCGCCGTAGACGGCGTAGTCCTCACAGCCAGCCTTGACCTCGCCGGTCGGGGCGGCGCTGCCGCCCGTGCCCGTCGTGGGGTTGGCCTCGGGGTCGGGGGCGCAGGCGCCGAGCGCCAGCAGCAAGCTTGCGGCGATCGCCGAGACGGCGACCGTGGACTTCCTCGTGCTCATCGTTGAGTCTCCTCCATGAAGGGGTGTGCCAGCTCCAGCAGCGCCACCGTCGTGGGAGCGCTGCCCTCGCTCCATGCAAGCGCTTACATGTGACGTACGCAACCGCGGAGCGCCACAAAGCTGTAACGATTGCGCAACAAGCGACCGCAAACGCGCAGGCCGGGCGACCCCGTCAGTCCCGCGGCGCCGTCGTCGTCCGCCGCACGACGAGCGTTGTCGGGAACGCCGCCGCACCCTGCACGTCCTCTACGCGCCGCGGCTCCGCTCCGATGAGACCGAGCATGATGCCCGCCGCCGCCGCCCCCTGCGCCTCGACCGGCTGCGCCATCGTCGTGAGCCCCACGAGCTCCGAGATCTCATGACCGTCGACCCCGACGATCGACACGTCCTCCGGGACCCGCAGCCCCCGCTCCCGCGCCGCGAGCAGCGCCCCCATCGCCATCTCGTCCGACGCGACGAAGATCGCCGTGAGCTCCGGGTGCCGGTCGAGCAACCGGTGCGTCGACGCGGTGCCGCCCTCGATGTCGAAAAAGCCGAACTCCTCCCACGTCGGCTCGACCTCGATCCCGACGTCACGCAGCGCACTCGCCCACCCGAGCCGCCGGTCGACCGGCGGCGTCCAGCTCCTGAGATCGTCCGGCGTCCCCGTGATATGTCCGATCCGCCGGTGGCCCAGCCCGATGAGATAGTGCGTCGCCGCCCGCGCGAGCCCCACGTCGTCGATCCCCACGACCGGGTGGTCGCCCCGACCCGTGCCGACGAAGACGATCGGCACGCCGAGCGCCTCGAGCGCCGCCACCTCCGCAGGCTCGAGCGGCAGACCCACGACGAGGATCCCGTCGACCCGCCGTCGCAGCACCTCCGGATCCACGCGCGGCGTCCTGCCCTGCTCCGAGACCGCGAACGAGTACAGCAGCGCGTCATACCCCGCAGCACGCAGCCGACGCTCCGCACCCTCGATGACGTTCGAGAAGTACCACCGGTTGATCCACGGCGTCAGCAGACCGATCGTGCGCGTCCGCCCCGTCGCGAGCGCCGCCGCCGATGGCGACGCGCGGTAGCCGAGCCGCCGCGCCGCAACCTCGACGCGCGCACGCGTCGCCTCCGAGACGTTCGGCATGCCACGCAGCGCGCGCGACACCGTCGCGGTCGACACCCCGGCCTCCCGCGCCACGTCCTCGATGCCGTGCGCCATGCGTGAAGTGTCCACCCTGCCCTCCGGGTCGCGCGACCCGGCCGCGCCTCAGTCCCGGCCCGCCACCAGGACGTCGTGGAGCACCGGCACCGCACCGTCGTCCGTGATGGGACCCGTGACACGGTCCGCCACCGCAACCACCTCAGCGCTGGCGTGGCCCATCGCGACCCCCTGGGCGGCCCACGCGAGCATCTCCAAATCGTTGCCGCCGTCGCCAACCGCCACCGTCGCGTCCGCCCGCACCCCGAGCCGCACCCGCAACGCCTCAAGAGCCGACGCCTTCGTCACGCCGTGCGGCGCCACGTCGAACCAGCGCGACCCCGCGATCGTGAAGTGCGCAACGTTCAAGCCCAGCAACGCGAGCTCCGGCTCTACCTGAGGGTGGTTCTCCGTGACGTCCACGGCGCAGATCCGCGTCGTCTCGACCCCCTCCAACGCGGCCAAGTCGGTGATCTTCTGCTCACCCATGACCGTGCTCGTCGGAAAACCAGCATTCACCCAGTACCCCACGCCGACCTCCTCGACCGCAAACAGCGTCGAGGGCATCCGCGACAAGAGCACCGCGAGCGCCCGCTCGGGTCGAAACATCGCTGCATGCGTCACCTGGAACGAGCCGTCAGGGCGCAACATCGCCGTCGCCGACCCGTTGGCCGCCACCAACGGCGTCCCCACCAGGCCCAGCTCTGCCGCGACGGGCAAGAGCGCGATCAAAGGCCGTCCCGTCGCCAGGACGACGTGATGCCCCTCCGCCCGCAACGCAGCAACCGCCATGCTCACCTCGGCCGACAGATACCCGTCTTCCGACATGATCGTGCCGTCGACATCCAGCGCGACAAGGAAGCGCTCCTCGCCCCGCAACCGCGGCAGCTCGAGCGGCTCGCCGAAGCGCTCGTAGTCCGACGCCGAGCGCAGCCGCGGCGCCGAACCCGGGAACGTCACGCGCCCGCCGGGCTGAGCACCTCGAGTCCACCGAGATACGGCCGCAGCCCCTCGGGCACCCGCACCGACCCGTCGGGCAGCTGGTGGTTCTCGAGGATCGCGACGATCCAGCGGGTCGTCGCGAGCGTGCCGTTGAGCGTCGCAACCGCACGCATCTCCGAGCGGCCGTCACGCTCGACGCGCTCCCGCACACCGAGACGCCTGGCCTGGAACGTCGTGCAGTTCGACGTCGACGTGAGCTCGAGGAAACGCTGCTGCGTCGGCAGCCACGCCTCGCAATCGAACTTCCGCGCGGCCGACGAGCCGAGGTCGCCCGCCGCTGTGTCGATGACCCGGTAGGGAAGCTCGACGAGCGCGAGCATCTCCTCCTCCATCGCGAGCAGGCGCGCGTGCTCGGCCGCCGCGTCCTCGACGCGCGCGTACGAGAACATCTCGACCTTGTGGAACTGGTGGACACGGATGATGCCGCGCGTGTCCTTGCCGTACGAGCCGGCCTCGCGGCGGTAGCACGCGCTCCATCCGGCGTAACGCAGCGGCCCCTCCGAGAGGTCGACGACCTCGTTCGCGTGGTAGCCCGCGAGCGCGACCTCCGACGTCCCCACGAGGTACTGGTCGTCCGCGCCGAGGTAGTAGATCTCGTCCGCGTGAGCGCCGAGGAAGCCCGTGCCGCGCATGATCTCCGGGTTGACGATCGTCGGCGTGATCATCGGCGTGAAGCCGTGCTCGACCGCCTTGGCGACCGCCGCGTTGAGGAGCGCGAGCTCGAGGCGCGCGCCGATGCCCGTGAGGTAGTAAAAGCGCGAGCCCGAGACCTTCGCGCCGCGCTCGGTGTCGATCGCGCGGAGCATCTCGCCGAGCTCGAGGTGGTCGCGTGGCTCGAAGCCCTCCGCGGCGAAGTCGCGGGGCGTGCCGACCTCCTTGACGACGACGAAGTCGTCCTCGCCGCCCGCCGGCACACCGTCGAGGACGACGTTGGAGATCTGCAGGAGCAGCTCGTCGAGCCGGGCCGACGCGGCGCCCGCCTCGGCCTCGCGGGCCTTGACGTTCTCCGCGAGCTCCTTCGTGTGGCGCAGCAGCTCGGCGCGCTCCTCGGGCGAGGACGCCTGCGCGACCTTCTTGCCGTGCGCCTTCTGTTCGGCACGCAGCTGCTCGAACTCGGCGAGCGACGAGCGGCGCAGCGCGTCGGCGTCGAGCACCGCGTCGACGAGGGCGGGGTCGTCGCCGCGCGCCACCTGGGAGGCACGCACGACGTCGGGCTGGTCGCGCAGGAGCTTGAGATCGATCACCCCCCGAGGATACCGGTCTGCCGCAGGGGGCTCCGGCGCGCTCGCAGCGCTATCGTCGCTGCATGGAGACGATGTCGGGCTGGGAGATCTTCTGGATCGTGCTCGCGGTGGCCCTCGCGGCCGGTGCGTTCGTCCTGTCGTTTCTCACCTGGCGTGCACGTCACCTCGTCCGCGCCCCGCACCCCGCTGGACCTGTCCCGACGCCCGAGACCGAGCGGCGCCTCGTCGCGTTCGTCGCCAACCCGTCGAAACCTGACGTCGCCGCCCTGCGCGACCCCGTCGAGAGGGCGTGCCGCGGGCTCGGCCTCGAGCCCCTGTGGCTCGAGACGACCGTCGACGACCCGGGCACGGGCCAGGCGCGCGCCGCGCTCGAGGCGGGCGCCGAGGTCGTCGTCGCCGCCGGGGGCGACGGCACGGTGCGTGCCGTCGCGACGGCGCTCCAGGGGACCGGAACCCCCATGGGCCTCCTCCCCGTCGGCACCGGCAACCTCCTCGCCCGCAACCTCGACATCCCCGTGACCGACCTCGCCAGGTCGCTCGAGATCGCGCTCGAGGGCCGCGACCGGCCGATCGACGTCGCGTGGCTTCGCGTCACCGACGCCCCGTCCGGGGACGACGCCGCCGAGGTCGGCACCGACCACATCTTCCTCGTCATCGCGGGCATCGGCTTCGACGCCGCGATGATCGCGGACACCGACACGACGCTCAAGGCGAAGGTCGGCTGGATCGCCTACTTCCTCGGCGGGATCCGGCACCTCCACGGGCGTCGTCTCGAGGCGCATGTCGAGCTCGACGAGAGCCGCCGCGCGTCGATGAAGCTCCGCACCCTGCTCGTCGGCAACTGCGGCCGCCTGCCCGGCGGCATCACGCTCCTGCCCGGCGCCCTCGTCGACGACGGCATCCTCGACATCGCCGCGATCGACACCCGTGGCGGCGTCGCGGGTTGGGCGCAGCTCTTCGGCGAGGTCGTCATGCAGGGCCTCGGCGTTCAGCCTCTCAGCACGACGAAGATCGGCCGCATCGACCACACCCAGGCCAAGCACGTCGAGATCCGCGTTCCGGGCGGCGCCCAGGCCCAGGTCGACGGTGACACGGTCGGCATCGCGACCGCGATCGAGTGCCGCGTCGACCCGGGCGGGCTCGTCGTGCGCGTCCCCCGCACGATCACGCTCTGACCCGTGCGAGCCGCCGCGCGTCCCGCACGGGACGTGCACGCGAACCCCGCGTTCACGCCGCGGACCGCCCGTAGGCTGAGGTCCGTGCGTGCCCTCCTCCTCAGCGTCCTTGCCGTGGCCCTCGTCGCCGTGGCGCCGGTCGCGGCCGTGGCCGCCCCCGGCGGCACCGCCCCCGACGTCGTCCTTCTCGGCACGACAGGGCTGCAGTGGGAGGACGTCGACCCGACGACGACGCCCGCGCTCCACGACCTCGCGACCCGGGGCGCCCTCGGCTCGACCGCGGTCCGGTCGCTCCGCACCTCGACGTGCCCCGCTGACGGCTGGCTCTCGCTCTCGGCCGCGACGCGCGCCGTCGACGTCGACCTGCGCGGCTCGTCGGGCGTCGACCTCCTGCCCTTCGGCGACTGCCGTGCCCTCACCGACCCGGGTGCCGACGGCCGCATCCCCGCGTGGGACGTCTTCACGTCGGTCGACGCTCGCGGCTCCTACGGGGCCGTGCCCGGGACGGTCGGGGACGCGCTCACCTCCGCCGGCCGGACGACGGCCGCGCTCGGCCCGGGCGCCGCGATCGCGCTCGCCGGGACCGACGGTCGCGTCACCGGCACGTACGCCCCCGTCGACCCGGCCGACGCCGCCGCGCTCTCGGCCGCGACGGCCGACGCCCTCGCGCACTCCGACGTCGTCGTCGTCGACCTCGGCGCCGTCCGCGGGACGACCGCGGCAGAGCGTGCCCCGTCCCTCGCGCTCGTCGAGCAGGCCGCAGCCGTCGTGCGCGACGCCCTCGACGCGTCGGCACCGACGACGCTCCTCGTCGCGTCAGTCGCCGACGCCTTCGCCGCGCCCCGCCTCCAGGTCGGCGCCGCCTCCGGACCCGGCGTCGGCTCGCCCGCTGCCGGGTCCGCGCTCACGAGCGCGTCGACACGTCAGCCGGGCTACGTCATCACCGCGGACTGGGCGCGCACGCTCCTCGCCGCCGCGGGCGCCGACGGCGGCGTCCGCACGACGGGCGCCGTCGTCACCGGTTCCGACACAGGTCGCTCGGCACCCGACGCGATCGCCGCGGCACGGGACGACTCCGTGCGCACCGTGGCCGTCCGCGCGCTCGTGAGCCCGCACTACGTCGGCTATGCGCTCCTCATCGTCACACCCGTCCTCCTCGCCGGTCTCGTCGTCCGCAGGCGCACGAACCGCGGGCCGTCGCCGCGCACGACGCGGGCCGTCCACGTCGCGGCGCTCGTCGGCGCCGCCGTGCCGCTCGCCGCGACGCTCGCGGGCCTCGTCCCGTGGTGGCGCACTCAGATCCCCTGGGTGACGCTCGTCGGCATCGTCGTCACCCTCGCCGCCGTCACCGCGGGGCTCGCGCTCGCACGGCCGGTCGCCCGGACGACGCTCGGCGGCGTCGGGCTCGTCGCGGGGCTCACCGTTCTCGTGCTCGTCGCGGACGTCCTTACCGGTTCGCGCCTCCAGCTCAACGGCGTCATCGGCACGCAGGCCCTCGTCGCGGGACGCTTCTACGGCGTCAACAACACGAGCTTCGCGCTGCTCGGCGCGGCAACGCCGTTCCTCGGCGTCGCCCTCGCCTCCCCGCTCGTCGCGCGCGGCCGCAGGCGGCTCGGCGCGCTCGTCGCCGTCGCGACCGGACTCGTCGTCGTCATCGTCGACGGGCTGCCGTCGCTCGGTGCCGATTTCGGCGGGCCGCCCGCGCTCGTCCCGGGCATCGCGGTGACCGCGCTGCTCGTCGCCGGCGTGCGGCTCACGTGGCAGCGCGTGCTCGGTGTGCTCGGCGCCGGGGCGGTCGTCGTCGCGGCGTTCGCAATCGCGGACTGGCTGCGGCCCGAGGCCGCCCGCACGCACCTCGGCGCGTTCGTCCAGCAGGTGCTCGACGGCGAGGGTCTCGACGTCGTCGCACGCAAGCTGTCGCAGAACATCGGGGGGATCATCTCGTCGCCCGCGGCGATCGCGGGCGTCATCGTCGGCGGACTGCTCCTGTGGGCCGGCTTCCGGTGGCGCGTCCTTCCTGTCGAACCCGTGCGCGAGACCGTCGTGGCCCAGCCGCTCGTCGGCGCTGCCCTCGCGGGCGCGTGCACGACGCTCGCCCTCGGGTTCGCCGTCAACGACTCCGGGATCCTCGTGCCGCTCGTCGGGCTCGCGCTCGTCATCCCCCTCGTCCTCGCCGAATGGACGAGCCACCTGCGAGGCCGTGCGGCGCAGGCCGGGGCGGTCGGCATCTCGCGCTCGACCAGCGCCACCCCCGACGCCTCGTAGTCTCTAGCACCGTCGAACGGTGCGGGAGGCCCACAAGTGCCGGCGGGGGCAGCTGCGCGTCAGACGCGCGGGGGGCGGCGGAAGGCGGACTTCACCTTCCGCGAATTGACCGCGAGCAGCACGTCCCGGTACTGCGCCGCACGGTGGAGGCTGCCCTTGAGGTCCTTCGCGGACGCGCGGTGCCGCAGGTCGCACGGGACCTCGACGGCGACGTACCCCTGCCGGACGAGGTCGATCGTCATGCCGGTCTCGACTCCCCAGCCGTGCGCGAGCGGCGTCGCGGCTTCGAACGCCTCACGCGTGAGGCAGCGCTGGCCCGAGAGCGGCTGCGTCGGGGTCCACCCAGTGAGGCTCGCGATGGCACGTCGCGCCGCGCCGACGACGATGCCGCGCCCGCCCGCGCCGGGCTGCGGCGGCAGGAGCGCGATCGACATGTCCGCGGCACCCTTGAGGACCGGTGCGATAAGCGGCGCGGTGTTGACGGCGGTCTCGCCGAGGTCGGCGTCGAGGAACAGCAGGAGCCTCGCGGGACGGTCGGCGGCGTCGCGCATCGCGACGACGCTCGCGCCCGTCTCCATGGCCGCGGCCTTGCCGCGGTTGTGCGGGTGGCGGACGACGACGGCGCCGGCCTCGCGCGCGACGTGCTGGGTGTCGTCGACCGAGCCGTCGTCGACGACGAGGACCATGTCGACGTACGGGATGGCGCGCGCAGCGCGCACGGTCGCCGCGATACGCCGCGCCTCGTCCTTCGCCGGGATGACGACGGCGACCCGCTGGCGGCCGCGGGCAGTGCCACCCTCGGGACGAGGAGTCCGGGCCACGGGAAGCTCTGTGAGGTCGCGCGCAGGAGGCCGTCCGCTCGGCTCGGCGACGCCGTCGTCACCCTGTCCGCGGACGTCGTCGGCACTCTGGGGGCCACGCGCACTTTCCACAGTCACAGCCTAGTGGAGACCACGAACCGATGCAGAATCGGGCCCGAGCGTCAAGACAACGCAAAATCGGTGGCGTGGCGCGGAGGCGCCCCACACCCGGCCCTCCCGCCGACTCGGAGGTCTGGAGCACCGTCGAACGGCCCTCCAGACCTCCGAGTCGATCGAGGGATCAACGGAGCGAGACCTGGCGCGCCACGATGCCCGCGCGGGCACGCCGCTCGTCGGAGGTAAGCGGCTCGGTGCTCGCGATCGCAGCCTCGAGGCGCGGACGCATCTCCTCCGCGAGCTGCTCAAGCTCCTCGAGCGTCACGCCGTCGGCGACGTCCCACACCGGCACGACGATCCCGCACGCACGGAAGATGCCGAGGAAGCGCGACGTCCCGAGCGCCGACTCGCGCTTCGCGTGGAGGCGCGCGACACCGTCGACGAGACGGTCCTCGTCGACCGCCATCGACCAGCGCAGGTAACGACGCTTGCCGAAGGTCGCGAGATACGCCGAGTCGACGCCCGCAAGCTGCTCCGTCGGGATGATCGACTCCGCCGCGTCGTCGAGCGCCTTGCGGAGGTCGCCGTCGATCGGCTGGTCCGCGCCGAACCAGTAGTCGAAACCGTCGTGCAGCGTCACCGCGAACGGCACCGACGCGTCGAGGACGTCCTGGAGGCGCGGGCCGTCCTCAGCGGGCGTCTCGACGTGCGTGAGCGACGTGCCAGGCTCGGAGTCGAGGATCGCGAGGAGGTTCGCCGCGAGCGTCCGGGAGAGGTCACCGCCACCAAGGACGTTCTGCAGCGCGAGCAGCACGGTGCCGTCGGTGCGGTGCAGCGCGGGCCAGCCGTCGGGCAGCGACGTCGTCACGACGATGTCGCGCGCACCGTGCTCGGCGGTCGTACGGGCGGTCGCGGTCGCGGCCGGGACGATCTCGCGGAGCGCGACCCAGTCGGCCTCACCGGGGAGGTTCTCGAACGGGCGCAGCACGAGCGCGGGGGAGGAGTTCTTCGCCATGCGCACCAGCGTACCGACGCCACGGCCCTGCAACGGTTGCACCCCGTTGCGCAAGGGGCGGACGGGGCACGACGTGACCCATGTCGCAGTGGCAGGATCAGAGCATGCATCCACGTGCCGGAACTGTCGCCCAGCCCGACGACCTCATCGATGTCGACGCCCTCCTCGCCGCGTACTACGACCGCGCGCCCGACCTCGACGACCCCGCCCAGCGCGTCGTCTTCGGGACCTCGGGCCACCGCGGCTCGAGCCTCGACGGCGCCTTCAACGAGGCGCACATCGTCGCGACCACCCAGGCGATCGTCGAGTACCGCCGCAGCCAGGGCACCGACGGCCCCCTCTTCATCGGCCGCGACACGCACGCGCTGTCCGAGCCCGCGTTCCGCTCCGCGCTCGAGGTCCTCGCCGCGAACGACGTCGAGGTCCGCATCGACGCCCGCGACTCCTGGACCCCGACCCCCGCCGTCTCCCACGCGATCCTCCTCCACAACGGCGCGACGACCGCGGACGGCGTCCGCACGCACGGCCCCGGCCTCGCCGACGGCATCGTCGTCACCCCGTCGCACAACCCCCCGCGCGACGGCGGCTTCAAGTACAACCCGCCGCACGGCGGCCCCGCCGACTCCGACGCGACGAAGATCATCGCCGCGCGCGCCAACGAGATCCTCGCGCAGGGCGTCGGCCAGGTCCGTCGCGTGTCCTACGAGGCCGCGCTCGCCGCGCCGACGACACGCAAGCACGACTACCTCACCGCGTACGTCGACGACCTCGGCTCCGTGCTGGACCTCGACGCGATCCGCGCCGCGGGCGTGCGCATCGGCGCCGACCCCCTCGGCGGCGCCGCCGTCGAGTACTGGGGCGCGATCGGCGAGCGCTACGGGCTCGACCTCACCGTCGTCAACCCGACCGTCGACCCCCGCTGGGCGTTCATGACGCTCGACTGGGACGGCAAGATCCGCATGGACTGCTCCTCCCCCAACGCCATGGCCTCGCTTGTCCACACGATGCGTCCCGCCGCCGGCGGCGCGGCCCCCTACGACATCGCGACGGGCAACGACGCAGACTCCGACCGCCACGGCATCGTCACCCCCGACGCGGGTCTCATGAACCCCAACCACTTCCTCGCCGTCGCGATCGACCACCTCTACGGCGGTGCACGCCCCGGCTGGCGGCCCGACGCGGCGATCGGCAAGACGCTCGTGAGCTCAGCCCTCGTCGACCGCGTCGCCGCCGGGCTCGGCCGGCGCCTCCTCGAGGTGCCCGTCGGCTTCAAGTGGTTCGTCCCCGGCCTGCTCTCCGGCGAGGTCGGCTTCGGCGGCGAGGAGTCCGCTGGCGCGTCCTTCCTCCGCAAGGACGGCACCGTGTGGTCGACCGACAAGGACGGCATCCTCCTCGCGCTGCTCGCCTCCGAGATCCAGGCGACGACCGGCAAGAGCCCCTCGCAGCGTCACGCCGAGCTCGTCGAGTCCTACGGCCAGAGCTGGTACGCGCGCGTCGACGCCGCCGCGACCCTCGAGGAGAAGGCGACGCTCGCCGCGCTCGACCCCTCGCAGGTCCGTTCGACCTCGCTCGCGGGCGAAGAGATCACCGCCAAGCTCACGTCGGCACCCGGCAACGGCGCGGCCATCGGCGGCCTCAAGGTGACGACCGAGAACGCGTGGTTCGCCGCGCGCCCGTCGGGCACGGAGAACGTCTACAAGATCTACGCCGAGTCGTTCGTCTCCGCCGAGCACCTCACGCAGGTGCAGGAGGAGGCCAAGCAGGTCGTCGCGGACGCGCTCGGCTGAGTCGTCTGTCGGGGCTGGTGCACACGGATCGTGTGCGCCAGCCCCGACAGATGTGCTGCAGGACGCTGCGTCAGACGCGGACCGCCTCGTCCGGGTGCCGGTCGAGGTACGCGGCGACGAACGGGCACGTCGGGCGGACGCTGCCGCCGACCGCACGGATCTGCGCCAGGACGTCGCGGACCATCGCCGTGGCGATACCGCGGCCGCCGAGCTCGGGCGGGACATGCGTGCCGACGAGGTCCCACACGTCGCCGTCACGGCGGTAGGTGACGTCGCCGACACGCTCCCCGTCGGGGGAGAGCGCGTCGAAACGCTCGAGGTCAGGATCGTGGACGACGGAGATCTCCATCCCACCATCCAACCCCACGCCCACGGGACTCGTCGCGTCGAGGGGGTGTTAGCCGAGCGGGGTGATCGTGATGTCTGCGCCGAGGTCGTAGAACAGCTGCGTGATCGTCGACCGCTGCCCCATCACCGACATCGTCGCCGCCGCGCTCACCGGCACCCAGTCCGCACCGAACTCGACGACGTACTCGTCGATCGGCGCCCCGTTCCACGTGAAGGGCTTGTCGCTGACGATCCGGAACGCGTCGACGGACGAGCCGTCGGGCAGCTCGACGGCCTTCGTCCCGCTGTCGGCGGTCCAGGCCTTCGCCGACTTCACGAGGTCCGCAAACATCGCCGGGTCCGAGTAGACGCGGTACATCTCGGCGACGAGGCCCGCGAGCATCTCCTCCTGCTTGTCGGACTCCACGTCGCCGCGGACAGGCCCGTCACCCTGGTCGACCCAGATCGTCCCGTCGGTGTACGTCATGCGGATGGCGTCATCCCCGGTCTTCCCCTCGACCGAGAACGAGTACTCGGGCGTGTAGGTAAAGTCGACGGTGCCGTCGAGGTCGTCGCCGAACATGCGCATCCGGCCCGAGCCGTAGCTCGACAGCGCCTCCGAGACGCACGCGCCGAGCTCCGCGCCCGAGTAGGTGGCGTCGCCGGCGAGCGCGAGCGACGCGCACTCGGCGGGGACCTCGCGGGATGCCGTGGGAGCGCTCGGGCTCGCGCCGTCCGTCGCGGAGTCGCTCGGCGTCCCGGACGCGCTGGGCGTGCCGGGTGCGTCGGTCGCGCTGGCGGTGCTCCCCGATGACGGGGCGCCGTCCGTCGTCGGCGTCGTCCCCTCGCCGCAACCTGCCAGAAGGACGACGGCCGCCGCCGCCGTCACGATCATCGTTCTCGTCCTCATCCGTGTCCTCCACGTCACGTCGGGCGCGCCGCCGGGCGGCAACCAGGCGACGCTAACACCTCTGACCTGCGACGACACCTCAGCAACGGACATCCGACCCATCCGACGCAAGGCGCTCCGGCTACCCCTCGCCGCGACGGATTGACGGCTGCCACCCATCGAACGGGTGGGACGCATCAATCCGTCGGGTGGGGGCGCGTCGTCGCGGGGTGTGCGGGGGTGGGACGGGCGGGGCGCGTCAACCCGACGGGTCGTGTGCGGAGCCGTCGCGACGCACGCGCGGGGGGAACGCGGCGCGGACCGCAGCGCTCAGGCGGTCGAGACGCTCCGAGCCGATCGTCCAGCGCTGCCAGAACAGCTCGCGCTCGACCGGGGCGAGGCCCGGGACGGGGACGAGCCCGGGTGCGGCGGCGACCTGCGGATCGAGGAGCATGCCCCAGCCGAGACCCGCCCCGACGGCCGTCGCGAAACCGTCGGGGCTCGGCACCGACGGACCTCGGCCCGCGCGCGGCAGTCCCGCAGCCGCGAGCGCAAGATCCTGGAGCCCGTCCTTCGCGTCGAAGCGCACGGCGGGCAGCCGCGGCACGTCAGCAACCCCGCGCACGTCGTACCGCGCGAGCAGGTCCGGGTGGACGCGTGGGCTGTAGCGGACGACGCCGAGGGGCTCGGCGCGGCAGCCGGGCGCGGGAGTCGCGTCCGTCGTCACGGCGGCCATGACGGCGCCGCTGCGCAGCCGCTCGACGGCGTGCCCCTCGTCGTCCGCGACGACCTGGAGGAACGTGTCCGGCCACGCGGCCGCAGCGACGAGAACGGCTTGGAACCATGTCGCGAGCGAGTCCGCGTTGACCGCGACGGCGAGCGGGACGGGACCGTCCCCGGCAGGGACGCCGCCGAGCTCGTCGGCGAGCTCCGCAGCGAGGAGCGCCTGCTGGCGCGCGTGCCGGAGCACGGGTGCGCCGTCCGGCGTCACGGTCGACGGCGTGCCGCGGCGCACGAGGATGCGGCCGAGGGAGGCCTCGAGCGCGCGGATGCGCTGGCTCACGGCCGACGTGCTCACGCCGAGCTCGTAGGCAGCACCCTCGAAGGAACCCTCGTCGTCGATCGCCGCGAGCGCGGCTAGCTGCTCCGGGCTGATGAAGAAGGGCTTCACAGCATGAAGTTTATCGCGTTCGCCTTCACCACCACGGTGCGCCTACCGTCGGCCCGTGACCCCCACCCTCACCGCCCTCACGACCGGGTTCCTCGCGAGCCTCGGCCTCATCGTCGCGATCGGCGCCCAGAACGCCTGGGTGCTCCGCCAAGGGCTACGGCGCGAGCACGTCGGGCTCGTCGTCGCGATCTGCGTCGGCGCGGACGTCGCCCTCATGGCCGCGGGCACCGCGGGCCTCGGCGCGCTGCGCGAGGCCGCGCCGTGGCTGCTCGACGTGCTGCGCTGGGGCGGCGTCGCCTACCTGCTCGTCCTCGCGGCCGTCGCCGCGCGGGCCGCGCTCACGTCGCGCTCGGGGCTCGAGGCGAGCGAGGAGCGGCCCGCCCGGTCCGTCGCGCTCACGACGCTCGCCGTGACGCTGCTCAACCCGCACGTCTACCTCGACACGCTCGTCATGCTCGGCACCGTGACGAACAGCTTCGGAGACCTGCGCTGGGTCGCCGCGGGCGGCGCGATGGCCGCGAGCCTCGTGTGGTTCACGCTCCTGTCGCTTGGCGCCCGCGCGCTCTCCAGGGTCCTCGACCGGCCGACGACGTGGCGCGTCATCGACGGTCTTGTCGCCGTCGTCATGGTCGCGGTCGCGGCCACGCTCGCGCTCGGGTGACCCGGCTCGCCGACCTCTGCCCACCACCGAAGTCCCCGACGGATTGATGCTTCACCCCCGTTCGACGGGGGCGAAGCATCAATCCGTCGGGGACGGGGTGGGGCGGGCACTGGGTGGCGGATCTCACCGCCTGAGACCGGTTGACGGGTGAGAGAATCTCCCAATGGCATTCGGCGGGCCCTACCGGGCGATCCTCGCGCGCCCCGGCGCAGCACAGTTCTCGATCTCCGGGCTCATCTCCCGCTTCCCTATGGCGATGGTCGGCATCGGCATCGTCCTCATGATCGAGGGCCTCCACGGCTCCTACGCCCTCGCAGGCCGCGTCTCTGCCGTCTACGTTCTCGCGCAGGCTGTCTGCGGCCCTCAGATCGCCCGCCTCATCGACCGCCACGGCCAGTCGCGCGTCATGCGACCCCTCCTCGCGATCGCCGCCACCGGCATCACGGGGCTCATCGTCGCGTCCGTGCTCGACGCCCCCGACTGGGCGCTCTACGCGATCGCCGCCCTCGGCGGCTCGACGATCGGCTCGATGGGCACGCTCGTCCGCGCCCGCTGGTCCAAGCTCGTCGGCGGCAACCCCCACGACCTCCACACCGCCTACTCGCTCGAGGCGTCGCTCGACGAGGTCGTCTTCGTCATCGGCCCCGTGCTCGCAACCTGGCTCGCGACCTCCGTCACGCCGTGGGCGGGCATCGTCTTCCCCGTCGTCGCGATGCTCGTCGGCGGCTACTGGTTCCTCTCCCTCAAGGACTCCGAGCCCGTCCCCACGCCGCAGACGCGCGAGGAGCGGCAGCCGACCGTCCTGCGCTACGGCGCGATGGTCTCGCTCGTGCTCGTGTTCGTCGCGCTCGGCGGCGTCTTCGGCGCGACCGACGTCGCGACGATCGCCTTCGCCCAGGAGCACGGCGACAAGGGCGCGGCCGGGCTCATCCTCGCGGTCTTCGCGTGCGGGTCGCTCGTCGCGGGCCTCTGGTACGGCGTCCGCCGCTGGGTGACGCCCCTGTGGGTGCGGTTCGTCGTGACGATGCTCGGGCTCGCCGGCGGCGTCGCGCTCTTTCCGCTCGTCGACTCGCTGTGGGCGCTCGCCGGGCTCATGTTCTTCACCGGGCTCATGATCGCGCCGTCGCTCATCGGCGGGAACGGCCTCGTACAGCTCATCGTCCCGCAGACCCAGCTCACCGAGGGCCTCACGTACGTCGGGACGGCCCTCGGCGTGGGGGTCTCGCTCGGCTCGTCGATCGCGGGCTCGCGCATCGACGCCGCCGGCGCGCACGCAGGGTTCATCGTCGCGATCATCGCGGCGGGCGTCGGCGCGCTGCTCGTCGTCGCGTCCGCGCCCGTGCTGCGGCGCTCGAGCACGCGTCGGGCCGGGGACGTCGAGGTCGCCGCGCACTGAGCGCGCGGGTCGCTGCCGCACCTCTTGCGCCGCGTATCGAGGATCGATACGTTCGACGTCTCGGATGTATCGATCCTCGATACCCCTGGCGCGTGGAGAACCCATGACGACGACGCCCGACTCCCGACCACGGCTCCGCTCCGGCCTGTCCCCGTGGGCCCGCGCGAGCGCCGCGCTCCTCACGCTCGCGATCCTCGGCCTCTCGCTGCCCCGGCTCGGCAGAGCGCTGTGGTCCGCGTTCAGCACGTGGCTCGCGACCGGCGAGGTCGAGGCGACGCTCCCGGCCCGCATGGAGACCGTCGAGACCCTCACCTCCGACGAGCACCCGAGCGTGACCATCGTCTACAGCCTGGGCGGGCACGCCGACCTCGTGCTGCAGCTCGCCCGCGGCGACGACGCGCACCTCCAGCTCACCCTCGCCCGCACGCTCACCGCCCTGACGATCCTCTGCCTCGTCGCGCTCGTCGCGACCCTCGGCGCCCGCGTCGCCCTCAACCGCTCCGTCTACCGCATGCTCGTCCGCGGCAGTACCGTCTGCGGCGTCATCCTCCTCGTCGGCCCGCTCGTCGCGAGCATCCTCGAGGCGAACGCCCTGCGCAGCATCGCCGCACGCCTGCGCGCCGAGCGCGGTGTGACGACGATCTTCCCCGAGGACGTCGAGCTCGTCATCAACCAGCTCGCCCTCGTCGGCGGGCTCGCACTGCTCGTCCTCGCCCTCGTCCTGCGCGCCGCCGAGCGCGACGCCGAGGACCTGCGGGACCTCGTCTGATGGCCCGCCCCCTGCCCGACGAGCCCGCCGACGACGGGCTCGTCGTCCGCTGCCGGCTCGACGACCTGCTCGACGCCCGCGGCATGACGCTCCAGGAGCTCGCCGCCCGCACCGGCATCACGCGCGCCAACCTCTCCGTCCTCAAGAACGACCGCGCGCGAGCCATCCGGTTCAGCACGCTCGTCGCCCTGTGCGACGCGCTCGCGTGCGACGTCGGCGACCTCCTCGTCGTCGAGCCCGACGGCACCGCCTGACCGTGGTCCTCCCGCGGGAGGACACGCGCCGTCCCACCACGGACGGAGACCGCGCGCGACATCACGACCGCAGCCCGACGCGCCGCCTGCCCCGCCCGGCACACGATCGAGGCATGAACGCACGCACCTCCGACCGCCTCGTCGCCCGCGGTCTCACCCAGGTCTACGGCGACAGCCCATTCGCGACGCGCGCGCTCGACGGCGTCGACCTCACGGTCGAGCCCGGTGAGTCGCTCGCGATCATGGGCCCGTCCGGCTCCGGCAAGACGACGCTCCTCCACGTCCTCGCGGGCATCCTCGCGCCGACGTCGGGCTCTGTCGTCTGGCGCGGCGAGGACCTTGCCGCGCTGCCCGACCGCCGTCGCACCCAGCTGCGCCGCACCGACTTCGGCTTCGTCTTCCAGTCCGGTCGCCTCCTGCCCGAGCTGCCGGCCGTCGAGAACGCCGCACTCCCCCTCCTGCTCGCGGGCGTGCCGCGCGCGCAGGCCGTCGCGACGGCCACGGCCGAGCTCGGCCGCCTCGGCCTCGGTGGCTTCGAGGGCCGCCGACCCGGTGAGCTCTCAGGTGGCCAGGCGCAGCGCGTCGCGATCGCGCGCGCCCTCGTCGGGCGGCCGGGCATCGTCTTCGCCGACGAGCCGACGGGCGCGCTCGACCAGGCGACCGGGCAGGACGTCCTCACCGTCCTCACCGCCGCTGCGGCCGCCAACGGAACGAGCCTCGTCGTCGTCACGCACGACGCGGGCGTCGCCCAGCACTGCGAGCGCACCGTGACGATGCGCGACGGACGCATCGACGGCGAGCTCCTCGCGGCGCGCGCCGCGGCGGCGACGCCCGTCCCTGCGCCGCCGGTTCCCGCCGCGCCGGCCGGCGGTGCGACGTGAGCGCCTTCGGACTGTGGTGGTTCCTCCGCCGACGCACGACCGACGCCCACGACCCGCAACGGCTCACGACCGTCCTCGCGGTCGTCGCGTTCGCGTTCGCGACGGCCGCGCTCCTCGTCGTCGCCGGCGGCTACGGAGCGTTCGTCGACCGCGCTGGCGCCCCGGGCGGCTCGCCCGACGCGGACCAGTACCCGATGCTCGCGGGCGTCGCGTCGCTCCTCCTGCTCGTGCCGCTCACGACGCTCGGCGGCGCTGCGGCACGCCTGGCCGTCGCGCGCCGCGACGAGCGGCTCGCCACCCTGCGTCTCGCCGGGGCGACGACCGGACAGGTCACGACGCTCACGACGCTCGACGCCGCCGCGCAGGCACTCGTCGGCGCGGTCGCCGGCGTCGCCCTCTACGGTGCGCTGCTGCCGGCCGTCGCCCTGCTGACGTTCCAGGACCGTCGCTTCGCGGTCGCCGAGCTGTGGGTCGGCGTACCGCTCGTCCTCGCCGCCGTCGGTCTCGTCGTCGTCATCGCCCTCGTCTCGGCGCTCGCGAGCCTGCGTCGCGTCGCCGTCACGCCGCTCGGCGTCGCGGCACGCACGACTCCTCCCGGGCTGCGCGCGCTGCGCGCGCTCGTCCTCGTCGTCGCGGTCGTCGCGATGCCCGTCGTCGTCAACGTGCCCTTCGGTGGCGAGGGCGTCGCGGTCGCGATGATCGTCGGCGTGCTCGTTCTCGGGTTCGCGGCGCTCGGCGCCATCGGTCCGTTCGTCCTGCAGATCGTCGGGCACGTCACGGTGCGTCGCGCCCGTCGGGTGGAGACGCTGCTCGCGGGACGGCGGATCGTCGACGACCCGCGGACGGCGTGGCGGTCTGTCGGTGGGGTCGCGCTAGCGACGTTCATCGCGGGCCTCGCGAGCATCACGGCGTTGTTCTCGCCGCCTGCCGACGCGTCACGCTGGGACGTCGTCTACATGGCGGACCTGCGCACCGGTGCGCTGCTCACCCTCGCGATCGCGGGGGTCCTCGCCGCCGTCTCGACGGGCGTCTTGCAGGCGGGGCGCGCGATCGACCAGCGGGAGCAGGCCGCGGCGCTCGTCCTCGCGGGCAGTGAGCAGCGCACGCTCGACCGTGCGCGGATGCGGGAGACGACGATCCCGCTCGCAGCGTCCGTCGGTCTCGCGACGACGACGATGCTCGTGCTCGTCGCACCGGTGCTCGGGCTGGGCGCGTTTCAGCAGGTGGCCGTCGTCGTCGAGCTGCTCGCCGCGATCGCGGCGGCGTCGGGTCTCGTCGTCGCGGGTGCGTGGGCGGCGAGTCTCGTCGCACGACGGACGCTCCCGATGCCCTGACCCTGCGCACCCGACGCCGGGCGACTCGTAGGTCTGGAGCACCATCGAACGGTGCTCCAGACCTACGAGTCGCGCAGGATGGCGGCGTTCCGGCGTTCCGGCGCGCTCCCAGTCGCGGAGGGCGGAGCCGTCAGGCTCGCCAGTGACGCGTCACCACGTCCGCGAGCGCACGCACAAGCGTCGGCACGGTCACCACCTGCCACACCGCACCGTGAACGACGACGTCGTCGAACCGCCGCGCCTCCGGGCGCGCCATCGCGAGCCGCACGACCTCGACGACAGGCATCGTCTGCGGCACCGCGAGCGGATCCCAGTCGACGACCTCACCGACCGGCCGCCGGGCGAGCAGCGCCCGCCCGTATCCGAGCGTCCCTGCGCTCACCGCCGTGTGGCGGTCGCGCGAGACGATCCCGACGCGGCCCGGCTCCGCCGCGTCGCACACGGCGACCGACGAGACGTTCTCCGAGCGGAAGAGCGCGGCGACGACCGGGTAGAGGGTCGACGCGTCGACGACCTCGATGGGGACGGACAGGCGGCCGACGGGCACGAACGGGTCGTCAATCCGGTCGATCGCAGTCTCACGACGGCGGCCGCCGACATGCGGGGCGATGGTGCGAGTGATCACGCGACGATCCTGCCGCCCGCGCCCGCACCGAACACCCGGTTTGACGGCATCTCGCGGCCCCGTACACCGTTCCGCCGGGCACCCGTCACCCTGACCACAGGTCGTCGTCACCGCTCGTCGTCCACGAAGATCGCCGGGGCCCGCGCGCCCCGCTCCCGCCTCCGCTATCGTTCGGGCCCTAGGGGAGTTTCACCCAGGGGGAAGAGAGCTTCATGACGGTCTTCATCATCATTGGTGCCATCGGGCTGCTGCTCGTCGTCGGTTCCATGCTCCTTGGCGAGTTCATCGAGTTCGGCGACGGCGCGCTCTCGAGCACCGGGCTCGGCGTCGGCGCGATCGTCTTCGGCGCGATCGGCATCATGACGACCGCCAACGATCTGCCGACCGCGCTCGTCTACGGCGGCTCCGCCGTCGCCGGCGTCGCCGCCGTCTGGCTCTCACAGTTCGCTATCAAGCGGCTCCAGGCGACCGAGGACGGACAACCCCTCCAGCTCGTCGGCATGACCGGCGTCGCGAAGTCGGACGTCACCCCCCAGCGCGGCGAGGTCTTCCTCGACGCCCCGCAGGAGATCGAGCGCCGCATGGCCTGGTCCGACGCACTCATCCCCGAAGGCACGCGCATCGTCGTCGTCGCGCAGGAGGGCTCCCGCGTCAAGGTCACCCCCGGCGACAGCGCCACCACCGCCTGACTTCCCCGCGACGGCTCGCCGTCGCACGTCGGGCACGCCCGACGCCGCCGCACCCGCGCGCCTCCCGGCGTGCACGAGCACCGCCCCGGCCGACGTCCGTCAGCCGGACCGCACAGCCACGGAAGGACTCCCCGCATGCCCGCCAGCAGCACCGACCCGAACTTCTGGACAGTCGTCGGGGTCGCGCTCCTCGCGATCGCGTTCCTCGCGATCGTCACCTTCATCGCCAAGCGCATCCGCCGCGTCCCGCCGAACGAGGCGCTCGTCATCGTCGGCCGCGGCGCGGGCAAGAACCAGCCCGACATGATCGGCGGCCAGCGCGTCGTCGTCGGCGGCCGCGTCTTCGTGTGGCCGATCCTCCAGCAGGGCTTCTCCATCTCCCTCGAGCAGCGCCAGATCGGCATCACCGTCGAGGGCGTCGACAAGAACCGCGTGAAGATCGCCATCAAGGCGTCCATCAACTTCAAGGTCCGCGGCGACGACGACGGCGTGCGCCGAGCCGCGCAGCGCTTCCTCTCCCAGCAGGACGCGCTCACCGAGATCATCAAGGAGTCCCTCGAGGGCTCGCTGCGCTCCATCGTCGGCGACATGACGATCGAGCAGATCATCTCCGACCGCAAGGGCCTCTCCGACCGCGTCGTCGACTCGACGAAGACGGACCTCGCCGAGCAGGGCCTCCAGGTCGACCTCCTCAACATCTCCGACATCTCCACCCCCGGCTCCGACTACCTCGCGAACCTCGGACGTGCCGAGAACGCGCGCGCCCGCCAGGTCGCCGAGGTCTCCGAGGCCGAGGCCCGCCGCATCGCCGAGTTCGCCGTCATCGAGGCCGCCGAGCAGATCGCCGAGCGTCAGAAGGCGCTCGACCTCAAGAAGGCGACGATCAAGGCCGAGACCGACCGCGCCAACGCCGAGGCCGACGCCGCTGGCCAGCTCGCGCGCGTCGAGCAGGAGCGACTCGTCGCCCTCCAGCAGCGCGAGGCCCTCACCGAGCAGGCGAAGGTCACGGAGGAGGAGCTCGACATCTCCGTCCGCAAGCCCGCCGAGGCCGACGCGTACGCCGCCGTCCAGAAGGCCAACGCCGAGCGTGACGCCGCGAACGCCGCGACCGAGGCCGACGCGTTCAAGCGCACGACGATCGCCCAGGCCAACAAGACCGCCGCCATCCAGGACGCCGAGGCCGCCGCAGAGTCCGTCCGCCGCGCCGGTGAGGCCGAGCGGGACCGCCAGGTCGCGCTCGCCGCCGGTATCCGCGCCGAGGGTGAGGCGCGCGCAGCCGCGACCGAGGCCGAGGGCCGCGCGGAGGCCGCCGCGACCGACGCCAAGGCCGAGGCGCTCAAGAAGTACGGCGAGGCGGCGCTCGCCCAGGAGCTCATCACGCGCCTGCCCGAGATCATCCGTGCTGCGGCCGAGCCCATGGGTTCCGTCGACTCGATGACCGTCATCTCGACCGACGGCGCCTCCGCGCTCACGAAGAACGTCACGAACGTCCTCGGCGAGGGCCAGCAGATCGTCAAGGACCTGCTCGGCATCGACCTCTCGTCGCTCATCGGTGGCGTCGCGGGCACCGCGCTCGCCCACACCACGGGCGACACGGAGGACACGGCGCCCAGCGCCTGACGCTCGAGCGACGGCGCCCTACCCCACACGCGGGGTCGGGCGCCGTCGGCGTTCCCGATGTCGGCGCGCAGCGCTACGCTCGCCCCACCGACATCGGCGACGACCTGAGGAGCCCACATGCTGACGTCCGACGACCTGATCAGCAGGAAGTTCACGGCGACGAAGTTCCGCGAGGGCTACGACATCGTCGAGGTCGACGACTTCCTCGACGTCGTGGCGGCCGCGCTCAGGCGGCACGAGCGGGGCGAGCCGCTCGGACTGAGCATCGCCGACATCGAGACACAACGTTTCACGGCGACGAAGCTCCGCGAGGGCTACGACATCGTCGACGTCGACACCCTCCTCGACGAGATCACCGCGACGCTCACGCTCCTCGGCGCACGCACACACGAGTCGTCCCATCTCGTTGCGGTCGCTGCCGAGGGTGGCCCCTTCGCGCAGCTTGCCGAGCGCGCGGCGCGGGCCCGGTTCAGCCCGTCGGGCTGGGGCGGAGGCTACGAGGTCGGCGCGGTCGACGCGATCCTGGCCCGCATCGTCTCGACCGCCGTCGCTCGGGACCAGCGCCGCAGCACGACCGTCGCCGGCGAGCCGCTGCTCACCGGGGTCGAGCTGCAGACCACCACGTTGCCCCGCGTGCGCTTCCGGCCCGGGTACGCCACTGCCGAGGTCGACGCCTTCCTCCGCAAGGCTGCGGGCGTGCTCGGCTGATTCCACCCACCCCCGACCGGGCTGGTCCTACGCGGGACTGCATCCCGTCGGTACTATCGCTTGACCACACGGTCCACGACGTCAGGGGACACCGCATGCTTACCGCCGCAGATGTGCGCTCTGCGCGCTTCACCGCGACCAAGTTCCGGTCGGGCTACGAGATCGCCGAGGTCGACGCACTCCTCGCGCGTGCGGCCCGCACCCTCGAGCACCTCGAGCAGGGCCTCACGGTCGAGAGCGACGGCACGCCGCTGCTCACGCCCGACGACCTGCTCCACGCGCGCTTCACCCCGACCGAGCTCACCGAGGGCTACTTCGTCGACGAGGTCGACGACCTGCTCGACGGGATCATCGACTCGCTCAACACGTACATCGGCCGCGCCACGCGCGGCGAGCCGCTCGTCCAGCCCGCGCCGTCCGCCGCTGCGGACGACATCGAGGTCGACGATGGCCACGGTGACGCAGCCGACGCGGCGACGGCCTCCGAGGTCGTGCAGAACGACGCTCCTGCCGATGTTCCCCCGGACGGCGTTCCCGCCGATGCTGTCGCGTCCGACGAGCCGTCGGAGGTGTCCGCTCCCGACGCCGGTGAGGTCGTCCAGGACGAGGTCAGCGCCGAGGTCGTGCACGAGGCGCCCGCCGGCTCGACGGCCGCCGTCGACGCCTGGGCCGTCGCCCTCCAGGAGACCGCGCCCTCAGCTCCTGACGAGGCCTCGGTGGAGCCCGCTCCGGTCGCCGAGGACGAGCCGTTCCCGTCGGCTCCTGTGTGGAGCCCTCCCGCGAGCACCGACGTCACCCCGGCGTGGGACGCACCGGCCGCGCCCGTCGCGGAGCCGCAGTCCCCGACCCCGGCCGACACCCCAGGGCCATTCGACACCACGGAGCCATTCGACACGACGGCGTCGTTCGACACCGCCGAGCGGCCCGCGGACCTCGCGCTCAGCGCGAACGTCACCCACGTGACGCCCGCCGAGGACCTCGATCCCGTCGCATCGCTCGCGGACACGACGGAACCGGGGGCGTCCGAGGACCTCGCCGACGAGCCCGCCGCGGCTCCGGACGACGCCTGGGCCCAGCCCGCCGAGCCTGCGTCCGCGTGGGCGGCTCCCGAGCCCGTCCGCTGGACCGCGCCCGAGTCCGGCGACGCACCCGAGTCCGACACCGCGCCCGAGTCCGACACGGCGCCCGACGCCACGGCCGAGACCCGCGCCGACGACCTCGTCGCCGCGGACGACGCCACGGCCGAGGTTGGCACGCCCAGCGACCCGTGGGCCCCTCCTGCCGCCGACGCCCCCGGTGCCGACGTCAACGCCAACGACGACGCGCCCGCTCCCTGGGAGCCAGGCTTCGTGGCTCCCGCAGCCCCGGTGGCCACTCCCGACTGGGGCTTCAACGCGCCTGCGGAGCCCACCGCCGACGAATGGTCGAGCACCCCGACCGCACCGCTCGCCGAGGCCAGCGCCGCCGAGGCCGGCGCCGCCGGGGCGCTCGCCCCGCACGCGACGACCCCGCTCGAGCCTGCCGCCGGGCCTCACGACGAGGACCTCGTCGACGACTCCCTGCTCGCGTCGACCGAAGAGTCGCCGTGGGCGAGCCTCGACGGCGACGAGCCGATCGCGCTCGACCTCGACTCCGAGGTGCGTGACGCGGAGAGCGCCGACGCCGAGCTGCCGGCATGGCTCACGGACGCTCAGCCCGAGATGGCGTCGGCCCCCGAGCCGGTCCTCGAGGCACCCGTCGTCGACGAGCCCGCGACCGACACGCTCGCCGCAGACGCTCCGACGCGCGTCTCCGCGTTCGCGTTCGCCGCCCAGGCTGCGGACACCGACACGAACCTCGACGCCCCGACGGTCCTCATGGACGCGGTCCAGGCACCGGACGCCACGGCGGTCGCGCCAGAGCTCGAGCCTGCGGCCGTCTCGGCACCGGTCGACATCACGTCGGCCCCCGTCGCCGCGCCGACGTTCGACGCGCCGACGTCCGACGCGCCGACGTCCGACGCGCCGACCGCGTCGGTTGACGCGCCGGCCGCGCCGGCCGCACCTGCGGTCGCCGACGAGGCACCGTACGTCGCTCCGGCCGAGGC
Source organism: Flavimobilis rhizosphaerae (assembly GCF_014852685.1). GTDB lineage: Bacteria > Actinomycetota > Actinomycetes > Actinomycetales > Cellulomonadaceae > Flavimobilis > Flavimobilis rhizosphaerae. Next base: position 187,407 of record NZ_JACZDF010000003.1, read on the forward strand.
TCTCGACTCGCAGGGCTTCCTGCGCCAGCTGACGTTCGCACGTGCGACGTCGACCGGCGCCGCGAAGGACTCGATCACGCTCGTCGGCCCGGACGGCCGCGTGTTCTCCGCGGTGGGCGTCCGCAAGACGCCCGAGGGTCTCGTCGTCGACCTCGGCTGAGGTCACCCGCGCCCGCGCCGTCGGACGCACCACGCATGCAGGAGGGCGGGCCGGGGAATCCCCGGCCCGCCCTCCTGCATGCTGCGGGACACGACCCGCGTGGGATCAACCCACCGGAGCCGCCTTGACCTCCTCGGGCTGCGTGCCCTCGGGCGCGGGACGCTCCGACGCGACCGCCTGGTACGCGGCGAGGTGCGTGTACAGCTCGTCGCGGAGCGGGTGGCGACGCTTCACGACGATCGTGCGGACCTGGTAGACGACGACGGCGATGTTCGCGAGGAGCGAGAGCAGGCTCACCGTGAAGAGCGCGGTCGGGTCGTGCGACGCGTCGACCGCGAACTTCGAGTCGGAGACGAACGACGGCACAGCCATCGTGAACATCATCCAGAACGCGAGCGTGTGCGCCCGGTGCTGGAGCCAGCCGCCCTTGCGGAGGAAGAACGCCGGGATGGTGCACGAGATGAGCAGCGCAGCGCCCGCGTAGAACGCGTGGTCGCCGACGCAGTTGTAGACGTACGCGAAGTTCCACAGGTCGTACGCGATGATCCAGAACCACAGCATGTCGGGCCACACCATGTCCTGGAAGCGGTCCTTGGTGACGAAGATGCCGACCCAGCCGCAGATCGTCACGAGGTTGAGGATGCCGGCGATGCCGTTCATGTAGTTCCACGGGCCGCCGACCATGAAGACGCCGTCGTGCATGCCCTGGAGCCCGGCGACCTCGAAGTCGCGGACGACGGCCTCGGCGATGTTGAGCGCGAGGATCGCGGGCGGGAACCACAGCGCGTACTTGTTCGCCGCGATGCGCTTGTTGTAGCGGATGAGCATGAAGCCGATGCAGCCGGCGAGCGCCGAGTACACCTTCACCCAGTGGAACCACGTGCCGGTCGAGGAGCCGGCTGCGGCGGTCGTCGGCCACACGAAGATCGTGAGGATGATCGGCAGGACGATGAAGATCGCGTAGGCCGCGACCTTCGACCAGCGGACGAGCTCGTTGAGCCCGATGAGCACCCCGAGGACGAGCAGCCACATGAGGGCCGAGTACCAGGGGATCGAGTCGAACAGGAACACCTGTCACCACTCCTTGGGACGAGGCGGCAGGCGTGCCGCCGGGGGGATGGTGCGCCGCCCCTCGCGCGTCGTGGTCCAGGCGCACCCTGGGTGGACCTCGCGCCCGTCGGCGCCGGCGTTGCCGGCGCGCTGCGTGTCAGTCGTCGGTCGCGGCCTCCGGCTGGGTGCGTGCGTCCGCGGTGAGCGCGACGCTGCCGGAGACAGTCCCGTGCCCGACGCTCGCCTCGGGCTCGAGGCGAAGCGCCTGGCGGACGAGGGAGACGAGGAGCGCGTCGTCGATGCCCGGCGTGTTGCGGGCGAGCCCGACGAGCCCGTAGACGAGGACGTAGAACGTCTCGCGGACGTGGTCGATGCGGATGCGGTGCCGTGCGGCGTAGGCGCGGACCGTCGTCTCCTCGAGGCAGTCGACGATCGCGCGGACCGCGCGATCGAGGAACGCGTTGTACATGCCGGTGGCCTCGACGCGTTCGAGGTCGGGGCGAATGGGGTCCATCGCGCGCAGGTGGGTGCGGAAGAGTGCGATCGCGGTGACGAGGGAGCCCTCGATGTCGCCGGGCGTGCGGGCGGCGTCCCAGGCACGGACGGACGTGACGAAGTGGTCGACGTAGCCATCGAGCACAGCGTCGACGAGGGCGTCCTTGCTGGGGAAGTAGTGGTAGACGAGCGTGCGCGCGACGCCGACGCGGCGGGCGACGTCGGTGAGCGTCGTGCGGGTGAGGCCCTGCTCGGCGAAGAGCTCGCGGGCCGCGGCGACGAGCTCGTCGGAGCGGACGTCGGGCGCGGTGCGGGGGCTGCGCGGGGTCTTCTCGGTGCTCACGAGCCCGACGCTAGCTTCGCTATTGACGCACCGTCAATAACATCGTTGCAGGTGGGGACCTTAGTCCCACCGGCCAGCGCGCGCTTCGCCCCCTCTCGACGGATTGACGGGTTCCGCCGATCGGACGGGTGAACCCCGCCAATCCGTCGGGACGGCGCGGACCGCGCGGACGTCGGACGGCGCGGGCACGTCCGTCCCCTGGAGGAACGGGTGAGGACCTCAAGACCTCGTGCCGGACGCAGCGTTGTGATGCGATAGGGGCATGGTCCGACGTCCCTCCCTCCGTGCGGCGCTCACGACGGGCGCCATCCTCTCGACCCTCGCCGTGCTCCCCGTCCTGCGGACGTGGGCGATGCAGTGGGGCTCGACCGAGGCAGAGCTCGACGCGACGCTCCCCGGCGACGAGCTCACCCCGGCCGCCGACCACGTCGTCACGCGCGCGGTGACGATCGACGCGCCCGCCGACGCCGTGTGGCCGTGGCTCGTCCAGCTCGGCAAGGGCCGCGGCGGCTTCTACTCCTACGACGTCCTCGAGAACCTCGTCGGCCTCGGCATACGCTCGACAGACCGCATCGAGACACACCTCCAGGACCTCGCCGTCGGGGACCCCGTGCACCTCGCCGAGGACCTCGCGCTGCGCGTCACGACGCTCGAGCCGGGGCGCGCGCTCGTGCTGGCCGGACTTCCCGAGGGCCACGACCCGGGTGCCCAGATGCCGTTCCGGTTCACGTGGGCGTTCGTGCTCGAGGAGCAGCCGGGCGGGACGAGCAGGCTCGTCGTCCGCGAGCGCTACGAGTACGTGCGTCGCAGCGCGGCGCTCGTCGTCGAGCCGGTGACGTTCGCGAGCTGGCTCATGACGCAGCAGATGCTCCGGGGCATCCGCGCCCGCGCGGAACGCCCGCTCCCGACCCCCGCGAGATAGCGCTCCCCCGACCAGATAGCGCGAGACGCACGCTATCTCGTCCCTGGAGCGCTATCTCGCGAGGGGGACGGGGGGTTAGGGGGTGGGGTGGTGGGCGTCGTACGCGTAGAACTTCGGCCAGCGGCGGACCAGGAGCCACAGGACCACGACGCAGCTGAGGCCGCCGACGACCGCCGCCATGCCCTCGCCCCACCACGACGCCTGAGCGCCCAGCCACAGATCACCGGCCCTCGGACCGCCAGCGACGACGACGATGAAGATCCCCTGCAGCCTCCCCCGCATCTCGTCCGGCGCCGCCGTCTGAAGGATCGACGTCCGGAAGATCGCCGAGACGCTGTCCGCCGCCCCGCAGAACGCGAGCAGCACGAGCGCCCCCGCGAGCGCGGGCCACAGCACGTGGTCCGGCGTCGTCCGTCCCGCTCCGAGCAGCACCGCACCGAAGCCCGCCACCCCCAGACCCCACGCCGTGATCGCCCACACGATGATCGCGCCCTGCCGACGCCTCCGGACGAGCCCGCCCGAGAGCAGACCCGCGACGATCCCGCCGACCGCGATCGCCGCGGTGAGATACCCCGTCGTCGTCTCCCCGCCGCCGAGGACCACGACGCCGACCGCCGGGAACAGCACGCGCGGCATCGCCAGCACCATCGCCGACATGTCGACGAGGAACGTCATCCGCACGTTCGGCTGCGTCGCCAGGTAGCGCAGCCCCTCGACGACGGACGAGAGGCCGACGCGACGCCGCGCAGCGGCGGGCTCGACGGGCGTCGGGGCGAGGGGCGCCGGGGCATCGCCGTCGTACGCGACCGTCCCCGGACGCAACGACGGCAGCCGCAGCAGCGCCCACAGCGCTGCGAGGAAGAGAACAGCGTCGATCGTGTACGCAACCTCGTACCCCCACCGCGCGACGAGCACCGCACCCGCGACCGGGCCGAGCATGAGCGACGTATTGAACAGGAGCGTCTGCAACGCGTTCGCCGCTGGCAGTCGCGCGGGCCGCACAAGCATCGGGATGATCGCCGACCGCGCCGGGTTGTTGATGCCGAAGCCCGCCGACTGCAGCGCGACGAGCGCGTACAGCACCCAGACCTCGTCGACGTGCAGCCACGCCTGGAGCGCGAGCAGCGCCGTGACGAACCACAGACCCGCCGACGTCGCGAGCGCGACCGTCCGCCGGTCATGCACGTCGACGAGCGCGCCCCCGTACAGACCCGTGACGACGAGCGGCACGAGCGCCGCGATACCGAGCCCGCCGACCGCGAGCGTCGAGCCCGTGAGCGCGTACACCTCGAGGCCAACGGCGACGACCGTGAGCTGCGTGCCGAGGCTCGAGAGCCCCAGACCCCACCACATGCGGGCGAACGCGGGCGACTCGCGCAACGGCGAGGTGTCGATGAGGAGGCGTGCCACCGCAGAAGACTACGCGCGCCCGCCGTGCCCGGCAGAGGCTTCCCGAGGATCACCGCCGATGGGACCATGTTCCCGTGTCGATGCCACCGCCCCCGCCCCCGCCGCCAGGCACTCCGGCCGGTCCTCAGGTTCCCGTCCCTCCCGGTCCGGAGTCTCTGCCGCCCAGCCCGCCTGCAACCGCTGCGGGGACCGCGACGCCTATGGCCGCATGGCAGGTCGCCGTGGCGGCCGTCGCGGGTCTGGCACTCGTCGGCAGTGCCGCCTGGGCCGGGATCTCAGCGTTCGGCGACCGCGGGGACAACACGCCGTCGGGCGCACCCACGACGTCTGCCGCTCCGGTCTCCCCGACGACCGATTCCAGCGGGACGCCGGACCCGAGCGCGACGCCGGGTCCCGAGCCCGAACCGGGACCACAGACCGTGGGCGTCGACCGCACCGCGACCCCGACCACCTGGCGGCTCGGGGCCCGCGACCTCGCCGGCAAGGACGTCGACGGGGCGGTCTTCAGCGCGTTGGCGCCCGTCGATCCCCGCGTCCCGCTGCCGAGCCGGACGGTCCTCACTGCGTCGACGGGCGAGGTCACCTACCTCGCGGGCGTCGAGATCGCGACCGGCAACGTCGCGTGGCGGCGAGAGCCCGACCGCCCGGTCCACAGTTGCTTCCTCATCGACGCCGACCGCGCTGGCTGCAGCAGCTGGGGCGCGGACGGCACCGCCACCATCTCGCTCCTGTCGCTCGCGGACGGCACCGTGCTCGGCGAGTCACCGGTCGACGCGTACGCCGTCCTCGGGCTCGCGGCTCACCCCGACGGCGTGCTCGTCGCGGGTCAGAAGGAGTGCGAGGCGCTCCTCGCCGTCGTGCCCGACGCAGGCGGGCCCGCCCTGCGCAGCGAGCTGACGCGCATCGCAGGTGAGGACGGCTGCGGATCGGACATGATCGGCGGCATCGAAGTCAACGACCGCCTCATCCACGTCGGCACCTACCCGGGCGGCGTCATTGCCGACCGGAACACTCTCGAGACCCTCGACGTCGCGTTCAGCCACAACGCTCCTCTGCAGCTCGAGGGCGCCGACGGGTGGACGCACGACAACGGTACCTCGGTCATCCTCACGACCGGGGCGGTCGACGAGGTGGAGCTCTCGGGGGCCCGCCTCTCGCACCACCTCTGCACGACCGCGCCGAGCTTCGTCGCCGTCGGCACGCAACGCGTGCCGCTCGACGGCTCGCCGCGGACTACCCTGCCGCCGGCCGCGATCGAGCACGACGGGATCACCGTGGCAGCATGCGACTGGGGCTTCGTCGTCGACTCCCAGTCGAGCGAGATGACGACGCCGTCGCGCGTCATCGACGCCGCGGGCACCGAGCTGTGGAGCGCCGACCTCCACGGTGCGCAGACGCTCGTCGCCGGTCCCGACGCGCTCGTCATGTGGAGCTGGTCGAAGCTCATCGGCGTCTCGACGAAGGACGGCACGGAGCTCTGGTCCGTGGACGTGCCGGACTCTTCCGACCCCGACGGCTCGATGGACGCGCCGCGCTTCCTGCCGATCGGCCAGGCGGTCCTCATGCAGGGCGGGTCAACGATCGAGGCACTCGTCTTCCCGGCGGTTCCGTGACCGGGCGGGCACGCAGGTCGGCGCCGACCGACCGCGTGCGTCTCGTGGACGACCTGCGCACGCTCGGCCTGCGCCCGGGCGACGACGTGCTCGTGCACTCCTCGCTGCGCGGGCTCGGTCACGTCGACGGCGGCGCCAGCACGGTCGTCGACGCGCTGCTCGACGCGGTCGGGCCGGACGGCACCGTCCTCTTCCCGACGATCACGGCAACCGCCGAGCACGGCCCCGCGCACCCGCCGCGGGTCGCGCTCGCGGAGACGCCCGGCTGGACGGGCGCGATCCCCGAGGCGGCGCGCGTGCGGCCGGACGCGGTGCGGTCGGTGCACCCCACGCACTCGGTCGTCGCGCTCGGTACGCGGGCGCGCGAGCTCACGGACGGGCACGCGTCGTCGGTGACGCCGTGCGACGCGTCGAGCCCGTACGGGCGGCTCGCCGACCGCGGCGGGCGCGTCCTCCTGCTCGGTGGCGTCACGCACGCGTCGTCGACGTCGCTCCACGGCGTCGAGGAACGCGCACGGGTGCCGCACCACCTCCAGGAGGCGCCGACGGACGGGATCGTCGTCCTACCCGACGGCACGGAGGTCGTCGTCCGCGGGTACCTCCACCTGTGGGGCTGGGACCGCGACTTCGAGCGGGTCGCGGGGCCGCTGCGCGCCGCGGGCGTGCAGCACGACGGACGCGTCGGCGACGGGACGGCAGTGCTCGTCGAGGCGCGCGGCTACGTCGACGTGCTCGTGCCGCTGCTGCACGCGGACCCGACGTACCTGCTTGCGGAGCACGAGCGGGCGCGGGCGTGACCGCCCTCCCTCACGGGCGCTCACCGCAGTGACCTCACGTCGACTCGTCCATCTCAGAGGTGCGGATCGGCACCCGAGCGGGCTGGGTCAGGCGGGGTGGCCACCGCCGTCACCTCGAGGAGGAGCGCCTGCTCCGGCCTCATGAGCACCATCGGCAGGCCGACCTCGGTGAGGACGCGACCCGGGAGCTCGACGCCCGCGTCGAGCCGCTCGGGCGCGAGCCACGGTGGCGGCGCGTCCTGCATGGCGCCCGGCAGGACGTCCTCGCGCGGGACGACCCCGGGAACCTCACCGACCGGCAGGACCCGCACCCGGTAGGTGCGGGTCGGGTCGAGCCCGACGAGACGCACGGGCCCGGGCAGCGCCCGACCCCCCTGCGCGAGCTGGACGACGGCGTAGAGCGCCTCTGAGCCGTCGGCCGCGACGACACCGTGAACGACGGGCTCGCCGTCGAGGATCTCGCCCCGCACTGCGACGCCACCGTGCAGCAGCGAGCGTCGCGCCTTGTGCTCCGCAACCCACGCGGCAACCATCGCACGCTCGCTCGCATCCGCCGTCGTCAGGGCCCACTCGATGCCGGCGCTGCCGAAGAACGCGGTGACGAGCCGGAACGCAAGCGACGAGACACGACCCGTGATGTGGGCGCGGCCGGCTCCGAGGTGCCCGCCGAGAATCTCGGGCGGCACGAGCACGCCCGTCCATCGCTGGATGGCCTGTCGCTCGAGCGGGTCGTTCGTGGTCGGCGTCGTCGGGTTCGACGACTCATCCTGGGCCCAACGCTGCTACCCGCCGCTGTCGACCGTCCACCAGCCCGCCGCCGGCCTCGGCGAACGCGCCGCCGAGCTCGTCGTCCGGCAGCTCGCGGGCGAGGACGTGCCGCCCGGCGGCACGATCCTCGAGTCACCCGTCGTGTGGCGGGAGTCGGCGTAGGGGTGGGTCCGCGCTTGAGTTATCCACAGATCTGGTGATCGCTGCGCAAGCGTCCGCTTCGACACCTAGGTTCTGCAGGGCCCGTCGCCGAACCTGAGGACCGCTCATGTCCACGCCCTGCACGCCTGCCCGACTCCACCCCGCCCGCACCGGCGCTGTCCTCCTCGCGGTCGCGCTCCTCGGCGGCGCCTGCGCGCCTGCCAGCGGCAGCGCGCCGCGCGTCGCCCCTTCCGCACCGTCCGCGACGACCATGCAGGCGATCGCCTCCGAGATCATCCCCCTCGACATCTCCGACTGCGTCGACCTCGACCACGACGGCGACGAGCTCGACGTCTGGTGCTCGGAACCCGTCGCCACCGGACGCACACCCTTCGCGTGCCCCGACGGCACCCCCGGCACGACGCCCACGAAGATCCACACCCGGCCCGCCGGCCAGCGCGCCTGGAGCGAGTGGCGCCTGCACACGGGACCGTGCGGGGAGGCCATCTCTCCGGCACCGAACGACTGACCGGCACGTTCGTCCACAGGGTGAACGGCCCAGATGCGAACGTCCGATTTCCCACCTACGTTCGTCACGCACCGACGATGACGACGCAAGGATGACGATGCGACCGCCCCGCCCCACCGCAGACGCGGCACCTCGACACTGCTCCAGTGCCGTGCAGGCTCGCGCACTCACGCAACGCGCTGTCGCGATGCTCGTCGCCAGCGCCACGCTGATCCTCGGATCGTGCACCGACGTCACACCGACGCGAGACTCGGACACTCATCCCGCGCTCCCAACGACCGTGCCGTCAGCCCTGCCGAGCACGACGGACGCCGCACACACACCCACCCCAGCACCCCCGAACCCCGAAGCCGCATCCCTCGCGGTCGTGAAGGACTACTTCGTCAGGTACTCGAGAGGCCTCGCAGCTCACGACGGAACGCTGCTGCGCGAGATCTCTACGTCCGCGTGCACGTCATGCGAGTCAGCTGCTGACGCGATCGAGAGTCTTCGCAGCGAGGGGGCTCGCACCGAGGGTGGCCAGGTCACAGTCCGTGACGCCAGCCTCCGCGGCACATCAGGAACAGACCGTTTCGTATGGCGAGTGGAGTACATACAAGACGCCTCCTCCGTCATCGGTGCAGACGGCGCCACCGTCAGGGAAGCAGCGAGCACCACGGGGACGATGTTCGTCGAGGCGCTCCGCGTCGATGGTGCATGGTTCGTCAACGGCATCAGCGACAAGGTCGTCGAGAAGTGAGTCGTGCGATCTGGTGCTGGTGCACGGCGCTCATCGTCACCGTCTCTGCCATTCTCACGTCTTCCTCAGGCGTCGCCTTCGCCGATGGCGCGGATGGCAAAGATCCGCTGTCCGTCGGAACGACGCTGACGAACGACGACGTCGGTGTCGAAGCGACAAAGACCGATGCCCCCTCCACCCCAGCCGAGCCCACGTCGGCGCCCACACGGACGGCCACGCCCACCACCGACCCGAAGGTCGAGATCGTCCCGCTCGACGCCTCCGACTGCGTCGACCTCGACGACACGAGCCGCGCCCTCGACACGTGGTGCTCCGAACCCGTCGTCCGTGGCGAGGTCGAGATGACGTGCCCCGACGGGAGCGCGCTCCGTGCACCGACGAAGGCGCGGATCTGGACCGAGCCCGACGGCTGGAGCACGTGGCGCCTCCACACTCCGCCCTGCGTATCGAGCGATCCGGGCACCGACGACATCGCGAACGAGCTCGCCCGCGAGATCGTCACGTTGAAGATCCCCGCCAAGCACGCCCGCATCGCACCCATCACCGACTGGTTCGCCGTCCAGACGCCCATGACCTACTACACCGACGCGGGCACAGAACAGCTCAATGTCACGGTCCTCGGGACCGCCGTCGAGCTCGAGCTCACCCCGACGTCCTACGCCTGGGACCCCGGCGACGGCTGCAAGCCCGTCCACGCCACCAAGCCAGGCAAGCGCTACCCGGACCAGACGACCACGCACACCTACACGAAGGTCGGTACCTACCGCGTCACCCTCACGACCACGTGGCACGGCCGCTTCCGCATCGCCGGCACCACGACGTGGCACGACGTCGAGGGCACCGGCACGACCACGCACACGACGGCGCCGTTCGAGACCCGCGAGATCCGCTCGGTCCTCACCAGCTGACCCCCGTCGATAGCCGATCCACACACATGAAGCGTGCGGATCGGCTATCGAGCGGCCGGGTCAGCGGAGCGGCTGGTCAGCAGAGCGGCCCAGTCAGCGGAGCGACTTGGTCAGCGGAGCGGACCCGTCAGCCGAGCGTCGTCCCGAACGCCAGGCCCAGAAGGTACGTCACCGCAGCCGCGCCGTAGCCGATGGCGATCTGGCGGAGCGCGCGCGTCCAGGGCGACGCCCCGGAGAGCACCCCGACGGTCGCCCCGGTGCCGAGCAGGACGATGCCGACGAGCACCGCAGCGACAATCATCGCCGCACCGCCGCTCAGGCCGAAGAAGTACGGCAGGAGCGGCACGACCGCACCGCTCGCGAAGAGGCAGAAGCTCGAGATCGCCGCACCCCACGCGCTGCCGAGCAGCTCGGCGTCGGGCCCGACGGTCTCGACGTCGTCGACCGTCGGGTCGTCGAGCGCTGCGTCGACGGTGGCGCTGTCGGCTGCCCGTGAGACATCGGCGATGCTCGCGGCCGCGCCGGGTGTGACGAGGCCCGAGCCCTCCGCAGCCGCCTCGCCGCCGCGCGCGACGAGCTCCGCCGCGTCGGCGCGCGCGACGAGCGCGAGCGTGCGCCGCGCCTTGACGTCGGCCGACGCGGGATCGAGGCCCCGCGCCCGGTAGACGAGCGCGAGCTCGTTCGCGTCGACGTCGAGGTGCACGAGCGCCTCGCGCGCGTGCGGCGACGGCTGCGACGCCTTGGCGAGCTCGACCTGCGAGCGCACGGACACGAACTCGCCGGCGCCCATCGACATGGCGCCCGCGAGCAGTCCCGCGACGCCGGTCGCGAGGACCGTGCCCGTGCCGACGCCGGTCGCGCCGATGCCGAGGATGAGCGCGAGGTTCGAGACGAGGCCGTCGTTGAGGCCGAAGACGGCGGCACGGAAGTTGCCGGACATCTCGATGCGCCCGCGGGTCGCGAGCGAGCGGACGACCTCCTCGTGGATGCGTTCGTCGGCGGCCATCTGCGGGGTCGCGTCACGGTCGAGCTCGTACGCGGAGCGGGACTCGGCGTGCTGCGCGAGCGCGAGCGTGAACACCGACCCGAACCGGCGCGCGCCGAACCCCAGCAGACGCGAGTAGGTGGAACGGCGCACGGACGCGGACCGCTCGGGGCCGAGGAGGGTGCGCCAGTGCTCGGCGTGCCGGCCCTCGGCGTCGGCGAGGTCGAGGAGGATGTCGCGCTCGGCGCCCGAGCGCGCTGCCGCGAGGTCGCGGTAGATCGCGGCCTCGGCGAGCTCGTCGGCGAGGTGGTGGCGCCAGCGGCGCACGTCACGCGCCGAAGGTTCGGCGGGCGCAGGGGAATCGGCGGACACCGAGGGTTCCGCGGGCGCGGACGTGGGGTCGGGGAGAGCGTCGGGCATACCTCCATCGTCGCAAGGGCGCCGCTCCCGGCGTCCGTACGCAGAGATGCGGGGGCCCGCACTTCGGGACGCGGCCCTGCGGCGACCGGGCGCGTCCCCGAGGTGCGAGGATGCTCGCACCCGGGTCGCTGATGCCCCGTCACGGAGGAGAAGCACGTGCCTGACGTCGAGCGCGAGATCACCACGCCCGTCCGTCTCGTCGGCCCGGACGGCCGGCTCGAGCCGGCGGCGCACGGCTGGAGCCGCACGCCGCTGCACGACACGACGCTGCCGCGCGGCCCACGCTTCTGGGGGCGCAACAAGCGCTGGGAGTACTGGGGTCTGGTGACGCCGACGCACGTCGTCGGCCTCACGGTCTCGAACCTCGACTATGCGGCGGTCCACCAGCTGTACGTCCTCGACCGGCGCACCGGCGGCGAGGTCGACGCGTCGGCCATCCACGCCCTGGGGCGCGGGACGACGCTGCCGGAGTCGCTCGCGCAGGGGCCCTCGCGGGCTGCGGGCCGAGGCTTCGCGCTCGCGATCGACGACGGTCCGTCGGCGCCCGACGACGACGTCACCGTGTCCGGTCTCGCCGTGCCGCCGGGTGCTCCGCGGCCGGGCCGTTCGACGCGGCTGCGGGCGCGGACCGCACGGGTCGAGCTCGACGTCGTCGCGGTGCGCGAGCCGGGCTGGGAGACGATGTGCGTCGTCGTGCCGTTCGGACCAGGCCGCTACCAGTACACGGTCAAGGACGTCGCGATCCCGTTGCGTGGCTCGCTCACGGTCGACGGCGAGCGGCTCGACGTGGGTGACGGCGCGTGGGCGGTGCTCGACCACGGGCGCGGGCGGTGGCCGTACTCGCGGACGTGGAACTGGGCGGCGGGTTCGGGTGTCGTCGACGGCGTGCGGACGGGGTTGCAGCTCGGCGGTCGGTGGACGGTGGGCACGGGGTCGACGGAGAACGCGCTCGTGCTCGACGGGGTGGTCCACAAGATCTCCGAGGAGGTCGCGTGGCGGTACGACACGGAGGACTGGCTGCGGCCGTGGCGGGTGCGCGGCGAGCGGGTCGACGTGACGTTCACGCCGTTCCACGCGCGCCGCGCGGTGACGAACCTCGGGGTGCTCGCGGGGGACACGACGCAGTGCTTCGGCCGGTGGGCGGGGTGGATGGCGACGGACGCGGGGGAGCGGGTGCGGGTCGACGGACTTGTCGGGTGGGCGGAGCAAGCGATGAACCGCTGGTGAGGGCGTCGATCTCGGACGCTTGAGCGCATACGTCCCACGATGCGAGCGAGGACGTTGGTCCCCGTGACGTTTCTGTCCGAAAGGAGGAAGATCGCTACGTGCGCGTCCTGCGCACCTCTGCCGCGCCCGGACGGCGCGGCACCGCCATGACGACGGCAGGGGGCCGCACGTGAGCGAGGTACTCGTCCGTCCACCATCGGGGGCGCAGAGAGCGAGACCCGTCCTCTGGATCGCGGTCGCGGTCCTCGGCCTCGAGGTCGGCGCCGGCCTCGTCGCCGTCTCCGTGCTCTCGTACCGCGCGGTGACGATCGCCGGGTTCAGCCAGAGCCCCGGAAGCGACGCGCTCAGCCGGACTGCGGTCATCGTCGTCCTGCTCGCGCTCGTCAGCGCGGCCGGCGCGATGGCGGCGGCGATCCTCCGCCACCGCATCCGTGGCGGGCCGCCCTCGCGCCTGCTCGTCGGTGCGGCCGCGGCGGTTCTCGTCGCGCACGTGCTCGTTGCGCTCGGGTGCCTCGTCCGCGCGGAGTGGGCGACGGCAACGGCGGTCGCCGTCGCAGGGGTGACCCTCGGCGGCGCGTGGGCGCACTGCCTGCGCCACCGTCGCTGACAGAACCACCTGCCCACAGGCTGCGCACGGCGACGCTCGTCCACGGATCTCGGCGTCACGGTCGCGCGGGCGGCGGCGACGCGCTTGGCTCACGTCGTGCCCACCGTCCCGGCCGCCGTCCGGCCTGCTCTCCGCGCTCCACGCCCCGTCGTGCTCGTCGCGGTGTGCGTCGCGCTGCTCGCGCTCGCTTGGTGGGTCTCGGTGCCGTGGCGCGCACCCGCCCTCACCTACCCCGTGACCGGGGCGGAGCTCGCCGCGGCGCGCGCGTCGCTCGCGGCCCTGCCGGAGCTCACCGCGGAGCCTCCCGAACCGTACACGCGCACGCGCTTCGGCACCCCGTGGGCGGACCTCGACGGCAACGGCTGCAGCACGCGCGAGGACATGCTCGCACGCGACCTGGTGGATGCGGTGAGGGACGACGACGGCTGCACGGTCCTCACCGGCACGCTCACCGACCGGTACACGGGCCAGGTCCTGCCGTTCCGGAGGGGCCCGACGACGAGCGCGCGCGTGCAGATCGACCACGTCGTGGCTCTCGCCGACGCGTGGCGCACGGGCGCCTGGGCGTGGGACGACGCTCAGCGCGCCAGGCTCGCAAACGACCCGGCGAACCTCCTCGCGGTCGACGGTCCGACGAACGAGGACAAGGGTGCGCAGGACCCCTCGACGTGGCTGCCGCCGTACGCGCCGTTCCGGTGCCAGTACGCGGTCCTGCGAGTGCGGGTCCGTGCCGGGTACGGGCTCGCGCTCGTGCCCGGCGAGCGCGAGGCTCTCGGGCGGGCGCTCGGGACGTGCGACGTCGCGGAGATCACGGTGACGGAGGAGGCGGCGCGGCACTAGAGTTTCCGTCCGTCACACCTTGCGTGGCGCACACCACCGTCCGCTTTCTGGACTATTCCAGTAGAGATTGGGGCGGGAGCCCGCGCCACGCTACTTTTCCGCCGACGCGCGGGCCCGTCCACCCCGACGGCCAGAGCCTCACCGGCCCGCCCGGAACCCGCGCACGCCCCCACCACCCGGAGCAGGGACACCCTGACCGTCACGAAAGGACTCGACACCTCGATGTCCACGACCCGCCGCCGCACCCGCGGCGCCCTCGCGACGACGCTCGCACTCGGCCTCCTGGCACTCGCCGCCTGCGCCCCGTCCGGCCCCGCCCCGGGCTCCACGACCACGCCCGCACCCGTGACGACCGACGCGTCGAAGGAGCTCGACCAGCTCACCGTCGGCCTCGCCGCGAGCGCCGAGACCCTCGACGTCTCGACGTCCGGCCTCATGGTCGCCTACACGATCGCCGCCGTCGCCCAGGAGGGCCTCGTCACGATCGACGACACCGGCGCGATCGTCCCCGCGCTCGCCGAGACGTGGAAGACCGACGACAACACTTCGTTCGTCTACACGCTGCGCGACGCGACGTTCTCCGACGGCACGCCCGTGACGACGGACGACGTCGTCGCGTCGATCAACCACTACCGCGACGCCGAGAAGGCCCCGTCGACGGCCTACTACTGGCCCGCGGTGAAGAGCGTCGAGGCCACGGGCGAGCGCGAGGTGACCATCACCCTCGAGGCACCGTCCGCGACGTTCGCGTGGACGCCGTCCGCCGCCGCAGGCCTCTTCGTCGCCCCTAAGAAGTGGCTCGAGTCCGCCGGCACGATCGGATCCCCCACCGATCTCCTCGTCGGCACCGGGCCCTACACCATCACCGAGTTCGTCCCCGGCTCGCACGTCGCCGCCGAGCGCAACGAGAAGTACTGGGGCTCCAAGGGCCGCGCCAAGACGCTCCGCCTCGACTTCATCACCGACGACAGCACGCGCCTGCTCGCCTTCCAGGACGGCTCGCTCGACATCGCGTTCAACGTGCCCGTCGACCAGGCCGACCAGTGGTCGAAGGTCGAGGGCGCGCGCCTCGAGACCGTCGACGACAACTCGTGGCAGGGCCTCATGTTCAACCCGGCCACCAAGCCGTTCGACGAGCCCGAGGTCCGCCGCGCCGTCGCGCACGCGATCGACCGCGACGCGATCACGACGGGCCTCCTCAAGGGCAAGGCCACCCCCGCGACCGGCATCACCGCGCCCGGCCAGCTCGCCATCGGCACGAGCGCGGCCGACGCCGAGGCCGCGGTCGCCCAGCTGCCCGTCGCCGCGTTCGACCTTGACGCCGCACGCGCCGAGCTCGCGAAGTCGTCGGTCCCCTCGGGCTTCACGACGACCCTCGCGTACCCCGACTCGATTCCGGCCCTCGGCCGCGCCTCGCTCGCGATCGCCGAGCAGCTCAAGCAGATCGGCATCACGCTCGAGGTCAAGCAGATCCCCGTGAGCGAGTGGTCGAACTCCTTCGGCAACGGCGAGGGCGTCCAGTGGATGAGCTACACGCCGCCCGTCCCCACCGACTGGCCCACCGACTGGCTGCTGGGCGAGTACAACCCCGAGGGCTTCACCGACACGAAGATCATCGGTCTCCAGGCCGAGTCCGCCGCCGCGACGACGCCCGCCGAGCGACTCGCGAAGGTCACCGAGGCCACGAAGCTCGCGCTCGAGCAGCAGCTCTTCGCGCCCGTCTACTGGGGCACGTCGACGACCGCCGTCGGCAAGCGCGTCGCCACCGAGGGCTTCTCGCAGTACTTCTTCCAGACGCCCTGGCCGACGCGCGTGGTGCCGACCGCCTGACGCACCCGCTGGACACAGCACGTCACGCACAATGGGGGTGGCCCGCCTGCGGGCCACCCCCGCCGCGCACCCGGCCCCCGGGATCGCACCCCGCCGCCCTCCACCCTCACCGGAGCCGAGAACCGTCACCGTGCCCGTCGCCCGCTTCCTGCTGCGCCGCCTCGCAGCGCTGACCGCCCTCCTGGTCGCGCTGTCGTTCATCGTGTTCTCGCTCCTGCACGTCGCACCGGGCAACCTCGTGAAGAACCTCCTCGGCCCGCGGCCGGCCACCCCGGAGGCCGTCGCGGCGATCCGCGAGCGCTACCACCTCGACGAGCCGTTCCTCGCGCAGTACGCCCACTGGCTCGGCGGGGTCCTGCGCGGGGACCTCGGCGTCTCGGCGCGTTCGGGCACGGACATCACGACGGTCCTCGGCGACCGCGTCGGCCTCACGCTCCTCCTCGCGGGCCTCGCGGCACTCCTCGCGATCGGGGTCGGCGTGCCGCTCGGCATCCGTGCGGCGCAACGCACCGGCTCGCTCACCGACCGGCTCATCACGGGTTCCGCGGTCGTCGGCGTCTCGGCGCCGGGCTTCGCCGTCGGCCTCCTGCTCCTCTACGTCTTCGCGGTGATGCTCGGCTGGTTCCCCATCTACGGCACGGGTGAGCCCGGCCTCGACCGGCTGCGGCACCTCGCGCTGCCGGCCGTCGCGCTCGCGCTCGGCACGGGCGCGATGGTCGTCAAGGTGACGCGCACCGCCGTCGCGCGCGAGCTCCAGCAGGACTACGTGACGTTTGCGCGCTCGCGCGGCGTGCCGGAGCGCGTCGTGCGCCGCACGTACCTGCGCAACGCGTCAGTGCCGGTCGTCACGAGCGCAGGGCTTGTCGTCGCGGGGCTCGTCGGCGGGTCGGTGCTCGTCGAGAGCGTCTTCGCGATCCCGGGGCTCGGTGTCCTCCTCGCCGACTCCATCACGTACAAGGACGTGCCGGTCGTCCAGGCGATCACGCTGCTCGTCGCGGCGACGATCGGCGTGACGACGGCGCTCGTCGACCTCTACACGGCCGTCGCCGACCCGCGCGTGCGCCGCGCGACCGTCGGGCACGGCCGCGGTCGCGGCGCCGTGGGCGCCGTCGCCGACCCGACGCTGCCTGACGCGTCCCTGCCGACGTCCGCCCTGCCCGACGGCTCCCTGCCCGGCGGGATGCCCGGACCCGGCGCGGGAGGTGCCGCATGACGACGACGCTTCCCACCGAGACCGGCCTTCGCGCGCGCCTCGCCCGCGCAACCCGCCGCCTGCGCCGCGTCCCTGGCACGGTCGCCGTCGCCGCGCTGCTCCTCCTCGCCGTCGCGGTCCTCGTCATCGTGCCCGTCGCGCCGCACGCGTTCGACCAGGACGTCCTCCTCGGCGCGACTCCCGCCGGGACGCCCGGGCACCCGCTCGGAACCGACGGCCTCGGGCGCGACGTCCTCGCGCTCACCCTCGCGGGCGCGCGCTCGGCGATCGTCGGACCCGTCGTCGTCGCGCTCGGCTCGATGCTCCTCGGGATCGTCCTCGGCACGCTCGCCGGGTACCGCGGCGGCTGGATCGACGCGGTCGTCTCCCGGTACGTCGACCTCACGCTCGCGATGCCCGCGCTGCTCCTCGCGATCGTCGTCGCGGGCGTCGTCGGCGGCGGCTACTGGATCACGGTGCTCGTCCTCGTCGTGCTCTTCTCGCCGAGCGACATCCGCATCGTCCGCGGCGCCGTCCTCCAGCACGCGCACCGGCCTTACATCGAATCGACCCGCGTCCTCGGGCTGCCCGCGTGGCGCGTCATGTGGCGGCACCTCCTGCCGAACGTGCGTCCGCTCGTCCTCACGACGATGCTCCTCAACATCGCGTACGCGCTCGTGTCGATGTCCGGCCTCACCTACCTCGGGCTCGGTGTGAGCCCCAGTGCCGCCGACTGGGGTCTGCAGCTCTCCGACGGCCGCGACCTGCTGTGGACGAACCCCGCCGCGTCGGTCGTCCCCGGGCTCGCGATCATCCTCGTCGCCACGGCCGTCAACCTCGTCGGCGACCACCTGTCCGAACGCCTCGACCGCGGGGAGGACGCATGACCGACGCCGCCCTCACGCTCACGGACCTCCGCGTCACCGCGGGTGCCCGCACGATCATCGACGGCCTCGACCTCACGGTGCAGCGCGGTCGGACGCTCGGCGTCGTCGGCGAGTCGGGCTCGGGCAAGACCATGCTCGTCCGCGCCCTCACGGGACTCCTGCCTGCGGGCGTCGCCGCGACCGGCACGTACGAGCTCACTGGCGCACGCGTCGACCTCACCGGCAGTCCGCGCGCGTGGGCACGCGTGCGAGGCCGTCGCATCGTCCTCGTGCTCCAGGACCCGTTCACGTCGCTCGACCCCATGCAGCGCTGCGGCACGCAGATCCTCGCCGGACGCTCCGGGGAGCAGGGGCTCCGCGCTGTGCGCGGGCGACGCGCGGACCGCGACGCCGAGGTCGCCCGGCGCCTCGCCGAGGTCGGCCTGCCCGCGCACGTCGGCCGTCAGTACCCTCACGAGCTCTCGGGCGGCATGCGGCAGCGCGTCGCGCTCGCCGCAGCACTCGCCGCAGACCCTGACGTCCTCCTCGCCGACGAGCCGACGACCGCGCTCGACGTCACGACGCAGCGCGAGATCCTCGACCTCCTCGCGCGCGTCCAGGCGGCGCGCGGCATGACCGTCGTCCTCATCACGCACGACCTCGCGCTCGCCCGCGAACGGTGCGACGACCTCGTCGTCGTCCGCGCGGGCGAGATCGTCGAGCGCGGGCCGGCCCGCGAGGTCTTCGAGAACCCGCAGCACCCGTACACGCGCCAGCTCCACGACGCCGCTGCGGGGAGGCTCCGCGAGGGTGCGGTCGTCGGCGACGGAGCGCTCCTGCGGGTCGAGGGGCTGCGCAAGACGTTCCACGGGGCGTCGGCGCCCGCGGTCGACGACGTGTCGCTCACCGTCGCGCCCGGCGAGTGCGTCGGTGTCGTCGGCGAGTCCGGTTCCGGCAAGACGACGGTCGCGCGCATCGTCGTCGGGCTCGAGACCGCGGACGCGGGACGGGTCGTGTTCGCGGGCGACGGTGGCGCGGCGGGTGCTGAGTGCGTCGCGTCGCGTGCGTCGGGCACAGGTGCGTCGGGCACGTCGTCGTCGGCAAGCGCCGAACGTCGGCGCGCCGAGCGCCGCCGCGGCCACCGCGGCACGGGCCGCGACCCGCGCGACGTGCAGATCGTCTTCCAGGACCCGTACTCCGCGCTCAACCCTGCGCTGACGGTCGGCGCGATGCTCGACGAGGCTCTCGCGGTCGGGCCGCGGACGCGGACCGTCAGCGAGCTGCTGACGATGGTCGGCCTGCCGACGTCCTACGCGCGGCGGCTGCCCGCCCGGCTCTCGGGCGGTGAGCGGCAGCGTGTCGCGATCGCGCGCGCCCTCGCGCCGGAGCCGCGGCTGCTCGTGTGCGACGAGTCCGTCTCGGCGCTCGACGTCTCGGTGCAGGAGCAGATCCTCGACCTGCTGGCCGCGCTGCGGCGGGACCTCGGGCTGACGATCCTCTTCATCTCGCACGACCTCACGGTCATGCAGCAGGTGACGGACCGCGTGTATGTCATGCGGTCGGGGCGGGTCGTCGAGTCCGGTCCGACGTCGCGAGTCCTCGCGGAACCTGAGCACCCGTACACGCGGTCGCTGCTCGCGGCTGTCCCCGGGGCTCCCATCCCCTCGACGCCCTTACCCCCGCCGTCCGATAGCTGATCCGTACACGTCACATGTCCCGATCCGCTATCGATCGCCGCGCCCAGCCTCCCGATCACCCCGCGTAGTGGTCCGATAGCCGATCCACATACCTGAGCCGCCCCGATCGGCTATCGAGCCACATTCCCGTCCGATCCCTCTCCCGACGGATTGACGCGTTCCCCCGTTCCATGGGTGGATCGCATCAATCCGCCGAGGAACTTCAGTCCTGGAGATCGCCTTGACCAGCCAGACCGCGCCCGACGTCCTCCTCGTCGGCGGCCACGTCTTCACCGCAACCCCCGGCGACGACGAGCCAGTCGCCGCCGCAGTCGCCCTCACCGGCGAGCGCATCACGGCCGTCGGACCCGACGACGAGCTCCGGGCCCTCGCAGGCCCCGCGACGCGCATCGTCGACGTCACCGGCCGCCTCGTGCTGCCCGGCTTCCAGGACACCCACGTCCACCCGATCCTCGCCTCGGGCATGGACGCGCGGCTCAACGTCCTCGACCAGCCCGACCTCGCCGGCACGCTCGACGCGATCGGTGCGTGGGCGGCCGCACACCCCGAGCTCGAATGGGTGACCGGCTGGGGCTGGCAGGCCGACCACTTCGACGGCGGCTTCCCGACGCGGCAGCAGCTCGACGCGCTCGTCCCCGACCGCCCCGCTTTCCTCCACCGCTCCGACGGTCACGCGTCGTGGGTCAACACGCGCGCGATCGAGCTCGCAGGCCTCGACGACGACGGCTCGGGCCGCCCGCCCGCGGACCCGCCGGGCGGCTACGTGCAGCGTGGGGCCGACGGCCGCGCGACCGGTGTGCTCATCGAGTGGGCGACGGGCATCGTCGAGAAGCACGTGCCCGACGCGCCGCTCGCCGACCGCCACGCGCACCTCCTCGCTGGCCAGCGCGCGCTGCTCGCGCAGGGCATCACCGCGTGGCAGGACGCGTCCGTGCGGCCCGCCGAGCAGGAGGTCTACGAGCTTGCCGACTCCCGCGGCGAGCTCGTCGCAACCGTCGTCGGAGCGCTGCGCTGGGAGCACGAGCGCGGCTTCGAGCAGGTCGCAGAGCTCGTCGAGCGTCGGGCCTCGATCGAGGCGCGCGCCGCAGCGCGCGGCGTGCCGTCCCGCTTCCGGCCCACGAGCGTGAAGATCATGCACGACGGCGTCGTCGACGGGTCCCTCACGGCCGCGATGCTCGACCCCTACCTCGACGCCGACGGCACGGTGTCGACGAACCGCGGCGACTCCTACCACGCGACCGAAGACCTCGACCGGCTCGTCACCGCGCTCATGGCCGAGGGCTTCCAGCCGCACTTCCACGCGATCGGCGACCGCGGCGTGCGCGAGTGCCTCGACGCGGTCGCGCGGGCGCGCGCGTCGCTCGGCCGTCACGCACCGCACCACGACGCGTCGGGCCGCGACGTGCGGCCGATCGTCTCCCACGTCCAGGTCGTCCACCCCGACGACCGCGCGCGCGTCGCCGAGCTAGGGACGGTCATCTCTGCGCAGCCCCTGTGGGCGAACTGCGAGGACGTGCAGACCGAGCTGACGATGCCGTTCCTCGGCGAGGAACGCTCCGCGTGGCAGTACCCGTTCGCGTCGCTCGCGGCCGCCGGCGCGCCGCTCGCAGGCGGCTCGGACTGGCCCGTCTCGACCGCCGACCCGCTCCAAGGCATCCACACGGCCGT
Source organism: Flavimobilis rhizosphaerae (assembly GCF_014852685.1). Taxonomy (GTDB): domain Bacteria; phylum Actinomycetota; class Actinomycetes; order Actinomycetales; family Cellulomonadaceae; genus Flavimobilis; species Flavimobilis rhizosphaerae. The sequence goes on from NZ_JACZDF010000003.1 coordinate 208,614, forward strand.
GACGCGCAGGCTCCACGGCGAGGACCGGAGCCCGCTCTACCCCGAGGAGGCTCTCCCGCTTGCGGAGGCCGTGCAGATGTACACGTACGGCTCCGCCGTCGCGAACCACCGGGAGGACGAGTCGGGGCAGGTCGCGCCCGGGCTGCTCGCGGATCTTGCGATCGTCGACCGCAACATCTTCGCGGCGGCCGCCGACGAGATCGGCGCGGCGCGCGTCGTGGCGACGTGGGTCCGCGGCATCGAGGTCTACCGCGCGGGTTGACCGCCCCCGTCCCGACGGATTGAGGGCTTCCCCCCATTCGATGCGGGGGGTGCCATCAATCCGTCGACGGGTCGCGGGGCAGCGGCACGTCGGCACCCGCGACGTTCGCCGACGCCGCTAACGGTCGCGCGCACCACGGCACGCCGACAAACCCCGCGATCGCGGCCACGACAGCCGACACGACCACGGCCGGCGCCAGCTCGGCCGACCACCGCCCCCCGGCCATGACCGGCCACACCGCGAGCGCGGCCGCGACGGGCGCCGCAGCGAGCGCGACGCGCGTCGAGAGCCGGACCGCACCCGCTGCGCGCTGCGCGATCCTCTGCATGACCGGCGTGAGCACCGCCGCGAGGAGCACCCCGACGACGGCACCCACCAACGAGCCGACCCAGAACCCGGCGCCGACGTACCCCGTGCCGAGGCTCGCCACCGCCCCGGCGAAGCCACCGGACGCGCCTCCGCCGACCGCGCCCAGGGTGAACGTCCGCGCGGCGACGGAGAGCTGGGCGTCACGGACCGGGTCGACCGCGGGCCCCCCGGTGAGCACCGGCTCGGTGAGCACGCCACGCTCAGCCTCGCGCCGCGCGCGGGCCTCCGCGCGACGGTCGCGGGCCGTCGGCCTCAGGATGGAAGTGCGCGCATCGTCCGTCATACCCCCATCCAAGCAGCGGAATCCGTCGCCGTCACCGTGCATTCCCTCTCACGGCCGCGTGGCAGGATCGGGGCGTGCCCTACGCCGTCATCGACACGGAGACCACAGGTTTCTCGCCCGCCAAGGGCGACCGCATGCTCGAGATCGCCGTCGTCCGGCTCGACGACGCGGGCGAGGTGCTCGACACGTGGGAGACGCTGCTCGACCCGGGTCGCAGCGTCGGCGCGACGCACGTCCACGGGATCACGGCGGCGGACGTCGTCGGCGCGCCCGTCTTCCGTGAGGTCGCGGCGCACGTCGCGGGGCTGCTCGCGGGGCACGTCGTCGTCGGGCACAACGTCGACTTCGACCTGCGGTTCCTCTCCGCGGAGCTCGCGGCAGCGAGCGTGCCGTTCACGCTCGCCGGCAAGCTGTGCACGCAGCGGCTCGCGGCCGACTACCTGCCGGGGCCGAAGCGCACGCTCGCGGTGTGCTGCGAGCAGGCGGGGATCGTCAACGACCATGCGCACTCGGCGCTCGGGGACACGCTCGCAACGGCCGAGCTCTTCGCGTTCTACCTGCGGCACCACGGCGGCTCGCCGCCGTGGGCGGCGGCGGTCACTCGGGCTGCCCACGCCCTGCCGGGGACGGACCTCTTCGCGGCGCTCACGGCGCCTCCGCTCCCCCGCACCCACACTCGCACCCGCACGCACTCTGCCGCGAGATAGGGGTTTCACGCCGAGATAGCGTCTGTCGAGCGCTATCTCGGCGGTAGACCGCTATCTCGCGGACGGGTGGACGCATCAGGGTTGGTACGTCCAGTGCCAGGGCTCCTCCGCGATGGTCTCCGCGAAGCCGTGGTCGGCCGCGTGCTCGCGCATCCACTCGACCTCTTCCCAGTCGAGCGTGAGGTCGACGCTCAGACCCAGCCCGTGCTCCGACGTCCCCGGCGCGGCGGCACGTCCACCCTCGGAGAGCAGACCGAACTCCTCGACCATCGCCACCTGCGCGTCGTAGTCGCGATACGCGGAGTTGACGGTCCACCTGACGTCGGCCTTCTTCGCGGCCTTCTCGAGCGTGCGGAACGCGGCGGCGGCGTCCTTGCGCAGCTCGTAGCCACCGCCGATCGACGTGAGTTCGTCGGCCGTGAGGCGTCCGTTCTTGTCGGAGCGGCGGGCGAGCTCGGTCGTGGGGACGTCGGCCTCCGCGGTCGCGGAGCGCACGAGGTGGGTTCCGCCGACGGCGACGACGAGCAGGACGATGACCGCGAGGACGCGGCGGACGAGGTGCATGCGGAAACCGTAGCGTGGGTGAGAACTCGGACAGATCCCCCCGTGGTATGACTGCGACGCGTGACCGTCCACCTCGGTCGCAGCGAATCGACGACCCGGCAGGACCGAGCTGTCGCTCGGCCGGCCGCCGTTCCACGCGGGGGCGTGCGTCAGATCAGGTGGGATCGGGTGCGGCGCCGGATCCGCTCGACCCGACGAACCAGAGGACGGGAAACGCTTGTGCGGCGGGGATCGCAGCCATGGTCAGACCCCGGCGACGACGTCGAGCGTCGAGGATCCGTCGGGGCGGCGCCGCACGGAGATGCGGTCGGCGATCGCCTGCTTCATCGCGTCGACGTGGGAGACGACGCCGACGGTGCGCCCGCCGGCCTGGAGGTGGCTGAGCTCGGTCATGACGAGCTCGAGAGTGTCGGGGTCGAGCGATCCGAAGCCTTCGTCGACGAAGAGCGTGCCGAGGTCGATGCCTCCGGCCTCCGCGGTGACGACGTCGGCGAGGCCGAGCGCGAGGCACAGCGACACGTAGAACGTCTCGCCGCCGGAGAGGGTAGTGGGCTCGCGGTCGTCCTCGGTCGAGTGGTCGCGGACGCGCAGCGCGAGGCCGAGGCGGCGGCCACCGCCCTTCTCCTTGGCGTCGGAGCGGCGCAGCTCGTAGCGGCCGGACGACATCTGGCGGAGCCGGTCGTTGGCGGCGTCGAGCACCTCGTCGAAGCGGCGCGCGAGGACGTACGTCGAGAGGGTGAGTGCGGCGGCGTTGTCGGACGTCGACGCGTCGGCGAGGTTGGCCATGCGGATGACGGGAGCCGTCGACGCGTGGATGCCCGCGGCGGCGGTGACGGCCGCGACGACGTCGGCGGCGCCGCTGCGGGCGCGGGTGAGCGCGTCGTCCGCGGTGGCGGCCGCGGCGACGGCTGCGTCGCGTCGTTCGCGGGTTTCGTCGAGGGCGGCTTCTGCGGCCTCGAGCGCGGCGGTCGCGGTCGGGGTGTCGACGTCGGCGGGGAGCGCCGCGATCTCGGGCTCGGCGAGGGCCGCGCGTTCCGCGGCGACCTGCTGCTCGTAGAGCGTCGTCGACGACTCGAGGGCCTGGACCGATGTGCGGTCGAGGACGGCGGCACGGGCTTCGTCGGCGCTGCTGAGCTCGGCCTCGGCGAGCGCGTCGGCGAGCGCGGTCCGCGCGGCATCGAGCGCTTCCGTGGCGAGCCGTGCAGCGGTCCGGGCGGCGGCGACCGCTGCGAGGAGCCGCTCCTGCTCGACGAGGTCGTCGTGGACGGCTGCGAGCGTCGGCGGTTCAGCGTCCGGTGCGGCGTGCTCGGCCCGTGCCGCGGCCACCTTGTCCGTGTCGGCGACGAGGGTCGCACGCTCGGCGTCGATCGAGGCCTCGGCGGTGGTCGTGGCATCGCGCGCGGCGTCGACCGTGGTGCGCAGCGCGGCGGTCGCGGCGTCGTGGGCGGCGATCTCCTGCGCGAGGGTCTCGACGTCGTGCGCGGCGGCGGTCGCAGCGGCGAGGGCGAGGGCCGCCGCGTCGACGGCGGCGTCCGCGGCGGTGGCGTCGAGTCCGCCGGTGCGCTCGACGAGCGCCGCGCGCTCGGCGTCGAGCGCGGAGCGTGCGTCGCGTGCCTCCTGGGCCTGCGCCTCAGCAGCGGCGCGGGCGTCGGCTGCGGCTTCGACCTGCTCGGGCGAGACGTGGTCGTCCCCGAGGGGCGCGGGGGCGGGGTGCTCGGTCGATCCGCACACGACGCACGGCTCGCCGTCGACGAGGTCGCGCGCGAGCTCGCCGGCGATCCCGTCGATCCGTGCGAGGCGCAGCGCTGCTTCGCGCTCGACGGCACTCGTGGCGGTCGCGAGGCGGTTGCTGAGGACGGTGTCGGCCTCGGCGATGCGCTGGTCGTGGCGGGCGAGTGCGTCGACCGCGCGTCGGACGGCGAGCGCTGCGGTGTGGTCGGCCTCGCGTTGCGGGACGAGCGCGGCGCCCTGCTGCGCCTCGCCGAGGCGTTTCGCGAGCGCGGCCCGCTCGGTGGGGCGTGCAGCGAGCGCCGCGGCGTCGGCCTCGGCGGTCGCTCGCTGGCGTGCGACGGCGGCGACGCGCTTCTCGAGCGTTGCTGCTCGCTCCGTGAGGCCCGCCTCGAGGTCGACGAGGTGCTCGAGCTTCGTGGCGGCGGTGCTGCGCGCGGCAGCGAGCACTGCGGCGTCAGCGTCGGGGGCGGCGAGGAGCGCGGCGACAACGGGGTGCTCGCGTGCGCTCGCGAGGACGTCGTCGTGCGCGTGCGCCGCGGCGACGTGCGCGGTCGTGGTCTTCTCGACGTCGTCGAGCCGGGCGACGACGCCCGCGGCACGTCGTGCGGCGGCGAGTCGCGCGACGTCGTGGGCCTGCTGCTCGGCTCGCGCCTCGAGCTCGGTGAGGCGCCCGGCCGCGGACTCGCGCCGTGTGACGAGGGCGAGCGAGGACCGTGCGAGACGGGCGACGCCCTCGCGCTCGGCGTGCGCTGCTGTGGCAGTGTCGCGGGCATCGAGCGCGAGGCTGTGCTCGGTCTCGAGGCGGGAGAGGTGCGCGGTGACGAGCGCGACGAGCGCCTCGGAGGAGTCGGGGGCGGCGGCGAGCGCGCGCAGCTCGTCGGCGGCGGCCTCGTCGAGGCTGCTCGCGAACGCTGCGGCGGCGAGCGCGATCTGGGCGTCGGAGTCCTTGCGGGAGGCGAGCGCGGTCTTGCGGGCGTCGACGAGTCTGCTCTGGACGCGCTGGTAGATCTCGGTGCCGAAGACCTTCTGGAGGAGCGTCGAGCGGTCCTCGGGCCTGGCGCGGAGGAAGCTCGCGAACTCGCCCTGCGGCAGGACGATCGTCTGGACGAGCTGCTCGCGGGTGAGTCCGACGATGCGCGTCATCTCGGTGCCGACCTCGTCCGCGCGGCCGGAGAGGAACGTGCCGGGCGTCTGGTCGCCGAGGTCGCGGCCGAGGTCGAGCGCGTCCAGGTCGGTGGTCGACAGCTCCCAGAGCTTGGCGGTCGCCTGCTGACGCGTCGTGCCCGTGCCGCGCTGCTTGGGACGGTCGTAGGCGGGGCTGCGGCGCACGCGGTAGATGCCCGCGCCGGTCTCGAGGACGAGGTCGACGTACGACTCGGTGCCGGGCCCGACGTGCGTCGAGCGCAGCCTGTCGTCGCTCGCAGCGTCGGCGGCGACCTTGCCGTAGAGGGCGTAGACGATCGCGTCGATGATCGTCGATTTGCCAGCGCCCGTCGGGCCTTCGAGCAGGTAGAGGCCGCTCGCGCCAAGGCGAGCGAAGTCGATCGTGTGACGCTCGGGGTAGGGGCCGACCGCCTGGAACGTGAGGGTGTGCAGGCGCATCAGGCGCTCACCTCCGTGCGCTGCGCGGCCTCGAGGGCGTCGCGGAGGACGGCTTGCTCGGCGTCGTCGGGCGCACCGCCGCGGACGTGCTCGACGAAGCCGCAGCACACGTCGAACGGGTCGGAGGCGGCGGTGACGGTGCGCGGGCCGGAGGCCGAGCCGCGGTCGGGCGGGTCGTGGAGGATGACGAGCGCGTGCGGCATGACGTCCTTGACGCGTGCGACGAGGTGCTCGGGGCGTTGCTCGTCGGTGACGGTGACGCGCACCCAGTCTGCGGCGTGCGCCGCACCGAGCGCGCCCGTGACCTCGTGGAACGTGCCGCGCACGTCGGCGAGCCGGCGCGGGACGGGCGCGGGCAGGAGCTCGGGCTCACCGACGACGCCGTCCGGGCCGAGCTCGACGAGGACGGTCGACTTGCGGTGGTCCTTCTCGGAGAAGGAGTACGCGAGGGGCGACCCTGAGTAGCGCGCGACGGTGCGCGTGCCGTCCGGCCCGTCGGCGACGGGGACGCGCTGCGGTCCGTGGAGGTGGCCGAGGGCGACGTAGTCGACGCCGCGCAGCACGCCGGCGGGCACGCTGTCGACACCGCCGACGCGGATGTCCCGCTCCGACTCGCTCGCCTCGCCGCCGACGACGAACGTGTGGGCGGCGAGCACGGCAGGGACACGCGCAGGATCGGCGACGCGCCGCGCGTCGAGGTCCGCGCGCACCCGGGCGGTCGCGGCGGCCGTCACGGCCTCGTGCGACCGGGCGAGGGGCTCCCCACCGGGCTCGGCGAGCCGATGACGGGCGTCGTCGGGGTCGAGGTACGGCAGGGCGTACACGTACGCGCCGACGCCGCCGTCGCGGTCCCGCAGGACGACGGGCGTCCCGACGTCCGCGACCGACGCGCGCACATGGAGGCCGTCGCGCATGAGCTCGGCCCCGAAGCCGAGGCGCGTCGCCGAGTCGTGATTGCCCGGCGTGAGCACCACCTGGGTCACCTCGGCAAGGCGCCGCAGCACGTCAGACAACATGCGGACGGCCTCGACGGGCGGAATCGCGCGGTCGTAGACGTCACCCGCGACGACGACCGCGTCAACCTCACGCTCACCCACGATCCCGACGAGGTGGTCGAGGAACTCGGCCTGGTGCCCGAGCAGGTCAACGCCGTGCAGCGTGCGCCCGAGGTGCCAGTCGGAGGTGTGGAGGATCCGCATGCGCCGCACGCTACCCCGAGCCCCCGACATTCCCGGAGGCACCCCACGCCTCACCGCAAGATCCGAGCAGATGGCTACTGGCAGCAACCATCTGCTCGAGCTCGCGCGCGGGGGACGTGTGGTCCCCCGCGCGCGATAGCCTGCACCCAGCCGACCAAGGGAGCAGAAGATGGCAGCGCCGAACGGCTCGCAGAGGCGACTTGCAGTCCTCGTCGACGCGGACAACGCGCCGGCCGCGATCATCGAGGGGCTCCTCGAGGAGGTCGCGCGCTACGGCGTCGCGACGGTCAAGCGCATCTATGGGGACTGGACCTCCCAGCAGATGAACTCCTGGAAGCGCGTCCTGCTCGCCCAGTCCCTCCAGCCCGTCCAGCAGTTCGCGTACACGACCGGCAAGAACGCGACGGACTCAGCACTCATCATCGACGCGATGGACCTGCTCCACACCGGTGATCTCGACGGGTTCTGCATCGTGTCGTCGGACAGCGACTTCACGCGGCTCGCGTCGCGGCTGCGCGAGAGCGGCAAGAAGGTCTACGGCTTCGGCGAGGAGAAGACGCCGAGTTCGTTCGTCGCGGCGTGCGACCAGTTCATCTATACGGGCGTGCTTCGCCGCCCTGCGGCTGATCCCACCCCGGTGCCCACGGGACCTTCCAAGGGAGCGAGCCCGGTGACCACCCCGAAGAAGCCCCAGCCGGTGCCGTTCAGGTTCATCTGCCAGGCGATCGACGACATCTCCGGGGACGACGAATGGGCGCTGCTCAGCCAGTTGGGATCGCACCTCACAAAGCTCCGGCCCGGCTTTGATCCCCGCCTCTACGGCTTCGCCAAGCTCAGCACGCTGCTCGCGGCACAGCCTGATCTCGAGGTCACGCAGGCAGTCGTCGGCAACGGCGCGACCGCCGTGGTGCGCATCCGCCCCTCTGCAACTCCGGCTCTTTCGTCCGCTGCGAGGTCAACGGCCGGCACGCGGGCGACGGCGACCTCTTAGAGCTCCAGCACCTCGCCCGCCCACCCCGCACGCCACCACCGGTCGTGTGTCGCGACGACGACGGTCCCGGGCCAGCCGTCGAGCGCGTGCCGCAGCTCGTCGACCAGGCGCAGCGAGAGGTGGTTCGTCGGCTCGTCGAGCAGCAGCAGGCTCGCGCCCTGGTGGACAACCATCGCGAGCACGGCACGTCGGCGCTGGCCGACGGACAGCTCCGCGAGCGGCCGGTCGAGGTCCCGCTCGGCGAGCAGCCCGTGCGGATCGACGGCGTCGGGGTCGTCGCCCCGCACTCGGGCGAGGGCCCCGAGCACCTCGCGGGGTGTCCGCCGGTCGTCCGCGAGCCCGACCTCCTGCTCGAGCAGCGCGACGCCGCCCGGTGCGACCTCGACGACGCCGGACGTCGGCGCGAGGTCCCCCGCGAGCACGTGAAGCAGCGTCGACTTGCCCGACGCGTTCGTCCCGGTGACGAGCAGCCGGCCGCCCTGCGGCACGACGAGGTCGAGCGGCGCGAGCCGTCCCGCGACGCTCACCCTGTCGAGGCGGAGGGCTTCGCCTCGTGCGAGGCGCTCCGTTCCCGCCGCGGACGGCAGCGCGGCAGGGTCGGAGCCCGGGCCGCGGAAGACGGCTCCGTTCGGCACGGCGTCCACGTCCGTGGGGCCGGCCCGGAACCGCAGCGGCTCCGGCGGCCTCGCGGTCCCCGAGGTCATCAGGTCGTCGAGCCGTCTGCGCGCGTCCTTGACCCTCCGGGCGACCTGCTGCTCGACGCGGTCTCCCTGGCCGCCGTATGCGAAGCGGTTGCGGTCCGACATCGCGCGTCCGGGGGCGACGCGGCGTGTCGTCCCACCGTCCTCGGCGAGCGCGTCGCGCAGTCGCGCGATCTCGTCCTGCTCGGCGTCGTACCGCACGGCCTGGGCCGCGAGCGCGGCCCGACGCCGCAGGAGGTGGTCGCTGAGCGTCCCGCCGACCGCGGGACCGTCGTCGTCGAGGTCGAGCACCGCAGTCCCGACGGTGTCGAGGAGCAGCCTGTCGTGGCTCGCGACGACGACGGCGCCCGGGTAGGTGAGCAGCTCGGCCGTGAGGTGGTCGGCCGCTGTGTCGTCGAGGTGGTTCGTCGGCTCGTCGAGGAGGAGCAGCGCTGGTCGTCGGACGAGCAGCGCGGCGAGGTCGAGCCGTCTGCGCTCGCCGCCCGAGAGGTCGCTCAGCGGCCGTGCACGGTCGAGATCGGCGACTCCGAGGCCGGAGAGCATCCGTCCGAGGCGTGCGTCGACGTCCCACACGCCGGCGGCCTCGGCCGCGGCGAGCGCGCGGTCGTAGCGTCCTGTCGCGGACGCGTCCCCGTGGGCGAGCGCGGCCGCCGAGTCCTCGAGCTGGTGCTCGAGGGAGCGGACGTGCTCGACGGCCTCGTCGAGGAGCTGCCCGACGGTGCGCGGGTCGGCGGGGTCGGTGTCCTGCGTAAGCAGACCGCGGTCGGAGGGGAGCTCGAGGGCGCCTCCGTCAGGCTCCTCGAGCCCCGCCAGGAGACGCAGGAGGGTCGACTTGCCGGAGCCGTTCTCGCCGACGAGGGCGAGCCTCTGGCCTGCGGTGATGTCGAGATCGAGGCCGTGGAGGACGTGTCGGTCACCGAAGGTGCGCACGAGGTCGCGCGCACGGGCCGAGGAGTGGAGGGGGTGGGGCATGGGTCACCTGCCGGATGTGGTGCGGGGCGCGCGGGAGCGCGCTCGGGCCGGGGCAGGTCATGCTCACATGCTGCCGAGGCTAGGTGGACCTGCGGAGAGTGACCAGTCCTTTTCCGGGCCTCAGAGCGGCTCGGTGACGTCGGCGACCGTCGCGTCGAGCACGCGCACCAGGTCGGCGCCGTCGACGGTCGCTGCCGTGCCGTGCGCGCCTGCGCCGATCGACACCTGCCCGACGACCCGCGTGTCGGCGACGACGGGCCAGGCGGTCGTCGCACCGAACGGGGTGATCGTGCCGCGCTCGTAGCCAGTGACCTCGAACGCCGTCGCGGCGTCGGGCATCGACATGCGCGAGACGCCGAGGAGCTCGCGCAACTTGGGCCAGGAGATCTGACGGTCGCCAGGCACGAGGACGAGCAGGAAGTCGCCCTCGCCGCGTCTCACAACGAGCGTCTTGATGATGCCCGACGGTTCCACGCCGCGTGCTGCGGCGGCCTCGGCGAGCGAGGACACGCGCCCGTGCGTCGTCAACGTGAACGGGATCCCGGACGCTTCGAGAGCTGCGCGGGCGCGGGAGGCGCCGTCGGGGGAAGTCATCATGCGTCGGATCCTCGACGATCGAGGTCCGGGTCCCGCCCGCCCGCGGGTGTGCTGGCTGTGCGCCCGGCGCGCGCGCTCGTGCCTGTCCCGTCGGCGCGAGAGGCCCGCGGGAGGCGCGGAAACTCCGCGAGCTGCACCCGACGCGCCCTCACGAACAGCACCGCGAGCACGATGAGCGCCGCCAACGCCAGCATGACGACGATCTGCCCGTACATGACGGTCCCGCCCGACGCGACCCACAGGTCGAGGTTCGACGGCGGCTCAACGGGCAGCAACGACCCGTCCGACGCGGTCGCGGTCGGCGTCGGCGTCCCGAGGATCTCGCCGCGCGTCGCGGCCTCCTGGGCTGCAGCGGTCCCGGGCGCGAGCAGCATCGCGACACCCCACGGCAGCCCGACGGCCCAGACGACGGCGAGCACGAGGTAGCGCATCGGCACGAAGCGCCGGTTCATGCGCAGCGGCGACGCGTCGGACGTGAACCCGCGCAGCGCGATGGTCACGCCAACGGCGTAGACGACGACGAACGCGAGCAGCCAGCCGCGCGTGAGCTCGGACTCCTCGTCCTTCACCCACACGACGAGCGCGAGCAGCGGCAGCACGAGGAGCAAGAGCCCGACGGTTGCGTCGCCCGGCGCGGGCGGCGTGCAGCGCTGCCCCGTGCGGGCGTGCGTGGCGGGGCGGTCGACGCTCATGCGCCGAGACTACCGAGCGCCGAGGACGTCGGCGACGCCCGGCTCGTCGGACCAGGGTCGCGCCGGCTCGCGCCCGACGAGGGCGTCGACCGCGGCCTTCCACGACGCGAGGAGGTCGCGCACCTTCCACGCGGCGAGCTTCGACGGTTCGACCGATGCCGACGACACCGCGACCCCGACGGCGTCGATCCCCGCGGCCCGGGCGGAGAACACGGCGCGCGGCAGGTGGTAGTCCTGCGTGACGACGATCGCGTCCTCGACGCCGAAGACGGTGCGCGCCCGCACGGCGGAGTCGTGCGTGTCGAGCCCCGCGAAGTCCTGGAGGACGACGCCCTCCGGCACGCCAGCACGCACGAGGTAGTCCTTCATGGCCGTCGGCTCGTCGTACCCGACGGTCGAGGAGTCGCCCGAGACGAGCACGCCGCGCACGACGCCCCGCTCATAGAGGTCGACGGCCGCGTCGAGCCGCCGCCCGAGGTACGTCGACGGCGTCCCGTCGGGCCGCAGCCCCGCGCCGAGGACGAGCGCGACGGTCCGCGGGGGTGCGTCGGCAAGGTCGACGACGTGCTGCCGCCCGCTCACCTGCACGACGGCGACGGGTGTGACGACGCCGACGACGCCGACGCACGCGGCGACGAGGAGCGCCCGGCGCAGACGGCGGCGCGGTCGCGCCTCAGGGACCTCGACGAGCTCAATCAGGGACGTCATGCGCACCATCCTGCCCGGTCCGCGTCCGGAACACGCGGGTACGGACCTCCCTGCGCAGGATCTCCGCAGGTGTGCCGCTCTGGTGTCGGTGGCTCCGACTAGGCTCGGTGATGCCTCGCCGCCCATTCCTCACGGAGGACCCATGACAGCCCGTCGCCTCATCGCTCTCGCCGTCGCCGCGCTGCTCGGGGCGTCCGTGCTTGCTGGCTGCTCGAACGACGGGTCGTTCTCGCTGCCGTCGGGCGACCAGCTCAAGCAGATGGTCGACTCGGGCACGCAGCGCGCGAAGGAGCTCAGTGCGAAGGCCGACGTGGCCCGCGCAAGCCTCGAGGGTCTCACCGGAGACCTCAAAGGCACCGCCGAGAAGGCGTTGAGCGGCGCGCAGGGCGCCGCCGACCAGGCCCGCGCCGCGCTCGAGTCCGCGCTGTCCGCGAAGGGCGACGCGGAGGCGAAGGTCACCGACGCTCGAGAGTCGCTCGACAAGGCGAAGGCTGACCTCGACGCGGCCCGTGAGCGTCTGGAGAAGGACGACTCGGCGGCCGGGAAGGCAGCGAACGACGCGCTCGCGAAGGTCGAGACCGAGCTCGAGAACCTCCTCGGGAACCTCAAGGGCTGACGCCCTGGGACGCTCCCGGAGAATCGAGGTTGCGCCACCCTGGGAGAATGGGTGCCCGTGAGCACACCGTCCGGATCCAGCGAGCCCGAGGGGCGTCCCCGTCGGGGTCGCGGCGGACGCGGCCGCGGCCCGGCACAGGGGTCCTCGCAGGGCTCGACGCAGGGCTCGACGCAGCGTTCGTCGCAGGCAGGCGGCAAGGGTCGCGGCCGCGGCCGTCGTGACACGTTCGACCGGGAGACGCTCGACGCCCGCGCGCTCGCGCGTGCGGCGCGTGCCGCGGAGATCCGTGCGCGCGTCGACGTCCCCGCGATCACGTACCCGGAGAACCTCCCGGTCTCGGGCCAGCGCAGCGAGATCGCGGACGCGATCCGCGACCACCAGGTCGTCATCGTCGCGGGCGCGACGGGCTCGGGCAAGACGACGCAGCTGCCGAAGATCCTCCTCGACCTCGGCCGCGGCCGGGCGGGGCAGATCGGCCACACGCAGCCGCGCAGGCTCGCGGCGCGCACGGTCGCGGAACGCATCGCGGAGGAGATCGGAGACGAGCACACGGGGCCCGACGGGCAGGTGCGGCGGGGTCGCACGGGCGGCGTCGTCGGCTACCAGGTGCGGTTCACGGACGAGAGCTCGGACCGCACGCTCGTCAAGGTCATGACCGACGGCATCCTCCTCGCCCAGATTCAGCGCGACCCGCTGCTGCGCGCGTACGACACGCTCGTCATCGACGAGGCGCACGAGCGTTCGCTCAACATCGACTTCCTCCTCGGCTATCTCACGCAGCTGCTGCCGCAGCGGCCGGACCTCAAGCTCGTCATCACGTCGGCGACGATCGACTCCGAGCGGTTCGCGGAGCACTTCGCGTCCGTGGCGGCCGACGGCACTCGGGTGTCGGCGCCCGTCATCGAGGTGTCGGGCCGCACGTACCCGGTCGAGATCCGCTACCGACCGCTCGTCGAGGACCTGCCTGATCCGGCGGAGGACAAGGGCACGCCGACGGGCGCGGTCGGCGGCGGCAAGGCCGCGAAGAAGAAGCGTCCGGCCAGGGCCGTCGAGCGCGACCTCATGACGGGGATCTGCGAGGCGGTCGACGAGCTCTTCGCGGAGGGCCCGGGCGACATCCTCGTGTTCCTCTCGGGCGAGCGTGAGATCCGCGACGCGGCCGACGCGTTGCGCGGGCACCTCGGCGACCGTGTCGACGGGCGCGGCACGCCGCTGTCCGTCGAGGTCGTGCCGCTCTACGCGCGCCTCTCGGCGGCCGAGCAGCACCGGGTGTTCGAGCCGCACGGCGGGCGTCGCATCGTCCTCGCGACGAACGTCGCGGAGACGTCCCTCACGGTGCCAGGCATCCGCTACGTCATCGACCCCGGCACTGCGCGCATCTCGCGCTACTCCAAGGCGACGAAGGTCCAGCGGCTACCGATCGAGCCCGTGAGCCAGGCGAGCGCCAACCAGCGATCGGGGCGATGCGGGCGCGTGGCCGACGGCATCGCGATCCGCCTGTACTCCGAGTCCGACTTCGAGGGGCGCCCCGAGTTCACCGACCCGGAGATCCTGCGGACGTCGCTCGCGAGCGTCATCCTCCAGATGATCTCGTCGGGCGTCGCGAACGGACCCGACGACGTCGCAGGCTTCCCGTTCGTCGACCCGCCCGACGTCCGCGCGGTGCGCGACGGCGTCAACCTCCTCACGGAGCTCGGGGCGCTCGCCGACGGCGCCTCGCTCACCGCGACCGGTCGCACGCTCTCGCGCCTGCCGATGGACCCGCGGCTCGGCCGCATGATCATCGAGGGCGCGCGCCGCGGCGTGGGCCGCGAGGTCCTCATCGTCACGGCGGTCCTCTCGATCCAGGACCCGCGCGAGCGCCCGACGGAGCAGCGCCAGCACGCCGACCAGCTGCACGCGCGGTTCGCGGACCCGACGTCGGACTTCCTCACATACCTCAACCTCTGGGAGTACCTCAAGGAGCAGCGGCGCGCCCTGTCGTCGTCGGCGTTCCGCCGCCTGTGCAAGGCGGAGTTCATCAACTTCCTGCGCGTGCGCGAATGGCAGGACCTCGTCGGGCAGCTCAAGGACATGGCCGAGCAGCTCGATCTCGAGATCAAGCCTGCGTCGCGTGCGGTCGTCGCGGACGGCTCGGGCAGGGGCGTCGTGCGTCGTTCCGCGCCGGGGGCGCGGGCGCTGTCCGTCGCCGAGGCGATGGCGGAGGCCGCCGAGAAGACGGGCGAGGCCCCTGAGGCCGAGACGCACCGCTACCGCTGGGACGGTGACACGATCCATCGTGCGCTGCTCGCGGGCATGCTCTCGCAGATCGGCATGCAGCAGGTCACCGAGGTCGGGGCGCAGCGGCCGGGCAGGCCTGCGCGCGAGGACCGTCGGGCTGCGCGGCAGGCGCGCAACGAGTACGTGGGGGCCCGCAACGCACACTTCGCGATCTTCCCGGGCTCGCCGCTGTCGAAGAAGCCGCCGGCGTGGATCATGGCGGGCGAGCTCGTCGAGACGAGCCGCCTGTGGGCGCGCGAGGTCGCACGGATCGAGCCCGAGTGGGCCGAGGAGATCGGCGCGCACCTCGTCAAGCACGTGTACTCCGAGCCGCACTGGTCCTCGAAGCAGGGGGCGGCGCAGGCCTTCGAGAAGGTGCTGCTCCACGGCCTGCCGATCGTCGCGCAGCGCAAGGTCCTCTTCTCCCGTGTCGATCCGGAGGGGGCGCGGGAGATGTTCCTCCGCAAGGCGCTCGTCGAGGGGGAGTGGAGCACGCGCCACGAGTTCTTCGCGCGCAACCGGGAGCTGCTCGACGAGGCCGAGCAGCTCGAGGCGCGCACGCGTCGTCGTGACCTCGTCGTCGACGACGACACGCTCTTCGCGTTCTACGACGCGCGCGTGCCCGCGGACGTCGTGTCGGCGCGGCACTTCGACCGCTGGTGGAAGGACGCGCGCCGCACGGACCCGGAGCTGCTGACGTTCACTCCCGAGTTGCTCGTGCCGGAGGCCGGGGACGTCGATCTCGCGGACTATCCGGACACGTGGGAGCAGGGCGACCTGCGTCTCCCGCTCACGTACGAGCTCTCTCCCGGCCAGCAGACCGACGGGGTGACGGTGCACGTGCCGCTCGCGGTGCTCGACCGTGTGGTGCCCGACGGCTTCGACTGGCTCGTCCCCGGCATGTGGACGGAGCTCGCGACGGCGACGATCCGCGCGCTGCCGAAGCCGGTGCGCGTGCAGCTCGTGCCCGCGCCGGACGTCGCGCGGGATGTCGTCGCGTGGCTGCGCGCCCACGAGGCGTCGTGGGCGGACCTCACGCGCGCGGGCGACATGGCGCCGTCGTTCCACGAGGCGTTCGCGCGCGCGGTGCGCGCGCTGCGGGACGTCGTCGTGCCTGACGACGCGTGGGGCGCGACGACGCTGCCGGACCATCTGCGCATGCAGTTCCGCGTCGTCGACTCACGCGGGACCATCGTCGACGAGGGCGCCGACCTGCTCGCGCTGCAGCGCCGGCTGCGGTCGCGCACGCAGGCGGAGGTGCGGACCGCGGTCCGCACGGCCCTGGCCGACGCGCTCCGCGAAGCGGGCGCCCCGGCACCCTCCGGCTCCGCCTCCCCCTCCGCTCCGACTCGTAGGTCTGGAGCACCATCGAACGATGCTGGAGACCTTCCAGTCGACCCGCCTGATCCGACTCGAAGGTCCGGAGCACCATCGAACGGTGCTGGAGACCTACCAGTCGAGGAGGCGGGCGTGCTGCTCGCCGAGCAGGAGCGGCTCACTACGTGGCCGACGCTCACCTCACCCACCGGCGAGCCCGTCCCGGGCGACGCGCTGCCCGACGAGGTCGTCACGCGACTCGGCGCCGGCCCGTCGGCCACGACCGTCCGCGGATACCCCGCGCTCGTCGTCGAGCTCGCGCCCGCGGGAGCGAAGGGCGGCCGCAACGTCGAGTCCGTCGCCCTGCGCATCCTCGCGGATCGTCGCCGTCAGGCCCCGGACCACGCGGCGGGCGTGCGTGCGCTGCTCCTCGCGGAGACCGGCCTGCAGACGCAGCGTGTGACGACCCGGTGGACGGGTCAGCAGGCGCTCACACTCGCGTCGAGCCCGTACCGGAGCACCGACGCCCTCGTCGGCGACGTGCAGAAGGCCGCGATCGCCGCGCTGACGTCGGGCAGCGAGCCGGGCGTCCCCGAGGCGTCGACGATCCGCTCGCGTGAGGCCTACGAGGGCGCGCGCGGCGTCGTCCGCGAGCGCCTCGAGGAGCGGGTCCACCAGATCGTCGGGCACGTCGTCGCGGCCCTGGCCGCGGCGCGCGAGCTCGACACGCAGGTGCGCACGTCGACAAGCCTCGCACTGCTCAACACGCTCACGGACGTGCGCGACGACGCGGCGCGGCTCGTCTTCGACGGCTTCGTCACCGCGACGCCGCCCGAGCGGCTGCGCCACCTGCCGCGCTACCTGCGCGCGGCCTCGCACCGCCTGACGAAGGCCGAGCAGAACCCCAACCGGGACGCCGAGCTCGCGTGGAGGATCCGCGACGTCGAGGACGTCTACGACCGTGCCCGCGCCGCATACGCGGCGGGCAAGCCCGACGACGCCCGCCTCGCAGCGCTCGAGGAGGCGCGCTGGATGCTCGAGGAGCTGCGCGTGTCGTTCTTCGCGCAGCAGCTCGGCACGGACGGCACCGTCTCGGAGAAGCGGGTCCGGGCGCTGCTCGCTGGCTGAGGCCTGCCCTCGGCCAGACCCGAGTGGCGGGCCTGCCGCGCGGCAGCGCGGCGCCGTGGCGTGCGCAAATACGACGCCGAAACGTTCCGTTGTGGAATCCCCTACTCCCCAGGCCGGAATCCCTCCGCTAGCGTCATCTAGGTCAGACCCGACCGCTACGGGAGATAGCGGAAAAACAGGGAGAGAGTATGAAGAAGTCGCTCGCAACGATCGCCGCGACCGTCGTGCTCACGCTCTGGCTCGCCGTCTCGCTCACGGCGTGCACCGGACCGAAGACGCCCGATCCGACGGCGGCATACACTCCGCCGGCATGGATGGCGCAGAAGGTCGAGCTCGCCGAACGACAAGCGGTCGTCATGGAGAGGTGCCTGAGAGACGCGGGTCTGGACGACGAGGTCTCTGTCGATGCGGGAACCGTCGGAGCCTCGGGTCGGCACGAGACCGAGGCCCTGAGCCCCGAGGAGCAGAAGGCCCGGGTCGAGGCGCGCGTGGCCATCGCCTCGCGTTGCTCCGAGGAGGCTCAGGCGGCGCACCCGTCTCCGCCCGAGACTCGCGAGCAGGACTACGTCAAGATGACCCAGACCGCCGAATGCATCCGCGCCAGCGGCTACCCGGAGATCGGTCAGCCGCCGAGCAGGGACACGTGGATCGACACCTATGACGATCCCGGCTCCTTCCCCTGGTCGGGCTACGGCGAGCTCTACCGCCTCCACCCTGACATCACAGAGAGGGCGTGGTCCTCGCTCCGCGCGGTCTGCGCGGAGGGTGGCGTCAGCTTCTCACTGAGTCTCGACGACCGCAGGGGTGCGCAGTGACGTCGCGGGCCCGTCGTCGTGGGCGCACCCCCGCCCACCACCCTCACGGAGATCCTCACTCATCCGCCCCACCGCGTCCAAACCTCCTCGGCGCCGCGCTGCTCACCACCACGTTCCTTACCGCGTGCACCGTCGCGCCGGCTCCCGACCCCACCCCGACCGCGGCCTACGCTCCGCCAGCCTGGATGGCACAGGCGCAGGAGAGCGCTGAGCGCCAGGCCGTCCTCATGCGTTCGTGCCTCGAGGACGCGGGCGTCAATCTCCAGGTCTTCGCCGACGGGGGGGAGCTCTCGATGTCCGGCGACTCTGGCACCAGCGACGCGACGGACAAAGAGATCCAGGCGCGCGCCACGTCTGAGTCGCGAACCGTGGAACGGTGCCTCAAGGAGCTCCAGTCCACGTTCCCCGTCACCGAGGAGTCGAACGAGGTCCGCTACGACAAGATGGCGCAGACCGCAGAGTGTGTGCGCGCCAACGGTTACCCGGAGGTCGGCCAGCCGCCGAGCAAGGACACGTGGGTCGAGACCTACGACGACGGCGACCCCTGGAGCCCCTACCGGGAGCTCTACCGCCTCCACCCGGATATCACCGAAGACGCGTGGCGGAGCCTCCGCGCGATCTGCGCCCAAGGCGGCGTCAGCTACAGCCTGATCTTCTAGTGCCTGGCGGCCCCCGCTCGGAGGTCGCGCGAGCGCCACACGCACCCGGCCGGCAGCCACCCCACGACCGACACCTCCCTCACCGTGTCGTTCGGCATCGAGCTCGACATGGACAAGGAGACGCCGTGAAGTCAGGAACCCGCGCTACGGCCGCGTGGATCGGGGCCGTCGTCCTCGCTGCCGGTCTGGGCGCCTGGGCGGGACGTGCCACGTTCACGCCCCCGTCGACCGACGCGACCCTCGCTGCGCCCGTGCTCCACACCGTGACGGAGGAGACGGTGGGCCGTGTCCAGGAGTTCCCCGTGTCCGCGACGTGGTCGACGACGCCGCTCGTCGTCGGCGCGGCCTCAGGGACCGTGACGTCGGTCAAGGTGAAGCCGGGCGCGACGGTCGACGCGGGTGACGTGCTCTACACGGTCGACCTGCGCCCGACGGTCGTCGCTCAGGGCGCCATCCCCGCGTTCCGCGAGCTCGCCTCCGGGGCACGCGGCGCGGACGTGCGCCAGCTCGAGACGATGCTCGACGCCACGGGTCACCTCGCGGCAGGCCGCGTCGACGACGTGTTCGACGCGGCGACGACAGCCGCCGTCCGCGCGTGGCAGAAGGCCGCCGGCTACCCCGTCGACGGCGTCGTCCACCTCGGTGACGTGGCGTTCGCCAAGTCGCTGCCGACGCGCGTCGTGCTCGACAAGGAGGTGCGGGTCGGCTGGCCGGCGCCGACCGGGGCGAGCGTCGCGTCCGCACTCACCGAGGCACCGACGTTCACGATCCGCCTCACGGCGGACCAGCAGGACCTCGTCCCGACGTCGGGCGCCGTCACCGTGACAGGACCGAAGGACGCGCAGTGGAAGGGCGTCATCGCGGGCTCGAAGATCACCGACCAGGGCGAGCTGCTGCTCACACTCGAGGCCGCCGACGGCGGTCCGCTGTGCGGGAAGGCATGCGCGGACGTACCGGCGGACCAGGATGCGGCGATCTACTCCGCGAAGATCGTCGTCGTTCCCGAGGAGACCGGACCCGCGGTCCCCGCAGCCGCGCTGCAGTCGGACGCGTCCGGCTCGACGTTCGTCGAGGCGCCCGACGGGACGCGCATGCCCGTGACGGTGCGCGCACAGTCGCGCGGCCTCGCCGTCGTCGACGGTGTCGCTGCCGGCACGCAGGTACGGCTCGTCGCGTCGGCGTCGTCGTGACGGCCGTCCTCGAGGCCCGTGACCTCACGTTCGCGTACCGTCGCGGCGCGCCGCCCGTCATCGACGGGCTCACGCACGCGTTCGCGCCAGGAGCGCTCACGACCGTGACGGGCCCGTCGGGCTCCGGCAAGTCGACGCTGCTGTACGTGCTCGCGCTCATGCTGCGTCCGACGTCGGGCCAGGTGAGGTGGGACGATGACGACGCGTCCGCGCTGCCCGACGCCGCCCGAGCGCGCCTGCGCGCGGGCCATGCGGGCTTTGTCTTCCAGGACGCGGTGCTCGACCCGGCACGCACGATCCTCGACAACGTGCGCGAGGCTGCGCTCTTCGCGGGAATGCCCGACGACGACGCCCGTGAGCGCGCGCTCGAGCTGTGCGACCGCTTCGGGGTTGGCCACCGGGTCGATCACCGGCCGGGTGAGATCTCAGGAGGCCAGGCGCAGCGCGTCGCCCTGTGCCGCGCGCTGCTCACGAGGCCGCGGGTTGTCTTCGGTGACGAGCCGACGGGCAACCTCGACGGCGCGTCGGCCCGGATCGTGTGGGACGCGTTGCGTGCGCATGCGCGGGCGGGTGCGACGGTCGTCGTCGCGACGCACGACGAACGTCTCGCTGACGAGTCGGACGAGCGGGTGGTGCTCTCGTGACCCAGACGCGCGATCCGGAGATCGACACGGCGAGAGCGACGGCGCCGATATGGCCCGGCCGGCCCCACGCCCGTCATCTCGTGCGCGACGGCGTCCGGACGGCGCTCGTCCAGCGGGTGTCGTCGATCGCGGGGGCGTTCATCGTCGCGATCATCTGCGTCGTCGTCCTCGCGACCGCGGGCCGCAGCGCGGCGAACGAGCGTGCGATCCTCTCGCAGGTCGACTCGGTCGGCACACGGCTCCTCACGCTCGTCGACGACAAGGGTGAGGCGGGCGTCACGGCGGACGGCGTGCTCGCCCTCGCGGGGGTCGACGCCGTCGACGAGGCGTTCGGGCTCGGCTCCGCCGTCGACGTGCGGTCGGTCGCGACGCCCGACGGCGGGGCTGCGGCTCGACGCGCGCTCGTCGGGTCGCTGCCGGAGGACCTCACTCTCGTCTCGGGCCGTGCGCCTCGCCCTGGTGAGGCCGTCGTCGGCGTGACCGCGGCCCGCGCGCTTGGGCTCGCCGACGGGCTCGGCGCGGTCGCGCTGCCGCGCTCGGGCGCGGACGAGACGCCCGTCGTCGGCGTCGTCCACGGGACGGGGCCACTCGCGAACCTTGACGAGCTCGTCCTCGCGCGGCCCCCGGCCGGTGCCGCGCCCGTGCCGGTGCGGTTCGTCTACGTGACGGCCCGGAGCGTCGGCGACGTGCCGTCGCTCACGACGCTCCTGCCCGAGCTCGTGCGCGCGGAAAACACGTCCTCGCTCGCGGTGGAGGCACCGAGCGGCGCGATCGCACTGCGCGACGCGATCTCAGGGCAGCTCGGCGCGTCGTCGCGGCAGATGATGGCGCTCGTCCTGGGTGTCGGGCTCGTCATCGTGTCCGTCTCGACGTACGGGGCCGTCGCGGGGCGGCGGCGCGACTTCGGGCGGCGGCGCGCGCTCGGCGCGTCGCGGTCGGCGATCGTCGTGCTCGTCCTCGTGCAGACTGCGGTCGTCGCGTGCTCCGGTGCGGCGCTCGGCGTCGGGGTGGGCCTGTGGGCGACGTGGTCGGCGGCAGGCTCCCTGCCGTCGGTCTCGTTCGTCACGGGGGTGGGGGTGCTCGCGGTGCTCGTCGCGCTCGCCGGGGCGGTGCCGCCCGCGCTGGCGGCGGCGCTGCGCGACCCGGTGCGGATCCTGCGCGTCCCCTGACCCACGGCGGTTGGACGAGTGGCGCAAGTCACTGGCCCGTCACGACACAGACATAGCGAGAGCCACGTCGTCGCAGGAGGCCCGCATGCGCACCCGCCGGATCGTCGCCGCCACAGCGGCCGCGCTCGCTCTTGCGGGGTGCGCGGCCACCGAGGCGTACATCGACTACGTGTCACCCTCGATCTCGTCGGCACCGACAGCCGCGCCGGGTGCGACGATCACCGTGACGGGCGCCGAGTTCATCGCCGACAGGCGCGACCGGGTGAGGTACGACGTCTTCGGCCGCGAGCACCCCGAGGACCGCTCTCATCCCGCGGAAGGCATCGAGGTCGTCCTCGTCGTCGGGGAGGTCCGGACGACGCTCGTGACCGTCGACGCCGCCGCCGACGGCACCTGGACCGCGACCGTCGTCGTCCCGGCGACCGCGCCCCCGGGTATGGCGACGCTCGAGGCCGACGCCGACGGCCTCGCCGTTCCGGCGACCACGTCGCTCACGCTCGTGGCCGCGTCCGGGGAGGCGTCGTGAACCGGCGCGGGGGTGCGACGCTCGCCGCTGCCGCGCTCCTTGTCCTGGGGGCGTGCGCGAGCCCGACGGCCGCCGACGAGCCGCGAATCGCCGCCTCGTGCGTCGGGCCCCAGGTCCGGCTCGACGGCGCGACGACCGCCGACGTCGCCCCCGGCGACGTCATCACGGTCACCGGGGCACTCTTCTACTCGACGTGCGACGACGTCGGTCCCGGCTTCGGCCCCCGCACCCCGTATGGTGCGCTGACGCTCACGGCGGTCGTCGCCGGTGCCCGGTTTGAGGTCGGCACCATCACTCCCGACGCCGAGGGTTCGTGGACCGTGGACTGGCGGGTCCCCGAGGGCGCGTTCGGCAGCGCGACGGTCGAGGCGAACGACGGTCGGTGGATCATCAGCCTCGACACGAGCGGCGCGCAGCTCGTCGACGGCTGACCTGGGTGCGGCGGCAGCTCAGCGCTCCCGTCCAGCGAGCGTCGCGAGGAGCGCCGCGCCTGTGGCGGCGTCGTCGACCGTGACGACGATGCGGCGTCCGCCGGTCGCGCGCACCTCGATGGCCTCGCCCTTGCGGAGGACCATGCCGATGCTGCCGTCGAGGGCGGTGCGGATGCCCCAGCCGCCGAACTCGCCCATGGGGTCGACGCGGACGACGTCGACGTCCTCGATCTCGTCGAGCGGCACGGTGATCCGCGGCCACGGGAACGCGGTGCGGGCCATGAGGCCGCGCGCGTCGATGACGACGGTTGCGCTGAGCAGCATGAGCAGCGGCGTGAGCCCGACGCCGAGGATGAGCCCGATCCACCAGTCGGTCGCGATGCCCAGGCCCACGGCGGCGACGGCAATCGCGGCGATGATGAGCCACGCGTGCCCCTGGCGGGTCGTGCGGACCCAGGTCGCGCGCGTGTCGACGTCGAGCGGAAGCGTCGTCGTCGTGGCCGGGAGAGCCGAGTGGGCGGGGCGGTGGGGGTCGCGTGGGACGACGCTCGCGGCGGCGATGCCGGCCGCGAACGCGACGGCGAGCGTGACGACGACGCCCCCGCCGATGCCGGTCGCGTCGCGTGCGTCGGTGAGTCCGCGCTGGGCGTCGAAGGTGACGACGAGTATCCCGCCGAGGAAGATCGCGAGCCATACGGCGATGCCGGCGACGAAGCGTCGGGTCATGGCGGCTTGCCCGGCGAACGTGCCGAGCGCCCACATGGCGAGGGAGAAGAGGACGACGATGGTGGAGAACGTCACGAGCATCCCCGCCGCGGAGCCGACCTGGTCGACGCCGTCGTTGCTCCAGTGCGTCGCGACCTCGGCGGGCAGCTCGTCGCGCCAGCTGAGGACGAGGACGAGCGCGGCGGCGAGGACGAGGAGCGGGACGACGAGCGTGAGGAGTGCCGTGATCCCGCGGTGCGGGACGTTCCGGGTGGTGGTGGTCATCGCAGGGCTTCCTTGACGAGGGCGGTGGTGGTGCGGGGGTCGAGGCCGAGCCGGCGGGACTCGGCGACGAGGGTGTCGATCGCGGCGCGGAGGCCCGCGTCGCGGAGCCCGGCGTCGTCGGCGCGCGCGGCGACGGTGGCTCCGCGGCCGCGGCGGAGCTCGACGAGGCCTTCGTCGCGGAGCTCCTGGTAGGCGCGCAGGACGGTGTGGAGGTTGATGTCGAGGCTTGCGGCGACGTCGCGGGCGGGGGCGAGGCGGTCGCCCGCGGAGAGCGTCCCTGCGGCGATGGCGGCGCGCAGCTGTGCGGCGAGCTGCTCGAAGAGCGGCTCGGGCGCGGCGGGGTCGATCGTGAGAAGCACGACCCCATCGTACTTGTTCCCATACAACTAGAACAAGCGCCGACGGATTGATGGCTTCCCCCATTCGATGGGGGAAGCCATCAATCCGTCGGGAAGCACGTTCCTCGCGCGGCACCGTCGGGAGACGGCCCTCCTACCGCGGCACCACCGGAGCCGAGATCTCCAGGACCGGACCACCCAGGCCGCGCCCCCATGTCGGCAGGTACGACTCCCGGTTGTCGCCGACGACCGCCAGCGACCCGTCCCCCGCCGCGAGCGCCACATGATCGTGGACCGCGACGATGAACGACTGGTCCGCCGCCCGGTCCTGGTCGAGCACCACGACGATCTCCCGGCCGGCCTCCTCGGCGACGAGAGCCATCCCCGGTGGCGGAGCGCATGGCGCCGCGACCGGCACCCGCACGGTGAGGCGCGCGGCCGAGTGCTCCGTCGCGCGCTCGTGGTACTGCACCGACGGCACGCCCGCGAGCGTCGCCCCCGTCTCCGTGAGCGCGACGAACAACCGGTTGGTGAGCGCCGGGATGAGCCCCGCGAGCTCGCCGAGCGTCGCCGAGCCACCGAGAGTGAGAAGTAGCCGCGCCGGCACGTCCCGCACCTCGTGGGGGACGTCGAGCGCAGGCTGCCCCGCGAGCACGGACCGCACATACCCGGCGGCCGCGAGCCGCCCCTCGAGCGACGCCCGAACGGCACCCCACAGCTCGTCGAACTCCGCGACAGGATCAGCGGAGTCGAGAACCGTCGCGACGTCGGCGAGCGACACGTCGAGCGCCCGCAGCAGCGTGATGGTGCGCCCACGCACGACCTGCTCGGGCCCGTACGCGCGCGGCGCACCCTCGCCCGTGCGCGTCGCGTCGAGCAGCCCGCGATCCGTCCAGAGCCGCACGGCCTTCTCGGAGACACCGAGCGTGCGCGCGAGCGTTCCGACCGTCAACGTCGTCGTCATGCGCACGACGCTAGACCCTGCCCCAGGGGCAGGCGCAAGCGTGCGCAGCCCTCTCAGAGCGTGTGGTCGGCGATGAGACGGTTGAGGTTGCGGATGTCGACACCGCGCGCGAACTCGAGACGCACCACGCCGAGCCCGCTGAACCACAGGTCCATCTCGGAGTCGAGGTCGAACGTCCCGGCAGTCTCGACCGAGAACGCCTGGATCCGTGCGTACGGGAGCGACGTGTAGTCGATCTTCTTGCCGGTGATGCCCTGGACGTTGACGGCGATGAGTCGCTTGCTCGTGAAGACGACGAAGTCCCGCATGCCCTTGAACGCGAGGTAGATCTGCTCACCGTGGGTGAGGTGCTCGCCCACCTTCTCGTGCGCAGCAGCGACGTCCCACTGCGAGAGCTTGACGTAGCTGGCATTCGTGAAGTCGATCATGTGTCCTCGTCCCTCGTCTCGCGCCCGGAGTCCCGGACGTCCCCGACATTAGCGGACGGCACCGACAACCACGGTTCGCGCTTCGTCGCTGCCGAGGGGCAGAGTGGGGGCATGACCTCCGACGCGCCCAGCACCCCGTTCGAGCACCTCGACGACGTCGTCGCGCTGCCTCGTCTCAGCGGGCTCGCGCTCTCCCCGGACGGGCGCAGGCTCGTCACGGGTGTGGCGACGCTCCACCCGGACGGCGACCGGTACGTCACCTCGCTGTGGGAGGTGGACGCGCGCGGCGAGGCCGCGCCGCGCCGCCTGACGCGCGGCGCGAAGGGTGAGAGTCAGCCCGCGTTCACGCCAGACGGTGACCTGCTGTTCGTCGCGACCCGGCCCGGTGGTGACGACGACGAGAAGGCCCGCCTGTGGCTGCTCCCGGCCGGCGGGGGCGAGGCGCGCACGCTCGCGTCCCACCCCGGTGGGATCGACGGTGTCTCCGTCGCGCGCGGCAGCGGGACGGTGCTCGTCGGGGCGTCGGCGCACGTGCGCTCGAGCGACGTCGCGGACGACGCCGCGCGGCGCAAGGTCCGTGACGACGCCAAGGTCACCGCGATCCTCCACGACGGCTACCCGATCCGCTTCTGGGACCACGATCTTGGTCCGTCGATGCCGCGGATCTACGCCCTCGACGGGTCGGCCGCGGAGACGCCGGCCGCGGACCCGTCGGGCACGTCCGGTACCGATGCGTCGGGCGCCGACGTCCCCGCCCCGCACCCCGCGACCGTCGTCGACGACCTGGCACCCGCCGTCCTCCGCGACCTCACGCCGGACGCAGGTCCGGCGCTCGACGGCGCCGCCTGGGACCTCGCTCCCGACGGCACGTGGCTCGTCACCGAGTGGGTGCGGCCCGAGGGCCGCGCGAACCTCGGCACGGGCCTCGTCCGGGTCGACATCGCGACCGGGGAGCGCACGGACCTGCTCGTGCCCGACGCGACGCACGACCACCACGCGCCGCGCGTGAGCCCCGACGGCGCGCACCTCGTGTGGGTGCGCAGCGAGCGGTCGACGCCGCACGCCGGGCCGCGCGACGAGCTGTGGCTGCTCGAGCTTGCGACGGGTGCGCAGCGTCGGCTCGGCGCGGACTGGGACGGCTGGCCGGGGCAGGTCGTGTGGCTGCCCGACGGGTCGGGGCTCGTCATGACGGCCGACTGGCAGGGGCGCGGACCTGTGTTCCGCGTCGACGTCACCACGGGCACCGTCGTGCGCCTCACGGACGAGGGCGTGTTCACGGACGTCGTCGTCGCGCCGGACGGCTCCGCAGTGTTCGCGCTGCGCTCGTCGTGGGAGCACCCGGCCGAGCCGGTGCGCATCGCGCTCGACGTCACCGAGGGCGGGTTCGCGCAGGTCACCGACCTGCGGGGCCCGGCGCAGCGCCCCGCGCTGCCGGGCACGCTCACCGAGGTGACGACGACGGCCACCGACGGCACGCCCCTGCGGGCATGGCTCGCACTGCCCGACGGGGCGTCGGCCGACGCGCAGGCGCCGCTCGTCCTGTGGATCCACGGCGGGCCGCTCGGCTCGTGGAACGCCTGGTCGTGGCGGTGGAACCCGTGGCTGCTCGTCTCCCAGGGATGGGCCGTCCTCATGCCCGACCCCGCACTGTCGAAGGGCTACGGGCAGGCGATGGTCGATCGCGGCTGGGGGCGCTGGGGCGCCGAGCCGTTCACTGACCTTCTTGCGCTCACCGACGCGGCCGAGGCTCGCGCCGACGTCGACGAGACGCGCACGGCCGCGATGGGCGGGTCCTTCGGCGGGTACATGGCGAACTGGGTCGCCGGGCACACGGACCGCTTCCGGGCGATCGTCTCGCACGCGGGACTGTGGTCGCTCGAGCTGTTCCTGCCGACGACCGACCACGCGTCGTACTGGGCGCGGGAGATGACCCCGGAGATGCGTGCGGCGTGGTCGCCGCACCGGTCGGTCGGCGAGATCCGCACGCCCATGCT
This sequence comes from Flavimobilis rhizosphaerae, assembly GCF_014852685.1. Classification (GTDB taxonomy): domain Bacteria; phylum Actinomycetota; class Actinomycetes; order Actinomycetales; family Cellulomonadaceae; genus Flavimobilis; species Flavimobilis rhizosphaerae. The sequence goes on from NZ_JACZDF010000003.1 coordinate 235,460, forward strand.
CGTCGTCCACGGCGACAAGGACTACCGGGTGCCGGTCGGCGAGGGGCTCTCGCTCTGGTACTCGCTGCTCAGCGCGTCGGGCCTGCCGCAAGCCGACGACGGTACGACGGCCCACCGGTTCCTGTACTTCCCCGACGAGAACCACTGGATCCTCAAGCCGCAGCACGCGAAGGTCTGGTACGCGACGGTGCGCGGGTTCCTCGCGGAGCACGTGCTCGACGAGGCCCCCGCTGACCCGCCGGCAACGCTCGGCTGACGGATTGACGCTCTCCTCCCGCCGGTTGGGCGGGATGCGTCGATCCGTCAGCCGGGCAGGCTCGCTCGATAGCCGATCGGTGCACGTCACGTGCACCGATCGGCTATCGGCACTCGCGGGGGGGCGCTGGGGAGCAGCTCAGCCCAACAAGACGACGCGGGCGCCGCGTCGCATCGTGCAGCTTCTCACCGGTCGTCAGTGAACGTGAACACGCGTGAGGCGCATCAGGGCGAGGGGAGCGTCACCGTGTGCGACATGGCCTTAGCAGCCTTGCGCGCTTCCTTGCCGCTGAACTCCGTAACGACAGGCTTCTTTTCAAGAGCTTCAGAGACGACGACGAGCCGCCAGTCCTTCTCCTTCTTCGCGGCCTTGAGCTCGTTGGCGCTGAGGATGACAGCCGAACTCGCCGTCCGCCTGCCAATCTTGCCCTTGACCTCGACGAGGATCGTCTCCTTGACGCCGCCCTCCTTGCGCTTGAGCTTGAGGTCATAGCCGAGGCCACGCTCGCTCTGGACGTCATCCACGACCTTGAAGCCGAGCTTCCTGTAGTGCTTCTTCGCCGCCGCGACCGCGCGCTTCTCGACGATCGCCTTGAGCCCGCTGCCGGAGTGACGGGACCGCACCGCTGCGGTCCCGTCGTACAGCGACTCGTGGCCGGCTAGCGCAAGGAGCGAGTCGAGCTCAGACTTCGTGAGATAGGCGGGCGAGACCTGGGGCTTCGCGACCGGCTCGGACGCGGCGAGCACCTCATCCTCGCGCGACTGCTCGAGCGTCACGGGCACCTCCCAGAATGTCAGCCCGACCCCCAGCCATGTCGTACGGCTCTGAGCTCGCTCGGAGTCGGCCCACGCGTCCGGATCAGCCTGGATCCCCGTGACCACACCGTCGGTGATGACCCCCGCGCCCCAGAACCCCGCATCGACGGTTCGCGACCCGCGCCCGACGTAGAAGATGACCGGGTCGTCCTCCCGCATCTCGTCGAGGCGGTACGACGTGCTGTTCGTCAAGCTCCAGTAGTCGTCCAGACCGCCCTTGGCGAGGAGTTCCTGAGGCTTGCTGAACTCCGGGTTGCACTTGATGACCCATGCTCCAAAGTCGGGCAGGCGACGTACAGGCTGCTCGGTGCTCGCGTTCGACATGGTCTGAGACTAGCCGTCCGTGGGGCCGTCGTCGGGGGACCGTCGGGCCCTGGTCGCAGGCGGCGCCGTGAGGCGCCTCCTCGATAGCCGATCCATACACCCTTGACGTCCGGATGGGCTATCGACGGCCTGGTCGCTCACGGATTGAGGCGTCCCCCCGTCGGACGGGTGGGACGCGTCGAGATCCACGAGATGCGCGACGGTGTCCTGTCCCCGGCGGACCTCCCTGTCCCGGCGGCGACCGCCTGACCCTGCATGCCGATAGCCGATCGGACCACCACAGGTGTCCCGATCCGCTATCGAGCGGGCTCGGCACCCTCTCCTGCCGACGGATTGACGTGTGCCCCCATTGAACGGGGGGGCACACGTCAATCCGTGCACGAGGAGCGTCCCGATCCGCGGCCCCGGACCGGGGGCTCCGCTCCGGGGCGCTCGATAGCCGATCCGTACACATGCTGCGTCCCGATCCGCTATCGAGCGGGCCACCCGCCCCGGAGCGAAGTCCAGATAGCCGATCCGTGCGTGTGATGTGCACCGATCGGCTATCGACCTACGAGGCCGCGCGTGGGGTGCCCTCCTCAGGGCGCAGCTACCGGACCATCTATCGCTCCGCTGGCCGCAACGTTGGCGGCAGCGCCGCCCGGACCGCTGGTCGGAGCGGCTGCCGCCCCATCTCACGGAGCTGGCTGCGGAGCGCAGGGTCCGTCAGACGCCTGGGTCGCGGACGCCGTCAACCGACGGGTCGGGCGCGGCCAGCAGCGAGTGTCGCCGCGAGTAGGAGAGGTAGACGACGGCCCCGACCGCGATCCATGCGAGGAACCGCAGCCACGTGAGGACAGTGAGGTTCGTGGTCAACCAGATGCACGCGAGGCCGGCCGCCACGGGCAGCACGGGCGACCACGGCACACGGAAGCCCCGCGTGAGGTCGGGGCGGGACCGCCGCAGCAGCGGCACCCCGAAGCACACGAGGATGAACGCCGAGAGCGTCCCGATGTTGATCATCTCCTCGAGGAACCCGACGTCCGCGAGACCGGCGATCCCGGCGACGACGACGCCGATGCCGATCTGCAGGGCGACGGGCGTGCGCGTGCGCGCGTGCGTGACGGACATGCCGCGCGGCAGGAGGCCGTCGCGGCTCATCGCGAAGACGATGCGTGCGAGCCCGAGGAGCAGCACCATGACGACGCTCGTGAGCCCGACGAGGATGCCGATGGAGATGACCTTCCCGGCCCAGTCGGCGCCGACGAGCACGAACGCGCTGGTGAGCGACGGCTTCTCAACCGCTGCGAGTTCCGTGTAGGGCACCATGCCGGTGACGACGACGGTGACAAGGATGTACAGCACGGTGACGAGCGCGAGCCCGCCCAGCACGCCGCGCGGGATCGTGCGCTGCGGGTCGCGGGCTTCCTCTGCCGTCGTCGCGACGACGTCGAAGCCGATGAACGCAAAGAAGACGAGTGCTGCACCCGAGAGGATGCCGAGCGCCCCGTACATCGACGGCTCCTGTCCGGTGAGGAACGCGACGAGCGGCTGGTGAAGGCCGGACTTCCCCTCGGTGGGTTGCGACGGGGGCACGAACGGCGTGAAGTTCTCCGCCTTGACGTAGAGGAACCCGACGACGATGACGAAGAGCGTGATGCCCACCTTGAGGATCGTCAGAACGGAGTTGACGCGCGTCGAGAGCTTGGTGCCGAGGACGAGCAGCACGGTGAAGAAACCGACGACGAGGACGGGCGCCCAGTCGAGTGTGAGCGGCCCGAGGTCGACGCTCAGGGGGATATCGACCCCGAAGAGCGTGAACGCGTCGCCGACGTACACGCCCCAGAATTTCGCGATGACGGCGGCGGCGAGCAGCATCTCGAGGATGAGGTCCCAGCCGATGAACCAGGCGACGCCCTCGCCGAACGTCGCGTACGAGAACGTGTAGGCGGATCCTGCGATCGGCAGGGTTGACGCGAACTCGGCGTAGCACATGATGGCGAGCCCGCAGACGACGGCGGCGATGACGAACGAGACGATGACGGCGGGCCCGGCGTGGTGCGCGGCAGCGGAGGCCCCGACAGAGAAGATGCCAGCGCCGACGGCGACAGAGACACCGAGGACGGCAAGGTCCCACGCGGTGAGGTTCCGCTTGAGGGAGCGCGTCTCGTCGTGGCTTGTGGCGATCGCTTGCTCGACGCTCTTGCGTCGCGCGAGGCTGCGGAGGAACGTCGCTGCGGGTCGCGAGTCGTGGCTGGGCATACTGCCTCCTTCGGGCGCAGGAACCATCTTTGCTGCCGCGTGCCCCGAGCGCGAGGGCTGCGCGCACATCCGTGGGCACCAGCATGCGGAGGGGCGCTGTGATCAGGTGTGCTCCGATGGGAGAATCGAGCCCATGGCCAAGCTGTACTTCCGCTACGGAGCGATGAACTCCGGCAAGTCGACGTCGCTCCTCCAGGCCGCGCACAACTATGAGGAGCGCGAGCACCGGATCCTCCTGGCGAAGCCGGGGGTCGACACGAAGGCTGGGCGTCAGATCCACTCGCGTCTGGGTGTCGTGCGGGAGGTCGACTACCTCGTGGGTGCGGACGACGACGCGTACGGGCTGTTCCAGCAGCACCGGTCGGCGGTGCAGCTCGCGAGCGGGCGTGACGTCTCGTGCCTGCTCATCGACGAGGCGCAGTTCCTCTCGACGCAGCAGGTCGACGACCTGCTGCGGATCGCGGTCCTCGACGGCATCCCGGTGATCTGCTACGGCATCCGGACGGACTTCCGCACGGAGGCGTTCCCTGGGTCGCGCCGCCTGCTCGAGATCTCCCACTCTCTCGAGGAGCTCAAGACGATCTGTCGCTGCGGGCGCAAAGCGATCTTCACGACGCGTCGGATCGACGGTCGGGCGATCTTCGACGGCGCGCAGGTCGCGATCGACGGGGGTGCGGAGGTCACGTACGAGGCCGTGTGCGCGGCGTGCTACCTCGCGGAGTCGGGCGGGCGGCTGCCCTGACCCGCCTACCGTCCTCGAGGTTGCGCGGCGAGGACGGAGCCGCCGCGATGCTCGGCGAACCAGTTCGTGGCGTAGGCGACGAGCTCGCGCACGGGGACGACGACGACCTCGGCCGCCCCGAGGCGCGCCGAGGCGACGAGCGCAGGGTGAGCGGCACGGAACCCGGCACCGCAGGCGCCGAAGTCCTCGTCGGCCGGGACGACCTCGCGCCACGTGACCCAGCGGCGCTCGCCGTCTACGGTCATCGGCGCGCCCTGGTCGACGACGGTGCGTCCGGGCCAGTCGGTGCGGTTCTCGGCGAGGTGGAGCGCTGTGCAGCTGTCGAACCCGGTACCGAGCAGGCAGACGAGCGCATCAAGGTCCTCGAGGGCCCGCATCGGTGACCGTTCACCGGCCGCGTCGTCGAGGTCGTGGACGGCGGTGACGCGCGACGCGTGGGGTCCGAGGGCCGCGACGGAGCGCTGCGGGTGCCCGGATCTCAGGACGCCGGGCCAGGTGCGGAAGAGCTCGGCGACGGCACCCATGGTGCGCGTGGGTGTGCGTGCCGGGTCATACGGGGGCAGGTGGTCGCGCAGCAGCGGGTACCACTCGGGGTCGATGTCGGGGAGGCGCAGGAACGCAGGGTCGCACAGCTGCCAGGACTGGGCGGGCATGACGGTGGTGCCGTCGGGTCCGACGGCGTCGAGGATGCCGCGGAGCAGCCCGTCCTCGGCGCCGACGACGTGCCCGAGTCGGGACATCGCTGTGTGGACCATGACGGTGCGGCCGGCGACGCCGAGCTCGCGGAGGGTTGCTGCGACGTCTGCCGAGGTGAGCGGGGTGGTGAGCACGCACCTAGTGTGCCCGCCGCGGCTCCGCTCCACATCCCCCGATGTGTGCCGGCACCGGTACGGCGCCCGCCTGTCCGGGACCGTGCGGCCCTGCTGGCCCTCACCGCGGCCACGCGATCGGTCCGGGGCCGCTGATGAGGTTCAGCGACCCCGGACCGGAGCAGCGGCCTGGATGTGGCACGCGGGGTGCGCAGGTGTCGGCGCAGACAGCGTCAGTCGTCCGAGAGGCGCTTCCACGTGGCGAGCGCAGCGCCGATGACGCCGGCACGCTGACCGAGCTCGGCGACGACGATCTCGGGGACCGTCGCGACCCTCACGGTTGCCTCGAGCTTCGCGCGAAGCGGTCCGACGAGCTTGTCGCCTGCGGCGGCGAGACCGCCGCCGAGGACGATCCGCTCGGTGCCGAGGAGCGTGATGGCGCCGAGGATGCCGAGGGCGAGCGCCGTGATGGCTTCGTCCCACACCGCGTCGGCGAGCGGGTCGGATCCGAGGGCCTGAACGACCTCGAGCGACGTCGCGGCGTCGCGACCCGTGGCTGCGGCGTAGGCGATCCCGATGGACGACGCCGAGCAGTACCGTTCGAGGCAGCCGCGCTGCCCGCACGGGCACTCGATGCCGTTCTCGCGGATGACGACGTGCCCGAGCTCGCCCGCCTGGTTGGTACCGCCGCCGACGGCGACGCCGCCGACGGTGAGCGACGCAGCGATCCCAGTGCCGATGAACACTGCGAGCATGTCGTCGACGCCGCGGCCCGCCCCGAGCTCGCGCTCGGCGAGGCCGGCACAGTTGACGTCGTGGTGAAGCAGGACGGGAATCCCGAGGCGGTGCCCGAGGATGTCCGCGACCGCGGTGTCCCGCCAGCCGAGGTTGCCAGCGAGGAGGACGACCCCTGTGCGGGAGTCGACGACGCCCGGGACGGCGAGGCCGACGGCCTCGACGGGTCGGTCGCCCGCCTCGACGAGGAGCGCACGGCAGACGCGTTCGATCGCGTCGAGCGTGGCGTCCCCGTCCGAGCCCGCGGTGGGCTCGTGCGACGCGGCGTGCACCGTTCCCGCGGGGTCGACGAGCTCCCCGCGGATGTTGGTGCCGCCCACGTCGAGGGCGATGACAAGGCTCACAGCGCCTGCCACTCCGGCTTGTTCGCGAAGACGTAGCGGTAACGCTCGGCGTTCGCCAGGTCGGCTGCGGCGTCCTCGTCGACGAGCAGCGTGACGTGCGGGTGCATCTGGGCGATCGAACCGGGGCAGCTCGCGGTGACGGGGCCCTCGGCCGCTGCTGCGACGGCAGCGGCCTTGCCGGCACCGGTCGCGACGATGAGGAGGTGACGTGCCTCCATGACGGTCCCGAGGCCCTGCGTCAGGGCGTAGCGCGGCACGTCGTCGATCGAGTCGAAGAAGCGCGCGTTGTCGGAGCGGGTCTGCTCGGTGAGCGTGACGATCCGGGTGCGCGACGCGAGCGACGATCCGGGCTCGTTGAACGCGAGGTGCCCGTTGGTGCCGATGCCGAGGATCTGCAGGTCGACGCCGCCGGCAGCCTTGATGGACTCGTCGTACGCACGACCGGCGGCGGGGATGTCGTCGGCGGCGCCGTCGGGGCTGTGGACTGCGGTGTCGGCGATGTCGAGGTGGCTCGTGAAGACGCGCCGGATGAACTGATGGTACGACTCGGGGTGCCCGACGGGCAGGCCGATGTACTCGTCGAGGCAGAATGCTTCGGCCGCGGCGAAGGAGAGGCCTTCCTCGCGGTGGCGGCGGATGAGCTCGGTGTAGACGGGGAGCGGCGAGGATCCGGTCGCGAGGCCGAGCACGGGGTGTGCGTTCTCGCGGACGGTGCGCTCGAAGATGTCGGCCCCGACCTTCCCGACGACGTCGGCGGACGGCAGGATCACGATCTCCATGGGGGTGCCTTTCTCAGGGGTGGGTGCGCCCGGCGTCACGCCGGGCGCACCCGTGGATGCTGCTGTCAGCCCTTGACCGCGCCGGAGACCATTCCGTCGGTCATCTTGTTCTGCACGAACAGGAAGAAGACGATGACAGGGATGGCGACCATGATCGCGCCAGCCATGACGCCGGGCCAGTCGATCGCGGCGTTGCTCGCCGAGGTCAGACCCTGGAGCCAGAGCGGGACGGTGCGGTTGGACGGGCTCATGATGACGGTTGCGAGAGTGAACTCGTTCCACGCCTGGAGGAAGGCGTAGACGCCCGACGCGACGAGGCCCGGCGCGAGGAGTGGGAACGTCACGATGAAGAACGCCTTGGTGCGGCTGCAGCCGTCGATCATCGCGGCGTGCTCGAGGTCGACCGGGATGCCTTCGACGAACCCGCGGAGCATCCACACCGTGAACGGGAGGACCGCCGCGATGTAGAGGATCGAGAGGCCGATCATCGTGTTGAGCAGGCCCCAGCCCTGAAGCATCTTGTACTGGGAGATGAAGAGACCCTCGGCGGGGATCATCTGGACGATGAGCACGGTGATGACGAGCGCCTTGCGGCCGCGCCACGTGAAGCGGCTCACGGCGATCGCTGCGAGGAAGGCGAAGAGCAGCGCGACGACGACCGTGATGAGGGTGACGATGAGGCTGAGCTTCATCGAGTTGAGGAAGCGCTCATTGAAGACTCGTCCGAACGAGGAGAAGTCTCCGCCGAACGGCAGCCACGTGGGGTTCTTGCCGCGGACCTCGTCCGCGGGCAGGAGTGCGGAGTTCACCATCCAGTAGACGGGGAAGACCCAGACGAGCGCGACGAGGCCGCCGAGGATGTTGGGGAGAAGACCCTTGCGCACGTCACACCTCCTTCGCGAGCTTGCGGACGTAGAAGAAGGTCAGGCCGAGCGTGAGGGCGAGCATGAAGATCGCGACGGCTGCGGCCTTGCCGAAGTCGCCCTGGCCGAGACCGAGGTTGTAGATGTACGTGCCGAGGAGGTTGGTCTCGCTCGCGACGCCACCTGCCTGCTGGAGGTAGTAGATCTGCGCGAAGACGCGCAGGTCCCAGATGACCTGGAGCAGGGAGACGACCATGACGACGGGCATGATCGTGGGGAGCTTGATGTGGAGGAACCTCTCCCAGGCGTTGGCGCCGTCGAGCTCGGCGGCCTCGAGCTGCTCGCCGGAGACCTGCGTGAGGGCGGCGTTGAGCGAGAAGGCGACGAACGGCACCGACATCCACACGACGACGATGACGGCGATCGTGAGGAAGGAGACCGGCTCGATGAGCCACGAGTGGCCCTTGAACTGGTCGAGGCCAATCTTCACGAGGAGCCAGTTGATGACGCCGTAGTTCGTGTCGAAGAGCCACTGCCAGATGGTCATCGATGCGATGACGGGCATGGCCCACGCGATGAGAAGCACCGACTGGACGACGACGCGGAGCCATCTGACGAGCTTCGTCATGAGCACGGCGACAGCCATGCCGACGACCATCGTGAGCCCTGCTGCGGCGACGCAGAAGAGGAGCGATCGGGTGATGACGGCCCAGACGGCGGGGTCGGCGAAGATCGCCTTGTAGTTGTCGAGCCCGATCCACTCGGGCGCCTTGCCGAACTGCTGCTCGAGCCCGTACTTCTGGAAGGACATGACGAACTGGCGCACGAGCGGGTAGCCGAGGGCGATGACCATCGTGGCGATGACAGGCAGGACGAGCAGGTACGGCGCGATCGCGGTGGCGCGTCGGGCGCCACTCGCGGTCGGGGCCGGGCGTCGCCCGGCCGCTGCTGCGCGCCGGCTCTGCGGGGCGCGCGCAAGAACGTCACTCATGAGGACACTTCAATCTTCCCGGGACGGGGCAGGGGCGCCGGCCGGTGGTGGCCGGCGCCCCTGTCACGGTGCTGTCGTCAGTTGAGCATCTCGCCGAGACGCGCGTCGGCGTCCTTCGCGATGGCAACGATGTCGCCGCCAGCGGCGATCTTTCCGAAGGTCTCCTCCATGAGCTTCGCGGCCTCGACGGAGGCCCAGCCGGGCGAGCCCGGGGTCAGCTTGGAGTTCTCGGCCGAGGCGATGGCGGCCTTGGCGAAGGCGTCGTCACCCATGAGCGAGTTGAACTCGGAGACGGCCGGACCCATGCCGTTCTTGGCGAGCTGGGTCTGGAACTCCTCGGAGTAGATGATCTTGAGGAGCTCGGTCGCGAGGTCCTGGTTGGCCGACTTCGCCGAGATGGCGAGGTTCGAGCCACCGGCGAGACCGGCCGCGTACGTGCCCGCCTCGACGCCGGGGACGGCGAACGGAGCGAACTTCACGTCCTCCTTGACGGACCAGCGAGCCCAGCCCGGAGCGACGAACATTGCGGAGTCACCCTCGTTGAAGGGGACCCACGGCTCCTCGTCGAGGCCGTCCTTCGGCGCGTGCGTGCCGTTGGTGAAGATGTCCTGGACCTGGGCGAGGGCCTTCTGCGACTCGGGGCTGGAGAGCGCGCCGACCCACTTGCCGCCGTCGACCTTGGCGATCTCGCCGCCGTTGGCGAACAGCCAGAAGAGGCCGTTGCGCCAGTCCTGGCCGGGGAGCCAGAGGCCCGAGCGGTCGTCCGTCGTGAGCTTCTTCGCGGCCTCGTTGAGCTCGGCGAGCGTCGTGGGAACCTTGACGCCCTCCTTCTCGAAGACCTCCGTGTTGTAGAAGACGTAGCGCGAGCCCCAGTAGTACGGGACGGCGTAGAGCTTGCCGTCGTACGAGCCGGCCTCGACGAACGACTTGGGGCCGACCTTGTCCCCACCGAGGTCGGGGAGGAGCGCGGTGAGGTCGCTGAACGCGCCGACCGAGGTGAAGGTCGGAGCCTGCGTGTTGCCGATCTCGACGAGGTCAGGGGTCTGCTCGGCGTTGGGGAGCGCCGTCTGGAGACGCGGGACGAGCTCCGACCACTCGATCTGCTCGATCTTGAGGGTGGCGCCGCCCGTCTTCTCCTTGAACGTGTCGGCAAGCCACTTGCGCATGTCGTCGTTCGTGTCCGTGCCAGCAACCCAGAACGTGATGGAACGCTCGGACGCGGGCGCGGTGGGCTTGGGCGCCGCGGTGGTGGGCTTGTCGCTGGAACCGCCGTCGGTGGAGCACGCGGTGAGCGCGAGCGCGGCCACCGCGCCGAGCGCGGCAATCTTGTGGATCTTCATCGATCTATCCCTTCGGCGGTCGGCTCCGACCGCTGACGTGGTGATGCGTGGACAGGTACTGCTGTTCCGTCAGGAGAGCCCGAGCTCTCCGTCGAGGACGAGTGCGGCTGCGCCGTGGAGGACGCCGTCGCGACCCAGCGCGGACATGCGAACAGTGACCTGCTCGTCCGCGAAGGGGCGTGTGAGGGCCAGGACCGTGGACTCGGTCGCCTGGCGGAAGGGGCCGTCGATGAGCTCGGACGGGCCGGAGAGCACGACGTCGCGGAGGCCGAGGGCCTGGACGACGGGTGCGAGGACGGTGCCGAGCTGACGCCCGGCGGAGGAGAGCTCGCTCGCAGCCTGCGCCTCGGAGAGGCCTGCGACGCGTGCGCGGAGGCGTGGCACGGCGACGAGGGGTTCGAGGCAGCCGTGGCGGCCGCAGGTGCAGGGGTCGCCGTCGGGGACGACGGTGACGTGGCCGATCTCGCCTGCGGTGCCGTAGGGGCCGCGGAGGAGGTTGCCGTCGAGGAGGATGCCGGCGCCGACGCCTCGTCCGATCTCGACGAGGAGGAGGCCTGCGCCACCGCCCTTGATGAAGGTGTCCTCGGCGAGGGCGGCGCTGTCGGCGTCGTTGGCGACGTGGACGGGAACGCCGAGGGCGTCGCGCAGGTGCTGGCCGAGCGCGAGGCGCTCCCAGCGGAGGTTGGGGGCGTTGCGCACCTCGCCGTCGACGGAGACGATGCCGGGGGTTCCGACGCCGAGGCCGAGGACCTTCCCGGGCGCGTCGAGGAGGAGGCGGCGCGCGAGCTCGACGGTGCGGTCGACGGCGTCGTCGCCGCGGTCGTCGCCGAGGGCGACCTGGTGGGTGACGACGACGGTGCCCTCGAGGTCGACGACGGAGCCACGGAGGTCGTGGTCGCCGGAGAGGTCGAGGCAGGCGATGTAGGCGCCGGTCGGGTTGACCCCGACGAGCGTCGCGGGCTTGCCCATGTGGGTTCCGGGGCGGACTCCGAGCTCGATGACGAGATTGTCGGCGATGAGTCCTGCGACGACGTCCGAGATCGTGACGCGCGCAAGCTTCGTGAGTCGGGCGAGGTCGGCTCGCGATTGGGGGCCGTCGTCGACAAGATGCTGCAGGACGAGGGTACGGTGGTGCAGGCGGGTATCTGAGGGCAGGATCTTTCCTGCCGGCGCAGCGACGCGCTGGGTTGCCTGTCGCGCGTCTCGTGACGATGTCGTCCTTGCCATGAAAGTAAGTACACCTTACTTACTATCTATGGTCAACCCCCGAGCCCCGCCGTTACCAAGTCGCAACGGATGAAGGATTCCATCTTGAGCAACCGTCCAGCCCTCCTCCCCGCACCCCGTCGAAACGTTCTGACCGGCGCGTCCCGCACGATCACCGCGGACGAGGTCATCGCCCTCGCGGACGCCCTCCGCCCCTGGGCGCCGCACGCCGCCCGTCGCGCCACGGAGCTCTCCGCCACGCTCGCCTCCGGAGCGGGTGCTGGCGACGTCACCGCATCGACCGACACCACGCTCGATGTCGAGGGCTATCACCTCGCCGTCACCGACGACGCGCTCACGCTCTCGGCTGCCGACGCCCCCGGCGCCTACTGGGCTGTCACGACCCTCGCCCAGCTCGTCGACGCGGACGCCAGCACCGTGACGCTCGGCGAGATCGACGACGCCCCCACCTACCCGCACCGCGGCCTCCTCCTCGACGTCGCCCGCCACTTCTACGGCCCCGAGCACCTCCGCCGCCTCGTCGACCTCATCTCGGAACTGCGCCTCAACAGCCTCCACCTCCACCTCACCGACGACCAGGGATGGCGGCTCGAGATCCCGTCGCGCCCGCTGCTCACCGAGCTCGGCGCGACGACCGACTGCTCCGAGGGACCAGGCGGCTTCCTCACGCTCGCCGAGTACGTCGAGTTGCAGGAGTACGCGGCGGCACGGCACGTCGAGATCGTCCCCGAGATTGACCTTCCAGGGCACACGCACGCCCTGCTCGTCGCCTACCCCGAGGCATCGCAGGACGGCGCCACCCGCGAGCCCTACACCGGCACCGAGGTCGGGTTCAGCACGGTCGACCTCACGTCCGACGCCTCGTGGGACCTCGTCACCGACATCGTCCGGACCGTCGCCGAGCACACGCTCGGCGACCGCATCCACCTGGGCGGCGACGAGTGCCTGACGCTCGACGCGCAGGACTACGGCGTCTACGTCACGCGCCTCGCCGCGCTCGGCGTGTCGACCGGCAAGCACCTGACGATGTGGCAGGAGGCGCTCCACGGCGACCTGCCCACCGGGTCGTGGCTGCAGTACTGGACGCACCGGGTCGACCGGGAGAAGTTCGCGGGACGCGTCGAGGAGCTCGACCTCAGGGTCGTCTCGTCGCCCGCGCCCAAGGCGTACCTCGACATGTTCCACGACGAGCACCAGGTCGTCGGGCAGGACTGGGCGGGGTACATCGACCTCCGCACCGCGTACGACTGGGACCCCGTCGCCGAGCTTCCGGGCGTACCCGCCGAGCGCGTCATCGGCGTCGAGACGGCACTGTGGACGGAAACCGTGCGGAACTGGGGCGACGTCACCTACCAGCTCCTGCCGCGCATCGCAGCCGAGGCGTCGGTCGCGTGGGGATCGCCGCGCGACTTCGACGCGTTCGAGCAGGACGTCACCGTGCACGTCGCGCGCTGGGAGGCGGCCGGCGAGGTCGTCCACCGCCCCGGGGACCGTCGGGGAGCCTGACGACGGCTCGCGTGGGCGGCGTGCGCGCCGCCCACGCGAGCACGGGGTGCCGCGATGCCCGACGATCTGCAAGGATCGCCCCATGTCGATCGACCGGACCCTGGGTGACGACGAGCGCGTCGTCCTGCAGACCCGCCCGCACATCAAGATGGTCTTCGTGCCCTTCCTCGTCCTGCTGCTCGCCGCGGCGGGCGTCGTTGCGGCCCTCCTGCTGCTGCCGGACAACGACTCCAAGACGTGGCTCATGCTCGCGATCGGGGTGGTCGCACTCGTCGTCATCGTCGTGTGGACGCTCGTGCCGTACCTGCAGTGGCGTACGACGTCGTACACGTTCACGACGCGTCGTCTCATTACGCGCTCGGGGATCCTCACGAAGACGGGCCGCGACATCCCGCTGTTCCGCATCAACGACTTCACGTACGAGCGGGATCTGCTCGACCAGATGCTCGGCTGCGGGACGATCGTCGTCTCGGACGCGACGGAGAAGGCGGGCGTGCTGCTCTACGACGTGCCGCGCGTCGCCGAGGTGAAGAAGCAGCTCTCCGAGCTGCTGTTCAAGGCCGACGACGGCTCGGACGACGGCGAGTTCCCGCCGACGGACCCGCGCAACGGCCGCCGCCGCTGACCGCCTGCCGGACCGCCGTCTCGCCATCCGGGACGGCTTGGGTGGGGGTCCGACGCACCCCTAGGCTCGCACCACCATCCAGAGCGGCCGAGAGTCCTGGCTCGTCGACGCCGCAGCAACCCGCCCAAGAGGAAGCCTCCTGAGGGAACGGGTGCTCACGCCAGGTCCGATGGACCGACCCTGCGGAGGCTGACCCATGAGCATCACCAGCACCGGCGGCGCGCCCGCGCGCCCGACCGTCTCCTTCGAGCTCATGCCCCCGCGCAACCCCGACGCGGCCCCGAAGTTCTGGGCGACCGCCCGCGCGCTCCTCGCCGCACGCCCCGACTTCGTCTCCGTCACCTACGGCGCCGCCGGCACCGACCGCGCCACGACACGCCAGGTCGTCCAGACGATCGCCCGCGAGACTCCCGTCCTGCCCATCGCACACCTCACGTGCGTCGCCGCGACGCGCGAGCACGTCACCGAGGTCGTCCGCGAGTTCCTCGACGCAGGCATCCGCTCGTTCCTCGCGCTGCGCGGCGACCCGCCCGTCGGGCAACCCGACTGGACCCCGAGCCCGGGCGGCGTCAACTCCTCCGAGGACCTCATCCGCCTGCTCCAGCAGGTCGAGGCCGTGCGCTGCGGCGAGTCGCCCGCGAGCGCGCTCCGCGGCGCGACCCGCCCCCTGACGATCGCGGTCGCGACGTTCCCCGGCGGCAACCTCGCCGCTGGCACGACGCCCGCGCAGGAGGTCGAGCGCCTGCTCGTCAAGCAGGAGGCGGGAGCGACGTTCGCGATCACCCAGCTCTTCTACGAGGCATCGACGTACGTCGACTTCGTCGAGCGCGCCCGCGCCGCGGGCGTCACCATCCCCATCCTCGCCGGCATCCTGCCGACAACCGAGCCCCGCCGCCTCCACCGGGTCGCGGAGCTCACGGGCGTGCCCGCACCGGTGCGGCTCACGGCCGAGCTCGAGTCCCTGCCCGAGGACGAGAGGCACGCGCACGGCATGCGCGCGTCGATCGACCTGGCGCGGGCCGTGCTCGACGCCGGGGCGCCTGGCCTGCACGTCTACACCTTCAACAACGCTGCACCAGCACTGGACCTGCTCGAGGGTGTTCACCTCGGCGGCGACGCGCAGATCGCGTCGGACCTGGCCGGAGGGCCGCGGGTCGGTGAACCCCTCAGGGACGTCGCACGAGTCGACGGCCCCTGATCTCACCTCCAGGAGCACCAGCATGACCATCTCCCAGGGCACCCCTGCCCCCACTGCCGGAACGATTCCCGCATTTCCGACCGCGACGATCCTCGGCTACCCCCGCATCGGGCCGCGCCGCGAGCTCAAGCGTGCGCTCGAGTCCTTCTGGGCCGGGCGGACGACCGCTGCGGAGCTCGAGGCCGTCGCGGCGGACCTGCGCGCGACGACCCGCGCCCGCCTCGGCGCGCTCGGCCTCACCGGCAACTCCGCGGTGCCCGCGGCGTTCTCCTTCTACGACCAGGTCCTCGACGCGGCCGTCACCGTCGGAGCCGTCCCCGAGCGCTTCGCGCACCTCGTCGCGTCGGACGGCACGCTCGACCTCGCCGGGTACTCGACGGTCGCCCGCGGCGCGGGCGCGCTCGCGCCGCTCGAGATGACGAAGTGGTTCGACACGAACTACCACTACCTCGTCCCCGAGATCGGCCCCGCGACGGCATTCCGCCTCGCGTCGGACCGGCTCGTCGCCGAGGTCGCCGAGTCCGTCGCGTCGGGGGTCGTCCCGCGTCCCGTCGTCGTCGGGCCCGTCACCTTCCTCGCGCTGTCGAAGGCCGCGGACGGTGCACCCGACGGCTACGAGCCGCTCGACCGGCTCGACGACCTCCTCCCGGTCTACGTTGCGCTCCTCGAGCGCCTCGCCGCCGCGGGTGCGCAGTGGGTGCAGCTCGACGAGCCCGCGCTCGTCACTGACACGCTGCGCACGGCGCCCGACGCCCTCGCGGCGGCCGCCTCCCGCGCATACGCCGTGCTCACCGCCGCACCCGTCGGAGCGCAGCGTCCCGCGATCCTCCTCGCCGCACCGTACGGCGAGCTGCGTGAGTCCCTCCCCGCGGTCGCCCTCAGCGGCGTCGAGGCAGTCGCGCTCGACCTCGTCGAGGGATCCGTGCCCTCCGGGCTCACCGACGAGGTCCGCGCGGGGCTCGCCGCCAAGGTGCTCGTCGGCGGCGTCGTCGACGGTCACAACGTGTGGCGTGCCGACCTCGCGGCGGCCGTCGAGCGGCTCGACGCGCTGCGCGCCCTCGGCGCTGGCGTCGCCGCGTCGTCGTCGACGAGCCTCTTCCACGTGCCGCACACGCTCGACGACGAGGGGCACCTCGACGCAGGGCTGCGGTCGTGGCTCGCCTTCGCCGACGAGAAGGTCGCCGAGGTCGCGGTGCTCGGGCGCGCGCTCGTGTCGGGCACCGACGCCGTCGCCGCCGAGGTCGAGGCCGCGAGCGCGGCCCTCGCCGCGCGCGCCGTCGCCGTGGGTGTCCGCGTCGACGCCGTCCGCGAGCGCACCGCAGCAGTGACGGATGCTGACCGCAGGCGCGGCGACGTCGCCGAGCGGCGCGAGGCGCAGGCCGAGCGTCTGCGTCTCCCGGCGCTGCCCACGACGACGATCGGCTCGTTCCCGCAGACCGTCGAGATCCGCAAGGCGCGCGCCGCGCACGCGAAGGGCGAGCTCGCGACCGACGCGTACGAGGCCGCGATGCGCGCCGAGATCGAGCGCGTCGTGCGCCTCCAGGAAGAGCTCGGGCTCGACGTCCTCGTCCACGGCGAGGCCGAGCGCAACGACATGGTCCAGTACTTCGCGGAGCTGCTCGACGGCTTCGCGGTGACCGAGAACGGCTGGGTGCAGTCCTACGGCTCGCGCTGCACGCGGCCGTCGCTCCTGTGGGGCGACGTGTCACGGCCCGCGCCCATGACGGTCGGCTGGGCGTCGTACGCGCAGTCGCTCTCCGACAAGCCCGTCAAGGGGATGCTCACGGGCCCCGTGACGATCATGGCGTGGTCCTTCGTGCGTGACGACGTCGCAAAGCAGGAGGTCGCCGACCAGCTCGGCCTCGCTCTGCGCGACGAGGTCGCCGACCTCGAGGCGGCCGGGATCGCGGTCGTCCAGGTCGACGAGCCCGCGCTGCGCGAGCTCCTGCCGCTGCGCCGCGAGGCGCACGCCGACTACCTCGCGTGGTCCGTCGGCTCGTTCCGCCTCGCCACCGCGGGGGCAGCGCCGTCGACGCAGGTGCACACGCACCTGTGCTACTCCGAGTTCGGCGAGGTCATCGGCGCGATCGACGCACTCGACGCGGACGTCACGTCGATCGAGGCGGCACGCTCCCGCATGGAGGTGCTCGGCGAGCTCGAGGCTGCCGGGTTCTCGCGGGGCGTCGGGCCGGGCGTGTGGGACATCCACTCGCCGCGTGTGCCGTCGGCCGAGGAGATCTCCGAGCTGCTCGCGCTCGCGCTCGGGTCCGTCGACCCGAGCCTCCTGTGGGTCAACCCGGACTGCGGTCTCAAGACCCGCGGGTACGCGGAGACGGAAGCGTCGCTGAGGAACCTCGTCGAGGCGACGCGCGAGGCTCGCGCCACCCTGGGAGCCCCGGTCCCGGCCTGACCCCACCCGACCCACCTCCCCCCTCTCCAACTCGTAGGTCTCCAGCACCATTCGATGGTGCTGGAGACCTACGAGTCGGGATTTCGGTACGCTCGCAGGCGTGACCGCTCAGCCGCCGCCCCTGCCCGGTTCCACGCCCGACGGCCCGGTCCCCTCCGGTTCCGCCGGCGCCCCGCGCCCGTCGGGCACGGGTGCCGTTCCTCGCGGGACCGTCACCGCCCCCGGGGGTGGCGGCGATGTGCTCGTCGGCCCGGCCGGCTGGTACCCGCACCCCGACGGCCGCGAACGCTGGTGGGACGGCACCGCGTGGACGGAGCTCGCACGCACGGGTGGCAAGGTCGCGCACGTCGACGGCTCGGATCGCACGTCGGCCGCTCGCGACGAGGCTCGCGGCAGGCGTCGCGGCGCGTTCCGCTTCGTCGGCGGTCTCGTCGCGCTGCTCCTCGTGTGGGCGCTCGGCAACGCCGTGTGGGACATGGTCGTCGAGCGGAACGCTCAGCTCGAACGGACGACGCCCACCGAGCGTGCGCGCTCCGTCCTCAACGCCCCGCGAGGTCTCGCGACGGGCGACGACGCATGCCCGACGACCGACCGGCAGCTCGTCGACCCTGCCGCACCCGGAGTGGCTCGCTGGCGCGAGCTCCGCGGCTGCGGCCTCACCCCGGCGCTCGACCGCAAGGGATGGGAGTGGGTGACGCGCCCGACGGAGGAGTCGCCGACGGCCGTCGTCGACTACACGTTCGCGAAGGTCGAGGACGCGAAGCGTCCGGACGCGAAGCTCGGCGGGACGACCGTCCGGCTCACCCTCACGCTCGAGAAGGCGTTCCTCGGCTGGAAGGTTTCCGCGGTCGAGGGCCTGCCGGCGCGCGCGAAGGGCTGAGCAGCGCTCAGAACAGCGTCATGTCCTGCGCGACGACGCTCGCCCCGCCCATCCCGTCGGCCTCGACGCGGTAGGTCCGCGCCCTCGGGCGCTCGGCCAGGTGCGCGCGCACGACGCCGTCGACGACGTGCACCGCGGCGCCGTCGTCAGCCGCCCATCCTGCGGGAAGCACGCCGGATGCGACAGCGGCCGCGTAGTCGTCGACGCGGTCCTCGCCGTCGGCGTGCGGGCAGAAGCTGCCCGCGACGAACCCCGTCCCACCGCGCCACGGCACGACCTCGGGCCCGAACGAGTCGGTCGTGCAGCCCTCGAACCAGCAGTTCGCGCCGGCGGACAGGCCCGCGAGCACGAGGTCGCGCCCGGCGGCGAGGCGCCTCAGCTCGCGCGTCACGCCGTGGATGTCCCACAGCGCCACGAGGTTGACGGTGCTGCCGCCGCCGACCATGAGAACGTCGACTCCGTCGAGCGTGCGTGCGACGGACTGTGCGCCGTCGGCGACGAGCCGCAGCACGCGCGTCTCGCAGTTGAGCGGCGCGTACGCGGCCTCGAAGCGCTCGATGTACAAGGTGGCGTCGCCGCTCGCCGTCGGCGCGAAGCAGACGGTGGGCCGGTCGACGCCGGCCAGGCCGAGCGCGTAGCGGTCGAGCGCGGTCGCCGCGTAGCCGTCGGACATCGAGAAGCCGCCGCCACCGAGGGCGAGCACGTGCGTCGTCATCGCCCCACCCCACCGTACGGGCGCTTGTCCCGCAATCTCTTTCGCACGCCGCCCGCCGCGGGACGTGGCGGACGCCACGTCCTAGCTCGCCAGGCCCCACGGCGTGGTCCCGTCCTCTTCACGCGAGGTCCACGGCTGCTCACTACGCTGGTGAGCGATGAGCCCGCGCCCCGCAGCCCCACGCACACCGCCGGAGACCCCTCCGACGGCGGAGCAGTCGCGCCCGCAGCCGACCATGCCGACACGGCCATCGCTCGTGACGATCGCCGCGAGCGCGCTCACCGCCGTGACGTCGACCATCGCGCTGTCGTACCTGGGGGTCGCCGGGACGATCGTCGGCGCGGTCGTCGCCGCGATCCTCACGGCGTTCGCGAACTACGCGTACACGCGCTCGCTCGTGCGGACGCAGGTCGTCGTCACGCAGCTTGCGCCTCGCTACCTGCGGACGGCGACGTCCGCGGAGGACACCGCGGTCCTCGATGCGGTCCCCGCCGGTCCGGCCGACGTGCCGCCGCTCCGCGACGAGACCCCGGCTGGCCTGCTCGAACCGACCGTGACGACGGACGTCATCCCGGTCGCTGCTGCTCCCGAGGTCGCGATCGTCACGCGGGAGACGCCCGTCGTCGCGCGCGTCACCGAGGAGTCGACCGGTCCGTCGGTCCCGCCACCGGCCACACCTCCGGTCGACGAACGCGTCGGCCGCGACCTCATGGCGCCGACGCGGCGCAGCCCGCGCCGCACGTTCGCGGTCGTCGCGGTGACGACGTTCGTCGTCATCATCCTCACGCTCACGGTGGTTGAGCTCGGGCTCGGCCGCCCGCTGTCGAAGGCGCTGCGCGGCGTCGAGGGGTCCGGCACGACGATCTCGCGCGTCCGCGAGAAGGCGCGCCCCGTCACCCCGACGGAGAAGCCCACGACGACACCGTCGGAGGAACCCACGACGGACGCGCCGACGACGCCCACGGAGGAGCCCACGACGGACGCGCCCACCGTGACGCCGTCGCCCACCCCGACCGACGAGCCCACGGACCCCGCGACGCCCGTGCCGCCCGCGACGCCGACCGACATGCCCACCGACGCCCCGACGCCGGAACTTCCGCAGCCGGGCGGAACCCCCGTCCCGGAGCCGCCGGCCCCGCAGGACGACGCGTCGGTCGCCACCGACGAGGCTGCGGCGGACGACGTCAGCGCGTCATCGTCCCTCGGCGCCTGAGGCCGCGCGAGCGGCCTCGCGCGTGACGAGCCGCGCCTCGCGCAGCAGCGCACGCTGCGTGCGCTCCGGGTCGTTCGCGTACGCGTAGTACCAGCCGATGAGCAGGCCTCCGCCGACGAAGTTGCCGACGAGCGCGATGCCGACGTTCGCGAGGGCCGGCCAGATGTCGATGCCGCCGTGGAAGCCCTGGATGGTGAAGAGGACCGTGTTGGCGACGGAGTGCTCGTAGCCGAGGAAGGCGAAGAGCATGACGGCGACGATCATCGCGAGGACCTTGACGCCGTCGGCCTTGACGAGCCCGTTGTAGACGAGCAGCATCGCGAGGTTGATGAGGAGGTTGCAGAGGATCGCGCGGACGAAGAGGTCGAGCATCCCGCTCGACCCTGAGGTCACGTAGTCGAGCTTGTGCTCGACGGCCTGCGTGACGAGCGTCCCGGTCGCGTCGTCGATCATCGACGACCCGGCGACGAGCAGCGCGATGAGCAGCCCGCCGAGGGCGTTCCCGAGGAGGCAGAGGGCGAGGAGCGCGCTCGCGCGGCGCACGCGCATGCGGCGGTGGTAGACGGCGATCGTCGCGATCATCATGTTCGACGTCAGCAGCTCGGAGCGCGTGAAGTAGATGAAGACGAGCGCGAACCCGAAGGCGACTGCGCCGACGAGCTTGCCGATCGTGCGCAGCTCGGGGTCGACGGCGACGAAGCCGGCGATGATCGTGTAGTTCGCGAGGTAGAAGATGCCGATGATGATGCCGGCCATCGCAGCACGCATGAGGTACACCTGCGTGATCGAGCGCGACATCTCGGCCTTCGTGTCGGCGGCCTCAAGGACTGTCGAGACGAAGGTCTTGCCGGGGAAAAGATTCTCGGGTGCGTCGGCCATGCCTCTAGTCTCCCCGGAGCACCCCGTAAAGTCATGGGGCCTCTCGGCGGGGTGAGTAGTGCCGCGTGGCGGTGGCGCGGGTCACGACGCGGACTAGTGTGGATGTCATGGCTGGTGAGACATCGGCACGACCGCACGTGACGCTCTCGACGGCGAGCGTCTACCCCCGCAAGGCCCCGCTCGCGTTCGAGCTCGCGGCCGAGCTCGGGTACGACGGCGTCGAGGTCATGGTGTGGAACGACAAGATCTCCCGCGACGACCTCGCCCTCGCGCGCCTGGCACAGGAGACGGGTGTGCCGATCCGATCGGTCCACGCGCCGACGCTCATCGTCTCCCAGCAGGTGTGGGGCACGAAGCCCGGGCACAAGCTCGCGAAGACCGTCGACATGGCTCTCACGCTCGGTGCGTCGACGGTCGTCGTGCACCCGCCGTTCGCGTGGCAGCGTGGCTACTCGCGGCACTTTGCGGAGCAGGTGCGCGCACTGTCGGAGGACTCGGGGCTCACCATCGCGGTCGAGAACATGTACCCGTGGCGGGGCCGGAAGCGTGAGTTCATGGGTTACCTGCCGGGTTGGGACCCGACGGAGCACGACTACGACCGTGTGACGCTCGACGTGTCGCACGCCGCGACGTCACGGCAGTCGTGCGTCGACCTCGCGGCGCTCTTCGGGCCGCGTCTCGCGCACGTGCACCTCACGGACGGCACCGACTCCGGGTTCGACGAGCACCTCGTGCCGGGCCGCGGGACGCAGCCCGTCCGCGAGCTCCTCGAGGGTCTGGCGCGCAGCGGCTTCGCGGGTGACGTCGTCGTCGAGATCGGCACGCGCAAGGCGCGGGACGCGACGGAACGTCGCGCCGACATCGCGCAGTCGCTGCACTTCGCGAAGACGTACCTCACGGTCGACGCGCACGCGGAGTACTCGCCCGCGCCGGAGCACCACCGGCCGGAGTCGCCCTGGGTGTGAGGCCAGCCGGCCGCGACACCCGGCGCGGCACGACCGACCTCAGAACGACGCGAGCCGCGTGAGCAGCTCCGGCGCGCGTGCGTCGAGCCGTCGGGCGCCGAAGCGCACGCCGACGAGCAGCACGACGACGCCGAGCGCGATCCCGACGACGGCCGCTGCCCACCCGAGCGCCACGGATCCGCGGACGATCGCGAGGACCGTGAGCACCGCGGCGGGCGCGAGGACGACTGCGAGCGCGAGCGTGCCGAGCATCTGCGAGAGCATCATGCCCATCGAGCCACCCTGCTTCGCCCCGAACGGGTTGTCGCCGGGCTGGTTGACGGGGAAGACGACGAGTGCCGAGACGAGCGACGCAAGACCGAGCGACGCGAGGAGCGTCGCCGCTCCGACGCCGAGGAGAGCGGGCGCCATGTCCCACCGGTCGGCGCGACCGAGGGTCCACAGGGTCGTGACGAGGGTGAGGAGCGCACCCGGCACGCCGATGGCGACGACGCGTCCCCACCGGTCGTCGGTCCAGCGCATCGGTGCGGCGACGTGCGTCCAGAAGGCCGTCGAGTCGAGGGCGATGTCGACGGAGATCGCCCAGCCGCACGTCCACGCGACGAGGGGGCCGGCGACGAGCAGCCACGGGCCGTCGCCGGCGAGCACCGCGACGATGACGACGAGGACGGGCACAGAGATGAGCGACGTCGCATAGCGGGGGTCCCGGACCCAGTACGTGAGACAGCGCGCGAGCACCGCGCCGACGGGCGAGTCGGGGACGCGACCGAGGACGCCGAGGCCCTTGCCGTGCCCTGCGGAGGCGCGGGCCGGTCGGGTGAGCTGCGTCGTGAGCGACCGCCGCCACCAGAGGACGAGGAGTGCGGGGGTCGCGAGCGCGATGACGAGGTGGCCCGCGAGCGCGGCCCAGGCGCCCGCAGCGACGTCGGCCGGCAGCGCGA
This sequence comes from Flavimobilis rhizosphaerae, assembly GCF_014852685.1. Taxonomy (GTDB): domain Bacteria; phylum Actinomycetota; class Actinomycetes; order Actinomycetales; family Cellulomonadaceae; genus Flavimobilis; species Flavimobilis rhizosphaerae. The sequence continues at coordinate 258,318 of NZ_JACZDF010000003.1, forward strand.
AGGCCGCACCGAACGGCGTCCACGACGCCCAGGCCGCGGTGCCGGCGACCGTCTCGGGCGTGATCGAGATCGAGTCGACGAGGAGGATCGCGGGCGCGACGACGCTCACGAGGAGGACTGCGACGACGACGGCGAGATCCCGCCCGCGACGCCCCTCGACGAGCGGCCGTGCTGCCGTCGTCGTCGCGCGCCCCCCGAGCACGGCGGTCGTGACGCCGAGCGGGACGCCGACGAGCGCAGCGAGCAGCGCCGCGGGCTCGGTCACCCATGCGAGGACGAGGCCGAGCGCGGCGACGACGGTGAAGATCCCGCCGGGTCCCAAGAGCGTCGCGACCGAGCTGCCGACCATGAGGTCACGGCGAGAAAGCGGGAACGGCGCGAGGCGCCGGGGGTCGAAGGTGTCGTCGAGCCCGAACGCGACGAGCGGTCCGACGGTCCAGACGAGGACGAGGATCGCACCGCCGACGACGACCTCGGCCGAGAGGTCGCTGCGCAGGCCCCCGACGAGACCCGCGACCGCGAGGAGCCCGCCGAGGCTCAGCGCGTAGAGCATCGCGACCACGGCGCCGATCGTCTGCCACACGCTGCGCCGCAGCGTGCCGAGGTACACCTGCCAGCGCAGGCTCAGGAGCTGTGCAACCACTCGAGCCCCTCCCCCGAGCGGCGTCCGCCGACGAGCTCGACGAAGCGGTCCTCAAGGCTCGCGCCGCCGCGTACCTCGTCGACGGTGCCAGCCGCGAGGACGCGGCCGGCGGCGAGCACGGCGACGTGGTCGCACATGCGCTCGACGAGGTCCATGACGTGGGAGGAGACGACGACGGTGCCGCCCGTGCCGACGTAGTCGGCAAGGATTGCGCGGATCGACGCGGCGGAGACGGGATCGACGGCCTCGAAGGGCTCGTCGAGCACGAGGAGCCGTGGCGCGTGGACGAGCGCGCACGCGAGCGCAATTTTCTTCGTCATGCCCGCGGAGTAGTCGGCGACGAACGTGTTGGCGTCGGCCTCGAGGTCGAGGGCGCGCAGGAGCGCCTCGGCGCGCTCGCGCGCCGTCGTGCGCGGCAGGCGGTGGAGCATGCCGGCGTGGACGACGAGCTGCAGCCCGGTGAGGCGGTCGAACAGCCGCACGCCATCGGGCAGGACGCCGAGCAGGGACTTCGCCGTGACGGGGTCGGCCCAGAGGTCGGTGCCGCGGACGGTGACGCGGCCCGCGTCGGGTCGCAGCAGGCCCGTCGCCATCGAGAGCGTCGTCGTCTTGCCAGCCCCGTTGGGGCCGACGAGACCGAAGAACGAGCCCGCCGGGACGGCGAGGTCGACCCTCTCGACCGCGACCTTCTCACCGAAGGTCTTGCGCAGGCCCTCGAGCCCGAGCGCGACATCCATCTGCAGCTCCCCTCCCGGCGACGGCCGCATGCCGTCGTCGGAGACGACGCTAGCGCGGGCCTCGGACATTCGCGTCCGACCCGGGTATCGGGCGGGATGCCTCGGGTCGAGCCGGTGGCGAGAACCGGTTGATCGTCGATGCCGACGCAAGATCGGAGCCGCTGCGCGACGCCCAGCAGCAGGTTCTACACGAGACGGACGCGCATTGCGTATGCCGCACATCGGCACTACGGTCAAGGAAGCCGCCGGGAGGATGCAAGGACGCGCGCGAGGAGAACCAGATGAACGCAAGGACGCGCAACAAGCTGAGCTGGGTCGCTCTCGCCCTCTGCAGCACCGCGACCGTCGGCACGATCGTCACCGGCGAGCCCGGTAGCGGATACTTCGCCGCAGGAGTGTGGGCGATGGCGATCGCTGTCGCTGCCCTCTCGCGGCCATGGGGAGCGATGCGAAGTCATGAGTGAACCCCCGGGACGATCGCAGCGAGCACGATCCTCCTGCGGTCGGGCGCCGGATCGAGAGTGATGAAGTGAGTCGAGCCAACCCCAGAAGCAGCAGTTCCCGTAGCGCGCGGACGGTCCGCGCAACGGGAATCACTCTGTTCATCGCGGTGCTTGCCACGTTGGTAGGCGACATCGGGCTGGGTATCGCCGCCCTGGTTGGCGGCGGGTCCGTCACGCTGTTGCTTGTGCGCACCGGCCGGTAGAGCGGCCGTCGTGATTTGCTTGGAGCCGGCCGCGCGTCACCGCGGTGCCGGCGCCCCGCAGGGCCGCCCGCACTGTGTCCGGCGTCATTGCGCGCTCAGGGATACTTGAGCACGTGTCCGACACCCCCCAGCTGAACCCTGACGAGCTCGCGCGCGCCCTCGAGATCCTCGAGGCCGCCAACGCCCTGCCGCCCGAGCACCCCGACAAGGTCGCGCTCCAGCGCGCCACGGCCAAGCTCTACAAGACCGTGAAGAAGCAGCGACGCGACGAGGCCAAGGCGGCGATCCAGGACGCCGACCGCGCCGTCATCGAGGCGACTGCGACGGGCGCCCCGACGCGCATCGACGACGAGACCGAGGGCGTCGACATCCGCCCCGGCACGGCGACGGGCCCCTTCGCCGGACGGCTCTCGAAGCCGCAGGGCTGCTACGTGTGCAAGGAGCCCTACCAGGACATCGACGTCTTCTACCACCAGCTGTGCCCGCGCTGCGCCGCGGAGAACCGCGCCAAGCGGGCCGCACGCACCGATCTCACCGGGCGCCGGGCGCTGCTCACCGGCGGGCGCGCGAAGATCGGCATGTACATCGCGCTGCGCCTCCTGCGCGACGGCGCACAGCTGACGATCACGACGCGCTTCCCCAACGACGCCGTCCGCCGTTACGCGCAGATGGAGGACGCGGCGGACTGGATCCACAACCTCAAGGTCGTCGGCATCGACCTGCGCGACCCGGCGCAGGTCATCGCCCTCGCCGACGACGTCGCGGCCGAGGGCCCCCTCGACATCCTCATCAACAATGCGGCCCAGACTGTCCGACGGTCGCCCGGCGCGTACGCGCCGCTCGCCGCGGCCGAGTCCGCGCCGCTGCCCGAACTGCCGTACCTGCCGCCCGTGACGACGTACGGACGGTCGGTCGACGCGCACCCCGCCGCCCTCGAGGCGTCGGTCCGTGCGGGCGGCCGCGACCACGGCGTGCCCGTCTCGACGCATGTCGAGGAGTCCGTCACCGCGCCCGGCCTCCTCACGAAGCTCGCGCTCACCGCAGGTTCCGCGTCCCTCGACCGCGTCGCGACCGGCACCGCGATCGACGCGGGCGGCCTCGTGCCGGACCTCGTCTCGCAGAACTCCTGGGTCGACAAGGTCGACCAGGTCGACCCCCTCGAGATGCTCGAGGTTCAGCTGTGCAACGAGACCGCGCCGTTCATCCTCGTCTCGCGCCTGCGTGCGTCGCTCGCCGCGTCCCCGGCCCGCCGCACGTACATCGTCAACGTCTCCGCGATGGAAGGGCAGTTCAACCGCGGCTACAAGGGCCCCGGCCACCCGCACACGAACATGGCGAAGGCCGCCGTCAACATGCTCACGCGCACGAGCTCGCGCGAGATGTTCGAGACCGACCAGATCCTCATGACGAGCGTCGACACGGGCTGGATCACGGACGAACGCCCGCACACGACGAAGGCCCGCCTTCACGAGGAGGGATTCCACGCGCCGCTCGACCTCGTCGACGGAGCCGCCCGCGTCTACGACCCGATCGTCCGCGGCGAGGCCGGCGAGGACGTCTTCGGTGTCTTCCTCAAGGACTACAAGCCCTACCCCTGGTGACGCATCTCGCCCGTCCGGCACCGTCCCTCGGTGCGAGAATGGGAATGCACGCGTCGAACCCGAACGTTGGAGATCACATGCCTACCATCACCACCCTCGACGTCACCGGCATGACCTGCGGCCACTGCGTGTCCGCCGTCACCAAGGAGCTCGAGGCCGTCAGCGGCGTCAAGAACGTCTCGGTCGACCTCAACGTCGGCGAGGCCTCCGAGGTCACCGTCGTCTCCGACGACGTCCTTCCCGAGGACGCACTGCGCGCCGCGATCGACGAGGCCGGCTACGAGATCACGGGCATCTCGACGCACGGCTCCGCGGAGGAGTTCTCGCAGCTCGCCGACACTCGCTCGGAGGTCTACGCGGGCACGAGCCACATCGGTTCTGGCTCCGCGACGGCCGTCGGCCCTGTCGGCATCTCGATCACGCCGCGGGAGGATGTCGACGCGGCGACCCTCGCGTCGGCCGACGCGCCCGCCGCGACGTCGGGCGGCTGCGGCTGCGGTGGCTGCGGCTGCGGGAACTGACCGCTCCCTGCTCATGACGCCGCGGCTGCCGCCACCCCGGGTGGCGGCAGCCGCGGCGTCGTCACTGGACCTGAGGTTGTCGTGACCATCTCCCTCGCACCGGACGTGCTGCGCTGCGACTACTTCGACGCGGGCGTGTGCAGGTCGTGCACGCACCTCGGCGAGCCGTCCACGGACCAGCTCGCGGCGAAGGTTGCTCACGTCCGTCACCTGCTCGCGGACGTGCCGTCCGCGTCGGACGCCGTGTGGCTCGACCCGGTCGCGTCGCCGCCCGTGGGCTTCCGCAACAAGGCGAAGATGGTCGTCGGCGGGACGGTCGACGCACCGACGCTCGGGATCCTCGACGCCTCCGGGCGGGGCGTCGACCTGCAGCGGTGCGGGCTGCACGAGGCGCCGCTCGCGGCGGCGCTGCCCGTGCTCGCCGCGTTCGTCACGCGGGCTCGGCTCGAGCCGTACGACGTTCCTGCGCGGCGGGGCGAGCTCAAACACGTCCTCGTCACCCTGTCGGCGGACGACGAGCTCATGGTGCGGTTCGTCGTCCGTTCGACGGAGCCCGAGGCGCGCGTTCGCAAGCATCTGCCGTGGCTGCTCGACGCCCTGCCGGGCCTGCGCGTCGTGTCGCTCAACGTGCAGCCCGAGCACAAGGCGGTGCTCGAGGGGCCGCGCGAGATCGTCCTCACGGAGGAGTCGTCGCTGCTCATGCGCGTCGGCGGGCTCGGGCTGCACCTGCGGCCGCAGTCGTTCTTCCAGACGAACACGCAGGTCGCGGCGGCGCTGTACGCGCGTGGCGCCGCGTGGGTCGCGGACGTTCGGCCGCGGTCGGTGTGGGACCTGTACTGCGGCGTCGGGGGCTTCGCGCTCGCTGCGGCGCGGGCGCTGGACCCGCAGCCCGACGGCTCCGTGCCCGAGGCGTCGTCCCCCGGCCCGTCGTCGGTCGCCACGTCCCGGCTCGACGGTTCCGTGCCCGACGTCGTCGGCGTCGAGCTGAGCGAGGAGGCCATCGTGTCGGCGACGCTCACGGCGACCTCCCAGGGCATCCCCGCCCGGTTCGTCGCGGGCGATGCGACGGCGTTCGCGCTGTCCGCGACTCCGGACGAGGTCCCGGACCTGGTGATCGTCAACCCTCCCCGACGTGGGATCGGCGAGGAGCTGGCGGGCTGGCTGGAGAGTTCCGGGGTGCCGAACGTCCTCTACTCGAGCTGCAACGCGAGAACCCTCGCGAGCGACCTGCGCGCGATGCCGTCCCTCACGGTGCGCGAGGCAGTCCTCCTCGACATGTTCCCCCAGACCCCCCACTACGAGGTCGCCACCCTCCTCTCGCGAGATAGCGCTCCTGGATCGAGATAGCGTGCGTTGAGCGCTATCTCGACCGAGACGCGCTATCTCGCGATCTACGGGGACGGGAGGGTGACCTCGAGCGATCTGATGCGGCGGTTGTCGACCTCCGCGACGCGGAGCGTCGCGCCGTCGACCTCGATCTCGTCGCCCTCCTCCGCCAGGCGGCCCAGGCGGTCGACGACGAACCCCGCCGCCGTCTCGTACGGCCCGTCCTCGAGCACGACGCCCGTCTCCTCCGCGAACTCCTCGATCGTCACCCCCGCGTCGAGCCGGACGACGCCGTCGTCCGCACGGACGTGCGCGGGCTCGTCCGCGTCGTACTCGTCCCGGATGTCACCGACAAGCTCCTCGACGAGGTCCTCGAGCGTGACGATGCCGTCGGTGCCGCCGTACTCGTCCACGACGACCGCGATGTGCACGCCGTCCCGACGCATCTGTGACATCGACGGCAGCAGCCGGTTGGTGCTGGGCAGCAGCAGGATGTCGCGTGTGAGATCACGCACGCGCACGTCGCGTTCGGCGCGCAGCAGGTCCCGCACGTGGAGGAACCCGAGGATGTCGTCGAAGTTCTCCCCGATGACGGGGTAGCGGGAGTACGGGGCGTCCGCGACGACGTCGAGGGCCGCCGCGACGGTGAGGTCGGCACTCATGAACGCGACCTCGGTGCGCGGCCGCATGACCTCGGCGAGCGACCTCGCGCCCGCGTCGAGCACGTCCCCAAGGATCCGCTTCTCGTCCGGGGCGAGCCCCTCGTGACCCGTGACGATGCCCCGCAGCTCCTCCTCGCTCATCTCGTCGCCCGACGCGTCCGGGTCGCCGCCGAGCAGGCGCACGACTCCGTTCGTCGACTTCGAGAGCAGCCAGACGACGGGGCGCATGAGCCTCGCGAAGACGTCGAGGGGCGGGCCGACGGCACGCGAGAGTTTCTCGGTGTGCTGCATCGCGAGACGCTTGGGCACGAGTTCGCCGAGCACGAGCGACAGGTAGGCGATCACGAGCGTCAGGACGATGAGCGCCGTCGTCGCCGCCGAGCTCTCCGAGAGTCCGACGTCGACGAGCAGCGGCGCGAAGTCGGGAGCGAGCGTCGAGGCGCCGTAGGCCGCCGAGAGGAACCCAGCGACGGTCACGCCGATCTGCACGGCGGCGAGGAAGCGGTTGGGGTCGCGCGCGAGCCGCGCGGTGCGGGCGGCCCGGCCGCCCTCCTTCTCCATCTTGTCGATCTGCCCCTCACGGAGCGAGACGAGCGCCAGCTCGGTCGCGGCAAACACGCCGCCGACGAGGACGAAGGCGATGACCAGCAGGACGTTGAGAACCGTGTCCTGATCCATCAGGCCACCCTCCCGGTCATCGAGGAGAGGGGGCCCGGGGTACTACTACCAGCATCATCCATGCATGTCAGTAGAAGATGTGGGCGCGGGCGTCGTCAAGGCGAACCCGTGTGACGTGGATCGGCTGCCGGTACCGGCGGCCTGTGGTCAGCCGAGCATCGGGCGGAGCGCCTCGACGATCTCGAGGTCGCCGTCGAGCCACGGGACGTCCCCGAGAGTCGTCGCGTCGAGCCAGCGCAGCTCGTCGTGCTCGGTGAGCGGGACGGGCTCGGGGCTCGTGAGGACCGCGAACCACAGGCGCATCGCGTGGCGGTCGGTGACGTGCCAGCCGTCGTCGTGCGGTCCCCGCAGCTCGTCGCCGACGAGCACGGTCACCGCAAGTTCCTCGTTGAGCTCACGCACGAGCGCAGCGTGCGAGCTCTCCCCGGGTTCGACCTTGCCGCCGGGGAACTCCCACCGACCTGCGAGCCGCTCGGGCCGGACCCTGCGCGCACCGAGCACCCGCGTGGGCGTGTCGAGGTCGTCGACGATGATCGCCGCGACGACATGTGTGCGCTCCATGACCGGCATTCTGCCAGTCCATGGTCAGCCGTCCTGGCGGAGGCCCAGCCTGCGGGCATGGACGACGGCCTCGGCGCGCGTCGAGATGCCGAGCTTGCGGTAGACGCTGCGCACCTGGGTCTTCACCGTGTTGCGGCTGACGAAGAGCTCGCGCGCGACATCGTCGAGCGTGACGTCGTCGCTGAGGTGCGACAGGACGACGAGCTCGCGGCGCGTGAGCGGCGCGCGGTCCTCGGTGGTGCCGGTGGTCTGCATGGTTCTCCTCCTGCGTCGCGGCGGGTCGATCCGCCGTTCACCCGATGAGAGGGAGACGACATCCGGTCATGACGCGACCCTGGGCGACGAACTGCTTTCACCCGCGTCGCTGGCGTCATGAGCCAGGCCAGGTCCGCGTCTGCGCAGGTCAGGACGATGCTAAGCCGACCGGACGTCGATGTGAGCCGCATCACACCCGGGCGCGCGGCGTGGGACACGTCCAGCAGAACCCCCATGTCACCCGTGACGCCGCTACCCTCCGTAGTGGCGCCGGACACACCGGTCGACCAGCGACCCGGCGGCCCCGGGCCCACCACAGGGGGATCATGACGACGACGTTGGACGGCGCCTCTCCGGGCGACCTCGCGATCGTGACGCGCGGACTACGCAAGACGTACCGCAGCGTCACCGGACGACGCTCCGTCGCCGTCCAGGGCCTCGACCTCGACGTCCCGCTCGGGGGCGTCCACGGGTTCCTCGGCCCCAACGGCTCGGGCAAGACGACGTCGATCCGCATGCTCCTCGGGCTCATCCACGCCGACGCGGGCACGATGAACGTCCTCGGCCACGAGATCCCCCGCCAGTTGCCGGCCGTCATCAAGCGCGTCGGCGCGATCGTCGAGCAGCCGAAGTTCTTCCCGACGATCTCCGCACGCCGCAACCTCGAGATCCTCGCGAAGGGCATCGGAGCGCCCGAGCGCGCCGTCGCCCAGGTGCTCGAGGACGTCGGCCTCACGGACCGGGGCAAGGACCTCTTCAAGACGTACTCGCTCGGCATGAAGCAGCGCCTCGCGATCGCCGCGACGCTCCTCAAGGACCCGGACCTGCTGATCTTCGACGAGCCGACGAACGGGCTCGACCCCGCGGGCATCCACGAGATCCGCGAAACCATGCGGTCGCTCGGCGCGTCGGGCAAGACGGTGCTCGTCTCGAGCCACATCCTCAGCGAGGTCGAGCACGTCGCCGACACCGTGACGATCATCGGCCGTGGCCGCACGCTCGCGCAGGGCCGCGTCAAGGACCTCCTCGACGCGCAGGCGACGACGACGGTCCGCGTCGGCGTCGCCGACCCGGACGGTGCGGAGCGCGTCCTGCGCGAGGGCGGGATGACCGTCGTGCGTGACGGCGCCCTCCTCAACGTCACCGGGGTGGACGACCCAGCAGAGATCACGCGTCGGCTCGCGCACCACGAGCACTACGTGTCCGAGCTCGTCGCGCAGCGCGCGGGTCTCGAGGCGTTCTTCCTCGAGCTCACCGCGGGCGAGGGCCCTGGCACCGCGGCTGGCGTGCCACTTCCGTCCCACGCGGCTGGCCACCACGCCGCGTCGCCGACAGACGGAGCGCCGCAACCGCCCCAGGGCCCGCCCGCGAACCCCTACGGCCGACCGACGAGCACCGAGGGAGGGGAGGCGTGATGCGACTCTTCGCTGCAGAGCTTCTTCGTGCCCGGTCGCGTCGTGCGACGTGGATCATCCTCAGCGGGCTCGTCGGCCTGTGCCTGTTCTTTCTCGGTGGCAACCTCGTGTCGACGTCGATGCCGAGCGATCAAGAGCTCGCGGAGCAACGCGTGTACTTCGAGGAGCACCTCGCTGACTGGAAGCTCAACCACCAGCAGTACTACGACAGCTGCGTCAGCGACGCTGCGGCCAACGAGCAGTCCCCGGCGGACTGGGGTTGCGAGAACTACCTCGAGGAACCGACGTTCGAGAACTACACCTGGTCTCCTGAGGGCTTCGCCGAGCGCGTCACCCGCGAGACGACAGGGCTGCTCATCCTTGCCGCAGCGCTCATGTTCCTTCTCGGGGCATCGCTCACCGCCGCCGAGCACGCGACCGGGTCTCTCGGCAACTGGCTGACGTTCGCGCCGCGTCGGTCCCGGGTGTTCTTCTCCAAGCTCGCCGCGCCCGCCGTCGTCGCGGTGTGCGCCGCAGCACTCGTCACGGCGCTCGGTGTCCTCGGCACTGCCGCGTGGACCGAGCTGCGGGGCATCCCCTCGCCCGATCCGCTCGACACGGGCAAGCTCGTCGGGGCGATCCTGCGCACGTCGGGGGTCGTCGTCGCGGCGGCTGTGCTCGGGGCCGCGCTTGGCTCGCTCCTGCGGCACACGGCTGCGGTCATCGGCGTCGTCGCGGGGTACTTCGTCGTCGTCGAGATGGTGTTCCGGGGCATGTTCTGGGAGTCGGCGCTGCACGGTTGGTTCGTCTCGACGCAGCTGTTCGCGATCACCGAGGGCAAGACCTCGTACTTCGTCAACGTCTGCGCGTGGAACCAGGAAGAGCTGTACCGCGAGTGCACGCAGGTCGAGAAGTTCGTCACGGCGGCTGACGCGACGCTCTACCTCGGGGCGATCGCCCTCGTGCTCGTCGTCGTGTCGTGGCTCGCGTTCCGGCGGCGCGACGTCCACTGACCCGACGTCCACTGACCCTCAGTCGGGTCCGTCACCCCCGGGACGGTCCGGGCGCGGGCGGGTCCTCCCTCACGGGAGGGCCCGCCCGTCGTCGTTCCGTCATCGTCCGCACGACGCGAGCGTCTTCTGCCACGCGACGATGCGGTCGACGGCCGTAGTGATCGTCGCGGGCTCCTGCGCGAACGACAGGCGCACCCAACGGTGGCCGTCCACGGGGTCGAAGTCTGTCCCGGGAGTGAGGGCGACGCCTGCCTCGTCGAGGAGCCGTGCGCACCAGTCCCGCGAGTCGAGGCCTGACGTGGAGACGTCCGCGTAGAGGTAGAACGCGCCGTCCGCCGGAGCGACGTCGTGCCAGCCGAGCTCGTCGAGCCGCGCGAGCAGCACCGCGCGCGAGCGTCCGTACTGCTCGGCGTCCCGAGCCGCGGCGGCGTAGCCGTCGGGCTCGAGCGCGGCGACGGCCGCGTGCTGCGCGAGTGCGGGCGGGCAGAGCGCGACGTTGCCCGCGAGCGCGTCGACGGGGGCGAGGAGGTCCTCGGGCAGGAGGAGCCAGCCGAGCCGCCACCCGGTCATCGCCCAGTACTTCGAGAACGACGAGACGACGACGGCGCCCGTGCCGAGGTGGTGGGCGGCCGTCGCGCCGGGCCACCGGGACGGGTCGTGGACGATGCCGTGGTAGATCTCGTCGCTCACGAGGCGGACGTCGTGCGCGGCGCACCAGGCGGCGAGGCCGGCGAGCCGGTCCGCGTCGATCATCGTGCCGGTGGGGTTGGCGGGGCTCGCGAGGACGAGCCCCGCGAGCGGGGCGTCGGCGTGCGCGGCGTCGAGCATCGCGGGGGTCGGGGCGTGGCCGACGTCGGCGCCGGCTGCGAGCTCGACGACCTCGCAGCCGAGGGAACCGAGGATGTTGCGGTAGGCGGGGTACCCGGGGCGGACGAGGGCGACGCGGTCGCCGACGTCGAACGCCGCGAGGAACGCGAGCATGAACCCGCCCGACGATCCCGTCGTCACCGCGATGCGGGCTGGGTCGACGTCGATCCCGTACCAGCGCTCGTAGTGCGCGGCGAGGGCCGCGCGCAGCAGTGGCGCGCCGAGCGCCTCGGTGTAGCCGAGGCTGCGGCCGTCGAGGAACTCCCGGGCGCGCTCCCGCACCGCGTCGGACGCGCCCGTGACGGGCTCGCCCGCGCACAGGTTGATGACGTCCTGACCGGCCGCGCGGCGCGCGTTGGCGGCCGCGATGATCTGCATGACGGCGAACGGCGGGACGGCGGAGCGCTGCGAGACCTTCATACGGTCATCCTGCCGGACGAGCCGGGCCGACGGAGCGGTCCTCGAGCGTGGGTCGGGTCAGGCCCGGGTGCGGTGGAGGGCACGCAGGTGCGCGACGATCCCGTCGGCCGCCGCCTCGACCTCGTCGAGGCACGTCTCGAAGTCCTCGGGCCCGCCGTACCAGGGATCGGCGACGTCGAGGACGCGCTCGTCCCCGTCGACGACGGCTGGCGCCGCCGGGTCGAACGACCGGAACATGACGACCCGCTCGTCACCGGGGGGCAGCATGGACCGCAGGACCAGCGCGTGGTGCTGCGTCATCGCGAGGACGAGGTCACGGTCGCGTAGCTCGTCGGCACGGACGCGTCGGGCACGGTGGGGTCCGACGTGGTACCCGCGCGCCTCGAGCGCCGTCCGTGCCCGACGGTCGACGGGCCGGCCGTGCTCCTCGTCGGAGATGCCCGTCGAGTCGAGCGTCACGTGGTCCCCGAGGCCCGCGGCCTCGACCCGGTGCCGCAGCACGATCTCTGCCATGGGCGACCGGCAGATGTTGCCCGTGCACACCGTCATGACCCTGAGCATGAGTCCTCCTTCGTCGGCTCCATCCTGCCCCTCCCGGGGCCGCACGGGAAATAACGGTGCGCCGCGCGGCGGGGCGCGCGTAGCGTCGGGGACACCGACGAAAGGAGGTGATCCGCGAGATGAAGATCGAGTGGACTCTCGAGGTGGTCGCCGGCTGACGCCCGGCTCACCCGGTCGCCGGCACGGGGCGACCACCGGGGCCCGTGAGGGTGCGGTCGTCCGCCGCACGCGCTAGCACCTCACGGGCCCTTCTCGTGTCCGGGGCGCGAGGCGCGGGGCGCGGACCTCAGGAGACCGGGGCGTCCGGCGCGGGTGCGGGCTCGGCCGCCGGCGAGGCGGCGTCCTTGCGTCGGCCGCGACCGAGCAGCCCGCTCGTGATCTGCCAGACGCCGTACGCGATGAAGGCACCGGCGACGAGCGCGACGATGGTGCCGCGGCCGCCGTTGCCGAGCGCGACCGTCACGTGGCCGACGTACGGCAGGTGGTACCAGACGCGTCCTCGCAGCTGGACGGCCCGGACGGGCAGCTCGTCGGGGGCGTCGTTGGCGTCGCCCTGCGTGACCCACTGGCGCTCGCCGTCGGCGCGCAGTCCGAGCTCGACGACGCGGTGCGTGACGAGCGTCGGCTTACCGGACTCGAGCTGGTAGGTGATGACGTCGCCGACCTTGACCTCGGTGGGGTCGAGGGGCTTGACGACGACGAGCGTGCCCGGCGGGTACGTCGGGTCCATCGACCCGGTGAGGATCGCCAGGGGTGTCGATGCGGTGGCGCGGGGCACGATGATCGCGACGATGGCAACGAGGGCGACGACGACGAGCGCGGCCCAGCTGAGCGCGAGCCCGAGGCCAGCGAGGAAGCCCGGCTCGCGCGTCGGTCCGGCGGCTCCGGCGCCAGGCGGGTCGAGGATCTCGGTCGCGTCCTTGTCGGTCGGTTCAGGCACGGTCGTCCCGGTCATCGGAGCGGCGGCGCAGCGCGAGCACGAGCAGGCCGGAGACGACGAGCGCGGACGCGAACCCGAGGGCGAGCGTCGGTGACGCGCCGGTCGTCGGGAGGTCGCCGTCGTCGGGCGTGGTGGTGGGTGCGACCGTCGGGGTCACGGTCGGCCGCTCGGTCGGGGTGACCGTGGGGCCGTCGGTCGGGGTCGTCGTCGGGCCCTCGGTCGGGGGCGGTGTCGTCGTCGGGCCCTCGGTCGGGCCCTCGGTCGGCGACGGCTCGCCCTCGCTGCACTCGCCCGGGTCCGACGGCCCGGGGACGGTCGCGTCAGTCGCGACGGCGCGCAGCCGGAACGACGCCGTCGCGCGCGTCCCGTCCTGGTGCTCAAGGTCGCCGACGGTCGCGGTGACGGCGAGTCGCACGGTCTGGCCCGCACGTAGCGCGACGTCACGGAGCACGACGGAGCACGCGCCGGCGTCCGCGACCGTCACGGGGATCTCGCGGCCCGTCGCGTCGACGGCCCGTGCGCCGAGCGTGAGTGCGGCCGCGAACAGGGGGTCGTCGGCGCGCGCGTCGAGCACTTCGAGACGCACGCGGGCGTCCGTCGTCGAGGAGTTCCGCACCCAGAGGTCCTCCGTGACGATGTCGCCGGGGACGACACGCAGGGTCGGGTCGAACAGCGGGGTCGTGACGTCGGACGTGAACGTCGAGCCGTCGAGCGACACGGTGACGTCGCCGTCGGCGGCGTACGCCGTGGCTGGCACGAGCGCGACGGCGAACGCGAGGGCGACGGCCGCGAACGCGCGGGCGCCCATCAGCCGTTCCCTCGGACGATCGTCACCGTGGTGCCGCTGCGGGTGATCTGGATACCGTCATAGAGGACATAGGTCGTGCCGCCTGCGGTGCGGACGATGCGGTACGCGATGTTCGTGCCCGTCGTCAGCGCCGCTCTCGGAGCCGTGATACTCACGTCGTCGCGGGACGTCCCCACGACGTCTGTCCACGTTCCGCCGCTGCTCACCTGGAGGCGCAGGTCCTCCCACCCGGCCGAGACCGCTGCCCCGCCGGGGACCGTCCCGAACGAGAATCGCACCTGGTCACCGCTCACCGTCATCGCGAGCGGGTGGCGCGTCGCGCCGAAGACCTGGCGCGACCTCAGTGCGTCGCTGCACGCGACGACCGTCGACGGGTCGTACTCTTCGACCCCTGTCGTGAGGCACCGCCCGCCGGTCTCGTCGACGAGCTGGAACGTCGTCGCCGAGACCGCCTGGTAGAACCAGCGCTGCGACGCGACGTCGGACGCCGTGCTGACCTGGACGTTCGTGCCGTTCACGGCGATGCGCGTCGGCAGGCCGCTCCCGTGCATCGGCTGGAAGGTCACGCGACCCGGGGCGCCACCCGCGACGGCCGCGATGCGCCACCGCTGGTTGGGGCTCGTGAGACAGCCGTAGCCGAGGACGGCCGCGCCGGTGCCCCCGCTGTACGCGACGTCGAGGCACCTGGTCGTCGCCTGGCCGCGCTGGATCGTGAACCACGCCGAGGCGTTAGCCGGCAGGAGGCTCGTGACGTTCGCCGCAGGGTAGACGAGACGGGTCGAGTGCGTGACGGCTGCCGTGTCGGTGACGGCGCCGCCGCTCACCGACATCGAGGCGACGAGGCTCGTCGTGGCGCTCTGCGTGCCCGAGACGTGGGCGATCGCCTCGCGCGAGGTCGCTGTCGTGCGCGCGCACCACGTCTGCGTCGTGCCCGCGGCGAGGTTCCCCACGGGTGCGGAGATCGTCGCCCACGTGCCGGTCGTCACGGTGCCCGACGTCGTCGCGCAGCTGCCGCCTGCCTGCCGCCACAGCTCGAGCCTGAGAGTGCCGCGCAGGGACGAGGCGGTGCCGGGGACGACGCGGAGCGTCACGGCGCCGGTCTCGGAGCCGGGGTTGCTCACGGTGAAGGACGTCGTCGAGACGAGCGCCTCGTTCGCGAACGTCGTCGTGAGGCCTGAGGTGCCGCCGAGGGCCACGCGGACGTCGGACAGCTTGATGCTCGCGGTGAGGTTCGCGGTCGCCGTCCAGTACGCCCAGGCGGCTCCCGTCGAGGCGAGAAGGGTCGCGAGCATGGCCGCGACGACGACGGTCACGGTGCGACGGGTGGAGGCACGGACGTTCACGGCTGTCTCCTCTCCTTCTCAGCGGGCGGTCACGGCGTCGAACCGCAGGTCGAAGCCCGCGGTCTGGCCGACGAGGTTGACGGGGGTGTCGGCCCGGACCGTCAGGTAGACGCACAGGTACGTCGTGCCTGTGGTCGTCGGGGCGATGACGCGCTGCGTGCCGAAGCTCGTGAGCGGTCCGGACGCGTCGGGGGTCCCGGTCTCGGGGCACTGCGTCTGCGTACCGATCCGCGTCTCGAGCGTGACGTGCTGGGCGAGCGCGCCGGACGTCGAGACGATCGTCGCGTCGACCGCGGTCGACGTGCCCGCGGTCGTGAGCACCGGGACGTTGTGCGACCGCGTGATGCCGCGGACGTGGGCGAGGTTGGTGCCGAGCGAGGTCGACGAGGTGCCTTTGGCGTAGAGCCACAGGTCGAGCGAGCCCGAGGTAATCGTCGCGCCCTGGACGGTCGAGCTGTCGCGCAGGTAGGCGTACGTCGTGCCGAAGCCGGCCGAGCCGAGGCCGAGGGCGGCGACGAGCGCCACGAGCACGCGCAGGTGCCGGCGGCGAGGACGCGCGGGTGCGTCGGTGGTGCTGGCGTCGGGCACGTCTCCCCCTGTCCGTCGTGCCTGCGGTGGCCGATGCCGTCGGCCGCGGTGTGGAGCGTCGTCCGGGCCGGGCCGCGGCCCGGACGACGCCCGTCATCGGGTCCGGGTCACTGGACCTGGGTGAGGGTGACGTTGAAGTTCGCGAACGAGACGGTCTCGTTCATGGCTTCGTTGTCGAGCGTCGGGCTGGAGGCATCGCCGAACGGCCAGACGATCGTCACCGTGACGGGGACCGTGTGCGTGCCCGCGGTGATCTCGGCCGTCGCGCCGCCGTTGACCTCGGCGGTGGTCTGGAGACGGTCCTTGAGCTCACCCGGGGTCGTGATCGAGCCGGCGCCGGGCGCGGCGGCAATCGTGGCCTTGAGGTTGTCGCCCACGAGGGTGACGGTGGCCGTGGTGGAGTAGGTGAGGGTGTCGCCCGGGACCATCTTGAAGGTGGCGATGTTGGCGACGGGCTTCGTGGTGCCGTTGTTCGTCACCGTCCACGTCGCGGCAGCGAAGTCGGAGATGTCGAGGCTGCCGGACGTGATGGCCGCGCCCGAGACGGGGGCCTGGTCGGTCCAGTACGCGAGGGTCGAGCCGCCGCCGAGGAGGAGCGCGACGCCGATGCCGCCGACGACGGCACCCTTGGTGATCTTGTTCATGGGGTGTCCCTGGGGTTCGTGCACCGGTCGGGTGCCAGTCGTTGCCGACGGGGAGTCCCGTTCGGCGCCCCGAAACTACGGGGTGAACGCCGCTCGGTTCCATCACCCGCAGGGAGGTAGCACCCAGACGGCGCGGCTCCACCGGTTGCGGGATCGACAGGGTCGTGGGTTTGCAAGCCCGACGCATTGACCTGCGGGTTTACCGTTCAACCACTCTCGGATCCGGTGGATGTCTCACAGTGTGGACCCCTGTCGGGCGCTTGTGTGACGCGATTCATAGAGGCCGTCGGGGACCATCGTCCCGGGGACAGCGCTCCCAGTGCCCGATCCTGTCGCCCCTGGTGACAGCCCCGCTCAGCCCAGGTCGATGCCCGCAGCGACGTCCCCGACCGCCTCGAGGACGGCCGCGACCGCCGGCCCCGGCTCGTGGCGCGTCTGCCGGTGACGCGCGACGATCCGTCGGGTGCCGAGCCCCGGCATCGTCACGACCTCGACGCCGTCGGGCACCCCCGCGCGCAGCGCGAGCGCCGGCAGCAGCGCGACCCCCTCGCCCGCCGCGACGAGCGCGAGCGCGACCCCGAAGTCGTAGAACGAGTGGCGCACCTCGGGCTCCGCCCCGATCTCCTCGCCGAGCCGGCCGAGGGCGCGCGCCGCCGCCGTGCTCGGGTCCGGCCCGACCCACCGCACCCCGGCGAGCTCGTGCAGCGACCCGGGCGTCGGCATCGACGTCGGGACCGCGAGCCGCCACGGCTCGTCGAGCACGGGCACGTCGCGGTGCCCGCGGCCAGCGTTGGGCTTCGTGTGCTCGTCGCGCTCGTGGAGCACGACGTCGACCTCCCCCGCGCGCAGCGCCCGCACACCGTCGGTGTACTCCATGTCCGTGAGCACGACCTCGACCCCCGGGTGAACCTCCTTGAGCGCGACAAGAGCCGGGACGAGCACCGCAACCGTCACCGTCTCGAACGACGCCACCGTCACGGTGCCCTCGACGTCGTCGCCGAGCGCCGCGAGCTCCTTGCGCGCCGAGACGAGCTCGCCCTCGATGCGCTCGGCGGCCTCGGCGAGCACCCGCCCGGCCGGCGTGAGCGTCACGCCGCGGGGCCCGCGGTCGAGGACGGTGACGCCCTCCTCCTTCTCGAGCCGCTGGATCTGCTGCGAGACGGCCGACGGCGTGACGTGCAGCAGATCAGCGGCCGCAAGGACTCCTCCTGCCCTGTGGACGGCCAAGAGGAAGGAAAGCCTGCGTGCATCCGTTGCCATGTAGCCATACTAAACCCTGGGTGCACAACAATTCGATTGTGCTAAAGCAGAATCGGCCCCATCATTGAGGTGTCAGCACGACCCCCGAACTCCAGGAAGGTGAGAGAGATGTCCTCCGTCCAGCAGCCCGTCGCCAAGGTCGTCCGGTGGCTCAAGCGTCACGCGGTCCCCGCGATCCCGACGCCCCAGGGCGAGCTCCGGATGAAGATGGACCTCCACCGGGTGCCCGACCAGTCCCCGCTCTTCCTCCGCTGAGACCCAGGCGACCCGTCAGCAGCCACTGATCGGCCGTCCGCCGCGACGCATCCTCCCGCGTCGTCACCAAGAGCCGCGATCCATGCCGGATCGCGGCTCTTCGGCATCTGGTGCAGCCGGGGCTTCAGCCACGCGCCACCTACGCCACGTCATGCGCCCGTCCTGAACGCGCTTCGTCGCGGACGCTTGACGGCCGCCCCAGAGCCGCAGCAGGATCTACGTCAGCAGGTGCACCACCCCATGACCGCACGTCTCGTCTTGAGGCGTGCTCGGAATCAAGGGGTCATCATGGCAGACCAGCACCAGTACAGCGTCGATGTCACGCGCGACGGCTTCCTCGCGACGGGCGACGCGCACAGCGACCGACGCGCCCGCATCGTCATCCTGCGATCGACCGAGCGTCGCTTCGTCGAGGAGCGAGCGGCGTGGGCCGCGTCAGACACGGGCCGGCTCCGCACCCGCGTCGCGATCCGCTTCGAGATAGCGCTCGAGCTCGCGCTGCTGTGCCAGTTGCTCGGCTCGTGGGCGCGTCGAGGGCAACGAGATCTTTCCCGAGCGCCTCCAGCTGGAGGGCGACGGGCCTCGGTATCGCCCCACGTAGGAGGGGCCGGGCTCGGCGGCCGCCCACCGAGTCACCGTCGGGAGCCGTGATCCTCCGATCGCGGCTCTTCGGCTTGTCCGGAACTTCCCCTCGTACCCACGCACCCCCTACGCTCGGACGGGCCCTGCACCCAGGATTCACTCGACCCCGGAGGCACCATGACGACGGTTGACGCCCGTGCACGCTTCGACGCCTGGACCGACGCGCTCGTCGCGCGGATCGCGCAGCGGCCAGAGGTCGTCGGGCTCGTCCTCCTCGGTTCGGGAGCCGAGCGAGCCCGCCTCGACGAGTGGTCCGACCACGACTTCTACCTCGTCGTCGAGCCTGACGTCGCCGAGCGGTACCGCCAGGACCTCTCGTGGCTCCCGGAGGGGCCCGACATCGTGCTCTGTCCGCGCGAGACCGGCCACGGGCTCAAGGTCGTCCTCGCCGACGGTCACGTCTTGGAGTTCGCCGTCGCGTCGCTCGAGGACGTCGCGACCTTCGCCGCGCACCACTGGCGCGTCGTCTACGACACGGGGCCCGTCACCTCCGTCCTCGAGGCGTGCGCCGCGCGCACGGCGCACGAGATCGCCGCGCGTCCCGCACCCGACCTGCCGCGCGCGGCGGGGCTCTTCTGCTCGCTCCTGCTCATCGGTGTCGGCCGCGCGCGCCGCGGCGAGCTCGTCGCCGCGAACGCGCACGTGAGGATGTACGCGCTCGGCGAGCTGCTCGACCTCGTGGGCGCGCTCGTGCCCGCCGACCCGGCGGCGCTGCGCGACGGCCTCGACCCGCGACGCCGGGTCGAGGACACCTTTCCCGGCGTCGGCGCGCGCATCGGCGCGGCACTCGACCAGCCGGTCGAGGACTGCGCCCGGGCGCTCCTCGGGATCGCCGAGGACGTCGTCGCGCCACGCTTGCCGCAGTGGCCCGCAGCGGGCGCCACGACCGTGCGCCGGACGCTCGGCTGGGACTGAGCTCACTCGAGCCCGAGCAGCTCCTTGAGCGGCCCGACCATGAGGTCCTGACCCTTGATGCGGCTCGTCTCGTGGGCGTCGAGCACCGTGCGCGACCCGTCGCGCTTCATGACCTGCGACGCGCCTCCCTCGGGCCCCAGCGGGATGACGACGATCTCGGGCTCGGGCCGGTAGAGGACCGTCGGCTCGCCGCCCGCGAGGACGGAGCGGAGGTTCTCCGCCACAACACGGGCGTGCGCAATCGCGTGCTGGGCGCGCTTCGACTCCTTGACGTCGGCGACGTCGCCGACGGCCCACACGGTGCCGTGCCCGGCGACGCGGAGGTGGCCGTCGACGCGGATCGAGCCGTCGCCGCGGCGGACCGCGGCGAGCGTGCCGTCAAGCGCGTCGGACTCGGCGCGGTTGCCGTAGGCGCGGAACCAGATGTCGGCCTCGATCTTCTCCCCAGTCGTCGTCTCGACGACGAACGGCTGGTGGATGCCGACGTCGACCGGCGGCAGATAGCCGAGCCGTGCGCCGAGGACGAAGCGCACGCCGGCGTCCTCGAGCTGGGTGCGGAGGCTCTCGCGGAGGGGTTCCATGAGCTCGGGCGACGGGAGGATGCGTTCGGCCTGCTCGACGATCGTGATCTTCATGTCGGGGTAGGCGTGGTGGAGCTCGCCTGCGAGCTCGAGGCCGACGGGCCCGGCGCCGACGAGGAGGGCGTGGCTGCTCATCGCGAGGGCTTCGCGGAGGCGGCCGAGGCGTGCGCGGGCGACCCAGCCCTCGGACTCGATGAACTTCGCGGGGAAGGGGTAGGAGGTCCCGGTCGCGATGACGACGTGGTCGGCCTCGAGGACGTCGGTCGACGTGAGGTGGACGGAGCGCGGGGTGATGCGTCGGGCGCGGTCGTGGACGACGCGGCCGTTCTTGAGGAGCTGGTCGTAGGGCAGGAACACGTTGGGCTCCCATGCGACGTCGACAGCTCCGCGCAGGGCGGCGGTCGCGTGGACGAACTCGCTGCGGGGCTCGACGAGCGTGACGTCGGCGACGTCGTCGAGCTCGCGGGCGACGACGATGCCGGCGTAGCCTCCGCCGACGACGACCACTCGGTTTCCGGACATCTCAGAGCACCTCCACGACGACGAGCACTGTGAGGGCGACCGACGCGACGATCTCGCCGATGCCCACCTGTCGCGGCGTCGCACCCCGGAGGGGGACGAGTGCCGCGCGTAGTGCCAGCATCGCGTAAAAGATCGTCAGAGGCACGGGACCAAAGGGGGCCGGTGTCGTCGTGGCGAGCAGCCACGGCAGGGCGCAGAGCGCGACGTGAAACGCGACGGAGCCGACATACCAAGGGCGGGAGCCCTTCTCGCGGATGAGGGTCTTGACGTAGGGCACGGTGCCGATGAAGTACCCGGCGATGAGGGCGGTCGCGATCCAGGTGGCGGCCCAGCCGCCGGGGGCGGCGGTGTCGAGCCCGGCGTCGTGGGCGACGGGCAGGACGAGGCATGCTGCGACGACGGTGACGACGTCGTTGAGGAGGCTGCGGTCCTCGCGGCGGTGGTGGAGGACGAGGCTCGTGGCGAGCAGCGGGAGGAAGAGGGGGACCCAGGCGAGGAGGTCGGGCCGGAGGACGACGACGGCGAGCCCGGGCGGGATGCACGCGAGGACGTAAGCGCGCACCGGGGGGAACCAACGCTTCTTGCGGTGCGAGCGGAGCCACTGGCCGGTCGCGTAGAAGGCGAGGTAGCCGAGGATCCAGACGAGCGCGAGGGGCAGGTGGACCCAGGCGGGTCCGGTCTGGACCATGCCGAGGCCGAGGGGGACGACGAGCATCGCCCAGGCACCGTGCTGGTCGGGGACCCACCCGGGTCCGCGGCGTCTCTTGCGGCGGCGCGGGGGTGCGGGGCGTTCTGGTGCGGTGTGCGGTGCGTCGACGTCAGCCACGCACTCATGATGACACAATGGTTCCTGACGTCAGATCCACTTCCGCCGGCTGTGACAAGGTCGACCTGTCAGCGACGTCACTCGCCCCGCCGCAGCGCATTCATCCCACCTATCCTGGTGGGTGCCCCACCAGCGACCTCCACCAGCTCCGGGAGCCCTCCGTGCAGCTCGACGTCCTCGCGTCGTCCCCCCTCCTCACCGTCTTCCTCGTCGTCGCCCTCGGCACGGCGTTCGGAGCGATCCCCTTCGGCCCCCTGCGCTTCGGCGCCTCGGGTGCGCTCTTCGTCGGCCTCGCGCTCGGCGCGACCGACCCGCGCCTCGGCGAAGGCCTCGGCCTCCTGTCGACCCTCGGCCTCGGGATCTTCGTCTACACCGTCGGCCTCGCCGCCGGCTCGACGTTCTTCCGCGACCTCCGCCGCCAGTGGCCCCTCATGGTCGTCGCGTCCCTCGCACTCGTCGCCTCCGCCGCCGTCGCCGCTGGCGCCGGCAAGCTCCTCGGCTTCAACGGCGCGATCGCCGCCGGCATGTACACCGGCTCCCTCACGTCGACGCCCGCCCTCGCCGCCGCCGTCGACGCCGCAGGCAACAACGACCCCGCGGTCGGCTATTCGCTCGGCTACCCCGTCGGCGTCGTCGTCGCGATCCTCGTCGTCTCGATCATGGTCAACAAGCTCTGGGACTCACGGCGCGACCCTGCGAGCGCGTCGGGCGCAGGACTCTTCGCGACGACGGTCGAGGTCGAGCGGCCGAGCTGGCTCGCCGACATCCCCGGCTGGGACGAGCAGGAGGTCCGCATGTCGTACCTCGCGCGCGGCGGGCACACGCGCGTCGTCGCCGCTGACGACGAGCTCCGGCCCGGCGACCAGGTCGTCGTCGTCGGCCCTGCCGAGGCCGTCGCCCTCGTCGTCGCGCACCTCGGCCGCGAGGTCGAGCACCACCTCGCCGACGACCGCCGCTCGGTCGACTACCGACGCGTCGTCGTCTCCAACCGGCGCGTCGCCGGCCGCACCGTCGGCTCGCTCGACATCCCCGGCCGCTACGGCGGCGTCATCACGCGCATCCGCCGCGGCGATGCGGACCTCCTCGCGAAGGACGACCTCGTCCTCGAGCTCGGCGACCGCGTCCTGCCCGTCGTGCCGCGCGACCGCCTCAAGGAGGTTCGCAAGCTTCTCGGCGACTCCGAGCGCCGCGTCTCCGAGGTCGACGCCCTCACCATGGGCTTCGGCATGGCCCTCGGCCTGCTCGCGGGCCTCGTGACGATCCCCCTGCCGGGCGGCATCGAGTTCTCCCTCGGCTCCGCGGCCGGACCGCTCGTCGTCGGCATGATCCTCGGCGGGCTCGAGCGCTCGGGTCCCGTCGTGTGGGGCATGCCGCACGCCGCGAACCTCACGCTGCGCCAGCTCGGACTCGTCCTCTTCCTCGCTGCGGTCGGTCTCTCGTCGGGCGAGGACTTCGCCGCCCGCGCCTTCAGCCTCGAGGGCGTGCTCATCGGCCTGTCGGCCGCGGCGGTCGTCATCGTCGGGGCGCTCGTGCTCTTCGGCGGCGCCAAGCGCCTCGGGATCTCCGCGCAGCGCACGACGGGCGCGTTCGCCGGGTTCCTCGGCCAGCCGGCGATCCTCGCGGACGCGAACGGCCGCGCGATGGACGACCGCATCGACGCGGGCTACGCGGCGACGTTCGCGCTCGGCATGGTCGTGAAGATCCTCCTCGTCCAGATCATCGTCGTGCTCTGACGAGCGGGGCCCGCCGGGCCTGCCTACCCGCACGTTTGTGCCCTACCCGCAAAGGTGAACCTGCGGGTAGGGCACACATTGTCGGGTCGACGCCCGGCGGCGTCGTGACGGCAGGCTTACGCGCGGTTCTCAGGCATGCGCGCGGGTTTGGACCCGCGTGCACGCCTGGAAAGCGCGCGTACGCGGAACCTCGGCGGCAGCGAGGCGGGCGGCGGCAGCGCGCGGGCCTGCAGAGCGCGGGCCTGCAGAGCGCGGGCCTGCAGAGCGCGGGCCTGCAGAGCGCGGGCGCGTCAGTCGCGCCGCAGCGGCGCGACGCACCATCCGTAGCCGAACACCCCGCACACGGCCGCGAGCGTCGCCGAGACGACGAGCGGCCACAGCAGATCCGCCCCCTGGACGGGCCCGGGCAGCAGCTCCCACACGAGCACCCACGCTCCCCCGCCGACGACCGCGCCGACGAGCCCGAGCACGGCGCGGTCCGCGGCGCTCACGGTCCCGGTCGACGCGCCCCGGCCCAGGAGGAACGGCGCCACGCCGGCTCCCACGACGGCGCCGACGAGGGTCCCGACGACGACGGCGAGCGGCAGGTGGTCGGGCTCGACGAGGAGCGTCCCGACGCATGCCGCGAGCGCGCCGACGACAGCGGTCGCGAGGACGGTGCGGACGACGACGCCGGTGCGGGCGGCGCGGGACGACGGGTCGCGAAGCTCAGGGGCGGTCATGGGCACATCCTCCCCCGTCACCGCTCCAGGAGATGCCGATAGCCGATCCGTGCGCGTGGCGCGCACGGATCGGCTATCGGCATACGCGCCGGTGCGGGGACGCTGCCCACCGGTAGGCTTCGCCTCAGATCAGACGACCCACCCGGAGGCGACGTGCCCGACAGCCTGACCATCGCGGCGATCGTCCCGTGCCACGACGAGGAGGTCGCGATCGGCACGGTCGTCGACGACCTGCGCGCCGCCGTCCCCGGCATCGACGTCTACGTGTACGACAACTGCTCGACCGACCGCACCGCCGAGGTCGCGGCCGCGCACGGCGCGATCGTCCGCACCGAGCACGCGAAGGGCAAGGGCAACGTCGTGCGCCGCGCGTTCGCTGACATCGACGCGGACGTCTACCTCATGATCGACGGCGACGACACGTACGACGCGAGCGCGGCCCCCGAGATGATCCGGACGCTGCTCGAGGGCCCGTACGACCACGTGCTCGGGTGCCGGAGCGACGACCCGGAGGCATCCGCGCACCGCCCGGGCCACGCGCGCGGCAACGCCGCGTTCAACATGGTCGTCGGCAAGCTCTTCGGCACGCCCGTCACCGACATGTTCTCGGGCTACCGCGTCTTCTCGCGCCGTTTCGTCAAGTCGTTCCCCGCGCTCTCTCGCGAGTTCGAGATCGAGACCGAGCTGACGATCCACTCGATGGCACTGCGCGTCCCGCAGCGCGAGGTTCCGGTCGGGTTCAAGGAGCGCCCCGAGGGTTCGGCGTCGAAGCTCCGGACGGTGCGCGACGGTCTGCGGATCTGCTGGGCGATCGCGCGCATGTTCGTCCACGAGCGGCCGTTCGCGGCGTACGGCGGGGTGGCTGCGCTCCTGCTCGTCGCGTCGCTCGTGCTCGGCCTCCCGGTCGTCTACGAGTTCACGCAGACCGGTCTCGTCGAGCGGTTCCCGACGGCGATCCTCGCGTCGAGCCTCGCGATCCTCGGCATGCTCGCCGGGAGTGTCGGGCTGCTCCTCACGGGTGTGCTGCGGCTCCGTCGGGAGTCGATGCGTCTCGCGTACCTGCAGCTTCCCGCAGTGAGCGCGCGGGCCGGTGAGCCCCTGCCCATCCGATGACGAGGGCCGCGACGCAGATCGCGGTCGCCGCGCCGAGGCTGCGGTGCGTGAAGAACGCGTGGATCTGGCTGTGGTTGCGGAGGAACTCGTACCAGACGACGACGAGCAGCGCAGGAGCTGCGAGGGCCGCGACGGCTGGCCACCCGCCGCGGGCGGTCACGCCTGCGACGACGGTCGTGCGACGACGCCAGACGACGACGGCGAGGGCGAGGACGATGACGACGGCAGCCCACAGGCCCACGGTCATCGCCCAGTAGCCGAGGTTCTTGCCCAGCGAGCTGAGCGGAACGGTACTGAGCTCGACCGGCTTACCCGTGAACGTCGTGTCGCCGTCGATCCGGAACCGGGCGGTCGTCAGCACGTCGTCGACGACGCCCCGCACGCCGACGTAGGCGGTCGCGTACACCCAGCGCAGGGCCCACGAGACTCCGTAGCCGGCACCCCACACGACGGCGCCGGCGCTGGCGGCGAGCAGCACGGGGCGCGCGGGCCGCGTCGTGCGGGGGCCGGCGGCCCACGTCGACCAGGCCCGGAGCGCGACGGCGAACACCGTGAGCGCCCACGACGTGCCGGGGACGGTGAGGAGGTCGACGAACACGAACGCGGACGCTGCCACGGCGGCGGCGGGCAGCACCCAGCGGCGCGGGACGAGCAGGACGAGGGCAGCACCAGCGAGGGCGACGGTCTCGGAGACGGCCATCGTGTAGGCGAGCGGCGTCGTCATGACGTTCGAGGTGAGGACGTACGTGCCGACGAGCGCGACCGCGGCCGGCGTCCCGGCGCGTCGCCGCGTGCCGTGCGCGAGGAGCGCGAGGGCGCCCACGAGGAGAATCGCGCTGCCGGCCTGAGCGGCGCGGATGCCGCCGAGGGCGAGGAGGGGGCGCGAGACGATCGAGTAGCCGGACCAGTAGCGGATGTATCCGAAGGCGTCGCCGCGGTCGGGGTGGGCGAAGGGTCCGCCGTCGGCGAGCCGGCCGAAATATCCGGGCAGCTCGGAGCAGTCGCCGGGCCCGCGCGGCACCATCGTCACCTTCTCGGGCAGGGGCATGCTCGACGTCGTCGGCAGGACGCCGCTCGTCGTGCTGAGGCACTGGGTGTATCCGTCGAGCCGGCCCCCGAGCGGGTTGTCGGGGTAGGTGTCGGCGAGTCGTCCGGCGGCGAGGTCGGCCGTGACGTGGCGGATGATCGGTGCGTCGGGCACCGCGTACGTGGCGGCGAAGAGGCTGACGAGCACGACGTGCGCGACGATGATCGCCAGGAGCGTGCGCGCGCTGGTCCCCGCGAGCTTTCGCCACGGGATCGTCCGGCGGGATCCGGCGCTGGTCACGGGGCGGCTCCTCGCCGGTGATCGTCGTGCGGGACGGCCGGGAATCGCCCAGGCCGCGACAGATCATACCGGCTCGGACACGCCGGGAGCAGCCGATAGCCGATCCGTGCGCGTGGCGCGCACGGATCGGCTATCGAGCCACGTCAGGTCAGATCGCGAGCACCCCGAATCCGTAGCCGAGCGCCACCGCAATCGCGATGTTGATGAGCCCGGGCACGAGGAACGGGTGGTTGAAGATCGCCTTGCCGATCTGCGTCGACCCGGTGTCATCCATCTCGACGGCCGCGAGCAGCGTCGGGTACGTCGGGAGGATGAACAGCGCGGACACGGCCGGGAAGGCCGCGACCATGCCGATCGGCGAGACCCCCGCGACGACGGCGAGCGGCATGAGCGCCTTCGACGTCGCGGCCTGCGAGTACAGGAGCGCGGCGGCGAACACGAGGATGACCGCGAGCAGCCACGTGTTGTCGCGCAGGAGATCGCCCGACGCGGTGAGGATCGCTTCCTCGTGCGCCTTGACGAACGTCGTGCCGAGCCACGCGACACCGAGCACGCAGATCGCGGCCGACATGCCCGACTTGAACGTCGACGCCCCGAGGATCTCGGAGGTCTGCACCTTGCAGAGGATGACGATGATCGCTGCGACGCCGAGCATGATCGAGATGATCGCGGCGTCGCGGCCCATGACGGGCTCCTCGACGAGGCCGACCTTGTCGCTGATGATCGTCGCGTACGTCATGACGGTGAGCAGGCCGAGGCAGAAGATGAGCACCGAGAGGCGCGCGCCCTTCGTGATCTCGCGCTCCGTGCGGCCCGTCGGCGGTGCGACCGTCCCGGCCTCGAGGCGACGCTGGTACTCGGGCAGCGTCGAGAGCTTCGACGTGCCGCGCACCTTGTCGATCCCCATCATGATCGCGGCGGTCGCCATGCACGCGAAGAACGTCGACGGGATCGCGACCATGAGGAGCGTGATGTAGTCGACGCCCGTGCCGGCTTCCTCGAGCATGCCCGAGAAGAACACGACGGCTGCCGAGATGGGCGACGCCGTGATGGCGATCTGCGACGCGACGACGGCGATCGACAGCGGCCTCGCAGGCCGGATGTCGTTCTCCTTCGCGACCTCGGTGATGACGGGCATCGTCGAGAACGCAGTGTGGCCGGTGCCTGCCATGATCGTCATGAGGTACGTGATGACGGGCGCGAGGAAGTTGAGGTATTTCGGGTTCTTCCGCAGCGCTTTGTCGGCGAGGTCGACAAGGTAGTCCATGCCGCCCGCCACCTGCATCGCCGCGATGGCCGCGATGACGGACATGATGATCGAGACGACGTCGAGCGGCATGTTGCCGGGCGTGACGCCGAGCAGCGCGAGGACGAGGACACCGAGGCCACCGGCGAAGCCGATGCCGATGCCGCCGAGGCGCGCGCCGAGGAAGATCGCGGCGAGGACGACCAGGAACTGCAGTGCCATCATCATCGTGCGTCCACCTGCCTCGTCACGTCGTCGGGGGTGTAGAGGTGACCGCTGTACTGCGGTCGCATGAGGTTCTCGGGCGAGAGGATCTCGTCGAGCGTCGCCTCATCGAGGAGGCCCATCTCGAGGACGACCTCCCGCACCGAACGGCCGGTCCGCGCGCACTCCTTGCCGACGAGGTCACCGTTGTGGTGGCCGATGACGGGGTTGAGGTACGTGACGATGCCG
This sequence comes from Flavimobilis rhizosphaerae, assembly GCF_014852685.1. Lineage (GTDB taxonomy): Bacteria > Actinomycetota > Actinomycetes > Actinomycetales > Cellulomonadaceae > Flavimobilis > Flavimobilis rhizosphaerae. The sequence goes on from NZ_JACZDF010000003.1 coordinate 286,181, forward strand.
ATCGACCCCATGACGTAGGCGAGGCAGACCTCCTTGTTCGCGGTGATGCCGTCGATGCACTTCTCGCGCAGCGAGCGGGCGGCGTTGCGCAGGAGCGACACGGACTCGAAGACGCACTGGGCGATGACGGGCTCCATGACGTTGAGCTGGAGCTGTCCGGCCTCGGCCGCCATGGTGAGGGTGACGTCGTTGCCGACGACCTTGAAGCACACCTGGTTGACGACCTCGGGCAGGACGGGGTTGACCTTCGCGGGCATGATCGACGAGCCGGCCTGGAGCTCGGGCAGGTTGATCTCGCCGAGCCCTGCGCGCGGGCCGGAGGACAGCAGTCGCAGGTCGTTGCAGATCATGCCGAGCTTGGCGGCGACGCGCTTGAGTCCCGCGTGCACGGCGACGTACGCGCCGGTGTCGCTCGTCGCCTCGATGAGGTTCTCGGCGGAGACGACGGGCAGGCCGGTGACCTCGGCGAGCCGGGCGACGGCACGCTCGGGGTAGCCGAGGGGCGTGTTGATGCCGGTACCGATCGCGGTGGCCCCGAGGTTGACTTCGAGCAGCAGCTCGATCTGGCGTGCGAGGTAGCGGATCTCCTCGCGCATGAGGAGCCCGAACGCGCCGAACTCCTGGCCGAGGGTCATGGGGACGGCGTCCTGCAGCTGGGTGCGGCCCATCTTGAGGACGTCCGCGAACTCGGTGCCCTTCGCGTCGAACGCCTCGGCGAGGCGTCCGAGCTCGGCCATGAGATCTTCGACGACGGCGTGGACGGCGAGCCGGAAGCCCGTCGGGTACGCGTCGTTCGTCGACTGGCACTGGTTGACGTGGTCGTTGGGGTTGATGACGTCGTACGTGCCCTTGGGGAGTCCTCGGAGCTCGAGGGCGAGGTTCGCGACGACCTCGTTGGTGTTCATGTTGACGCTCGTTCCCGCGCCGCCCTGGAAGACGTCGATGGGGAACTGGTCCATGCACCTGCCCTCGTCGAGGATCGCGTCGCACGCGGCGACGATCGAGTCCGCGACGTCGGCGGGCAGGGTGTACATGTCCTTGTTGGCGAGGGCCGAGGCCTTCTTCACCTGGACCATGGCGCGCACGAACTCGGGGACGTCCCCGATGCGCGTGGTGCTGATCGTGAAGTTCTCGACGGCCCGCTGGGTGTGGACGCCGTAGTAGGCGTCGGCGGGCACGTCCTTGGGTCCGAGGAGGTCGACCTCGGTGCGGTACTGCTCAGACATCTTTTTCTCCGTTTCGTCCGTACACAAGCGTCGGTGCTCGGCACGGGGCGAGGTCCGGCGACACTGCCGGATCGGCTGGGCGACGTCGTTGTCGCCCGGGAGAGGTGTCAGTCGTTCTTGCCCCGGAGCACCACCCTCATCCTCTCTCGGTTGACGGCCGCGATCGCGGCGAGCGGGATGCCGGCGGGGCACACGTCGGCGCACTCGCCGAACGACGAGCACGGACCGAAGTCCTGCTCCATCTCGGCGATCATCGCGCGGGCACGCTTTCCGCGTTCCTCGCGTCCCCCGGGCAGGGAGGCGAGGTGCGTGAGCTTCGACCCGACGAAGAGGTGCGCGGCCCCGTTGGGGCACGCGGCGACGCAGGCGCCGCAGCCGATGCAGGCTGCGAAGTCGAGGGCCATCTCGGCGAGGGCGTGGTCGACGGGTGTCGTGTCGGCGTCGGGCGCGGTGCCCGCCTGGATCGCGACGTGGCCGCCGGCCTGGACGATGCGGTCGAGCGCGGAGCGGTCGACGACGAGGTCGCGGACGACGGGGTAGGCGCCCGAGCGCAGGGGCTCGATGCGGACCGTCTGGCCGTCCGTCCACGACGAGAGCCGCTGGTGGCACGACGGCGTGTTCGGCTGCGGGCCGTGGGGCCGGTCGTCGACGGTGACGCCGCACGCGCCGCAGATGCCCTCACGGCAGTCGGACTCGAAGGCGAAGGGTTCGCGCCCGTCCTCGACGAGGGACTCGTTGAGGCGGTCGAGGAGCTCGACGACGCTCATCTCGGGGGTGGCGTCGTCGACGACGTGCGTCTCGAAGCGGCCGGCGTCCGCGGGGTCGGTCTGTCGCCAGACCTCCAGGGTGAGCCTCACTTGTAGTTCCTCCTCGTGAGCGGGACGGCGTCGAAGGTCAGGGGTTCGGCGTGGCGGACGAACCGTCCGTCGCCGGGGACGCCCCAGGCGGAGACGAACGCCCAGAGGTCGTCGTCGCGGAGCGCCTCGCCGTCGGCCTCGTGCTCGGCGCGGAAGTGAGCGCCGCACGACTCCTCGCGGTCGAGGGCGTCGATGCACATGAGCTCGGCGAGCTCGAGGTAGTCGGCGACGCGGCCGGCCTTCTCGAGCTCCTGGTTGAGGCGGTCCTCGTCGCCGAGGACGCGCAGCTCGGTCCAGAAGCGCTTGCTGAGGTCGCGGATCTTGCCGAGCGCGGTCCTGAGCGACTCCTGGGTGCGGACGACGCCGCAGCCTTCGTAGAGGATGTCGCCGAGCTCGCGGTGGAAGTACGTGGGGCCGTGCTCGCCCTGGATGGCGAGCAGCTTGGCGACGCGCGCCTCGGCGCGCTCGACGGCCTCGGTGACGGCGGGGGCGTCGTCGGGGAGGCGCTCGGTGCCGAGGAGCGGTGCGAGGTAGTTCGGCACGGAGTAGGGCAGCGTGAACCAGCCGTCGACGCATGCGGAGAGCAGCGAGTTCGCGCCGAGCCGGTTGGCGCCGTGGTAGCCCCAGCCGGCCTCGCCGCCGACGAAAAGCCCGGGGACGGACGTCATCTGGTCGTAGTCGGACCACAGGCCGCCCATGGTGAAGTGGGCGCCGGGCGCGATGCGCATGGGGGCGGTGTACGGGTCCTCGCCGGTCGCGTGGGTGTACATCTCGAAGAGGTTGCCGTAGCGCTCGGCGATCTTCTTCTTCCCGACGCGCTTGATGGCGTCGCGGAAGTCGAGGTAGACGGAGTTCTTCAGGGGGCCGACGCCGCGGCCGGCCTGGATCTGCTCGTGCGCGTTGCGGGAGGCGACGTCGCGCGGGGTGAGGTTGCCGAAGGCCGGGTACTTGCGCTCGAGGTAGTAGTCGCGCTCGTCCTCGGGGATGTCGCCGGGGGCGCGCGTGTCGTCGGCCTTGGCGGGCACCCAGATGCGGCCGTCGTTGCGGAGCGACTCGCTCATGAGGATGGTCTTGGACTGCCAGCGGCTCGAGACGGGCAGGGCGGTCGGGTGGAACTGGATGAAGCTCGGGCTCGCGAGGAGCGCGCCGCGCTGGACGGCTCGCCACGCTGCGGAGGCGTTGGAGTTCTTCGCGAGCGTCGAGAAGTAGAAGACGTTGCCGTAGCCGCCGGTCGCGAGGACGACGGCGTGCGCGGTGTGCGCGGTGATCTCTCCGGTGAGGAGGTTGCGCATGACGACGCCCTGGACGCGGCCGTCGTCGACGACGAGGTCGAGCATCTCGTGGCGGGTGCGGAGGTTGACGGTGCCGGCGTCGACCTGGCGCAGGAGCGCCTGGGCGCTGGCGATCTGCAGCTGCTGGCCGGTCTGGCCGCGGGTGTAGTAGGTGCGGGAGACCTGGACGCCGCCGAAGGAGCGGGTGGCGAGCTGGCCGCCGTACTCGCGTGCGAAGGGTGCGCCGATCGCGGCGAGGTGGTCGATGACGCGGACGGACTCCTCGCCGAGGCGGAAGGCGTCGGCCTCACGGCCGCGGAAGTCGCCGCCCTTGACGGTGTCGATGACGAAGCGGTCGACGGAGTCGTTGTCGACCTTGCGGGCGCGGGCGGCGTTGATGCCGCCCTGGGCGGCGACGGAGTGCGCGCGGCGCGGGGCGTCGTGGTACGTGAACGCGTGGACGTCGTAGCCGAGCTCGCCGAGCGCGGCGGCGGCTCCGGCGCCGGCGAGGCCGGTGCCGACGACGATGACGCGGAACTTGCGCCGGTTGGCGGGGTTGACGAGCTTGTAGCCGAGGCGGCGGCGCTCCCAGGCGGTGCGGGGGTCGCCGTCGGGAACCTGGCCGTCGAGGATGCTGCCGGTCTCGACGCCCTCGACGACGGCGTCGGGCGCGTGGAACTCGGTGGTCACTTGACGACTCCTGTCAGCACGGCGATCGGGATGAGGATGTTGCCGAGGAGGATCGCGAGGGGGATCGCTCCGGCGAGGAAGAGGCCGACGGCGCGGGTGCGGCGCCCGGTCGCGCCGAGGTCCTGCACGACGGTCCACAGGCCGTGGGCGAGGTGCACGAAGAGGACGAGCAGCGCGAACATGTAGAACGCGGCCACGGGCCAGCGGGAGAAGCTCGCAACGACGTTCTCGTAGGCGTAGGCCTGGCCGTTCTCGATGTGCTGGTAGCCGCTGGGTGCGACGGCCTTGCCGAGGGTGAGGTCGAGCAGGTGGAAGATGATGAACGCGAGCAGGACGGTCCCGGTGACGAGCATGTTGCGGGCGGCGAAGGAGCGCAGGTTCGTCATGCCGCGGCGCTTGTGGGTGCCGCGTGACGCGCGGGCGCGGGAGGAGATCATCACGGCGGCGGCGATGTGCGCAACGAGGCACACGAGCAGCACGATCCGCATGATCCACAGGAGGCCTTCGTACGGCAGGAGCGGCTCGAACGCGGTGCGCAGCCAGTACGCATAGGTGTTGAGGTGCTCGGGGTCCATGAAGATCTTGAGGTTGCCGATCATGTGGACGAGCACGAAGAGCGCGAAGACCGTGCCGGTGACCGCCATGATGATCTTTAGCACCCAGGAGGGGACCTTGGGGGCGGGCCGGACGCGGGCGTCGCGGACGCGGCCTGTCGTGAGGGCTGCTGGCTCGGCTCCCGGGAGCGGTCGGCGCTCGGTGGGCGCGGGGGCGGGCTCGGCGTCCTTGACGTCCTGCGGATCGGCCATCGGGTTCCTCCTGTGGTCTCTCTCACCAACCTAAGGAGCGCTTTCAGCGTTCTCGTGGGACGCAAGGCCCGGGGTTTGCACGGCCGGGTCCGTGCCCGGCTGGGACCGCGCTCCCGACCCGCCCGTATCGACGGGTTGACAACCTGCGCCCACGCTCGTGGACGGATTGACGGCTTTCCCCCATCGAACGGGGGAACCCATCAATCCGTCGGAACGCTGAGCGACGGATCGCAGACGACGAGGCCGCCCGCACCCGAGGGTGCGGGCGGCCTCGTCCGTCGGGCGTCAGGCCTTCGCGTCGTCCCCGAGGTGGAGGACGACCTGCGCTCCGGGCGTCACCGATTCGACGAGCCGCACGCGCGCGAGTGCGGGGTGCTCTTCGAGCAGCCGGGCCCCGTTGGCGAGTGCGCGCAGCGCGGCGGTCTCGGCACGCGCCTCCTCGAGGCGCGCCTGGCCGCGCGTGCGGGCGGCGACGAGGTCCGTGCGAGCGTCGCGCACGACGGGCGGCAGGATGACGTCGCGGAGGACGACGTCGACGACCTCGGCGCCGATGCCGTCGGCGGCGGGGGCGACCGCCGCAGTGAGCGCGGCCGTGCTCACGGCGGCGGGCCGGGACGCGACGTCGTCGGCCGTCACCTCCGCGATCGCGTTCCGCAGCGCGAGCTGCGCGGCGAGGTGGAGCTCCGCCTCGGCGTCGGCCGAGGCACCGTGGAAGGCCACAGGGTCGACGACGCGCCAGCGGACGGCGACGGTCGCGCGCACTCCGACACCGTCGGCGGTGAGCACGTCCTGCGGCGCGAGGACGAGGAGCCGGCGTCGCATGTCGACGCGGACGACGACGGTGCGGCTGCGCCGTGCGTGCCGGCCGGGACCGAGGACGTCGACGAGGGAGCCGTCGCGGAACGCGAGCACCTTCTCGTCGGGCTGGACGGTGAGGTGACGGGTGAACATGTGGGCGACCCCCTTCGGATCGGCTCAGCGGTGGGTCCAGCGCGGTCGCGCAGGACGAGGTTGTGGCCGCCGCCCGGCCGTCCCGCCGTGGCGGGGGCTGCGACACGTGGTCGCGGCCCGCAGGGCCGTGGGCGGGGGTGGTCGGCCGGGCGACGGCCGAGGGAGTTGAACCCTGGGCGTTGAGAGCGCCTTGCCACGCGTGCGTGAGCACGCGTACCGACCCTGGTGACGTGCGGGACCGCTGGTCCGTACCCGGCCGCGGCCGCTCCCCGAGGGGCCGGCAGGTCGACCGTACTGGAAGCTGGTCGCGAGGCACGAGGGTAAATCTGGAGCCCTGCACGACGAAGGCCCCGGACCGAGGGGTCCGGGGCCTTCGATCTCGCGTGCGTGAGGGGGGACTTGAACCCCCACGCCCTTGCGGGCACTGGCACCTGAAGCCAGCGCGTCTGCCATTCCGCCACTCACGCGAGCACTCTTGCGAGCCTCGAAAGGCTAGCACGGTCCGCGCGGCGCCACCGAATCACGCGTCCGAACGGCGGCGACGCACGTGATCGGCACAGGCCGTCCACGTGTTCAGGCCCCGTCCAGTGCCGTCCGCCGATACGATGCAAGCGCGTCCGTCGTGCCTGACGACGGCCCCGGCCCGCTGCGAGCGCGCCGGACGACAGCTGGGGATGGAGGTGCCATGGGCGTCCTGGACCGCTTCGAGAAGGGCGTGGAGAAGGTCGTCAGCACCGCGTTCTCCCGCGCTTTCCGCTCCGAGCTCAAGCCTGTCGAGCTGGCGAGCGCCCTGCGCCGCGAGGTGGACGACAAGGCTGCTGCGGTGGACCGTGACCGCACGGTTGTCCCCAACGAGTTCACGTTCGCGCTCGCGCCCGACGACTTCGACCGCATCGAGCAGTGGGGCGCGGAGACGCTCGCGGACGAGCTCGCGTCGAACGTCACGGATCATGCGGCGTCGCAGGGCTACGCGTTCGTCGGCCCGGTCACGGTGACGTTCGAGCTGCACGACGACGTCACGCCGGGCCGTTTCGAGCTCACGTCCCGGACTGTGCGCGGTGCGGTCGCGCCAGCGTCCGCGAGCCCGAGCTCGCGGCATCCGCTCGTCGACATCGACGGCCAGCGCTACCTGCTCACGGGTCCGGTGACGGTCATCGGCCGGGGCTCGGAGGCGGACATCGTCGTCGACGACCCGGGCGTGAGCCGCCGTCACCTCGAGATCCGCATCACGCCCGAAGGCGTCGTCGCGACGGATCTCGGCTCGACGAACGGCCTGTTCGTCGAGGGGCACCAGGTGCCTGCGGCGACCCTGCTCGACGGCAACTCCTTGACGATCGGCCGGACCAGGATCATGTTCTGGACCGGGTCCGCGCCCCACGACGCCCAGGACCGGTGACCACAACCTCATGAGCGAGCTGACGATCACCCTGCTCCGGCTGGGCTACCTCGCCGCGCTGTGGCTGTTCGTCCTCGTCGCGATCGGCGTCCTCCGCCGTGACATCTACGGCACGCGCGTCTCGACGCGTGCGACGGAGCACCGCGGCCAGCGGTCACGGGTCACGACGTCGACGGCGCCGTCGAACGGTCCTGAGCCGCGTCCTCGCCCGAGTGAGGCGCGTGCGACGCGTCTCGTCGTCACGGACGGCAACCTCACCGGTACGACGATCCCTCTGGGGGCGTCGGCCATCCTCATCGGCCGCGCGGCGGCGTGCACGCTCGTCCTTGACGACGACTACGCCTCCTCGCGCCACGCACGGATCTTCCCGCAGGGCGACCAGTGGGTCGTCGAGGATCTCGGGTCGACGAACGGCACGTTCGTCGGCTCGGAACGCCTCGTCGAACCGCTCGTCCTTGCGGTCGGGACGCCCGTGCGCATCGGTCAGAGCGTCCTCGAGCTGCAGAGGTGACCCCCGTGCCCATCGCGTTGCGCTACGCCCTTCGTTCTGACGTCGGGCTCGTGCGATCGAACAACCAGGACTCCGGCTTTGCGGGTCCGAACCTTCTCGTCGTCGCGGACGGCATGGGTGGGCATGCGGGAGGTGATGTGGCGTCGTCGATCGCGGTCGCGACGTTCGCTCCGCTCAACGACGACTCGTTCGGCGCGGACGACGCGGTCACCGAGCTCGAGCGGGCTGTCGACGAGGCGCAGCAGGCGCTCGTCGCCCGCTCGACGGCGGAGCCTGAGCTCTCGGGCATGGGGACGACGGTGACGGCGCTCCTGCGTGCGGGGTCGATGCTCGCGATGGCGCACATGGGCGACTCGCGGGCGTACCTGCTGCGCGACGGTGACCTTACGCAGGTGACGACGGACCACACGTTCGTCCAGCACCTCGTCGACACGGGCAAGATCACGCCCGAGGAGGCGGAGGTCCACCCGCAGCGGTCGGTCGTCATGCGGGTGCTGTGCGACTTCGGTCTGGGCCTGCGACCGGATCTGTCGATGCGTGAGGGGCGGCCGGGCGACCGGTGGCTCCTGTGCTCGGACGGCCTGTCCGGGTATGTCTCGCACGACACGATCCAGTCGACGCTCGCCGACATCGACGATCCTGGCGTGTGCACGGAGCGGCTCGTCCAGCTGGCGCTGCGCGCCGGTGGGCCGGACAACATCACGTGCATCGTCGCCGACATCATCGACCGTGATGCTCCGCCTGCGGGCGTCGAGCCGACGTCGACGATCGAGGTCGCCGGGGCTGCGGCGGTCGAGCGTGACGTGCCGTCTGCAGCGGCGGAGAGCCCTGCCGCGAAGGCTGCCGCGCTCGTCGCAGCGACGGCGGCGCCGGAAACTGAGGAAACCGCGGCCGACGCGCCCGTCGAGGACGTCGAGGCGAACGCTTCCGCCCTGCCCCGCCGGCGGCGGCGCACGGTTGCGCGTGCCCTGTGGACGCTCGTGACGCTCGTCGTGCTCGGCGGCGCTGGCTGGGGCGCGTACGCGTGGACGCAGACGCAGTACTACCTGGGGGTCGACGACGGTCGTGTCGCGATCTTCCGCGGGATCCCGCAGGACCTCGGTCCGTTGTCGCTCTCGCACGTCGTCATGACGACGGAGACGCGCGTCGACGACCTCGACCCGTTCAAGGCGGACCGGCTGCGCGCGACGATCCATCAGCCGTCGTTCGTCGCCGCGCACACGCACGCCCTGTCGCTCGCGGTCGAGGCGGTGACGCCGACGACTCCCCCGGCGACGCCGACGGTGACGCCGACGATCGACCCGACGACGCCGGCCGGCGGCTCGGCGACGCCATCCGACGGTGGTTCGACGTCATGACGCGGATCTTCAGGGCGGCGTGATGGCCACTGTCGAGCCCGGCACCACGAGGACGGGCCGCGCGCGGGAGCTGGGGCTCCTCGTCGGCGCGGTCGTCCTCGGCATGGGCGCGTTCGCCCAGGTCGAGCTCGCCATGAACGACACCCTGCCCGCGGACTTCTACCTCAGCACGGCTGGTCTCATCGTCCTCGCGACGGCGCTGCACCTCCTCGTGCGCCGCGTCGCGCCGTTCGCGGACCAGGTGATCCTTCCTGTCGCGGTGGCGCTCAACGGCATCGGGCTCGCGATGATCCACCGCCTCGACCTTGCCGAGCAGGCGAGCGGCCGCACGTCGGAGCTCGCCGGCAAGCAGCTGGGCATCACAGCGGTGGGGGTCGTCGCGGCGGCCGTCGTGCTCGTCGTCCTACGCGACCATCGGGTGCTCCGCAAGCGTGCCTATCTCGCGATGGTGCTCGCGATCGGACTCATCGTCCTGCCGTTCGTGCCGGGGCTCGGCGTCGCGAACTATGGCGCGCGCATCTGGATCTCGGTCGCCGGGTTCTCGTTGCAGCCGGCGGAACTCGCGAAGATCGCGCTCGCGATCTTCTTCGCGGGATACCTCGTGACGAACCGTGACACGCTCGCGCTCGCCGGTCCGCGGGTCCTGGGCGTCCAGCTGCCCCGTGCACGTGACCTCGGCCCGCTCATCGTCGTGTGGGCGGTGTGTCTGGCGATCCTCGTGCTGCAGCGGGACCTCGGCACGTCGCTGCTCATCTTCGGGCTGTTCGTCGCGATGCTCTACGTCGCGACGGAACGCATCTCGTGGATCGCGATCGGCATGGTGCTCTTCGCGGGCGGGGCGGCTCTCGCGGCAAAGACGTTCGGGCACGTCGCGGCGCGTTTTGACGTGTGGCTCAACCCGATGGACCCGGCGATCTACGACCGTGCGCCCGGCGGCTCGTACCAGTTGGTCCAGGGTCTCTTCGGTCTCGCGTCGGGCGGGCTGTTCGGCACGGGCTGGGGCCAGGGGCACCCGGACCTCGTGACGTTCGCGGAGTCGGACTTCATCATCGCGGCGCTCGGTGAGGAGCTTGGCCTCACGGGGCTGCTCGGGGTCCTCATGCTCTACGTGATCCTCGTCCAGCGGGGTTTCCGTACGGCGATCGGCGTGCGTGACGGCTTCGGCAAGCTTCTCGCCTCGGGTCTCGCGTTCGTCATCGCGTGGCAGGTCTTCGTCGTCGTCGGCGGCATCACGCGCGTCATACCGCTCACGGGTCTGACGACGCCGTTCCTCGCGTACGGCGGCTCGTCGCTGCTCGCGAACTGGATCATCGTGGCGATCCTCCTGAGGATCTCGGACGCCGCGCGGCGCCCGGCGCCGCTGCCGGTGCGCGGCGGCTCGGCTCCCGTCATCCACGAGGCGTCGGCGACGCCCGAGGAGGACGCGGACGACGAGCCCGACGACGCGGTCCCCTACCCGGGTCCTGAGCCCGACACTCAGGCGACGGAGGTGATCCGGTGAACGACGCGATCCGCCGTGTGTCGACCGTCGCGATCGTCCTCCTGCTCGCGCTCATGGTCGCGGCGACGAACATCCAGGTGAGGGAGGCACCCTCGCTCAACGCGGACGGACGGAACGTCCGGTCGATCTACCGTGAGTTCGGGGTGTCGCGCGGGCCGATCATCGTCGACGGTGAGTCGGTCGTCTCGTCCGTGCCGTCGGACGACGCGTTCGGGTACCAGCGCACATACACCGACGGACCCCTGTTCTCCCACGTCACAGGCTATTTCTCGATCGTCTTCGGACGTGACGGGATCGAGCGTGCGGAGAACGAGGTCCTCAACGGCACGGCGGACTCGTTCTTCCTGCGGCGCATGCAGGACCTCGTCACGGGGCATCAGCAGCGGGGCGGCTCGGTCGAGCTCACACTGGCGCGCAAGCTCCAGGAGGTGGCGACGGAGGCGCTCGGCGACCAGCGGGGCGCGGTCGTCGCGCTCGACGTGAGGACCGGGGCGGTGCTCGCGATGGTGTCGACGCCGACGTACGACCCGGCGCGCCTCGCGAAGCACAGCTCGTCGAAGGTCAACGACGCCTACCAGGAGCTCCTCGCGGACGACTCGCACCCGCTGCGCAACCGTGCGACGTCGTCCGTCTACCCGCCCGGGTCGACGTTCAAGGTGCTCACGGCGGCGGCGGCGCTCGAGTCGGGCGCCTACCAGGCGGACACGGTCATTCCGGCGCCGGACACGTTCACCCTGCCGCAGTCGACGTCGGTTCTCCAGAACTTCGGTGGTTCGCGCTGCTCGCCGACGGGCGAGCAGACGCTCGCTGACGCGCTGCGCATCTCGTGCAACACGGCTTTTGCGATGCTCGGTGGCGAGGTCGGCCAGGAGCAGCTGCGGAAGACCGCCGAAGCGTTCGGCTTCAACGAGCGCTCGTCCGTGCCGATCCCGGTCGCGGCGTCGCGCATCCCGGCGGACCTCACGGCTCCTGAGCTCGCTCTCAGCTCGATCGGTCAGATGGACATCGCGGCGACACCGCTGCAGATGGCGTCGGTCGCGCAGGCGATCGCGAACGGCGGCGACCGCCTCGAGCCGTACCTCGTCGAGCGGGTGCGCGACGCGAACCTCGACGTCGTCTCGGAGGCGGATCCGTCGAGCGCGGGACGTGCGGTGTCGGGCACGACCGCGCGCGCACTCACGGAGATGATGGTCGGTGTCGTCGAGTCGGGCTCGGGCACGGCGGCCCGGATCCCGGGCATCCGGGTCGCGGGCAAGACGGGCACGGCGCAGACGACGAAGGATGCTGCGCCGCACGCGTGGTTCATGGGCTTCGCCCCAGCCGACTCGCCCCAGATCGCGGTCGCCGTCCTCGTCGAGAACGGTGGCTCGATGGGCTCGGAGGCGACGGGCGGCGCGGTCGCCGCACCGATCGCGCGCAAGGTGCTCGAGGCGGGTCTGCGATGAGGCCCACGGCGGGGCTCGTCCTCGGGAACAGGTACCGGCTCGTCCGGCAGATCGCCGTCGGCGGCATGGGTGAGGTGTGGGTCGCGCACGACCAGTCGCTCGCGCGCGACGTCGCTGCCAAGGTGCTCAAGGAGGAGTACGCGGGCAACGAGGACTTCCTCGAGCGTCTGCGCACCGAGGCGCGCAACGCGGCGGGCCTCAGCCACGAGAACATCGCGCAGCTCTTCGACTACGGCGAGCAGGACGGCTCGGGCTTCCTCATCCTCGAGCTCGTCGTCGGCGAGCCGATGAGCGACCTGCTCGAGCGGGAGCCGGTGCTGCCGCTACGACGCCTGCTGCCGATCCTCTCGCAGGCGGCCCGAGGCCTTCATGCGGCCCACGTCGGCGGTGTGGTCCATCGTGACGTCAAGCCCGGCAACATCCTGCTCGAGCACGGTGTCACGGTGAAGATCACGGACTTCGGTGTGTCGCTCGGGGCCAACCAGGTGCCGATGACGGCCGCCGGCATGGTCATGGGCACCGCGCAGTACCTGTCGCCGGAGCAGGCGATCGGGCGTGCTGCGACGGGGGCGTCCGACATCTATGCGCTCGGCATCGTCGCGTACGAGTCGCTCGTCGGGCACCGGCCGTTCACGGGGGCGACGGCCGTCGACATCGCGGTCGCGCACGTCAACGAGGCGGTCCCGCCGCTTCCGTCGACGGTGCACAAGGGTCTCGCGATGCTCGTCATGCAGATGCTCGAGAAGGATCCTGAGAAGCGTCCCCGTTCGGCGGCGGCGCTCGCGCTGCGCCTCGACGAGCTCGCGCGTGTCTCCGAGCTCGACCCGTTGGGTCACCTCACGGACCGGGTTGCCCGTCATGGGGTGTCGGGCGGGAGCGTCGCGTCGACGGTGTCGCCGTCGTCAGCGTCGGCCGGTGTCCCCGCCTCGACGGCGGCAGCGGCTGACCCGGCGCCGGCAGCGGTTCCGTCGCTGGGTGGCACGATGCCGCCCTCGTTCGCGCCGCGCACGCGCCGCGAACTGCACGCGCGGCCGTCGGACCCCGCCCCCGTGGTCGCTGAGCCTGCGGGTCCTGCGGCGTCGGCCGCGGTGCCCGTCGTCGTCCCCGCTGCGGCGGCGACGCGCGCGATGCTTCACCGACGGCCCGGCCCGCCGGCACCACGCACCGCTGTCGAGCTGCCGTCGGACGTCGAGTCGGGTCCTGTGCGGACGGCGCGCGGCGCCGCCGTCACGCCGGATGCCGGTGCTGCTGCGGCGACGCCGGTCCCGCCGGCGCCCCGTCCACCGCGGCCGACGCCTCCGCCGCCGCCCGTGGACGTGACGACACCCCCGGCCCGGGGCGCGCACGACGGCCCGGCGGCGCGCGCGACGCGGCAGTCCGGCGGCTGGGAACCCGGTGCGACGTCGATCCCGGCCCGCCCTGGCGCATCGCCCGGGTGGTCGCCGACCGCTGCGGCATCGCCCGCATCACGTCGTGCGACGTCGCCGCCGCCGGTTCCTGCGCCACCCTCAGTGCCGCGCGGGACTTCGGGTCTGCGGCTCGGGAACCTCTCGTGGCCGCTCGTGGGGCTGCTCGTCCTCGTCGCGATCATCATCGTGGCGGCACTCCTCGGGGCAGCCGGACCGGCGTCAGCAGCGCTCCTCGTACCGTTCGTGCTCCCGCCCAGCGGCCTCGGCGCACCGAGCCTCCGAACTGATGACAAGATTGCCGTGGTCGCGCGAGCGGCCCGGGACCGTAGGGCGGTCCCCCCGACGACGAAGGACGACTAGTGGATCACGAAGCACCCCGCATCCTTGCCGGACGCTACGAGGTCGGCGAGCTCATCGGCCGTGGCGGTATGGCCGAGGTCCACATCGGCCACGACGCTCGCCTGGGCCGGACCGTCGCGATCAAGATCCTCCGCTCGGACCTTGCGCGTGACCCGTCCTTCCAGGCGCGTTTCCGCCGTGAGGCGCAGTCGGCCGCGGCGCTCAACCACCCGGCGATCGTCGCGGTGTACGACACGGGCGAGGAGACGTACACGGAGGCCTCCGGCACCGTCCAGCACGTCCCGTTCATCGTCATGGAGTACGTCGAGGGTCACACGGTCCGCGACATCCTCCGCACGGGGCACGCCGTGCCGATCGACGAGGCCGTGGAGATCGCGTCGGGCGTCCTCTCGGCGCTCGAGTACAGCCACCAGGCGGGCATCGTCCACCGCGACATCAAGCCGGCGAACGTCATGCTCACGCCGACGGGTGCCGTCAAGGTCATGGACTTCGGCATCGCGCGAGCGGTCGCGGACTCGGCGGCGACGATGACGCAGACGCAGGCTGTCATCGGCACCGCGCAGTACCTCTCCCCCGAGCAGGCGCGCGGCGAGTCGGTCGACGCACGTTCCGATCTCTACTCGGCCGGATGCCTGCTCTTCGAGCTCCTCACGGGACGCCCGCCGTTCCAGGGCGACTCCCCCGTCGCAGTCGCTTACCAGCACGTGCAGGAGGCTCCGCCGCGTCCGTCGAGCCTCGCGAGCGACATCCCGGAGACCCTCGACCGCGTCGTGCTGAAGTCGCTCGCGAAGTCGCGCGTCGACCGGTACGGCTCGGCCGCAGAGTTCCGCGCGGACCTCGAGTCTGCGATCCGCGGCGGTCATGTCGAGGCGGCGGGGATCGCGACGGTCGCCGCGGCGGCCGCGGCAGCGGCCGTGCCTGCGGCCGACGAGTCGGCGACGCAGGTGTTCGGTGCGGCGACGACGCAGGCGTTCCCGCAGCCCGTCCAGCCGGCTGCGCAGGGTGGCGGCTGGGCACCCACCGGTGCGGGCGCGTCCGGGTTCCCGCCGGTGGGGACGTCGCCAGCGACGGCCACGCAGGCGGTGGCCGAGGCCGAGCCGGACACGAAGCGTCGTCGCACGCTCGTGTGGTCGCTCGTCGCGGTCGCGGTCGCGGCGGTCGTCGCGCTCGTCCTCATCCTCGTGCTCAACAACAACAAGACTCCCGAGGTCAAGAACGTCACGGTGCCGACCGTCGTCGGCAAGACGCGGGCCGAGGTCAAGGAGGCGTTCGACGCGCTCAACCTCGTGCTCGTCCAGGAGCTCGAGGAGTCGACCGCGGAGCGCGACACGGCCGTGCGCTCGGACCCGCCCGAGGGACAGTCGGTTCCCGAGAACACGTCGGTGACGGTGTGGTTCTCGCAGGGCCCGTCCGCGACGAAGATTCCTGACGTCGCGGGACTCGACCAGGCGCGCGCCTCGCAGGTGCTCACGGAGGCCGGTCTCGTCGTCGAGACGACACGCACGGAGCCGAGCGGCACGGTCGAGCTCGACCGCGTGACGCGCACGGAGCCCGCGGCGGACAAGGACGTCAAGAAGGGCGACAAGGTCGTGCTCTTCATCTCGAACGGCAACACGGACGTCCCTGACTTCGAGAAGATGGAACGCAAGGAAGTCGAGGAGTTCTTCGCCGCGAACCCGCGCGTGAGTGCGTCGTACGACTCCGAGGAGTCCGCGGACGCGAAGCCGGGCACGGTCCTGCGTCAGGCACCGGCGGCCGGTCAGGTCAAGCACAGCACGGTTATCCAGATCATCATCGCGCGTGAGCCCGAGCCGGAGACGGTCGTCGTGCCGACGAACCTCGTGGGCCTCACGCAGGCGCAGGCCGAGGAGGCGCTGCGTGCGCGGAACCTCGTGCCGAAGGTCATCACGGAGCAGTCCTTCGACCAGGTGGCCGGCATCGTCTTCGACGTGCCGACAGGTGGCACGGCGGCTCAGGAGGGCGACGAGGTCGTCATCTACGTGTCGACCGGGCCGGGCCCGCAGGCGCCGACGGTTGAGCCGACCACGGACCCGACGTCCGACCCGGGTGCTGGTGACGGTGACGGTGAGGGTGACGAGGGCTGATCTCCGTCCGCTGACGCCACGAGCCCCCGACCGCTGGTCGGGGGCTCGTGGCCTTCCTGGACGCGTGGGGCTCAGCGCCGCACGAGCGGCGCGAGTCCGGCGGATCGCTCGACGGCGTCCGTGAGGCCGGTGAGCGCGAGCCAGTTCGCGAAGAGCCTGTGACCGCCCTCGCTGAGGACCGACTCGGGGTGGAACTGGACGCCGTGGAGCGGCAGCTCGCGGTGCTGGAGCCCCATGATGATGCCGCCGGACGTGCGTGCGGTGACCTCGAGCTCGTCGGGCACCGTCGCGGGGACGACGGCGAGCGAGTGGTAGCGCGTCGCGGTGAAGGGGTGGGGAAGACCGTCGAGGACGCCGCGGTCTTCGTGCTCGACGAGACTCGTGCGGCCGTGCATGAGCTCGGGGGCGTGCGTGACGGTGGCTCCGAAGGCCTCGCCAAGCGCCTGGTGGCCGAGGCAGACGCCGAGCATCGGCAGGGCCCGTGCGGCGCACGCCCGGATGACGTCGAGGCTCGATCCGGCCTCGGCGGGGGTCCCGGGACCGGGCGACACGAGGACACCGTCGTACTCCCAGGTCGCGGCGTCGGGGACGGCGTCGTTGCGGACGACGGTCGTCCGTGCCCCGAGCTGGTCGAGGTAGCCGACGATCGTGTAGACGAACGAGTCGTAGTTGTCGACGACGAGGATGCGCGTCACGGCGTCTCCCGGGTGGCGTGGTTGGGTCGTGAGGCCATCATGCCCCGCCGGGGTGCACGGCCGCGCGGTCGTCCACGTCGTCGGTCAGGGAAGCGGGTCGACGCCGTCGGGGAGGCGGGTGTGCGCGAGGTTCGCGACCGTGCGGGCGGGCATCTCGAGGGTGTCCTGCGTGCTGACGTCCCAGCCGAGCCCGACGGCGTCGACCCATTCGCGGTACGTCGAGATCGCGTCCGACGCGTCGAGAGCCGCGGCGAGTGCGGCCGGGTCCCCGATGGCCTCGACGACGTAGGGCGGGGAGTAGACGCGGCCGTGGAGCGAGAGGACGTTGCCGACGCAGCGGAACGCGGTCGTCGTGAGGACACGCTGGCCCTGGAGCGTCATGGCTTCCGCTCCCCCGGCCCAGAGGGCGTTGATGACGGCTTCGAGGTCCTGCTGGTGGACGACGAGGGTGTCGGCGGGGATCGTCGAGCCGACGGGCTGGGGCGGTGCGTCGTCGAGCGCGACGCGCAGCCCGGGTCCGGTGACGGGGACGGCGCCGGCGGCGACGGCGTCGCGCAGGTAGGCGTCCTCGTCGACGTCGGGGCCGACGGCGGGTGCGGCGAGCGAGATCTGCTCGTCGAGGGCCTTGAGCGTCTCCTCGACCTCGGCGACGCGGCGTTCCTCGACCTCGATGAGCTGGGCGAGGTTCTCGGGGTGGCGTTCACCCTGGCTGCGGGCGAGCCGGGCGGAGGACGTGAAGAGGAGGCCTGCGAGGGCAAGGACGAGCATGACGACGACGGGTGCTCGCTGGACCCGCCGTGCGGGGGTGTCCGCGGTCCTCATCCGGCTCGCCTCCATGTGTGCGCAGGGCGTGGTGCCGCCCGGGCACTAGGCTATGCGTTGTCACGGGACTGTGCGGTCCCGGTCCCGCCGTCCCAGACAGGAGCCTCGCGCCGTGTCCGATCCGAAGCCGTCCGAGAACGAGTCGTCCCCCGCTGCCACCGTGAAGAAGCCGGTCGTGCCGCCTGCGGCGAAGAAGAAGGCCGCGTCGCTCGATAAGCAGCTCAAGCGTGAGGCCCGTGAGAAGGCGCGTGAGGCCGGGGTGAATCCGCGCTGGCTCGTGCCGACGATGCTCGGTCTCATGATCTTCGGCCTCGTGTACGTCGTCGTCGCGTACCTCTCGAACATGCAGTGGCCGATTCCGTTCCAGAAGGCCTTCGATCTCAACGGCAACTGGAACCTCGCGGTCGGTTTCGCGTTCCTCATCGCCGGCTTCGGTCTGACGACGCGTTGGCGCTGAGCATCGGGCGTTGACGCTGGGCTCGGCCCGGGGACGCGCGAGGCCCCCTGCATCATCGATGCAGGGGGCCTCGCGCGTCCCCGCACGACGCCGTTCCCAGGAATCCGAGCGGATGGCTACTGGTAGGGGCCATCCGCTCGGATTGTTGGGGCGGTGGACAGTCTGTCCCCATCGGTGGACAGGCCTGTGGATAACTACACGCCTGTAGTTCCACAGCTGTGAGTAACGCTGTGGAGAACTGTGGACAGCCCCGCCGAGGCGAGGTTGTCCACAGGCGTGCGCTCCGGCTCGACCGCGTGCACCGCCGACGTGAAGCCGTCGGGCGGCAGGAACGAGTCCTCGTCGACACGCGTCCACTCCGGCACAGACCCGAAGCGCACGGCCGCCGCTGCGCCGAGCACGACGGTCGCGACGATCGGCACGACGAACGCCCACAGGTGACGCCGCTCGCGCGGCGCGTACGCGAACGCCGCGCCGACAGCGGCACCCACGACGAACCCGCCGACGTGCGCCTCCCACGAGATCCCCGGCACGACGAAGCCGATGACGAGGTTGATGCCGAGGATCCCGTACACCTGCGTCGCGTCCCGGTCGAAGCGCCGGAGGATGACGACGAACGCTCCGAAGAGCCCGAACACCGCCCCCGACGCCCCGCGCACGGGTGTGAGCCACTCCATCGTCAGAGGGTTCGCGAGCCACACGACCGCGACAGACCCGCCGAGCGCCGAGAGCAGATAGAGCGCAAGGAACCGCCCTCGGCCGAGCATCTGCTCGAGGAGCGGTCCGACCGACCACAGGGCGATCATGTTGAACGCGATGTGAGTGAGATTGTCGGCGTGGAGGAACGCCGCCGTGAGCAGCCGCCACGGCTCGAGCGCGCCGAGGACGGGCGCCATCTCGAGGTGCGCCGTCCAGACGTCGCCCGCGGTGCGCTGGAGGACGTAGCTCATGACGCACAGCCCGATGAGCGTGAGCGTCACGACGGGTCGGCCTTCACGCAGCCGCGCACCGAGCGCCGTCCGGGCGGCGGGCGCGTTGCGGGCGTGCTCGTTGACGCACTCGACGCAGTGCACGCCGACGGCAGCGGGGCGCTGACACTCGGTGCACGCGGGCCGACCGCACCGCTGGCAGCTGATGTAGGAGACACGGTCGGGGTGCCGCGGACAGACGGGAGCCGCCGCACCCCCCGTCGGGACGTTGTCGCTCATGCGGGCATCCAGGGGTGTGCGGCGGCTCTCGGGACGTGCAGGGGAGGTCAGTCCTCGATCGTCACGCTGTTGATGACGATGTCCTCGACGGGGCGGTCGCCCGGACGGGTCTTCGCGGCAGCGATCGCGTCGACGACCTGGCGGGACGCGTCGTCGGCTACCTCGCCGAAGATCGTGTGCTTGCCGGTAAGCCACGGCGTCGCGTCGACGGAGATGAAGAACTGCGACCCGTTGGTGCCCTCGGCCTTGCCGGTGAGCGGGTTGCGGCGCGTGCCGGCGTTCGCCATGGCGAGGAGGTACGGCTTCGTGAACCCGAGCTCGGGGTGGATCTCGTCGTCGAACTTGAAGCCGGGGCCACCCGTGCCGGTGCCGAGCGGGCAGCCGCCCTGGATCATGAAGCCGGAGATGACGCGGTGGAAGATGAGGCCGTCGTAGAAGGGCTCGTTCGACGAGGCGCCCGTCGACGGGTTCGTCCAGGCCTTCGTGCCCGTCGCGAGACCCGTGAAGTTCTCGACAGTCTTCGGCGCGTGGTTCGGGAACAGCTCGACGCGGATGTCGCCCGCGGAGGTGTGCAGGGTTGCGAACATGACCTCATCCTCCCACGGAACCTCCGCAGGACGGGAGTCGCTCCCCCCGTCGCGGTGCGACCCCTGTCGGTGGCAGAGTAGGGGGATACCTTCGTCATCGCGACCAGCAGGAGGCATCATGCTCGACGGCATCCGCAACCAGGCCAGGGAGACCCTCGACGGGATCGACTCCGAGAAGGTCAAGGACCAGGCCGCGACGGCCGCCGCCGCGGTGGGGGACGCCGCCGAGCAGGCGGCGCACGTCGCCGCACTCCTCGCCGAGCGTGCCAAGGTCGCGGCCCAGGACGCGGTCGAGTGGAGCGCACCGCGCCTCGAGGCCTTCAAGGAGTGGCTCGCTCCGCGCATCGAGAAGGTCTGGGACGAGACCGTCCAGGCTGCGGCTCCTCGCGTCGAGGCTGCGGCAGAGAAGGCCCGCCCCGCGATCGACACGGCGCACGACAAGGTCGTCGACGAGTATCTGCCGCGCCTCGTGCACGCGTTCAACGCGGCAGCCGCGACGGCTGCGGAGAAGTCCGGGGCAGCCGCGTCGTCGACGGCCGACCTCCTCGCCCGCGTCGCGGACGACGCAGCCGACGGCGGCGTCGTCGAGAAGGTTGCGACGAAGGCGCAGGACGCCGTGGCGCACGGATCGGACTCGCTCGCCGGCGCGGCCGAGGTGCTCGCGAAGAAGGCTGAGAAGTCCTCGGGCAAGGGCAAGGCGTTCTGGTGGGTCGCGGGCACGGCGGCCGCCGCGGGTGGCGCGTACGTCGTCTGGAAGAAGTCTCAGCCCGAGGTCGACCCCTGGGCTGAGCCGTGGGAGAAGGTCGACACGTCGAGCTTCGAGGACGTCCTCGAGGATGCCTCGGACGAGGCAGAGAAGGCCGGAGACGCGGCCGCCGAGGCCGGGGGAGAGGTCGCGGCCGAGGTGGCTGACGCCGCCGCCGAGGCGCAGGAGGCGGGCACCGATGCCGTCGAGGCTGTCGCCGAGAAGGTTGAGGACGTTGCCGACACGACGTCGAGCACGGTCGCCGACGCCGCCGAGACAGCGGCCGGTGCCGCCGACGACGCCGCGGAGAAGATCGACGAGGCGGCGCAGAAGCCCGCACCGAAGCCTCGAGCACCACGGAAAACCACTCCGAAGCCGAAGGCCCCTGACGCCTGACGCTCCTCTGCACGGACGACGACGGCCGCCCCTCGGGGCGGCCGTCGTCGTCCGTCTGCGCGCGCCTGCGAGCCGCGGAGATCCGTCAGAGCGTGGGGATGAGCTCCGCGAGGTAGTCGGCGGTGTCCTCCCAGCCCTCGACCGCGTGGCAGCGCACTCCCATGTCAAGGACGGGCCGGTCGTTGCCACCCTCGTCGAGGCGGTCGCCGACGAAGAGCATGTCGTCGAGGGGGACGTCCGCGAGCTTCTCGAGGCGCGCCATGCCGTAAGCCTTGTCGATGCCCTTGCGGGTGATGTCGACGGACGTCGAGCCGCCAGAGCGCACCTCGAGGTCGGGGACGAGCACGGCGACGGCATCACGCAGTGCCGCCTTCCGTGAGCCGTCGGGGTCCCACGCGGCCTTCGCGGCGACGGGAGCGGCCTGACCGAGCGCGGAGAACGTGATCTGCGACTCGCGGTCCTCGAGGATCGGGCCCCAGGTCTCAGACTCCCAGAGGCCCAGGCGACGCGCCTCGCCCTCGACCGCGGCCAACGCGCGCTGCTTCTCGTCGTCCGTGAGGTTCTCGGCGTACTCCTGGTGCCACGCACCCTCGTGGTGACGCCAGTACTGCGTCCCGCACGTCGGCATGAGGTGGAGCCGTGCGAGGAGCGCGGGGTCGACGTCTCCGAGCCGTTCGATGACCTGCGCCCGGAACTGCGCGATCTGCCCGCCTGAGATGATGCACACCGGGACGCGCTCGAGCAGAGCGAGGAGAAGCTCGACCATGCGGCCGTCGAGGGGGGACTTCGACGGGGCAAGGGTGTCGTCGAGGTCGAACGCGACGAGACGGGGGGTGGGCACGGATCTTCTCCTGGGTGACGGCGTCGGGATCGCGCCCAGCCTAGCGACGCTCCCCTGCCCTCGGGTCGACCCGACAGACGAACGGCCTGCATCTCATGAGGAGATGCAGGCCGTCTGTGGTGGAGCCAGGGGGACTCGAACCCCCAACCCCCTGCTTGCAAAGCAGGTGCGCTACCAATTGCGCCATGGCCCCGTGAGTTTTCTGTGCCTCACTCGAAGGTGTCGGCGACCTCTGCCCAGAGGTCCTTGCCGGCGGACTCCTCGGAGTACCTCCGCCAGGCGTAGTACCCGACAGCGGCCACAGCCGCGACGAGAAGGAGCTTCTTCATGGGACAACCTCCTTGTGGGGTACTTCCGTGGGCCCAGGAGGACTTGAACCTCCGACCTCTTCGTTATCAGCGAAGCGCTCTAACCGCCTGAGCTATGGGCCCGTCGCCGCTCGCTGCAGGTTTCCCTGCGACGGCAGCGCACCGAGACTACCCCAGCATCGGCCCTCGCTCCAAAACGAGGTGCCGGGGCGCCCCGGAGTTCGTCGTCAGTCGTCCGTGAGCGTCATGTGCACGCCGCCCACGAGGGCTGCGACGACGTTGTAGAGGAAGGCTCCGATCGTCGAGAGCGCCGTCATGAGGACGACATCGACGACAGCGATGATCATCGCGAGGGAGACGACGCGGTCGCGCTCGACGTACTGGAGGATGTCGAGCTCGGACTCGGTCCCGACGATCTTCCGGATCGTCTCGTCGATCGACGTGAACACCCCGAGGTCGTTGAGCGCGTACCAGAACACGAAGGCCGCGACGACGATCATGATGCCGATCGCGATCGACAGGAGGAACGACATCTTCATGACGGACCACGGGTCGATGCGCGAGAGCGTGAGGCGGACCTTGCGCGGCGCGTAGTCCTCCTCGTCGAGGTGCTCGTTGTCGTGCTCGTCCACGGGCCTCGGGGCGCTGGCCGGCGCGGGAACCGCGCCCGTGCTCCCCGGGCCGGTGGGAGTCGCGCCGGTTGCGGAGATCGCAGCAGGCGCAGGCACCGGACCGGGCCCGGCGGGCGCGTCGGGACGCGGTGCCGGGGTCTTCGGGGTGATCGCCGGCGGCGCGGCGTCCTGCTTCTCGGTCACGCTCGCTCCTCCTCGGTGCCCGTCACGTCGATGTCAGCGACGTCGGTCGTCCCAGTCTGCCCCGCCTCGGCGGTGTTGGCCTCCTCCTGCAGGGGGACCGTCCCGTCCGTGGACTCGGCGTCGACGGCGAAACCCTCGCCGTCGGTGGCCTCGTCGTCATCCCCAGATTCCTCGTTGCGGGCGACGGCGATGATCCGGTCGTTCTTGTCGGGCTTGGCGAAGATCACGCCCTGCGAGGTGCGCCCGGTCGGGTTGACCTCACGCACCGCGGACCGCACGATCTTGCCGCGTTCCATGATGACGAGCACCTCGTCGTCCTCGTCGACGACGAGGGCGCCGACGAGGTCCCCGTTGCGCTCGGGCAGGTTCGCGACGCGGATGCCGAGCCCGCCTCGGCCCTGGAGCCGGTAGTTGTCGACCGTGAGCTGGGTGCGCTTCGCGATGCCGCCCTCGGTGACGGTGAAGAGGAACGCGTCGTCACGAACGACGTCCATCGCGAGCAGGTCGTCGTCGTCGCGGAACTTCATGCCCGTGACGCCCGACGTCGAACGCCCCATGGGCCGCACCTGCTCATCGTTCGCCGTGAAGCGGATCGACTGGCCCTTGCGGCTCACGAGGATGACGTCGTCGACGGAGTTGACGATGCGGGCCGAGACGAGCTCGTCGGTCGTACCCTCGTCGTCCTCGCGGAGGTTGATCGCGATGAGGCCGGCGGTGCGGTTCGTGTCGTACTCGGTCAGGCGCGTCTTCTTGACGAGGCCTCGCTTCGTCGCGAGAAGGAGGTACCCCGCGTCCTCGTATGTCCGCAGCGCGAGCACCTGGGCGATCCGCTCGTCGGGCTGGAACGCAAGAAGGTTCGCGACGTGCTGCCCCTTGGCGTCGCGGCCGCCCTCGGGCAGCTCGTACGCCTTGGCACGGTAGACGCGGCCGAAGTTCGTGAAGAAGAGCAGCCAGTTGTGGGTCGAGGTGACGAAGAAGTGGTCGACGATGTCGTCCTCTCGCAGCTGTGCGCCGCGGACGCCCTTGCCACCACGCTTCTGCGCCCGGTAGTTGTCGGTGCGGGTGCGCTTGACGTAACCGCCGCGGGTGATGGTGACGACCATCTCCTCCTCGGCGATGAGGTCCTCGATCGAGACCTCGCCGTCGAACGGGAGGATCGTCGTGCGACGCTCGTCGCCGTAGCGGCCGACGATCTCGTCGAGCTCGTCGCCGACGATCTGCCGCTGCCGGTCCTCGTTCGCGAGGATCGCGTTGTAGTCAGCGATGCGCGCCATGAGCTCGGCGTGCTCGTCGGCGATCTTCTGACGCTCCATCGCGGCGAGCGCGCGCAGCTGGAGGGCGAGGATCGCACGGGCCTGGATCTCGTCGACGTCGAGGAGGCGCATGAGGCCTTCACGGGCGTCGTCGACGGTCGCGGACGCGCGGATGAGCGCGATGACCTCGTCGAGCATGTCGAGGGCCTTGAGGTAGCCCGTGAGGATGTGGGCGCGCTCCTCGGCCTCGCGGAGCATGAAGCGCGTCCGGCGGACAATGACGTCCATCTGGTGCGTCGTCCAGTGGCGGATGAACGCGTCGAGCGACAGGGTGCGTGGCACGCCGTCGACGAGGGCGATCATGTTCGCGCCGAACGTGTCCTGGAGCTGCGTGTGCTTGTAGAGGTTGTTGAGGACGACCTTCGCGACAGCGTCGCGCTTGAGGACGATGACGAGCCGCTGACCGGTGCGGCCCGAGGTCTCGTCACGCAGGTCGGCGATGCCGCCGAGACGGCCTTCCTTGACGAGGTCGGCGATCTTCGCGGCGAGGTTGTCAGGGTTGACCTGGTACGGCAGCTCGGTGACGACGAGGCACGTGCGGCCCTGGATCTCCTCGACGTTGACGACGGCACGCATCGTGATCGAGCCGCGACCCGTGCGGTACATGTCCTCGATCCCGCGGCGGCCGAGCACCGCGGCGCCCGTCGGGAAGTCCGGACCCTTGATCTCGCCGATGAGGGCGTCGAGGAGCTCCTCGCGACTCGCACCCGGGTGGGCAAGGTGCCACCGGACACCAGCGGCGACCTCGCGCATGTTGTGCGGCGGGATGTTCGTCGCCATGCCGACGGCGATGCCGGAGGAGCCGTTGACGAGGAGGTTGGGGAAGCGCGCCGGCAGGACGACGGGCTCCTGGGTGCGACCGTCGTAGTTGTCCTGGAAGTCGACGGTCTCCTTGTCGATGTCCCGGACCATCTCCATGGCGAGCGGCGCCATGCGGCACTCGGTGTACCGGGGTGCTGCGGCGGGGTCGTTGCCGGGGGAGCCGAAGTTCCCCTGCCCGGCGATGAGCGGGTAGCGCAGCGACCAGTCCTGCACGAGGCGCACCATGGCGTCGTAGATCGCGGTGTCACCGTGCGGGTGGTACTTGCCCATGACGTCGCCGACGACGCGCGTGCACTTGGAGAACGCGCGGTCGGGACGGTAGCCGCCGTCGTACATCGCGTAGAGCACGCGTCGGTGGACGGGCTTGAGGCCGTCGCGGACGTCGGGCAGCGCGCGCGAGACGATGACGCTCATCGCGTAGTCGAGGAACGACTTCTGCATCTCCTGCTGGAGGTCGATCTGGTCGATCCGTCCGTGGTTGACGACGTCGTACGCGTCGCCGGTCGTCCCGTTCTCGGGGGTGTTCTCGCTCACCGTCTCGTTCCTTCGCTCGGCGCTGGGCCGGGTCGTGCGTGGGGTTCCTGTCGCTGGGGCCGGGCGGCCGTCAGATGTCGAGGAACCTCACGTCCTTGGCGTTGCGCTGGATGAAGGAGCGTCGCTGCTCGACGTCCTCTCCCATGAGCACTGAGAAGACCTCGTCGGCCGTCGCCGCGTCGTCGAGGGTCACCTGGAGCAGCGTGCGGTGCTCGGGGTCCATCGTCGTGTCCCAGAGCTCGGAGTAGTCCATCTCGCCGAGGCCCTTGTAGCGCTGGATGCCGTTGTCCTTGGGGATGCGCCGGCCGGCGGCGAGGCCGGCCGCGAGGGCCTGGTCGCGCTCGGCGTCGGAGTACACGTAGTCGTGGGGTGCGTTCGACCACTTGAGACGGTAGAGCGGCGGCTGCGCGAGGTAGACGTGGCCGTGCTCGATGAGCGGTCGCATGAAGCGGAACAGCAGCGTGAGCAGAAGCGTCGCGATGTGCTTGCCGTCGACGTCGGCGTCGGCCATGAGGACGATCTTGTGGTACCGGAGCTTGTCGATGTCGAAGTCTTCGGAGATGCCCGTGCCGAAGGCGGTGATGAGCCCCTGGACCTCGAGGTTGCTGAGCGCGCGGTCGAGGCGGGCCCGCTCGACGTTGAGGATCTTGCCTCGGATCGGCATGATCGCCTGGTTGTAGGGGTTGCGACCGCGGACGGCGGAGCCGCCGGCGGAGTCGCCCTCGACGATGAAGATCTCGGACTCTTCGGGCTTGTTGGACTGGCAGTCCTTGAGCTTGCCCGGCATCGACGAGGTGCCGAGGAGGCTCTTGCGCGTCGCCTCGCGCGCCTTGCGCGCCGCGAGGCGCGCCTGAGCGGCCTGGACGGCCTTGCGGATGATGTCCTTGGCCTCGTTGGGGTGGGACTCGAGCCAGTCGCCGAGGCGGTCGTTGACGACGCTCTGGACGAAGGTCTTCGCCTCGGTGTTGCCGAGCTTCGTCTTCGTCTGGCCCTCGAACTGCGGCTCGCCGAGCTTCACCGAGACGACGGCGGTGAGCCCCTCGCGGACGTCGTCGCCCGTGAGGTTCTCGTCCTTGTCCTTGAGGAGACCCTTGGCGCGCGCGTAGCGGTTGACGAGGGACGTCATCGCCGCACGGAAGCCCTCCTCGTGGGTACCGCCCTCGGTCGTCGAGATCGTGTTCGCGTACGTGTGCACCGACTCGGAGTAGGCACCCGTCCACTGCATCGCGATCTCGAGAGAGATGCGACGGTCGGTGTCCTCCGCCTCGAAGTCGATGATCTCGGGGTGGACGAGCTCGACCTTCTTCATCGAGTTGAGGTGACGGACGTAGTCCGTGAGGCCCTGGTCGTAGCGGTATGTGACGGTGCGGTGGCGCGGGGCCTCGGTGTCGGCGTCGCCCGCGAGCTCGTCCTCGTCGACCTCGACGGAACGCTCGTCCGTGAGCGTGATCTGCAGGCCCTTGTTGAGAAACGCCATCTGCTGGAAGCGCGAGCGGAGCGTCTCGTAGTCGAAGACGGTCGACTCGAAGATCGCGGGGTCGGCCCAGAACGTCTGCGTCGTCCCGGTCTCCTCGGTCGGTGCTCCCTGACGGAGCGTTCCGACCGGCTTGCCGCCGTCGGCGAAGGACTGGTTCCACGTGAAACCGTCGCGCTTGATCTCGGTCTCGACGCGTGTCGACAGCGCGTTGACGACGGAGATGCCGACACCGTGGAGCCCGCCCGAGACGGCATACCCGCCGCCGCCGAACTTGCCGCCCGCGTGGAGGATCGTCATGACGACCTCGACCGTGGGGCGACCTTCGGTCGGGTGGAGCGCGACCGGGATGCCGCGGCCGTTGTCGACGACCTTGACGCCACCGTCGTCGAGGAGCGTGATCTCGATGTGGTCGCAGTAGCCGGCAAGCGCTTCGTCCACAGCGTTGTCCACAACCTCGTAGACGAGGTGGTGGAGTCCACGCTCACCCGTCGAGCCGATGTACATGCCGGGACGCTTGCGAACCGCCTCGAGGCCCTCGAGGACCGTGATCGAGGAGGCGTCGTAGCTGGGAGCGGAGGGCGTCGGGGATCCCGCGTCCGTGGTGCTCGGCTGGTCAGTCACTGGAAGAGGTGCTCCTCGGCTCGACGCTTGAAGTTCCGTGCTCTGCGGCGCCGCGTGCGTGCTCCGACCGAGGTCGGAGCATCGTCGCGACCGCGGGCCGTCAGACGGTCCGCAGCACTGTTCGCCCCAGACGAGGGGAGTCGAGCGAGCGCCGGTCGGGGGGCTCGTGACGCACCCGTCAGCGGGGTGCTGTCCCGGGCCCGGCCCAACCTGTCCAGTCTACCTGCGACGGGCGGAATATCGGGCCTCAAACCCGTTATCCACAGTGATTTTCACAGCCATGACACGTCTTCCACTGGTTCATGCACAGAGGCCTGTGGATAACCAGTCAGCCCCAGGTGTCCCTGGGTCCACGACCCTTGACCCTCCGCGGTCCCCGACCGAAGGACCGCACGGTCGGACCGACGATCTTTAGTTCCTCGACCACCCCCTGGCCAAGCTCCTGCGCGAGCCTCCCAAGCAGCGACGGGCGGAGGAACTCGAGCTGTGTCGCCCACGCGGTCGAACCGGCCTGGACGACGAGGACACCCGCGTCGAACGTCAGCGGAGTCGCATGCTCAGCGATCTCGTCGCCCACGACCTCCCGCCACCGACCGATGACGCCACCGACCGAGACGTCCTTCGTCCAGCCTCGCTCCGCGAGCAGACGCCCGACAACATCGCCGAAGAGCTGCGGATCCCGGCCCCCGGGCCGCGGCCCGGACCGCTGCTCGGCGAGCGGCGACCGTGTCGTCACCCCCGGCCGCGCGCCCCGCTCGCGCGCCGCTGCGCGAGCCCGGTTGAAGGCTTCCTTGGCCACCTGCTGCGGCGACGGCAGCTCGACGAGGTCACGCACGTCGGGCGTTGGGTCGTCCGGATCTACCGCCGGCACACCTCGCGGCCGGGGGAGCTCGACAGGCTCATCGGGCGACACGGGTGACCTCGCCGCCGTGCACGTCGAAACGCACCCCGACGAGAGATTCCGGGACGTCACCCGGCACCGCCGCCGTGATGAGCACCTGACGCGCCGGCGCGACGAGATCCGCGAGCCGCTGCCTGCGCCGGACGTCGAGCTCCGCGAACACGTCGTCGAGCACGAGCACAGGCTCTCCGTCCTCGCGCGAGTCTGCGACCCAGAAATCGTCGTCGGAGTCCCCGACGCCCTCGGTGAGCAAGCTGTACGACGCGAGCCGGAGCGCGAGCGCGAACGACCACGACTCACCGTGGCTCGCATAGCCCTTCGCAGGCAGGCCGCCGAGCGTGAGCACGAGATCGTCGCGGTGCGGACCGACGAGGCACACGCCCCGCTCGATCTCCTTGGGTCGAAGCCGTGACACCGCCTCGAGCAGCTGAGCCTCGATCTCGGCGACCGTCGGAAGGAAGTCGGTCTCCGGGAGGTCGAGCGCGGATGCGAGGCTCGAGCGGTAGGCGATCTCCGCCCGTCCCTGCCCCGCGCTCACACGGTCGTACGCGTCGTCGACGAAGGGCGCGAGACCGACGACGAGACGCTGCCGGACCGCGATGATCTCGGCGCCCAGCACCGCGAGCTTCGCGTCCCAGACGTCGAGCGTGCGCAGGTCCGGGGACCCTGCTGCGTCGTCGCCCGTGCTCCGACCCCGACGTCGCGGGCCGCCGGCCGACTTGAGGAGCGCGGACCGCTGGCGCAGCACACGCTCGTAGTCCGCGAGCACGGACGCGAGGCGGGGGCTCACGAGGATCATGAGGTCGTCGAGAAACCGACGGCGGGCGTCCGGGTCACCCTTGACGAGCACGAGGTCCTCGGGCGCGAAGAGGACGGTGCGGAGGATGCCGACGACGTCCCGGACGCGTGGGACGGGTGAGCGATTGAGGCGTGCCCTGTTGGCGCGACCGACGTTGATCTCGAGATCGATCGTCGAGGCTCGGTCTCCCCGGACGACCCGGGTCCGGACGACCGCCCTCTGCGCGCCCGCGCGGACGAGAGCGGCGTCGTTCGCGACCCGGTGGGAGCCGAGGGTCGCGACGTAGCCGATCGCCTCGACGAGGTTCGTCTTGCCCTGACCGTTGGGACCGACGAACGCGTTGACGCCCGGTTCGAGCTCGAGGTCGACCTGCGTGTAGGAGCGAAAGTCCTGCAGCGAGAGGTGAGAGACGTGCACCCGGACCCCGGGTGTCAGCTCGCGAAGCGGATGGGCACGAGCAGGTAGCGGTAGTGCGTCTGCGACTCACCCTCGAGGGAGTCCTGCCCGGTGAACTCGACGGGCTTGTTGGGGTGCGTGAAGCTCAGCCGGACGAAGTCCGTGCCGAGAGCCCCCAGCCCGTCGAGCAGGAAGGTCGGGTTGAACGCGACCGAGATGTCCTCGCCGACGAGGAGCGCCTCGAGGGCTTCCGACGCCTGGGCGTCGTCGCCCTGCCCTGCGTTGAGGACGACCTGGCCGTCGGAGAAGGACAGCCGGATCGGGGTGTTGCGCTCGGCGACGAGCGAGACACGCTTGCTCGCCTCGATGAGTGCCGAGGTCGCCACGACCGCGTGGATCGGGGTCTCGTCGGGAAAGAGCCGGCGGACGGGCGGGTAGTCACCGTCGGTGAGCTGTGACGTCGTGTGGCGTCCGCCTGCCTCGAACCCGATGAGGTCGACGCCTGCACCGGTCGAGAGCGCGACGGAGACGTCGCCCGACGAGCCGAGCGACTTGGCGACCTCGGAGAGCGTGCGGGCCCGGACGAGCGCGACCTCGGAGATGTCGGTCTGTGCCGGCCGCCACGGCAGCTCGCGGAGCGCGAGACGGTAGCGGTCAGTCGCCAGGAGGGTGATCGTCGAACCCTCGAGCTCGGCACGCACTCCCGTGAGCAGCGGCAGGGTGTCGTCCTTGCTCGCCGCGACGGACACCTGGGCGACCGCCTCGGTGAGCTCGTCGCCTGAGATGACACCGACGACCTGCGGCATCGTCGGGAGAGCAGGGTAGTCCTCGACGGGCATCGTGAGGAGCGAGAAGCGGCTCGAGCCGCACGTGACGTTGACCTTCGTGCCCTCGAGGACGACGTCGACCGGCCGGTTGGGAAGCGCTCGTGAGATCTCGGCGAGAAGGCGTCCGGAGACGAGCACCTCGCCAGCCTCGGCGACCTCGGCGGGGATCTCGGAGCGGGCCGATACCTCGTAGTCGAAGGTGGACAGGCGGAGCACACCGAGGGGGTCGGCCTCGATCCGCACTCCGGCG
The DNA here is from genome assembly GCF_014852685.1 of Flavimobilis rhizosphaerae. Classification (GTDB taxonomy): domain Bacteria; phylum Actinomycetota; class Actinomycetes; order Actinomycetales; family Cellulomonadaceae; genus Flavimobilis; species Flavimobilis rhizosphaerae. The sequence goes on from NZ_JACZDF010000003.1 coordinate 316,881, forward strand.
AGGACGGGCGCCGGCGGACGTGCGGGCAGGGTCCGTGCCGCCCAGGTGACGGCCTCGGCCAGGACGTCGCGCTCGACGCGGAACTTCATCTGCTCGCACTCCCTCTCGGTTCGGCACCCGTGAGCTCGCACCGAGACACAGGTCGGGATGAACACTACGCGACCTCGAGGGCCGGGGTCATCTCTGAGCAGGTGGTCCGGGAGTGCCACCGTTGTCGTGCTGCCGGTGTCGGGCCGTGAGGCTCATGAAGGTGATGTGGATTCCCTCATGAGAGAACTGTCATCGTCGTCGTAGGGTTTGTGGATCCTGGGGAAAGCACATGTTCTTGCAGGTCGGCCATCGAAAGTTGTGATTCGACGTGCTCGTGGACGACATGTGGACAACTGTGTGTCGTTGTGGACGAAGGGATGGTGCCCAGGGACTGTCCCCTGTTCTGCACCGACGTGTCCACAGATCCATGGGTGTCGTCCACCGTTGTCCACAGGTCTGTGCACAGGTGTGGAAAGACATCCCACGTGACTCTCGATGCCGTGTCGAGAGTTGGGCCCTAGGACCTGTGCTCGTGCTTGATGCGGCTCGTCAGCTCTGTCACCTGGTTGTAGATCGAGCGCCGCTCGGCCATCTGCGCACCGATCTTCCGGTTCGCATGCATGACCGTCGTGTGGTCACGTCCTCCGAACTCCTGACCGATCTTCGGCAACGAGAGGTCCGTGAGCTCTCGGCACAGATACATGGCGATCTGTCGGGCCGTGACGAGGACCCGCGACCGCGAGTTGCCGCAGAGATCGTCGATCGAGAGGCCGAAGTACGCCGCGGTCTGGGCGATGATGCTTCCCGCGGTGATCTGCGAGGCGTCCTCGTCGGTGATGAGGTCCTTGAGGACGATCTCCGCGAGCCCGATGTCGACCTGCTGCCGGTTGAGGTTCGCGAACGCCGTGACACGGATGAGTGCGCCCTCGAGCTCACGGATGTTCGTCGAGATCTTCGACGCGATGTACTCGAGGACGTCGTCCGGGGCTGCGAGCCGTTCGCCGGCAGCCTTCTTGCGGAGGATCGCGATGCGGGTCTCGAGGTCCGGCGGCTGAACGTCCGTGATGAGGCCCCACTCGAACCTGGACCGCAGGCGGTCCTCGAAGCCGTTAAGCTGCTTCGGCGGGACGTCCGAGGTGATGACGACCTGCTTGTTCGCGTTGTGCAAGGTGTTGAACGTGTGGAAGAACTCCTCCATCGTCTGTTCCTTGCCCTGCAGGAACTGGATGTCGTCGATGAGGAGGACGTCGACCTCGCGGTAGCGGCGCTGGAACGCGCCGGCACGGCCTTCACCGATCGAGTTGATGAAGTCGTTCGTGAACTCCTCGGAGTTGACGTACCGCACGCGCACGCCGGGGTAGAGGCTCTTCGCGTAGTGACCGATCGCGTGGAGCAGGTGCGTCTTCCCGAGGCCGGACCCGCCGTAGATGAAGAGGGGGTTGTACGCCTTTGCCGGCGCCTCTGCGACGGCGACCGCCGCCGCGTGGGCGAAGCGGTTGGAGGCGCCGATGACGAACGTCTCGAAGACGTAGTGAGCGTTGAGACTCGTCGGTTCGAACGCCTGGGGTGAGGAGCTCGCTCCCGAGGGGTTGAACACCTCGGAGTGCGAGATCCGCTGGGGCGGCGTCGCCGGGGCCTCGACCGGCTCGTCCACCGAGGGACGTGTGAGGGCCTGCTCGGTCTGCTCGTCGGCGAGCGAGGCATCGACGGTGATGACGAAGCGCGCGTCGCGCCCGAGGGCGTGCGTGAGCGCGTCGGTGAGCTCCGAGCGGACCCTGTTCTCGAGGTACTCCCGGGTCCACTCGTTGGCGACGGCGACGATGATCGTGCCCTCGGCGATGGCGAGGGGGGCGCCGAGCTTGATGAAGGCGATCTGCCGCGGGGTCATGTCGGGGCTCGCCTCGAGCTCCGTGATCGCCCTGGACCAGACCTCGGTGACGTCGACGTCTGCTGCAGACATCGTTCTCCTTCGCTCGGGGGACGGACGGCGAGCGTCGCACGCCCGTCGATGTCCACATAGTTTTCCACAGGTTGTGCACGGCGTCGTCCGTCGTCGTCCCTCGGTCCCAGGAACTGTCCGTGGGCACCATCAAGGCGTGACGTTCCGCGGCAGCCGCCATCTCACCCGTGACGCGCCCTGCACTGCTGTGGCATGCTGAACGACAACGTTGTAACTTCCGGACGACATCGCCGTCGTCCACATCCTGTGATCTTCGCCCAGTCGAAGGTCACAGTGGTTCGGCTTGACCGGGGACGGCCTCTCGGCATAGCGTCAGACAGCCGTTCGGCACCTTCGTCGTGCCCGCGTGCCCTGATCCCCGGACCCTGCCATCCCTGGCAGGGACCCCATGTCAACGTTCTGGAGTTACTCGTGAGCAAGCGGACCTACCAGCCGAACAACCGGCGTCGTGCGAAGACCCATGGCTTCCGCGCCCGCATGGCCACCCGTGCCGGCCGCGCCATCCTCGCCGCCCGCCGTCGCAAGGGCCGCTCCGAGCTCTCCGCCTGACCGGTGCTTCCTGCGGCGCACCGCCTTCGGCGTTCCACCGATTTCGGTCGGACTGTACGCGAGGGTGTGCGCGCCGGACGATCGACCATGGTCGTCCACCACCTCGCCCCTGGCGACGGTGATGGACCGGCCATGGTCGGTTTTGTCGTTTCCAAGGCTGTGGGCAACGCCGTGACACGCAACCTCGTCAAGCGCCGGATGCGAGCCCTCATGGCCCAGCAGACGGAGCAGCTCCCCGAGGGAACCGTGACCGTCGTGCGAGCCCTGCCCGCGTCCGCCCGCAGCACGTACACGGTGCTGGAGCGGGACCTTCATCGCTGTCTATCGCGGCTGGCTCTGCAAGGGCCGGAGACACAGCCATGACGACAACCAGCGCCGCGGGGTCCGTCCGCACCGCCTGGCGATGGATCGTCAGGCTCCCGGCCAGACTGCTTCTCCTGCTGCTTCGTGGGTATCAGCTCGTCATCTCACCGATGACACCGCCGTCCTGCAGGTTCTACCCGAGCTGCTCCGAGTACGCTGTGCGCGCCGTGCGGATCCACGGGGTTCTCCGGGGCGGCCGACTCGCAGCGTGGCGGGTGCTGCGTTGCAATCCCTGGAACTACGGGGGCGTCGACGACGTTCCTGGTGACGTGAGACGCCCTGCAGTGCAGGAGAACGAATCGCGCAAGCCCGAGGCTCCGGAGCACACGTGCTTCCGGACCGAAGACCCTGCCTGCATGGAGCTGTCCTGATGGAGTGGATGTATAGCCTGCTTTTCCCGATCCAGTGGGTCGTGGCGTGGATCATGTACGGGTGGCACTGGCTGCTCGAGCTCGTCGGGATCTCTGGCGAGAGCGGACTCTCGTGGGTGCTCGCGATCGTCGGCCTGACGTTGACGATCCGTACCGCGCTCATCCCGCTGTTCTTCAAGCAGATCCACGCATCGCGTGGCATGCAGGTCGTGGCTCCGGAGATGAAGAAGCTCCAGGCCAAGTACGCGAACAAGAAGGATCAGGCATCGCGCGAGGCCATGGCGCGCGAGATGCAGGAGCTGTACAAGAAGCACCAGACGTCGCCGTTCGCGTCGTGCATGCCGCTCCTGCTGCAGATGCCGATCTTCTTCGCGCTCTTCCGGGTGCTCAACACGCTTCCGCAGATCGCGTCCGGTGAGAATGACCCCATCGGCCCGATCAACAAGGTCGTGGCTGGCCAGATCGAGAGCTCAACGTTCTTCGGTGCCCCGCTCTCCGAGACGTTCCTCAACACGGACGTCACGCAGGTGAAGGTCGTCACAGCGATTCTCATCCTCATCATGTCGGTGACGCAGTTCTTCACACAGCGTCAGCTGACGATGAAGAACATGCCGCCGTCGGCCCTCGAGGGACCGACCGCCGCGATGCAGAAGAACATGATGTACATCTTCCCGGTAATCTTCGCTGTCTCGGGTGTGAACTTTCCCATCGGTGTGCTCGTCTACTGGACGGTCTCGAACGTGTGGTCGATGGGCCAGCAGTTCTACACCATCCGGAAGATCCCCACGCCCGGATCCGAGGCTGCTCGTCGGCTCGAGGCGCGACGTCGCGCCAGGGGCATCGTCGAGGTGACGTCGGCCGACGGCACGACGACGACGGTCGCTCCGCCGAGCGGTCAGCGCCAGCAGCCGATGTCGGCGCAGCGACAGAAGCGCAAGAAGAAGAAGTGACCTGGCGCCGCCAGGAACCCGGACACGAATGCCCTAGGAGCATCAGGTGACGACGCAGAACACCGAGCCCACGTCGACGACGAGCCGCCTCGAGGAGGAGGGTGAGATCGCCGCGGACTACCTCGAGGAGCTCCTCGACATCGCGGATCTCGATGGCGAGATCGACATGGATATTGACCACGGCCGGGCAACTGTCGAGGTCATCACCGACGACCCTGCCCAGCTCGCCGAGCTCGTTGGCACCGACGGTGAGGTGCTTGACGCACTTCAGGAGCTCACACGGCTTGCTGTTCAGGCGCGGACGGGGGAGCGAAGCCGGCTCATGCTCGACATCGCGGGCTACCGCGCGACGCGTCGTAGCGAACTGACTGTCCTCGCCGAGAAGACGATCGCCGACGTGCGGGAGTCCGGTGTTGCGATCGCCCTCGCTCCGATGAACGCGTTCGAGCGCAAGGTCGTTCACGACGTCGTCACTGCCGCTGGGCTCACGAGCGAGTCACACGGAGTGGACCCCGCGCGCCACATCACGATCAGCCCCTCGGCCTGATCGACGTACGTACGACGGCCCGTCGCCCTGTTCGCAGGGCGGCGGGCCGTCGGCGTCTACGGATGACGTCCACGGTTGGCGTCTGGGAGTGAGATTCGGGACCCGGGTGGGTCGCACGCCTGTGGGCGTCATCTGGGCGTATCGCGTCTCGCTGTTTCACGTGAAACACCTGCGTACGGCGACGATGGTTGCGCTGCGGCATACGAATGCGTCGTCGCTCCGGGGCGAGGGCGTCGTGACCGAGTGGTGTCCAAGGTAGCGGCGAGCGAACGGTGCTGCGCGCCCTGACGGAGTTCGGGGAGCGCCCCGCGAGACAAGTTGGTCGCGGGACGTGTGAACCCGTGATGAGCCGGATCGGTGAGGTCCACAGAGTGGGGGCGGGTGTGGACCGCACCGTGAAGGTTCGCGCGTATCGGGTCTGGGCGTCCCGCCGAGAGCGTCCTCTCTGCTGAGTGAACCGCATGCGAGATCCTTGGATGGTGTCCGCGCTCCCGCAGGTCTGCACGCAGTAGCCCGGAGGACCAGCTCGCCATATAGGAGATTCTCAGGGCGCGCGCGTGTTACGCGACCGCCGCCGTCGCCTCTGGGAGCGGACGCGGTCGTGGAAGTCATCGCTCCACGGTTTCACGTGAAACAGTGAGGCGGGGCGGACAGGTGGTCGGCACGTTCGTGCCCGTCTGAAGGTGGAGGGCCAGGACAGAACCATGCCCGTGGTGCGCGGCGCGCGTGGCGGCGCGGCACGGCCAGCGACGCAGGGCGCGGCGCAACGCAGGCGTAGCGTGGCGCGCCCCGCCGTGGCGCGAGAGAGCCGCCTGGCGCTGTGGACCGGGTCCTCGTTGGGCCGTATTCCGAGATGCCCTGCAATGCGCCAGGACAGCGGTGTGGCGTCCTGAGAAGAGAAAGCATGTCAGAACGCATCCTCAGTGGTTCCCGAGCACCATCCTGTCTTGATGATCCATGTCACGGGAATGGGAATGCCTCTGGAGATGGCGCCCCCACTGCTCCACGTGACACGGATGAGTTCTGCCGCTCGGCGGAAGGCTCTCAACAGTCGGTCGCGCTGGTGTGCGTCGTCGTTGTTGTGCACCGTGGGGAAGTGGAGTGCGGAGGCGTCGCGTCGAGGAGCCCTCACATGGTTAGTGCCTGGCTCTTTGACCCGCGCAAGTTCGTGAGTGCAGAACGCGAGGAGGGGAAGGTGGTCTGGGATGCGCGTCCTGCGGCGGGCTGTGGTGGTCCGTAGTCGCCGTGTCCGCTCCGTGACAGAGGCCGTGAGGAAGGGGACTGCTGCAGGGATGACGCCTGCGATACGTGACGACCACCGACGGTAGAGCTCGACAAGGTCGACCACGCGGTGGCGTAGGAGGCGTGGCTGCGATCTATGAGCGACCGACCCTGGTGTCGGGTCGTCTACCGCTTGTGTTGTCCATTGTGCGGTGCGGGACCATGTGCGCCCAGTGTGGATTGCGGAGTAGTCGCCGACGCAAGTGGCCGTCACTGGCCGGCCAGGGGGATCAGGCGTGGCATCGAACGGCCGAGAATGTCGTGCCCAGCGACGTAGGCCACGTGGAGCAGTGGGGGCGCCATCTCCCCGCGCCATTTCCAGACGAGGTAGTCCGCGCACAGGGTAGTGGAGGGCCACCATGTGTTTCACGTGAAACACGGAGATGCCGTCGCTCGAGGTCCGAGAGTACGGTGCGCCCCACCGTGTTGCGAGGGGCCGGGACGACGACGCCGGAGTACGGCGGGTTCCTCCCTGGGTCGACGAGCACCGGGACTCGCGACCGGGGCTGACGAGCACTGAGACTCGCGGGCCCAGCCACTGCAGCTGCGCCCGTCGTCTGCTCGGAGGTGGTGATGGACGTGCGCGTCAGCGCGACGTCGGGATAAGGCCTCTCCAGAAGTAGGCATGCTCACATCCGCCCGACGGCGCCTGAGCCGCGCTGTTCCACGTGAAACACTCGGCAGCCCCCGGGTACAAGGGAGTGCCCGGTCTTCGGTGCCCATCCGCGCCCCGCGGTCTCGTCGAACCTCGGCCAACGAGGATGCGTATGACGCCGGCACGTCCGGTTGCAAGGCCGCGCTGAGGATCTACGGTGGCAGATGCGGGGGAGCGGTGAGCTGTTCCTACGCTCGGGCGGCATGCGGTCCGGATGCTTGAGCGGCGAGACTTCGTGGGGGCACGGCGATGTCGCCAGACGTCGCGCGTGACCCGGGGAGAGTGGATCGGGGGGCGCCTCTCGACTGGTGACGGAGTCGTTCCGAGACATCGCCCTCTCCCCGGCGCCGTGGGTGGCACAGGCCATCCAGTCTCTTCGTTGCCACGACGCAGTCTGCGCGTCATCGACTCCCTGCACCCACGCCGTCCTCGGCAGCAAGACGAACTGTGCCGGGGATCAGTTGCATGAGTGCGATCCGTCCGTTGGCAACGGGCGCCACATCTTCTGCGGCGAGCTCGAGTGTCGGAGGCGGGGGGTAACCTAGGACGGAACCCCCAGGCGAAGGAGTGCCGCGTGCCCGTCAACACCCCGGACCGCAGCGATGTTTCACGTGAAACGGAGCACGTCGAGCCCGCGGGCGTCGATGAGTTGTCATCGGAGGACCCGCGGCTCGCATCCTTCTTCGGCGATGCGTTTGCCAAGGTCCGAGACTTCCATGATGCGCTCGCCCACCAGGGTGAGCTCCGAGGACTCATCGGTCCCCGGGAAGTGCCGCGACTCTGGTCGCGGCATCTTCTCAACTCCGCCTCCGTCGTCCCGTTCCTCCCTGCTACGGGCATGATTGTCGATCTCGGGTCCGGCGCCGGCCTCCCGGGAATCGTCATCGCGGCCATGCGACCACAGGCGGTGGTCGTGCTCATCGAGCCGATGGAACGCAGGTGCGCATGGCTCACCGAGGTTGCTGCCGAGCTCGAGCTCGGCAACGTCGAGGTGCGCCGAGGCCGCGCCGAGGAGTTCCATGGAGCGTTCGAGGCGGACGCGGTCACGGCTCGCGCCGTCGCGGCGCTCGACAAGCTGGGCCGGTGGGCCTTCCCCCTCCTGCGACGGGGAGGAGAGCTGGTCGTCCTCAAGGGCCGGTCCGCTCAGGAGGAGATCGACGCTGCCACCAAGGTGCTTCGCAAGTTCGGAGCAACCGACGCCCAGGTGCACGAAGCACCGACGATCGACGGACTCACCGTCACCTCGGTTGTCACGGCGACCCGCACACGATGATCGACAGTGCTCTCAGGGCTCAGGCTCTACTCACACGACGAGAGGGAGAAGCGTGACCGACAGCGACACCACCGCGCCAAGCGCGGCGCGTGACGTTTCACGTGAAACATCGCCCTACGAGCACCAGAGTCACGAAGAGCGACGGCGAGCACAGATCATGGAGAGTGTCCCGTCCTTCGAGGAGGACACCCCGCTCGCCGCGCAACTCGCACTCGACGCACGTCGACGCATCAGGCTGCGCGGACGACGCTTCCCCCGGCCGGAGCGAACCCGCATCATCACGGTGGCGAACCAGAAGGGTGGCGTGGGGAAGACGACGTCGACGGTCAATCTCGCAGCGGGTCTCGCCCAGTCGGGGCTCAACGTCCTTGTCATCGACAACGATCCGCAGGGCAACGCGTCGACTGCGCTTGGCGTAGATCACCGGGCCGGGACGCCGTCGGTGTATGACGTCCTCGTCAACGACACACCGATGCGTGACGTCGTGCAGCGCTGCCCCAACGTCGAGAGTCTGTGGTGTGTTCCCGCGACGATCGACCTCTCGGGTGCTGAGATCGAGCTCGTCTCCCTCGTCTCCCGAGAGACAAGGTTGCGGCGCGCGCTCGACACGTTCCTTGCCGAGCGAGAGGCCGCGGGGGAGGAGCGCTTCGACTACGTCTTCGTCGACTGCCCCCCATCCCTCGGACTCCTCACCGTCAACGCGTTCGTCACCGGACGCGAGGTGCTCATCCCCATCCAGTGCGAGTACTACGCCCTCGAGGGCCTGAGCCAGCTCCTCAAGAGCATCAGCATGATCCAGTCGCACCTCAACCAGGAGCTCCACCTCGCCACGATCCTCCTGACGATGTACGACGGACGGACAAACCTCGCCCAGCAGGTCGCAGCAGAGGTGCGCGAGCACTTCCCCGAGCAGACGCTTCTCACCGCGATCCCGCGGTCCGTACGCGTCTCCGAAGCGCCGTCCTACGGCCAGACCGTCATGACATACGATCCCAACTCCACGGGAGCCCTCGCCTACCTCGAGGCCGCCCGAGAGATCGCCGAACGCGGCACCACCGCGACCCAGGAGCAGAGGCAGGACGCATGAGCGAGAAGAGGCGGGGACTCGGCCGCGGCCTCGGGGCCCTCATCCCGACGGCGTCGACCGAGGATCGACCGGTCGACGTCTTCTTCCCCGGCGGTGGCTCGACCGCGGCCTCGATCGCCACGACGACGACGCCCACCGACATCGACGATTCCCTCGAGCTCGTGCCGGTCCCCGGCGCTCACTTCCAGGAGATCGCCCTCGACGACATTCGTCCGAACTCGCGACAGCCGCGCACGGTGTTCGACGAGGACGACCTCAACGAGCTCGTCGGGTCGATCGCCGAGATCGGGGTTCTCCAGCCCATCGTCGTGCGGCCAGACCCGACGGGCGAGGCTCGCTTCGAGCTCATCATGGGCGAGCGGCGCTGGCGTGCCTCCCGCGAAGCCGGTAGGGAGACGATCCCGGCGATCGTCCGCCAGACCGAGGACGACGACCTCCTCCGGGACGCTCTCCTCGAGAACCTCCACCGCGCGGCCCTCAACCCCCTCGAAGAAGCAGCCGCCTACCAGCAGCTGCTCGACGACTTCGGGTGCACGCACGAAGAACTCGCCACGAGGATCTCCCGGTCCCGACCCCAGATCTCCAACACGCTCCGCCTGCTCAAGCTCCCAGCGCTCGTCCAGCGACGCGTCGCCGCCGGCGTGCTGAGCGCCGGCCACGCCCGGGCACTCCTCGGCCTTCAGGACGCTGCAGCGATCGAGAGACTCGCACAGCGGATCGTCGCCGAAGGCCTGTCCGTGCGCGCGACCGAGGAGATCGTCGCTCTGGGCGGCCTCGAGCCCCGACCTGCGCCGCGCAAGCCCCGCGCAGGCACTCGCAGCGCAGCTATCGACGAACTGGCCACGCGTCTGTCCGACCGCTTCGAGACCCGCGTCAAGGTCGACGTCGGCCGCTCGCGAGGCAAGGTGACGATCGAGTTCGCGTCGGTCGAAGACCTCAACCGCATCCTCGACGTCATGGTGCCGGACGACCCCGGAGTCCTCCGTAAGCGCTGAGCGCGACGGCTCCGCACCCCGACGACGCATGAGGCCCCCATCCAGCAGGATGGGGGCCTCACGCGTCGTCTGCAGCGGATCTGCGCCTCAGCCCGCGAGGACGTCCTCGAGCTCCTTCGCCAGCACCTGACGGGGCCGTCCACCGACGATCGAGCGAACGAGCTCTCCACCGGCATAGATGTTGATCGTCGGGATCGACACGATGCCGTACGCACCCGTCGTCGCCGGGTTGTCGTCCGTGTTGAGCTTCGCAACCTTGACACGGCCCGCGAACTGGACTGCCAGCTCCTCGACGATCGGCGCGACCTGGCGGCAGGGGGCGCACCACGGCGCCCAGAAGTCGACGAGGACGGGAACATCAGCCCCGAGGACCTCCTCGGCCCACGTCGCGTCCGTGACGGTGAGGGCGGCCATCATGCCTCCACGGCGACGGCCGCAGGAGCGTCGTCGAGAGCCGCGAGGAAGTGCTGGGCATCGAGAGCTGCCGAGCATCCCGATCCTGCGGCCGTGATCGCCTGGCGGTACGTGTGGTCGACCGCGTCACCGCACGCGAACACACCCGGCAGGTTCGTCCGCGTCGAACGGCCCTCGACAACGATGTAGCCGTTCTCATCGAGGTCGACCTGACCCTTGACGAGGTCCGTTCGCGGTTCGTGGCCGATCGCGACGAACAACGCGGTCGCGTCGAGCTCACGCTCCTCACCCGTGACGGTGTCGCGGAGGGTCAGCGAGCGAACCTTCTGGTCGCCCGCGATCCCCACGACCTCGGAGTTCCACGCAAACGTGATCTTCGGATCATTCTTAGCGCGGTCGGCCATGATCTTCGAAGCACGGAGCTCGTCACGCCGGTGGATCATGGTGACCTTCGAGCCGAAGCGCGTGAGGAACGTCGCCTCCTCGACGGCGGAGTCTCCGCCGCCGACGACAGCGATGTGCTGGTCCTTGAAGAAGAACCCGTCGCACGTCGCGCACCACGAGACACCGCGGCCAGAGAGTCGCTTCTCGTCGTCGAGACCCAGCTCGCGGTACGCCGAACCCGTCGCGAGGATGACCGCGCGGGCCCGGAAGACCTTGCCCTCCGACGTCGTCACCACCTTGACGTCACCCGTGAGCTCAAGTTCCGTCGCGTCGTCCCACTCGATCTCGGCACCGAAGCGCTCCGCCTGCTTCTGCATGCCAGCCATGAGCTCAGGGCCCATGATGCCCTCGGGGAACCCGGGAAAGTTCTCGACCTCGGTCGTGTTCATGAGGGCACCGCCCGCAGTGAACGCCCCCGCGAGGACCAGGGGCGCCAGGCCGGCGCGGGCCGCGTAGACGGCAGCCGTGTACCCGGCGGGACCCGAACCGACGATGATGACGTCGCGGACGTCGCCGCTGTGCTCGTTGCTCACGTGCTCTCCACTCTTGAGGTCTTGCGCCTGGTCAACGCCCGACGGCGCACACTTTGTTCCATCCAGGTCACGACACAGAGATCTCTCGGATCTCGGCACGGTTCTGGCCCGAGGTCTGCGGCAGCTCGGTGAACCAGAGCACGACGTGCTCCGCCTCGACAGGCGTCGCCACGTCGATCTCCATGTCCTTGTCGACAGGGCCCTCGTAGAGGACGGTGCCCTCGTCGGGCTTCGACGGGTCGGTGACGCGCACCTGCATCCGACCGCCCGTGCTGTTCGACTGGATGTAGACGGTCGAGACGGGGGCGGGCTTCTCGAGGGACACCGCGATCCCGATGCCGCGCTTGCCCATGCCCGCGAACGTCGCGGACCGGTACGTGCGCGAGAACCAGTACGTCGTCGGGTCGAGGTCGATCGCCCGCGACGCAGCTTCTGGATGCTCGTTCTCGTCACCGTCCGGGTCGAGCTGCTGCACGGAGGCGATCGCCGGAAGGACCGGAGGCACGGTCGTCGTGGCCGTCGCCTGGGGTTCACCTGTGGAGTCCGTCGGGACGGGCCGCGCGTTCGAGCCCCACTGGAACGGTGACCGGAACCCGCTGAGATTCCCTGCAGCCCACACCACGCCGCCGAGAGCGAGGACGAGCGCAAGCACGAGCGTCAGCGCCGTGGGATTGAACCGAACCGTTCGCAGGTCCTCCGCGCGGCCGCGACCGCCACCGGCACCTGGGCTCGTGGGCCGCACTGCGGCCGCTGCACGCGCCGGTGCCGGGCGGCCGGTCGCACCGACGACCGCATCCCACGCGGGCGCCGCCGATGACCCGCCGGAGGTCCCTCCGCGGGGCACACTGCCCGCTGCGATGACCGGGGCGAACGTCGGGGCCGGAACCGGAACCGGCGGCGGAACCGCGGCGGAGCTTGCGGCCGAGGCCGTCGCCGCCATCCCGCCGAGGACGCTCGAGCGCTTGATGGGCGACGCCGCGGGCGGTGGCTGCGGCTTGCCGGGAATCGTCGGTACGGCAGGTGAGCCGTCGAACATCGTCCGCACGGAGGTACGCGCGCGCGACGTGCTCTCGGCTGCGGTCTCCACGGCGTCGGCCGCCATCACCGAGTCCTCGCGGAAGCTGCCGGTCTCGTCCTCGACCGCCGCGAGCTCGTCGGACGGCGTGTCGACGTCGTCGACCTCACCGGCGTCGGACGGGGCTGCGAGCCCACCGGCCTCGCCCACGTCCGGCACGGCGCCGGGCGCACCGTCGAGACCCCCTGCGTCGGGCACGTCGTCGGGCACGTCGGACGCGTCGTCCGACACGTCGACGGCACCCTCCGCAGGAACGTCGACGTGCGTGACGAGAGGAACCGGCGCTGGCTTCTCGGGCTGCGGCACCGGAACCGAGACCTTGCCCCACGGCGCGAGCTCGTCCGCGACGGCGCTCGGCGCGCGCAGCGTCGGCGTGAGCGTCGTGAGGAGCGAATCCGCGATGCTCGCGAGCGCGACCGCCTCGACGTCGTCGTCCGACGGCTTGTCGAGGGCCCCGCGCGGGACCGGGACATCCCCGATGCGCTGACCCGTGAGCGCGAACTGCAGCAGCCGGCCGAGCCCGGCCGCGTCCGCGGGCAGGCTCGCACGGGAACCGTGGAACCCACCGTCCCCGAGCGCGCCGTCGAGGCCAAGACCTTCGACGAGAACCTTGCCCGGGGCGACGTGCACGACCGACGGCCGGAGCGCCGCATGATGGACGCCGCGCCGCTCGGCGACGGCGAGCGCCTCCGCGACCTCCCCGACGACGGCCCGCGCCTCAACACCGGAGAGGGGCCCATGAGCGTCGACGATCTCCTCGAGGCTGCGTCCTCGGGGCCGCTCCGTGACGACGTACGGAGACTCGGGGACCTGGCCGACGTCGAGCACCCGGGCGAGCCGGGGATCGGCGATGAGCGCCGCGCGGCGGGCCTCGTCGAGCGCGACCGTCGCCCGCGAGCCCGAGACGAGCGCGACGAGCACCTCCCGGCCGAGGATCTCGTCCTCGGCGGACCACCGCTCGACGTCCTCGACGTCGGAACGAACACGCTGCCGCAGGCGGTACCTCTCGGCGATCAGGTCTCCGACCTGCGACTCGGTCACGGTGCCCCTTCCGACGGACGTCCCGGGGCACACGGCGTGCGCCGCGCCGCCCCGGAGCCAATCCTACGGTGGCCGTCCACCGGAACTGTGAGGCTAACGTGAAGGCATGCCCGACCTCTGCCCGTGCGGCTCCGGCTCGTCCCCCGGCACGTGCTGCCTCCCGCTCCTCCACGGGGAGCGGTCCGCCACGACACCCGCCGAGCTCATGCGGTCGCGCTACACCGCGTACGTGCTCCACGACTCCGACCACGTGTGGCGGACATGGCACCCGCGCACCCGACCCGAGCACCTCGACGTCCGGGACGGACCTGCATGGTCGGGGCTGACGATCCATAGGACGACGGGCGGTGGGCCCGACGACCAGAGCGGCACGGTCGAGTTCACCGCGACATGGAGCGGCCCCGAGGGCGTCGGACACCTCCACGAGACGAGCCGGTTCGCGCGGCGGGCAGGACGCTGGTTCTACGTCGACGGTGACGTCGACGAGGGCTGAGACCTACCGTCAGCGACGACGGCGGACGACCCTCTCGACCATGCCCCGGAGCGCCGCCGTCTCCTCGACCCGCATGAGCCGCAGCAGGCCCACGTAGACGAGCCCGATGACGAGTCCGACGACGACGCACGCGAGGACCGCCCACGGCCACGACGCCGACGCCCGCTCACCGAACAGCGAGAGCACCGCGAACCCCGCGACACCACCGACGAGCGCCGCAACACCCGCACGCACGTGCAGCCGCACGACGCGTGGCCCGTCGACGCCGTCGAGGCGCCTCGAGAGCGCCCGAGCGCGCAGCAGCACACCGACGAGGTTCGACAGCGCCATTGACGCCGCGATCCCCACGACCCACAACCGGGGCGGCAGGACGACCGAGCCGAGCAGAGACCCGACGACAAGGGTCGCAGCGATCGGCAGCTGGATCGAGAAGATCGTGCGGCCGTCCTCGAACGCGAAGTACACCCACTTCATCGAGACCATCGCGCCGAGCGGCACGAGACCCAGGGCCATGACGCCGAGCACCTCGGCGATCGCCGCCTGGCTCGTGAGCGACATCGATGGGACGAGCACCCGCACGAGCGGCTCGCGCAGCACGACGAGCACCGCCGTCGCGACGAGCGTGAAGACACCGATCGTGCGCAGCCCGCGGGAGAGGTCCCGCCGCACGAGATCGTCGCGCCCCGCGTGCGCCGCCGCAGCCATCCCCGTGAAGAGCGCCGTCGCGACCGACACCGTGACGAGCGAGTGGGGGAGCAGGTAGATCATGAGGGCCTGCGTGTACGCGCTCGGGCCCGCGACACCGGCGACAGCCGCGGACCCGTCGCCCGCGGCCCACGGCGCCGACGACGCGATCCGCGTCGTCACCGCGATCGCGACCTGGTCGACGAACGTCGCGCCGAGGGTCCACAGCGCGACCTTGCCCGCCGTGCGCAGACCAGCACCGCGCGGGTCGAAGTTCGGACGGATGCGGATCCCGGCGGAGCGCAGCGCCGGGACGAGGACCGCCACCTGCGCGAGGATCCCGAGCGTCGCGGTGCCAGCGAGGAGGAGGACCCGCGGCGACGTCCACCAGCTGACGTCGTCGAGCTCGGCACCGGGCTCGTACCAGCCGTACATCGCGACGAACACGCCGAAGCCGAGGATCGACACGACGTTGTTCATCGCGGGGGCCCACATGCCGGGGCCGAAGACCTTCCGCGCGTTGAGCACCTGCGAGAGGACCGCGTACATGCCGTAGAAGAACAGCTGCGGCGCGCACCACAGAGCCATGACGACGCCAAGCTCCAGCTGGGCGGCCGACCACTGGGACCCGCCGAGCGCGAGGACGATGACGCCCATGCCGAGCATGACGACGGCCGTGAGGGCGAGGAGCGCGACGGCAGCCGTGGTGACGAGCTTGTCGACGGTGCGCGCGCCGTCGCGCCGTGCGTACGCCTTGACGATCGCCGGGACGAGGACGACGTTGAGCATCCCGCCGAGGACGACCGCATGGATCATCGACGGGATCTTGTTCGCGACGTCGAACGTGTCGGCGGCCACGCCCGTCGCGCCGATCGCCCCGACGAGGAGGATATTGCGGACGAAGCCGAGGCCGCGCGAGGCAGCCGTGCCGGCCGCCATGACGAGGCTCGAACGACCTAGGCTGTCCCCGGACGTGGTGCTCGCGCTGCTCAAGCGTCCTCCAGGGGGCGGATCGGAGCCGTACGACGGGCCGAGCGGCCGCGCCGGATCGTACGGACGACGCCGCCGAGGACGAGGAGCGCGAGCAGGCCGCCCATGACGCCCGTGCCGACGGTCTCCCACTCGGCGCGCACCCGCACGTCGAACGCGTAGGGCTCGGCGACGACCTCGCCGTCCGGTCCCGTGAGCCGCACGACGACTGAGACGTCGCCGGACCCGATCGCCCGGACGGGAACCTGGACGTTCTGCTCGGACCCGGGCTCGAGCGTCGCGCTCGGGACGTCGAGGACGCTGAGCCGTGGGTCGTCGGGCACGAGGGCGACACCGACCGACACGGCCACCGCGAGGTCGTTGCGCACCCGGACCGGCAGGTTGCCACGGTCGGAGATGAGGTTGATGTCGCTGCCGGCGACGACCGAGATCCCGCCGAGGATCGCGGTGACCTGTGCCCGGGCATCGTCGAGGAGGCGCACGCGGTCGGTGGTTGCGGAGCCCCACGCGACCGAGAGCGCGGCGGACGTCGTCGCGACCGGGGTCGAGCTCAGCGAGGCCGGGTCCGCCGTGACGCCCGCGAACGCCCGCACCTCGGCGACGCGTTCCCAGGCGCGCGCGACGGTGGCGGTACGCAGGTTCGCGACCGGTGAGGTCGTCACCGGCAGGGGCGTGCGGTCACTGGACGGCTGGGGCGTGCCGGCGAGCGTCGAGACGGGTGCGAGGTCGATCCTGCGCTGGTTCTCCAACGTGCCGAGCACGTGGCCGAGCGCGGTCGCGTCGGGTGTCCACGTGCGGGAGCTCGTGACGAGGAGGTGCCGCTGCGCCGCGACGGGTTCCTCACCGACCGTCGCGATCTCGGCGAGGAGCAGCATGAGGTCGTGGTCGCGGTTCGCGGCCGCGAGTTCCGTGGGGAGAGTCGGGTCGAGGGGGGACGTCGCGGACCGGAAGAGCGCGTCGAGCTGCGGATCGGGCACGAGCGCCGTGACGTCGCCCGACGACGTCGCCACCGTCGTGGATCCGGGCGCGGTCGTCGGGCCGACACCCTCGAGACCGTCGTCGACGACGACGAGCCGTCGCCCGGCGGCCGCCGCCGCGGTGAGCACCTCCGTCGACGCCGTGCCCTCCGCGGGCAGCGCAAGATCCGTGCGCCACGAGGCAGCGGCGCGGCGCACGTCGTCGATGGGCGCCGTCGTCGCCGACGCGCCCGCGGTCGCTTCCGCGTCGGGCTCCTGGGGCGCCGCGACGGGAGACCGGTCGTCCGTGAGCGGTTCGACGCCGGCGGCGGCGAGCGCCGCGAGGTCGGGGTCGAACGGGTCGGTCGCGAAGACGTCGCGGCCCGACGCTCCCGCGACGAGCGCGCTCGCCCAGGCGACGGTTCCCGGGGTCCCGGCAGCGGCGCGTTCGACGAGTGCCGGATCGACGACCCACGAGACGCCACGGTGCGCTGCCGTTCCCGCGACGATCGCACCGAGCTGCCCGCCCTCGGCCGTCTCGGACTCGATGCGTGACGTCCATGCGGCCGGGTCGGTCGGATCAGGTGCAGGACCTGTCACGGGGACGACAACGGACAGCCGCACGGGCGCACCGTCCGCCGTCGGGTCCCAGACGAGGAAGCCACGGCCCTCGCCGAGGCGACCCTGCGCGTCGTCAGAGAACGTCACGACGATGCCTCGTGCGCCGCTCGTCTCCGGGTAGGGGAGGAGCCGCAGGTCGGCGGCGGGGGCCGTGAACGTCACGGTGCGTGACGCGCCGGGCGCGAGCGGCTCGTCGAGATCGAGGTCGGCGACGGGCGTCGGGTCGACCGTCGTCACCTCGCCCGCCGCCCAGCCGCGCAGCGCCTCGCGCGACGACAAGCGGTAGCGGACGACGCCGAGGTGGGCATGGACCTTCTCGAGGAGCGTGTCCGTCGTGTTCGTGAGGAGCGCCGAGACCGACACGGTGTCGTCAGGGCCCACGGACCGCGGGGTCACCTCAGTGACGACGACCGCCGGGACCGCCACGGTCTCCTCGGTGACGACCTCCTCGGTGACGACGCGCGGCCCCGCAGCCGTCGGCCCGGCCGTCGCCGCGGCGCTGGACGACGACGTCCCGAGGGACAGCGGGCCGAGCGCGAGCAGCGCGACGAACGTCGCGCCGAGAACCGCACGGCCGCGCATGCGAGCCCGGCCGCCCCGCGCGGGGCGACCTGTGCGACGCGCGGCCATCAGGTCGCCGCGCCGGGGACGGACCTGCCGCGCCCGAGGATCGCGCGGACCTCGGCCGCGAGCCGGCGCTCGTTGGGATAGGAAAGCACCGAGTCGAGATCCGCGAGCGGCACCCACGCGACGTCCTCGGCCTCGTGGTCGGGATCGCCCTCGACCGTGAGGAAGCCACCGACCGCGTCCAGCAGGAAGTGATGGACGACCTTGTGGACGCGTCGGCCCTCTCCCGAGAACCAGTAGTCAATCGCCCCGATCCGCTCGACGATCTCCCCGAGGATGCCCGTCTCCTCGTGGATCTCACGGACCGCCGCCTCCTCGGGCGTCTCCGTGCCCTCGAGGTGGCCCTTGGGCAGGCACCATTCCAGCCGGCCCGCCCGATTGCGTCGGGCGATGACGGCGACGCTTGGCGTCCCGTTCTCGAGCCCCACGACGAGGCCGCCCGCGGACGTCTCCTCGACGACCGGAAGCTGGGAGGTCGGCTGCACGACGGCGCGGCGCACCGCCACATGGTCGATGCGCAGCGCGTGCCCGCCGGGTGGCGCGGGGACGCCGGGACGTCCCTGGCCCTCGGCCGCGTGCTCCTCCATAACGCCACTGTAACGAAGGCCACGGGGTGGCCGGGCCACGAACCGCGGGACCGGTAGGCCGCCCGGCGCTCCATCTGGCACGCTTGGACGTCGTGGACGACGACCTTCTCACCCCGCCAGGACCCGCGACGCTCGAGCAGCTGCGGCGCCGTGCGCTGTCCGTCGTCGCCTCGCTCCCGCCGGAGGTTCTCGAGCTCGGAGACCTGTTCGCAGCGGCAGGTCACGAGCTTGCGCTCGTCGGCGGGCCCGTCCGCGACGCATTCCTCGGACGGTCGTCGAACGATCTCGACTTCACGACGTCCGCGACGCCCGACGAGACGCTCACGCTCCTCGCCCGGTGGGGCGACGCCCACTGGGACATCGGCAAGGAGTTCGGGACGATCGGCGCCCGCCGGTTCGCGCGTCTCGACCGAAGCGACGTCGTCGTCGAGGTGACGACGTACCGCAGCGACGAGTACGACCCCGAGTCCCGCAAGCCGGTCGTGACGTTCGGTGACACCCTCGACGGTGACCTGTCACGCCGGGACTTCACCGTCAACGCGATGGCGCTGCGGCTCCCGCAGCTCGAGCTCGTCGACATCCACGGAGGGCTCGAGGACCTCGCGTCGGGCGTCCTGCGGACGCCGATCGCACCCGAGCTGTCGTTCGACGACGACCCGCTCCGCATGATGCGGGCGGCACGCTTCGCCGCCCAGCTCGGGATGACCGTCGAACCCGCGACGTACGCGGCGATGACCGCGATGGCCGACCGGCTGACGATCGTCTCCGCCGAACGCGTCCGTGCCGAGCTCGACAAGCTCCTCGTCGCCCCGCACCCCCGCCGCGGCCTCGAGGTCCTCATGGACACGGGGCTCGCCGCGCACGTGCTCCCCGAGCTCGTGACGATGCGCGACACGGTCGACGAGCACGGCCGGCACAAGGACGTCTACCAGCACACGCTCACCGTCCTCGAGCAGGCGATTGACCTCGAGACCGGCCCCGACGGCGCCGTGCCCGGGCCTGACCTCGTCCTGCGCCTCGCGGCGCTCCTCCACGACTGCGGGAAGCCCGCGACGCGTCGCTTCGAGCCCGACGGTTCCGTGAGCTTCCACCACCACGAGGTCGTCGGCGCCAAGCTCACGACGAAGCGGCTGCGTGCGCTGCGGTACGACAAGGAGACGATCCAGCAGGTCGCCCGGCTCGTCGAGCTCCACCTGCGCTTCCACGGCTACGGCGACGGCGCGTGGACCGACTCCGCGGTCCGCCGCTACGTCACGGACGCCGGACCGCTCCTCGAACGACTCCACCGCCTGACGCGCGCCGACTGCACGACGCGCAACAAGCGCAAGGCCTCGCGGTTGCGCGCCGCCTACGACGATCTCGAGCAGCGCATCGCGACCCTTGCGGAGGCCGAGGAGATCGCCGCGATCCGTCCCGCGCTCGACGGCAGCCAGATCATGGCGACGCTCGGCGTACGGCCCGGCCCGCTCGTCGGCCGCGCCTACAAGCACCTGCTCGAGCTCCGCATGGACCGCGGCCCCATGAGCGAGGACGAGGGCCGTGAGGCCCTCCTCGCGTGGTGGGCGGAACAGCCCGAGGCCGCCGAGGCCTGACGCACGACGACCCCCGCACCACGCGGTGCGGGGGCCATCGCGCTGCCGTCCGGCGGCGTGCTGCCTGCTCAGTCGGCGACGATCGCGAACGCGTCGATCTCGACGAGCATCTCCTCACGGGGCAGGCCCGTGAACACCGTCGTGCGTGACGGCAACACGCCCGTCGTCGAGTGCTCCCCGACGAACGCACCGTACGCCTCGTTCATGATCGGGAAGTCGTCACGGCTCGTGAGGTAGACGCGCAGCATCATGATGTCGTCGAACGTCGCTCCTGCAGCCTCGACGATCGCGAGGACGTTGCGGAGCGTCCTGGTCGTCTGCGCGGCGACGTCCCCCGGGAACAGGTATTCGCTCGTCTCAGGGTCCACAGGACCTTGACCCGAGACCTGGACGAACGGCCCGCGACGCACCCCCTGGTGGAACGTGTGAGCGGGCGCGGGGGCGTCCGACGTGCTGACGGCGACCTTGGGTCCGACGGTCATGTTTCTCTCCTCGCTGGTGACGTGCTGCTCCGACGCGTCGCACGTCAGAGCTGGGTCTCGACGATGTCGACGGCTCGGCCGACGTCATCGACGACGACGACCGTGCGCCACTTGTCGAACGCGGTGCACGGGTGGGAGATGCCGAGCGTGACGACCTCCCCGGGCTGGAACGACGTGGGCACGGGCTGGTTCGGGGACGCGGCCGTGTGCCGGAGGTACGCGTGCTGGTCGTCAATCTTGACGACCTCCCACCCGACGGCGTCGAGGACGACCGGCAGGTCGATGTCGTACGGAAGGTGCCGACGTCCGGCCCCGAGGACCGCGAGTCCCTGCTCGGGGTTCGAGAGGACCTGCGCGCGGACCCGCAGGGCGGGACGGGGTGCGGACACGTCCCACGCGGCCGGCATGCGGCGCCACGGGTCGGCCCTCACGAGGAGGCCGTCGTCGTGCGTGAGATAAGCGCCTGCCCGGACGACTGGCAGGACGTCGACCGCCGTGCGATGTCCGGGCGGGACGATCCCTCCCGGAAGGGCGTCGAGCACGACGTCGAGGTACGCGCTGCCCCCGGCCGAGACGACGACCGTCGGCTCGACGTCGTGCAGCCCCGGCGAGGTGAGCGTGACGACGCCACCCGCGACGAGCCGCCCCGCGAGCTCCCGCAGGTCCGCGACGAACCGACGGACCGTGGCGAGCGCCGCGTCGTCCTGACCGCGCGCGACCGAACCCTCGTAGCCGCTCACTCCCCGCACCCGCACCCGCTGCGCGTGCGCGAGACGACCGAGCGCCTCGGCCTCCTGGAGGCTTCGCGCTCCGGCGCGACCACCGTTCGCACCCAGCTCGACGAGCACGCCCGGCACGGGGGCGTCGTCCTCGAGCGCACCCGGGATCGACGAGAGCACCCCCGCGAAGACCTCGAGCCCCCGCGCCGAGTCGACCTGGACGAGCACCTCGACCGGGCGACCCTCTGCAGCGCGTCGAGCGAGCTCGTGGCACAGCCAGCGGAGGTCACGGTCGTCGAGCATCTCGTTGGCGACGACGACGCGGCGAAGCGCGGGAAGCTCCCAGGCGAGCACGGCCCGCAGCTGTGCACCGTCGGCGACCGTGATGCCCCAGGCGCCCGCAGCGAGCTGACGCTCCGCGAGCTGCGGGGACATGTGGGTCTTCGCGTGCGGCGCGTGGAGGACTCCGCACGTCGCGGCGACCTGCGCCATCGCCGCGACGTTGTGGTCGAGCGCCTCGACGTCGATCGTGAGGAGCGGCCACGAGAAGAGGTCGTCGTCGAGCGACGGCCGCATCACCGCGAGGTGCGCGCGCAGCTCGTCGATCGGCGTCGGCACGTCGAGACGCAGCCCCTTCGACCACGGCCCCAGCACGGTCCCCGCCCTCGTCATGGTCGTCGTCATCGTCGACCACCTTCCCTCTGGGGGCGCAACGCGCGCCCTGGCGTGGCTCCCGAGAGCCGTCCGTCGGTGAGCACCTGCACGCCGGCGACGACGACGTCGTCGATGCCGTCCGCAGGGAGTCTCGGGTCGTCGTACGTCGCCCTCGTGGCGAGACGCAGCGGGTCGACGAGCACGAGGTCCGCGATAGCGCCGACGCCGAGCGTGCCGCGTCCGAGCGAGTGCACGCGTGCGGCACGGCCCGCGAGGTGCTCGGCCGCGTCCGCCCATGTCCAGGGACCGGCCGGGGCGAGCATGCGTTCGAGCGTCGCGCTGAACGTCGCCCAGCCGCGGGGGTGCGGCCGCGACCCGGGGAAGATCGCGTCCGAGCCGACCGTGTGACCACCGTGCGCGGCGAGCGCGGTGAGCGACGACTCCGTGCCGGTCGGTGGCTGCTGGAAGATGCACGTCACCCGGAGGTCGGAGGCGACGAGCACGCGGAGCGCCGCGTCAGAGGGCGACGTCTCGAGGCGTGCCGCGACCTCAAGCAGCGGCAGACCCTCGGCCCAGGCGAGCTCGCCGGGGACGGACGCGAGGGTCACGCGGGGCCAGAGCTCGTCAAGGCTTCCGAGGTGCGCCGCGACGCGAGCCGCGGTCACAGGGTCAGCGAGCGCAGCCCTGGTCGCCGCACCGTCGGCGAGCGGCAGCCACGTCGGCAGGGCGACCATCGAGAGGATCGAGCAGCCGCGGAGGAACGGGTAGGAGTCGTACGTCATCCGCACACCGCGCGCCTCGGCGGCGGAGAGCGCCCCGAGGATCTCGCCCGCAGGCCCGTGGAGGTGGGAGACGTGGGTGCGAGCACCGGTCGCGAGCGCGAGGTCCGCGAGCTCGCCGAGGGCTCGGGCCGCGTGCTCCTCGTAGCCGCGCATGTGGCTCGCGTGGACGAGGTCACGGCGCGCGACCTCCGTGAGGATCGCCTCGAGCTCGGCGCGATCCGCGTGCGCGGCCGGCACGTACTCGAGGCCCGTCGACAGGCCCACCGCACCGTCGTCGAGCGCCTCGGCGAGCAGCGCGACGATGCGCTCACGCGCGACGGCGTCGGCGGGCACGTCCGACGCGCCGAGCACGGCGTGCCGGATCGTGCCGTGCGGCGCGAGATAGGCGACGTTGACCGGAACCGTGCCCTCGTACGTCGCGAGGAGGTCTGCGACCGACCCGCCGCGGAACGTCGGGTGCGCACCGAGGATCCCGGCGAAGTACTCGTTGGCCCA
Source organism: Flavimobilis rhizosphaerae (assembly GCF_014852685.1). Classification (GTDB taxonomy): domain Bacteria; phylum Actinomycetota; class Actinomycetes; order Actinomycetales; family Cellulomonadaceae; genus Flavimobilis; species Flavimobilis rhizosphaerae. The sequence continues at coordinate 340,131 of NZ_JACZDF010000003.1, forward strand.
GCCGCGACCGTCCGGGTCCGGCGCGTAGGAGACGCCGTCGAGCCCGAGGACGACGGTCGTCACACCCTGGCGCAGCAGCGCCGTCTGGACCTCCGGGTCGAAGACCGCCGACTCCGCGTGCGAGTGAGCGTCGACGAACCCAGGCAATACGACGCGACCCGCAGCGTCGACGACGGGCCCCGACGCACCGTCGACCGCACGGCCGGCGGGCACGATGGCCGAGACGACGTCGTCCGTCACGTGGATGTCGACCGGGTCTGAGAGCGTCGATCCGAGCGGGAGCACGGCACCGCTGACGATCACGACCCGGTCCCGTCCGGGGGGGTGGCGGCGACACCGGCGTCGCCGTGCTCGTTCCCCTCGTGCCAGCCGCCGACGTGTCCCTCGGGACCCGCGGCCGCGAGCGTCGCTGCAAGGTCGATCGGCCAGCCCGGCAGCCCCGGAAGCTGCTGCCAGGGCAGCGGACCGTCGAGCGGGCGGAACTCGACACCCGCCGCCGCCAGGCGTGGCAGATGAGCATCGACGAGCCGGGCACGGAACTCCTCCTGCGCCGCGGAGCCGAGCGACCGATCCACCTCGGGCGACCACGCGACCTCAGCGAACGCAGCAAGACGAGGGAAGGTCGCGTAGTCGCGGCGCCGCGCGTCGTGGAGGTACTCGGACCACAGGCACGCCTGGACGCCCAGGACACGGCCAGGACCCACAGGACCGGTGAGTGCGAGGACGTCGGCCGGCAGCGGTTCGAACGCGTAGACGTCCTCGACCGTGCGCGCGAACCCGACAGGGACGGGTTCCGCATCGCCCTCAGCCGCGCGGTGGTCGAGATAGACGACCTGCTCGGGCGCCATGACGACGTCGTGCCCCGCCTGCGTCGCCCGCACTCCCGCGGCGAAGCCGCGCCATGACGTGACGATCGCCTGCTGCGGCAGGTGCTCGGTCACGCCTTCGTCCCAGACGACGGGACGGCGCCCGCGCGCGAGGACGTGCTCCGCCAGACGACCGAGGAACCATCCGTGGAGCTCCGCGACCGAGCCGAGGCCGAGCGCCTCCGCCTGCGCGACGACGTGCGGAGCGTCCTGCCACAGGTGCGGGGGCACCTCGTCGCCGCCGATGCCGAACCACGGGCCGTCGAAGACCTCGACAAGTTCGTCGACGACGGTGCGGAAGAAGTCGAGGCTCGCCTCCGACGGGTCGAGGACCTGCGTCGAGATGCCCCACGTCGTGCGGACCTCGTGCGGCTGCTTCGACACCCCGAGCTCCGGGTAGGACGCGATCGCGGCCTCGACGTGCCCCGGCACGTCGATCTCGGGCATGACCTCGACGCCACGGGAACGCGCGTACGCGACGATCTCGCGCAGGTCGTCCTTCGTGTAGAAGCCGCCGTGCGGGCGGCCGTCGAGGTTGGGGAAGCGCCACGAGCCGACCTGCGTCGTCGGACGCCACGAGCCCACCTCGGTGAGCCGGGGGAACGCGTCGATCTCGACGCGCCAGCCCTGGTCGTCCGTGAGATGGAGGTGGAGGACGTTGAGGTGGTGGGCCGCCGCGAGGTCGATGAACCGCAGGACGTCAGACTTCGGCAGGAAGTGCCGGGCGACGTCGAGCAGGATGCCGCGCCACGCGAAGCGGGGGGCGTCCTCGATCGACACGACGGGAAGCTCGATCCGGCCGATGTTTCGGACGGGGCCGCGCCGGAACCCGTCGGGCCCTGCGAGCTGGCGCACGGTCTGGACGGCCGCGAAGGCGCCGTCGAGGTCTCCCGCGGCGATCTCGACGCGCGTGCCGGTGCGACGCGTCGAGATCGTGTACCCGCCCGCGGGGAGGACGGGATCGAGCAGGAGTGTCACGGGAGCGTCGACCTCCTCCGAGAGGACAAGGTCGACCCCGTGGGCTTCCGCGGCGTCACGGGCCCAGGCGCGGGCTGCCGGACGGAGCTGAGGAGCGACACGCATCCGCGCACCGTCGTGGAGGGCGACGGTCCCCTGACCCGCGGCGACAGATCGCGGGAGGGGGAGCGGGCGACGTGACGCCGCGGAGCCGGTCACAGGCCGCTGGTGCCGAAACGGTCACCGGGGCCGACGCCGCTCGCAAGCTCCTCGCGGACCTCGCGACGGAGCTTGCCCTGGTTGGTCGGCTCGGGAGCAGCGGAGAGGAGCAGCTTCGTGTAGTCGTGCTGCGGGTTGAGGATGACCTCGTCCGACGGACCTCGCTCGACGACCTTGCCACGGAACATCACGAGGATCTCGTCCGAGAAGTGACGCGCCGTCGCGAGGTCGTGCGTGATGTAGAGGACCCCGAGGTTCTCCTCGCGCTGCAGACGCGCGAGGAGGTTGAGGACACCGAGACGGATCGAGACGTCGAGCATCGAGACCGGCTCGTCGGCGATGAGGAAGCGCGCGCCCGGGGCGAGCGCGCGGGCGATCGCGACACGCTGACGCTGGCCGCCCGAGAGCTCGTGCGGACGACGCTCGGCGTAGCTCTCCGCAGGGAGGAGGTTGACGCGCTCGAGGAGCTCGAGGGTCTTTGCCCGGAGCTCGTCCGAGGTCTTCGCCTGCCCGTGGATCCGGAGCGGACGCTCGAGGTGGTGGGCGATCGAGTGGAACGGGTTGAGCGACGCGAAGGGGTCCTGGAAGACCATCTGCACGTTGTTCCGGTACTCGCGCAGGCCGCGGCCGTGCGTCGCGGAATCCTCGCCATCGAGCAGGATCTGCCCCGACGTCGGCGTCTCGAGCTTGGCGATCATGCGTGCGACGGTCGACTTGCCCGAGCCGGACTCGCCGACGAGGGCGATGGTCTTGCCGGGCTCGAGCGTGAAGCTCACGCTGTCGGCCGCGCGCAGGTGGGAGCTCTTGAGACCCTTACGGATCTTGAAGTCCTTCGTGAGGTCACGGACCTCGAGGCTGCCGGTCACTTGCCCACCTCCGTCTCGGTGATGCCGGTGCGGACGAAGTCGCCGCGCTCTCCGAAGAGGCTCGGGAAGGATCCGAGGAGCTTCTTCGTGTACTCGTGCTGGGGTGCGTTGAGGATGTTCTCCGCGGTATCGAGCTCGACGATCTCGCCGGCGCGCATGACGGCGATGCGGTCCGAGATCTCCAGGAGCAGCGGGAGGTCGTGCGTGATGAAGACGACGGCGAAGTTGAACCGCTCGCGCAGGCGCATGATCTCGCGGAGGATGCCGCGCTGGACGACGACGTCGAGGGCCGTCGTCGGCTCATCCATGATCATGACCTGCGGGCTGAGGGCGAGTGCCATGGCGATCATCACGCGCTGGCGCATCCCGCCCGAGAGCTCGTGCGCGAAGGAACCGAGACGGTTCGGGTCGACGCCGACGAGCTGGAGCAGCTCGGCCGAACGTTCCTCCTTCTCCTTGCGCGACATCGCCGGACGGTGCGTCGTGAAGATGTCGTGGAGCTGCGCGCGGATCGAGATCACCGGGTTGAGCGAGTTCATGGCGCCCTGGAAGACCATGGACACCTTGTCCCACCGGAAGGCGCGCAGCTGCTTGTCGCCGAGAGCGACGACGTCGATGTCCTCGCCGCTCTCGTCGTGGAACGTCACGGAGCCGCTCGTGAGGAGGGCCGGCGGCTTGAGCAGCCGGTTGAGCCCGTACGCGAGCGTCGTCTTGCCGCAGCCGGACTCGCCGGCGAGGCCGAGGATCTCCCCACGGTTGAGAGTGAGCGAGACGTGCTTGACGGCCTCGACGGGTGGCTTGACCTCGTAGGTGACAGAGACGTTGGTCGCCGTGAGGACGGGGGTCTGCTGCGCCAGGTAGGCGGCGTGCTCGGCGGAGCTCAGCGGTGCGGTGATGGTCATGTCTCAGGCCTCCTTCGGGGTGGCGGAGGACGCGACCTCGGCGCCGGCCTTGCGCGCCTTGCGGACGCTCTTGACGGCGGCCGGAGCGTTGCGGAGCTTGGGGTTGATGATCTCGTCGATCGAGAAGTTGATGAGCGACAGGCCGCAGCCGAAGAGTGCGATGAGGAGGCCCGGCGGGACGAACCACCACCAGGCACCGACCTGGAACGCGTTGTGGGCCATCGCCTGGTTGAGCATGACGCCCCACGTGAGAGAGCCGGACGGGCCGAGACCGAGGAACGAGAGGCCGGCTTCCGCGAGGATGGCGGCGATGAACGCCCCGAGGAACTGGGCGGCGAGGAGCGGCAGGAGGTTCGGGAGGATCTCAACAAGGATGATGCGGTGCGGGCGCTCGCCCGCGACACGGGCGGCGGCGACGTAGTCGCGGTTGCGCAGCGACCGGGCCTGCGTCCTCAGGACGATCGCCGGCCCCGCCCAGCTCGTGAGACCGAGGATGATCGCGATGACGATGAGCGAGCGGCTCTCGAGGTAGGCGGCGATGACGATGATGAGCGGCAGGCCGGGGATGACGAGCATGATGCTCGTGATGAGCGAGAGGACCTCGTCGGTCCACCCACCGATGTACCCGGCGATGATGCCGAAGACCAGGGAGAGAAAGATCGCGATACCGCCGGTGACGAGACCGACCATGAGCGACCCCGCAGCACCCTCCGCAAGCTGCGCGAGGACGTCGGCGCCGAGGTTGTTCGTGCCAAGGAGATGCGCACCGCTCGGAGGGAGGAACCGGTCGGAGTCGTAGTTGCGCGGGTCCTGGGTGACGTACGGCGCGATGATCGCGAAGAGCGAGATGCCAATCGTGAGGAAGAGTCCCACGGCAAGCTTGCCGGTGAGGCGGGGCAGGAAGGCCTTGACGCCGCCGCGCTGCGGAGGACCGGACAGGGTGGGCCTGGCGGCCTCGGTCGCGGGCGAGCCGACGTCGGCGCCGGCGGACGGGGTGAGATCGATGTCAGACATTCTGGCGCGCCCTCGGGTCGATGAGTCCGTAGAAGATGTCCATCACGAAGTTGGCCGCGAGGACCGTGAGCGTGATGACCAGGAAGACGCCCTGCATGAGGGCGAAGTCCTTCTGCGTGACCGCGGTGATCATGAGCTTGCCGATACCGGGGTAGGAGAACACCTGCTCCATGACGATCGAGCCGGCGACGACGAACCCGAGGGTGATCGTGAAGCCTGCGAGCGAGGGGAGCGAGGCATTACGCGTCGCGTACGTGAGGAAGACGCGGGAGGGCTTGAGCCCCTTGGCCTCAGCCGTCGTCACGTAGTCCTCAGAGAGCGTCGCGACCATCATGTTGCGCATGCCGATGAGCCAGCCGCCGACGGACGAGATGACGATCGTCGCGGCGGGGAGGATCGCATGGAACGCGGCGTTCGAGACGAAGGCCCAGGACATCTCCGGGCCCGCCCGGAACTCACGGGCGGAGTACCCGCCGATGATGGGGAACCAGCCGAGGTTCACGGAGAAGACCGCGACGAGGACGAGCGCGAGCCAGAAGTAGGGGATCGACTGGAGGAGCGCCGAGCCCGGGATGAGGCTGTCCACCCAGGTGCCGCGCTTCCAGCCGGCCCAGGCGCCGAGGCCGACGCCCAGGACGAACGCGATGACGGTCGCCGTGCCGACGAGGACGAGGGTCCAGGGGAGCGCCTCGGCGAGGAGCTCGGTCACGGGGGTGGGGTACTTCGTGGTGGAGACCCCGAGGTCCCACTGCAGGAGGTTCGACCAGTACCGGGTGTACTGCTCCCAGAGGGAGTCGTCGGGTGAGCCGAAGAGGAGCTGGATCGTCTGCTCCATGGCCGGGGTGATCTCGCCACCCTGGCGGAGCAGGTTCTCCCGGAAGATGTCCGCGGGATTGCCGGGCATCAGCTTGGGGATGAAGAAGTTGAGGCTGATCGCGGCCCAGAGGGTCACCAGGTAGAAGGTGATCCTTCTGACGTAGAACTTCATCGTGCTGCCATCCTCACTTCGATCCAGCTCCTCTTCGGCTCAGGTGTCACTTCTTGGGGCCCTGCACGTTGCCGAGCACGATGCCCGAGGAGACGGAGCCCCACGAGGACGGGAACGCGAACATGTTGTCCTCGGTCGGCCAGTTGCTGTAGTCGACCGTGTTGAAGAACGACTGCGTCGCGTTGATGATGAGCGGGATGTACGGGAGGTCGCGCACGATCTCAGCCTGGACCTTGCCGTACGCCTCCTTCTTCACGGCCTCGTCACGCGTGCCAGCGGCCGTCTGGATCGCCTCGTCGACGATCTTGTTGGAGTAGCGGGTCATGTTCCACTCGCCGGGCTCGAGGTTCGTGCCGACCTTCTGGGTGTAGTCACCGGTGAACCAGTCGCGGTAGAGCTGGAACGGGTCGGCGAGAGAGGTGCCCACCATGCCGCCGATGATGAGCTCGTAGTCGCCGGAGAGGCGGGCGTTGGAGAAGCCGTCCCAGTCGGTCGTCTCGACCTTGACCTCGATGCCCGCGGCCTTGGCCTGCGACGCGATGAGCTCCGTCGCGGAGACGTAGTCCGACCAGTCGGAGATGACCTTGAGGGTCATGGAGACCTTCTGGCCGTCCTTGGCGAAGATTCCGTCCGAGCCCTTGGCGTAGCCCGCGTCGGTGAGGACCTTCTCGGCCTCCGCGACGTTGGCCTGCTGCGCGATCTCCTTGGGCATGCCGTCGGCGATCCACTTGTCGTCACGGCCGAGGAGCGCGAACGTGGGCGAGATGGTGCCGGCGAGGCCGACGAACGCCTTCTCGTTGATCGTCGCGCGGTCGAGCGCGAGGCTGAGCGCGTTGCGCACGGCCACGTCCGTCTGCGCACCCTTGCAGCCGAGATCGGCGTTGGCGCAGGTGTAGAGGACGGTCGGGTCCATCGGGGTGTTGACCATCGCGACGTCACCGGTGCCGGTGATCGACTCGGGGTTCGGCACGAAGAGCGACATGTAGTCGATCTCGCCGGCCTGCATCATGGCCTGGGCCGAGCTGTTGCCGTCGATCGCGAGGTACTGGACCTCCTGGAGCGCCGGCTTGCCTTCCTGCCAGTAGTTGGGGTTGGCCTTGAGCGTGTACGACGCGGAGGTCGCTGCCTCGAGGACGAACGGCCCGGTGCCGACGGGCGCCTTGTCGTTCGCGAAGGCCACGAGCTTGTCAAGCGATGTGAACTCGCCGAAGACGTGCTTGGGGACCATGAAGCTCGCGCCGAGGACGGCCCACTCGTTGGTGAACGAGGGCGCGTTGAACTTCAGCTTGACGGTCGTGGCGTCGACGGCCTCGGCAGACTCGATGTACGCGGCCTTGGCGACGTTCGTGAAGGAGAAGACGACGTCGTCGGCGGTGAAGTCCTTGCCGTCGTTCCACTTGACGCCCGCGCGGAGCTTGATCGTCAGTTCCGTGCCGTCCTCATTGAACTCGAAGGACTCGCCGAGCATGGGCTCGGGGTCGACGGCCTTCGTCTTGTTGTAGTGGAACAGCGTCTCGTAGATGGGGCCGAGCGCGCCGTGGAGCACGGTCGGCGCGTAGGGGTTGAAGTTCGGCGTGATCGGCGACTGCGAGCCGGCGAACACGACGAGGGGGCGGTCGACCTTCTCGGCCGGGCCGTCGGACGTCGGAGCCGCGGAGCCACCCGGCTTCGGGTTGTCCTTGGGGTCGGTGCTGTCCGAGCATGCTGCGGCGAGCATCGCGATGCTTGCCGTGAGAGCCACCACGGGGAGCATGCGCTTGCGGGTAGTGCGGAACATTCGTCGTCCCTTTCGCTCAATGACGCATCATTGCGCCAACGGGCCTCCGTCAGGAGGGCTGCAGCCATAGTAAGGAACACTTACTTAGGTCGGGTGGCGTGCGACACAGTCGTTACCAAGTCGAGACTAAGTTAGGTAGCCAGCCTGACAAACTTTCGCTGACTTCTGAACTCGCAGTGTACGTAAAGCGCAAACTCAGGGGGGTGCGATGGTCATCCCAGGACTTGAGGCCCCATGAGGCCGTGTCCATTCCGTGGTGTGGAGCGCAGCAGTCGCACCGCGTCAAGGCGTCGGACGGGGAGCGCGAGCCCCTCGCAAGCCATAGACGGACGCGACGACGACGTACGTCACCGCGAGCACCGCGTACAGAGGCCGCGAGTAGCCATCGTCGGGCAGCGCGACCGCGGCGAGCGCCGCTGCACCCACGAGCCCCGTGTTGTAGAGGACGTCGTAGAGCGCGAACGCCCGCCCCCGGAAGTCGTCCGCCGTGTCCCGCTGGACGATCGTGTCGACCGCGATCTTCGCCCCCTGCGACGACAGGCCGAGCGCCGCCCCCGCGACGAGCATCATCGGCAACGACACGTGCACCGCAAGGGCCCCTTGCGCGAACGCGCCCAGCCCCAGGCAGACGAGGATCCAGCGGCGCTGGCCGAGCCGCGCCCCCACCGTCGGCGAGAGGACGACGGCCGCCGCGAAACCCAGTCCCGTCGCGGCACCGACCTGCGCGAACACCGCAAGGCCGCCCGAGGAGTCCGACGGCGGTGCGAGGTAGTTCTTTGCGAGAAGGATCCCGTAGACCATCGTCATGCCGAAGAGGAACCGGTGCAGCGACATGACGACGAGCGCCTGCCCCGGCGTACCGCGCCGCACAAGGTAGCGGGCGCCCGCGAGAAGGTCCCGCGCCATGACGCCGAACGCCTCGCGCACGGGCGTCCGGTCCGGCTCCTCCGGACCCAGCCGGTCCTTCGCGAGCCGCAGCGCGAGCGCCGACGCGCCCGCCATGAGCAGCGCCGCGACGACGACCGCCGCCGCATCCTTGACCCGTCCCGACGGTGCGACGAGCCCGAGGAGCAGCCCGAGTCCCGCGCCCACGCCCGCCGAGACAGCGCCGAGCGTCGGCAGCAACGAGTTCGCTGTGAGCAGCAGCGGTCCTTCGACGATGCGCGGCAGTCCCGCCGACAATGCCGAGAGCAGGAAGCGGTTGAGCGACAGGTTGACGAGCGCGAGCACGTAGATGCCCACGCCGAGGTCCTCGCCGACCGGGGTCGCGAGCATGAGCCCGCCGATGACGAGCGAGAGCGCCGCCCGGAGGAGGTTGGCGACGAGCAGCACCTGGCGACGGCGCCACCGGTCGAGGAACACCCCGGCCCACGGCCCCACGATCGTGAACGGCGCGAGGAGCACCGCGAAGGCGATCGCGACCTGGCCCGCACTCGACGCGCGCTCGGGCGAGAAGAAGAAGAGCGTCGCAAGCCCTGCCTGGAACATGCCGTCGGCGGACTGGCTCACGACCCGGATCGCGAAGAGGCGTCGGAAGTCGCGGATCCGCAGGAGTGTCCGGAGCTCGGCAAGAACGCGCACCGGATCACGGTATCGCTCACCTGCGGGAACGGGAGAGCCCCCGCGCTGTACGGCGCGGGGGCTCTCCCGTCGGTGCTCGTCGCTGAGGGCGGTCAGCGCTCGATCTCGCCCGCGAGGAACGCCTCAAGACGGGCACGGCCGACGCCGTCCTCCATCTGCAGCGGCGGCGACTTCATGAAGTACGTCGACGCAGCGTGGATCGGGCCGCCGACGCCACGGTCCTTGGCGATCTTCGCCGCGCGGAGCGCGTCGATGATGATGCCGGCCGAGTTCGGGGAGTCCCAGACCTCGAGCTTGTACTCGAGGTTGAGGGGGACCTCGCCGAACGCGCGACCCTCGAGGCGCACGTACGCCCACTTGCGGTCGTCGAGCCACGCGACGTAGTCCGACGGGCCGATGTGGACGTTGCGGTCCTCCTTCTTGCCGGACAGCGGGCCGTCCTCGAGGTTGGACGTCACGGCCTGCGTCTTGGAGATCTTCTTGGACTCCAGTCGCTCACGCTCGAGCATGTTCTTGAAGTCCATGTTGCCGCCGACGTTGAGCTGGTACGTCCGGTCGAGAATGACGCCGCGGTCCTCGAAGAGCCGTGCGAGCACGCGGTGCGTGATGGTCGCTCCGACCTGCGACTTGATGTCGTCGCCGACGATCGGCACGCCCGCGTCCTCGAACTTCGCGGCCCACTCCGGGTCCGACGCGATGAAGACGGGGAGCGCGTTGACGAACGCGACGTTCGCGTCGATCGCAGCCTGCGCGTAGAACTTCGCAGCCTTCTCCGAGCCGACGGGGAGGTAGCAGATGAGGACGTCGACCTTGTTGTCCTTGAGCTGCTGGACGACGTCGACGGGCTCGGCGTCAGACTCCTCGATCGTCTCGGCGTAGTACTTGCCGATCCCGTCGAGGGTGTGGCCGCGCTGGACCGTCACGCCGAGCGGCGGGACGTCGGCGATCTTGATGGTGTTGTTCTCGGAGGCGAGGATCGCCTCCGAGAGGTCGAAGCCGACCTTCTTCGCGTCGACGTCGAGAGCCATGACGAACTCGATGTCCTTGACGTGGTAGTCGCCCATCTGGACGTGCATGAGGCCGGGGACCTTCTGGTCGGCCGGGGTGTCGCGGTAGTAATGGACGCCCTGGACGAGCGACGCGGCACAGTTGCCGACGCCGACGATGGCGACGCGGATGGAGGTCATCCTCGCTCCTTGATGGTCGTGCCGGGACGCGGGTCGCCCTCGGCTTCGTTCTGCGTGGTGCTGCCCGGAGCGCGTCGCGCCTCGGACCGCGGAGCACGGGCACGCCCGCGCTCGGTGTCGATGAGCTCGTCAAGCCAGGCGACCTCGTGCTCGACCTGTTCGAGGCCGTGCCGCTGAAGCTCGAGCGTGTACTCGTCGAGACGCTCGCGGGTCCGGTTCGCGCTCTCGCGCACCATCTCCAGGCGTTCGGCGAGCCGCGTGCGACGTCCTTCGAGGATGCGCAGGCGGGTCTCGGCGTCGGTCTTCCCGAAGAGGGCGAACCGCACGTCGAAGCTCTCGTCCTCCCAGGCCGCGGGGCCCGACGAGGAGAGAAGTCCCTGCAGGTGCTCCTTGCCGTGCGCCGTGAGCTCGTACACGATGCGCGAGCGGCGTCCGGAGAGCGCGTGCTGGGGAGGAGCGTCCTTGGTCTCGGTCCCGGCGATGAGCGTGCGCTGCTCGAGCGAGCGCAACGCCGGGTAGAGGGAGCCGTAGGAGAGTGCGCGGAACGATCCGAGCACCATGTTGAGCCGCTTGCGCAGCTCATACCCGTGGAGGGGAGAGTCCGCGAGGATGCCGAGGATCGCGGTCTCGAGGACCTCCGACCGTGCGCGCACCCTGCACCTCCTCCGTGGGTCGTCCCGTGACCCTGGGGCTCAGGAGCACGTCGATGTATCGCACCGATACATCGACGAGCGTAAGTCGCGCGGGTCGATGCCGCAAGGAGCCACACGTGTCGCATGCCACGTCCCCTGTGAAGATCGTGCGGAGCACACGCGGCAGGCACGGGCAGAGTCGGCGTCGGGAGGACGACGGACCCCCACGCCTCCAGCGTCAGCGCATAGGGTGCCTACGGCCGAACCAACGAACAAGAAGGGGCCATCGTGACCGGGACGAGGAAGGCAGCGAGCGCGAGCCGCACCGCAGCACCGACGTCAGGCCGACGCCGTCTGTTCAACTACCCGCGCGCCGGACGAGGACGCATCCACCGCTGGGTGCCCTCCTGGCGCTTCGTGCTGACCTCCTTCCTCTTCGTCGGAGCCGTCGGCGTCGGCGCTCTCGTCACCGCCTACGCGCGCACCGAGATCCCCGAGGCCTCAGCGTTCGCCCTCGCCCAGACGACGACCGTCTACTACTCCGACGGCACGACGGAGATGGGCAAGTTCGTCGAGAACAACCGCGAGATCATCGAGTCCGAAGAGATCCCCGACGTCGTCAAGGACGCCGTCGTCGCCGCCGAGGACCGCACCTTCTGGGACAACGCCGGGGTTGACCTCAAGGGCATGGCTCGCGCCCTGTGGATCAACGTCACGACAGGCAAGCGCCAAGGCGGCTCGACGATCACCCAGCAGTACGCCGAGCGCTACCTCGGGGACGAGACCGTCACCGACTACGTCGGCAAGCTCAAGGAAGCCCTCCTCTCCCTCAAGCTCGGCCAGCAGGCCGACAAGGAGGACATCCTCTCCGGCTACATCAACACCATCTACTTCGGCCGCGGCGCCTACGGCATCCAGACCGCCGCACAGGCCTACTTCGGCGTCGACGCCAAGGACCTCACGACCGCGCAGGCCGTCCTCCTCGCCGGCGTCATCCCGTCCCCCAGCAAGTGGGACCCTCGCGTGAGCATGGCCGACGCCGAGCGCCGCTTCGACTACGTCCGCGGCTCGATGGTGACGACCGGGACTCTCACTCAGGCCGAGTCCGACAAGCTCAAGATGCCCAAGACCATCGAGGTCAAGCGGTCCAACTCCCTCGCCGGCCCCCGGGGCTACCTCCTCGACATGGTGCGGCGCGAGGTCGTCGCCGCGGGCCTCACGACCGACGAGGAGATCGGCGCCGTCGGCCTGAAGATCATCACGACGATCGACCGCAAGGACCAGGCCGCGCTCCAGGAGACCATCCAGAAGGACGGGCTCCTCGACGGCTCCTCGAAGAACCTCCGCGCCGCGGCCGTCGCGCTCGACGCGAGCACCGGCGCGATCCGCGCCCTCTACGGCGGCGAGGACTACACGAAGGTCCAGCAGAACCGCGTCACGCAGGACCGGGCCCAGGCGGGCTCGACCTTCAAGCCGTTCACGCTCGTCGCCGCGCTCGAGTCCGGACGCACGCTCGACGACAGGTTCAACGGCAACAGCGGACGCAAGTTCGACGGCGTCAAGGAGCCGGTGCGGAACTTCGGGAACCAGAACTGGGGCAACATCAGCCTGCTCCGCGCGACCGAGCACTCCGTCAACACCCCCTTCGTCGAACTCAACCTCGAGCTCACGCCCAAGGTGACGAACGAAGTCGCCATCCGTGCCGGCATCCCGGCCGACACCCCCGACCTCAAGGACGTGCCGTCCTCGGTGCTCGGCGTCGCCGCCGTCCACCCTCTCGACATGGCCGAGGCGTACGGCACGCTCGCCTCCGGCGGCATGCACGCCGAGCCCTACATCGTCGAGTCCGTCCGTCGTCTCGGCGGCGATACCGACGTCTACCGCGGCGCGCAGGCGCCCGAGCGGGTCATCGAGCAGGAGGTCGTCACCGAGGCCACCTACGCGCTCACCCAGGTCGTCCAGCGCGGCTCGGGCGACAAGGCGAAGCAGCTCGGGCGGCCCGTCGCGGGCAAGACCGGCACGTCGAACGAGAACCGCTCCGCCTGGTTCGTCGGCTACACGCCCCAGGTTGTCACCGCCGTCGCCCTCTACCAGAGCGGCGAGAACGGCAGCCAGGAGACGATCACGCCCTTCCGCGGCTACCGCGAGATCACCGGCGGCAGCGCCCCCCTCGACATCTGGACCTCGTTCATGACGAAGGCCATGGACGGCGTCCCCGTCGTCGACTTCCCGGCGCGAGCCGTCCCCGAGCGACCGACGACGACACCCTCCGCGACGCCGAGCGAGGAGCCCTCCGAGACTCCCACCGAGGAGACCACGACCCCGACGTCGGCGACCGTCCCCGGCGGGCTCGTCGGAGTCCAGGAGAAGACCGCACGCCGGCTGCTCTCGCGCGCGGGGCTCGAGGCCGTCGTCGTCTACCGCGAGGACGCCAACATCCCCAAGGGGCTCGTCATCTCGACCCAGCCCGGCGAGGGCACCGAGGTGCCCCCCGGTTCGAGCATCACCATCGTCGTCTCGTCGGGACCGCCGCCCGAGCCCGAGCCCGAGCCGACCGACGAACCGACGGACGCCCCGACGACCGAGCCAGCCCCGCCGGCGACGCCCACGCCGGACCCGACCCCGACCGATGCCGCAGCCACGCCCACGAGCGAGGGCTGACGCCCTGGGCGACGGGCCGCACCTGAGCGTTCAGTCACACCGTTGGTGAGGGTGTCGACGTTTCCGGTACCCTGACACCCTGCCCTGCGTCGACCGTCCGCCATCGGACGTGCCCGCCGCAGGGAGACGCACAACCCTCCTGTCACGGAAATCCCGTGGCCGCCAAGTCCAGAGGAGGTGGGTATGAGCCTGCGTCAGTACGAGCTGATGATCATCCTTGATCCCGAGATCGAGGAGCGCACCGTCGCCCCGTCGCTCGACAAGTACCTCACGGTCGTCACGACCGAGGGTGGGTCCGTCGACAAGGTCGACATCTGGGGCCGCCGTCGTCTCGCCTACGAGATCAAGAAGAAGTCCGAGGGCATCTACGCGGTGATCGACTTCACCGCGTCCCCCGCGACCGCCAAGGAGCTCGACCGCCAGCTCGGCCTCAACGAGGTCGTCCTGCGCACGAAGGTGCTCCGCCGCGAGGAGTCCAAGGCTGCTGCGGCCCCCGCCGTCGCTGCCGAGGCCCCTGCCGAGGCCGACGCTTCCTGACGTCTCAACGCTCCACCCCCGCCGGCAGCAGCCGGGGGGTCCCGTACATCTCGAAGGAGTAGGCAATGGCTGGTGACACCGTCATCACCGTGGTGGGAAACCTCACCGCGGACCCGGAGCTCCGTTTCACCCCCTCGGGTGCAGCGGTGGCCAACTTCACGGTGGCCTCCACGCCCCGCACCTTCGACCGCCAGACGAACGAGTGGAAGGACGGCGACGCGCTGTTCCTCCGCTGCTCGATCTGGCGCGAGGCCGCCGAGAACGTCGCAGAGACCCTCACCAAGGGCATGCGCGTCATCGTTCAGGGTCGCCTGACCCAGCGGTCGTACGAGACCCGTGAGGGTGAGAAGCGCACCGTCGTCGAGCTGCAGGTGGACGAGATCGGTCCGTCCCTGCGGTACGCCTCCGCCAAGGTCACGCGAGCCCAGCGCTCGGGTGGCGGCGGTGGTGGCGGTTTCGGCGGCGCCCCCCAGGGTGGTGGTGGCGGTGGCTACCAGCAGCAGAGCGACCCGTGGGCCACGTCCGGTCCCGCCTCCTCCGGCGGCGGCTTCTCCGACGAGCCCCCGTTCTGACCGTCCCCCGCCCGGGACACAGACACGACGACCCTCCGCCCGCCGCGCGGCGCGGAGGGACAGCACCTGACAAGGAGCCCCCACGATGGCCAAGGCCGTTGTCCGCAAGCCCAAGAAGAAGTCCAACCCGCTGAAGTCCGCGAAGATCGACGTCGTCGACTACAAGGACTCCGCGCTCCTGCGCAAGTTCATCTCTGACCGCGGGAAGATCCGTGCGCGCCGCGTCACGGGTGTCTCCGTCCAGGAGCAGCGTCAGATCGCGCGCGCCGTGAAGAACGCGCGTGAGATGGCCCTCCTGCCCTACTCGTCCTCGGCTCGCTGAGCCGGCGCCACGAAGGGAAGTCACAGAAGATGGCAAAGCTCATCCTCACGCACGAGGTCTCCGGCCTCGGTGAGCCCGGCGACGTCGTCACCGTCAAGGACGGTTACGCGCGCAACTACCTCGTCCCCCGTGGCCTGGCGACCGCCTGGTCGAAGGGTGCCGAGTCCGAGGTCACCGCGATCCGCAAGGCCCGCAAGGCCCGCGAGATCGCGACGCTCGAGGACGCCCGCGCCGTGCGCGACGCGCTCCAGGGCAAGCCGTTCACCGTCTCGGCGAAGGCCGGCAACGGTGGCCGTCTCTTCGGCGCCGTGACGACCGCGGACATCGCCGCGGCCGTCGAGGCCGCCGGTGGCCCCAAGCTCGACCGTCGCAAGATCGAGGTCGGCCAGACGATCAAGTCGACCGGTGACTACACCGTGTCGGTGCGTCTGCACGCCGAGGTCGCCGCGAACCTCAAGATCAAGGTCGTCGCCGCCTGAGCGCAGCGCTGACCAGCGAGGCCCGGCATCCCGTGAGGGATGCCGGGCCTCGTGATTTCGGCGGGCCCGGATGCTCGGCGCGGCGCGCCGCAACCTGCCGCGAAGTGCACGAAATCATCCCAAGGGCGGATGCACCGCGCGCACCATCGCCCTACGGTCGGCCTGTGAGCACCCCCGAGCGACGCCAACCACAAGTCCGCCGGGCGCGCATCGTCGCCGTCGTCGGCGTCGTGACCGTCACCCTCTACGCGGCCTGCGCCGCGGTCCACGCGCTCGTGCTCAACCCCCTCGCGGCCGTCCCCGGACGCACGCTCAGCGAGATCGTCGTCCACATTGAGTCGAGCCACGACGCCCTCGGCACCTGGACGACGCTCGCCGTGCTCGTCGGAGGGGTGCTCATCGCGCTCACGCTCCTCGCCATCACGTGGCTCTCCGCCGCACCACGCCCCAGCCACGTGGCCGCCTGGTTCCTCGGCATGCTCGCGGCGGGGTCGCCCGCCTCGTTCATCGCGAGTGTTGGGCCCGCGGCGGCCGTCGCCGACGCCTACGGCGTGAGCGGCGACGACGCGTCACCGTCGGGCCTCGCGCTCCATCTCGCCTCGACGGTCGCGTTCCTCGCGCTCGTCGGCGTGCTCGTCCACGACGCCCGTCGGACCGGACCGGTCGGGCTGGGGCGCGGGACAGCGTCGGCGGCGGGCTGAGCGCCGCTCAGCCCGCCGCGCCGCGCTCGTCGAGCGCCGTGCGCGTTCCCGTGGTCCAGCCGCCGCCGTTGTCGACGACGAGGCACAGCTCGTTGCCCTCCGGGTCCTGGAGGACGACGAACCCGTCACCGTCGGGCCCCAGCTCGCGCGTGCCCGTGACGGTGGCGCCGAGCGCGACCGCACGGGCCGTCTCCGCGTCGGCATCCGCGACGAGGACGTCGAGGTGAAGGCGGTTCTTCGGAGAGCCCTTCGGCTCGGGGACCTGCTGGAACGCGAGGAGCAGCGGATCGGCGTCGACGACGGCCCAGCCCTCGTGGCGCATCACCCAACGGGTGCGGAGGAGCCCGGCCCAGAAGGTGGCGAGAGCGGCGGGGTCGGCACAGTCGACGACGACCTCCTGGATCGAGGGGCGTGAGGCAAGGCCCTGCGGTGGCGTCGTCATGCGGCGAGCGTACCGAGGCACCACGGATAGACGCTTCCCGCCCGTTCGACGGGCGGGACCCGTCAATCCGTCGAGGAGGGAGGGGGCGGGAGGAGGGCGGTGAGGGGCGGGGCTCAGGAGCCCGTGACCATCCAGGCCGTCGTCCGCGCACGCAGACCCGTCGTCAGCGCCCGCGCGAGCATGAACACCCCGCCGAACGCGAGCCACAACCACACGACACCCCACGTGCCCGCGGGCGCCCACGCGCGCACAGCGAGCGCGCACGGCGCGTACGCGACGAGCGTCAACATGCCCGCCCACGCGAGATAGCGGCCGTCGCCCGCACCGATGAGCACGCCGTCGAGCACGAACACCCAGCCCGCGAGCGGCAGCAGCGCGGCCGTCGTCACGAGACCAGCGACGACAGCGCGGCGCACGTCCGGATCCTGCGTGAACAGCGGCGCGAGCAGAGGCGACGCCGCCGCGACCACGGCGCCGAGGACGACGCCCGCCCCCAGGCCCCACCGCAGCGTACGGCGCAGGACGGTGCGGACCTGAGCCGTGTCGCCCGCGCCGAGCCCGTGCCCGACGAGCGCCTGCGCCGCGATCGCGAGCGCGTCGAGCGCGAACGCCGTGAGGCCCCACACGCTGTTGACGACCTGGTGGGAGGCGAGCGTCACCGCGCCCAGGCCCGTCGCGACCCACACCGTGAGGAGGATCGCGAGCCGCAGCGACAGCGTCCGCACGACGAGCGGAAGACCTTCGCGCGCCGACACCCAGATCCCGCCCCGCTGCGGACGCAGGCTCACCCGCTCGCGCCGCGCGTAGCGGACGACGACGATGCCGAGCACGACCGCCATCGCGAGCTGCGCGACCGCCGTGCCGGCGCCGGAACCTGCGATGCCGAGGCCGAGCCCCCACACGAGCGTGACGCTGAGGACCGTGTTGAGCACCGCGCCGCCGACCGCGACGTAGAGCGGCGTGCGCGTGTCGAGCATGCCGCGCAGCACACCCGTCGACGCGAGGACGACGAGCATGCCCGGCAGACCGGGAACCGACCAGCGCAGGTAGTCGGCGGCGTGGCGGGCGACGTCCGCGTCCGCGCCGAGGAGCCCGACGACGTGCGGCGCCGCGACGCCGAGCCCGACCGCGAGGGCGACGCCGAGCGCGAGCGCGAGCCACAGGCCGTCGATGCCAGCCTGGAGCGCCTCGGCACGATGCCCCGCGCCCGCACGTCGTGAGACGGCGGCGGTCGTCGCGTACGCGAGGAAGACGCACAGGCCGACGACGGTCATGAGGATCGTGCTCGCGAGGGAGAGCCCCGCGAGCTCGGCGGTGCCGAGGTGGCCGACGACGGCCGAGTCGACGAGCACGAACAGGGGCTCGGCGACGAGTGCACCGAGGGCGGGGACGGCGAGCGCGAGGATCGACCTGTCCAGCGCGCGATCACGCGATCGTTCAGCTGGTGGACGCATGGCGGACAACTTTCTGTCCACAGGCGTGAACGGCGGAATCTTGCGGATCTCGAGGGTGTGTGACAACGTGCCCCCATGTTATCCCCCGAATCATCCACAGGCTGTGGGTGGTCTGACGGGCGGTTTCCACACCCGTGGAGCCACCTGTGGATTAGTCGGTGCACGACGACGTTGGTCCCCAGCCCGGACCCGCCGTAGGGTGCGGGTGTCCCGGGCCCGCGGCCCGGACACCCCCGAGCCAGGATGTCCGACGCTCGAGGGACGATGCGGTGGAGCGACCACCCGGTCGCACGAGAGGCAGGGCCCATGTCGGCGGAGCACAGCGAGGACTACGGCATCCCCGAGGGGCGCACCTTCGACCGCACCCCGCCCCAGGACGTCGCCGCCGAGCAGTCCGTCCTCGGCGGCATGCTCATCTCGAAGGACGCCATCGCGGACGTCGTCGAGGAGCTCAAGGGCAACGACTTCTACCGCCCCGCGCACGAGCTCATCTACGACGCGATCATGGATCTCTACGGGCGCGGCGAGCCCGCTGACGCCATCACGGTCCTCGCCGAGCTCACCAAGCGCGGCGAGGTCGGCCGCATCGGCGGCGCCCCCTACATCCACGAGCTCATCGCGATGGTGCCCACCGCCGCGAACGCCGGCTACTACGCCCGCATCGTCCGCGAGCGGGCCATCCTCCGCCGTCTCGTCGAGGCCGGGACCCGCATCGTCCAGCTCGGCTACGCCGCCGACGGCGGCGACGTCGACGAGATCGTCAACAACGCGCAGGCCGAGGTCTACGCCGTCACCGAGACCCGCGCGACCGAGGACTACGTCATCCTCGGCGAGGTCCTCGGGTCGACCGTCGACGAGATCGAGGCCGCCGGAAGCCGCGGCGAGGGCATGGTCGGCGTGCCCACCGGATTCGCGGACCTCGACAAGCTGACGAACGGCCTGCACCCAGGTCAGATGATCGTCATCGCTGCACGTCCGGCCATCGGGAAGTCGACGCTCGCCATCGATTTTGTCCGGGCTGCGGCCATCAAGAACAATCAGGCTGCGGTCGTCTTCAGTCTTGAGATGAGCAAGACCGAGATCACCATGCGACTGCTCTCCGCCGAGGCGCGCGTGCACCTGCAGAAGCTCCGTAACGGCTCGATGAGCGACGACGACTGGCAGAAGCTCGCCGGCACCATGGGCCGCATCTCCGAGGCCCCGCTCTTCATCGACGACTCCCCGAACATGTCGCTCATGGAGATCCGCGCCAAGTGCCGGCGCCTCAAGCAGCGGCATGACCTCAAGCTCGTCGTCATCGACTACCTCCAGCTCATGACGTCCGGCAAGCGCGTCGAGTCACGCCAGCAGGAGGTCTCCGAGTTCTCCCGTGCGCTCAAGCTCCTCGCCAAGGAGCTCGAGGTCCCTGTCATCGCGCTCTCCCAGCTCAACCGTGGCCCCGAGCAGCGCACCGACAAGAAGCCCGCGATGAGCGACCTGAGAGAGTCCGGCTCGATCGAGCAGGATGCCGACATGGTGATCCTCCTGCACCGTGAGGACGCCTACGAGAAGGAGTCGCCGCGCGCGGGCGAGGCCGACCTCATCGTCGCCAAGCACCGTAACGGCCCCACCGACACCATCACCGTCGCGTTCCAGGGCCACTACTCGCGCTTCGTGGACATGCAGGCATGAGCGGGCGCACGGGCTACGCCCTCGTCCCCGCGTCCTACGTCTTCCTGCGCCGCGGCGACGAGGTGCTGATCCAGCACCGCACCGGAACCGGCTACATGGACGGGCACTGGGCCGCTGGCGCGGCCGGGCACGTCGAGCCGGGGGAGACCGCTGCCCAAGCCGCGGTGCGCGAGGTCGCCGAGGAGCTCGGTGTGACCGTCGACGTCGCCGACCTGACGCTCCTCACCGTCCTGCAGCGCACCGACGGCTCCGACGCGCCCATCGAGCAGCGCGTCGAGTGGTTCTGGAGCGTCGAGACGTGGGAGGGCACGCCTCGCATCATGGAGCCCCGCAAGTGCGACGGGCTCGAGTGGTGCGACCTCGCCGCGCTGCCCACGCCCGTCGTGCCCCACGAGCGCTTCGTGCTCGACGGGGTGCGCACCGGGACGCTCGCGGCCGCGAGCTCGTTCGGGTACCCGTCCTGAGCGCTCGATAGCCGATCCCGGCACGACGGGTGTGCCGATCGGCTATTGACGGGCTGATGGAGCCGGGTCGGCTCGTGCGGGGTCTCTCGATAGCCGATCCGCACGTGTGAGGCGCACGGATGGGCTATCGAGGGCACGCAGGAGTCGGGTCAGGGGCGCAGCGAGACCTTGAGGGACGCTCGGGAGTCCATGAGGCGGTAGGCCTCCGCGGCATCGTCGAGGCTCAGGACGGTGTCGAAGACGAGGCCCGGGTCGATGGCACCCGCGAGGACGTCGGCGATCGCCCCGTCCTGGTAGGCGCGCACGGGCGCCGGCCCACCCGCGAGCCGCGCGTTCTTGCCGAAGAGCGAGCCGAAACCGACAGGTGCCGACTCGTACTGCGGCACCCCGACCCGCGAGATGACCCCGCCCGGACGCACGATCCCGAACGACTGCTCGTAGGCAGGCATGTGCCCGACGGCCTCGAGGACGACGTGCGCCCCCTCGCCTCCTGTGAGTTCGAGCACCCGCTCGACGCCCTCGCCGCCGCGCTCCGCGACGACGTCCGTCGCGCCCCAGCGACGCCCGAGGTCCGTGCGGTCCGTGTGTCGGCCCATGAGGATGATGCGCTCGGCGCCCATCCGTCGCGACGCGAGCACCGCGGAGAGTCCCACAGCGCCGTCGCCGACGACCGCAACCGTCGTCCGTGGGCCGACTGCGCCCACGTGCGCAGCGTGATACCCCGTGAGGTAGACGTCGGACAGTGCGAGCAGCGAGTGCAGGAGCGCGTCCGACGCCGACGCGGGGTCGACGTCGGGCACCACGGCGAGGCTGCCGTCGGCGAACGGGATGCGAGCGAGCTCGGCCTGCAGCCCGCCGACCTCGTGGTTCCCGTAGAAGCCGCCGTGCGGGCACGACGTCTGGAGGCCTTCGCGGCAGAACGCGCACGTGTTGTCCGCGTACGCGAACGGCACGACGACGAGGTCGCCGACGCGCACCGTACGCACCTCGGGCCCGACCTCCTCGACGACCGCGACTAGCTCGTGGCCGACGGGGCGGCCCGTCGCCGACGGGTGCATCGACCGGTAGGGGTGGAGGTCGGACCCGCAGACGCACGCGCGCATCGTGCGGACGATCGCGTCAGTCGGGGCGCGGAGGACGGGATCGGGGACGGTCTCGACGCGAACGTCGCCCGCGCCATACATCAATGTTGCTCGCATCGGCCTATCTTCCTCGAGGACGTGGCTGGATGAGTATCTTCCCGACGCTAGAGGCACTGGCCAGGCCAGGGAAGAGTCCTCTGGTGCCCGGCCAACGCGGAGCCGGACGCACCGCACCACCCGCACTCGTAGGGTCTGTGCACCATGCGATGGTGCTCGGGACCTATGAGTCGAATCAGGGGGTTGCGTAGAGCTCCGTCACCGTGTGGACGAGCTCGTCGAGGCCCGCGGGACGTGCGTCGCGCAGCCACACGAGGCGCACCGCGATGCGCGGGCCGTCCTTGATCGGGCGGTAGGTGACGCCCGGGCGCGGATGGTGGTCGGCCGTCGCCTGCGCCGTCGTCCCGACGCCGCGGCCCGCCGCGATCGCGTCGAGCCACGAGTCGACGTCCGTCGACTCGACGAACGTCGGGAGCGTCGCCGCGCCCTGCCACAGGTCCGAGCCCGTCGTGCCCGTGCGCGGATCGATGACGACGGTCCGCCCCGCGATCTCCGCCATCGTCACCTGACGACGACGCGACCACAGGACGTCGTCCGACGCGAACGCCACGAGCCGACGCTCGAGCCCGACGACGAACGAGCCGTACCGACGGTCGTCGACCGGACGACGCACGATCGCGACATCGCAGCGACCCTCCGCGAGACCCGACGTCGGCGAGTTGAACCGCACGAGCTCAAGCCCCACCTCCGGGTGCTCGCGCGCCCAGCGCCGCTGAAGCGGCGCCGTGTGCCGACCGAGCGCCGACCACGCGTAACCGAGACGCAGCAGGCCGTGCCGCGACCGCACGAACTCGCTGAACCGACCTGCCTCCGCGAGCACCCGACGCGCGTGCGGCAGCAGCTGGAGGCCGAACGCCGTCGGCTCGCAGCCGCGCGGCACGCGGCGCAGTACCCGGTCGCCGAGCGCTCGCTCGAGCGCCGCGACCGTGCGCGACACCGATGCCTGCGAGACGTGTAGGAGGAGGGCCGCGTCCGTGAACGAGCCGGTGTCGACCGCGGCGACGAACACCTCGAGCTCCCGCACCGTCCAGTCCATGCATCAAGGCTATGGCAGGTATGCATCCTGCACTAGGAGATGGGACGCGACGCGCCTACCGTCGGCGGCATGAGCCTCCTCGCGGCGCGCACCACCGTGCCCGCCCCCAGCCCGACGGCGCCAGAACACCCCACTGGTACGGGCCAGCTCACCCCAAAGAATCCGCAGAGATGGTCACTGGGAGCAGCCACAGGCACGGATTCCTGGGCTGCCGGGGGAGCCGAGGCGCCCGGGACGCGGGTGCGGGCCGCCTCCACGACGCGCAAGGACCGCGCCGTCGGCCTCGGGCAGATGCTCGTGAGCACCGTCTCCGGGCAGAGCGGCGCCGCCCTCGGCGCGAGCGCCTTCCCGCTCATCGGCCCGGTCGGCGTCGTCGCCCTGCGGCAGCTCGTCACCGCCGCCGTTCTCGTGCCCGCCGTCCGACCGCGCGTGCGCGGCCGCAGCCGCACCCAGTGGCTCCTCGCGCTCGGCCTCGTCGCCGTCTTCAGCGTCATGAACCTCTCGCTCTACCTCGCCGTCGAGCGGCTCGGCCTCGGCCTCGCGGTGACCATCGAGTTCCTCGGCCCGCTCGCCGTCGCGATCCTCGGCTCCCGACGACGCCTCGACCTCGCGTGCGCCGTGCTCGCCGGCATCGGCGTCGTCGTCCTCACGAACCCCGGCCCGACGACCGACGTCACCGGCATCGGCCTCGCCCTCGCCGCCGCCGCCGCGTGGGCCGGGTACATTCTCCTCAACCGCGCCGTCGGGCAGCAGTTCTCCGGGCTCGACGGGCCCGCGCTCGCGAGCGGGCTCACCGCCCTCGCGTGGCTGCCCGTCGCTGCCTGGTGGTTCACGCAGCACCCGCTTACCTGGCACGCGCTCGCGCTCGCGGCCGGCTGCGCGCTCCTCGCGTCCGTCGTGCCCTACGCGTTCGACGTCCTCGCGCTGCGCCGCGTGCCGGCCCCGGTCTTCGGGACCTTCGCGAGCGTCAACCCCGTCATCGCGGCGCTCATGGGCTGGCTCGTCCTCCACCAGAGCCTCGACGTCAACGAGTGGGTCGGCATCGCGCTCATCGTCGCGAGCAACGCCGTCGTTTCCGCGCGCGGCCTGCGCCACCCCCACTAACCCCGCCCCGCCCGCCCCGGCTCGCCCGCCCCCGCTCGCCCGCCCCCGCTCGCCCGCCCCCGCTCGCCCGCCCCCGCTCGCAAGAATCCGCGCTGATGGCTACTGGGAGTAGCCACCAGCGCGGATTCTTGGGAATGGGGGCCGGGCGGGACGGTGGGACGGGGGAGGCCTACATCCAGCGGTTGCGGCGGAAGAGCACCCACAGGCCCACGCCCAGCGTCAGCATGAGGCCCAGCGCCATCGGGTACCCGAGCTTCCAGTGGAGCTCGGGCATGTCGTCGAAGTTCATGCCGTAGATCGCGCCGACGAGCGTCGGCGCGAAGAGGATCGCCGCCCACCCCGAGATCTTCTTCATGTTCTCGTTCTGCCGCTGGTTGACGAGTGTCGCGTTGACGTTGAGGATCTGCGCGAGCGCGTCCCGCAGCTCCGCGACCGCGATCGTCACCCGTGTGAGGTGGTCCGCGACGTCCTGGAGGTACGCGCGCAGCTCGAGATGGATCTTGTGCTCGTCGAACCCCGCGCGCAACGCCTCGACGACAGCGACGAGCGGCACCGCAGCGTGCTGAAGGTCGATGATCTCGCGTGACAGCCGGTAGATGCGCTCCGCCACCGCCTCGTCGCCGTCGAACACCTGCCGCTCGATCTCCTCGCGGTCCACCTCGAGGTCCGCGACGACGTGCGCGTACCCGTCGACCGCGACGTCGAGGAACGAGTGCACGACGGCCTCCGGCCCGAGCCGCAGGACCGCCGGGTCGCGCGCGATCCGGTGGACGTCGCCCACCGTCTCACCGCTGCGGGCCTGGCACACGATGACGACGACGTTCCCGCGCACGAGCAGGTGGAACTCCGTGACCTGCACGTCCTCCGTCGGATCGTCGTACGACGCGAGGCGCGCGACGACGAAGAGCACGTCGCCGTACCGCTCGAGCTTGGGCCGCTGCCCGGCCTTGAGGAGATCCTCGACGAGCAGCGGGTGCAGGTCCCACCGGCTGCCGAGGTGTGCGATCTGCTCCGGCGTCGGCATGTCGTAGCCGAGCACGACGAGGCCGTCGGGCTCCGCATCCGCGAACGCGATCGCCGCGTCCGCGGCGTCGTCAGAGGCGTCGGCGCCGACGGTCTGCGACTCGAGGACCTCGCCGTCCCGCAGGCGCGTCACGCGCAGGGTCGCGGCCTGCGCCGCGTCGTCAGCGCGCTCACGCCGCCCGACGAGGTCGAGCAGACGACGCGGACGCTCGCGGCGGGCAGGGCTCGAGGACATGCGCACTCCTAGGACGACAACGTTCCGAGCGTAACGACGAGCGGCGCGACCGGCGCACGCGCACGTCGGCGCGGTGAACCGGCCTGGAGCGTGCAGCGGTGCGACGAGTCGGGGACGGGAGGGGAGCCCGGGTAGGACCTTTGTCCCGGGAGGATTTCTCACGGCGCGTTACAACGAAGTATGACGACGAGCAGATCGGCGGTGGCGCGAGCGCTCGCGGCCGAGAGCCGCGTCGAGCTGCTCCACCGTCTCCAGGCCGACGGCCCCCAGCACATCGACGCCCTCGTCGCGCAGACCGGCCTCCACGCCAACACGGTCCGCGAGCACCTCGCCGTGCTCGTCGACGTCGGCCTCGTCCGGCGCGCCCCCGAGGTGCGCACGGTCCGTGGCCGCCCCCGCATGATCTACCGCGTGACGACCGCCGACGACCTCGTCGCTGACCCCGAGGCGCAGCAGCGCCTCGAGGCCGACATCGCGCAGGCACGTCGGGCCGCCGCGCTCCTCGCCGACGCCACGCAGGTCGACAGCGCGACCGGGCGGACTCCCGTGCCGGTCGAGTCGGAACGTGACGTCCTCGCGCTCGAGGCTCACCTCGACCGCATCGGCTTCGACCCGGTCTACGCGCCGGGCGACCTCACGTTCCACCTCTTCCGCTGCCCGTTCCTCGAGCTCGCCCGCGCCCGGCAGGACGTCGTGTGCCGCCTCCACACCGAGCTGGCGCAGTCCGTGCTCGAGCAGGCCGAGGGCGACCACGACGTCGAACGGCTCGAGCCGTTCGTCGGCGAGGAGCACTGCACGCTGAGCCTGCGCCGCCGCATCGGCTGACCGCGTCCAGCCGCACCAGGCGGGACGAGTTTCGCGTCTGGGGTGGCTCGGTCTCGGCGGCGCCGCTACGGTCGATTAAGCACGGTGTCGACGACGACATGCACGGAGAATGCCCGGGCATGCTCGCCACGACGGCACCTCCCGCCGTACTCGGAACGCACCCTGGGAGTGCAGATGGCGACGACAGCAGGACCCGACCTCGCCCGCGACCTGTCCAACTGGAACCCGGAGGACGAGCGCACCTGGGACAAGGGCCTCGCGTGGCGGACCCTGTGGGTGACGACGTACAACCTCACCCTCGCGTTCATGGTGTGGTACCTCGTCTCGGCGATCGCACCGCGCCTCAACAGCGTCGGCTTCGACCTCGACCCCGGCCAGCTCTACTGGCTCGCCGCGATCCCCGGCCTCGCCGGCGGCGCCATGCGGCTCATCTTCATGTTCCTGCCGCCGATCGTCGGGACGCGCACCCTCGTGGGCGGCGCGACCACGCTCCTCCTGCTCCCCGTGCTCGGGTGGACGTTCGCCGTCCGCGACTCAGCGACGTCCTACGAGACGCTCCTCGTCCTCTCGTTCATGACGGGCATCGGCGGCGGCGCGTTCGCCGGGTTCATGCCGTCGACGAGCTACTTCTTCCCCAAGAAGATGTCCGGCACCGCGCTCGGCCTCCAGGCCGGCATCGGGAACTTCGGCGTGAGCCTCGTCCAGCTGCTCGCACCGTGGGTCGTCGGCTTCGGCCTCTTCGGCACCGCCGTCCTCACCCCGCAGTCGACGACCGACGGCGGTGACCTGTGGCTCCACAACGTCGCGCTCGTCGTCGTGCCGTGGATCGTCCTCGGCATCGTCCTCGCGGCCGTCGTCCTCAAGCGCGTGCCGATCCGCGCGAGCTTCCGCGACCAGCTCGACATCTTCAGCGTCAAGCAGACGTGGGTGATGACCGCGATCTACCTCATGACGTTCGGCGCGTTCTCCGGCTTTGCCGCGCAGCTCGGCCTCATCACGCTCGCCGAGTTCGGCAACTTCGAGAACGCCCCCGACCCGCTGAAGTTCGCGTTCATCGGCCCGCTGCTCGGCTCGGCGACACGTGCCGCCTGGGGGCCGCTGTGCGACCGGTTCGGCGGCGCGATCTGGACGTTCGTCGCGGGCATCGGCATGACGATCTCGACGGTGTTCACGGTCTTCTTCCTCAGCCCCACCGACGTCTCGCAGTTCACGTGGTTCCTCACGGGCATGCTCGCGATCTTCACGTTCGCGGGCATCGGCAACGCGGGCACGTTCAAGCAGATGCCGATGATCTTCGACAAGCGCCGCGCCGGCGGCGTCATCGGCTTCACGTCAGCGATCGCGGCGTTCGGACCGTTCGTCGTCGGCATGGGCCTGTCCTTCGTCTCGCCGCGTTCGTTCTTCATCGGCGCCGCCGTCTTCTTCGCCTTCTGCACGTGGCTCACGTGGACGAACTACGTGCGCCCCGGCGCACCCCACCCGAGCTGACCTCCCGGGCGTCGTCCCCGCCGGGGACGACGCCCGACCTGCACGACGTCCACCCGACCCGGCGCCGCCGCCGAGAGAACGAGGATGAGCATGACCGACGCAGCGACCCGCACCCCGGGCCTCGACAACAGCCTCGTCGACGCGCTCGTGCGCGTCGGCTCGAAGCTGCACAAGGGCAAGGTCTCCGAGGACCTGCGGTCCGTCTTCGTCGAGGGGGGTCGGACGGGCGACGCGTTCTACCGGGACCGCTGGTCGCACGACAAGATCGTCCGCTCGACGCACGGCGTCAACTGCACAGGCTCGTGCTCGTGGAAGGTCTACGTGAAGAACGGCATCATCACCTGGGAGACGCAGCAGACGGACTACCCGTCGGTCGGCCCAGGCTCGCCCGAGTACGAGCCGCGCGGCTGCCCGCGCGGCGCCGCGTTCTCCTGGTACACGTACTCGCCGACGCGCATCCGCTACCCGTACGTGCGCGGAACGCTGCTCCACGCCTACCGGGCTGCGAAGGCCCGCACGGGTGACCCGGTGCTCGCGTGGGCCGAGGTGACGGGCGATCCGGAGACGGCGCGCGCGTACAAGGCGGCGCGCGGCAAGGGCGGGCTCGTCCGCGCGTCGTGGGAGGAGGCCGCGGAGATCGTCGCGGCCGCGCACGTCCACACGGCCAAGGAGTTCGGACCGGACCGCATCGCGGGCTTCAGCCCCATCCCCGCGATGTCGATGGTGTCGCACGGCGCGGGCGCGCGCTTCGTCCACCTGCTCGGCGGCACGATGCTCTCGTTCTACGACTGGTACGCGGACCTGCCCGTCGCCTCGCCGCAGGTCTTCGGCGACCAGACGGACGTCCCCGAGTCCGCGGACTGGTGGAACGCGTCCTACCTCATGATGTGGGGCTCCAACGTCCCCGTGACCCGCACCCCGGACGCGCACTTCATGACGGAGGCCCGCTACCGCGGGCAGAAGGTCGTCACCGTCTCCCCGGACTACGCGGACAACACGAAGTTCGCCGACGACTGGATGGCGCCGCACCCGGGCACGGACGGCGCGCTCGCGATGGCGATGGGTCACGTCATCCTCACCGAGTTCCACGTCGCGCGCCGCACCGAGCGGTTCATCGACTACATGCAGCGCTTCACCGACGCGCCCAACCTCGTGCGGCTGCGTCGTCGCGGCGACGCGTGGGTGCCCGGCAAGTTCCTCACGGCCGCGGACCTCCCGACGCCCGGGACCGACCGCGACGCTGCGTTCCAGACGGCCGTGCTCGACGCCGACGGCTCCGTGAAGATCCCCGGCGGATCGCTCGGCCACCGCTTCGACCCGGCGAAGGCCGGCACGTGGAACCTCGAGCTCGGCGACCTCGACCCGCGCCTGTCCGTCATGGACCTCGCCGGCTGGGACGGCCAGGCCGTCGAGCTCGACCTGCCGCGCTTCGACGTCGCCCCGGGCGACCCCGAGAAGGACGGCGCCGTCCCCGGCACGACCGAGCGGGGCCGCCACACGGGCGGCGCCGGAGCCGTGCGGCGCGGCGTGCCCGTCGTCGCCGTCGGCGACGAGCTCGTCACGACGGTCTACGACCTCATGCTCGCCCAGTACGGCGTCGGCCGTGAGGGCCTGCCGGGCACGTGGCCGACGGGCTACGACGACCCGAGCACCCCCGGAACCCCGGCGTGGCAGGAGGAGATCACCTCCGTTCCCGCCGAGCTCGCCGCGCGCATCGGCCGGGAGTTCGCGCAGAACGCCGAGGACTCGGGCGGCCGCTCGATGATCCTCATGGGCGCGGGCACCAACCACTGGTTCCACTCCGACACGATCTACCGCACGTTCCTCGCGCTCACCGCGATGACCGGCTGCCAGGGCGTCAACGGTGGCGGTTGGGCGCACTACGTCGGCCAGGAGAAGGTCCGCCCGCTCACGGGCTACACGCAGTACGCGAACGCGCTCGACTGGCAGCGCCCGCCGCGCAACATGATCGGCACGGCGTTCTGGTACCTCGCGACCGACCAGTGGCGCTACGACGGCCTCCCCGCCGACGCGCTCGCCTCCCCGCTCGCCGAGGGCACGTTCGCGGACCGCACGACCGCCGACTGCCTCGTCGAGTCCGCGCAGCGCGGCTGGATGCCGAGCTATCCGACGTTCTCCCGCAACCCGCTCGACCTCGTCGACGAGGCCCGCGCCGCAGGCAAGGAGCCCGCGCAGCACGTTGTCGACTCCCTCGCCGACGGCTCCCTGCGCTTCGCGTGCGAGGACCCCGACGACCCCGCGAACTTCCCGCGCGTCCTCAACATCTGGCGCGCCAACATCCTCGGCTCGTCGGGCAAGGGCAACGAGTACTTCCTCAAGCACCTGCTCGGCACGGACTCCGCGGTCCTCGCCGACGAGGCCGGCCCGGACCGTCGCCCGACGACGATGACGTGGCGGGACGAAGCGCCGCGCGGCAAGCTCGACCTCCTCGTGACGAGCGACTTCCGCATGACATCAACGACGCTCTTCTCCGACGTCGTCCTGCCGGCCGCGACCTGGTACGAGAAGTACGACCTCTCGTCGACCGACATGCACCCGTTCATCCACTCGTTCAACCCGGCGATCAACCCGCCGTGGCAGACGCGCACCGACTTCGACATCTACGCGACGCTCTCGAAGGAGGTCTCGCGGCTCGCCGTCGGGCACCTCGAGGCCCGCTCCGACCTCGTCGCGGTGCCGCTCATGCACGACACCCCCGACGAGCTCGCGTACCCGCGCGGCGAGGTTCCCGTGCAGGCCGAGCGCGTGCCGGGGCAGACGATGCCGAAGCTCGTCGTCGTCGAGCGCGACTACACGAAGATCGCCGAGAAGTGGTCTGCGCTCGGCCCGCTCACTGACCGCCTCGGCATGGTGACGAAGTCCGTCGCGTTCGACCCGACGCCCGAGGTCGCCGAGCTCGGTGTCCGCAACGGCCTCGTCGCCGGGAACGGCGTCGGAGCCGGCCGTCCCCGGCTCGAGACCGCGCAGCAGGCGTGCGAGATGATCCTCGCTCTGTCCGGCACGACGAACGGCCGCCTCGCCGTCCAGGGTTTCAAGGACATCGAGAGGCGCACCGGTACACGGATCGCGCACCTGGCCGAGGACAACGAGGGCCAGCGCATCACGTTCGAACGCACGCAGTCGGCGCCGGTCGCGGTGCTCACGTCCCCCGAGTGGTCCGGCTCCGAGCACGGTGGTCGCCGCTACACGGCGTTCGCGATCAACGTCGAGCACGCGCGTCCCTGGCACACCCTCACGGGACGCCAGCACTTCTACCTCGACCACGACTGGATCAGCGAGCTCGGCGAGTCCCTCCCCGTCTACCGGCCGCCGCTCGACATGCACCGCCTCTTCGGCGACGCGCGTGTCGGCTCGACCGCCGCGTCGGGGATGCGCGCGTCCGAGGGGCACGCCGAGGTCGCCGTCCGCTACCTCACGCCCCACTCGAAGTGGTCGATCCACTCCGAGTACCAGGACAACCTCTTCATGCTGGCTCTGTCCCGCGGCGGGCCCACGATCTGGATGTCGCCGCAGGACGCGGCGAAGATCGGCGTCACCGACAACGACTGGATCGAGTCGTACAACCGCAACGGCGTCGTCGTCGCCCGCGCGATCGTCTCCCACCGCATGCCGGAGGGCACCGTGTACATGTACCACGCGAAGGACCGCACGGTGGACGTCCCGAGGTCGGAGACCTCGGGGCTGCGCGGCGGCATCCACAACTCGCTCACACGCGTGCTGCTCAAGCCGAGCCACCTCGTCGGCGGGTACGCCCAGCTGTCGTTCGCGTTCAACTACCTCGGGCCGACGGGCAACCAGCGCGACGAGGTCACGACCATCCGCCGTCGGAGCCAGGAGGTGACGTACTGATGCGAGTCATGGCACAGATGACGATGGTGATGAACCTCGACAAGTGCATCGGATGCCACACGTGCTCGGTCACGTGCAAGCAGGCGTGGACGAACCGCTCCGGCATGGAGTACGTGTGGTTCAACAACGTCGAGACGCGGCCCGGCATCGGCTACCCGCGCACGTACGAGGACCAGGACCGCTGGAAGGGCGGATGGCAGCTCACGCGTCGGGGCCGGCTCAAGCTCCGCGCGGGCGGACGCCTCACGAAGCTCGCGAGCATCTTCTCCAACCCCGTGCTCCCGGAGATCTCCGACTACTACGAGCCGTGGACGTACGACTACGACACGCTCATCTCCGCCCCCCAGGGCGAGCACACGCCCGTCGCCCGTCCCATGTCGCTCCTCACGGGCGACAACATGGCCATCACGTGGTCCGCGAACTGGGACGACAACCTCGGCGGCGCGGGCGAGACCATGCAGCAGGACCCGATCCTCGCCACCATGTCCAAGCGTGTCGAGGCCGAGTTCTCGCAGTCCTTCATGTTCTACCTGCCGCGCATCTGCGAGCACTGCCTCAACCCGTCGTGCGTCGCCTCGTGCCCGTCGGGCGCGATGTACAAGCGCGAGGAGGACGGCATCGTCCTCGTCGACCAGGACCAGTGCCGCGGCTGGCGCATGTGCGTCACCGGCTGCCCCTACAAGAAGGTGTACTTCAACCACAAGACCGGCAAGGCCGAGAAGTGCACGCTCTGCTACCCGCGCCTCGAGGTCGGGCAACCGACCGTCTGCTCGGAGACGTGCGTCGGCCGCCTGCGGTACATCGGGCTCGTCCTCTACGACGCCGACAAGGTGCTCGAGGCCGCGACCGTCCGCGACGAGAAGGACCTGCTCGACGCGCAGCGTGCTGTGTTCCTCGATCCCCACGACCCCGAGGTCGTCGCCGCGGCGCGCCGCGACGGCATCGCGGAGGACTGGATCGAGGCCGCGCAGAACTCCCCGTGCTGGGACCTCATCTCCCGCTACGAGATCGCACTGCCTCTGCACCCCGAGTACCGGACGCTCCCCATGGTCTGGTACGTGCCGCCGCTGTCGCCCGTCGTCGACGTCGTCACCGACTCCGGCAACGACGGCGAGGACGCGCCGACGCTCTTCCACGCGATCGACAAGCTCCGCATCCCCGTCGAGTACCTTGCGGGCCTCTTCAGCGCGGGCGACACCGCGCCCGTCGTGCAGTCCCTGCAGCGCCTCGCCGCGATGCGTGCGCACATGCGCAACGTCAACCTTGGGCTCGAGCAGGACCCGCTCATTGCCGAGTCCGTCGGCATGGACGGCGAGACGATCGAAGCGATGTACCGGCTCCTCGCGATCGCCAAGTACGAGGACCGCTACGTCATCCCGACCGCGCACGCCGAGACGGCCCGCGAGCTCGAGATGCTCGGCCTCGACGAGCTCGACTCGGGCTGCTCCCTCGACCACGAGGGCGGCCCCGGCATGGGTGGCCCACGCTTCGGATCGTCGAGCGGCACGCCGTTGCGCGCCACCGTCGAGAACTTCCACGTCCTCCAGGAACGGCAGACGGCCGACGCGATCGACGAGCCCCGCTCCCGCGTCAACCTCCTCACGTGGGACGGCAAGGGCACGCCGCCCGGCATGTTCCCCGAGCGCGAGAGCACACCACCCCCGCACGGCGAGGCGCCCGGCGCGCCCGACCCCGACGGCGCGGCACCCCCCTCAGGCCCCGCGCCGAGCGCCGACCCCGGCCCCGACCCGGGTCCCGCCTCGTTGCCCGAGGGAGGGCCGCGGCTGTGAGCGCCCCCGCACCCACGCTGTGGCAGCGCGTCACCGGCCGCGCCCCGTTGCCCGCGGGGCCGCCCGAGCGCGTGACCTCCGTGCCGCCCGCGTCGACCGCGCCCCGGCGCGGCGGACGCACGGAACCTCTGCCGTTCCTCGACCCCGTCGAGCTACCCGACGAGCTGCGGCGCGCGACCCACATGGCCGTCGCGCTGCTCCTCGACTACCCGGGAGAATCGCACGGCGACCGGCTCGACGCCGTCGAGGCGACCGCGTCCGCACTCCCCGCCGTCATCGCCGACGACCTGCGCACGCACGTCGCCGCGGTCCGCGGGTGGGGCGTCGACCGCACGCAGATCCACTACGTCGAGACCTTCGACCAGAAGCGCCGTTGCGCCCTCCACCTCACCTACTACTCCTCGGGCGACACCCGCCGGCGCGGCATGGCGCTCGTGACGTTCGCCGAGGCGTTCGCCGCGTGCGGCTGGGAGCTCGGCGACGACGACCTGCCCGACTACCTGCCGAGCGTCCTCGAGCTCTCCGCACGCGAGGGCGGGCCGATCGTCGACATGCTGCTCGCGACCCACCGCGAGGGTGTCGAGCTCCTGCGGTCCGCGCTCCACCACGTGCGCAGCCCGTTCCGGCACCTGCTCGACGCGCTGTGCCGCACGCTTCCGCAGGTCGACGACGCCGCCGCCGCGCGGTTCGTCAACCTGCTCTCCGCCGGGCCGCCCCAAGAGATGGTCGGCCTCGGCGGCACCCTCCTCCCGTTCCCGTCCGTCCGCCCGGAGGCGACGCCATGAGTGCGACCGACATCCTGCTGTGGGGCGTCCTGCCCTACGTCGTCACCGCCGTGTTCATCGTCGGGCACGTGTGGCGCTACCGCTACGACCAGTTCGGGTGGACGACCCGCTCGAGCGAGGTCTACGAGAAGAAGCTCCTGCGCTGGGGCTCGCCGATGTTCCACGTCGGCGTGCTCATGGTCGCGGGAGGGCACGTCGTCGGGCTGCTCATCCCGCGCGAGTGGCTCTACGCGATCGGCATCGACGAGCACGCCTACCACCTCGGCGCGACGTGGCTCGGGACGTTCGCGGCGGTCCTCACCGTCGTGGGCCTCACGATCCTCATCTACCGGCGTCGCCGCACCCGCTCGGTGTTCCTCGCGACGACGCGCATGGACAAGCTCATGTTCGTCGCGCTCGGCGCGGCGATCGGGTTCGGTACGGCTGCGACCGTCGTCGAGCAGATCATCGGCGGCGGCTACAACTACCGCGAGACGATCTCGCCGTGGATCCGCTCCGTCATGTACTTCCAGCCGGACATCGCGCTCATGGACGGCATCCCCGTGCTCTTCACGCTCCACGTCGTCTCGGGGCTGCTGCTCATCGCGCTGTGGCCCTTCACGCGGCTCGTCCACGTGTGGTCGGCGCCCGTCGGCTACCTCGTGCGGCCGTACATCGTCTACCGCTCGCGCGACGCGCAGCAGGGCATGCGTGAGGGCCGTCCCGGCTGGGACCCGGTCGAGACGCGCTCGCGCAAGCGGTGAGACGCTGGGACGCATGACTTCTGTGAGGACGCCCGCCGCGCCCGGGGCGGTCCGCGCCCCGGGCCCGCGGCGGCTCGGGCCGCTCGTCGAGCCGGGACCGCCGCTCACGGGCGCGCAGGCCGCACGCTACGCGCGGCAGCTCGCGCTCCCGGAGGTGGGGACCGACGGGCAGAGGCGGCTGCTCGCCGCGCGCGTTCTCGTCGTCGGGGCCGGCGGGCTCGGCTCACCGACGCTGCTCTACCTCGCGGCCGCGGGCGTGGGGACGCTCGGGATCGTCGACGACGACGTCGTCGACGTCTCCAACCTCCAGCGGCAGGTTCTCCACACGACCGCGGACGTCGGGCGGCGCAAGGTCGACTCCGCGGCCGACGCAGTGCGCGCGCTCAACCCCGACGTCACCGTCGTCATGCACGACGTGCGTCTCGAGCCGTCGAACGTGCTCTCCGTCCTGGCGGGCTACGACCTCGTCGTCGACGGATCCGACAACTTCGCGACCCGCTACCTCGTGGGCGATGCCTGCGCGGAGCTCGGCCTGCCGTGCGTGTGGGGTGCCGTCCTCGGCGGGCACGGGCAGGTCTCGACGTTCTGGGCCGCGCCTCCCGGCGGTTCCGGGGTCGAGTATCGCGACGTGTTCGAGACGCCGCCGCCGCCCGGGAGCGTCTCGAGCTGCTCGACCGCCGGCGTGCTCGGCGCCGTGTGCGCCGCCGTGGGGTCGATGCTCTCGCTCGAGGTCGTGCGGCTCGTGTGCGGCGGACCGTCCCTGCTAGGGAGACTGCTCGTGCACGACGCGTGGGGGGCGACGTGGCGCGAGGTGCCCGTGGCCGGGACGCCCGGCGGGCGGCCGCTCGGGCGGGATCTCGTGGCCGCAGTTGAGGCGTGCGGGGTGCCTTCTGGTGCGGCTGCCGGGGCCGACGTCATCGACGTCGACGCGCTCGCGGACCTCCTCGCGGACGGGACCTGCGACGTCGTCGACGTGCGCTCGACGGAGGAGTTCGCCGCGTACGGCGTGCCGGGTACGCGGTCGGTCCCGCTCGAGGCGTTCGAGGACGCGTCGGCGTTCGACGGGCCGGACGCCGTGCGGTCTCCGCTCGTCGTCCTGTGCGAGCTCGACGCGCGCGCCCTGCGCGCGGCGATCCTTGCGCGGGAGGCCGGCCTGGCCGACGTGCGTGCCGTCGCCGGCGGTGTCGTCGCGTGGCACGCGACGGGGCGCGCAATCTCCCACGTCGCCTGACGACCAGCGAACCGCAGTGATATCATCGCACCGAAGTGATAGCGGTGCGAGAGTGGCGAGGGGAGACGCTATGGCTGCGATGACTGTGAGAGGCCTGTCCGACGAGACACATCGGGCACTCAAGCTGCGTGCTGCGCGGCACGGCCGGAGCGCCGAGGCTGAGGTCCGTGCGATCCTCGATGCGGCGGTCGCCGACGAGGGCCGTGTCCTTCTGGGTTCGCTGATGGCCGACATCGGGCACGCGGCCGGGGGCATCGAGCTCGAGACCCTGCGAGCTCGCGCACCGCACGTGCCCGTGGACCTCGGGTGATCGTCCTCGACACGAACGTCCTCTCGGAGCCGCTCCGACCGCGGCCCGAGCCTCGCGTCGTCGGCTGGATCGACGCTCAGCACGTCGGGACCCTCTACGTCAGCGCACTGACGCTTGCCGAGCTACGTCTCGGCGTCGCGGTGCTCCCCGACGGTGCGCGCCGACAGTCGATCGAGTGGCGGCTCGAGCGGGAGGTCTTCCCGCTCTTCACGGGGCGGGTCCTGCCCGTCGATGATTCCGTCGCGGTCGAGTTTGCGCGGCTGCTGGCCGCCGCGCGGTCAGCTGGCTCCACGATGCCGACCGCCGACGCTCTCATCGCTGCGACGTGCGCCGCCCACGGCTTCACGCTCGCGACACGCAACGTCGCGGACTTTGCAACGAGCGGGATCCCGCTCATCAATCCGTGGGCGAACTGACACGCACGGGTCACTGCGTGCGCGCGTGATCGCTTGCGTGCCCCAGCAGGCTGGCCTGTGACCCGTGCGGAGGGGTCAGTGGGTCTGGCCCGCGAGCTGGTCGAGGGCGTGAGGGAGGACCGGCGCGAGCGCGCGAACCGCGTCCCGCGCGGCGCCCGGCGAGCCTGCGACGTTGACGACGAGCGTGCGCCCGGCCACGCCCGCGATGCCGCGCGAGAGGACCGCCGCCGGGACGCCGTGGGCGAGGCCGTCGGCGCGGAGCAGCTCGGCGAGGCCCGGGACGGGACGCTCGACAACGCTCGCGGTGATCTCCGGGGTGAGGTCGCGCGGGCCGAGTCCCGTGCCGCCCGTCGTGAGGATGACGTCGACGTCCGCCCGGACCGCGTCGAGCAGTGCGGCGCGAACCGCGTCGCCGTCGGGCACGATCGTCGCGTCCGGAACCTCGAGGCCCAGGGCGCGCAGGCCCGCGACGAGCACAGGACCCGAGCGGTCCTCGTAGACACCCGCCGACGCGCGGTCGCTCACCGTGATGACGCGAGCGGTTCCCCGGCAGGGGCCGGTGGAGTTGCCGGCGGATCCGAGAGTCGCAGCGTGCACGTCGTGCCCGTGATCAGGAATCTCAGCGCGTCCAGTCGCCCGAGCGGCCGCCGCTCTTCGCCTCGACGCGCACGTCCGTGATCGTCGCGAGCTTGTCGACGGCCTTGACCATGTCGACGAGCGCGAGCCCCGCGACGGACACGCACGTGAGCGCCTCCATCTCGACGCCCGTCCGGTCCGCGGTGCGGACCGTCGCCGTGATGGCGACGCCGTCGTCCTCGACGACGAGGTCGACCTTGACGCCGTGGATCGCGATGGGGTGGCACAGCGGCACGAGGTCCGGCGTGCGCTTGGCCGCCGCGATGCCCGCGATCCGCGCGACCGCGAGGGCGTCGCCCTTGGGCACGCCCTCGCCGCGCAGCAGACCGACGACCTCGGGGGAGACGAGCACACGCCCCGTCGCCGTCGCCGTGCGGACCGTCACGGGCTTCTCGGCGACGTCGACCATGCGAGCAGCACCGCTCGCGTCGACATGGGTGAGGCGGGGAGCGTCGGGCGTCGGGGAGGTCATGCCTCATCCTCCCGCAGGTCGAGGACGTCGACCATCGACCCCGCCGCGAGGTCCGTGACGTCCGCGGGCACGACCGCGAGCCCGTCGGACGCGGCGAGGGCCCCGAGCAGGTGCGAGCCGCGACCGCCGACCGGCGTCGCCTCGGGCAGGCCGTCCGGCCACGTGAGCGCGACGCGCACGTACTGCTCCTTGCCCGCGGGCGAGGTGAGCGGGGCCGTGAGCGTCGCGCGCACGCGCCGGCGCGTGAGCGTCGTGGCACCCGCGAGGCGCCGCAGCAGCGGTCGTACGAAGACCTCGAAGGACACGTATGAGCTCACCGGGTTGCCCGGCAGCCCCACGACGACGGCGCCCGACGGCAGCGTGCCGACCGCCTGCGGACGCCCCGGCTGCATCCGCACGTGCACGAGCTCGAGGTGCTCGGCGAGCGCGTCGCGCACGACGTCGAACTCGCCGACCGACACCCCGCCGCTCGTCACGACGACGTCCGCCGCGAGATGAGGGTCGGTGAGCAGGGCGCGCAGCGCGGCGACGTCGTCGGGCACCGTCCGCACCGCCACCTCTGCGCCCGCCGCGCGCGCGAGCGCGGCGAGCTGGACGGAGTTCGACTCGAAGATCGCGCCGTGCGGCAGCGGTTCCCCGGGCGCGAGCGAACCGGGCGCGACAAGCTCCGAGCCCGTCGAGACAACAAGGACGCGCGGGCGCCTGCGCACCGGCAAGGTCGCGTGGCCCGTCGCCGCCGCAAGCCCGAGGCGCGCCGCCGTGAGGACCTCGCCCGCACGCAGAACCGTCGCGCCCGCGGCGACGTCCTCACCGCGACGGCGAATGTTCGCACCCGCCGGCACGGGCTCGAGAACCGTCACCGCGTCCCGGCCCGCGTCCGTCCGCTCGACCTGCACGACCGTATCCGCGCCCGACGGCACCGGGGCACCCGTCATGATGCGCACCGCCACACCTGGGACGAGCGTGAGGTCGCGCGGGTCGCCCGCCGGGACGACGTCGACGACGGGGAGAGTGCCTGTGCCACCCATGGCCGGCTCGTGCGCGTCGGCACCCTGGACCCCGGTGAGATCCGCGTGCCGCAGCGCGTACCCGTCCATCGCCGAGTTGTCCCACGGCGGCAGGTCGACGAGCGAGGTGACATCGGCGGAGAGGATGCGGCCGAGCGCGGCGACGTCGGCCGGGATCACCTCCGCAGGTAGCGAACCGCCGAGCGCGAGGACCGCGGCCGCGTGCTCAGCCGGTGTGCGCGTCGGGCGGGGGGCGTCGAGGCGCTGCACGGGAGTGCCGGGCGCGGGCGTAGCGTCGTCGGAGGGGCTCACGGCGCCAACCTACTCGGCGCCACCGACACCGCGCAGGGCCACCGCCGGGTTTTTCCACGGGCGACCCCGGGCAGATGTCGGGGGCCCCTCCTAGACTGGCGGCGTGGCGGACCTCACCTCGACCGACCACCCCGCGCAGGCGCCCGGCGCCGCACGCGACGGGGTGCCCGTGGGCGAGGGCGCACGGCCCGAGGACCCCGGTCTCGTCGACCGCTACGGTCGCCGCGCGATCGACCTGCGCGTCTCCCTCACCGACCGCTGCAACCTCCGCTGCACGTACTGCATGCCCGCGGAGGGCCTCGAGTGGACGCCCACCGAGCAGATGCTCACCGACGACGAGATCTCGCGGCTCGTGCGCGTCGCCGTCGAACGCCTCGGGGTGACCGAGGTGCGCTTCACGGGCGGCGAGCCGCTCCTGCGGCGCGGCCTCGAGGACATCGTCGCGGCGACGCACGCGTTGCGGACCCCCGACGGCGCTCGAGTGCCGACCTCCCTCACGACGAACGGCCTCGGCCTCGACCGGCGTGCCCGTGCGCTCGCGGACGCCGGCCTCACGCGCGTCAACGTCTCCGTCGACTCCCTCGACGCCGCGCGCTACGCGCAGCTCACCCGCCGCGACCGCCTCCACGACGTCCTCGCGGGCCTCGACGCCGCCGAGGCCGTCGGGTTCGCGCCCATCAAGGTCAACGCCGTGCTCGTCCGCAGCATCAACGACGACGAGGCGCCCGCGCTGCTCGACTGGGCGCTCGCACGCGGCTTCGAGCTGCGGTTCATCGAGCAGATGCCGCTCGGCCCGCACGGCACGTGGGTGCGCGAGGACATGGTGACGGCCGACGAGATCCTCGCGTCCCTCACGGCCGCGCACACCCTCGAGCCCGAGGGGGCCGCCGCGCGCGGGGGAGCGCCCGCCGAGACGTGGCGCGTCGTGCGCGACGGCGTCGTCGTCGGACGCGTCGGGGTCATCGGCACCGTCACCCGGCCGTTCTGCGGCGCGTGCGACCGCACGCGGCTCACCTCCGACGGACAGGTCCGCACGTGCCTCTTCGCGCGTGAGGAGACCGACCTGCGCGCGCTCCTGCGCGGCGGCGCTCCCGACGACGAGCTCGCGGACGCGTGGCGCGGCGCGATGTGGGGCAAGAAGGCCGGCCACGGCATCGACGACGACGGCTTCCTGCAGCCGCAACGACTCATGAGCGCGATCGGGGGATGAGCATGACGACGACCGACCTCAGCACGACCGTGACCGTCCGCTACTTCGCGGCAGCCGCCGCAGGGGCGGGCTGCGACGAGGAGACCCTCGTCGTCCCCGTCGACGCGACCGTCGGCGACGTCACGGCCGCTGTCCTCGCGGCCCACCCCGGCCTCGAGGCGCTGCTCGCACTCTGCAGCGTCCTCGCCGAGGGACGCCTGCTGCGCGACCCCGCCGCGCCGCTCGCGGGCGCGACGACCGTCGACGTCCTGCCGCCGTTCGCGGGCGGATGAGCCCGCCGGGCGAGCCGTCGTCGGGCGTCCGCGGCGTCGCGCGTCCTCGGCGTCGTGCGCCGCGCGAGGTCGCCGCTCAGGCGGAGCCGACCCACTCCTCGCCGCCGTCGGCGAGATCCTGCCGCTTCCACACCGGGAGGTGCTCCTTGACCGCGTCGACCAGCGCCGCCGCGGCCTCGAAGGCCTCGCGCCGGTGCGCCGAGCTCACCGCGAGAGCGAGCGCGCACTCGCCGACTGCGAGCGGCCCGAGGCGGTGCGTGACGGCCACCGCGTCGACATCGAGGTCCGCGACAGTCTCTGCGACGACCCGCGCGAGCACGTCGGCCGCGTCCGGGTGCCCGACGTACTCGATGCCCGTGACCCCGCGCCCCCCGTCATGGTCGCGGACGACGCCCGCGAACGTCACGACCGCGCCCGCAGCCGGATCGTCGACGAGCCGCGCGTGCTCGTCGACGTCGAGCGGGTCCGTCGTCACCGTCGCGCGCACGACGGCGCGGCGCGGCGGCACGATCCGCGAGCTGTCACGAGGGGCGGGAGCGTCGGGCAGGGTCACGCCCCCACCCTACGCACACGCCCTCGTCAGGCTGGCGGCACGGACCGTGCGAAAGACGCCCCACCCCCAGCGACGGATCGACGGCTTCCGCCCGTTCGACGGGGGGACCGCGTCAATCCGTGGGGTCGTGGTGGGGGCCGCCGGGGGCCCGGGGCGGAGGTGGCCGCGTGCTCTCCGCTGACGTGCTCGTCGTCGTGCCCGCCGGCGGGACCGCACGACGGCTCGGCGGAGGGGACAAGACCGCGCTCGACGTGGGCGGGCGCACCATCCTCGACCGCGTGCTCGATGCGACCGCCGCCTGGCCGCGCGTCGTCGTCGCCGACGACCCCGGACCCGCCGCCCGCGCCCGGCACCCCGGCGTGCGCTGGGTCCGCGAGGACCCGCCTGGAGGCGGGCCCGCCGCCGCACTTGCCGCCGGGGCCGCCACAGCGCCCGACGCGTCCGTGCTCGTCGCGCTCGCGGGCGACCAGCCGTGGGCGGGCATCGTCGTGCCGCGCCTGCTCGACGCTCTCGACGCGCACCCGGACGCGGGGGCGGCGCTCGCCGTCGGGGCGTCGGGCAGGCGCCAACCGCTGCTCGCCGCCTACCGGCTCGACGCCATCCGGCACGTGCTCGCAGGCGGCGCGCACAACCTCCCCGCGCGGGCCCTGGCCGAGGGGCTCGAGATCGTCGAGGTCCCTGTGACCGACGTCGAGGAGCTCGACGTCGACACCCCGGCCGACCTCGCGCGCGCCCGCGCGACCACACCTCCCGAGCCCGCGAGATAGCGCTCCTCCGGCGAGATAGCGCGTGAGACGCGCTATCTCGAACGGGGAGCGCTATCTCGCGATGCGGGGTTTTCACGTTGAAGCGCGCGCAGGTGCGGTTGTTTCCGTCTACGGTTGCCGCATGAGCGTTCTTCGGGTGAGTGAGGCCGCGCGGCTGCTCGGCGTGAGCGACGACACCGTCCGCCGCTGGATCGACGCCGGCCGCCTGCCCGCGACCCGCACCGACACGGGCCGCTGGATCGTCGCCGGCGTCGACCTCGCCGCGTTCGCACGTGAGCTCGCCGACGCGCCCGACGGCGGTGACGGCACCGTCTCCGCCCGCAACCGCCTCGACGGCATCGTCACGCGAGTCGTCCGCGACGGCGTCATGGCGCAGGTCGAGGTCCAGGCCGGACCGTTCCGCATCGTCTCGCTCGTGAGCCGAGAAGCGGCCGACGAGCTCGGCCTCGAGCCCGGCAGCCTCGTCGCCGCACGCGTCAAGGCGACGTCCGTGATGATCGACCGGCTCGGAGAAGCACTATGAACGCGGCCCGCCACGTCGCGATCCGTCCGACGGCCGCAGCGCGCGGCGAGGGCCGGGCGCGGACCCGTCCCGCCGCCCGCCCCGTTGCCTCCCGCCACGTCGCCGCCCTCGCGCTCGCGGCGCTCGCTGCGAGCGGGCTCGTCGCGTGCGCCGACGCGGTGCCGTCGTCCGGGGCGTCGTCGGGCACGGCGTCGTCCAGCGGGGCGTCGTCGGGCACAGCGTCGCCCAGTGGGACGACGCCCGCCGTCGCTGGACGCCTCGTCGTCCTTGCCGCCGCGTCCCTCGAGCCCGTCCTCACCGAGCTCGGCGACGAGCTCGAGGCCGCTCACCCCGGCCTGCAGATCGACTTCTCGTTCGCGGCGAGCTCCGCGCTCGCGGAGCAGGTCGTCGCGGGCGCTCCCGCCGACCTGCTCCTCACGGCCTCGGCCGCGACGATGACGACGGCCGCCGAGCACGTGACCGACCAGTCGGTGTTCGCGGGCAACACGCTCGTCATCGTCACGCCGCCCGACAACCCGGGGAAGGTCGCGACCCTCAAGGACCTCGAGAACGGCGACCTGCGGCTCGCGCTGTGCGCCGAGGAGGTGCCGTGCGGGGCCGCGGCCGCCCAGGTCATCGAGCAGGCCGGGCTCACCGTCACTCCCGACACGTACGCCGAGAACGTCACGGCCGCGCTCACGCTCGCCCTCACGGGCGAGGTCGACGCAGCGCTCGTCTACACGACCGATGCGAAGGACGCCGGCGAGGCCGTCCGCACGATCGAGGTCCCCGAGGCCGCGAGCGTCGTCAACGACTACCTCGTCGCGACCGTCGCCGAGGCGCCCAACCCGGCTGCGGCCGCCGCGTTCCGCGCGCTGCTCGACTCCGAGCGGGGCCGTGCCGCGCTCACCGACGCCGGGTTCCGCGTGCCGTGACGTCCGACGCCCCACGGCAGCCCGCTGCGGCGCGGCATCCGCGCGCCGCCGCGGGGAGTCGTCATGCGGCGCCGCGGCGCCGAGCAACCCGGCAGCGGCCGCCGCTCGCGCTCGCCATCCCCGGCGTGCTCGCGCTCGCGTTCCTCGTCGCGCCGTTCGTCGCGCTCGTCGCCTCGGCACCCTGGGGCGAGATGACGGCGCTGCTCGACGACGGCCCTGCGGCTGAGGCCCTCTGGCTGAGCCTGCGCACCGCGAGCCTCTCGGCGGTGCTGTGCGTCGTGCTCGGCGTGCCGCTCGCGTGGCTGCTCGCGCACGACGCCCTGCCGCTGCCCGGCCTCGTGCGCGCGCTCGTGACGATGCCCATGGTGCTGCCGCCCGTCGTCGGTGGCGTCGCTCTCCTCGCGCTGCTCGGCCGTCGGGGCCTGCTGGGGGAGCACCTCGACGCGTGGTTCGGCGTGCAGCTGCCGTTTACGACGGCGGCCGTCGTCGTCGCGCAGACGTTCGTCGCGCTGCCGTTCCTCGTCATCTCCGTCGACGCCGCGCTGCGGGCCGTCGACCCGCGGCTCGCGCAGGTTGCGGCGTCGCTCGGTGGCTCGCGCTGGTACGTGTTCCGGCGCGTGACGCTTCCCGTCGTTGCGCCCGGCGTCGCCGCGGGCGCCGTCCTCGCGTTTGCGCGCGCCCTCGGCGAGTTCGGCGCGACCATCACGTTCGCAGGCAACTTCCCCGGCGTCACGCGCACGATGCCCGTCGCGATCTACCTCGCGCTCGAACGCGACCGTGCGACCGCCGTCGCGCTCTCGCTCGTGCTCGTCGCCGTGTCGCTCGTCGTGCTCGTCGCGCTGCGCTCGCGCTGGCTCGGCGGGCTCGCGGGGCTCGCCGCGCGCGGCGTCGAGATGGCGGGTGCGCGATGACGCGCCCCGGTCCCGGAGTCGGGGCGGCCGGGGGACGCACGGCCGACGGTCGCGTCGGGCCCGGCACGACGACCCTGCCCGACGGCCTCCGCGCGCACGTCGTCGCCCAGCGCGGCCGCCTGCGGCTCGACGTGTCCCTCGACGTCGCGCCCGGCGAGGTGCTGTGCGTCGTCGGGCCCAACGGGTCAGGCAAGTCGACGCTCCTCTGGGCGCTCGCCGGCCTCGTGCCGCTGAGCGGCGGGACCGTGACGCTCGGCGGGACGGTGCTCGACGACGCACGCCAGCACGTGCCCGCTGCGGGCCGGCACGTCGGGCTCGTCCCGCAGTCCCACGTCCTCTTCACTCACCTCAGCGTCCTCGAGAACGTCGCGTTCGGGCTCCGCGCCCGCGGTGTCCGGCCGGGCGTCGCGCGGGCGCGCGCGACCGACGCCGTCGCACGCGTCGGCCTCACCGACCACGCCCACGACCGCGCCGACCGGCTCTCCGGCGGGCAGTCGCAGCGCGTCGCGCTCG
Organism: Flavimobilis rhizosphaerae; assembly: GCF_014852685.1. Classification (GTDB taxonomy): domain Bacteria; phylum Actinomycetota; class Actinomycetes; order Actinomycetales; family Cellulomonadaceae; genus Flavimobilis; species Flavimobilis rhizosphaerae. The sequence goes on from NZ_JACZDF010000003.1 coordinate 384,568, forward strand.
CCCGCGCCCTCGTCGTCGAACCGCGGCTGCTGCTGCTCGACGAGCCCTTCGCGGCGCTCGACGCCGCCGTCCGGCCGCTCCTCCACGACGTCGTGCGCGACGTCGTCAGGCGAGGCATCCCGACCGTCCTCGTCACGCACGACGCCACCGAGGCGGCCGCCCTCGGCACGCGCACGTTGCATCTGGCTGACGGGAGGGCCACCCACGGGGGAGAATCAGGGCACGAGGCCCGCTCGGAGCGGGCCGACGACGGATGGAGACCCGTGTGAGCGACCTCGACCGCTGGCTCGAGCAGGCAGGACCCGCCCTCGACATCGAGCACGACGTCCTCGACCAGGTGACCGGCCCGCTGCTCGACATGGTCCGCGACGTCGCCCACAACGCCGTCCGCCCCGGCGCGCCGCTCACCGCGTTCCTCGTCGGGCTCTCCGCCGGACGCGTGCTCACGCGCCGCTCGAACGCCGAGGCCGTCGTCGCCGAGGTGCTCGCCAGGCTCGAGGTCGTCGACGGGCTCGTCTCCGAGTGGGAGCCGAACACTGTCACGCGTCCTGCGCGCGCTGTCGACGACGAGGAGACCGAGGAGCCGTCGGACGGGGCGTGAGCTCACGCGGGGCGCTGCCGGAGCTGCCCGTAGCGTTCGGCGACCTTCGCGTCGAGAGCGGCGATGAACCCGCGCCGCATCGCGGCACGAGGCGTGGTGTCGGGCGGTGCGGTCGCGATCGCGTCGCGAAGCGCCCCACCGAGGTCGCCCCACGCGTCTTGCGCCGCGAATGTCGGACCCGGCCGCTACTGTGTGCGCGTGGTCACCCCGTGGAGCATCGAGCAGGTTGCGGCCGTCGCCCCGGACGCGGCGTCCGTCACCGCTGCGCGCAAGCTCGCAGTGACGGGCACGTGGCCCGTCACGGGGGTGTGCGAGGAGCCCGCGGTGCTCTTCGGGGAGTGCAAGGGATCTGGCGCGACCCCCTACGTCGCGCTCGTCGACCTGGCCGGGCCCGCATGGAACTGTTCGTGCCCGAGCCGGAAGATCCCGTGCAAGCACGTGCTCGCGCTCCTGCTGCGCTGGAGCAGCGGCTCGGTGCTTGCGGCCCCGGCGCCGTCGGCCGCAGCCACGGCCTGGCTCGACAAGCGCGCAGCACGCGCGGAGAAGGTCGCGGAGCGCGCCGCCACCCCGCCCCGAGCGCCCTCACAGGCGACCCTCGAACGTCGCGCCGAGCGCATCGCCGCAGGCCTCGACGAGCTGGGCACGTGGCTCGAGGACCTGGTGGCAGCAGGCGTGAGCGTCCCGCAGGGCGACGACGTGGCACGGGCCGCCGCGCGCCTCGTCGACGCGCAGGCCCCCGCGATCGCCGAGCGCGTCCGACGCCTCCACGTCCGCAGCGACGACCCCTCGTGGCCCGGCACGCTCCTCGAGTCCTACGGGCTCCTCCACCTGCTCGTCACCGCGCACCCGCGCGCGAGCGAGCTACCGGGAACGCTCGGTGCCGTCGTCCGACGTCGCGTCGGGGAGCCGACCCGCACCGAGGTCGTCCTCGCACAGCCACCCCTGCGCGACGTCTGGGACGTCGTCGCGCTCCACACCGATGAGACGAGCCGACCCGTCACCCACCGCACCCACCTGCGCGGACGGACGCTTGGGCGGTCGTTCGTGCTTGTCGAGACGGGACCGCGCAGCGGCACCAACCCCGTACCCGGGACGAGCATCGACGCCGATCTCCACCCGCACCCGGCCGCCACCGACCGCGCGCTGCTCGGCACCGTCCACACGCCGGCCGTGCCGCTCGAGCACGCGCCCCACGGCGACCCCGCGCACGAGCTCCCGCTCCTGTGGAGCGCGGCCGTCGCCGCCGACCCGTGGCGGGAACGGCACCCGGTGGTCCTCGCCGACGCTCGCCTGAGGCTCGACGGTGACGGCGGCTGGCTGCTCGACCTCGGCGACGAGTCCCTCCCGCTCCTCGGACGGTCCGCTGCGCGCGTATGCGCAGCCGTCGCGGGCGGGCGCGCCGTGACGCTCGTCGGCGACTGCACCCCGCGCGGCCTCGAACCGCGCGCGGTCTGGGACGGACGGAGGCTCGTCACCGCATGACGTCCCTGCCCGACCTCACCGCCGCGGCGCTCAGCGGCACACCAGACGCGCTGCCGCCGCACCCCATCGCCTCCACCGCACTCGCCGCCCTGCCGCCCGACGCCTCGCGGGCGACGACCCTGCTCGGGGTCGCGGGTGCCGTCGCCGTCGCGCGCAGCGCCCTCCTGCCGACGCGCCCGACCACAGGAAGCACCACCGACCCCGCGCCCGTCGACGAGACACCGACGCTCAGCCCCGCCGCCGCGCTGCGCGCCCGCACCCTGCTCGGCGTGCACGACCACGCGATGCTCCCCGAGTGGCTCGCCCACGCGCGCGCAGCGGGCCGCGTCCTACCGCCCGAGCTCGTGCCAGCTGCGCTCGACCTCGCGACGGCAACCTCACGGCGCGACATCCGGCACGGCCTCGTCGCGGTGATCGGGGCACGCGGCCGCTGGTTCGCGGCGCTCGACGCGACGACGCGGCACCTCATCGCCGACGTCCCCCACCTGCCCGACGGCACCCTCGACCTCGACACACTCGCCGCGAGCGCCGCGTGGACCGACGGGACCATCGCCACGCGCGGCCGCTGGTTCGAGATGCTCCGGGCAACCGACCCTGACGCCGCCCGCGAGCTGCTCGCCCGAGACTGGGACTCGCTCGGCGCCGCGCTCCTCGCGCGGTGCACCGAGCTGCTCGCCGACGGAGCCACTCTTGCCGACGAGCCCCTCGCCGAACGCGCAGCCGCCCACACCTCGAAGCCCGTCGTCGAGGCCGCGCACCACGTCCTGGGCCGGCTGCCCGGTCCCGCCCGGAATCGTGCGACCGCAACGCCCGGGAGCGACGTCGTCACGGTGACGCGCGGTCGACTGCTCGCCAAGGACCGCCTGACGATCAGCCAGACCGCGACTCCCGAGCACCTCGCGTCCGTCGTCGCGGCAACGCCCCTCGCCTCCTGGACGGCGTCAGGGCTCTCCCCGGAGGCCCTCGTCCGGCTGGCGGTCGAGGCTGGGGAGTCCGCCGCCCCCGTCCTGGACGGCTGGCGCACCGCGGCGTTCCGCGAGGGGAGCACCGACTGGGCGGACGCCCTGCTCGTCGCCGAAGGCGGCGTGCCCCACGCCTGGCTCCTCGCCCTCGCGAGCCCCAAGGTCCGGACCGCCACCTGGGACCGCCTCACCCGCGCCGCGCTCGCCGACGGCACGAACATCTGGCCGCTTCGCACCCTCCTCGAGGATCGCACCGTCGTCGTCCCCACCGGAGCCTGCGAGCGCATCCTCGCGCTCGTCGTCCCCGCAGCAGCGGAGATCGGCCCGCGCCGGCTGCGCGAGATCGTCGAACCTCTCGCCCTCCGGGTCGAGGCCACCCCAGCCGCCCGCGACTTTCTCACCGCCGCCGCCGCACAGATCGACGCGACCGACGACCTCCGCCCCGATCTCGACGCGGTGCTCCACGCGGGCGCCGCCACCGTCCAGGACCGACTCACCCTCGCCGAGGAGCTCACGTGACCACGACCCCCGACCTGCTCCGTCCGCACGCCGAGCAGCAGTTCGCGAGCGAGCTCGCGGCGCTCGCCGCTCAGGACGACCGGCCGCGCCCGCCCGCGTGGCACCTCTCGCCGCAGGCCGTCGTCACCTACCTCATGGGCGGCACCCTGCCCGACGGCACCGTGATCTCCCCGAAGTACGTCGGAGCACGGCGGCTCGTCGAGGTCGCCGTCGCGACGCTCGCAACCGACCGCGCGCTGCTGCTCCTCGGCCTGCCGGGCACCGCCAAGACCTGGGTGGGTGAGCACCTCGCCGCCGCCGTCTCGGGCCGCTCGACGCTGCTCGTGCAAGGGACGTCGGGCACCGCCGAGGACGCAGTGCGCTACGGCTGGAACTACGCCCGGCTCATCGCCGAGGGACCGAGCGAGGCCGCACTCGTGCCCTCACCCGTCATGACCGCGATGCGCGAGGCCTCGGTCGTCCGCATCGAGGAGCTCACGCGCATCCCCTCGGACGTCCAGGACGCGCTCATCACGATCCTCTCCGAGAAGACGCTGCCCGTCCCTGAGCTCGGCACCGAGGTCCAGGCAGCGCGCGGCTTCAACGTCATCGCGACCGCGAACGACCGCGACCGTGGCGTCAACGAGCTGTCCTCCGCTCTCCGCCGCCGCTTCAACACGGTCGTCCTGCCGCTGCCCGCGACGTTCGAGGAGGAGGTCGAGATCGTCACGCGCCGCAGCGCACAGCTCGGCACGTCGCTCGACCTGCCGACGCTGCCCGCCGGCCACGAGGAGATCCGCCGGGTCGTCACCGTGTTCCGCGAGCTGCGGTCGGGGCGCACTCTCGACGGCCGGACCGCGGTACGACCGCCGTCCGGCTCGCTGTCGACGGCCGAGGCGATCTCGGTCGTCACCAACGGTGTCGCGCTCGCCACGCACTTCGGCGACGGTGCGATCGGGCCCGACGACATCGCCGCAGGCATCCTCGGCGCCGTCGTCAAGGACCCGGCGGGCGACGCGGCCGTGTGGAGCGAGTACCTCGAGACCGTCGTCCGCGAACGGGAGGGGTGGGGGAGCTTCTACGCCGCGTGCCGCGAGGTCGCGGGATGACGGTGACCGACGTCCCGACCGGGCCCGTCGTCCCCGTCGAGCCTGACCCAGGCGCGCGCACCGGTAGACCCGTGGCGCACGACGGTCCGCGCGTCGACGTGCTCGGCGTGCGACACCACGGGCCCGGGTCGGCACGTGCCGTGGCCGCCGCCCTCGACGAGCTCCGCCCGACGGTCGTGCTCCTTGAAGGCCCCGCCGACGCCGATCCGCTCAGCGTCTACGTGCCGGGCCTCGTGCCGCCCGTCGCGCTGCTCGCGACCGTCGACGACGATCCCGCGCAGGCGTCGTTCTGGCCCTTCGCGTCGTTCTCGCCCGAGTGGCAGGCCCTCGCGTGGGCCGCCGCGCACGACGTGCCCGTGCGGTTCATCGACCTTCCGTCGGGCACGGTCGCGGCCCTCACGGCCGCACGGCGGGCCGCCGAGGCAGCCCTCGACGTCCCGGCGGACGAGGACGAGAGTGCCGTGCCGGGAGGCGCGGATTCCCATGCGTCATCCGTTCCGGACGTCGAGCACGACGTTCCGGGCGACGAAGCGCCTGACACCCCGGCTCCCGCGTCCGTCCGCGAAGACCCCCTCGGCGCGCTCGCCGCCGCTGCGGGGCACGACGACGCCGAGCGATGGTGGGAGGACGTCGTCGAGCAGCGCTCCGGCAGCCTCGAGACCTTCGCCGCCGTCGCCGAGGCGATGGCCGCCCTCCGCGAGCACGCCGAGCACGACACCAGGACCCCGGAAGGCGACGAGGACGAGGAGCTCCGCGAGGCGCACATGCGCCAGCAGGTGCGCGCCGCGCTGCGCGAGGGCCACGCGCGGATCGCTGTCGTCTGCGGTGCCTGGCACGCACCCGCGCTCACGACGCCGCTGCCGCCCGCCGCACCCGACGCACGCCTGCTGCGCGGGCTGCCGCGCGTACGCACGACCCTCACGTGGGTGCCGTGGACCACCGCACGCCTCGCGCGCGGCTCCGGCTACGGCGCCGGAGTGAGCGCACCAGGTTGGTACTCGCACCTCTTCTCCGTGCACGAGGACGTCGTGCCCCGCTGGTTCGTCGGCGTCGGCGCGGCACTGCGGGGCCGAGACCTGCAGGTCTCGAGCGCGCACGTCATCGAGGCCTCGCGCCTCGCCGAGTCGCTCGCCACCGTCCGCGGTCATCGCTCGGTCGCGCTCGACGACGTCATGGACGCGACGCGCGCGGCCCTCTGCGACGGCGACGCAGGCCTCACCGAGTGGGTGACGCGCGAGCTCGTCGTCGGCACAGGCCTCGGCTCCGTGCCCGACGGCGTCCCCGCCCTCCCGCTCGACGTCGACCTGCGTGCGACCGCACGACGCCTGCGCCTCAAGCTCGAGGACGCGCCGCGCAACCTCGACCTCGACCTCCGCACCGACGGCGGCCTCGCACGCTCGCACCTCTTCCACCGTCTCACGCTGCTCGACGTGCCCTGGGCGACGCCGCGGACGAGCACCGTGCGTTCCTCCGGCACGTTCCGCGAGAGCTGGACCCTCCGCTGGCAGCCTGAGCTCTCGGTCGCGCTCGCCGAGGCCGCGCTCCACGGCACGACCGTCGTCGGCGCAGCGAACGCGGCCGTGCGCGCCGCAGCGCGCGACGCCGACCTGCCGCGCCTCACGGTGCTCGTCGAGCAGACGCTGCTCGCCGACCTTCCCGAGGTGCTCGACGCCCTCCTCGGTCGCGTCGACGAACGCGCCGCCCACGCGGGCGACGTCGAACAGCTCCTCGACGCCGTCACCCCGATCATCCGGGCGCATCGCTACTCCGACGTGCGCGGCACCCCCGTCGCGCGGCTCGCCCACGTCGCCCGGACGATGCTCGTCCGAGCGAGCTCCGGCATCGTTCCCGCGGCGCTCGGCCGTGATGACGACACCGCAGCCGACCTCGCGCGCCGCGTCGCCGAGGCCGACGCCGCCGTCGCGCTGCTCGACCACGACCCCACGACCGACGTGTGGGTGCGCACGCTCCGCACCGTCGCGGCGCACGACCACCTGCCCGGCCACCCTGTCGGACGGGCCACGCGGCTCCTGCTCGACGGCGCCCGGATCACACCCGAGGACGTCGCCGAACGGCTCTCGCGCGTCCTGTCCGTCGGCACCCCCGTGCGCACCCAGGCAGGGTGGATCGAGGGGTTCCTCGCCGGCGGGGGACTTGTCGTCGCGCACGACGCGACGTTGCTCGGCGTGCTCGACGACTGGCTCGCGACGGTTCCGGGCGACGCTCTCACCGACGTCCTACCCGTGCTGCGACGCACCTTCGGTGCCATGCCCGCGGCCGAGCGACGGGCGATCGGCGACGCCACAGCGCGGCTTGCGGCGCGTCGGGGTCGAGGCGGGCCCGCGGCCCCGACCGGCGACGACGGTGGCCTTGCGATCGACGACCCGCGAATCGCCGGACCGCTCGCGACCGCGCTCCTGCTCCTCGGAGGTGGACGATGACCGGCCGCACGGCACCACGCGTCGACGAGTCCGAGCTCGCCCGCCGCTGGCGGCTCGTCCTCGGGGAGGAGGGACGACCGGACGTGACGCTCGGACGTTCCGACGGCCGGGTCGACGGCGCTCTCGCGGCCGTCTACGACACGCGTCCCGAGACGTCCGGCGGGCGTTCCGCGGGCCTCGGGTCGAGCGCGCCCGCCGTGGTCCGCTGGCTCGGTGACATCCGCACCTACTTCCCGACGAGCGTCGTCGAGGTCGTCCAGCGCGACGCCGTCGACCGTCTCGGCCTGCGCCGGCTCCTGCTCGAGCCCGAGCTGCTCACGAGCGTCCAGCCCGACGTCTCGCTCGTCGCTACGCTCGTCTCGCTCAAGGACGCGATGCCGGAGACGACCCGCTCGACGGCGCGGCAGGTCGTCGCCCAGGTCGTCGCCGAGATCGAACGACGGATCATGGTCGCGACGACGACCGCCGTCTCCGGAGCGCTGCGGCGCGAGCGGACCCACCGGCCACGGCTCGCCGACGTGGACTGGCCCGCGACGATCCGTGCGAACCTGCGCCACTACCTGCCCGAGCTCGGCACGATCGTGCCCGAACGGCTCATCGGGACGGCACGTCGCGGGGGAGCCGTCGCGCGTGACGTCATTCTCGCGGTCGACCAGTCGGGATCGATGGCTTCCTCCGTCGTGTACTCCGCGGTCTTCGGCGCGGTGCTCGCGACGATGCGGTCCGTGCGCACGTCGTTCGTCGTCTTCCACACGGAGGTCGTCGACCTCACCGCTGAGCTCACCGACCCGGTCGACCTGCTCTTCGGCACGCAGCTCGGCGGCGGCACCGACATCGACCGCGCCGTCGCCTACTGCGCCGACCTCGTCGGACGGCCCGAGGACACCGTGATGTTCCTCGTCACCGACCTCTACGAGGGCGGTGACCGCGCCTCGCTCGTGCGCCGCGTCGCCGCGCTGCGCGCGTCGGGCGTGCTCGTCGTCGTGCTCCCGGCACTGTCCGACGACGGCACGCCCGCGTTCCACCACGATCTGGCGGCCGAGCTCGCCTCGCTCGGCGTCCCGACGTTCGCGTGCACGCCGGACACGTTCCCCGACCTGCTCGCGATGGCGCTCACGGACCGCGACGTGAGCGGGTGGTCGGCGATGGGCGGGGCGACGGGGCGGTAGGGCGGACGCCTGTCGCGTGATCCGCGGCGGGACGTGCTGGCGACGCCGGCACGCAGGTACGTCAGAGGGAGCAGAGGCGGCTCAGTGTCGGAGGCTCGTCGTACGCTGCGAGCACCGGCTGACAGTGGAGGAACCGTGCCCGTGACCATGACCCGTGACGACGCCCTGGCGGAGCTTGCCGCGCTCGAGGACCCCAAGGTCCGTGAGGTCAACGCACGTCATGGCGACAACCACACGGTCAACCTCACGAAGCTCCGGGCGCTCGCCAAGCGCCTCGGCGCCAACCAGACGCCGCTCGCGCGCGAGCTCTGGGCGACGGGCGACGGTGACGCACGCCTGCTCGCGCTGCTCGTGCTCAAGCCCAAGGACCTCAGCGCCGATGAGCTCGACACGATGCTCCGCGAGGGCCGCACGCCCAAGCAGCAGGACTGGCTCGTCGGGTACGTCGTCAAGAAGTCCCCGCACGCCGAGGCCCTCCGTGTCCGCTGGAAGGGCGACCCCGACCCGTGGGTCGAGTCGGCGGGCTGGGCGCTCACGAGCGACCTCGTGCCGGCGAAGGCCGACGGGCTCGACCTGCCCGCGCTGCTCGACGAGATCAGCGTCCGCATGAAGGACGCCCCTGAGCGGCTGCAGTGGGCGATGAACTGGTGCCTCGGCACGATCGGCATCCACCACCCTGCGCTGCGCGAGCGTGTCCTCGCGATCGGCGAGCGGCTCGAGGTCCTCAAGGACTACCCGACGCCCCGCGGCTGCGTGAGCCCGTACGTGCCCCTGTGGGTCCCCGAGATGGTCGCGCGGCAGGGTTGATCGCCGCCGCTCGATAGCCGATCCGTACGCGGGAGTCGTGCAGATCCGCTATCGAGCGGGCTGGTGCTGTCGACGGATCGACGCGCTGCGCCCATCGGATGGGAGGAACGCGACGATCCGTCAGAGGGGAGTGTCAGGACCAGGGCTGACGGTCGACGGTCACCGGGCGGTCCGACGCGACGGCCTCGTCGATCGCGAGCGAGATCGCGTGGTCATGACACGCCCGCGCGAGCGGGTACGGCCCCGGGCCGTCGTCGAGCGCGAGATCGGCCGCGCCGAGCATGAGAGTCGCGATGGCGATCTCCTCGTCCATCCAGCGTTTCCCGACGAACGGGTTGCTCCACAGCACCTCACCGCCGAGCGACACATGGTCCGTGTCGTACCCGTCAAGATCGAGGTCGTAGCCGAGCTGACGGCGCCGCAGCGTCGTCGTCGTCACCTGCCGTGGGCCCGACAGCCGCAGGACGTCGTCGTTCGAGATCTCCCCGTGCATGCCGCGCACGAGGATGCGGCGCGAACGCAGCTGGTTGTGCCATTGGTTGTCCGTGAAGTCGTAGAGGCCGTGCCGGCCGTCGAGCTCGAGCGTCGCGAGGACGGTGCCCGCGTCGTGCACGGAGGGGTCGTCGGTCCAGCCCTCGCGTGAGAGCGGCTGGACGATGCGTCCCGCGAAGCGGTGCGCGCGGACGGTGACGGGGCTGTGCTCGTCGGCGGCTCCGAGCAGCCCGCGGATCATCGACACCGCGTGGTAGCCGTGGGTCGAGGACACGTGGACGGACTGCGGCTCGCCGACGAGCCCACGTTCGACGACGGTGAGTCGTGCGGCGTGCATGGGCAGCGCGAGGTACTGCTCGGCGACGTGGACGCGGCCGGTCGCGCCGACCTCGGCCCACAGTGCGTGCAGGCCTGCGAGGTCGGGGGCGGGCGGGGTCTCAGCGAGGACGACGCCACCGGCGCGGGCGACCTCCGCGGTCGCGACGGGGGTGACGGGCCACGGCGTCGACACGATCGTGACCTGCGGGGACGCTGCTGCGAGCAGGTCGGCGACGGTCGCGTAGCCCCGCGTTCCCCACGCCGTTGCGGCGCGCTCGACGCTCTCGGGCCGACGGCTCGTCATGCCGGCGAGCTCGAAGCTCTCGGGCAGGGCGCGGGCGAGTCGGGCGAAGAACTGCGCGCGCCAGCCGGAGCCGACGATCGCGAGGCGGACGGGTGCGGGCACGGAGATCTCCTTCGATGCAGGTGTTCACCGACGCTACGCCGGGCCTGGCGGTGCGGGACGCTGCCCCGCCGTCCGACGTCGCCGACGTACGCGGTGCGGTGCGCACCCCGCCGGGGCTCATCGATAGCCGATCCATACACGGGTGCCGTACGGATCAGCTATCGAGCGCGCACGCCGCCGGGCCTTGTGGTTCCGATAGCCGATCCGTGTACATGAGGTGGCTCGATCGGCTATCGAGACAAGGGGGTGGGGACGTGGCGGGGGACAGGCGGGGCAGTCTCGGTAGACGGAGGGTGGGTTGACGGCGCCCAGGCGTCTCGGTTGGTGACACGGTGTCATCCGTGTAGCGGACTGCCGGGGAATATGGTTAGGGTCACATCACGTAAATGCGGTGAGGTGAGGCTTACCTGAGATGATGGTCCTCGTCGCAGCGCACGCGCCCTGCTTGCACCGACCGAGGAGAACCACATGATCCGCGTCCGACCCGCGCTCACCGCGCTCGTCGCCGCCACCGCGCTCGCCCTCACGGCCTGCGCCGGCGACACCGACGCCGCCGCGCCCGCCGCCACCGGCGACGCGAAGACCGCCACCGTCGAGGACAACACCGGCTCGAAGACCGTCACGCTTCCGCTCACGTCCGTCGTCGCAACCGACAACCGGACGTTCGAGACTCTCGAGTCGTGGGGCGTCGAGCTCACCGCCGCGGCCCGCACGCTCATGCCGACGACCATCGGCTACAAGACGAACGACAAGATCGTCGACCTCGGCAGCCACGCCGAGCCCGACCTCGAGGCGATCGTCGCCGTCGAGCCGCAGCTCGTCGTCAACGGCCAGCGCTTCACGCAGCACGAGGCCGCGATCGCCAAGCTCGCCCCGGACGCGACGATCCTCAATCTCGACCCGCGCGACGGACAGCCGCTCGACGCCGAGCTCAAGCGCCAGGTCACCGTCCTCGGCGAGGTCTTCGGCAAGCAGACCGAGGCGAAGAAGCTCGCCGACGACCTCGACGCGGCCGTCGCCCGCGTCAAGGCCGCGTACGACCCCGCGCAGAAGGTCATGGCCGTGACGACGTCCGGCGGCGAGATCGGCTACATCGCCCCCGAGGTCGGCCGCACGCTCGGCCCGCTCTTCGGCCTCCTCGGCCTCACGCCGGCGCTCGAGGTCGAGGGCGCGTCCGACGACCACCAGGGCGACGACATCTCCGTCGAGGCCATCGCCGACGCGAACCCCGACTGGATCCTCGTCATGGACCGCGACGCGGCCGTCGCGGCGGACGACCCCGCGTACACGCCTGCGGCGAACGTCCTCGCCTCCGCTGAGCCGCTGTCCAAGGTCTCGGCCGTCACGAAGAAGCAGCTCGTCTTCATGCCCACGGACACCTACACGAACGAGGGCATCCAGACGTACACCGAGTTCCTCAACACCCTCGCCGACGCCCTCGAGGCAGCGGCCTGATCCCGCGGTGACGCGCGGCCCCACGGGGCCGCGCGTCACGAGGAGCACCGATGAGCACCACGACGGCCCGCACCGCGGGCACGCCCGACGCCGACGCGGCCCCCGCGCGCCGGCGTCGCGGCGTGCCGTGGCTCCTCCTCGCGAGTCTCGGCGTCGCCGCGCTCCTCGTCGCCTCGCTCTTCACGGGCCAGTACGACGTCGTCGGCGCCGACGACGGGGCGTGGATGTTCGCCGTGACGCGCGTCCCGCGCACCGTCGCGCTCGTCCTCGCGGGCGCCGCCATGGCCGTCTCCGGACTCGTCATGCAGATGCTCACGCAGAACCGCTTCGTCGAGCCGACGACGACCGGCACGACCGAGTGGGCCGGCCTCGGTCTCCTCGCCGTGACGATCCTCGCGCCGACCGCGAGCATCATGACGCGCATGGGTGTCGCGATCGTCGCGTCGTTCGTCGGGACGATGATCTTCTTCCTCGTCCTGCGGCGCATCACCCTCACGAGCTCCCTCGTCGTGCCCGTCGTCGGCATCATGCTCGGGGCCGTCGTCGGCGCGTTCTCGAGCTACCTCGCGCTCGCGACGAACTCCCTGCAGTACGTCTCCGTGTGGTTCGCGGGGTCGTTCACGTCGGTGTTCCGCGGGCAGTACGAACCCCTCTGGGTCGTCCTCGTCGTCCTCGTGGGGATCGTCGTCGCAGCCGACCGCTTCACCGTCGCCGGCCTCGGCCGGGACGTCGCGACGAACGTCGGCCTCAACCACGACCGCGTCGTCATGCTCGGGGCAGGGCTCGTCGCCGTCGCGACGGGCGTCGTCGCTGTCGTCGTCGGGAACCTGCCGTTCGTCGGGCTCGTCGTGCCCAACGTCGTCGCGCTGCGGCGCGGCGACGACCTGCGCTCCAACCTGCCGTGGGTCGTCGTCCTCGGCGTCGGCCTCGTCGCCGCGTGCGACCTCGTCGGGCGCGTCATCATCGCGCCGTTCGAGGTGCCCGTCTCGCTCGTCCTCGGCGTCGTCGGATCGCTCGTGTTCATCACGATGCTCGTGCGCGGGAGGCGCCGTGGCTGACACCCTGCTCGCCCCCGTCGAGGCGCCCCCGGCGCCCGATCGCGCGACCGTCCCGCGTCGCTCCGGCCCCTTCACGAGCCGCAGCGCCGCCCGACGCTACGTCCTGCTCGTCGCCGGGCTCGTCCTCGTCGCCCTCGGCCTCACCGCCGTCTACCTCCTCGTCGGCAACCCCGGCCGCCCCGGGAGCACCGGCTACTGGCTCGTCGCGCAGCGGCGGGCGACGAGCATCGTCGTCATCGCCATCGTCGCGTTCTGCCAGGGCCTCGCGACCGTCGCGTTCCAGACGGTCACCGGCAACCGCATCGTCACGCCCGCGATCCTCGGCTTCGAGGCCCTCTACGTCACGGTGCAGACCGCGGGCGTCTACCTGCTCGGCGTCGCGGGCATCACCGCGCTCAGCGGAGTGCCCCAGCTGCTCCTGCAGATCGGTCTCATGGTGACGCTCGCCGTCGCGCTCTTCGGCTGGCTGCTCTCCGGGCGCTTCGGGAACCTCCACGTCATGCTGCTCGTCGGGGTCGTCCTCGGCACGGGCCTGCGGTCCGTGTCGAGCTTCATGCAGCGGCTCCTCACGCCCTCGGAGTTCGACGTCCTCACGGCACGCATGTTCGGCTCCGTCTCCAACGCCGACCCCTCGTACCTGCCCGTCGTCGTGCCGCTCGCGGCGCTCGCGGGCGGTGCCCTCCTGTGGCGCTCGCGCCGCCTCGACGTCCTCGCGCTCGGCGCTCCCGTCGCCGCGGGCCTCGGCGTCGACCACAAGCGTGAGACGCGCGTCGTCCTCACGCTCGTCGCCGTGCTCGTCGCCGTGTCGACCGCGCTCGTCGGCCCCATGACGTTCCTCGGGTTCCTCGCCGCGACGATCGCCTACCAGGTCGCCGGCACGTTCTCCCACCGGCACGTCCTGCCCGTGGCCGTCCTCACGGCGTTCGTCGTCCTCGCCGGCGCGTACGTCACGCTCAAGCACGTCTTCTACGCGCAGGGCATGGTGTCGATCGTCGTCGAGCTCGTCGGCGGCACCGTGTTCCTCGTCGTCCTCCTGCGGAAGGGCCGCCTGTGATCACCCTCGCCAACGTCCGCAAGGACTACGCGTCCGACGTGCGCATCGGGCCGCTCGACGTCGAGCTGCCCGCGGGCGGCATCACAGCGCTCGTCGGCCCCAACGGCGCAGGCAAGTCGACGCTTCTCACGATGGTCGGGCGGCTCCTCGGGCTCGACGCCGGCACGGTGACGATCGGCGGCTACGACGTCACGCGCACGCCGTCGAAGCAGCTCGCGAAGGTCGTCTCGGTGCTGCGGCAGGAGAACCATTTCGTCACACGGCTCACCGTGCGCCAGCTCGTCGGCCTCGGACGCTTCCCGCACTCCAAGGGCCGGCTGACCGCCGACGACGAGCGGCACGTCTCCGACGCGATCGACTTCCTCGGCCTCCACGAGCTCGAGGGCCGCCACCTCGACGAGCTCTCCGGCGGGCAGCGGCAGCGCGCCTACGTCGCGATGGTGCTCGCCCAGGACACGCCGTACGTGCTGCTCGACGAGCCGCTCAACAACCTCGACATGCGTCACGCCGTCGGAATGATGCAGCACCTGCGGCGCGCGGCGGACACCCTCGGCCGCACGGTCGTCGTCGTCCTCCACGACGTGAACTTCGCGGCCCGCTACGCGGACCACGTCGTCGCGATGAAGGACGGGCTCGTCGTCGAGCAGGGCAGCCCGGCCGAGATCATGCGGGACGACGTGCTCTCACGGATTTTCGACACCCCGGTGTCGGTCGTCGACGGGCCCCACGGGCCCGTCGCCTGCTACTTCTGACCGACTCCGTTGACCTGACGCGCGGACTTCGCGCCGGACGGGCTAGGCGCGGCTGGAGGGCGACAGCGCAGGGAGCCGTGCGAGAAGCGCGAGACTGCAATCGTCCTTCGTCGCTTCGCGTACGCGGGTCGCGAGGAACTTCCGGAGGCGCTTGCGATGGATCGGGTTCTTTGTCTGGTAGGTGGGCGAGTCCGCAAGCAGCCTGACGAGCTTGAGACACGCAGGAGCGAGCATCTTCGTCCTCTGGTTGTAGAGGCTCTCGGCAGCACCGTCGCTCATGAGGATGAAACCGGTCACTCCCTCGAGCGACCCCCGCAGGAGGCGCATCGACGTGATCGCGCTGGACGACGTGACAAAGGTCGTGGTGTTGGCGAACTCATCGTTGTCCGGTGAGCTCGCGATCCTCAGCTCTCCATCGCGAACATATCCGATGACTCCGTCACCGATGTGCACGACGACGAACTGGTCGCCGTGGGTGGCGACTGCAAGCATCGTCGAGGCCAGGTCCTTGACGTGGCACTCGAGCCTTGCGGAGAGCGACGTCAGGCGAGCGAGCAGACTCGAGACGATCTCTGCCTTGATCCGTGCGCCGTCACCCCGCGATGTGAACGACATGAAGTTCTCGACAAGCAGGCGTGTTCCTTCATCGACAACTGCCTGAGCGCCGTAGTGGGACAACCTGGCGGAACCAGCGCCGTCAGAGAGGCAGACGACTTGTACACCGTGTCGTGACGCGCTCGCGGTCATGTCCTGGCACGGCGAGCCGTCCAGGACATGACCGCGTCCGCGGACCTGATGGTGGAAGACCTTGAACAACTAGAGCTCCGCCCACCCTGCAAGTCCCTCAAGGTCAAGCTTAGGAGGCGCGTCACCCGGGCTCGACTGTGAGACACGCGCAACGGACTTCGACAGCCAGGCGAAGAACTCGTTGAAGCTCAGGCCCTGAAGGCGCAGGGGTGGCTTCGTCGGACTGAAGCGCGCGAGGACGCTCATGTCCGCGTCAGGACCGATACCGATGGGGAAGATCGTCAGCTTCTTGTCCCCGATCATCTTCGTCACGCGTTCGACGGCACGCTCTAGCTCCGCCGCGCTCCCGTTGGGGCCGCCGTCGGTCATGAGGACGAGCCACGGCTGGTAATAGAGGACACCGGTGTCGGAGTACATCTTCTTGCGCGTCTCGAGCGTGTCGAGCGCAAGGTTGACCCCCTCGCCCAGGTAGGTCGCGCCTCGAGCGTCGATCCCGCTGATCCTCTGGGCGCGG
Source organism: Flavimobilis rhizosphaerae (assembly GCF_014852685.1). Classification (GTDB taxonomy): domain Bacteria; phylum Actinomycetota; class Actinomycetes; order Actinomycetales; family Cellulomonadaceae; genus Flavimobilis; species Flavimobilis rhizosphaerae. The sequence continues at coordinate 400,433 of NZ_JACZDF010000003.1, forward strand.
TCCACGCCCGCAAAGTCCTGGATGACCTTTGTCCCGGAGTTGAACTCGACGATGCAGATCTCAGCGGCGTCGTGCGCGTCCTCGTCCTTGTCGATCGCGTCGAAAAACTGGTTGACACCCGCGACCAGCTCCCGAATCGGAGCACCGTCCATGGACCCGCTCGTGTCGAGGCAGAGCGCGACTGGTACCCGGGGAGCCGGGTTCTCGAAGAGGTCCTCGTTCTCGATGTTGATTCGTGCCATCAGTGTGTTCCCTTCGTGGAGGTGCGCTGTCGGTACGCACCGCCGCTGCTGGTGTGGATGGGGTGGACTGCTGCTGGGGGATCGTCGTACGGCGTGCTTGCAAGTCCTGAACGATTGAGCTGGTTGGCAAACCGGCGAAGGAGCCACCGGGTTGGCGTCGTGAACCAGGACCGGCCCCCGACAAGGCGGACCAGATGTGGGCTGGTCGCGTAGTACGACGCGACGAACCGCCTGCCCGCGGGACTCGTCAGCAGCACCGTGTCCCTCCATCGACGGAGAACCCAGACCTCGGGGCAGTCGTATGTACCGAAGGCCGCAGTCGCCACGAAGCACCCGCTGCTCTTGGTGTCTGGCGCGACGCCCTCGTGAGCGGACGCGGATGTCGTTGATCTCGGGATGGGTACGCAGTCGGCCGGGTAGACGCCGCTCTTCATCTTGTGGGTCGTGGGGACGGCCTTGTGGTTCGAGAGGTGCCACTCGACGTTGCCGAACGTGATGAAGGGCTTTCCGCAGCGTGTGCAGAGACGGTTCCTGTCGAGCTCCATCCGCCGTGCGCGTGCTGCCACGTCCTTGTCGTGGCAGGTAGGACAGCGTCCGAACTTCATCGAGGCTTTCTTGTGTCGACTGCCGCATTCGCGGCATGCCGACGTGATGCATCCTCCGCACACGGCGATCCCTGGAGCTTGGGGGCGGAATCGGCGCCCGCAGTCCGTGCAGGTAGGAAGACTGCAGTTGCGACACTTGCCGTTGGAGAGCTTGTCGGGGGCCATGCTGCGCTGGCAACCCTGGCATGCGACCAGCGCCGGACGGCAGTCGACGCAGAGCCGCGGAGTGGAAAAGGTCTTGGTCTCCTCGCGCCATATTCCGGCCATCGAACAGCGGCATGACTCGCACTCGTAGAGGGGCGTTGCGGGCGACATAGCCTTGAACCGAGTGGGGTAGATGTCGTTCGACATCGGATCGAAGTTCTCGCTGCTTCGCAGGAATCGACGATAGTTGCGGAAAGCCTTGAGCCATTCGGCGTCGGTCGGTCGGGATGAGTATCGTGTGCCATCTCGGTGGAACGTGTTCCAGAACAGGCTCTTGACGTCTACCTGGACATGGCTCCACATGTACTTCCACTTGCCGGCCGGCTGGTCCTTGTTCGACCGATCCTTGAACTGGAGCGCGAAGTTCCCTTCTCTGATGAGCTTTGACACGTCGCCGTCCGAACCGGACCTGGCGTAAGGGAAGAGGCCGGTGATGAGGATCATGAAGAGCATCGTTGCGACAGCAAATCGCTCGTCCTCGGCAGTTCGAAGGAACTCGGGGAAGCGCTTGCCGATAACCTCGGGCGGGCTGTACATCTCAACTCCGACGGGGCACGGGAAGCCCTCAACTTGCCAAGAGTCCGCGTCGATGATCGTGACGTTCTTTTCGTCGTCCACGAGGACGTTTTTGGGGTTGATGTCGCCCAGAAGGATGTTGTGGGAATGCAGGTACGAGACCTTCTCGAGGAATGAGATCGCGACGTCGACGAGGTCGGCCTTCGTCCAGTCGGGAAATGTCCGCCTCAGTCGCCTGGGTTGGAAGATCACCTTGGAGAACTCGCTGCCTTGTGCGCGGGGCATGAGATAGCCGACGAACTCGCCGTAGGTGTTCCTGACGATGGCCTCGGGGAAGCAGATGCCGGGCTCGTCGAAGTTCCTCGCTGATAGCAGGCGGATCTTGGCCTCGCGATGCTTTGTAATGTGGTGCTCGTCGAAGATCTTGATGACGTGAGAGTCCGAGGCGGAGTAGACGGCGCCCTCACCCCCTTCGCCGAGCTTCGTCGCGAGCTGCATCTGCACGATTCCTTGCGGGCTGTCGACGAGGATGTCGTCGCCTGCGCTCGGGACCACGGTGACCGTGATGATCTCGTCGGGTCCTGCGAACTTCGCCGTGGTGGAGAACGGTTGGCGGCGCGACCGTCCGTCGCCGGTGTCGTCCGACGGGGGATTGGGGCGCGCTCCGGTCGAGGTTCCGGCATCTAGGCTCGCCAGGAGCGGGACTTCCTGGAATAGATCCTCCAGGGTTGTCTCCAATGATTCGATCTCCAGGGTGTCGGATGCTCTCGCCTGTGGAGTCGCCTGGCGCTGCCGTAGTCGCCGAAGCTTGGCGCTGGCGCGACGTGCGATGGTCTCGAGCGATGGAACCTCCACGTGTCCGCCCGGGATCAGATAGCCAGCGGCGATAGAACGGTTCAGCTGCAGCGCCATGAGGTTGATGCGCAGCTGCAGGGTGACATCGTTGGTCAGGAGGAACATCGCATAGGTGGACGAGTAGACCTCGAAGAGGTGCACGAAGAGATCGTCTGCGTACGGATTTCCGATATCGCCCAGCGATGTCCTGACGAGGCCGTGGGCCTCTGCCGAGCGGAGGAAGGTGAGGGCGTTCTTCGCCTTCTCGAACGCTGCGGCCTGGGCAGCGGGGGTGGTTGACGGGTCCTTTTTGGCGAACTTCGAGAGCTCATCGATGACCTTGGTCGGGACGACGACAGGGCTGCCACCGGATTCGATCTGGGGTGCGATCCGCTCGAAGAGCGACTTGAGGTGATCCTTGTGCCGGGGGTCGGTGTCCATGAAGACGTTTGTGTCGATGAACATCCTCGTCGTCGACCCGGTCAGCTCGACCGGATCGAAGGTCATCGTTTCCGACGTGCTACGCATCGAAGCTGATGCCGCTCGAGAACGACGGGGGGTCGACGGGATCCGGGTCCCCAAAAATGATGTTGCTCGCGAATCGCACCTCGACCGACGGTCCCCCGGTGTGGTCCGAGTCGCGGGTAACGGTTGTTTCCAGTCGGATCAACGGGTTGAACGGGTCGGTGTCGTCCGGCGCCACCGTGAAAGTGATGGACTCGATTTCGTCGTTCGACTCTGGAGCGTCAGACCCTGCTTGTTCGGCATCAAGAGCGATCGCGACGAGAGAGTCGAGATCGTCAGCGGTCCCAAGCAGTTGCGAGAGCAGCTCTACCGATGATCTGGTTGATGTTGAGTTGGGAGTTGCCCAGCTCGGCTGTCTAGCCGCCTGACGTGGAGAGCTCGCCGCACGAGTCCTCTGCCCCGACGTTCTGCTGATTGCCTGGCTCGCGCGTCCCATTGAGTAGTACTTACCGTCGTACGCGTGATGTGCTTTGAGAGCCGCGATCTGCCTGGTCGTCGCTGGCCGTGACCACGACCGTGAACTAGTTCGACGCCCCATCGTCAGTCCCTTCCGGAGTCGTCGCTCCCCGTGGCGAAACTCCTCCAAGGCGAGGCTATCGGCATGTAAGCGCCAGAGGCAAAGGGTGCCAATCATGCGGGACGACGTGCTCTCACGGATCTTCGACACCCCGGTGTCGGTCGTCGACGGGCCGCACGGACCGGTGGCCTGCTACTTCTGACGCGCCCCTGCACTGACGGATTGATGGCTTCCGACCATTGAACGGGCGAAAGCCATCAATCCGTCGGGGAGGGCTGGCGCTTCGCGGCGCTCCCGCCCCGGCGGGCAGGGCCTCGCATGGCTGAGGCCGGCCGGGGACGCCCTCCACGGCGTCGTTCCCGACCGGCCTCGGCACCCGTGTCACCACGGGTCCTCGGTCGTGACCGGACGTGTACCTGTCCAGGATCCGTTCGGCCACGACCGAAGTCTCAGCGTGTCTCGCCAGCGAACACGATATCCACCTCGAAGGAACGCTCCCACGGCAGAAGAACCTTGTCGAGCCGAAGGGTGTCCCCGGGCAGGAGCGCCTCGTGCTCGCGACGCAGCTCGGCGGTCACCCAGGCCTCGGCCGCGGCGACCTCGTCGGCCGGCAGCGGCATGTACGTGCCGTGAAAGACCTCGTCCCACGCGCGCTTGCGGACGACCGACTGGTAGGCGTGGTCGTCGAGCAGGCGACGCACCCGCGGCGTGCGCGCGAGCTCGCGCGCGGGAAGCCCCGTGCGGTCCGCGACGACCGCGGCGACGCCGAGCGCGACCGTCGAGCCGAGGGCGTTGCCCGCGGTGTTCCAGCCGCCGTACGCGACGATCTCCTCGAGCAGGCCCGCGGCGCGCAGCCCCTCGACGAGCGTCGGGTCGGAGCCGTTGGCGTAGCGCAGGTCGGCGACCGCGACCATGACGCCCGAGGCGACGTGCTCGGCGACGAGTGCGACGGTTGCGGCGGCCGCCTCCGGGTCGTCGACCGCGCCGGGTCCGCCCTGGTCGCCGCGCGCGGGGTCGGAGGTGTGGACGACGAGGACGAGCTCGGCGTCCTCCGCGACGACGGTGCCGCCGGCGGCCGCGATCTGACGCGGTACCGACGTCGACAGCGGCGCGTTCTCGTACGGCGGGATGCGTTCCATGCCCTCCGGGTCCGCGGTGACGTACCTGACCCTCGGGCTCACGCCTGAGAGCATCGTGAGCGCGCGTCCCACGAGGACGGCGCCGGTCTCGTCCGCTCCCGGGTAGATCGGCACCTGCATCGCCGGGTCGAGGACGCCCCAGTAGGCGAGCCAGCCCTGCTCGACCGATCCCGCGGAGAAGCGGGCGGTGTCGTCGGCCGTGACGACGAGGTGGTCGAGGACACCGTCGGCGCGTAGGTCGATCGCGGAGAGGTTGACGATGTGGTTGCGCAGGCGGCGTCGCGCAAAGTCACGACGCACGTCGGCGGGCACGTCGGCAGCGGGGGAGCCCGTGCCGTTCTCCCACGCCTGGTGCGCCTCGCGGCCGAGGGCGTGCATGCGGCGGCCGTACGTCGCCCAGTACTCCGGCTCCTCGATCGACGAGTCGTGGTCGGAGGCTCGCGTGACGAGCGTGACGGCGAGGATCGGCAGCTCGGGGCGGGCTTCCTTGATCTCGCGGAGGACGTCGAGGCGGCGCAGGACGGTCGCGGTGTCCTCGTCGGTCGTGCGGGCGGGGATGAGGCCGCCGTGGACGAGCATGTCGACGGAGACGACGAGCGCGCCGACCTCGGGGTCGGCTGCTCTGTCGCGCAGCCACGCGGCCAGGTTGTCGGTGCTCGCGGCCTCGCGGTAGCGGGCGCGCGCGCCCTCGGGCGGCAGCTCGAGCGGGTGGCCGGCGACCGCGGCGACGTCGGCGACGAGCCCGGTGTTGACGGGCCGCTCGTCGAGGGGGACGAGGACGATCGCGGGGCGGGGAGTCATCGGGAGCTCTCCTGACGGGGGTGGCGGTGGATGGTGAGGCGGTAGTCGTAGCGGTCGCCGCGGTACGTCGTCACGGCGTGCTCGACGACGCGGCCGCGCACGTCGTATGACGTGCGGGTGACGTGGAGGGCCGCTGAGTGGTGCGGGGCCTCGAGGAGGTCGGCGGTGCGGGGGTCGAGGACGGTCGCGGCGATCGTCTGCTCGGCACGGTCGACCTGCGCGCCGCGGCGGTCGAGCGTGTCGTAGAGGGAGGTCGTGGCGACCTCGTCGAGGATTTCGGAGCCGAGCCATCCGGGCAGCCACACGTCCTCGTGACAGACGGGAGCGCCGTCGGCGGTGCGGACGCGCTCGAGGTGGAGGACGTCGGAGGCGGGCGGGACGTCGAGGGCAGGGCCGATGCGAGGTCCGGCGGGGACGATCTCGCCGACGACGGTGCGGGAAGCGGGGGTGACGCCGCGGGCGCGCATGTCTTCGGAGAAGGACGTGAGCTCGATGGTCTTGGTGATGCGGTGGTCGGCGACGAACGTGCCGGCGCCCTGGACGCGGTAGACGAGGCCGTCGGCCTCGAGGTTCGCGAGCGCCTGGCGCACGGTGGGGCGGGAGACGTCGAGGGCGGTTGCGAGGTCGCGCTCGGTGGGCAGACGGTCGTGGGGCGCGGCGGCTGCGAGGAGCTTCTCGAGGTGGGCGCGGACCATGACGGTCTTCGTCGTGCGGGGTGCGGCGTGGCCGTCCGACGGTGTAGCCGCGACATCGTTGTCGAGAATGGTTCAAACCTCTTCTGAGTCATGCGGGGTGGATTTGAACCCCGTGGTAGCCATCATGCACTCTGAGGCCCTACATTGGATAGTACCTATCCGGCGAGCTTGCTGGACGACGAACCCGTGAGCTGACGACGACAGAAGGGAGACGCCCCGTGGACCTCGACCGCATCCTCGCGAGCGTGCGCGGCGGCCTCGTCGTCTCCTGCCAGGCCCCCACGGGCAGCCCCCTGCGCGACCCCGCGATCACCGCCGTCGTCGCCCGCGCGGTCCTCCTCGGCGGAGCCGCCGGCCTGCGCGTCAACGGACCCGACGACGTCGCCGCCGTCCGCGCCGTCACCGACGTCCCCGTCATCGGCCTCCACAAGGTCGAGGGCGGCCCCCGCCCCTTCATCACCCCGACGCCGGACCTCGCCCGCGGCCTCGTCGCCGCCGGCGCCGACGTCGTCGCCGCCGACGCCTCGGTCCAGGTCCACGGACCACGGCTCGACGGCTTCGGCGCCGTCGTCGCAGCCGTCGACGTCCCCGTCATGGCGGACGTCTCGACGCTCGAGGAGGGCCTGCGCGCCGCCGAGCTCGGCGCCGCCCTCGTCGGCACGACGCTCTCCGGCTACACGCCCGCCTCGACACCCGCCCCCGAGGGGCCCGACCTTGATCTCGTCGCAGCACTCGCCGCCGAGGGCCTCACGGTCGTCGCCGAGGGCAGGATCCGCACCCCCGAGGCCGTCGCCGCAGCGTTCGACGCCGGCGCAGCCGCCGTCGTCGTCGGCGGTGCCATCACCGACCCCCTCCTCACGGCACGGCGCTTCGCCGCCGTCACCCCCCGGGCGCGCGACACCGCAGAGGCGAGCGCGTGACCGCCCTGACGATCGGCGTCGACCTCGGCGGCACGAAGATCGCCGGGGGATGCGTCGCACCCGACGGGAGCGTCGTCGGGGACATCGTCCGCGTCCCGACGCCCGCGAGCGAAGGGCCTGACGCGGTGCTCGCCGCGATCGTCGACGTCGTCGCACGCCTGCGCAGCGACGGGCACGACGTCGACGCCGTCGGCGTCGCAGCCGCTGGCGTCATCGACGCCGAGGGCCGCGTCACGAGCGCCACCGACCTGCTCCCCGGGTGGGCCGGGACGCACGTGACCCGCCACGTCGCGAACACGACCGGCCTGCCCGTCGTCACCCTCAACGACGTCCACGCCGCCGCGCTGGGCGAGGCCACCGTCGGCGCCGGCCGCGGCTGCGAGTCCGTCCTCCTTGCAGCGGTGGGCACCGGCATCGGCGGCGGCCTCGTGCGTGGCGGACGCGTCGTCGCCGGACGCGCGGGCGTCGCCGGCTCGGTCGGTCACGTCGTCGTCCCCGAGGCCGTCGGCCACGCGTGCTCGTGCGGCGTCGACGGGCATGCGGAGGCGGCCGCGAGCGGGCCCGCCCTCGAGCGCCACCACGCGGCTCTCGGGGGAGAGTTGCTTGGACTCAGGGAGATCGTGAGCCTCGCCGCCACGGGCGACCCGCGCGCGCGCGAGGTGCTCGCCCGGGGCGCGCGCGTCCTCGGACGGGCGCTCGCAGGGGCCGTGAGCGTCCTCGACCCCGACATCGTCGTCGTCGGGGGCGGCGTCGCGCAGATCGGCCCCTCCTACCTCGACGGCGTCGCGACGGCGCTGCGCGAGGACCTCATGCCAGCGGTGCGCGACGTCCCTGTCGTCGCCGCCGCGCTCGGCACGGCCGCCCCCATCGTCGGGGCAGCCGTAGCCGTCCGGGGGAGCGGTCGTGGGTGAGGACGGGGACCGCCGTCCACGGTTCCCGCCCTCACCCGCCACCGTCCCCACCCCGAACGGCGGCCGTCACGACCCCTGAACGTGACGGACGCCCGCGTGCGGCGCAGCCCCGGTTCCCTGGCCGGACGTGCTCCCGCGCGGGCGGCAGCGGCCCGCATCCCTGAGCGGGTCGCTGCCGCAGCCCAGCAGGCCTGCCGGGTGAGGAGCGCGCGGTAGGGTCGCAGGGCAGATGAGAGGGGGCCGTCGTGGCTCGGGTGACGATCGCGGACATCGCGCGCAAGGCTGGCGTCTCGACCGGGGCGGTGTCGTACGCGCTCAACAACCGGCCCGGTGTCTCGGAGGAGACGCGCGCGCGGATCTTGCGTGTCGCGGGCGAGATGGGCTGGGCGCCGAGCGCCGCGGCGCGCTCGCTGTCGGGTGCGCGGACGGAGACCGTGGGCCTCGTCCTTGCGCGGCACCCCTCGACGCTGGGCGTCGAGTCCTTCTACATGCAGTTCATCGCGGGCATCGAGTCGGTGCTCTCGGAGCGCGGCTATGCGCTCCTGCTCCAGGTCGTGCCGGACACCGATGCCGAGATGCGGACGTATCGTCAGTGGCGTGCTGCCCGCCGGGTCGACGGCGTCATCATGGTCGATCCGCGGCCTGACGATCCGCGTGTCGAGCTGCTCTCCGGTCCTGATCAGCTGCCTGTCGTCGTGGTGGGAGATCCGTCGCTGACGGGCGGGCTGACGAGCGTGTGGACGGACGACGCTGCGGCCATGCGCGAGTGCGTGCGGTACCTCCACGCGATGGGGCACCGGAGGATCGCGCGGATCGGGGGTGTGTCGTACTTCGGTCATACGACGATCCGTGACGCGGCGTTCCAGGAGGAGTGTGCGCTCCTGGGCGTGGTGGGGCTCTCCGCGGAGACCGACTACACGCCTGCTGAGGGTGCGTCGGCCACCCGGGCGCTGCTGCTCGCCCCTGAGCGGCCGACGGCGATCGTCTACGACAACGACGTCATGGCGCTCTCGGGCATGGGCGTCGCGCGCGAGATGGGTGTCGTCGTGCCCGACGACGTCTCGCTCATCGCGTGGGACGACTCGCCGCTGTGCGAGGCGGCGTTCCCGCGGCTCACGGCGCTGAGCCACGACGTCACGAGCTACGGCGCGCACACGGCGCGCCGGCTCTTCGACCGCATGGAGGGGGCGGAGCCGGGCGCGTTCCTCGACTCGACGCCCGCCCTGCGCCCGCGCGGCACGACCGCGCGTCGTCCGCGGGACTGACGCGCCCCTGGGCCGGCCGCGGCCGGTCGTCGACTGCGGCGCGCCCGGGCGGGCTCGCTTCCACCGTCGCATGCGAGGGATGTCCGGATCGTGGTGGTCGCCGACGCCAGTCTCGCGTGACCTTCGCGCTTAAGCGCGTCACGCTCCCGACGCTCAGGTCGAGCGATGAGACCAAACTGTGACCAGGATTCTTTGACTTACCGCTACTTAACCGCTTCACTATCGAACGAGCGCAGGTCCCGAACCGCGCACGTCAACGACGACAGATGGGAAGCACGATGGCAAGGATCCACAAGGCGGCCGCGGTCGCGGCGATCGCCGCACTGTCCCTCACCGCCTGCAGCGGGGGCGACGACGCCCCGGCGGCGACCCCGACCGCGACCGGCGCCCCCACGGGTGACATCAAGGGCACGGTCACCGTCCTCACGAACCGTACCGACCTCACGAAGACGGTCTTCCCCGCCTACGTCGAGGAGTTCAAGAAGGAGTACCCCGGCGTCGAGGTGAAGTTCGAGGCCCACACGGACTACGAGGGCGAGGTGTCGATCCGCATGGGCACCGAGCAGTACGGCGACGTCCTGCTCATCCCCAACAAGATCACCAAGGACCAGTTCCCCCAGTACTTCGAGCCCATCGGCACCGTCGACGAGGCCGCCAAGACGTACCGATTCGTCAAGACCGAGGGCTCGCTCGACGGCACGCTCTACGGCCTCGCCATCACGGGCAACGCCTCCGGCTACGTCGTCAACACCAAGGTCATGGCCGAGGGCGGCGTGACGACGCCCCCGAAGACGCCCGAGGAGTTCCTCTCCGCGCTCAAGGCCGTCAAGGACAAGACCGGCGCCGGCTACTACACGAACTACAAGGACGGCTGGCCCCTCTCGCAGTGGCAGGGCAACCAGGGCGTCATCGCCGGCCCCGACGCCGTGACGATCCGCGACTCCCAGGACGCCCCGTGGACCGAGGGCAACGAGCAGTACGCCCTCGACTCCCTCCTCTTCGACATCGTCAACCAGGGTCTCGCTGAGTCCGACCCGACGACGACCAACTGGGAGGAGTCGAAGGTCAAGCTCGCCAAGGGCGAGATCTCCTCGATGGTCCTCGGCGGCTGGGCCGTGAGCCAGATGAAGGAGGCCGCGGAGGCCAACGGCGGTTCCGCCGACGACATCTCGTTCTGGCCGATGCCCTTCACGACCGACGGCAAGCTCCACTCCGTCGTCTCGGGCGACTACAAGATCGCCATCAACAAGCACTCGAAGAACAAGGACGCCGCCAAGGCGTGGCTCTACTGGTTCATCGACAAGTCCGGCTACGCCTTCGACCAGGGCGGCGTCTCGCCGCGCCTCGACGGCAAGACCCCCGACACCCTCAAGGCCTTCGACGAGGTCGGCGCCGAGTTCGTCGACCTCAACCCGAGCCCGACCGGTGAGGAGTCCCTCGACTCCGACATCTACAACGAGGCCGAGATCGACCTCTGGGGCGACAGCTACCGCCGCAAGCTCGTCGACATCGCGCGTGGCGCCGAGAAGGGCGACAAGGCGTCGTACTTCGCGAGCCTCAACGAGAAGTGGGCCAAGGCCCGCGCCGAGGTCGCCGCGAACTGACACGACCTGCGCGGGGCCCTGCGGGGCCCCGCGCACGGCCGTCCCGTCCACACCCCGCACCACCCTGCACGAGAAGAGCGTCGAGCATGGCCCTCCTGACACCGAACCGAGCGCGGACGTCATCTGTCCCGCCTCGCACCCGCCGCGGCTGGCGCATCACGCCGTGGCTCTTCCTCGTCGTCCCGCTCGTCCTCCTCCTGACGTTCACGTACCTCCCCGTCGCGAACATGGTCTGGTGGAGCTTCACGAGCTGGGACGGCCTCAAGCCCGAGAAGATCTTCGTCGGGTGGAAGAACTACCACCGCATCTTCACCGACCCGGACATCCTCCAGGTCTTCCTCGTGAGCGCCTACTACCTCGTCGGTGCCGCGATCCAGCTCGTGCTCGCGCTCTACTTCGCCGTGATCCTCAGCTTCAGGACACGGCTCAAGAATCTCTTCAAGGGGATCATCTTCTTCCCCTACCTCGTCAACGGGGTCGCGATCGGTATCGCGTTCCTCTTCTTCTTCCGCCCCGACGGCACGCTCGACGCGCTCCTCGCGCTGTTCGGCGTCACCGACCCGCCCACGTGGCTCGGCGACCCGTCGATCGCGAACTACTCGCTCGCGTTCACGTCGGTGTGGCGGTACATGGGCCTGAACTTCGTGCTGTTCCTCGGCGCGATCCAGTCGATCCCCGAGGACGTCTACGAGGCCGCCGACCTCGACGGCGCGACCACCTGGCACAAGGTCCGGTACATCGTCATCCCGGGCATCAGCCAGATCATCGGCCTCACCGCGATCCTCGCGATCTCCGGTGCCCTGTCGGTCTTCGAGATCCCGTTCATCATGACGGGCGGCGCGAACGGCACGACGACCTTCGTCATCCGAACGATCGACCTCGCGTTCGAGTACCGCAAGCTCGGCCTCGGCTCCGCGATGGGCATCGTCCTGCTCCTGCTCGTCATCCTCATCACGATCGTCCAGAGGAAGCTCGTGCCGACCGAGAAGGGGGACCTCGCGTGAGCGCCCCGACCCTCATCCCGCCCAGCGCCGACGACGTGCGCGTCGAGCGCACCCTCACGCTCGGCGACCGCCTCCGTGCCGCGAGCGCGCGCAACCGTTCCCGGACGGCCCGCGTCTCCGGCCCCACCGCGGCAGTCCTCAAGTACGTGTCGCTCGTCGTCGCGTCGCTCGTCGCGATCGTGCCGCTGGTCACGCTGCTCTTCGCGTCGTTCAAGACGAAGGCGGAGTTCGCGGCGACGGGACCGCTCGACCCGCCGAAGAACTGGCTGAACTTCAGCAACTACTCGAAGGTTCTGCTCGAGGGCGACATGATCGTCGCGTTCGTCAACACGCTCGTCATCCTGGCCGTCGCGCTCGTCGGTACGATCCTGCTCGGCACGATGACGGCCTACGCGATCGACCGTTTCAACTTCCGGGGCCGCGGGCTCGTCATGTCGGGCTTCCTCGTCGCGGCGCTCGTCCCCGCCGTGACGACGCAGGTCGCGACGTTCAAGATCATCAACTTCCTCGGCGTGTTCAACACGCGTTGGTCGGTCATCCTGCTGTTCCTCGGGACCGACATCATCGCGATCCAGATCTTCATGCAGTTCATGCGGTCGATCTCGCGCTCGCTCGACGAGGCCGCGATGCTCGACGGCGCCAACCGGTTCCGCATCTACCGCTCGGTCATCCTGCCGCTCCTGCGCCCGGCGATCGCGACGGTCGTCATCATCAAAGGCATCGCGATCTATAACGAGTTCTACCTCCCCTTCCTTTACATGCCGAGCGGCGACCTCGGTGTCCTCTCGACCGCGCTGTTCCGCTTCAAGGGTCCGCAGGGCTCTGAGTGGGAGCTCATCGCGGCTTGTACGATTCTCGTGATCGTGCCGACGTTGGTAGCGTTCCTCGCCCTCCAGCGGCACATCTACTCAGGCCTCACCTCTGGAGCGACGAAGTGACGAACCCTCAGGTCCCCTCGACCACGATCCGGGACCTCCGTGACGGATGGACGGTACGCGCGACCCGCGGCCCCGTTCCCTCCGGCCTCGAGCTCGGCGCGGTGCCCGCCACCGTGCCCGGCTCGGTCCACACCGACCTGCTCGCCGCCGGGATCATCCCGGACCCGTACCTCGACAGCAACGAGCACGTGCTCGCCTGGATCGGTGCGTGCGACTGGGAGTACCGCACGACGTTCGCGTGGAGCGCCGAGGGTCACGACCGCCACGAGCTCGTGCTCGAGGGCGTCGACACCGTCGCGACCGTGACGGTCAACGGCGTCGAGGTGGGCCGCACCGCCAACATGCACCGCTCCTACCGCCTCGACGTCGCGGCCGCGCTGCGCGAGGGCGACAACGAGCTCGTCGTCGCGTTCACGTCACCCATCAGCTACGCGAACCAGCAGGCGCTCGAGCTCGGGATCCGCCCGCAGTCGGGCAACGCGCACCCGTTCTACGCGATGCGCAAGATGGCCTGCAGCTTCGGCTGGGACTGGGGCATCGCGACCGCGACGAGCGGTCTGTGGAAGCCCGCGCGGCTCGAGTCGTGGTCGACGGCCCGCCTCGCCGCGGTCCGCACCGAGGCGCTCCTGCCCGACGGTGCGACCGAGGGTGCACGCGGCGTCGTCCGCGTGAGCGTCGACGTCGAGCGTGTCGCGGACGTGCCGCTCACGCTCACCGTCGCCGTGGGCGACGCGACGACGACGGTCGACGTCCCGGCCGGCGCGACGAGCGCGACGGCCGACGTCGAGCTCGCGTCCGTCGAGCTCTGGTGGCCCCGCACGCACGGCGCCCAGCCCCTCTCCGACGTCGACGTGACGCTCGCCGCGGACGGCACCGTCGTCGACGCGGCCCACCGCAGGGTCGGCTTCCGCACGATCACCCTCGACATGACCCCGGACGAGCACGGCACGAGCTTCACGTTCGTCGTCAACGGCGAGCCCGTGTGGATCCGCGGCGCCAACTGGATCCCCGACGACGCGTTCCCGCACCGCGTGACGCGCGAGCGCTACGCCGCCCGCGTCCGCCAGGCCGCGGACATGAACATGAACCTCCTGCGGATCTGGGGCGGCGGCCTCTACGAGACCGAGGACTTCTACGACGCGTGCGACGCGCAGGGCCTGCTCGTGTGGCAGGACTTCCCGTTCGCGTGCGCCGCCTACCCGGAGGAGGAGCCGCTGCGCTCCGAGGTCGAGGCCGAGGCGCGCGAGAACGTCGCCCGCCTGGCCCACCGCGCGAGCCTCGCGCTGTGGAACGGCTCCAACGAGAACATCTGGGGCTTCCACGACTGGGCGTGGCAGCCGCGCCTCGCCGGCGCGAGCTGGGGCCTCGGGTACTACACCGAGCTGCTTCCCGCGATCGTCGCGGAGCTCTCGCCGGGCACGGGCTACACGCCGTCCTCGCCGTGGTCGGGCACGCTCGACCTTCACCCCAACGACGTGCAGCACGGCTCCATGCACTCGTGGGAGGCGTGGAACCGCCGTCCCATGAGCGCCTACCTCGAGGACGTCCCGCGCTTCATGGCCGAGTACGGCTGGCAGGCCCCGCCGACGTGGGCGACGCTCACGCGTTCGATCCACGACGAGCCGATGTCGCCCGAGTCGCCCGGCATGGTGACGCACCAGAAGGCCATGGACGGCAACAACAAGCTCTGGTACGGCCTGCTGCCGCACTTCGAGCTGCCCTCGGACATGGACGCGTGGCACTGGGCCATGCAGCTCAACCAGGCGCGCGCCCTGCGCACGGGCATCGGCCACCTGCGCTCCCACGCCCCCGTGTGCATGGGCTCGGTCGTCTGGCAGATCAACGACTGCTGGCCCGTGACGTCGTGGGCCGCGGTCGACGGCGACGGCCGCCCCAAGCCGCTCGCGTACGAGCTCGCGCACCAGCACGCCGACCGGCTCGTCACGGTGCAGCCCCGCGAGGACGGCCTCGTCGTCGCGGTGCACGACGACAGTCCCGAGCCGTGGTCGGGCGACCTCGTGCTGCAGCGCGTCTCGTACGACGGTGACGTGCTCGCGTCGGCGACCGTGCCCGTCGAGGTCGAGGCGCGCGGCATCGTCGTCGTGCCCGTCCCCGCGGACGTCGCGACTGCCGGCGACGCCGCCGTCGAGCTCGTCACGGCGACGCTCGGTGACGTGCGTGGCGTGCGGTTCCTCGCGGAGCCGCGCGACTCGCGGCTCGCGTCCGACCCCGGTCTCACGGTCGACGCGACCGTCGCGGAGGGCCCCGAGGGCTTCGTCACGACCGTGACGATCACGCCCGACGTCGTCGTCCACGACCTCGCGCTGCTCGTCGACAAGATCCACCCGGACGCGCGCGTCGACGACATGCTCGTCACGCTGCTGCCGGGGGAGACCGCGACGTTCCGCGTCAGCTCGCCCGTCGCGGTCGACGTGGCGGCGCTCATGGACCGCTCCGTGCTCAAGCACGCGGGCCAGCTCGTCCGTTCCTGAACCGGTCGCGGCAGTGGCACCCCGGGGTGCCGCCGTCGCCTCCGCACGCACCTCACCGGGGCGGGCGTCCACCTTCCCGGCCGCACGACGACGAAGGGCTCACCGATGATCCCCTGGACCTCCCTGCCCACGCACCGTGCCTGGCTCGACCAGCACGTCCGCGACCTCCTCGACTTCGGGCGCGCGCACGTCGTCGCCCCCGGCGGCGGCGCCGCCTACCTCGGCGACGACGGTCGGCCCTGGACCGACCGCGGCGTGCAGACGTGGATCACGTGCCGCACCGTCCACGTGTACGCGCTCGGCGCGATGCTCGGCGTGCCGGGCTCAGCGACCGTCGCGGCCGGCGCGCTCGCGGGCCTCACCGGCCCGCTGCGCGACACCGAGCACGGTGGCTGGTTCCACGCGCTCGATGCGCAGGGCACGCCCGACGTCGCCTCGGGCAAGTCCTGCTACGACCACGCGTTCGTGCTGCTCGCCGCGTCGAGCGCGACGCTCGCCGGCCTGCCGGGGGCGCGCGAGCTGCTCGACGAGGCGTGCGCCGTCTACCTCGAGAAGTTCTGGGACGAGTCCGTCGGCCGGGCCGTCGACACCTGGGACGTGACGTTCTCCGAGCTCGACACGTACCGCGGCATCAACTCGAACATGCACTCCGTCGAGGCGCTCCTCGCGGTCGCCGACGCGACGGGTGACGCCGCGTGGCGCGACCGCGCGGCGAGCATCGCGAGCTTCGTCGTCGAGCTCTCCGGGCAGCACGACGGCCGTCTGCCCGAGCACTTCGGGCCCGACTGGGTCGCCGACCTCGAGCTCAACGCCGACCGCCCGGGCGACCAGTTCAAGCCGTACGGAGCGACGATCGGCCACGGCTTCGAGTGGGCGCGGCTCCTGCTGCACGTCGAGAGCGCGCTCGGGCTCGCCGCCCCGGACGACCTCCTGCCCGCCGCCGTCGCGCTCTTCGACCGCGCGACCGCCGACGGCTGGGACGCCGACGGCGCCGAGGGCTTCGTCTACACGACCGACTGGACCGGGCAGCCCGTCGTCCGCGACCGCATGCACTGGGTCGCCGCCGAGGCCGCCGCCGCGGCCGACACGCTCCACCGCCGCACGGGCGAGGACCGTTACGCCGAGCTTTACGCCCGCTGGTGGGACCACATCGTCACGCACGTCGTCGACCACGAGCACGGATCGTGGCACCACGAGCTCTCCCCGACGCTCGAGCCCGCTGGCACCGTGTGGCCCGGTAAGCCCGACCTCTACCACGCAGTGCAGGCGGCGCTCCTGCCGCGCCTCCCGCTCGGCCCCTCGATCGCGCGCGCCGTCGCGGACGGGCAGGTGGCGTCATGACCCGCTTCCTCGTGGTCGGCGAGGCCCTCGTCGACGTCGTCCCCGGGTCTGAAGGACCGCGCGACCTGCCGGGCGGCTCGCTCGCGAACGTCGCCCTCACCCTCGGCCGGCTCGGCCGGGACGTCACCCTCGTCACCGCGCTCGCGGACGACGAGCGCGGGCGGCTCGTGCGCGGCTGGCTCGAAGCGTCTGCGGTGTCCGTCGCGGCGCACGTGCCGTCGACCGGCCGCACGTCGTCGGCCGCCGTGACGCTCGATGCCGCGGGCGTCGCGTCCTACGAGTTCGACCTCGCGTGGGAGCTCGGTGACGTGTCCGTCGCGGACGCCGACGTCCTGCACGTCGGGTCGATCGCCCTGTTCCTCGAGCCTGGCGGAACCTCCGTGCGCGACGCCGTGCGCCGCGCACGCGGCCGCGCCGTCGTCGGCGTCGACCCCAACATCCGGCCCGCCCTCGTCCGCGACGGCGACGCCGTGCGGGAGCGCGTCGAGGAGATCGTCGCGCTCGCGGACGTCGTCAAGGTGTCCGACGAGGACCTCGCCTGGTTCGCGCCCGGCGCCGACCCGCTCGACGTCGCACGCCGCTGGTCCGCGTGGGGCGCAGGGCTCGTCGTCGTCACGCGCGGCGGCGACGGCGCCTGGCTGCTGCGGCACGACGGCACCCTCCTCGAGGTGCCCGGGCGGCGCGTCGACGTCGTCGACACCGTCGGTGCGGGCGACACGTTCATGGGGGCGCTGCTCGACGCGCTCGCGACGCGCGGCGTCGCTGGCGCGGACGGTGCCGCACGCCTCCGCTCCCTGTCCGACGCGGCAGTCCTCTCCGCTGCCCGCGCCGCGGCGGCAGCCGCGTCCGTCACCGTCTCCCGCGCGGGCGCCAACCCGCCCACGCGTGCCGAGCTGCGCGACGTCCTCGGACCCGTCGCCCCCGTGTCCTTCGCCGGCGCGCCGTGCACGGGCATGACGTGGGGCTGGACGGGCGTCCGCGGCACGTGGACGGGGCCGGCCGCCGAGCGCTCGATGGACGAGCTCGCCACGCTCGGCGTCGACTGGGTCGCCGTCGCGTTCACCGCGCAGCAGGCGACCGCGCAGTCGACCGAGATCCCCTTCGGCGACGAGCCCACCGTGACCGACGACGAGGTGCGCGCCGCGATCCGCGCGGCCAAGCAGCGCGGCTGGAAGGTCTGCCTCAAGCCCGTCGTCGACTCCGCCGACGGCACGTGGCGCGCGTTCATCGGCTTCTTCGATGCCGACGTCCCCGGCGAGCCCACGTGGGCGCAGTGGTTCGAGCAGTACACGGCCTTCGTCGTCCACCACGCGCGGATCGCCGCCGAGGAGGGCGTCGAGATGCTCTCCGTCGGCTGCGAGATGGTCCGCGCCGACGGCCGCGACGCCGAGTGGCGCGCGCTGGTCGCCGCCGTGCGCGAGGTCTACTCGGGCCTCGTCACCTACAACTGCGACAAGTACCAGGAGGACCGCCTCACGTGGTGGGACGCGGTCGACGTCATCTCGTCGTCCGGCTACTACCCGACCGGCACGTGGGAGCAGCACCTCGACCGCATCGAGGCCGTCGTCGAGCGCGAGGGCAAGCCCTTCGTCTTCCTCGAGGCGGGCTGTCCCAGCCGTGACACGTCGCCCGCCCGGCCCAACGACTGGGCACTCGCGGGCGAGCCGTCGGGGCAGGCGCAGGCCGACTACCTCGCCGAGATGTTCGAGGCGTGCGCGCGACGGCCCTGGGTCCAAGGCTTCTTCCTGTGGGACTGGCCCGCCGAGCTCTACGCACCCGAGGACGCGCCGTCGAACACCGACTACTGCATGTACGCCAAGCCCGGCGCTGACGTCGTCCGGGACGCCTACGAGGCGATGCGCACGCGCTAATCCCGCTGCCTACCCGCGAGGTCGCTGCCTAGAGCCGAGGTCGCTGATCACAATCAGCGACCTCGGCTCTAGGCAGCGACCTCGGCGTTGATGGGGATCAGTACGCGACCGTGAAGCGGGCCCGACGGTGCGCCGGGGTGACGATTTCGGCGACGAATGCGGTGGCGAAGTCCTCGCCGCCGATGAACGACTGGCCCTCGTCGTCGACGAGGAGCACGTCACCACCCGTGCGGTACGTGCCCACGCGCTCGCCCGGGGCGTAGGAGCCGTAGCCAGCGGCGGGGCTCACCATGAACCAGTCGAGGCCCGCGTCGGAGGCGCGGAGGTCCTCGAGCACGGCGGACATCGTCAGGGCCTCGTCGCGGAACGCTTCGGGGAAGTCACCGTCGACGACGCGCGGGCCACCTTCGGCAACGAGGAGTGAACCCGCGCCACCAACAACACCGAGTCGCGCACCAGCGGCCTGGGCTGCGGCTGCGGCACGGCCGATGACCTCGCGGAACGGCGTGAGGAGCGGGCCACGCGGTGCGAGTGCCGAGACGAGAACGTCGGCGCCCTGGGCTGCGGCCTCGATGGTCGCGGCGTCGGCCGCGTCACCGGTGACGTACGTGACGCCCTCGACGGGCGAGGCCGGGGTGTTGCGCGCGACGGCGGTGACCTCAAGGCCGCGGGCAAGGGCCTCGCGGACGATGTTCGTCCCGGTGTAGCCGGTTCCGCCGAGCACGGTAATGCGGGTCATGGGTTCCTCCTGGGTCTGGTCGCCGCGTCGTTCGCGGCCTATGCTTACCGTAGGTGAGTCACTCTCCGGCGGGAAGTACGCACTTTGAGGTGCGTGGAAGGACATGAACGGACGTGGACGACGAACTGCTGTGGGACCCCTTCGAGCGCGGCTGCCCCTCGCGGCTGCTCCTCGACCGCATCGGTGACCGCTGGACCGTCCTCATCGTCGGCGCGCTCGCGGACGGATCGCGGCGCTTCAGCGAGCTCGCACGCACCGTCGACGGCATCTCCCAGAAGATGCTCACCCAAACCCTGCGCTCCCTTGAGCGCGACGGCCTCGTCGACCGCACCGTCCACCCGACCGTCCCGCCGCGCGTCGACTACGAGCTCACCGAGCTCGGCCGCTCGCTCACGGAGCCGCTCGCCGCGCTCTCCCGCTGGGCCGTCACCCACATGGACGCCGTCGTCGACGCGCGCGACCTCTACGACGCCGGGCTGCCGGGCGCCGCCGTCGGGCCCCAGGCAGAGCGGAGCGCGCCGTGACGCCCGACGTCCGCGAGCTCGCGGACTTCTTCGACGCCGAAGCGCGCGGCTGGGGCCGCCCCGCACCCGCTGCGCCCGGACCGCGCGCGAAGGAGACCGAGGTACGCGCGCACCTCGCCGCGCTCCTCACGCTGCGCCCGCCCCGACCCCTGCCCGGGCACGTCGCCGACGCGCTCGACACGCTGCTCGCGCGCGAGGCCGCAGCCCGCCCCGTCACGGACGCGGCGACGCTCCCGCGGCTCGCCGACGACGGGCCGCTCGCGTCGGTGAGCCTCTGGCAGGGTGACCTCACGACGCTGCGCGTCGACGCCGTCGTCAACGCCGCGAACTCCGCGATGCTCGGCTGTTTCACGCCCGAGCACGCATGCGTCGACAACGCGATCCACGCCGCGGCTGGCCCGGGCCTGCGGGCCGAGTGCGCCGACCTCGTCGGGGCCCAGGGCCACCCCGAGCCGACGGGCTCCGTGCAGGTGACGAGCGCCTACCACCTGCCGGCGCGGCACGTCCTCCACACGGTCGGCCCGGTCGTCCACGAGGGCGGGCCGACGGCGACCGACGCCGCCCTGCTGCGGTCCTGCTACCTCGCGTGCCTCGAGGCCGCGCGGCGCGCAGGTGACGCGTCGGTCGCGTTCCCGGCGATCTCCGCGGGCGCGTTCGGCTACCCGCCGTACGAGGCGGCGACGGTCGCGGTCGCGTCCGTCGTCGAGTGGCTCGCCGCGCACCCGGGCGCGGGGATGCATGTCGTGCTCGTCGCCTACTCGGCGGCCTCCCGCGAGACCTACGAGGACGTGCTCGCGGCGCGAGCGTCGTAGGAGAACCGCACGCCAGGGCAGGCCGCCTACGCGCGGTTCCCAGTCGTGCGCGCGGGTTTGAACACGCGTGCGCGACTGGAAACCGCGCGTAGCCGTGCCGAGCTCTCGCGGAGCTCGTCCGCCCGTCGGTGTTCACTGAGGGTATACACCGGGTGTACAGTCCTGCTCATGACGGTTCCCATGGCGCTGCTCGCCTTCCTCGACGCGGGCCCCACGCACGGCTTCGCGCTCAAGCGACGCTACGACGAGCTCCTCGGCCAGGGTCGCGAGCTCAAGTACGGCCAGGTGTACTCGACGCTCGCGCGCCTCGAGCGCGACGGCCTCGCCGGTGGCGTCGGCATCGAGCAGGGGGAGGGTGCCGACCGCAAGGTCTACGCCATCACGCCCGACGGCGCCGGCGAGCTCGACGCATGGCTCTCCACGCCTCACGTCCCGTCGGGCCGCCCGTCCGAGCTCTTCACCAAGGTCGTCCTCGCGCTCGTCGCGGGCAGGTCCGCGACCGACGTCCTCGACGGCCAGCGCGCCGCCTACCTCGCCCGCATGCGCGAGCTCACCGCCGCCCGACGCGCGGGCGACCTCGTCGACCGGCTCGCGGGCGACTACGAGATCGCGCACCTCGACGCCGACCTCCGCTGGATCGAGCTCGCCGGAGCCCGCCTCGACCAGCTCGCCGCGGAGGTCCGCGGCGGCAGCCACCCCCTCACGCCCCTCACCGAGGAGACC
Source organism: Flavimobilis rhizosphaerae (assembly GCF_014852685.1). Lineage (GTDB taxonomy): Bacteria > Actinomycetota > Actinomycetes > Actinomycetales > Cellulomonadaceae > Flavimobilis > Flavimobilis rhizosphaerae. The sequence goes on from NZ_JACZDF010000003.1 coordinate 421,655, forward strand.
CGATGACCACCCCCGTCCTCACCGGCACGCACCTCGCCAAGTCGTTCGGCCCGACGACCGCGCTCCTCGACGCGAGCGTGTCCGTCGCACCGGGCGAGATCGTCGCCCTCATGGGCCCCTCGGGCTCGGGGAAGTCGACGCTCCTCCACCTCCTCGCGGGCCTGCTGCGTCCCGACGCGGGCACGGTCGAGCTTGCGGGGCAGCGCATCGACGCGCTGAGCGAGCGACGCCGCTCCGACGTGCGACTGCGCCAGCTCGGCTTCGTGTTCCAGCACGGCGAGCTCGTCCCCGAGCTCACCGTCGTCGAGAACGTCGAGCTGCCCCTACGCCTCACGGGCACGAAGGCCGGACCCGCGCGGGCGCGGGCGCTCGAGATGCTCGACCGCCTCGGCGTCGCAGCCGAGGCCGACCGTCGCCTCTCGGAGGTGTCGGGCGGGCAGGCCCAGCGCGCCGCGGTTGCCCGCGCGCTCGTCCACACGCCGCCCGTCGTCCTCGCCGACGAGCCCACGGGCGCCCTCGACACGGTGACGGGCGAGCTCGTCCTCGAGGCGTTCGTCGACGCCGCCCGCGACCAGGGCAGCGCCGTCGTCCTCGTCACGCACGACCTCCGCGTCGCGTCGTACGCCTCCCGGGACATCCTCGTGCGTGACGGCCGGACCGTCGCGGGCGCGGCGCTCGAGGCCACGCCGCGGTGAGCGCGCTCCTCGCTCTCTCGTGGCGGCTGGCCAGCGCGGGTGGCTGGTTCCGCCTCGGCGCGACCGTGCTCGCCAACGTCATCGGAGGCGTCACCGTCGTGCTCCTCGCGGCGCTGCCCGACGCCTTCGCGTCGCCGTACGCGAACCCGGACGACGAGACCAGCGCGCTGCCCGTCCTCGTCGGCGCTCGCGTCCGGCTCACGCCCGAGCTGCTGAGGGCCGAGTCATGACGACGCTGCTCCCCGTCGCCTGGCGTCTTGCACGTGCAGGCGGCACGTATCGGCTCGCCGCTCAGGTCGGCGTCAACGTCCTCGGCGGGCTCCTGCTCGCCCTCTCCCTCGCGGTGCCGCAGGCCGTGCTGTCCGACGGGGCATCGACGGACGAGCTGCTCACGCTTGTCGCGCTCCTGACGATCGTCCTCCTGCCGCTCGCTATCCTGCTCGTCGCATCGGGCCGCCTCTCCGGCGCGACGCGCGACCGACGCCTTGCAGCGCTGCGCGTGCTCGGGCTCGGGCCATGGCGGACGCGGGCCGTCGGGGCGACCGAGGCGGGACTGCTCGCCGGGGCCGGGGCGCTTGCTGGGGTGGGGCTCGCCGCCGCGGTCGCCCCGCTTGTCGACCTCGCCGTGCATGCAGCACCCGAGCGGGCCGACTGGTTCGTCGCCCCGCTGCGTGTCACCGTGGCCGGGTCGACCGCGGTCGTCGTCGGTCTTGTCCTCCTTGCGGGGCTCGCGTCGATCGCCGGGACCTGGAGGCTCACCGGCAACCCGCTCGCGCAACGCGCGACGAGCACTCGCCGGACACCAGCACCGTGGGGCCTCGCGCCGTTCGGTGCTGGAGCCGCCATCGTCGCCTGGGGCGTCCTCGGCCTGCCCGGAACGATACGGATGCTCTACGGGGGTGAGGTGGTCCTCGGTGTCGCGCGCGTCGCCGACATCGACGAATCGCCCATCCCGGTCCTCGTCGTCCTCGGTGCGGGACTCGTCCTGCTGACGGTCGGCGTCGTCACCCTGCCAGGCGTGCTCACGGCGTGGGTCGCCGGTTGTCTCGCCCGCAGCCGCAGCACGGCCGCGGTGCTCGCGGGCCGCGGTGTGCAGACGGAGCCCGCGTCCGTCCCGCGCATCGTCGCGGGGGTTGCCGTCGTCGTCCTCCTCGCGACGTGCGCCGCGGGCTACCTCGGAGCGCTCACCGGGGACGCGACCTACCAGACGGAGCGGGCCCAGGTCGCAGGCGGGCCTGTCGCGGTCACCGTCATGCCGCCCGACCTGCCGGACACGGGTGGCCCGGCAGCGACCGCGCAGCCCACCGTCGCCGATCTCGACAGCCTGCGCGCGGTGCCCGAGGTCCTCGCGGCACTGCCCGACCTCATCATGGCTCGCGGTCCTGACGGTCAACGGATGAGCGGTCTGGGCTGGCAGCCGTTCGTCGGGACGTGCGCCGAGCTGCGTGCGGTCATGGTCGTCGACGGCTGCCGTGACGACACAGCCGCGCGGATCGTCGGACGTGCGAGCGACCCCCCGCCGACCGAGACGATCGAGCTGGCGACGTTCGACGCTGCCTACGACCTCGTCCGGACACCCGTGAGGCTCGACGGCGAGCCGATCCGCGCCGACGACGCCGCGACCGCCGCGCGCTGGGGCCACCCCGGGGTCGAGGTTTGGACCGAGTCCCTCATCCCCTACGGCTACTTCGTGCCCGTCTCCCTGCCCGGGGTCGACACGATCCCCATGGCGTACGCGTCCGTCGTCATCGAGGGTGGTCCGGCGACGTGGCAGCGGGTGCGCGAGGGCATCACCGCGCGCGGCTTCGACATGGGTGAGATCGACCGCGACACGTTCGACGAGGTCGAGCTGCTGCGCGCGCAGCTCCTCGTCGGCGTCGCGGGGATCGTCGGCGTCGCGGGTCTAGGCATCGTGATCACCGCGATCGACCGGGTGCGCGCACGTCGCCGCACGCTCGCGAGGCTTGTCGCGCTCGGTGTCCCGGCGCGTACGCTCCTCGCTGCCCAGGCCTGGCAGGTGCTCCTGCCGCTCGCGATCGCAGTGCTTCTCGCGGGAGGCGTCGGGCTCGCCGTCGTCGGGGCGGTCGCGCACTCGGCAGATCTGGGCGTCGAGGTTGTCAGCGCAGGGATGCCGCTCCTGCTGGCCGTCGTCGGGATCGTCGTCGTGCTCGTGCCGCTCCTCACGCTGCCTGCGGCAACGACGCGCCTCACCCCGGAGCTGCTCCGCGAGGAGTGAGGAACGGGCGGGCCGCGCCGGCGCTGGGGGACGGCGCGGCCCCCTCTTGCCCGTCCCCGCTCCGCGCGGCCGCGCGGCCGGGCGGCTACCGCAAGTGTGTGCTCTACCCGCGGACCGAGACCCGCGGGTAGAGCACAGAGTCGCGGGTGGGCGTGGCGCCGCCGGACCAGCGACACCCGTCGCCGCGCCGATAGGGTCGGCGGGTGGGAATCACGGAGCATGCGCGGGTGTGGCGGCGGTGGGTCGACCCGCTCACCGCGTCGATCCTCGGGCTCCTCGTCCTCGGTCTCCTGCTGCCCGCGCGAGGTGCAGTCGGCGACGTGCTCGACGGCGTCCGCGACGGAGCCGTCGTCCTCCTCTTCCTCCTGTACGGCGCGCGCATGCCGTCGGGCGAGCTGCTGCGGGCTATGCGTCGCATCCGTGTGCAGGGGACGATGCTCGCCGCGACGTTCCTCGTCTTCCCGCTGCTCGGGCTCGCGGTGCAGCTCGTGCCCGATGCCGTCCTGCCGCCCGATGTGCGGCGCGGGCTGCTCTACCTGTCGATCCTGCCCTCGACGGTCCAGTCGTCGGTCGTCCTCACGGCCGAGGCGCGCGGCGACGTGCCCGCGGCGCTCACGGGCGCGACCGTCTCGAACGTCCTCGGCGTGGTCGTCACGCCCGTCCTCGCGATCGCGCTGCTCGGCGCGGGCGGGACGGGTGGCGCGGGGTCCGTGCTGCTGCCTGCCCTCGGGATGCTGCTCGCGCCGTTCGTCGTCGGGCAGCTCCTGCAGCCGCTCGTCGGCGCGTGGTTGCGCGCGCACCCGCGCCTCACGCGCGTGACGGACCGCGCGACGATTCTCCTCGTTGTCTACACGTCGGTGTCCGAGGCCTCGACGTCGGGGGCGTGGGACGAGGTCACGCCCCTCGTCCTCGCGGCCCTGCTCGGGGTGTGTGCGGTGCTGCTCGCGATCATGCTCGGCCTCACGTGGTGGGGCGGCGGGCGCCTCGGGCTCACCCGGCCCGAGCGGATCGCGCTGCTCATGTGCGGCTCGAAGAAGTCGGCCGCAACCGGTCTGCCCATGTCGACCGTGCTGTTCGCGCCCGCCGTCGCGGCTGGGCTCGCCCTGCCCGTCATCGCGTACCACCAGCTGCAGCTCACGGTGTGCGTGATCCTCGCGCGCCGGCTGGCGCAGGGACCCACATCGCACTGACCGCCTCCGACGCCGCGGAGCGTGGGCGTGCTGCCGTCGCGAGCACGAGCGTCTCGATGCCCGTCACGGCACACGTGTGGTCTCCCTGGTCAGCGGCGCACCTTGACCGTCACGGTCCTCGATGAGACGCCGACGAACTTCGAGCTGCCCTTGTAGACGGCGCGCACCTTGATCGACCTCGTAGCGCGGTGGGGAAGCTTGATCTTCACAGTCCGAGGGGAGTTCTTGGACAGACGAACGGTCGTGACCGCTGCGGACCCCACGTAGATGGTCATCTTGCCTGTGAGAGGCGTCCCTGCAGCCGTTCGAGGAAGGCGCACGCGAATCGTCGGGCGTGTCCCTCGGGCGAATCTCGAAGCGGTGATTGCTGGACGGCCCGCGGCTCTGGCCCGTGTGACGGAGAGGGTCGCCGACGCGGAGGTCGCTGCCGCATCGGCCTTTGAGACGGGGCGCCGAACCTGGACCCTGTGCTTGCCGATCGAGAGCTTCGGGACGAGGAAGGAGATGTTGCCGTTGCGATCGCCCGACTTCCCGTAGTCGGTCCGAGCGACGACGGCTCCGTCGACAAGGAGCTCGAAAGGCCCTCGGCGCACTCCGGTGAACGGGACCGAGACGGACGTCCGCTCGTCCCACGGAACGGAGCGGTCCGTGAGCTTCGGCGTGCCAAGTCGGGAGGCATGACGGCTGATCGTGTGCGGCGGCGCAACGGCTGAGCGAGTCTCCGCGTAGAAGCCGTTCCCCCGGACGCGGAATCGGAAACCCGACTGGGTCCCGACCTGGTCCGACGGGAGTTCTGCCGAAACGGTAGATCCGTGGAGCGCCTGGCTCGAGACGACTCTGCCCGTGCCGTCGAGCAGGTCGATCCGGAGGGACCCGTCCGGCGCAGCAACGACACCGTGGAGAAAACCTGTGACCGTGGTGGAGATCACCGGAAATGTGCCTTCGCGATACGCGTAGTTCGGCGACACGCGTGGCGGAGCCAGCGTCAGGCTGGCGCGGTAGCCCGCAGCGAAGGGACGCACAGTGACGTCACCAAGGTCGACATCGACGGAACCGTCCACGGTGAACTCGCGGGGAGCCTCAGGAAGAGCCTGGAGAGCAGACGGCGTGAGTCGGTAGCGTCCCGGCCGAAGCTGCGCGTAGTTCAGCGACCCGTCGGAGACTTCAAGCGTGGCCTTGTGGATCCACGCCTCTCCATCGAGCTGCGCGAGGTCGAACGAGACGTTCCTTGCTGGCTGCCCGGCGGGCGTCGTGGCCTGCGCTCGCAATGCGGCGTAGCGGAGCGTGGGAATCGTCAGCACCTGGTGCTTGTCCGTGGCCGAGGGGGTGACGCTCACCGGGAGGGCGTAAAGGCTCGGGTCGTCGGGAATGAGCGTCATCGTGTAGGGCCGGCCGTCGCCGAGACCGATTCCGAGGGTCATCTCGCCATATCTCGGGAACGATGTCGCCTCGGTGTAGGTCTGGCCGTCCGGATCTCTGACGCTCACCTTGAATCCGCTCAGCGGACCTCCGTCGGGCCCTGCCGCGGTGATCGTCACCGTACGGTCGAGCCGAAGCCGGACATCGCCGAAGTCGACACGGTCGCCCCACGCGCAGCGCCGTGACGTCGGAGGGCTGAGATGATCCGCGGCGTCGATATCCAGATGGCACCACCCTGAGGTGGGATAGATGTCGATCTCGAACTGGCCACCCGCTCCGCTGGTCGCGGTGAAGAACTGGCTCGACGGCCGGTCGCGATCGACATGCACGACGCTTGCGCCGCTCAGCGGGCCGTGCGGGCCGATGAGGCGTCCGGTTGCCCGCAGCAGCCGGTGAAGTTTGATGCGGTGTGTCGTCGGCTCGTCGCGGACGATCGTATGAAACCTCATCGGCGCGAGACGTCGATCGAGGACCTCGGTCGAACGTGTGAGGACGGTGACGGCGACGGCCGCGCCATCCACGTCGGGGATCGTGAACGACCCGTTGTCTGCGGAGACATCCGCCGGGCACTGACCCAGGTCGGCCCGATCGACGACGGTCGTGCAGGTCGTGACCGTCAGTCCTGCAAGGGGGAGCCCGGCCGCGTCGACGATGATCCCTGTGGCTGCGCGGCTCTCGGGGTCGACCTGTGCGCTCGCGGCAGGTGCGACGGTGGTGACGATCGCCCCGACGAGAAGGAGGACGGTCCCGACGAAGTGCGACCGGTGGGTGTGGGCGTTGCGCATGTGTCTGCTCCGGGGTGCCGATGCCGCAGCGCTGAGGCTGGTCACGGATGTACGTGCGCGCAGGCTAGCAGTACGCACTCGTCGTGCGGAACCGGGTTGACGCAGCAGGTGAGGAGAAGTCGGGGTTGCTGTCGACGGTTCGTCCCCACACGTGCTCGCGGGGCCGTCCCTTCGGACCTGTGGCCAGCCTAGCTGCGCGCGACGCCCGGCCGCAGCGCGAGCACCCCCACGAGCGCGACCGCGAGCACCGCGCCCACGAGGCTGAGCGTCCCGAAGCTCCACGTGCTCATGACGAGGCCCGACGCCATGCCTGCGCCCGCACCGCCGATCGCGACGAGCACGTCGACCGACCCCTGCACCTGTGCGCGCCGCTCGAGCGGCACGGCGTTCGTGAGCGCCGTCGTCCCCGAGACGAGCCCGAGGCTCCAGCCGAGCCCCAGCAGGACGAGCGCGAGCGCCACGAGCGGCAGCGACGTCGGCGGTGCGAACGCCGCCGTGAGCGCCGCTGCCACGAGGGTCAGCGCCGCGAGGCGCGCCACGGCGTGCGACCCGAGCTGGTCGACGAGGCGGCCGGAGAGCGGCGCCGGCAGGTACATCGCCGCGATGTGCAGCCCGATGACGAGGCCCGTGGCACCGAGCCCGTGCCCGTGGTGCTTCATGTGGACCGGGGTCATCGTCATGACCGCGGCCATGATGATCTGCGTCGTCACCATGACGGCGGCGCCGAGGCGCACGCCGGAGCGGTCGTGCGCGGCGGCGGGGGCAGGTGAGACGGTCGACGACGACGAGCCGGCGACGACGTCCGCCGCGGAACCGTCGGGCACCCCGGCCGCTGACTCCGACGCGAGCTCGCGCGCGAGCACGAGCGGGTCGGGCCGCAACCACACGGCGAGGACGAGCGCCGCCGCCGCGTACGCGAGCGCCGCGAGAAGGAACGGCCCCGTGAGTCGTGGCAGGCCGAGCGCCTCGGCGACCGCACCGGTCGGCTCGACGAGGTTGGGGCCCGCGACCGCGCCGAGCGTCGTCGCGACGAGAACCGTCGAGATCGCCGACGCCCGCCGGTGCGGCTCGGCGAGGTCGGCGCCCGCGTACCGCGCCTGGAGGTTCGTCGCCGAGCCCGCGCCGTAGACGAAGAGCGCCGCGAAGAGCGCGGGCCCGTTCCCCGCGGTCGCCGCGGCGACCGTGCCGAGCGCGCCGAGTGCCCCGACGAGGTAGCCCGACGCGAGCCCTGGCCGCCGCCCCGAGCGCTGCGAAAGCCGACCGATGAGCACCGCGGCGAGCGCCGAGCCCGCCGCGAAGAGCGCCGTCGGAACCCCGGCGAGCGCCGTCGTCCCGAGGATGTCCTCGGCGAGGATCGCGCCGACGGTGATGCCGGCGGCGAGGCCCGCACCCGAGAGGATCTGCGCGCAGACGAGGACGGTGAGCGCGCGCTTCTGCGCGGCGGCGGGGGAGAGGACGTGCATCGCCCCAGCGTCGCACGCGTCCGACGCGGTCCCGGCACCGGACGCGGTCCTGGCACCGGACGCGGTGACGTGCGTCGCGGCACACTGGTGACGTGCACCCCGACCGTCCCGCCGCGCCCGCCGACCTCGACGCGGCGGCGCGCCTGTGGCATGCGTACCTCGACGCGTCGGGCGACCCCGACGGCCCTTGGACGGCCGACAGGTTCGCGACGACCGCCGCGTACGCGACCGAGATCGCCGACTGGGTCGCAGCCCGCGGCAAGCGCGCGACGTCGGACCTCGTCACCTCCTACCTCGACGGCCGCGGCCGGGTGCCGTCTCCGGGGGACCGGTGGGTGCTCGTCGACGGCGAGGGCGCGCCCGTCCACGTCCTGCGGACGACGCACACCCGCACGGGCGTGCTCGACGACGCCGACGAGGCCTTCGCGCTCGCGGAGGGCGACGGGTCCTCCGACGTGTGGCGCGCGGTTCACCTCGAGTACTTCGGCGAGCTGTGCGCGGCGCGTGGCGAGCGCTTCGACCCCGCGCGCACGCCCGTCGTCCTCGAACGGTTCGAGGTGCTCGCCTCCGTCGGCGACGACCGCGGGGGTAGCCTCGTGGGCTGAGACGCAGGCGTCAGCTCGCGCGCGACGCCGTCGCGTGGCGTTGGCGGCGACGACCGGCGCGACGGCGGGGGTACGTGAGCGCAAGTGTGATCGCTGCGACCGTGAGCGCTGTCGCAGCGGTGAGGAGCGGGGTCGCCACCTCCCGGATGACGTCGGGCGGCAGTTCGAGCGGGAACGTGACGAAGACGGCGGCCGCGAAGTTGAGCCAGGCGAGGGGCGCGAGGACCACGGCGGCGGTGAGGCCTGCGGCGTGTGCACGCCGTGCGACGTCCTGACGCGTCACAGGCGCCCAGGGCGGTGGTGCCGCGCGGTCGTCCGCGACCTTGCGGACGAAGCCGATGAGGAGTGCCGCGACCGTCGCGACGCTCACGCTGATGAGCGGCTTGAGCGACCAGAGCGACGGGCGGCTGCGATCGGTCGGGTCGAACGGTGCGCTGTCGGTCAGCGTGCCGGTGATCATGAAGAGGGTGATCACTCCGACGAGGAGCACGGCAGCGACCGCGGACACGATGGCGATGAGTGCGGCAAGCCCTCGGAAGATCTCCTCGAGGATGCGGAGCGCGAGACTGACCGGGCGGTCGGTCGTCCGGTGAGGTGGCAGTCCTGCCCGGAAGCCGTGGGACTGTGCGACACCCGGCGGCGGCAGGAAGGGATCGGGACCGGGACCGGGCGGTAAGGACGTCATCCCCGAAGCCTCCGCCGGGCGCGCGCGAGGCGCAGCACGGCACGAAGATCTGTGGACAACCGCGGGGACGTGTCGCGGTCGCCGCGGCGCGTAGGCTCTGGCGTCATGAGGTTCCGTCGCGTGCTCGCCCGTGCCATCTTCGCGATCGGTCGCTATGACCACCGGTCGACGGTCCGGCCGACAGACGGCGTCGGCGTGCTCGTCGGCGCTCCGCACACGTCGAACTGGGACTTCGTCCTCATGCTCGCGATCTCGTGGGACCTGGGGATCACGGTGAAGTACTTCGGCAAGAAGTCGCTGTTCAAGCGGCCTTTCGGCTGGTTCATGCGGGCGCTCGGCGGGATTCCTGTCGATCGGTCGAACCCGGCGGGTCTTGTCGAGGCGGTCGTCGCGCGCCTCGAGGCGGGGGAGCGGTTCTACCTCGTCGTCACGCCCGAGGGCACGCGCGGCAAGGGCCGCTACTGGAAGTCGGGCTTCCTGCGGATCGCGACGGCGGCGAACCTGCCGATCACGCTCGGCTACGTCGACAACCCCACACGGACGACGGGCCTCGGCCTCACGTTCACGCCGACGGGCGACGTGCGCGCAGACATGGACGTCGTGCGCGCGTTCTACGCGGACAAGCACGGCGTGCGGCCTGCGCTCCGCACGGAGCCGCGCCTGCGTGAGGAGGACGCGCTGGACGCCGCGGGCGCTGGCGACGCGGTGGCGTCGACCGACGGCTCGTCGGGCTCCGTCGTCGAGCCGTCGGCGGCCTCTGACGCGTCGGGCACGGCGTCCGACGCGTGAGCGTCGTCCCGGGGAGCGTGCGGCGCGCGCGTCCGCAGGACGCGGCCGCGATCGCGGGCGTCCACGTCCGAGCGTGGCGCGAGACGTACCCGGGCATGCTGTCCGACGAGCTGCTCGCGAACCTGTCCGTCCCCGCGCACGAGCGCATGTGGACGGCGATTCTGGGCGGGGCGGACGCGCCCGGCGCGTTCGTCGCCGAGCGGGCCGACGGCACGCTCGTCGGCTTCGTGCTCGCGTGCGCGCCGCACGAGGACGACGCGCCGCGTGACGTCGAGCTCGGCATGCTCTACCTGCTCGATGAGGCCAAGGGCTCCGGGCTGGCCGATCTGCTGCTCGAGGCCGCGCTCGGCGACCGGCCGGCGTTCCTGTGGACGGCGGACCTCAACCGTCGGGCGCTCGCGTTCTACGCGCGGCACGGGTTCCGGCGCGACGGCGCGAGCAAGCGGATCGCGCGCTGGGACGACATCCTCGACGTGCGCCTGGTCCGCTGATCTGCCGCGCCGTCCGCTGACCTGCCGCCTCCGGCGCTGCCCGGCACGGTGTTCTCCCGACGGATTGATGGGTCCCGACCATCGAACGGTCGGGACCCATCAATCCGTCGGGAAGGGCGAGCCGGGGGCTCGGGCTGAGGCGAGGCGCCCGGCTCGGGTTCCCGGGGAGCGTCGGCCGGGGTCGGGTCAGACCGGGGACGCCGTGTCCGTGAGGGCGACGGTCGCGCCCGCGGCCGTGAGGGCGTCCGCGAGGCGTCGTGCCTGGGCCTGCGTGTAGGCGCGGGGCAGCGCCGTGGGGAAGCTGAGGTCGAGGCGCTGCGCGGACGTGAGCCCGGCGTGCTGCTCGAGCGCGTGACGTGCCGGGCCGGTGAGCGCGCCGTGGGGCGCGCCCCCGTCGAGGACGTGGACCGTCGCGAGAGCGACGCGGAGGGGGGCGTGCGCGGGACGACGGACCCGGACGGTCGTGCGGACCGGGTCGGCCGTGCGCGCTGCGGAGATCGTCGTGGTGAACATGGGAACAAGAGTGCTCCCACGTCAAGAAAAGGTCAAGCGCTCATCGCTAGTGAGTCACGTCACGTCGTGTCTCGGTCACGACGCGCAGGCTCAACCCGCGTCAGCACCCCAGAAGAACGACCCGCCCCCGGCACGTACCGGGTGCACCTCGACGACCCATGCGGGGTCGAGCGGCCCGTACACGTGCGGGAACAGCTCGCCCGTCCCGCCGTCCTCGAGCCGCACATCCGCGCCCGACGCCGCGACGCGCGCGTCGTCGAGCTCGAGGACGACGAGCTCGCCCGCGCCTCCGTCGGCATAGATGAACGCCCCGACGCGCCCTACCTGGTCGCGCAGCGAGCAGTGGACGAACCCGACCTCCGCGAGCGACGCGCCCCGCGTCGAGCGCACGTACGTGCCCGACTCCTGCGCGGACTGCCAGTGAGGGACCTCGGCGATGTGGAAGAGCGCCATGCGGACACCCTACCGACGGCCCGCCGCGGCTCGGAGCCCCGTCCGCTCCTCGCGTCGTGACCGGCCGTGCGGCCTCGGGGAGGCCGCCGCGCTCCGGGCGGGTACGTCTGACCCTCCAGTCTCCGGATGCGCCGCTGCACAGGCGTGCCTACGGTGAGAGTGTCCGTACGCATCACCGATCAAGGAGGAACCATGGGGACCGACGACAAGATCAGGAACGCCGCGCAGGGCGTCGAGGGTGACATCAAGGCCGCCGCAGGCCGCGCGACGGGCGACGAGCGGCTCGAGGCCGAGGGCAAGAAGGACCAGATCGTCTCCGACCTCAAGCAGGCCGGCGAGAAGGTCAAGGACGCGTTCCGCCGCGACTGACCGAGCGTCCGCGCCGCCTGCGGGGCGACGCGGCACCGGACCGCACGACGACGGGCCCGGGCGCGGGGCGCACGCCCCGCGCCCGGGCCCGTCGTCGTGCGTCGCGCACCAACACACGTGAGGAGAGCACCGATGGACCGACGCACCGAGGACGACACCGCTCCCGGCGAGGAGCAGCGCGAGCCGGAGCCCGTGCGGGCCGACGGCCGCCCGGCGGACAGCATGGACGAGATCACGGAGCCGGCAGGCAGCGGCGGCACTGGTCCGGACGAGGCTGACCACCACAACGTCGCCGACAGCACGGGCGACGACGAGGAGCGCTTCGACGCAGGATGACCCAGCGCCCAGCGCCCGGCGCCCGGCGCCCGGCGCCCAGCGCCCGGCGCCCAGCGCCTCCGCGTCGCGCAGCACAGCGGCCCTCCCCGTCCCACGGGCGCCGGAGGGCCGCGGCGTACCCTGGGCGGGTGCCGACCGTCCTCACCATCGCTGCCGTCTGCTTCCGTGACCCTGCCGGGCACATCCTCACCGTCCGCAAGCGCGGCACGAGCAAGTTCATGCTCGTCGGCGGCAAGCTCGAGCCGGGCGAGTCGGCGTCGGCCGCCGCGGTCCGCGAGGTGCGTGAGGAAGTGGGCCTCGTTCTGAGCGTCGACGACCTCGAGCTTCTCGACACGTTCGACTCGGATGCGGCGAACGAGACCGACACCCGGATCGACTCGACCGTCTACCTCGCGCCGCTGCCCGCCGACGCGTTACCCCTCGCGGCGGCGGAGATCGCCGAGCTCGCGTGGCTCGACCCGGCAACCGCGCCCGGGCGCGAGGACCTCGCGCCGCTGCTGCGCGACCACGTGGTGCCACGGCTCCGCTGAGCTGTCGTGCCCCTGATGTGCCGCGGCCCTGGGCCTCGGCCTCAGGCTCCCGCGAAGAACGCGCTGATCGCGCCCGACAGCGCGACGACGTCGCGGACGTGGATGAGCTCGCGCGCCGAGTGCATCGACAGGAGTGGCGCACCGACGTCGACGGTGCGGATGCCGAGGCGGGTCGCGGTGAGCGGGCCCGTCGTCGAGCCGCACGGCACGGTGTTGTTGGAGACGAACGGCTGGGCGGTTGTCCCGGCGGCGTCGCAGCAGCGCGCCCAGAGGGCCGCGCCGGGGCCGTCGGTCGCGTAGCGCTGGTTGGCGTTGACCTTGAGGAGCGGACCGGATCCCGCGAGCGGGTGGTGCGTGGGGTCGTGACGCTCGGCGTAGTTGGGGTGGACGGAGTGCCCGACGTCGCTCGAGACGTGCCACGACGCCGCGTAGGCGCGCCGCAGCTCGGTCGCGGTGCCGCCCGAGAGGCGCACGAGCACGTCCTCGAGGAAGGGCCCGCACGCGCCCGAGCGGGTCTCGGAGCCGATCTCCTCGTGGTCGAACGCCGCGAGGACGCTCGTGTGCGGGGCGTCGGCTGGCGCGTCGAGCAGCGCGACGAGCGCCGCGTGCACGGACGTGAGGTTGTCCATGCGCGGGGCGGCGAAGAGGCCCGCTCCTGCGCCGAAGCGCTGCGGGGGAGCGGTGTCGACGGTGATGAGGTCGTGCCCGACGACGTCGGCGGGGTCAACGCCGGCGAGGTTCGCGAGGTGCGTGAGGATGTCGCCCTCGGTGCTCGAGCCGTCGCCGACGACGCCGTAGACGGGCTGCGTGTGACGCTGCTTGTCGAGCGTGAGGCCGTCGTTGGCGGCACGGTCGAGGTGGATCGCGAGCTGCGGCAGGCGCAGGTAGGGGCCGGTGCGGACGAGGTGCTCCGTGCCGTCGCGCGTGACGAGGCGGCCGGCGAGCTCGAGCTCGCGGTCGAGCCAGCTGTTGAGGAGGGGCCCGCCGTAGACCTCGACGGCGACCTGGTTCCAGCCGTGCGCGTCGAGTCGAGGGTCAGGCTTGGCCTTGAGGCCGGGGGAGTCGGTGTGGGCGCCGAGGATGCGGAAGGGGGCCGTCGGCGTCGCGTTGGCGGGGCGGACCCACGCGATGATCGCGCCTTCACGGACCACGTAGGCGCGCGCGGTGTCGGCGGGTGCCCACTCGGCGGTCTCCTCGAGGCGCGTGAAGCCGGCGGCGTCGAGGCGGCGGGCGGCCTCCGCGGCGGCGTGGAAGGAGGAGGGGGACGCGGAGATGAACGAGGCGAAGTCGTCGATGTGGTCGTCGAGGCGCATACCCCCATCCTCCCACCGCCCGCCGGCCGCGACCCCTCCTCCGACTCGTAGGTCCGGGGCACCATTCGATGGTGCTGGAGCCCTCCGAGTCGCGGGGGCGGGGTGCTCCCCGGGATCAGAAGAGGATCGGCAGGAGCTCGACGTCCGGGTCCGGGTCCGTCGCCAGGCGCGCGTGCCTCTCGACGTCGAAGCGCTCCGTGCCGTAGCGCAGCTTGTGCCGCTCGATCCCCTCGGCAGCGAACCCGGCGCGGTGCGCCACCCGGCACGACGCAGGGTTGTTGACACGGTGCCCGAGCTCGAGCCTGTGGACGCCCAACGTGTCGAAGGCGTGCCGGGCAATGCTCGCGCACGCGCGCGCCGCGAGCCCGGCACCCCGGGCCTCGGCCGCCACCCAGTAGTGCATCCACCCGGTGTTGTGACGCATCTCGATCGCGCCGACGCCGACGTTCCCGAGGGCGCGACCGTCGACGTCGATGGCGAGGCTCACCTGGGACGTCGGATCCACGCACATCTCGGCGACGATGAACGCGGCGTGCTCGGAGCGTGTGACGGGCCCGGACCCGCCGAACTGTTTGTCGAGCTCCGGGTCGCCGTCGCGCGCCGCCATGAGTGCGGGGGCGTCGTCGATGGTCCAGGGGCGGAGGGTCACGATCACCGGTCAACCCTACGCGGCTCCGCACCCTGCCACTCGGCTCGGCACTCTTGTCCCGTGGCTCCGCACACTTCCGCTCGGCTCCGTCCTCACGCCTCGAGGCGACGCACTCTCTCCTGAACTCTCGCCCCCTCGTGTCCTGCTGCTCCGCCTCGTGCCCTGCTGCTCCGGCTCCGCTGCCCGAGCGCTTCACTCCAGTGCTTCGCGTCTGCCCTCGCTCCGGGCGGTGATCGCGCCTGACCGGACTTGCGCTCTCCGGGACATAGGTATCGACGTCATCGCACTCCACGCGCACTTTGGCGTCTCAGGTGCCAAAGTGCGCGTGAAGCGCAGTTCTGCACCACCATGGTTCCGAGCCCCGAGCAGGCCCGTGTCCACAACCCGCTGGGATGGCGACGGCGTCCACAGACTGCCGACGCCACCGGACGTGACGCGCAGGAGGGCTCATCCTCGTCATTGTGACCACGACGTCTGCCACGCCTGCCGATCGCGTGACGAAGCCCTCCGCGCCTTCTGCCGTGGGGAGGATCGCGCTCGAGCTGGCGACCGCTGCACCGTTCCAGACGATTCGTGCGGTCGACCTCGCGCCGTTCGCGGTCCGGCCGAGCGCGGTGCTCGCGGCGCTCGCCCGCGACGGGTGGTTGCACCGGCTGGCGCGCGGTGCCTACTGCCTCGTCCCGGGCGGGGCAGCCCCCTCGACCGGTGCGCGAGAGTCGCGGACCACGACGACCGCCGAACATGACGTGCGCGAGACCGCGAGGGGCCGGCCCGGACCGTTCCCGGCCGAGATGCTCGAAGCAGGAGTCCTCGACGAGGATCCTCGGCCCGCGGCAGGAGCCCGACCCGTCGACCCGTTCTCCGGCGATCCCGTTCCCTGGCCCCCGACGGTCGAGGCCGCCGCGATCGCCGTCGCGTCGACGATCCACGGCCACGGGGCCGCTGTCCTCTCGGGGCTGTCGGCCGCGCGTCTGCTCGGGATCTGGCTCCCGCCGCTCGACGTCGCGTTCGTCACCGTCCCGTCGCCGCAACGCGCCCTGCCGCTCGACGACCACCCTGGCGGCATCAGCTTCTCGCAGCGACCGCTCGAGAATCTTGCGCTCGAGACGCGACCGACGGACCTCGGGCCTGCGCTCGTCACGTGCCCCGAACAGACGATGCTCGACCTTGAACACGCCGATCCCATGCACCGAGACCCACGCACGTGGTCGGTTGTGCGTCGCCTCGGGGTCTCGTGCGACCGCGAGCTCCTCGACCACCTCGCGCGCACCCAGCGGCGTCGACGCACGCTCGACCGCATCCTCGGGCTCCGCTGACATCGGGCCGACCCCTGCGCGAGGATGGGAGCATGCAGCCCGAGACCGGCCTCCGTCATCTCCACACGACCCCCGTCGCACGCCCGGAGGCGATCGTCTCGGGCGACACGTGGCGCATCACCGTCCTCACGGACGCCCTCGTGCGCATCGAGCACGCCCCCGGCGGTCGCTTCGAGGACCGCGCCTCGGCCTTCGCCCTCCATCGCGACCTGCCCGTGCCAGAGCTCACGGTCGACGACACCGGCACCCATGTCGAGATCACCACGGCCCGGCTCCGACTCACGTACGACAAGGGCCCGCTGACGACGTCAGGCCTCAGCGTCGAGGCTCTCGGCGGCCACACCGCCTACCAGTCGGTGTGGCGCCCCGACCAGCCGCGATGGGACCGTGACGGTAACTCCGCGGGCCTCGTCCGCCTCTCTGGCACGGCACGGACCCTCGACACCGCCGACGGTGCCGTCGACCTCGACGACGGCGTCGTCTCCCACACCGGCGTCATCGCGCTCGACGACTCGACGACGCTCCTGCTCACCGACGACGGGTGGGTCGCCCCACGGCCTGAGGGCGCGCGCGACCTCTACGTCTTTGCCCACGGCCACGACTACCGCGGCGCCGTGCGCGACCTCTTCCGCGTCTCAGGGCCGACACCGCTCCTCCCACGCTTCGCGCTCGGCTCGTGGTGGTCGCGCTACTACCCGTACACAGCCGACGGCTACCGCGAGCTCATGGAACGCTTCGCGGCCGAGGGCATCCCGTTCTCGGTGTCCGTCATCGACATGGACTGGCACGTCGTCGACGTCCCTGCTCGCTTCGGCTCCGGCTGGACGGGCTACACGTGGAACCGGGACCTCTTCCCCGACCCGGCCGCGTTCGTCGCCTGGCTCCACGATCACGGGCTGCGCGTCACCCTCAACGTCCACCCGGCGGACGGCGTGCGCGCCTTCGAGGACGCCTACCCCGCGATGGCCGCCGCCCTCGGACGCAGCACCGACGACGAGGCACCGATCCAGTTCGATGTCACCGACCGGGCGTTCCTCGAGGCGTACCTCGACGTGCTTCACCGCGGGCTCGAGCGTGACGGCGTCGACTTCTGGTGGCTCGACTGGCAGTCCGGGCCGCACTCGCGCGTCGCAGGCATCGACCCGCTGTGGATGCTCAACCACGTCCACTTCCTCGACAACGCCGACCGGCGCGAGGGCCGCGAACGTCGGCCGCTGACCTTCTCGCGCTACGCGGGCCCGGGCTCGCACCGTTACCCGGTCGGGTTCAGCGGCGACTCTGCGATCACGTGGGCATCGCTCGACTTCCAGCCGTACTTCACGGCGTCCGCGTCGAACATCGGCTATGGCTGGTGGAGCCACGACATCGGCGGGCACATGCACGGCGTCAAGGACGACGAGCTCGCGACCCGCTGGGTGCAGCTCGGCGTGCTCTCGCCGATCATGCGCCTGCACTCGGGCAACAACCCGTTCACCCACAAGGAGCCGTGGGCGTTCGGCCCTCAGGCGCAGCGGGTGCAGACGGCGTTCCTGCGCCTGCGTCACCGCCTCGTGCCGTACCTCCACACGATGAACCACCGTGCCGCGCAGGGTGCGCCGCTCGTCGAGCCCATGTACTGGGAGCATCCGGAGGCGCCGGAGGCGTACCGGGTGCCGAACCAGTTCCGTTTCGGCACGAGCCTGCTCGTCGCGCCCGTGACGCAGCCCGCCGACGGGCGCCTCGGCCGCGGCGCGGTGCGCACATGGTTGCCCGACGACACGTGGGTCGACGTCCTCACGGGCACGGTCTACGACGGCGGCCGCGAGATCGTTCTCTGGCGCGACCTCACGTCGATTCCGGTGCTTGCACGGCCCGGCGCGATCGTCCCCCTCGACGGCGCGCACGTCCCCGTCAACGGCGCTGAGGCGCCCAGCGATCTCGAAGTCCTCGTCGTTGCGGGTGCGGACGGCGCGTTCGACCTGCTCGAGGACGACGGCTCCGTGCCCGGACCTGGCGGCCCGACCGACGTCCCGACGCTCGTCACGCCGCTGCGCTGGTCGCAGTCGTCGGGCACGTTCACGGTCGAGCCGGTCGCGACCCGCGGCGACGCCGCGGCCGCGCGCGCGTCCGCGCCCGGCGCCCGCACGTGGACCGTCCTCCTGCCGGCGGTCGACCTCGGCTGGGGCGGCACCGCGTCCGCGACGGTCGGCGGCCACCCTGCCGACGTCCACGTCGACGCGTTCGCACCACTGCCCGGCGAGACGGGCTCGACGGGCCTCGCGGTGCGTGTCGCCGACGTCCCCGCGGATGCACGCCTGACGATCACCCTCCACCCCGCGGGCGGTGAGGTCGCGCTCGCGGGCAACGACACGGGCAGGCTCGTCTTCGAGCTGCTCGATGCGGCCCGCATCGAGTACGACCTCAAGAGCCGCGTCATGGACGTCGCGACGTCAGGGCACCCGCTCGCCGTGCGCCTCGGGCACCTCGAGGCGCTCGGCCTCGAGCCCGCGCTGCGCTCGGCGCTCGTCGAGATCCTCACGGCGCGCGGCTGACGCGCGGCGCGGGAGGATGGGCGCATGAGGATCGCACTGGTGACGCTCGGCGGGACGATCAGCTCCGAGCCGCTCGACGGTGACATGTCGCTGGGCCCTGACGCGGGCGGCGGCGCCGTCGTCCCCGTGTCCGGTGCGGCGACGTTCGTGCGCGAGGTCGCGCGCTACCTGCCCGGGATCACGGTCGTTCCCGTCGAGATGCGCATGGTGCCGTCACCGTCGCTCACGGTCGAGGACCTGCGCGAGCTCGCCGCACGCATCACGGAGCTCGTCGAGGACGGCGACGGGGTCGACGGGGTCGTCGTCGCGCAGGGGACCGACACGATCGAGGAGACCGCGTACTCGCTCGACCTCGTGGGCGCTGCGGACGAGGTGCCCGTCGTCGTCACGGGAGCGATGCGCGACCGCACCGCGCCCGGGCCCGACGGCGCGGCGAACGTCGTCGCCGCGATCCGCGCCGCGGCGAGCGCTGAGGCGCGCGGCAAGGGAGTGCTCGTCGCGTTCGCCGACCGGCTGCACGCGGCACGCTGGGTGACGAAGGCGTCGACGTTCCGCGTCGACGGGTTCAGGTCCGAGCCGTACGGGCCCGTCGGGGTCGTCGCAGAGGGTCGCGTCCGCCTCGGCGCGGCGCCGCGCCCGCTGCCACCGTTCGACGTGCCCGACGGGCCACCAGCCCGCGTCGCGATCGTCGAGGCGGGCCTCGGCGACGACCTCGCGATCCTGCCCGCGCTCGCGGACGCCGGCTACGACGGCGTCGTGCTCGCCGCGATGGGCGCGGGTCACGTGCCGGCAGCGGCCGTCGACGCGGTCGCGCTCACCGCGTCGCTCATGCCCGTCGTCCTGTGCTCGCGGACAGGCGCCGGACCTGTCTTCACGCACACGTACGGCTACGAGGGCGGTGAGGTGGACCTCCTCGAGCGGGGGCTGCTGTCGGGCGGGAGCCTCTCGCCGACGAAAGCCCGGCTCCTGCTCATGCTGCTTCTCGCCTCGGGACTGCAGGGTCGCGAGCTCGCGCACGCGTTCGCGCGCCACGCGGAGGCGTGACGGACTCTCGCGGCCGCTCTACTGGACGAGCCGGAACACTGCTCCCGTCGGGTCGGTCACGGTGACGAGCCGCCCGAAGGGTGTCTCGTCGACGGAGGATGCCGCCCGGCCGCCGGCTGCCTCGACGCGTTCGAGCGCCGCGTCGACGTCGTCGACCTTGAAGTACACGTACCACCCGCCGCCCTCGACGGAGTCCTCGAGAGCTGCGTCGGCCAGCGCGATCGCGGGCTCGCCGTCGATCATGTGCCGCGCGTACCGGAACGTGTCGGAGACCATGTCGTCGTTGAGCTCCCAGCCGACGACGCGCGTGTAGAAGTCGCGTGAGCGCGACCAGTCGTCGGACCACAGCTCGGCCCACGCGGGGCTGCCGGGTGTGTCGCCGTCGAACGTCTGCACGGAGCCCTCGGCGATCTCCATGAGTCCGACGTCGACGCCCGTCGGGTCGGAGAGGAACGCGAAGCGGCCTCCGTCGGGCAGCGTCATGGGTTCGTGGTGGACGGTCGCGCCCTGGGCGTGGGCGCGGGCGGCGGCGGCCTCGACGTCGGGCACGGCGAGCGAGACGATCCACGCGTCGCGCGTGCCCGGGACCATCGCCTCGGAGTCGGGCGTCAGGGGCATGAGCCCGGCGACGAGCCGGTCGCCGACGTGCGCGAGCTGGTAGTGACCGTTCTCCTCACCGGCGTCCTCGATGCGCCAGCCGAGGACGGACTCGTAGAAGGGACGGACGGCCTCGATGTCGGTCGTCGAGATGTCGATCCAGGCGACGGCGCCGGGTCGCAGGGCGGACGTGCTCATGGTGGTCCTTCCGTCGGAGACCTCTCACGCTACGACCAGCGACGGAGACTCGCATGGGCGCCGCCGCCCGCCGACCACCCTCGGCCCGTCGGTCGTGGGGTTGCGGGAAGGACGCGGGAGCGGGAGCTCAGTGCCCGACGCCGCCGCCGGGCCCCTCACCGTCGGGCCGTGTCACGAAGAACGACAGCACGACGGCCCCGAGCGAGACGATCGCCCCGACGAGGAACGCGTCCCGCACGCCAGCCGCCGTCGCGGCGGCCTCTGGCACGCCGGCGGCGACGAGCGTCGCCGCTCCCGACGCCATGAGCGTGACGAACACGGCAGTGCCGATCGCTCCCGCAACCTGCTGGACGGTGCCGAGCGTCGCGGAGCCGTGCGAGTACAAGCGCGGTTCGACCGAGCCGAGCGACGACGTGAACAGGGGCGTGAAGGTGAGCGCCAGTCCGAGCGACAGGGTGACGTGCGCAACGACGAGCATCGCGGTCGGGGTCGTCTCGCTCACCTGCGTGAGGCCCCACAGGACGCCGGAGACGATCATCACGCCGGGCACGACGAGCGGCCGCGGGCCGAGCTTGTCGTAGAGCCGTCCGACGAGCGGCCCGCACAGACCCATGAGCAGCGACCCGGGCAGCAGCACGAGACCCGACGCGAGGGTGTCGAGGCCGAGGGCGCGCTGCATGAACAGCGGCAGGAGGATGATCGTGCCGAAGAGCACCGCCATGAGCACGGTCATGAGCGCGATCGACACGCTGAAGTTCCGCGAGCGGAACGTCCGCAGGTCGAGCAGCGCGGAGTCGGTCCGCTGGCGCAGGACCTGCCGGGCGACGAACGTCACGAGCGCGACGGCGCCGACGGCGAGCGCGACGAGCATGGTGCGGCCGTGCGCGGCGTTCGCGGCGGCCGTGTCGCCGCCACCCTCGCCGCCGACGAGCGAGAGCCCGAAGACGAGCCCGCCGAAGCCGAGCGCCGCGAGGACCACGGAGACGGGGTCGAGCGGCGCCTTGCGCGTCTCGCCGACGTTCGTGACGTGCCGTGCCCCGATCGCGAGCATGACGAGGGCGATCGGCAGGACGAGGATGAACATCCACCGCCACGTGAGGTACTTGAGAATGAGGCCCGAGATCGTCGGGCCGACAGCGGGCGCGACGGACATGACGATCGAGATACGACCCATGAGGCGGCCGCGGTGCTCGGGCTCGACGAGCGTCATGATCGTCGTCATGAGGAGCGGCATCATGATGGCGGTTCCCGACGCCTGGACGACGCGCGCGCCGAGCAGCATGGGGAAGCCGAGCGACACGGCCGCGACGAGTGTCCCCGTCGAGAACAGCGACATGGCCGCGATGAAGAGGGTCCGCGTCGTGAAGCGTTCGAGCAGGTAGCCCGTCACGGGGATGACGACCGCCATGGTGAGCATGAAGGCGGTCGTCAGCCACTGGGCGGCGACCGCGTCGATGCTGAGGTCGGTCATGAGGTGGGGGATCGCGACGCCCATGATCGTCTCGTTGAGGATGACGACGAACGCGGCGGCGAGCAGGAGCCAGATGACGCCCTGGCTGCGCGGTGTCTCGGCCGCGCGCGCGGCCCCGGGGGTGGTGGCGGGGCCGTCGAGCGACGTCGCGGGCGCGTCGGCCTCGTCGTGCGGGGTCGAGGGAGTGCTGCGCACGGGTGGTCCTTCGGTCGTCAGGGTTCGGGCGGGGGTGCGCCGAGGCACGGGGCGCCCCGGTGGAGGGGGCGGGGAGGGGCCGTCGTCGTCATGAAGGCACCCGTCATTGCCTCACCTCAACCCGGGGTGGGCCAAGGTTATTTCCCGCCCCCGACATTTCTGTGCCGTGCGCCGGTCGGGGTGGACGGGGCTGGTCTCGTGGGCGATCGGGGCGGGCCCGGCCCGTCGGCGGGGCCGGACGTGTCACGTCGGTTCCGCTGGGAGCGCTTGCCGTCGCTAGGGTGTGCGCGACCGCCGCCCGACGACGAGAGGCCCTCCCATGTCCACGACCTTCGTGGTGACCGCCGCGCAGTTCGAGCAGATCTTCCCGGAGCGCTCGGACTTCTACACGTACGAGGGCCTCGTGGCCGCGACCGCGAGCTACCCGGAGTTCTCGACGACGGGCGGGGCCGATGTCGCGCTGCGCGAGGCCGCAGCGTTCCTTGCGAACGTCTCGCACGAGACGTTCGGCCTCAAGTACGTCACGGAGCTCAACACAGCGGTGTACGACCACTACTGCGACCCGTCGCAGCCCTACGGCTGCCCTGCGGGCGTCGACCAGTACTACGGCCGCGGCCCGGTGCAGCTGTCGTGGAACTTCAACTACAAGGCAGCGGGCGAGGCGCTCGGGCTGCCGCTGCTCGAGGAGCCGTGGCTCGTCGAGCAGGACCCGACGGTCGCGTGGCAGACGGCCCTCTGGTACTGGAACACGCAGGTCGGCCCGGGGTCGTTCACGTGCCACGACGGGATCATCGGCGGTCATGGCTTCCGCGAGACGATCCGGACGATCAACGGCCCGCTCGAGTGCGAGGGTGGCAACCCGCGCCAGATGAACAACCGCGTCAAGCTCTTCCGTGAGATCTGCGAGGTCCTTGGCGTCGACCCGGGCGACAAGCTCACCTGCTGACCGGACGCAGGGTTTCCGCGCGGCGGGGCTCGCCCGCACCCGGACGTGGTCGGATCGGCTCTCGGAACACTGAGGGGCGGTGCTCAGGAGAGCAGCGCGAGGAGCCCTGCGTAGAGGAGCGTCCCGCCGACGATGCTCAGCAGCGCGTTGCGTCGCCACACGTGCAGTCCGACGGTGACGGCGAGCGCGATCGCTTCCGGCAGACCGTGCGGCGCGGCCGCGAACGACGTGTCGCGCAGCGTGTAGACGACGAGGATCACCATGATCCCGACGGGCATGCGCGCGCCGAGCCAGCCGACGATGCGTGACTCGCGCAGCCGCTCGACGACGAGGAACGGCGCGGCCCGCAGCGCGAACGTCACGACGAGCGTCGTGAGGAGCGCGGCGAGAAGGTACCCGGTCTCAGGCATGCTGCGCCTCCGTGAGCAGGTACCGTCCGACGAGCAGCGCGACGAACCCCGTCATCGCGATGACGAGCATCTGCCCGGGCGCGACGAGCTGGGCGACGATCGCGCAGCCGACGGCGAGCAGCGGTGCCGGCACGTCGCGCTGGGCGCGGAAGGCGTCGATCGCGAGCACGGTGAAGAGCGCGGTGAGCGCGAAGTCGAGGCCGGGGACGTCCGGCAGGAGCGTGCCGACGAGCGCACCGAGGATGCCTCCGCCCACCCAGTAGGCCTGGCAGAGCGCCTGGATCCAGAGGATGCGCGCGCCGGTGAGTGCGCCCGGTGCCCGGGTCGCGACGACGGCGTAGGTCTCGTCGGTGAGCGCGTACATCGCGTAGAGACGGCGCAGCGGCCCATGGACGACGTGGAGGGGGAACGACAGCGCGTAGAAGACGTGCCGGAAGTTCACGAGGAACGTCGTGAGAGCGATCGTCGCGAGGGGGGTGACGGCGAGGACGAGCCCGATCATGAGGAACTCGAGCGACCCGGCGTAGACGAGGAACGAGAAGACGGGCGTCCACCACCAGGCGAAGCCGGACTGCACCATGAGGACCCCGAACGCGAGGCCGAGCGGCACGAGCCCGAACCCGACGGGTGCGGTGTCGCTGAGGGCGGCGCGCCACGCGGGGTAGGCGGGGCGGGACTCGGCGGGCACGCTCCCACGCTACGACGCCGAGGTGGCGTTCCGTCGGGCTGTCCGGGGGCGCGCCTAGGCTGGGGCCGTGCCCACGTATCGCGTCGTCCTGCCGATCGGTGACATGCGCGTCGGCCGCGTCCCGGAGGACGTGCTGCCGGCGGCGGTCGACGGCGCGCGTGAGCTCACGGATGTCGAGGCGTGGGACGTCGGGATCGTGCGGGGGCTGCCGCGGGTGACCGTGCGCTTCACGGCGGACGACGACGACGAGGCGTTCCGCGTCGCCGAGCTCACGCGGGCGCGCACAAACCTTGTCGCGCAGGTGCTGGGCGTCGACGTGCTGCGGCGGTGGGGCTCGCGGTTTCACCAGGTGGTGCGGCGCCCGGACGTATGGTGAGCGGCGCCGTGCGCGTCGTCCTCGCCCCCGACTCGTTCAAGGGCTCGCTCACGGCGGCCGAGGTCGCGGCGGCGCTCGCGCGTGGCTGGCGCTCGGCGCGCCTGGACGACGACGTCGTCGAGGCGCCGCTCGCTGACGGTGGCGAGGGCACACTCGACGCGTTCGAACGGGCGGTGCCGGGCGCGGTTCGGCACCTGCTGACGGTGACGGGGCCGGACGGTCGCCCGGCCAACGCGTCGTGGCTCGCCCTGCCGGACGGCACGGCGGTCGTCGAGCTTGCGTGCGCGAGCGGTCTCACGCTCCTCGAGGCTCCGGCGCCTCTCGACGCGCACACGCGCGGCGTGGGGGAGGTCGCGCGGGCGGCGCTCGCGACGGCGCCCCGGCGCCTCGTCGTCGCGCTCGGGGGAAGTGCGTCGACTGACGGGGGTGCGGGGTTGCTGCGTGCGCTCGGGGCACGGGTCACCGACGGTGACGGGGCAGCGGTGCCCGACGGTGGCCGGGGGCTCGCGCGCGTCGTCTCGGTCGACCTCTCCGCGCTGCCGGCTCTTCCGCCAGGTGGGGTCGACGTGCTGTGCGACGTCACCAACCCGCTCCTTGGCCGGACGGGTGCGGCGGCGGTCTTCGGCCCCCAGAAGGGCGCGACGCCCGACGACGTCGTCCTGCTCGACGCTGCGCTCGCGCGGTGGGCCGACGCGCTGGGGCGTGCCGCCGCCCGTGACGTCGATGTTCCACGTGGAACGGCGGCAGCGGCGCCCGGCGTCGTGCTCGCCTCGTCCGAGGGTCGGGCGGGGGAGACGGGGCGCAGCGCCCTGACCGTCGTCGACCCGGCGCTCGCAGGCGCAGGGGCGGCGGGCGGGACGGCGTTCGGCCTGCTCGCATGGGGTGCGCGGCTCGTCCCGGGGGCGTCGGCGGTCGCCGACGTCGTCGGGCTCGACGCGATGCTTGAGGGTGCGGACCTCGTCGTCACGGGGGAGGGGAGGCTCGACGCGCAGTCGGCGGCGGGCAAGGCCCCGGCCGAGGTGGCGCGGCGTGCGGCCCGCGCGAGCGTGCGCGTCGCGCTCGTCGTCGGCTCGGCGGAGGCGGGCGCGGCGGACGCTCTCGCTCACGACGCTCACGACGCTCTGACGCCCGACGTCCGCACGCTCGGCGTCGGCACTCCCGACGTCGGCACCCCCCACGACCGCGCACCCGGTGCGCCCGTCGCCCCCGAGGTCGTCGAGCTCACCCGCCTGGCGGGCTCGCCCGAGGCCTCCCTCGCTGACCCCGCCCGCTGGCTTGAGGCGGCCGCGGCCGCCCTGGCCGCCCGCACCTGAGCCCCAAGAATCCGCGCAGATGGCTGCTCCCAGTGACCATCCACGCGGATTCCCCAGCGGGGGGAGCGTGGGGCAGTGCGGCACGTGACCCCGCAGCACCTCCACGTTTCCGCGCAGATGGCTGCTCCCAGTGACCATCCGCGCGGATTCCCCAGCGGGGGGCGGGGCGGGGGGGGAGGGGAGGGGGCCCGGGGGTTAGGCCGGGATGCTGGCGATGCGGGTGCCGAGCTCGATCGCCTCGATGCTGCCAGCGGTCGCTGCGGCGAGGTCGGCGTCGAAGGTCGCGCGCAGATGCGGCGGCACGAGCACCGTGAACGACGCGTCGGCGCCGTAGGACACGTCGTCGAGCACGCTGTCGTGCGCGGCGACCCAGGTCCGCAGGACGTGCTCGACGCGGCCAGCGTCGGCGAACGGCACGGTGACGAGGAGCTCGACGAGCACGGACCTGCGCACGAGCGGCGCGAGGTCGACCGCCTGCGCGACCGCACCCGAGTAGGCGCGGACGAGCCCGCCCGCCCCGAGCAGGACGCCACCGAAGTAGCGGGTGACGACGGCGACGACGTCCGTGAGCCCGCGGTGCCGCAGCACCTCGAGCATGGGGACACCCGCGGTGCCGGACGGCTCGCCGTCGTCGGTCGACCGCTGCTGGTCGGCGTGCGTGCCGAGAACCATCGCGACGCAGTGGTGGCGGGCGTCCCAGAACTCCTTGCGGGCCGCGGCGACGACGGCGTCGGCGTCCTCGACGGTCGTGACGTGGACGATGCGTGTGAGGAACCGCGACTTCTTGATGACGAGCTCGTCGAGCGTCGTGCCGGCGACGGTCGACGGCAGCGCGGCGGCGTGCCTGGCGGGCTCGTCGGGGCTGCTCACGTCGTCCATCCTCCCAGCCCGGCCGGCCGGGGTCCGGGGCGTCGCCGACAGGGAACGGCGACGCCCCGGCCGCGCTCCCGGGTTCAGGGGGCCCGGGGCGCGGGGGCCGGGCGATGCCCGGCCGGCGCCTGTCAGGGAACAGGCGCTCGGGGGTTCAGGGGGCCCCCGAGGACACGACACTAACGCTCTGTC
Organism: Flavimobilis rhizosphaerae; assembly: GCF_014852685.1. GTDB lineage: Bacteria > Actinomycetota > Actinomycetes > Actinomycetales > Cellulomonadaceae > Flavimobilis > Flavimobilis rhizosphaerae. The sequence continues at coordinate 448,323 of NZ_JACZDF010000003.1, forward strand.
GTCGATGTCTCACAATAGAACACCCTACCGACCTGTGTGGATGCTGAGATCGACGTGGAGAAGTTGTCGTCGTCGGACGTGCGGGACGGAAGTTCCGTCCTTCGCGGAGGTGAGTCAGGGGACGCCGACGACGTTCGCGACCGGGGTCGGCCCTTCCGCGGAGCCGACCTCTGTGCGCAGCGTGAGGGTGCCGACGAGACCCGCGATGATGAGGAGCTGGCCGACGAGCGCGACGAGTCCGAGCACGAGGCCGGCGACGCGGATGCCGTCGCGGCGTGTGCCAGCGCGTCTGGCGCGGCGGGCGAGGACGATCGCGGCGATGGCGGCGGGAAGCCCGATGAACGGGACGACGACGGCGAAGATCGCGAGGCCGAGGGCGAGGGCGGCGTCGCCGTCGCCGGGGAGGGGCGCGGGTGCGACGGGCGGCGTCACAGGCGCTGGGGCGTAGGCGGCGCTGCCTGGGGTGTCCTCGAGCAAGGCGGAGGCGACGTCGGCGGGCGTGCCGAGGCGCGTGAGGATCGCGGTGACGTCGTCGGTGGTCGGGGGGCGGCCGAGGTCGGCGAGGGCGTCGTCGACGTGCTCGCGAACGGAACCGAGGGCGTCGGCACGCTCGGCGGGCGGGAGAGCGGTGAGCATGCGGGCGAGGTCGTCGAGGTAGCGGTCGACGAGGTTGGAGGTGTCGTTCATGAGGGGCTCCCGGTGAGGGTGGAGTCGACGGCGTCGCGGAAGCGGGCCCAGACGGTCGTGAAGCGGTCGAGGGCGTCGTGCCCTGCGGGGGTGAGCGCGTAGTAGCGACGGGGAGGGCCGGCGGGGGACTCGCGCCAGCTCGTCGTGACGAGGTCCTGTTTCCGGAGGCGGGAGAGCAGCGGGTAGAGGGTGCCTTCGCTGGTGAGGAGCACGCCGTCGTGGCCGAGGCGCGCGGCGATGTCGAGGCCGTAGGCCTCGCCGTCGCGCAGGAGGGCGAGCACGCAGTGCTCGACGCTGCCGCGTCTGAGGTGTGCCAGGATCGCGTCGTCGCCGGGTACCATGCGACACACGATAGTAGGACGTGACAAGACCCCGCAAGGCCCTGCGCGCGGCTCAGCCCAGGAGGCGGTCGATCGCGAGCGCGAGGCCGTCCTCACGGTTCGACGCGGTCACCCACGCCGCCGCCGCCTTGACCGCGTCCGAGGCGTTCGCCATCGCCACCGCAGTCCCGACGTGCGCGAACATCCCCAGGTCGTTCGGCCCGTCCCCGACCGCCGCCATCGCCGCCGGCCCGACGCCGAGGTCCGCGGCGAGCTGCACGAGTCCGCTCGACTTGTCGACGCCCGACGCGACGATCTCCAGGTAGTGCTCCCCCGAGAGGAAGCCCTCGCACCCCTCCGGCAGGTTCGCCGCGATCCGCGGCACGAGCTCCGGGTCCCACGCGCACGGCGGCACCATGAGCTTGTGCGGCGCCCGCGCACCCGCGTCGACGAGCTGCGCGTCGCCGATGAACCCCGCCGGCTCGACGGCCGTCGCACGCGCCTCGAGCTCCCCGAGCTCGTCCCACCGCGACGGCAGCCAGGCCGCACCGTCGTACCAGTTCGCGACGTGCCCCGCCGCGACGACCGTCCGCACGATCTCCCGTGCGGCCTCGAGGTCGAGCCGAGTCTCGTGGAGCACGTCGAGCGAGCCGTCTGCGAGGAAGTGTCCGACGACGGCCCCCTGGAACGAGACGAAAGCACCCGCGAGCGGGTCGTCCGACGGGGACTCCGCGAACGGCGGCAGCCCGAGCTCGGCGACGATGTGCCGGAAGGCCTCAGGCCCGCGGGCGGAGGCGAGGACGACCGTGACGCCCGCGTCCGTCGCGCGCCGCACCGCCGTACGCACAGCGGGCGTGATGCGGTGGTCGGGCGTGAGGAGTGTGCCGTCGACGTCGGAGGCGATGAGACGGATACCTGAGGTCACAGGGTCCATCATCGCCCAGCAGGTACCGTCGTGGGCGTGACGGACCTCCTCAGCATCCTCGACCTGGCCCAGCTCCGTACGCGGACGGGCGTCAAGTGGCGGGCGTACGAGCCCGATGTCCTGCCCCTGTGGGTCGCGGAGATGGACGTGCCTGTCGCCGAGCCTGTTGTGCGCGCCGTGAGCGACCTCGTCGCCGCGGGCGACACCGGCTATCCGGCGTCGCCCGACGAGTACGTCGCGGCGTTCAGCGCGTTCGCCGCCGACCGCTGGGGCTGGCAGGTCGACGCGACGCTCGCGCGCGTCGTGCCGGACATCCTCGCGGGACTCGGTGCCGTCATCGAGGCGACGACGCCCCCGGGGGACACCGTCATCGTCCCGTCGCCCGTCTACGGGCCGTTCTTCCGCAACCCGCGACTCATCGGTCGCGTCGTCGAGCCCGTCGCGCTCACGGCCGGCGGCCGTCTCGACGTGCCCGCCCTCGAGGAGGCGTTCGCCGCGGCCGTCGCCGGTGGGCGGCGCGCGTCCGTCCTCCTCTCGAACCCGCACAACCCGACGGGCGTCGTCCACACGCGTGCCGAGCTCGAGGCGCTCGCCGCGGCGGCCGCCCGCCACGGCGTCGTCGTCATCTCCGACGAGGCGCACGCGCCGCTCGTCCACCCGGGCGCGACGTTCGTCCCGTACGTCGAGGTCGACCCGCGCGGCGTCTCGGTGCTCTCCGCCGCCAAGACGTGGAACCTCGCGGGCTTCAAGGCGGCCATCGTCGTCGCAGGGCCCGAGGCGCGCGCGATCGTCGACGCCTTCCCCGTGACCCTCTTCAACGGCGTCGGGCACGTGAGCCTCGTCGCGCAGACCGCAGCGTTCCGGGACGGCGGCCCGTGGCTCGACGAGCTCCTGCCGGCGCTGACGCGCTCGCGCGACCTCCTCGTCGACCTCGTCGCCGAGCACCTGCCGCTCGCGCGCATGCAGGTCCCCGAGTCGACCTACCTCGCGTGGGTGGACCTCTCCGCCTATGGCGCGGGCGACGATCCGGCCGCGCTGATCCTCGAGCGCGGCCGTGTCGCGCTGTCGCGCGGGACCGACTTCGGTCCCGGCGGCGAGGGGCACGCGCGGGTGAACTTCGCGACTCACCCTGAGATCCTCACGGAGGCCGTCCGCCGCATCGCGGCGGCGCTCGCGTAGCGGGTCCGGTACGCCGTCAGCCTGCCCGACGGGTCAGTCCGGCCGAACGTCCTCGAGAGCGACCTCGAACCACACCGTCTTCGGCGCGTCCTCGTCCGCCGACTCGATGACACCCCAGCGCGTCGAGAGCATGTCGACGAGGCCCACACCGCGACCGCCGCCCTGCGTGGGCGCGGGGCGGCGGATGACCGGAACCTCGCGCGCGCGGTCCGACACCTCGACGCGCGCCACGGCGTCCGTGATCTCGAGCCGCAGGTGGACCGGGGGAGACGCGTGAGCGACAGCGTTCGTCACGACCTCGCTGACGAGCAGCACGAGGACGTCGAGCAGGTGACCGTCCACACCGGCGGAGCGCAGGTGGCCGGCCGCCCATCTGCGCGCGGGGGCGACCGCGCCGAACTCGGGCGGGATCGCCAGTGCGTGCTTCATGGACGGATGCACCTCTTCCGCTCTCGACCGGGTTGCCTGTGCGCGTCCGGCCGCTCCGCAGAACGACCGTCAACGCTCTCAAGCGTCGTGCCCCGTGCGGGCGCGCGCAACCGGAACCGTGGGTGATGGAGCACTTCGTCGGCGACATCCTGCGGTCCTGGGCGCGTCGCGCGTGCGCCGACTCCCCCGGGACGATGTACGGTGACACGCGGAACGATGCTGATGCGCCTCGCGAGGGGCATGGCAAGATTCCCGACGATTGTCCACGGTCCCGCCATCCGGCAGGACTCTGAAGTCTGACGTCCCGACGCCTCGTCGCCGGGCCGTGACCCGATGAAGGGATATGTATGTCGCTCAACCGTTCCGACCTCGTCTCGGCCATCGCCGCCAAGGCTGACCTCACGAAGGCCGACGCCGACCGCGCTGTCGCCGCTCTCCAGGAGGTTCTCATCGAGTCCCTCGGCAAGGGCGAGGCTGTGAAGCTCACGGGCCTCCTCTCCGTCGAGCGTGTCGAGCGCGCCGCGCGTACGGGCCGCAACCCGCGCACGGGCGAGGAGATCTCGATCCCCGCCGGCTACGGAGTCAAGCTCTCCGCCGGTTCGCTGCTCAAGAAGGCCGTCCAGGGCTGACGCAGCGCCGCACTCTCGCACGACCCCGTCCCTGTTCGCAGGGGCGGGGTCGTGTCGTTCCTCGGGTGTGACGTGCGCCCGTGGTACCGCCCGAGATTTGACCGTCGTTCCGACGCGGCCGTAGCATGAGGCGAAATATGACCGCTCCCCGGGCCTTGGCTCGTCTTGACGGAGCCAGGTTTCACTCCGATCCAAAGGACGATCATGGCAGTTCCGAAGCGGAAGATGTCCCGCTCCAACACCCGTGCCCGCCGTTCGCAGTGGAAGGCCACCGCGACCGAGCTCGTCGAGGTTCGCGTCGACGGTCAGACCGTCCGCATCCCGCGCCGCCTCGTCAAGGGCGCGCAGCGCGGTCTCGTGAGCGTCGAGGGCTGAAACCCTCGTCTCACGACGTGAAACACCCGGAAGCCCCCCACCGCTGAGCGGTGGGGGGCTTCTGCATGCTCGCGCCGTGCGGGACCGTCGAACGGCGGGGCTAGAGGTCGCCCGAGCGCTGGAGGATACGCATCGCGACCGCACCGATGGGGATGCGCAGCCAGAACGTCATGACACGGAAGAGCATGACGGCCGTCGCGCCGACGGCCGGCAGGACCCCTGCCGTGAGCTGCAGACCGAGCGTCAGCGCGCCCTCGACGGCGCCGATACCGCCCGGCACGGGCACCGCCGCCCCCGCGGTGTTGCCGAGGAGGTAGATGACCGCGGAGTCGATGATCGCGACGTCGAGCCCGAACGCCTTGAGGGACGCCGCGAAAGCGAAGATGTACCCGAGTGACATGAGCGCGTTGCCCGCGAGCCCGATCATGATGCGCCGCGGAGACGAGAGAATCGTCGAGAGGCGCGGCCACGTCTGCGTGACGAGCGGCTCGATCTTCGTGCCCACCCAGCGCCGCACGCCCGGCACGAGGAACATGCTCGCGACGAGCGCCGCGACGATGCCGAGGGCGACGAGCACGGTCGCGGACGGCAGCTGGCGCAGCAGGCCACCGTCCCCGGTCGCGGCCGCAAGGATGACGAGAATGACGACGGTGACGACGATCTGCGCGACCTGAACGAGCCCGACAGACGCGGCCGCGAGGGTCCCCGACGTCCCGGCGCGCGTGAGCAGGCGGAGGTTGAGCGCGGCGGGGCCGATGCCAGCGGGTGCCGCGACCGACACGTAGGACGCGGCGACCTGCGTGAGCGTCGTCTTCCACAGGGAGAGGCGCGCGGGGGAGAACGCCATGAGGGCGAGGGCCGCGCCGAGCCAGGTGAGGCAGCCGATCGCGAACGCGGCGACCGCCCACCACGGGTTGGCCTGCGAGACCGCGTCGGCGATCTGGTCGAACTTGATCTTCGTGACGAGCACGGAGACGGCGACGATCGCGAGGACAGCGGTGACGACGGAGCGCGCTCCGAAGCGCACGAGGCGCAGCGGCTCGACGTTGGCCTCGGGGAGGCGGGCGACGATCTCGTCGCGCAGCCGGTCGAGGACGTCGCTCTTGGACCGGCGGATCTCCTCGCGCGTCGCCGTGGGCAGGGCGATCGTCTGGAGGAGGGGGCCGAGCGCCTCGATCTCGTCGTCAGGCACGAGGCCCGTGACGGAGGCGAGCGCGCGCTCGGGGCCGACCCGCAGCGCGAGCAGCGCGAGCATCTGCGTGAGGTCGACGCGGCGGGCCAGCTCGGTGCTCGCGATGTCGCCGTTCTCCCAACCGGTGAGCCACACCTCAGGCTGCCCGTCGGGGTCGTGGCCGACGAGCACGACGTCGGCGGTGAGGGAGCGGTGCGCGAGACCGGCGTCGTGGGCGCGCAGGAGCTGTCGCCAACACTCGGCGAGCGTCGCGTCGTCGAGGACGAGCTCGGGCACGTCCCGCAGCGGGAGCGAACCGTCGACGTGCTCCTGAACGAGGATCATCGAGTCGTCGGCCGCGGACACGCCGAGGAGCTCGGGCGTCCGCACCCCCGCGGCCTGCGCGGAGTACTGCAGGAGCGCGGCGCGCTCGGCGATCTGCCGCAGCGAGATCGCGGAGCGGCCCTCGATGCCGCGCATGCGCAACGACCGCCACGTGCGGGCGAGCATGCCGACGACCTGCCGCTCGCCGTCGAGCACGACGACGTCGAGGCGGTCGCGCTCGGCGGTCGTCATCGAGTAGATGCGGTGGTCGGAGGATCGCATGAGGGCGAGCGTCGCCTCGTCGAACGGCGAGGGCTCGGGCGTGCCGAGCGCGCTGCCGGACCACCAGGGTCCTGAGCGGCGCAGCGGGGCGGTGCCTTCGGGCGCGATGTCCTGGACGACGTCGTGCGGCCGGTCGGAGAGGTCACGGACTCGGACGAGCGCCGTCGGCTCGAACCCTGCGCGGCGCACGCCGTCGACGAGCGTCGGGCCGTGCGCGCGCTCCGACCTCACGCCCGAGACGTAGCGGACGGTGAGGCCTGCGACGCGGCCGACGAGCAGCATGAGGAGGACGCCCGCGAGCGACACCTGGCCGGTGATGAGGTAGATCGCGAGCGTGAACCACAGGAGGTTCCACGACCACGCGACGGAGCGCCGTCGGGTGCGGGGTCCCGCGCCGACGAGCAGGCCGACGATCGCGGCGACGTACGCGGGCAGCGAGAGCGTCGGCTGCCCGCCGACGCTGATGGTGAGGCCCGCGATGAGCGAGACGGCGCCGAACGTCGTCACGGCGGCGTACGTGAGGAGCGCGAGGAGCAGGCCGAGGCCTGCGGCGAGCAACGACTCGACGACCTGCCGGAGGTTGCGCCGCCACAGGAGCTCGCCGAGCACCATGAGGGGCGCGCCGAGCGTGACGATGCCCTCAAGGAGGACGACGGGCAGCGTGAGGATCTGCGCGAGGAGGCGGGAGAATCCCTGGACGTCCTGCTGGACGCCGACGGTCGTCGCGTGGGCGAAGATCGTCAGGAGGATGACGAGGGCGATGCCGAGGAGCGCGAGGACGATGCCGAGGGCGTCCTTGGGGCGTCGGACGCGGTTCGACGGGGCGTCGACGAGGCGGACGTGGCCTGGCTCGCCGGGGTCGGGGAGCCGGGGTCGGGCGAGGCGGGGGCCGCGGACGTACGTGCCGACCTCGTGGGTGCGGCTGGGGTGCGGGGCGTCGGGTGACGCGTCCGGGGTGGGCCCAGCGTCGGGCGCGTCGACGTGCGTGGGCGCGTCGGGAGTGCTCGGGCTGCTGGGCATGGCCCGAGTCTAGGGCCGCGGCCCGGCCGTCCCGAGGGTTTTGTCGGGTGTGGGGCCGAGGATCATCCCTGGGGCGTACGAGGTCGAGCCTGAAGGTGGAGCCGTGAGCCTCACATGACGCCGAGGGCTGCGAGGAGGCTCGCGGGTAGGAGCGCCCAGCCGACGAACGACACGATGTCGAGGACCGTGTGCGCGACGACGAGCGGCATGGTGCGCCGGCGTCCCCAGCGGGAGAGGTAGAAGAGGCAGAAGACGACGCCCATGACGACGTTGCCGAAGAACGGGCCGATGCCCTGGTAGAGGTGGTAGCTCCCCCGCAGGACGGATGACGCGACGATGATCGCGGGGACGGACCAGCGCATCTGCTCGAGCCGTGTCATGAGGTAGGCGACGACGATGACTTCCTCGAGGAGCGCGTTCTTGAGCGCGTGGAGGATGAGGACGGGGACGGTCCACCAGTAGGCGTCGAGGCCCGCGGGCTGCACCTGGACGGTGATGCCGATGGCGCGGCCGAGCGCGTAGAAGCCGAGGCCGGGCAGGCCGATCGCGGCGGCGAGGGCGATGCCCCAGCCGAGGTCACGCAGGGGGCGGGCGCGGTCGAGGCCGATCTGCTTGAGGACGGAGCGGCCCGGTTCGGACAGAAGGTAGAGCGCGAGGGCGACGGGGACGAGGGTGAAACCGATGCTGAGGAGCTGGTAGCCGAGGTCGACCCAGGGGCGTTCCGCGAGAGACGTGTTGATCGACGCGGCCTGGTCCCTGAGTGCGGTGTCGGCGCTGAGGCGTTCGAGGATGTTGGCGATCGCGTAGACGGCGGAGCGACCGAGGGAGAGGCCGAGGACGATCCAGATCTCGACGCCGAGGCGGAGGCGGGTGCTGCGATCGACGTCAGTGCTCATCGCCCCGTTATAGCAGTGGTGGCTGGGGAGGGGTTGCGCGCCCGTCGGATGCAGTGCAGAGTAGTTTGCACTGCAAACCTCAGGAGGGGCCATGACCGACGACACCCAGGACGACGCGACGCTCGACGCCGCCGCCTCGCTCGCACTCATCGACGCCCAGCGCGCGACCGTCGTGCAACGCGCCGAGCCCTCGCCCACCTACCTCTTCGCCGTGTGGGGCCTCGCCTGGGTCGTCGGCTACACCGTCATGGGCTGGGGCAGCCGCACCCACGACGGCCCGCCCGGGGCCGTCGCCGGCACGGCCTTCGCCGTGCTGCTCGTCGGCGCCGGCGTCGCGACCGGGATCCACATCGCCCGCCGCTCGGGCGGCGTCCGCGGCCCCTCGGCCCGCGCCGGAGCGATGTTCGGCTGGTCCTGGTTCATCGCGTTCGCCGCTGTCAACCTCGTCATGGCCGGCCTCACGCAGGCAGGCGCCAACGACACCGTCGTCGCCCTCGGCTGGAACGCCCTCTCCGCGCTCGTCGTCGGCATGCTCTACCTCGCCGGAGGCGCCGTCTGGCAGGAGCTCACCATGTACCTGCTCGGCGCCTGGATCGTCCTCGTCGGCGGCGCCGCGACCCTCGCGGGCGTCCCCGGCGTCTACACCGTCATGGCCGCAGCGGGCGGCGGAGGCATGCTGCTCGCCGCGCTCGTCACCTTCGCGCTCGCACGTCGCCGTCGGGCGCAGGCATGAGCGTCGGCGAGCTCGACCCCGTCATCCACGCACCCGCCCGGCTCCGCGTCGTCGCAACCCTCGCGACGCTCGGCCCCGGCGACGAGATGACCTTCCCCCGCCTGCAGAAACTCCTCGACATGACCGGCGGCAACCTCTCCACCCACCTCCGCAAGCTCGAGGACGCCGAGTACGTCGCCGTCACCAAGACCCACGAGGGTCGCAAGCCCGTCACCTACCTCGCGCTCACCCCCGCCGGGCGGCGCGCCTTCGAGATCTACACCGAGACCCTCCGCCAGATCGTCCGAGGAGCCACCCCATGACCAGCGCAGTCACCGTCACCGGCGTCACCCGACGCTTCGGACCCGTCGTCGCGCTCGACGACGTCTCCCTCGAGGTCCCCGCGGGCCAGCTCGTCGGCGTGCTCGGCCCCAACGGGGCCGGCAAGTCCACCCTGCTCTCCCTCGTCTCCGGACGGCGACGCCCCGACGCCGGGACCGTCCTCCTCGAGGGCCGCGACCCGCGCGACCCCGTCGCCCGCCAGGGCCTCGGCCTCACCCCGCAGGAGACCGGGCTGCCGCCGACGCTGCGCGTCGGTGAGGTCGTCGACTTCGTCGGCGCCCACTTCGCCGACCCCGTCCCGACGGCCTCGCTGCTCGCCGACTTCGACCTCGCCGACCTCGCCCGACGCCAGACCGGCTCGCTGTCCGGCGGGCAGAAGCGCCGCCTCGCCGTCGCTCTCGCGCTCGTCGGCCGCCCCCGCGTCCTCCTCCTCGACGAGCCCACGACCGGCCTCGACGTCGACGCCCGCCACGCACTGTGGGACGCCGTCCGGGGCTACCACCGCTCCGGCGGGACCGTGCTGCTCACGAGCCACTACCTCGAGGAGGTGCAGGCCCTCGCCGAGCGCGTCGTCGTCATCGACCGCGGCGTCGTCGTCGGCGACGACTCCCTCGCGGGGATCCTCGCGCGCGTCGACGTCCAACGCGTCACGATGACGTCGGACGACGACGTCGACGAGCTCGACGGCGTCGTGAGCGCCGAGCGCGACGGCGACCGCCGCACGGTCCTCACGCGCGACGCCGACGCCTACGTGCGCACGCTCGTCCGCTCCGGCCTGCGCTTCCACGGCCTCGAGGTCCGCGGCGCGACCCTCGAGGAAGCGTTCGCGCACGTCGTCGCAGCCCCAGCCACCACCCCGGAAGGAACCCGACGATGACCGCCACCACCCCCGGGGCGCTCCGCCTCGTCGCCGTCCACACGAAGTTCCAGCTGCTCGAGACGATCCGCATCCCTGCGGCCGTCATCGGCAACACCGTCTTCCCCGCCCTCGCTCTCTTCTTCTTCGTCGTGCCGCAGGCGGACGTCGCCGGCAACAGGCTGTGGGCGACGACGGCCGTCGCGAGCCTCGCGTTCTTCTCCGTGTGCTCAGCGAGCATGTTCACGCACGGGCTTGGCGTCGCCGAGGACCGCGAGTCACCCTTCGACCCGTTCGTGCGCTCCCTGCCGGCGGGACCCGTGCCGCGGTTCGTCGGGCGGATCCTCGTCGGGCTCGTCATGGCACTGTTCGGCATGGTGCCGCTGCTGCTCGTCGCGGCGTTCTTCACGGAGGCGGGCGTGCCTGCGCCGCAGCTGCTCGCGGGCGTCGGGATGCTGCTCGTCGGTGCCGTGCCGTTCATCCTCCTCGGCATCGGGCTCGGGTACGCGCTCACCGCGAAGGCGGCGATCGCGATCGTCCAGGTGATCCTCTTCCCGCTCGCGTTCGCGGGTGGGCTCTTCATGCCGCCGCAGCTCTTCCCGGCGTGGATGGACACGGTGTCGCTTGCGACGCCGACGCGTGCGGGCCGGGACCTGCTCGTCGACGCGCTCGGCGTCGAGGCAGCGCACGGCTCGTCGTGGCTCGTGCTGCTCGGCTGGACGGTGGCGTTCGGCGTCCTCGCGATCTGGGCGTACCGCCGCGACGAGGGCCGCCGCTTCCGCTGAGCCTGCTCCGGGAGCAACAGTTCGGGCCCGTGCACACAGATCGTGTGCACGGGCCCGAACTGACGCGGCGGGGAAGGGGTCTAGGACGCCGTGCGGAGGCGGAGGCTGTTCGTCACGACGATGACAGAGCTCGCCGCCATCGCCGCTCCCGCGATCATCGGGTTGAGCAGGCCGAGCGCCGCGAGCGGGATCGCCGCGACGTTGTACGCGAACGCCCAGAAGAGGTTCTGCTTGATGATCGCGAGCGTCCGGCGCGAGATCCGCACGGCCGCCGCGGCCGCACGCAGGTCACCGCGCACGAGCGTGACGTCGGACGCCTGGATCGCCGCGTCCGTGCCCGTGCCCATCGCCATGCCGAGACCCTGCGTGCCAGCCTGGGCGAGCGCCGCGGCGTCGTTGACGCCGTCGCCGACGACCGCGACGACCCGCCCCTCGGCCTGGAGTCGCTTGACGACGTCGACCTTGCCGTCAGGCAGGACGCCCGCGACGACGTCGGCGGGATCGATGCCGACCGCAGCCGCGACCTCGCGGGCCGCGCCCGCGTTGTCGCCCGTGACGAGGTAGGGCCGCAGCCCGAGGTCGCGGAGCTCGGCGATCGCCTCGCGCGAGGTGGGCTTCACGGGGTCGCGGAGGACGACGACGCCGCGGGCGGAACCGTCCCACGCGACGACGACCGCGGTGGCGCCGGACTCCTCGGCGTCGCGCACAGCAGTGGCCGCGCGGGCGTCGGCGGCACCTGTCTGCTCCGCGACCCACCCGGGCTTGCCGACGAGGACGCGGCGCGAGAGGTGCGGCCCCGAGTGCGCGGTGCGCACGGTGCCGGTCACACCGCCGCCCGCGGTCGTCGTGAAGTCGAGCGTCTGGAGGGACCCGACGACGACGCCGTCGGCGCCGACCTTCGGCGCAGCGCCGACGGCGCCCGGCGTGGCGCCTGCGGCGACGGGCTCGTCGTCGACGGACGGCGTTGCGGCCCGGACGATCGCCTTGGCGACGGGATGCTCGGAGCCTGCCTCGACGGCGGCGGCGTACGCGAGGATCTCGCGCACGGGCACGGTGTCGTCGAGGGCGACGACGTGGTCGACGGCCATGGCGCCTGCGGTGACGGTTCCGGTCTTGTCGAGGACGACGGTGTCGATGCGGCGCGTCGACTCGAGGGTCTCGGGGCCCTTGATGACGATGCCGAGCTGGGCGGCGCGCCCGGTGCCGACGAGGAGGGCAGTGGGGGTGGCGAGCCCGAGGGCGCAGGGGCACGCGATGATGAGGACGGCGACGGCGGCGGTGAAGGCGGCCTGGACGTTGGCAGCGTCGGTCCCGCCGATGACGAGCCACGCGATGAGCGTGAGCAGCGAGATGACGAGGACGACGGGCACGAAGACGGCGGAGATGCGGTCAGCGAGCCGCTGGACGGGTGCCTTGCCGGTCTGCGCCTCGGCGACGAGCCTGCCGATCTGGGCGAGGGTCGTCTCCTCGCCGACGCGGGTCGCGCGGACGACGAGGTGGCCGTCGGTGTTGAGGGTGGCGCCCGTGACGGCGTCGCCCGCGGTGACGTCGACGGGGACGGGCTCGCCCGTGAGGAGGGACGTGTCGATCGCAGCGGTTCCGCTGACGACGACGCCGTCGGTGGCGACCTTGCCGCCCGGGCGGACGACGAACTCGTCGCCGACCTGGAGCTGCGCGGCGGGGATCTCGCGCTCGGTGACGGTGCCGTCGGCGTCGGTGACGCGGAGGGTCGCGGTCGTGGCGCCGAGCTCGAGGAGAGTGCGGAGGGCGTCGCCGGCGCGTCGCCGTGAGCGGTGCTCGGTGTAGCGGCCTGCGAGGAGGAAGACGGTGACGACGACGGCGACCTCGAGGTAGAGCTCGGGCATGCCGGTGTGGTTGCCTGCGCGTGGTAGGAAGGTCATCTCCATGCGCATGCCGATCTCGCCGGCGCCGCCGAGGAGGAGGGCCCAGAGGGACCAGCCGGTCGCGGCGATGACGCCGAGGGAGACGAGGGTGTCCATGGTGGACGAGCCGTGGCGGCCGGCGCGGAACGCGGCGGTGTGGAACGGCCAGGCGCCCCAGGTGACGACGGGCAGGGAGAGTGCGGTGACGAGCCACTGCCAGCCGTCGAACTGCGTGGCGGGGATCATCGAGAGGACGACGACGGGCAGCGCGAGGATGGCGGAGACGCGGAGCCGGCGCAGGAGGTCGGTGCCGCGGTCGGGTGTGGGGGCGGAGGTGTCGTGGTCGCCGTGCGCGTCGTCGGCGGTGCCGGTCGGGGCGGGCGCGACACCGTGGGCGTCGGCCGACGCTGGGGCGTCGGGCGACGCTGGGGCGTCGGGCTGGGGAGCGTCGGGCTGGGGAGCGGTGGCGGGCGCCTGCGGCGCCGTCGTGCGGGTGACGGACGCGGTGTACCCGGCGGCCTCGACCGCCGCGACGAGCGCGGCAGCGTCGACGGCCTCGCCGTCGACGGGCTCGATGGTGACGTGCGCGGACTCGAGGGGGAGGTTCACGGTTGCGCTGACGCCGGGCAGTTTGGCGAGCTTCTTCTCGACGCGGGCGACGCACGACGCGCAGGTCATGCCGCCGACGGCGAGGTCGATGACGACGGGGTCGGGGGCGGCGGGCATGCCGAGGCCGGTGGTGGTGCTCATGGTGGTGTCTCCTCGTGTCAGCGGAGCAGGCGAGCGATGGCGTCCGTGGCTTCGGCGACCTTGGCGGCGCCGGCCTCGTCGGACTGCTTGGCGGCATCGACGACGCAGTGGCCGAGGTGGTCGCCGACGAGGCCGACGCTCACCGCGTGGAGCGCCTTCGTCACGGCTGCGACCTGGGTGAGGATGTCGATGCAGTAGGTGTCGTTCTCGACCATGCGGGCGATGCCACGGACCTGGCCCTCGATGCGGGCGAGGCGCTTGAGGTAGGCGTCCTTGTCCTGGACGTAGCCGTGGGTGGTGGTGCCGTGCGTGTGCTCCATACCGTCGACTATACCCCCAAGGGGTACCCGCGTACACCCCATGGGGGTATCAGTTCGCCGGAGATGGTTGCCGCGAACCTAGGTGTGATGTCCAGGGACGTTGTTCTGGCCCCCGCCCGTAATGACACCGTGCCGATTCAAGAAGTATCTGTCCAGACCGCTTGCCATTGAAGGCATGTTAGAGTTTGGGGCATGTCGAGTCCCGAATCAGACAGGTCAGGGGTTGTCGGTCACACCGCCAGCCCCTTGAACCACTAGTTACGACGCCCACGATCTGTGTGGGCGTATGTCTGGCGTACCCGGGGCGCTGGCCGTGGTGACAAGAAGAACCATTTCTTGATCTCACACCTCGGAGTACTCGATGCCTTTTGCCCTCTACATGCTTGCCCTGGCGGTCTTCGTCATGGGCACTTCAGAATTCATGCTCGCGGGATTGCTCCCCGCGATCGCGACCGAACTTGACGTCTCGGTCGGCACTGCGGGCCTGCTGACCTCCGCATTCGCAGTCGGTCTGGTCGTCGGCGCGCCAGTGATGGCGGCATTCGCTCGCCGTTGGCCACCGCGGCTCACATTGATCGTTTGCCTTCTCGTGTTCGCGGGAAGCCACGTCATCGGAGCGATGACACCAGTGTTCTCTCTCCTGCTCATCACCCGGGTGCTCAGCGCTCTCGCAAACGCAGGACTCCTCGCCGTAGCACTGAGCACGGCCACTACCCTCGTGCCAGCGAACCAGAAGGGGCGTGCACTGTCGATCCTGCTCTCCGGCACGACGATCGCAACCGTCGTGGGCGTCCCCGCCGGGGCACTGCTCGGCACAGCGCTGGGCTGGCGAACGACGTTCTGGGCGATCGCCATCCTCTGTATTCCCGCGGCCGTTGGAGTCATTCGTGGCGTCACGAACAATGTTGGTCGGAGCGAGACTAGCGCGACCTCACCAAGGCTCCGTGTCGAGCTCAGCCAGTTGGCGACGCCGCGGCTCATCCTGGCCATGGTACTCGGAGCGCTGATCAACGGAGGGACCTTTGCGGCATTCACCTTCCTGGCACCCATCGTGACCGAGACCGCGGGCTTGGCCGAAGCGTGGGTGTCCGTCGCGCTGGTGATGTTCGGCATCGGATCGTTCCTTGGCGTCACGATCGCAGGACGACTATCAGATCAACGACCTGGCCTCGTGCTCGCAGTCGGCGGACCGCTATTGCTGACAGGCTGGATCGTGTTGGCAGTGGTCGCATCTCATCCCGTCGCGCTTATCGTCCTCGTCCTCGTTCAGGGATTCCTGTCGTTCGGCGTCGGCAGTACTCTGATCACGCGTGTGCTGTATGCAGCATCGGGTGCGCCAACGATGGGCGGTTCGTACGCAACCGCAGCATTGAATATCGGAGCTGCAGCGGGGCCCGTGCTTGGTGCGCTCGGGCTCGCGACCGGGCTGGGGCTGCTCGCGCCGGTTTGGGTCGCTTCGGTGCTGACAGCGATCGCTCTCGTCATCATGCTTCTCACCAGACGCGCGCTTACGAAGACCGCGGCGGAGGCCAATTGATGACCCATCCGAACGCTCTTCTCACTCCTCGTGCCCGTCTCCGGTTAGCCCGGCTGATTGTCGAAGACGGCTATCCGGCCACGATCGCCGCAAAGATGTTCATGGTCTCCCCGATCACTGCCCGGAAATGGGCAGGCCGCTACCGGGAAGAGGGTGAGTTTGGGATGCAGGATCGCTCCAGCAAGCCGCACCGGATCCCAGGCAGGACGCCCGAGCATGTCAAGAAGAAGATCATCAACCTGCGCTGGCGGCTTCGACTGGGGCCAGCCCAGATCGCTGCGCGACTTGGTCTCTCGACGTCGACTGTTCACGCGGTCCTCGTCCGTTGCCGCGTGAACCGCCTCTCGCATATCGATCGTGTCACTGGCGAGCCATTGCGGCGATATGAGCATCCTCATCCGGGATCGTTGATTCATGTCGATGTCACGAAGTTCGGCAACATCCCCGACGGCGGTGGACATCGTTACGTAGGTCGGCAGCAAGGCGCACGGAACAAGCTCGCGACTCCGGGATTACCACGAGGAAAAGATCACAAGCCGCGCACCGGGACGGCGTTCGTTCACACAGTCATCGATGACCACTCCCGCGTCGCATACGCAGAAATCTGGTCGGATGAGCAGGCGAGCACAGCGGTGGGAGTTCTCGAACGCGCCGTGGCCTGGTTCGCCGAACGAGGCGTGACCGTCGAGCGAGTCCTATCCGACAACGGGTCGGCATACAGATCCCACGCATGGAGGGACTTCTGCGCTCGGCTCGGCATCCGACACAAGCGGACACGCCCCTACCGGCCGCAGACGAACGGGAAGATCGAGCGATTCCACCGCACGCTCGGGGACGGCTGGGCCTATGCCAGGTTTTACGGTTCAGAGGCCGAACGACGCCTGGCGCTGCCCGGCTGGCTCCACTTCTACAACCACCACCGACACCACTCTGCGATTGGCGGCGTACCCTTCGACCGACTCAACAACGTCCCTGGACATCACACCTAGGCACGGGGGACGACCGGAGCGGCACCGCGCACGTCCCGCACCAGCGCGAGGAGTCACGATCGCCGCACCGCGGCGCGCCGATCCCGCCACCACGACACCTGTCCGCACCGTGCTCGCCCTCGTCGACGTCACCGCACCCTGCGCGTCGGCCGGGGCACGCGCCGCCGGGTGATCTTCCCGGTTGTCTTGTGAAACCCCTCACTTTCGTAAATGTTGCGGTTGAGTAACGATCCCACTTCCTGCATCGATGCAGGTCAGGCGGCTAACTGGGCAATGAAATAGTCAAGATTAGGCCAGATACTGCGCCCCGCAGGTCGAGAATCAATCTCGGGTAGGGCAAGGTTGACGAGGACCGGCCGACGACGGCGCAGGGCCGCGGCCACCGCCGCACCGGACTCGACCTCACGGCCGCAGCCACCGCCCCGCCATCTCGCACGCCCGACGATCACTCCGGGCAGGTCCACGAGAGCAGGGCCACCGCCCCGCTCCGAACGGCAAGCGTACGAAGGTGGCGAGCTCCCACACCCATGACAGCGATCCGCGTCGAGAACGTCTACAAGGTCTTCGGTCGACGACCGCAGGAGGCCGTGCGCAAGCTGCGCGCCGGCGCCACACGTGACGAGGTCAAGTCGCTCGGCACCGCCGCCGTCATCGACACGTCCTTCGAGGTCGCCGACGGCGAGATCTTCGTCGTCATGGGCCTGTCCGGCTCCGGCAAGTCCACCCTCATCCGCATGCTCAACGGACTGTGGCGCCCCACCTCCGGCCGCGTCCTCCTCGGCGACGACGACCTCGCCACCGTGAGCGCCTCCCGCCTGCGCGCCCTGCGCCGCACGACCGTCTCCATGGTCTTCCAGCACTTCGCGCTCCTCCCTCACCGCACCGTGCTCGACAACGCCGCCTACCCCCTCGAGATCCAGGGCGTCGGCAAGGAGGAGCGCCGTGAGCGCGCCCGCGCCGCACTCGAGCTCACCGGCCTCGGCGGCTGGGAGGACTCCCTGCCCGGCCAGCTCTCGGGCGGCATGCGCCAGCGCGTCGGCCTCGCCCGCGCCCTCACTGCCGACACCGACATCCTCCTCATGGACGAGGCCTTCTCTGCCCTCGACCCCCTCATCCGCCGCGAGATGCAGGAACAGCTCGTCGAGATCCAGCAGAAGCTCGGCAAGACCATCGTCTTCATCACCCACGACCTCAACGAAGCCATGTACCTCGGCGACCGCATCGCCGTCATGCGCTCCGGCCGCATCGTGCAGATCGGCACGGCCGAGGAGATCCTCACCGCGCCCGCGGATGACTACGTCGCCCAGTTCGTCGCCGACGTCGACCGCACGCGCGTCCTCACCGCGTCCTCCGTGATGCTCCGCCCCGGCGTCGTCCTTCCCGCCGCAGCGGGCCCGCGCCGTGCCGCCCGCGCGATGCGCGAGGCCCAGGCCGCTGCGGCGTTCGTCGTCGACCGCGACCGTGTCCTGCTCGGCTTCGTCCGTGACTCCGACGTCGTCGACGCCGCCCGCGCCGGCATCCCGCGCCTCGACGGTCTCGTCCAGACGGACGTCGCCACCGTCGACGAGGACACCCCGCTGTCCGAGATCTTCGCGCCCTCCGCCGAGTCCCTCGTGCCCGTCGCCGTCACCGACGACCACGGCCGCCTCCTCGGCGTCGTCCCCCGCGTCACCCTCCTCGAGGCCATGGTGCCCCCGGAGATCGACCTCCCCGACGACACCCCCGCCGACGGCCCCGTCGAGACCGTCGTCGGGGCAGGTGCGACGACCGTCAACGGCAACGGCGTGCCCGACGGCTACGAACCCCTGCCACCCGACGACGGCGTGCCCGGGCTCGCCCCCGACGAGCTGCCCGCCGCCCGCACCGCCGCCTCCGCCGCCGAGGTCGCCGCCGCGGCCGAGTTCGACGCCACCACTGAAGGAGGCACCCGATGAACGACACCCTCGTGCCCCGCCTGCCGCTCGGCGACGTCGTCGCCGACATCGTCGACGTCGTCACAAAGTCTGGCAAGGATGTCTTCGCCGCCGTCAAGACTGGTTTTCTCGCGGCCTACGAGCCGCTCGAGATTCTCTTCACGACGCCACCGGCCTGGACGATCATCCTCGTCATCGCGGCCCTCGCATGGTGGGTCAAGGGCTGGCGTCTCGGCGTCGGCTCCGCTGCCGGGCTCGTGCTCGTGGCGGCCGTCGACCAGTGGGACAACGCCATGGCGACCCTCGCACTCGTCGTGCTCGCGAGCGTCGTCGCCATCATCCTCGCGGTGCCCCTCGGCATCTGGGCCGCGCGCTCCGACCGCGTCTCCGCGGTCGTGAGGCCCGTCCTCGACCTCATGCAGACGATGCCGGCGTTCGTCTACCTCATCCCCACCGTCGTCGTGTTCCTCACCGGCGTCGTCCCGGGGCTCGTCGCGACCATCATCTTCGCGCTCGCCCCCGGCGTCCGCTTCACCGAGCTCGGCATCCGGCAGGTCGACCCCGAGGTCGTCGAGGCAGGTCATGCGTTCGGCGCGACCGAGGGGCGCATCCTGCGCCAGATCCAGCTGCCGCTCGCGCTCCCGACGATCATGGCGGGCGTCAACCAGGTCATCATGCTCTCCCTGTCGATGGTCGTCATCGCAGGCCTCACGGGCGCGCCCGGCCTCGGCCGTGACGTCGTCGCCGCGCTCACGCGCGTCAACGTCTCCCTCGGCGTCGAGGCTGGCCTGTCCGTCGTCATCCTCGCGATGATCCTCGACCGCGTGACGGCGGCGCTCGCCGACCGAGCGCCCGTCGCTCGGGCGCTCGCCCGCTCCTGACACCTTTCTCCCAGCACATCACACCGACCCTGGGCGCCACAGGCGCCCACGAGAGGAATGCATGAACCGCATGTCCCGCACCACCCGTCCCGCACTCGCTGCGCTCGCAGCGCTCAGCCTCGGCCTGACCCTCAGCGCGTGCGCCTCCGACGATGCTGATGCACCGAGCTCGGCAGGCACCACGCCCAGCAAGAACGTGAGCATCGGCATCCACTCCGGCTGGGACGAGGGCATCGCCGTCTCCCACCTCTTCAAGGTGATGCTCGAGGACGACGGCTACACGGTGACGACGGAGACCGCCGACCCGGGCATCGTCTACACGGGTCTCGCAGGCGGCGGCTACGACCTCAACTTCGACATGTGGCTGCCGATCACGCACGCCGACTACCTCGAGAAGTACGGCGACGACCTCGAGCAGCTCGGTGTCTGGTACGACGATGCTCGCCTGACGATCGCGGTCAACGAGGACGCTCCCATCACGTCGCTCGAGGAGCTCGCGGGCGCGGCCGACGCGTTCGACAACCGTCTTGTCGGCATCGAGGCGGGGGCCGGCCTCACGCGGATCACGCAGGACGAGGCGATCCCCGCGTACGGCCTCGAGGACATGGAGTTCGTCATCTCCTCGACGCCGGCCATGCTGGCGGAGCTCAAGAGCCGCACGTCGGCCGGCGAGAACGTCGTCGTGACGCTGTGGCGTCCGCACTGGGCCTACGACGAGTTCCCCGTGCGCGACCTCGAGGACCCGCAGGGTGTCATGGGTGAGGCGGAGGAGATCCACACCGTGGGCCGCAAGGGCTTCGCTGCTGAGCAGCCGGAGATTGCCGCGCTCATCAAGGCCTTCGAACTGTCCGACGACCAGCTGACGTCGCTCGAGAACATCATGTTCAACGAGGACGAGGGCAAGGACCCGGACGCGTCGGTCCGTACGTGGCTCGAGGCGAACCCGACGTTCGTCGACGACCTCAGGACGAAGGCGGGTCTCGCCTCCTGACCCGCTGAGCGACCCTCTGCCGGTCCTGCCCTCCACGGCTGACCCGCAGTGTTCCGATAGCCGATCCGTGCACGTGAGTCGTACGGATCGGCTATCGCACATTCCGCCTGACGGAGCCCGGCCGCTCGATAGCAGATCCGTGCACCATGCGTGTGCGGATCCGCTATCGAGCGCCGTCGCGTCACGCGGCGACGCCTAGGATCGTGAGTCGTGACCTCCTCCGCCGCCCCGGCAGCCCCATCCGTCGGCGCGGTGCGCCTCGCGCTCCTGGTGCACTTCGGGCTCTTCGGTGTCGTCGGCTCCCAGTGGCTTGCCCGCCTCCCGTCCGTGCGCGCGACGCTCGGCCTCGACGCGCTCGAGCTCGGCGGCCTCCTGACGATCGGCGGCCTCGGCACGCTCGTCTCCGTCCTCATGACGGGCGGCCTCGTGACCCGCTACGGCGGGCGACGCATCCTCGCCGCCGGCACCCTCACGAGCGCCCTCGGTTTCGGGCTCCTGGCCGCAGGCCTCGCGACGTCCTCCGTGGTCCTCCTCGTCGGTGGCCTCGTCGTCAACGGCATCAGCGGCGCCTTCATCAACATCCCCATCAACATCGCCGGCGCGGCCGTCGAACGTCGCCTCGGTCGCACGGTCCTGCCGCACTTCCACGCGACCTTCTCCGTCGGCGCCGCCCTCGGCACGCTCATCGCGGCTGGCTTCTCATGGGGGCACGTCGCCGTCGAGGCCCAGCTCGTCATCGTCCTCGCGGCCGCGACGCTCCTCCGGGTCGTCACGCTCCGCACGGCCACGGCCGTGACGGAATCGCTGCCCGACGATGCTGTGCCCGACGACGCCTCCGCGACCGCCGACACCGTGCGTGCCGCGGCCGGGGCACCTGCGGTCGACGACGTCGTCACGGCAGCTGTCGCGGACGGGAACGACGACGCGCGTCGCTCGACGGCGACTCCTGCCCGCGGCCGCGCCCGCGCGCCGCGCGGGCTCCGCGCCGCCGTCGGCGCGTGGACCGAGCCGCGCACCCTCCTGCTCGGCCTCGTCCTGCTCGCGTCCTCGATGTCCGAGGGGTCCGCGGGAACGTGGCTGTCGATCGCGGTGACCGACGGGTTCGCGACCCGCGAGGCGATCGGTGCGGTCGCCTACGGCACGTTCGTCGCGTCGATGACCCTCGTGCGCTTCCTCGGGACGGGCCTCGTCGACCGCTTTGGGCGCGTGACGGTCGTCCGCGCGTCGGGCATCTCTGCGTTCGTCGGTCTCGCGGTGTTCGCGCTCGCGCCGAGCCTCGCGACGGCGTGGATCGGCATCGTCCTGTGGGGCGTGGGAGCGGCGCTCGTCAACCCCGTGACGATCGCGGCGGCGTCCGACGAGCCGCTGCACGCGGCTGCGCGCGTCTCCGTCGTCACGTCGTTCTCGACGATCGCGATGCTCACCGCGCCGCCCGTGCTGGGGGCGCTCGTCGACGGGCTCGGTGCGCGGCATGCGCTCGGACTCATCACGCTCGCGACGGTCCTGTCGATGTCGCTCGCGGGACAGCTCCGGCCGCGGGAGCCGGGCGATCCCGCGGCCGACGGCCTCGCGCGATAGCCGATCCGTACGTGTCAGGTGTGCGGATCGACGATCCGCCGCGGCCTTCGGATGCGGGGCGCCGAGCCCCGACGCTCGATAGCTGATCCACACACGTCAGGTGCACCGATCCGCTATCCGCCACCCACCCAAGCACCCACCCAAGCACCCACCCACGCGGGTGTGACTCGATAGCCGATCCGACCTCGTGTTGCGCACGGATCGGCTATCGAACCGTTGGCGACGAGGCGTTGGCCGCCCCGCGTCCTGCTCGATAGCCGATCCGTACGTATGAGCCGTACGGATCGGCTATCGAGCGGGCTTGGCCGCCGCGGCCGCCCGGGCCGCGGCCGGCAGGGCCTCGAGGATGCGCCCGACGGCCTCCTCGTCGTGAGCCGCAGTGAGGAACCACGCCTCGAACACCGACGGCGGCAGCGCCACCCCCGCGTCGAGCATCGCGTGGAAGAACGGCGGGAACCGCCACGCCTCCTGCGCCTGCACCTGCGCGTAGTTCCGCGGGCCCGCGGGGACGTCGGGCCGATGAGCGCCGGTCCCGGAAGCGCCGGCGACGGAGGCGTCGGCGACGGAGGCGTCGGCCGCGAAGGCGCTGGCCCCGGAGGCGTCGGCCCGGGACCCGTCGGCCGACGGCCCCCACGACCCGAACGCGACCGAGAACAGCGAGCCCGCCCGCTGCACCGAGTGCGCGACGCCCTCGGCGTCGAGCGCGGCCGACACCGCGTCGGACACGACGCGCGAGACACGGTCGACGTGCGCGTACACCGCGGCGTCCGCGAGCCGCAGCGTCGCGAGCCCCGCCGCGACCGCGACAGGGTTCCCCGACAGCGTGCCCGCCTGGTACACGGGCCCGAGGGGCGCGAGATGGTCCATGACCGACGCTCGCCCGCCGACAGCCGCGACGGGCATGCCACCGCCGATGACCTTGCCGAACGTCACGAGATCAGGCTCCCAGCCCTCGCGCCGCCCCTCGAGACCCCACCATCCGGCCCCCGAGACGCGGAAGCCCGTGAGCACCTCGTCGAGCACGAGCAGCGCCCCGTGCTGCGAGCACAGGCGCCGCAACGCCGCGTTGTAGCCCGGTGCGGGCTCGACGACGCCCATGTTCGCGGGCGCAGCCTCGACGATGACCGCCGCGACCCGCCCCGGGTGCGCGTCGAACGCCGCGGCCACGGCCGCGACGTCGTCGTACGGGACGACGATCGTCTCCGCCGCCGTCGCCTCCGTCACCCCCGCCGAGCCAGGCAGCGCCTGGTTCGCGACGCCCGAGCCCGCCTGCGCGAGCAGCGCGTCAAGATGCCCGTGGTAGCAGCCCGCCATCTTGATGACAAGCGGCCGGCCCGTCACGCCGCGCGCCAGGCGCACCGCCGTCATCGTCGCCTCCGTGCCCGTCGAGACGAGCCGCAGCTTCTCGACGAACGGCACGCGCGCGATGACCGCGTCGGCGAGCTCGGCCTCCGCGACCGTCGGCGCCCCGAACGACAGGCCGCGCGCCGCCGCCTCCTGCACTGCCGCGACGACCTCCGGGTGCGCGTGCCCGAGCAGGGCCGGACCCCACGAAGCGACGAGGTCGACCCGCTCGACGCCGTCGGCGTCCGTGACGTACGCGCCGCGCGCCGAGCGCAGCATGCGTGGCGTCCCCCCGACGGACCTGAACGCGCGAACCGGCGAGGACACCCCGCCTGGCAGGACCCGCCGCGCGTGCGCGAAGTCGGACTCGTTGCTCACAGCAGCTCCCTCACCTGCGGGTTCTCGACAGCTTCGAGAGCCCAGTACGTCGCGATGATGTCCGCGCCCGCACGCTTGATCGACGTGAGCGACTCGGCGATCGTCCGCTCACGGTCGATCCAGCCGATCGCCGCGGCGGCCTCGACCATCGCGAGCTCGCCCGACACCTGGTACGCCGCGACCGGCACGTCCGAGCCCGCGGCGACGTCCGCGAGGACGTCGAGGTAGAGGCTCGCAGGCTTCACCATGACGATGTCCGCGCCCTCGACGACGTCGAGCGCCACCTCGCGCTGCGCTTCCCGACGGTTCGCGGGGTCCATCTGGTACGTCCGACGGTCGCCCGTGAGCGTCGACTCGACGGCGTCGCGGAACGGCCCGTAGAGCGCCGAGGCGTACTTCGCGGCGTACGCGAGGACGGCCGTGTCGGTCAGCCCGGCGTCGTCGAGCGCCTCGCGCACCGCCTCGACCTGACCGTCCATCATCCCCGAGAGCGCGACGACGTCCGCGCCGCGCTCCGCCTGGAGCACGGCCATGCGCGCGTAGAGGTCGAGCGTCGCGTCGTTGTCGACGGTGGCGTCCGCGCGCAGGACACCGCAGTGACCGTGGTCCGTGAACTCGTCGAGGCACACGTCCGTCATGACGACGACCGCGTCGCCCACCTCGGCCTTGACGGCGGCCGTCGCGACGTTGAGGATGCCGTCCGGGTCGGTCGCGCCCGAGCCGACCGCGTCCCGCTCGAGGGGCACGCCGAAGAGCATGAGCCCGCCGAGACCCGCCTCGGCGACGCGCACGGCCTCGCGACGCAGCGAGTCGAGAGAGTGCTGGACGACGCCCGGCATCGACATGATCGGCGCAGGCTCGGTGAGGTCCTCCTTGACGAATGCGGGCAGGACGAGCTCGCGTGCGTCGACGCGCGTCTCGCTCACGAGCGCGCGGAGCGCGGGCGTGCGGCGCAGGCGGCGGGGGCGGTAGGGGAGCGCGGGTCGGGCGTCGTGGGTCACGGTTCTCTCCAAGGTCCGGGGTCCTCCATCTTCCCAGGTGGGTGCGGCGGAGGCCGCCCCACGCAGGTACGTGCGACTCGTAGGTGCTGAGCACCGTTCGATGGTGCTCAGGGCCTACGAGTCGGGGGGTGGGGTGATTCGGCTGACCGCTGCGACGAGCGCGGGGACGTCGGGCGTCGTCGCCTCCGCCTCGACGCGGAGCCCGAACGTGCGCGCGGTCGCCGTCGTGCGGGGGCCGATGCTCACGATCCGCCACGGCCGCGGGAGGGTTCCGGTGGCGACGCCGTCGAGCGTCAGGGATTCGTCGGCAGACGCAGTGCCCGCGAGCGTCGCCCAGGTCTCGGCGGTGCTCGACGACGTGAGGATGACGACGTCGACGTCGAGCGCCTCGTCGGGCAGGGACGTCGCCAGCTCGGTGACGTACGCGTCGGGTGCGTCGACGATCCACCCGGCGGCGCGGAGCCCGTCGACGAGCTCGGGCCGCGCGATCGCGGACCGCGGCGCGAACGCCCGCACGGCCACGCTCGATAGCCGATCCGGACCAGTGTTCTGCACCGATCCGCTATCGAGCGCCCCGCCCCCGGGCGCTGAGTGGTCCGATAGCCGATCGGTGCGCGACCCGTGCACGGATCGGCTATCGACAATCTGCCCGGTCGACAGCGCATCGTTCGATAGGGGATCGGGACGGGACCCGTGTACGGATCCGCTATCGATCGGAGCGTTCCGCTCCTCCTGACGGATTGACGGGTTTCCCCCGTCGGACGGGGCGAGCCCGTCAATCCGTCGGTGAAGGTGGGGCTCGTCGGGTTGAGACCCGACGAGCGCCGCGAGGAGGCCCGTCGCAGTGCGGTCCCACTCCGGGACGACGTCAACGTCGAGACCCGCCCGCCGGGCACGGCGCGCAGTCGACGGCCCGACGGCCGCGATCCGCGTCGTCGCCGGCACGACGATCATCGGCGCGCCCGGTCCCTGCCCACCGGACGGACGGTCCGCTGCGGACCCGCCGACAACGCCCGACGTCTCGGCGAGGGCGTCGACCGTCCGCGTGGACGTGCCGACGACGCCTGACGCTTCGGCCTGCGCGTCGACGGTGCGCGTGGACGTGCCGACCGCGCCCGACGCCTCGACGAGTGCGTCGACCGTGCGCTCGGACGTGAGGACGAGCCAGTCGTACCCGCCCGCTGCGAGCCTGCCCACACCCTCGTGCAACGGTGCGACGTCCACAGGCGGGCCGAACGTGATGAGCGGGACGACGACCGGATCGAACCCCGCGTCGGCGAGTGCCGCTGCGAGCTCCCGCCCAGGCCGCCCGCCCCGCGGCACAAGCACCCGCGCGCCACCCCTGCCCCCGCCCCCGCCCGAGGAATCCGCAGGATTGGCGACTCCCAGTGACCAATCCTGCGGATTCTTCGGCTGGGGGAGCGGGGGCTGCGGCGGGTGGGTGGTCATCGGAGGGGGGCGATGTCGGCAGCGCCCATCTCGAGGACGATCTCGGCGAGGTTGATGCCGAGCGACGCGGCGCCCTCGACGGCGTCGGCCACGTCGTATGTCCCCGCGCCGATGACGGGCCCGCTCGACGACGCGCCGTGCCGCAGGACGCGGGTTCCGTCGAGCGCCGCGACGACGACGTCGAGGTCGATGCGCATGCGCGCGTCGGGCCCGGACCCGGTGACGGAGACGGACGCGAGCGCCCCGACGGGCGCCGCGCACCCGGCTTCGAGCCGCGCGAGGAGCGCGCGTTCGGCAGTCGCGGCGAGCCGGGATGGCGCGTGGTCGAGCGCGTCGAGCCCCGGCACGACGGCGCCGGTCCGCGTCTCGACGCCGAGCACGCCCTGCCCGGGCGCAGGCAGCATGACGGACGGGTCGAGGACCTCGGTGACGAGCGCGCTCCGTCCGATGCGTGCGAGCCCTGCGGCTGCGAGGACGACGGCGTCGAGGTCTGCGTCCGGTCCGAGGGCGCGCGCGACGCGCGTGCCGACGTTCCCGCGGATGTCGACGGCCTCGAGGTCGGGACGCGCCGCGAGCAGCTGGGCGCGCCTGCGTGGCGAGCCCGTCCCGACGCGGGCCCCGCGCGGCAGCCCCGCGAGAGTGAGCCCGTCGCGGGCGACGAGCGCGTCGAACGGCGACTCCCGTGGCGGCATCGCGGCGATCGTGAGCCCGGGCGCGGGCGCGGTCGGCAGGTCCTTGAGCGAGTGCACGGCGACGTCGATGCGGCCGTCGAGCAGGGCGTCGCGCAGGGCCGCGACGAACACGCCCGTCCCGCCGAGCTGCGAGAGCGACGCGCGCGTCGTGTCGCCCTCGGTCGTCACGTGGACGGTCTCGAGCTCCACGGGTGTGCCGGCCGCGCTCGCGGCCACGCCGAGCGCGTCGGTGACGTGCCCGGTCTGGGTGCGGGCGAGCTCGGAGGCGCGGGTCCCGACGCGGATGACGCTGCTCATCCGACGTCCTCGGCGACGGTGGGCAGCACTCGTCCGCGCGGGTCGGGGCAGCAGTCGGGCCGGCACCTGTCGTACCAGGGGCCGAGGACCCCGGCGGCGCCGCACGTTGCCTGCGTGGGCACGCGGGTGGGGGCGGCGGTGCGCTCGGCGACGAGGTCGACGAGTCCGGCGACGAACTCGGGGTGCACGCCGGGCGTGGGGACGCGCTCGGCCGGGAGGCCGAGCTCGGCGCATGTGTCGAGGGCTTCGGTGTCGAGGTCCCAGAGGACCTCCATGTGGTCGGAGACGAAGCCGAGGGGCACGATGACGACGGCGTCCGGCCGCTCGTCGGGGTCGGCGGCGAGCTCGGCGAGGCGGTCGTTGATGTCGGGCTCGAGCCAGGGGGTGCGTGGGTCGCCCGAGCGTGACTGGTAGACGAGCTCCCACGGCACGGTGTCGTCGACGGCGGCCATGACGGCGTTCGCGACGGCGTAGTGCTGGGCCTCGTAGGCGCCGCCGTCGGCCCAGCCGACGGGTCCGTCGGGGCCGGTCTGGGGTCCGGTGACCTCGGCGGCGGCGGTGGGGATCGAGTGGGTGGCGAAGAGGACGCGCACGTCGCCGTGGGTGCGGAGGCGGTCGAGCGCCGCGCGCACGCCCTCGACGAACGGGGCGACGAAGCCGGGGTTGTCGAAGAACTGCCGGACCTTGTCGATGTGGAGGGTGCCCGTGAGGCCGGTGGCCTCGAGCGCCCCGGCGAGGTCCTCGCGGTACTGGCGGCAGCCGGAGTACGACGAGTACGCGGCGGTGACGATCGCGAGGAGGCGCCGGTGCCCGGCGTCGGCCGCGGCACGCAGCGTGTCGGCGAGGTAGGGGTCCCAGTTGCGGTTGCCCCACAGCACCGGGAGATCAAGCCCGCGGCGCGCAAGCTCGGCCTCGAGCGCGGCGCGCAGCTCCCGGTTCTGGTCGTTGATGGGGGAGACGCCGCCGTGGGCGCGGTAGTGGACGGCGACCTCCTCGAGGCGCTCGTCGGGGATGCCGCGGCCGCGCGTGACGTTGCGGAGGTAGGGCAGGACGTCGTCCTGGCCCTCGGGGCCGCCGAAGCCGACGAGGAGCACGGCGTCGTAGGCGACGGGCTCGGAGGGGACGACGGGCGGCAGCTGGCCGGCGATCTCGGCGAGGTAGTCGTCGAGATCGAGCTCGACGTCCTCGCAGCCGGCGGTGCCGCACGCGCAGCCGTGCGCGTCGTGGTCGTCGCCCGGGGACGCGGGCGCGACGGGAGTGAGGGACAGGTTCTCGCGGAACAGGTCGTCGGTGCTCATGCGACGTCCAGGAGGATCGCGGCGAGACGCTCGATGCTCACGCGGCGGCCGGTGTAGAACGGCAGCTCGTCGCGCACGTGGCGGCGGGCGTCGGTGTAGCGCAGGTGACGCATGAGGTCGACGAGGTCGGTGAGCTCGTCGGCCTCGAGGCCGAGCAGCCACTCGTAGTCGCCGAGGGAGAACGCGGAGACCGTGTTGGAGAGCACTTGGGGGAACTCGCGGCCCTTGAGGCCGTGGTCGGCGAGCATGGCGCGTCGCTCGTCCTCGGGGAGCAGGTACCACTCGTAGGACCGCACGAACGGGTAGACGGTGAGCCAGTCCTTGGGTTCCTTGCCGGTCATGAACGCGGGCAGGTGGCGGGCGGTGAACTCGGCCGGACGGTGGACGCCGAGGACGTTCCACACGGGCAGCAGGTCGCCGAGGAGGACGGACGTGCGCAGGGCGCGCAGTGCGGCCTGAAGGCCTTCGGCGGTGGGTCCGGTGAGCCAGACGATGACGTCGGCGTCGGCGCGCAGCCCGGACGCGTCGTAGAGGCCGCGGAGGTCGACGCCCTCGGGCAGGTCCTCGACGAGGTCGGTGAGATCGGAGGCTGCGGCCTCGAGCAGCTCGACGACGGTCTCCTGCGGGACGGACGTCGCGGAGGCGTCGATCGCGTTGCCGAGGAGCCGGGTGAGGAGCGGCTCGGCGGCGGGGTCGCGCCGCAGGACGGCCCAGAGGGTGTAGGCGACGGGCTCGGGCCCGTCGTGCTCGGACGTGGGGGTGCCGTACGCGTCGTGGCTCATGGGGTCGATTGTTGCCCCTCGGGGGCCGTGAGGAAAATGCTGCG
Organism: Flavimobilis rhizosphaerae; assembly: GCF_014852685.1. GTDB lineage: Bacteria > Actinomycetota > Actinomycetes > Actinomycetales > Cellulomonadaceae > Flavimobilis > Flavimobilis rhizosphaerae. Next base: position 477,382 of record NZ_JACZDF010000003.1, read on the forward strand.
CGCAATATCTCCTCGTGATGAGGATCCGGAATGGCGTCGTGACACGCGTCCACAAAAATGGATGCGCATTTCCGCACGACGCCTCAGGAATGGACGGCTGTTCCTGCACGTCGGGCATCGGCGACGACGGATGCGAGCCCCGTCCCCGCGACCCACGCCCCGGTGACGTGCAGCCCGCCGACGTCGTCGAGCGCGTCGCGCAGCCGTGCGACGCGGTCCGCGTGCCCGAGCGCCGCGAACGGCAGCCCCGCACCGAAGCGCACGACCTTCGCGCCGACGACGTGCGCGGGGGTGAGCGGCACGCCGAGCAGCTGGCCCGCGTCGTGCAGGGCCGTGCGCTCGAGGGACGTCGCGGACGCGTCGCCGGGGTCCGGGTCGCCGCCGAGCCGTCCGTAGGAGAGGCGCACCGCGTGGTGGCCGTCGGGCAGCGCGTCGCGCACCCACGCCCACTTGGCGCTCGAGTGCGTGAGCGCCTTGGCGCGCACGCCGTGCGCCGCGTTGACACCCTGCGCGACGAGCACGCCCGTGCCGCGCGGCGCGGCGTCGAGCCGCGGGTCGGCGAGGACGAGGGTGACGAGGCACACGTGCCCGCTCGGCAGCTCGGGCAGGACCGAGCCGGGCACGTGGGCACCGAGGAGGCGCGCGGCCTCAGCCGCGGTCGTCGCGACGAGCACGTCGTCGGCCTCGAGGGTGGCCGACGTGCGTGCGCCGACGGCGTCCTCGAACGTTCCGGGCCGCGCGGGCCCGAGGGTGTGGACGCGCCAGCCGTCGCCCGTGCGCTCGAGTCGTTCGACGCGCGTCGAGCGTCGGACGTCGACGCCGCGCGCCGCGAGGTCCGCGAGGAGCGCGGCGACGAGCGTGTGCATGCCGCCGCGGAGCCCCGCGACGGCCGACCCGGCGGGTGCGGCGGCCCGCAGTGCCGCGGCTGCGGCGACGAGCGAGCCGTGCCGGGCGACGCCCTCGCGCAGGCCGGGCGCAACGGCGTCGACGTCGAGGAGGTCCGCGCTCGCGGAGTGGACGCCACCGGCGACGGGCGCGACGAACGCGCGCAGCACGTCGTCGCCGAGGCGTGCCCGGACGAGGTGCCCGACGCTGACGCCGTCCGTACCCGCAGGGGGCCGTGTCCCGACGGACGCGGGCAGCGCGCCGTCGAGGCGTGCCCGCAGCCAGGCACGTGTGCCGAGCGCGCGCCGCACGTCGTCGAGGTCGCCCGGGATGCCGAGCACCCCCGAGCGTGGCAGCGGCATGAGCGCGTCGGGCGTCCGCACCCACGCGGGAGCGTCGACGGGCGTGACGATCTCGCCCGCGAGGCCGAGCTCGTCGAGCAGGTCCGCGACGGCGGTCGAGCGGGTCGCGAAGGACTCGGCGCCCGCGTCGAGCGTCACGCGCTCGAACGGGGAGTCGTCGGGGCACTGCGGCTCGGCGCCGTCGAGCCCGCCGCGCTCGACGACGAGCGGGCCGACGCTCCCGCCCATGTGCGCGGACGCCTCGAGGAGCACGACGGAACGCCCGGCGCGGGCGAGCTCCCGCGCCGCGGTAAGCCCCGCGACGCCTCCGCCGACGACGATCGTGCGGCTCATGAGCCCTCCGGCTGCCAGTCGTGGACGGTGCGGACGATGCCCGTGAGGACATCGGGGTCGGCGTCCGGCGGGACGCCGTGGCCGAGGTTGACGACGTGCGCGGGCGCGGCGAGGCCGCGGCGCAGGACGTCGTGGACGTGCCCCTCGAGCGTCGCACGCGGGGTGAAGAGGTAGGAAGGGTCGACGTTCCCCTGCAGGGGCGTCGCGTGCCCGAGCAGCGCGGAGGCCTCGTCGAGCGGCGTGCGGTGGTCGACGCCGACGACGTCCGCACCGACGTCGCGCATCGCGGCGAGCAGGTGCGCCGTGCCGGTGCCGAAGTGGACGACGGGCACGCGCTGCCCGCCGACGTCGAGGGCGCGCACGGCCTCGAGCGCGAGCGCGGAGAACGGCGCGACGGACTCCAGGTAGGACGCGAGGGACAGCGAGCCTGCCCACGAGTCGAAGAGCTGGACGACGCTTGCGCCGGCCTGTACCTGCGTGACGAGGAAGTCCGACGTCACGCGGGCGCACCACGTGAGGAGGCGCGCCCAGAGCTCGGGGTCGGCGTGCATGAGGCCGCGTGCCGCGAGGTGGTCGCGTGACGGACGGCCCTCGACGAGGTAGGCCGCGAGGGTGAAGGGCGCGCCGCCGAAGCCGACGAGCGGCGTGTCGCCGAGGCCGGACGCGCCGGGCTCCGCGGCGAGCCCCGCGACGGTGAGGGCGACGGCCTCGGCGATCGGGGCGAGGGCCGTCTCGTCGAGGCTCAGCTCCTCGAGCCGCGCGACGTCGTCGGCCGTCCGCACGGGCGCGCCGAGGACGGGCCCGACGCCGGGGGCGATGTCGACGTCGACGCCCGCGAGCCGCAGCGGCACGACGATGTCGGAGAAGAACACGGCCGCGTCGACGCGGTGCCTGCGTACGGGCTGGAGCGTGATCTCCGCGGCGAGCTCGGGCCGCAGGCACGACTCGATCATCCCGACGCCCTCGCGGACGCGCCGGTACTCGGGCAGGGAACGCCCGGCCTGGCGCATGAACCAGACGGGCGTGACGTCCGGCCGCTCGCCGAGAAATGCGCGCACAGCGCGCGACGAAGATGTCACGTTGTCAGCAAGGGGATGCGTCGTGAGATTCACAAGAACTGATTGTGCCGTGAATTCGTCGCAGTGGTTCAATCATTCTCACCGTGAACATCTTGTCCTTCTCCGCGTCGCACCACGACCTCGACCTCGACCTGCTCGAGATGCTCGGGTCGGTGGGTCCGGGGCTCGCGCGTGACGTCGTCGCGCCCGCCCCGGGGATCGTCGTCCCTCCGGCCGGCGCGGTCGTCCTCGCGACGTGCAACCGCGTCGAGGTCTACGTCGAGGCCGACGATGCGGCCGAGGCGACCGCGCGCGTCGCCGCCGTCGTCGGTGCGGCCACCGGTCTGCCGCGCGCCGAGGTCACGGCCTCGCTCACGCGTCGGACGGGCGTCGACGCGGCCCGGCACCTCCTGCGCGTCGCCTCGGGCCTCGAGTCGATGGTCGTCGGTGAGCGCGAGATCGCCGGCCAGGTGCGTCGGGCCGCGGTCCGCGCGCGTGAGCTCGGCACGTCGACACCAGCGCTCGACCTCCTCTTCGAGGAGGCGTCGCGCACGTCGCGTCGCGTCGAGGCCGCGACGGGCCTCGGCGCCGTCGGCCGCTCCGTCGTCGGCGTCGGTCTCGACCTCGCGGGGGAGAGCCTGCCGCCGTGGCGGCAGGTGCGGGCCGTGCTCGTCGGCACGGGCTCGTACGCGGGGGCGGCCTTCGCGGCGCTCCGCAGCCGCGGCGTCGTCGACGTCCGCGTCCACTCCCGCTCGGGTCGCGCCGAGGGCTTCGCGCACGCGCGCGGCGGCCTCGCGGTCGTGGGCGACGGCCTCGTCGACGCGGTCGCCGACGCCGACCTCGTCGTCTCGTGCTCGGGTCGTGTCGGGCATGTCCTCGACGCGGCGGGCGTCGCGTTGGCACGCGAGCGTGCGACCGACCGCGCCGAGCGTCGGGCGCACGAGCCCGACCCGACGGTGCGTCCCCTCGTCATCCTCGACCTCGCTCTGCGCCGCGACGTCGAGGCCGCGGTCGGTGACGTCGAGGGTGTCCTGCTTCTCGACCTCGCGACGATCGGTGCGCACGCCCCCGCGGCGGGGCCGCGACCGGTCGCGCACGCGGAGGCACTCGTCGAGGAAGGTGTCGCCGGTCTCTCGGGCCGCGAGCTGCGCCGCCGCGTCGACGCCGCCGTCAAGGACGAGGCGCTCGCCCTCACAGCGGCGGCCGAGCGCGAGGCTGCAACCGCGGGCGGCGACGCCCGCGCGGCGCGTCGCAACGCGTACGCGCGCCGCCACGCAGCGCTCCTCGCGGCGAAGGCGGCGGCTGCGCATCGTCTCACGCACTGACGCACAGGGTCTCGCCCCGACGGCGGGTCCCGACGTACGGTGGTCGGGCCCGTGCACGGTCCGACCGTGCGGGGGACGCTCGAGGGAGACGGCGACGCACGTCGCCGTCGGGCGTGAGCACGGACGACGACGCTGGGACGGATGACGACGATGTGGACTGACGCGCGACGCACGACCGTGAGGGCCGGCCGCCCTGCCCGACACCGGGGCGGGCGCGCTGCCGCGCTTGTGAGCGCTGCGGCGCTCGTCGTGGGGGTCGGCGTGCCGGTCGTCGAGGCGGCGCCCGCTGCCGCTGTGCCCGTGGCTGCGGCGCCCGTAGCCGCGGCGAACAACGGCGACGGGCAGACGTTCGACACCGCGCTCGGCCGCTTCGACGCGGGCCGCATCATCACCGACGAGGTCTTCTTCGCAGGCGCCGACCTCAGCGCCGCACAGGTCCAGACGTTCCTCGAGGGCAAGGTCCCGGACTGCGCCGCGACGACAGGGCCGGCGTGCCTCAAGGACTTCCGCCTCACGACCGCGTCGGTCAAGGCCAACGACTACTGCCGCGCGTACAAGGGCGCGAAGAACGAGCGCGCGTCGGCCGTCATCTCCAAGGTCGCCGCCGCGTGCGGGGTGAGCGCGAAGTCGCTCCTCGTGCTGCTCCAGAAGGAGCAGGGACTCGTCACCGCGAAGGCGCCCTCGCAGCGTCAGTACGACGCCGCGACCGGCTTCGCATGCCCCGACAGCGGCGGGTGCAACCCGGAGAACGCAGGGTTCTTCAACCAGGTGTACGGCGCAGGGCGGCAGTACCAGCGGTACGCCAAGGAGACCGGCATCTACAACTGGCGACCCGCGGGCGAGACACACGAGATCCTCTATCACCCGACCCGCAGCTGTGGCACGCGGACGGTGACGATCGCCAACAAGGCCACCGCAGGTCTCTACTACTACACGCCCTACACCCCGAACGCGGCCGCGATGGCGAACCTCTCCGGCACCGGTGACGAGTGCTCGTCGTATGGCAACCGCAACTTCTGGCGTCTCTTCACGCAGTGGTTCGGCTCGACGACGGTGAGCGTCACTGGCCCGGTCCAGGTGGCGTGGCTGCGGGCGGGCGGCGTCGACGGTAGCTTCGGACGGCAGCAGTCGGCGGTCCGTTGCTCGACGGGCTCGCCCCGCTACTGTGTGCAGACGTTCGTGGGCGGCACCGTCGCGTCGTCGGGGTCGTCGGGCTTCACGATGCCGGGCTCGGCGATCCGCACGCGCTGGGTGGCGGGCGGCTCCGAGAAGGGCGCGCTCGGCTGGCCCAAGGCCGCGCAGCGGTGCGGCGCGGGCGGTGTGTGCACGCAGAAGTTCACGGGCGGGTACGCGGCGACCTCGCCGAAGACCGGGACGCGCGCGGTGCTCGGGCGCCTCTCGACCGCGTGGGTGAAGGCCGGTGGACGCAACGGTGCGCTCGGCCTGCCGCGTGCCGAGCAGCGGTGCACGCGGTCCGGGAAGTCGTGCACGCAGAAGTTCCAGGGCGGGTACGCGACGACGCACCCGACGTACGGCACACGGACCGTCACGGGCGACTTCTCGTCCCGCTGGGTGCGCACGGGCGGGCGGAACGGGTCGCTCGGCTGGCCGACGACGTCGCGCTACTGCTCGAAGGTCAAGGGCGGTGCGACGGCGTGCGGCCAGCGCTTCGCGAAGGGCGCGATCACGTCCCACACGCGGTTCGGCGTCCAGCACGTCAACGGTCGCATCGGTGCGGAGTGGCTCGCGCGCGCGAAGGCGGGCCGCTCGGTCGGGTACGCGAAGGCCCCGACGAGCTGCTCGAAGCGCAAGGGCGTCAACACGTGCCGGCAGGAGTTCGCGAAGGCGACGCTCGTGTCGCGCACGGGCAAGCCCACGGTCGCGGTGACGGGCATCAACCGCACGCTGTTCCTCAAGAACGAGAAGAAGCTCGGCCTGCCGACGTCGGACCGCACGTGCTCGGGCAAGGGCAAGAAGAGGGTGTGCACGCAGTCGTTCGCGAAGGGCAAGATCGTCAAGAAGGGCTCGGGGCGGTCGAAGGTCGTGCTCGCGCGTCGCTGACGACGGACGGCTGAGCACGCTCTCATTCGCAGGCGACGTCCAGCGAGCGTCGAGGTTCGCGTCAGCGCACCGCGGTGAACTCAGAGTGAACACACACCCGAGCGATCCCCGGAGCCCGCCGTGCAGCACCTTCCTCTTGTCCTCGCCGATCTTGTCGCGATCAGCGTCCTCGTCCTCGCGGTCTACCACCCGCGGCACCGGCGCAAGGACCTCGCCGTCGCGTTCTTCGGCGTCAACGTCGGGGTCATGGCGGTCGCGGTCGTCCTCTCGGGCACGACGGTCGGTGCGGGGCTCGGCCTCGGGCTCTTCGGTGTCCTCTCGATCATCCGGCTGCGGTCGACCGAGCTGAGCCAGCGGGAGGTCGCGTACTACTTCGTGGCACTCGCGCTCGGGCTCGTCTCGGGCCTCGGGGCGACGAGCGTCGCCGTGACGGCGGCGTTGCTCGCTGGCCTCGTCGCAGTTCTCGCGGTCGTCGACGCGCCGGGCTTCCTCGGGCGTGACCGGGAACGGCTCGTCGTCCTCGACGCCGCGTACACGGACGACGTGGCGCTCGCGGACGCGGTCGAGCGTCTGCTCGGGGTGCGTCCGCACACGCTCGACGTGGTGCGGCTCGACCTCGTCAACGACTCGACGACGGTGACGGTCCGGTTCCGTGATCCGCGCGGCGGGCGTGCCGTCGTGGGTGACGCGGCGCTGCCCGTCGCGGTGACGGCATGAGCGCGGCGCTGCTCGACGCCCCGGCCTGGGCCGGTGCGGTCGAGGGTCTCGCGCCGGTGGGGCTCGACGAGCTCGTCGCGACGGCGGGCCTGCTCGCGCGCGTCGACCGCAAGTACGTCGTGCCCCTCCCTGTCGTCGCCGCGGTCGTCGGCCGGCTTGCGGGCGTCCGGGTCCTCGAGGTCGGCGGGCGTCGGGCGTCGGCGTACGGCTCCGTGTACTTCGACACGCCGGACCTCGCGTGTTTCCGCATGTCCGCGCACGCGCGTCGCCGCCGGGTCAAGGTGCGTTCGCGCACGTACCTCGACTCGGGTGTCGCGTTCACGGAGGTGAAGACGCGCGGTCCGCGCGGGCTCACGGTCAAGGACCGGCAGCCCCGTGCGGGGGCGGACGACGCTCTCGGCGCGGACGATCGCGACTACGTCGCAGGCGTCCTGCGCGCACGGGTGCCTTCCGACGGCGCCCTGCGGCCGGTGACGCTCGCGCCGGTGCTGCGGACGACGTACACGCGGACGACGCTCGCGCTCCCGGACGGTGCCCGTGCGACCGTCGACCTCGACCTCGTGTGGCGCACGCCCGGCGGCACGGTGGCGTGTGGTGTCGAGGGCGTCGCCGTCGTCGAGACGAAGTCGCCCGGCGGGGCGACGGTGCTCGACCGGGCGCTGTGGCGCGCGGGCGTGCGGCCCTCGCGGTTGTCGAAGTTCGGGGCGGGCCTCGTCGTGCTCGACCCGTCGCTCCCTGCGCACCGGTGGTGCTCGACGCTCCGCCGGCTCCCGCTGCACGCGGCCTGAGCCGCGCGACGCTCCTGCGGCCCTGAGCCGCTCCTGCGACCCCGGTCGCGCGCTTGTTCCTGCCGTGGCCTGCCGGCCCGGCTCCCCCTGCCTGGAAGGTGCCCTCCCATGACTCGTCTGTCCTCCCTCGGTCCCACGACCCGCTCCGCGCGCCCGGACCGGTCCGCTCGCGCTGGTGCGCGGCGGCGGCTCACTGCCGCGACGCTCCTCGGCCTTGGCGGCGCGGCGCTGCTTGCCGGCTGCACCGACGATGCGACCGCGACCGACCCTGCGGACCCGGCGACCCTGAGCGCCGCCGAGGCGGAGGCGGTCGTCGCGGACGCGTCGCTCGACGCCGCGACCGTGCTCGCGGAGAACGCCAACGCCTCGGTGACGACGCCCGACGAGTGGGCGTCCGATGACGTCGTCGACGTCGCGCTCGCGGGCGACGCCGCGACGACGACGGGCACGGGCGTGACGTCGTCGGGCGGGGTCGTGACGATCTCGGCGGCGGGGGTCTACCGGCTCTCGGGCGAGCTGGCCGGGTCGGTCGTCGTCGCGGCGCCCGACGACGCACGTGTCGTCCTCGTGCTTGACGGCGTGACGATCACGTCGCCGACGTCGGCCGCGATCGCCGTGACGAGCGCGGACGACGTCGTCCTCCACCTGGCCGACGGGTCGACGAACGTCGTCGAGGACGCGACGCAGCGCGCGGACGGGGACGAGGCCGACGCCGCCGTGTGGTCGGACGCCGACCTCACGGTGTCGGGCTCGGGAACGCTTGCCGTGACGGCGCACGTCAACGACGGGATCGTCGCGACGGACGATCTCGCGGTGCTCGACGGCACGCTCACGGTGACCGCGGTCGACGACGGCCTGCGCGGCAAGGACGCGCTCGAGATCCGTGGTGGGTCGGTGACGATCGACGCGGGCGGGGACGGTCTGACGAGCGACGAGGACGAGGACCTGACGTCGGGCACCGTGACGCTCACGGGTGGTGACGTCGTCGTCACCGCGGGCGACGACGGCGTGCAGGCGACGACGGACGTCGTCGTCACGGGCGGGACACTCACGGTGTCGGCGGGCGGCGGGGCGGACGGCGCGTCCGCGTCGGCCTCGGTGTCCTCGGACGGGGAGACCGCGAAGTCGCACGGGGTCACGGCGGGCGTCCACCTCGTCGTGGCGGGGGGCGAGCTCGAGGTCGATGCGGCCGAGGACGCGCTCACGAGCGACGGCGCGCTGCGCGTCGAGGGCGGGTCCCTCACGCTCGCGGCGGGTGACGACGGGCTGCACGCGGACACGGCGCTGACGATCGCCGCGGGCGACGTCACGGTGACGCGGTCTGAGGAGGGCGTCGAGAGCTTCGCGATCCGGGTCGAGGGCGGGACGGTCGACGTCACGGCGTCGGACGACGGGTTCAACGCGTCGGGCGACAGGCCGGGCACGTCGTCGTCGTCGTCGACGACGTCGGAGGCGGCCGGCTCGGACCGCGCGCGACCCACGGACATGCCGACGGACATGCCGACGGACATGCCGACGGACATGCCGACGGGAGGCCCTGGCGACGGCGGCACACGCCCCACGGAGGCGCCCGCCGACGGCACCCGACCAGAGCGGCCCGCCGACGGGGGGAACGGCACCGCGAGCGACCCGGCGCGCGGCGGCCAGGGCGGCGGCCCCGGCGGAGGGGGCGGATCGGAGGCCGACGGCGGGCAGAGCCTCGTCGTCGCGGGCGGAACCGTCACGGTGAGCGCGGGCGGCGACGGCCTCGACTCGAACGGCTCGCTCACCGTGAGCGGCGGCACCGTCGTCGTCGGCGGCTCCCGCGACCCCGAGAGCGCGTTCGACGTCAACGGGACGTTCGCGCTCACGGGCGGCACCGTTCTTGCGACAGGCGCGACCGGGATGAACGAGTCGCCGGACCCGGACGCGTCGACGCAGGCGTGGCTCCAGTCGAACCTCACGACAACCCTCGCCGCGGGCACGCGCCTCACGCTCGTCGACGCGTCGGGCGCCACGATCCTCACGCTCACGGCGTCGGGACAGGCGACGCAGGTCCTCGTCTCGTCGGCGGACCTCACCGACGCGGCGAGCTACACGCTCACGGCGGACGGCGCCGAGGTCGCGACCGTCGTCGCGGGCGAGGCCCCCGCCGGAGGGCGCGGCGGTCGGTGAGCCGCGCGGGGCGCGGCACTTCGGGCCGGGGCCCGCACACCTGTAGCGTCGCACCATGAGGCTGGGAGTCTTGGACGTCGGGTCCAACACGGTGCACATGCTCGTCGTCGACGCGGAGCGTGGCCGCCCGCACGTGCCCGTCGCGAACCGTCGTTCGATCGTGCGGCTCATGCGTTTCCTCGAGCCCGACGGCTCGATCGGCGCGGAGGGGGTCGACCTCATCCTCGCGGGCGTCCGCGACGGCCGCGAGCTCGCGCGCGAGCACGGCATCGCGGAGCTGCTCGTCCTCGTGACGTCGGCGATCCGTGAGGCACCCAACGGCGGCGACGTCATCGCGCGCATCGAGGAGATCCTCGGCGAGCAGATCGCCATCCTCTCGGGCGAGGAGGAGGCCGCGCTGACGTTCCTCGCGGCGCGCCGCTGGCACGGGTGGGGTGCGGGACGCATCCTCCTGCTCGACATCGGCGGGGGGTCGCTCGAGGTCGCATACGGCGTCGGCGAGGTGCCGGACGTCGCGTTCTCGCTGCCGCTCGGCGCGGGCCGCTCGACGATCCAGTTCCTCGACACGGACGTCTCGACGGCCGAGCAGGTCGAGGCGCTGCGTCACCACGCGCGGGCGGTCCTCGCGGACGCGCTCGGCGAGCTCGACGAGCGGCCTCGGCCCGACCACGTCGTCGCGACGTCGAAGACGTTCCGCTCGCTCGCGCGGCTCGCGGGCATGCAGGTCGAGGCTGTCGGCCCCGACGACCGCTGGCGGCTGCGCCGTTCGATGCTCGCCGACTGGGTGCCGCGCCTGGCGCGGCTCACGGCGCAGGGCCGCACCGAGCTTCCCGGGATCACGCCCGAGCGGACGTACCAGATTGTCGGCGGCGCGATCGTCGCCGAGGAGGCGATGCGGGCACTCAAGGTCGCCGAGGTCGAGATCTGCCCGTGGGCGATGCGTGAGGGTGCGATCCTGCGCCGGACCGACACGCTCTGACCGTCTCCTCGAGGCTGGCACGTCGAGCGGCTCGCCCCGGGGTACGTCGGGCAGCGCGTCGCGACCCGCTCAGGAACGGGGACGTCGACGCCCCGGGCACCGTGCGGTGCCCGGGGCGTCGTGCGCGCGTCAGAGGTAGCGCTCGACGAGCGTGCTCGCGATGCCCGTGTACGTCGCGGGCGTCATGGCCTGCAGGCGTGCGGTGACGTCGGCGGGCAGGCCGAGCGTCCCGACGAACTCGCGCATCTCGGGACCGGTGACGCGGTGGCCGCGCGTGAGTTCCTTGAGGCGCTCGTAGGGGTTCTCCATGCCGGGCACGCCGGCGACGCCCGCGGCGCGCATGGCCGACTGGATGGCCTCGCCGAGGACCTCCCAGTTGTGGTCGAGGTCCTCGAGGAGGGTCGGCTCGGAGACGGCGAGCGCGGTGAGACCGCGGGCGACGTTGTCGATCGCGAGCAGCGAGTGGCCGAACGCGGTGCCGATGTTGCGCTGTGTCGAGGAGTCGGTGAGGTCGCGCTGCATGCGGCTCGTGACGAGCGTGGCCGCGAGCGTGTCGAGGAGGGCGTTCGAGATCTCGAGGTTGGCCTCGGCGTTCTCGAAGCGGATGGGGTTGACCTTGTGCGGCATGGTCGAGGAGCCGGTCGCGCCGGGCACGGGGATCTGCGTGAAGAAGCCGAGCGAGATGTACGTCCACACGTCGGTCGCGAGGTTGTGGAGGATGCGGTTGAAGCGCGCGACGTCCGCGTAGAGCTCGGCCTGCCAGTCGTGCGACTCGATCTGCGTCGTCAGCGGGTTCCACGTGAGGCCGAGGTGCTCGACGAAGCTCTGCGAGACGGCCGGCCAGTCGGCGCCGGGCACGGCCGCGAGGTGCGCGCCGTAGGTGCCGGTCGCGCCGTTGAGCTTGCCGAGGTACTCGGCGGCCGCGACGCGGCGGGTCTGCCGGCGCAGGCGGTGCGCGAGGACGGCGAGCTCCTTGCCGACGGTCGTCGGGGTCGCGGGCTGCCCGTGCGTGCGGGAGAGCATGGGGACGTCGGCGTGCTCGCGCGCCATGGCAGCGATCTGCTCGACGAGCGCTTCGGCGGCCGGCAGCCACACCTGGCGGACAGCTCCCTGGACCATGAGGGCGTAGGAGAGGTTGTTGATGTCCTCGCTCGTGCACGCGAAGTGGACGAGCTCGCTCACGGACGGCAGGACGGTCTCCTCGCCGAGGAAGCCGGGGGCGGCGGCGATGCGGCGCTTGATGAAGTACTCGACGGCCTTGACGTCATGGACGGTCTGCCGCTCGATCTCGGCGAGCTCGGCGACGCCGGCGGCGCCGAAGTCGGAGACGATCGCGCGGAGGTAGCCCTTCTCGTTCTCCGAGAGGCGTGCTGCGCCCGGGACGACCTGCTGGTCGGTGAGGTGGATGAGCCACTCGACCTCGACGTGGAGGCGTTCGCGGTTGAGCGCGGCCTCGGAGAGGTGGTCGACGAGCGGCGCGACCGCGCGGCGGTAGCGGCCGTCGAGCGCACCGAGGGCGATCGGCGGGTTCGCGTCGGCGAGGATGACGCGGTCGGTCACGGGCGTGGGCGTCGTCGAAGGCATGGCGGCATCCTCCCACGGGGGACGGACATCCGGGCGGGGTCGTCCGGCCTGCGACCTGACCACAGGTGGGGCTTCCGAGGACCCCGTCCACGGATCTTCGGGGAGCCCTCGCAGAGCCGTCCGACCGCGCCTACGGTCACCGCCATGACAGACACCGCGCCCCCTGCACCGCCTCCCGTCCCCGCGCCCCACGGCGACGAGCTCGCGTGGGTCGCCGCACGACTTGCCCACGTGTCCGGGGTGCTCACCGACGCCCGCGCGACCCTCGTGCAGGTACGGACGACGACCTGGCGTTCGGGAGCAGCGCTGCGCTTCCTCGAGCTCGTCGGGCTCCTCGCCGACGACCTCGAGGCCGCTGCCGGCCTCGTCGCCGAGGCCGAGCGTGCGCTGCCCGCGCTCGCGAGCGCGGCCGCGAGGGCGGAGCAGACGGTGAGTGCGGCCGGGGGGCAAGCGTGAACGGCGGTCTGACCCCGCCGGCGCCGCTCCGCGCGCCGTCGGACCTCGCCGCGCCGCTGTCGACGGGCACGGTCCCGCTCGTCCCGCAGGCGTTGACGGACGGGCTCATGCCGGCGCGCAAGCTCGCGCAGGGTCCCCGGACGTCGGTGCGGGAACCGGCCGATGGCTCGCCTCCGGTCTGTGTCGCGCCCTATGACACGGAGATCGTGCGGCTGCCGGAGCGTCCCCGGGGCATCGTGGTCTCCGGCGGCGTCACGGGCTTCCACGTCGACCTCGACGAGCTCGAGGTCCTCGGCACGACGCTGCGACGGCTCACCGCACGGCTCGACGGCACCGGCGTGCACGGGGGTGTCGCGGCGACGGACGTCCGCGCGCTCGAGGAGCGTCTCGGGCACGCCCTCGCGGCGGCGGTAGCGCTGGTCGTCGCCTCGGGGGCGACGTTCGAGGTCGTCGCGGCGCGGGCGGCGCTCGCTGCGCGCGCTGCCGACGTGGTCGAGGCGCTCGAGCTGCTCGGGCGCGGCATCACGCGTGCTGCCGACGAGGCGGGACGACTCGCGGACGGGCTTGACGGTGCGCGGGAGACGTATGCGCGGGCGGAGGAGGAAGCACGCCCGCCCGAGGACGACGGCGTGTGGCGTCGGCTCGCGATGGCGTTCGCGCCCGTCGCGGGCGTGACGAGTCTCGTCCGAGCGGGAGGCGTCGTCGCGGACATCCGCGAGGACGGGGCCGAGCGGACCGACATCGCGACCCCGGCGCTCGACATGGTCACCGATCTGCGCACTCCGCTCTACCTCGTCGAGAGCGCGGTCGGGGCGGGCCTGGGACGGGCACCGAAGCCGCTCAACCGCGCCGGGACCGCTGACTTGCTCACGGAGGTCGCTCACTACGGCCTCGTGGAGCCGGCGACGTTCGTGTGGGCGCACCGGTTCCGGGACCGTCTCCCGACCCCCGAGATGAGCCCGCACCCGGCGCCGGAGGGCGCGCGGCGCGCGGGCACGACGACGCAGGCGCTGCGCACCCTCGACGCGATCAACGCGCGCTCGGCGGAGGGTGCCGTCGGCGTGCAGCGCACGGTCCGTCCGGACGGCTCGAGCTCGTGGGTCGTCTACATCCCGGGCAGCGAGGGGCGCCCGAACCCCGCGAAGAAGGGGTTCTTCGTCGCTGATCACGCCCGGACGTGGGGCAGCAACACGGGGGTCCTCATGCGTCGGAACGAGCAGGCCATCCGTGCGGTCGAGCGCGCGATGCGCAACGCGGGCGTCAAGGACGGCGAGAAGGTCGTGTTCGTCGGGCACAGCCAGGGCGGCGCGATCGGCGCGCTGCTCGCCGCAAGACGCGGTTCGGGAGGGCTCGTCACCGTGGGGGCGCCAACGGGCGGCATCGACCTCCCGAAGGAGGTCGAGGCGGTGCACATCGAGGTCAAGGGCGACGAGGTCCACGAGCTCGACGGCCGGGAGAACCCGGCGACGTTGACGCGGACGACCGTCACGGTGCGACCGGACGAGGCCGCGGGGACGCCGCACGCGCCGGTTGACAAGATGCACTCCTCGGTCAACGGGGTGCGCGCCGCGGAGGCGCTCGAGGGCTCGGCCGTCACGGCGGCACTTGACGACGTGCTGGGGGACGTCGGCGGGCGGCCGTCGGGCCCTCTCGAGGAGGCGCTTGCGAGCCCGGTCGAGGTCTACGTGCCCGAGCCGACGACACGGTGAGGCCGGCTCAGACGCCCTCGCGCCACCCCGCGGCGATCTCGCAGAAGAGATCGGTCGCCTCGGGCTCGCCGACGCTCACGCGGATGCCCTCGCCCGCGAACGGGCGGACGACGACCCCGGCGCTCGCGGCCTCGGCGGCGCGGGCGACGGTCTGCTCGCCGAGCGGCAGCCACACGAAGTTCGCCTGCGTCTCGGGCAGGTCCCAGCCCTGGGCGGTGAGGAGGTCGACGAGCCGGGTGCGTTCGTCGACGAGCTCGTCGACGATCTCGAGGAGCCGGTCCTGGACGCCGATCGCGGCGATCGCGGCGCGCTGCGCGACGTGCGAGACGCCGAAGGGCGTCGCGACCGCGCGGATGCCCGCCGCGAGGCGCGGGCGCGCGACGGCGTAGCCGACGCGCAGCCCGGCGAGCCCGTAGGCCTTGGAGAGGGTGCGGAGCAGCACGACGTTGGGGTGCGCGGCGTAAACCTCGACGCCGTCGGGCGCCTCGGGGTCGCGGACGAACTCGACGTAGGCCTCGTCGAGCACGACGACGACGTGCCGCGGCACCGCGGCGAGGAACGCGTCGAGCTCGTCGGCGTGGACCGCGGGGCCGGTCGGGTTGTTGGGCGTGCACACGAGGACGACCTTCGTGCGCTCGGTGACGGCTGCGGCCATCGCGGGCAGGTCGAGGCGTCCGCCTGCGGCGAGCGGGACGCGCACGCCCGTGCCGCCCGCGACCTGGATGGCGATGGGGTAGGCCTCGAAGGACCGCCACGGGAGGACGACCTCGTCGCCGGCGTCGACGAACGCGCCGAGCACGTGCGCGAGCACCGCGACGGAGCCGTTGCCAGCAACGACCTCCTCGGCGCGCACGCCGATCATCCCGGCGATCGCCTCGCAGAGCTCGCTCGCGTGCATGTCGGGGTAACGGTTGGTGTCCTGCGCGGCGTCGACGATCGCAGCGAGCACCGCGGGGTGCACGGGATAGGGGTTCTCGTTCGAGGAGAGCTTGAACGAGGTCGCTCCTGCACGGGCGCCGGGGACGTAGGCGGGCAGCGCGTCGACCGCGGGCCGCAGCTGAGGGTTGTCGCTCACGCAGGACAGCATCCCACTGACACGGCGGTGGGTGGCTGGCAGGATCGAGGCATGACCTTCGTGCTGCGTGTCATCGTCAACGCCTTCGCCCTGTGGATCACGTCGCTGCTCGTCACGGGCTTCAACATCGTCGGGGCGAGCTCGGCGGAGGGCAAGATCTTCGTCCTGCTGGGTGTCGCGGCGATCTTCGGGGTGGTCAACGCGGCGGTGCGGCCGGTCGTGGCGTTCCTCTCGGTGCCGTTCTACATCCTCACGCTCGGGCTGTTCACGTTCGTCGTCAACACCCTCATGCTCCTGCTCACGGTGTGGATCACGGAGCGGACGTCGTGGGGCATCCGGATCGACGGCGGGTTCTGGACGGCGTTCCTCGCGGCCCTGCTCGTCACGGTCGTGTCATTCTTCGGGTCTCTCGCGATCGGGCGCGCCGACCGCAAGGACCGCTGACACTGCTGACAGGGACCTCAGTCCCTGGGCTTGTGGGACCCCCACAAAGAATCACCGGTCCACGTGGCGCGGCAGCCTATCCCTTCGTCGATGATGTCTGCTTACGCTGGCGTAGGTTACGCAACCGTAGCCAGCGTCGGCCGCCCGGTCGGCGTCCCGCCGAGAGTCCTCGGGGAGAACCTTCGTGACCGACGACGCGACCGACAGCACGGGCCCGACCGGCGACGCCGTGCCCATGGTGCAGCTGCTCACGCCCACGGGCGAGCGCACGACCGATCCGCGCTGGGAGCCCTACCGGGAGCGGGCCGCGCACCTCGACCACGGCCACGTGCGCGACCTGTGGCGCGACATGGTGCTCGTGCGGGCCTTCGACGACGAGGCCACGTCGCTCCAGCGACAGGGCCAGCTCGGCCTGTGGGCGCAGTGCCTCGGCCAGGAGGCCGCGCAGGTCGGCTCGGGCCGCGCGCTCGCCCCGCAGGACTACGTCTTCCCGTCGTACCGGGAGCACGGCGTCGCGCACACGCGTGGCGTCGACCTCGCGCAGATCCTCCGGCTGTTCCGTGGCGTCGACCACGGTGGCTGGGACGGCGAGGCGCACCGGTTCCACAACTACACGCTGGTCATCGGGTCGCACACGCTGCACGCGACGGGCTACGCGATGGGCGTCCAGCGCGACGGCGTCGTCGGCACGGGCGATCCGACGGTCGACACGGCGGTCGTCGCGTACTTCGGCGACGGTGCGACGGCGCAGGGCGACGTCAACGAGGCGCTCGTCTTTGCGGCCGTCAACCAGGCGCCGCTCGTGCTGTTCTGTCAGAACAACCAGTTCGCGATCTCGGAGCCCAACGAGCGTCAGTTCCGCGTGCCGGTCGCGCGCCGCGGCGAGGGCTTCGGCGTGCCGGGTGTGCGCGTCGACGGGAACGACGTCCTCGCGAGCTACGCGGTGACCCAGGAGGCGCTCGAGCGGGCCCGCTCGGGCGGTGGACCGAGCCTCGTCGAGGCGTTCACGTTCCGCATGGGCGCGCACACGACGTCCGACGATCCGACGCGTTACCGCACGCGCGAGCTCGAGCAGCAGTGGCGCGAGCGCGATCCCATCGCTCGCATCGAGGCGATGCTCCGCCGCGAGGGCGGCTGGGACGATGCGTGGGCGGCGCAGGTCGTCGAGGAGGCCGCCGACCTCGGCGCACGCGTGCGCGAGACGGTGCGGTCGATGCCCGCGCCCGCGCCCGCGAGCATGTTCGACCACGTCTATGCGACCCCGCACGCGGCGGTCGAGGACGACCGCGCGTTCTTCGCCGAGTACGAGTCCGGTTTCGCCGACGGAGGTGCCCGATGACCACGACGTCCACGCAGCCCGCGATCGAGGCGCAGGTCGCGCCGTTCCCCACGGGCACGACGACGCTGCCGCTCGCCAAGGCGATCACGCTCGCGATGCGTCAGGCGCTCGCGGAGGACCCGAAGGTTCTCGTCATGGGGGAGGACGTCGGCCGTCTCGGTGGCGTCTTCCGTGTGACGGACGGTCTTCAGGCGGAGTTCGGCGAGGACCGCGTCGTCGACACGCCGCTCGCGGAGTCGGGGATCGTCGGCACGGCGATCGGGCTCGCGATGCGCGGCTACCGCTCGGTCCTCGAGATCCAGTTCGACGGTTTCATCTTCCCGGCGTTCGACCAGATCACGACGCAGCTCGCGAAGATGCGGTACCGCACGTCGGGGCGTGTGAGCCTGCCGATCGTCATCCGCGTCCCGTACGGCGGGGGCATCGGCGCGGTCGAGCACCACTCGGAGAGCCCTGAGGCGCTCTTCGCACACACGGCGGGTCTGCGTGTCGTCTCGCCGTCGAACCCGGCGGACGCCTACCGCATGCTGCGCGAGGCGATCGCGTCGCCGGACCCGGTGCTCTTCCTCGAGCCGAAGGGCCGCTACTGGGACAAGGGCCCGGTCGAGGTCGCGCCTCTCGCGCTCCCGGCGGCAGGTGCGCCGACGGCGTACGACGCGATCGGGCACGAGACGCTCGACCGCGCGGTCGTCGTCCGGCCGGGCACGGACCTCACGCTCGTCGCGTACGGGCCGTCGGTGCACGTCGCGCTCGCGGCGGCCGCGGCCGCCGCGGAGGAGGGTCGCAGCCTCGAGGTCGTCGACCTGCGGACGATCTCGCCCATCGACTTCCCGACGGTCGTGGAGTCGGCGCGTCGCACGGGTCGTTGCGTCGTCGTCCACGAGGCCCCTGTCTTCCACGGTGCGGGCGCGGAAGTCGCTGCGCGCGTGACGGAGGAGTGCTTCTTCTCGCTCGAGGCGCCGGTGCTGCGCGTCGGCGGGTTCCACACCCCGTACCCGGTCGCGAAGATCGAGCACGACTACCTGCCCGGGCTCGACCGCGTCCTCGACGCGGTCGACCGCTCGCTGGCCTTCTGAGACGGAGACGCTGTGCCGACCTTCGAGTCCTTCCCCCTGCCCGACGCCGGTGAGGGCCTCACCGAGGCCGAGATCGTCCAGTGGCACGTCGCGGTGGGCGACCGGGTGACGGTCAACCAGACGATCGTCGAGATCGAGACGGCGAAGTCGCTCGTCGAGCTGCCGAGCCCGTGGACGGGCGTCGTCGCGGAGATCCTCGTGCCGGAGGGCACGACGGTCGAGGTGGGGACGCCGATCGTCGTCGTCGACACGGACCCGGACGGTGCTGCGGCACCGGCCGCTCCGGCTCCTGCGGCGACGTCCGCGGCTGCGGCTGCTCCGAGCGTGCAGGACGGGGCCGACGCCGGCTCGGGGGCGGTGCTCGTCGGGTACGGCACGGCTGAGCACGCGTCGGTCCGACGTCCGCGCCGGGCGGCGCCGTCGGCCTCGCCGAGCGCGCCCGCGGCCGGGTCGGCCGTCGCGCCCGCGGGTTCTTCTTCGGGCGGCGTCGTGGCGCCCGCGCCGGTCCCGGCCCGCGCGCCGGTGGGCACTGCGGCGCCCGCCCCCGAGTCGTCGCGCGGTCCTGCGGTGGTGCTCGCGAAGCCGCCGGTCCGCAAGCTTGCGCGGGACCTCGGGGTCGACCTCACGTCGATCGTCCCGACGGGCCCGGGCGGCCTCGTCACGCGCGAGGATGTCGTCGCGCAGGCGGAGCGCGCGGACGCGCGCGAGCTCGCGACGTACGCGAACGACACCGACGACGACAGGCCGTGGCTCGCGCAGGGGTCGGTGACGTCCGACGGGCGGCAGACGCGCGTGCCGGTGCGGTCGGTGCGCAAGCGCACGGCCGAGGCCATGGTGGCGAGCGCGTTCTCGGCGCCGCACGTCACGGTGTTCCACACGGTCGACGTCACGCGGACGATGCGTCTCGTCGAGCGGCTGCGCGCGGACCGTGATTTCAAGGACGTGCGGGTGACGCCGCTGCTCGTCGCGATGAAGGCGCTGCTCATCGCGATCGACCGGCACCCGCAGATCAACGCGAGCTGGGACGACGCCGCGCAGGAGATCGTCTACAAGCACTACGTCAACCTCGGGATCGCGGCGGCGACTCCGAGGGGCCTCATGGTGCCGAACATCAAGGACGCGCACCGTGCGACGTTGCTGCAGCTCGCGGAGTCGCTCGCGGGGCTCACGCAGCTGGCGCGGACGGGGAAGACCCCGCCGGCGCACATGCAGGACGGCACGATCACGATCACGAACGTCGGTGTGTTCGGAATCGACACGGGGACGCCGATCCTCAACCCGGGGGAGGCAGCGATCCTCGCGTTCGGCGCGATCCGTGAGCAGCCGTGGGTCCACAAGGGGAAGATCAAGAAGCGGTGGGTGACGCAGCTGGCGCTGAGCGTCGATCACCGTCTTGTCGACGGTGAGCTGGCGAGCCGGGTGCTCGCCGACGTCGCGGCGGTGCTCCACGAGCCGGGCCAGGCGCTCGTCTGGATCTAGCACTCGCGCTCCCCGACAGATCGGCGCCGTCCCCCCGTCCGACGGGGGGACGGCGCCGATCCGTCAGGAGGCGGGTGCGGTCAGGCGGCGACGGGGACCGCGAGGACGAACTCGTCGGTCGTCGTGTCGCGCGTGAAGCCGACGGTCTCGTAGTACTGGGCGGTCCGTCCGGTGATCCCGGGCCGGGTGACGATGCGGTCGTAGCCGTGCCCGGCGAGGATGCCGGAGCGGCGGAAGACGTGCTCGCCGGGCGTGAAGTCCCGGTAGCGCTCGACGACGTGGTCGAGCGTGAGGCGTGCGGTGCCGTCGCCGGCGTCGTCGAGGAGAACGGCGCCGACGGTCTCATCACCGCGGAGGACGAGGTAGGCCTCGGTCGCGGGGACGTCGGCGGGCTCGACGCCGTGGAGCTTGACGATCTCGTCGTGGTGGCGCGTCAGCAGGTGGCGCAGGAGGGGTGCGTCGACGTCGGTGGGCACGACGTCGTAGCCGCCCACGTCCGCGTGCTGCTCCTTGAGGAGCTTGCGCAGCTGCACGACGTTGACGATCGCGAGGACGACGTTGAGCCCGACCATCGGCCACACGCCGACGGCGGTGTTGTAGCCGATGTGGACGAGGCACCCGGTGAGGTTGAGGATCCTCAGCCGCAGGATGCGTGTCTGCACGAGGGAGAGGACGAGGATCGCGGATCCGATCCAGCCGATGGCTTCGAGCATGGCGTGCTCCAGGGGGAACGGCATGATGCCGGGGCCGGCGGCTCTGCCGGCTCGTTCACGATAGCCCGGCTGGTGAGGCAGGTGACCGGCGTCACCGCTCACGGATTTGACCCTCGTGGAAACCTCCGCGTAACGTTCTACTCGTTCGCCCGGCAGGGAGGAACGGACACCGAGCAGGCCTCCGCGAGGAGTGAGCTGGTGGCCGGTCCCGCCTGGAGAACCACCCCCAGACTCGGAACAGCATCGCTGTGTCGCGGACGGGAACTGGCCGCCGGCCGCAACCAGGAACCGCAAGGAACCGAAGTTGACATCGGCAGGCGGGCAGAGTAAGTTTGAACGGTTGCCTCCGAGCAGGACCCGCAAGGGGAGAGCGAGGATGCGCGTCTGTTCCTTGAGAACTCAACAGTGTGCTTGATAGTCAATGCCAAATAACTCTCGTGCGAGAGGGATGCCGGCCGCTACATGGTGGTTCGGTGCCTGATCGTCGAGATTCCTTTGGAATGGACCGACGATTGTCGGTCATTGCCAGTTTAATTGGACCTTCGGGTCCGCTTCGT
>NZ_JACZDF010000004.1 GCF_014852685.1 Flavimobilis rhizosphaerae
CGTCGGGGCCGGTGTAGCGGGCGCGCCAGCGGCCGGAGGGCAGCAGCTCGAGCGAACCGAACGACCGACGAGAGTCCCGACGACGCGCGCTCATGCGTCGACCTCCGAGACGAGCGCGACGACGACGACCGAACCCGGCCGGTACGTCGCCAGCGTGCGGCGGTGCACCTCGGCCTCGGCTTGGGCCTCGAGCAACGTCGGGTGCCAGTCGTTGGACAGCGGGATCTCCGAACCCTGCCAGGTGCGCTCCACGACGACGTAGCCGAGCCGGTGCGCCACGCCGGCCTCGGCAGCCTCGGCAACGGCCTCGAGGCGCGGGCCGGGGCTGGCAGCGACGGGCAGGGCGTGCGTCGCGTTCCAGTGGCGCGCGAAGTCGGACACGAGCGCGCGCATCTCGCGGCCGGCGGTCTCGTCGTCTGCGGCGTCCTCGGCTGCGGTCCAGAGCCAGGCCAGCGCGAACCTCACAGCTGCATCATCGTCCGGGGCGCGGGTGAGGTGCTCGGCGAGCGTCGCGGGGTCGTCCTCGGGCCGGCGCACGGGCAGGTGGTGGACTGTCATCGGGGGGCCTACTTCCACGTTCTTCCACGACGGCCCGGACGGGGGATGCAGAACGGCCGTCCTCGCGGTGCGAGAACGGCCGTTGACCTGCGGTGATACGTGGAGCGGATGACGGGAATCGAACCCGCGTAATCAGTTTGGAAGACTGAGGCTCTACCATTGAGCTACATCCGCGTGGTCCCGTGGCAACAGGACCGACGGATACCTTAGCAGGACCTCCGGGGACGAGACACAGCCGCCCAGAGGCCGCCGGACCCTCTATGCTTCTCGACGGACCACGCTGTGCGTGGCCGCGGGGTGTGGCGCAGGTTGGTAGCGCGTCCGGTTTGGGACCGGAAGGTCGCAGGTTCAAATCCTGTCACCCCGACCATTGGCCTGGTGACATATTTTCACCGGTCGTAGTGACAGAACCTCTCGTCGAGAGCCCTCCGGGGCTCTGGGCGGGGGGTTCTGTCTGTTTCGGGCTGCTGTCGATGGGTGCAGTGCTGTGCGCGGGACTCCGGCGGCGAGCAGTGACGCGCGCTCGGGGTAGTTCGAGGGCGTGCGGGGAATCACTGGTAGCCCGTCAGGCTCTGGGGCCTGCGGGCTGCGTGGGTGTGGCTGTGGAGTTCGGTGCGCGGCGTGCCGCGCGGGTTCAGGTGGCGGGCGGTGCGCCGGGTCGCTGGGGGTTGGCGGCGGGGCGTGGGCCGCTTGGCGTGGCGTCCGCTTTTGAGGGGGCGTCGTAGAGGTCGGCGTCGTTGAGGGCGTTCTTTGCTGCCCAGCGGCGGATGACCTGGATGTTGTACTGGACGATCGCTGCGGTGACCATGATCGTGTTGGCGGTGATGCCGATCGCGCGGGTCCAGCCGCGGGTCATGGCGTATCCGGTGCGGGCCTTGAGGACGCCGAAGGCTCCTTCAACGGCGGTGCGCCGGGAGTAGGCGGCGATCCATTCGGGGGTGCCCCAGCGGTGGGGCTGGTAGTGCTTGCCGAGGACGGCGCTGGAGACGGAGATGGTCTCCTGGGTGAAGGCCTTGGTGCGACGCTGGGCGGCGGTGGCGTTCTCGCGGCCGTGGGTGCGGGTGAAGAACCGCTGGTGGCCCTTGGCGTGACGGCGTCCGTTGCGGACGAGCGCGTAGGGGGCCAGCGCTTGGATCTGCGCGTTGAACTGCTCGACCTTGGCGGCGCTTCGTGCGTGGCGCCTGCGGACGGGAGCGGAGGCGTTGGGCGCGAGCGGGGCGATGGAGTAGCGCTTCGGGTGGGTGATGTTGAACAGGTGGCGTGGGGTCCAGGGGGAGAAGGGCCAGCCGGCGAACATGATGACGCCGGTCTCGGGGTCCTCGCGGTAGCCGAGGTTGTCGTCACGCATGTCGAGGTACTGGGTGACGCCTCGGGCGTGGAGCTGGTCGGCCCATGCGGGGGCGACCCAGTTGGAGTAGCCGCGGTCGACCAGGAGCGTGGTGCGGGGGGCGAAGGGCAGGAGGGCGTCGTCGAGGAGGTTGATGGTCGATTCGGTGAGTCCTGCGTTGGCTGCGACGAGGTCGAAGGCTGTGATCGCCTTGATGGACTGCCAGGGGCTGCCGGGGGTGTAGGAGGTGACGGCGGCGTTGAGGTGGTAGCCGAAGAACTTCTTGGTGGCGGAGTCGGTGGTGACGGTGCGGTATCCCCAGTCGGCGTCGGGGTCGACCGAGGCGGTCGCCGGGCGACCCGCGGCACGCTGGGCGTCGGTGGCGCGGCGTCTGCCGAGGCTCCAGGCGGGGATCGCTGAGGCGTCGATGGCGTGCATCTCGGCGGTGGGCAGTGAGTCGGGCAGCGAGGCGCGCACGAGGGCGTTGAGCCACTCGTGGGTGGTGTCGGTGACGTCGAGGATGTCGTCGGCGTCGAGCCCGCTGGTGGTGTGGGCGGAGAAGTCCATGGCGCGCACGATCTGCTTGAACAGGTAGCGGACCTGGCGGATGGTGAGGGTCTTGGCCTGTCCGTGCTCGTCCCACATGAGGTCGGAGCGTCGCAGGCGTGAGGCGCTGAGCTCGTCGGTGAGGATGCGGTGGACGGTGACGAGGGTGCCGCTCCTGAACCGCTGGTTGGGTGCGACAAGAAGCGCCGCGAGGAGCATCTCGACGCTGAGGCGCCTGGGACGGCCGGCGGAGGTTGAGCGGATGGCGTCTTCGAGGTGCGGGGCGATCTGTGAGCGTCGCACGACGCTCAGGGCACGGTCGAACTCTGTCTCGACGCTGCGCAGGCTCATCGGGTCACCTCCGTGCTGCGCGCGGCGCGTTCGGAGGTGGTCGGGGTGATGTCGGGTGCGGTGCGTGTCTGCGCGGGCTCGGGCTCGACGTGGCGGGCGTAGGGGAGGAGGTCGGCCAGGGTGGCGGCTGTGGTCAGGCCTGCGTCGGCCAGCAGGCGGGGCAGGGGGATGGCGACGTGGATCATCGCGAAGAGCCACGTGGTGCGCAGCCGGGCGATGTCGAGCTTGACGGGGGTGCCGTCGGCTGTGGTCAGGCGCAGGGTGGTGACGTTCTTGCGTCCTTCGAGCCGCCCGATGAGCAGGTCGGTCTCGGCGCCTTCGTGCAGCGCAAGGCCGGTGCGCACGGCGGGGGCGTAGGTGTCGCGGATGATGACGGTGCGCGGGGCGGGGCCCGCCGGGACGGTGACGGTGAGGTAGGGCAAGAGCGTGTCGGCGTCGCGCTCGACGATGTCGCAGGCACGCACGTAGCGCAGGTCGCGTGCGGCCAGTCCCGCGCCGAGGGCGAGGCCGACGACGAGGGCGCCGGTGCGCTGGCGTGCTCGGCTGGGCTGGTTGGCGACGAGCTCGAGGAGGTCCTCGCACTCTTCGGGGCTGTAGGGGCCGCGCAGCGGGGTGTAGCGGGACGGGACGGCCAGGGGCTGGGCGTCGAGAGCGGCGACGAGGGCGCGCAGCAGGGACCGCGTGGAGCTGATCGAGGCCGTGCTGGCGCCGGAGGTACGACGTCGGTGGGTGATGTAGGCCTCGAGAAGGTCGAGGTCGACGAGGTCGGCGACGCTCAGCGGTCCGGGGTTGGCCGGTCCGGTGGGCTGGGTGTGCAGCCATCGGAGGTAGCCGACCGCGGCGGTGGCTCGGGTGCGGGCGATGTTGACCGTGGCGGGATTCGAGCCGATGACCAGGCGCATCGTGAGCGGACGCAGCTCGGCCCAGAGGCGGCCGGGGACGCCGCGGGGGTAGTAGTCGGCCAGGGCGGCGCGGACGTCGGCGGGCAGGCGCGCGGGGTCGGGCTCGGGGGCCAGGACCGGCCCGGAGGTGGCGCGGCGAAGGGTGTCGCGCTCGGCCTTGCGGGCGGCGCGTTCGGCTCGCATGGAGGTGCGAGCGGGCGAGTTGCTTCTCGTGGCGTGGGTGGGTGTGGCGTGAACCGCCTCCGTGCTTCGCTCATCGGTCGCCTGCAGGATGCGGGCGGTGTAGGTGAGCTCCAGGGTGCGCGCCGCGCGTCCCCGTGCAGTGCTCGCAGCGGCCTCGGCAGCAACAGCGCCGAGCGTCGAGCGCGTCACGGGGCGTCCGGCTGACGTCAGCGCACGCGCGACCTCCACGACGGAGGTTTCGCAGGTCGAGGTGCGCGTGATCGCGGGCATGCGGTGCGTCCGGCGGGAGCGGGCGGGCAGGGCGTGGGCGGTGCGGCGCGCCTGGGTGAGGTGGCGCGCGAGATGGTCGGCGGAGCGGCCACCGCCGGCGACGTGCACGTCCAGGACGGCCTGGATGGCTGGCGGGGTGAGCAGCGCGCGCAGGTCGGGTGCGTTCTGCCGGTCCCAGCCGTAGGGGCCGGCGAGCAGGACGCACAGTGCCCACGCGACGCCCCTGGCGCGGGCGGGGTCGTGCGGGGCGGTGCGGGCGGCGAGGGACCGCACGGGATCGGCAGCAAGCGCCCAGGCGCCGGCGGGCAGTCCACGGGGGACGTAGGCGGCGAGCGTCGCGATGACCTGTGCGTTGGGCGTCATGGCGCAGACCGTCGAGCGCGCGTGTGCGCGCGCAATGTCGTGACAGTTGACGTCGATGCCGGTGGGCCCTTGTGACGAGCTCGAGCGCCGCGACGGTCCGGGAGTGAGCGTTGCGACGCTCCGCACCACCTGTGGCGCACCGTTGCAGGGGTGTCCAATCCAGGAGGACCATGTCCACCACCACGATGCCCCGCAGGGGCACGAAGATGCAGGCCCGTCGACGTGCAGAGCTTCTCGCTCTGCGATCGTCGGTGGGAGCTGAGTGGGCCGACCGCATGTCTCACGGCATGCCCTCGGCAAAGCTCCTCCGGGAGCTGTCGATCCTCGAGCACGCGCTCACCGAGCGCTGGCCTCACATGAGCACGCGCTGGCTCACCGACTGGATCCTCGCTGATGCGGGCAGGATCCACGGCGGGCCCGAGGCTCGAATGCCTGGATGCAGGTACTGCGCTTCGGCGCAGCGGTAAGACACCGGGGTGGGTCTGGGCCGCGAGGCCCAGACCCACCCCGCTGTCAGCGTTGGGGGAGTCGCTGGGACGTCATGAGGGATGGCGACGTCCCGGGTAGCGGGTATGCGCGCGGCACTGGTCTGGGAGGGCCGGTGGGCACGATGCGCGTATGACAGGTCGAGAGCAGGGCGCGCCTTCCTGGATGGCGCACGTAGCGCCGGGGCGCTTGGACCGGCGCGTGCTGGACCAGGGTCGGTTCTGGGTGACGCGCCAGGGCGCGGTTCTGGGGCTGTCGGCGATGAGCGTCGAACATCTTCATGCAGTGGCGGACTTGCTGCGCGCTCAGGCGATGTGGTTGCACATGCTCGCGATGGCCGACCTCCTCACCGGCGCCGTGGAAGGCGCGGTGATGGGTGAGGTGCTGACGGTGGAGCTGGGTGGGGCGAGCATCGCGGACCTGGACGCGGAGGAGTGGCTGGCGACGACGCCGCTCATGCGCGCGATCGAGCACGAGACCCGCCGCAGGTAGGTCTCGAGTCGATCCCGGTCGGCTGCGATGTGGGCAGTAGAATGCCGCAGTCTTGGTCGCGCGTGGTTCTCGATAGGCTTCCAGCGGTCCACCTGGACCGCGATACGGCTTAAGGGGAGTCGAGGATGCACGACGTGCACACAGTGCGGGTGCGGACGGACGCGGCTCGCGCGTTCGCTGCGAAGTGGGCTGGGCGCGGCTATGAGAAGGGCGACACAGGGTCGTTCTGGCTCGAGCTGCTTCGCGATGTCGTCGGTATGAACGATGTGACGACCAACGTGCGCTTCGAGCAGGCGACGGCTACCCACGGCTATATCGACGTCATCATCCCGGACGCGAAGACGGTCATCGAGCAGAAGTCGCTCGGCATCGACCTCGACAAGCCGGACCGGCGCCAGGGCCTCTTGGTGACGCCGTTCGAGCAGGCCAAGCGGTACGCCGACTCGCTTCCCAACTCTCAGCGCCCCGACCGCATCATTGTGTGCGACTTCGACCATTTCCGCATCCACGACCTTGAGGTCGCGACGCCGGCGACCAATTACGTTTCCTTCCGCCTCGCAGAGCTGCCTGAGCAGCTGCATCTCCTCGACTTCCTCGTCGACCCGCAGCTGGCGCGGCGTCAGCGCGAAGAGCGTGTCTCGCTCGACGCGGGCCGACTGATCGGCCGCCTCTATGACCTTCTCCACGCCCAGTACCTGGATCCGGACTCCGAGGAGAGCCGCCACAGCCTGAACGTCCTGTGCGTACGGCTGGTCTTCTGCCTGTTCTCCGAGGACGCGGGGCTGTTCCCGAAAGACGCGTTCGCGAACTACCTCGCAGGTGTGCCCGCACGTCAGGTGCGGGGTGCGCTTCGCGAGCTGTTCGACTACATGAACACCGCACCCGATGAGCGAGACCCCTACGCCTCGCAGGAGCTCAGGGCCTTCCCCTACGTCAACGGCGGGCTCTTCGCCGACGCCGGCGCGACTGAGATCCCGAACTTCACCGACGAGATCGTCAAGGTTCTCGTGGAGGACGTCTCCAAGGGCACGGACTGGTCGGCTATCTCGCCGACGATCTTCGGCGGTGTCTTCGAGAGCACCCTCAACCCGGAGACGAGGCGCTCTGGCGGGATGCACTACACCTCGCCGGCGAACATCCACAGGGTGATCGACCCGCTCTTTCTCGACGACCTCAAGGCCGAGCTCGACGGGATCCTCAACGCGGACGGTGTCACACCACGCGCTCGCGCCGGTGCCCTGGGACGCTTCCACGACAAACTCGCGTCACTGACCTTCTTCGACCCGGCGTGCGGTTCAGGCAACTTCCTCTCGGAGTCCTATCTCGCACTTCGCCGCCTGGAGAATCAGGTGCTGTCCGCGCTGCACAACGGGCAGGCGATGTGGGCGTTTGATGCGCCCGATGGGGCCAAGAACAACCCCTTGAAGGTCTCGCTCAAGCAGTTCGTCGGCATCGAGATCAACGACTTCGCGGCCAACGTCGCTCGGACGGCCCTGTGGATCGCCGAGCTTCAGGCCAATGCTGAGACGCAGACGATCGTCATGCAGGTCATCGACGACCTTCCTCTCACTGACTCGGCGCAGATCACCCTCGCCAACGCTCTCGAGGTCGACTGGGAGGAGGTGCTACCGGCGGACTTGTGCTCGTACATCATCGGAAACCCGCCATTCCGAGGCGCCCGGTACCAGACACGTGAGCAGAAGGCCGAGCTCGTAGCGGTGTTCAACGGGGCCCGCAACGTCGGCAACATCGACTACGTCGCGGGCTGGTTCATGAAGGCCGCACAGTACATGGGTGATCACAAGATTCGCGCGGCCTTCGTGGCGACGAACTCGATCTGCCAGGGCGAGCAGGTCGCCAACGTCTGGTCTCCGATCTACGACTTGGGCGTGCGGATCGACTTCGCACACGACACATTCAAGTGGACGAATGAGGCAAGCGGTGCCGCAGCAGTCTTTGTTGTGGTCGTCGGATTCTCCAAGCAAGGAGATAAGAAGAGGCTCTTCCGTCACCCTCGTCCGGACCAGCCCGCAATTACTGAGTTCCCCGCACAACTCAATGCGTACCTAAAGGATGCGCCGGACGTCTTTGTGTGGAGCCGTTCCAAGCCAATCTGCGACGTGCCGCCGATCGGGATTGGTTCCCAGCCGCTGGACGATGGCAACTATCTATTCACGAGTGAAGAGAAACTGGCATTTCTCGAGGTCGAGCCGGGGGCCGAGAAGTACTTCAGGCGCTGGCTTGGCGCGCGCGAGTTCATCCAGGGCATCGAGCGCTGGGCATTGTGGCTTGGAAATGCGACACCCATGGAGCTCGCGCGAATGCCTGAGGTGATGAAGCGAGTCAAAGCTGTCCGGGAGTTCCGATCCAAATCGAACCGCCCGCAAACGCGCAAGGCCGCGGCTGCTCCACAGCGCTTCGGAACCGAGATAATTTCCACGACAAACTCACTCCTGATCCCGCAAGTGTCGTCTGAACGTCGCAACTACATCCCCCTTGGCTTCGTCGGGCCAGAAACCCTCTGCAGCGACAAGGTGCGCCTGTTGCCGAACGCGACGCTGTATCATTTCGGAATGCTGCACTCGTCGGTCCACAATGCATGGATGCGCATGGTGGGTGTTCGCCTAAAGTCGGATTACAGCTATTCAAACTCGATCGTCTATAACAACTTTGTATGGCCTGATGCGTCCGAAGCGCAGATGCGTCAGATCTCGGCGCTCGCCCAGGACGTCCTCACTTCTCGTGAGGGTCTGATCGGGATGACGATCGCTGAGATGTACGACCCGGACCGTCAGATCCTTGTCCCCGGCCTCGTCGCTTCGCACGCGGCGCTTGATGAGGCTGTGAAAGAACTGTATGGTGCCGCACCGAGCGCGACGGATGGAGAGATCGTCGCGCTCCTTATGAGAATGTACGCCGATCGCTTAGGTGTGTCCGCGCGTTAGGAGATTGTGGGAACTTGAATGCGCAATTCATTGGGTGGGCGGGATGGCCCGATTGACTCGTGAGTCACGAGCCGACTCTGCAATCCGCAACGCCTGGCGGGGCGCGTGGCTCACTCTCTCACTCTCTCACTCTCTCCAGCGCGTGCGGGATGCATGTAGCGCCGTATCGGCAGCGTTGAGCTTTCTCGTGATGTCAGCGACCCTCGAGGGTTCGGCATGACTTGGTGTCCGAACTGATTCTCTGCTGCGGGTGGAGACGCTGCCCGCGATGATCGGAGTGGCCGGCGCCTGCGTGTCGAGTGCCGCCTCCTGCGGCACTGGCATCGTAGGGTGGTAGTAAATCTCGCTTTCAGCGGAGCGTGACAAAGTTGAATTTACCCACCCTGCAACATCGTCTGTCAACGGGCGGCGCATTGCTCCAATGCGACGAGACTCACCGATGATAAGGTGGTGTGGGCTGGCCGGCATAAAGACGCTTGATCCAAGCGGCACTATTCCTTGCCAATGGTCGGCCGGCCTCTCAACGGCCACCGAGCTGTCCGAAGTGATCAGCATGGCACTATCGCTCGTCGCCACGCTCCACTCATAGTTTCGGAGCCTTGACTGAGTTTCATTAATGATTGATGCCATCGTTCGAAGTTGAGACCGTGTTGTCTCGGCATGGTCTATCGGCAGGTTTGTGACGAAGTCAATGACTTGGGGATGGAAGTATATTCCCCTTGTTCTGTATCGCTCGAAGGTTGCAGCGGTTACCTCAGGCTTCAGGTTTGAGTCGAACTCGTGCATCATCCTCCGTATGTAAGGCGAGCGACATAATGAGGTGGCGATGAACCATGCGATGGGGTCAGGGTCGTATGGGCATGGCGGAATACCTACCCTTGCGTGTTCGAGGACCGGCGCAGCGGGAGCCTCGGCGCGGGCTCCCAGCCAGACCTCGACTGCGTCGTCCGGCTTGCCGCTGATGCCCTCAAAACTGTAGAAGTTGTTCCTTACAGAGGCGTTGTTCAGGTGCGTGACGAACGTTGCGCCGCTGCGATTAGTAACCGCGACCCTACTTTGCGAGTCAGCAAATCCCTTGAGTAGCACTTTCGGTACCGTGTGGTGTCGGCGACTGATTTCTCGCCTCGATATCATGGAGACATTTGACACTGGCATTCCGTTGTTTCCAGTAGGTGAATGGTGGATGCTTGCAGTGCCAGAGAACTCCGCTTCACGCTCGCCTGGCGGTTATTTCATAGCTCCATGCGCAGGTGACGATTGTGACTCGGTCACGATACAGGGCGTGCTCTGTGTGCGTGCCTGAAGGTGGACGGTGACCCTTGGGCCGGTTGGAACCGCAGGTGCTGTCGCGGTGGCGGCAAGGCTTGCGACCTTTCGCCGCAAGCTGTCAGCATCGCCAGTCCTCAAGCTTGCGATGGCAGATGTTGCGAGGTTCTCGAGATCGTCGAAGCCGTGGTTATGAGCGAGGTCACGGATTTTCCGCAGTCTCTTCACCATCGTGGGCTGGTCGTTGAGCAGAAGGTTCGCCAGTGTTGCCACGGCAAACTCGACGTCCGGATGGCTGAGGAGGCATGTCCGCCCGCGTGTCGTCTTGTGGCGGAGCTCGAGCAAGGCGATGCATGTCGTCGCGGAGTCGATTCCGACCTGTTCGCTGTAGTCGTTATAGTCAACGAGGTCGATCTCGAGAGGCTCACTCGGAAGGCCCGTCACGGCGACCGTCAAGCGTTCGATGCCGGGGCTGGCCTGCTCTGCGAGGGCGAGCGCTGTCGTCAACACCTCGGTGGGCGGCAAGCTTGCCTCTACCGTCCAAGTTCCGTTTCGGACAGTGGACTGGACATCGTCGATTCCGAAGCGGTGCTCGAGGTTCCAGGTGGCAAGATCGTGCGAGAACAGCCCCATGTACTCGGCATCGTCGGTAGAAGTGGGGACGTTGATCCCGGCAAGCTCGAGTGCAGCGTCCAGCGCCCACATTGCCGCCTGGAGCGACTCGAGGAGTGCAAGGACCCGGTCAACGTAGTCGTCCAGATCCATGACTTCCTTGTGGGACCTGAGAGCGATCGTGACGGTGACTTGAGACTCGTCGAAGTTGAAGGCGCTGCCGTGGTGGGCAGAGTTGCGTAGGTAGGCGGGCATGTCGGCGCTGAGCGTCGGGAGCCGATGGTTGAGCTTGCTGATGAGGTCTGTCGAGTTCCACTCGAGGAACTTGCGGTACTGATCGACCCCCTCGGCGGCTCCCACCAGCAAGCGATACCAGACCAGGAGTGGCATCGCGGACTCTTGCAACTCCCCGACAGATCTTGCGAGTCGGCGGACGACCGCCGCACCTCTTCTCTCGGTCGCCACCACTTGGGTGAAGTGGTTCAGCGTCTCGAAGAGGTCGCGCCGTAGATGCTCGAGCCCCTGGAGCGCACCGTCCATCGCCGCAATCTCCCGGAGCCGCTCCGGGGGCGCGCACACCTGGGATGCTTCCCGGACCTTCAAGCTAAACACCTGTGGGCTGTAGAACGCCGACGCAACGACCTCGAGGATGAGGAAGCTCATGGAAGCGCCATCGGCCACGTCGCTGCCGGTCACCTGACGAGCCCTGCGAGCTCCCTCTTCGACCAGCTCGTTCCTGCTGGCACCGGGGTGCAAGATCTGCAGCGAGAGCTGGAGGCGCCGGGTCAATGACGGCTCTGCGCTCTGGCTGGTGAGGACGTCGATGGCCTCGCCGACCGTCCGCGCGTCACTTATGAAACGGGGTGCTCTGTCGAGAAGGAACTGTCCCTGGCTGCCCAACTCCTGGGCGTGGGCCATGTCGAGTGTTGTCAATGCCTCGCGGTAGATTGGCCAGATCCGCTGAAGCTCCTGCGCCACGCCAAGATATGCGCGCGCCTTGGCCCCGGGGCGTCGCGAAGCTGCGGCGTCGAGGGTGTCGACGAGGGTGTCGAGTCGTCTTAGGGTTCGCGCCATCTTAACGGGTGCCCCCGAACCCGCCGCAGGATCGAGGAGCTCACTGAGGTGCGCTTGGAACGCGTTGGCGAACGTTAGGAGTGCCTCGTGGGCTGGCTCTTCGTGAAGTTCGCAATCGCTGGAACGTTGGTCGTCGAGTGCGTTGGAGAGCGCATCAACTGCTTGCCGACGCCGGACAACCGCGTTGTTGACCTCGCCCAAGCGTGGCGGCTGGCCACATTCAGCGCATGCGGTGCCCAGCACTCGTTGCGCCTTGCAGCGCAGGCACGGGGCGACAGTGAATGGCATGTGAGCCTTGGGGCGCACCGAGCCTCCTCAGGGTGTGCGGACGACAGAGTCGGTGGAACGCCGGCGACGTCCAGAGCCGGACTCAGGAGTACCGCATGGGACTGAATAGTGGCTCGGGCCGTGCAATTTGCGGGCTGACCCTTGTGCAGCGGTGTCCGGCGGCGGGCACTGAACCTTCGAACTCCGAATGCTGGCTATTGCAGATCTCCCGAGGATCCAAGGTCGTCCTTGCGGCGGGAGTGACATGCCGATCGCCCCGTCAGAGCTACTTGCCTTTGACGGTGGTGGACGGGTGGCGCGCGGCGTAGGCGTCAGTCACGAAGCGGCCGGTGACGGCGCTGCGGGCCGCAGTCGTCGGCTTAGCGCCCGAGGTGATGGTGATCGTTCTCTTGGGACTGCTTGCAGCCTTGCTCGACGGGACGAACCGGCCCGTTGCTGCGCTGTGCGTCGTAGTTCGCTTCGACATGTTGCCTCGACCGCCTCTCCAGACCTGGTGCGGCCGGTGGCCGCTCCTTCGCTCCAGACTACATCCGTGTAACCACAATATGTAGTAGTGCTGCCGAGAGTCTCGCCCAAGATGTTGGGCGTCTGACGCGCGGCTGGTTGTGGCGCGAACGCTGGCTTCCGCTCTGGTTCTTCGGTAGTGCATGACCCGCGCGCTTGGCCTGGCCGGCCCCGTGGCGTGTTCGGGAACTGCGTCGCCGGAAGGTCGGGAATCTTCCAGGACGGGGGAGCGGCAGTGCGGGCGGCCGAGGAGTCAGTTGGGCGGTCACGGACGCAGTGGCCGGGGCGGCTGGAAGTGGCCGGTGCCGGGATGGCGTGGATGGTGCGTCCATCTTTACCCCGCCGAGTGCTGATGCGAAGAATGCCGAGGCACTGCACAGGATCGTGTCGGCTCGGCGCAGCTCGTGGCTTTCCCGCTCGGGCGCGGCCAGGAGCTCAGCGTCTGCGGTCGTGGTGCCGGGGCGCGTCCCGGCGTCGATCTCGGCACGCTGGACCCAACTGCGCAACGTCTCGGGGTTGATCCCTAACTGCTCACCGATACGCCGACACGCGCCAGCCGCCGAGGCGCTCTCCTTCTTGGCCTCGAGCACGAGCCGGATCGCACGCTCGCGAAGCACGCCTGAGGTACTTCCTGGGTGCTGCCATGACTCTCACATCCTCCGTTGGTTGAGAGCCTCTACGAAACCTGGGGCGGTTCAGCACCGACAAAGCCCTGCATTGCCTGAACGCCCGCCGTTAGGCGCTGCGGATCTCTTCCGGAAGCGAGGGGAGTGTCAGGGCTCCCTCATCCACCTTCACGGACGACCCTCGACCCCTGAACGGCTTGGCTCGGTGCACTGAGACCGAGCCTCCGCCGGCTCAACCACTGGCCGACGATACGCCGCCCTGGTCGGCGCCCGAGAGGACCTTGCAGAGGCGTGGAAGCAGGACGTTGCTAACCGTGCGGGGGTTGCGCTCAACCGCCACCCAGTCTCTTGAATGATCCGGGCGGGCTCGGCCGCAGACCGTTCATTGGCCTGAACTGGGGTGCGCCTGCCCCGCTGCCAAGTCATGGTGATTCCGTTCTCGCGCGTCCCGACGCGAGCGCTTTGGCGGACCGCCGTCGCTTCGTTCAACGGACGATTGCTCCGTATACTGCGACAATGACGAAGACTATCCGGGATACCGCTCTCCAGGACCGCGGCGGTGTAGCTACAGTTCAGCAAATTGTGACGAGGGACATTCGTTGGGTCTTCCGCGAACAGACAACCGACGACTTCGGCATCGACGCGCATCTCGAGGTGGTGGAGAACGACGGTGTTAGTGGCCGTCTGATTGCGGTACAGATCAAGTCGGGCCCGAGCTATTTTTCAGAGCCCCACGAGGGTGGATGGTGGTTCCGGCTCGATAGTGCCGACCTTGGGTATTGGATGGATCACTCGCTGCCCGTTATCGTTGTACTTTGCAACCCAGATTTAGGGATCGCCTACTGGCAATCCGTGAGTGAGAAGACTGTTGTCGTTGGCAGTCGTGGTGGCAAGAAGATACTTGTCCCTACGGCCCATCGACTTGGTCGTGAGTCGCGACGTGAGCTGGCTAAGATCGCTGAAGGCAGTCCTTATGAACTCCGCCTGCGCGCCCTCCGACTGGCACTGCCGTGGATGAAGCTCCTTCAAGACGGGCGCAGAATCCTACTCGAGGCCGACGAGTGGATTAACAAGACCTCTGGGCGGGGCGACATCGTTATCGCGTCAGTCGACGAGGACGGCGAGGATCGCCAGGAACTCGGGAGTTGGTACATCAGGGCGGGCTTGCGCCCGTACGAGGATCTTTTGCCGACACTCGTGCCCTGGGCAGACTTGTTTCTTCATGAGGAGACCTATGATGATGCCGACCGTCAGGAGTGGGAGGAGTCTTGCGTCTTCTATGACGGCGAAGGCGACCGCATTGTTCTCGAGGACTATGCTGAGTGGCGCGAAAGGACTCTTGGAGAATGTGCTTTGCGCCCTTACATCAACTTGGCGAACGAGATCGATCGGTGGCGCCTCGAACTCGGCTTGAACGATCTCGGCCGGAGTTTTCTCGCCGTTGACCGATTTGCGCTGGGAGATGGGGCATTCCTCTCCCCGCGATGAGTATCCCATCCTCCGTTCTGGTCGGCGTCGCAAGGGGCGGCAGTGTCGTCGCGATTTGGAGTCGCTCATAGTGGCTGAGGTGTCGGAGGTGGCTCTCTTGAATGCGAGCGGCTTTAGGGGCCCTTCCCATCAGAGGGTGTAGGGCCGGCGGGGTGATCTGGAGATGCGGGTGCAGGTCGAGCTCCCCCGATGATGGAGGTTCCTACGCCTTCCATCCGAGAGGCCTCGACGTGCACGACGGTACCTTCTGCCTTCCTGACCTGACGACGTTCTGCCGCCTGGACGAGCTTGGTCTCGTCGTTGTCGGGCAACGCTTGGAGCCTGAACGGACGGTGCTGGAGTGCCGCGTCGTCGCGCGCGAGAACGACGCGTTCTGCCGCAGGTGCGGCGCCGAGGGCGTCATCCGAGACACTGTGACGCGGGCGCTCGCGCATGAACCGTGCGGGTGGCGTCTGTTGACGCTGCTGATCAGGGTGCGCCGGTACCGCTGCTCGGGCTGCCGGCGGGTGTGGCGCCAAGACACCACGGCCGCAGCCGCGCCGCGTGCGAAGCTGTCGCGGGCGGCGGTGCGCTGGGCCCTGGTCGGGCTCGTGACCCAGCATCTGACGGTCGCACGGGTGGCCGAAGCGTTGGCGGTCGCGTGAGGCACCGCGAACGACGCTGTCCTGGCCGAAGGCATGCGCCTGCTGATCGACGACCCTGCCCGGTTCGACGGCGTCGCCGTGATCGGGGCCGAGGAGCACGTGGCGTCACACGACGCGCGGGGAGAAGTGCGTGACCGTGGTCATCGACCTGACCTCGATCCGGGACGGGGTCGGACCAGCGAGGCTGCTGGACATGGTCGAGGGCCGGTCCAAGAGCGCGTTCAAGACCTGGCTCGCCGCGCTCCCCAAGTCCTGGCGTGACGGCGTCGAGGTCGTCGCGATGGACGGGTTCACCGGGTTCAAGACCGCGACCGCCGAAGAGCTGCCCGACGCAGTCGCGGTCCTCGACCCGTTCCACGTCGTGCGGTTGGCCGGCGACACGCTCGATCGGTGCCGCCGCCGAGTCCAGCAGGACCTGCACGGTCATCGTGGCCGCGCCGGCGACCAGCTCTACAAGGCTCGGCGGACCCTGCACACCGGCGCCGACCTGCTCACCGACAGACAGGCGGCGAGACTGGAGGCGTTGTTCGCCGACGAGGACCACGTCGAGGTCGAGGCCACCTGGGGTATCTACCAGCGCGTGATCACCGCCTACCGCCACCCCGACCGCGCCCAGGGACGCACACTCATGACCGCCGTCATCGACTCCCTGACTCGCGGCGTCCCGACAGCACTGCACGAGCTCGCCACCCTCGGACGGACCCTGACCAAACGCGCCGCCGACGTGCTCGCGTTCTTCGACCTGGCCGGCACGAGCAACGGCCCCACCGAGGCCAGCAACGGCCGACTCGAGCATCTACGCGGCTCCGCCCTCGGCTTCCGGAACCTGACCCACTACATCCCCCGATCACTCCTCGAAGCCGGTGGCTTCAGAGCCCGGCCACACCCTCAGATCGGATGAGCCGACAATGCCGTCATCGAGAGCAACTGGCCTCGGATGCAGGTCGAGCCCTTGAACCGCAGATGCTGGCGCACGCGTCTTGAGCTTGCCAACGCGATCTTCGAGTACCTCGAGATTCTCTACAACCGTCTGCGACAGCACTCCACCATCGGCTGGCTGACGCCGGTAGAGTTCGAGAACGCGGCAGCAATCACGGTGGCATGGGTTCCAGTTTTCCGAACCCACAGGAGTCGGGATACCCCCAGAGCCTCCACTACACCCGGGGCGGTTCACCTTCTCGTAATGCGTGGCGCCCCGCATCCGAACCGCACCTACGGAGGAACGACACGTGCGCGCATGGCGGAAGCTCGCAGCCCTACTTGCGATAGGACTCGCGGTCTCGGGGTGCGCGCCCGCCGCCCAGATCGCGGTTCCTGACGTGGTCGGGTATCGAGCCGATCAGGCCGAGGCGATCATCAAGGACGCCGGCTTCGAGCACGTCCGGGCGAAGAACACCGTGAGCCAGCTGCTCATCTTCGACTGGACCAACTGGGTCGTTGTTGCACAGCCGAGCGTGGGTGCTTTGCAGGCGGTCGACGAAGACGTCCAGATCCACGTCGGACCCAGGAACAGCGCGGCGACCTTGGCTCTCCTCTCCGAGACCGCGCCAGCGTACGCGGAAGTCAGCGCGCTCGTCGCGGCCGCGAACGTGCCAACTCCCGAACCGACGCCGAACCCAGGCGACTTCGTCCTGCCGTCCATCGTGGGTCTGCCCGAGATCTACGCGGTCAACCATGGCGTCGACCCGTTCGACAGCTACAAGCCGTATCCCCGCACGATCAGGTACGACCTTGCGACCTACCTTCGTGACGTCCGGGAACGTGACCCCGAGACCGCGGACGCGATGGCCGACACGCTACTCGGTACTCCTCTGGCCTGGTGCGAGTTCTGGCTGCCTCGTTACTCGCAGTCCGACCTCGAGGACCGGCGTGCACACGCCGAAGCGATGGCGAAGCGCCTCGCAGACAATCTGAACGTCGAGTACCGCCCGCACGTGTCGACCGCGACGTACGACCTGCTGAAGTACGCCACCGATGAAGCCGGGCGCCGGTTCTGCCCGCAGCAGGCCGCCAACCCGGGCAAACGAGTCCCGGACCGGCCGAGCGGGGCAGGTGCGCTCCCGGACGGACTCAAGGTCGCTGAACTCCCCATCGACGTCTACGCAATCGAGAGCCGGATGGACAGTAGCGGTGTGTGGGGCAACGGCGCGGCTTCCCGACCCGATGTCGAACTCGCCGTCGTGCGGATGCTCGTGATGCCGTCGGCGGCGTGGACCACCGCCGCAGGTGGGGCTCGTGCCATCGTCGATACATGTGGACGCATGGCGGACTTCTTACCGCTGGAGTACGCCGACAAGTACGCCAAGGTGTTCGACCGCAGCCATGTCGGTGGGACATGGCCAGATGACCGGATGGACAAAGCGGTGCGTGACCTCGCGCCGTCAACGGTCTTCGTTGCCACCTATGAGGACATCGCGTGCCGCAAGCGTGGCGGGCACGATCCCAACGAGTAGCGGGCGCCCTCAGCCGCGGAGGGTCGTGGCCACAGCACCGGTCTGTCGAGATCAAGCGGCGCCTCTCTCGACGACGCTCCTGCGGGCGCCCTGCGCCGGACCGCCATTCCACCTAAGAAGCCCGGGTAGTGCGGAGGGCGGCGCGCAGTGGTGGCCTTCAGCCACGGGAGCGGTGGCAGCGAAGGGAGCCTGACCCGGTTTCCCGGACACCTGAGTTGAGGCGATGATCGTCTCGGAAGGAGTCTGTGAGATGCCTGCTGCCCACCCGCCGGAGTTCCGGCGTCGAGCTCTGGATTTGGTTGCCCAGGGCAATCCTGTCGGCCAGACCGCGCGTGATCTCGGGATCAGCGAGTCCTGCCTGCGGAACTGGATGAATCGAGACGCAGTCGACTCCGGTCGCAAGGCCGGTGTCACGACAGACGAGCACAAGGAGCTCGTCGAGCTGCGCCGCCGCA
The DNA here is from genome assembly GCF_014852685.1 of Flavimobilis rhizosphaerae. GTDB lineage: Bacteria > Actinomycetota > Actinomycetes > Actinomycetales > Cellulomonadaceae > Flavimobilis > Flavimobilis rhizosphaerae. The sequence continues at coordinate 17,834 of NZ_JACZDF010000004.1, forward strand.
ACCGGGTGCTGGAGATGGAGATCGAGATACTCAAGCGCGCCAGCGCCTACTTCGCCCGGGAGAATGTGCTCCCAAAATAGGGTTCCGGCTGGTCCAGGAGCTCGCCGCTGACGGGATCCCCGTCGCGGTGGCCTGCCGGTTCCTGAACGTCTCGACCTCGGGCTACTACGAGTGGGTGAGCCGGCCACCGTCGCCGCGAGCGGTCGCGGATGCGGCGTTGAGGACGACGATCCGACGCATCCACGCCGACCCCCGCGAAACCTATGGTGCTCCGCGCGTGCTCGCCGAGATGCGCCTCGGTCTCGGCGTTCACGTCGGCCGCAAACGAGTCGCCCGGTTGATGCGACTGGACGGTCTGGTCGGGGTCTCGCACCGTCGGAAGCGGCGCGGGCGGAAGCCGGACACGGCGACGCACGAGGACCTCGTGAAGCGGCAGTTCCGCGCCGACGCGCCGAATCGGCTCTGGTTCTGCGACATCACGCAGCACCGCGCGAGAGACGGATGGGTCTACTGCGCCGCCGTCATCGACGCGTACTCACGCCGCATCGTCGGCTGGTCGATCTCCGATCGCATCACCGCGGAGATCGTCGTCGACGCGCTCGAGATGGCGCGCTGGCGACGCCGTCCCGAGCCCAGCACGGTCGTTCACGCGGACCGCGGAGCTCAATACACCTCGTGGCTTTTCGGCCACCGGCTCCGCCAGGCCGGGCTGCTCGGATCGATGGGCACAGTCGCCTCCAGCGTCGATAACGCGCTCATCGAGAGCTTCTGGTCGACGATGCAACGCGAGCTCCTGGACCGCACGAGCTGGGACTCCAGGACGCAGCTCGCGTCGGCCATGTTCGAGTGGATCGAAGGGTTCTATAACCCCCGCCGCCGGCACACCTCGCTCGGCGGCCTCAGCCCCGCAGACTACGAAGTCCTTCACACCGCTGCAGAAATCGCGGCATGATCAACACACAAGAACCGTCCGGGAAACCGGGTCAGGCTCCCGTTTCCCGGTGCCACAGCAGCGCTGTTGTTCGGCTGTTCTGGACGTAGGCAATCGGTGCTGCCCGGTCGATCTGTATCGCTTGGAGGATTGATGGCTACGTACATCTTGACCGTCTCTCGGAAGCAGAGCTCGTCCATCGAGCCTCAGACGACTGAGAACGTTGAGACGATCCGCAGTGGCGGAACAGTCCCTGACGCGTGGGACGTGCACGGCTCTCTGGTGGAGGGTGGCATCGTTCCCGGGGACCGTGGCTACCTGCTGGTCCAAGGCACCGATGAGCGGGGCATCGTCGCGTCGGCAACGTTTACCGAGGAGCCGGAGTACGGGCCGTCGTGGCGTGAGTCGGATGAGGGAGCACTGGCGGAGCGCCGGTTTGCGCGCCTTCTGTGGGACGCCATCGTCGACATGGATCAACGGTTGCCGATCGAGGACCTCGTCCGGGAGCTCCCGGAGAAGTTCGTCAGTCCCCGCCAGAGCGGGACGAGGTTGGGCGAGGCCAATGCGCGCCGGCTTGAGGAGCTGTGGTCCGAGCATCTCAGAGGGCTCACGATGGGCTCGTCTACCGAGGCACCAGCTCCGACGCCGCCGACGTCCGGTCAGGGCTTCCAACAGGATGCAGCGCTTCGCCGGGAGATCGAGGACCTCGCGCAGCAGCGTTTGACCGACCACTTCGTTGCTCAAGGCTGGGAGGTCGCTGACCGGCGGGTGGGGCATCCCTACGACGCGATCGCCATGCGCGACGGCGAGGTGTGCTACCTGGAGGCGAAGGGCACAACGAGTTCGGGGGAGTCCGTGCTCGTCACGCGCAACGAGGTGGCGTTCGCTGCGGCGAACCCGCGGCAGTGCGTGATGGGGATCGTGGCGAACATCGAGGTCGTCGACGGACACGTGGTCCCACATAGCGGCGACCTGGTGATCTATGACTGGTTCGGCGAGGAGGAGGACCTGGAGGCGATGCAGTATGCCTACCACCCCCACCCCCGCGATCGGCGAAGCTAACCTCCGGTTCGCCGAATCCAGTTGGGGCGGACGCTGGTTCGTGCGCCAGCGACTGTTCAGCGGCCGAGCAGCGCCATACTGCCGTGTGAGCCGTGGCACTCACGCAACGACTCAGGTCACCCCGAGGGCCGTGGCGGCCTCTTGGGGGCGTCGCTGATCTGCGGCAGTCGTGGTGCCACCCGTGACTGATCGCAGTGCCATCCGTCGGGGTCGTCGGCTCTGCGCTGGGGCCAATCAAGCAGTGTCGGCCCCGCGCGACGACGGCGGGCACGGCCAGCTCCGACACCGCGGGTCACGGACGGGCCGTACCCGCCTTGGCCCGTCATGCTCCGGCGCGAGAAGCGATCTGTCCGTCGGTGCTGGCGCGCGGTGTGGCCGCGCGGTCAAACGTCCACCAAGCCGGTGGACGATCGACCCGTCCGCGCCCACTCCGGCCGGGCCCCGTGCCCCGCACTACGGGGACTGCTGCACGGATAGGTGACACCTTGACCTGCCCCACGAAAAGGGTTCCAGTTTCGGTGGCTAACTGGTGGCCTGATCCGGAAGGCTCATCCTCATGCCTCGTCCCTATCCGCCGGAGTTTCGTGCTCGCGCTGTCGCGCTCGTGCGTGCCGGCAAGCAGGCCAAGCAGACCGCCGTCGAACTCGGGATTCACCCTGTCACGCTCTCGAACTGGATCCGCCAGGACGATATCGATAACGGTCGCCGTCCGGGTGTCCCGTCGTCCGAATCGGCGGAGCTGCGAGCTGCGAGACACCGCATTCGAAAGCTCGAGATGGAGTTGCTGATCGTCCGGCAGGCGGCGAAGCTTCTCGACGAGTAGCGTCCCCGCCCAAGAGACTCTTCACGGTGATCGACCGCCTCGCCGACGCCGGGATCCCGATCGACCGTTGCTGCCGCGTCCTCGGGGTCGCGAGGCAGCACTACTACCGTGTCAAACGGAAGCCGCTGACCCAGTCCGAGCTGCGCCGGCAATGGCTGACCGCGCTGATCCGGGAAGTGCACGTCACCTCACGCGGCACATACGGATACCGCCGCGTCCACGCCGAACTGACCATGGCCATGGGTGAACCGCCCCGGGTTTAGTGGAGACTCGGTTCTCTGGTCCCCGCCATCGTAGCGACCAGCTACTGCCGACAGAATGATTCGCCCTGAGTTTCGTTCCGTCCTTTCCTTTTGGAGGATGGAGTTGTGCCAGGACCGTATCCGGATGAGTTCCGTCAGCGTGCGCTGCGGATGTTGAGCGAGGCTCGCCCCGATCACAAGACCGATCACGCCGCGATCAAGCACGTCGCTGGCAGGCTCGGCGTGAACCCCAAGACGCTGCGATTGTGGAAGAAGCGGCTCGACGTCGACGAGGGCCGTGAACCCGGGACCTCGCGTGAGGCGCAGTCGGAGATCAAGCGGCTGAAGAAGCAGATCGCCGAGTTGGAGAAGGCCAACGAGATCCTCCGGTCAGCGAGCGTGTTTGTCGCAACCGAGCTCGGCCGCCCCTCGCCGAGATGGTCGACAAGATGCGTGGTCGTTTCGGGGTCGAGCTCGTCTGCCGTGTGATGCGGCAAGCCGAGGTGGGGTTCCTCACCGCCCGCGGATACCGGGCCGCAAAAGCGCGTCCCGCGTCTGCCCGGCAGCTGCGGGACGAACTGCTGATCCCGGAGATCCGCCGGCTGCATGCGGAGAACTACGGTGTCTACGGGGTCCGGAAGATGCATGCGCTGCTGCGCAGACAAGGCTGGGCCATCGGCCGGGACCAGACCGGCCGGCTCATGCGGCTGACCGGCGTTCGCGGCGTGAAACGGTCGAAGAAGGTCTTCACGACGAAGCCTGACCCGGCTAACGCGAAGCTGAAGGACCTCGTGCAACGCAGGTTCACTGCCGACACGCCTCGCAGACTCTGGGTCGCGGACGTGCCATACGTCGCGACGTGGTCCGGGTTCGCCTACGTCGCGTTCGTCACCGACGTGTTCTCCCGCCGCATCGTCGAGTGGAACGTCGCCTCGACGCTCAAAGCCAACATCCTGCCGCTGCAGGCATTGAACATGGCCGCGTGGGCTGCCGACGGGAAACTCGACGGGCTCGTCCATCACGACGACCATGGATCGAACTACCTCGCCGTCGTCTACATCGATCGGATCGAGGAACTCGGCGCAACACCGTCGACAGGAACCGTGGGCGATTCGTTCGACAACGCGATGGCTGAGGCGATCAACGGGCTCTACAAGACCGAACTCACCCGTCGCCGCGGCCCGGGGCGCACGGTCGAGCAGGTCGAGCTCGCAACGCTCGAATGCGTCTGGTGGTGGAACAACCAACGCCTCCACGGAGAGCTCGACATGCGCACCCCCGCCGAGGTCGAAGCCGACTACTACGCTGGCCTCGACACACCCTTGGGAACACCGGTTTCCCAAACCGCCCGATAGGAACGAAACCCAGGGCGAATCAGGACACCCGTCGAGCACGGTCAGGACAGGCCTCGGCAAGGGCCTCTGACAACGAGCAACTCTCCGGCGGCGCAACCGTCCATCGGCAGGTGTCATTCGGTCGTGCAGTGGTCCCGCACGTCGCGTGTCGCCCGGAGCGAAGGATCGCGGTCGCGTTGGGAGCAGGGCTATCGCTCGGTTCTCAGAGGGCTCATCTACGATACTCAACTATGACTTCAGGGCAATCCGACGGCGACCGCCAGGATATCGAGGACACGGCGGCGACGGGGCTGCAAGCCTCGCTTGTATCGCACGGCGCGTTGCCGTACTTGTTCATGGGCAGCGGCCTGTCGCGCAGGTATCTCGGCCTTCCGGACTGGGACGGCCTGCTGCGGCACTTTGCTTCCGAAGCGGGAGTGGACTTTAATTACCACCTCGCATCGGCAAACGGCGACCTCCCATCAGCGGCCACGAGCATCGCGCGCGCCTTCCATGAGCGTTGGTGGAAGGCTCCAGCCTACGAGTCGCAGCGCGAGGCGAACGCAGAGATCGTCAAAGACGAGGAGGGCGGACTGAAGGTCGCGATCGCCTCACACATTCGGGCGAACGATGCCCTCGTCGACGGAGTGCCTGGAGTAGACGACCAGTCGCTCGCGGATGAGATCGCACGGCTTCGTACGGCCGTGGTCGACGGCGTCATCACCACCAACTACGACTCGCTGACTGATCAGCTCTTCCCGAGCTTTCAAGCTTATGTCGGCCAGGACGAGCTGATGATGAGTGACGCCCAGTTCATCGCGGAGACGTACAAGATCCATGGGGCGGCGACGCAGCCACTGTCGCTGATCCTGACCAAGGGTGACTACGAACGGTTCTCGAACCGGAACCACTACCTTGCGGCGAAGCTCCTGACCATCTTCGCCGAGCACCCGGTGATCTTTGTCGGGTACAGTCTCAGTGACGAGTATCTGAACGAGATCCTTGGCAACATCGCCACCGCCGTCGGCCCAGACCGTCTCGGCGAGCTTGGCCGGCGGATCTACTTCGTCGAATGGAACGAGGACAACGGCTTCAAGACTGTCGTCGAGCAGACCAGTATCGAGCGCGGCGGGTTCCGATTCCCGATCACGCGGATCGAGACTCACAGCTTCATGTGGCTTTGGGACGTGCTCTCGCGCTTGGAGCGGCCCTTCCCTGCGGCGATCCTGCGAGAGCTTCGCAAGCACGTCTTCGATCTGGTCACGCATCCCGAACCATCGCAGAACCGCGAGGTGGTGCGCGCGATCCCGATCGATGCGGATGATGCGGACGAGTACCGCGTGGTGTTCGGAGTCGGAGCGTTCTCGGAGAAGGACCTGCAGAACCTCTCGACCATCGGTCGCTCTTTGCGTCGCGAAGACGTGGAGAGCGACGCACTGGGCATTCGAAAGCGCGGGCTCGATGCCGAGAACCTTCTGACTTCGGGCATCCCTGACGGCATCCGCCCGAGCACTACGTCCTACGTGCCGGTGCACAAGTACCTGCACGAGCTGGAGCGCATCGCGCCCAACGGCAGCATCGACTTCGCAGGGCTACCGGGCGTGATCCGCAAGCTGGCCGAGCGCCAGGTATTGGCGTCCGCGCAGAGCACGGCACGTTTCGATCGCGAGGTGAGCGGTGTCCTGCGGACACCCCGCGAGGTGGTCGACTCCGAGTACCCGATGTACTTCAAGCTCGAATGCCTTGTCTTGCTCGATCCGAATGACTACAGCGAAGCCGATCTCCGTGAGGTTCTGGTCGAACTCTACGAGAGTCCAGAGGCGAGGTCGCAAAGCAACATAGCTTTCCTGCGTCGCGCGATCTGCCTGTACGACCGCAGGACAGCGCTCGCGCTGGCGAGCGTGGAGAACAGCCGCACATGACCAAGTACCTCCCAGGTCAGGAGCCTGACTTCTGGAAGCCGGAGCCGGCTGAAAGTACATTCCGATTCGCGCTGGGTAACGTGTCGAAGGCGAGCACGGGTGCTCCGCCCCTCATCGCGATCGGCATGAACCCATCGCACGCCGCAGAGGCTCAGTCCGACCGGACCGTGAACAGGCTTATCGAGGCGAGCGTGTTCCATGGGTACGCAGGCTGGATCATGCTGAACCTGTATCCCGAGCGTTCGCCCAATCCGAGCCGACTCTCGGCATACGACGCGGGGCTGGCAGCGCTGAACTGCGCCGTTATCGAGCAGGTGCTGCTTAGGTACGGTGCGACCGAGGTGCTCGGTGCATGGGGCAACATGCCGCACCGAACACTGAAGCGCGCGAAGCTCGCCGTCCAGGCGCTGCTCGACCTGATGGGTGTAAAGGTGTTCACGTGGGACCCGCTGACCAAGCGGGGCAACCCTCGGCACCCGAGCCCGCCCGGTCGGCCGCTATTGATGCTGGGGCCGAAGGTCTACATGAGGCGAGAAGGTCGATGACCGCAAATGCTTCCTCCTCACGGTGGAGGTAGACGATGGCGCTCGGAGGCGCCTGAGTAGGAGCGTGGGTATTTGCCGTGACCCCTTCGGCAGAGAGCCGGTGACGACCGCCAAGATCGTCGAGCTGCGAGGCGGGCGCGACTGGTAGTCACAGACGGAGAGCAAACTGCAGGGACCGCGGGCTTAGCGCCAACGGCGGCAGCGTCCGTGACCGTTGGCGGGTGGAGCCCGAACATCGGCCTCGAGGAGGTGCGCAAGACTCTTGCGCTCACGTCCCAAGTGAAGGATCTGCTACACCACGTCCAGGGACTCGGCCCCCGGCTCCCGAGGTTGCCCGTCGCGGACGGGCCCCGCGACGCGGGTGAAAGGCGTTCGGGTCCTGCTCCGGTGCCAACAGGGCAGACAAGGGCGGCACCGAGGCCGTCGGCGGCATCATCGAGCTCCCCAGGCGCCAGGTCCGCAACTATCGCAGCCCCGGCAACTATCGACTACGGGTGCTGCTCGCCGCCGGCGGCCTCATCGACAGACCTCCACCACGTCGGCAACGAGCCAACTTGAGGGACTCCACTCGTGCAGCAGACCCGATCTCGGTCGAGGCGTCGGGGACTCGTGCCGAGTGTGGGAACATCGGATCATGAACAGCAAGAAGTCGGACTCCATCAAGTTGTTCGGTTTAGCCTGGCAGCAGCATGTTGGGTTGATCATCGGTGCCTTGACGTCGATTGCTATTTGCCTGAAACTTCTGGCGGTGGCAGGCTGGGACGTTACCACGGCCTTTGGCATTCTTGCTGCAAGTGGGACTGTCGACGTGCTCACGGGAACGCTCCTGGGCATTCTGCCTGTTCTTTATGGCGTAGTGGCGATTAAGGTCGTGCCGGTCGTCGAGCGCAATTTGAGTAGACGCAGCCCGGTAGAGCGTGCGGCTGCGCGGGTTATGGAGAGTTGGCCAGCACTTCTCCTTGTATTAATCGTGCCGACAATGCTAATTATTGCCCTTGCGCTACTGGTGATCGTCGAGGTCGTAGTGCGACGACTTTCGATCAGGCGTGCGGAGAAATCCCGACGCGGGGCCGGCTGTGCGCCGGCGGCGAGTGCGGTAGGTGCGTCGAAGTTCGAGACGGCGAGCGTGGCTGTTGGCGGGCTCATCTTTCTCGTTTTTACGTCGCTTCCGACGCCCTGGGTGCCTCCAGAAACGATCAGATTCTCCGGTGTAGAACGGACGGCGTTCGTGTTTGCGAAGGAGGGGGATAGCGCTACGGTGCTCATGGCTGACGGTCGCGTACTGCGACGAGTTGAGGCGGCTTCTCTGACTGGTGAGCTCTGCTCAACGTTCTCGGGTTGGTGGGAGAAACCGATTCTTGGAGTCTTGGGAGGTGATCGGTATGCGCGCTGTCCATAGAGGTTGCTCGTCGAACGTCACGGTCCTTCGTGGCGCAAAGGCGAGGTGTTTCCGTGATCTTCTGCAGACATGTCGGCGGAGTCGCCTCTCGCGCTGACCAGCGGCGAGCAACTCGTCGAGCCGTCGACCGCCGAACGCGCCCTGCCCGAAGGCTGGCCCTGAGCCGCCGCCTCAAGGGCTGCGGTCGAGCCCCAGTGGGTGAGCCGGGGGCGTCAGGCGGAGAGGCGACGCAGAACCGTCCAGCGCTCCCGCCGAACCCTGGGTGTCCGTGGCTCGTGGTAAGTCAGAGCTGACCGACTGCTGTCGATGCTCTTCGGAGGTTCTTCGTGCCCCTGACAGCCCTGCTCGCGGGACGCATCGTGGATTCCACCGAGCTCAGAGCCGATCAGTGGAGTGAGTTGCACCGACCACGCAGGCCGACGCAACTTGCTTGCCGTGATTGTCGAGCGGCGATGCATGCCAAGGAGTCCGTGCACGGCACGCGGTTCTTCGCGCATAACGTGCGACCAGACTCGTGCAACTGGGGTGGTGAGTCCGCGGAACATCGTCGGCTCAAGGCGTGGCTCGCAGATGTCGTGCGTAGGGCCGGAGGTACCGCCGTCGTCGAAGCGCGCCCGGCAGATGATGACGTTCGGCGATGGAGGGCGGATGTGCTGGCGACGTCACGCGGAGGACGTCGGTTCGCGCTCGAGGTGCAGTTGTCCGCGCTGACGCTCGCGGAGGTTCGCGAACGCACCGAAAGATACGCGGCGGACGGCATCACAACGGTGTGGGTGACTACTCGCGGTGAACGGTGGGGCTTGCAGGTACCGGCCCTTGAACTGACCTTGCTGAGTGGGACGACGGTCCGCCGAGGTGCCGCGCGTTGGCAGGGCGGCCGGCTCGTCCCCGCGGAGGGCGTTCCCGTCGAGGCCCTCATCGCGGGGCTGGTTACAGGCGCGGTAGACGTTGTCGGACCGGTGCACTGTCTGGGGAGGGACCGCGATGCGATCGAGCGTTCGATCGCAGCATCCGGTCATGGACAGTACGTGCTCGTCGATGCGCGATACGCGGATGACATCGCGAAGTTCGATGCCGAGCTGACCGCGACGGTCCAAGCTGCTCAGAAAGAAGCGCAGGAGGAGAGGCTGCGCCAGCGCGCGGCACGTGACAGTGCAAGGGCCGCTGCAGCTGCGCGTCGCGCCCAGGCGGCCGCACGCATAGCGGTGGAGAACGCGCTGAGAACCAGCCGTTCCAGGAAGACTGCACGCGTGACGATGGACGATCCCGACCGGCTACTTGCCGCGGGGCTCGTCGTGCCGCGCCTTGAGAATTACCTACGGACGGGCGGCTACGAACGCTTCGGGTACTCCGTGAGCGCGGATGCGTCGGGCGTCTCCGAGGCGCTTCCTCAACGGTTGGGCCCATGGCCGGAGGGTGGTGACGGGCTCGCAGTGTGGGCTGCGAAGGCCGGGGACACGTTGCGGATCGTGGGAATCGTGAGTCCGGATGCGCGTCGTGTAGTTCCCCGGCATGCGGAGCGGTGGGCAGCTGCTGGCTGGCACGTGTATGTGTCCTGCGGGGCAGAGGCAAATGCGGTCGCGGATGCCGCGGGGTCGCGGTTCGCGAAGAGATTCCTGCATTCGTTCGACTTCCCGCCAGGAAGCTTGCAGGCCGAGGCGGGGCAACGGCGCGGATAGGAGTCCGGTCCCCCTGTCGTCCAGGCGCGTGACGCTTGTGACAGCCCTGCACGCGTCAGCCGAGTCACGCTCCACGGAGTCGAATTTCGCGACGACAGGGGCGGGCATCATCGTGGTCCTCGCCGATGCGGCTGTGGTGACGCATGCCGCCACCGAGAAGATCACCCGGGCGCTTGCGACCAAGCTGACGTCCGCGCCCACGCCGATCGCGCATGCGGTGGACGAGCTCGTCACGCTGCGCAAGGCCGAGACGATCACTGCGGACGAGTACAAGCACGCCCGCAAGAGGGCGCTCGGCCTGGAGTAGGGGAGCGGGGCGCCCCGGAGCGAACTGTGTCGGGTGCTGACCCTCGCGGCGACGACAGGCCTCGCTCGTCGACGGTGTCACAACGGGGGAGCCAGGGCCGTGCAACCCCGGGGGCCAAGGGGGCGTCGAAGCCGTCACGCGGCGCTCCGGAGGGGGGCACACAACCGGGCCGAACGACAGGCCTGTGGCCTGCGTAAACGTTGCCTTCCGCACCTCCTCCTGCCGGGGCCCGTGTGAGCGTTTCGCCGAATCGGTGTGAGAGCCCGTCGCGAGGGCTCGCGACCCAGCAGGTCAGATAGTTCTGTCACCACCCCACCATTGGGCTGGTGACATATCTTCACCGGCTGTAGTGACAGAACCTCTCGTCGAGAGCCCTCCGGGGTTCTGGGTGAGGGGTTCTGTCCGTTTCGGGCGCTGCTCGGGTGGTGGTGGGTCTCGATGGACCGCTCGAGGTGGGCCGTTGGTGCTCGCGCGTCGCCGTCGGGAGCTGAGCGGGGAATCGCCGGTAGCCCGTCAGGCTCTGGGGCCTGCGGGCTGCGTGGGTGTCGCTGTGAAGTTCGGTGCCGGGTGCGGCGGGGTTAGGCGGCGGGCGGCGCGCCGGGTCGCTGCGGGTTGGCGGCGGGGCGCGGGTCGCTCGGCGCGTCATCCATGTCGGCCGGGGTGTCGTAGAGGGCGGCGTCGTCAAGAGCGTTCTTGGCTGCCCAGCGGCGGATGACCTGGATGTTGTACTGGACGATCGCTGCGGCGACCATGAGCGTGTTGGCGGTGATGCCAATCGCGCGGGTCCAGCCCCGGGTCATGGCGTGCCCGTCGCGGGCCTTGAGGACGCCGAAGGCTCCTTCGACGGCCGTGCGCCGGGAGTAGGCGGCGATCCATTCGGGGGTGCCCCAGCGGTGGGGTTGGTGGTGCTTGCCGAGGACGGCGCCGGAGACGGAGATGGTCTCCTGGGTGAAGGCCTTGGTGCGGCGCTGGGCGGCGGTGGCGTTCTCGCGGCCGTGGGTGCGGGTGAAGAACCGCTGGTGGCCCTTGGCGTGGCGACGTCCGTTGCGGACGAGCGCGTAGGGAGCCAGTGCTTCGATCTGCGCGTTGAACTGCTCGACCTTCGCGGCGCTTCGTGCGTGGCGCCTGCGGACAGGAGCGGAGGCATGAGTTGCGAGCGGGACCGTTCGAGTCGCTTCGAGACCGTCGAGGAGCCCGGGGTGCCGGACAGCGCGCCGCGGTCGCAGTGAACCCTATGCCCCGGATGCGTAGACCTGGCATGCCTTCGCGCCGACAGTGGGGGCATGTCGACCACGGGTCGTGCTGGATGGGGGAATGACATGTGCCGTGCTGTTGCGGCGATGCTTGCTCTGGCGCTGGCCCTTGCGCCGCTGGGTGCGCTGGCCGGGTTCGTCGTCCACTGGAACGTCATCCAGCCGAGCGACGCGGATCTTGAGGCGGCGGCGCGGACGCTCGCGGGGAACACCGATCGGTCCCGTGCGGGAGCCAGTCGCCACCGGCTGGTTCGCTCCGACGCTCGCGCGGGCGAGAGTGCACTGGCGCGTCGAGTCCGAGGTTGCCCTCGACGCGCCCGCCGTCGTGTCCGCCGCGGAACGTGCCGGGTGGCACGTGGATGCGGCCGGTGCAGATTCGTTGCGGGCGAGCAGAGGCAGGATGCGCCTCGACGCCGACCTCGTTGCGGGGGTGCGGGTGAGCGTCGTCGTCGAGCGGGGCCCCGCGGTCCCGTCGATGACCATGACGGTGACCGGCGGCGCACTCCTCGGTGCATTTCTCGCTGTGCTCGTCGTCCGCGGAACCCGTCGGCCATCGCGGCTGCGGGCACGTCGCCGGGCCGGGCTGCCACGGCCTGCGTCCCGACCCGCGGAGACCCGCTGGGTTCCCTAGCGCCGGTGTGCCCCGCACGCGACGATCGGCGTCATCGTCACGTGCGGGGGTTGCTCGCCCGCAGCCGTGCCGCGTCCCGCCGGTACATCGCTGCGTGCGCGAGGAAGTCGGTGCGTCCCGTCTCTGCGGCGCGCTGGTCGGTGAACTCGGCGAGCTCGTCGAGCCGTGCCGCGGCGACGCGACGCACCTCGTCGGGAGCGGCGTCGAGACCGTACGACGCGACGAGCTCTGCGAGGCGTGCACCACGCTCGCCGTCCCGTGACGGCTCGTAGCCGTCGGCGTCCTCGACCCACGGCACGAGCCGGTAGGCGAGGTACGCAAGGTCCCACACGCGTGAGCCGGGGGAAGCCATGTCGACGTCGATGATCCCGGCGAGCCGGTGAGCACGGACGACAAGGTTGTAGGGTGCGACGTCGTTGTGGCAGATCACTTCGACGGGCGGGTGCGACGGGGCGCGCCACGCGAGGTCGAGGTCGACGAGAGGCACGCTCGCGTCGTGCAGCCGTCGCAGCAGCGACCCTGCCGCGACGAGCAGGGGGCGCGACCATGCCTGTGCGGCCGGGAGGTCCGTGAGCATCGTGCCGTCGAGGTACGTGAGGACCTCGCGCCCGGCCCCGTCGATGCCGAGCACGCGAGGCGCCTCGGCGATCCCGGCCGCCGCGTAGCTGCGGAGCAGCGCGTGGACCGCAGGGGTCCACGGGCCCGTGGTGCGTCGGACGGTATCGCCGACCTTGACGACCGGTGCCATGTTCCCGCCCGTGAGCTCCGTGCCGGGGGAATCGTCATGCATCATCGGTCCTCGCGTCGATGGGTGCTGTCGCCATGAGCCTACGGACGGGTGAGCACGGTGCGCCTGCGCATTAGCGTCGGACCATGAGCGACCAGACGCGGCCACGTCGGCTCAGACCCTCGTCGACGCGGGCACCGAGCCGTTCGACCTCGTCTTCATCGACGCGGACAGGCCGAGCAACCCCGTCTATCTCGCGGCGGCGCTGCAGCTCACGCGTCCCGGCGCGGTCATCGTCATCGACAACGTCGTGCGCGGCGGCATGATCGTCCTGCGGCGCCGCTAGGGCGCCCTACCCGCTCAGCCCTCGAGCAACGTCTCCCCGACGTACCCGCCGGGCGCGCACCCGGGCGGGATCGCGAAGACGGCCGAGCCGATCGGGGTGGTCCATGTGTTGAGGAGGTCGGCCTCGGCAAGTCGTTGCTGCACGGGCACGAGCTGCCGCACGGGGTCGGCCTGGTACGTCGTGAAGATGAGGCCGGCGCCGTCGGTCTCCGACTCGTAGTTGTAGGCGCGGCGGTAGAACACCTCGTCGGGTGTCGTCGCGCGGGCGCGACGCACGTGGGCGGCGATGTTGACGACGGGCAGCCCGGTCCCGTCGAGCGCGTCGAGGTCGACGTCGTCGTGCTCGACGCCGCCTGTGAGCGGGGCGCCGTCGGACATGCGACGGCCGACGGACGCGCCGCGGCCGGGCCGGTCGACCTCGTCCCACGTGTCGAGGTTCATGGCGATGCGCCGCACCACGAGCGTCGTCCCGCCCTCGAGCCACCCGTCCGAACGCAGGACGGCGCGCGCCTGCTCGGCCGAGCCGGGCGCAGGGTTGACGGTGCCGTCGACCTGGCCGAAGAGGTTGCGCATCGTCGTCCCGGGCGCGGACGTGCCGTGGGCCGTGCGGAAGCCCTGCTGCACCCAACGGACCGTCGTGAAGGCGCGCGCGTCCTTGCGGAGCATGCGGTGGGCGTGCGCGAGGACCGTCGGGTCGTCGCACGCGACCTCGAGCAGCAGGTCGCCGCCGCTCCACCGCTCCTCGAGGCGGTCGATGCTGAACGCGGGCAGCGGCGCGAGCCACGCCGGCACGTCGGCGCCGGCCGCGGCGACGAACCCTGGGCCGAACCCGAACGTCACGGTGAGCCGGGCTGGCGTCGAAGCCATCTCGGGCTCGGTGTCGGCGAGCGCGGGCCGCCCCTGCGTGAGACGGGCCGCGTCGTCCGTGAGCAGGCGCATGAGCCGCGCGAGCGCGGCGCGGTCCGTGCCGGGGCGCAGGTCGAGCGCGGTGTGGATCGAGTGCGTCTGCGGCGTGACGGTGAGCGCTGCTTGTTGCGGCCCGTGGAACGGGACGACGACGGTGCCGTTGAGCGGCTCCGGTGCGGGGGTCGCGGCCGTGGGCGCGGGGCGGCGCGCGCTGTCGACGCCGAGCGCGATCGCCGCGCCCCACCCGGCGACGAGCCCGCCCGTGAGGAGGTCGCGCCGGCTCACACCACGGCGCGCGGGCGCGACGGGCGCAGCCGGTCCGGGCAGGGGGGTGCCGTCGGCGCGGCCGGCGTCAGTCGTCGTGCGTGCCATGCGCGGCGTCGCCCTCCGCGTCGTCACCGTGGCCCTCGTAGTGCTCGTTCGCGCCCGCGAACTCCTTGACGGGCACGGTGAACGACGCGGTCGTCCCGTCGGAGGTCGTGAGCTCGAGCGTGAGCTCGTCGCCTGCCGCGAGTGGGCCGGTGAGCTCCATCATCATGAGGTGGTCCCCGCCGGGCGCGAGCTCGCGGGTGCCGCCGGCGGGCACGGTGAAGCCGTCGACGGGTCGCATGACGGAGGCGCCCGACGCGTCGGTCGTCGTCTCGTGGAGCTCGACGCGCGCCGCGGCGACCGTGCGCGCGCTCACGACGGTGACGTCGGCGGTGCCGGGGTTCGTGAGCGTCCCGAACGCGGCGGACATGCCGGACGGCGCAGCCTTCGCCCACCCGTCGGCGAGCGTGAGCGCCGTCGACGCTCCGCTCGCGCCGGGCGCCGGCGCCGCGTCTGTCGGGGCGGCGTCGGGCGCGCCGCCGGAACATCCGGCGAGCGCGAGTGCGGCGGTGAGGGTGAGCGCGGCGAGCGTGCGGCGGTTCATGGTGTCTCCGTGACGTGGGGTGCGGCAGGGGTGCGCCGCCGCAGGGCGGCGGCGACGCGGACGAGGACGAGGAGGGTGACGCCGGCGAGGGCTCCGAGCCCGCCGACGGCGAGGGGTCGCACCGCGGCAGGCAGGCGGCTGGCCTCCGGTGCGCCCGGTGTGGCGTCGGGCGTGCCCGACGCGTCCGGTGCCGGTACGGCCGCGGCCGGTGGTGTCGTGCTGGGGGAGCCGACGACGAAGGGGATGAGCCCGCTGATCGGGTGCCCGTCCGAGGAGACGACGCGCCACCGCACGGTGTAGCTGCCGTGGGGCAGCGCGCCGAGCGGCGTCGTGAGGCGAGGGCCGTCGACGACGGGCGCGCCTGCGTGGTCGGTCCCTGCGCTGTCGACGACCATGACGGTCGCGCCGACGTCGAGGAGGTCGCCCGAGAAGGTGAGGCTGACGTCGGACGGCGCGGAGCCGAGGACGGCGTCGGCGGTGGGGTCGGAGGCGACGAGCGAGTCGTGCGCGGCCGCCGGGGGAGCGCACGCGAGCCCGAGCGCGGCGACGAGGGCGAGGGTGGCACCTGTCGACCGCCGGCGTCGGCCGGTCGGTGTCGTCATGTCGCCTCCATGCTTGTCGGGGTGCGTGCCCAGCATGGGCCCTCGGTCCCGCGAGGTCAACTACAAGTTGTAGTAGGCTCCGCGGGATCGTGAGGTGCTAACGTCCGGCACGTGACCGACGACACGACCCGCGGGAGAGGCGCCCTCGAGCGCGACGTCCTGCGCGTCCTGTGGGAGAGCGACGAACCCGCCGGCGCCGCCGACGTCCGCCGACGCATCGCCGGACGCACCCCCGCCTACACGACCGTCGCGACGATCCTCGAGCGCCTCGTCACCAAGGGCCTCGTCCACCGCGCCGACGGCGGCTACGTCGCCGCGCAGTCACCCGAGAACCACGCGAGCCACGCGATGCTCGACGTCCTCGCCCAGGCGCCCGACCGCAGCGCCGCGCTCCTGCGCTTCGTCGGCAACCTCGACGCCGACGACGCGGCGCTCCTCGCCCGCGCCCTCGGCGGCGAGCCTCCACGGACGCCCCGAATCACACGGCGGAACCGGCCCGCAGACCCGCCCGCGCACCCGGACGACCGACCATGACCCCGCTCGCGACGTCGGTGCTCGTGCTCGGAGCCGCGCTCCTCGTCGTCGTCCTCGCACCGCGCCTCCTCGCGACGCGCGCCTGGCAGGTTCGCTGGCCCACCCTCGCGCTCGGAGCCTGGACGCTCGCCGTCCTCCTCGGCGCGGCCCTCGCGTCCGCGGCGCTCGCGGTCCTCGTCGTCGACGTCGTCAGCGGCCCGCGCCCGGCGCAGGGCCTCGTGGGCGGGGTCGCGACGACGCTCGGCGCCTGGGGCGGCCTCGCGCTCACCGGCGCCGCGCTCCTCGTCACGGCCCGCCACGCAGGCGAGCTCGCCCGCGCCGACGCCACGGACCGCCGAGCGGTGCGCGGCACCCTCGAGCTCGAGGCGCAGACCTACGAACTGCGCGACGGCGTGCTCCTCGTCCGCACGCAGGGCGACGGCTTCGGCGCGTGCGCGGCCCCGGGCGACGTCCCGCTCGTCGCGTGGAGCATCCGCACCGAGGAGGCACTCGGGGGAGCGGGACTCCGCGCCGTCCTCGCGCATGAGCTCGCCCACCTGCGCCGACGCCATCACACGCTGCTGTGGCTCGCCGAACTCAACGCCCGATGCGTGCCGCACCGGTTCCGCGCCGGCCGCGCGCCTCTCGACGCGGTGCGGCTCCTCGTCGAGCTTGTCGCCGACGACGTCGCCGCACGGCAGGCGGGCGCCCCCGAGCTCGCTGCGGCGCTGCGGACCCTCGGCCGGCTCACCGAGAACCCGTCGCTCGACCTGCGGGCCGCACGCGTCGAGCAGCGGCACCCCCGGAGGGGCGCGGCGCACCTCACGTCCACAGGGCCGGTCCCACATCCTCCCGTGGAGTAGGATTCCAGGGTTACCCGCGCGCCTCGGCGCGTGGCCGCCCGTCAGCCGTGCCGGCTGCGCCGGCACCACCTGGTCGATCACGGTCACCCCGGGTCGCCCCCCGACTTGCTGGAGTTCATCGAAGTGAAGAGCGCCGTCGAAACCCTCGAGCCCACGAAGGTCAAGCTCACGGTGGAGGTGACGTACGACGAGCTCAAGCCGAGCATCGACCACGCGTACGAGCACATCGCCAAGGAGGTCTCGATCCCGGGCTTCCGCAAGGGCAAGGTGCCGCCGCGCATCATCGACCAGCGCGTGGGCCGCGGCGTCGTCCTCGAGCACGCGATCAACGACGGTCTGCCCGGCTTCTACGGCGAGGCCGTGCGCGAGCAGAAGCTCCGCCCGCTCGCGCAGCCGTCCGTCGAGGTCACCAAGGTTCCGGACCCCTCCGAGACCGAGGGTGAGCTCCACTTCACCGCCGAGGTCGAGGTCCGCCCCGAGATCGAGCTCCCCGAGATCTCCTCGCTCGAGATCACGGTCGACGACGTCGCCGTGACCGACGAGGACGTCGCGGCGCGCCTCGACGCGCTGCGCGAGCGCTTCGGATCCCTCGTCGGCGTCGACCGTCCCGCGCAGGACAAGGACTACGTCGTCATCGACATGTCCGCGAAGATCGAGGACGAGGAGATCGACACCGTCTCCGGCACGTCCTACCAGATCGGCTCGGGCACGATGCTCGACGGTCTCGACGAGGCCCTCATCGGCCTCTCCGCCGGTGAGGACGCGATCTTCACGTCGCCCCTCGCAGGCGGCGAGCACGCTGGTAAGGACGCGACCATCACGGTGAAGGTCACCTCAGTCAAGGAGCGCGAGCTCCCCGACGCCGACGACGACTTTGCGCAGATGGCCTCCGAGTTCGACACGATCGCCGAGCTCACCGAGGACCTTCGCGAGCAGGTCGGGAAGTCCAAGGTCTCCCAGCAGGCCGTCCAGGCGCGCGACAACCTCCTCGAGGCGCTCCTCGGCGCCGTCGAGATCCCCGTGCCCGCGGGCGTCGTCGAGGCGGAGATCCACCGTCACCTCGAGTCCGAGGGTCGCCTTGAGGACGACGAGCACCGCGAGGAGGTCCGCGAGGAGGCCACGGTCGCCCTGCGCAACCAGATCCTCCTCGACACCCTCGCCGAGAAGCTCGAGATCAAGGTCGGCCAGGGCGAGCTCCTCGAGTTCCTCCTGCAGTCCGCGCGTCAGTACGGCATGGACCCCAACGAGTTCATCAAGCAGATCGACGCGAACGGCCAGATCCCCTCGGTCGTCGCCGAGGTCGCCCGCTCCAAGTCGCTCGCCGTCGCCCTGCGCGCCGTCGAGGTCAAGGACGCCTCGGGCAACGTCGTCGACCTCTCCGAGTTCATCGGCTCCGACGAGGAGGACGCCGCGACCGAGGTCCTCGAGGACGCAGCCGCGGCCGCCGCGGACAGCGACGAGGACTGAGCCTCACCCTGCACGTCACGAAGGCCGTGCCCCCGCGACGCGGGGGCACGGCCTTCGTCGTCCGACCCGTGCGCCGACAGCGAAACAGAGGCCCCGACGGGCAGGAACCGGGGACCCCGGGCGTTAGGGTCGACAACGGATACACCAACGGGACCATTGAGGGAGACCCACGTGATCGAGCAGACGCCCGTGGCAGCACGCGGTGAGGGAGCCGGACTCGGCCTCAACGACAGCATCTACAACCGCCTCCTCAAGGAGCGGATCATCTGGCTCGGATCCGAGGTGCGCGACGAGAACGCGAACGCGATCTGCGCCCAGCTCATGCTCCTCGCAGCCGAGGACCCCGAGAAGGACATCTACCTCTACATCAACTCCCCGGGCGGCTCGATCACGGCCGGCATGGCGATCTACGACACCATGCAGTACATCCAGCCCGACGTCGCCACCGTCGCCATGGGCCTCGCCGCGTCCATGGGGCAGTTCCTGCTCTCCTCGGGCGCACCCGGCAAGCGCTTCGCGACGCCCCACGCACGCGTCATGATGCACCAGCCCTCGGGTGGCATCGGCGGCACCGCGACCGACGTCCGCATCAACGCCGAGCTCATCCTCCACATGAAGCGCGTCCTCGCGGACCTCACGGCGCAGCAGACCGGCAAGAGCGTCGAGCAGATCAGCTCCGACGCCGACCGTGACCGCTGGTTCACCGCGACCGAGGCCCTCGAGTACGGCTTCATCGACCACGTCGTCACCCACGCCGGCTCCGTCCCGGGCGGCGGCGGCACGGGCGCCTGAGCGCCTCCCGCCCCGACCGGACACCAGACCTGAAGGAGAGCTCGATGAGCATCGAGTCCCAGTACATCTCGACCGCGCAGCGTCTCGCCGGACCGTACGCCGGTGCGATCTTCGGCGGCAGCGCGCCGCACGGCCCGTCGGCCCGCTACGTCCTGCCGAACTTCGAGGAGCGCACGCCGTACGGCTTCAAGCGCCAGGACCCGTACACCAAGCTGTTCGAGGACCGCATCATCTTCCTCGGCGTGCAGGTCGACGACGCATCGGCAGACGACGTCATGGCCCAGCTGCTCGTCCTCGAGAGCCAGGACCCGGACCGCGACATCTCGGTCTACATCAACTCGCCCGGTGGCTCGTTCACCGCGATGACCGCCATCTACGACACGATGCAGTACATCAAGTCGCAGGTGCAGACCGTGTGCCTCGGCCAGGCCGCCTCCGCCGCCGCGGTCCTCCTCGCCGCGGGCCAGCCCGGCAAGCGTCTCGCCCTGCCGAACGCGCGCGTGCTCATCCACCAGCCCGCGATGGAGGGCGGTGGCTACGCTCAGGCGTCGGACATCGAGATCCACGCGAACGAGCTCATCCGCATGCGCGAGTGGCTCGAGGAGACTCTCGCGAAGCACACGGGCACGCCCCTCGAGCAGATCCGCAAGGACATCGAGCGCGACAAGATCCTCTCGGCCGCGCAGGCCGTCGAGTACGGGATCGTCGACCAGGTCATGGAGTCCCGCAAGACGCCGGTGCTGCCCGCACAGTGACTCAGGGCCCCACCGGAGCGTCGGGCGCGACTTCGACGCTCCGGTGGTGTTCCATGGTGAGGTGGTCCGTCGTCAGGGACGGGCGGAAGAGAGGGAGTGGCCGTGGCTCGGATCGGAGACGGTGCCGACCTGCTCAAGTGTTCCTTCTGCGGGAAGACGCAGAAGCAGGTCAAGAAGCTCATCGCAGGACCCAGCGTCTACATCTGCGACGAGTGCATCGAACTCTGCAACGAGATCATCGAGGAGGAGCTCGGCGAGGCCGCCGAGCTCGGGCTGGTCGAGCTGCCGAAGCCCGCCGCGATCTTCGACTTCCTCGGCCAGTACGTCGTCGGGCAGGACCACGCCAAGCGGTCCCTCGCCGTCGCCGTGTACAACCACTACAAGCGCATCCAGGCGGGCGCGACCGGCAAGCCGACGTCGGACGACTCCGACCAGGTCGAGATCGCCAAGTCGAACATCCTGCTCATCGGCCCCACGGGCACGGGCAAGACGTACCTCGCGCAGACGCTCGCCAAGCTCCTCAACGTCCCGTTCGCGATCGCCGACGCGACCGCGCTCACCGAGGCTGGCTACGTCGGCGAGGACGTCGAGAACATCCTCCTCAAGCTCATCCAGGCCGCCGACTTCGACGTCAAGAAGGCCGAGACGGGCATCATCTACATCGACGAGGTCGACAAGATCGCCCGCAAGGGCGAGAACGCGTCGATCACGCGCGACGTCTCGGGCGAGGGCGTCCAGCAGGCGCTGCTGAAGATCATCGAGGGTACGGTCGCGTCCGTCCCGCCGCAGGGCGGCCGCAAGCACCCGCACCAGGAGTTCCTCCAGATCGACACCGCGAACGTCCTCTTCATCGTCGCCGGCGCATTCGCGGGCCTCGAGGAGATCATCGCGGACCGCACGCGCAAGCGTGGCGTCGGCTTCGGTGCCCCCATGGAGTCAGGCGACCCGGGTGACCTCTTCACCGAGGTGCGTCCCGAGGACCTCGTGAAGTTCGGCCTCATCCCCGAGTTCATCGGCCGCCTACCCGTCGTCACCGCGGCCAACCGGCTCGACGCCGAGGCGCTCGTCTCGATCCTCACCGAGCCCCGCAACGCGCTCGTCAAGCAGTACCAGAAGATGTTCGAGCTCGACGGCGTCGAGCTTGAGTTCACCGACGACGCCCTCCACGCGGTCGCCGAGAAGGCCCTCGAGCGCAAGACCGGCGCACGCGGCCTCCGCGCCATCCTCGAAGAGGTCCTGCAGCCCGTGATGTTCGAGATCCCGAGCCGCGAGGATGTCGAGCGTGTCGTCATCGACACCCCCGCCGTCATGGGCACGGGCGAGCCGGTCTACGTGCTCGACGGAGCGCGGGGACGCCGCGAGAAGACCGCGTGATGCCCGGCACCACCGAGGGCACACCCGGATCCGAGACCGCCATGCCCGCCGAGATCTTGCGACTGCGCCACTCGATCGACAACATCGACGGTGCCCTCATGTACCTCCTCGCGGAGCGCTTCAAGTGCACGCGACGCGTCGGCGAGCTCAAGGCCGCAGGAGGGCTGCCGCCCGAGGACCTCACGCGGGAGCGCGAGCAGATCGCGCGGCTCGGTCAGATCGCCGCCGACGCAGGCCTCGACCCGGCTCTCGCCGAGGACTTCCGCAGCTTCATCGTCACGCAGGTCAAGCACCACCACGCGCTCATCGCGGCGCGCGGCGACGGAGACGTCCCGCCCCTCGACATCTACTCCTGAGACGCAGGCACCCCGGTCACGCGACGAGCAGCACGCCGGCGAGCGCGAGAACCGCGACGAGAACCGTCGAGAGCCCGGCCAGCGCGAACGGTCGGAACCCGACCCGCACGAGGCTCGTGACCCGCACGCCGCAGCCGAGGCCGAACATCGCAGCGGCGAGGAGCAGCGTCTGGAGGACCTGGCCTGCGTCGAGGAACCCGGCAGGCACGGCGACGACGGACCGCACGAGCACCATGCCGAGGAACCCGACGACAAACAGCGGCACGATCGGCGGCCGACGACGGTTCCCGCCTACCTGGTCCGTCGCGCCGCCGGTCCGTTCCCGGCGCCGTTCACGCAGGCTCAGCGCTGCCATGACGGGCGCGAGCATGAGGACGCGGGTGAGCTTGACGAGCACGGCGGTCGTGAGGCCGGCACCGCCGAGGACCCCGCCGACGGCGACGACCTGGGCGATCTCGTGGATCGAGCCGCCCGCCCACATGCCCGCAGCCGCGGTGTCGAGTGCGAGTAGGTGAGCGAGCGCGGGGACGAGCGGGATCATGAGGGTCCCGAAGATCACGACGAGAGCGACGGCCGTGATCGTGTCCTCCTCAGCCTCGTCGTCGGGGTCGGTGACTCCGGCCGCGCCCGCGACCGCGGCGGCGCCGCAGATCGAGAAGCCGCACGCGACGAGCAGCGTGAGGTGGGAACGGACGCGCAGGAGCCGACCGAGCGCGACCGTGCCGAGCAGGCCTCCGGCGATGACGGCGACGACGACGAGGAGGAGAGGGGCGCCGAGGTTGCGGATGTCGGCGAGCGAGACCTGGAGGCCGAGGAGAACGATGCCCGCTCGCAGCAGCTTCTTCGAGGAGAGGTTGAGGCCGGGGGTGACGGTGGCAGGAAGAGCCACAATGTTCGCTGAGAGGACGCCCAGCACGATCGCGACGATGAGCGGACTCACCCCAGGCAGGAACCGGCTGACGCCGAACGCGACGAGAGCGGCCACCATGCTGAGCGCGACCCCCGGGACGAGCGTGCGGGCCTTCTGCGGCGGAGCGAGCCTCTGGTCGAGGTGCCTCGTGCGCGGGCGGTCGGAGAGCGCGGTGGGTGTGCCGGACATGGCTCCATCCTCCGTGCCGCGCGGACCCGAGAGAACGCCGCCCTGGTTCGGGCCTCACAACGTGTCGTTGTGACAGTGAGCGCCGGGCCGTGGGCTGGCGCCGAAGTGTCGCCAGCCCAATCGTCACACGCGGTGCCGTCCCGTCGGGGCGGACGTTCCTGTCGCGCCGCAGGTGGCGGTGGGGACCGGTCGTCCCGGCTCGGAAGAGGTGCTGGCGGGCACGACGGTCTGCGACATGGACACCGCACGGTTGGCGCGGCTGCTCCGGATGGCGCACCCTTGAACGTACGGGACCGGTCGATCAGGCGGGTCCACTCGGGAAACGAGGCCACGATGCTCGTCGACTGGATCCGTCCACTCCTCGGCCGTCCTGGCCCCTTCACGAGCGTCCACCTCGACGTGAGTCGCGCCGGTGGTCGCCACGAGCGTGAGATCGCCGACCGCTGGCGACCGCTCCGCCGCATCCTCGAGCTCGCCGACACACCGGCCGAGCTCCTCGGCATGCTCGACGACGCTGTGGCCATCCCGATCCGCGACGACAGCGTCGGCGGGCGCCTGCTCGTCGCGACGGACGTCGACGGGATCCTCGTCGACCGCCCGCTCGTCACCTCCCCACCGTCCTCACGTGTCGCACGCGGCGCGACGCCCGATCTCCTTCCCGCGGCCGTCTACTCCGACGAAGTCGTTGACCACGTCGTCGTCACCGTCGACCGCGCCGGGGCCGACCTCGTCCGGCGCGGTTGGGGAAGCAGCGAC
The DNA here is from genome assembly GCF_014852685.1 of Flavimobilis rhizosphaerae. Lineage (GTDB taxonomy): Bacteria > Actinomycetota > Actinomycetes > Actinomycetales > Cellulomonadaceae > Flavimobilis > Flavimobilis rhizosphaerae. Next base: position 41,430 of record NZ_JACZDF010000004.1, read on the forward strand.
GTCGCGTGGCAGGCGAGCATCGACGGCGAGCGCGCCGACGTCGCCCAACCCGGCCCCGGTGGCATCTCCGAGAGCCGGGCCGTCCGGAGGACCCAGGACGCGTGGTCCCGCAACGCACAGTCGGTGGCCTCGGTCGTCGACCGGCTCGTCGCCACGGACGGCCCCGAGATCGTCGTCCTCACCGGTGACACGCGTGCCGTCGGGCTCGTCGGGCGTGCTCTCGGTTCCCGTGCCCGGGCACTCGTCGTCGAGATCCCAGGAGCGGCACGGGGAGCGACCGGAGCGCAGGACGTCTTCGAGGCACGGCTCCGTGGCTCCCTCGAGTCGCATCGCGTGCGACGGCGCGCTGCCGTCGTCGCGCGCCTCACCGAGGGCCTGGCGCTGGGACGCGGCGCCCTCACGGGGCTCGACGCCGTCGTCAGGGCGTCGAGGGAAGGGCGCGTCGCGGAGCTCGTTCTCGAGACGACCGTGCAGCGCACCGTGGGCGAGGGGCCGCTCGTCTGGGCGGGTGACGACTGGGCGGCGCTCTCACTCACGCCCGACGTCCTCGTCGCGCAGGGCGAGCCGCACCTCCGGGAGATGGACGCGGTCATCGCCGTGCTCCGCGCCGCGATCGGCCAGGACGCAGGCGTGTCCTTCGTCGAGCCCGGCACGGCGCCGCTCGTCGACGGGATCGGTGCGATGCTCCGCTGGGACGTGGCCGAGCCGCAGCCTCGTGCGTCGACCGGCCGCGGCCGCGGGCGTCCGTGGGCGACCGCGTACGTCTGAACACGAGGAGGGCCGGGGCACATGGTGCCCCAGCCCTCCTCACGTGAGGCTCGACGTCGTCAGTCGGTGGTCGTCCCGTGCGCGTGCGTCGGGTCGAGCACGCGCTGCAGGAACAGCTGCGTGCGCGGGTGCTGCGGGTTGCCGATGACGTCGGCCGGAGCACCCTCCTCGACGATGACGCCACCGTCGATGAAGACGACGCGATCGGCGACGTCCCGCGCGAAAGCCATCTCGTGCGTGACGACCATCATCGTCATGCCACCCTCGGCGAGCGCGCGCATGACGGCGAGGACGTCGCCGACGAGCTCGGGGTCAAGCGCCGAGGTCGGCTCGTCGAAGAGCATGAGCTGCGGGTCCATCGCGAGGGCCCGTGCGATCGCGACGCGCTGCTGCTGGCCGCCCGAGAGCTGGTGCGGGTGGGCGTCGCCGCGGTCACCGAGCCCGACCCGCTCGAGGTTCTCGAGCGCGATCCGCTCGGCCTCTTCCTTCGGACGGCGCAGGACCTTGCGCTGGGCGACGGTGCAGTTCTCGAGCACCGTGAGGTGAGCGAACAGGTTGAAGCCCTGGAAGACCATGCCGACCCGGGAGCGTACCGCGTCGATGTCGACGTCGGGGTCGGTGATCTCGGTGCCGAGCACCTCGACGCTCCCCGCGCTCGCGGTCTCGAGCTGGTTGACGCACCGCAGCAGCGTCGACTTGCCCGAGCCCGACGGGCCGATGACGCACACGACCTCGCCCGGGGCGATCGTGAGGTCGACGCCCTTGAGCACCTCGCGCTGGCCGAACGACTTGTGGAGGCCCCGGATGTCGACGACGGGGGCTGTCGCCTGGGCGGTCATGAGCGACTCCTTGCACCCTTGGCCTCGAGCCTTCGCGCGAAGATGCCGAGCGGGATCGTGATGACGAGGTAGCAGGCGCCGACGACGAACATCGGGGTGAGCCCGCCGCCCGCGCCGGACGACAGGGCGTTCTGGCCGATCTTCGTGAGCTCGAACTCGGGGATCATGAGCCCGAGCGACGAGATGAGCGCGGTGTCCTTCGTGAGGAGGATGACCTCGTTGGTGAGCGGCGGCAGGACGATGCGGAACGCCTGCGGCACGACGACGGTCATCGTCGTGCGTGCCGTGCTCATGCCGAGCGAGCGCGCCGCCTCGATCTGTCCCCGGGGGACGGCCTGCAGGCCTGCCCGCATGGTCTCGGCGACGTACGCCGACGAGACCATGCCGAGCGCGATCGTCACCTTGAGGAGGGTCGACGTCAGGGAGAAGTTGACGACGAGCGGAAGGGCGAGGCCGACGGCGATGACGTAGAGCAGGGCGGGGATGCCGCGGAAGAACTCGACGTAGATCGTCGAGACGATCCTGTAGAGACGCACCTCGGAGACCCGCATGAGCGCGAGGAGCGTGCCGAGGACGATCGACAGCGCGAACGAGCACACCATGTAGAGCAGGGTGTTGCCGAACGCCCGGGGGATCTTCGGCAGGAGCGCCCGTGCCGCGTCAATGTTGAAGATGTTCTCGGCGACCGAGTCCCACTTGATGAGCAGCGCGACCGCGACGAAGGCGGCGAGGAGGACGACGTACTGGACGACGCGCACGACGAGGCGGCGGCGGCGCGGACTCAGCCGGGCCCGGACGTGCCCGGTCCGGGCCGCGGCCGGAGTCTGCGTGGTCATGAGCGAGCTCAGTCCTCGGACGGGGCGACGCCGATGCGCGCGGTGTAGATCTTCGCCCACGTGCCGTCACCCTTGATGCGCTCGAGGGTGCCGTTGATCTTCTCGAGGAGCGCGGTGTTGCCCTTCTTCACGCCGAAGCCGTACGTGGAGCCGGTGGAGACGGGTGCGAGGAGCTCGTATCCGTCGGCGACGTAGGAGCCGAGCACGGCGTAGTCGTTCATGACGGCGTCGACCTGACCGGCGTTGAGCGACTGGATCTGCAGGCCGAGGTCGGCGAACTGGACGCCGCCCAGCTCCCTCTCGTTGACCCACGTCTCGGCGTCGGTCGAGATCTGGACGCCGATGCGCTTGCCCGCGAGGTCGGTCTCGGACGCGATGCCCGAGTCCTTCTTCACGAGGATGCCGAGGTCGGCGTCGAAGTACGGCTCGGAGAAGTCGAGGTTCGCCTTGCGCTCGTCGGTGATCGACAGGCCCGTCGCGACGATGTCGCACTGGCCGTTGTTGAGCGCGGCACCCGACGCCATGGCGTCGAAGCCGATGTTGAGGACGGTCTGGGTGACACCGAGGTCCTTGGCGACCTCACCCGTGATGTCCATGTCGAGACCGACGATCTGGCCGTCCTCCTCGAACTCGAACGGCGCGAAGGGCGGGTTCGTGCAGACGGTGAGCACGCCCTCCTTGACGAGGCTGACGGATGCGCCGCCGGCGGACGTGGGGGTCGCGGCGGGAGTGTCGCCGTCGGAGGAGCAGCCCGCGAGGACGAGGGCGCCGGCCGCGAGGACCGGGAGGATGCGGGTGAGGGAGGCGTTCATGATGTCCGTCCGTCAGTCTGAATGTTTATTCCTTGAGCATCATACATATGCGCCCAGAGTCTGAGACAACCCAGAGGCCCGCCTGTGAGGCGATCCACACGTGCTAGGGGCCAGTCTGCGCTCTTGGAGCGTCAGGTGCGCGTCCGGCGACGGCGACGCGCCACAGGCCGGCCCCCGCGACGAGCGAGAACCGGCCTGTGGCGCGCAAGGATCCGTCAGGCGTAGAGCGCGTCGACCTCGCCCGCGAAGTCCGTGAGGACGAGCGCGCGCTTCACCTTGAGGGACGGCGTGAGGTATCCGTTCTTCTCCGTGAAGTCCGTCGTGAGCACGCGGATCTTCCGGATCGACTCGGCGCGCGACACGGCCTCGTTGGCACGCTCGGCCGCGCGGTGGAGCGCCGCGAGCACCTCGGGGTGGACGGCGGCCTCCGTGACGGACATCGCGGGCAGGCCACGTGCCGAGAGCCAGCCCGGGAGCATCTCCGGGTCGAGCGTGACGAGCGCCCCGATGAAGGGCCGCTGGTCGCCGACGACGACGCACTGGCTCACGAGCGGGTGCCCACGGAAGCGGTCCTCGAGGGCCGCCGGAGCGACGTTCTTGCCGCCCGCGGTGACGATGATCTCTTTCTTGCGGCCCGTGATGCGCAGGCGGCCCGCGTCGTCGAGCGAGCCGAGGTCGCCCGTGCGGAACCAGCCGTCGACGAACGCCTCGGCGGTCGCCTCCGGGTTGTCGTGGTACCCGCGGAAGACGTGGTCGCCCTGGACGAGGACCTCACCGTCGGCGGCGATGCGCACGCTCGTCCCCGCGAAGGGCAGGCCGACCGTGCCTGGAGCGACCGAGCCGGGTCGGTTGACCGCGCTCGGCGCCGTCGTCTCGGTGAGCCCGTAGCCCTCGAGGATCGTCAGGCCGATGCCACGGTAGAAATGGGTGAGCCGCTCCCCGAGGGGAGCCCCGCCCGAGATCGCATACGTGCACCGACCGCCGAGTGCCGTGCGGAGGTTCGAGTAGACGAGCCGGCCCGCGAGGGCGTGCTGTGCCTTGAGGGCGGGGGAGGGGCCGCGCGGGGTGTCCCAGGCGCGCGACGTCTCGATCGCGACCTTGGCCGCCCAGCGGAAGATCTTGAGTTTCGCGCCGGCCCCGGCCTTCTGCTCAGCCGAGTTGTAGACCTTCTCGAAGACCCGGGGCACCGCGAGGAGGTACGTCGGGCGGAACGAGCCGAGGTCCGGCAGGAGGTTCTTGATGTCCGGCGCGTGGCCGAGCACCGAGCCCGACGTCACGGCCATCACCTGGATGTACCGCGCGAAGACGTGCGCGAGCGGCAGGAAGAGCAGCGTCCTCGCACCCGGAACCGCGCAGATCTCGCCGAGCGACCGCACGCCGTTACGCGCGAGGTGGACGAAGTTGCGGTGCGTGAGCTCGACGCCCTTGGGGCGGCCGGTCGTGCCCGAGGTGAAGATGATCGTCGCGACCGCGTCGCCGTCGAGGGCCTCGGTGCGCGCCGCGAGCTCACCGTCGGTGACGTCGACGCCCCCGGCGGTGAGAGCGTCGACCGCGTCGTCGTCGAGCACGAGGACGTGCTCGACCGACGGAGCCTCCGAGCGCGCCTCCTCGACGAGGGCCGCGTGCGCCGCCGTCTCGACGACGACGGCGCGGACGCCCGCGTTCGCGAGGATCCACCGGACCTGCTCGACCGAGCTCGTCTCGTAGACGGGCACCGGGACGAGCCCGGCCTGCCAGGCGGCGAAGTCGAGCAGCGTCCACTCGTAGCGGGTGCGCGACATGATCGCGACGCGTTCGCCCTGGGCGAGGCCGAGCGCGAGGAATCCCTTGGCGACCGCCATGACCTGGTCGCTGAACGCACGGGCCGTCACCGGACGCCACGTGCCGGCGACGTGCGACTTCACCTCGATGAGCGTGCCGGCACCGGCCTCCGCGACACGCTTCGCGAGCAGGTCGGCGATCGAGGCGTCGCGCGGGACGTCGTTGAGGTCGGGGGAGACCGACTCTGCGAGAGTCATCGTCAGGCCTTCGGCTTCCGCGCCTCGGGCTCGCCGAGCTCGGAGCGCACGACGACGATGCCGCCCTGGACGTCGACCGAACCCTCGCCCTCGGACGCCTCACGGATCGTGAGCTCACCCGTGACGCGACCCGCGCCGCGGATGTCACCGATGGCCTGCTCGACCGCAGCGAGCGACGCTGCTGGCACGGCGACCTCCGCGAGGAGGATCGGCGTGCGCATCGAGACCTTGGCCTCCGACTTGATCTTGCGGAGCGCGGCGAGCGCGTTGCCCGCAGCCGTGAGCTCGTCGAGACGCGCCTCGGTGCCTGCGGCCGCGCGCAGCGGCGCAGCGACGGGCCACGGTGCCGTGTGAACCGAGCCGTCACGCCACCACGACCACACCTCCTCCGTCGCGAACGGCAGGACCGGCGCGAAGAGGCGGAGCATCGTGTCGAGCGCGAGCGCGAGCGCGGTGCGCGCCGAGAGCGTCTCCGCGGAGACCTCCGCGTCGCCACCGCCGTACGCGCGGTCCTTGACGAGCTCGAGGTAGTCGTCGCAGAACGTCCAGAAGAACGTCTCGGAGAGCTCGAGGGCCCGCGTGTGGTCGTACGCCGCGAGAGCCTCCGTTGCCGCGTCGACGACGTCCGCGAGACCCGCGAGCATCGCGCGGTCGAGCGGCACCGTGACAGCCGCCGGGTCGAGACGGATCTCGCCCTCGCCCGCGAACGACAGCGCGAACTTCGACGCGTTGAGGATCTTGATCGCGAGGCGACGGCCGATCTTCATCTGACCGACCTCGAAGGCCGCGTCCGTGCCGAGGCGCGCCGAGGCCGCCCAGTAGCGCACCGCGTCCGAGCCGTGCTCCTCGAGCAGGCCCATCGGCGTGACGACGTTGCCCTTCGACTTCGACATCTTCTTGCGGTCCGGGTCGAGGATCCAGCCCGAGATCGCGGCGTCCGACCACGGCAGCGAGCCGTGCTCGAGGTGCGAGCGCACGACCGTCGAGAAGAGCCACGTGCGGATGATGTCCTGGCCCTGCGGGCGAAGGTTCATCGGGAACACCCGCGCGAAGAGGTCGGGGTCGGAGAGCCAGCCGCCCGCGATCTGCGGGGTGAGGGAGCTCGTCGCCCACGTGTCCATGATGTCGGGGTCGCCGACGAACCCACCGGCCTGCCCGCGCTGCTCGGCCGTGTAGCCGGCCGGGACGTCGGAGGACGGGTCGATCGGCAGCGACGCCTCGTCGGGGACGATCGGGGAGTCCCACACGGGCTGCCCCTCGGCGTCGACCGGGTACCACACCGGGATCGGCACGCCGAAGAAGCGCTGGCGCGAGATGAGCCAGTCGCCGTTGAGGCCGCCGACCCAGTTCTCGTAGCGCACGCGCATGAAGTCGGGGTGGAAGCCGAGCTCGGAGCCGCGCGCGAGGAGCTGTGCGTTGAGCTCGGCGTCGCGGCCGCCGTTGCGGATGTACCACTGGCGGCTCGTGACGATCTCGAGGGGCTTGTCGCCCTTCTCGAAGAAGTTCGTCTTGCGCTGCGTCGCGACGGGCTCGCCGTCGAGGTCGCCCGACGCCCGCAGGGCGTCGACGACGGCCGTACGTGCCGAGAACGTCGTCTTGCCCGCCATCTCCGCGAACATCGCGACGCCCGCCTCCGACGTGATCCACTCCGGGGTCTCGCGCGTGAGGCGGCCGTCCCGGTTGAGGACCGAGCGCGTCGGCAGCTGGAGCTCGCGCCACCACTGGACGTCCGTGAGGTCGCCGAAGGTGCAGCACATCGCGATGCCCGCGCCCTTGTCGGGCTCGGCGGCCGGGTGTGCGAGGACGGGCACCTCGACGCCGAAGAGCGGGGACGTCACCGTCGTGCCGAAGAGGTGCTGGTAGCGCTCGTCGTCGGGGTGCGCGATGAGCGCGACGCACGCGGGGAGGAGCTCGGGTCGCGTCGTCTCGATCTGCACCGGGGTGCCGTCGGGCGCGTGGAAGCTCACCTTGTGGAAGTGGCCCGGATAGTCGCGAGCCTCGAGCTCGGCCTGCGCGACGGCCGTCTGGAACGTCACGTCCCACAGGCCCGGGGCCTCGGCCGTGTACGCCTCGCCGCGGGCGAGGTTGCGAAGGAAAGCCGTCTGGGCGACGGCCTGCGCGTCCTGGCCGATCGTCTGGTACGTGCGCGTCCAGTCGACGGAGAGCCCCAGGTGGCGCCACAGCGCCTCGAACTGCTTCTCGTCCTCCGCCGTGAGCCGCTCGCACAGCTCGACGAAGTTCTTGCGGCTGATCGGCTGCTGGTCGGCAGCCTTGACGCTCTTGCCCTCGGCGCCCTGCAGCGGCGGCTCGTAGCCCTCGACGTACGGCAGCGACGGGTCGCAGCGCACGCCGTAGTAGTTCTGCACGCGACGCTCGGTCGGCAGGCCGTTGTCGTCCCAGCCCATCGGGTAGAAGACGCGCTTGCCGCGCATCCGCTGGAACCGCGCGACGACGTCGGTGTGCGTGTACGAGAAGACGTGCCCGACGTGGAGCGAGCCCGAGACCGTCGGCGGGGGCGTGTCGATCGAGTAGACGTCGGCGCGCTCGGCCGTGCGGTCGAACGCGTACGTCCCCTCGGCCGTCCAGCGGGCGTCGAAGCGGTCCTCGAGACCGTCGAGGCTCACCTTGTCCGGTACCTCGCGCACGACGGCGGAGATGACGCCGTCGGCGTTCGCGGTCGTGGCGGAGGGGGTCGGCTCAAGAGGTGAGGGTGCACTCATGGTCACCGATTCTCCCAGATCTCCGAGGTGCCGCGCACACACGTCCGGCACGGACGGCCGGACCCGTCCTAGGCTGGGCGCATGGACCTCACGATCGGCTACGCCGCGATGCTCGAGCAGTTCCACCCGACCGAGGTCGTGGCCCTGTCGGCCTACGCCGAGGAGCACGGATTCTCGGGCGTCATGGCGGCCGACCACTTCCAGCCGTGGGTGCCCCAGCAGGGGCAGAGCGCGTTCGTGTGGAACGTCCTCGCCGCGCTCGGCGAGCGGACGAAGGGCGACATCGGCCCCGGCGTCACGGCGCCGACCTTCCGCTGGCACCCCGCGATGGTCGCCCAGGCGAGCGCGACGCTCGCCGCGATGTACCCGGGCCGGCACTGGCTCGGGCTCGGCTCGGGGGAGGCCCTCAACGAGCACATCGTCGGGCAGTACTGGCCCGAGGCCCCCGAGCGCATCAACCGCCTCTTCGAAGCCATCGAGATCATCAAGAAGCTCTTCAGCGCCTCGCTCGCCGGCAAGGACACCAAGCACTCGGGGCAGTTCTACAAGCTCGAGTCGACGCGCCTGTGGACGATGCCCGAGGTCGCCCCCGAGATCCTCGTCGCCACGGCCGGCCCCGTCACCGCGAAGCGCGCCGGCCGCCACGCCGACGGCCTCATCACCGTCGGCGCGCCCCTCGAGAAGATCTCGATGCTCTTCGGCAAGTTCGACGACGGCGTCCGCGAGTCCGGTCGCGACCCCGAGTCGCTGCCCAAGGTCCTCCAGATCCACCTCTCGTGGGCGCCCACGGACGAGGAAGCCATGGCGAACGCCCTCACCGAGTGGCCCAACGGCGGCATGAAGTTCCCCAAGGCCGACATCCGCTCGCCGTTCGAGCTCGAGCAGATCGCCAAGCTCGTCCGCCCCGAGGACTTCGAGGGACGCATGGTCATCTCCGCGGACCCCGACGTCCACCGCGCCAACATCCAGAAGTACGTCGACCTCGGCTTCGACCGCATCTACCTCCACAACGTCGGGCGCAACCAGCGCGAGTGGATCGACGTCTTCGCGCGCGACGTCCTGCCCAAGCTCTCCCGGTGACAGAGTTCTCCGTCACCGCGCCCGACGGGATCGGGGAGGTCCGCCCGGGCGACGACCTCGCGGCGCTCGTCGCCCATGCGTGCCCGGACCTCACCGACGGCGACGTCGTCGTCGTCGCGAGCAAGATCGTGTCGAAGTCCGAGGGGCGCGTCGTCCCGGCCGACGACCGCGAGGCCGCGATCACCGCGGAGACGGTGCGCGTCGTCGCGACGCGTGAACGGCCGGGCGTGCCGCCGCTGCGGATCGTCGAGAACCGGCTCGGGCTTGTCATGGCGGCCGCGGGCGTCGACGCGTCGAACACCCCCGAGGGCACCGTGCTCCTGCTGCCCGTCGACCCGGACGACTCGGCGCGCCGGCTCCGCGCGGGCCTCCGGGAGCGGCTCGGGGTCAGGGTCGGCGTCGTCGTCACGGACACCGCCGGACGCGTGTGGCGCGACGGGCTCGTCGACCTTGCGATCGGCGCGGCGGGACTCCGCGTCGTCGAGGACGAGCGCGGCCGGCGCGACTCGGCCGGCCGCGAGCTCGGCATGACGGTGCGCGCCGTCGCCGACGAGATCGCGGCGGCCGCCGACCTCGTCAAGGGCAAGGTGACGGGCAGGCCCGTCGCCGTCGTCCGCGGGCTCGGCCATCTCACGACCGACGACGACGGACCCGGCGCGAAGATCCTGCCTCGGCTCGGCGAGGTCGATCTCTTCAGCGAGGGCACCGCCGAGGCCTACGCGCGCGGGCTCGCCGACGGGCGAGGAGAGCTGCGCGCGGGGACCCGCCGCTAGCACGGGCCGGCGCCCGGCGCTCGGTGTGCCGAGCCGGAGGCGCGAGGGGCCGCGCGTCGGGCTGGTGCGCGAGAACCGCCGTCGGGCCGAACGCGCACGCGTCGGGGCGGGGACGCGACCGCGTCCCCGCCCCGACCCAGGAGGTGCCCGCTCAGCAGGCGAGCCAGGAGGTGCCTGCTAGCAGGCGCCGACGAGCTGCCACGCGCCCCACGGGCTCGAGGCGTCGGGCGCAGCACCCTGCGTCCAGTAGCGGGCGGAGAAGACGTTGCCCTTGTAGGTGGCCTTCTGGCCGCCCGTGTAGACGGTCGCCGCGGAGTACTCGGCGACGCCGGCGCACGAGCCCGTGCCACCGTTGCCGTTGCCGCCACCGTTGCCGTCTCCACCACCGTTGTCGCCGCCGTGACCGGCGCCTCCCGTGGGCTCGACCACCGTCGCGCCGCGCGGGAAGTCGTACGTCGTCGCGTACTTCTCCGAGCCGATCGTCACGATGACGTTGGAGAACGCCGAGGTCGGCATCGACCACTTCAGCTGGTTGGTGATCGAGCCACCGGCGGGGATGCCGCCGAGCGGGACCGCGAACTCAGCGGTGTGGTAGTTGCCCTTGAGGCCGCCGACGTTGTTGCCCGTGTGCCCCTCCTTCGTCACCGTCGTCCGCATGCCGCTCCAGTCGGACATGCCGCCGGGGTTCGACGTCGAGTACTGGAACGAGATCGTCGCGCCCGCCGGGATGTCCGTCTTCGAGTTGTTCGTGAAGACGACCTTCGGGCTGATCGGGTAGTTGTTGTCGCCGAGCGCGAACTCGGTGTACTTGATCGACAGGTCGATGGCCTTCGTCGGCATCGGTCGGTCCGCCTCGGCCTTCGTCGACGAGTACGTGCCTGCCGTCGAGAAGGTCTTGTGCATCGCGTCGACCATCGTCTGGCCCATCTCGTACTGGCCCTTGGCCTTGTTGAAGCCGTAGTCGCCGGCGAACTCCCAGATCATGATGCCGCCGAGGCCGGTGTTCTTGACGTAGTCGGCCTTGGCCTGGACGGCCTGGACCGTGTCGCCCGAGATGTAGGTCTTCGTCGTCGGGTTCCACCACCACTCGTTCTTCGACACGTCGTCGAAGTGGTGGCTGAACTCGCCCTTGAGCGTGTCGGTCACGCCGTACGCCTCGGCGTAGTCACCGACGCGACCCTCGGCGAGGTTGAGCGCGTGCCAGATCGGGTTGGCGCCGGCAGGCACCTCGCCGCCCATGGGGTCGGAGTCGTGCCAGAGGTTCGCGACGCCGACGGCGCCCTGACCGCACTTGCCCGACGTCCCGGGTGCGCACGTGTATCCGGCCGGGGCCGGGGCGCGGCCGCCGTCGCCGTAGTTGCCGCCCTGGACGTTGTCCCAGCCGCGCGTGTAGAAACCGACGCCGAGGTTGATACGACCGCCCTGCGTGCCGGAGCGGAAGTACTTCGCCGCCCAGTCACCGTTGAGGTAGCCGATGCCGTTGTAGGCGCCGTAGATGTTGCCCGCGAGGAGCTCGGGGTCCTTGCCGTTGTCGAACAGCGGGTTGTTGCCGCCGACATACTCGTTCCACGCGCCGTGGAGGTCGTACGACATGAGGTTGACGTAGTCGAGGTACTGGGTGACCTGGTACATCTCCATGCCGCGCAGGAGCCAGCCCGAGGAGGGGGCCGCGACCGTGAGCATGTAGTACTGGCCGTCCTCGGCAGCAGCCTTGTCGAGCTTCTCGCGCAGCGTCTTGAGGAGCGCCTCGTAGCCCTTGAAGAGCGTGCCGCGGTTCTTGTCGGCGATCCAGAAGTCGTCGGGGTTGCCGGCCTGGTTGTTCGACGTCGGGTACTCGTAGTCGATGTCGAGGCCGTCGAAGCCGTACTCACGGATGAAGCGGACCGCGGAGTCGGCGAACTTGTCGATGTTCGCCTGCGACTTCGTCATCTCGTAGAAGCCGCCCGACGCGACGCGCTTGCCGTTCTCGTCGTGGTAGCCGCCGGACTCCGTCCAGCCGCCGACGGCGGGGATGATCTTCACGCCGGGGTTGGCCTTCTTGTACTTCTGGAGCAGGTTGAAGTGGCCGGTGTAGGGGAGCGACGGGTCCATCTCGGCGCCGGGGACGCCGGGCCACGTGCGATCGGTCGCCTCGTTGCCGGGACGGTCCTGGTACGCGGAGACCTCGTTGTTCTTGTCGATGTGCGCGAACGCGTAGTTGATGTGGGAGATCTTGTCCCACGGGATGTTGTTCGCGAGGTACGTCGGCGTGCCGTTCTGGCCGGTGCGCCAGCTCGTGAAGTAGCCGATGATGCGACGGTCGAGGCCGTTGGGGAGCTTCTCGACGCCGTCGGTGTCGTAGACGTCGCAGTACGGGGTCTTGACGCCCGGCGTGCGGTACATGCCGTCGGGGCGGCAGGCCTCGTCACCCTCGACGGGCGGGGCCGTCGTCGGCGGGTCGGTCGGCTCCGTCGTCGTCGGCGGGTCCGTGGGCTCGGCCGTGGTGGGCGGGTCCGTGGGCTCGGTCGTCGTCGGCGGGTCGGTCGGCTCCGTCGTCGTGGGTGGGTCCGTCGGCTCGGTGCCGCAGGTCCCGGTCGACTCCCAGGCGCCCCACTGGCTTGCGCCGGGAGTCTCGCCGAGCGTCCACCACTTGGCGCGGTAGTTGGTGCCGCCGTACGAGACGGTCTGGCCGCCCGTGTACGTCGTGGCACTCGACCACGGCGTCAGGCAGGCGGAAGGAGCAGCAGCGGCGGACAGCGTCAGCGCGGGGACAGCGAGCAGGGACGCGACGAGCGCTCCCGTCGCGGCCGCGGCCGCGGCGACGGCTCGCTTGCGGCGGGCTGGCAGGAGGTGCATGAGAGGGCCTCGCAGGGGGACGGGGAGCCAGGCCCGGGACGCGCGTCCGGCACCACGGCTCCGTGATGGCTCCGACCGTAGTGACGTGGAGCACGTCGTGTGATGCGGTAGATCCCTACTCCTGCAGCGTCTGCGCAGGTGGGGAGTGCGCGTTCCACGTACGTGGAAGGCCGATGTGGAGGATCGGCGTGTCCGTCGCGCGGATGGCGACACCGGACCACGACCGTGCCAGACTGGGAGCGTGCACGGGGAGGCATCCTCCCCCGAGACGACTCCCCGTGCCACGAGCGCGAGCACCCGCGCCGCGACGGAGCGACGGAAGGACGAGAGTGACCGCACCCACGTGGACCCACGGCGTCGACATCTCCATCACCGAGGAGATGGAGGCGCTCGGCGTCACCTACCGCGACCACGACGGCGCGCCGTGCGACCTCGTGACGCTCGCCGCCCGGGCCGGCAGCAACCTCGTCCGGCTCCGGCTCTGGGTCGATCCCTACGACGCCGACGGCACCCCCTACCTGGGCGGCACCAACGACCTGGCGCGCACGCTCCGGCTCGCCCGCCGCGCCCGCGAGGCGGGCATGGCGGTCCAGCTCGACCTCCACTACTCCGACTTCTGGGCCGACCCCGCCAAGCAGCGCACGCCCAAGGCCTGGGCGGGGCTCGGCGCGACGGCGCTCGCGGCCAGCGTCGGGGAGTACACGCGGACGACGCTCGACGCGTTCACGGTCGCAGGGATCGCGCTGGCCAGCGTCCAGGTCGGCAACGAGATCACCAACGGCACGTGCTGGCCCGTCGCAGCGACGTCCCGCTTCGACGACCAGGCCGGCGTCTACGGCGCGGCGGACCCCGCCGCCGACGACCGCCTCGCGGGCCTCCTGCGCGCAGGCGTCGCCGCCGTCCGCGAGCACTCCGACGCCGAGGTCGTCCTCCACCTCGACCAGGGCGGCTCCGACGTCGTCGCACGCCAGTGGCTCGACCGCATGCTGCCGCGCGGCGTCGACCTCGACGTCCTCGGGCTCTCCTACTACCCGTTCTGGCACGGGTCGCTCGCCGACCTCGGAACGAACCTCGACCACCTCGCGACGACGTACGACCTCGACCTCCTCGTCGTCGAGACCGCCTTCGCCAGGTCGGCGACGACCCCACCCGGGCACGGCTCGATGGTGCGCGAAGCCGAGATCGCCCGCACAGGACGTGAGCCGGGGACCGACGCTCAGGCAGCCTTCCTCACCGACCTCGACGACGTCGTCGCCGCGACCCCGGGCGACCACGGCCGCGGCGTCATCTACTGGGAGCCGGCCTGGCTCCCCGTCGACGGCTCGTCGTGGGCCTCGCCCGCAGGCATGGCGTACGCCGAGGAGGGCGACGCTGACCAGGCGGGCGTCCAGTGGTCCAACCTCGCGCTCGTCGACGAGACGGGGCACGAGGAGAGCGCGTGGCGCACCTGGACGTCCCACGTCCCCGACGCCGTCCGGGGCGCCGCGCTGCGCGCGGCGACCGTGGCGAACTAGGCTCGGCGACCATGAGCGACCAGGCCCGACCCAGCCACACCCCCCGTCGCCGGCCGACGATCCGCGACGTCGCCGCCGCCGCCGGAGTGTCCCGCGGAACGGTCTCACGCGTGCTCAACGGCGGCCACTGGGTGTCGCCCGACGCGCTCGCGGCCGTCCAGGAAGCGATCCGCACGACCGGCTACCAGGCCAACCAGCATGCCCGCTCGCTCGTCACAGGACGCGCCAACTCGGTCGCGTTCCTCCTCACGGAACCCCAGCACCTGCTCTTCGAGGACCCCAACTTCTCTGTCCTGCTGCGCGGCGCTGCCGAAGCCCTCGCAGGTCGCGAGATCCCGCTGCTCCTCATGCTCGCCTCGACGCCCGCCGAGCGGAAACGGATCTCCGCGTACGTCGCGGCCGGGCACGTCGACGGCGTCCTCCTCATCTCCTCGCACCGCGACAACCCCATGGTTGCCGAGCTTCTCAAGCACCAGGTACCCGTCGTCGCGTGCGGTGTGCCCCTCGGGTTCGAGGGCTCCGTCGGCTACGTCGCAGCCGACGACCGCGCGGGCGCACGCACGATGACGCGCCACCTCCTTGACACGGGCCGCACGAAGGTCGCGATGATCACCGGCCCGCTCGACACGCCGGGCGGCACGCTCCGCCTCGAGGGCTACCGCGAGGCCGTCGGCGACGCGTTCGACGAGACGCTCGTCGCCCACGGCGACTACTCGCGCGAGTCGGGCCGGCTCGCCATGGCGGAGCTCATCGAACGACGCCCTGACCTCGACGCCGTCTTCGTCGCCAACGACCTCATGGCGGCCGGCGCGCTCGTCGCGCTCCAGGCCGCAGGCAGGTCCGTGCCCGATGATGTCGCGGTCGGCGGCTTCGACGACTCCGGTGTCGCGGCGGCGCTCCACCCGGCGCTGACGACGATGCGCCAACCCTTCGAGCGGATCAGCGCCGAGATGGTGCGGCTCCTGCTCGAGACGGTCGAGGGGGCAGAGCCTGCGGCGGTGACCCTGCAGACGACGCTCGTCCGACGCGCGTCGACCTGAGCCTGCTCAGAGCACGAGGAGGGGCCGCCCCGTCCGGGGGTGCGTGAGGATGTCGGGGCGCACGCCCCAGACCGCCTCGACGACGTCGGGCACGAGGACGTCCTCGACAGGGCCCTCGGCAAGGACACGACCATGGTCGAGCACGACGACGTGGTCGCACCACGCTGCCGCGAGCGTGAGGTCGTGAAGAGCGGTGAGGACCGTCGTGCCGTCGGCCGCGAGCCCGGCGAGGAGTGTGAGGAGCTCGCGCTGCGCCGCGACGTCGAGGTGGTTCGTCGGCTCGTCGAGCAGCAGGAGGCGGGGCTCCTGCGCGAGCGCGCGGGCGACGTGGGCGCGCTGGCGCTCGCCGCCGGAGAGCGTCGCGAGGTCCCGATCAGCGAGCTCGGTCGCGCCCGCGCGTGCGAGCGCCGTGCGCACCGCGACGCGATCGGAGGTGCTCGGCGGCGAGAACCATCCACGGTGGGGGAGGCGCCCGAGCTCGGTCGCGTCCGCCACGGTGAGGCTCCGGTCGGCGCTCGCGTCCTGCTCGACGAACGCCGCGATGCGAGCCCGCTCACGGCGACCGAGCGTCGTGAGGTCTGCCCCGTCGAACGACGCGGACCCAGCCTCGGCGCGTGTCGCCCCCGCGACGAGCCTCAGGAGCGAGGACTTGCCTGAACCGTTGGGTCCCAGAAGACCCGTGACGGCACCCGACGGCGCGCGGAACGAGACACCGTCGACGACACGCCGGCCCGCGACCGACCATGCGAGGTCGCGTGCGACGAGGCCGCGCGGGGCGGTGGACGTTGTTGCTCGGGGTGTCGTTGTCGCTACGCGTTCCGGCGCGGATCTGCGCCTCATGTGAGCGACCTCCGGGTGCGGTGAAGCAGCCACGCGAACGCGGGCGCGCCGAGGGCGGCGGTGACGACGCCGACGGGCAGCTCGCGCGGCTCGAACGCGGTGCGGGCGAGCGTGTCGGCGAGGACGAGGACGATCGCGCCGGCGACGGCCGAGACGGGCAGGACCGCCCGGTGACGTGACCCGACGATGGCGCGCACGGCGTGGGGCAGGACGAGTCCGACGAAGCCGATCGACCCGGAGACGGACACGAGCGCACCCGTGAGGAGCGCGACCGCCCCGAGCAGGCCCCACCGGACGCGCTCGACGGGCACACCGAGTGCCGAGGCCGCGTGGTCGCCGAAGGTCATCGCGTCGAGGACGTTGCCTGCGGCAGCGAGCGGCACGCCGAGGACGAGCAGGGCGACGCCGGCGATCGCGACCGAGCTCCACCCGGCACCTGCGACGGAGCCCATGAGCCAGGTGAGGACCTCGCGGTAGGAGTCGCCCTCGGCGGACCAGAAGATCACGAGGCTCGTCGCGGCGGCAGCGAGCTGGCTCACGGCGAGCCCCGCGAGGACCGTCCTCGTCGGGGTGAGGGCGCCGAGCGTCCCCGCGAGAGCGAGCGACGCGACGAGCGCCAGGCCGGCGCCCGCGAAGGCTGCGACGGGCAGCAGGACAGTGAGGCCGAGCAGGAGGACGCTCACCGCGCCGAGGCTTGCCCCCGACGAGAGGCCGAGCAGGTACGGGTCGGCGAGCGGGTTGCGTGTGAGGGCCTGCATGACGACGCCGCACACGGCGAGCCCGGCCCCGACGGCAGCCGCGGTGAGAGCCCGCGGGAGGCGGCCTTCCCAGACGATCGCGTCACGCAGCGTCGAGAGCGTCGCCTCGCCTCCGAGCATGTGATGGCGCACCGATGACCACACCTCGGCCGGGGTGAGTGCGGCCGGACCCACGAGCACCGCGACGAGCAGCGCGAGCACCAGCACTGCGAGCCCGATGGCGACAAGGAGCCAGGTGCGTGTGGTAGCTCGATCCCTGTGCGCGGCGGGGCGCCCCTCGTGCGCGGGAACGTCTGCAGCCGGTCCAGGCGCGACCCGAGTCGATGTTCGGGAGGCCAGGGCTGGACGAGCGTTCGTCATCGGGGGGCGATCTCGAGGTGTCCGATGTCAGTCGCGAGCTGAGCAGCCGCGGCCACGGTGCGGACCCCGGCCTCGGTCGCGGGGAACGGGACGACGACGTAGGAAGCGCTCCGCACTGCGCGCAGCTGCTTCGTCACGGGGCCCGCCGCAAGGAGGGCCTTCTTCTTCTCGGCGCTGTTCCACGGGGAGTCGACGAGGACGATGACGTCCGGGTCGGCCTCGGTGACGGCCTCCCAGGACATCGGGCCCCAGGCGTCGTCGATGGCCGAGCCGATGTTCGTGAGCCCTGCGGTCGTCATGACGAGTTGGGGTGCGCCGGTGCCGCCGCCGACGTACGGGGTGTCGGACCCCGACGAGAACCACAGTGCGCTGAGGCCGCGGTCGTCGGGCTTGATCGAGTCGAGGGCGCTGCGCTGCTCGGCGACGAGTGCCGCGGCTTCCGGCACGCGATCGACGACGGACCCGACGAGCGTGATCTCGTCAAACACCGTCTCGAACGTCAGCGGCTTCGGTGCGTAGGGGGCTGCCTTGCAGGCCGACGGCGCGACGAGGGTGCGGACGCCGAGCTTCTCGAGGTCGGCCCGCTCGCCTGCTCCCTCGGCGGAGAAGTTCGACTCCCACCCTGCGTACACGAGGTCGGGCTCCGCCTCGAGGACGACCTCGTGGCTCGGAACCTTCTCGGCGAGCACCGGGATCGCAGCGGCTTGAGCGGTCCACGGCTCGGGTGCCGGACCGTCAGGGTAGGCGGTGCCGATGATCGACCCGCCGGCGCCGAGTGCCAGGAGCATCTCGGTCGTCGCCGACTTGATCGTGAGGATCCTCTCGGGCCGTCGAGCGAACGTCACCTCGGTCCCGCAGTTGTCGATCGTCAGCGGGTACGTCGTCGCGCCGGGGGCTGCGGACGAGGTGACGGTCGTCGTCGGGCCGGGTGCGGGGACCTGGGCGTCCGACTGGCTGCACGCCGCGAGCATGAGCGCGGTCGTCGCGAGGGTGGCGGCAAGGACGGACGTCGAGCGGGTCACAGGATCTCCGAGGGGGACGGCACGTGGGCGCACACCCGTGTGGACGCGCGGGGACGCCGCACGCGACCGTGCGGGCGCCGCGGTGGTGGCGCATGGCGGTGGGACGGGCGCGCGAGGGGCGCCCACGACCGACGGCCCAGAGCGGGACCGCGCCGCCCGGTGACTCGGAGCCGGGCGGGTCGGCCCCCAGGATACCGCTGCGCGCGCGGTGCGGATCAGCTCCCGGCGCCGAGCTCGAGGTCGCGTTCGATCGTTGCGCTCACGGAGTCGACGACGGTCGAGACGAAGCCGCCGTCCTCGAGCGCCATGAGTCCCGCGATCGTCGTGCCGCCGGGGGAGCAGACCTTGTCGACGAGCGTCCACGGGTGCTCGCCCGACTCGAGGATCATCTGGGCTGATCCGAGCACGGTCTGAGCGGCGATGCGGGTCGCGAGAGCCTTCGGCATGCCTGCCTTGAGCGCGCCGCGTGCGAGCGCGTCGATGAAGAGGAAAGCGTAGGCGGGGGCCGAGCCGGCGATCGCGGTGAACGTCGAGAAGGACGACTCTGGCAGCTCGATCGCGTCGCCGACCGCGCGGAACAGGTCGACGACCTCCGCGACCTGCGCCGCGGACGCGACGGAGTTGCCCGCGACGGCGGCCATGCCTGCGCCGATCTGCGCGTTGACGTTCGGCATGACGCGGACGACGGGCTGCGCGGCGCCGTGCTCGCCGAGGAGCGACGCGATGCGTGCGAGCGAGGTGCCTGCGGCGATCGAGATGACGAGCGTCCCGTTCTCGGCGAGCGCTGGCGCGAGCGGCGGCAGGACCGCGCTGAAGACCTGTGGCTTGATCGCGAGGACAACCGTGTCGACGGCGTCGACGAGCGCCTCGTTCGAGTCTGCGACGCGCACGCCGAGCGAGGCCGCGAGTGCAGCCGAGGCCGCACCGTGCGGGTCGTGCACCACGACGTCCTCCGGGGTGACGACGCCGCGCTCGATGATGCCCGCGACGATCGCGGACGCCATCGTGCCTGCACCGATGAAACCGATGGTCATGTTGTCGCCCCTCCGAGATGTCGTGCGGCGGATGCCGCGGGACCCAGCCTAGGTGCACGCCAGAAGGGCGGGGCCCCTGGCGTGGCGTCCGATGTTCGTCGGTGGTGCGACCATGGATGTCATGAGCGAGGTTCCTGCGTCAGTCCTGTTCGTCTGCAACCGCAACGGTGGCAAGTCACCGATGGCCGAGGGGCTCGCCCGGGCATTCGCTCCCGGGGCGACCTTCGTCTCGGCAGGGACGCAGCCCGGGGACTCGCTCAACGCTGAGTCCGTCGCGGCGCTCGCCGAGGTCGGCGTCGACATGTCCGAGCACACGCCGCAGCAGATCACCGACGAGATGATCGCGGCGGCGGACGTCGTCGTCGTCCTCGGAGAGCAGGCCGACGTCGTGACGCACGACGGCACGCCCGTCGTGCGGTGGGTGCTCGACGAGCCCTCCGAGCGTGGGGTCGTCGGCATGGAGCGGATGCGCCTCGTGCGTGACGAGATCGCCGGACGCGTCCGTGACCTGCTCAGCGACCATGCCGGCGAGGCTCCTGCGCGCCCCGCCAACCCCTACGACGTCGACCCCGAGACCAGCGCCGATCTCCGCATTGCTGACGCAGCCACTCCGGTCGGCATCGAGTCCGTCGCCGACGGCCGGTCCGTCCCCCTGCCTGCTGCGACCGCGGACGAGACCGCTGACGATCTGCACGACGAGCACCTCGACGACACGATCGAGCGGCTCCCGACGCGTGCCGGGCGGCGGCGCGCGTCCCGCCCGGCCCCGCCGCGGCTGCGTGCCGTCGTCACGGGAGCGTCCTCGGGCATCGGGCGCGCGACGGTCGAGCTGCTGCGAGCCGCGGGCTGGGAAGTCTTCGCCCTGGCACGCCGGGCCGACAGGCTCAGCGAGCTGGCGACACGCACGGGCGCGACCGCAGTTGTGTGCGACGTCACCGACGACGCGTCGGTCGCTGCGGCCGTCGCGCGCGTGACGGCCGACGGCCCGCTCAACGCGGTCGTCAACGTCGCCGGCGGCGCGCTCGGCACGGACTCCGTCGCGGACGCCGACCTCGACCGGTGGCGTCGCATGTACGAGACGAACGTCCTCGGCACGCTGCGCCTCACGCGCGCGCTGCTGCCGTCGCTGCGCGAGTCGGGCCGCGGGGACGTTGTCGTCCTCACGTCGACGGCTGCGCACGACACGTACCCGGGCGGTGCCGGGTACGTCGCGGCG
This sequence comes from Flavimobilis rhizosphaerae, assembly GCF_014852685.1. GTDB lineage: Bacteria > Actinomycetota > Actinomycetes > Actinomycetales > Cellulomonadaceae > Flavimobilis > Flavimobilis rhizosphaerae. The sequence continues at coordinate 61,895 of NZ_JACZDF010000004.1, forward strand.
AAGCACGCCGAGCGCGTCATCGCAAGCACCCTGCGGCTCGAGCTCGTCGGTGAGCCGGTGCGAGTCATCGAGATCGCCCCTGGCATGGTCGCGACCGAGGAGTTCTCGCTCGTGCGGTATGACGGCGACGCCGAGAAGGCGGCCGCCGTCTATGCCGGCGTTGATTCGCCGCTCGTCGCGGAGGACGTCGCCGACGCGATCGTGTGGACGCTCACGCGGCCTCACCACGTCAACATCGACTCGATGATCATCCGGCCGCGCGCCCAGGCGTCGAACACTCTCGTCGCGCGCCGCGAGGCCTGAGCCCCCGGGGCCGCGTGCGCGGTCTCACCATCCGGGACAGGTGGGGGTGCGGGTTCACGCGGCCGACGTTCCCGGGCACGCTCGTCCCATGAGCCACGACCGCCGGACGACGACGCAGCGAATGCGCTGCGTCGTCGTGCCCGCGGCGGCCCCGGTGACCCTCGCCGGTGCGTGCTGTCGCTGTCGCTGACGACACGACCCCAGCACACCGCACCCGCACGCTCCGAGGACCCGCCATGCTCACGACCTTCCTGCCCCTGCACTCCGACGCAGCACGCCCGTCGGCCGCCGTCGGCGGAGCACGCACCGCGCCCGCGCCTGGCCTGCGCGCCCGCCGCGGCACGCCGTCCGACGACCTCGTCCGCTCGCTCTTCGGCCCCTGGGTCGCGACCGTCGAGGAGCTCGTCGCGAGGGACATCGCCGCGTTCACGACGCGCCGCCTCGCCCGGCCCTGACCTCCGCGCACGGCTCGCGTGCCGAGCCTCGGCCCGGGAGGGTACGATGGAGTGCACAGGCGTCGACCCGGCCATCACCGGTGAGCCTCCGGAAGAACGGGCCCCGTGAGGGGCCTCAGTAGAACCGGACGGGAGCGGCCCGTGACAGCCGGTCGAGCGGACCTCGTCGCACCCTCAGGGGCGCGGCGCGGTCAAGCGGGGTGGTACCGCGGCGGAGACGTCGTCCCTGCAGCACTTGCAGCAGCACGCGACCACCCGCAGGAGAGCTCGTCATGGCCTACCCCCTCCACCGCGACTCCGCCGTCCCGGCAAGCCCGGACCTTCCCGCGCTCGAGCGCGAGGTTCTCGCGTACTGGGACGCCGACGGGACCTTCCAGGCGTCGATCGACCAGCGTCCCGCGGGTACGGACGGCGACAACGAGTTCGTCTTCTATGACGGCCCGCCCTTCGCCAACGGCCTGCCGCACTACGGCCACCTGCTCACGGGGTACGCGAAGGACGTCGTCCCGCGTTACATGACGATGCGCGGTCGCCGCGTCGAGCGTCGCTTCGGCTGGGACACGCACGGTCTGCCGGCCGAGCTTGAGGCAGAGCGCGTCCTCGGGATCTCCGACAAGTCGGAGATCGAGGAGATGGGCATCGCCGCGTTCAACGAGGCGTGCCGCACGTCCGTGCTCCGGTACACGAAGGAGTGGCAGGAGTATGTGACGCGCCAGGCGCGCTGGGTCGACTTCGACAACGACTACAAGACGCTCGACGTCACGTACATGGAGTCGGTGCTGTGGGCGTTCAAGGAGCTGCACACGAAGGGCCTCGCGTACGAGGGCTACCGCGTGCTCCCGTACTGCTGGCGCGACGAGACGCCGCTGTCGAACCACGAGCTGCGCATGGACGACGACGTCTACCAGTCGCGTCAGGACCCCGCGCTCACCGTCGGCGTGCGCCTCGAGTCGGGTGAGCTCGCGCTCATCTGGACGACGACGCCGTGGACCCTGCCGTCAAACCTTGCCCTCGCTGTGGGTCCGGACGTCGACTACGTCGTCGTCCGGGCGGGCGAGGGCTCGGTCGTCGCAGGCCAGGAGGTGCTGCTCGGTGCTGCGCGCCTCGGCGCCTACGCGGCCGAGCTCGACCTGGGCGACGACCCGCAGGCAGCCGTCCTGCGGACTCTCACCGGTGCCGAGCTGGCCGGTCGCCGCTACACGCCGCCGTTCCCGTACTTCGCGGACGACGCCGCCAACCCAGCCGCGCACCAGGTGCTCGCGGCCGACTGGGTCTCGACCGAGGACGGCACGGGTCTCGTCCACCTCGCCCCCGCGTTCGGTGAGGACGACAAGGAGGCGTGCGACGTCGCGGGCATCGTTCCCGTCGTCCCCATCGACGCGCGCGGCTGCTTCACCGCCCTCGTGCCCGACTACGCGGGCGAGCAGGTCTTCGACGCGAACCCGCAGATCATCCGCGACCTCAAGGACGGCACGGGCCCGCTCGCCGCGACCCCGGCCGACCGTCGGGCCGTCGTGCTGCGCCACGAGACGTACCAGCACTCCTACCCGCACTGCTGGCGCTGCCGGAACCCCCTCATCTACAAGGCGGTCTCCAGCTGGTTCGTGCGCGTCACGGAGTTCCGCGACCGCATGGTGGAGCTCAACGAGCAGATCACGTGGACGCCCGAGCACATCAAGCACGGGCAGTTCGGCAAGTGGCTCGCGGGCGCCCGCGACTGGTCGATCTCCCGCAACCGGTACTTCGGCACGCCCATCCCCGTGTGGGTGTCGGACGACCCGGCGTTCCCACGCACGGACGTCTACGGCTCGCTCGCCGAGCTCGAGGCCGACTTCGGTCGCGTGCCGACGAACGAGCAGGGCGAGCCGGACCTCCACCGGCCGTACATCGACGACCTCGTGCGCCCCAACCCCGACGACCCGTCGGGCAGGGCGATGATGCGTCGCATCCCCGACGTCCTCGACGTGTGGTTCGACTCGGGTTCGATGCCGTTCGCGCAGGTGCACTACCCCTTCGAGAACACGGACTGGTTCGAGCATCACTTCCCGGGCGACTTCATCGTCGAGTACATCGGTCAGACGCGTGGGTGGTTCTATCTTCTCCACGTGCTGTCAACGGCTCTCTTCGACCGTCCGGCGTTCCGCACCGCGGTCTCGCACGGCATCGTGCTGGGCTCCGACGGCCGCAAGATGAGCAAGTCGCTGCGCAACTACCCGGACGTCTCCGAGGTCCTCGACCGTGACGGCTCGGACGCGATGCGCTGGTTCCTCATGTCGAGCCCCATCCTGCGCGGCGGCAACCTCATCGTCACCGAGGACGGCATCCGCGACTCGGTGCGCCAGGTGCTGCTGCCGGTGTGGAGCACGTACTACTTCTTCACGCTCTACGCGGGCGCGGCCCGCGGCGGCGCGGGGTACACGGCGAAGGCCGTGACGCCCGAGCGCGCGGCGACGCTCGGCGACATGGACCGCTACCTGCTCGCCCGCACGGGCGACCTCGCCCGCGCGGTGACGGCGCAGCTCGACGCGTACGACATCGCGGGCGCGTGCGAGTCGGTGCGCGACTACCTCGACGCGCTGACGAACTGGTACGTGCGGACGCAGCGGGACCGCTTCTGGGCGGAGGACGACGATGCGTTCGACACGCTGTGGACGGCCCTCGAGACCCTCACGCGCGTCATGGCGCCGCTCGCCCCGCTGCTGTCGGAGGAGGTGTGGCGCGGGCTCACAGGTGGTCGTTCCGTGCACCTCGTCGACTGGCCCGTGCTCACGGGCGAGGACGGTGCCCCGACGGCGGCGGGCAGGGTGCTCGCGGCGGACGACGCGCTCGTCGCAGCGGTCGACCGCGTGCGTGCGGTCGTGTCGTCGAGCCACGCGGTCCGCAAGGCGCACAAGCAGCGCGTGCGCCAGCCGCTCGCGCGCCTCACGGTCGTCGTCGAGGATCCGGCGGCGCTCGCGCCGTACGCGGACGTCATCGCCTCCGAGCTCAACGTCAAGGCGGTTGAGCTCGTGCAGCTCGACGCGGAGGCGGGGGAGCGGTACGGCGTCGTCCAGCGTCTTGCGGTCAACGCGCGGGCCGCGGGCCCGCGCCTGGGCCGCGGCGTGCAGGCTGCGATCAAGGCTGCGAAGGCGGGCGACTGGCGCGAGGAGGCCGACGGTACGGTCGTCGTCGTCACGCCCGACGGCGACGTGGCGCTCGAGCCGGCCGAGTACGAGCTGGCGACGGTCGTCGGCGACGGTGGCGCGGAGGCCGAGGTCGGCGCGGCCGTGCTCGCGGGCGGCGGCTTCGTCGTCCTCGACCTCGCGCTCAACGACGCGCTGCGTGCCGAGGGCTTCGCGCGGGACATCGTCCGTGAGGTCCAGGACGCACGCAAGGCGGCCGGCCTCGACGTCGGCGACCGCATCGCCCTCAGCCTCACGGTCGCCGCCGACAAGGTCGAGGCGCTCGAGGCGAACCGCGAGCTCGTCGCGTCGGAGACGCTCGCGGTCGAGCTCACCGTCGTCGCGGGCGAGCCGTCCGTGCACGTCGAGAAGAGGGACGCGTGATGGCCAAGGACACGCAGGTCGACGACGGACGCAGCCCCGAGCTCGCGGGCGTCTACGCGGAGATCATCGGCCGGAACCCTGAGCACGACTTCGAGCCGACGCTCGGGCGGGTCGAGCGGGTGTGCGAGCTGCTGGGCGACCCGCAGCGAGCGTTCCGCACGATCCACCTCACGGGCACGAACGGCAAGACGTCGACCGCACGCATGATCGAGTCGCTCGTCCGTGAGCAGGGCCTGCGTACGGGCCGTTTCACGAGCCCGCACCTCACGAGCATCACCGAGCGCATCGCGATCGACGGTGAGCCCGTGACGGAGCAGCGGTTCGTCGAGATCTTCCGGGACGTCGAACCGTACGTGCGGATGGTCGACGACGAGTCGGTGGCCGCAGGCGGACCGCGTCTGAGCTTCTTCGAGGTGCTCACCGTCATGGCGTTCGCGGCGTTCGCAGACGCCCCGGTCGACGTCGCGATCATCGAGGTCGGCCTCGGCGGCAGCTGGGACTCGACGAACGTCGTCGACGCCGAGGTCGCGGTTCTCACGCCCGTCGCGATCGACCACGAGCGGTGGCTCGGCCACTCGGTCGCGGAGATCGCGCGGACGAAGGCCGGGATCATCAAGGACGGCGCGACCGTCGTCGTCGCAGAGCAGCCCGAGGACGCCGAGCGTGAGATCGTCGACGCGGCCGCCGCACGTGGTGCACGCCTCGTCCGCGAGGGTCTCGAGCTCGAGGTCGTCCAGCAGCGCATGGCCGTCGGCGGCCAGCTCCTCGACCTCCGTACTCCCGGGGGTCTCTACACGGAGATCTACCTGCCGCTGCACGGCGCCCACCAGGCGCACAACGCGCTCCTCGCGCTCGCGGCGGTCGAGGCGCTCGTCACGGGCGGCGCCGCGCTGCCCGCCGGCATCGTCGAGGCCGGGTTCGCCGCCGCAACATCGCCCGGACGTCTCGAAGTCCTGCGGTCGAGCCCGACGATCATCGTCGACGCCGCGCACAACCCCGCAGGCGCCGAGGCGCTCGTCCGGGCGCTCGAGGAGACCTTCGGCCTCACCCGCGTCGTCGCGGTCGTCGCGATCCTCGCGGACAAGGACGCCGAGGGCATCCTCTCGGTTCTTGAGCCGCACGTCGACGAGCTCGTCGTCACCGAGGTGCACTCCGTGCGCGCGACGCCCGCCGAGGAGCTCGGCACGCTCGCCGAGGACATCTTCGGGGAGGACCGCGTGCACGTCCTCCCAGACCTCGCCTCAGCCCTCGACACGGCTGCGACCTTGGCGGAGAGTGAGGACACGGTGGGTGTCGGTGCAGGAGCCGGCGTCGTCGTCGCGGGCTCGGTCATCCTCGCGGCGGAGGCGCGCATCCTGCTCGGGCGCCCGTAGGCGACGGTGCCCGGCACACCCGTGCACCTCACACGGAGGGTGTGCCATGAAGAAGCTGCTCAACGATCCGGCCCAGGCTGTCGACGAGTCCGTGGAGGGGTTCGGCCTCGCGCACGCTGATCTCGTCGAGGTGCGGACCGACCCGCTGTTCGTCGTGCGGCGGCAGCGGCCGCCGCACGGGACGGTCGCGGTCGTCTCGGGTGGCGGTGCGGGCCACGAGCCGCTCCACGCGGGCTTCGTCGGCGAGGGCATGCTCGACGCCGCCGTGCCGGGAGCGGTGTTCACGTCGCCGACGCCCGACCAGGTGGGGGCGGCGTTCGTCGCGGCCGACGCAGGCGGCGGGGTGCTCGCGATCGTCAAGAACTACACGGGTGACGTGCTGAACTTCGAGACGGCCGCGGAGCTGGCGGACGCCGAGGGCGTCACGGTGCGCACGGTCCTCGTCCACGACGACGTCGCGGTCGAGGACTCGCTCTACACGGCCGGGCGGCGCGGGGTGGGCGGCACGGTCATGGTCGAGAAGATCGCGGGCGCCGCTGCCGCGCGCGGGGACGACCTCGACGCGGTCGCGGCGCTCGCCGAGCGGGCGTCGGCCGCGGTGCGGTCGATGGGCGTCGCGCTGCACGCTCCGACGGTCCCGCACGTGGGCCGGCCGAGCTTCGACCTCGCCGACGACGAGATCGAGATCGGCATCGGCATCCATGGCGAGCCGGGGCGTCACCGGATCCCCATGGCGTCCGCGGACGAGATCACGAAGATGCTCGTCGAGCCGGTCGCCGACGACCTCGGTCTCGCGAACGGCGAGAAGGTCCTCCTGTTCGTCAACGGCATGGGCGGCACGCCGCCGTCGGAGCTCTACGTCGTGTACCGCGCGGCGCGACGCCTGCTCGAGGAACGGGGCGTCACCGTCGAGCGGTCCCTCGTCGGCTCGTACGTGACGTCGCTCGAGATGCAGGGCTGCTCGGTCACCGTCATGCGGCTCGACGACGAGCTCACGGGCCTGTGGGACGCGCCCGTGCACACGCCGGCGCTGCGCTGGTGAGCGCCGTGACGGGGGTGCTCGACGTCGCGTGGGCGCGCACGTGGGTGCAGGCCGCGGCCGTGGCGGTCGCCGACGCGAAGGACGAGCTCACAGAGCTCGACCGGCAGATCGGGGACGCCGACCACGGGTTCAACATGGATCGTGGGTTCCAGGCGGCGGCCGCGAAGGTGGTGGATGCGCCGGCAGAGACGGTGGGCGACGTCCTCAAGCTTGTCGCCATGACGCTCATGTCGACGGTCGGTGGGGCGGCGGGGCCGCTCTACGGCACGGCGTTCCTCCGGGCCGCGAAGGTGACGACCGCACCGGAGCTTGGCCCGGACGACGTCGTCGCGCTGCTCGAGGCCGCGCTCGAGGGCGTCGTCGCGCGCGGCAAGGCTGCCGTCGGCGAGAAGACGATGGTCGACGCGTGGACGCCCGCTGCCGCCGCGGCGGCGTCGGCGCGCGACGCGGGGGCCGACGCGGTCGGCGTGCTCGAGGCGGCCCTCCGGGCGGCCGAAGAGGGCGCGGCGTCGACCGTCCCGCTCCTCGCGACGAAGGGGCGCGCAAGCTACCTCGGTGAGCGCAGCCAGGGCCATCTCGACCCGGGCGCGCGCTCGACGGTCGTGCTGCTCGCCGCCGCGCTCGAGGCGGCTCGGGCGTGACGGCCGCCAGGACGCGGCTCGTCCTCGTCTCGCACTCGGACGCGCTTGCGCGCGGCGTGGCCGACCTTGCGGGGCAGATGGCGCCCGACGTTGACATCGTCCCGGTCGGAGGCCTGGCCGACGGTGCGCTCGGCACGGACTTCGAGCGGATCGAGGCGGCGGTCGTCGGGGCGCCGGGCGAGGTCTGCGTGCTCGCCGACCTCGGCTCTGCGGTGCTGACGACGCAGGCGGTCCTCGAGATGGTCGACGACGACATCGCCGCCCGGACGCACCTCGCACCGGGGCCGTTCGTCGAGGGTGCGGTCGCCGCCGCGGTCGCGGCGCAGGGCGGGGCGGGAGCAGAGGCGCTCGTCGGCGTCGTGCGTGAGGCGGCAGCTGCTGTCGCGACGGCCGCGGGCGCCGCCGCCGTGGAGGCGTCCCCGGCAGCCGCCGTGCCGAGCGGTGCCGCGCCGGGCGACGTCGTCGCGCGGACCGTCGTCGTCGTCAACCCGCAGGGCCTCCACGCACGACCCGCGGCGGAGGTCGCGCAGCTGGCGTCGGGCCTGCCCGCGGCCGTGACGATCGCAGGTGTCGACGCGACGAGCGTGCTCGCCCTCATGACGCTCGGCTCGACCGCGGGCACCGAGCTCGAGGTCGTGGCACGTGGCCCGGGCGCAGCCGAGTCTGTCGAGGCGGTCGTCGGGCTTGTCGCGTCAGGCTTCGGGGAGGTCTGAGTCACAGCCCGGGGCCGACGCAGACGGGATCGCGCCCAGCGGGCGCCGGTATCCTCGGGGCGTGCACGCGTCCTCCGGTCTTCCTGTCCCCGGCCAGCCCATCGAGGCCAAGCCGTCCGCCCGCACGCAGTTCACGTCGACGATCCTCGTGCTCGAGGCGTTCGTCGTGCTCTTCGCGTGCTTCGTCGCGATGGGCCTCCAGGGCGTCGAAGGCGCGGGTGCCGACGCGGTTCCCGTGATGTCGGACGCGACGATCTGGACGTCGGGCGGCGTCCTCATGGCCGTGCTCGTCATCCTCTCGCGGACGGTGGGTCGTCCTGAGGGGATCGTCGCGGGGTCGGTCGCGCAGGGCGTCGTCCTCGCGACGGGGCTCGTCGTGCCGATGATGTTCGTCGTCGGCGCGGTCTTCGTCGTCCTCTGGGTCGTGTCGCTGCGGCTCGGCGGACGTATCGACCGCGAGCGCGCGGCGTTCGACGCAGCCCACCCGGACACGGCCCCCAACCTGTGACCCCGCGCTGCCTCGCGGGAGCGTCGGAGCGGGTCGGTAGAGTTCTGCCATGAGCTCTGTTCAGCGCACCCTTGTCCTCGTCAAGCCCGACGGCGTCGCCCGCGGCCTCACCGGAGAGGTCCTGCGCCGCATCGAGGCGAAGGGCTACCGTCTCGTCGCGCTCGAGCTGCGCACCGCCCCGGCCGCTCTTCTTGAGGAGCACTACGCGGAGCACGCGGGCAAGCCGTTCTACGCCCCGCTCGTCGAGTTCATGGGCTCGGGCCCGCTCGTCGCCGCCGTCGTCGAGGGCGACCGCGTCATCGAGGGCTTCCGCTCGCTCGCGGGCACGACCGACCCGACGACCGCCGTGCCCGGCACGATCCGTGGCGACCTCGGCCGCGACTGGGGCCTGCCCGTCGCCCAGAACATCGTCCACGGCTCCGACTCGCCCGAGTCCGCCGCGCGCGAGATCGGGCTGTGGTTCCCCGGAGTGTGACCCCGGGTGGTCGACGCGGCCCTCACCGACCACGGTCGGTGAGGGCCGTCGCGTTCCCGGGTTCTCGAGGTCCGAGGTTGAGCCGTTCGTGGGGCGTCCGCCGCTAGGCTCGACCCGTGCACCTCAAGACGCTCACCCTGCGCGGGTTCAAGAGCTTCGCGTCGGCGACGACGCTGAGCCTCGAGCCCGGCATCACGTGCGTCGTCGGGCCCAACGGCTCGGGCAAGTCGAACGTCGTCGACGCCCTCGCGTGGGTCATGGGCGAACAGGGCGCCAAGACGTTGCGTGGCGGCAAGATGGAGGACGTCATCTTCGCGGGCACGTCGGGGCGGCCCCCGCTCGGACGTGCCGAGGTGTCGTTGACGATCGACAACGCCGACGGTGCGCTGCCGATCGAGTACTCCGAGGTGACGATCACCCGGACCCTCTTCCGCAACGGTGGCTCGGAGTACCAGATCAACGGCGCGCAGTGCCGCCTGCTCGACATCCAGGAGCTGCTCTCCGACTCCGGGCTCGGCCGCGAGATGCACGTCATCGTCGGGCAGGGGCGCCTCGACACGGTGCTCCGCGCGACGCCCGAGGAGCGACGCGGCTTCATCGAGGAAGCCGCAGGCGTCCTCAAGCACCGCAAGCGCAAGGAGAAGGCGCTCCGCAAGCTCGACTCGATGCAGGGCAACCTCGTGCGTCTCGGGGACCTCACGAGCGAGATCCGCCGACAGCTCGGGCCGCTCGGCAAGCAGGCCGAGGTCGCACGCCGGGCGCAGGCCGTCCAGGCGGACGCGCGTGACGCACGGGCGCGGCTCCTCGCGGACGACCTCGTGCAGCTCACGTCGACGCTTGAGCAGGAGAAGGCCGACGAGACGGCGCTGCGCGAGGAGACGCAGCGGGTCGAGCGGGAGCTTGCCGAGGCCCGGGGCGAGCTAGCGGCGCTCGAGGCTGCCGCCGCCGAGGCGGCGCCGCGGCTCACGGAGATCTCGGAGACCTGGTACCGGCTCTCGGCGTTGCGTGAGCGACTGCGGGGCACGCAGCAGCTCGCGACGGAGCGGGTGCGTCTCCTCGGCGCGCCCGAGCCGACCGAGCAGCGCTCGGACCCGCGCGCGCTCGAGGAGCAGGCCGAGCGCGTGCGCGCGTCGGAGGTCGAGCTCCAGGCCGAGGTCGAGGCTGCGCGCGCGACGCTCGACGCGGCGCTCGAGGCCCGTACCGCCGCCGAGGCGGCCGCGAAGGAGGCCGAACGCGTCGTCGCGACGCTCCTGCGGGGTGCGGCCGACCGCCGAGAGGGACTGGCGCGTCTTGCCGGTCAGGTCGCGGCGAAGCGGTCGCGGGCCGAGGCCCGTGCGGCCGAGATCGAGCGCCTCGAGTCGGCGGCCGAGGCTGCGCGCGCACGTGGTGAGGCTGCGGCGCGTGAACTGGGCGTCCTCGAGTCCGAGGTCGCGGGTGTCGAGGAGGGCGAGGAGGGGCTCGACGCGGCGCACGAGGCGGCGCTTGAGGCCCTCGAGGCGGCCCGGGCCGTGCTCACGGACCTGCGCGAGCAGCTCGCGGCCGCGCGCCAGGACGCCGTGACGGCACGCGCCCGCACCGAGGCGCTCGAGCTGAGCCTCGACCGGAAGGACGCGGTCGGTGCCGTGCTCGCCGCCGACGACGCGGCGCTCACCGAGGTCCTCGGGACGCTCGCGGCGCTCCTCACGGTCGAGCCTGGCTTCGAGGAGGCGGTCGCGGCCGCGCTCGGTCCTGCGGCTGACGCGCTCGCGGTCGCGTCCGTCGGGGGAGCGGTCGACGTCGTGCGCTGGTTGCGCACCGACGACGCCGGTCGGGCGAGCCTCGTCGTCGCGGGCGCCCCAGCCCCGGCCGACGTCCCCGGCGTGCCGGTGCCCGACGGCGGCGTCCACCTGCCCGACGTTGTCACGACGACCGCCGCGCTCGCGGGCACCGTCCGTGCGTTGCTCGCGCGGCACGTCGTCGTCGACGACCTTGCTGCCGCCCGTGCTCTCGTCACGGCGGAGCCGACGCTCACGGCCGTCACCCGTGCAGGCGACGTCCTCGGCGCCCTGCGCGCGCATGGCGGCTCGGCTGCCGCGCCGTCTGTCCTCCACCTCCAGGCCGCGCTCGACGCTGCCCGCGCCGCGCTCGCGGACGCGGAGAGCCGTGAGACGGACCTCGTGGCGCGCATCGAGGTCGCAGCGGCGCGCGAGGCGGAGGCGGCCGACGCCCATGACGCGGCGCTCGACCGGCTCCACGAGTCCGACGCGTCGATCGCCGCGATCTCTGAACAGCTCGGGCACCTCGGCGCGGGGGTGAGGGCCGCGCAGGCCGAAGCCGACCGCGCGACGGCCGCGCTCGAGCAGGCGCGCACCGCGCTCGCCACGGAGCAGGCCGAGCACGCCGAGCTCGCCGCGAGGCTCGAGGTGGCCGAGGCTGAGCCCGCCGACTCCGAGGAGGCTGTCGCCGAGGCGACTGCGACGCGCGACAGCGCCCAGCAGAGGGCGACCGAGGCGCGTGCCGCCGAGACCGAGGCGCGGCTCGCGCTGCGCACGAGTGAGGAGCGCGCGCGGGCTCTCGCAGGCCGTGCGGCGTCCCTCGACCGCGCGGCTGCGGCCGAGCGGCAGGCCGCGGAGAAGGCACAGCGCAGGGCGGCACGGCGGGCCGCGCAGGCCTCGCGCGCCCAGGCCGTCGCGACCGGTGCGGCTCTTGCGGTCCGCGCGGCCGAGGAGTCGCTCGCGGCCGCGACCGTCGCGCGCGAGCAGGCCGAGGCCGAGCGCACGGCGCGCGACGCCCGGCTCGCCGAGGTCCGTGCGCGCGTCGAGCAGCATGCGGGCCGGCTGCGGGAGCTCACGGACGTCGCGCACCGTGACGAGCTCGCGCGAGCGCAGCAGGTCCTGCGCATCGAGCAGCTCCACGAGCGGGCGATCGCCGAGCTCGGCCTCGACCCCGCGACCCTCGTCGACGAGCATGGCCCCGACCGTCCGGTGCCCGTGCTCGCCGAGGACGGGACGCCGGAGGTCGACGACGACGACGTGCCCGTCACCCGGCCCTACGTGCGGGTCGAGCAGGAGAGGCGTCTCGCGCGGGCCGAGCGTGACCTCGCGCGCCTCGGACGTGTCAACCCTCTCGCGCTCGAGGAGTACGCGGCGCTCGAGGAACGGCACCGGTTCCTCGTCGAGCAGCTCGACGACCTCAAGCGGTCGCGCGCGGACCTGCTGGAGATCGTCAAGGAGATCGACGACCGCGTCGAACGTGTCTTCGCCGAGGCATTCCGTGACACAGCGGCCCAGTTCGACCGGGTGTTCGCGCGGATGTTCCCGGGCGGTGAGGGACGACTCGTCCTCACGGACCCGGAGAACATGCTGACGACGGGCCTCGAGGTCGAGGCGCGACCGGCCGGCAAGAAGGTCAAGAGGCTCTCGCTGCTCTCGGGCGGCGAACGCTCGCTCACGGCGGTTGCGCTGCTCGTCGCGATCTTCAAGGCGCGGCCGAGCCCGTTCTACGTCATGGACGAGGTCGAGGCTGCGCTCGACGACACGAACCTCGGGCGGCTGCTCGAGGTCTTCCGCGAGCTGCAGGAGGACTCCCAGCTCATCGTCGTCACGCACCAGAAGCGCACGATGGAGATCGCGGACGCGCTCTACGGCGTGACGATGCGTGACGGCGTCACGACGGTCGTGAGCCAGCGGCTGCGGGAGGACGTCGCGTGACGCGGTGACATGCGCGCGCCGTCGCACGGCCGTGGAGATCCTGTGGTGAACGCGAGCAGCGTCGCGGGGGCGCGTCCGGACGGTGCGAAGTCGTCCCACAATGGGGAGGTGCTCGAGTACCTCTCCATCATTATCGTCGCCCTCGTCGCTGCCGGGGTCGTCATCGCGGCTGCCGCCTTCGTGACGACCGAGCGTTTCGGGACGGGGCGCGGGGCGCGCGGCCTGCGCCAGGACGCGCGCCGCACGTGGGACGTCGTGCGTCGCCGGCGCCCGATGACGACGCCGGCCGTGAGCGACGAGCTCGAGCGCGTCGTGACGGCCGAGCCCGTCGAGACGACGATGGACGACTTCTTCGCGGCGAACGTCACCCCCGGCACGGGGTACCTCGACGCCGAGGTCCTCGTCGACCGGGTGGGCCGTGCGGCGAGCGCCGCGAAGGCTGTGGCGACGCGGACGACGTCCTCGCACGAGTGACCTCCGCCGCGCGGCGCGCTGCGCGGCCACCTGCCTCGACCTGAGAGACTGTGCCCATGCCCGAGAATCTCTGGATCTGGATCGTCCTCGGTGTCGTGCTCCTCGGCCTTGCCGTCGGCGCCGCGCTGCTCGCCCCGCGCCTCACACGGCGCCCGCACGAGCCGAGCGCAGCCGAGCGACCGGCGCCGCAGGCGCCCGCTGACGACGCGACGACTGACGCGACGACGACCGACGACGCGGCTGTCGACGGCACGAGCCCCCCGACGCTGCCCGAGGCCTCGGCCGACGTCGAGGTCCCCGTCCTCGACGTCCCCGAGCCGGTCACGGGCCGGCTCGCCCGGCTGCGTGCGCGCCTCGCGCGGTCCGGCTCGCCGCTCGGTGCGCGTCTGCTCGCGGTCCTCTCGCGCGACCACCTCTCGGAGGACGACTGGGACGAGCTCGAGGAGACGCTCCTGCTCGCCGACGTCGGCGCGGGGCCCTCGGCCGGGCTCATCGACGCGCTGCGCACGCAGGTGCGTGTCCACGGTGTGTCCGACCCGGTGCAGGTGCGTGCCATGCTCCGCTCCGCGTTGCTCGACCTCGTCGACCCGAGCCTCGACCGTTCGCTCGCGACGGACCCGACGCTCGGTGAGGACGGGGCGCGTGTGCCGTCGGTCGTTCTCGTCGTCGGCGTCAACGGGACGGGCAAGACGACGACAGTCGGCAAGCTCGCGCGCGTCCTCGTCGCGGAAGGTTCCGACGTCGTCCTCGGCGCTGCGGACACGTTCCGTGCGGCGGCTGCCGATCAGCTCGAGACGTGGGGCTCGCGCGTCGGTGTGCCCGTCGTGCGCTCGCACAAGGACGGGGCGGACCCGGCGGCCGTCGCGTTCGACGCGGTGCGCCACGGGCGCACCGAGGACGTCGACGTCGTCCTCGTCGACACCGCGGGCCGTCTGCAGAACAAGTCGGGGCTCATGGACGAGCTCGGCAAGATCCGCCGTGTCATCGAGAAGGAGGCCCCGCTGCGCGAGGTCCTTCTCGTCCTCGACGCGACGACGGGTCAGAACGGGCTCATGCAGGCGCGCGTCTTCGGTGAGGTCGCGGGGGTCACGGGCATCGTCCTCACGAAGCTCGACGGCACCGCGAAGGGCGGCATCGTCGTCGCGGTCCAGCGTGAGCTCGGTGTGCCCGTCAAGCTCGTGGGGCTGGGGGAGGGGCCGGACGATCTCGCGCCGTTCGAGCCGGAGGCGTTCGTCGACGGGCTGCTCGGCGACTGACCGCGTCCGCACCCGGCGGAGGGCCGCGACCTGCGAGGTCGCGGCCCTCCGTGTGTCAGGGCCGCGGCGAGGCAGCGCACCCATGTGAAAGTCGCAGACACAGACCTTCCGGACGCCTGCGAAACATGATGTTCACGTGAGGACGCCGAGTGTCACACGTCTGGAACACCGCTCGCCCGTCGCGGAAACGTCCGAGGACGAATGTTGTCCCCGGGCCGGCCGAGGGGCTGGCGATGGGAGAACGCCATGGAATTCGACACCGGAGCGGCCGCCTGGATGCTGATGTCAGCGTCCCTCGTGCTGCTCATGACACCCGGTCTCGCCTTCTTCTACGGAGGCATGGTCCGGAGCAGGTCCGTGCTCAACATGATGATGATGTCCTTCGGGGCGATGGCCGTCATCGGCGTCATCTACGTCCTGTGGGGCTGGTCGATGTCGTACGGGTCGACGGTCCTCGGGCTCTTCGGGAACCCGTTCGACCAGTTCGGTCTCGTCGGCACGATCCAGGACGACACCGGGGCGTGGCTCCCGGGAGTCGGCGCTTACCCGCAGATCATCGACGTCGCCTTCCAGGTGACGTTCGCGATCATCACGACCGCGCTCATCTCGGGTGCGATCGCCGACCGCGTGAAGTTCGGCTCGTGGATGCTCTTCGTGCCGCTGTGGGTGACGCTCGCGTACTTCCCCATGGCGCACATGGTGTGGGGCGGCGGCCTGCTCTCCGGCTCCGAGGACGGCATCGCCGCAAAGATCTTCGGCGTTGTCGACGAAGCGGCTGCGGTCGCCCCTGTCGACTTCGCTGGCGGCACGGTCGTCCACATCAACGCAGGCATCGCGGGTCTCGTGCTCGCGCTCCTCATCGGTAAGCGCAAGGGCTTCGGCACCGAGCCGATGCGTCCGCACAACCTGCCGTTCGTCATGCTCGGCGCCGCGCTGCTCTGGTTCGGCTGGTTCGGCTTCAACGCAGGCTCGGCGTTCGCCGCCGACGGCGCCGCGGGCCTCGCGTGGGTCAACACGACGTCGGCAACGGCCGCCGCGATCCTCGGCTGGCTCCTCGTCGAGAAGATCCGCGACGGCCACGCGACGTCGCTCGGTGCCGCGTCGGGCATCGTCGCAGGCCTCGTCGCGATCACGCCCGCCGCGGGCGTGCTCAACCCCGTGACCTCGCTCATCCTGGGTGCAGTCTCCGGTGCGTGCTGCGCGATGGCCGTCGGGCTCAAGTACCGCTTCGGCTACGACGACTCGCTCGACGTCGTCGGCGTCCACCTCGTCGGTGGCCTCGTTGGCACGGTCGGCATCGGCTTCCTCGCCTCCGAGGGCGGGCTCTTCTTCGGTGACGGGGTCAAGCTCCTCGTCATCCAGGTTGTCATCGCGCTCGTCGCCATCCTCGTCTCGGCGATCGTGACCGGGGTCATCGGGTTCGGCATCAAGAAGACGATCGGCTGGAGGGTCTCCGAGGAGGCCGAGGTCGGCGGCATCGACCTCGCCGAGCACGGCGAGCAGGCGTACGAGACCATCGGCTCCGGCCGAGTCATCCGAGAGGCGTGAGAAACATGAAGCTCATCACCGGAGTCATCCAGCCCCACCGCCTCGACGAGGTGAAGAAGGCGATCGAGGCCGCAGGAGTGCGCGGCATGACCGTGAGCGAGGCGAGCGGCTACGGCCGCCAGAAGGGCCACACCGAGGTCTACCGCGGAGCCGAGTACACGGTCGACCTTGTGCCGAAGGTCCGCGTCGAGCTCGTCGTCGACGACGCTGTGGCTGCGGCCGTCGTCGAGGCGATCATCGCGGCGGCCCAGACGGGTCGCATCGGCGACGGCAAGGTCTGGGTCGTGCCGGTCGAGGACGTCGTCCGCGTCCGGACCGGCGAGTCCGGCACGGACGCGCTCTGAGCGGAGCGCGACGTGCACGACGACCTCACGGGGCGTGAGGTCGGGCAGGGGACGCAGGTCCCGCACCCCGTCGGGGTGCGGGACCTGCGGTCCTTCCGGCTCGACCTGTGGCGCTCACGACCCGGCCGGCTCACGGATGCCGCGTCGGCCGCCCTCCGCACGCGGGCGACCGACGTGACGCTCGAGCTCCTCGCAGCGCTGTGGGACGAGGCGCTCGACGGCGGCGACGACGGGGTGGCGCTCGCCGTCGTCGGGTCGCTCGCCCGCGGTCATGCGGGGCCGTGCTCGGACCTCGACCTCGTCCTCCTCCACGAAGGACGCGCTCGGGACGCCGAGCGTGTCCGGCGTCTCGCGGAGCGGCTCTGGTACCCGCTGTGGGACGCGGGGCTCGAAATCGACCACGCGGTCCGGTCGCTCGCGCAGTGCCGCCAGGTCGCGACGCGTGACGTGCCGGCGGTCGTCGGGCTCCTCGCCACGCGCCACGTCGCCGGCGACCCGGCCCTCACGACGCGCGCGACGTCCGCGGTCCTCGCGGACTGGCGAGGCGCCGCACGGCGGCGCCTGCCGGAGCTGCTCGCGTCGACGCGCGAGCGCGCCGAGCGGGCAGGGGAGCTCGCGTACCTCGTCGAGCCCGACCTCAAGGAGGCCCGCGGTGGCCTGCGGGACGCGACCGTGCTCGCGGCGCTCGCCGCCTCGTGGCTCACGGACCGCCCGCACGGCGACGTCGACTCCGCCGTCGGGCACCTGCTCACGGTGCGGGACGCGCTCGGCACTGTCACGGGCCGGCCGACGAACCTGTTGCTCAAGGCGGACCAGACCGAGGTCGCGAAGCGCCTCGGGCTTCTCGGGGACGGCGCCGACGGCGAGGCGGCGCTCGACGCGACCGACAACCTCCTCGCGGGTCTCGCCGAGGCTGGCCGCACGGTGACCGCGGCGCTTGAGACGACGGCGCGGCGTGCACGCCATGCGCTCACGAGGACCGTCGTGCTCGGCCCGCGCGTCGTCCGAGGGCGGCGCATGCCGCCCCGGCTGCGTGTTGTCGCCGACGGGCTCGTCGAGTTCGACGGTGAGCTCGTGCTCGCGGTCGATGCAGCCCCTGAGCGTGACCCGCTCCTGCCGCTGCGGGCCGCGGCGACGTCGGTGCGGACCGGGCTGCCCGTCTCACCCGTGACCGCACGCAACCTCGGCGAGTGCCCACCGTTGCCCGAACCCTGGCCTGCGGCGGCGCGCCAGCACCTGCTCGCGCTGCTCGGCGGTCGCGAGGCGCAGGTGCCCGTGTGGGAGGCCCTCGACCTCGCGGGCGTCGTGACGACGTGGTTCCCCGAGTGGGCAGGCGTCCGCAACCGGCCGCAGCGCTCGCCCGCGCACCGGCATACCGTCGACCGTCACCTCGTCGAGGTCGCCGCACGGGCGGGACGCGCCGACGGCCTCACGCCGGACGAGCGTCGCACGCTCCTGCTCTCCGCGTTCCTCCATGACATCGGCAAGCGCGCGGGCGCCGACGACCACGCGGTCGCCGGCGCGGCGCTCGTGCCGCAGATCCTTCGTCGGTGCGGCGTCGAGGACGACGTCGTGGGCGATGTCACGCTGCTCGTCCGCCACCACCTCACGCTCGCGCGCCTCGCGACAACGGCGGACCCGGACGACCCGACGACGCTCGCGGAGCTGTGCGACGCGGTCGACGGCCGCGCCGACCTGCTGCGGGTCCTTCGGGCGCTCACCGAGGCGGACTCGTCGTCGCTCGGTCCGCACGGCTGGACCGCGTGGCGCGCGCGTCTCGTCGACGATCTTGCTGCGCGGGGGATCGCGGCGTTGGGCGGGTAGGCTGGCGCCTGACCTACAGCCCCGTGATCGTGAGGGATGCCCCGGTGTTCGCCACCCTGTCCGACCGCCTGACATCGACGTTCAAGAATCTCCGCTCGCGCGGACGCCTCTCCGAGGCGGACATCGACGCGACCGTGCGCGAGATCCGTCGTGCGCTGCTCGACGCGGACGTCGCGGTGCCCGTCGTGCGGGAGTTCGCCGCCGCGGTGCGTGAGCGCGCCCTGTCCGTCGAGGTCTCGGGTGCGCTTAACCCGGCGCAGCAGGTCGTGAAGATCGTCAACGAGGAGCTCGTCGCGATCCTCGGCGGTGAGGGCCAGCGCGGTCTCGCGCTCGCGAAGAACCCGCCGACGGTCATCATGCTTGCGGGCCTCCAGGGCGCGGGCAAGACGACGCTCGCGGGCAAGCTGGCCCTCCACCTCAAGGAGAAGGGCCACACGCCGCTCCTCGTCGCGGCGGATCTTCAGCGTCCCAACGCCGTCACGCAGCTCAAGGTCGTCGGTGAGCGGGCGGGTGCGCCCGTGTACGCGCCGCACTCGGGCGTCGCGGGCGAGGACGAGGTCCCGACGGGTGACCCGGTCGCGGTCGCACGCGCTGGCGTCGAGACCGCGCGCTCGCGCGAGCACGACGTCGTCATCATCGACACCGCGGGCCGCCTCGGCGTCGACGCGGAACTCATGGCGCAGGCGCGGGACATCCGTGACGCGACGCAGCCCGACGAGGTCCTCTTCGTCATCGACGCGATGATCGGTCAGGACGCGGTCGCCACGGCGAACGCGTTCGCCGAGGGCGTCGACTTCACGGGCGTCGTCCTCTCGAAGCTCGACGGCGACGCGCGTGGTGGCGCTGCGCTCTCGGTCGCGCGCGTGACGGGTCGTCCGATCCTCTTCGCGTCGACGGGTGAGAAGCTCACCGACTTCGAGGCGTTCCACCCTGACCGCATGGCGTCGCGCATCCTCGACATGGGTGACGTCCTTACGCTCATCGAGCAGGCCGAGAAGGCGTTCGACGCCGAGCAGGCCGAGAAGATGGCGTCGAAGCTCGCGCAGGGCGACGACTTCACGCTCGAGGACTTCCTCTCGCAGATGCAGGCCATGCGCAACATGGGCTCGATGAAGAAGATGCTCGGCATGCTGCCGGGCATGGGGCAGATGCGTGAGGCGCTCGACAGCTTCGACGAACGTGAGGTTGACCGCGTCGAGGCGATCGTCCGCTCGATGACCCCGGCCGAGCGTCGCAACCACAAGATCATCAACGGATCGCGTCGCGCACGCATCGCCAAGGGTGCGGGCACGACGGCCTCGGCCGTCAACCAGCTTCTCGAGCGGTTCGAGGGCGCCCAGAAGATGATGAAGCAGATGGCGCGCGGCGGGGGCATGGGCATGCCGGGCATGGGTGCGCTGCCGGGCATGGGCGGCAAGAAGTCGAAGGGCCGGTCGCAGGCACCCGCGCGCAAGAAGGCGCGCTCGGGCAACCCCGCGAAGCGGGCCCAGCAGGAAGCCGGCATCGTCGAGGCCTCGCAAGCTCCTGCGGGCTCCGCGTTCGGCCTCGGCGGCGGCGCCGCGTCGGGCGCGACCCCGGACATGGACGAGCTGCGCAAGCTGCTCGGCGGCTGACGCTCGGCAGCGGGGAGGCGAGTCGCGTGGAGACGCTCCACCTCGCGGGGCCGGTGCGGCTCGGCGAGGACGACGTACGGGCGGAGGCCTGGGTCGTCGACGGCCGCCTCACCTTCGAGCAGCCGTCGGGCGACGTGACGCGCGTCGAGGGCTGGGCCGTACCCGGGCTCGTCGACGTCCACTGCCACGTGGGTCTCGACTCCGCCGGGGCGACGAGCCGCGAGGTCGCTCGAACCCAGGCACTCGCCGACCGCGACGCGGGCGTGCTTCTCGTGCGGGACGCGGGCTCGCCGCTCGACACGACGTGGGTGCACGACGAGCCCGACCTGCCGCGCCTCGTGCGCTGCGGGTCGCACCTCGCGCTGCCGAAGCGCTACCTGCGCGACTACGGCCGCGAGCTCGCCGAGGTCGCGGAGCTGCCCGACGCGGTCGCCCAGGAGGCGGCGCGCGGCGACGGCTGGGTGAAGATCGTCGCCGACTGGATCGAACGCTCCGAGGGAGCGTCGGCGGACCTGCGGCCGCTGTGGCCGGGCGACGTCCTCGCGGCCGCGGTCGCGCGGGCGCACGACGCGGGTGCGCGTGTCACTGCGCACACGTTCTCCGAGGAGGCGCTCCCGGGCCTGCTCGCCGCGGACATCGACTGCCTCGAGCACGGCACGGGCCTCACCCCGTCGATGATCGACGAGGTCGCTGCGCGCGGGATCGCCGTGACACCGACCCTGCTGCAGGTCGAGCGCTTCGAGGCGATCGCGCAGCAGGCCGACGGCCGCTACCCGGTGTACGCGGCGCACATGCGGCGCATGCACGCGCGACGCCACGCGCACGTGCGCGACCTCTTCGAGGCAGGTGTGCGGCTGCTCGTCGGCACGGACGCCGGTGGGACGATCGGGCACGGGCAGATCGCCGCCGAGTGCGCCGAGCTCGTCGCTGCCGGCGTCCCCCCGCTCGAGGTCCTCGCGGCGGCAAGCTGGCGGACGCGTGACTACCTCGGTGCCCCGTTGCTCGACGAGGGCGTCGAGGCCGACGTCGTCGTCTACCCGGCCGACCCCGCGCTGGACGTCGCCGTGCTCGCGGCGCCGAGCGCGGTCATCCTCCGCGGCCGCCGGGTCCGCTGACCGCGCACCGCCCCTGCGGCGGGCCGGAAGTCGGGTGACGCGGCGCACGTGGATCGCGTGCCGCGGATGGTTGGACCACTCGCGGACGTCTGGCAGAATGGTGCGCTGTACTCGGCGTGCCCGGCCCCTCTCTCCGTGCAACGCCGCGTCCTGGACGCTCACGACCTCCGGCCCCACCGGCGTGCGCGAGGGTCCGCCCACACACGAACCAGGAGAGACCACACAGTGGCCACCAAGATCCGCCTCAAGCGCTTCGGCAAGATGCGCGCCCCGTTCTACCGTGTCGTCGTCGCCGACTCGCGCACCAAGCGTGACGGTCGCGTCATCGAGGAGATCGGCAAGTACCACCCGACCGAGGAGCCCTCGCTCATCGAGATCGACTCCGAGCGTGCGCAGTACTGGCTCGGCGTCGGCGCGCAGCCGACCGAGCAGGTCGCCGCGCTCCTCAAGATCACGGGTGACTGGCAGAAGTTCAAGGGCCTCCCGGGCGCCGAGGGCACGCTGCGCGTCAAGGGCGACAAGGTCGACCCCGCCGCCGCGATCGCCGCCGCCGCCGAGCAGGCCGAGAAGGTCAAGGCGAAGGCCGCCGAGGCCAAGGCTGCGGCCGCCGCCCCGGCCGAGGCCCCCGCTGACGAGGCTCCCGCGGAGGAGTCCTCGGAGGAGCAGGCCTGATGCTCGCCGACGCCCTGGAGCACCTCGTCCGCGGCATCGTGGACAACCCCGACGACGTCCAGGTCAAGGCCAAGGCCACGCGCCGCGGCGACCTGCTCGAGGTGCGCGTGCACCCCGACGACCTCGGTCGCGTCATCGGACGCTCCGGGCGCACCGCACGTGCCCTGCGCACCGTCGTCGGCGCTCTCGCCGACGAGCCGGTCCGCGTCGACGTCGTCGACGTCGACCGCCGCTGACACGCGCGACACCCGCATCACCACGTCAGGCCCGGCCCGCAAGGGCTGGGCCTGACGCGTCCCACCACCACACGACCGGAGCCCTCCATGACCAGCCAGCGCCTCACCGTCGCCCGTCTCGGCAAGCCCCACGGGCTGCGGGGCGAGATCGCGCTCGAGCTCCGCACCGACATCCCCGACGAGCGCCTCGCGGACGGCGCCGTCCTCGAGACCGTCCCCGCGTCGGCAGGCCCGCTCACGGTCGAGTACACGCGCACGGCCGGTGACCGCTGGTACGCAGCGTTCGTCGAGATCCCCGACCGCTCTGCCGCGGAGGACGCTCGCGGCGTCGAGCTCGTCGTCGACGCCGAGGACTCCGACGAGGAAGACGCGTGGTACCCGCACGAGCTCGTCGGCCTGCGCGCCGAGCTCGCCGACGGCACGGTCGTCGGCACGGTCAAGGGGCTCGAGCACCTGCCCGCGCACGACATGCTCGTCGTCGTCGAGACGGGCGGCGAGCGTACGCTCGTGCCGTTCGTCCGGGCGATCGTCCCGACGGTCGACGTCGCGGGCGGCCGCGTCGTCCTCACGCCCCCCGGCGGCCTCCTCGCGTCGGACGCCGCGAACCTCGAGGTCGTCCCGCCGACGCCGGGCTCGGCCGACGGCAGCTCCACGGACGACGAGGAGCGCTGAGCGTGCGCGTCGACGTCCTCACGATCTTCCCCGCGTACCTCGACGCGCTCGAGCTCTCGCTCGTCGGCAAGGCCCGCAGCGCGGGCCTGCTCGACGTGCGCGTCCACGACCTGCGGGACTGGGCGCACGACCGGCACCGCACGGTCGACGACACGCCCGCGGGCGGCGGTGCCGGCATGGTCATGCGCCCCGACGTGTGGGGCGCGGCGCTCTCCGACGTCCTTACGGAGGGTGCGACGCTCGTCGTGCCCACGCCGTCCGGCCCGACCTTCACCCAGCGGACCGCCGAGGACTGGGCGACGCGAGAGCACCTCGTCTTCGCGTGCGGCCGCTACGAGGGGATCGACGCGCGCGTCGCCGAGCACCACCGGGCGCGGGGCGTGCGCGTCGAGGAGGCGTCGATCGGGGACTACGTCCTCAACGGGGGCGAGGTCGCGACGCTTGTCATGGTCGAGGCCGTCGCGCGGCTCGTGCCGGGCGTGCTCGGCAACGCCGAGTCGGTCGTCGAGGAGTCGCACTCCGCCGAGGGCCTCCTCGAGTACCCCGTCTACACGCGTCCGGTCGAGTGGGAGGGGCTCGCGATCCCCGACGTCCTCATGAGCGGCCACCACGGCAAGGTCGCCCGGTGGCGACGCGACCAGGCGCTCGCGCGCACCGCGGAGCGCCGGCCCGACATGATCGCGGCGCTCGACCCGACGCGCCTCGACAAGCGGGACCGGGCGACGCTCGGCGACCTCGGCTGGTGGGTGCATCCCGACGGGGTGCGTCCCGCGGGGGAGTGACGCGGCGCACTCCAACCTGGGGTGCCGGTGGTTACCGTCGCGCGACCCGGATGTGGCAAGATAGGGCGTTGGTGCGCGCCGGCCTCTGCCACAGGGGAGCGCCTCACGCCACGACGGGCCCGCCCGTCACGCACCACCCCATGGACCGACGGGCCCCAGCAGGCCCACGATCACGTCCCTGACCTGTGGCAGGACGAGGAGCAGACATGCACATCCTTGACTCCGTCGACGCAGCCCAGCTGCGCACCGACATCCCCGAGTTCCGCGCCGGTGACACCCTCAAGGTCAACGTCAAGGTCGTCGAGGGCAACCGCTCGCGCGTCCAGGCGTTCCAGGGCATCGTCATCGCGCGCCGCAACGGCGGCGTCCGCGAGACGTTCACGATCCGCAAGATCTCCTTCGGTGTCGGCGTCGAGCGTACGTTCCCCGTGAACTCGCCCGTCATCGAGTCGATCGAGGTCGTCTCGCGCGGTGACGTGCGCCGTGCCAAGCTCTACTACCTCCGCAAGCTTCGCGGCAAGGCCGCGCGCATCAAGGAGAAGCGCGACTTCGGCCCGAAGGCCTGAGCCTCCTGCACACCGTCCCGAGGGCGGGCGACCGACCGGTCGCCCGCCCTCGGGCGTACCCGGCCCGGGGCTCCGGCGTTGCCCGCGCGATGGGCCGGTTGTGCCCCGGACGGCCAGGGGTGGGACAGTGGACCCCGTGATCCATGAGAACGACGAGCACGTGACGGCCGGGAGCGACGACGGTTCCGGGCCCGGGAGCCAGATGCGCCCGCGCGGCACGATCCACCGACGGTCGCGCTTCTCCGCGCTGGTCAAGGAGACGGTCATCATCCTCGTCTCTGCGCTCGTGCTGTCGTTCGTCGTCAAGACGTTCCTCGTGCAGCCGTTCATGATCCCGTCCGAGTCGATGGAGGACACGCTCGTCGCAGGCGATCGGGTGCTCGTCTCCAAGCTCACGCCAGGACCGTTCGACCTCTCGCGCGGCGACGTCGTCGTCTTCAAGGATCCGGGCGGGTGGCTCGACGGCGTCCCTGCGAGCCGCGCCGACAACATGCCGACGTGGCTGAGCACGCCGCTCACCGTCGTGGGCCTGCGTCCCCAGGACGCGGGGGAGCACCTCATCAAGCGGGTCGTCGGGCTTCCGGGCGACAGGGTGACGTGCTGCACCGACGCAGGGCTCCTCACCGTCAACGGCGTCGAGATCGACGAGACGCAGTACCTTGCGTCGGGGGCACTGCCGAGCCAGACCGAGTTCGACGTCACGGTGCCCTCGGGATCGCTGTGGGTGCTCGGCGACAACCGGCAGCACTCGGGGGACTCCCGATACAACGGTGGCAAGCCCGGTGGCGGGTTCGTCCCCCTCGACAACGTCGTCGGCGTCGCGTTCGCGAAGGTGTGGCCGCTCGACCGCGTCGCGCTCATGCGCAACCCGGGTGACGTCTTCGCCGACGTGCCCGCGCCGACCCCGTGAGGCAGCCTCCGGACACGCTCGTCGAGGCGGCCTGGCTCGCGGAGGGTTGCGAGGTCGTCGCGGGCATGGACGAGGTGGGGCGCGGCGCCCTTGCCGGACCGGTGACGGTCGGGTGCGTACTCGTCTCGGCGTCGTCGCTTACGGTGCCGTTCCCCGCGGGCCTCACCGACTCCAAGCTGCTGAGCGCCGCGGCGCGCGAGCGGATCGAGCCGGCGGTCGCCGGCTGGGTGCTCGCGTGGGGCGTCGGCCATGCCTCGCCCGCGGAGATCGACGCCCTCGGCATCGTCGGGGCGTTGCGCACCGCGGGGAGGCGAGCGCTGCGCGCTGCCGAGTCCGCCGGCACGACGGTACGTGCGGTCCTGCTCGACGGGTCGCACGACTGGCTGACGCCGCCGGCGCAGGACGATCTCTTCGCGGTCGACGACCCCGAGGACGACGGAGTCGCGCTCGAGGTGCGGACGCTCGTCAAGGGCGATCTGCGCTGCGCGTCGGTGGCGGCTGCGAGCGTGCTCGCGAAGCAGGCGCGCGACCGCCTCATGGATGAGGCCGACGCACGTCACCCGGGCTACGGGTGGGCGTCGAACAAGGGGTACGGGTCTGCGGACCATCTCGCCGAGCTGCGGCGCGTCGGCCCGTGCGACGAGCATCGGCGGTCGTGGCGCCTCCCGGCGCGCGAGGCGGCACCGGTCGGCTCGGGTGCGGTGCCGGGTCGTGCCGCGGATGAGGGATGATGGTCGGGTGAGTGCTGAAGACCTCGAGAACTACGAGACCGACATGGAGCTGGCGCTCTACCGGGAGTACCGGGACGTCGTCAGCCTGTTCTCCTACGTCGTCGAGACCGAGCGCAGGTTCTACCTTGCCAACCAGGTGGACCTCCAGGTGCGGTCGGCGGCGGGCGAGGTGTACTTCGAGCTGACGCTCGCCGACGCGTGGGTGTGGGACGTCTACCGGACGGCCCGCTTCGTGAAGTCGGTACGTGTCGTGACGTTCAAGGACGTCAACGTCGAGGAGCTCGCGAGGCCCGAGCTCTCGATCTGAGGCGCGCCGAGCCGCGTGCTCGGCTGACCACAGCCCGGCGCGGTGCACGGGCCGTCCACAGAAGTGCGTGACGCGGATGCGCAGCACCGCACCACGGCAGCACCCTCTGTCCCGGAGGTGGTGGCCATGGTGGCGCACGGACGGACGACGGACAGGCAGGCGGTGGGCCGCGCGGGGGAGGACCTCGTCGCACGACGCCTCGAGGACGACGGATGGTGCGTGCTCGAGCGCAACTGGCGCGGGCACGGCGGCGAGCTTGACATCGTCGCGCTCGAGGGCGACGACCTCGTCGTCGTCGAGGTGAAGACCCGCACCGGAACAGGCTTCGGCCACCCCGCCGAGGCCGTGACCCCGGCGAAGGCCGCGCGGCTTCGCCGGCTCACGGGACAGTGGCTCGCCGAGCACTCCCAGCGCGTCGTCCACGTGCGGATCGACGTCGTCGCGGTCTGGCTGTGCCCGGGCGAACCGCCGCGCATCGAGCACCTGCGCGGGATCCTCTGATGGGGCTCGGGACCTCGCGCGGTGTCGCGCTCGTCGGCATGACCGGGCACGTCGTCGGCGTCGAGGCGCATCTCGCCGCGACCGTGCCGGGCTTCACGCTCATCGGGCTGCCCGACGCGTCGCTGAGCGAGTCGCGCGACCGGGTACGGGCCGCCGTGGCGTCGAGCGGCTTGGCGTGGCCGCAGCAGCGCGTCACCGTCAACCTCTCGCCCGCGTCGCTGCCCAAGCACGGCGCAGGCTTTGACCTCGCGATCGCGGTCGCCGTTCTCGCCGGCGCGCGGCTTGTCGACGCCAGCGCGCCGCGGGGCGTCGTGCACCTCGGAGAGCTCGGCCTCGACGGCCGCGTCCACCCTGTCCGTGGCGTGCTGCCGGCCGTCGCCGCGGCGGCTGCGGCGGGCGTGCGGCGGGTCGTCGTCGCGGCCGCCGACGTCGACGAGGCCCGGCTCGTCCCCGACGTCGAGGTTCGAGGTGTCTCGTGCCTCGCCGAGCTCGCGTACGCCTACGGCGCCGACATCGCCGAGCCCGCACCGGTGAGGATCCCGACAGCGCGGCCCGTGCGTGGCCCGCGCGAGCCCGTGGGCGACCTCGAGGATGTGCTCGGCCAGCACGAGGCGAGGGCCGCTCTCGAGATCGCCGCGGCGGGCGGGCACCACCTGCTCATGGTCGGGCCGCCGGGCGCGGGGAAGACCATGCTCGCGTCGCGGCTGCCGGGCCTGCTGCCGGACCTCACGGAGACAGAGGCGGTCGAGGTCACGGCCGTCCACTCGGTCGCCGGGACGTTCGACGCGGGCGACGGGCTCGTGCGCCGCCCGCCCTACGAGGACCCGCACCACACCGCGACCGCTGCGGCGCTCGTCGGTGGGGGCAGTGGTGTGCCGAGGCCGGGTGCGGCGTCGCGTGCCCACCGGGGTGTGCTCTTCCTCGACGAGTGCCCGGAGTTCGGGGCGCGGGTCCTGCAGACGCTGCGGCAGCCGCTCGAGGACGGTGAGCTCGTCATCCATCGGGCCGGTGGGTCGGCGCGGTTCCCCGCGCGCTTCCAGCTCGTCCTCGCGGCGAACCCCTGCCCGTGTGGGCTCGCGGTCGGCCAGGGCCTGCAGTGCACGTGCACGCCCATGCAGAGGCGACGGTACTTCTCGCGCGTCCAGGGACCGTTGCTCGACCGGGTCGACCTTCAGGTCGAGGTCGCAGGCGTGAGCCGTGTCGACCTCGACCAGGCGGAGCCGGGGGAGTCGACGGCGACGGTCGCCGGACGCGTCGCGCAGGCGCGCCTCGCGGCGGCAGCGCGGCTCGCCGGCACGCCGTGGCGTCTCAACGGGGAGGTGCCTGGACGGGTCCTCCGCGGGATGCTCGGCCGCGGCGGTGGGGTGCTCGCCGACGTCGACCGGGCGCTCGACCGTGGCATGATCTCGCTGCGCGGAGCCGACCGGGTGCTGCGGATCGCGTGGACGATCGCCGATCTCGGCGGCCGAGACCGGCCAGGACGCGAGGACGTCGGACGCGCGCTCGCGCTGCGCACGCGTGGAGCGGTCGCGTGACCGCCGCCGTGGTAGGACGCGGAGCGACGCCTGCGAGGCCTGGCGGCGAGCCGCCGGTGGGTGCCGTGCCTGCGCGGACCGCCATGGCCCCGTCGGACCCGTCTTCGGGGTCTGACGAGACGGGCGCACGCCGTGCCGACGTCCGGCGTGCGGCCGCCGCATGGAGCGGCCTCGCTGAGCCTGGTGACAGGACGGCGGGGGCGCTTCTCCTCGCGGTCGGCCCGGTGGCCGCGCTCGCGTGGTTGCGCGCCGCGCACGACCACGGCGACCGGGCACGTGCGGTCGCGCGGCTGCGCGAGCGCATCGACGACCCGGTCGAGGAACTCACGCCGCGTCGGCTGCTCACCGCGCTCGACCGGTGGGGGCCGCGCCTCGGACGCGTCGACCCCGACCGGGACGCCCGTGCGCTCCGGGAGCTCGGGGGGCGGGTTCTCGTACGCGGGGACGAGGGCTGGCCGCAGGGGCTCGACGACCTCGGGCCCGCTGCACCCGCATGCCTGTGGGTGCGCGGCGACCCGCGCGCGCTCCTGGGCCCGCCCGCCGTCGCGCTCGTCGGTGCCCGTGCCGCGACGAGCTATGGCACCGCTGTCGCGGCCGACCTCGCGTGCGGCCTGGCCGACCGCGGCCATGCGGTCGTCTCGGGAGGTGCGTACGGGATCGACGCGGCCGCGCACCGGGGAGCGCTTGCCGGTGACGGACCGACGGTCGCGGTCATGGCGGGAGGAGCGGACCGGCTCTACCCGGCGGGGAACACGGACCTGCTCGAGCGGATGCTGGCGCGGGGCGGGGCCGTCGTTGCGGAGG
Source organism: Flavimobilis rhizosphaerae (assembly GCF_014852685.1). Taxonomy (GTDB): domain Bacteria; phylum Actinomycetota; class Actinomycetes; order Actinomycetales; family Cellulomonadaceae; genus Flavimobilis; species Flavimobilis rhizosphaerae. The sequence goes on from NZ_JACZDF010000004.1 coordinate 90,529, forward strand.
TCCCGGTGGGTGCGACACCGACACGCTCGCGCTTCCTGCGACGCAACCGCCTCATCGCGGCGCTCACGGCGGCGACCGTCGTCGTCGAGGCTGCGTGGCGGTCGGGTTCGCTCTCGACCGCGACGCACGCGGCGGGGCTCCTCCGGCCGGTCGGCGCCGTGCCGGGTCCCGTGACGTCGATGGCCTCGACGGGGTGCCACCGACTGCTTCGTGAGCACGAGGCGGTCTGCGTGACATCGGTTGCTGACGTGCTCGAGCTCCTTCCGGGCGGTGCGCCGTCCGGAGGCGCGGAGGAGACGCATCATGATCCCCGGGACGCACTCCGCGACGTGGCCCGCGAGGTGCTCGACGGCTTCGACGCGCGCCGGCCCATGACGCTCGACGAGCTCGTGCCCGCGGTCGGTCTCGCGGCCTCCGACGTGCTTGCGGCGCTCGGCGAGCTCGAGCTCGCCGGGCTCGCCGTGCGGGCCGCCGGGGGGTGGGAGCTCACCGCGGCCGCTCGCCGACCTGCGGCGCGATGATCGCCTTGACCTGCGCAGATCGTCGGAGCCGCCGGCGCTGGCCGGATCGTGCTGTCGGGGCTGATCTGCGGCGCAGATCTGAACAAGTTCTGGCGCGATCCTTCCGTTGCCCGCCGCAATTGATCGCGCCACGACTCGTGCATTTTTTGTGACGCGGCCGGGAAGGTCGGCTCATGTCGGAATGAAATGGACATCGATGGCGCGCTTCCGGGAAACCGGTACTTGAACAACGTCGCAGGTCGGGCCACTCTCGTCTCGTGAACGCGACCTTGAGGACCCGGGCTGCGGACGGGTGGGACGAACCGCTCGCCCGCTTCTGCGTCGACCTCGGGGTCCAGCGGGGGCTCGCCGCCCACACCGTGCGGGCCTACCGTAGCGACGTCGAGCAGCTGGCGACGTACGCGGCGGGTCTCGGCCTCGAGGACCCCGCGGATGTCAACCTCTCCGTCCTACGCTCGTGGCTCGCCGAGATGAGCGAGCGCAACCTCTCCCGCGCGACGCTCGCCCGCCGCGGCGCGTCCGTCCGCTCTTTCTTCGAGTGGGCGTGCCGCACCGGCCGCATCGAGAGCGACCCCGCGGTGCGTCTCGCGAGCCCGCGCAGCGACCGCATGCTCCCGACCGTCCTCGACGTCGACGCAGCCCGTGAGCTCATGGAGACGGCACGAGATCGCGCCGAGAGCGGTGACCCCGCGCACCTGCGCGACTGGGCCGCCGTCGAGCTCCTCTACGCGACCGGTATCCGGGTCGGTGAGCTGGTCGGGGTCGATGTCTCGGACGTCCAGCTCGCCGAGCGAACCGTCCGCGTCCTCGGCAAGGGCTCGCGCGAACGCGTCGTCCCGTTCGGTCTGCCTGCTGGCCGCGCCGTCCACGCCTGGCTCGAGAGCGGACGCCCTGTCCTCGTCTCAGACCCGGCGGAGCCGGCGCTCCTTCTCGGCACCCGTGGCCAGCGGTGGGGGCAGCGGCAGATCCGACAGGTCGTCCACGACCTCGCGGAGCTCGCCGGTGTCGTCGACATCGCGCCCCACGGGCTGCGGCACACGGCCGCCACACACCTCCTCGCGGGAGGCTCCGACCTCCGCGGGGTGCAGGAGGTTCTGGGTCACGCGACCCTCGCCACCACGCAGAAGTACACCCACGTCAGCGCCGAGCGGCTTCGCTCGTCCTACGAGCTCGCGCACCCCCGCGCGTGAGAACAGCCGGAGACACCATGCCGATCACAGGTCTTCCGCACCCCGCGGCCGAGCAGGACCCTGCCGCGGACGTCCTCGCTGACCTCGAGGCCGACCTTGCACCGCACGACGCGGTCGCCGAGATCTGGGTCGAGTACAAGCAGACGGGTTCCGCGCAGCGGCGCGAGGAGCTCATCATCCACTACGCGCCGCTCGTCTCGATGGTGGCCTCCCGCATCGCGATGCGTCTTCCGAGCTCGGTCGAGCACGCGGACCTCGTCTCGTATGGCATGTTCGGTCTCATCGACGCGATCGAGAAGTTCGAGATCGATCGTGAGATCAAGTTCGAGACGTATGCGTCGGCGCGGATCCGCGGCGCCGTCATCGACGAGCTGCGACAGATCGACTGGGTGCCGCGCTCGGTGCGGTCGAAGGCCCGTGCGATCGACCGGGCTCACGCCGAGCTCGAGGCGCAGTGGCACCGTCGGCCGTCGGACGACGAGGTCGCGCAGCACCTCGGCGTGCCCGTCGTCGACGTCCGGGCGGTGCACGCGCAGGTGTCGCGCGCGAACGTCGTCGCGCTCGACGAGCTGCTAGCGGTCGGTGCCGAGCGGGCCGAGCCCATGTCGATGCTCGACACGGTCGTCCAGGGTCACGGCGACGACCCGGCGCGCAGCTTCGAGGCGAAGGAGTCGAAGTACCTCCTCGGGCGGGCCATCTGCCAGCTGACGGACCGGGAGAAGCTCGTCCTCACGCTCTACTACTTCCAGAACCGGACGCTCGCCGAGATCGGCGCGATCCTCGGTGTCACCGAGTCGCGGATCTCGCAGGTGCACTCCGCCGCAGTCGTCCGTCTCCGTCAGCTCCTCGACGAGGTCGAGCACGGCTGACGGAGTTCCGGGCCGGGCCCAGGGAAGCCCGGCGCGTCGTGCGCCGCGGGCGCCGTCCGGGGGACGGAGCCCGCGGCGTGCTCATGCCCGCCCCGGGAGGAGCACGATCCGTGGTCGCGCCAGGAGCGAGGCGGGATCGATGTAGGCGGCGCCGAGGCGCACACCCCAGTGCAGGCACGCCTGTGGCGTGCAGTGTCCGGGCTCGGTGCTGAGCGTGGCGAGGACGTCGCCGGCGGCGACGGGGGTGCCGACGGCGGCGCTCGCCGTGACGGGTTCGAGGGTGGACCGGAGTCCGCCCTCGTGCTCGACGACGACGACGCCGCGCCCGGCGACCTGTCCTGCGAACTGGATGGTGCCGGCTGCCGGGGCCGCGACGGCGCCGCCCGGACGCGCGGCGAGGTCGAGGCCGCGGTGACCGGCGGCCCACGGGCTGCGGGGGATGTCGGCGGGTCTGACGACCCTGCCTGCGACGGGTGGGCGCCATCGGGCGCCTCCAGGAGGGGGCGCGTCGCGAGGAGCGGCGGCTGCGCCGACGGCCGTGCGGGTCGTGCCGACGGTCGGGTCGGAAGTCGCGACGCCAGGGCCGGCCGCGGCCGGGGGCGTCGTGGCGACGAGCAGGGCCAGCGCGGCGACGACGCGGTGAGCGTTGTCGCGCGCGCGGTGCGCTGCGGACCGCGCCCGCCGGTGGCGCGGCGGGATCGCGCGGCGCGGGTCGGCAGCCCTCGGGCTCGTGGGTGTCGTCATGCAGCCACTTCACACCGCGGTCGTGCGGTGAGCATTCCGCGCCCCGCCGTCGGTGGAGAGGGGGGCGCGACAGCTGGTCTGTGGTCAGGCACGGACCCGGGGGTGCGGCGCGCGGTGGTGGCTTCGTCACACCGTCCGGCGTCCGGGACCAGGGGAGTCGTCGGGTACGATAGATCTGCTCTGGGTGCGCCGTGCCTGCACGTCGCCCCCGGGGACATCGCGCACCTCCCTCCTGGTCATCACCCCGTCGTGCCTTGCGCCGGGTCGTCCAGGGTCACGCGACGTGGTCCGGCTCCGGCCGGTGCTCGCGGGACGGGGTGCCAGGGACCCTCGCCTCCCGGCGCAGGGTCGACAACCACCACGCGGCCCCGCAGGGGTCGCCGGACGTGCACGGACGGGCGGAGGATCCGCCGCCGTGTCGGAAGGAAGTGCCATGGCAGTCGTGACCATGCGCCAGCTCCTCGAGAGCGGTGTCCACTTCGGGCACCAGACCCGCCGCTGGAACCCGAAGATGAAGCGATTCATCTTCACGGAGCGCAACGGCATCTACATCGTCGACCTCCAGCAGTCGCTGTCGTACATCGACACGGCCTACGAGTTCGTCAAGCAGACCGTCGCGCACGGCGGCACCATCCTCTTCGTCGGCACGAAGAAGCAGGCCCAGGAGGCCGTCGCCGAGCAGGCGACCCGCGTGGGCATGCCCTACGTCAACCACCGCTGGCTCGGTGGCATGCTCACGAACTTCGGCACGGTGCACAAGCGCCTCCAGCGCATGAAGGAGCTCGAGCAGATCGACTTCGACGACGTCGCTGGCTCGAACCTCACGAAGAAGGAGCTCCTCGTGCTCCGTCGTGAGAAGGACAAGCTCACGAAGACGCTCGGCGGCATCCGTGACATGGCCAAGGTTCCCTCGGCCGTGTGGATCGTCGACACGAACAAGGAGCACCTCGCCGTCGACGAGGCGCGCAAGCTCAACATCCCGGTCGTCGCGATCCTTGACACCAACTGCGACCCCGACGTCGTCGACTACAAGATCCCGGGCAACGACGACGCGATCCGCGCCGTCGGCCTCCTCACCCGCGTGATCGCGGACGCCGTCGCCGACGGTCTCGTCTCGCGCTCGCAGGGCCGCTCCGGCGCCGAGGCTCCGGCCGAGCCGCTCGCCGAGTGGGAGCAGGAGCTCCTCGCGGGCGACGCGGCGGCCGCGCCGACCGCCGAGGCCGCAGCCGAGGCTCCCGCTGCCGAGACGCCGGCCGCCGAGGCTCCCGCGGCCGAGTGACCAACGTGCGGCCGGGCGGGACACCGCCCGGCCGCACCGGTCCACCACCGACCACCGTCCAGACCGAACGCAAAGGGTGACCACCCATGGCGAACTACACCGCCGCTGACATCAAGGCTCTGCGCGAGCGCACGGGCGCCGGCATGCTCGACGTCAAGAAGGCTCTTGACGAGGCTGACGGCAACTCGGAGAAGGCGCTCGAGCTCCTCCGCATCAAGGGCCTCAAGGGCGTCTCGAAGCGTGAGGACCGCGAGACCACCGAGGGCCTCGTGGCCGTCGACATCCGCCCGTCCGACGCCGGTGAGACCGGCACGATCGTCGAGCTCAACTGCGAGACCGACTTCGTCGCGAAGAACGAGAAGTTCATCGACCTCGCCGACACGGTCCTCGCGGCCGTCGTCGCCGCGGGTGCGACCGACGTCGAGAGCGCCCTCGCGGCGCCGACCGCCGAGGGCACCGTCGCCGACACGATCACGACGCTGGCCGCCGGCATCGGCGAGAAGGTCGTCCTGCGTCGCGTCGCGGCCGTCTCGGGCCCCAAGGTCACGAGCTACGTGCACCGCACGGCCAAGGACCTCCCGCCGACGATCGGTGTCCTCGTCGTCACCGACGAGGCCGGTGCCGCGGTCGGCAAGGACGTCGCGCAGCACGTCGCCGCCCTCGCGCCCGACTTCCTCTCCCGGGAGGACGTCCCGGCGGAGAAGGTCGACAACGAGCGCCGCATCGCCGAGGAGACCGCCCGTAACGAGGGTGGCAAGAAGCCTGACCACATCATCGCGAAGATCGCCGAGAACCGTCTCGGCAAGTTCTTCGAGGACGTCGTCCTCCTCGAGCAGCCGCTCGCGAAGGACCCCTCGAAGAAGGTCGGTCAGGCCGCGAAGGAGGCCGGCGGCACGATCGTGTCGTTCGTCCGCTTCCGCGTCGGCAACTGACCCGGTCGTCCTCACCGTCGGCCCGGCCCCGTCTCCGGGGCCGGGCCGACGGCGCACCCGCCCACCGCCCCCCACGTTGCACCGAGGAGTCCCGATGACCGAGTCCGCCACGCCACGCCGAGTCCTGCTCAAGCTCTCGGGCGAGATGTTCGGAGGGGGCCAGATCGGGCTCGCACCCGACGTCGTCCAGCGGATCGCCGCCGAGATCGCCGCTGCTGCGGCCCGCGGCGTGCAGATCGCCATCGTCGTCGGCGGTGGCAACTTCTTCCGCGGTGCGGAGCTCTCGCAGCGCGGCATCGACCGCGCCCGCGCCGACTATATGGGGATGCTCGGCACGGTGATGAACTGCCTCGCGCTGCAGGATTTCCTCGAGCAGGCCGGTCAGTCGACCCGCGTCCAGACGGCGATCGCCATGGGCCAGGTCGCCGAGAACTACATCCCGCTGCGTGCGATCCGGCACATGGAGAAGGGCCGCGTCGTCATCTTCGGCGCCGGGGCCGGCATGCCGTACTTCTCGACGGACACCGTCGCTGTCCAGCGCGCTCTCGAGACCCGGTGCGACGAGGTGCTCATGGGCAAGAACGGGGTCGACGGTGTCTACACCGCGGACCCGAACACCGACCCGAACGCGAAGCGTCTCGACACCCTCACGTACTCCGACGCGCTCCAGCGCGGGCTCAAGGTCGTCGACTCGACTGCGTTCAGCCTCTGCATGGACAACGGCGTGAAGATGCGTGTGTTCGGCATGGGAGAGCCCGGAAACGTGACCCGCGCCCTCGTGGGTGAGAACATCGGGACCGTGGTGACTGCGGGCTGACCGCCTGCGCGAGCCTCACAAGACCTCAGCACGACGAACCCGCACGTGCCGCCCCCGGGCGGCTCAGACAAGGAGCACCGGTGATCGACGAGACCCTTCTCGAAGCCGAGGAGAAGATGGACAAGGCGATCGAGGTCGCCAAGGAGGACTTCGGCGCAATCCGCACGGGCCGTGCGAACGCTGCGATGTTCGCGAAGATCTTCGTCGAGTACTACGGGACACCTACGCCCCTGCAGCAGCTCGCGTCGTTCAACGTCACGGAAGCGCGCACGGTGCTCATCTCACCGTTCGACAAGACCGCGATGTCCGCGATCGAGAAGGCTCTGCGCGACTCCGACCTCGGCGTCAACCCGTCGAACGACGGCAACGTCGTCCGCGTCATCCTGCCCTCCCTCACGGAGGAGCGCCGCCGCGACTACGTCAAGCTCGCCAAGACGAAGGCCGAGGACGCTCGCGTCTCGATCCGTGCGGTGCGACGCAAGGCCAAGGACATCCTCGACCGTCTCGCCAAGGACGGCGACGCGGGCGAGGACGAGGTGACGCGCGCGGAGAAGGAGCTCGACGCTCTGACGAAGCGACACACCGACGAGGTCGACGCGATCCTCGCCGCCAAGGAGACGGAGCTCCTCGAGGTCTGATGACCGAGAAGCTTGAGGGTGCAGTGCCCGCGACGACGACCGGCCGCTCCGGCCGCGACCTGCCGATGGCGGTCGCGGTCGGCGCAGGCATGCTCGTCGTCGTCGGTCTCGCCCTCTTCGTGTGGCAGCCCGCCTTCGTCGGGCTCGCCGTCATCGCCGTGGGTGCGGCGCTATGGGAGCTGTCGCACGCGTTCGCGCGCCGCGACGTCCACCTGACCCTTGCACCGCTGTGGGTCGGCGCCGCGGGGATTCTCGTCTCCGCCTACGTCGCCGGGCCGGAGGCGATGTTCGTCGCGTTCACGCTGACGGTCCTCGGTGCCCTCGTGTGGCGGGCCCTCGACGGCTACGGCCCTAGTGGGCTCCGCGACACGGCTGCCTCGACGTTTGCCGTCGCGTACCTGCCGCTCATGGCGGGGTTCGCGATGCTCATGCTCGCGCAGCCCGACGGCACGTGGCGCGTCCTGCTCTTCATCCTCCTGCCCGTCGCGAGCGACACCGGCGGGTTCTTCGCGGGCGTGCGTTTCGGCAAGCACCCGCTCGCGCCGTCGATCTCCCCGAAGAAGAGCTGGGAGGGCCTCGCCGGATCGTTCCTGCTCGCGTCGCTCGTCGGGGTCGTCGGCATGGTCCTGCTCGACGGCCCGTGGTGGTGGGGCGTCGCCCTCGGGCTCGCGACGCCCGTGACGGGGACGTTCGGCGACCTCGCCGAGTCGCTCCTCAAGCGGGACCTCGGCCTCAAGGACATGGGCACCCTCCTGCCCGGTCACGGCGGTGTCCTCGACCGGCTCGACTCGCTCCTGCTCACCGCGCCCTTCGCCTACCTCATGCTGTCGGCCGCCCTCGGCGGCTGAACCGTCCCACCGGAAGCTGATCCTCATGACCGACCGCCGCGTCCCCGTGACGCTCGACCTCTCGACCCCCGCCGCCGGACGGCGCGGCAAGCCGCCGCGCCACTTCGCCGACCTCACGCCCGCCGAGCGGGTCGAGGTCGTCACGGGCCTGGGGGAGAAGCCGTTCCGGGCCAAGCAGATCAGCCAGCACTACTACGGCCACCTCACGGCGGACCCTGCCGAGATGACGGATCTTCCCGCGGCGACGCGTGACCGGCTCGTCGAGGCGTTCTTCCCGCCACTGCTGCGCAGCACGCGTGTCATGACGGCGGACGGCGGCACGACCGTCAAGACGCTGTGGCGCATGTTCGACCAGGCGCGTGTCGAGTCGGTGCTCATGCGCTACCCGCACCGGTCGACGCTGTGCGTGTCGAGCCAAGCCGGCTGCGGCATGGCGTGCCCGTTCTGCGCGACCGGCCAGCTCGGCCTCACCCGCAACCTCTCGACCGCGGAGATCGTCGAGCAGGTGCGAGACGCCGCGCGCGCGCTCGACCGCGGCGAGATCCCCGGCGGCCCCGGCCGTCTCACGAACCTCGTCTTCATGGGTATGGGAGAGCCGCTCGCCAACTACAAGGCCGTCATGGGCACGATCCGGCAGCTCGTTGCGCCCGTCCCGGACGGGCTGGGCATGTCGGCGCGCAACATCACGGTGTCGACCGTCGGTCTCGTGCCGGCGATCAAGCGACTCTCCCAGGAGGGGCTGCCGCTCACGCTCGCCCTGTCGCTCCACGCGCCCGACGACGAGCTGCGCTCGGAGCTCGTGCCCATCAACACGCGCTGGTCCGTCGACGAGACGCTCGACGCGGCGCGCGCCTACTACGAGGTGACGGGCCGACGTGTGAGCATCGAGTACGCACTCATCCGTGACATCAACGACCATGCGTGGCGGGCCGATCTGCTCGGCAAGAAGCTCAACGCGCGGGGCCACGGCTGGGTGCACGCCAACCCGATCCCGCTCAACCCCACGCCCGGTTCGAAGTGGACCGCGAGCGACCCAGCCGTCGAGGAGGAGTTCGTGGCGCGACTGCGCGGGCACGGCATCCCCACGACGATCCGGGACACCCGCGGCTCGGACATCGACGGGGCGTGCGGCCAGCTCGCAGCCGAGGAGGCCTCATGACCGGCACCTTCCCCACGACGACGGGTCTGCGGCGGGGGTATGCCGCCGATGAGGTCGACGCGTTGTTCGCGCGCGCCCGTGCCGAGTACGAGGGCTCGGGAGCCCCGGGTGCGGCGACGCTCGACGCCGCGGCGATCCATCGGGTCGCGTTCCCCGTCGTCCGTCGTAACGCTTACGAGACGGGCGCGGTCGACGCTGCGCTCGACCGGCTCGAGGCGGCGTTCGTCGCTCGCGAGCGCGCCGAGTTCGTCGCGGCGCACGGTCAGCAGGCGTGGATGGCGCAGCTCGCTGAGAAGGCCCGCACGCTCTACGGCCGTCTCGGTCGCCCGGACGGCGAGCGTTTCGCGCCCGGCGCGCGTGGCGAGGCGTCGTACGACGCGGACGACGTCGACGCGCTGTGCGCGCGACTCGTCGGCTACTTCGACCGGGGCGAGCCGCTCACGAGCACCGAGGTGCGCGAGGCCCGCTTTCGGACCCGTCGGGGCCGCGACGGGTATGCGGTCGGACCCGTCGACGCGTTCCTCACGCGTGCCGTCGAGGTGCTCCTGGGGGTCGAGTGACGGCCGCGCCGCGGTCGCTCGCGCTGCTCGGGTCGACGGGTTCGATCGGCACGCAGGCGCTCGACGTCGTCGCGCGCAACCCTGAGCTCTTCCGGGTCCGTGGGCTCGCGGCCGGGGGCGGTGACGTCGTCGCGCTCGCGCAGCAGGTTCGGGCGACGGGCGCCGAGGTCGTCGCGGTCGCCGACGCGTCACGGCGCGACGCGCTCGTCGCTGAGCTCGGCGCCGACGCCCGTCGCATCGAGGTGCTGGGTGGGCCGGGGGCGGCCGCGCAGGTCGCGGGTCTTGGCGTCGACGTCGTCCTCAACGGGATCACCGGGTCTGTCGGGCTCGCTCCGACCCTGGCTGCGCTCCACGCGGGCTCGACGCTCGCGCTCGCGAACAAGGAGTCGCTCGTCGTGGGCGGCTCGCTCGTCAAGGACGCGGTGACGCGCCCGGACCAACTCGTGCCGGTGGACTCGGAGCACTCGGCGATCGCCCAGTCGTTGCGCGGCGGACGCCGCGACGAGGTGCGCAGGCTCGTCCTCACTGCCTCGGGCGGCCCGTTCCGTGGCTGGACGCGCGCGCAGATGAGCTCGGTCACGGCCGAGCAGGCGCTCAACCACCCGACGTGGTCGATGGGCCCTGTCGTCACCGTGAACTCGGCGTCGATGATGAACAAGGGCCTCGAGCTCATCGAGGCGCACCTGCTCTTCGACGTGCCGGTCGACGACATCACGGTCGTCGTGCACCCGCAGTCGGTCGTCCACTCGATGGTCGAGTTCCACGACGGTTCGACGATCGCGCAGGCGTCGCCCCCGGACATGCGCCTGCCGATCGCGCTCGGCCTCTCGTGGCCCGAGCGGGTCACGGACGTCGCGCCGGCGTGCGACTGGACGCAGGCGCAGCAGTGGACGTTCGAGCCTCTCGACGAGTCGACATTCCGGGCGGTGCGTCTCGCACGCGAGGCCGTCGCGGCGTCGGCGACCCACCCCGCGGTGCTCAACGCGGTCAATGAGGAGTGCGTCGACGCGTTCCTCGCTGGCCGCATCGGCTTCCTCGACATCGTCGCGACCGTCGAGCAGGTCCTCGGCGAGCACGACGGTCCCGGAACCTCCCATCTCGTTCCCAGCCTCGTGCTCGACACTGAGGCGTGGGCCCGCGCACGCGCCCACGAGCTTCTCGCCCGCGCCTGACCCGTTCGCACACGGCCGTGAGGCCCTCGGAAGGAAGTGACCCGGATGGGCTACGTCATCGGCGTCGTCGTCTTCGTCGTCGGCATGCTCGCGTCGATCGCGCTCCACGAGGTCGGGCACATGGTGCCTGCCAAGAAGTTCGGCGTGCGCGTGAGCCAGTTCATGGTGGGTTTCGGCCCGACGATCCGCTCGTGGACGCGAGGCGAGACGGAGTACGGCTTCAAGTGGATCCCGCTCGGCGGTTTCGTGAGGCTCGTCGGCATGTATGCGCCGGCACGACCTGTGCCGGTGGGTGCGGAACCGCGGAGCGGTCGCTGGGAGGAGATGGCCGAGGACGCGCGCGCGGTGTCGGCCGAGGAGATCCGTCCGGGCGAGGAGCCGCGGGCGTTCTACAACCTCTCCGCGCCGAAGAAGCTCGTCGTCATGCTCGGCGGGCCCTTCATGAACCTCGTCATCGCTGCAGTCCTCCTCGGTATCGTGACGCTCGGCTGGGGCGTCGCGACCGCGACGTCGACGCTCGCAGCCGTCGTGCCGTGCGCGCCGACGACGACGGCGGTGTCGGACACGTGCGCGAGCGGAGCCCCAGCCTCGCCCGCGGCCGCCGCGGGCCTCGTCCCAGGCGACCGCGTCGTCGAGTACGGCGGGGAGCGGGTCGACGGCTGGGCCGAGCTCACCGAACGGATCGCTGCCGTCGGCCCGCACCCGACGTCGGTCGTCGTCGAGCGGGCCGGCGAGCGCCTCACGCTCGAGCTCGTGCCCGCTGAGCTCACACGCACTGTCGTCGACGCTGAGGGCCAGCCCGTCCTCGCGGAGGACGGCACGCCACGCACCGTGACGTCGACGTACGTCGGTGTCCAGCCGACGGTCGAGGCCGACAGGTCGCTCGCGGCCGTGCCGCAGCAGCTGTGGGCACAGGTCTCGGGCACCGCCGGGATCGTCGTCACCCTGCCCGGGCAGGTGTGGGACGTGGCCCGCACGCTCGTCACCGGCGAGGACCGTTCGGCATCGTCCGTCATGAGCATCGTCGGCGTCGGCCGCGTCGCAGGTGAGGTCGGCACGATCGGCGGCGACGAGGTCTCCGTCGGCGACCGCGTCGCGGTGTGGCTCTCGCTCCTCGCGAGCCTCAACGTCGCGCTCTTCGTCTTCAACCTCATCCCGCTCCTGCCGCTCGACGGCGGGCACGTCGCGGGGGCCCTCTACGAGGGCGCGAAGCGGCAGATCGCGCGGCGGGGCGGACGCCCCGACCCAGGCCCCGCGGACACGGCGCGCATGATGCCGGTCGCGTACGGCGTGTTCGTGCTGCTCGTCGGGATGAGCGTCCTTCTCGTCGTCGCGGACATCGTGCGTCCGGTGACGCTCGGCTGACGGCGACGTGCCGGAGGTGACGCGGACCACTGCTGCTGGGTGGGATTCGTGCACGTGAGCGGTGTCATGCGCGAGCCGGCGGCGCGACGGGGGATACTGGCGGGGTGAGCGTACCCATCAGTCTTGGCATGCCGGCGGTGAAGGAAGCACCTCCCGTCCTGGCTCCCCGTCGACCCACCCGTCGCATCAACGTGGGTTCTGTCCCCGTCGGCGGAGGCGCACCGATCTCGGTGCAGTCGATGACGACGACCCCGACGACCGACATCAACGCGACCCTGCAGCAGATCGCCGAGCTCACGGCCGCGGGCTGTGACATCGTGCGCGTCGCGTGCCCGTCGCAGGACGACGCCGAGGCGCTGCCGATCATTGCGAAGAAGTCGCAGATCCCCGTCATCGCCGACATCCACTTCCAGCCGAAGTACGTCTTCGCGGCGATCGACGCGGGCTGCGCGGCCGTCCGCGTCAACCCGGGCAACATCCGCAAGTTCGACGACCAGGTCAAGCAGATCGCGCAGGCGGCGAAGGACGCCGGCACGTCGATCCGCATCGGCGTCAACGCGGGATCCCTCGACCCGCGCCTGCTCCAGAAGTACGGCAAGGCGACGGCTGAGGCGCTCGTCGAGTCGGCGGTGTGGGAGGCGTCGCTCTTCGAGGAGCACGACTTCCACGACTTCAAGATCTCGGTCAAGCACAACGACCCCGTCGTCATGGTGCGCGCCTACGAGCTCCTCGCCGAGCGCGGCGACTGGCCCCTCCACCTCGGCGTGACCGAGGCCGGCCCCGCGTTCCAGGGCACGATCAAGTCCGCGACCGCGTTCGGCGCGCTGCTCAGCCAGGGCATCGGCGACACGATCCGCGTCTCCCTCTCGGCCCCGCCGGTCGAGGAGGTCAAGGTCGGCATCCAGATCCTCCAGTCGCTCAACCTCAAGGAGCGCAAGCTCGAGATCGTCTCGTGCCCGTCGTGCGGGCGCGCGCAGGTCGACGTCTACACGCTTGCCGAGCAGGTGACCGCGGGCCTCGAGGGACTCGAGGTGCCGCTGCGCGTCGCCGTCATGGGCTGTGTCGTCAACGGTCCGGGCGAGGCCCGCGAGGCCGACCTCGGTGTCGCGTCCGGCAACGGCAAGGGGCAGATCTTCGTCAAGGGCGAAGTCATCAAGACCGTTCCCGAGCACGCGATCGTCGAGACCCTCATCGAGGAGGCCATGCGCATCGCCGCGACGATGGAGCCCGTCGAGGGCACGGCGCCGTCGGTGAACGTCGGCCGCTGACTCCCGAGGCCCCACGCGTGGGCCCCGGCGGGTCCTCCCGCCGGGGCTCACACGTCCTCAGGCGAACGTCACGTCGAGCCGGGAGGGCGCGTGCGGCACAATCGGCTCATGGGACGGTGGTTCCGCGGCCAGGGTGCCGCGACGGGCTCGGCGGTCCGGGTCCTCACAGACACGGACGTCCCGGTCGCGCTCGCGCTGTGCGCGGCGAACCCCGTCGCCTCCGTCCTCGCCGCGTCGAGGCTCCGGCCCGCGCTCCTGGGCGGGCTCGCCGTCGCCGGCGGCCGCGGCTGGCTCTACCCGTCGACGGGCACGCCGCGCGCGCTGTGCTGGGTCGGCGCGAACGTCGTGCCCGTGCTCGGCGACCTCACGGGTGACGACGCCGAGGCGGCGCTCGACGCGTTTGGCGTCGAGCTGCGCCGCGGCGGACGCAAGGCGTCGTCAATCGTCGGGCCGGCGGCGCACGTGCTCGGCCTGTGGGAGCGGCTCGGGTCCTCGTGGGGGCCCGCGCGCGACGTGCGGCCCGAGCAGCCGTCGCTCGCGCTCGACCGTTCGGCGGACATCGACCCTGACCCGGCCGTGCGGCTCGCGTCGCCTGATGAGCTCGCGGCGCTGCTGCCCGCGAGCGTCGCGATGTTCCTTGAGGAGGTCGGCTACTCGCCGCTCGGCTCGGCACCGTCGTCGTACGTCGAACGCGTGCGGTCGCTCGCGGCGCAGGGACGCACGTTCGTCCGCACTGCGCCGGGCGCCCGCACGGACCTCGGTCCGGCGGGCACGGCCACGGAGCCCCTGCTGCGAGCCGTGCGGCCCCCGCACGAGCACGTCGTCTTCAAGGCGGAGCTCGGCGCGATCGCTGGAGACGTCGCACAGGTGCAGGGCGTCTGGGTCACGCCCTCGCGGCGCGGCGAGGGCATCGCGGCCCCCGCGATGGCCGCGGTCGTCGCGGGAACGCTCGAACGGTTCGGCGTCGTGTCCCTCTACGTGAACTCCTACAACGAGCGTGCCCTTGCGACCTACCGTCGGGTCGGCTTCGAGCAGGTCGGGACGTTCGCGACCGTCCTCTTCTGAGCGGGGTCGGCCGCACCGGGGGGACATCGTGCGGCGGTAGGATCGACCCCATGCTCCTGCGGATGTCCACGCTGTTCCTGCGCACGCTGCGCGAAGACCCTGCCGACGCGGAGGTGGCGAGCCACAGGCTCCTCGTCCGTGCGGGCTACATCCGCCGGGCGGCGCCCGGCATCTACTCGTGGCTCCCGCTCGGCCTGCGCGTCCTCGCGAAGGTCGAGGCCGTGGTGCGTGAGGAGATGGTCGCGTCCGGTGCGCAGGAGGTGCACTTCCCTGCGCTCCTGCCGCGCGAGCCGTACGAGGCGACGGGGCGCTGGGCCGAGTACGGTCCCAACCTCTTCCGCCTCCAGGACCGCAAGGAGGCCGACTACCTGCTCGCGCCGACGCACGAGGAGATGTTCACGCTCCTCGTCAAGGACCTGTACTCGTCGTACAAGGACCTGCCGCTCACGCTCTTCCAGGTGCAGACGAAGTACCGCGACGAGGCGCGCCCGCGCGCCGGACTCATCCGAGGGCGCGAGTTCATCATGAAGGACGCGTACTCGTTCGACATCGACGACGCGGGCCTCGACGCGTCCTACCAGGCGCAGCGTGATGCGTACGAGCGGATCTTCACGCGCCTCGGTCTCGACTACGTCATCGTCGCCGCGACGGCGGGCGCGATGGGCGGCTCCCGCTCGGAGGAGTTCCTCTCGCCGAGCCCCATCGGTGAGGACACGTTCGTGCGGACGGCCGGCGGGTATGCGGCGAACGTCGAGGCCGTCGTCACGCCGGTGCCCGACGCTCTCGACTTCGCCGACGTCCCGGCCGCCTCGGTCGTGCCGACGCCGGGCGCTGCGACGATCGAGTCCCTCGTCGCGCTCCTCGACGAGTCCCACCCGCGGACGGACGGTCGCGCGTGGTCGGCCGCGGACACGCTCAAGAACGTCGTCCTCGCCCTCACTCACCCGGGTGGCGAGCGCGAGATCGTCGTCGTCGGTGTTCCCGGCGACCGCGAGATCGACCTCAAGCGCGCCGAGGCGTCGTTCGCGCCGGCCGAGGTCGAGCCTGCGACGGACGCCGACTTCGCGAAGAACCCGACGCTCGTCAAGGGTTTCATCGGTCCGCAGGTCCTCGGTCGTGCCCACACGGGCGACGAGGACGCGATCCGCTACCTGCTCGACCCGCGCGTCGTCACCGGCACCCGCTGGGTGACGGGCGCGAACGCGGTCGACGCGCACGTCGTCGACCTCGTCGCGGGCCGCGACTTCGTCGGTGACGGCACGGTTGAGGCGGCCGAGGTCCGTCCGGGTGACGTCGCGCCCGACGGCTCCGGCGAGCTGGAGTTCGCGCGCGGTATCGAGATCGGCCACATCTTCCAGCTGGGGCGGAAGTACTCGGAGTCGCTCGGCCTCAAGGTGCTCGACGTCAACGGCAAGCAGGTCACCGTGACGATGGGCTCCTACGGCATCGGTGTGACGCGCGTGCTCGCGGCGCTCGCCGAGGCGAACCACGACGACAAGGGCCTCGCATGGCCCGCGCATGTCGCGCCCGCGCACGTCCATGTCATCGCGACCGGCAAGGACGCTGCAGTGTTCGCCGAGGCCGAGCGCCTCGCGACCGAGCTCTCGGCTCGTGGCGTCGAGGTGCTCTACGACGACCGTCCCAAGGTGTCGCCGGGTGTGAAGTTCGCGGACGCCGAGCTGCTCGGCGTGCCGTTGCTCGTCGTCGTGGGTCGTGGGCTCGCCGACGGCGTCGTCGAGGTCCGTCCGCGTGCGGGCGAGGCCGGGCAGGTCGCGGTCGCCGAGGCCGTCGAGAACGTCGCCACGCGCGTCGCTGAGCTGCTCGCCGACTGAGCCCTGGCCAGTACGACGGCCCCCGCGCTCGAACTGCGCGGGGGCCGTCGGCGTCCCCACCCCCCGGCGACCCGTAGGTCTGGAGCACCATCGAACGGTGCGACGGGCCTACGAGTCGAAGGAAGCGCGTGACTCGTAGCGACCCTGCACGCAGCGCGAGCGTGCAGGGGCGCTACGAGCCGGCGGACGGCGCGCTCAGGCGCGTTCGCGGTCCAGGTCGCGGCGGTAGCCGAGCGCCGTGAGCACCGTGCACGCGACACCCCAGCCGACGATGACGACCACGTGCAGCCATGTCGACCCGCTCGTCGTGACGCCGAACAGCGAGATGTCGTCGGCCGGAGCCATCGCGCCCCACGCGAGCTGACCGAAGTGGTACGTCGGCAGCCACGGCGCGATGCCCTGGAGGACGTCGGGAAGCTGCGAGAGCGGGAAGAAGAAGCCCGAGAGGAACGACAGCGGCAGGAAGACGAGGTTGACGATCGTCGTCGCCGCCCGTGGCCGCGCCCAGTACGCGATCGCGGACCCCATCGGAGAGAAGCACACGGTGCCGAGCAGGAGCACGCCGACGGTCGTCGCGAGCCGTGCGGGCGAGAACCCTGCGTTCCCCGCGAGCTGCGCGAGGAGAGCGATACCGGTGATCGTCACGAGCGACCAGACGAGCGACAGGGCGAGCTTGCCGCCGAAGTACACGCTCATCGGCATGGGCGTCGCGCGCAGGCGACGCAACCAGCCCTGCTGGCGCTCCTCGGCGAGGTCGGCGCCGAACGTGAAGAGCGCCTGCGAGACGATGCCGTAGCACGCGAAGGACACGAAAAGCAGGGCGACGACGCTCGTGCCGCCCGGGAGCGTCTGCTCTGCGTTGGGCAGGCCGAACATCGCGAAGAGGATGACGGGCAGGACCACGACCCCGACGACGTACTCGGGCAGACGCCGGTAGCGGAGCACCTCGGCGCGCACCTGGGCAGCGAGGACGCCGAGGGGGCGGGGGCCCGCGTAGGCCTCGGGGGACCGGACGTGCTCGAGCGTGGTCATCGCAGGGCCTCCTCGGCCGTCTGGGTGGTGCGAGCGTCGGCGTGCGCGGACCCGGTGAGGGCGAAGAACGCGTCCTCGAGGCTCGCCTCGGTGACCTCGAGCGCGCTCACGTGCGCGTCCGAGGCGAGCAGTGTGCGCAGCGCGGGGACGGGGTCGGTGACGTGAAGGACGACGGCACGGACGGCGCCGCCCGGGTCCTCGACGCTGCGCAGGCCCGGCAGCGCCCCGAGCGCGGTGGCGGAGGCATCGGTGGTCAGGGCGATCGTCGCGCCCTCGACGAGCCGCCGGACGTCCTCGGGCGCGCCGTCTGCGAGGATCCGGCCGCGGTCGATGACGACGACGCGGCTCGCGGTTCCCTTGACCTCAGCGAGGTTGTGCGTTGAGTAGACGACGGTCCGGCCGAGCGCCGCGAACGCCCGGACGTGCTCCCACAGCTCGACGCGCGCGGCGACGTCGAGCGCAGCAGTCGGCTCGTCGAGGTAGAGGACGTCGGGGTCGCCGACCATGGCGATCGCGAACGAGAGGCGCTGGCGCTGTCCGCCGGAGAGCTGGGAGACCCGTTTGTGCGCATGCTCGGTGAGGTCGGCGCGCTCGAGCGCGAGCGCGGTCGGGATGCGGACGGGGTGGTAGGCGCCGACGAGGTCGACGACCTCGGCCGCGGTGAGGGAACCGGGTGCGTCGGTGTCCTGGAGCATCGCACCGACACGCGCCCTGACGGCGCGGTCGGTCGGTTCCCCGCCGAGGACCGTGACGGTCCCCGCAGTGGGTGTGCGCATGCCGAGCAGCATCTCGATCGTCGTCGTCTTGCCGGCTCCGTTGGGGCCGAGCATGGCGACGACCTCGCCCGGCTCGACGACGAGGTCGATCCCGTCGACCGCGACGACGTCGCCGAAGGTGCGTCGCAGGCCGTGCGCCTCGATCGCATGCATGGTGCCTCCTGGGTCGGGCCGGGTGGTCCGGCGTCCGTCGACGGGGAGGGCCCCGTCGTCGTCGACGCTACGGACGCGACGGGGGTGCGCCACAGTGCCGCCGGTAACGTTCGATGGGGCCCCGACCCATGACTCCTGGCACGGGTCCCGCGTGCCACGGGGTCCGTAGGCTGGTGACGTGACAGGACGCACGGACGCGAGGGACGACGCGCGCGACGACGCACCCGGAGGGCGGGACGGCCAGGGGGTGCGCGGACTGCTGCTTGCGATCGCGGGCGTGTGCGCCTACCTCATGCCGGGCATGTACGTGCTCACGCCGGGTGCACCGGGGATCTCGGGGGTGTGGTGGGCCGCGTACGTCGTCGGGCTCGGGCTGTTCGTCGTCCTCGCGTTCGCCGAGGAACGGCTCTCCGTTCCCGAGCCGTGGCTCGTCGGCGGTCTCGTCGTCGCGGCCGCCACCGCGTTCCTCCTCGACCCGCGGCAGGGGGTCTCGGGCGTGCCGCTCGCGGTCGCCGCCGCGACCGTGGGCCTCGCGATGTCGTGGCGCTGGGTCGTCGCTGTGTGCGCTGGCTACGTCGTGCTCATCGCGGCCGTCGCGCTGCGGACGGAAGACACAACATCCTTCGCGTTCATCCTCACGATGATGTACACGGGTCTCGTGCTCTTCGCTGCGATCACCGGCTACTCGGCGGCCTCCGAGAGGCGGCTGCGCGAGCAGAACGCGGCGGCGCTCGCCGAGCTCACGGCAGCGCACGAGGCGCTGCGCGCGGCGCGCGACGACCTCGCGGAGGCCTCACGGGCGGCGGAGCGGCTGCGGATCTCGCGCGAGCTCCACGACCTCGTCGGGCATCAGCTCGCCGGGCTCGCGGTCCACCTCGAGGTCGCCTCCCACCTCACCGACGGGCAGGCGTCCGTCCACGTCGAGGCGGCGCGCGGCGCGGCGAAGTCCCTACTCTCCGACGTGCGGACGGTCGTCGCGCGGCTGCGCGACGATGCGCCGACCGACCTCGCCGCGGCGCTCGCCGCGGTCGCCGACGCTGTCCCGCACCCGCGCGTCGTCCTCACCGCTGAGGGTGTCGAGGACCTCGCGCCGGGCTGCGCGCACGTCGTCCTGCGCTGCGTCCAGGAGGGTGTGACGAATGCCGTGAGACACGCGGGTGCGGAACGCGTCGACGTCGAGGTGCGGACCTCGGCCGAGGAGGTGCTCGTCGTCGTGCGGGACGACGGCCGTGGTGCCGTCGGGCTCGTCGAGGGCACGGGGCTGCGAGGGATGCGGGAGCGGGTCGACGCGCTCGATGGCAGCGTCGACGTCATGCCGGGCGCGGCCGGGACAGGGCTCACGTTGCGCGTGCGACTCCCGCGCACGACGTGCAACGTCACGGAGGACATACCCGTCGTGGGGGAGGTGCGAGCGTGAACGCGCCTGTGAGGGTCGTCCTCGCGGACGACCAGACGCTCGTCCGTGCGGGGCTCGCGGCACTTCTCGGGCTCGCCGCTGGCATCGAGGTCGTCGGCGAGGCGTCCGACGGTCGAGAGGCGCTCGACGTCGTCGCGGCGACGCGCCCCGACGTCCTCCTGCTCGACCTGCGCATGCCCGTGCTCGACGGTCTCGGGACTCTCGAGGCGCTCGCTGGGGCCGAGCACCGGCCTGCCGTCCTCGTCCTCACGACGTTCGACGACGACGACCTCGTCGTCGCGGCGCTGCGCGCGGGTGCGCGCGGCTACCTGCTCAAGGATGTCACCCTCGACGAGGTCGTCGAGGGAGTTCTCACCCTCGCCCGCGGCGACAGGCTCGTGCAGCCCGCGGTGACGGCGCGCGTGCTCGACCGGCTCGCGGCGGCACCGCTCGCCGAGCGCGTCCCTGCGGGGCCCGCGGTGTCGATGACGCCCCGTGAGACGGAAGTGCTGCGGCTCCTCGCCGCGGGATGGTCGAACCGGGAGATCGGGCGTGGCCTGCACCTCGCGGAGGGCACGGTGAAGAACCACGTCTCGGCGATCATGCTCAAGCTCGGTGTGCGTGACCGGACGCGCGCGGTCGTGCGGGCACTGGACCTTGGGCTCGTCGGCCGCTGAACGACCGGGACGGTCGCCCGAACGGCGTGTGCCTGTGGTGCGGTCAGCCCTGGGCCGGAGCGTGCTCGGGCATGCCCGGCAGCGGGACCGACTGGGCGCCCCACGTGAGGGCGGCCGCCCAGGAGTCGGCTGCGAGGTCGAGCGTCGCCGCGCGCGAGGCGGCCGGGACGACGGCGAGGAGCGTGACGAGATCCGTCGTGAGCGCGACCTCCGCCGCACCGATGAGCGCGGTGTCCGGGGTGTCTGCAGTGATGCCTGCGGGCAGCGCGTACGCGACCCGGCGCGGGTCGTCGGTCGTGCCTGCGAGGCCGGCGGCGCGCGCCCACGCATCCGCGCGCGTGCGGTGGGTCGCGGCACGAGCGAGGGCGGCGGAGCGCTGCGGCCCCGAGAGGCGCGACGCGAGCACCTCGAGCATGTAGCCGGTCGAGTCGTCGGCGAGAACGAGCGCGACGAGGTCGGTCGCCGGCACGTCCTCGAGCGCCGTGGGCACGGTGGCGACGGCGGGGAACTCGGTCGCGGGCGCCTCGACGTCGGCCGAGGCGGCGAGGGTCCGCGCAGCCACGAGGTGCGCGACGGCGATCGATCCTGTGAGACGCGCGAAGCCGGGGTCCTCCACCGTCTCGAGACCCGAGCGCGCGCGCGACGCGGCCTGCGCGAGGATCTCGACGACCGCTGCGGCGTCCGTGCCGGACGCGGTGCCGGTCGGCAGCGGGGCCGGGGAACCGTCGACCCCGACGAGCCCCGAGTCGTAGACGCCACCGAGCTGGGCCTCGTGGACGTCCGTGGCCGCGAGGACGGCCTCGAGGATGTCCGCAGGGCGGCCCTCGGCGCCGTCCTGGGCGGCGAGCACCGTCGCCCGGACGTCGAGCACGTCGGTGACGGCCGCACGACGCGCGGCCTCGACCGCGGTGAGCGACGGCTCGCTGGGTGGCGGGGTCTCGAGGCGGACACCGCAGCCCGTGAGCGCCAGGGTGAGCACGAGGGCGGCCGTGACGCGGGCGGTGCGGCGCACGGGAGCGGGGCGGTGAGACGTGTCCATCGGAGCCGATCATGCCACGCGGAGCAGCCCGTCTCCGGACGCGCGCGCCGTGCGGCGTGAGGCACGTCGCACGCTGCGCACCCGTCGTGGCAGCGACCTTGCTCACGTCACCCGATAGGCTGTGGGTTGCGCGCACAACATCACACCGGTCGTTCGTCAGGTGCGGGTGCGCCTGGATCGACAGGAGACTCTCATGGCACCTCAGCACGGGGACCTCGCCGCGGCCGTGGCCGCGGCGATCACCGACGCCGTCGCGGCGTCCGGGCTCTTTCTCGAGGACGTGACGATCGTGGGGCCCGCGACGCGCAGCGTCGTCCGCGTCACCGTCGACCTGCGCGAGGACGAGGTCGGGTCGCTGCCCCTCGAACGCGTGGCCGAGGTCTCGCGCGTCGTCTCGGACGCGCTCGACGCGTCGGACGTCCTGCCGCACGCCTACCAGCTCGAGGTCTCGTCGCCCGGTGCGACGCGCACGCTCACCGAGGCGCGGCACTTCCGCCGCGCCCGCACCCGGCTCGTCCGCGTCGAGACGCGCGACGGGGCCGAGGTCACCGGCCGTCTCGTCGAGGTCGAGGACGACGTGCTCGTCCTCGACGACGAGGCCGGCACCAGCACCCGCCTGCCGCTCGCCGACGTGCGTCGCGGCCGAGTCGAGCTCGAGATGCGTCGCATCGACGAGGTCGACCTGGGCGATGACGACGTGGAGGACTGATCGATGGACATCGACATGACCGCGCTGCGGCTGCTCGAGAGCGAGCGGGAGATCCCGCTCGACGTGCTCGTCTCCGCGATCGAGGAGGCGCTGCGCTCCGCCTACCTGCGCACGCCCGACGCCTACGCGCACGCGCGCGTCGAGGTCGACCGCCGTTCGGGGCGCGTCACCGTCCTCGCACGCGAGGAGATCGTCACGCAGGTCCCGGTCGACCCGGACCCTGAGGACCCGGACGCTGAGCCGACGACGCGTACGCTGCGCGAGCTGGGCCCCGAGTTCGACCACACGCCCTCCGGCTTCGGGCGGGTCGCGACCGCGACCGCGCGCCAGGTCATCGTCCAGCGTCTGCGGGACGCGGAGGACGACCAGGTGCTCGGCCAGTTCCGTGACAAGGAGGGCGAGCTCCTCGGCGGTGTCATCCAGCAGGGCCGGGACCCGCGGGTCGTGCTCGTCGACGTGGGTGGCACGGAGGCCGTGCTCCCGCAGCACGAGCAGGTGCCGACGGAGCGCTACGTCCACGGTGAGCGGCTGCGTTCGTTCGTCGTCGAGGTGTCCCGCGGGCTCAAGGGCGCGCAGATCGTCCTGTCGCGGACGCACCCAGGGCTCGTGCGTCGCCTCTTCGAGATGGAGGTGCCCGAGGTCGCCGACGGCACGGTCGAGATCGTAGCGATCGCGCGCGAGGCCGGGCACCGTTCGAAGATTGCGGTGCGCTCGACGGTTCAGGGCGTCAACGCGAAGGGCGCGTGCATCGGCCCCATGGGCCAGCGTGTGCGTGCCGTGATGGCCGAGCTCCACGGTGAGAAGATCGACATCGTCGACTGGGCCGAGGACCCCGCCCGGTTCGTCGCGAACGCGCTGTCGCCCTCGAAGGTGTCGTCGGTCGAGGTCGTCGATCTTGCGGCACGGGCCGCCCGAGTCGTCGTCCCCGATTACCAGCTCTCGCTCGCGATCGGCAAGGAGGGGCAGAACGCCCGTCTCGCCGCGAAGCTCACAGGATGGCGCATCGATATCCGCTCCGACGGGGCCGTCGGGGGCGAGCCTGCGGACGCCGACGGCGAGGAGCGCTAGACTGGACGACGTGCGATCACGCGCCGTGCCTGACGCACCCCACCCGACAGACCCCATGACCTCGTCCCTGCGCGCCTGTGAGGCACCGACGGACGGCCCGGTCAGGACCTGCGTGGGGTGCCGACGGAAGGACGCGCGTGAGGCGCTCGTCCGCCTCGTCGTGGACCGCGCTCCGCTCGACGGGACCCTGAGGGTCGTCGTCGACGAGCGTCGGTCCCTCCCGGGGCGGGGTGCGTGGGTCCACCCGGACCCGCGCTGCTACGAGCTCGCTGACAAGCGGCGGGCCGTAGGGCGTGCGCTGCGGATCACCTCCGCGGTCGAGCACGTATGGCAGGACAACGCTGGACGCGCGTGACCACCCGGTCGCGCACGGTCAGGACTTCACCAAGGAAAGCGGGTCAGAGGCCGATGGGCACCCGATGAGTACTCAGCGATGAGCCCCCAGCACTAAGTAGGTCCCTCCCTGTCCGGGGCGGGACCCAGACAGGAGAGAAGTGGCAAAGATCCGCGTATACGAGCTCGCCAAGGAGCTCGGTGTGGAGAGCAAGGAGCTGATGACGAAGCTCAACGAGATGGGTGAGTTCGTCAGATCAGCTTCGTCGACGATCGAGGCGCCGGTCGTGCGTCGTCTGCGCGACGCGATGCCGGCGAAGGCCCCCGCGGCCGCAGCCGAGGCACCCGCGAAGCGCCCTGCGGCGCCCAAGGCGCCCGCGAAGGCCGCGCCCGCGGCTCCGGCGCCCGCCGCCGAGGCCCCCGCACCCGTCGCCGAGACCCCCGCACCCGCCGCCCCTGCGGCGCCTGCCGCACCGGCGGCACCGACCCCGGCTCCGGCCGCTCCTCGTCCCGCCGCGCCGCGTCCCGGCCCGGCGGCCGAGCGACCCGCGACCGAGCGCCCCGCGCGCGGTCCGCGTCCAGGCAACAACCCGTTCGCTTCGAGCCAGGGCATGCCCCGTGGCGAGCGTGGCGGCGGTCCGCGTCCGGGCAACAACCCGTTCGCTCCGAGCCAGGGCATGCCCCGCCCGGGCGCACGCCCTGCACCCGCAGCCGATGCTGCCGCGACCGGTGAGCGTCCGGGCGGTCCCCGTCCGGGGGCCCCGCGTCCCGGCGCGCCCCGTCCTGGCGCCCCGCGTCCGGGCGGTCCCCGTCCGAACCCGGGCATGATGCCGGGCAAGACCCAGCTCGGCCGTCCCGGTCAGGCTGCGGGCGCTGGCGCTGGTCGTCCCGGTGGCGGCGGTCGTGGCGGCTACGGCGGCGGTGGCCGTCCTGGTGGCCCGGGTGGCGCTCCCGGTGGTGGCGGTGGCGGTTTCGCCGGTCGACCCGGTGGCGGCGGTCGTCCCGGTGGTGCCGGTCGTGGCAGCACGCAGGGCGCCTTCGGGCGCGCCGGTGGCCGCCCCGTGCGTGGACGGAAGTCGAAGCGCGCGAAGCGGCAGGAGTTCGAGCAGATGCAGGCGCCGTCGCTCGGCGGCGTGCAGGTCCCCCGTGGGGACGGCTCGACGGTCGTCCGCCTGCGTCACGGCTCGTCGCTCAACGACTTCGCCGACAAGATCGATGCGAACCCCGCATCGCTCGTCACGGTGCTCTTCCACCTCGGTGAGATGGCGACCGCGACGCAGTCGCTCGACGAGGACACGTTCGGCTCGCTCGGCGCCGAGCTCGGCTACGTCATCGAGATGGTCTCGGCCGAGGAGGAGGACCGCGAGCTGCTCGAGGCCTTCGACATCGACCTCGACGCAGAGCTCGAGGGGGAGTCCGACGAGGACCTTCTCCCGCGTCCCCCCGTCGTCACCGTCATGGGTCACGTCGACCACGGCAAGACGCGTCTTCTCGACGCGATCCGCCGCACCGACGTCGTCTCGGGCGAGGCCGGTGGCATCACGCAGCACATCGGTGCCTACCAGGTGCACCGTGAGCACGAGGGCGTCGACCGCGCACTGACCTTCATCGACACCCCGGGTCACGAGGCCTTCACGGCCATGCGTGCACGTGGTGCCGAGGTCACGGACATCGCGATCCTCGTGGTCGCGGCGGATGACGGCGTCATGCCGCAGACGGTCGAGGCGCTCAACCACGCCCAGGCCGCAGGCGTGCCGATCGTCGTCGCGGTCAACAAGATCGACAAGGAGACCGCGAACCCCGCGAAGATCCGCCAGCAGCTCACCGAGTACAACCTCGTGGCCGAGGAGTACGGCGGCGACACGATGTTCGTCGACGTCTCGGCCCGTCAGGGTCTGCACATCGACGAGCTCATCGAGGCGGTCCTCCTCACGGCGGACGCGGCGCTCGACATGCGGGCGAACCCGAACAAGGACGCGCGCGGTGTCGCGATCGAGGCGAACCTCGACAAGGGCCGCGGTGCGGTCGCGACCGTCCTCGTCCAGCAGGGCACGCTCCGCGTCGGTGACGCGATCGTCGCGGGCACGGCCCACGGCCGCGTGCGTGCGATGTTCGACGAGCACGGCAACACGGTCGAGGAGGCGACCCCGTCGCGTCCCGTCCAGGTGCTCGGTCTCACGTCCGTGCCTCGCGCCGGTGACAACTTCCTCGTGGCGTCCGACGACCGCACGGCCCGTCAGATCGCTGAGAAGCGTTCGGCGGCCGAGCGTGCGGCGACGCTTGCGAAGCGTCGCAAGCGCATCAGCCTCGAGGACTTCACGAAGGCTCTCGAGCTCGGCAAGGTCGAGACGCTCAACCTCGTCATCAAGGGTGACGTCTCCGGTGCGGTCGAGGCCCTCGAGGACTCGCTGCTCAAGATCGACGTCGGCGACGAGGTCCAGCTGCGTGTCATCCACCGCGGTGTCGGTGCGATCACGCAGAACGACGTCAACCTCGCGACGGTCGACAACGCCGTCATCATCGGCTTCAACGTCCGCACCGCGGAGCGGGTCGCCGAGATGGCGGACCGCGAGGGTGTCGACATCAAGTTCTACTCGGTGATCTACCAGGCGATCGACGACGTCGAGGCGGCCATGAAGGGCCTCCTCAAGCCGGAGTACGAGGAGGTGCAGCTCGGCACCGCGGAGATCCGCGAGGTCTTCCGCTCCTCGAAGTTCGGCAACATCGCCGGTTCGCTCGTTCGATCGGGCATCATCCGTCGCAACACCAAGGCCCGCGTTCTGCGTGGCGGCGTCGTCGTGGGGGACAACCTCACGATCGAGTCGCTCAAGCGTTTCAAGGACGACGCGACCGAGGTCCGCGAGGGTTACGAGTGCGGAATCGGTCTCGGGTCGTTCAACGACCTCCAGACCGAGGACATCATCGAGACGTGGGAGATGCGCGAGAAGCCTCGCGCGTGAGTCCGGGCGGGAGCGCCGGTGCCTCGGCACTGGTGCTCCCGCGTCCCGGGTTCCTAGACCTCGGCCGTCGGGGACGACGGTCGTGAAGGGAGATGCACATGTCTGACAGCCCCCGCGCACGCAAGGTTGCCGACCGCATCAAGGAGGTCGTTGCGCGCATGCTCGACACGCGGATCAAGGATCCGCGTCTTGGCTTCGTGACGATCACCGACGTGCGGGTCACGGGCGACCTGCAGTCCGCCTCGATCTTCTACACGGTCCTCGGCGACGAGGACGCGCGGACGAGCTCGGCCGCCGCTCTGCGGAGCGCGACCGGCATCATCCGCTCGGAGGTCGGTAAGCAGCTCGGGACGCGGCTCACGCCGACGATCGAGTTCCACCTCGATGCGGTGCCCGAGACCGCGGCGCACCTCGAGGCCGCGCTCGACGAGGCTCGGCGTCGTGACGCCGAGCTCGAGCAGTCCCGTCGCGGTGCCGCCTTCGCGGGCGACGTCGACCCCTACCGCCGTCCGGAGGACGACGAGGACGACGAGGCCTGAGAGCGCCGCACGACGAGCACGACCCGCAGGGCCCGGAGCACACGCTCCGGGCCCTGCGTCGTACCGCCCCCACCCAGGAATCCGCGCAGATGGTTGCTGGCAGCAGCCATTCGCGCAGATTCTTCGGCTGTGGGGCGGGGCGTGGATGGCGTGCGGTCCGACACGTGGGGCGCCCGGCCGCGGGGCGGGGCCGGCGAGCCCACGCTGGTACCGTTGGCCGACGTGACCCCCCGTGCTCCTCGTCGTCCTGACACCCGCGCCTGGCCCCCCGCGCCGGACGGCGTCGTCGTCGTCGACAAGCCTGCAGGCATGACGAGCCACGACGTCGTCGCGAAGGTCCGCTGGCTCGCGCGGACGCGCAAGGTCGGTCACGCCGGGACTCTCGACCCCATGGCGACGGGCGTGCTCGTCCTCGGGGTGGGGCGCGCGACGCGTGCGCTCACGTACCTCGTCGGCGCCGACAAGGAGTACGTGACAACGATCCGGCTCGGAGCGGCGACGTCGACCGACGACGCTCAGGGTGAGACGGTCGCGACGACGGACGCCCGGCACGTCACCGCGGAGTCGTTGCGTGCGGCAGCCGAGGGTCTCACGGGCCAGATCCTCCAGGTTCCGAGCACGGTCTCCGCGATCAAGGTCGACGGTCGGAGGGCCTACGACCTCGCGCGCGCGGGCGAGGACGTCGAGCTCGAGGCACGGCCCGTGACGGTGGCCCGGTTCGAGCTCAGTGAGCCGCGCACGGTCGAGGTCGACGGCGTGACGTTCGTCGACGTCGACGCGACGGTCGAGTGCTCGTCGGGCACGTATGTGCGGGCGTTGGCGCGCGACCTGGGTGCTGCGCTCGGCGTCGGCGGTCACCTCACGGCGCTGCGTCGCACGCGTGTCGGTGGGATCCGGGTCGAGGACGCGCACCGGCTCGACGTCCTCGTATCGCGTGCCGAGGTCGACGCGCTGCCGGTCCCCGTCGTCGGGGCTGCGGACGCGCTGCGCGGGACGATGCCGTGGCACGTCCTCACGCACGAAGAGTCGCTGGCGGCCGTCCACGGGCGACGGGTCGCCCGTGGAGGGACGACCGAGGCGACCGTCGCGGGCGTCGACGGCGCGGGGCGGCTCGTCGCCGTGCTCACGCGGTCGGGTGCGTGGCTCAAACCTGTGACGGTGTTCATGGCGCCCGACGACCTCGTGCCGGATGGTGCTCCTCAGGACGCGGTGGTGGTCGACGGGAGGCAGACGCAGGTGTGGCGCTCGCTCGACGAGCTCCCCGCGGACCTCGGCCCGACGGTCGTGACGATCGGCAACTTCGACGGGGTGCACCTCGGTCACCAGGAGGTGCTCGGGGTCGTCGTCGCGCAGGCGAGGGCGCGCGGCGCGGCCGCGGTCGCGGTGACGTTCACGCCGCACCCGCGTGCGGTCCATGTGCCCGAGGAGCCGTTGCGGCTCGTGACGAGCCCTGCGCAGCGGCGCGAGCTGCTCGCTGCGACGGGGCTCGACGGGGTGCTCGAGCTCGACTACACGCTCGCGTTCGCGGCGCAGTCCCCGCGGGAGTTCGTCGAGTCGTGCTTCGTCCGGGGGCTCGGCGCGACGGCGGTAGTCGTCGGGCGGGACGTGCAGCTCGGTGCCGGCAACTCCGGGAATCTCGCGACGCTCGTCGGGCTCGGCGAGGAGCACGGCTTCGAGGTCGTCACGGTCGAGGACCTCGGCGTCGCGGGCGGGCGCTGGTCGTCGACGGCGGCGCGCCGGCTTCTCGACGACGGGGACGTGACGCGCGCGTCACGGATCCTAGGCCGGCAGCACCGGCTGCGGGCCGAGGTCGTGCACGGTGACGCGCGGGGGCGGACGATCGGTTTCCCGACCGCGAACCTCTCCCAGGAGGTCGAGGGTCTCGTGCCTGCGGACGGCGTCTACGCGGGCTGGATGCTGCGACGGGGTGGGGGCGCGGACGCTGTGCTGCCGGCCGCCGTCTCGATCGGGACGAATCCGACGTTCGACGGCACCCAGCGGCGGGTCGAGGCGTACGTGCTCGACCGCACGGACCTCGATCTCTACGGGGAGGCCGTCGAGCTCGACCTCGTCGCGCACCTGCGTCCGACGTTGCGCTTCACGTCGGTCGACGAGCTCGTCACCCAGATGGATGCGGACGTCGTCCGGGTGCGAGAGGTGCTTGCGGCCGAGGGTCCGCCCCCCGCGCGCCCCTGACCTGGGGAGGCGCTCGGCAGGGCTGGGGCGGGCGTCGCCGATGCTGCGCTTCCTGCTGCCCCGCCCCCTCCCGTGATGCTCCTGGGGTCTGTGAGATTCTGCGCCGACTTGTTATCGTTCGTCGCGGGTCGCCCACGCGACCGCTCATCAGCAGATCAGGGGAACACCATGCGCAGGCTCGTCTCAGCCGCGACCGTCGCCGCACTCACCGTCGCCGGGCTCGCGCTGCCCGTCGTCTCGATGCCCGTCGCGGCGGCGACACCGGTGACGCCCGAGGTTGTCAGCATGACGATCGACGGTGTTGACGCGCGCGCCGCGGCACAGCCGGGAGCGCTCGACGCGCCGCCCGAGGTGCGGACGGACGCCGCGACGGAACGGGCGGTCGCTCTCGAGGACGCGCTCGCACCGACGCCCGTCGAGGCCGTCCCCGAGCTCGTGCCGCTCGCTTCGGCGACGGATCCCGACCTGGCTGCGCTCACCCCGCTCACCCGGACCGAGCGGTTCACCGCCGTCGGCGTCACATGGGACGCGGCCTCGGCCGAGGAGGTCCTCGAGGTCACGGTACGCATCCGTGAGGGCGGCGCGTGGAGCGAGTGGGTCGCCCTGCCGGAGAGCGAAGCGGTCGCGACGTCGGACCGCGCGGGGACGGAGCCGCTCGTCTCCGCCGGTGCCGACGGTGTCCAGGCGCGCGTCCGGACCGCGTCGGGGAACGAGCCTGCCGGGGTGCGCCTCGACCTCGTCGACGCGGGCAGCTCGCCCGCTGACGCGTCGATCGGAGGCCCCGGCGCGCTCGCGACGGCATCGGCGGCGACCGCTTCCGTCCTGCGGCCACGGGTCGTCACCCGCGCGGAATGGGGCGCCGACGAGAAGCTGCGCCGCGCATGGACACCGCAGGACCAGTCGTCGCGGCTGGCCGCGATGTATGTCCACCACACCGTCAACCGCAACGACTACGCCCGGAAGGACGCCGCCAAGCTCGTCCGGAGCGTGTACGCGTACCACACGCAGTCGATGAAGTGGCCGGACATCGGCTACCAGTTCCTCGTCGACCGGTTCGGCACGCTCTACGAGGGACGCTACGGCGCGATCGACACGCTGCCGATCGGCGCCCAGGCGGGCGGCTACAACACGACGACGATCGGCGTCTCGGCAATCGGCAACTTTGAGAACCGTGACGACAACAAGAACGGCAAGGTCGACGGACCCTCGAAGGCGATGCTCGAGTCGATCGCGCAGCTCCTCGCGTGGAAGGCCTACGAGCACGGGCTCGACCCGCGCGGGAAGGCCAAGCTCTACACGGGCACGAGCACGAAGAGCGGGGTCCACGCGAAGCCGGGGGAGACGATCACGGTCAACGTCATCCAGGGCCATCGCGACACGAACATCACGGCGTGCCCCGGCAAGACGCTCTACGCCAAGCTCGGGTCGATCCGGACGCTCGTCGATGCGCTCGTCGACGTGGCCGTCGCCGCGCACGGCGCGGCGCAGCCGGTCCTGCCTGCGCCGGTGCCCGACGCGCACACCGCCCAGCAGAGCCCCGCACAGCTGACGACGCAGCAGGTCTACACATGGCAGCCGGTCGCGGGCGCGGTCGGCTACGAGCTGCTCGAGCGTCCCGCGTCGCACGGCAACGCGTTCGCTGACGCGCGCGGCTGGCGCACGATCGCGACGGTGAAGAACCCGCGGGCGACGCTCACCGTGAGCCCCGGCGTCAATCGCCTCGTCGTCGTGCGCGCGGTGTCCGCCACGGGGGAGCGCGGCGCGATGACCGACCTCGTGAGGGCGACGCGACCCGTCTCGCAGTCTGCGCTGACGTTCTCAGCAAGCTGGAAGAAGCAGCCGTCCGACGGTGCGGTCGACGGTGCGCTGCGGGCGACGACCGGCAAGGGGGCGACTCTCAAGGTGTCGTCCGTCAGGGATGCGCGCCGGATCGTGCTCGTCGGAGAGGAAGGCCCGGGCAACGGGAGGGTGAGCGTCTCCGTCGGCTCGATCGTCGTCGGCGAGGTGAGCTGGGCGGCGGACGCTCTTGCGTCGGCCGCTGTGCGGGTCGTCGACCTGCCCGCGGCGGTCTCGGGGACGGTGACGGTGCGGACGCTCGACAGCGGCACTCGCGTCGCGCTGACGTCGCTCGCGTTCCCACGCTGGGAGTCGACGGGCACGGCGCCGGGTGACGGCGGCGGGCCTGGCGGCCCGACGGGTCCCGCGCCGACCCCGACGCCGCCGCCTGCCCCGGCGGCACCCGCGACCCCCAAGCTCCGCGCTCCGGGTGCGACGGTCGCCCCGGTGCGGCTCTCGTCGACGGCGACGCTCCGCTGGAGCGCCGCGCCGCGTGCGACGAGCTATGAGGTGCACGTCCGCACCGCGTCGCACGGGGGGAAGCTCGGTGCCTGGCGCGTCGCGAAGCGGACGACGTCGCGTGCGTACACGCTCAAGCTTGGCTACGGACGCACCGCCGAGGTCGGGATCGTCGCTGTCGGCGACGGGGGCCGCTCGGCACGCGCGGTCTTCCCGAAGATCACGCGGCACGTCTCGCCGGGCACGGTGCAGCGGTCGACGGGCGCGGCACGCTGGAAGACCGTCCGTGACGCGCGGTACCTGCGCGGCGTCGCGTGGACGACGTCGGCGAAGAGCGCGCGGCTGCGCGTGAAGAAGTCCAAGGACGTCCGCACGATCCAGGTAACGGCTGCGAGCGGGCGTGGCCATGGCCGGTTCGCCGTCTACGCAGGGTCAAAGCGCGTCGCGACGTTCTCGACCGCGTCGAGCCGGACGAAGCATCTCGTGCGGTACACGGTGAAGCTCTCGAAGCCCTTCTCGGGGACGGTGACGGTCAAGACCCTCGACCGTCGTCCGGTGCGGGTGAGCGCGGTGACGACCGCACGTTGAGCGTGCGGCGAGCTGCGTTCGCGGGTGTCGTGCGTCACCGCGGTCCGGGCCACCCGTGCTGGTAGGCTTGACCTCGCCGTTCGAACGGCCGCGGACAGAGAGTGCCCGGAGGATCAGCCCCGGCGCGCCGCGCAACGAGCTTATTACTAGGAGAATCGTGCCCCTCGACAAGGCCACCAAGCAGTCCATCATGTCCGAGTACGCGACCCACGAGGGCGACACCGGTTCCCCCGAGGTCCAGATCGCGATGCTCACGCAGCGCATCAAGGACCTCACGGAGCACCTCAAGGAGCACAAGCACGACCACCACAGCCGTCGTGGCCTGCTCCTCCTCGTCGGCCAGCGTCGTCGCCTCCTCGGCTACCTCCAGAAGGTCGACATCGCGCGCTACCGCAGCCTCATCGAGCGCCTCGGCCTGCGCCGCTGACACTTCCGAGCCAGCCCGGACCCCTTGGGTCCGGGCTGGCTCGGTGTCACCACCCGCGCCGGCCGCCCGGCCGCCGCACCCACCAGCACCACCCCGCCCCGGCAACCTCGTCCGGTCCTCGGTAGTGGCCCCCGTCACCGCAGCAGCGTTGCGTGGGCCTCGATCGAAGACCGTGGGGTCCGGGGCCGAACGAGAGGAGGGCACCCCATGGAGGGTCCCGAGATCCAGTTCGCCGAGGCCGTGATCGACAACGGTCGCTTCGGCACCCGCACCGTCCGTTTCGAGACGGGCCGCCTGGCCAAGCAGGCCGCCGGCGCCGTCGTCGCCTACCTTGACGGCGACACCATGCTCCTGTCGGCCACGACGGCCGGCAAGCACCCGAAGGACCACTTCGACTTCTTCCCCCTGACGATCGACGTCGAGGAGCGCCAGTACGCCGCGGGCAAGATCCCCGGCTCGTTCTTCCGTCGCGAGGGCCGCCCCTCGACCGAGGCCATCCTCGCGTGCCGCCTCGTCGACCGCCCGCTGCGCCCCCTGTTCGTCAAGGGCCTGCGCAACGAGGTCCAGGTCGTCCTCACCGTCATGGCGATCCACCCGGACGACTCCTACGACACGCTCGCGATCAACGCCGCCTCGGCGTCGACGCAGCTCTCCGGCCTGCCGTTCTCGGGCCCCGTCGCCGGTGTGCGCATCGCGCTCGTCGACGGCCAGTGGGTCGCGTTCCCGCGCTACTCCGAGCGTGAGCGCGCGACGTTCGACATGGTCGTCGCGGGCCGCGTCGTCGGCGACGACGTCGCGATCGCGATGATCGAGGCCGAGGCCCCCGAGGCGTCGTGGAACCTCATCCACGACGAGGGTGCCGTCGCCCCGACCGAGGACGTCGTGGCCCAGGGCCTCGAGGCCTCGAAGCCTTTCATCAAGGTGCTCGTCGAGGCCCAGGTCGCGCTCGCGCAGGCCGCGGCCAAGGAGACCCAGGTCTTCCCGACGTTCCCCGACTACCAGGCCGACACCTACGCGGCCGTCGAGGCCGCGGCGACCGCAGCCCTCGGCGACGCGCTCTCGATCGCGGACAAGCAGGACCGCGAGAACCGCCTCGACGAGATCAAGGCGGAGATCGTCGCGCAGCTCTCGGGCGACTTCGAGGGGCGTGAGAAGGAGCTCTCGGCGGCGTTCCGCTCCGTGCAGAAGCAGCTCATCCGTCAGCGCATCCTCACGGACGGCTTCCGCATCGACGGTCGTGGCCTGCGGGACATCCGCACGCTCTCGGCCGAGGTCGAGGTCCTCCCGCGCGTTCACGGCTCGGCGCTCTTCGAGCGCGGCGAGACGCAGATCCTCGGTGTGACGACGCTCAACATGCTCCGCATGGAGCAGCAGCTCGACTCGCTCGCCCCCGAGACGCGCAAGCGCTACATGCACCACTACAACTTCCCGCCCTACTCGACTGGCGAGACCGGCCGCGTGGGCTCGCCCAAGCGCCGCGAGATCGGCCACGGCGCGCTCGCCGAGCGCGCGATCGTGCCGGTGCTCCCGAGCCGCGAGGAGTTCCCCTACGCGATCCGTCAGGTGTCCGAGGCTCTCGGCTCCAACGGCTCGACGTCGATGGGCTCCGTGTGCGCCGCGACCCTCTCGCTGCTCAACGCCGGTGTGCCGCTGCGCGCACCCGTTGCGGGCATCGCCATGGGCCTCGTCTCCGACACCGTCGACGGTGAGACCCGCTACGCGGCACTCACCGACATCCTCGGTGCCGAGGACGCGTTCGGCGACATGGACTTCAAGGTCGCCGGCACGCGGAAGTTCGTCACGGCCATCCAGCTCGACACGAAGCTCGACGGCATCCCCGCCGACGTGCTCATCGGTGCCCTCGCCCAGGCGAAGGAGGCTCGCCTCGCGATCCTCGACGTCATCGAGGAGGCCATCGACGTGCCGGACGAGATGTCGCCGTTCGCCCCGCGCGTCATCACGGTGAAGGTCCCCGTCGACAAGATCGGCGAGGTCATCGGCCCGAAGGGCAAGATGATCAACCAGATCCAGGACGAGACGGGCGCGGACATCTCGATCGAGGACGACGGCACCGTGTACATCGGTGCCACGGACGGCCCGTCGGCCGAGGCCGCCCGCGCGGCGATCAACGCGATCGCCAACCCGCACGTTCCCGAGATCGGTGAGCGCTTCGTCGGCACCGTCGTCAAGACGACGACGTTCGGCGCGTTCGTCTCGCTGTCGCCCGGCAAGGACGGTCTGCTGCACATCAGCCAGATCCGTCGTCTCGTCGGCGGCAAGCGTGTCGAGAACGTCGAGGACGTCCTCTCGATCGGCCAGAAGGTCCAGGTCGAGATCGGCGAGATCGACCCGCGCGGCAAGCTGTCGCTCCACGCGGTCGTCGAGGACGAGCCGGCAGGGGACGACGCCTGACGTGAGCTGGAACCTTCCTCTCACCCGCGCGGGTGAGCCGGGGAGCGAGCTGACCGCCGGGCAGGACGGCACCGTCATCCGACGGTCCGTCCTGCCCGGCGGTCTTCGCGTCCTCACCGAGTCCATGCCGGGCCAGCGCTCGGCGAGCATCGGCATGTGGGTCGGCGTCGGCTCCCGTGACGAGACGTCGGGCCACTTCGGCTCGACGCACTTCCTCGAGCACCTGCTCTTCAAGGGCACGGAGCGGCGTGACGCCATGTCGATCGCGGAGGCCTTCGACGAGGTCGGTGGCGAGGCCAACGCGGCGACCGCCAAGGAGAGCACGTGCTACTACGCGCGCGTGCTCGACCAGGACCTGCCCATGGCGGTCGACGTCATCATGGACATGATGACGTCGGCGCGGCTTGACGCCGACGAGCTCGAGACCGAGCGCGGTGTCATCCTCGAAGAGCTCGCCATGAATGACGACGACCCGACGGACGTCGTCCACGAGGAGTTCTCGAAGGCGGTCCTCGGCGACACGCCGCTCGGCCGCCCGATCGGCGGGACGCCGCAGGCGATCCGCGACGTCCCCCGGGACGCCGTGTGGGAGCACTATCGGTGGCACTACCGGCCGGAGACGCTCGTCGTCACGGCCGCGGGCAACGTCGACCACGACGAGCTGTGCCGTCAGGTGTCGGAGGCGGCGGTCGCCGGGGGCTGGACCCTCGCCGCGGGTGCCTCACCTCGTCCCCGACGCGGCGACGATCTTGACGATGTCGTGCTCCCGACGGAGCCCGCGCACGTCGAGATCTCGCGGCCCGTCGAGCAGGCGAACGTCGTGCTCGGCACCGTGGGCCTTCGGGCGTCCGACGAGCGCCGGTACGTCATGACGGTGCTCAACGCGACGCTCGGCGGCGGCATGTCGTCACGCCTGTTCCAGGAGATCCGGGAGAAGCGCGGTCTGGCGTACTCGACGTACTCCTTCGCGTCCGGCTACGCGGGCGCGGGGGTGTTCGGTCTCTACGCGGGCTGCGCGCCCTCGCGCGTCGACGAGGTGACGGAGCTGCTCGTCGCGGAGCTCGAGAAACTTGCCGACGGCGGCATCACGGAAGCCGAGCTCCGTCGCTCGCAAGGCCAGCTCCGCGGCGGGCTCGTCCTCGGCCTCGAGGACTCGGGTTCGCGCATGACGCGGCTCGGCAAGTCCGAGCTCACGTACGGTGAGCTCCTCTCGGTGGACGAGGCGCTTGAGCGCGTCCTGGCGGTGACGCGCGCTGACGTCCAGGCGCTCGCGCAAGAGCTCGCCTCACGTCCGCGCACGACGGTGAGGGTCGGGCCCTTCGGGGGCTGAGCTCCGCGCAGACCGCGATGGTTCGACGGGTCGGGGGCTGCTGCGACAGCATCCCCTGACCCGTCGCTCCGTGTCCGGCGCGGATGACGCGAGTCGTGGGACGCGACGGCGTCGGGCGCACTGCGGCGTCTAGGCTGACCTCGTGACTTCAACGATCAAGGTGGCGGTGCTCGGCGCCGCGGGCCGTATGGGGACCAACGTCTGCGCGGCCGTCGAGGGCGCTGCGGATCTCGAGCTCGTCGCGCGGCTGGACGCCGGTGACGACATCGCGGCCGGGCTCGCGGCGAGCGGCGCGGACGTCGTCGTCGACTTCACGGTGCCCTCCGTGACCGAGGCCAACGTCCATGCCGCAATCGACGCCGGCATGCACGTCGTCGTCGGGACGACGGGCTGGGACGACGACTCGCGCGGACGCGTCACGGACCATCTTGCGCGCAGGGCGGCCGAGGGCGTCGCCCTCGGTGTGCTCATCGCCCCGAACTTCGGCCTGTCCGCGGTTCTCGCGATGACGTTCGCGGCGAAGGCCGCGCGTTACTTCGAGTCCGTCGAGGTCGTCGAGCTCCACCACCCTGACAAGGTCGACGCTCCGAGCGGCACCGCGCGGCACACGGCGCGCGCGATCGCGGCCGCCCGTGCGGAGGCGGGCGTCGCGCCGAGCCCCGACGCGACCGAGGACGGCTGGGAGGCGCGCGGCATGGACGTCGACGGCGTGCGCGTCCACGCGGTGCGCCTGCGTGGGCTCGTCGCGCACGAGGAGATCCTCCTCGGCAACGTCGGTGAGCAGCTCTCGATCCGTCAGGACTCCTTTGACCGGATGTCCTTCATGCCGGGCGTGCTGCTCGGCGTGCGCGAGGTCGGCGGTCGGCCTGGCCTCACCGTCGGCCTTGAGCACGTGCTCGATCTTTCCTGATGCGCAGGGGACTGCTGCCGGCGCTCGCCGTCACGGCGCTGCTCGCGATCTACGTGTGGGCGATCGCCGGGCGCGGCGTCGCGCTGCTGAATACGGGCGAGCCCGTGGGCATCGCGCTCGGCGCGGCCGTGCTCGCGATCCCGCTGCTCGTCATCTGGCTCATCTGGCGTGAGTGGTCGCTTGCGGCTCACGTCCAGCGCATGGCCGACGAGCTCGCGGCGTCGGACGAGCTGCCGGTCGACGACCTGCCGCGCTCACCGGGCGGGCGCATCGACCGTGCCGCGGCGGACGAGGCGTTCGCGCTCGCGCGCACGAAGGCGGAGGCAGCTCCTGAGGACTGGCGTGCCTGGTACCACCTCGCGTTCGCGTACGACGCGGCGGGCGACCGGCGTCGTGCCCGCGCGACGCTGCGTCACACCGCGAAGCTCCACGGGCGCGCGGCGGGCTGACCGTCCCGCGCGCTCGGGCGCGGCGGCCCCGGCCTCGGGGTCCGACCGTCAGAGAGTCGCGCTCCACCGGCTCTCGACGACCTCGCGCCCGCCGACGTCGAGCGTGCGACGGCGCCCGTCGGCCGCCATGCCAGCGCCTGAGAGGAAGTGCTCGCGGCCCTCGTCGCCCGCGAGGACCCACGCCGAGACCTCCTCGGCACCGTCCTGGCGCAGCCGGTCGACGGCCGCGGACAGCAGGCGTGAGCCGTGGCCCTTCCGACGCTCGTCGGGTGCGACCTCGAGGCCGGCAATGGCGCCGGGGGAGAGCGCGACGTAGCCGACGACGCGGGGGCCAGCGCACGCGACGAGCACCGCGAAGCCGGGGCCGGGCGGCGTGCCGACGGCGGCCGCCCACTGGGTCCGGAAGCCGTCGGGGTCGAGGCGGTCGAGGACGTCGGCGCCGAGGGCGCCGGCGTGCGTCGCTCGCCACGCGGCGATCTGGAGGTCGGCCATGGCGACCTCGTCGCCCGGCACGGCCGGGCGGACGGAGACGTCCGCGGTCGGGGAGAACAGACTCATGGGTCCAGTCTCTCCCGTCCGCGGACGTCCCGCCGACACGCGTGCGGCGTGCGCTGAGTCAGTGGGCCGCGGCCGCCGCGTTGGCCGCGCGCTGGTGCGCCGTGAGCGACATGCGGTCGATCCACGCGAGCGCGAGCGCCGAGACGACGAACGCGAGGTGGATGACGGTCTGCCAGAGCATGATCTCGCCCGTGATGCGGCCCGAGCTCGACTCGATGAACGTCCGCAGCAGGTGGACGGACGAGATGCCGATGATCGACATCGCGAGCTTGGTCTTGAGGACGTTGGCGTTGACGTGGCTCAGCCACTCGGGCTGGTCCGGGTGGCCGTCGAGACGCATGCGGGACACGAACGTCTCGTAGCCGCCGACGATCACCATGATGAGGAGGTTGGAGATCATGACGACGTCGACGAGGCCGAGCACCGCGAGCATGATCTCCTCGGCACCGAACGCGTGCTCGACGACCGCGTGCGTCACGGGGTCCTCGGTCGTGTGGACGCCCGTGAACCCGCCGACGATCAGGTGCCAGAGCTCCTTGAGGAACTGCCACACGTAGATGACCTGCGCGACGATGAGGCCGAGGTAGAGCGGGGCCTGCAGCCATCGGGAGGCGAAGATCATCGCGCCGAGCGACGAGCTGTAGCGCGGTCCGGCGAGGGTCGGGTCGGGCGTGGGGGTGCTGAGCTCGCTCATGGCGGCCTTCCGGTCGTCAGTCGTGGGAGGCATCAGGCTAGGTGCACCTACGTCGCGGCACGTCGGAGTGTGCACGATCCGGACGCGCCGGCGTCCCAGATCCCGGTCACATCGCGACGTAGACGGTCTCGAGGTACTCCTCGAGCCCTGCCTCGCCGCCCTCGCGGCCGAGACCTGACATCTTCACGCCACCGAAGGGCGCGCTCGCGTCGGAGACCATGCCGCGGTTGAGACCGATCATCCCCGCCTCGAGCTCGTCCGCGAGGCGCATCGCGGTGCTCAGATCGCGCGTGTGGGCATACGCGACGAGGCCCGCGTCGGTGTCGTTCGCGAGCGCGATGCCCTCGTCGAGGGTGCCGAAGCGGGTGACGGGCGCGACGGGACCGAAGATCTCCTCGCGGAGCACGACGCTGTCGGCGGGGACGTCCGCGAGCACCGTCGGCGCGAAGAAGTGGCCGGGGCCGCGCGGGGCGTCCCCACCGGTCGTCACGCGGGCACCGTCGGCGAGCGCGGCCGCGACGGTCTCGTCCATGCGGTCGACCGCGGATGCTTCGATGAGCGGGCCCACCTCGACGCCGTCGCGCGCCCCGGGGCCGACGCGCAGCCGCGCGAACGCCTCGGTGAGCCGGGCCGTGAGCTCGTCGGCGATGCCGGCCTGCGCGTAGATGCGGTTCGCGGCGACGCACGTCTGCCCGGAGTTGCGCATCTTCGCCTGGAGGAGGCTCGTCACGGCGAGATCGAGGTCCGCGTCGTCGCACACGAGGAACGGGGCGTTGCCGCCGAGCTCCATCGACGTGCGCAGGATGCCGCGGGAGGCACCCGCGAGGAGGGTGCGGCCGACGTCGGTCGAGCCCGTGAACGACAGCTTGCGCAGGCGGCGGTCGGCGAGCAGCGGCTCGGTGAGACGGCTCGCGCTCGTGCCCGTGACGACGTTGAGCACTCCGGTCGGAAGGTCGTGCGTCGCGAGCGTCGTGCGGACGATCTCGGCGACGAGCATCGTCGTGAGCGGCGTGAGGCGCGCGGGTTTGACGACAACGGTGCAGCCCGCGGCGAGCGCGGGCGCGATCTTGCGCGTCGCCATCGCGAGCGGGAAGTTCCACGGCGTGACGAGGAGCGAGGGGCCGACGGGTCGGCGCGAGACGATCTGCCGAACGCCGCCCGCGGGGGCCGTGCGCGTGAGGCCGCCCATGCGCACCGCCTGCTCGGCGTACCAGCGGACGTAGTCGGCGCCGTACGTGAGCTCGGCACGCGACTCCGCGAGCGGCTTGCCGCCCTCGGCGGTGATGAGAGCGGCGATCTCCTCGCCGCGCGCGAGCAGCGTGCGGTGGACGTCGGCCAGGACGTCGGCGCGGGCACGCGGCGAGGCGGCCCGCCACGCCGGGGCGGCGTCGGCCGCGGCGTCGAGCGCTGCGAGCCCGGTGGCGCCGTCCGCGTCGGCGACCTCGGCGAGGACGTCACCGGTCGCGGGGTCGTGCACCGCGAACGTGCTCGGGGCGGGAAGCCACGCGCCGCCGATGAGGGAGCCGGTGGGGAGATCGTGGGGGAGCTGCGTCGTTGGAGCCATGGGACCATCTTGCGCCTCGGGCGCTCGTCGCGCGCCGGAACCCTGGCGCGTGCAGCCGCCGCGCGCGCAGGCGCCTGCCCCGTGCGGCGCGCCGTGGACGTGCACGCGCTGTCGGGTCGCCATCCCGTACCGTGCCTCTATGGTCGACACGCAGTACGAGGATCTCCTGCGCGACGTGCTCGAGCACGGCACCCCCAAGGCGGACCGGACGGGCACGGGCACGCGCTCGGTCTTCGGCCGACAGCTGCGCTGGGACCTCGCGCAGGGTTTTCCGCTCGTCACGACGAAGCGCGTCCACGTGCGGTCGGTCGTCGGCGAGCTCCTGTGGTTCCTCCGGGGCGACTCGAACGTCCGCTGGCTCCAGGAGCACGGCATCCGGATCTGGAACGAGTGGGCGGACGCCGACGGTGAGCTCGGCCCGGTCTACGGCGTCCAGTGGCGTTCGTGGCCGACGCCCGACGGCGGGCACGTCGACCAGATCACGAAGGTGGTCGAGGACCTGCGCGCGAACCCCGACTCGCGCCGGCACATCGTCTCGGCGTGGAACGTCGCTGAGCTCGACAAGATGGCGCTCGCGCCGTGCCACGCGTTCTTCCAGTTCTACGTCGCGGACGGCCGGCTCTCATGCCAGCTCTACCAGCGCTCGGCAGACATGTTCCTCGGCGTGCCCTTCAACATCGCGTCGTACGCGCTGCTCACGCACATGGTCGCGCAGCAGGCGGGCTACGAGGTCGGGGACTTCGTGTGGACGGGCGGCGACGTCCACGTCTACGACAACCACCACGCGCAGGTGCGCGAGCAGCTGAGCCGTGAGCCGTTCCCGTTCCCGACGCTCGCGCTGCGCAAGGCTGCGTCGATCCTCGACTACACGTTCGACGACGTCGTCGTCGAGGGGTACAAGAACCACCCGGCGATCGCGGCGCAGGTGGCGGTGTGAGCGAGCGCGCGCCGGGCACGTGGCTCGGCATGATCTGGGCGCAGGACTCGAGCGGCGGCATCGGCATGGGCGGGACCCTGCCGTGGCACCTCCCGGAGGATCTCGCGTTCTTCCGCGAGCAGACGCGCGGGCACGCGGTCGTCATGGGGCGCAAGCAGTGGGAGTCGCTTCCCGAGCGTGTCCGACCGCTGCCGGGCCGCCGCAATATCGTCCTCACGCGCGACGCCTCGTACGAGGCTCCGGGAGCCGAGACGGTGCGCTCGCTCGCGGACGCGCTCGCCCGCGTCGCGGGGGAGCGCGCCTGGATCATCGGCGGCGGTCAGGTGTACGCCCAGGCCATCGACGACGCCGACGAGCTCGTCGTCACGACGATCGACGGTGACTACGACGTCGACGTCCACGCCCCCGTGATCGGGGAGGACTGGACGCTCGTCGCGCGCGAGCCCGGCGCGGGCTGGACGACTGCCGCGAACGGCATGCGCTATGCGGTCGAGCGTTACGAGCGCACCGGCGGCTGAGTCGGGGCCGTGCGCGCACAGCACGGCCCGGACGGAGCGCGGCTCGGCGGATCAGCGGTGCGCGGGCACCGCGTCGACGATCTCGCTCATCGTCACGAAGCGCATGCCGCGCTCTGTGAGCGTCCGCACGAGCCGCTCGACCGCGGCGTAGAGCGACTCGGCCGGAGTGCCACGTCCGTCGTGGCAGAGGATGACCATGCCGGGGCTCGCTGTCGCGAGATCCCGGTCGACCTTGGCCTCAGCGCCGTCGGTCGGCAGGTGGTGCGACCACAGGGCGACGTCGTAGTCGAGCTCGGCCGCCGCGTACAGTACGGGTGCGTCCATGCGCCCGTACGGCGGGCGCAGCCAGCGCGGGGTCGTGCCGGTGACGTCGACGAGCGCTTCGTGCGTGCGCGTGAGGTGGTCGAGGCACTCGGCCGCCTCGTAGCGTGTGAGGTCCGTGTGGTCCCAGCCGTGCGATCCGATCTCGTGACCGCCCTCGACGACCGCGCGGGCGATGCCCGGATGCTCGCGTGCTGCTGAGCCGTGCTGGAAGAACGTCGCCCGGGCGTCGTGCCGGGCGAGGATCTCGAGGACGAGCGGCGTCCAGCGAGGGTCGGGACCGTCGTCGAAGGTGAGCGCGACGAGCGGTTCGGCGCACCCCGCGCGCCACACGACACGGGACGCGCAGGCGGTCGTGCGTGTCTCGGGTCGCGGCGAGACGCGGTACGTGGGTGGGCGACGGTCGCTCCGCGCGGCTTGTGCGACGGAACCACCGACGGCGCCGAGCGCACCCACCGCCGCGACGGTCGCCATGCCGCGCAAGACCGCGCGGCGCCCCGGCGCCGTACCTCCGGTCGTGACCTCGTCGGCGTCGTCGACCGTGTCGTTCCCCTGCCCCATGTGTCGGATGCTAGCGGTCCGGGCACCGACCTGCCGGGACGTCTGGCACGTGGCACGTGCCGTGCGTCCGCAGGGCGCGCCCCGCACGCGCCATGGCGTCGTCTCGCGATAGGTTGGCCTCCATGACGCAGACCCCCGCGCGCCCGTTCGGCGCAGTGCTCACCGCGATGGTCACCCCGATGACGCCGGACGGCGCCGTCGACGTCGAGGCGGGGGTCGCGCTCGCGAAGCACCTCGTCGACCACGGGCACGACGGGCTCGTCGTCAACGGCACGACGGGCGAGTCGCCCACGACCCACGCCCCCGAGAAGGCCGAGCTCGTCGCAGCTGTCGTCGAGGCGGTCGGGGACCGTGCGCGGATCGTCGCGGGCGCGAGCTCGAACGACACGGCGCACGCTGTCCGCATGGCCGAGCAGTCCGCCGAGGCCGGCGCGCACGGCCTCCTCGTCGTCTCCCCGTACTACTCGCGTCCCTCGCAGGAGGGCGTCTACCGTCACACGCTCGCGGTCGCCGAGGCCACGGACGTCCCGGTCATGCTCTACGACGTCCCCGGGCGCACGGGTGTCCGCTTCGCGCCCGCGACGATCGCGCGCCTCGCCGAGCACGACAACGTCGTCGCCATGAAGGACGCGACAGGCGACATCTACGGGGCCTCGAAGCTCATCGCGTCGACCGGCCTCGCCTGGTACTGCGGTGATGACGCCCTCTACCCCGCCTACCTCGCGTACGGCGCGAGCGGCATCGTCTCCGTCGTCGGCCACGTCGTCGGCGACCAGCTCGCCGAGATCACGCGTGCGTTCGACGAGGGCGACCACGCGCGCGCCTGGTCGGTCTTCTCGACGATCACGGAGGCCATCGACGCCGTCAACGGCGCGGGCTTCCAGGCCGTCATGGCGAAGGCCGCGTGCGAGCTCCTGGGCCTCGTGCCCACCCGGACCCTCCGGCT
This sequence comes from Flavimobilis rhizosphaerae, assembly GCF_014852685.1. Lineage (GTDB taxonomy): Bacteria > Actinomycetota > Actinomycetes > Actinomycetales > Cellulomonadaceae > Flavimobilis > Flavimobilis rhizosphaerae. The sequence continues at coordinate 134,176 of NZ_JACZDF010000004.1, forward strand.
GCCCCAGGTGGCAGCCACCGACGACGAGGTCGCCGTCGTCCGCGCCCACCTCGTGGCCGCGGGACTGCTCGACCCGTCCCACTGAAAGGCACCCCACATGAGCAACGCCCACCCCGAGCTTCCCGCGCCGCCGCCGCTCCCCGCCGGTGGCCTGCGGGTCGTCCCGCTCGGCGGGCTCGGCGAGGTCGGACGCAACATGTCCGTCCTCGAGTTCGACGGCAGGCTCCTCGTCATCGACTGCGGCGTCCTCTTCCCTGAGGACCACCAGCCGGGCGTCGACCTCATCCTCCCCGACTTCGAGTACATCGCCGACCGCCTCGACGACATCGAGGCGATCATCCTCACGCACGGGCACGAGGACCACATCGGTGGCGTGCCGTACCTCCTGCGCATGCGCCGCGACATCCCCGTCGTCGGGTCGCAGCTCACGCTCGCGTTCATCGAGGCCAAGCTCAAGGAGCACCGGATCACGCCCGTGACCTTCGCGGTCAAGGAGGGCCGGACGGAGTCCTTCGGTGCGTTTGAGTGCGAGTTCATCGCGGTCAACCACTCGATCCCTGACGCACTCGCCGTCGCCGTGACGACCCCCGCCGGCACCGTGCTCAACACGGGCGACTTCAAGATGGACCAGCTGCCGCTCGACGGCCGCATCACCGACCTGCGCGCGTTCGCCCGCCTCGGCGAGAAGGGTGTCGACCTCTTCATGGTCGACTCGACGAACGCCGAGGTCCCCGGGTTCGTCACGGGCGAGCAGGAGATCGGTCCGGTTCTCGAGGGCGTCTTCGACCAGTGCGACGGCCGGATCGTCGTCGCCTCGTTCGCGTCGCACGTCCACCGCGTCCAGCAGGTCCTCAACGCAGCGCACTCGCACGGGCGCAAGGTGGCGTTCGTCGGTCGCTCCATGGTCCGCAACATGGGGATCGCGTCCGAGCTCGGCTACCTCCACGTGCCCGACGGGCTGCTCGTCGACCTCAAGAAGATCGACGCGCTCCCGGACGACCAGGTCGTCCTCATGTGCACGGGCTCGCAGGGCGAGCCGATGGCTGCGCTCAGCCGCATCGCCAACCGCGACCACAAGGTGTCGGTCGGCCCGGGCGACACGGTGATCCTCGCGTCGTCGCTCATCCCGGGCAACGAGTCGTCGGTGTTCCGCGTCATCAACGGCCTCACCCGTCTCGGCGCGCGCGTCGTCCACTCGGGCAACGCCAAGGTGCACGTCTCGGGCCACGCGAGCGCGGGCGAGCTCATCTACTGCTACAACATCCTGCGCCCGCGCAACGTCATGCCGATCCACGGCGAGGTGCGTCACCTCGTCGCGAACGGCGCGCTCGCGGTCCGCACGGGTGTTCCGCCCGAGCGCGTCGTCCTCGCAGAGGACGGTTTTGTCATCGACCTCGTCGACGGCAAGGCGTCGATCGTCGGTGCCGTCCCGTGCGGCTACGTGTACGTCGACGGCTCGAGCGTCGGCGAGCTCACGGACGCCGAGCTCAAGGACCGTCGGATCCTTGGCGAGGAGGGCTTCATCTCGATCTTCGCGGTCATCGACTCCTCGACCGGCAAGATCGTCGCGGGACCCGAGATCCACGCGCGCGGCTTCGCCGAGGACGAGGCCGTGTTCGACGGGATCCTCCCGCAGCTTTCGGACTCCCTCGAGGAGGCGGCGGCGGGCGGCAACGTCGACACGCACCAGCTGCAGCAGGTCATGCGGCGTGTCGTCGGCCGGTTCGTCTCGAACCGCCTGCGTCGTCGTCCGATGATCGTCCCGGTCGTCGTCGAGGCCTGACCTCTGCATCGCTCTGACACCCCGGGACCCTGTGAGGGTCCCGGGGTGTCGTCGTCGGACCATGTGACGTTCTCGCGCCGCGCCGCTGCCGGGGTGTGTCGGCGGTCGTTGGTAGGTTCGGAACCATGGCGACACGTGGCTCCTCAGCACCTTCCGCGAAGCGCGGCACGACGACGGCGCGCAGCGCCGGTGCGTCGTCGCGCGGCTCGGGCGGCGCACGTTCGGGTAGCTCGTCGTCCAAGGGCTCGACGTCGGGTCGGCGCGCGCCGCAGCCCGAGCCGACGCAGCCCGCGCTCCCGCTGCGCATGGCGAAGGGCGCCTGGATGGGCACCGCGCACCTCGTCGGCGGCGGCTTCCGCAGCGTCGGCCGCGGCGCGCGCGACCTCGACCCGGCGCACCGCCGGGACGGCGTCGCGCTGCTCCTGCTCGCCCTCACCATCATCGTCGCGGGCCGCGAGTGGTTCGGGCTCGAGGGCTTCGTCATGGAGTGGGTGCACCTCGGGGTCGCCGGGCTCCTCGGCGTCGTCGGCGTGGTGCTTCCCGTCCTCCTCGGCTGGCTCGCAGTGCGCTTCATGCGCGCTCCGCAGGAGGGTGCCGAGACGAGCCGCAAGGCCATCGGTATCACCGCGATCCTCGTCGCCGTGTGCGGCATCGTCGCGATCTCGTCGGGCCGTCCCTCACCGAAGGACGGCTGGGTCGGGCTCCAGGAGGCCGGTGGCATCCTTGGCTACGCGGCCGGCAACTCGCTCGTCGCCGCCTTCAGCGCGTGGATCGCGGTGCCGGTGCTCGTGCTCCTCGCGTTCTTCGGGGTCCTCGTCCTCACCGCGACGCCCATCAACCAGATCGTCCCGCGCCTGCGGCAGCTCTTCGGGCACGCTCCGGCCACGGACGAGGACACCGGCGACGCGAGCCCGCTCGAGCTCGCCGAGGGTGTCTCGCGTCACGACGGCACCGATCCGACCGAGGCTGCGCCGCGTCGCAGGCGCTTCGGCCGCCGCAGGGACGACGACGCCGACGCGACGCCGACGACCACGCTCGCGGAGGGCGGCGAGGGCGTCCGTCCGTTCGACTCCGCCGCGATGCGCGAGGTCGAGCCGGGGGCGACCGACGTGACCGCGCTGCTCGGGCACGACGCGGCCGACGACGCACCGGCCGCGACCGCTCCGACAGCGCCCACCGCGCCGACGGTCCCGGCGACGGTGCCCGCCGCCGAACCCGCTCCCGAGCCCGCCGCGCCCCCGACGGCCGCCGTCCCGCACGGCGAGCAGCCCATGCTCGGCGGCGACATCGTCTACGTCCTTCCCAGCGAGGAGACGCTCCTCACCGGCCCGCCGCACAAGGTGCGGTCCGCCGCGAACGACCGCGTCGTCGAGTCGCTCTCGAACGTCTTCGAGCAGTTCGGCATCGACGCGAAGGTCACCGGCTTCTCGCGCGGCCCGACCGTGACGCGCTACGAGGTCGAGCTCGGCCTCGGCACGAAGGTCGAGAAGATCACCAACCTCTCGAAGAACATCGCGTACGCCGTCGCGAGCGCCGACGTCCGCATTCTCTCGCCGATCCCCGGCAAGTCCGCGATCGGCATCGAGATCCCCAACGCGGACCGCGAGACCGTCGTCCTCGGCGACGTCCTGCGCTCGTCGGTCGCGCGCCGCAGCGAGCACCCCATGATCATCGGCATCGGCAAGGACGTCGAGGGCGGGTACGTCGTCGCGAACCTTGCGAAGATGCCGCACATCCTCGTCGCCGGCGCGACGGGTGCGGGCAAGTCGAGCTTCGTCAACTCGATGATCGTGTCGCTGCTCATGCGCGCGACCCCTGACCAGGTGCGCATGGTGCTCGTCGACCCGAAGCGCGTCGAGCTGACGATCTACGAGGGCATCCCGCACCTCATCACGCCCATCATCACGAGCCCCAAGAAGGCGGCCGAGGCCCTCGAGTGGGTCGTGCGGGAGATGGACGCGCGGTACGACGATCTCGCGATGTTCGGCTACAAGCACATCGACGACTTCAACGCGGCGGTCCGTGCGGGCAGGGTCCAGCCTCTGCCCGGCTCCGAGCGCAAGATCGCCCCGTACCCGTACCTCCTCGTCGTCGTCGACGAGCTCGCGGACCTCATGATGGTCGCCCCGCGCGACGTCGAGGCGTCGATCCAGCGCATCACGCAGCTCGCCCGTGCGGCCGGCATTCACCTCGTGCTCGCGACGCAGCGCCCGTCCGTCGACGTCGTCACGGGCCTCATCAAGGCCAACGTCCCCTCGCGCCTCGCATTCGCGACGAGCTCGCTCACCGACTCGCGCGTCGTCCTCGACCAGCCGGGCGCCGAGAAGCTCATCGGCCAGGGTGACGCCCTCTTCATGCCGATGGGGGAGGCGAAGCCGGCGCGCGTCCAGGGCGCCTGGGTCGAGGAGAAGGAGATCGCGGCGGTCGTCGCGCACGTCAAGGAGCAGCTCAAGCCCGTCTACCGCGAGGACGTCACGGTGACGGCTGCGAAGAAGCAGATCGACGACGACATCGGTGACGACCTCGACGTCCTGCTCCAGGCGGCCGAGCTCGTCATCACGTCACAGTTCGGCTCGACGTCGATGCTCCAGCGCAAGCTCCGTGTCGGGTTCGCCAAGGCTGGCCGACTCATGGATCTGCTCGAGTCGCGCGAGATCGTCGGCCCGTCCGAGGGGTCCAAAGCCCGCGACGTCCTCGTGCAGCCCGAGGGGCTGCCTGCGGCGCTCGCGATGCTCCGTGGCGAGGACGCGCCCTCGGCCTCGGAGCCCGCGTTCGACCAGGAGGCTCCCGACGACAGGTACGCCGACGGCGTCGACTCCGGGCTACCGCCCGTCGCGCACGACTACGGCGACGGGGACGACGAGGACGGGTCCGAGGACGCCTGGTCGCTCACCGGCCGCTGAACGGCACCAGGATCACCGCTCGGAGCGTTCCTCGACCGTCACCGTCGCGGTCGACACCGTCGGCTCGCGCCGCTCGGGCGCCGACCCGTCGACGGCGTCGCGCACGTGCTTCTCACGCGCCGTGAGCGCACCGGCGGAGAGCCTTCCGGCCTTCGAGCCGTCGAGATCCGCGAACGCGTGGAGCCGGTGACCGTCGAGGCGGTCGACCGTGATGCCGACCCACTCGACACCCGTGACGCGGGCTGGGCCGTCCGCCGCATGGCGGACGTTCGCGAGCATGAGCAGCCCGTTCGACGTCTCGGCGATGCAGCAGTCCGAATCCTGGTTCGAGATCATGTTGCCGAGGCCGTAACCGACCCACATGCCGGAGTCGCCGGGGCCGCCGTCGAGATGCTCGAACGGCTGCGGGACGTGCGCGTGGTGACCGATGAGCAGATCGACCTCGCCCGAGCGCGCGAGCGCCGCGGCGAACGCCCGCTGCTCGTCGTTGGGCGCGGTGACGTACTCGTTCCCCGCATGCATCGACACGAGGACGACGTCGGCGCCGCGCTCGCGCTCAGCCTTCGCCGCCGCGATCATCGTGTCCGCGTCGAGCATCGTCACCGACCACGGCTTGTCGGCGTCGACGGGCATGCCGTTCGTCCCGTACGTGCCTGAGAGGTGCGCGACGACCGTCGTGCGTCCCTGCGAGTCGAGCGTGTAACGCTGCGCCTGCGACGACTCCTCCGCGGAACGCGCGGTGCCCACGTGGCCGAGACCCTCGGCGTCGAAGACGTCGAGCGTGCGCGCGAGCCCGGCGAATCCCTTGTCGACCGAGTGGTTCGACGCGGTCGAGCACCCGTCCCATCCCTGCGCCGCGAGGTCACGGACGAGCGCGGGCGTCGTGCCGAACATGGGGTAGCCCGACACCGGACGGCCCTCCGGCGCGACCGGGACCTCCATGTGGCACAGGGCGAGGTCTGCGCCCTGCACCCAGCTGTCGAGCCCGGCGAGCAGGGGGCGGAAGTCGTAGCCGTCGCCCGTACGGGCCGATCGCATCACGGGCGTGTGCGGCAGGACGTCACCCGCCGCGAGGATCGTGAGATCGACGTCGGGCGTCGGCGTCGGTGTGGGCTCGGCAGGCGGGGTCGTGGGCTGAGGTGCCGGCGACGCGACTGGGGCAGTCGGAACGGACGACGGGCCGTCCGGTCGCCCGCCGAGGAGGTCGGGGAAGACGACCGCCGCGGCCGTCCCGCTGGCGACGATGACCGCGACCGACGCCGCGACCACGGCCCACCGTCGGGGGCCTGCAGCATGAGCAGAACGGTTCTGGGCATGGCGCATCACACAGGGGAGACTACCGCCCGTCATGCTGGGTGCCAGCGCCTATCCTGTGAGGATGACGCAGAACTCCGGGAGCATGTGGCGGACGCAGTGGAACATCGCGAACGCGGTGACGGCGGCCCGCATCCTCATGGTTCCGTTCGTCGCCTGGGCGCTGCTCGTCGACGGCGGTGACTCAGCTCCCTGGCGCTGGGTCGCGACGGTCCTCTTCGTCGTCGCGGCCGCGACCGACAAGGTCGACGGGCATCTCGCGCGGAGCAGGGACCTCGTCACCGACCTCGGCAAGCTCCTCGATCCGATCGCCGACAAGGCGCTCATCGGTACTGCGCTCGTCGGCCTCTCGCTCCTCGGTGAGCTGTGGTGGTGGGTGACGATCATCATCCTCGTGCGGGAGCTCGGGATCACCGCCATGAGGCTGCTCGTCATGGATCGCTTCGTTCTCGCTGCGTCGCGCGGCGGCAAGCTCAAGACCGTCCTCCAGTCGGTCGCGCTCTCGATACTCCTCTTGCCGCGCGGCGTCCTTCCCGAGCTCGTCCACACCGCCGGCTACGCCGTCATGGGGCTCGCGGTCGTCGTCACGCTCGTCACGGGCCTCGACTACGCCGTGCGGACGCTGCGCAACCCCGTCGTGCGCGAGGGCCACGCATGACGATGCTCGCTGCCGCCGCCGACGCGCTCCTCGCCGTGGCACGCGAGCGGGGGCTCACCGTCGCTGTCGCCGAGTCGCTCACGGGCGGGATGCTCAGCAGCGCGCTCGTCGGCCCGCCCGGCGCCTCGGACGTCGTGCTCGGCGCCGTCGTCGCGTACGCGACGGACGTCAAGTCGACGGTGCTCGGCGTCGACGCGGCGCTGCTCGCCGAGCGAGGACCTGTCGACGCCGACGTCGCCGGGCAGATGGCGCTCGGTGTCGCCCGGCTCCTCAGCGCGCGCTGCGGTGTCGCGACCACCGGCGTCGCGGGTCCTGGCCCGCAGGACGGGAAGCCTGCGGGCCGCGTCCACGTCGCAGCGAGCCGCGACGACGTCGTCCGGACGCGCCAGCTCGACCTGCCCGGAGACCGCGCGGAGATCCGGGAGCGTGCCGCGCTCGCGGCGCTCGAGCTCCTTCACGAGATCGTCACCGGGTGAGTCGACGCCGACCGGGAACACCTGAGGCCCCGGAACAGTTGGACAAGGCATGGAGACATCGACACGTCCGGGACCGTCGGCCACGGGGGGAACGTCTCGCGCAGCACGCGGGACCGCCCGACGGCGCGAGCCTGTCCGTGGCTCGTTGTATCCTCACCAGACCGTGACGCAGCGGAGTGGAACGACGGAGAGGGGGCGCCAGATGATCGTCCTGCGACGAGAGATCGGTGATGTCCTGCGTGACGCGCGCCAGCGGCAGGGCCGAACCCTGCGCGAAGTGTCGTCCGCAGCACGTGTGTCGCTCGGCTACCTCAGCGAGGTCGAGCGTGGTCAGAAGGAAGCCTCCTCGGAGCTGCTCGGGTCGATCTGCGAGGCGCTCGACGTCCCGCTGTCGACCGTGCTCCGTGAGGTGAGCGACCGGGTTGCGGTCGCCGAAGGTTTGTTCGTCCCGGACACGGTCCCGGACGACTTCGCGAGCGCCGTCGTCCGGGTTCCGGCACGGCGCGAGCTCACACCGATCGGCTGACACCTGGCTGCGGTGCCTGGCACCGTGGGCAGAAGAAGATCGGACGTTCCTCGGGCGGCCTGCGGGCCTGCCGCACCGCGATCGCGGTGCGGCAGCGCACGCACGGCCGCCCGAGGCGTCCGTGCACCCGTGACTCGCGCGCCTCGAGACCGTGCATGACGGCGACCGTCATGTCGCGGCGCGCCGTGAGGAGGAGCGCCGCGAGCTCGTCAGCGTCGAGCGTGCCGACCGTCCGCCACGGGTCCGTGCGCCGCGCGAAGAGCGACTCCGCGGCGTAGATGGTGCCGATCCCCGCGACCCGCCGCTGGTCGAGGAGGGCCTCGGAGACGCTCACGCCCGGCCCGTCTCCCGCGTCCCGCAGCCGCAGAGCCGCCGCGCGGACGTCGAGGGCGTCCGCAAGGACGTCAGGACCGAGGTGACCGAGCAACCGACGCTCGTCACGCGACCGGACGACGTTGAGCATGCCGAGGTTCTCGCCGAGCGCCGTCCACCGCGCCGATGCGAGCACGGCCCTCACGCGGGGTGCGCGGCCCTCGGCCTCGGGCGAGCCGGTGCGGGCGACGTACCAGCGGCCCTCCATCCGCAGGTGCGCGTGGACCGTCCAGCCGTCCGTCGTCCTTACGAGGAGGTTCTTGCCGTACGCGACGACCTCCGCGACCTCCCGACCGGTGAGGTCGATGTCGCCGAGCCCACCCCACCGGAGCTCGGCCCGCACGAGGACCGCACCGCGCAGCGCGGCGTCGAGGCGGGCAGCCGTGAGCCGCAGGACATCACCCTCGGGCATCGCACGCTCCTCCGCAGCGGTCTGCGGCGGTCACGACCTGGCCCCGGACCTCACGCGCAGCCCGCGCGGAGTCAGCGCGAAACCTGCCGCGGTGAGCGCCTCGACGACCGGCCCGCCGAGCCCGAACACCTCGATGCCGTCGACGTGCCGCACCGTCGACCTGCCGAGCGCCCCCGCCGCGGCGGCATCCGCGAGCGCATGCGCCCCGCGAGCGAGCAGCCCCGGATCCTCGGTGAACGACAGGAGCGTGCGGCCGCCACGCTCGACGTAGAGGACGAGATACCCGTCGACGAGGACGACGACGGAACCCGCCTTGCGCCCGGGCCGGTGCCGCACCTCGGCGACGCCCGCAGGCCACGCGAGGGCGGCGCCGTACGGGTTCGCCGGGTCGCAGGCCGCGAGGACGAGCGCATCGTCGGCGCGGCGGCCGGCCGCGGCGACCTGCGGCGCAGCGGGCTGCAGGTTCCGCTCGACCGCACGCGCGTCGTCCCGCAGCACGTCGACCGCACCAGGTACGGCGAACTGCGAACCACCCAGATGCTCGACGAAGTACCCCCGGCGGACCTGACCCGCGGCCTCGAGCGCGGTGAGCACCTTGTAGACGTCGGGGTAGCGGCCGACGACCTGCTCGGCGGGGGCGACGGCGCGCGTGACGATCCCGTGCCGGTCGAGGAGCACCATCGCGAGCGCGTGCGCGCGCACGGTCGGGTCGGGCTCTGTCCCCGGCAGCAGAGACCACCTGCCACCGCCGTGAAGAGCCTCGGGCGCGGCGGTCCGCACGAGCGCCGCAAGACCGAAACGTCCGCGAGGACGGTGGACGGGACGCGCCTGAGGGCGCGGCGCGCGGGGTGAGGACCCGAGGAGCGCGCGCAGCGGGCCGAAGGAGTCGTTCGTCGCGCGGCCGGCCCACACGAGGTGCCACAGCGACTCCCGCACGATTTCGGCGGGGTCGTCGCCGAGCGCCGCGACGTCGTCCGCGGCCTCGGCGGCCGCGCGGGCGCGCTCGACGACGCGGTCGACGAAGTGTGCGCCGGAACCCTCGAGCGCGGCGAGGACGTACGGGAGCGCAGCCGGCCCGCCCGCCACGTCCGGCGGCTCGGGAAGCGTGAGCGGCGCGGTCTCGGCGAGATGAAGGCTCACGGTGCCGTCCCCGGAGCCCCTGCCAGGTGCTGCGAGCGAGCCGTGTCCGGCCCACAGCACCTCACCGCTCGTCGTGAGCGCGTCGAGGAGCGCGGGGGAATAGTCGACGACGCGGCTCGGCAGGATCCTCGACTCGAGGTCCGATGCCGGGACGGGCACCCCGGCGAGCTGCTCGATCGCGCGCAGCAAGCCGGCACGGCCGCGCAGCTCGCCGACACGCTGCCACCTGGGAAGGAAGAGACCGAGAGCTGCCGGCGGCGCAGGTTCGACCTCGGCACGCAGCAGCGCGAGCGAACGTCGGCGCAGACGACGCACGACGTCGCGGTCCGCATACTCGTCACCCGCACCACCGAGCACGGCGGGCAGCATGCGTCCGCGCACGAGCTCGCCCGCGGCGACGAGCCGGTCGAGGACCTCGCGGACGACGGCTGTCGGAAGTCCGAACCGCAGGGCCACGTCGTCGGCCGGGAACGGCACGTGCGTGCGCGCGTGCCGTCGCACGAGGTCGCCGAGCGGATCGTCGACAGGAGCGAGGAGAACGTCGGGCAGCCCGACGGGGAGCGCGGCGCCGAGCGCGTCCCGCACCCGGGAGGCGTCGTCGACGGCGAGCCACCGCTCGGCAGCCTCGGGAGAGGACTCGGACCGCAGACCCGGCAGACGCACGGCGACGACCTGGCGGGAGGCCTCGAGCCGCGCGAGCCATCCGGAGACGTCCGCGCCCTCCTCTGCTCGTGCGGCGAGCTCGTCGAACGACGACGGTCCGCGCCGCCGGAGCAGGTCGAGCAGCCCGTCGTGGCTGCGTGCCCTGCGGTCCGGGGCGAGACCGTCGAGCTCGGCCGCGACCTGCTCGACGGCCGTCGGGTCGAGGAGGTCGGCGAGCTGGGCGCCCGACGAGCTGCCGAGAAGCTCGTCGAGGAGTGTCGGGTCGAGCGCGAGCGTCGCCGCGCGCTGCTCGGCGAGCGGGGCGTCCGCACCGTAGAGGTTCTGCGCCGTGTAGCCGAGGAGCAGCGACCGGGCGAACGGCGAGGGCTGCGTCGTGTCGACGTGGACGACGTCGACCCGACCTGCGGCGACGTCGGCCATGAGCGAGGTGAGCGCCGCAACGTCGAAGTCGTCCTGGAGGCACTCGCGCGCTGCCTCGTGGACGATCGGGAACTCGGGGAAGCCCGCAGCGACCTCGAGCAGCTGGGCGGAACGCTGCCGCTGCTGCCACAGGGGCTGGCGCCGGTCCGGGGAGCGCCGGGGGAGCAGGAGGGCGCGCGCCGCAGCCTCGCGGAAGCGCGCAGCGAAGTGGGCCGACCCGGCGAGCGCGTCTCGCACCTGCCCGGTGACCTCGGCCGGGTCGGTGAAGAGCTCGTCGGCGACCTCGGGCGCGGCTCCGTCGGGCAGGAACCCGGTCCACGTGCCGTCGGCGCCGACGCCGTCGAGGCCGATGTCGGGCAGCCGCAGCACGATGCCGTCGTCCGCGTGCATGGCCGCGACGTCGACGCCGTAGCGCTCGCGCAGGCGCGCCCCGAGCAGGAGAGCCCACGGTGCGTGGACCCGCGACCCGAACGGGCTGTGGACCACGACGCGCCAGTCGCCGATCTCGTCCCGGAACCGCTCGACGACGATCGTCCGGTCGTCCGGAACGACCCCTGTCGCCGCGTGCTGCTCGCGGAGGTGCGCGACGACGTTGCCCGCCGCCCACGGGTCGAGCCCCTCCGCGGCGAGGTGCGCGAGGGCTGCCTCGGTCCTGGCGGCGCTCGCCGGGAGGACGCGGCCGACCGTCTCGCGCGTCCACGCGCCGATGGCACGTCCGAGCTCGACAGGCCGTGCCGGCGAGTCGCCCTTCCAGAACGGCATGCGCCCGGGCAGCCCCGGGGCGGGCGTCACGAGGACGCGGTCGGGCGTGATCTCGTCGATGCGCCACGTCGTCGAGCCGAGCGTGATCGTGTCCCCGACGCGTGACTCGTAGACCATCTCCTCGTCGAGCTCGCCGACACGTCTCCCGCCTCGCGCTCGCGGCGCGGTGTCGGCACGGACGTCGTCGGGCCCTCCGGGTGATGAGGCCGCGAGGAAGACGCCGAAGAGCCCGCGGTCCGGAATCGTGCCGCCGCTCGTCACGGCGAGCCGCTGCGCGCCGGGACGTGCCTGCAGCACGTCCCGGCCGCGGTCCCACGTGAGCCGCGCGCGGAGCTCGCCGAACGCCTCCGACGGGTAACGGCCCGTGAGCATGTCGAGGACGCCGCGCAGCGCCGAGCGGGGCAGCTGCGCGAACGGCGCGGCACGCCGCACCGTCGCCTCGAGCTCGTCGACTGGCCAGTCCTCGATCGCGACCATCGCGACGACCTGCTGCGCGAGGACGTCGAGCGGGTTGCGGACGAGCCGCAGCGGCTCGAGCTCTCCCGTGCGCATCCGTGCAGCGGTCACGGTCGCGGGCACGAGGTCGCCCGTGTGCGTCGGGACGAGCACGCCGTGGCTCGGCACGCCGACGGCGTGCCCCGCACGCCCGACGCGCTGCAACCCCGACGCGACGGACGGCGGTGACCCGACGAGGACGACGAGGTCGACTGAGCCCATGTCGATGCCAAGCTCGAGCGAGCTCGTCGCGACGACGACGGGCAGACGGCCCGCCTTGAGCTCGCCTTCCGTGTACGAGCGCTCGGCGCGGGACATCGAGCCGTGGTGGGCGCGCGCGAAGACTGCGTCGGCACCTGCCGACGTCCCGGCCTGCCCGGGGACCGCAGCAGGCTGCGACGCCCCCGGGTCGGGCACGTCGAGGCCTTGGCGGCGGGCCCAGATCTCGTTGAGGCGTGAGGTGAGTCGCTCGGCGCTGCGGCGCGAGCTCGCGAAGACGATCGTCGAGCGGCTCGTCGTCGCGAGGTCGACGATGCGTTCCTCGACGTGCGGCCAGACCGACGCACGCGCGAGAGGCCCAGCAGCGGGTCCCGTGAGGTCTGGGCCGTCGTCGGACGGGCTCGTCCCCGGCAGCGGTGTCGCCGCGATGTCGGTGAGGTCCTCGACCGGGACGACGACGTCGAGGTCGACCTGGCGCCGTGCGGGAGGTTCGACGACGACGACGGGCCTGCCGCCGTCGGCGGCGGTGCGGTGGCCCACGAGCAGCTCCGCGACCGCGTCCGTGGGGCGGGCCGTCGCCGAGAGCCCGATGCGCTGCGCGGGGGTGTCGAGCAGGAGGTCGAGCCGTTCGAGCGAGAGAGCGAGGTGAGCGCCCCGCTTCGTGCCGGCGACCGCGTGGATCTCGTCGACGATGACGGTGCCGATCTCGCGCAGGCCCTCGCGCGCCGCGGAGGTGAGCATGAGGAAGAGCGACTCGGGCGTCGTGATGAGGATGTCCGGAGGGTGCACCGCGAGGCGACGTCGCTCCGCCGGGGGCGTGTCGCCGGTCCGCGTGCCGACGGTCACCCGGGGCAGGACGAGCGACGCTGCGGCCGCCGCGTTCCCGATGCCGGTGAGCGGGCTCGCGAGGTTGCGCTCGACGTCCGCGGCGAGAGCCTTGAGCGGCGAGACGTAGAGGATGCGGTCGGTGCGCGGGCCTTCGGCGGCGGTGTCCCGCGCGAGGAGGCGATCGATCGCCCAGAGGAAGGCTGCGAGCGTCTTGCCCGAGCCCGTGGGTGCGATGACGAGCGCGTGCGAGCCGCCGCGGATCGCGGCCCACGCCTCGGTCTGGACACGTGTCGGCCCCACGAACGCCCCCGTGAACCAGGAGCGTGTGGGCGCGGTGAACCCCGCGAGGGGCTCGGCGGGCGGTGGCGTGGGTGTCACGTCTCCCATTGTGGCGCGGGCCACCGACACTGCGCGTGGGCTGTGCGTGGGAGCACCCGTCCGGGCGTGGCACCCTGTGTCGGTGAGGTATCGCGAGTTCTGGGATCTGGTCGACGACGTCTTCGGTCGCGCCTACGGCCGGTCGATCGCGGGCGACCAGGTGCTCGAGCAGCTCGGCGGGCGGACGGCCGCCCGCGCGATCGAGGAGGGCGTCGAGCCGCGCGCGGTGTGGCACGCGTTGTGCGACGCGATGCAGGTGCCGGACGCCGAGCGCTGGGGGAGCGATCCTCACCGGCAGGCTCCGCCGCGCTGATCCCGCATGTCTGCGACACGCCGTCCCTGCCGGCTCGACGGTCGAACAGGTGTTCGGTAGGGTTGTCCACAACGGTCGACGGCGGCCGGGCGGTCCACGTCCTCGCAGCGATCACGCGTGAATGTCCGTGGCTCGTCCTAGTGTCGGGCCCATCAAGATCGCAGAGCTTCTTCGGCGGCACGTGCCGCCCCGAACGACAGAGGTGAACCCATGGCAGCATCCGCGGACCGCGAGAAGGCGCTCGAGGCAGCGCTCAGCCAGATCGACCGCCAGTTCGGCAAGGGCTCGATCATGCGCCTCGGCGACGATGACCGCCCCGCGGTCGAGGTCGTCCCGACGGGCTCGATCGCGCTCGACGTCGCGCTCGGCATCGGAGGCTTGCCGCGGGGGCGCATCGTCGAGATCTACGGTCCGGAGTCGAGCGGTAAGACGACCGTCGCGCTCCACGCGGTCGCCAACGCGCAGCGGCAGGGCGGCATCGCCGCGTTCATCGACGCCGAGCACGCCCTCGACCCCGAGTACGCGAAGAAGCTCGGCGTCGACACCGACGCATTGCTCGTCTCGCAGCCGGACACTGGTGAGCAGGCCCTCGAGATCATGGACATGCTCGTCCGCTCGGGCGCGATCGACATCATCGTCGTCGACTCGGTCGCCGCTCTCGTGCCCAAGGCCGAGATCGAGGGCGAGATGGGTGACAGCCACGTGGGCCTTCAGGCCCGGCTCATGTCGCAGGCGCTCCGCAAGCTCACGGGTGCACTGTCCTCGACCGGCACGACCGCGATCTTCATCAACCAGCTCCGCGAGAAGATTGGCGTGTTCTTCGGCTCGCCGGAGACGACGACGGGCGGAAAGGCGCTGAAGTTCTACGCGTCGGTCCGGATGGACATCCGCCGCATCGAGACCCTCAAGGAGGGCACCGACGCGGTCGGCAACCGCACCCGCGTGAAGATCGTCAAGAACAAGATGGCCCCGCCCTTCAAGCAGGCGGAGTTCGACATCCTCTACGGCGTCGGCATCTCGCGCGAGGGCAGCCTCATCGACCTCGGCGTCGAGCACGGCATCGTCCGCAAGTCCGGCTCGTGGTACACGTACGAGGGCGACCAGCTCGGCCAGGGCAAGGAGAACTCGCGCGGCTTCCTGCGGGACAACCCCGAACTTGCCGCCGAGATCGAGCGCCGGATCAAGGAGAAGCTCGGCATCGGTGCGCCGTCCGAGGCTCCCGCCGAGGCAACCGCGGGCACGGAGGCTGCCGCCCCCGCTGCCGAGGCCGCTCCGAAGAAGAGCCGTGCCAAGGCCGCGAAGGTCGACTTCTGAGCCGCAGCACCATGCAGCACGCGGCCGTGGACGGACAGGCTCACGAGTCCCGAGCCGCCGCACCGACCCGCCGGGCGGACACCGCGACGATCGATGCTCTGAGGGCAGCGATCGCCGCGGTGCCGCCGGGTGGGTCGGCCCCGTCGCGCGACGGCGAGGACGGGCTGGGCCCGACGCCTGACTGCGACTCTCGTCGGGCACCTGAGGGCAGGACGAAGCGGCGGGACGCCGGACGCTGGCACGGCGGGACCGGCGGAGCAGCCTACGACGAAGGTGCTGTGGGGCGCGCCCCGCACGACGAGCATGACGACGCTGACGAGCAGGGGACGGAGGGTACGGACGGCCCTGCTGGCCGTCTCGACGCCGGATCTGTGCGAGGCGGTTCGCGGCGTCCTGCGACGGACCTCGAGATCGAGGACGCGGCGCGCGAGTACCTGCTGCGCTCGCTCACGGCTGCTGCACGGTCGCGGCAGCAGCTCGCGAGCGGACTGGCGAAGCGGGACGTGCCCGAGGACGTCGCCGAGCGTCTGCTCGACCGCTTCGAGGAGGTCGGGCTCGTCGACGATGCCGCTCTCGCGCAGGCGATCGTGCGATCCCGGTCCCAGGAGACCGGCGCGGCGCGACGCCGCATCGCGTCGGAGCTGCGCCGCAAGGGCTTCACGGACGACGTCGCGCACGACGCTCTCGCCCAGGTCGACGACGAGGACGAACGGCGCTCCGCGTACGACCTCGCACGCGTGCGTGCCCGGCGCCTCGTGTCGCTCGACCGGGACGTCGCGCTGCGTCGGCTCGTCGGGTTCCTCGGCCGCAAGGGCTACCCGCCGTCGCTGTGCCTCGACGCTGCGCGTGCGGGCCTCGAGGGTGCGATGGACGAGCGCAGCACGGTGCACGACGCGCAGGGCTGAGGCCTCGTCGTCCTCACGGTCGTCATCGTCGTGCGTGATCCGCGTCGCACCGTGAGCGACACGGGACGTACGGCAGGTGGAACGATGGCTCGTTCCGCTACGTTCACCGTGGAGGAGGGGCGCGCCGCGCCCGTCGCCCACAACCGAGGGGAGGTGCTGACGTGATCGAGGACTGGCCCGCGCTCCTGCTCGTGCTCGTGCTCCTGCTCGCATGTCTCGTCGCGCTCATCCTCGTCCTGGTGGCCCGACGCGAGGCCGCTGCGGTGCGGGCACAGGCCCGCGAGGACGTCGCCTCGCTCAAGGACGAGCTTCATGTCCGCGCTGTCGAGGCCGACCGCCGCAGTGCACGTCTCGACGACGAGCGTGCACGGCTCGAGGCCGACCGCGTCCAGCTCGCCGAGGATCGTGCGAGGATCACCAGGCTCGCTGAGTCGCTCGATGCGCGCACCGCCTCTCTGACAGCGCAGGAGACCGCACTCGCCACCCGCACCGCGGAGCATGAGGCGCGCGTCGCCGAAGAGCTCGCCCAGATCGCCGGGACGACCGTCGAGCAGGCTCGCACGAGGCTTGCCGACGACCTCGCTGAGCGAGCCGCGCGCGACGTCGAGGCTCGCCTGCGCCGCACCGAACGTCGCCTGCGCGCAGAGTCCGAGGCGCGCGCCAGGTCGATCCTCACGACGGCCGTCGAACGCCTTGCGGTCGAGACGTCGAGCCAGCTCTCGGTCGCGGTCGTCCCGCTCCCGTCGCCCGAGCTCAAGGGACCGATCATCGGGCGCGACGGCCGCAACATCAAGGCGTTCGAGGCGCTCACCGGCGTCAACCTCATCGTCGACGACTCCGACGACCACGTCCAGATCTCCAGTTTCGACGCCGAACGGCGCGAGATCGCCCAGCAGAGCCTCGAACGCATGCTCGCCGACGGACGCATCAACCTCGAACGCATGGAGCGTGTGGTCGCGACCGTCACGGACGAGGCCGAGGAACGCAGCCGTGACTCCGCCAGGCATGCGATCGACGACGCGCGCGTCCGTCCGCTCCACCCCGAGCTCGAGGAGCACGTCGGGCGGCTACGTCTGCGCACCTCCTACGGACAGGTCGTCCAGCAGCACCTCGTCGAGTGCGCGCTGCTCGCGCGAAGCATCGCTGGCGAGATCGGCGCGGACGCCGAGGTCGCCGCGCGTGCCGCATTCCTCCACGACGTCGGCAAGGCCGTCCCCGCAGGCGAGCGGGGCTCGCACGCCCGCGCCGGAGCCGAGCTCGCGGCCCGGTGCGGCGAGCCCGAGATCATCGTCAACGCGATCGCCGCGCACCACGGCGAGGTTCCCGCCGAGTCCGTCGAAGCCGTCATCGTCCAGATCGCCGACGCCATCTCCGCGTCCCGACCTGGAGCCCGGCGCGAGGACGCCGACTCGCACGTCGAACGGCTCGAGGCGCTCGAGCGCGCGGTCGCCGCGCACCCCGGGGTCGCCCGCGCCCTCGCGCTCTCGTCCGGCCACGACGTGCGCGTCGTCGTCGAGCCCGGGGTCGTCGGGGACGACGACCTCGAGGGCCTCGCCGTGCAGATCGCGTCCGCGATCTCCGAGACGCAGGCGGTGCCCGGCGAGGTGCGTGTCACCGTCGTGCGCGAGCTCCGCGCGACCGCGACCGCCGGCTGACCGCAACCCTGAGCGCGACCGTCGTACCACCGACGACGTCCCACCACGACCGATGGCTGACCAGCGACGACCGTCGCGTCCCCGGACCCCGGGACCGCTCCCACCGGCGTGCTGAGCCACCGGCGTGCGGCGCCCTTGACGTGCGGGTCCCCTGACGCGCAGCGGCCCTGACGTGCGGGCCCCTGACGTACCGGCCCCTCACGCGCGGGTCCCCGAGGTGCGCTGCCCACGACGTGCGGTGGACTCAGTCGTCGGCAGCGACGAGGCCCGGTTCCTGCGTCGTCATCGCTCCTGAGGTGCGCGACCGCAGCCGTAGCGCGAGACGGTCCGCCAGGAGGCTCACAGTGAGGTTGACGAGGATGAAGACCGCCGCGATGACGATGACCGCTGGGATGTAGTTCGCGAAGTTCGTCGCAAGGTACTCGGCCTGGCGCAGCAGCTCGGCGTACCCGATGAGATATCCGAGCGCAGAGTCCTTGACGACGACGACGAGCTGGCTCACGAGTGCGGGTAGCATCGCGACGACGCCCTGCGGCAGGAGGATCGTCCGGACCGTCTGGCCGTGGGTGAGGCCGATCGACAGCCCGGCCTCACGCTGACCCCGGGGGAGTGACGTGATGCCCGAGCGCACGAGCTCCGCGACGACCGAGCCGTTGTACACGGTGAGCGAGATGACGACGGCCGTGAGCGCGAGCTGGTCGGACGGGACGAGCCGGTAGTTGACGAGGAGCCAGTACGAGAAGACCATCATGAGCAGGACGGGCACCGCACGGAAGAACTCGACGATCGCCCCCGCGATGCCGGAGATCCACCGGTTCTCCGAGAGCCTGCCGAGGCCGAGGACGACGCCGAGCACACCCGCGAGCACGACGGAGATCGCGGCAGCGCCGAGTGTCCCGAGCAGGCCCGGGAGGAGGTAGTCGACCCAGGTCGACCCTTCGAGGAACGGTGTCCACTTCGCCGCTGCGAGCTGGCCGTTGCGGCCGAGCATCCACACGACCCAGGCGAGCCCGGCCGCAAGGCCGAGGACCGCGGTGACGTTCGCGAAGGCAAAGATCCTGCGGGTCCGGGGTCCCGGCGCGTCGAAGAGTGGAGAGGCTGCCGTCATCGGGCCACCGCCAGCCTGCGCGACAGCGCCGTCATGAGGATCCCGACGGGCAGGACGAGGCACACGAACCCGAGGGCGAAGACGCCGAAGATGAGGAAGAGGACGTCGGGGCGGAACTCGATCATCACCTTCATGAGGTAGGAGGCCTCCGCGACGCCGATCGTCGCGGCGACCGTCGTGTTCTTCGTGAGCGCGATGATGACGTTCCCGAGCGGTGCGACCGCGCCGCGGAACGCCTGGGGCAGGACGACGAGCACGAGCGACTGCGTGAACGTCAGCCCGATCGACCGAGCGGCCTCCGCCTGTCCGAGGGGCACGGTGTTGACGCCGGACCGCAGTGCCTCGCACACGAACGCCGCGTGGTACAGCGAGAGACCCACGACCGCGAGGCGAAAGTTCTGGTCGACGATGAACGTGCCCGAGCTCGGGTTTGCGAGGACGAGACCCAGCTGTGTGTAGAGCCCGAGCGAGCAGCCGACGATGATGAGCGTGAGCGGCGTGTTCCTCACGAGGTTGACGTAGATCGCCCCGCCGAGCTGCAGCGAGGGGATCGGCGAGACCCGCATGACCGCGAGGAGCGTGCCGAGGACGAGCGAGCCGACGAGCGAGAACCCCGTGAGCTTCACGGTCATCCAGAAGGCCGCGAGCACGTCGTAGTCGCTGAACAGCGTGCCGACGGCGTCGGAGAGCGGGGACAGGTCGATCACCTCCCGGGAGGGCCCGTCGGCCGCGCGGTGAGCGCGGCCGACGGGACGTGGTCAGGAGCAGGCGGCGGGCGTCGGCGGGTTGAGGTCCGCGTTGGGCGTGTAGCTTCCGCCGGTGTTCGCCTCGAGGGCCTTGGCCCATTCGCCCGACGAGATCATCTTCGTGATCGCCTCGGTGACCTTCCCGCACCTGTCGGAGCCCTTGGGCAGGCCGATGCCGTAGTTCTCCTGTGAGAACGTCGTCCCGACGGTCGTGAGCTTGCCCTTGTACTGCTCCTGCGCGGCGAAGCCGGCGAGGATGATGTCGTCGGTCGTCACGGCGTCGACGTTGCCCTGGCTCAGCTGCTCGACGCACTTGGAGTACGTGTCGAACTCCTGGAGCTGGACCTGCGTCGAGAACTCGTCCTTGATGCGCTGCGCCGGGGTCGACCCCTGGACGGAGCAGAGCTTCTTGCCGTCGAGAGTGTCGGGCCCGGTGATGTCGGTGTTGCCCTCCTGGACGAGGAGACCCTGGCCGGCGACGAAGTACGGGCCCGCGAACGAGATCTTCTCCTTGCGTGCGTCCGTGATCGAGTACGTCGCGACGATCATGTCGACCTGGCCGGACTGCAGGAGGTTCTCGCGCTGGGGCGACGGGGACTCCTTGAACGTGATCTGGTCGGCCTCGAAGCCGAGTTCCTTGGCGACGTAGCGCGCGACGTCGACGTCGAAACCCGAGTATGTGTCGCCGGACTTGAGCCCGAGCCCGGGCTGGTCGAACTTGATGCCGATGGTGATCTTGTCGCTGTCGTCGCCCCCGCACCCTGTGAGCAGGGCGCTGGCGAGCGCGACGGACCCGAGTGCGGCGATGACCTTGGTGCGCATGTGCTTCTCCTTGTGTCGACCGTGCTGCGGTGGGTGACGGCGGGGCCGTCGATGCCGGAGGTTCAGTGGGTGAGGATCTTCGAGAGGAAGTCCTTGGCGCGGGCCGAGCGTGGGGCCGTGAAGAACTCCTCGGGCGTCGCCTCCTCGACGATCTGGCCGTCCGCCATGAAGACGACGCGGTCGGCGGCCTTGCGTGCGAAGCCCATCTCGTGGGTGACGACGATCATCGTCGTGCCCTCGTGGGCGAGGTCGATCATGACGTCAAGGACCTCGTTGATCATCTCGGGGTCGAGCGCCGAGGTCGGCTCGTCGAAGAGCATGACCTTGGGATGCATCGCGAGGGAGCGGGCGATCGCGACGCGCTGCTGCTGGCCGCCCGAGAGCGCGGCTGGCAGCTTGTGGGCCTGGTTGGCGACGCCGACACGCTCGAGGAGCGTCATGGCCTCTGCCTTCGCCTCGGCGGCGGGGATGCCGCGCGCCTTGACAGGGCCGAGCGTGACGTTGTCGAGGACCGAGCGGTGGGCGAAGAGGTTGAAGGACTGGAAGACCATGCCGACGTCGGCCCGGTGGCGGGCGAGCGCCTTGCCCTCCTCGGGGAGCTCGGCCCCGTCGACGCGGATCGATCCGGAGTCGATGGGTTCGAGCCTGTTGATCGTGCGGCAGAGCGTCGACTTCCCTGACCCCGAGGGTCCGATGACGACGACGACCTCGCCCTTGCGGACCGTGAGGTTGATGTCCTTGAGCACGTGGAGGTCGCCGAAGTGCTTCTGCACGTCGACGAGCTCGACGAGCGGTGTGCCGCCAGGGTCATTGGTCCCACCTGTGACGTCGTCCATCCATCGACCGTACTGACCTGCTGTGATGCGCGCCACAGCCTACGGTCACGAACGTGTCACAACCTGGCAAAGTCACCCCGTCGGTCACCCTTGGGGGGGCGTCGCGGCCGCGGCCGCGGCCCGGAAGGGCCCGCCGTCGCGCGGCTTAGGATGGACGGCGATGTCCACGACGCCCGCACCCCACGCCACGCCGGCCGCACCCGCCGCCGACGCCACCGCCGCGCGCACCTACACGGTGCGCACGCTCGGCTGCCAGATGAACGTCCACGACTCCGAGCACATGGCCGGGATGCTCGAGGAGGCGGGCTACGTCCGCGCGGCCGCCGCCGACGAGGCCGCGAGCCGTGCCGACGTTGTCGTCATCAACACGTGCGCCGTGCGCGAGAACGCTGCGAGCAAGCTCTACGGCAACCTCGGCCAGCTCGCCGAGCTCAAGCGCGAGCGGCCCGGCATGCAGATCGCCGTCGGCGGCTGCCTCGCGCAGAAGGACCGCGCAGGCATCGTGGAGCGCGCCCCGTGGGTCGACGTCGTCTTCGGCACGCACAACCTCGACGCCCTGCCCGTCCTCCTCGAGCGCTCGCGCCACAACGCCGCCGCCGAGGTCGAGATCGCCGAGTCGCTCCAGGTCTTCCCCTCGACCCTCCCGACGCGTCGTGAGTCCGTCTACGCTGGCTGGGTGTCGATCTCGGTCGGCTGCAACAACACGTGCACGTTCTGCATCGTGCCGCACCTGCGCGGCAAGGAGCGCGACCGTCGGCCGGGCCAGGTTCTCGCCGAGGTTGAGGCGCTCGTCGCGCAGGGAGCGATCGAGGTCACGCTCCTCGGGCAGAACGTCAACTCCTACGGCGTCGAGTTCGGGGACCGCGGCGCCTTCGCGAAGCTCCTGCGCGCGTGCGGCCAGATCGAGGGCCTCGAGCGCGTGCGTTTCACGAGCCCGCACCCCGCGGCGTTCACCGACGACGTCATCGACGCGATGGCTGAGACCCCCAACGTCATGCCGCAGCTGCACTTCCCGCTCCAGTCCGGCTCGGACCGGGTGCTGCGCGCCATGCGGCGCTCCTACCGTTCCGAGAAGTTCCTCGGCATCCTCGACAAGGTCCGGGAGCGCATGCCCGACGCTGCCGTGAGCACCGACATCATCGTCGGGTTCCCCGGTGAGACCGAGGAGGATTTCCTCGAGACCCTGCGCGTCGTCGAGGCCGCGCGGTTCACCAACGCGTTCACGTTCCAGTACTCCCCGCGCCCCGGCACGCCCGCCGCAGACCTTCCCGACCAGCTGCCCAAGGAGGTCGTCCAGGAGCGGTTCGAGCGGCTCGTCGCGCTCCAGGACCGTATCTCCGCCGAGCAGTCAGCGGCACAGCTCGGACGCGAGGTCGAGGTGCTCGTGGCCGAGAGCACGGGCCGCAAGGACGCCGAGACGCACCGTGTCACAGGCCGCGCCCGCGACAACCGGCTCGTCCACGTCGAGCTGCCCGCCGGCGCGCCCCGCGTCACCGACGGCATCGACGACCCGCGCCTCGCCGACGACCTCGACCCGCGTCTGCCGCGCCCCGGTGACCTCGTCGTCACGCGCATCACGCGGACCGCGCCGTACCACCTCGTCGCGGACCGCACCGAGGCCACGGACCTCTTCGAGGTCCGGCGCACCCGTTCGGGCGACGCCTGGGCCGCGCGCGAGCGCGCACGGCTCGGCCTCGGCGCCGAGGAGCACTCTCACGGTGGCGCGCCGGCCGCAGGCATCCCGGTCGTGCTCGGTCTCCCGACCGTCCGCCGCGCCTGACACCGCAGAAGCGTCCCCGGGCCGGAGCCCGGGCACGAGACCGCCCGCCGCGGATCACCGTGGCGGGCGGTCTCACGTCCGCGGCACCTGTCAGCCCACGTCGGGCGTGTCCTTGCCCTCGGGCGGGACCTCGGGAAGGCCGAACGCCGGCGCCTGCGCGTCGAGGTGGTCGAACGCCATCATCGCGGTCTCGAGCCCCGACATGAGGATGACGTCGAGCTGCTCGGCCGTCACCCCGTGCTCAAGGTCCGTCGACGACTCCGCGTGGACGTCGAGCAGGTCGTTCGACGGGTTGAGACGTGCATACATCTTGGGGAACACGCGTTCCCGGTTCCACTCGTTGAGCGCGCGCAGGAGCGGCGCCTTGTGGACGGGATCGACCGACCGGCCCCAGGTGCCGCGGACCTGGAAGATCTCCTCCTTGTCGCCCATGAGCATGAACCACACGCGATGGTCGCCCCAGTTGCCGCCGAAGTCACCGTCGTCGACCGTGATGTAGTGGAACTCGTGGGAGTCGAGGACTCCCTGGACCATCTCACGCGTGAGGGGCAGCGGCACGGGGCCGGAGGTGGGGACGGGCACGGAGGACCTCACAGTGCAGGGGACTGGGCGACAGGGTCGGGGTAACGCTCGTCGAGCGCGTCGAAGAACGACGTGCCCGACGCGAGCCCGCACCGGATGACCTGACGGATCTGGGCGTCGTTCCCGCCCTTCTCGAGATCGACCGCGACCTCGGCGCTCACCGACACCGCACCGTCGTCCCGGACCCGGGCGTAGGCCTTGGGCCAGATCCGCTCGGTGTTCCAGTCATTGATGAAGTCGAGGATCTCGTCGAGCCGCTCGATGCTCGCCTCGCGGCTCCACGTCCCGCGGATCTGCAGGAACGTCGGCGTCTCGCCGTAGAGGACGAAGAGGAACATGCGCAGCTGCCAGAAACCGATGCAGTCGCCGTCGTCGTCGACGCCGAAGTGCGCGCCGTCGGCGCGCAGGATCTGAGCGATGCGCTCGGAGGTCATCGGTGTCGGGAAGAGCTCGGGGTCCGAGGTTGTCGGTGACGGGTCGGCGCCGTCGAACGGGGAGACCGGCACCGGCACGCTGGGTTGGGGGCGAGACGCGGGCGGCTCCGGCGTGTGCTTGGGACGACGACTCCAGAAGGCCATGCCAGCAGGTTAGTCGTTCTGCACGGCCGCTGTGGGGTGGTCCGCCCCGGGTTCGCTCACCGCGTGACGGTGACGGACCTCCGAGTGCTCAGCGCCCCTCGCCCGCGATCTCGGCGAGGACGAGAGACGCCTCGTCGCTGCGCCCGAGCCGTCCGAGCACGTCGAGGACCTCGTCGCTCACAGACGTCGACAGCTGGCGCCGCCGCTGCGCGCGGAAGAGGGTCGCGGCGCGCACGAGCGGCTCGAGCGCGCCCTCGTGGTCGCCGGTCCCCGCGAGGCAGCGTCCTGCGAGCCACGCGGCATGAGCCTCGTCGAGCCGGTTTCCTGCGGCGCCGTGAAGCGCGGTGAGCGCGAACGCCTCGGCAGCCGCGTCGACGAGGCGGCCCGCCGTCGCGAGCAGCCGGGCGCGGGAGTCGCGCAGCTCGAGGAGCTCGGCGGCGTCGGCCGCCGACTCGCGCGCGGCGAACGCCGTGCCGTGCCCTGGCGCCGCACCGCCCGCGGCGCCCGGGCTGCTCCCGCCGAGCACGTCGACAAGGCGGTCGAAGGTCGCGAGGAGTGCGACGACGTCGTCGTCGAGCGTCGTCACGCGCGCCGCGGCACGCGCGACAGGCGCTGTGTCACGCGCGTCGACGCCGCCGGCGTGCAAGAGCCCGAGGGCCCGGCGGAACCCGGCCGCGGCTCCCGCGTGGTCGTCGAGCAGCGCGGCGAGCTGCGCCGCCTCGGCGAGCGCGAAGCCCGCTGTCGGCAGGAGACCGGCCTCCTCGGCGTCACGCGCAGCCGTGCGGTAGAGGACGGCGGCCGTGCGCGGGTCCGAGTCCTCGACCGCGGCCGCCGACGCGAGGAGCGCGTCAACCGTGTCCGCGGGCGGAAGGTCGCTCGTTCCCGGCGCTGCGGCGACGGTCGCCCCGGCAAGGCCCTCGAGGCGCAGCACCGCAAGGTCGACGTCGAGTGTCCGTGCGGCCCTGCCGCGGGCGAGAACGAGGTGCCGGGAGCAGGCGTCGTTACCGTTGCGGGCGTCGAAGGCCGCGGCGATCGTGTCAGCCTCGGCCTCGACCCACGCGGCGAGAGCAGCGACGTCTCGGGCGGGGACGCCCGGCAGCGACACGGGCGTCGACGGGTCGGCCTGCGCGAGAGCACGTGCGCCGATGCCGACGTGCGTGAGCACCATGAGCCGTTCGCCGGGCGAACGGCTTCCCACGAGGACATCAGTGACGCGTGCGATCATCCGCAGCGCCCGCTCGGTGTTGCCCGTGCGGCCGAGGACCTCGGCGTTGCGCGCGTGGGGCCCGCAGAGGTCGTAGGGTCCCTCGAGGTGACCCAGGCCGAGGAAGTGGGCCCGTGCGACGCCCTCCGCGTCGCCCTGGTCGAGGTAGGCGAGCTGGAGGTAGGCGAGCATGTCGGCCGGCTCGGTCGCGCACGACGGCTCCTCGGGGAGCACGGACTCGATGATCCGCACGGCCTCGTCGCCACGGCCCGCTCCCACGAGGTAGGCCGCACGGTCGCCAGGTTCGCACGCCTCGCACTGCGAGTAGGCGTCGCGTGGCGTCGCCACCCAGGCCTCGTAGGCCTCGGCGACGGCTGCCGGGTCGGGGTTCGAGTGCTGCTGCCAGCGGAAGTTGCTGTGCCGCACCGCGTTGAGGCCGTGGCCGGCGATGACGAAGCGGCGCTCCATGTCCGCGAGCGTCGCGTCGATCTGGGCCGAGGACACGCCCGGGAAGTCGACGAGGTGCCCCGTCATCCACTTGAACGACCAGAACAGCGAGTGGGCGTCCGCGCCGTCGAACACGTCGGGCCTTTCGTCGTAGAGACGCAGGGCACGCGTGAAGGGGACGAACGCCTTGTCGACCTCCTCGCCCCACACGTACGCGTCGACGAGCGTGTTGTAGGCGAACGCGAGCGCCTCGACAGGACCCTCGGCCTCGATCCGCTCGACCTCCGCGAGGATCCTGGCGGTGCGCGACGAGCCGTACGGGAGGGAGGTGACGTCGTGCACAGCGTGGACGGCCTCGTCGAGCGATCGTGTCATCGGGCGTCTCCTTCGCGTGGTGGTGCCGCGGGGTCGGTCGTGGTCGGCGCGGCGAGCGCGCCGTCGAGCAGGGTGCGCAGCGCCCCGTCGAGCAGACGTGACTCCCCGTCGTTGAGGGGGCGCCCCGACGCGAGCAGGCTCGTGACGTAGAGCGCGTGGACGCCGGCGTCGCGTACGGGGCCGGGGGCGCCCGCGAGCAGCGCCCGGACGGTCGTGTTGTCGTCGTTGAGGACGAGGCGCCGAGGCTTCGCCGGCGCCGTAAGCCCCGCGACGATTCCGCCCCAGAGGTCGTCGGCGGCCGCGACCGTCGCCGCGGCCGCGCGGGCATGGTCGCCCTCGGCGTCGCGCAGCAGCAGGGCGGGCAGCGACGTGGGCTCGAAGCGACGCAGGACGACCTCGCAGTCGGCCGAGGTGAGCGCCGCGGTCGCGCCGGTGAGGGCCTCGGTGACCTCGAGCTCGCGCAGCGGCTCGACCTCCTCGAGCGTGTGCGCGACGTCGTCCGCCGTGACCCGCGCCAACCGCCAGGCGGGGAAGCGGGCTGCGACACGCGTGAGCAGGTCGTCGTCGTAGACGTAGCCACCGTTGACGAGGAGCAGGCCCTGCGCGGACGCGACGGGCGCGAGCCGGCGGAACTCCTCGAGGTCCGTCGTGAAGAGCAGCCGCTCGCCCGCGAGGCGTTCGGCCGCGTCCGCGAGCGTCGTCGGGCCGAGCGTCGACTCGAACGGCAGCACCTGCGTCGCCAGATCGAGCATCTCGTCGTCCTGGAGCGCGAGCGCACGCACCGCGAGGTGGTGCGTGCGCAGGAACGTCGTCGCGAGCGGCGAGGGCTCCGCGAGCGTCGCGAGCAGCCACGCGCGGACCTGCCTGCCGAGCGCGTCGCGCGTCGCGACGAGCACCTCGTCGTCGTAGAGCCCCTCGCGCGACGCGGTCGGACGCAGCGCGGCGACGTCGACGACGCACCGGACGAAGAACGCCCACGGCGGCAGGAGGTCCGGCACCGACGACGAGAGCAGCATGCGTCGCAGGTAGACGCGATGGTGCGCGGTGCTCGTCGGGGCGAGCGCACCGGGCAGCACGTAGGCGACGCCCGTGAGGCCCGCGAGCGGGAGGTCGAGATCGATCCGGGCGAGGGGCGTGAAGCCGAGCGTCCGCTCGGCGTAGGCGACGAGACCCTGCTCGCGCGCCGCCGGCGCGGTCGCCGACGGGGACCAGGGGAGTGCCGTCGCGCTCACCCGACGCTGCACGGGAGAACCGTCCTCGAGAGTGGTCGCGACGAGCACGGGAACGGGCAGCAGACCGCCGACGTCCTCGGCGAGCGCGACGACGGTCTCCGCGGCGAGCCAGTGCTCCATGTCGCGCCGAGGGTGCAGCCGGACGAGGCTGCCCCCGCCGGTCGGGACGTCGGGGTCGTCGGGCGAGATCTCACCGAGCTCGTAGCGCCCGTCCGCGTGCCCGAGCCACCGCACGGGCGCCGCGTCGGGCTGGCGTGCCGAACGGGAGACGAGCTCGATCGTCTCCGCGACCATGAACGCCGAGAGCAGCCCGATGCCGAACTGACCGAGGAACTCCTCACGCCCGGCGCCGAGGTCGGCGTCACGCTTCGAGGACCGGCCGATCGTCGCGAGGAGCTCGACCGCCTCCGCGCCCGTGAGCCCGACGCCGTCGTCACGGACCTCGAGCGAACCGTCCGCGCAGGGGGTGAGAAGGATCCGGCCGCCACCCTCCGGGGCCGCCAGCCCCGGCAGCAGGCGGCGCGCCGTGAGCGCATCGACGCCGTTCTGGAGGAGCTCGCGCAGGTAGACGCGCGGGCTCGAGTAGAGATGACGGGCGAGCAGGTCGACGACGCCGTGGAGGTCGACCTGGAACGCGGCCCGCGAGTCCGGTGAGCCCTCGCGGGCCGCAGAGGTCACGCGGACGCGTCCTCGGTCTGCGGCGCCCACTCGGGGTGCGCCTCGCTCAGGTGGTCGAAGAACTGGATGCCCGTGAAGATCCCGCACTTGAGGAGCTGGTCGAGCTGGTCGTCCGCGACCCCGTGCTCGAGGTCCGTCGAGACCTCCGAGTAGATGCCCGTCTCGGAGTCGTCGGGACGCGAGTAGACCTTCGGCCAGATGCGGTCCCGGTTGAACTCGTCGAGGAACGGCAGGACCGCTGTCTGCTCCGAGAGCGGCACCGTGCCCGCGTAGCGGCCGCGGATCTGGAGGATCTCGTCCTGCTGTCCCATGAGGAAGAAGTAGAAGAGGTGGCTGTCCCAGATCCCGTAGACGTCGCCGTCGTCGTCCGTGCCGACTCGCCACTCCGCCGCCTCGAGCAGCTCCTTGATGCGCTCGCGCGTCACCGGTGCGTTCGTCCGGACAGGCTCAGCGCCCGGCTTGGTGAAGAATCCCATGTCGTCCCCTTGCTCGTCGTGCGCAGGGCTCACCTGCGTCGTCGACACACTATCGGTGTCCTCCGACACCGGCGCGATAGCATTCCGGCTCGTGAGCACCCAGCGCGTCATCGCCGTCGTCGGCCCCACGGCGACCGGCAAGTCCGACCTCGGGGTCGCGCTCGCGCTCGCTCTCGGCGACGCGGAGATTGTCAACGCCGACGCCTACCAGCTCTACCGCGGCATGGACGTCGGCACGGCCAAGGTCACGCCCGCGGAACGCCGCGGCGTCCCGCACCACCAGCTCGACGTCCTCGATCCGAGCGAGGACGCGTCTGTCGCCGTCTACCAGCGGGAGGCGCGCGCGGACCTCGCGGCTCTCGACGAGCGCGGCCGACGCGCCGTCGTCGTCGGCGGCTCGGGCCTCTACGTCCGCGCGCTGCTCGACCGCATGGACTTCCCGCCGACCGACCCTGCGGTGCGCGCCCGCCTCGAGGAACGGGCTGAGCACGAGGGCACGCGTTCCCTCCACGACGAGCTCACGGCGCTCGACCCGGTGGCGGCCGCGGGCATCCTCCCGGGCAACACCAAGCGCATCGTCCGCGCGCTCGAGGTCATCGAGCTCACCGGCGGCCTCTTCAGCTCGCACCTGCCCGTCGCCGAGCATGTCCGTCCCGCCGTGCAGATCGGCCTCGACTCCCCGCGCGAGGAGCTCGACGCGCGCGTCGCCGCACGGGTCGACCGCATGTGGGACCGCGGGCTGCTCGACGAGGTGCGCGCGCTCGACGCCGCGGGCATGGGCCGCACCGCACGGCGCGCCGTCGGCTACGCCGAGGCGCTCGAGCACCTCGCCGGGCGCCTCACCGCGGCGGAGGCCCGGGACGCGACGACGGCCGCGACCAGGCGTCTCACGCGCAAGCAGATGGGATGGTTCGGCCGCGACGCCCGCACCGTGTGGCTTCCCGCGACCGCCCCCGACCTGCTCGAGCGTGCGCTCGACGTCGTCGCCCGCGCCGACGCCGGAACGCTGGACGTCCCCGCCACAGGCGAACCGACGCGCCGTAGCCTGGGTTCATGACCGTCCGCGCCACGCTCGCCGTCACCAAGGGTCACGGCACGCAGAACGACTTCGTCCTCCTCGACGACCGCGACGGCGTGCTCGACCTCGACCCGGGCCTCGTCCGGGCGCTCGCGGACCGTCGCGCGGGCGTCGGCGGCGACGGGGTCATCCGCGTCGTGCGCTCGGCCGATCTCCCCGAGGGTGCCGCTGCCCTCGAGGCCGACCCCGCCGCCGAGTGGTTCATGGACTACCGCAACGCCGACGGCTCGGTCGCGCAGATGTGCGGCAACGGCGTCCGGGTCTTCGTGCGCTTCCTCGAGCAGCTCGGCCTCGCGGACCTCGGCGGTGGCGCAAGCCTCGCGATCGGCACGCGTGCGGGCGTCCGCCACGTCACCCGCGTGCCCGAGGGATACGCGGTCGACATGGGCGTGTGGCACCTGCCCGGCGGCGAGGCCGCGCGCGCGGCAGGTCACGACGCGTTCGTGAGCGTCGCGGGGCTTGCAGGAGAGCGCCCCGCGCTGAGCGTCGACATGGGCAACCCGCACACGGTCGTCGCGCTCGCGTCGCTCGACGAGCTCGACGCGCTCGACCTCACGCGTGCCCCCCTCGTCATGCCCACGCCTCCCGAGGGCACCAACGTCGAGCTCGTCGTGCCGCTCGGCGAGGAGACGACGCCGGACGGCGTCGTCGGGCACGTCCGCATGCGCGTGCACGAGCGCGGCGTCGGCGAGACGCGCTCGTGCGGGACGGGAGCGTGCGCGGCCGCGCTCGCGGTCGCGACGTGGGCGGGGCCGGGTGCCCCGCGCACGTGGCGTGTCGACGTGCCGGGCGGCACCGTCACGGTGACGATGCTCGACGGCGACCGGGTCGAGCTGGCCGGGCCGGCCGAGCTCGTGGCGCACGGCGAGGTCGACGTCGCGGCGCTGCTGCGCGGTCTGTAGCGGGACGCGCCCAGGGGCCGACGGCAGGTCGGGCCCGGGCCTCAGGCAGCGGGACCCGGAACGCGAAGGACCCGGAACCCCTTTGCTGACGCGAGCTTCGCGGTGCCCGGCGCGACCTCACGGTCGATCCACGCCGCGAGCGAGTCCGCACCGAGGTTGCGCTGGACGACGAGGAGCGCTTCCGCACCCGGAGCGACGCGCGGCAGCCACGTGCGGAGCATGCCGTGGAGCGCGTCCTTGCCGATGCGGATCGGCGGGTTCGACCACAGCGCGGCGAACCGTACGTCGGCGGGGACGTCCTCGGGCCGCACGGCCTCGACGTTCGTGAGGCCAAGCCGTGCCGCGTTGCGGCGCACGAGGTCGAGCGCGCGCTCGTTGACGTCGACCGCCCACACGCGGGCGCCCGGCGCCTCGAGCGCCATCGTCAGCGCGACGGGACCCCAGCCGCAGCCGAGGTCGAGCAGGTCGCCCGTCGCCGGCGGCTCGGGAACAGTCCGCAGGAGCACTCGCGTGCCGAGGTCGACGTGCCCGGGGGAGAAGACACCTGCGGCGGTCTCGACCTCGAGCTCGCGGCCAGCGAGCGTCACGGTGACGTGACGGCGCTCGTCGGCCGAGGCGGGTGAGGCGGTGAAGTAGTGGTCCTCGTTCACCCCGCGAGCCTAGTGCGTCGGACGGCACGGGCAGGCGCCGCACACGTGTGCGGTCCGTGCGCCCGGTCACGCCGCGCGCGAAATCGTTGGTGCCCGGGCCCGTCGGCGTGACACGCTGGACGTGCACCGCCCCGACGGAAGGACCTCCATGACGCATCCCACCCCCGAGCCCTCGCGCACCGAGCGCGACATCGCCGACGACGTCGTCGCGCGCGTGCTGGCCCGGGCGGGGACCGCCGTCGACGAGGGCAGCACGATCCACACGTCAGCGGACGGCGAGCAGCTCGACCTCGTCGAGCGCGCCGCGCTGCGCCGCGTCGTCGGGCTCTCGACCGAGCTTGAGGACGTGACCGAGGTCGAATACCGCCAGCTCCGGCTCGAGAAGGTCGTCCTCGTCGGCCTCTGGTACGGCAGGTCCTCGCTCGACGCTGAGATCTCGCTGCGCGAGCTCGCCGCGCTCGCCGAGACCGCGGGCTCCGAGGTGCTCGACGGGCTGCTCCAGCGCCGTCAGACGCCCGACCCCGCGACGTACCTCGGCAAGGGTAAGTCTGCGCAGCTCGCGGAGATCGTCGCCGCGGTCGGAGCGGACACGGTCATCATCGACGGCGAGCTCGCGCCCTCGCAGCGCCGCGCTCTCGAGGACGTCGTCAAGGTCAAGGTCATCGACCGGACCGCGCTCATCCTCGACATCTTCGCGCAGCACGCGAAGTCGCGGGAGGGTAAGGCTCAGGTCGAGCTCGCGCAGCTCGAGTACCTCCTGCCGCGACTGCGCGGCTGGGGCGAGTCGATGTCTCGTCAGGCCGGAGGTCAGGTCGGCGGCGCGGGCGCAGGCATGGGCTCGCGCGGACCGGGCGAGACGAAGATCGAGCTCGACCGGCGACGCATCCGTGACCGCATGGCGAAGCTCCGCCGCGAGATCGCCGCGATGGCCCCGGGGCGCGAGGCCAAGCGGGCCTCGCGGAAGAAGGGCAAGGTCCCGGCGGTCGCGATCGCGGGATACACGAACGCCGGCAAGTCGTCGCTGCTCAACGCGATCACGGGCGCAGGCGTGCTCGTCGAGAACGCGCTCTTCGCGACGCTCGACCCGACGGTGCGGCGCACGCAGACGGCCGACGGCCGCGTCTACACGCTCGCGGACACGGTCGGCTTCGTGAGGTCCCTGCCGCACCAGCTCGTCGAGGCGTTCCGCTCGACGCTCGAGGAGGTCGCTGACGCGGACCTCCTCCTCCACGTCGTCGACGCGTCCCACCCGGATCCCGAGGGTCAGATCGCTGCGGTGCGTGAGGTGCTCGCCGACATCCCTGGGGCGCTCGACGTGCCCGAGGTCATCGTCCTCAACAAGGCCGACGTCGCGGACCCGGACGTCGTCGCACGAGTGCGCGGTCGGGAACGACGGACGCTCGTCGTCTCGGCACACACGGGCCACGGAATCCCCGAGCTCCTCGCGTACATCGCCGCGGCGCTGCCGCGACCCGACCGCGACATCGACCTCACGGTGCCGTACACGCGAGGCGACCTCGTCCACCGGATGCACCACGAGGGTGAGATCGACCTCGAGGAGCACACACCCACGGGTACGCGCCTTCGTGGACGTGCAGGAGAAGCGCTCGCGACCGAGCTCGAGGCCGCTGCGGTCGCCCACAGCACGTCCTGAGGGAAGCCCGCGGCCACGCGGTCGTGCGTAGGATGACGCGGTGACCCCGACGCCCGACGACCCCGAGACCGACGTCGCCCGGGAGGTCGGACCGCTTCTCGAGGTCGCGGTCGCAGCCCTCGGCGGAAGCCCCCGCGAGGGGCAGCGCACCATGGCGGAGCGTGTCGCGACGTCGTTCGCGACCGGCGAGCACCTGCTCGTCCAGGCGGGCACCGGCACAGGAAAGTCCCTCGGCTACCTCGTCCCGGCGGTGCACCACGCGGTGACGGCCGGCGAGCGGGTCGTCGTCTCGACCGCGACGCTCGCGCTCCAGCGGCAGGTGCTCACACGCGACCTGCCGCTCGTCGCGGACGCGCTCACGGACCATCTGCCGCGCGCGCCCCGGATCGCGCTCCTCAAGGGCTGGCAGAACTACCTGTGCCTCCACAAGGTTGCGGGCGGCTACCCGGAGGAGCCGGGGACGGCGCTCTTCGACCTGCCCGACGCCGCCTCGACGCCCGACCCGCTCGACGACGACGGCCCGCGCGACGAGAGCGCCGTCAAGCGCCTCGGACGCGAGGTCGTCCGGCTGCGCGAGTGGTCCGAGCAGACGACGACGGGCGACCGTGACGACCTCGTGCCGGGCGTGAGCGCCCGCGCGTGGCGGCAGGTGTCGGTGACGAAGATGGAGTGTCTCGGCAACCGTTGCCCCCTCGTCGAGGAGTGCTTCCCGGAGCGGGCGCGCGCGCACGCACGCGAGGCCGACGTCGTCGTCACCAACCATGCGATGCTCGGCATCGCGGCCTCGGGCTCGCCGGGCGTGCTGCCCGAGCACTCGGCGCTCGTCGTCGACGAGGCGCACGAGCTCACGGACCGCATCACGAGCCAGGCGACGCTCGAGCTCTCGACGATGTCGATTGACCAGGCTGCGCGGCTCGCGCGGCGCCAGGGCATCGCGACGGCCGCGCTCGACCGTGCGGCCGCTGATCTCGGCGCGCTCCTCATGGACCTCCCCGAGGGGCGCTTCCCGCACGGGCTGCCGGAGGGCGTGCAGGCAGCGGTCGGCGCGGTGCGCGACGAGGCGCGCGAGCTGCTCACCGCGCTCAAGCCCGAGCCGAAGTCCGACGCGGACGGGGCGCTCAAGGTTGCACAGGCGGGGGTGCTCATCCTCTTCGAGACCGCGGAGCGCATGGCGGCGGACCCGTCGGGGCACGACGTCCTGTGGTGCTCGCGAGGCTCGTGGGAGGCGGGCGGGGCGACGCGCCTGCACGTCGCCCCCATGAGCGTCTCGGGGCTCGTCCGGACGTCGCTCCTCGCGGAACGTACGGGGGTGTTCACGTCGGCGACGCTGAGCCTCGGCGGCTCGTTCGAGCACGTCGCGCGTTCGCTCGGGCTCGAGACGCCCGACGGCGACGGGCCGGCCACGCCGTGGGACGGCATCGACGTCGGCACGCCGTTCGACTACGCGAAGCAGGGCATCCTCTACGTCGCGCGTCACCTGCCCGCGCCAGGGCGCGAGCCCGCGACGGAGGCGCAGCTCGACACGATCGCGGAGCTCGTCGAGGCTGCAGGCGGCCGGACGCTCGGGCTCTTCTCGTCACGACGCGCGGCGGAGACGGTCGCCGCCGCGATGCGGGAGCGGCTCGACGTCCCGGTGCTGTGCCAGGGCGACGACGTCTTGCCGACGCTCGTGCGGCAGTTCGCCGAGGACGAGGCGACGTGCCTCTTCGGCACGCTCTCGCTCTGGCAGGGTGTCGACGTGCCGGGTCGGTCGTGCAGCCTCGTCCTCATCGATCGCATTCCCTTCCCGCGGCCTGACGATCCCGTGCGCTCGGCGCGCACGGAGGCGGTCGCGGCGGCGGGCGGCAACGGGTTCATGTCGGTGTCGGCGACGCATGCCGCGCTCCTCCTCGCCCAGGGCGCGGGACGTCTCGTGAGGACGTCGACGGACCGCGGCGTCGTCGCGGTGCTCGACTCGCGGCTCGCGACCGCACGGTACGGGAGCTTCCTCACGCGCTCGATGCCTCCGCTGTGGCCGACGACGGATCGCGCGGTCGTCCTTGCTGCGCTGAGACGGCTCACGGCCGACGCCTCCGATGACTAGGCTGGCTTGGACACGCAGGTCGCTCGCGCGGCCGGCCGCTCAACCCTGGAGGAACGATGCCGAACATCACGCCGCACCCCGACGAGCACACGACGCTGCGGACGACGAAGCTTGCCGTCGTCGGTGCTGGAGCGGTCGGCTCCACGCTCGCCTACGCGGCGCTCATGCGTGGTGCCGCCCGCACGGTCGCGCTCATGGACATCAACGCCGCCAAGGTCGAGGCCGAGGTGCTCGACCTCTCGCACGGCGTGCAGTTCGTACCTGAGGCCCAGGTCATCGGCTCGGACGACGTGTCGGTGTGTGCGGACGCCGACGTCGTCGTCGTCACTGCGGGCGCCAAGCAGAAGCCGGGTCAGACCCGCACGGAGCTCGCGGGCGCGACGATCGACCTCATGAAGAAGATCCTGCCGGGGCTCGTCGAGGCCGCCCCGAACGCGGTCTACATCATGGTGACGAACCCGGTCGACGTCGTCACGTACGCGTCGCTGAAGATCTCGGGGCTTCCGCCGAGCCAGATGTTCGGCTCCGGAACCGTGCTCGACACGTCACGGCTGCGCTTCCTGATCGCGCAGCACTGCGGCGTCGCGGTCCGTAACGTCCACGCCTACATCGCAGGGGAGCACGGCGACACGGAGATCCCGCTGTGGGATTCTGCGACGATCGGAGGCGTGCCGCTCCTCGAGTGGAACCGCCAGTCCGAGCACCACGGCCCGCTCAACGACGGAGACCGGGCCCGCATCGCGGACGAGGTCGTCAACTCGGCGTACAAGATCATCGAGGGCAAGGGCGCGACGAACTACGCGGTCGGGCTCGCGGGGACCCGCATCATCGAGGCGATCCTCACGAACGAGCACTCTGTCCTGCCGGTCTCGTCCCTCCTGACGGACTACTACGGGATCTCGGACGTGTGCCTGTCGGTCCCGTCGATCGTCGGGCGTCGTGGCGTCTACGAGCAACTGCAGGTACCACTGTCGGACGCCGAGTACGACGGTCTCAAGGCGTCCGCCGACCACCTGCGGGCGGTCGCCCGGGAGTTCGGCTTCTGAGAACGGACGCAGCATGATGAAGGCCCCTCCACGGAGGGGCCTTCGTCATGTCGCCACGATGCCGCGAACGCGAGGTCCGGCAGGTGGTGCGCGTCCCGCGTCAGAGCGAACGGAGCACGGAGACGACGCGCCCGAGGATCTGGGCGTCGTCGCCGGGGATGGGGGCGTACGCAGAGTTCTGGGGGAGCAGCCAGACGTGCCCCGAGGTGCGCTTGAACGTCTTCACCGTGGCCTCGCCGTCGATCATCGCCGCGACGATCTCGCCGTTCTCGGCGACCGGCTGGCGGCGCACGACGACCCAGTCGCCGTCGCAGATCGCAGCGTCGACCATCGAGTCGCCCTGGACCTTGAGCATGAAGAGGTCGCCGTCGCCGACGAGCTGCCGGGGGAGCGGGAAGACGTCCTCGACAACCTGCTCGGCGAGGATCGGTCCGCCCGCGGCGATCCGCCCGACGAGGGGGACGTACGACGGTGCGGGCCGGGAGTCGTCCTCGGCGGCGGAGTCGTGGGCGATGCGGGGCTCGGCGCTGGACGCAGGCGTGGACGGGACGGCCGTCGCGACGACGCGGGCATCGTCGGACTGGACGATCTCGAGGGCGCGCGGCCGGTGCGGGTCGCGACGCACGTAGCCCTTGCGCTCGAGCGCCTCGAGCTGGTGCTTGACGCTCGACGGGCTTGTGAGGCCCACGGACGCCCCGATCTCCCGCATGGTCGGAGGGTAGCCACGCTCGTCCAGGGACGTGCGGATGCACTCGAGCACGGCGCGCTGACGCCCGGTGAGCGCGCGGCTCGCCGCGGTGGCGGGCGAGATGGGCCCTGGGGTGGTCTGCGTCACGTGATGCTCCCTCGTCCACCCCCGAATGTCGGAGGCTCGTGGTCGGCTGTCTCTCGTCAGCCTAGGGGAGGACACGGACGGGTTCAAACATTCGTTCGATCGTGTCTCGACATCCTGCGCCGGCCCTGCTAGAAATAGAACAGCAGTTCGACGAACAGGCGTTCGAGCATCGGCTCGACCGACGAAGGAGCATCGAGATGAGCACCATGAGCCTGGCAGCCTCGCCCCGCACGGCCCGTGTCGCGCCGGCGGGTGCTGAGCTCGCTCCGCTGCGCCTCACCCGGCGCGGCCGGATGGTCGTCGCAGTCCTCGTCGCCCTGGTTCTCGGCGGCGTCGCGCTCCTCTTCGCCAACGGTGCGACCGCGGATGTTCCCGAAGGTGCGCGCGCTGTGACGGTGCGGACCGTCGGCGCGGGCGAGTCGCTCTGGGCGATCGCTTCCTCCGTGACGGCTCCGGGCGCGGACGTCCGTGACGCGCTGCGGGAGATTGCCGATCTCAACGGGCTCACCGGTCCGACGCTCGCGGCGGGTCAGCAGCTGGTCGTCCCCGTGCTGGCGGCGGGCTGAGCCTGCATATCTGGTCGTGGCTTGCCTCGGCGGATGCTGCGAGCTGCCGTTGCCGTTCTGGGTCGGCGCATGGCGTGCCGCAGTGGGCGCGCCGCCTTGCACAGCCCCGGGTGTGGGCCTAGTGTCGCGGTGCCAGCCGATGTGACATCCCGTGAGGACGCTGATGCACTGCCCGTTCTGCCGGAACCCGGACTCCCGAGTCGTCGACTCGCGGACCTCGGACGACGGTCTCTCGATCAAGCGTCGCCGCCAGTGCCCCGAGTGCGGGCGGCGGTTCTCGACCGTCGAGACGTCGAGCCTCACCGTCGTCAAGCGGTCCGGCGCGACCGAGCCGTTCTCGCGTGACAAGGTCGCCGCGGGTGTTCGTAAGGCCTGCCAGGGTCGTCCCGTGAGCGACGACGACCTCGCTCTGCTCTCGCAGCGTGTCGAGGAGTCGATCCGTGGTGCCGGCAGCGCCGAGATCGACGCCAACGAGATCGGTCTCGCGATCCTCGGGCCGCTGCGCGAGCTTGACGAGGTCGCATACCTCCGGTTCGCAAGCGTGTACCAGGACTTCGGCTCGCTCGAAGACTTCGAGGCTGCGATCACCGCGTTGCGTGCCGACCGGGAGGACGCTGCGCGCACTGACCTGGTTGACGGGTCGTCGGTGTCGGCACTTTCCGCGGACTGACGCGGGGGCAGGCTGACGCCGCACGGACCGCACTGAGGCGGACCGAACTGACGCCGTGAGTCCTGACGGGGTGCGTCTGCATGCCGTCACGTCACGCGACGGCGCACAAAGGGGTTGTCGCTCAGGACGCGGAAGAGAGAAGGTGGAGTGCCGCACCCGCGGCACCTGACGAGGAGGCGCCCATGGCTGACCACGACGATCGTTCCGTCCCCGAGGACGTCAAGGAGAAGTTCCGCGCGGCCCTTGCCGCGAAGAAGGGCAACGCGCGCTCTGCCGAGGGGGCCGCGAACACCGGTTCCGTCCACGGGTCCGAGACCTCGGGCAGCACGCAGCGCACCTTCCGCCGCAAGTCGGGCTGAGTCTCCCGGCACTGCTTGCGTGGCGGGGTTCCGCTCGACCGCCCCGCAGGAGCGGCCGCACGGGCCCGCCACCCACACACCACCGGACCCGCGCCCCAGGGGGCGCGGGTCCGGTGGTGTGTGACGCACGTGCGCCGTTGGGCCCCGGCGCAGGGACTAGTCGAGGACGCGGAGCCTCACGGTCGCCTCGAGCTGCGCGAGCTCGGCGACGGCGTCTGCGGAGACGTCCGAGCCTGCGTCGGTGACGACATAGCCGATGTCACCGCGCGTGCCGAGCAGCTGGCCCTCGATGTTGACATCGTGCGCCGCGAGGATCTGGTTGACCTTCGCGAGGACGCCGGGAACGTTGCGGTGGAGGTACGCGATACGGCTCGCGCCCGTGTACTCGAGCGCGAGGTTCGGCAGGTTGACGGAGAGCGTCGTGGAACCTGTCGTGAGGTAGTCGCGGATCTTCGTCGCGACGAACTGGCCGATCGCCTCCTGGGCCTCCTCCGTCGAGCCACCCGTGTGCGGGGTGAGGATGACGTTGGGCAGGCCCTGGAGCTCGGACACGAACGGGTCGCCCTTGCGCTTGGGCTCGTGAGGGAAGACGTCGACCGCAGCGCCGACGATCCGACCTGCGTTGATCTCGTCGCGGAGAGCCGCGTAGTCGGGGACGAAGCCGCGCGAGAGGTTGAGGAAGATCGACCCCTGCTTCATCCGGGAGAAGTGCTCCGCCGTGAACATGCCGGCGTTGCCCGCGCGGCCGTCGACGTGGAGCGTGACGATGTCGGACACCTCGAGGAGCTCCTCGAGCGAGGCCATACGCCGCGCGTTGCCGAGTGCGAGCTTCTCGGCGGAGTCGTAGAAGACGACCGACATGCCGAGGTTCTCTGCGAGCACGGAGAGCTGGGTGCCGATGTTGCCGTACCCGATGATGCCGAGGGTGCGGCCGCGGACCTCGTGGGCCCCCGACGCCGACTTGTTCCAGACGCCCGCGTGCATCTCGTCGTTGAAGACGGTGAGGCGCCGCGTGAGGGCGATGATGTCGGCGATCGCGATCTCGACGACCGAGCGCGTGTTCGAGAACGGCGCGTTGAAGGTCGCGATGCCGCGCGTCGCGGCTCCGGCGAGGTCGATCTGGTTCGTCCCGATGCAGAACGCGCCGATGACACTGAGCTGCGGCGCGTGCTCGAGCACGCGCGGCGTCACCGTGGTCTTCGAGCGGATGCCGAGGATGTCGACGCCGTCGAGGGCTGCGATGAGGTCGTCCTCGTCGAGGGCGCCGGTGCGGTTGACGACCTCGATGCCATGGGACGTGAGGATCTGGGTCGCGAGCGGATGGAGGTTCTCGAGGAGAAGGGCGGTAGGCACGGGGCCAGTATCGACCGGTCCGCGGGTCGGACCAAACGCAGTCCGCACGATGGACCCGTCGGTCCGTCAGGGCGCGGCGACGGCCTCGGCGATGCGAGCGGGAAGGTCGTGCGAGTGCACGAGGTGCAGCCGCTGCGTCGGCCGCGTCATCGCGACGTAGAGGTCGGACGGGGCGAGCTCGTCGGGCTCGACGAGCACGACGACGTCGTACTCGAGACCCTTGACCGTCCGCGGGTCGACGACGGAGACCGGGGCGTCGAGCTCGTCGTCACCGCGCACGGCCCGCAGCGAGGCGTCGGGGAGGACGTCCCGCAACGCGGCGCGGAGCGACGCCGTCCGGCGTGGCTCGGCGACGACGGCGATACGGCCGACGCCGTCGGCCGTGGTGCCGGATCGGACCTCGGTCGCGACGACGCGCGCCGCCTCGCGCGCGACGTCCCTCGACCAGTGGACGTGGAGCGCGTCGTCGACCTCGCGGGCCGACGTCATCGGAGAGACCGGGAGGTCCGCGGCGAGGGCGGCGGAACGGGCCGCGTCAGCGACCACCGCGGGCGTCCGGTAGTTGACGGTGAGCTCCTCGAGGCGCCAGGCACCACGCAGGGGAGCATCGAGCATCGTGCGCCACGACCGCGCGCCGCCCGCGGCCGACGTCTGCGCGACGTCGCCGACGATCGTCAGGGAGCGGGTCGGGACGCGTCTCAGGAGCGAGCGCCACGCCATGGCGGTGAGCTCCTGCGCCTCGTCGACGACGACGTGACCGTACGTCCACGTCCGGTCGGCCGCGGCGCGCTCCGCGGTCGTGAGCGACGTGCCGCCCGCGGCGAAACGGTCCGCAAGGACCTCGGCGGAGACGAGAGCTCCGGCACCCGTGCCCTTGAGGACCTCCTGCGCGTACTCGAGGTCCCGGGCCCGTGCGGCGGCGTCGGCCTTCGCCTGGGCGCGCTCCGCCTGGTCGTCCTCGCCGAGCAGCTCGGCGGCCTCGTCGAGCAGCGGGATGTCCGAGACGGTCCATGGGGAGCCCGGCTCGCGCGCGAGCGCGGCGCGCTGCGCGTCGGAGAGGTGCGGCGCGGCCTCGGCGAGCCGGTGCGGCTTCGCCCACAGGTCCTCGACGAGCCGCTGCGGGGTGAGGGGGAACCAGGCGAGGTTGAGCGTCACCCGCACGTCACGGTGCGCGCGCAGGTCGTCAAGGACCATGCGGCGGTCCTCCTGCTCGAGCTCGACGCCCGTCGCACGCCCGTACTGCGTCGCGAGCCGCGAGAGCATCTCCTTGACGAACGTCACGCGCGCGACGTTGTGCGGCTTGTTCGTGCGACGGGCGCGGGCGGCAGCCTCCCGCACGTCGTCGCGACGGAGGACGAGGTCAACGCCCTCGAGCCGGAACGGGACGTCGTGCTCGGGGATGCGTTGCCGGGCGCGAACGGCACGCGCGACGACGCGTGCCATCGACGCGTCGCCCTTGAGCCGGGCCGCGAGGTCCGTCGGTTCCTCGGCGCGCGCCGAGACCCCCGGCAGGAGGTCTCCCATGGTGGTCGCGACGACCCCCGTCTCGCCGAGCGACGGCAGCACCTGGTCGATGTACCGCAGGAACGCCGAGGACGGGCCCACGAGGAGGACGCCCGAGCGCTCGAGGACCCGGCGGTGCGCGTAGAGGAGGTAGGCGGCGCGGTGCAGCGCGACCGCGGTCTTGCCCGTTCCCGGGCCACCCTGGACGACGAGCGCGCCCGCGAGGTCCGAGCGGATGATGCGGTCCTGCTCGGCCTGGATCGTCGCGACGATGTCGTTCATGCGCCCCGTGCGCTGCGCAGCCATCGCGGCGAAGAGTGCTCCCTCGCCCGAGAGGTGGACCTGCTCGTCGCCGAGCGCGTCGAGGTCGAGAACCTCGTCCTCGAGCGAGACGACCTGCCGGGCGCGCGTCACGAGGTGACGGCGGCGCAGCACCCCGTCGGGGTGGACGGCGGTCGCGCGGTAGAACGCCTGGGCCGCAGGTGCCCGCCAGTCCGTGAGGATCGAGCTGTGCTCGTCGTCGGTGAGCCCGATGCGGCCGATGTGGCGGACCTCGCCGTCGGTAAGGTCGAGGCGGCCGAAGCACAGGCGGTCCTCGACGGCCTCGAGCTGGGCGATGCGGTCCTCGTAGAGCGTCGCGAAGGCGTCGCGCTCCGACCTGTTCTGCGGCGAGCCCGACGGTCCCGAGCGGCGGACCTTCGCGAGTCGGCCGCGGGTCTGCGCCCGCAAGGCGTCGAGCCGGGCGTACAACCGGTCGACGACCTCCTGCTCGGAGAGGATCTCGGACGAACGGGACGCTGACACCGGGCCTCCTGGGTCTGGGACGGCGCGACCTGCGCGCACGTGGCCATCCATTATGGTCCCTCGCGGGAGTCCCGGGTCCCGGCAGGTGGCCGCACGGCACGGACGGGAATGCTCGGAGCGCGACGTGCGTTGTCACGCGTGAGGCCCTGGACGGGGCCCGGACGGACGAAGGAGGACCGGTGCTCGACCCGACGGACCTGTACGAGATCGACGAGAGCGTCGCGGCGCGTCTCGGTGCGCACGAGGGCGGCACCGGGCCGGTCCTTCTGCACGCGCTCGAAGGCTTCGTCGACGCGGGCCGGACCGCCGAGCTCGTCTCGGACCACCTCGTCGACGCGTTCGAGACGGAGCGGCTCGTGACCTTCGACGCAGACGAGCTCCACGACTACCGGGGGCGACGCCCGCTCATGGACTACGACGAGGACCGCTGGACGTCGTACGCGGCGCCGCGGCTCGTCGTCGACGTCGCACGTGACGCCGAGGGGACGGCCTTCCTCGTCCTCCACGGCTCCGAGCCGGACCTGCGCTGGGAGCGTGTCGCGACGGGGCTGCAGCAGGTCGTCGACCGTTTTGGCGTCTCGCTCGTCGTCGGTGTCCAGGGCATCCCCATGGCGACGCCTCACACGCGTCCGGTGGGCGCGAGCGTGAGCGCGACCCGCCCGGAGCTCGCGGGCGTCCAGCCGCGGATCTTCGGCAAGGTCCGGGTTCCGGCGAGCTTCGGTGCGATGTTCGAGCGTCGGCTGGGGGAGTCCGGGCACGACGCTGTCGGCCTGACGATGCACGTGCCGCACTACCTCGCGCAGGGGCACTTCGCGCCCGCGGCGCTCGAGGCTGTCCGCCGGGTCGAGCACGTCACGGGGCTCTCGCTGCGGGCGCACGACCTCGAGGAGGCCGCGCACGAGGCTGCCGAGGAGATCGCGGAGCGTGCGTCGGGGTCGGACGAGGTGCGTGAGGTCGTCGCCGACCTCGAGCGGCGCTACGACGCGTTCGTCGCGGCGAACGGCGGCACGAACCTGCTCGCCGAGCCTGTCGCGATCCCGTCGGCGGACGAGATCGGGGCGGCGTTCGAGGAGTTCCTCGCGGCGCAGGACACGCCCGATGACGGGCAGCGGCCCGGCGAGGGCTGACCTCGCAGGACCGTCGGCCGGTCAGACGTCGCCCGGCTCCTCCACGTGAGGCTCGGCGAGCGCGGGCTCGCTCGTGACGGGCTCGTCCGCGCCTGGCGCGGCGCACCGCGCGGGGTCCTCACGGGGTGCCGCCCCGGCCGCGAAGCGGGTGAGCGCGTCCCCGTCGACGAGGGATGCGGGGACGGCGAGCCGCCGAAGCGCGCGCTCGACGTGCGCCCCGCCGAGGTCGGGGCCGGGCGCGCCCGCGCGGACTGCGGCAAGCACGAGGTTGCCGTAGCGGCGTCCCTTGAGGACTGCGGGCTCGGCGACGAGGGCGACGGAGGCCCAGCGGGCCGGCTCGGGTCCTGCGTCCGGCGCGGAGACGAGCCCCTCGAGAAGGGTGGCGACCTCGGCCCGGGCGAGGCGCAGCGGCGCGCGGTCGGCGATGTTCGCGAGGTAGAGGCCGCCGGGGCGCAGCACCCTGCACACGTCGTTGGCCCAGCCCGTGGTGGTGAGGTGTGCGGGCGTCGTGTCGCCGGCGAACGCGTCACGGATGACGACGTCGGCGCTGGCCGGGGCCGACGTCGCGAGGGCGGCTCGTCCGTCCTCCGCGCGCAGGCGTAGGACGGGTGAGCGTGGCAGGTCGAACCAGGTGCGGACGAGCTCGAGGAGCGTCGGGTCGGGATCGATCGCGACCTGGCGCGACCCGGGCCGCCGGGCCTCGATCCAGCGGGGCAGGGTGCACCCGGCAGCCCCGACGTGCACGGCGCGCACGGGCCCGGGGGTGACCGCGTCGAGGAGGGCGGCCATGTGCTCCATGTACTCGAACGCGAGGACGCTCGGGTCCTCGTGGACGTAGGAGCTCGGGACCCCGTTGACGAGCACGGTGACTCCGCGGGGGTCGTCGCGGTCGACGATCGCTTCTGCGGTGCCGGTCGTGATCTCGACGGGGCCGTTCGGGAGCGCGAATGTCGGTGGCTCGGTGTTCGATCGACGTCGGGAGGTGCGGCGGGCCATGGGGACCACCGTAGACGGCCTCGGAGGGCTTGACGGTCTCGAACAGATGTTCGATGATGGATCGAGGAGGTGGCGGAGATGACAGTGACGACGATGACCCCGCGCAGGAGCCGCGCGGTCGAGGAGCAGCGCGCGCTCCGTGGTGTCCAGGAGTCGACGCTCATGCGGCGCTCCGACGCCGAGATCCTTGCGGCGCAGCTCTCGCAGGACCCGGTCGACCGCTTC
Source organism: Flavimobilis rhizosphaerae (assembly GCF_014852685.1). Taxonomy (GTDB): domain Bacteria; phylum Actinomycetota; class Actinomycetes; order Actinomycetales; family Cellulomonadaceae; genus Flavimobilis; species Flavimobilis rhizosphaerae. Next base: position 178,427 of record NZ_JACZDF010000004.1, read on the forward strand.
CTCCACGCGCACTTCGCCGCACTGCGTGCTGCAGGTGCGGTGCTGGCGGCGGTTGTGCCGCCGCGCGGCCGCGGCCGTGACCGGTCCGCGTGGGAGCAGCTTGCGGACCGCGTGCCCGAGCTCGCGGGCTGGGCCGCCGTCTTCGCCGACGCCGCACGGGTGCGCGCCGCGGTCGAAGGTGGGCGGGTCGACCTCGTCGACGACGTGCGTGCGGACCGTGCGCTTGAGGACGCCGAGGACTTCCGTGACGCGATTGACGCGCTCGTCGAGGACACGACCGGGGACACCGCCGGAGGAGCGCGTGCGCTCCGTGCCGTGCGAGCGTCATGACGGGTTGGGCACGCTCATGAGCCGGGGTCCACGGGCCAATCTTCGTGGCCGCTCGTGGGGCGACGACGACGATGGGTGCAACGTCCTCCACGTCGACATGGACGCCTTCTTCGCGCTCGTCGAGCTGGCTCGGCGGCCGGAGCTGCGTGGCCGACCCGTCATCGTCGGGGGTGCCGAGCGGGGCGTCGTGCTGTCCGCGACGTACGAGGCGCGCGCGTTCGGCGTGCGGTCGGCCATGCCGATGGCCGCAGCTCTGCGGCTCTGCCCGCAGGCCGTCGTCGTTCGTCCCGAGCACGGTCTCTACCGTGAGGTGTCGCACGAGGCCATGTCGATCCTCCGCGATGTCACGAGCCTCGTCGAGCAGCTGAGCGTGGACGAGGCATTCCTCGACGTCCGGGGTGCACGGCGCCGTCTCGGGCCCCCGGTCGTCATCGCCGAGGGCATCCGCGAACGGGTCGCACGCGCGCTCGGCATCACGTGCTCGGTCGGCATCGCGTCGACGAAGTTCGTCGCGAAGCTCGCGTCGGTCCACGCGAAGCCCGACGGCCTGCTCCTCGTGCCACGTGGCGCGACCATCCCGTTCCTCCGTTCGCTTCCGGTCGGCGCGCTGTGGGGCGTGGGCGAGCGCACCGAGGAGCGTCTTGCCCGCTACGGCATCACGACGGTCGCCCAGCTGGCCGACACGGAGGTTGAGGTGCTCCGGGGCGCGGTCGGCAGGTCGGCAGGCGCGCGGCTCCATGACCTCGCCTGGGGACGGGACCCTCGGCCCGTCGAGCCGACACGCATCGAGAAGAGCCTCGGGGCCGAGTCGACGTTCGAGCACGACCGCACCGACCTCACGGAGGTTGAGGCACGTCTCCTCGGGCTTGCCGACCATGTCGCCGCACGCCTGAGGCGGCACGGACAGGTGGGTCGCGTCGTCGCGCTCAAGGTCCGCACGAGCGACTTCCGAACGCTCAGCAGGTCCCGGACGCTCGACGCCCCGACGGACGTCGGACGTGAGATCTACCTCGCCGCGCGCGAGCTGCTCGCCGGAGTCGACCTGCGGGGGCTTCCGGTCCGCCTCGTCGGGGTGCGGCTCGAGGGGCTCGTCGTGCGCGATGGAGCCGCCGTGCAGTCAACCCTCGAGGAAGCGGCGGACGGGACCGTCGAACGCCGGCGCGAGGCCGAGGCCGCGATGGATCTCGTGCGGGAGCGCTTCGGCTCGTCGGCTATCGGCCCGGGTGCGTCACGGCTCGCGCCGCGGGGCGAGCAGGGTCCGGCGCGAAGCCAACGGGGCGCTACGCCGATCGTCCGGTGACGTCGCGCGCCGGCACTCGTCCCGCCGGGGCCCCGGGCTCGGCACGCTCCGTGCGGGCCGTCACGTGGGCGCTGGGTACAACTTCCGCGCGAAGCGACCTATCCTAGAGTTGACCGCCTGTCCCGATCGATGAAGCGGGGGTGCCCATGCCACTGTCCGAGTACGAGCAGCGCGTGCTCGAGCAGATGGAGCGTCAGCTCTCCGCCGACGACCCGAAGCTCGCCACGACGCTCACCACGCCCCGCCGACGCACGGGACGCAAGATCATCGTCGCCACGGTCGGCGTGCTCGTCGGCCTGCTCCTCCTCGTCCTCGGGGTGGTCCAGAGCAGTGCCGTCGTCGGCATCTTTGGCTTCCTCGTGATGTTCGGCGGCGTGACCTACGCGGTTCTCGGACCGTCGGGCGCCGAGGGCAGCGGCCCCCAGGGCGTCGTCAACGACTCCGGCCACGTCACGCCCCACGCGCGGCAGCGCGGCCGCGGCAAGGCACGCGGCGAGAGTTTCATGCAGCGCATGGAGGACCGCTGGGACAAGCGCAAGGACGGCGGGCTCTGACGACGAGCCGCTGACGACGGCTCGGCCCCTCGGGGGCGACCACACCATCTCGATGAGAGGCTCCGCGCACACTGTGCGCGGAGCCTCTCGCACTCCCGGCCGCCATCGGCCGCAGCGCGCTCCGGCAGCCTGCCCCTGCCGGCGCGCTTCGGCAGCGCACCCCGGCAGGGGCAGGGAAGGGGGCGCCCGCTCCGTCGGGAGCGGGCCACAACCGACGAGCTGGGCGATCCGGGGTCAGCGGCGCGGCGCGTCGACGTCGTCGACAGCGGAGACCGTTGCTGCGTCCGGAGCGGCGTCGGTGACCTTCCCCGAGCGTTCGGCGCGGAGCCGCGTGACCTCGTCGAGCGCGCCCCGTTCGAGGTGCGCGACGGCGGCGGGGTCCGGGACGGGAGCGCCGGGTGCGTAGCGTGCGCGCTCGACCGCACGTGCCAGCTCGACGAGCCCGCCGTCGTCGCGGCCGACCCTGTCGGCGAACGCTCGCGTCGTCTCGCTCGTCCCCGGGACGAGCCCAGCGCGCCGCGCCGCACCGAGGGTGACGCGCCAAGCCGCCTCGACGTCGCGGCGCGCCTCGGCGCGCCGCCGCACCCACAGGCCGGTGATGCCGAGCGCAACGAGGATGAGTGTCCCGACGCCCCCGACGAGCCACGGTGCGGCACCGTCGGACGTCGCGCTCGTGGGCGCGGATGCGGTGGCCGTGGCGTTCGGCCGGTCGCTGGGGCCGGTCGGCGTCGCACCGGGCGTCGCCGTTGCGACGGTCGGTTCCTCGGTCGGACCTGCGGTCTCGTCGGGCTCGGGAGCGGTGTAGGTGGGGGCGAGACCCGACTGGGTTCCGGGAGTCGGCTCGAACCTCACCCAACCGAGCCCGGAGAAGTAGATCTCGGGCCACGCGTGCGCGTCCCGGCCCCGCACCACGTACCGGCCGCCCTCGGAGCGTCCGGGGAGGTAGCCGACCGCGAGCCGGGCAGGCATGCCGAGCGAGCGTGCCATCGCGGTCATCGCGGTCGCGAACTGGACGCAGTACCCGCGTCCGTCCTCGAGGAAGTCGAGGACTGCGTCGCTGCTCGTCCCGTCCGGAACCTCGAGCGTGTAGCGGAACTGGGGGCCGTTGCGCAGGTGGTCCTGGAGCGCGACAGCGCGGTCGTAGTCGGTCGGGGCCTCGGCGACGATGTCGGATGCGATCGCGGCGGTCTCGCCGGCGCCCGGTGTGTCGGGGAGATCGAACGACGACTCGACGGCCAGGGCGTCGCTCTCGGGGATCTCGTCGCCCCGACGAGGTACCGACGCCGCCCGCAGTACGTCGGCGGAGAGGTCGCGCGGGTGGAAGGTCAGAGCGGCCTCGTCGCCCGAGGAGAGGTCCGGGCTCGTCGTCACGACGTCCCGCATCCCGTCGTACGCGCTCGTCGCACCTGCCCGGGAGACGGTGCGCGGGTCGAGCGGCACGGGAAGGGCTCCGCCGCGCATCTCCTCGGTGCGCAGGTCGATCGTCACGGGAGAGCGGAGCGCGCCCGTGAACGTTCCTGGCCACAGCACGGAGCCTTCGGTGACCGCGGTCGCGCGTGAGCGCTGCGGCGACCACGTGCGCCCGTCGAAGTCGTAGAGCGTGCCGGTGCGGAGGGGGCCGCGCTCCGCGGGCGACGTGATCGTGTAGCTGAACGCCTTGCGCTGCGACCGTTCGCCGAGGCTGCGGGCGAGGTCGAGGTTCTCGCCGACCTGCCCGACGCCCGTGCGGACGTCGGGAGCCTCGACGGTGCCCCAGCCGGGGACGTGGGGGAGCGCCGCGCTGAGCGCGAGCGTCCCGACGACCGTGACGGCGGTGAGCGAGCCCCAGCGGACGGCCCGCGGGCCGTACGTGCGCAGGGCGCGCTCGCGGTCCTGAGCCCACCGGTTCCCGCGCGGTGCGGGGTAGCGGCGGACGATCGCGTGAGGGTCGTCGACGGCGAGGAGACCGAGGAGCGCGAGGCCGGCGACGATGACGGGCCCGGCCGACATGTCCTGCACGATGAGCAGCGGCGGGAGCCAGAGGAGCCCGACGGCGACGCCGGCGAGCGCGGGCACGCGGACCGCGATGACGACGTCGGCGAGCGCGAGGACGCCGAGCGCCCCGAGGACGACGAGGAGCACGATCGGCTCGAAGGGGTCGGCCGGTGCGGCGTACGCGGCGAGGAGGTCGGTGATCGTGCGGAGGAGGTCGAGCACGTTGCGGGCGTCGGACGGGCCGACGGCAGGGTCGAACGGGGTCGCGGTCGTTGCAGTCGCGGTCGCTGTCCCGAAGCGGCCGAGGACGAGCCACGTGCTCACGGCCGCACCGAGGAACGTCGGGGCGAGGGCGGCGAGCGTCCCGACGTCGGGGCCGCGCCATGCGCGCAGCGAGAGCCGCGCGAGCACGACGACGGCGCTGACGAGAAGGACGAGGCTCACGACCTCGGCGCGCCACGCGCCGGCGGTGATGACGGCGGAGAGGCCGAGTGCGGAGGCGCTCACGGCGGTCGCGAGGAGCGCACCCGACGCGATGATGCGGCCGGGGGAGGGCAGGTACTCTGCCGAGCCGTTCACGCGCGGACCCCCAGGAGCTGCTGCCACGCGTCGTCGAGGTTGTCGTCGGCGAGCACGACGGTGCGCCACCCGTGGTCGCACAGACGGCTCGCGACGGGGTTCGGGCCACCGGCCCGGGTGACGACGACGGCGGTGCGGGTCGCGGAGGTCGCGGCCTCGTCGCCGTACGCGGCGAGCTCGATCTCGGCGGCCTCGGTGTCACCGCCGAGGACGACGACGATCTGCTCGGCGCCGCGACGTCCGCCGACGACCTCGGTGAGGCGGGCGGCGCGGGCGGCGGTGCGCGCGGCGCCGACGGGCATGGGGGTGAGGTCGATCGTCGGGTCGAGGATGCGGGCGCGGGCGGCGTCGTCGGTCGCGACGACCCGGGCGCCGGCGGAGGGGGAGGCGGGTCCCGCGTCGCCGACGGCGACGAGGCGCACCGCGTGCCCGGTCTCGACGAGGTGGGTCGCGAGGGTCGCGCCGACGGAGATGATGCGTTCGAGGACGATGTCGTGCGCCGTCCTGCGAGCTGCGGGGAGGTCGACGACGACGGTCGCGGGGGTGAGGCTCGCGCCCTCGTCGACGCGAACGTGGAGCTCTCGGTGGCGGGCGGCGCTCTTCCAGTGCACGCGGCGCAGGTCGTCGCCGGGCACGTAGCGTCGCAGCGACGCGTCCTCGTCGCTCGGCTCGTTCGCGCCGGCCTGCATGGGGGAGATGCCGGCCTGGGCGAGCGCGGAGCTGCCCGTCATCGGCAGGAGCCGGGGGCGGACGGCGACGGCGGTCGCCTCGCCGAGCGTCGACGTGGCGCGGCAGAGCCCGAGCGGGCCGACCCGGGTGACCTCGAGGGGGCCGAGCGGCCAGCGGCCGCGGACGGTGGGGTGGAGCACGTAGTCGAGGTGGACGTCCTCGTAGCGGGCGCGGACGAGCGCACGGAGGGGGGTGCCGGACCTCAGCGCGGGCGGGACCTCCTCGGCGAGGCCGAAGCCGTGGAGGAGGTCGGAGGACCACGCGGTGAGGTGGCGCGGAGCGACGCGTGTCGTCACGGTGACCTCGTCGCCGACGTGGGCGGGGGCCGGCCGCAGGCTGCGGGTGACGGTGAACCGCCCGGACGGGTGGAGGACGACGAGGACGATCGTCGTCACGGCGACCGGGATGCACATGAGCAGCCCGAGGAGGAGGACCGGGGTGAGCGCGGCGACGAACCCGGCCAGGACGAGGACGACCCCGGCGAGCAGCAGCCCGGTCCCACGGTGGGTGAGGCGGGCGGTGCGGGTGACGGGGCGTGCCGTCATCGGCGGGCGGGTGTGGGGACGGGGACGCGTGCGAGGACGCCGTCGACGATGTCGGTCGCGTTGCGGCCCGAGGCCCGGGCGGACGGGTTGACGACGAGCCGGTGGGCGAGGACGGGGGCGGCGAGCCGCTGGACGTCGTCGGGCGTCACGTACTCGCGGCCGCTGAGGGCGGCGACGGCGCGTGCGACACGGAGCAGCTGGACCGAGGCGCGGGGAGACGCCCCGAGCCGGACGTCGGGGTCCTCGCGGGTCGCGCGGACGAGGTCGATCGCGTAGCGCTTGACGGCCTCGGCGGCGAACACGCGGTGGACGACGTCGATGAAGCGCCCGAGCGTCGCGACGTCGGTGACGGGTTCGATCTCGTCGAGCGGGTCGGTGGTCTCGCGGCGCTCGAGCATCTCGAGCTCGGCGTCGGCCGACGGGTACCCGACGGAGATGCACGCGGTGAAGCGGTCGCGCTGCGCCTCCGGGAGGGGGTACGTGCCCTCCATCTCGACGGGGTTCTGCGTCGCGACGACGAGGAAGGGCCGGGGGAGCTCGTGGGTCGTGCCGTCGACGGTCGCCTGACGTTCCTCCATGCACTGGAGGAGCGCGGACTGGGTCTTGGGGGAGGCTCGGTTGATCTCGTCGCCGATGACGACGTTCGCGAAGATCGGTCCGGGGCGGAACTCGAACGTGCCGTCGTGGGTGCGGTAGATCGTCATGCCGGTGAGGTCGCCGGGCAGGAGGTCGGGCGTGAACTGCACGCGGCCGACGGTGCCCCTGATGGTCCGGGCGAGAGCGCGGGCGAGCGTGGTCTTCCCGACGCCGGGGACGTCCTCGACGAGGAGGTGTCCCTCGGCGAGGAGCACGGCGATCGTCGTCATGACGACCTGGGGCTTGCCCGAGAGCACGTGCGCGAGCCGCTCGCGGATCTCGTCGCAGGTGCTGGTGATCTCGTCGAGCTCGACGGGCGTCGGCGGTGTCGTCCTCACGTGTCCTCCTCGGTCGTGAGTCGCAGCGTAGACGACGGGAGTGGTCCGGATCACCTCCGTCCTAGGCGCGGCACGGGCGGGTCGTCGGGTCGTGCCGGTGTGGGAGGTGCGCGCTGACCACGTCCCCCCACTTCCCTCCACGGTGGGGCGGGCCTCAGCTGCTCCGCGGGGTGGGGTGGGGCCGATACGCGGGATCCTGCGGATCTTGCCGTCCTGGAATGGGGGTGCGGGAGTGCGGTGTCGTGGGGCGCGTGAGGTGTTTTCCCATTCTTCACTCCACTCCCCTCCACCATGTCTGACCTGCGCATACACCCGTGCTGCGGGTGATTGGGGTGCCCGTAGGCCTTGTCGGTGGAGGGAAGTGGAGTACAGTGGGGCAACCGGGGACGTAGGGGAGGTGTATCCGGATGGCAGAGACGATCACGGGGGCACCGAGCCTGCTGCTCGGCACGTACACGCCGCGCCTCGACGACAAGGGCCGGCTGCTCCTTCCCGCGAAGTTCCGCGGGCAGCTTGCCTCCGGCCTCGTCATGACCCGCGGCCAGGAACGCTGCCTCTACCTCCTGCCCATGGAAGAGTTCCGGCGCATGTACGAGCAGATCCGTCTCGCCCCCGTGACGAGCAAGCAGTCGCGCGACTACCTCCGCGTCCTCCTCTCGGGAGCGAGCGACGAGATCCCCGACAAGCAGGGACGCATCTCGATCCCCGCACCGCTGCGCGAGTACGCAAGCCTCGACCGCGACCTCGCCGTCATCGGCATGGGCACGCGCGTCGAGATCTGGGACGGCCCGACCTGGGAGGCGTACCTCGCCGAGCAGGAGTCCGGCTACGCCGACACCGCGGAGGAGGTGCTGCCCCCGTTCCCGTTCTGACCCGAGGGTCCACGTCCGTACGACGAGGCCTCCTCCCGCCCCATCTGGCGCACTTCCCCGGCGCCAGCGGGGTCGCGGTGGGAGACCTGGTCGGGCGGAAGCCCAGAGCCCTCCCGACCTGCCACCTCCGCACCACCCAGCACGACCGGTCCAGACCGCACCATCGCCCCGAGAGGAGACGCCGCATGACGCACGAGCCCGAGCGGGAGACGTCCGACCGCCACCGCCCCGTCCTCCTCCAGCGGTGCGTCGACCTCCTCGCCCCCGCGCTCGCGGCGCCCGGCTCGGTCCTCGTCGACTGCACGCTCGGCATGGGTGGGCACACCGAGGCCGTCCTCGAGCAGGTTCCGACGGCGCGCGTCGTCGGCATCGACCGGGACCCGCAAGCGATCGCGCTCGCGAGCGAGAGGCTCGCCCGCTTCGGCGACCGCTTCACGGCGGTCCACGCGGTGTACGACGAGATCGGCGACGTCGTCGCGAACCTCGGGCTCGACGGCGTCCAGGGCGTCCTCATGGACCTCGGCGTGTCCTCGCTCCAGCTCGACGAGGTCGACCGCGGGTTCGCGTACGCCCACGACGCCCCGCTCGACATGCGCATGGACCCGACGACGGGCCAGACCGCCGCCGACGTCCTCAACACCTACGACGAGCGTGAGCTCGCCCGGATCCTGCGCGAGTACGGCGAGGAGCGCTTCGCCGGCAAGATCGCGCGCTCGATCGTCCGGATCCGTGAGGAGCGACCCTGGTCGACGAGCGCGGAGCTCGTCGACCTCGTGCGCGCGTGCATCCCGGCGGCGACCCGCAGGACGGGCGGACACCCGGCCAAACGCACGTTCCAGGCCTTGCGCATCGAGGTCAACGGCGAGCTCGAGGTGCTCGACCGCGCCGTCCCCGCCGCGGTCGAGGCACTGGCCGTCGAGGGCCGGATCGTCGTCGAGAGCTATCACTCGCTCGAGGACCGTCTCGTCAAGCGCGTCCTCCAGCGCGGTGCGACGTCCTCGGCGCCTCCCGGGCTCCCGGTCGAGCCCGAGACGCACAAGCCCTACCTCGAGCTCCTCACCCGCGGGGCCGAGGAGGCCGACGGAGCCGAGCTCGACGACAACCCCCGGGCCCAGTCCGTCCGGCTGCGCGCCGCGCGCCGCACCCGCCCGACCCCTGACCACCTGCGTCCGAACCGAGAGGCCACGCGATGAGCGCACAGCACGCCCCCGCCGCGTACGCGCCGCGTCCCGTCGCGCCCGCGGCACCGCGGACGCAGCCCGCCGCGGCGAGCCGCATCCGTCTCGTGACGACGCCCGCCGTCTCGCGGTCGCGCGTCCCGTTCATCCTCCTGTGCATCGCGATCCTCGCGACCGCGCTCGCGGGCGTGCTCCTCCTCAACACGACGATGGCCCACGGTTCGTACGAGCAGCGCAGCCTCCAGCGTGAGATCTCCCAGCTCGCGCAGGTCGAGCAGGCGCTCCTCACGCAGATCGACGCGGCCTCCTCGCCGCACGCGCTCGCCGAGCACGCGTCACGGATGGGCATGGTGCAGGACTCGACTCCTGCGTTCGTGCGGCTCGAGGACGGCAAGGTCATCGGCGACGTCACCCCGGCGCAGGCGAAGAACTGAGGTCTGGCATGAGCGACGACCGGCGTTCCGACCGCGGCGCTCCGCGTTCGACGACGAGGCAGCCCTCGGGCGAACGTCCCGTCCGTGGCCGGGAGCCGCGCACCCCTGAGCGGCGCGCACCTGAGCCGCGCGCCGCGACGTCGTCGCGGACGCCTCGCACCGCTGCGACGGGCGGCCAGCGTTCCGCCGGCGGTCGCGCCCCCTCCCGGACGACCCAGCCGCAGGCGACCGCACGGTCGTCGTCGCGGCAGGCCCCGGCACGTGCCGGCTCCGCGTCGCGTGGGGCCTCCGCGAACCGCGCTGGCTCCGCGAACCGCGCGGGCTCCGCGAACCGTGCCGGCAGCCCCCTGGGCGCGGCCCGGCGTCCCGCCCGCACGGCTGCGGCGCGTTCCGGGGGCGTGCTGCCACGGGCGTCGGCCCGTCAGCCCGCCGCACAGACGCGCGCCGACGGTCGCCCCGTCGACCGCAGCACCGTCGGCCGTCGTCCCGTCGACCGCGGCGCGGCCGACCGCCACGTGCGTTCCCTGGACTCCGTGACGCGCACGCTCGTCATGCCTGCGTGGTTCGCGGCACGCACCGGGTCGCCGCACGCCCGTCAGCGTGCGCTCCTCATCGGGGTCCTCACGATCCTCGGGGTCTTCGCCGGGCGTCTCGTCTACGTCCAGGCCGTCGAGGGGCCGGACCTCGCCGCCGAGGCGCTTCGGGGCCGGCTCGTCTCGGGTGAGCTCGTTCCGCAGCGCGGTGACATCCTCGACGCCGACGGCAAGGTCATGGCCATGTCTGTGACCCGGTACGACATCCTCGTCGACCAGACTCTCGTGCCGGACTGGAAGCGCTACGAGGACGGTCGTCTCCTCGGCCAGGGCGCCGAGGCGCTCGCCGAGGTCCTCGCACCGATCCTCGACCGGCCCGTCGCGGAGCTCGCGGCCGACCTCGTCGGTGACCGCCGCGGCAAGTACATCGCGCGCGGCGTGCTCCCCGAGACGTGGAACGCGATCAAGGCGCTGCGTATCGCGTTCGTCAGCGCGGAGGAGACGTCCGAGCGCAAGTACCCGAATGGCAACGTCGCGGGCAACATCCTGGGCTTCGTCAACTCCGAGGGCGTCGGCTCCGCTGGGGTCGAGCAGTCGCAGGAGGCGCAGCTGCGCGGCACCAACGGCTCCTACCTCCTCGAGCAGGACCCGCGCGGTGCGCTCATCCCGACGGGCGAGAAGGAGCGCGTCGAGGCGGTCGACGGCCGTGACGTCGAGCTCACGGTGAAGTCCGACCTGCAGTGGAAGGCGCAGGACGCGATCGAGACGGCGGCACGCGCGTATGGCGCGACGTACGGCAACATCGTCGTGTCCGACACGCGGACGGGGCAGATCCTCGCGCTCGCCGAGACGAGCACGGTCGACCCGGCGGACCTCGCGAGCAGCGACCCCTCGAACTGGGGCTCCCGGGCCATCTCCAACGTCTTCGAGCCCGGCTCGACCGCGAAGGTCATCACGATGGCCGCGGCTCTCGAGACGGGGGCGTGGACACCGACGTCGAAGTTCACGGTGCCCGACACGTACGTGACGGACAACGGGCAGACGATCCGGGACTCGCACGCGCACGCGCCCCAGCAGCTCACCCTTGCGGGCGTCTTCGCGGAGTCGTCGAACACGGGCACCGTGATGATCGGCGAGAAGATCCCGATGCAGGTGCGCTACGACTACCTCTCGAAGTTCGGCTTCGGCCAGAAGACGGGGATCGGCCTGCCGGGCGAGTCTGCCGGCATCCTCCATCCGGTCGAGAAGTGGGACGGACGCACGCGCTGGAACGTGCTCTTCGGCCAGGGCGTCGCCGTGACGGCGATCCAGAGCAACGAGGTGTTCGCGACGATCGCCAACGGCGGGGTCCGCAACACTCCGCGCATCATCAAGGGCTACCGGTCCGAGGACGGCACGTATGAGGCCGTCAAGCCGGCCGAGACGACGCAGGTCGTCTCCGAGGAGACCGCCGACACCGTGCTCCAGATGATGGAGACGGTCGTGTCCGACGGCACGGGCAAGAAGGCTGCCGTCCCGGGGTACCGGATCGCCGGGAAGACCGGTACGGCCCAGGCCCCGAACCCGCTCACGGGCACGTACGACCACTTCGTTGCGTCGTTCAACGGCATCGCACCCGCCGACGACCCGCGGATCGCGGTCTCGGTGTCGCTCTACTCCGACAAGCTTCTCTACGGTGGTGAGGCCGCGGCGCCCGTCTTCGCGGATGTCACGGCGTTCGCGCTGCAGCACCTCGGGATCGAGCCGAGCGGCTCGAAGGCGACGAAGATCCCGACCGAGTGGTGAGCCTGCACGAACCTCTCACGTGCCCCACGGCCCAGGACCAGCGGACGGGCCCCAGGGGACCGGTAGGTTCTCACCCGTGAACGACCCACGCACGCTGCCCTCCCTTCTCACCGAGGTCACCGTCGGACGGCTCGCCGAGCTTCTCGACCTCGAGCTCCGCGGCGACCCGGGCGCCGTCGTCTCGTCGGTCGTCCTCGACGATCGGCGCGCTGTCCCCGGGGACCTCTTCGCGGCGCTCCCGGGCGCTCGCGCCCATGGTGCGCGGTTCGCGCCCGCGGCCGTCGGGCGCGGCGCCCGCGCCGTCCTCACGGACGCCACGGGGGCTGCCGAGCTGGTGGACGCCGGTGTCCCGCTGCTCGTCGCCGCGAACCCGCGCGGCGTCCTCGGCCGTCTCGCGGCGCTCGTGCACGACGAGCCCGCGACGCGCATGACGACGTTCGGCGTCACGGGGACGAACGGCAAGACGACGACGACCTTCCTGCTCGAGCGACTTCTCGGCGAGCTCGGACGGCGGCCCGGTCTCGTCGGGACGGTCGTCGCACGGTATGCGGGCCGCGACGTGCCGAGCCGTCTGACGACCCCGGAGGCCCCCGAGCTTCAGGGCTGGATCGCCGCGATGGCGGAGGCGGGGGTCGACGCGCTCGCGATGGAGGTCTCGTCGCACGCGCTCGCGCTGCACCGGGTCGACGGCGTCGTCTACGACGTCGTCGGCTTCACGAACCTCAGCCAGGACCATCTCGACTTCCACGGCACTCTCGAGGAGTACTTCGACGTCAAGGCGTCGCTCTTCACGCCGGGGCGGGCACGGCGCGGGGTCGTCGTCGTCGACGATGACGCGGGCCGGCGTCTTGCCAAGCGTTCGGAGGTTCCCGTGACGACGGTGACGACGCGCGGCACGGACGCCGACTGGCACGTCGCCGACCATGTCGCGGGCGTCGGGGGCTCACGGTTCACGCTCGTCGGTCCCGCCGGGGAGCGGCTCGACGCCCGCGTGACGATGCCGGGCGACTTCAACGTCGCGAACGCGGCGCTGGCGATCGTCATGGTCGTCGCGTCCGGTGTGAGCGTCACGGACATCGCCGGGGCGCTCGCGCGGGACGGGCTCGACGCGACAGTGCCCGGACGCATGGAGGTGCTCGCGACGGCCCCGCGCGTCGTCGTCGACTTCGCGCACAACGCGGATGCGCTCGGGCTCGCGCTCGCGACGCTCCGCCCGACGACGCCCGGCCGGCTCGTCGTCGTCTTCGGGGCGACGGGGGAGCGTGACACGGGCAAGCGCCCGGTCATGGGCGCGGTCGCCGCGCGTGGCGCGGACATCGTCGTCGTCACGGACGACGACCCGCACGGCGAGGACCCTGCGCCGATCCGCGCGGCGGTGCTCGCGGGAGCGCACGAGGCCGTCCTGGCGCGCGTTCCCGACGCTCGGCCTGCGATACTGGAGGTCGCGCCCCGGGCGGAGGCTGTGCGCCGGGCGGTCCTCGAGGCCGCCCCGGAGGACACGGTGCTCGTCGCGGGGCGCGGGCACGAGACCGTACAGGACGTCGGCGGTGTCGATATCGCTCTCGACGACCGGGTCGAGGCCCGAGCGGCGCTCGCCGCGCGAGCCGACTGACGGCCGCACACGACTGACTGGCATGCACGCGCGCTCGGCGCGGACGAACGGGAGAACGGTAAGCACATGATCGAGCTCGGCATCGACGAGATCGCCGACGCGACGGCGGGGCGCGTCCTCGGGGACGCAGCGGCCCGTGTCACGGGACCCGTCGTCATCGACTCCCGGCTCGTCGTCCCTGGCGCGCTGTTCGTCGCGCTCCCCGGTGAGCACGTCGATGGGCACGACTTCGTCGCGGCGGCCGTCGCGGCAGGCGCCGCGGCCGTCCTCGTCGCGCACGAGGTCGACGCTCCGGCAGCGGTCGTCGTCGACGACGTCCAGGCGGCGCTCGGCGCCCTCGCCCATGAGGTTCTCGCGCGGCTGCGGGCTTCAGGGCCGCTCGAGGTCGTCGGCATCACGGGCTCGGTCGGCAAGACGACGACGAAGGACCTCGTCGGCCAGCTGCTCGCGGCCGAGGCCCCGACCGTCGTGCCGCAGGGGTCGTTCAACAACGAGATCGGCCTGCCGCTCACGGTCCTCGAGGCCGATGCCTCGACGCGCTACCTCGTCCTCGAGATGGGGGCGAGCGGTATCGGCCACCTCACCTACCTCACGGGCATCGCGGCGCCGGATGTCGCGGTCGTGCTCGTCGTCGGCTCGGCGCACCTCGGCGAGTTTGGCGGGGTCGAGGCGATCGCTCAGGCGAAGGCCGAACTCGTCGCGGGCGTGCGCGCGGGGGGCACCGCGATCCTCAACGGTGACGACCTGCGGGTCGCGGCGATGGCCGCTGCGGCCCACGGGCCTGTCGTCACGTTCGGCACGGTGACGGGCGTCGACGTGCGGGCGCAGGACGTGCGCATCGACCGCGCCGGCCGTGCGACGTTCACGCTCGTCGCGGGGGAGATGACGGCCGAGGTCGTGCTGCGCCTCGTCGGCGAGCACCACGTGACGAACGCGCTCGCCGCGGCCACGGTCGCGCTCCGGCTCGGCCTCGCGCCCGAGGTCGTCGCCGAGCGGCTCTCCGCCGCGCGGGCCGTGAGCCCGCACCGCATGCAGGTGACCGAGCGCCCCGACGGCGTGACGATCATCGACGACTCGTACAACGCCAACCCGGACTCGATGCGTGCCGCGCTGCGGGCCCTGGCCGTCGTCGCGGGACGCGACCGTCGCTCGATCGCGGTGCTCGGCGAGATGCTCGAGCTCGGTGAGGACTCCCGCGAGCGGCACGACGAGGTCGGGCGGTTGGCGGTCCGGCTCAACGTGCGTCTCACCGTCGTCGTCGGCGACGGGGCGTGGGCGATCCGTGAGGGCGCGATGATGGAGGGGTCGTGGGGCGACGAGGTCGTCCACGTCGCCGACGTCGACGCCGCACGGGCCGTCCTCGCGGACGAGGTGCGCGCCGGGGACGTCGTCCTCGTCAAGGCATCCCATGGCACGGGCCTGTGGCGGCTCGGTGACGAGCTCGCAGCGACGGAGGTGGACGCGTGATCGCGCTCCTCGTCGCGGGCGGGACGTCGCTCGTCGTCGCGCTTCTCGCGACCCCGCTCTTCATCCGCTTCCTCGAGAAGCGTCAGTACGGCCAGTTCATCCGCCAGGACGGCCCGACCTCCCACCTCACAAAGCGTGGCACGCCGACGATGGGCGGCGTCGTCATCATCGGCGCGACGCTCCTCGCGGTCGGTGCGGGAAGCCTCGTCGCGGGCAGGCTGCCGAGCGTCTCGGCGCTGCTCGTGCTGTTCCTCATGACGGGCCTCGGTCTCGTCGGCTTCGCGGACGACTTCACGAAGATCTCGCGGCAGCGGAGCCTCGGTCTCTCGCCCGCCGGAAAGATCGTCGGTCAGGGCCTCGTCGGGATCACGTTCGCGGTGCTCGCGCTGCAGTTCCCGGACGAGGGTTTCCGCACGCCCGCCTCGACGAAGATCTCGTTCATCCGTGACACGGGCATCGACCTCGCGTTCGCGGGGGTCACCGTGGGCCTCGTGCTCTTCGTCCTCTGGGCGAACTTCCTCATCACGGCGTGGTCGAACGCCGTCAACCTCACCGACGGCCTCGACGGGCTCGCGACCGGCGTCTCGCTCGCGGTGTTCGGGGCGTACACGTTCGTCGGGATCTGGCAGTGGAACCAGCGCTGCTCGGCGGCGGCGTCGGCAGGCCCCGCGTGCTACGACGTGCGCGACCCGTGGGACCTCGCGATCGTTGCGGCCGCGATCACGGGCGCGTGCTTCGGCTTCCTCTGGTGGAACGCGTCGCCTGCGAAGATCTTCATGGGCGACACGGGCTCGCTCGCGCTCGGCGGGGCGCTCGCCGGCCTCTCGATCCTCTCGCGCACCGAGGTGCTCGCCGCGATCATCGGCGGCCTCTTCGTCCTCATCGTGCTCTCCGACGTCATCCAGATCGGCGGGTTCAAGCTCACGGGCAAGCGCGTGTTCAAGATGGCGCCGCTCCACCACCACTTCGAGCTTTCGGGCTGGGGCGAGGTGACGATCGTCATCCGCTTCTGGATCATCGCGATGATCTTCGCGGCCGTGGGCCTCGGCATCTTCTACGCGGAGTGGGTGGCGGGAGCATGACCGCGGTACCCGAGGCCGTCGAGCCCGCGGTGCCGCTCGCGTCGGCGCACGTCGTCGTCGCCGGGCTCGGCGTCACGGGACGCGCGGTCGTCACGGCTCTCGCGGGTCGCACGGCGCGCGTGACGACGGTCGACGCCGCGGCGCCCGACGCGGACGTCGCCGACGGCCGCCTCGTCGACCTCACGGACGTCGACCTCGTCGTGACGTCGCCCGGCTGGCGCCCCGACCACCCGCTGCTCGCAGGCGCGCTCGCCGCGGGCATTCCCGTCTGGAGCGAGGTCGAGCTCGCGTGGCGGCTGCGCGTGGACCGCGCGGGCGGGCGCGGACCCGCGCCGTGGCTCGGCGTCACCGGCACGAACGGCAAGACGACGACCGTCGGCATGCTCACGTCGATCCTGGCGGCGGCGGGTGAGCGGGTCGCGGAGGTCGGCAACGTCGGCACCCCGGTCGTCGAGGCTGCGCTCGACCCGGCCGTCGACGTCCTCGCGGTCGAGCTCTCGAGCTTCCAGCTGCGCTTCACGCGCACGACGTCGCTCGAGGCCGCCGCGGTCCTCAACGTGGCCCCCGACCACCTCGACTGGCACGGCTCGCTCGAGCGGTACGCGGCCGACAAGGGCCGCATCTTCACGCACGCGCAGCGTGCGTGCGTCTACAACGTCGCCGACCCCGTGACCCGGGGGCTCGTCGAGGACGCAGACGTCGTCGAGGGCTGCCGCGCCGTCGGGTTCTCGCTCGGCGCCCCGGGGCGCGCGGAGCTCGGCGTCGTCGACGACCTGCTCGTCGACCGCGCGTTCCACACCGCAGCGGATGACCCGTCGCGGCACGAGGGCGCCGACGAGCTCGCGACGCTCGGCGACCTCGCCCATCTCGGGGGAGACGCGGGCGTTCCGCCGCACGTGGTCGCGAACGCACTCGCGGCAGCAGCGCTCGCCCGCGCCCACGGCGTGTCGGCGGACGACGTCCGCGCGGGCCTGCGCGCCTTCACCGGAGGCCACCATCGGATCGAGACCGTCGCGACCGCGCAGGTCACGGGCGGGACGGTCCGTTTCGTCGACGACTCTAAGGCGACGAACGGCCACGCTGCGTCCGCGTCGCTTGCCGCGTTCGACGCGGGAACCGTCGTCTGGGTCGTCGGCGGTCTCGCCAAGGGCGCGACGTTCGACGACCTCGTCGTGCGACGCGCCGATCGCGTGCGTGCCGCCGTCGTCATCGGGACCGACGCGACCGAGATCCTCGGCGCGCTCGCGCGACACGCGCCCCAGATCCCCGTCGTCCGCATCGATCCGGCCGACACTGGGACGGTGATGACGCGCGCGGTCGAGGCTGCGGCGGCGCTCGCCCACCCGGGTGACACCGTGCTCCTCGCACCGGCGAGCGCATCGATGGACCAGTTCCGCAGCTACGCGCAGCGCGGCGACGAGTTCGCCGCAGCCGCACGTGCGGTCGCGGGAAGGACCATGGAGGACGACTGAGGGGGAGCGGCATGACGGCGAACGAGACGGTGGGGCGCAGCGACGCTCCGCCGACCCGACGCAGGTCCCTCCTCGGGTCCTGGGACACCCCGGTGACGAGCTACTACCTCATCCTCGGGCTGACGGTGCTCCTCGTCGTCTTCGGGCTCGCGATGGTGCTCTCCGCCTCGTCCGTCCGGTCGATCGCGCGGGAGGGCAACGCGTACTCGATCTTCCTCGGACAGGCCGTCTACGCCGTTCTCGGTGTCGTCGCCCTCGGGGTGACCGCGAGTCTGCGACCGGTAGTGTACCGCAAGCTCGCGTGGTTCGTCCTCGTCGCGTCGCTCGGGCTGCAGGCCCTCATCTTCGTGCCGTCGTTGTCCGTGTCCGCACTCGGCAACACCAACTGGATCAAGATTCCCGGCACGTCGTTCACGATCCAGCCCTCCGAGATCGTCAAGCTTGCGCTCGCGCTGTGGCTCGCGGCGGTGCTCGCACGCAAGGGTGAGCTGCTGCGCCACTGGGGGCACGTCGTCGTGCCGGCGGTGCCGGTCGCGGCCGTCGCGATTCTTCTCGTGCTCTCGGGGCACGACCTCGGGACGGCGCTCATCCTCATGCTCATCGTCGCGGGTGCGCTGTGGGTCGCGGGGGTCCCGGTGCGGATGTTCGCGCTCGGCGGCACCGCCATGGCCGCAGGCGTCACCGCGATGATCGTCTTCCAGAACAACAAGAACCGCCTCGGTCGCATCGACGCGTGGCTCGGCCGTGACTGCGGCGTGGGCGACGCGTGCTACCAGACGAAGCACGGCCTGTGGGCGCTCGGCACGGGCGGGTGGACCGGCGTCGGGCTCGGCGCGGGCCGGGAGAAGTGGCACTACCTGCCCGAGGCCCACAACGACTTCATCTTCGCGGTCGTCGGCGAGGAGCTGGGCCTGCAGGGCACGATCCTCATGCTCCTGCTCTTCGGAGCGCTCGCCTGGGCGATGTCACGCATCGTCGTGCGCCACCCCGACCCGTTCGTGAAGATCGCGACGGGGGCGATCATGTGCTGGATCATCGGCCAGGCCCTCGTCAACATCGGCGTCGTCATCGGTGCACTGCCCGTCATCGGCATCCCGTTGCCGCTCGTGTCCGCGGGAGGCTCGGCGCTCATCATGACGATGGCTGCGATGGGTGTCGTCCTCTCGTTCGCGCGTGACGAGCCCGGCGCGCGCGAGGCCTTCGCGGCGCGCACGAGCGTCGTCCGCCGTTCGCTCGCCGTCGTCGGCGGATCCGTCCGTCGTTCCCGGAAGGGGAGATCCTCCCGTGCCTGAGTCCGTCCTGCTCGCCGGCGGCGGCACCGCCGGCCACGTCAACCCGCTGCTCGCGGTCGCCGACGAGCTGCGGGCGCGGGATGCGTCGACCCGCATCACCGTGCTCGGCACCGCCGAGGGCCTCGAGGCAGATCTGGTGCCCGCACGCGGGCACACGCTCGTCCACGTGCCGCGCGTCCCGCTGCCGCGGCGACCGTCGGCCGAGATGTTCTCGGTGCCGTCGAGGTTGCGTGCGGCCGTGCGTGCCGCGGAGGACGCGATCGTCGAGGCTGAGGCGAGCGTCGTCGTCGGGTTCGGCGGCTACGTCTCGACGCCCGCGTACCTCGCGGCACGGCGCCGTGGGGTGCCCGTCGTCGTCCACGAGCAGAACGCGCGCCCGGGCCTCGCCAACAGGCTCGGCGCGCGCCGGGCCGCGGCCGTCGCGGTGACCTTCCCGGGCACCCCGCTGCGTGGCGCGCGCCTCACGGGGCTGCCGCTGCGCCGCGAGATCGCGACGCTCGCGCTCGCCCGACGCGTCGACGCGCTCGCGGCGCGCCGCGAGGCAGCCGAGCAGCTCGGGCTCGACCCGGACCGCACGATCCTCGTCGTCACGGGGGGCTCCCTCGGCGCGCAGAGCCTCAACACCGCGATGGCCGGTGCGGCCGCGGCGCTCGCGGACCTCGGCCCAGGACGGCCGCAGGTCCTCCACCTCACGGGTCGCGGCAAGGACGCCGAGGTGCGCGCAGCGGTCGGTGCGGCGGGCCTCGACGGCGACTACGTCGTCGCGGAGTACCTCCTCGAGATGGAGCGCGCGCTCGCGGTCGCCGACCTCGTCCTGTGCCGTGCCGGGGCAGGCACGGTCGCCGAGCTCACGGCGCTCGGCCTTCCCGCGGCGTACGTGCCGCTGCCCATCGGCAACGGTGAGCAGCGGCTCAACGCGCAGCCTGCGGTCGACGCGGGGGGTGGCCTCCTCGTCGAGGACCGGCTGCTCTCGCCCGCGTGGGTGGCGTCGACGCTCCTGCCGCTGCTCGGGGACCGTGCTCGGCGCGAGGAGATGGCTGCGGCCGCGACGCGTGTCGGCCGTCCCGAGGCGACGGCCGCGGTCGTCGACCTCGTCCTCGCTGCGGCCGGAGGTGCACGATGACTGCCGCAGGCACGCTCGCCGACCTCGGCCGCACGCACCTCGTCGGCATCGGGGGCGCGGGCGTCTCGGTCGTCGCGCGGCTCCTCGCTGCCCGCGGGGTCCCGGTCCAGGGCTCCGACGCGCACGCGTCCGACGTCGTCGACGCGCTGCGCGCCGAGGGGCTCACCGTCTGGGTGGGTCACGACGCCGCCCACGTCGCCGATGCGGACACCCTCGTCGTCTCGACGGCGGTGCGCGAGACCAACCCCGAGCTCGCGGCCGCGCGTGCGCGCGGGCTGCGCGTCCTCCACCGATCCGAGGCGCTCGCGCTGCTCATGGACGGGACGCGCGCCGTCGCGGTCGCGGGTGCGCACGGCAAGACGACGACGTCCGCGATGATCGCGGTCGTCCTGGCCGAGGCGGGGCGCGACCCGTCGTTCGCGATCGGTGGCTCGGTGCGCACCCCTGCGGGAGCGGTGCCGGGCGGGCACCTTGGCGCGGGGGACGTGCTCGTCGCGGAGGCCGACGAGTCCGACGGCTCGTTCCTCAACTACCGGCCCGAGATCGCGGTCGTCACGAACGTCGAGCCCGACCATCTCGACCATTACGGCAGCGCCTCGGCGTTCGAGGCTGCTTTCGTCGAGTTCGCGGGCCGCGTGAGACCGGGCGGTCTGCTCGTCGCGTGCGCCGACGACGCGGGTGCCGCGGCGCTCGTCGGTGCGCACCGGGCCGCAGGCGGTGCTGCGCTCACGTACGGCGGGCCCGGTGCCGACGTCGTGGTCCGCGACCACGTCGCAGAGGGCGACGGCGGGCGCTTCACGCTCGACGTGCCGGCCGCGACGGGCCTCGTGCCGGCCGACCGCACGCTCGACGTCGTCCTCGAGGTCCCTGGCGTCCACAACGCGCTCGACGCGGCCGCGGCGCTCGTCGTGGCGCTGCGGCTCGGCGTCGACGCGGATGCGGCGGTCGCGGGCGTCGGGCAGTTCCTCGGCACGGGACGGCGCTTCGAGGAGCGGGGCACGGCCGGCGGCGTGCGTGTCGTCGACGACTACGCGCACCACCCCACGGAGGTTGCGGCGCTCCTGCGGGCGGCGCGGCCGGCTGCTGCGGGCGGCCGCGTGCTCGTGCTCTTCCAGCCCCACCTCTTCTCCCGGACGCGCACGTTTGCGCGCGAGTTCGCGGACGCGCTCGCGCTCGCGGACGAGGTCGTCGTCACGGACGTCTATGCGGCGCGCGAGGACGACGACCCGACGGTGACGGGCGCGACGATCACGGACCTCATGGCGGGGCGTGGGCGTCACGTCGCGGGCCGTGTCGAGGCGGCGCACGCGATCGCGGCGCTCGCCCGCCCAGGCGACCTGGTTCTCACCGTGGGTGCGGGCGACGTCACGCAGCTGGCGCCCGTCGTGCTCGAGAGCCTCGCGGTCCGTTCGTGAAGCCTCCCGCGCGTCCGCGTCCGACGCCGCCGCAGCGCCCCGGGGCGCCGCGGCCGGCGCGTCCGGACGCGCCGTCGCGGGCCACCGAGGACGTTCGCGAGGAACCGGCAGGACGCCGGGGTCGACCGGCCGCACCGCGCGTCTCGCCAGCTGCTCCGCGGGCGGCGGCTCCGCGTGGGAAAGCTCCGCGTGGGCGTGACGTGCCGGCTCCGGGCGCTTCGGGGGGTAGCGACGAGCGCGCTGCGGCGCGACGTGGCACCACGTCGCGCAGCGCGGCGGGGGTGGACCGCCACGTGGCGTCGTCACCGTCGATCCCGTCGGCCGCAGGGACCACGGCGAATCCGCGCACGGCGGGGCACGCGCGGACGTCGGGCGCGGCGACGGCCGGGGCCGGCGGCCGTCCGGCGGCGAGCGCGCTCGTCGTGCCGGGCACGGACGGCGTGCCGCTCGTCCCGGGCCAGCGGCGCCAGGTGGTCTCGACGGGGCTTGCAGCGCGGCTCGCCGAACGGGACGCGCAGCGTCGTCGTCGGTGGTGGGTGCGGGGTGCGTGGGTCGCGGCAGGGTTCGTCGTCCTGGGTGCGCTCGTCTGGGGCGTGTTCTTCTCGCCCCTCTTCGCGCTCGACGCGGACGAGGTCGTCATCTCGGGGGAGGGGACCGTCATCGAGCCGGGCGACGTCGTCGCGGTCGTCGACGGGGTCGTCGACGTGCCGCTCCCGCGGCTGGACACGGTGGCGCTGCGGGGACGGATCCTCGACGTGCCCGGGGTGCGGGACGCGCGTCTCACGCGCGACTGGCCGCGGGGCCTCACGGTCGAGCTCGTCTCGCGCGAGCCGGTCGCCGCGGTCCCGCAGGGCGGGGGAGTCGTCCTGCTCGACGACGAGGGTGTCCAGGTCGGGCGTGCGGACGCTGCTCCCGAGGGGCTTCCGACGATGACGTTCGACATCGCGGCCGAGGGTCGCCGGACCCTCGAGTCCGCGCTCATCCTCCTCAACGCGCTGCCCGAGGGACTCGCGGCCGAGATCGCGACGATCTCGGCGGAGAGCCCGGACGACGTGCGGATGACGCTCCGCGGGGGAGCGACGATCCTCTGGGGCGGTAAGTCGGACGCAGCGCTCAAGGTGCGGGTGGTCGAGGTCCTGCGTTCGGCGAAGAAGACGAAGAGCTCGAAGGTCTTCGACGTCTCGGCCCCGACGGCGCCGATCACGCGTTGACCTGGGGTCGTGCAGGTGCCCGGGGGTGGGACGTGACGGGCACGTCGGTCGACACGCGCGACACGCGACGTCGAGGTGCTTGGTCCTCGCGTCGGTGCGACCTACCTTCGACATAGCAGAACCTGACATAACTCTAACCCTCTACCTGAGGGTGAAGGTTGCGACCGACCGAGAGGCACCTCCCGTGGCAACACCGCAGAACTACCTGGCCGTCATCAAGGTGGTGGGCATCGGTGGCGGTGGCGTCAACGCCGTCAACCGCATGATCGAGGTCGAGCTCAAGGGCGTCGAGTTCATCGCGATCAACACTGACGCCCAGGCGCTCCTCATGTCGGACGCCGACGTCAAGCTCGACGTCGGCCGTGAGCTCACCCGTGGCCTCGGCGCGGGCGCCGACCCCGAGGTCGGCAAGAAGGCCGCCGAGGACCACGCGGAGGAGATCGAGGACGTCCTGCGCGGCGCGGACATGGTCTTCGTCACCGCAGGCGAGGGCGGCGGCACCGGCACGGGCGGCGCGCCCGTCGTCGCCCGCATCGCCCGCTCCCTCGGCGCGCTCACCGTCGGCGTCGTCACACGACCGTTCTCCTTCGAGGGCCGTCGGCGCGCTAACCAGGCCGAGGCCGGCATCGAGGCGCTGCGCAACGAGGTCGACACCCTCATCGTCATCCCCAACGACCGGCTGCTCTCGATGGCGGACCGCTCGGTCTCCGCGCTCAGCGCGTTCCACCAGGCCGACCAGGTGCTGCTCTCGGGCGTCCAGGGCATCACCGACCTCATCACGACTCCGGGCCTCATCAACCTCGACTTCGCCGACGTGAAGTCCGTCATGCAGGGCGCAGGCTCCGCGCTCATGGGCATCGGCTCCGCCCGCGGCGAGGACCGCGCCGTCCAGGCCGCCGAGCTCGCGATCTCCTCGCCGCTCCTCGAGGCCTCGATCGACGGCGCGCACGGCGTCCTCATCTCGATCCAGGGTGGCTCGGACCTCGGGCTCCAGGAGATCAACGAGGCCGCACGCCTCGTCCACGAGGCCGCCCACCCCGAGGCGAACATCATCTTCGGTACCGTCATCGACGACGCCCTCGGCGACGAGGTGCGCGTCACCGTCATCGCCGCGGGCTTCGACGGTGGCGCACCGCTGCCGCGCAAGGACGGCCGCGGGCTCGGCCAGGTCGAGCCCGCGGCCGGACGCCCGGCGGAGGCCCCGGCGGCTCCCGTGCGGCGCGAGCCGTCGGCGCAGACGGGCGCGCACTCGCAGGTGCGTCCGATCCTCCCGATCGAGGACGACGCCGAGCGCCCGTCGTGGCAGCGCGCCGTCCAGCCGCAGCCCGTCGAGCCGGTCGCGCCGCAGCCCGTCCGGCCCGCCTCGCCCTACGCGACGACCGGTCCCGGCGAGCAGGTGCCCGCGTTCCTCGGCGACGCCGACGGGCCGCAGGCCACAGGTCAGCTCGAGGTCCCGCGTGTCTTCGAGGAGGAGGCACCGAGGCGTCGTCACGACGACCTTGACATCCCCGACTTCCTCAAGTGACACGGTGAACGGATCGCCTCGCGGACCCCGGCTCACCGAGCTTGCGCTCGGTGCCGGGGTCCGCGGCGTCCTCACCGAGTCCGCGGGAGGTCTCTCGCCAGCCCCGTGGGCCGCGCCTGACGGCCCCGGCCTCGACCTCGGCCTCAACGTGGGCGACGACGCGGGGCGGGTACGCGCGAACCGCGCGCTCCTTGCCGAGGCGCTCGGCGTCCCGGTCGTCTACGCGACGCAGGTCCACGGCGCCGACGTCATCAACGTCGGCGACCCGGCCGCGGCGACCCTCGACTCCGTCGGCGAGGCCGACGGGCTCGTGACGGCCGTGCCGGGGCTCGCTCTCGCCGTCCTCGTCGCCGACTGCGTCCCGGTCCTCCTCGCGGACCCCGTCGCCCGTGTCGTCGGCGTCGCGCACGCAGGTCGGCGCGGCGTCGAGCTCGACGTCGTCGGCGAGGTGCTCGCTGCGATGCGGACGCTCGGTGCGTCCGGGGCGGACGTGCGCGCGGTCGTCGGGCCGAGCGCGTGCGGGCGCTGCTACGAGGTCCCCGTCGCGATGCGCGACGAGATCGCGGCACGCGTGCCCGGAGCCTCCTCGACGACGTCGTGGGGGACGGCGGCGCTCGACCTGCCCGGCGCCGTCGACGCGCGACTGCGCTCCCTTGGGGTCGGGCACGTCGCGCGGGACGCGCGCTGCACGATCGAGGATTCGTCGCTCTTCTCGCACCGGCGGGCGACCGCGGACGAGGGTCCCGGAACGACCGGCCGCCTCGCGGGCGTCGTCCACCTCGCCCCCGCGTCACGGTGACGATGCTCGAGCGGGTGCGGGCACCCGGGGCGTCGGGCGTGTCGTTGCAAGATCCCCCGGCCGCCGACGGTTAGCGTGGATCCACCCTCATGGGTGCACTGGACGACGACGGAGGAGCAAGGCGATGGCCGGAGCGCTGCGCAAGACGATGCTGTACCTGGGCCTCGCGGACGACCGCGGCGGCCAAGAGTACGCCGAGGAGTACCACGACGAGTACGTCGAGGACTACCAGGACTTCGAGCCCGAGGTGGAGACCGTGAGCGAGACGCACGCACAGGTGACGCCCATCAGCCGAGGGGTCCAGGCCGTCGCGCCGGCGCCCGAGCTGCGTCGCATCACGACGGTCCACCCGCGCTCGTACAACGACGCCCGGCAGATCGGCGAGGCGTTCCGCGCGGGCACGCCCGTCATCATCAACCTCTCCGACATGGACGACTCCGACGCCAAGCGTCTCGTCGACTTCTCGGCCGGGCTGATCTTCGGGCTCCGCGGCTCGATCGAGCGTGTGACGAACAAGGTCTTCCTCCTCTCTCCCGAGAACGTGGAGATCGCCGGCGAGGACCGCGGCGAGAACGCTCGCGCCGGCATCTTCAACCAGAGCTGAGCCGTCGCCTCCGTGGATCTCGTTCTGACGCTCCTCAGGCTCGTCCTCTGGCTCTACCTGCTCGTCCTCCTGGGGCGCGTCGTCATCGACTGGATCCAGGTCTTCGCGCGCGACTGGCGTCCTCGAGGCGCCGTCCTCGTCCTGTGCGAGCTCATCTTCACCCTCACGGACCCCCCGCTCAAGCTCCTGCGACGTTTCATCCCGCCGCTGCGCCTCGGTCGGGTCCAGATCGACCTGTCGTTCATCGTCCTGTTCCTCGCCTGCTCGCTCCTCATGAACGTGCTGGCCATGATTCAGTTCACGATGAGAGCAGCCTGACCGACGGGGTCGATGACGACCGACCCACTTTTTTCCGCTAGCGTGATCCTCGGCGTACCTGACGTCAGGTCCGTCAGGATCCGCAACGACTGCAACAGAGGTGACCCGATGGAACTGCTGACCACGGACGACATCCTGAACAAGAAGTTCACGGCGACAAAGTTCCGCGAGGGCTACGACATCGTCGAGGTCGACGACTTCCTCGACGAGGTGCTCAATACGCTCCGCGCGTACGAGGGCGAGAACGGTGACCTCAAGAGCAAGCTCGCCGCCGCAGAGCGCCGCGTGGCAGAGCTCACCCGCCAGAACGCTGCGCAGGCCGCGGCAGCAGCAGCCGCGCCGGCCGCCGCCCCCGAGCCGGCCCCTGCTCCGACGCCCGAGCCGGCACCGGCCCCAGCGCCCGCCGCTCCCGCCCGCCTCTCGGAGCCCGAGTCCGCCACGGGCATGCTCCAGCTCGCGCAGAAGCTCCACGACGACTACGTCCGCTCCGGTCAGGAGGAGGGCGACCGCATCGTCACCGAGGCGCGCACCGAGGGTGAGCGCATCGTCCGCGAGGCGCAGGAGACCTCCGCACGCACGCTCGGCCAGCTCGAGCAGGAGCGTGGTCTCCTCGAGCGCAAGATCGACGAGCTCCGCCAGTTCGAGCGTGACTACCGCATGCGTCTGCAGAGCTACCTCGAGAACCTCCTCGGCGACCTCAACAACCGTGGCGCGGTCATGCCGGGCGGCGACAAGGAGTCCGGCCGCTCCATCTGACGGCCCCCGTCCGTGAGCGGGCACACCTCTCGTGGTCGGGACGGACGCTGCAGCACCCCGTGCGCAGTTGTCCGTCCCGATCACGACGTCTATCCTCAGCATTTCCGCCGTGAAGAGAGGCTCGCCGATGTCGATCCAGGATGCCACGCCCGCCCCCACCTTCGCCGAGCGCTTCCCGCGGCTCGCGAAGGACGTCAAGCAGCTCCAGGTGCGCGAGGGCGAGGAGCCGTGGACGACCAAGGAGGTCAAGGCTCTCGCCCTCGGCCTCATCGCTGAGTCGGAGCGCCTCGAGATCGAGCTCGAGGCCGCCGACGCCGACCTCGCGGAGCTGCTCCGCAACTCGGGCGAGGGAGCCGGGGACGACCAGGCGGACTCGGGCTCGAGCGCGCTCGAGCGGGAGCAGGAACTCACCTTCGTCAACAACACCCGGGATCTGCTCGAGCAGAACCGCAGCGCGCTCGCGCGCATCGCGGACGGCACGTACGGTACGTGCGAGGTGTGCGGCGGTCCGATCGGCAAGGCGCGCCTCGAGGCGTTCCCGCGCGCCGCGATGTGCGTCCGCTGCAAGCAGCTCGCCGAGCGGCGCTGACCGGCGGCACGCAGCGCACGGCCGCGACCGTGGCAGACTGGTCCGGCCATGACTGACGACACGACGCCCTCCGGGGCCATGACGCCCGAGGGTGCTGCGGCACCCGCCCGCCCACGCCGTCTGCTGTGGCCGATCCTCCTTGGCGCGCTCGCCGTCGTCGGGATCGATCAGGCGACGAAGGAGCTTGCGCTCGCGCGGCTCGAGCCGGGAGCAGCAACCGACTGGTTCCTCGCGGAACTCCTCGGCTGGAAGCTCGTCTTCAACCCCGGCGCTGCCCTGTCGATGGGCGAGGGCTTCACGTGGGTGCTCACGCTCCTCGCGGTGGGAGTCACGATCGTCATCGTCCTCGGGTCGCGCCGCATCACGTCCCGCCCGTGGGCGTTCGCGCTCGCGCTCATCCTCGGCGGAGCCGTCGGCAACCTCGTCGACCGGCTCCTCCGCGAGCCGAGCTTCGGGCACGGCCACGTCGTCGATTTCATCAACTACGCGGGATTCTTCGTCGGGAACGTCGCCGACATCGCGATCGTCGGCGCCGCGGTCGTCGTCGTCTGGCTGTCGTTCCGCGGCGTGCCGTTCGGCGACGAGGCGCCCGCCGGTGCCGTGTCCGACGACGCGCCGGACGGCGTCGCCGGCACGGATGTGGCTCCCGGACGCGAGGACGCGACCAGGACCGTGACCGACAAGGGCGCGCAGCCGTGACCTCGCGCACCCTGCCTGTCCCCGACGGCCTCGCGGGGGAGCGTGTCGACGCGGGACTCGCGCGGCTCCTCGGCCTCTCACGCTCGCGGGCGGCGGAGATCGCCGAGTCCGGGGGCGTCCAGCTCGACGGCCGGACCGTGGGCAAGTCCGACCGGCTCACGCCCGGGTCGTGGCTCGAGGTCGAGCTCCCGGACCCGAACGCGAAGGCGGCGCCGCCGCCGGAGCCGGTTCCCGGCATGATCATCCGGTATGACGACGACGACGTCGTCGTCATCGACAAGCCTGTCGGCGTCGCGGCTCACCCATCGCCCGGCTGGACGGGGCCGACGGTCGTCGGCGCGCTCGCCGCGGCGGGCTACCGGATCTCGACGTCGGGCGCAGCCGAGCGCCAGGGCATCGTCCACCGCCTCGACGCGGGCACGAGCGGCCTCATGGTCGTCGCGAAGAGCGAGCACGCGTACACGGTGCTCAAGCGTGCGTTCAAGGAGCGAACGGTCGAGAAGGTCTACCACGCGCTCGTCCAGGGCTATCCCGATCCGTCGGTCGGGACGATCGACGCGCCGATCGGTCGGCACCCCTCGTCGGACTGGAAGTTCGCGGTCGTCGCGGACGGCAAGCCGTCGGTGACGCACTACGAGGTGCTCGAGATGTTCCCGTCGGCGAGCCTCGTCGAGGTGCACCTCGAGACGGGCCGCACGCACCAGATCCGTGTCCACTTCTCGGCGCTGCGTCACCCGTGCGTCGGTGACCCGATGTACGGCGCGGACCCGCGGCTCGCGGAACGCACGGGTCTGACACGCCAGTGGTTGCACGCGATGCGGCTCGGGTTCGCGCACCCGTCGGACGGGCGCTGGGTCGAGGTGACGTCGGAGTACCCCGCAGACCTCGCGCACGCGCTCGAGGTCGTCGCTGAGGGCTACCGGTGAGCGCGGACGGCACGCGCCCCGTCCTCGTCGAGGGCAACGTCACGGTCGTTCGGCTCGACGACGGGACCCGGCGCGGGGACTGTCTCGCGGTGCGGCTCGAGGTCTTCGTCGACGAGCAGAAGGTTCCTCTCGCCGAGGAGATCGACGCGCTCGACGACGCCCCGACGACGACGCACCTGCTCGCGCTCGGCGCGGACGGAGTGGTGCTCGGCACGGCACGGGTCCTCGCGGACCCGGCGCACCCTGGGGAGGTCCACGTCGGGCGGGTCGCGGTGCGCGCGGTCGCGCGCGGTACAGGTGTGGGACGCGTGCTCATGCGCGCGGCGCACGCCGTCGCGCTCGACGACCATGCGGTCGACGGCCGCGTGCGATCGGTTCTCTCGGCGCAGCGGCAGGCCTTCGGCTTCTACGAGTCGCTCGGCTACACCGTCGTCGGGGACTTCTACCTCGACGCGGGGATCGAGCACAAGGACGCGTTCGTCGACCTCGTGCGCTGAGCCCGGACGAGGTCGTTGCGACGCGCCGTGCGCGGCCCGGGACGTCCGCCGCTCGGCCTAGACTCGGGGCATGCCGAGCACCGCTGAGGACTTCGTCCATCTTCACGTCCACACCGAGTACTCGATGCTCGACGGTGCGGCACGCGTCGGGGACCTCATGGAGGAGGTCGCCCGGCAGGAGCAGAAGGCCATCGCGACGACCGACCACGGTTACCTCTTCGGAGCCTTCGACTTCTGGCAGCAGGCGACGCGCGCGGGCATCAAACCGATCCTCGGCGTCGAGGCATACGTCACCCCGGGGACGAGCCGCTTCGACCAGACGCGCGTGCGCTTCGGTGAGCAGGGTCAGGAGTCCGACGACGTCTCGGCCCGCGGCGCGTACACGCACATGACGATGTGGGCGCGCAACAACGAGGGGTTGCACAACCTCTTCCGCGCGTCGTCGTACGCGTCGCTCGAGGGTCAGATGGGCAAGTGGCCACGCATGGACCGCGACCTGCTCGAGCGGTACTCGCCGGGCATGATCGCGTCGACGGGCTGCCCGTCGGGGGAGATCCAGACGCGGCTGCGCCTCGGCCAGTACGACGAGGCCGTGCGCGTGGCCGGCGAGCTGCAGGACATCTTCGGCAAGGAGTTCTTCTACGTCGAGCTCATGGATCACGGGCTCGACATCGAGACGCGCGTCTTTCCTCAGCTGCTCGAGCTGGCGAGGGCGATCGGTGCGCCGCTGCTCGCGACGAACGACCTCCACTACGTGCGGGAGGAGGACGCGGCGAGCCAGGAGGCGCTCCTCGCGATCAACTCCGGCTCGGCGCTCACTGAGCCGACGTACGAGCAGGGCGGCAACCGCTTCGCGTTCCAGGGCACGGGCTACTACGTGAAGACGGCCGCGGAGATGCGCCGGCTCTTCAAGGACCATCCCGAGGCGTGCGACAACACGCTGCTCGTCGCCGAGCAGTGCGAGGTGTCCTTCGACACGAGTGCCAACTACATGCCGAACTTCCCCGTCCCGCCGGGGGAGGACGAGACCTCGTGGTTCATCAAGGAGGTCGAGCGAGGCCTCGAGCGTCGCTACCCGCACGGCGTCCCGGAAGCGTCGCGCGCGCAGGCGAAGTACGAGACCGACGTCATCATCCAGATGGGCTTCCCGGGGTACTTCCTCGTCGTCGCGGACTTCATCAACTGGGCGAAGTCCCAGGGCATCCGCGTCGGGCCCGGTCGTGGCTCGGGCGCAGGCTCGATGGCGGCGTACGCGATGCGGATCACGGACCTCGACCCGCTCGAGCACGGCCTTATCTTCGAGCGTTTCCTCAATCCCGAGCGCGTCTCGATGCCCGACTTCGACGTCGACTTCGACGAGCGCCGGCGCGGCGAGGTCATCAGGTACGTCACTCAGAAGTACGGCGAGGACCACGTCGCGCAGATCGTCACGTACGGCACGATCAAGGCGAAGCAGGCACTCAAGGACTCCTCGCGCCTGCTCGGCTTCCCCTTCGCGATGGGCGAGAAGCTCACGAAGGCCATGCCGCCCGCCGTCATGGGCAAGGACATCCCGCTCTCGGGGATCTTCGACCCCCAGCACAAGCGCTACGCGGAGGCCTCCGAGTTCCGGGCGCTCCACGACGCCGACCCCGACGCGCAGCGCGTCGTCGAGCTCGCCCGCGGCATCGAGGGCCTCAAGCGCCAGTGGGGCGTCCACGCCGCGGGCGTCATCATGTCGAACCACCCGCTCATCGACATCATCCCCATCATGCGTCGCCCCCAGGACGGCGCGATCATCACGCAGTTCGACTACCCGACGTCCGAGGGCCTCGGCCTCATCAAGATGGACTTCCTCGGGCTGCGCAACCTCACGATCCTCGACGACGCGCTCGAGAACATCGTCATGAACGGCAAGAAGCCGCTCGTCCTCGAGGATCTCGCGCTCGACGACGTCGGCAGCTACGAGCTGCTCGCACGCGGCGACACTCTCGGCGTCTTCCAGCTCGACGGCGGACCCATGCGCTCGCTGCTGCGACTCATGAAGCCCGACAACTTCGAGGACATCTCGGCCGTCCTCGCGCTCTACCGCCCCGGCCCCATGGGCGTGAACTCGCACACGAACTACGCGCTGCGCAAGAACGGGCTCCAGGAGATCACGCCGATCCACCCTGAGCTCGAGGAGCCGCTCAGCGAGATCCTCGGCGGGACGTACGGCCTCATCGTCTACCAGGAGCAGGTGATGGCCGCGGCCCAGAAGGTCGCAGGCTTCTCGCTCGGACAGGCCGACGTCCTGCGTCGCGCGATGGGCAAGAAGAAGAAGTCCGAGCTCGACAAGCAGCAGGCCGACTTCTTCGAGGGCATGACGAAGCACGGTTACACGAAGGACGCGCAGCACGCGCTGTGGAACGTCCTCGAGTCTTTCGCCGACTACGCCTTCAACAAGGCGCACACCGCGGCCTACGGCCTCGTCTCGTACTGGACCGCGTACCTCAAGGCGCACTACCCGGGCGAGTACATGGCGGGCCTCCTCACGTCCGTCAAGGACGACAAGGACAAGTCCGCGCTCTACCTCGGCGAGTGCCGCCGCATGGGCATCACGGTGCTCCCGCCCGACGTCAACTCGTCGGCCGCGAACTTCACGGCCGTCGGCCCGGACATCCGCTTTGGCCTCACCGCGATCCGCAACGTCGGCGCGAACGTCGTCGACGCGATCGTCCGCACGCGCGAGGAGAAGGGCGACTTCACGTCGTTCACCGACTTCCTCGACAAGGTGCCGGCAGTCGTCTGCAACAAGCGGACCATCGAGTCGCTCATCAAGGGCGGGGCCTTCGACTCGCTCGGCCACACGCGCCGCGCGCTCGTCATGGTGCACGAGCAGGCGGTCGACGCCGTCATCGGCGTCAAGCGCAAGGAGGCCGAGGGCCAGTTCGACCTCTTCGCCGACTTCGGCGGTGAGGAGGACGACGCGGTCGGCTTCTCCGTCGAGGTGCCGGACCTGCCGGACTGGGACAAGAAGCAGCTCCTCGCGTTCGAGCGGGACATGCTCGGCCTCTACGTCTCCGACCACCCGCTCTCGGGCCTCGAACACGTGCTCGAGCGTGCCGCGGAGACGTCGGTCGCGAACCTCCTCGCGGACGAGGCGCGACCCGACGGCTCGACCGTGGTCATCGCGGGGCTCATCACGAGCCTGCAGCGCAAGATGTCGAAGAACGGCAACCCGTGGGCGGCCGTGACGATCGAGGACCTCGAGGGGTCGATCGAGGTGATGTTCTTCGGCGAGACGTACACCGCGTACTCGACGGTGCTCGCGGAGGACCAGATTGTCGTCCTGCGCGGACGCGTGAGGCGGCGCGACGAGTCGATGTCGCTCCAGGCGATGGAGCTCTCGCTGCCCGACCTCACGGCGGGGCCTGAAGCCCCTGTGCGTGTCATCGTGCCCGAGTCGCGCTGCACGCAGGCCGACATCGAGAAGCTTCGAGACATCCTGCGCGCCCACCCGGGCTCGTCCGAGGTGCACGTCCGGGTGACGCGACCTGGACGGTCGACGCTCCTGCGTGCGGCCGACCGCTTCCGTGTCGACCGCACGCCCGCGCTCTTCGGGGACCTCAAGGTCCTCTTCGGCCCCAGCTGCCTCGGCTGACATCCCGTCTCGACCCAGGAGCGTCCCGTGCGTCCACTCACCCCTGAGCAGACCGTGTTCGTCACCGAACGTCACCTCGCGACGCTCACGACGCTGCGTGCCGACGGCACGCCGCACGTCGTGCCCGTCGCGTTCACGTGGGACGCCGACGCACAGCTCGTCCGCATCACGACGGAGCGGACGAGCGTCAAGGCGCGCAACGTCGCGGCGGGTGCCCCGGGCGGCGGTGACGCGCGCGTCGCCGTGTGCCAGGTCGACGGGGGCCGCTGGCTGACGTTCGAGGGGACCGCGACCGTTTCCGACGACCCGCACGACGTCGCGGAGGCGGTGCGGCGCTACGCCGTCCGGTACAGGCCGCTGGAGCACAAGCCGGAGCGGGTCGTCCTCCACGTCCGGCCCGACCGCGTGCTCGGCTCGGGCTACATGACCCGCTGACGCACTCCGCCCGGGCCGACGCCTGCGAGAATGGCGTCATGCACGACGTGACGATCCGCGACGAGTCCATCCGCCTGGGCCAGTTCCTCAAGCTCGCCGACCTCGCCGAGTCCGGAGCCGAGGCCCGTGACCTCGTCACCGACGGGGAGGTCACCGTCAACGGCGAGGTCGACACGCGCCGCGGCCGCCAGCTCGTCCCAGGCGACGTCGTCGTCGTGTCGCACCCAGACGGACGCCGCTCGGCGCGCGTCGTGCACGACGACTGACCCCGCCGACAGCCTTCGGTGCGCCACCGGGCGGGCGTCCGCCCAGCGATAAGTCCCTGCGTGCTGCGCACTGCCGCGGCTACCCTCGGAGAGTGATCAACCGTCTGGACCTGCGTGGTCGCTCCCTGTCCGCCCGTGAGCTCTCCGCCGTCCTCCCGCGCCCCGAGGTGGGCGTCGAGGACGCGAGCCGGCTCGTCGCCCCCGTCGTCGAGGACGTCCGCGCGCGCGGCGCCGCGGCGCTGCGCGACTATGCCGAGAAGTTCGACCACGTGCGACCCGAGCACCTGCGCGTCCCGACCGACGTCATCACGGCCGCGCTCGAGGGCCTCGAGCCTGGCCTGCGCGCCGCGCTCGAGGAGACCATCACGCGCGTGCGCGCCGTCCACGCCGCGCAGCGTCCCGCCGACTTCACGGTGTCCGTCGCCCCGGGCGCGACGGTGCGGCAGCGGTGGATCCCCGTGCAGCGCGTCGGGCTCTACGTGCCCGGCGGGCTCGCCGTCTACCCGTCGTCCGTCATCATGAACGTCGTCGCGGCCCAAGAGGCAGGTGTCGTGTCGCTCGCGATCGCGAGTCCGCCGCAGGCGGACGAGCAGGGGCTGCCGAACGCGACGATCCTTGCGGCGTGCGCGCTCCTCGGCGTCGACGAGGTCTACGCGGTCGGCGGCGCGCAGGCCGTCGCGATGTTCGCTTACGGCGCCGTGGGCTCCGAGCCGCAGGACGGCGACGTCCTCGCCGAGCCCGTCGACGTCATCACGGGGCCCGGTAACGTCTTCGTCGCCGCCGCCAAGCGCCTCGTGCGCGGGGTCGTCGGCATCGACGCGGAGGCGGGCCCGACCGAGATCGCCGTGCTCGCCGACGCGACCGCGGACGCCGAGCACGTCGCCGCGGACCTCCTCAGCCAGGCCGAGCACGACCCCATGGCGGCCTCGGTGCTCGTCACCGACTCGGTCGCGCTCGCGGACGCGGTCGACGCGGCGCTCGCCCGGCGTGCTGCCGCGACGAAGCACACCGAGCGTGTCGCGACCGCGCTCGCCGGTCCCCAGTCCGCGACGGTCCTCGTCGACGACCTCGAGGCGGGACTCGCGGTCGTCAACGCGTACGGCGCCGAGCACCTCGAGATCCAGACGGCGGACGCCGCCGCGCTCGCAGACCGTGTGACGAGCGCGGGCGCGATCTTCGTCGGCGCCTTCTCGCCCGTGCCGCTCGGCGACTACATGGCCGGCTCCAACCACGTCCTGCCGACGGGCGGGTGCGCGCACTACTCGAGCGGACTCGGCGTCCACTCCTTCGTGCGGGCTGTCCAGGTCGTCGAGTACTCCCGGGACGCGCTCGAGCAGATCGCGGACCAGATCGTCACGTTCGCGAACGCCGAGGACCTCCCGGCCCACGGCGAGGCGATCAGCGCACGATTCGGTCGCTGAGGTGGTCGTCGACGACGTCGCTGCCCGTGCGATGTGGGACGCGTACGTCGCGACCGGCGCAGTGCCCGCAGGCACGCTGCCCGTCGGTGTCGAGGCGTTCGGCGACGGGCCGGCGCTCGCCGACGAGCTCATCGCACTCGTGCTCGCGGGCCGCAAGCGCGCGACGGCGACCCTCGTGGCCGAGCTCGAGCTCGCGGACGAGGCGCCTCCGGCGGTGGGGGACCACTGGGTGATGTGCGACGGCGCGGGCGCCCCCCGTTGCGTCCTGAGAACCACCTCGGTCGACGCGGTCCGCTTCGACGTCGTCGATGAGGACTTCGCACGGGCCGAGGGCGAGGACGACGGTTCTCTCGTGGCGTGGCGCGCGGGTCACCGCGCCTACTGGGAGCGCGTGAGCGCACGCACCGGGGTCGCGTTCGACGAGAGCAGCGTCGTGCTCACCGAGCGGTTCACGGTCGTCTGGCCACCCGAGGTCGCCGACGCGTGACGGCCACGTCAAGGTGTGCGACTATCGCGGGCGTCGACCGACACTAGTGGTGGGTGATGGCGTGGGTTTGGTATGCGCGCTCGCGGAGATGTTGCACGCGAGGGCGGACCCGGTCGGCTCGAGAGTCCTGATACCGTTGGCGATGTCTCCGCTTTCCGCGGTAGCGGCTTTCGCTCAGCGACTAGGATCACCTTGTCGGCAACGTTGCGGCGCGTGATGGGAGGGCAAGCAGATGGCGCATAGCCAGGGTTGGAGCGTGCCACCCAACATGCCGCCGCCTATGGCTGGGTCGAACTATGTCCCACTGCCACCACCGCCGCCACCGGCAGCCATGCCGCCGCCCGTGCCGAACTATGGCCCACCGGCACCGCAGCCGCCACCGGCAGCCATGCCGCCGCCCGTGCCGGGCACCGGGGTGGGTGGGATGTCCACAACCTATGCGCAGCCACAAGTCCCGGTGAATTTTGCTGTGGGGTATCCGCACGTGCAGCCGCGCCCGGATTTGTCGATCGGCACGGCGTATCTTCTCTGGTTCTTCCTCGGCTTCTTCGGGGCTCACCATTTCTACCTCGGCAAGGTGGGCATGGGTCTTGGATATCTGTTCACGTTCGGCTGGTTGATGATCGGCTGGTTCGTCGATCTCTTCACGCTTCCGGCTCAGGTGCAGCGGGTCAACATCGAACGCAGGATGTGGCTCAGATGAGGATCTGCAACCGTTGCGGAGGGTGCGATGTCTGAGGCGCCCGAAGGCTGGAAGAGGGTGCCCGGCACGTTCTTGATAAGGGAGAACTCCGACCTCTCCGAGTCCCACGTGCTTCCTGGACAAAAGAGCCCTCTCGCGCGCGACCGGACGACAGGCGAGCTGTCTCAAGTGGTGATCCTAGACGAGGATGAGCCGGACGACGAGTACGACGAGCCCGAGCCGTGGCTCACCTGCGACGAGCGCGGGTCCGGGGCTGCACAAGAGGACGCCCCTGATATATCTGCCCTCGTTCCCTGGGCGCTCGTTGCTGCAGCCGGCGTTGTCATTGGCGTGAGGGC
This sequence comes from Flavimobilis rhizosphaerae, assembly GCF_014852685.1. Lineage (GTDB taxonomy): Bacteria > Actinomycetota > Actinomycetes > Actinomycetales > Cellulomonadaceae > Flavimobilis > Flavimobilis rhizosphaerae. The sequence continues at coordinate 214,873 of NZ_JACZDF010000004.1, forward strand.
CGTTCAGAAGTCTCGCGAGAAGCGGCGAAGTGCCGATACTGCACACACGACCGCCGGGCGTGTGGGCGGTGTTCCTGCCGGATGGTACGAGATTCCGGGTGCCCCGGGGCGTCTGCGCTATTGGACTGGCCTCGCGTGGACGGATGATTACGCTCAACGGGCGGTTTCCGCTCCTCGTATCGAGGCGGACTGGTATCCCGACCCCTCGAATGCTGCACAGGTGCGCTACTGGAATGGAACTTCCTGGACGCACCATGTCGCGCAAGCGCCGGGAACCGTGACGGCGCCAGCGGACTGGTATCCCGACCCGGCGAGTCCAGCACATCTCCGCTATTGGGATGGACGGTCGTGGACGGACCATGTCTCGAGCGGCCGCGCGTCTGGCGTCACGGCTCACCAAGGTCGTACTCTCCCAGTGGGAAGCGGACATGTCGTCGCGAGCCCTGAGCCCAAGATCAGCATGACGAGCGCCGAGTGGAAGTCACACGTCGAGGCATGGCTCCACGCGGGTGTGGTCCATCAGGAACTGTGGCATCGGCTGTCCCACGCGTATATCGAGGACGCTGACGCCGCGACCTTGGAAGCTCAGCGCCGCATGGAGGCGCTTTCTCCGGATGAAGGCGCACGGCGCATCACGTTGTTGCTCGAGGCCAACCCCGGACTGCGGCAACGGGCGTCGCTCATTGACCTCACTAGGCTCCTCGGCAACATCGGGGGCGAGCCGCTGGTAGTCGAAAGGAATGTTGGGCCCTACAACCATCGATGAGCCCGGTGGCACAGGCGCGTAGCCCCGGGAAGTGCTCAGGCGTCTCCCGTCAGGACAGGCGGCGCAGCGTCCTCACGTTGCGGGTGGTCGTCGCCGAGAAGTGCGCGCGGGCGAGCGTGCGGGCGAGCGGGGTCGTGAGCGACGAGCCGCGCGGGCAGCGCCACCACAGCGCGTCGAGGCCAACCTCGGCGAGACGGGCCGCGAGGGCCGCGTCCGGGTGCTGCCAGCTCTCGACGAGGTCGCCGCGCTCGGCGTCGCGCTCGGCCCCGCCGACGAGGAAGCTCGCCGCGACGACCGAGCACACCTCGGTGCGACCGGTGCGCTCGCGCAGTTCCGTCACGCGTGCGGCCGCCTCCTCGTTCGCGGCGAGCTGCTCGGAGAGCGTCCTGCGGGTCGCGGCGCGGGCTCGCACCTCGGCGAGGCGTGTCCCGGCGGGTGCGTCGTCGGCCTCCGTGGGTGCGGGGTGCGGGCTTCCCGGCAGGGGAGCGGACGGCTCTGCCGGCTCGGTCCCGGGCGAGGCGGCTCGCGGCACTCGTCCGGGTGCGGGGTCGTCCGCTCCGTCGTCCCGGCCGGACACCCCGGCGGCCGTCATCTGGGTGGCCGTCGCACCCGCGTCGGCCGCAGCTGCGTCGGCCGTGAGGTTCTCCTCGGTCGCGGTCGTTGCCTCGCGCAGCAGCCCGGGCGTCGTCGAGAACGCCACGTACGTGTGCCACAGGTCGTCGTCGGGCCAGGGCGCACCTGCGGCGAGCTCGCCGACGAGAGTGAGCGGTACGAGCGCGACGAGCGCTTCGTAGCCGAATCGCTCACCGATCGCCTGCTCGAGCCGTGCGCGGGTCGTGCCGACGGGCGTCGCCGCGGGCGCGTCGAGCAGGACGTTCCCGCTCGCGAGGACCGTGCGGACGTTGCGGACGTCGAGGGTCCCGACGAGGTCGCGCAGCTCGTACATGGGGATGTTGCGGCCCCCGACGTTGACGCCGCGCAGCAGCGCGGCGAGGCGGACGTCGTCGGCAGCGAGCTCGGGTGCTGGCATGGTCTGACGGTAGCGCGCGCGCACGCGTGCAGCACGGGGCAGGCCGTGAGAAAGGCTGGGGCGCGGACGGCCGCGCACGCTGCGTGGGCAGCCGGTGATCACGGAGAACCGGCCGCCCGCACGGACGTGCGACGTCCGTGAGCGACGTCAGGCCTGGGCGAGGACGAACGGCAGGACCGAGGCCGCCCCGACCTGGCGGAGCATGCGCGCGGCGACCGTGAGCGTCCAGCCGGACTCCGTGAAGTCGTCGACGAGGAGCACGGACCGACCGGGCAGGCCCGCGAGGGCGGCCTCGCTGAGGCGCGGCTGAAGCCGCTGGACGACACCCGCGAGCCGGAGCGCCGAGTTGACGTCGTGCCGTCCGGCAGGAGTCCCGGGCGCGGGTGCAATCTCGCCGACGACCGGCTTGCCGAGGTACCGGCCGAGACCGTGCGCGAGGTGGGTGACGAGCTGGGGCCGGGTCGCAGACGCGACGAGGACGATGCCGTCGATCGCGCGGACCGCGGGCCACTCGTCGAGCGCCCGCGCGGCGGCCGTGCGCAGCGCGCGCGGCACCTCGCCGTCGGCGGTCGTCGGCGCGAAGAGCTCACGCAGGGGAGCCGACCAGCCGAGACCGTCGAGGCGTGCGACGGCGCGTCCGGGCTCGGCGAGCTCGTCGGCGGGCAGTCGCCCGGCCAGCTCGATGCCGAGGTTCGCCATGCCGCTCGGCCACTGGCGCCGGGCCGAGATCTCGATGCCGGGACGGTCCATGCGCTCGCGGGCCGTCGTGATCGCAGTGCGGTCGGGCAGCGGTGGGAGCGTCACGGTGCCGCAGCGGTCGCACCGGCCGCAGCGCCAGCCGGCCTCGAGCTCAGGGTCGTCGAGCTGTGCGCGGAGGAACGCCATGCGGCAGCCGTCGGTGCGCTGGTAGTCGAGCATCGCGCGCTGCTCGCGCAGCCGAGCCGCGTCGACGCGCCGGTAGCGCTCGGCGTCGTACGCCCACGGCTGGCCGGTGGCGGTCCATCCGCCGCGGACGCGCTTGACGGCGCCGTCGACGTCGAGGACCTTGAGCATCGTCTCGAGCCGGGCGCGCTTGAGGTCAACGTGGGTTTCGAGCTGCGGCAGTGACATGGTGCCGTTCTGCGCGAGCGTGTCGATGACCGTGCGGACCTGCTGCTCGGAGGGGAAGGCGAGCGACCCGAAGTACTCCCAGATCCGCTGGTCCTCCTCGCCCGGGACGAGGACGACGGTCGCGCGGTCGACGCCACGCCCGGCACGGCCGACCTGCTGGTAGTACGCGATGGGTGAGCTCGGGGCGCCGAGGTGGATGACGAAACCGAGGTCGGGTTTGTCGAAACCCATGCCGAGTGCGCTCGTCGCGACGAGCGCCTTGACGCGGTCGGCCTTGAGGTCTGCCTCGAGCTGCTCGCGCTCGGCGGTGTCGGTGCGGCCCGTGTAGGCGCGGACCTCGTGGCCTGCGGCACGCAGCTGCTCGGCGACCTGCTCGGCCGCTGAGACGGTGAGGCAGTAGACGATGCCCGAGCCCGGAAGCACACTCAGCGCGTCGATGAGCCAGGCGACGCGTGTCGGCTGGTCGGTAACGGGCAGGACGGCGAGGTGGAGTGAGGCGCGGTCGAGCGTGCCGCGCAGCACGAGGACGTCCTCACCCTCGGGCGCGCTCGCGTGGACCGCGAGCTGCTCGGCGACGTCGTGCGTGACGCGCTCGTTCGCGGTCGCGGTCGTCGCGAGCACGGGGATGCCTGCGGGGAGGTTCGCGACGAGGTCGCGGATACGCCGGTAGTCAGGCCGGAAGTCGTGGCCCCAGTCGGAGATGCAGTGCGCCTCGTCGACGACGACGAGGCCCGCGTCCGCCGCGAGGCGGGGGAGCACGGTGTCGCGGAAGTCGGGGTTGTTGAGCCGCTCGGGGGAGCACAGGAGGACGTCGACCTCGCCCGCCGCGATCTGCTCGTGGATGTCGTCCCACTCGGTGACGTTCGAGGAGTTGATCGTCACCGCGCGGATGCCCGCGCGCTCGGCCGCCGCGACCTGGTCGCGCATGAGCGCAAGCAGCGGGGAGACGATGACCGTAGGGCCCTCGCCCGCCTCGCGCAGCAGCGAGGTTGCGACGAAGTACACGGCCGACTTGCCCCAGCCGGTGCGCTGGACGACGAGCACGCGCCGCTGGCGCGCGACGAGCGCCTCAATGGCCGTCCACTGGTCCTCGCGCAGGCGCGCGTCGTCACGTCCGACGAGGCGGCGCAGGACAGCCTCGGCCGCCTCACGGCCGACGACACCGTCGAGGCTCGCGCGCTCGCGGGGAGCACGGGGTGCTACATGCCCGACGGTCGCGCTGCTACCGGCGGGGGAGCGGCGCTCGACGGGGGCGGGGCCCCACGCGTCGTCGGGCGGCGGTGGGACATCGTCCCAGTCGACCGGCGGCTCACCGAGCGGAATGCCGTCGTCCCAGACGACGGTCTCGGCCTGAGGCGCGGCCTGAGCGGGTTCGGGTCGCGCGGATACAGGCTCCGCCGGCGCGAGAGATGCCGACGCGTCGATGGGGGCCGACGAGCCCGGGGCGTCGGGCGCCGCGGCAACCGCAGACGCGACGGCCGGGGGAGCCGGTGCCACAGGGTCCGGCGCGAGTGACGAGCCGCGCGACCACGCGGGCTCGGCGGGTCCGTCGTGCTCGGCGAGCTTGCGTGCGTCGAGCGAGCTCGCGCCCCAGCCCGGGCCGGTGTCTTCGATGTGGCGGCGTGGACGTCCTTCGAGAAGGGACCAGTCGGGCTCGACGCCCCAGCGGCCCGGGGTCCCCTTGGGCTCGCGCGCAGGCTCGGGCGCAGACTCCGGTTGCGCCTGATCGGTCGAGGTCGTCTCGTCGGGCAGGTGGATCTCGTCGGACACGAGCACCAGCCTACGGACCGCCACCGACACCCGAGCACCGGCTGTGGATTACCCCGCAGATTCCAGCGCGATCCCGCTACGCGCAACGCCTTCGGTGAGCGCGTCCAGCTCGAAGGCCTGGACCGGACCGAGTGCGCCCGCGCCGGTGATCTCGCCGTTCGCCGCTTGCGCGGCGGCCCACGCGAGGAACTGCGCGGTGAAGGTGAAACCCTCAATGCCTCTCAGTTCCGTCCGGTGCAGACAAGTCCCATCCGGCGCCATGGCTTCGGCGATGACAACCGATGACCCAGCGGCACGGTTGCTCTCGCTCGGCCCGCCCGATGATCCCGGGGAGGTTCGCGCGACGACGCTGCGGATACCCCGCGCGAGTGGCCCGACACGCATGCCCGCGCTGATGACGGCAGAGGCGGCGGGAACGAAGGGGGAGACACCACCGAGCAGGCCGAGGCCCACGTCGACGCGCTGAAGCTGCGGAAAGAGCTGCGGCAGGGTGAGGTGTTCGGTTCCGCCCACACTGAGCACTCAGCGCGTCCGGCCTGCACCCACGTCGATTGCCGCCGCCACGGCGGCGTCTCCCCACCGCAGGATGGGTCCGACGGTGGAGATCAACACGTCGCCCGCCCCAAGCGATGGGTCGAGCGGGCGCCGTCGCGGGTATTCTGACGTCGCCGCTGTTGACCACGAGTGCGCAGGTCGCAGAGGGCGCCACGGGCCACTGCGCCCGGCCACGGAGCGTTCGACGTCGAGGAGCGAGGTCATCGCATGGACTTCCGCCGAGCGAGTACGGGCCTGACTGGCCTCGACGAGGTCTTTGACGGGCTGCGCCTCGGTGACAACGTCGTGTGGCAGGCCGACAGCGTCGCCGCCTACCGCGACGTGGTGACCCCGTACGTCGCCCAGGCGCGCCATGACGGCCGACGCCTCGTCTACGTGAGGTTTGGGCAGGACGCACCACTCATCGATGACCTCACCGGGATCGAGGTCCACGAACTCGATCCGTCGTTGGGCTTTGAGCTGTTCGCACGGACGGTGCACCAGATCATCGCGGAGGCGGGCCGGTACGTCTTCTACGTCTTCGACGCGCTGACTGACCTGCTGGGGTCGTGGCACTCGGACATGGCGGTCAACAACTTCTTCAAGGTGACGTGCCCGTTCCTCTATGAGCTCGATACGGTCGCGTACTTCTGCCTCGTGCGGAGTCGGCATACCGTCGAGACCCTCTCCGGTGTCCGGGACACGACCCAGCTTCTGCTGGACCTCATGCAGATCGACGGCGAGACGTACGTGCACCCGCTCAAGGCGTGGGGCAGGCACAGCCCGACGATGTTCTTCCCTCACCTCATTCAGGGAGATGAGGCGACGTCGATCACGTCGAGTGGGGCGTCGGCCCGGCTCTTTGCCGCCCTCAACGTGCCGCAGGATCGCACTGACCCGTGGCGCTTGCTGCTTGACGAGGGGTGGCAGACGCTGCACACCGGCGACGCAGCAGCGCAGGACGCTGCGAAGGAACTCCTGCTGCAGGTTCTTCTGGCGCGTGACGCACGGATGCTGCAACTGTGCCGCGAATCCCTCACCCTGGCCGACATTCTCACGATCGGATCGCGGGAGATCGGCTCGGGGTACGTCGGCGGCAAGAGCGTCGGCATGCTCGTTGCCCGCGCCATCCTCGAGCGCGCCCCGGCGGAGCCCGGCACGACGCCACTTGCCGAGAGGCTCGAACCGCACGACTCCTACTACCTCGGCTCGGACCTCTTCTACACGTACATCATCGCCAACGGCTGGTGGAAGGACTGGACCCGGCAGAAGACCCCGGAGGGGTACTACGAGGCCGGCGCCGAACTGCACCGCAAGCTTGCCACCGGCCACTTCCCGCCGTGGGCGCGCGAGCAGTTCTGGCGGATGCTCGAGTACTTCGGTCAGTCGCCGATCATCGTGCGCTCGAGCTCGCTGCTCGAGGACAACTACGGCAACGCCTTCGCGGGGAAGTACGAAAGCGTGTTCTGCGCGAACCAGGGCACGCCCGAGGACCGGCACCAGGCGTTCGAGGACGCCGTGCGCACCGTGTATGCGAGCGCGATGAGCCCGGAGGCGCTTGAGTACCGGCGCAACCGGGGCCTGGGCGAGGCCGACGAGCAGATGGCGATCCTCGTGCAGCGGGTCTCCGGCGACCATCACGGAGAGTCCTTCTTCCCGCATGCGGCGGGCGTCGGCAACTCCTCGAACCTCTACGTGTGGGACCCGGACATTGACCCCGACGCCGGCATGGTGCGCCTCGTCCTGGGGCTGGGCACCCGCGCCGTCGACCGGACCACACAGGACTACGCGCACGTCGTCGCGCTCGACAACCCGCTGCGCCGCACCCGGGTCGAGGTCGATGACCTCGCTCGGTATTCCCAGCGGCAGGTCGACGTGCTGTCCATCGTGGACGACGAACTCACGACGGTGGCCGCACGGGATCTCGTGCAGACCGACATCAAGGCGGACTGGTCCCTGTTCGCGAGCCCCGACGAGGGCTGGGCGGCGCGACTGCGTGAACTCGGCAGGCCCGTGACCGGGCCGCCGCCGATGATTCTCGACTTCGCGGGACTCCTGCGTCGTACCGAACTAGCGGAGTGGCTGAAGCGCGCGCTCGCGACGCTCGCGGCCGCGTACGGGTACCCCGTCGACATCGAGTTCACTGTCAATCTTCTGGACGACGGCGACTTCCGGGTCAACGTCGTCCAATGCCGGCCGCTCCAGACCAGGTCGCTGGGCCCGGCGGTCCCGATGCCCCAGCTTGAGGACACCCGCGACTGCTTCTTCGCCACCGACGGCGACTTCATGGGCGGCAACGTGCAACTCCCGCTCGAGTACGTCGTGGTCGTGCGTCCGGCGGAATACCTCGCGCTCGACCAGCAGAGCCGCCACGCCGTCGGCCGGCAGGTCGGAGTGCTCAACCGCATGCTGCGCTCGCGGTCGTTCCTGCTCATGGGGCCCGGCCGTTGGGGTACGACGATGCCGTCGTTGGGTGTGCCGGTGAACTTCGCCGAGATCTGCCACGCGGCCGTGCTGTGCGAGATGACGTACGAGGAATTCCAGCCGGAGCTCAGTTATGGCAGCCACTTCTTCCAGGACCTCGTGGAGTCGCAGATCTTCTACGCGGCGCTGTTCGTCGAGCAGCCCGGCGTGACGCTCAACCTTGCGCAGGTGCTTGACCTGCCCAACGAACTGACGTCGCTCGATTCTTCGGCAGTGCTCGACGAAGTCATCCACGTGGCGCGCGTCGAGGGCATGACGTTGCATAGCGATGTTGTGGGTCAGCGGCTCATCTGCACGAGTGGGGGAGCGGCGCGGTAACTGTCTGGGTGTGTAACGTCGTTCTATCGCCTTGAGTTTCATGGCAAGCATTGCGTCGAGGGCGATGTTTTCGACGGTCACTCCTCCCGCGGTGTACAGGGTGTGCCACGTGATAGCCATGCCTCATCAATGACGATGCCGTGTGCCAGGAAGGCCGGAGGAACGTGCCCGCGGTCGATGGGGATGTGGATGCCAAAGTCGTTGATCGCAAGCGTCTGCTCAACAGTAAGGCGGCGGACAGGCTCGTTCACCCACGCAGGGACGGGGAGTCCTCGGCGGGCGAGATGGTGACGAACCAAACCCGCGAACGCGGCATCCCAGGTCTCCTTGCCAGTGAGGCCAGGCGGGGTAAGGACAGCGCCCGCCACGGCGAGGCCGTCGAGGGCGTCGAGTTGCGAAGACAAATCGAGCCAGGCGCGCAGCGCTCCGTCGACTGAACCTTCCGCGAGCGAGCGGCGCGCTCTATCGATTGCCCGAGCAGCATCGATCCACACTCCCGGTGCGACGACGAGGACGGCCCGGCCGGTCGCAGTCTACGTCGACCCTGCAGCGCAGCATTCATAGCCGGATGACTGCGTGGCGTTGGTCGTGTCGCGCGATCCACCCAGCGGTACGCTGGGGCGTCGATTCTTGCGGGAGTCCCCGCCCACCCCGTGGAATCAGCTCCCCTCGCGCAGGTGCCCCGCCCTAGAATCGCCAGGTGACCACCCCCGCTCGCGCCCTGAGGCTGCCGATCCGTCCCGAGCTCGCGGGGGAGGAGCCCTACGGCGCCCCCCAGCTCGACGTTCCCGTGCTGCTCAACGTCAACGAGAACCCGTACGCGCCGGGCCCTGAGGTCGTGGCGAGCATCGCCAGCGCCGTGGCCGAGGCCGCGAGCGGCCTCAACCGCTACCCGGACCGCGACTTCCTTGGTCTGCGCGGCGACCTTGCGGACTATCTCGCGGTCGAGTCGGGCGTGCGATTGTCCGCCGAGCAGGTGTGGGCGGCAAACGGCTCGAACGAAGTGATGATGCACGTGCTGCAGGCCTTCGCGGGCCCCGGCCGCACCGTCGTGTCCTTCGCGCCGACGTACTCGATGTACCCCGAGTACGCGCGTGACACCCACTCGCGCTACATTGCCGGGCGCCGCGAAACCGACTTCACGCTCGACGCCGCTCACGCCGCCGAGCTCATTCGCGCCGAGCAGCCCTCCGTCGTCATCCTCACAAGCCCCAACAACCCGACGGGCACCGCGCTGCCGCCCGCCACGGTCAGGGCTGTCCTCGACGCAGCCCTTGAGGTCGACGTTGACGGTGCACCCGCGGTCGTCGTCGTCGATGAGGCCTACGGCGAGTTCCGCCGTGACGGTGTGCCGAGCGCGCTGGAACTCCTCGCTGAGTACCCCAACCTTGCCGTGAGCCGCACCATGTCGAAGGCCTTCGCGCTTGCGGGCGCCCGCCTCGGCTACCTCGCCGCGCGCACCGAGATCATTGACGCGCTGCGCGTCGTGCGCCTGCCCTACCACCTGTCCGCGGTGACGCAGGCCGTGGCGCGCGCCGCGCTCGCGCACGCGCCCTCGCTGCTCGGCATGGTCAAAGAGCTGCGTGTCGAGCGTGACGCGACTGTCGCCTGGCTGCGCGAGCAGAAGTTCGACGTTGCCGACACCGATTCGAACTTCGTCCTTTTCGGGACGTTCCCCGACAGGCACGCCGTGTGGCAGGGCCTGCTGGATCGGGGTGTGCTCATCCGGGAGACTGGTCCGGAGGGGTGGCTGCGCGTGTCGATCGGCACGCGCGAGGAGATGACGGCGTTCAAGGACGCCCTCGTGGAGGTAGCAGGACTGTGACCGCAACCAGGCGCACGGCGCGCATCGAGCGCACGACGTCGGAGTCGAGCGTCCTCGTCGAGATCGACCTCGACGGCACGGGACGCACCGAGATCTCGACGGGTGTGCCGTTCTACGACCACATGCTCACCGCGCTCGGCAAGCACTCGCTCATCGACCTCACCGTCCGCGCCGAGGGCGACACGCACATCGACGCTCACCACACGGTCGAGGACGTCGCAATCTGCCTCGGTGAGGCGCTCAAGGTCGCGCTCGGCGACAAGCGTGGCATCGCGCGCTTCGGCGATGCGCTCGTCCCGCTCGACGAGGCGCTCGCACGCGCGGTCGTCGACGTCTCGGGCCGCCCCTACCTCGTCCACGACGGCGAGCCGGCAGGCCAGGAGTACCACCTCATCGGAGGGCACTTCACGGGCTCGCTCACGCGCCACGTCCTCGAGTCGATCGCGCACCACGCGAACATCTGCCTCCACGTGTCGCTACTTTCGGGCCGCGACCCGCACCACATCGTCGAGGCGCAGTTCAAGGCGCTCGCCCGCGCGCTGCGCGCGGCGGTCGCGCTCGACCCGCGCGTCGACGGCATCCCGTCGACGAAGGGCGCGCTCTGATGTCCGACGACCTCCCTGACGACCTCTCGTTCGAGATCCCGGACGACCTCTCGGGCCTCGACGCGGTCGGCGGCGGGACGGAGCCGACGCTCGCGCTCCTGCTCACGCAGGTCGCGGGCTCCGAGCCGCTCGTCGCGGTGTGCGCTCTCGCGCAGGTCGCCGCGGACGTCGTCGCGAGCAGGATCGGTGCGATCGCAGTGCTGCGCGAGCGTGCGGGCACGGCTCCTGCCGAGGCAGCCGCGGCCGTCTCCGCGCTCCTCGCGGGCTCCGAGGTCGTCCTCGTCACGCGCGCCGGATCGCAGCTGAGCGCGACCCGCTACGAGGGCGGCGAGCGCGGCGCGGACATCCCTGCGGGCCTCCTCCTCGACTCGGCGCCCCAGGACCTCGAGGACCTCATCCTCGGCGAGAAGACGGTCGCTGACCTCGCGGGCGTCGCGGACTCGACCGCGATGTCCCGCCTCGGGGCGGTGCGGGCCCTCAAGAAGATCGCGAAGAAGATGCGGAAGGAGCGGTGAGCGCTCCCTCCGTCGTCGTCCTCGACTACGGCTTCGGCAACGTGCGCTCGGCCGTGCGTGCCCTTGAGCGTGTCGGCGCGAAGGTCGAGCTCACCTCGGACCGCGAGACAGCGATGGCTGCCGACGGGCTCGTCGTGCCAGGCGTCGGCGCGTACGCAGCTGTCATGACGGGTCTGCGCGGCGTGCGTGGCGACTGGATCGTCGAGCGTCGTCTTGCGGGTGGGCTGCCCGTCCTCGGCATCTGCGTGGGCCTCCAGGTGATGTTCGACGAGGGCGTCGAGCACGGCGTGAGCACCGAGGGCCTCGGCCAGTGGCCGGGCATCGTCGAGCGGCTCGCGGCACCTGTCGTCCCGCACATGGGATGGAACACGGTCGACGCACCCGCGGGCTCGCGGCTCTTCGAAGGCATCGCCGACGAGCGCTTCTACTTCGTCCACTCCTACGCGGCGCAGACGTTCACGCTCGGCACGGACGAGCCCGCGGACACCGTCTTCGCGCCGCCGCTCGTCACGTGGGCCGACCATGGTGGCCGCTTCGTCGCGGCCGTCGAGAACGGCCCGCTCAGCGCGACGCAGTTCCACCCCGAGAAGTCGGGCGACGCCGGCGCCCAGCTCCTCACCAACTGGCTCGGTACCCTGCGCTGAGCCCCGCCACGACCCGCGGCCCCGCCGCACCCTCGACCCACGGAGCACCCATGTCTGACCGCCTCGTCCTCCTGCCCGCCGTCGACGTCGTCGACGGTCAGGCCGTCCGCCTCACGCAGGGGGTGGCCGGGACGGAGAAGAGCTACGGCAGCCCGCTCGAGGCAGCGCTCGAGTGGCAGGCCGGGGGCGCGGAGTGGCTGCATCTCGTCGACCTCGACGCGGCGTTCGGGCGCGGCTCGAACGCCGACCTCCTGCGCGAGGTCGTCGGGCGTCTCGACATCCAGGTCGAGCTCACGGGCGGTATCCGCGACGACGAGTCGCTCGAGCGCGCGCTCGGGACGGGCGCGGCGCGCGTCAACCTCGGTACTGCCGCGATCGAGAAGCCCGAGTGGACGGCGCGCGTGCTCGGCGAGCACGGCGACCGCGTCGCGGTCGGCCTCGACGTCCGTGGCACGACGGTCGCGACGCGCGGCTGGACGGAGGACGGCGGCGACCTCTGGGAGGTGCTCGCTCGGCTCGACGCGGCCGGCTGCTCGCGCTACGTCGTCACGGACGTCACGAAGGACGGCATGCTCCAGGGGCCCAACGTCGAGCTGCTCGCCGAGGTCGCGCGACGCGCGGCCGCGTCTGTCGTCGCGTCGGGCGGCATCTCGAGCCTCGACGACCTGCGTGCGCTACGAGAGCTCGTCCCTGCGGGCGTCGACCAGGCGATCGTCGGCAAGGCCCTCTACGACGGAGCGTTCACGTTGCCGGAGGCGCTCGACGTGGCAGGTCGGCCGTGACGACGGGCCACGAGGGCCACGCGCACGCTGAGAGGCCGCTCGGCGACGGTGTCGTCCGTGACGTCGACGCTCACGGCCACCAGCGGGCGGTCCCCGAGCAGGTCGCGTCGGTGCGCGACGGTGCCGACGGTCCGGCGGACTCTGCGGGCGTCCCGTGGGGCGGCCGCGAGCTGCGCGCGAACCCGTTCGCGGGCGACGACGGCTCCGTCGACCCGGCGCTCGGGGCGGCCCTCGACGCGCACGGCGCCTCGCCGTCGTCGCAGACGATGCAGGCGGTCGTCGCGGCGCTCGGCGCGGCACGTGTGCTCGTGCCGGTCCTCGCAGAGCTCGAGGCGGGCGTCACGTCCGAGCACGGTGCCGAGGCGGACAAGGAGGCCTCGGCCGGTGTCGTCGCACTCCAAGCCCCCGACGGACGACGTGCCCTGCCCGTGTTCTCGTCGGTCGCGACGCTGACGGCGTGGCGCGCCGACGCCCGTCCCGTGCCGGGCTTCGCGAACCGTGCGGCGCTCTCCGCCGTCCAGGAGGACTGGGCGCTGCTCGTCGTCGACCCCGGCGGCCCGGTGACCGTCCTCGTGCCGAGGCCCGCGGTGTGGGCGCTCGCGCAGGGCAGGCCGTGGCGTCCTGCTGTCGTCGACGGCACGGTCGACGACGAGGTGCGTGAGGCGGTGCGGGCCGCGTGCCTGCCGGCGCAGCACGTCGTGCGGGCCGACGCGGAGCCGGGACGCACCGCGGAGGTTGCGGTGGTCCTCGGCATCGACGCGGGTCTCGACCGTGCGGGTCTTGAGCGTGTGCTCGCGTGGATCAACAAGGCGCTTGCCGCGAGCTCGGTGATCTCCGAGCGTGTCGACTCGCTCGAGATCCGCATCGGCAAGGCCTGAAGCCGCCGCGGACGACGACGCCTCCCACTGCCGAGCAGTGGGAGGCGTCGTGCCGTCAGGGTGCTGAACGTCAGGAGACGTGGCCCGTGAGCTTCTCGCCGGGACCCTCGCCGGGCGCGTCGGGGATGATGCTCGCCTCGCGGAACGCGAGCTGGAGCGTGCGCAGCCCGTCGCGCAGCGAGCGCGCGTGCTGGTTGCCGATGTCGGGCGCCGACGTCACGACGAGGCCGGCGAGCGCGGTGATGAGCTTGCGTGCCTCGTCGAGGTCGGTGAGGTGCTCCTCGCCCTCGGCGAGGCCGAGCTTGACCGCAGCCGCGCTCATGAGGTGGACGGCGGCGGTCGTGATGACCTCGACTGCGTTGACCTCGGCGATGTCGCGGACCGCTTGCTGGGTGACGTCGTCGTCGTGCGTGTGCTCGGTGCTCATATGACCATCATCCCGCATGCTCACCGTACCGACCGCACGGGGCCGGGGCGCGGACCGCCCCGCCCCCGGACGAACCGGGGACGGGGCGGTGTTCGGCTGGCGTCAGCCCTCGAGCGCGGCGCGGAGCTGCGCACCGAGGTCGGCGTCGACCTGACCCCAGTACCAGAAGAAGCGCTCACGGATCTCGGGGACCGTGATGCTGCGACCCTGGCCGGTGAGGGTCGCGACGAAGCGTGCCTTGGCCTCGTCGTCGAACACCTCGCGGTAGAGCGTGCCAGCCTGACCGAAGTCGGAGTCCTCCGAGCGGAGCGTCTGGGCGGCGCGCACGAGCTCGCCGTCCGTCTCCCACGTGACCTCGCCGGCGCGGGACGCGTCGGCGGCCGGGCCGCCGACGGAGTTCGTGCCGTGGACCGGCATCGAGGCGTCGGCGTAGTGATACCGCATCTGTCCCTCGTGCTGGTAGTTGACGACCGTCGCCGCGTGCGGCTGGTTGACGGGGAGCTGGTTGTAGTTCGCGCCGATGCGGTAGCGCTGAGCGTCCGGGTAGGCGAAGACGCGGCCCATGAGCATCTTGTCGGGGGAGAGCCCGATGCCGGGGACGAGGTTCGACGGCGAGAACGCGGCCTGCTCGATCTCCCCGAAGAAGTTCTGCGGGTTGCGGTCGAGCGTGAGCTCGCCGACCTTGATGAGCGGGTAGTCGGCGTGCGACCAGGTCTTCGTGATGTCGAACGGGTTGAAGCGGTAGGTCTTGCCCTCCTCGTACGGCATGACCTGGACGAAGAGGTCCCACACCGGGTACTCCTCGCGGGCGATGGCTTCGAAGAGGTCGCGGCGGTAGTAGTCGGCGTCGGAGCCAGCAAGCTTCTCGGCCTCCTCGTTGGACATGCCCTCGACGCCCTGGCGGGACTTGAAGTGGTACTGGACCCAGAACTTCTCGCCCTCGCCGTTCTGCCACGAGTAGGTGTGCGAGCCGTAGCCGTTCATGTGGCGCCACGAGCGCGGCAGGCCGCGGTCGCCCATGAGGTACGTCACCTGGTGGGCGGACTCGGGGGAGAGGGTCCAGAAGTCCCACTGCATGTCCGTGTCGCGCAGGCCCGACGCGCCGAGGCGCTTCTGGGAGTGGATGAAGTCGGGGAACTTGATGGCGTCCCGGATGAAGAACACCGGCGTGTTGTTGCCGACGATGTCGTAGTTGCCCTCGGGCGTGTAGAAGCGCAGCGCGAAGCCGCGGACGTCGCGCCACGTGTCGGGGGAACCCTGCTCGCCCGCCACGGAGGAGAAGCGCAGGAGCGTCTCGACCTCGGAGCCCGGCTGGAACACCGCGGCCTTCGTGAAGCGCGAGACGTCGTCGGTGACGACGAAGCGGCCGAAGGCGCCGCCGCCCTTGGCGTGGGGGTTGCGCTCCGGGACGCGCTCGCGGTTGAACGACGCGATCTTCTCGACGAGGTGGTGGTCGTGGAGCGCGGTGATGCCGTCCGGGCCCGTCGTGAGCGAGTGCTGCTCGCTCGGGATCGGGGCGCCGCTCTGGCTGGTGGTGAACTGCTGGGTCACAGGTTCTCCTCGTGCGTGGTGCTGAGCCGCGGTGTGCGGCGGTGGTGGGTGACGGGTGCGGGCCCGCCGCGGGTGGACGTCAGTCGGCGGTGCGGCATGACGGACAGGTGCCCCAGTAGAGGACCTCGGCGGTGTCGATCGTGAAGCCGTGGTCGTTCGAGGGAATGAGGCAGGGGGCGTGGCCGGTCGCGCAGTCGACGTCCCCGACGGCGCCGCACGTGCGGCACACGACGTGGTGGTGGTTGTCGCCGTGGCGACGCTCGTACCGTGCCGGGTGGCCGGCGGGCTCGATGTGCTGGACGAGCCCGCGCGAGTTGAGCGCGTGGAGGACGTCGTAGACGGCTTGGACGGAGACGCTGCCGAGCCGCGCGCGGACGTCGGCGACGAGCTGGTCGGCGCTCGCGTGGGGCCGCGCGGTCAGCGCGGCGAGCGTCGCGAGGCGGGGCGCGGTGACGCGGAGGCCGACGGAGCGCAGCAACGCCTCGTCGTCCTGCGTGCTCGGGACGTCCTGCTCGATGACCATGACCTGCAGCCTTGCATACTTTCTGGAAGCAGTCCAATAATGGGTTCGCTACAGACCGGCCCTCGTGCTACGTCGTGTCGCTCGGGGTGACGCGACGCACGTCCGGCCGTTCCAGGGTGGCCTCGTGCCTGTGCTATCGTTTCCTGCTGGACCGCCGCGAAGATCTCAGATCCTCACGGCACGCAAGCGGAGCTCTCTCCCACCTGATCACCGACTGGCCTCGTGCCGACAGGAGACAGGTCTGGTCCGACATTCGCCCTCGGGCGGATGCGTGCGCTCGCCGTGCGTGTCGTCGGACTGTGAGGCCTCCACCTGCATCCCGGGTCGGAGGCCTTCTCCGTTCCCGGGCCCGACAGTTTGACGATCTGAGGAGACTCACATCAGCGAGCCCCGCATCAACGAGCGGATCCGCGTCCCCGAGGTCCGCCTGGTCGGCCCCCAGGGCGAGCAGGTGGGCATCGTCCGCGTGGAGGACGCCCTGCGCCTTGCCCAGGAGGCAGACCTCGACCTCGTCGAGGTCGCGCCCGACGCGCGTCCCCCCGTGTGCAAGCTCATGGACTACGGGAAGTTCAAGTACGAGGCAGACATGAAGGCGCGTGAGGCCCGGCGCAACCAGGCCAACACCGTCCTCAAGGAGATCCGCTTCCGCCTGAAGATCGACCCCCACGACTACGGCACCAAGAAGGGCCACGTCGAGCGCTTCCTGTCCGCGGGCGACAAGGTCAAGGTCATGATCATGTTCCGAGGCCGCGAGCAGTCGCGCCCGGAGATGGGCGTGCGCCTGCTCCAGCGTCTGGCCGACGACGTCGCCGAGCTCGGCTTCGTCGAGTCGATGCCGAAGCAGGACGGTCGGAACATGACGATGGTCCTCGGCCCGACGAAGAAGAAGTCCGAGGTCAAGGGCGAGGCCCGCCGTCGCCGCGAGCCGCGCCCCGAGCGGGACGTCGTCGACGTTCCTCTCGAGGACGTCGCCGAGGCGCCCGCGGCCGAAGCCGTTGCGGCGCCGGTCGCGGCTCCCGAGGCTGCAGCACCGGTCGCCGCCCCTGCCCCCACAGCGACGCCGAAGCCCGCCACGGCCCCGAAGGCAACGGCCGCCAGGCCCGCGGCCGCGCCCAAGCCGGCCGCGACGCCGAAGCCCGCCGCCGTGAAGTCTGCGGCCGCGCCCAGGCCGGCCGCGACGCCGAAGCCTGCACCCAAGCCGGTCGCGACGCCGAAGCCGGCAGCGCGCCCCGCCGCCCCCAAGCCTGCTCCGAAGCCGGCCGCTCCGCGGCCGAAGAAGAGCGAGTGACCCGCACGCCCTGACGCAGGGGCGACGACCAGCGTGAACGGTCCCGTCCCGCCCACGTCGTCCATCACCCGGTGGACGACCGACCACGAGGAGAACGGCAGCCATGCCGAAGAACAAGACGCACTCCGGTGCTAAGAAGCGGTTCCGCATCACCGGTTCCGGCAAGGTCATGCGTGAGCAGGCCAACAAGCGCCACCTGCTCGAGCACAAGTCGAGCCGCCGCACGCGCCGCCTGAGCTCCGACCAGGTCGTCTCGGCCGCCGACACCCCCAAGATCAAGAAGCTGCTCGGCAAGTGACCCTCGTGGGACGCATCTGCGTCCCGAGGTGAGCTTGTGAGCCCCCTACCTACAAGGAGCATCACGTGGCACGCGTGAAGCGGGCAGTCAACGCCCAGAAGAAGCGTCGTTCCGTCCTCGAGCAGGCGAGCGGCTACCGCGGTCAGCGCTCGCGCCTGTACCGCAAGGCCAAGGAGCAGATCACTCACTCGGGCGTCTACGCCTACCGTGACCGCAAGAAGCGCAAGGGCGACTTCCGTCAGCTCTGGATCACGCGCATCAACGCCGCGGTCCGCGCCGAGGACATGACCTACAACCGCTTCATCCAGGGCCTCAAGGCCGCGGGTGTCGAGGTCGACCGTCGCGTCCTCGCGGACCTCGCCGTCACCGACGCGAACGCCTTCAAGGCGCTCGTCGAGGTTGCGAAGAAGGCCCTCCCGGCCGACATCAACGCGCCCAAGGACGCTGCCTGAGAGCAGGCTGCTCCCTGAGCAGCACTTGATCTGAAGGACGCCCGGACGATGCCCGACCTCTCCAACCCCCGCGCCGAGCGGGTCCGAGGGATCCGGGCGCTGTCCGGGCGTCCTGCGCGTTCCCGGGCCGGCCGCTACATCGTCGAGGGCCCCCAGAGCGTCCGCGAGGCGGTCGTCCACGCGCGCGAGGCCGTCCGCGAGGTGTACGTCACCGAGGCGGCGGCGGAGCGCTACCCGGAGATCGTCGCGGCGTGCGACGGGCTCTGGCTGCGGACCGGGACCCCGGACGTCCTCGACGCGATGAGCCCCGACGCGCAGGGCGTCCTCGCGGTTCTCGAGCAGCGCCCGACGTCGCTCGACGAGCTCGTGGCCTCGGGCCCGCGGCTCGTCGCGGCCCTCGTCGACGCGCGAGACCCCGGCAACGCCGGGACGGTCGTGCGCGCCGTCGACGCTGCGGGCGGCGACGGCGTCGTGCTCGCCGGCAGCAGCGTGGACCCCCACAATCCCAAGGTCGTGCGGTCGACCGCCGGCTCGCTCTTCCACGTCCCCGTCGTCGCGGGCGACGACGCACGGGACATCGCTGCCGTCGTCGCGCGGCTGCGTGCCGCGGGGCTGCAGGTCCTCGCCGCCGACGGCGCGGGCGAGCACGACCTCGACGAGCTGCTCGACGTCGCGGGTGCCGCACCGGCAGGTACCCCGGACCTCTCGGCCCCGACCGCGTGGGTCTTCGGCAACGAGGCCCGCGGTCTCACGGGCGAGCAGCGTGCGCTAGCCGACCATGTGGTGCGCGCTCCGCTGCGGGGCCGCGCCGAGTCGCTCAACCTCGCGATGGCTGCCACCGTGTGCCTCTACGCCAGCGCACGGGCGCAGCGCGACCGCGCCGTGCCACGATCGTAGGTTTGGTCGACGGGCGTCGTCGGGCACCATCGGGTGCGGGCCGTCCGACCCGGGCCCGCCGGTGCGCGTTGAGGACGCGCCGACCGCCTATCGTGGGAGCGTGAACATCCCAGCCTCCGGCATCCAGTACGAGATCGAGCACGGCCCCTACCGCGCGGTCGTCGCCGACGTCGGCGCGACCCTCAGGGTCCTCGAGCACGACGGCCGCGCGCTCGTCGTCCCCTTCGACGCGGACGACGTGCGCCCGCACTACCGTGGCGCGGTGCTCACGCCGTGGCCCAACCGTGTGACGGACGGCCGCTACGAGTTCGGTGGCCGCGCCCACCAGCTCGCGCTCACCGAGCCGGCGCGGTCGCACGCGCTCCACGGGCTTGCCGTCTGGGCCGTGTGGACGCTCGTCGAGCGTTCCGGGTCCTCCGTGACGCTCGAGACGGAGATCGCGCCCCAGGCAGGCTACCCGTGGCGCGTCGTCACGCGCGCGACGTACACGCTCACGGACGCGGGCCTGTCGTGGACGATCACGACGGCGAACACGGGCGACGGAGACGCGCCCTACGGCACGGGTCCGCACCCGTACCTCGTCGCGGGCGAGGGCACGCTCGAGCGCTGGTCGCTCACGCTGCCGGCCGCACAGGTGCTCGAGGTGACCCCCGACCGGCTCGTGCCGCTCGCGGTGCGCGACGTCGACGCGTACAAGGGCGGCGAGCTCGACTTCCGTGGTGGCCGGACCCTCGGCGAGACGTTCATCGACCACGCCTACACCGGTCTGGCCCGCGGCGCGGACGGGATCGCGCGTGTCGAGGTGCGCGCCCCCGAGGGCACGGGCGTCGTCATGACGTTCGACGCGGCGAGCCCGTGGGTCCAGATCCACACGCCAGCGGGGCCCGATCTCGCCCCCGGGGACTTCCGTGCAGGTCTCGCGGTCGAGCCGATGACGTGCCCTCCGGGCGCGTTCAACGACGGCACAGACCTCGTCGTCCTCAAGCCCGGCGCGTCGCACACGGTGACGTGGGGGATCGCGGCGCTCTGAGCGCCGCGTGCGTGCGGACGGCCGCACGAGCGGCCGTCCGCGGTCACTAGACTGTCCGGGTGGCCGGGCCGTAACTTGGCGTCCGGCCGTCCGTTCGTCCCTGGAAGGTCTGGATGTCCACCTCCGACACGTCGCCCCTGTCGCCTCTTGACGCCGCAGGCGTCGAGGCGGCCCTCGCCGCCGCGCTCGCCGCGGTCGCCGAGGCACCTGACCTCGACGCCCTCAAGGACGTCCGCCTCGCCCACGCGGGCGACCGCAGCCCGCTCGCGCTCGCGAACCGCGCCATCGGTCAGCTCGCTGGCCCGGACAAGGCGACGGCCGGCAAGCTCCTCGGCCCTGCACGCGGCCGGCTCAACCAGGCGCTCGCCGCGCGAACCGAGGTGCTCGAGGCCGAGCGTGCCGCGCGCGTCCTCGTCACGGAGGCGGTCGACGTCACGCTGCCCACGGACCGCGTCCAGGCCGGCGCACGGCACCCGCTCGAGCTCCTCCAGGAGCAGGTCGGCGACTTCTTCGTCGGCATGGGCTGGGAGATCGCCGAGGGTCCCGAGCTCGAGGCCGAGTGGTTCAACTTCGACGCGCTGAACTTCGGCGTCGACCATCCGGCACGCCAGATGCAGGACACGTTCTTCGTCGAGCCGCCCGCGGGCGCCGAGGCCTCGGGCCTCGTGCTGCGCACGCACACGTCGCCCGTCCAGGCGCGCACGATGCTCTCGCGCGACGTGCCCATCTACATCGCGTGCCCGGGCAAGACGTTCCGCACGGACGAGCTCGACGCGACGCACACGCCGGTCTTCCACCAGGTCGAGGGGCTCGCGGTCGACAAGGGCCTGACGATGGCGCACCTCAAGGGCACGCTCGACGCGTTCGCGCGCGCGATGTTCGGACCCGAGGCGCGCACGCGCCTGCGCCCGAGCTTCTTCCCGTTCACGGAGCCGTCGGCGGAGATGGACCTGTGGTTCCCGCAGAAGAAGGGCGGCGCGGGCTGGATCGAGTGGGGCGGCTGCGGCATGGTCAACCCCAACGTCCTGCGCACCGCGGGCATCGACCCTGACGAGTACACGGGCTTCGCGTTCGGCATGGGACTCGAGCGCACGCTCATGCTCCGCCACGCGATCACCGACATGCACGACATCATCGAGGGCGACGTCCGCTTCTCCCGTCAGTTCGGAATGGGGTTCTGATGCCGAACATCGCACTGGGCTGGCTCGGCGAGCACGTCGAGCTCCCCGCGGGTCTCACGGCCGAACAGCTTGCTGCTGACCTCGTCCGCGTCGGGCTCGAGGAGGAGGCCGTGCACGGCCCCACCGTCACGGGCCCGCTCGTCGTCGGCACCGTCGTCTCCCTCGTCAAGGAGGAGCAGAAGAACGGCAAGACGATCAACTGGTGCCAGGTCGACGTCGGCGCGCACAACGCGCTCGACGAGGCCGGGCAGCCGACGCTGCCGCGCGGCATCGTGTGCGGCGCGCACAACTTCGTCGAGGGCGACCGCGTCGTCGTCGCGCTGCCGGGTGCGGTGCTGCCCGGGCCGTTCGCGATCGCGTCGCGCAAGACGTACGGGCACGTGTCTGACGGCATGATCTGCTCGCAGCGCGAGCTCGGCCTCGGCGAGGACCACGACGGCATCATCGTCCTCGACCGGCTCGGGTTCACCGGGCAGCCGAACGGGACGGACGCGGTCGAGCTGCTCGGGCTCGGCGAGCAGGTCCTCGAGATCAACGTCACGCCGGACCGCGGCTACTGTTTCTCGATGCGAGGTGTCGCCCGCGAGTACTCCCACTCGACGGGTGCCGCATTCACGGACCCGGGTCTCGTCGAGACCCCGGCCGCGACGGCCGACGGCTTTGCGGTCGAGGTCGACGACGACGCACCGATCCACGGCCAGGTCGGCTGCGACCGCTTCGTCACGCGCATCGTGCGCGGCATCGACCCGAGCGCCGAGACCCCGGCGTGGATGAAGAAGCGTCTCACGCAGGCGGGCATGCGCCCGATCTCGCTCGCGGTCGACGTGACGAACTACGTCATGCTCGACCTCGGCCAGCCCCTGCACGCCTACGACCTCGCGAAGGTCGCGGCGCCGATCGTCGTGCGTCGCGCGGTTGCGGGGGAGACCTTCACGACGCTCGACGACGTCACGCGGACGCTCACGGCCGAGGACCTCCTCATCACCGACTCGCCCGACGGCGCGCGCGCTTCGCGCGTCCAGGGGATCGCAGGCGTCATGGGCGGGCAGGTCTCGGAGGTGTCGGCGACGACGACCGACGTGCTCGTCGAGGCCGCGCACTTCGACCCGGTGACGGTGGCGCGTTCGGCGCGCCGTCACAAGATCCCGTCGGAGGCTGCCAAGCGCTTCGAGCGTGGCGTCGACCCGATGCTCCCGCCCGTCGCGGCGCAGCGCGTCGTCGACCTGCTCGTCGAGCACGGTGGTGGCATCGCGGACGCCGCGGTTTCGGACCTCGATGCCACGGTCGCGCCGACGCCCATCGTGTTCGCGTGGTCGGAGACGGCGCGCCTCACGGGCGTCGAGCACCCGCGCGAGCGCATCGCGGAGATCCTCGAGCAGATCGGCTGCACGCTCACCGCGGGCGAGGGCGACACGGTCACGGTGACGCCTCCGACCTGGCGCCCGGACCTCACGGGTCCGGAGCACCTCGTCGAGGAGGTCGCGCGCATCGACGGATACGACGCGATCGAGCCCGTCCTGCCGACCGCCCCTGGCGGCACGGGCCTCACCTACTCGCAGCGTGCGCGACGTTCGGTCGCGCGTGCGCTCGCCGAGGCAGGCTTCGTCGAGACACTCTCGTACCCGTTCGTCGGTGTGGCGCAGCACGACGCGCTCGGCCTGCCCGCGGACGACGAGCGTCGGCGCGCCCTGCGCCTCGCGAACCCGATGTCCGACGAGGCGCCCGAGATGCGCACGAACCTGTTGACGACGCTTCTCGGCACGGTGCGTCGTAACGTCGGCCGAGGCTTCACGGACCTTGCGGTGAGCGAGATGGGTCTCGTCACTCTGCCGCGCGAGGGCGCTCCCGCAGCGCCGCGGCTGCCGGGCGGGCGTCGTCCGTCCGACGACGAGCTCGCGCAGCTCGCTGCGGCGGTCCCGGACCAGCCGCGCCACGTCGCGGGCGTCCTCGTCGGCGCGCGTGAGCGTGCTGGCTGGTGGGGCGCGGGCCGCGCCGCCGGTTGGGAGGACGCTCTCGAGGCCGCCCGCCTCGTCGGGCGCACACTGGGCGTCGAGCTCGTCGCGTCGAACGACGCCGAGTGCATGCCCTGGCACCCGGGCCGCTGTGCGCGCCTGAGCCTGCCCTCGGGGGAGGTCGTCGGATGGGCCGGTGAGCTTCACCCGCAGGTCCTCGAGCGACTCGACCTGCCGGCGCGCGCGTCGGCGTTCGAGCTCGACCTCGACGCTGTCGTGGCGGCGAGCGAGACCGGGCCCGTCCAGGCCACGCCCGTCTCGACGTTCCCGCCTGCGAAGGAGGACTTCGCGTTCGTCGTCGACGCCGCGGTGCCGGCCGACGCGCTGCGGGCGGTCGTCGCGGGCGCTGCGGGCGAGCTCGCCGAGGACGTCCGTGTCTTCGACGTCTTCACGGGCGAGCAGGTCGGCGAGGGCCGCAAGTCTGTCGCGGTCGCGCTGCGGTTGCGCGGTGCGACCGCGACGCTCACGGCCGAGCAGACCGCCGAGGTCCGCGGCCGCGTCGTCAAGCGCGCCGCGAAGGAGCTCGGCGCTCAGCTGCGCTGACCCACGCTCCACGCACGACGAAGGCCCCGGGAGACCGGGGCCTTCGTACGCGCCGTGAACGTCAGAAGTCGTCGATGACGAGTTCTTTCATCTGCAGCATGTGCTCGAACGCGTGCGGCCGCGCCATGGGCTCGTCCATGTTCTCCGGGACGTTCTGCTACGAGATCCTCTCGGTGGGGTATCGGTCGGTGCGGGTGATGCTCGTCGCCGGGAGGGCACGGGCGTAGAGTCTTACGCCGTCCTCGGCGTCACCGGCGAACCAGATGTGGGTGTCAACGTACGCCAGGGGTTCTTCACGGTGGGCGAGGGCTCGTCCGTCGAGTGTTCGCCCGTGCGTGCGAGGCCACCACTGGGGTGCACCCACGCGGAGTCGTGCGTCAGCGGGCCCGCAGCGACACGATCGGGCACGTCGCGCACGCGGGGGTGACGACGGTCCCGCACGTCTGGCACGCGTCCGTCGCGGAGCGCACCGCCCCGGTGCGCTTCCAGTGGTCGAGCGCGGCCTCGACGAGGCCGAGCGGTACGCCGAGGCGTTCGGCGGTCCGCGGCGGGGTGACACCGTCGCGCGCGAGCGCGAGCACCTCGTCGAGCACGTTCACAGCAACCTGCCGCACTGGAAGACGAGGACCGCGAGCGTCCACGCGACCGCGAGCTGGCCGAGGGCCGCGAGTACGGCGATGCGCGTGCCGAAGAGCCTGCGTTGCTCGCCGATCGTCGCGATGCACGGGGTGTACGCGAGGACGAAGACGACGAGCGCAATCCCCGCGGCGGTCGCCGCTCCGCCCGACGAGACCTCGAGGGACGCGCTCAGGTGCTCGGTGAGCGTGCTCGGCCCTGCGCCGGCGGGCTCGTCGACCGCGTACGCCTGCGCGAGCGCCCCGACGACGACCTCCTTGGCGACAACTCCCGTGACGAGGGCGCCAGCGACGTGCCAGTCGTCGAGGCCCGCGGGTGCAAGCGCGGGTGCGAGGCCGTGCGCGACCGCTCCGTACGCGCTGTCGGCGACGGGCACGTTGCCGACGGCATGCGAGCCGGTCGTCGGCACGGCGAGCAGCACCCAGAGGACGACGAGCGTCGCGACGATGACTGAGCCGGCGCGCCTCACGAACGAGGCGCAGCGTGCGCCGATCGAGCGGGCCGTCGCCCGCAGCCCGGGCCGGTGGTAGGCGGGCAGCGCGAGGACGAGTCCCTCGGGTACGAGATCGCGCACGAGCGTGCGCTGCAGCACCCAGGCTCCTCCGACGACGAGGACGACGCTCGCGAGGTAGGCGGCCGCGACGACGATGGCGGCGTGCTCGGGCGCGACCGCGGTCGCGACGAGCAGGTAGACGGTGAGGCGCGCGGGGCACGTCGTCCACGGGATGACGAGCCCGACGAGCAGCCGTGCACGGGCGTTGGGCAGCGTACGGGTCGCGGTGAGCGCGGGGACATTGCAGCCGAAGCCGAGGACGAGCGGCAGAACCGCGCGCCCGTCGAGGCCGAGGCGCCGCACGGCGCGATCGGTGACGACGGCGACGCGTGCGAGGTAGCCGGAGTCCTCGAGCACGGCGATCGCGCCGAAGACGATCGCGAGCAGCGGCAGGAACGACAGAACGGTGCCGACACCTTGGAGCACGCCGTCGACGAGGAGCCCGCCGACCCACGCCGGGCCGGGGACGACTGGTCGTATGAGCTCGCCGAGCCACGTGACGAGCCGGCCGACGCCGTCCATGACGGGCGCAGTCGCTGTCGTCGCGAGCCACAGCAGCGCCCACAGGACGAGGCCGAAGACGGGCAGCCCGACCCACGGGCGGAGCAGTGCGGCGTCGACGTGGTCGGACAGCGTCGTCCGGACGCGGGGAGCGGTCGCGTCGCCGAGGACGTCGACGACCGTCGCCGTCCACGCGAAGACGTCGGCGGCGTCGTCCGACGCGGGCCGCGGAGCGGCCGTGCCGGGAGAGTCGGCGACGAGCATGTCCGCGAGGGCGTCGAGGCCCGCGCCCGAGCGCGGGTCGACGCCGACGACGGGCAGACCCAGGACGCCGGAGAGCGCCGTCGCGTCGAGCGTGACGCCCTGGGCGCGGGCGGCGTCCAGCATCGTGAGAGCGACGACCACCCGCGTCCGGTCACTGACGGCCCCGGGGGCCAGGACCTGACCGAGCAGCACGAGCGCGCGAGGCAGCGTTGTTGCGTCTGCGACGACGACGAGGGCGTCCGGCGCGGGACCGTCGGCCCCGGTCGCGGCGTGTGCCGCGACGATCTCGTCGGGGGAGCGGGCGACGAGCGAGTAGGTGCCGGGCGCGTCGATGAGTCGCACGGTGCCGTGCGGCGTGCGCCACGTGCCCTCGGCGACCTCGACGGTCGTGCCGGGCGCGTTGACGACGTGCTGCCGCGCGCCGGTCGCACTGTTGAAGAGGGTGGACTTCCCTGCGTTGGGGTTGCCGAGAAGGACGACGACGGGTGCTCCGGCGAGCGCAGTCCCCCCGCTCCCGGGGGCGTCGTGGCAGCTCGCTGTCATGGCAGCGAGATCTGCACGCGCCCGCACGTGGCCTGGTCGAGCGCGATACGGTCGGCGCCGAGCGCGACCACGCGCGCACCGGCGGCTGCCGTGTGCGTCGTGCGGACGTGCGCCCCGGGGCGCAGCCCGAGCTCGGCGAGCCGCGCGCCGAGAGGTCCGTCGACGTTGACGTGCGCGACGACGGCGTCGAGCCCGACAGGAAGCAGTGCGAGAGTCATGACTCGACGCTATAGATGAGGTGAGCCTTACCTCATGGGGCGAAAGTCCCGGTTCGAGCGGTCAGTCTCGCCGGGAACGCATCGTGAGCAGACGCTCGAGGAGCGAAGGCTGCGGGACGATCGCAGCGTCGGCGGGGATCGCTCCAGGCAGCGTTGTGCCGCTGTGCGCGGAGGTCGGCGCGTGGCGGTCGTCGAGCGCCTGGACCTGGTCGCGCAGGTCCGTCATCGTCGCGTCGAGCTCGGCGGCGACGAGCGCGGACTGTCGGAGCCGGTCGACGATCTCGGCGGGCACCTGCCGGTCGTACTTGTAGTAGATCTTGTGCTCGAGCGACGCCCAGAAGTCCATCGCGCTCGTCCGGATCTGGATCTCGACGGTGACGGGGACCGTGCCTGACGAGAGGAAGACCGGCACCGAGACGATGAGGTGGAGCGAGCGGTAGCCGTTCGGCTTCGGCTCGGCGATGTAGTCCTTGACGGCGAGGACCGTGAGGTCGTCCTGCCGGCGCAGCGCCTCGAGCACCGTGTAGATGTCGGGGACGAACGAGCAGATGATCCTCACGCCCGCGATGTCGAGGATCGAGGACCGGATCGCGTCGAAGTCCGGTGTGACGCCCTTGCGCTCGACCTTGTCGAGGACGGACTCGGGCGACTTGAGCCGCGAGGTGACGTGCTCGATGGGGTTCTCGTGGTGGAGGTGCGTGAACTCGTCGCGGAGGATCGAGACCTTCGTGAGGACCTCGTCGATGGCGAACTTGTACTGGAGCATGAACGCCGTGAACTCGGTACGGAGCTCGAACACGCGGGCGAGGGTCTCGTCGTCCGGGAGGAGCTGCGCGAGGTCGCCGTGAGGTCCGTGGAGCGCGGTCATGCCACCAGCGTAGGGGTCGCGGCTGGGAGGAACCCGGGAGGTTCCGGGGAGCGTGCGCTCACGGCGCCGTGGGGCGGTCGCTGCGCAGCCGCAGCGACGTCCCGACGGGGAAACGCTCGTGGTTGCGGTTGAGCTTGCGGCGCGCAGCGTCCATGAGGTCGACGCCGGCGACGTCAGCGAGGCGGGCGAGGTAGATGACGACGTCGGCCATCTCCATGGCGACGCGCTCACGGAGCGCGTCGTCGTCCCGGACCGCGGCCCGGGACTCCTCTGAGCCGAGCCACTGGAGCTCGGCCGCGAGCTCGCCGGCCTCGCCCGTGATCGCCATGGCGAGATTCTTGGGGCTCTGGACAGCAGGCCAGCCGCGTTCCTCGGAGAAGGCTCGGACGTCGGCCACGAGGTCATCGAAGTCGCTCATGGGGTCAACGTAGTCGCCGTGCTCACGCGAGGTCCCGCCTGACCTCGAGCAGCACCTTGCCGGTCGTGCGCCGACCCTCGAGCGCCGTGTGCGCGGATACGGCGTCCTCGAGCGGCACGGTGAGTCCGATGCGGGTGCTCAACGCACCGATGCTTGCGAGGCGGAAGAGTTCGTCGGACCTCTCGAGCAGCTCGCCGCGCGTGCGCACGTGGTGCGCGAGCGTCGGCCGCGTGACGAACAGTGAACCGCCCGTGTTGAGACGTTGGAGGTCGAACGGCGGCACCTGGCCCGAGGACCCGCCGAAGAGCACGAGGGTGCCGCGCACGCCGAGACAGGCGAGCGACGCGTCGAACGTCGTCCGCCCGACGCCGTCGTAGACGGCGGCGACGCCCTCGGGCACGAGGTCGCGCACGAGGCTCGGGAGCTCGGTCGTGAGGTCGTCGAGAAGGTCGTAGCGGAGGGCCTCGGCTGCTCCGGCGTCGCGCGCGAGCGCGGCCTTCGCGTCGGACGAGACGGTCGAGACGACGCGGCCGCCCCGCGCGACCGCGAGCTGGGTGAGGAGCAGGCCGACGCCGCCCGCACCGGCGTGGACGAGGACGTCGTGCCCTGGGCCGACGGGAAAGCTCGAGTCGACGAGGTAGTGTGCGGTGAGCCCCTGGAGGGCGAGCGCCGCAGCGGTCGGCAGGTCGATGCCGTCGGGCACCGCGAGCGTGCGGTCGGCAGGGACGACGACCTGCTCGGCGTACGAGCCGGGGGCGTCGAACCACGCGACCCTGTCGCCGACGGCGACGCCCGTGACGTCGTCGCCGAGCGCGCGCACGACGCCTGCGCCCTCGACGCCGGGGACGTGGGGGAACGGCTGCGGGTAGACGCCGCCGCGTCGGTAGGTGTCGATGAAGTTCACGCCGGCGACGGCGACGTCGACAAGGACCTCGCCCGGTCCGGGGACGGGGGCGGGGAGGTCGACGACCTCGAGGACGTCGGGACCGCCGGGGCGTGCTGCCTGGATCGCTCTCACCCGTCCACCCAACCACCGTCGGCCCCACGCGGCGAGCAACGCGTCCGCGGGATGACCGACAGGTGGGACGGTTGCGCTGTTGAACGGCGGTTCGTCCCATGTCCGGATAACGTGATGACGTCACACGCCGGGGAGCTCGGTACACCGAGCTGAGAGGGCGGATGGGCCATGTGCCCGAGCCGCCGACCCGCGAACCTGAACTGGGTCATGCCAGCGGAGGGAGCGTGGGGTCGCCCTCAGCGGTGCCCCGATCCTTGCCGTGCGCGCCCTGGGGCGACGCACGCCCCCGGACGCCACGCGCCGGGACGTTCGTGCGCGTACGCGCACCTCCTGCGGCACGACCCTCGAACCGAGGAGTCCCCATGATCGCCGAGATCCAGGTCGCACCCCGCCCCGCGGACCCGACCGCCGTCCCCTACCCCCACGTCGACGCCGCGATCGCGGTCATCAAGGCGTCCGGCCTCGTGAGCGAGGTCGGCGCCATGGGCACGACGCTCGAAGGCACGCCCGACGAGATCTGGTCCGTCCTGCGCGCCGCGCACGAGGCCGTCCTCGCCGACGGCGCGGCGAGCGTCATCAGCCACATCAAGGTCGCGGGCGCCGCGGGCGACCGTGGCCCGCGCATCGCGGACCTCGTGACGAAGCACCGCCCGTGAGAACACGGGCGGCCTTCCACGCCGTGTGGCCGCCCGCCCTGCTCGCCGCCGCGCTCCTGCTCGTGTGGGAGCGCGCGGCGCGCTCGGGCGTGCTGCCCGCGTTCGTCCTGCCCGCACCGTCCGACATCGCCACGCGCGCCGTCGAGGCCGCACCGACGCTCGTCCCGCACGTGACGACGACCCTCACGGAAGCCGGGCTCGGCCTCCTCGTCGGTGTCGCCGCAGGCGGCCTCCTCGCGGTGGCGACGGCCGCGTCGACGTGGCTGTCGCGCGCCGTCGGCCCGCTCATCACCGTCACGCAGACGATCCCATCGATCGTCCTTGCGCCGCTGCTCGTCCTGTGGATGGGCTTCGGCCTCGCACCCAAGGTCGTCGTCGTCGCGCTCACGGTGTTCTTCCCCGTGCTCGTCTCGGCGACGGCAGCGATGCGCGAGGCTGACGTCGCGCTCGCGGACATGGTCCGCGGGCTCGGCGGCGGCCGACTGCGCACGCTCGTCGTCGTCCGCGTCCCTGCTGCCCTGCCCGGCGCCCTCGCGGGCCTGCGGGTCGCGGCGACCTACGCGATCGGCGCGGCCGTCGTCGCGGAGTACCTCGCGGCGTCGAGCGGGCTCGGTGTCGTCGTCCAGCGTGCCCGCAAGTCCTACGACGTCGAACTCGTGCTCGTCGCGATCGCTGCGGTCTCGGTCCTCACAGCGCTCGTCTACGTCGTCGTCGACCTCGTGTGCCGCGGCGCGCTGCCGTGGCAGCGGCGCTGAGGCACTGCCCAACCCCACCCACCCCACCAGGAGAACCATATGACCACGAAGAACCCTGTGCGCCGCACCCTTGCGGCCGCCCTCGCCGCCCTCGCGCTCGCGGTGCCCGCGGGCTGCGCGACCGACGCGCGCGCCGATCGCGACGCGGGACTGCGACCGGTGCGCATCGTCCTCGACTGGACGCCCAACACCAACCACCTCGGCCTCTACCTCGCGCTTGAGAACGGCTGGTTCGCCGAGAAGGGTCTCGACCCGCAGATCGTCGAGCCGGGGGAGGCGTCGGGCCTCCAGCTCGTCGCGACGGGCAACGCCGACGTCGTCTTCTCCGTCGCGGAGGCGCTCGTCCCGGCCCGCGAGAAGGGCGCGGACGTCGTCGCGGTCGCGACCGTCATCCGCTCGAACACGTCGAGCCTGCTCGCGCTCGGCTCCGACGGCATCACGCGGCCCAAGGACCTCGAGGGCAAGCGGTACGGAGGCTACGGCGGCCAGCTCGAGAACGCGCTCATCGACGAGCTTGTGCGCTGCGACGGCGGCGACCCTGGCAAGGTCGAGCGTGTCCCCATGGTGAGCAACGACGCGCGCGCGGACCTCGAGCAGGACTTCTACGACACGACGTGGGTGTTCGACGCGTGGGACACGATCCGCATGCTTGAGGTCGACGGCCTCGACGTCACGACGATCCCGTTCGCCGAGCACACGAGCTGCATCCCCGACTGGTACACGCCGCTCCTCGCGGTGCAGGGTGCGCGGCTCACGACGGACCGGGCCCTGCTCGACGACACGCTCGACGTCCTCGCCCGCGGCTACCGGGCGTCGATGACCGACCCGCAGGCGGCGGCGGATGCGCTGCTCGCGCGGGCGCCCGAGCTCGACCGGGCGCTCGTCGAGCCGAGCGCCCGCTATCTCGCGGAGCGCTTCGCGCCGTCCGCGGAGGAGTGGGGCCGTCAGGAGAAGGCGACATGGGACGCGTTCGTCGCGTTCCTCGAGGACCACGACCTCGTCGAGGACGGGTTCGACACGGACGCGGCATGGACCGATGAGCTCCTCGACTGACGTCCGCCCGGCGCGCACCGGGGCGGCGGGTGGTGCGGGTGCGCCGCTCGTCGAGGTCCGCGGGCTCACGGTGGCGTTCGGAGAGCGCGACGTGCTCCGCGGTGTCGACCTCACCGTGGACGATGGCGAGCTTGTCGCGGTCCTCGGTGCGTCGGGCTGCGGCAAGTCGACGCTCCTGCGGGTGCTCGCAGGCCTCGAGCCGCGTGCTGCACGTGTCGTCGCGGAGGAGGTACGGGTCCCGTGGGACGCGGGGCGGCGGGACGTCGCGTGGATGCCGCAGCACGACGCGCTGCTGCCGTGGCGTCGAGCGCTCGGCAACGTCGTTCTCGGCGGCGAGGTGCGCGGTCTGCCGCGCCGCGAGCGGCGGGAGGCCGCGACGACGCTGCTCGCGCGCTTCGGCCTCGGTGGGTCGTCGCGGGCGTGGCCGCACGAGCTCTCGGGCGGCATGCGGCAGCGGGTGGCGGTCGCCCGGACGGTGCTCGCGGGGCGTCGTCTGCTCCTGCTCGACGAGCCGTTCGGCGCGCTCGACGCCCTCACGCGCCGCAGCACGGGCGCGTGGCTTGACGTGGAGCGGCGCACAGGAGGGCTCGGTCCGACGCGGGCCGTCGTGCTCG
Source organism: Flavimobilis rhizosphaerae (assembly GCF_014852685.1). Classification (GTDB taxonomy): domain Bacteria; phylum Actinomycetota; class Actinomycetes; order Actinomycetales; family Cellulomonadaceae; genus Flavimobilis; species Flavimobilis rhizosphaerae. Next base: position 246,433 of record NZ_JACZDF010000004.1, read on the forward strand.
TCACGCACGACGTCGAGGAGGCGCTCACGCTCGCGGACCGGATCGTCGTGCTCGGCGGGTCTCCCGCGCGGGTGTCGGCCGTCGTCAACGTCGCTGAGCTCGGCGAGGGGAGCGCGCGCAGGACGGTGCTCGCTGCGCTGTGACGACGTTGCGCGCTCGCGGATCGGGCGGTGCGGGATGGGCCCGGTTGCCGGGCTCATCCCGCAGGCCTAGCGTCGGGAGGGACGGGTGCGGCAGCGTCGGATCTCCCCGGACAGCGGGGCGGCGGCGTCCGCACTCTCTCATCTCGACGACGGACGAAGGAGGAGTCATGGCGACGACGAACAAGAAGCCGGCGACGAAGAAGGCTGCTGCGGCCACGGTGAAGGTCGCGGCGGACGCGGGGCCGCGCCGGACGCGCCGCGAGAACGCGGAGGCCGGGTTCCGGGCCTCGGAGAAGCTCACGGGCCATCTGCAGGAGGTGTTCGTCGACCTCGTCGAGCTGAGCCTCCAGGGCAAGCAGGTGCACTGGAACGTCGTGGGGACCAACTTCCGCGACATGCACCTGGTCCTCGACGAGATCGTCGAGGTCGCGCGGGAGGCGAGCGACACCGTCGCGGAGCGGATGCGGGCTCTCCACGCGGTTCCGGACGGTCGGTCGGACGTGGTGGCTGCGACGACGACGCTCCCTGAGCTTCCGGGCGGTGAGGTGAGCACGTCGGACGCCGTCGATCTTGTGACGGCGGCGATCGAGGCGACGACGGCGACGGTGCGTCGGGTGCACGACGATGTCGACGAGGAGGATCCGACGAGCGCGGACATCCTCCACGGGGTCCTCGAGCAGCTCGAGCAGTACGCATGGTTCGTGAGCGCCGAGAAGCGGACGCCGCGTCACCTCTGATTCCCTCAGTGCACCGGCTGTCCGCGACACGCGGACAGCCGGTGCATGTTTATGCGTGAGCGTGTATGTTGATGCGCATGACGTTCTCAGTCGCCGTCGCCGGCGCCAGCGGATACGCCGGCGGCGAGGTCCTCCGGCTCCTCGCCGACCATCCCGAGGCCCGCATCGGCGCGCTCACCGCCCACAGCTCGGCGGGTCAGCCGCTCGGCCAGCACCAGCCGCACGTCCGCGCGCTCGCGGACCGCATCCTCGAGCCGACGACGCCCGCGACCCTCGCGGGGCACGACGTCGTCGTCCTCGCCCTGCCCCATGGGGCGTCGGGCGAGATCGCAGCGCAGCTCCCCGCAGAGACGCTCGTCGTCGACCTCGGAGCCGACCACCGCCTCGCCTCGGCCGAGGACTGGCAGGACTACTACGGGTCGGAGCACGCGGGCACGTGGCCGTACGGCATGCCCGAGCTCCTCACCGCGGGCGGCGGCCGCCAGCGCACCCACCTCGCCGGCGCACGTCGCATCGCCGTCCCGGGCTGCAACGTCACGGCCGTCACCCTCGGTCTCCAGCCGGGCGTTGCCGCGGGCATCGTCGAGCCCACCGACCTCGTCGCGGTCCTCGCCAACGGCTACTCGGGCGCCGGCAAGTCACTGCGCACGCCCCTGCTCGCGTCGGAGGCTCTGGGCTCGGCCTCTCCGTACGCGGTCGGCGGCACGCACCGCCACATCCCCGAGATCGCGCAGAACCTGCGCTCCGCTGGCGCCGGGGACGTGACGATCTCGTTCACCCCGACGCTCGTGCCGATGGCACGGGGCATCCTCGCGACCGCGACGGCCCGCCTCGTCGACCCTGCGCTCACCGACGCGCAGGTCCGCGCGGCCTGGGCCGACGCCTACGCGGACGAGCCGTTCGTCCACCTCCTGCCCGAGGGCACGTGGCCGTCGACCGCGATGACGCTCGGCGCGAACACCGCGCTCGTCCAGGTCGCAGTCGACCGCCGAGCGGGTCGCGTCGTCACCGTCACCGCGATCGACAACCTCGTCAAGGGCACCGCGGGCGCCGCCGTCCAGTCCATCAACCTCGCCCTCGGCCTCCCCGAGACCCTGGGCCTCACCGTCCAGGGAGTCGCCCCGTGAGCGTCACCTCCGCCCAGGGCTTCCGTGCCGCCGGCGTCACCGCCGGGCTCAAGGCGTCGGGCAAGCCGGACCTCGCCCTCGTCGTCAACGACGGCCCGCTCGACGTCGCGGTCGGCGTCTTCACGAGTAACCGTGTCGTCGCGGCGCCCGTCGTGTGGTCGCGCCAGGTCGTCGCGGACGGCCGCGCCCGCGCCGTCGTCCTCAACTCGGGCGGTGCCAACGCGTGCACGGGGCCCGAGGGCTTCGCGGACACGCATCGCACGGCCGAGCACGTCGCGGGCCTGCTCGACGTGTCCGCGGGCGACGTCGTCGTGTGCTCGACGGGCCTCATCGGCGAGCGCCTGCCCATGGACGTCCTTCTCGCGGGCGCCGACGCGGCCGCGTCGGGACTTGCGGCCGACGGCGGCGGCGACGCGGCCATCGCGATCATGACGACGGACACGGTGCCGAAGACGGCCGTCGCGACGGGGGCCGGCGGCGCGTGGACGGTCGGGGGCATGGCGAAGGGGGCGGGCATGCTCGCCCCGGGCCTCGCGACGATGCTGTGCACGATCACGACGGACGCCGTCGTCGACGCCGCCACCGCGGACGCCGCGCTGCGGGCGGCGACGGCGACGACCTTCGACCGTGTCGACTCCGACGGCTGCATGTCGACGAACGACACGGTCGTCCTCCTCGCGAGCGGCGCGTCGGGCGTCGCCGCGAGCCTCGCCGAGCTCACCGAGGCGCTCACCGCGGTGTGCGCGGAGCTCGCGCGCAAGCTCGTCGCTGACGCTGAGGGTGCGAGCCACGACATCTCCGTGCGCGTCGTCGGGGCGACGAGCGAGGACGCGGCCGTCGCCGTCGCCCGCGCCGTCACGCGCTCGAACCTCTTCAAGGCTGCGATCTTCGGCAACGACCCCAACTGGGGTCGCGTGCTCTCCGCGGTCGGCACCGTCCCGGAGTCCGTCGCCCCGTTCGACGCACTCACGCTCGACGTCTCGATCAACGGCGTCCAGGTGTGCCGCGCGGGTGGCGTCGGCGAGGACCGCACGCTCGTCGACCTCGCTGCGGACCGCGAGGTCCACGTCGTCGTCGACCTCCACGCGGGTCCTGCTGAGGCGACCGTGTGGACGAACGACCTCACGCACGACTACGTCCACGAGAACAGCGCGTACTCCACCTGAGCCCGCGCCCGAACGCGCCCGCTCGTGCCCACCGACCTGCCCGACCACCCCGAGGAGCCCCTCCCGTGACCGCACCGCTCGACCTCACGCCCGCTCAGCGCGCCGAGGTGCTCGTCGAGGCGCTGCCTTGGCTGCGCGACCTCGACGGCGCGCTCGTCGTCGTCAAGTACGGCGGCAACGCGATGGTCGACGACGCCCTCAAGGCTGCGTTCGCGGAGGACATGGTCTTCCTGCGCCAGGTGGGCCTGCGCCCCGTCGTCGTCCACGGCGGCGGCCCGCAGATCTCCGCGATGCTCGGCCGGCTCGGCATCGAGTCGGAGTTCCGCGGTGGCCTCCGGGTGACGACTCCGGAGGCCATGGACGTCGTCCGCATGGTGCTCACGGGGCAGGTCTCCCGCGAGCTCGTCGGCCTCATCAACGCGCACGGCCCGTACGCGGTCGGGCTCTCGGGCGAGGACGGCGCCCTGCTGCAGGCCGAACGGCGTACGGCGACGGTCGAGGGCGACCAGGTCGACGTCGGCCTTGTCGGTGACGTCGTGGCGGTCAACCCGCAGGCGGTCCAGGATCTGCTCGACGCGGGGCGGATCCCCGTCGTCTCGACGATCGCGCCCGACGTCACGGACCCGACTCAGGTCCTCAACATCAACGCTGACACGGCTGCGGCGGCTCTCGCGGTCGCGCTCGGTGCGCGCAAGCTCATCGTCCTCACGGACGTCGAGGGCCTTTACACGTCGTGGCCGGACCGGGACTCGCTCGTCGCAGAGATCACGTCGACCGAGTTGCGGGAGCTCCTGCCGTCGCTTGCGAGCGGCATGATTCCCAAGATGGAGGCGTGCCTGCGTGCGGTCGAGGGCGGGGTGTCGCGCGCGACGGTCATCGACGGTCGCGTCGCGCACTCGGTTCTCCTCGAGACGTTTACGGATGCCGGCAACGGCACCCTCGTCAAGCTCGACCCCTCGGAGGTGGTCGCGTGAGCGACCTCAGCTCGACGACGACGAACCTTCCCGCGGCGGACGGCGATGCGTGGACGCGCCGGTACGCGGGCGCTGTCATGGACACGTTCGGCACCCCTCAGCGCGTGCTCGTGCGGGGCGAGGGCGCCTACGTGTGGGACGCCGACGGACGGCGCTACCTCGACCTGCTCGCAGGGATCGCGGTCAACGCGCTCGGTCACGGGCACCCGACGCTCACCGCGGCGGTGAGCGCTCAGCTCGGCACGCTCGGTCACGTCTCGAACTTCTTCGCGACGCCCGTGCAGGTCGCGCTCGCCGAGCGGCTGCTCAACCTCGCGGTCGCCCCGGAGGGCTCGCGCGTGTTCTTCGCGAACTCGGGCACGGAGGCCAACGAGGCGGCACTGAAGATGTCGCGCCGCAACCGTCGTCCGGACGGGTCGGCCCGTCCGCGCGTGCTCGCGCTCGAGGGCGCGTTCCACGGCCGCACGATGGGGGCGCTGTCGCTCACGAGCAAGCCGCAGTACCGCGAGCCGTTCGAGCCGCTCCCGGGCGGGGTCGAGTTCCTGCCCTTCGGTGACGTCGCGGCGCTCGAGGCCGCGTTCGCGACCGACGGCGACCTCGTGAGCGCGCTCGTGCTCGAGCCCGTCCAGGGCGAGGCGGGCGTGCGGCGGCATCCTGCTGGCTACCTTGCGCGGGCCCGCGAGCTCACGGCGGCGCACGGCGCGCTCCTCGTCCTCGACGAGGTGCAGACGGGTGCGGGTCGCGTGGGCCGCTGGTTCGCGTTCCAGGACCCGGAGATCGGGGAGGGGATCGTCCCCGACGTCGTGACGCTCGCCAAGGGGCTCGGCGGCGGCTTCCCGATCGGTGCGGTCGTGGCGTTCGGCGAGAGGGCGGCGACGCTTCTCGGCAGGGGCCAGCACGGCACGACGTTCGGCGGCAACCCGGTTGCCGCGGCGGCCGCGCTCGCGACGATCGGCGTCATCGAGCGTGACGCGCTGCTCGCGCAGGTCCGGGCCACGGGGGACTATCTGCGCGCGCAGGTCTCGGCCTGCGGCAACCCCCTCGTCGTCGGGGCCCGCGGCGTGGGACTGCTCGTCGCGGTCGAGCTCGCGGCGCCCGTGGCGCCGCAGGTCGCGGCGGCCGCGCTCGAGGCGGGCTTCGTCGTCAACGCGGTCGCGCCCGACGCACTGCGCCTCGCCCCGCCACTCATCCTCACGCGCGACCAGGTCGACGACTTCGTCGGCTTCCTCGCGACCGTGCCCGTCCCCACCCCCGAGGAGCTCGCATGACCCGGCACTTCCTCCGCGACGACGACCTCACCCCGGCCGAGCAGCGTGAGGTCATCGAGCTTGCGCTCGAGTTCCACTCCGACCGGTTCCTGCGGACGCCGCTCAAGGGTCCGCGCGCCGTCGCGGTGATCTTCGACAAGCCGTCGACGCGCACACGCGTGTCGTTCTCGGTGGGTGTCGCGGAGCTTGGCGGCTACCCGCTCGTCATCGACGCGGCGGGCTCTCAGCTCGGCCGCGGGGAGCCTGTTGCGGACACGGCGCGCGTGCTCGGCCGCCAGGCTGCGGCGATCGTGTGGCGCACGTTCGGCCAGGAGCGGGTCGAGGAGATGGCCGTGCACGCGGGCGTCCCCGTCGTCAACGCGCTCACCGACGAGTTCCACCCGTGCCAGATCCTCGCGGACCTCATGACGGTCGCACAGCACCGTGGCGGCGTCGACGACCTCCCGGGCCAGACGCTCGCGTACGTGGGCGACGGCGCGAACAACATGGCGCACTCGTACCTGCTCGGCGGCGCGACGGCTGGCATGCACGTCCGCATCGGCACGCCCGAGGGTTTCCTGCCGGACGCGGGCGTCGTCGCCGACGCGACGCGCATCGCGGCGTCGACCGGGGGCTCGGTGCTCGTGACGAGCGACCCTGTCGCCGCCGTCGCGGGCGCGGACGCGATCGCGACGGACACGTGGGTGTCGATGGGGCAGGAGGACCAGCAGGCGCAGCGTGAGGCACCCTTCGTGCCCTTCGCGCTCGACGCGGCGCTGCTCGCGCACGCGCAGCCCGACGCGATCGTCCTCCACTGCCTGCCGGCCTACCGCGGCAAGGAGATCGCGGCCGAGGTCCTCGACGGTCCGCAGTCGGTCGTCTGGGACGAGGCGGAGAACCGTCTCCACGCGCAGAAGGCGCTCCTCACATGGCTCCTGGAGCACGCGTGACGAACGTCGACGACCGCGGGGCCACGGGGACGCCCTCGACGAAGGCGGCCCGGCACGCGCGCATCCGCGCGCTCCTCGTCTCCGAGCAGATCCACTCCCAGACGGAGCTCGCGGGACGACTCGCGGCCGACGGTCTCCAGGTGACGCAGGCGACGCTGTCGCGCGATCTCATCGAGCTGCGGGCGCAGAAGGTCCGCACCGCGGACGGCGTCTCGGTGTACGCGGTTCCGGGGGAGGGCGGCGACCAGAGCCTCCAGGCCTCGGCGGACGCAGAGTCGCTCGTCGCGCGCCTCGCCAGGCTGTGCGAGGAACTGCTCGTCTCGGCGGAGACGTCGGGCAACCTCGTGGTCCTGCGTACCCCCCCGGGTGCGGCGCACTACCTTGCCTCGGCGCTTGACCACTCGGTCCTGCCCGGCGTCCTCGGCACGATCGCGGGCGACGACACGGTGCTCGTCATCGCCCGTGAGGGCGAGGAGGGCGGCGCGGCCATCGCGGCGCGCCTCCTGCAGCTCGCCGAGGGCGGCTGACGGACGCGGTCCTCCGCACCCTCAGATCCCTGTCACACTTCACGTCAACCACAGCATTCGAGAAAGAGAATCGTCATGACTGATCGCGTCGTGCTCGCCTACTCCGGCGGCCTGGACACCTCTGTCGCCATCGGCTGGATCGCGGAGGCGACGGGCGCCGAGGTCATCGCCGTCGCCGTCGACCTCGGTCAGGGCGGGGAGGACCTCGAGGTCATCCGCCAGCGAGCCCTCGACTGCGGCGCCGTCGAGGCCTACGTCGCCGACGCGCGCGAGGAGTTCGCGGCGGAGTACTGCATGCCTGCCCTGCGTGCCAACGCGCTCTACATGGACCGCTACCCGCTCGTCTCGGCGCTCTCGCGTCCGACGATCGTCAAGCACCTCGTGCGTGCGGCGCGCCAGTTCGGCGCGACGACGGTCGCGCACGGCTGCACGGGCAAGGGCAACGACCAGGTGCGCTTCGAGGTCGCGACGACGTCGCTCGCCCCGGACCTCAAGACGATCGCGCCCGTGCGCGATCTCGCGCTCACGCGTGACAAGGCCATCGCGTACGCGGAGAAGCACTCGCTCCCGATCGCGACGACGAAGCACAACCCGTTCTCGATCGACCAGAACGTCTGGGGCCGCGCCGTCGAGACGGGCTTCCTCGAGGACATCTGGAACGGCCCGACGAAGGACGTCTACTCCTACACGGACGACCCGACGTTCCCGCCGGTCGCGGACGAGGTCGTCATCACCTTCGAGCAGGGTGTCCCGGTCGCTCTCGACGGCGTCGCCGTGACGCCGCTCCAGGCGATCCAGGAGATGAACCGTCGGGCGGGCGCCCAGGGCGTCGGTCGTATCGACATCGTCGAGGACCGTCTCGTCGGCATCAAGTCGCGCGAGATCTACGAGGCGCCGGGTGCGATGGCGCTCATCGCCGCGCACCAGGAGCTCGAGAACGTGACGATCGAGCGTGAGCAGGCGCGCTTCAAGCGGGGCATCGAGCAGCGCTGGAGCGAGCTCGTGTACGACGGCATGTGGTTCTCGCCGCTCAAGAAGTCGCTCGACGTCTTCATCGACGACACGCAGCGTTACGTCTCGGGCGACATCCGCGTGACGCTTCACGGCGGTCGGGCGACGGTGACGGGCCGTCGCGCCGAGACGAGCCTCTACGACTTCAACCTCGCGACGTACGACGAGGGCGACTCGTTCGACCAGTCGCAGGCGAAGGGCTTCATCGAGATCTTCGGTCTCACCGCGAAGCTCGCGGCGGCCCGCGACGTGAAGTTCGGCAACGGCGTGGACTTCGGCACGGGGACGCTCTGACGATGGCTGCGCACGACGACGGTGCCCGCGTGAGCCTGTGGGGCGGCCGTTTCGCCGGTGGTCCGAGCCAGGCGCTCGCCGCGTTGTCGAAGTCGACGCACTTCGACTGGCGGCTCGCGGGTCAGGACATCGCGGGCTCGCGGGCGCACGCTCGCGTGCTCCATGCGGCGGGTCTGCTCGACGACGCCGAGCTTTCGACGATGCTCGAGGGTCTCGACCGCCTTGCGGCGGACGTCGCGTCGGGCGCCTTTGTCGCGGGCGCGGACGACGAGGACGTGCACACCGCTCTCGAGCGTGGCCTCATCGAGCGGGCGGGGGCGGACGTCGGCGGCAAGCTACGGGCGGGCAGGTCGCGCAACGACCAGATCGCGACGCTCACGCGCATGTACCTGCGCGACGAGGCGCGTGTCATCGTCGGGCTCGTGCTCGACGTCGTCGACGCGCTCGTCGCGCAGGCGGACGCGCACCCGGGGGCCGCGATGCCGGGCCGGACGCACCTCCAGCACGCGCAGCCGGTGCTGCTCGCGCACCACCTGCTCGCGCACGCGTGGCCGCTGCTGCGCGACGTCGAGCGATTCGTCGACTGGGATGCGCGAGCGGCCCGGTCGCCGTACGGCTCGGGGGCACTCGCGGGATCGTCGCTCGGGCTCGACCCGGCCGCGGTCGCGGCCGAGCTTGGCTTCGAGGGTCCGGTCGAGAACTCGATCGACGGCACGGCGTCGCGGGACGTCATGGCGGAGTTCGCGTTCGTCGCGGCGATGGTGGGTGTCGACCTCTCTCGGCTCGCGGAGGAGGTCATCCTCTGGAACACGAAGGAGTTCGGCTTCGTGCGCCTCGACGACGCGTTCTCGACGGGCTCGAGCATCATGCCGCAGAAGAAGAACCCTGATGTCGCCGAGCTCGCGCGGGGCAAGGCGGGGCGCCTCATCGGCGACCTCACGGGCCTGCTTGCGACGCTCAAGGGGCTGCCGCTTGCGTACAACCGTGACCTTCAGGAGGACAAGGAGCCGGTGTTCGACCAGGTGGACACGCTCGAGGTCCTGCTGCCGGCGTTCAGCGGCATGGTCGCGACGATGACCTTCGACACGGAGCGCATGGCGTCGCTCGCGCCGCAGGGCTTCTCGCTCGCGACGGACGTCGCTGAGTGGCTCGTGCGCGAGGGCGTGCCGTTTCGGGTCGCGCACGAGGTCGCGGGCGCGTGCGTCAAGGTGTGCGAGGACCGCGGGATCGAGCTGTGGGATCTCACGGACGAGGATCTTGCGGGAATCTCCTCGCACCTGACGCCCGATGTGCGTAGCGTTCTCAGTGTCGAGGGGTCGCTTGCGTCCCGCGATGCCGTGGGCGGAACCGCCCCGGTGCGCGTGGCTGAGCAGCTCGAGGCGGCGCGTGCGCGGGCGTCCGAGTTCCGCGCGTTCGTGGGGGCCTGAGGTCTCTGCACCAACGTCGCCGACGAGGGCGGGCCGATTCTCCGGCCCGCCCTCGTCGCATCCGGAGCCTGAGGAGGAGCCATGCCCGTCCCGCACGACGTCGTCACCCGTCTGGCCGCCGCGATCGAGGCTGCGCCCGCGGGCCTCGCGGCGATGCGTCTCGTGTGCGTCGACGGTCCTGCGGGCTCGGGCAAGACGACGCTCGCTGCAGCGCTCGCACCGCTCCTCGGCGCGCAGACCATCCACATGGACGACCTCTACGAGGGGTGGTCGGGGCTCGAGCAGGGCCCGGAGCGGCTCCTCGAGTGGGTGCTCGGGCCGCTCGCGGCGGGGACACCGGGCCGGTACCGGCGGTACGACTGGGGTCTTGGCCGGTACGTCGAGCGGCACACGGTGCCGCTCGCGGACTTCCTCGTCGTCGAGGGTGTCGGTGCGGCGAGCCTGCTCACGGAGCCGTTCGCACCCTTCATCGTGTGGGTCGAGGCGCCCGAGGAGTTGCGGCTCGCCCGGGGGATCGCGCGTGACGGCGCGGCGCTCGAGGGGGAGTTGCGCCGGTGGATGGTCGCCGAGGCGGAGCACCACCGGGCCAACGGGACGCGCGAGCGCGCGGACGTCGTGCTCGACGGCGAGGGCAACGTCGTCCTGGGTCCGGAACCGGCGTGAGCGCGCGGACGCGCCCGGGACCCGGTGCGGGTGGGGCGTCGGACGACGCACGAGCGGGCGCGTCGCGTGCTCGTGGTGCCGGCGTGCCGGGACGGGCGGGGCTCGCCAGCCCGAACCCTACGGGACTCGTCGTGCCGGACCGCGCGCTGCTCGCGTGCCGGGCGCTCGACGCTGTGCCCCTGCTGCTCGGCGCGCACCTCGCAGCGGCGTCGCCCGAGGGCGTCGTCGTCGTGCGGATCACCGAGGTCGAGGCCTACCAGGGCGTTGAGGACCCCGGGTCGCACGCGTTCCGCGGGCCGTCGCGACGCAACGCCGTGATGTTCGGCCCACCGGGGCACCTCTACGCGTACCGGCACCTCGGGATCCACACGTGCGTCAACGTCGTGTGCGGTCCAGACGGGGAGGCGGCGGCCGTGCTGCTGCGCGCGGGCGAGATCGTCGAGGGACGTGATCTTGCGTGGCGGCGCCGCAGCGGACGCGGGACGGTGCGCACGGACGTCGATCTCGCTCGGGGACCTGCGCGGCTCACGGTCGCGCTCGGCCTCGGTCCGGAGGTCGACGGCGCCGACGTGCTCGACCCGGCCGGCCGCGTGACGTTGCGCGTGCCGGCGACACCCGCGCCGTCGTCCGCGGTCCGTTCCGGACCGCGCGTCGGGGTGTCGGGGGAGGGCGGTGACGGCCGTCTCTTCCCGTGGCGCTTCTGGCTCGACGGTGAGCCGACGGTGTCCGCGTACAGGCGGGCGGCGCCTCGGCGTCGTGCGGGTGGGGCACAATTGGCGGGTGCGCCGGACTGCGCACACGAATCTGAGGAGTAGACGTGACCGACGTTCTTGACGAGCTCCGGTGGCGAGGGCTCATCGCCCAGACCACGGACATCGACGCCTTGCGCAAGGCTCTCGAGGACGGCCCGATCACGTATTACTGCGGCTTCGACCCGACGGCGCCGAGCCTCCACCACGGGCACCTCGTCCAGCTCGTCCTGCTGCGTCACCTCCAGCTTGCGGGACACCGTCCCATCGCGCTCGTCGGTGGGGCGACAGGTCTCATCGGTGACCCGCGGATGTCGGGGGAGCGTGTGCTCAACGACCGCGCGACGGTGGCCGAGTGGGTCGAGCGTCTTCGCGTGCAGATCGAGCGCTTCCTCTCCTTCGAGGGTGACAACGCGGCGCTCATGGTCAACAACCTCGACTGGCACGGCGGGCTCTCGGCGCTCGACTTCCTCCGGGACGTCGGCAAGCACTACCGCCTGGGCACGATGCTTGCGAAGGACACGGTCGCGCGCCGGCTCGCGTCGGACGAGGGCATCTCGTTCACGGAGTTCAGCTACCAGATCCTCCAGGGCATGGACTTCCTCGAGCTGCACCGCCGTCATGGGGTGACGCTCCAGACTGGCGGCAACGACCAGTGGGGCAACCTGCTCTCGGGCGTCGAGCTTGCGCGCAAGTCGGACGGTCTCGCGCTGCACGCGCTCACGACACCGCTCATCACGAAGGCGGACGGCACGAAGTTCGGAAAGTCGGAGGGCGGCGCCGTGTGGCTCGCCCCGGACATGATGACCCCGTACGCGTTCTACCAGTTCTGGCTCAACGCGGCCGACGAGGACGTCATCGGCTGGCTGCGGACGTTCACGTTCCGTACTCGCGAGCAGATCGCGGAGCTCGAGGCGGCGGTCGCTGAGCGGCCGGCCGCGCGTGAGGCACAGCGGGCGCTCGCGCTCGACGTGACGACGCTCGTCCACGGTGAGCGTGAGGCGCAGCAGGCGATCGCGGCGTCCCAGGCGCTGTTCGGTCGCGGCGATCTCGCGGAGCTCGACGACGCGACGCTGGCAGCGGCGGTCTCGGGCCTCCCGTCCGTCGCGGCCCGCGTCGGCGATGCGGTGGTCGACGTGCTGGCTGCGACGGACGTGTTCCGCGGGAAGTCGGACGCGCGTCGCGCGGTCGCGGAGGGTGGCGTGTACGTCAACAACGTCAAGGTGACGTCCGACGAGGCGCTGCTCTCGGCGGACGACGTCCTTGCGGGCCGCTTCGTGCTGCTGCGCCGTGGCAAGAAGACGCTCGTCGTCGCAGAGCTCGCTGACTGATCTCCCTGACAGTCGCTGCAGGCCGGTGCACTCCCCGACGGGGAGGACACCGGCCTGCGGCGACCGGGCCGCACACCGGTGTCCCCGCTTGGGTTCCGTGGTGCGCCGCCGCCACGGTCGGAGCCGATGAACCGCGGGATCCCGCGGACGGTGGCCACGTGTCCGCGGTCACACCCTGCGGGTTTGCCATCGCGGCACGCACTCGCCTAGAGTATTCCGAGTCAGCCCGCGAGGGTGGATGCGACACGCAGGCCTCAAGCCAGCGGACGCTCCCCGGAGGCGACAACCCCCTACAAAGATCGGACGACATCGTTGTCCCCTCTGAGAAGGGCGGCCTTTCTCGGTAGTCGTGCAGGAATCCACGGAATCCCGCCGATTTGCACAGCGAGAAAAGGTCGGATAAGTTTGAACGGTTGCCTCCGAGCAGGACCCGCAAGGGAAGAGCGAGGATGCGCGTCTGTTCCTTGAGAA
>NZ_JACZDF010000005.1 GCF_014852685.1 Flavimobilis rhizosphaerae
TGGGAGAGTAGGACGCTGCCGGACATTCTTTCGCGAAGGCCCACCCCGTTGAGGGGTGGGCCTTCGTCGTTTTCTCCACCTCTCGCGGGTGGTGCACGGCGGATCGACTATTCGCGCCCGTGCGATGGTCGGACCGCGTCAATCCGTGGGAGGAAGGGTGCGGCCGTTGGCGTGAGCCAGCAGCGGTGCGTGCCTGCATCTGACTCTCGTGGGAGGCGGACGGCGGTTCCTCCGTCGGTTCATCGTAGGAGCAGGGCCGCTGGCGATTGCCGTCGAAGGTGCGGTTGAGCCGAGTCCGCGCACGTCATCGCTGAGTGGTGACGCGCGTGACTGCTCTGGGACGACCCACCCGTGGTCACGTGATGAGAGAATGCATCGATAACAACATCGTGGAAGGAAGCGACCAACGTGAACGATCAGCAGGCTGGCGGCGACCGTCAGGATCGCCGCCCCGAGCGCGGCGACCGCAGCTACCGCGGAGGCCGCGAGCAGGCAGGCCGTGACGATCGCTCCGGAGCCCGCGGCGGTGACTACCGCGACGGTGGCGCCCGTGCGAGTCGTGACGGCCGCGAGCGTCGCTACGGCGATCGGCCCTCGTACGGACAGCGCGACGACAGCCGCGGCGGTGCTACCCGAGGTGGCGCTTCGCGCGAGGGTGGGTTCCGCGGTCGCAGTGAGAGCGGGGAGCGTCGCTACGGCGACCGTCCTGCCTACGGGCAGCGCGACGACCGCCGCGACGGCGGTTCCCGTGACGGTGGCTTCCGTGGTTCCCGTGGTGCTGGCTCGCGTGAGGGTGGCTTCCAGGGAAGCCGCCCGAGCGCACCCCGCGATAGCCGTGACGGGGAGCGCCGTGACGGTGGCTTCCGCAGCAGCCGGGACGGCGGGGAGCGTCGCTACGGCGACCGTCCCGCCTACGGGCAGCGCAACGACCGCCGCGACGCCGCTTCCCGTGACGGTGGCTTCCGTGGTTCCCGAGATGCGGGCACGCGCGAAGGGGGCTTCCAGGGAAGCCGACCGAGCACACCCCGCGATAGCCGGGACGACGACCGTCGTGACGGCGGTTTCCGGGGTAGCCGCGATGGTGGCTTCCGCGGGAGTCGTGCGGGTGGCGAGCGCCGCTACGGCGAGCGCCCGGCCTACGGCCAGCGCGATGGCCAGCGCGACGAGGGCCGCGACGGCGGTTTCAGGGGTGGCCGTGACGGTGAGCGCCGCGACGGCGGCTTCCGCGGTGGCCGTGACGGTGGCTCCCGTGAGCACAGCGCCCCGGCTGGCCGTGACGGTGGCTTCCGTGGCAGCCGTGACGGCGGGGAACGTCGCTATGGTGAGCGTCCGGCCTACGGCCAGCGCGACGACCGCCGTGACGGCGGCTTCCAGGGCAACCGCGAGGGCGGGTTCCGTGGACGCAGCGACGGCGGCGACCGTCGCTTCAGTGACCGCCCGTCGCACGGGCACCGCGAGGACCGTCGCGACAGCGGGTTCCGGGGCGCGCGCACCCAGGGCGACGCGGCACGCGGCGATCGCCCCCACGGCCCCGCACGCGACGCATCGGACCGCCGTGACGTGCGGCGGGACACGCCGCGCGACACGATGCGTGACGACCGTCGTGAGGTGCCCGCAGGTCCCGAGATCCCCGAGGACGTGACGATCGGCGAGCTCGACCGCGAGGCGCGCGCGAACCTGCGCTCGCTCTCGAAGCAGAACGCGGAGACGGTCGGCCGTCACCTCGTCATGGTCGCGCGTCTCTTCGACGTCGACCCCGAGCTTGCCTACCAGCACGCCGTCGCGGCGGTCGCCCGCGGCGGACGCGTCGACATCGTTCGCGAGACCGCCGGTCTCGCCGCGTACCGGACCGAGCGCTACGCCGAGGCCCTGCGCGAACTGCGCACCGTGCGTCGTCTCAACGGTTCGTCCGAGCACCTTCCCGTCATGGCGGACTGCGAGCGCGGGCTCGGGCGTCCTGAGCGTGCGATCGCGCTCGCGCAGACCCCCGAGGTCGAGACGCTCGACGTCGAAGCGCGCGTGGAGCTGTCGATCGTCGTCGCTGGCGCGCGCATGGACCTCGGCGAGACCGAGGCCGCGCTCGTCACCCTCGACGACATCGACCTCACCGGCGTCCCCCGGCTTCAGCAGGTGCGTGTCCTCCAGGCTCGTGCCGACATCCTCGAGTCCGTCGGCCGTGACGAGGAAGCCGCAGCGGTGCTCGCGGGCGTCACCCCCGCCGAGCTGGCCGCAGCGATCGGCGAGGTCGAGATCGACGAGGACGTCATCGTCGTCGACCTCGACGACCTCGTTCCCGACGAGGACGAGGAGGACGATGAGGACGCGAACGGCGCCGAGGAGCCCGACGCGACCGGCGGCGACCCGCTCGCCGAGTCTGCGGACACACCCACGGCCGAGGACGGAGACCTCGACGATGCGGCTTCGGCTGACGCTGACGCCGACGCCGACGCCGACGCAGACGCCGACACGGCAGCGACCGAGGAGGAGCGCGCGTGACCGCAGGACTTATCGGATCTGCCGCCCCGCTCGCCGAGGCGTTCGACCTCGCACTCGTCGACCTTGACGGCGTCGCCTACCGGGGACCGCTGCCGATCGACCACGCGGCACCCAGCCTCACCGGTGCGCGCGACCGCGGGATGCGTCTCGTCTTCGTGACGAACAACGCGTCGCGCGAGCCCGAGGACGTCGCGGCCCAGCTCACCGGCCTCGACATCCCGACGTCGCCCGACGAGGTCATGACCGCGGCCCAGGCCGCGGCCCAGGTCCTCGCGGCCCGGCTCGAGCGGGGGGCGAAGGTTCTCGTCGTCGGGGGCTCCGGTCTGCGCACCGCGGTGCGCGAGGTCGGCATGACGATCGTCGGCTCCGCCGATGAGGCGCCCGACGCCGTCGTCCAGGGCTTTGCCCCGGACCTCGGGTGGAAGGACCTCGCCGAGGCTGCGTACGCAGTCGGTCAGGGCGCCTGGTTCGTCGCGTCGAACCGTGACCTCTCGCTGCCGACGGCGCGCGGCTACGCGCCGGGCAACGGGGCGCTCGTCGGCGCCGTCGTCGCCGCGACCGGCGTCGAGCCGGACTCCGCGGGCAAGCCGTCGCCTCGCATGTACGAGCTCGCGGTCGAGCGTGTCGGGGGAGCTCGCCCGCTCGTCGTCGGCGACCGGCTCGACACGGACCTCGCCGGGGCCCGCTCGGGCGGGTACGTCGGGCTCCACGTCCTCACGGGCGTGAGCACCGCGCGCGACGACATCCTTGCGGAGCCGCACCTGCGACCGCATCTCATCGGTGAGGACCTGCGTGCGCTGCTCGTCGCCCACCCCGAGCCCGTCGCGCGCGAGGGCTGGTGGACGAGCCGCGGCGTCGCCGCACGTGTGACGGACGGACGGCTCGAGCTCGACGACGCCCACGGAGACGCGGACGCCGAACCCGTCGACCTCGTGCGTGCTGCGTGCGCCGCCGCCTGGGCGTCGGCCGACGCCGGCGCACCGCTCGACCCGGCCGCCGTACCGGAGCTTGCCGTCGGCAGCCACTGAACGGCACCCCGGACGGCCCTGTCCCCGCAGACACCTGTGGGAACAGGGCCGTCCTGCACGTCGTCCGCTAGCGTGGACGCGCGGCACGACACGACCGAGAGGACACCGAGGACATGAGCGACGGCCCCACAGGCGACGCGACCGTCGACGCGGCGCTCGCGCCGCTCGGCGACCTCGCCGCGCGCCCTCTCGCCGAGCACCCAGGCGTCCTCGAGGACGTCCACCGCACGCTCCACGAGCACCTCGCCGAGGAGCCCGCCGCACCCGGTGAGGCACGACCGCGCCCGTGAACCAGCCCGAACACCCTCCCGTCACCGAGGAGCGGCTCGACGTCGCGCTCGTCGCGCGCGGCCTCGCCCGGTCGCGCGCCCGCGCCGCCCAGGCGGTCAAGGACGGTCGTGTCCACGTCGACGGAGTCCGTGCGTCACGCCCCGCGCAGCCCGTCGCCCCCAGCGCCACGCTGACGATCGACGTCGCTCCCGACGGTGAGCTCGTCTCACGGGCAGGAGGGAAGCTCGTCGGTGCGCTGGCCGCGCTCGACCGGCTCGCCGCGACGGGCGTCCCGACGCCCGAGCCGCGCGGGCTCGACTGCCTCGACGTCGGCGCCTCGACCGGCGGCTTCACCCAGGTGCTCCTCGAGCGCGGGGCCCGGGCCGTCGCGGCGATTGACGTCGGGCACGACCAGCTCGTCCCCGAGCTGCGCCGCGATCCCCGCGTCACCGTGCGCGAAGGGCTCAACGCACGCGAGCTGCGGGCTGACGACCTGCCGTTCGCCCCTGCGTTCGTCGTCGCCGACCTCTCGTTCATCTCGCTCACGCTCGTCCTCCCGGCGCTTCGCACCGCGGCTCCCGCAGCAGAGCTGCTCCTCATGGTGAAACCGCAGTTCGAGGTCGGACGTGCGCGGCTCGGCCAGGGCGGCGTCGTCCGTGACCCTGCCCACCACGTCGACGCGGTGCTCGACGTCGTCGCGTGCGGGGCCGTGCACGGCGCCCGCCTGCGCGGCGTCGTCGCGTCCGCGCTCCCTGGGCCCTCGGGCAACCGCGAGTTCTTCTGCTGGTTCTCCCCGGACGTCCCGCACGACGCCCACGCGGCGCGCACGGACGCCGAGCCCGCCGTACGCGCCGCGGTGGCAGACTCGACCGGGGCGACCGTCCGCACCGTCGGCGCCCCTCCTCACGACCGAGATGGACGGTGACCACATGACCCGCACCGCGATCGTCGTCGCCCACGGTGGACGCGCCGAGGCGCTCGCCGCGCTCCGGGAGACCCTCCACGAGCTCGACGCCGTAGGCTTCGACGTCGTCGTGCACGACGACCACGAGCACCTGCCCGTCCACGGCGACCTCGAAGGGACTCGGCGCGACGGCGTCGGCGCCGCCGAGATCGTCGTCGTCCTCGGCGGGGACGGTACGATCCTGCGCGCGGCCGAGCTCACCCGCGGCACCGACGTCCCTATCCTCGGCGTCAACCTCGGCCACGTCGGGTTCCTCGCCGAGTCCGAGCGCGAGAACCTCCGTGCCGCCGTCCAACGCATCGGGGCCCTCGACTACGAGGTCGAGGAGCGCGGGATCGTCGAGGTCACGGTCCGCACACCTCAGGGCGACGTCCTCACGGGCTGGGCCCTCAACGAGGCGACCGTTGAGAAGGCCGACCGGGAGCGCATGATCGAGGTCGTCGTCGAGGTCGACGGCCGGCCGCTGTCGTCCTTCGGGTGCGACGGCGTCATCGTCGCGACGTCGACCGGCTCGACCGCGCACGCGTTCTCCGCAGGCGGCCCCGTCGTCTGGCCCGACGTCGACGCGATGCTCCTCGTGCCGCTCGCCGCCCACGCGCTGTTCGCACGTCCGCTCGTCGTCGGGCCGAGGTCCGCGTTCGCGATCGAGGTCGTGCCTGCCTCCCAGGCGTCAGGCGTCCTCACGCTCGACGGCCGTCGGCGCGTCGACGTCGCGCCAGGATCCCGCGTCGAGGTGACGCTCGGAGCCGACCGCGTGCGGCTCGCGCGCCTCAGCCACGCGCCGTTCAGCGATCGGCTCGTCAACAAGTTCGATCTGCCCGTCGTCGGCTGGCGCGGCGCAGCCCGTGCCGCCGCCGGGAACCGCGGCAGCGTCCGCACAGCACCCGACCAGGAGGGATGAGCGTGCTTGAGGAGATCTCGCTCGAGAACATCGGCGTCATCACGCACGCGCGCATCCCGCTCGCGCCAGGCCTCACCGCCATCACGGGGGAGACCGGAGCGGGCAAGACCATGCTCCTCACCGGTCTCGACCTCCTCATGGGCGGCAAGGCCGACCCGGGTCGTGTCCGTACCGGGACGGACCGCGCCGCAGCCGAGGGCACGTTCGTCATCCCTGAGGGGTCGGCCGTGCGCGAGCGGGTCGCGGACGCGGGCGGCGAGATCGACGACGACGGGGCGCTCGTCGTCCTCCGGACGGTCGCAGCCGCCGGCCGCTCCCGAGCCCACCTTGGCGGGCGCACAGTCCCGCAGAGCGTCCTCGCCGAGATCTCCGGCGAGCTCGTCACCGTCCACGGGCAGGCCGACCAGCTGCGGCTGCGCTCACCGCGACGGCAGCGGGAGGCACTCGACGCATACCTCGGCGCTGACCATCTCGCACTCCTCGGCCGCTACCGCGACGCCTGGACCGAACGCAGCGCCGTCCTCGACGAGGCCGCACGTCTCGTCGCCGAGCGCGACGACCGGGCCCGTGAGGCCGAGCTGCTACGCCTGGGACTGGCCGAGATCGAACGCGTCGACCCGCGCGCGGGGGAGGACACCGAGCTCGACGCGCTCGTCGAGCGGCTCAGCAACGTCGAGGAGATCCGCCTGCGCGCTGCCGAGGCCCACGCGGCGCTCGTCGGCGACGACTCGGGCGACTCCCAGCCCGACGCCGTCGGGCTCGTCGACCACGCACGCCGCGCGCTCGACCACGCAGGCGAGCACGACCCCGAGCTGGCGAGCCTCGCCGCCCGCACCGCGGAGATCGGCTACGTGCTCGCCGAGATCGCCGCCGAGCTGTCCTCGCACCTCGCCGGGCTCGAGGCGGACCCTGTCGCGCTCGAACGCGCCCACGAGCGGCGCGCCGAGCTCACGACGCTCATGCGGTCCTACGGCAGCGACGCGGCCGAGGTGCTCGACTGGGCCTCGCGCGCCGGGCTGCGGCTGCTCGAGCTCGAGGGCGGCGACGAGCGTCTCGTCGAGCTCGGCGAGCGTCGCGACGCGCTCGACGCGCTGCTCGCGGAGCTTGCGGACGCGCTCGGCGCGGCACGCCGGCGAGGCGCCGAGGAGTTCGCCGCACGTGTTACCGCCGAGCTCGAGGGACTCGCGATGGCCGGGGCCCGGCTCGTCGTCGACGTCGCGGCCGCTGAGCCGGGGCCCTACGGCGCGGACGACGTGTCGATCTCGCTCGTGCCTCACGCCGGTGCACCCGCGAGCCCCCTCGGACGCGGGGCGTCGGGCGGCGAGCTGTCGCGCGTCATGCTCGCCGTCGAGGTGGTCCTCGCAGCGAGCCCCGGGGGGGACACACCGTCGTTCGTCTTCGACGAGATCGACGCGGGCATCGGCGGACGTGCTGCGCTCGAGGTCGGCGCGCGGCTCGCGCGGCTCGCGCGTGACGCCCAGGTCGTCGTCGTCACGCACCTCGCCCAGGTCGCGGCGTACGCCGACCAGCACGTCGTCGTCACGAAGTCGTCGGCCGCGGACGGCGACGTCGTCACCCAGTCTGACGTCCGCACGGTCACGGGCGACGACCGCCTCGCCGAGCTCGCCCGCATGCTCTCGGGCCAGGACTCCGAGGTCGCGCGCACCCACGCGGCCGAGCTCCTTCGCAGCGCGGTCGTGGGATGATGGCGGCGATGAGACTCACCTTCCGCCGGGGGGAGACCCCCGAGCCCACGACCGGTATCCACGGCCCCGCACGTGTCGACGCCCGCACCAAAGACCTCACGAAGCGGCTGCGCCCCGGTGACGTCGCGGTCATCGACCACCTCGACATCGACCGCGTCGCCGCCGAGGCTCTCGTCGCCGCGCGTCCCGCCGCCGTGCTCAACGCCGCACGGTCGATCTCGGGACGCTACCCGAACCTCGGCCCCGAGATCCTCCTCGCCGCAGGCATCCCGCTCGTCGACGACCTCGGCCCCGACATCATGACGATGCCCGAGGGCCGCAAGGTCCGCGTCGAGGGCGCGTCCGTGTTCCTCGGTGACGCCTTCGTCGCCGAGGGCGTGCTCCAGGACGACGACACCGTCGCAGCCGCGCTCGCCGAGGCCCGCGAGGGCCTCTCCGTGCAGCTCGAGTCGTTCGCCGCGAACACCATGGACTACCTCCGGCGGGAGCGTGAGCTCCTGCTCGACGGCGTCGGCGTCCCGGACATCCGCACGCAGATCGAGGGCCGGCAGGTGCTCATCGTCGTGCGCGGCTACCACTACCGGGAGGACCTTGCGACGCTCCGTCCTTACGTGCGCGAGTACCGCCCGATCCTCATCGGTGTCGACGGCGGCGCCGACGCGATCCTCGACGAGGGCTGGAAGCCTGACCTCATCGTCGGCGACATGGACTCGGTGTCCGACAAGGCGCTTGCATGCGGTGCCGAGATCGTCGTCCACGCGTACCGGGACGGCAAGGCTCCGGGTCTCGAGCGGGTCGAGCGCCTCGGGGTCCACCACGTCGTGTTCCCCGCGACGGGCACGAGCGAGGACATCGCGATGCTCCTCGCCGACGACAAGGGCGCCGAGGTCATCGTCGCTGTCGGCACGCACGTCACGCTCGTCGAGTTCCTCGACAAGGGCCGTGCCGGCATGGCCTCGACGTTCCTCACCCGTCTGCGGGTCGGCGGCAAGCTCGTCGACGCGAAGGGCGTCTCACGCCTCTACCGCCAGCGGATCTCCAACGTGCAGCTGACGATGCTCGTCGTCGCCGGACTCGTCGCGCTCGTCGTCGCGCTGCTCTCGACGGCCGCGGGCCAGACGCTCTTCGGCCTCGCGGGTGCCCGCGTCGACGACGTCTGGAGCTGGTTCGTCGGGCTCTTCTCCGGGCCGTGAGGCCCCGCACCTCCGTGACGCCCCGCCCCCCGACCCGAGGACCACTTCAGCCGTGATCGACTTCCGCTACCACCTCGTCTCGCTCATCTCCGTGTTCCTCGCGCTCGCCGTCGGGATCGTCCTCGGCGCGGGCCCCCTCAAGGAGGCGATCGGCGACCAGCTCACGGGGCAGGTCGAGACGCTGCGCACCGACAAGGAGAACCTCCGCACCAAGCTCGCGGAGGCCGAGTCCGACGTCGCGTCGCGCGACGCTTTCCTCGCCGCGACGTCCGCGCAGCTCACCGCCGGCACGATCACGGGCCGCCGCGTGACGTTCGTCGAGCTCGCCGAGACCGACGACGCGATCGTCGAGGCGATCACGGCGCACCTCGTCACGGCCGGGGCGCAGGTCGCCGGCACCGTGAGCGTCTCCGAGCAGTGGACGAGCGAGGGGCAGGCACGCTACCGGCAGGCACTCGTCCCGTCGCTCACCGACTACCTCCCGCAGGGCAGCACCGGATCGCACGACGCGAGCCTCGCGCGCGCCCTCGTGCTCTCGCTCGTCCAGCTCGCGCCCGAGGGCGACGCGTTCTCCGCCGACGCGCTCCAGCTGCAGAGGCTCCTCGCGGCCGGCGACTTCGTCAGCTACTCGGAGGACATCGCACCCGCCGACATGATCGTCGTCCTGGCCCCGACGGGCACGCCCGCCGGCGAGAGCACGACCGCGCCGACAGCGCAGGACGCGACGTCGCTGCTCATCCAGCAGGAGCTTCCCCGTGCCGCGGTCGAGCTCGCGGAGGGGTCGGTCGTCGCGGGGGACACCTCCTCGGCGCTGCTCGCCGCGATCATCGGCGGCGACGACGCGGACACCGTCTCGACGGTCAACGACGTCGATGCGCTCACCGGCCAGATCTCCGTCCCGCTCGCCCTCGCGGCACGCGCCGCAGGCACCGTCGGGCACTTCGGCACGGGCGACGGGGCGACGGCGGTGGCGCCCACCGTCGTGAGGCTCGACGAGGTCGACCGGACGACGCGGCGCGCCGCCCCACCCGAGGCGCCGCCGACCGGCGGCAACACCGACGAGGCCACCGGCGACGCCTCGGACGAGCCGTCCGGCGACGCGTCCGACGGAGCCGAGGGATGAGCGCCCGCCGAGCGTTCGGCACGCTTGCCGGGCTCGTCGTCGGGGCCGTGAGCACCAGGGTGTCGCGCTCCGTGCTCGACGGTGCAGCGGCCGACCTCGACCCCGAGACCTGGACGCGCACGAACTACGCCGGCCGTCGGGTCGACCTCAAGGCCGGCCCCGCGCTCGCTGCAGGGCTCGCCGACGCCGCGCTCGCCGCCGGCGTCGTCGGCGGCACTCCCCGCACGGGCGTCGCGCACGCCGTCGCCACCCTCGGCGCAGGAGCCGCGGGCCTCAACGACGACCTCCGCGAGGCGCCCGAGGACCGTCGCAAGGGACTCCGCGGGCACCTCGGTGCGCTGCGTGAGGGCCGAGTGACGACCGGAGCTGTGAAGATCGCCGGGATCGGTGCGTCGGCGTTCGTCGCAGCGCTCGTCGTCGACGGCGGGCGTGGCCCGCGCAGCGTCGGCCGCCGCACCCTCGACGTCCTCGTCGACACCGCGCTCGTCGCTGGCGCCGCCAACCTCGTCAACCTCCTCGACCTGCGGCCCGGACGCGCCCTCAAGGCGGGCGCGGCGACCTCCGTCGCCCTCACCCTCGCAGGTCAGGGTCTCGCCGCAGCCCCCGCCCTCGGACCGATCGCCACGGCCGTGACGGCGGACCTCGAGGAGGACGACATGCTCGGCGACTGCGGCGCCAACGCGCTCGGCGCGCATCTCGGCGTCGCCGCTACCGGTGCGCCGCTGCCCGCGCGGGCGGCCCTCCTCGCGGGCATCGTCGGTCTCACGCTCGCGTCCGAGCGCGTGAGCTTCTCGGCCGTCATCGACCGCACTCCTGCGCTCGCTGCGGTCGACGCCTGGGGTCGACGGAGGTGACCGAGGGCTCGCGCCGACGGCTCGCCGGGAGCCTCGTCGGCGCGGCGGCGCTCATCACGGCCGTCACGGTGCTCTCCCGCATCCTCGGGTTCGTCCGCTGGGTCGCGCAGGCGGGAACCGTGGGCTACGACGCGGTGGGGACGGCGTACGCGTCGGCCAACACCGTGCCCAATGTCCTCTTCGAGGTCGTCGCCGGAGGCGCCCTCGCGAGTGC
Source organism: Flavimobilis rhizosphaerae (assembly GCF_014852685.1). Classification (GTDB taxonomy): domain Bacteria; phylum Actinomycetota; class Actinomycetes; order Actinomycetales; family Cellulomonadaceae; genus Flavimobilis; species Flavimobilis rhizosphaerae. The sequence goes on from NZ_JACZDF010000005.1 coordinate 10,750, forward strand.
GCTCGTCCCGCTGCTCGCGGCGCCGCTCGCGCGCGGCCTGCGCGCCGAGACCGACCGCACGGCGTCGGCCGCGCTCACGTGGGCGCTCGTCGCGCTCGCGCCGGTCGCGCTCCTGGTCCTCGTCCTTGCCGAGCCCGTCGCCCGCGCGCTCGCGCCCGACGACCCCGCGACGGTCGAGCTCACGGCGACGTTCCTGAGGATCTTCGCCCTCCAGGTCCCGCTCTACGGCGTCGGCGTCGTGCTCTCGGGCGTCCTGCAGGCGCAGAAGCGGTTCTTCTGGCCGGCATTCGCGCCTGTCCTCTCGACGCTCGTCGTCCTCGGTGCGTACGCAGCGTTCGCGCTCACGGCCGACGGCCGTCAGGGCGATCCTGCGGCGCTCCCGGACGTGGCCGTCGCATGGCTCGCGTGGGGCACGACCGCAGGCGTCGCCGCGATGAGCCTGCCGCTGCTCGTGCCGGTGCGACGCTCCGGGGTCCGGCTGCGTCCGACGCTCTCGTTCCCGGACGGTGTCGCGGCCCGGGCGCGGCGGCTTGCCGGGGCCGGCGTCACCGCGCTGCTCGCGCAGCAGGTCGCGGTCGTCGTGACGCTTCGGCTCGCGGGGACGTACGGCGGAACGGGGACGTGGCCCGTCTTCCAGTACACGCAGGCTGTCTACCTCCTGCCGTACGCGGTTCTCGCGGTGCCGCTCGCGACGAGCGTCTTCCCGCGGCTCGCGGAGCGTGCCGGTGACGACGACGCCCGCGGGTTCTCGTCGCTCGCCGCCGGGACGACGCGCGCCGTCGCGACACTCGCGGGGCTCGGCGCCGTCGCGCTCGTCGCGGCAGCCCCCGCGGTCGCGGTGGCCTTCGGACGCGTGGGTCGGGGTGACGCGGACGTCGTCGGCGCCATGGGGCCGACGCTCACCGCCATGGCTCCGGGCCTCGTCGGGTTCTCGGTGCTCTTCCTCGCGACGCGGGCTCTCTACGCGCTCGAACGTGCCCGGTCCGCGATGCTCTCGGGTTCGCTCGCATGGGGGGTCGCAGCGGTCGCGTCGTTCGGGCTCGTCCTCACGACGACGGGATCGGCGCCCGACGCGCCGGGGACGCTTGTCGCGCTGGGGGCGGGCAGCACGCTGGGCATGACCGTCGGTGGCGTGGCGGCACTCCTCGCTCTGCGACGTGCGCTCGGCGCGCGCGTCCTTGCTGGAGTCGTGCGTACCGCGGCGGCAGTCGTCGCCGGCGGAGCAGCCGCGTCGTTCGTGGGACGCGCGGTCACCGACGCGCTCGTCGGCCCCGGCGCGACGCTCGGCACGGCGGTCGGGGGAGGGGCGGTGGGTGCGCTCGCAGCGGCCTGCGGTCTCGCGCTCGTCCTCGCCGTCGTCGACCGACGGACGCTCCGCGCCGCGCTCGGTCGGCTCGGACGTGGCAGGGTGGCGTCATGACGCTGCCCGACGTTCCCGACGTGCACGGCACCCGGGTGCTGCTCGTGCTCGGCACGAGCGCGGGAGGTGTCGTGCGGCACGTCGCTCAGGTCGGAGCATCGCTCCGCGAGGTCGGCGCCGACGTGCGCGTTGCGGGGCCCGCGTCCGTCGTGGGCGCGCTCGGGGGCCTGCCGTGGGCCGACGTGCCGATCGGGCCCCGGCCAGGGGCTGCTGACGTGACGGTCCTCCGCCGGCTGCGCGCGCTGCTCGAGGGCGCGGACGTCGTCCACGCGCACGGGCTGCGTGCGGGGGCGCTCACCGTGCTCGCCGCGCGGAGCCGGAGCCGGCGCCGACGTCCCCGTGTCGTCGTGACGCTCCACAACCTTCCCGTCGGGGGGCGCGGTGTGCGCGCCGTCTCCGCGGTGCTCGAACGCGTCGTCGCGCGGGGCGCCGACGTCGTCCTCGGCGTCTCGGGCGACCTTGTCGCGAGGGCGAGGGCGCGGGGGGCTCGGCATACCACGCGTGCCCTCGTTCCAGCGCCGACGGGGCCGGTCGTCGACGGCGACCGGCCGCAGATCCTCACGGAGCTCGGGCTCGGTCCGTCGTCGCGGCTCGTCCTCACGGTGGCCCGGCTCGCCCCGCAGAAGGGCCTCGACACGCTTCTCGACGCTGCCTGCTCGCTCGCGCGGCTCCCCGCAGGTCGCGACGTCACGTGGTGCGTCGCGGGAGGGGGTCCGTTGCTCGAGGGGCTCCGCGCCGACGCCGCGCGGCGCGAAGCCCCCGTGCAGCTGCTCGGTCCGCGCGACGACGTGCCACGGCTGCTCGCCGCAGCCGACGTCGTCGTCTCGACAGCCGTGTGGGAGGGGCAGCCGATCGCCGTGCAGGAGGCGCTCCGTGCCGGCTGCGCGCTCGTCGTCACAGATGCGGGCGGCACGCGTGAGGTCGTCGGCGACGCCGCCGTCCTCGTGCCAGTCGGCGACGCACCTGCGATCGCGGCCGAGGTCGCGACGCTTCTCGACGATCCGCAGCGCGTCTCCCAGCTGCGTCGGGACGCGCTCGCGCGTGCCTCGACGCTTCCCACGCCGGTCGACGTCCTCGGCCAGCTCACCCAGGTCTACGCGGGTCAACTTTCTCGCGTGTGACATCGTTCGCACCGCGCGTCGTCGTCCGATGCGTCAGGTCGTTGTTAGAGTGGAGTTCCGTGGCAGAGCATGCGAACCGACTCTCCGGGCGGTCGGAATCAACGACCCGGCACATCTTCGTCACGGGAGGCGTCGCCTCCTCTCTCGGTAAGGGGCTCACAGCCTCGAGCCTCGGTCGCCTGCTCCGCGCGCGCGGTCTTCGGGTCACGATGCAGAAGCTCGACCCGTACCTCAACGTCGACCCGGGAACGATGAACCCGTTCCAGCACGGTGAGGTCTTCGTCACCGAGGACGGCGCCGAGACGGACCTCGACATCGGTCACTACGAGCGATTCCTCGACGTGCCGCTCTCGGGCAAGGCGAACGTCACGACCGGTCAGGTCTACTCGCACGTCATCGCGAAGGAGCGCCGCGGCGAGTTCCTCGGCGACACTGTCCAGGTCATCCCGCACATCACCGACGAGATCAAGGCGCGCATGCGGGCGCAGGCGAGCGATGACGTCGACGTCATCATCACCGAGATCGGCGGCACCGTCGGCGACATCGAGTCGCAGCCGTTCCTCGAGGCCGCCCGTCAGGTGCGCCACGAGCTCGGGCGCGACGTCGTCTTCTTCCTCCACGTCTCGCTCGTGCCGTACATCGGTCCGTCGGGCGAGCTCAAGACGAAGCCGACGCAGCACTCGGTCGCAGCACTGCGCTCGATCGGCATCCAGCCCGACGCGCTCGTCCTGCGAGCCGACCGCGAGCTCCCCGACTCGATCAAGCGCAAGATCGCACTCATGTGCGACGTCGACAACGAGGCCGTCGTCACGGCCGCCGACGCCCCGAGCATCTACGCGATCCCGCGCGTCCTGCACTCCGAGGGCCTCGACGCGTACGTCGTGCGCCGCCTCGGCGTCCCGTTCCACGACGTCGACTGGGCCGAGTGGGACACACTGCTCACCCGCGTCACGGAGCCTGCCCATCACGTCGAGGTCGCGCTCGTCGGCAAGTACATCGACCTGCCCGACGCCTACCTTTCGGTGACCGAGGCGCTCCGCGCCGGCGGCTTCGCGAACGACGCGAAGGTCGTCATCCGCTGGGTCGCGTCCGACGAGTGCCAGACACCGCAGAGTGCGCGCGAGGCGCTCGAGGGCGTCGACGCCGTCCTCGTCCCGGGCGGCTTCGGCGTCCGCGGCATCGAGGGCAAGATCGGTGCTCTGCGCTGGGCCCGCGAGAACAAGGTTCCGACGCTCGGCATCTGCCTCGGTCTCCAAGCGATGGTCATGGAGTACGCCCGGACCGTCGTCGGGCTCGAGGGCGCCTCGTCGTCGGAGTTCGACGTCGACACGCAGCACCCCGTCGTCGCGACGATGGAGGAGCAGCAGGCGTTTGTCGAGGGCGCGGGCGATCTCGGTGGCACGATGCGCCTCGGCGCCTACGACGCGGTCCTCGCCGAGGGCTCCGTCGTCGCCGGGGTGTACGGCGCGACGCGGGTCTCCGAGCGTCACCGTCACCGTTACGAGGTCAACAACGCCTACCGTGACCAGATCGCGGAGGCTGGGCTCGTGTTCTCGGGCACGTCGCCCGACGGGGGTCTCGTCGAGTACGTCGAGCTGCCCGCTGACGTCCACCCGTACTACGTCTCGACGCAGGCGCACCCCGAGTTCAAGTCGCGTCCGACGAACGCTCACCCGCTCTTCGCCGGTCTCGTGGCGGCGGCGCTCGCCGCGCAGGACTGACGTGGACGACCCGCTGTTCGACCGGTCGGCTCCCCGTCCCACGACGGGGAGCCGACCGGTGCACCGCGGCTACGTGTGGGACGTCGTCGCTGACGACGTCGACCTGGGTGACGGCGTCGTTGTCACTCGGGAGGTCATCGACCACCCCGGGGCCGTCGCCGTCGTCGCGCTCGACGATGAGGGGCGGGTCCTGCTGCTCAAGCAGTACCGGCACCCCGTGAGGTCCGAGCTCTGGGAGCCTCCTGCAGGACTGCTCGACGTCGCGGGTGAGGACGCGTGCCTCGCCGCGCAGCGCGAGCTGTTCGAGGAGGCGGACCTGCGCGCCGCGCGCTGGGACGTGCTCGTCGACTACTACACGACGCCGGGCGGCTCGAACGAGGCGCTGCGCGTGTTCCTCGCGCGCGACCTCACCGCCGTGCCAGAGGCCGAGCGCCACGTCCGGGAGGACGAGGAGCGGGACATGGTGCCCGTGTGGGTGCCGGTCGAGGATGCGGTCGAGGGGGTTCTTGCGGGACGGCTCCACAACCCGTCGACCGTCGTCGGGGTGCTCGCGCTCCAGGCAGCGCTCGCCGCGGATCTCACGACGCTGAGGCCTGCGGACGCGCCGTGGCCGCAGCGGCGGCCCGGTCCTCCCCCGGGCACGCGCTCGATCGGCTGAGAGCGACCGCAGATCTGGCGCACCAGGCCCGGACCCGACATCTCGGGTCCGGGCCTGGTGCGTGCAGCGGCGTGGGAGTGCGCGAGGACCTCAGTCCTCGTCGAACGTCGCGTGCTCCGCGTACGCGACAAGGACCTCCCGCACGTAGGCAGCGCCGTCCGGGCCGCCGTAAGTCGCCGCGAAGCGCTCGTCGGCGACGTACATCTCGGCGAGGCCGAGGAAGTACCCGCGGCTCACCGTGCGTGCCGCGCCACGCAGCCACGCGTGATGGCGCGCCGCCACCTCGCCGGCCTCGGGCGAGTCCGCAGCGACGCCGCGGGCCGCGAGGTCCGCGAACGCCGCGACGATCGCCTGCGTCTGCGCTCCGAAGGCCACGCGGCCCTCCTCGCCGAGGTCGCGCCACCAGCGGTCGGAGCTCTCCCAGGCGTCGCGGCCCCACCGTCGTGTGACCTCGTCGGCGTGGACCGCATGGTCAAATCCGTCAAACATCTTCTCGGGCACGAGGCGCCCTCCGTCCTGTCGTCCTGCGAGGGTGTGCCGCACCGCAGCGATCCGCCTCTCGAGGCGGTGTCGTTCCTCGACGAGCTCTGCGAGGTGCCGCTCGAGAGCGGCCGCCTCGTCCGTGAGCCCGTCGAGGGCCTCGGCGATCGCCGCGAGGCCGAGTCCCAGGTCGCGCAGCAGCAGGATGCGCTGGAGACGGACGAGAGCGTCAGCGTCGTAGAAGCGGTAGCCGTTGGCGCCGGTGCGGGACGGCGGCAGGAGACCGATCGCGTCGTAGTGCCGCAGCGTGCGGCTCGTCGTGCCCGTGAGCCGCGTGAGCTCGTGGACCGACCACTCGGTCGCGTTCGTGGCGTGCATGGTGCCTCCTTCGTCGTCGACAACCAGACAACCGGTTGACGTCGCGTCAGAGTCAAGTGTGCCCTTAGCGGAGGTCGACGGACGGGCTCGCGGCCGTGCCGACGCGCCGACGAGGTGGTCGAGCGGGTGGTGCAGCTGACCTCCGCGCGTCGTGAGTCAGACCGCGTCGTGCCGCGCGGCGAGCGGCGTCGTCGACGCGAGCGCGGGCCGGACCCGCACCGAGAGGACGAGCCGCACGGCGACAGCTGTCGAGAGTGCTGCGCCGAGCATGTGGAGGAGCACGAGAACGATGGGCAGCCCGGTGAAGTACTGGACGTAGCCGATGACGGCCTGGAGGCCGATGACCCCGGCGACCTCGCGCAGCGCGTGCTGCGCACGCACGAGCTCGGCGCGATCGGGGGCTGCGGTGCGACGGGAGGCGAGCACGACGACGACGGCGAGCGCGACAACGGCCGCGACGTACACCCAGACGCTCACGCCGTGGAGCTTCGCGGCGAGCGCGGGATCGAGCGCGAAACGGTAGCCGACCTCCTCGTCGCCCGAGTGGGGGCCAGCACCCGTCGTCACCACACCGAGCGCGAGCATCGGCACGGCGAGGACGGCCGAGAGCAGCGCGAGCGGCCGGCCCGGTGAGGGGACGACGGTGCGCCCCGGCGCGTCACCCTCGCCGACCCGCGCGAGGAGGTACGTCGAGACGGCGACGAGGATGAGCGAGAGGAACATGTGCGACCCGACGATCGCGGGGTGGAGATCGACGAGCACAGTGATGCCGCCGACGACCGCCTGGATCGCGACGAGCGTGAGCGGCGCGAGGCCGAGCACGCGCAGGACCTTCGCTCGGTCGCGCATGCGCCACAGGGCGATCGCGACGAGCAGCGCCGTGATCGAGACGACGCCCGTGAGCGTCCGGTTGCCGAACTCGATCGCCGAGTGGAGCGCGGTCTCGGGGTGGTAGACGGGCGTGAAGCTGCCCGGCTCGCACTGCGGCCACGTCGAGCAGCCGAGACCCGAGCCTGTGAGACGGACGAGCCCGCCCGTGACGATGATGCCGATCTGCGCGGCGAGGTTCGCCACGAGGATGCCCCAGGGATGAGCGTCGACCCACGCGAGGAAACGCGCAAGGAGCGAGGTGCGCCGGACGGGCGCGTCGGGGCGGGCTGCGGTGGGCGCTGGGGTCGTCACGGCCCCTACGCTATGCCCGTGCGCCCGCGCGGGGCCAACTGCACGTCGGCGGCGTGGGACACGTCACGAGCGCCCGGCGCGAGCGCGCGGAGGCGCTCGTCAGGACCACCGGAACGTGCGGCTCGTCGCCCAGGTGAGCAGGCCCGCCCAGCCGAGGAGGGCGACCACGTCACGCCACGCAACGCCGTCACCGAAGGCACCGCGCAAGGCCTCGCCGAGAGCGCCCGACGGCAGCAGGCGGACGATGTCCGCGCCGACGCCCGGCAGCCAGTCCGTCGGCACGAGGACGCCGCCGACGAGCGTGAGCCCGATGAGCAGGAGGTTCGCGAGCGCGAGCACGGCCTCGAAGCGCAGCGTGCCGGCCATGAGCATCGCGAGCGCGGTGAACACCGCGGTGCCGAGGACTCCGATGCCGAGCGCGACGATGACGTCGCCGGGCTCGGGACGCCACCCGAGGGCGATCGCGACGCCGCCGAGGACGACGGCCTGCACGACCTGGAGGACGAGGACGGCGCAGATCTTCCCACCGAGGAGGCCGACGCGGCCGAGCGGCGTGGTCGCGAGGAGGCGAAGGACCCCTCCGCGCCGGTCGAAGGACGTCGCGATGGCCTGCGACGTCAGGGCCGCGGCCATGACAGCCATCGCGAGGACGCCCGGCGCGACGAGGTCGACGCGAGCGCCATCCGCACGGCCGAGGTCGACGACGTCCGTCGCGGCGAGCGCGACGAGCGCGACGAGCGGCATGAGGATCGTCACCATGATCTGCTCGCCGTTGCGGAAGATCGACGCGAGCTCGAACGTCGTCTGGGCACGCAGCCGGTCGAGGACCGGGGCGGCGCCGGGGTGCGGGGCGGGGGCTGCCGCGGGGGCGCTCATCGCATGCTCCGTCCGGTGAGGTCGAGGAAGAAGTCCTCGAGCGAGCGGGTGCCGAGGTCGAGGCGCGTGACGAGGACGTCCTCCGCCGCGCAGAACGCAAGGACTGCGGCGAGCGCGGCCGGGTCGACGGGACCCTGGACCCGCAGCGACGTCGGGTCGGGGGAGTCGACGGTCCATCCCTCGCCGAGGTGGGCGCGCAGGCGCGCTGTGGCGCCGTCGGGCAGAGCGGTGGCCGACGTGAGGGACGCGACCTGGTCGGAGCCGGTCGTGGTGAGCTCGGCGGGGGTGCCCTGGGCGATGACGCGGCCGTGGTCGACGACGATGACGTCGTCGGCGAGCTCCGCGGCCTCGTCCATGAGGTGCGTCGTGAGGATGACCGACGTCCCCTGCGCGCGCAGCGCGCGCACGAGCTCCCACACGGCGAGGCGGCTCTGCGGGTCCATGCCCGCGCTCGGCTCGTCGAGGAAGACGACCTCAGGTCGGCCGACGAGCGCGCACGCGAGCGCAAGACGCTGCCGCTGGCCGCCGGAGAGGCGGCGGACGGTGGTGCGGGCGAACGACGCGAGGCCGAGGCGCTCCGTGAGGTCGGCGACGGGCCACGGGTCGCGATACATGCGGGCGACGTGCGCGAGCACCTCGCCCGCGCGCTTCTGGGCGGGCAGCCCCGAGTCCTGGAGCATGACACCGACGCGCGGGCGGAGGGCGACGGCGTCGGCGAGCGGGTCGAGCCCGAGGACCCGCACCGTGCCGGCGTCGGGGGCGCGGAGACCCTCGCAGCACTCGATTGTCGTCGTCTTGCCGGCCCCGTTGGGGCCGAGGACAGCGGTCACAGCGCCGCGGACTGCGCTGAGGGTGAGGCGGTCGACGACGGCGCTGCCGCCGTAGCGCTTGACGAGGTCGCGTACCTCGACGACGGGATCTGCGGTCACGATCGGCAAGTCTAGGGCGGACGGCGCAGTCGGGCGTGCTCGAGGTGACACGCCCGGCCTCGGGTGTGTTTCACGCCACGTCGCGCGGCGGATGCCGTCGAGAACTGGGCGCAAGGGCTTGGGATCCGCCGAAACTCGCGGATGGCACGCGGGACCAAGGTCCCCAGGTAAGGCACGGCTTCCTTGCGGTCCAACATTTAGGGCAGGACACTGTTTCCTATATCGCTGACGACCCGTGGAAGGAGTGTGCGCATGACCGTCGATCCCGACGCCCGTCCCGCCGCACCTGCCGGCGAGCACAGCACACGCGACCGCGTCCTCGAGCTCGTCGTCTCCGACGGGCCCGTGAGCGCCGCCGATCTCGGCCTCCGGCTCGACCTCACGTCCGCCGCGATCCGCCGGCACATCGCGAGCCTCGAGGCCGACGGCCTCGTCGCCGTCCACGAGTCCGGCCACACCGGGCAGCGCGGACGACCCGCGAGGCGTTACGTCGCGACCGGTTCCGCGCAGGACCCGCTCGCCGCCGGCTACACGCAGTTCGCCCTCGAGGTCATGGCGCACCTGGAGAAGTTCGGTGGACCGGCCGCCGTCGAGGACTTCGCGACCACGAACGTCGCCGCACGCGAGGCCGGCTACGCCGCCGCGCTCACGGCGACCGACCCGACCGCACGCGTCCAGCAGCTCGCCGAAGCGCTCACCGACGACGGGTTCGTCGCCTCGGTGAGGCCCGTCCCCGGCACTCAGATGGTCCAGCTGTGCCAGGGCCACTGCCCCGTGCAGCACGTCGCCGCCCGCTACCCGCAGCTTTGCGACGCCGAGATCGCCGCGTTCTCGCGGCTCCTCGGCACGCACGTCCAGCGCCTGTCGACCCTCGCAGGAGGGGCGCACGTGTGCACCACGAACATCCCGGTGGGGCCGCCGCCCGGCGTCCCGCCGGACGACAGGGGACCGGCCTGCGCCACCCCCGTCACGCCCACCACCGGGACCCACCCCCGGCCGTCCGGCCGGACCGCGGAAGGAATGAGATGACCGCACCCACCGAGAACGTCGCGGAGCAGGCCGCTCCGGCGACCGACGAGGAGATCATCGCCTCGATCGGCGCGTACGAGTACGGCTGGCACGACGCGGACGACGCTGGCGCCCTCGCGCAGCGAGGCCTCTCCGAGGAGGTCGTCCGCAACATTTCGGCGCTCAAGAACGAGCCCGAGTGGATGCTCAAGACCCGCCTCAAGGCCCTGCGCCTCTTCGAGCGCAAGCCCATGCCGTCGTGGGGCGCTGACCTCTCTGGCATCGACTTCGACAACATCAAGTACTTCGTGCGGTCGACGGAGAAGCAGGCGACCTCGTGGGAAGAGCTCCCCGAGGACATCAAGAACACCTACGACCGTCTCGGCATCCCCGAGGCCGAGAAGCAGCGCCTCGTCGCGGGCGTCGCCGCCCAGTACGAGTCCGAGGTCGTCTACCACCAGATCCGTGAGGACCTGGAGGAGCAGGGCGTCATCTTCGTCGACACCGACACCGGGCTGCGCGAGCACCCCGAGATCTTCGAGCAGTACTTCGGCTCGGTCATCCCCTCGGGCGACAACAAGTTCGCGGCGCTCAACACGGCCGTGTGGTCGGGCGGCTCGTTCGTCTACGTGCCGCCGGGCGTCCACGTCGAGATCCCGCTGCAGGCCTACTTCCGCATCAACACGGAGAACATGGGCCAGTTCGAGCGGACGCTCATCATCGCCGACGAGGGCTCCTACGTGCATTACGTCGAGGGCTGCACCGCGCCGATCTACAAGTCGGACTCACTGCACTCCGCCGTCGTCGAGATCATCGTCAAGAAGAACGCACGCGTGCGCTACACGACGATCCAGAACTGGTCGAACAACGTCTACAACCTCGTGACGAAGCGTGCCACGGCCGCCGAGGGCGCGACGATGGAGTGGGTCGACGGCAACATCGGCTCCAAGGTCACCATGAAGTACCCGGCGATCTACATGCTCGGCGAGCACGCACGCGGCGAGACCCTCTCGATCGCGTTCGCGGGCGAGGGCCAGCACCAGGACGCGGGCTGCAAGATGGTCCACGCGGCGCCCAACACGTCGTCGTCGATCGTCTCGAAGTCCGTCGCTCGCGGCGGCGGACGCACGTCCTACCGCGGCCTCGTCCAGGTCCTCGAGGGTGCCAAGCACTCCGCGTCGACCGTCCTGTGCGACGCACTGCTCGTCGACCAGATCTCCCGCTCCGACACGTACCCGTACGTCGACGTCCGTGAGGACGACGTCTCGATGGGTCACGAGGCGACGGTTTCCCGCGTGAGCGAGGACCAGCTCTTCTACCTCATGTCGCGCGGCATGGAGGAGACCGAGGCCATGGCGATGATCGTCCGCGGCTTCGTCGAGCCCATCGCGCGTGAGCTGCCGATGGAGTACGCCCTCGAGCTCAACCGCCTCATCGAACTCCAGATGGAAGGTTCCGTCGGCTGATGACCACCACCACCCCCACCAACCTCAGCACGGACCACTCGCGCGCGACCGCCGACGGGGCGCACTCGCACGGCGTCGTCGTCCAGGGCTCGCGCGCCGAGCGCGTGACGTCGTTCGACCTCGCGGACATCCCCGTTCCCACGGGCCGCGAGGAGGAGTGGCGCTTCAGCCCGGTCGCCCGCCTCCAGCCGCTCTTCGCAGAGACGATCGAGGGCCACGGCGTCCAGACGACCGTCGTCGCCGCGCCCGAGGTCACCGTCGAGATCGTCGGCCGTGACGACGCGCGGCTCGGCACGTCCGGCCGCCCGGGCGACCGCGCCGCCGTCGTCGCGTGGAACACGTTCGCCGAGGCGACCGTCGTCACCGTGCCCGCCGAGCAGGTCGCCTCGACCGCGACGTCGATCCGCGTCGAGGGCATCGAGGGTCAGGGCGACGTCGCGACGTCGAACCACCTCGTCATCCGCGCGGAACGGCACGCCGAGGCTGTCGTCGTCATCGACCACGTCGGCGACGCGCTCCTCAACCAGACCGTCGAGATCGACGTCGCTGACGGCGCCCACCTCACGGTCGTCTCGGTTCAGGACTGGGCGGCTGGCGCCGTGCACGCGTCGTCGCACCGTGCCCGTCTGGGCCGCGACGCGCGCCTCAAGCACGTCGTCGTGACGTTCGGCGGCGACGTCGTGCGCATCACGCCCGACGCCGAGTTCACGGGCGAGGGCGGTGAGGTCGAGATGATCGGCCTCTACTTTGCCGACACGGACCAGCACCAGGAGCACCGCCTCTTCGTCGACCACGCCGTGCCGCGCTGCAAGTCGCGCGTCACGTACAAGGGCGCTCTCCAGGGCGCGGGCGCGCACACCGTGTGGGTCGGCGACGTGCTCATCCAGGCGAGCGCCGAGGGCACCGACACGTACGAGCTCAACCGCAACCTCGTCCTCACCGACGGGGCGCGCGCGGACTCCGTGCCGAACCTCGAGATCGAGACGGGCGAGATCGAGGGCGCGGGGCACGCGTCGACGACCGGCCGCTTCGACGACGAGCAGCTCTTCTACCTCCAGGCGCGCGGCATCACTGAGGCCGAGGCACGTCGCCTCGTGGTTCGCGGCTTCTTCGCCGAGCTCATCCACGAGATCGGGGTGCCCGAGGTCGAGGAGCGTCTGCTCGCGTCGATCGAGGCCGAGCTCGAGCGGTCGATGACCGCGATCCAGGGCGGTACGGCGTCCGCATGACCGTCCAGCTGGCCTGCCTCGCGCAGGACGTCCCTGTCGAGGGCACCTACCACGTCGAGCTCGAGGACGACGCGGGGAAGATCGTCGAGGTCGCGGTTGTCCGCGACTCCGACGGCACCCTCCACGCGATCAACGACGTCTGCTCCCACGGAGCGGTCTCGCTGTCCGAGGGCGAGGTCGACGGCTGCTTCATCGAGTGCTGGCTCCACGGGTCGCGCTTCGACCTGCGGACCGGCCAGCCCGACTCGCCGCCCGCCGTGCGGCCCATCCCTGTCTATCCCCTGACCCTCGACGGTGACCGTGTCCTCGTCGACGTCGACACCACCGTCTGAAAGCTTCTAGGAGAACAATGTCCACTCTGGAGATCCGCGACCTGCACGTCAGCGTCGAGACGAAGGAAGGCCCCAAGCCGATCCTCCGCGGCGTCGACCTCACCATCAACGCTGGCGAGGTCCACGCGATCATGGGGCCCAACGGCTCCGGCAAGTCGACGCTCGCGTACTCGCTCGCGGGCCACCCCAAGTACACGATCACGGGCGGTACGGTGACGCTCGACGGCGCCGACGTCCTCGAGATGTCGGTCGACGAGCGTGCCCGCGCCGGCATGTTCCTCGCGATGCAGTACCCCGTCGAGGTTCCCGGCGTCTCGGTGTCGAACTTCCTGCGCACCGCGAAGACTGCGATCGACGGTGAGGCCCCGGCACTGCGCCACTGGGTCAAGGACATGAAGGCCGCCATGGAGAACCTCCGCATGGACGCATCGTTCTCGGAGCGCTCGGTCAACGAGGGCTTCTCGGGCGGCGAGAAGAAGCGCCACGAGATCCTCCAGATGGAGCTTCTCAAGCCGAAGATCGCGATCCTCGACGAGACCGACTCGGGCCTCGACGTCGACGCGCTGCGCATCGTCTCCGAGGGCGTCAACCGCGTCACCGCAACCGGCGAGGTCGGCACGCTCCTCATCACGCACTACACGCGCATCCTGCGTTACATCAAGCCGGACTTCGTCCACGTCTTCGTCGACGGCCGGATCGCGGAGGAGGGCGGCCCCGAGCTCGCCGAGCGTCTCGAGAACGAGGGCTACGACCGCTTCCTCACGCACGCGTGAGCAACGCCGGGCAACCGCCCGGCCCCGGTGCGGCGGAGCGTCCCTGATGCTCCGCCGCACCATCCCAGCACTCTTCCGGGCCGGTGAGGCCCACGACCACGAGGCGGTAAGACATGCTCAGCGACGTCGAGCTCGCCGCGGTGCGCGCCGACTTCCCGCTGCTCGCGCGCACCCTGCGCGACGGGCGGCCGCTCGTCTACCTCGACTCCGGTGCGACGGCTCAGAAGCCTGACCCGGTGCTCGACGCCGAGCAGGACTTCTACCTCCAGCGCAACGCTGCCGTGCACCGCGGAGCCCACCAGCTCGCCGAGGAGGCGACCGACGCGTTCGAGAAGGCCCGCGAGTCGGTCGCGCGCCTCGTCGGCGCGGACACGGACGAGATCGTGTGGACGTCGGGTGCGACGGCTGCGCTCAACCTCGTCGCGTACTCGATCGGCAACGCGAGCCTCGGGCGTGGGGGCCAGGCGGCGCGCCGCCTCGCGGTCGGCCCGGGCGACGAGATCGTCGTCACCGAGGCCGAGCACCACGCGAACCTTCTGCCGTGGCAGGAGCTGTGCGCCCGCACGGGTGCGACGCTCCGCTGGCTCGGGGTCGACGACGACGGTCATATCCGCGTCGAGGACGCCGCGACCGTTGTCACGGAGCGCACGAAGATCCTCGCGTTCACGCACGTCTCCAACGTCACGGGCGCCATCACTCCGGTCGCGCCGCTCGTCGCGCGGGCGCGGGAGGTCGGGGCGCTCGTCGTGCTCGACGCGTGCCAGTCTGTGCCGCACCTGCCCGTCGACGTCAAGGCGCTCGACGTCGACTTCGCGGCGTTCTCCGCGCACAAGATGCTCGGGCCCACGGGCGTCGGCGCGCTCTACGGCCGCCGCGAGCTCCTCGAGATCATGCCGCCGTTCCTCGTCGGCGGATCCATGGTCGAGATGGTGACGATGGAGGCGACGACGTACGCGCCGCCGCCCCAGCGGTTCGAGGCCGGCACGCAGCCGGTCGCGCAGGCCGTCGCGATGGGCGCCGCCGCCGACTACCTGCTCGAGCTCGGCATGGACCACGTCGCCGCGCACGAGGTCGCACTCACGCGCGCGCTCCTCGAGGCCGTGGACCTGCCGGGCGTGCGCGTCATCGGCCCGACGGACACGACGGACCGTCTGGCGGTCGTGTCGTTCGTCGTCGAAGGCGTCCACTCCCACGACGTCGGGCAGGTGCTCGACGACAAGGGCATCGCCGTCCGCGTGGGCCACCACTGCGCGCAGCCGCTCCACCGGCGCTTCGGCGTCGCGGCGACGACGCGCGCGTCAGCTTCTGTGTACACGACGCTCGACGACATCGCGGCGCTGCGGGAACACCTCGCAGGGGTCCGGACGTTCTTCGGTCTGTCCTAGGAGGAACATCAATGTCTGCCAGCGCGATGGAACAGCTCTACCAGCAGGTCATCCTCGACCACTACAAGGCTCCGCACGGTCGCGGCCTGCTCGACGCCGACGCCGCGCACGCGTGCGGCGAGTCCCACCAGCTCAACCCGACGTGCGGCGACGAGGTGACGCTGCGCGTCGCCGTGTCGCCCGCCGACGGAACCCCGCGCATCGACTCGATCACGTGGGACGGCCAGGGCTGCTCGATCTCCCAGGCTTCGCTCTCGGTGATGACCGAGCTTGCGTCCGGCACGACGGTCGAGGAGGCGGAGTCGCTCGGCGACCTCTTCCGCGACCTCATGTCGACGCGCGGCAAGGGCCTCGACGACGACGACGCGGAGGATCGCCTCGGCGACGCGACCGCGTTCACGGGCGTCTCGAAGTTCCCCGCCCGCATCAAGTGCGCACTGCTCGGCTGGGCCGCGCTGCGCGACGCGCTCGTGCGCACCGGAACCGTCGGCGAGGCGCAGGCCACCGCGTCCGCCGCGCACACCACCCCGACCACCACGACTCCGACCTCCGAGGAGCACGCATGACGACCCCCAGCCCGGTGAACGCCGCCGACGTCGAGGAGGCGATGCGTGACGTCATCGACCCCGAGCTCGGCATCAACGTCGTCGACCTCGGCCTCGTCTACGGCATCACCGTCGACCAGAACAACCACGCCGTCATCGACATGACGCTCACGTCGGCGGCCTGCCCGCTCACGGACGTCATCGAGGACCAGACCGGTCAGGCCCTTGAGGGCCTCACCGACGGCTACCGCGTCAACTGGGTGTGGATGCCGCCGTGGGGCCCGGAGAAGATCACGGACGACGGCCGCGACCAGCTGCGCGCGCTCGGCTTCAACGTCTGAGAGCTCGATCGGCACGTGGCGAGGGCCGCACTCCTGGAAGGGGGTGCGGCCCGCAGTTGGCTCGTGCTGGTGGGCGTCATCGTCGGAGCGCTCGGCGTGGTCCGGATGCGAGAGCACGGCCACAATGGTCGGCGCGGAGCGTAGCCGTCGCAATACGCTTACCCCTCCCTATAGTGAATCAACTGTCCTGAACCGGCTTGCATCAGGTTCCCGGGTGATGCGGCAGTATTAACGAAGTACCCAAAGTCAAGTACGGGTGGCGCTTTGTCGCCTGACCGATGTGGAGACGCCGTGGGATTTCAGACCCCGCTCTATGAGTTAAGTGACTACCTGAAGTGGACGACGAGCGGGAAGATCCAGCTTCCTGACTTCCAGCGTGGGTACAAGTGGGAGGACGAGCGGATTAGGCAGCTGCTGGTGACGATCCTGCGTGGTCACCCGCTCGGTGTTGTGATGCTGCTCAAGACGGGTAACGACCAGATTCGGTTTAAGCCGCGACCTATCGAGGGGGTGGGCGCGCTTACGAGCGTTGGGCCAGAGACGCTGCTCCTCGACGGTCAGCAGCGCCTTACGTCGCTTACGCAGGCCCTGACCGGGAGCGGCGTTGTTCATACGATGGATAGTCGCGGCAAACTCATGGACCGCCAGTACTTCATCGACATGGAAGTGGCGGTTCAGGGCGAGGACCGTATGGACGAGGCAGTCTTGTCTCTCCCCGGCGACGGTATCGAACGTGAGAACTTCGGCCGGGACATCGTCCGGGACGTGTCCACGCCGGACAAGGAACGGGCAGAGGGTCTGTTCCCGGTCCGGTTGCTGTTCGGCGATGCGATGTCGTGGCTCTTCGACCTTGACGATCGAGACCTCGCAAAGGACTTCAACAACAAGGTCGTGAAGCCGGTTGGAACGTACAACATCCCGGCGATCGAGCTCGACAAGGACACCAGCAAAGCTGCCGTGGCGACTGTCTTCGAGAAGGTCAATGTCGGCGGGCTCCCGCTCAATGTCTTCGAACTGCTAACGGCCACCTTCGCGGGGGACGCGGCGTACTTCCACAGGCACGGAACCGATTTCCGGCTCAACGACGACTGGAAGGAAACGCAGTCAAGGTTCTCGCGCTACTCCGTTCTTGCGGGCCTAGAGAGCACCGACTTCCTCCAGGCAGTGACCTTGTTGACGACGCGGAAGCGAAACCTCCAGGACACGAGTAGCCGTCCGCCAGCAGTCTCAGCTAAGCGTGAGGATGTTCTGAAGCTCACCCTCGAGGACTACCTGGAGTGGGTGGAGCCGCTTCGCGAGGCCTTCGTATGGGTGTCAACTTTCCTTGCGGACCGGCACATCTTCGATGTTCGCTTCCTGCCGTACCCGAAACAGCTCGTACCGCTCGCGGCCATCCGGGTCGTCATGGGAAGTGAAGCAGACCTGATTGGAACCCGCGAGAAGCTTGTTCGTTGGTTCTGGTGCGGCATTCTGGGCGAGCTGTACGGCGGGGCTATTGAGACGCGATTCGTGCGAGACCTTGAACAGGTCCCCGGCTGGGCGCGCGGTGACGCCGATGCAGTGACACCGAACACTGTGAATGACGCAACGTTCGTGGAGTCCCGACTCCATTCGCTGCGCACCCGGGGCGCGGCAGCGTACAAGGGTATTTACGCGCTCCTCCTTGGAAACGAAGCGCGAGACTGGATGGAGGACAAGGCTCTCGACCTGGTGCAGTACGTGGACCTTGCAGTCGATATCCATCACATCTTCCCGAAGAAGTGGTGTGAAGAGCACAAGATCGACGACGAGCGCCGCGAGAGCATCGTCAACAAGACGGCCATATCTGCCGTGACGAATCGGACGATTGGTGGGGCTGCGCCGTCGGACTACTTGGCCGTCATCGAGAAGAAGGCTCAGATTCAGTCGGAGAAACTGGATGGCCTTGTCGAGGCACACCTTGTCCCGGCCGGTCTGCTGCGGGCAAACGACTTCGATTCCTACTTCGTTGAGCGGCGTGAGCGGTTGTGCCAGCTCGTCGAAAAGGCCATGGGTAAGGTTGTGCCGCGTGACCTCGACCGGGGCGAGTCGGAGGAGGATTCGACTCAGTTCCAGCTGGAAGAGATCGAGGAACTCCCCGACGAGGCCGCGTGAGCACTTCAGTGCGCCGCGGCTGAGTGGTGAGCCTCTATGCGTTGTGTGAACGTAGTTCAGACTGCGAGTCGCTCTGGACGTCGTTGACCGCAGCGTTGAGGGTGTCGTCCGCCAGACAATCCGGCTCGGGGGTTGCTTGTTGAGTTGACTTCGTCAGTGCGTCGATATCCTCAAGCAGCGCATCCTGGGCGGAGAAGTCGATACCCAAGGTGTCGCCCAGTTCTTTCTGAGGATCTGTGGCTAGGTCGGCCTTGGGTGCAGCTTTGAGTTTCTTGGCTTGGCGCCTTGCTCGGAGATGGTTCCAGAGTTTGACCCCACCGGCGGCTGCTGTAACAACTAGCGCGAGTCCGGATATAACGGGCAACAATGAGGTGTCCTCAGGCTCGTCGCTGGAGTCATTAGTGTCGTCTTCGGGATCCTCCGTGGATCCGCAGAAGGGCGCATGCCCGGCGAGATTGCCGTCACTGTCGAAGAGCAAGTTGCTTTCGCCGCCTTTGCCTGGTCTCAGAGAGTCGTCGTACTCCCTGTACCCGTATTCGCGCTTCATTGCCATGTGACTATGTTACTCAGGTGCACGATAGCGCAGGGGTAATTGCGGCGATTCTGGCTGGTCCGGAGATAAGGTCGGGGGAGAGGGCTCATTGAGTTCGTCCCACCACGGTCCGTAGCCAAGCCGGGCCTGCTCCGCGGCGACGACCTCGCGGGCGAGGTCGCCGCGTGCGACGTCGATCGATCCGACGGCGGCTTGAGCGAGGGAGGACACACGCACGTAGTCGTCGAACACCTCACGCTTACGGCCAAGTATCTCGACGATGCGCTCGTCGACGCCGTCGCTTCCGAGCAGCCGGTGCGCGCGCACCGGACGCACCTGACCCATGCGGTGCGCGCGGGCGATCGCCTGGTCCTCAAGCGTCGGCGTGAGCTGCGGTTCACACAGGACGACGACGCTTGCCGCCTGCAGGTTGAGCCCGGTGCCGCCCACGGAGATCTGCGCGACGAGCACCGCGGTGTCGTCGGACGTGAAGGCGTCAACAAGTTCCCCGCGCCGGGCGACGGGCACGTCGCCCGTGAGTGGGCCGTGGACCGCTACCCCGCGAGCCGCGAGCGTGGCGGACACAAGATCGAGCGTCGTGCGGAAGTAGGAGAAGACGAGGACGGAGTGCCCCTCGTCCAGCGCCTCGTCGACGAGGTCAAGGAGGCGGTCGAGCTTTGCCGGCGACTCGCCCGCCGTCGGGTGCCACGCGGCCTGACGCATCGCCATGAGATTGCCTGCCTCGACTGCCGCGCGGTACGCGCGCTCCTCGGGTTCCCTCAGCTCAACCCAGTCGTCAGACGCGACAATGCCGGGCAGTTCAACGAGGACGTCGGACTGATTGCGGCGCAGGTACACGTGCGCGACCGCATGTCGGAAGGCCTCGGGCCCGACGAGCCCAAGATGCTTGGGGATCGTCGCCGCGAGCCCCGGCTGCAGCAACTCCGTGAGCGCGAGGAAGTCCTCAAGCCGGTTGTCCATCGGCGTGCCGGACATGAGCAGCACGCGCGCGCACCGCTGTGCCCACGCCGCGACAAGCTTGGACCGGGCGGCACGAGGGTTCTTCACCTGCTGTGCCTCGTCGACGACGAGCAGTCCCACGCGCCCAAGGTCGGGGGAGAGCCCCGGATCGTCGTCGGACGTACCGGGGAGCGGGACGTGAGCGAGGCCTTCAAACGTCGTGAGGCCAATGCCGCCCTCGCGCTCCCATACCGCAAGCGCGTCCGCGCGCCCCGAGCCGTGAGCGCGGTGCACAGCGAGCGAGGTCCGCAGTTGTATCTCGTGCTCCCAGTTCGCGAGGAGCGACGCCGGGCACACGACGAGGAAGCGCCGGTGGCCGTCGGCCGCGAGGTGCGCGATCGCGGCGAGCGCCTGCATCGTCTTGCCGAGACCCATCTCGTCGCCGAGCAGCACACGGCCCTGCTCGAGCGCGAAGCGCGCACCGAACTCCTGGTAGCCGCGCAGCGCGACGCGCAGCAGCGACGTGTCGAGCGGGTGGGCGTCGACGCGTGCCACGAGGTCGGCAGGCAGGAGGCCGCGTGCCGCGAGGACGCCCGCGGCGTGCGGGACGATCTCCTGGAGCGTCGTGAAGTACTCCGCGGAGCGGCGTGCGAAGTCCTCGGCGAGCGCGATGCCCGCGGGGTCGGTGGCGGCGATTTCGGCCTCGGCGCGGGCGACGATCCCCGGCAGGTCGTTGATGGCGATGCGCTCGTCCCACTCCTGCAGGCGCGCGAGGGCGGCGTGCGCGGCCCTGCGGGTGCGCGGCAGCGTGAGGAGCATGCGGGCGGCGTGGCGTGCGGGAGCGGCGTCGTGCGTCGCCTGCCCGCCGAAGCGGACGTAGTCGTCGAGCTCTCGTCGGTGCGGTGCGACGAGCGGGGTCACCCGCTGGAACCGCCGCAGGAGCGCGAGGAGGTCGCGGGCCTCGCGCGGCTCCGGCAGGCCGGCGCGGTCGAGCGTGATGCGCAGGGGCCGCAGCGTCACGGCGGCCTTGGCGAGCTGGTCGACGGCCGCGACGACGCCACGCGCGGTCGCATCGCCGACGCCCGGGATCGCGTCGAACGTCTCCGGCCTCACCCCGAGGAAGTCCGCGGCGGTCGCGTAGCCGGCGTTCTCGACGGCCGTGAGCCGCAGGTTGCGTTCGGTCGTCTCGCCGAGCCGCCCGACGGGTACCCGGCTCAGCTCGTCGCGGACCCGTCGGGCCTCGTCGTCGCGCACCCACGCGGCGACCGCGACGGCGACGTCGTCGAGGTGGGTGACGACGGCGCGCGCCCGATCGACGAGCGCGACGTGACGGTCGACGAGCGCACGGGCGTCGGCGCCGGCCCGGACGGGTCCGGGCGGGGAGGGTGGGAGCACCTCGGTCAGAGCTTGTTGCCGCTCACCGCGAACGTGTCGCACGCGCCGGCGCCCTGCTCGAGGCCGGTCGTGAACCAGCGCTGGCGCTGCTCGGAGGAACCGTGCGTCCACGACTCGGGTCGGACGGAGCCAGACTGGCCCTGGATCGCGTCGTCGCCGATCGCGGAGGCGGTGTCGAGGGCGTCGGCGATCTCCGCCTTCGTCGGCGGCTTGAGGAACGTCGTGCCCGCGTCGTCCTTTGTCGTGGCGGCCGCGCCGACCCACGCTCCCGCGTAGCAGTCGGCCTGGAGCTCGATGCGCACGGAGTCGCTCGTCGGGCCCGAGCCGCCACGCTCCGCGGCAGCCATCGCGCCCGTGAGCGTCGAGATGTGGTGGCCCCACTCGTGCGCGACGACGTACATCTGCGCGAGGCTTCCGCCGTCGGCGCCGAGCTGCGAGCGCAGCGTCTTGTAGAACGACGTGTCGAGGTAGATGTCCTCGTCACCGGGGCAGTAGAACGGGCCGACGGCCGACGATGCGCTGCCGCACGCCGTGGAGACCGAGCCTTCGAAGAGGTTGACGTGCGGCGTCCGGTACTCCCCGGACGCGATACGCGGGTACTCCGCTGCCCAGTAGGCGTCGAGCGAGTTCGCGGCGCCGACGACGCGGCACTCGTCGTCCTGGTTCGCCGCGGCACCGGTCGAGCAGCGTGAGAGGTCGCCGTTCGTGCTGCCGTCGACCGCGATGTTCGACGTGCCTCCGCCGACGAGGCCGGAGAGGTCGAGGCCGAACTGCTGGGCGACGACGACGAGCAGGATGACGGCGATGCTGCCGCCGCCGCCGATGGCCATGCCCTTGCCGCCCGAGCGCTTGCTCACCTTGCTCGTGTCGAAGCGGGCGTCGTCGTTGAACGTCATGTGCACACGGTAGCGCCGAGGGTGCGATCGCACCCAGGAAGCCCGGGTGAAGCGGACCGGTCAACTGGTACGAGCCGTGTCGAGCAGCCCCCGCGCGTGGATCGCCTCGCCCGTGCGGACTGCGTGCCCGACGGTCCTCAGGAGCGTCGGCAGCAGCCACGCCCGCGGACCGCGGACACCGCGGGCGCGCGCCGCGTCGCGTGCGCCCTGCGCGACGTCGAGGAGCGTCGGCACCGTGCGGAGCACGAGTGCGACGGCAAGCGCGAAGGACTCGGGTACGACGACACGCCCGAGGAGCGGCACGCGCGCGAGCGCACGCAGGCCACGCACCAGCACGGCGACGATCTCGTCCGTCGGGGTCGTCGCGGTGACGACGGCAGCCGCGAGGACGACGGCGGAGAGGCCCGCGACCATGCCGACGGCCGCGCCCGGGCCTGCGGCCCACCATCGGAACGCCCCGAGTGCGACGAGCAGCACGGCGACGCCCCGCACCTGGCGCAGCGCGCGCAGGGGGAGGCGAGCAAGCAGCCACGTCGCCGCAACGAACCCGAGCAGCCCGAGCGCCGGCAGCGGTTCGCGGACGAACGCGACGACGGTGCCGAGTGCCGCGAGGAGCGCGAGCTTGAGCCCCGCGGGCGCGCGGTGAACGACGCTCGTACCTGGGATGTGGAGACCGAGCGGGGTCGCGACGCGGACGCGGCTCATCGTGCGTCCCTGGCAGCGAGCTCGGGCGGCAGCCCCGCCATGAGGTCGCGGTAGGTCGCGAGCGCCGCGGCGGGGGAGCCGTCGGCGACGATGCGCCCGCCGTCGACGACGACCACGCGCTCGGCCCGCGCGGCTGCCTCGAGGTCGTGCGTCACCGTGACGACCTGCTGGGGAAGAGCGTCGAGAAGCGCCTCGACGTGCGCCTTCCACCGCAGGTCGAGCAGTGTCGTCGGCTCGTCGGCGAGGAGCACCGCGGGCTCGGCTGCGAGCACGGAGGTGAGCGCGAGCAGCTGCTTCTGCCCACCCGAGAGCGTCGCGACCGGCTGGTGGAGGTGGCCGCCGAGGCCGACGTCCACGAGGAGCTCCGTCGCACGCTCGGTGCGCTCGCGGCGCGGCAGATGCCGCAGCGAGAGCGCGACGTCCTCGAGCGGCGTCGGCATGAGCAGCTGCGCCTCGGGGTCCGCGAAGAGCAGCCCCACGAGCCCGCGCACGCGCGCGCCGTCGCGCCGCGTGTCGAGGCCGTGGACGCGCACGGCGCCCGTCGTCGGCGTGAGCAGGCCGTCGAGCAGACGTACGAGTGTCGACTTGCCCGAGCCGTTCGCGCCGACGACAGCGACGCGACGCTCGCTGAGCGTGAGCGTCGTCGGGTGCAGGAGCGTGCGGGTGCCGCCCTCGCCGTCGACGACGGCGACGCCCGCACCGTCGAGCTCGAGCACGCCCGTGGGCGGGACCGCGGTCCCGCCCACGGACGTCCGGGAACGGTTCACGCGGCGGCGATCTCCGGCGCGAGCGCTCGCGGCGCACGGGCCCCCCGCAGCATCGGGAAGGCGCGCAGCACCGCGGGCGCGGCGACGACGACGAGCGCAGCCTTGACCGCGTCGAACGGCACGAAGCCCCAGTTGAACGTCCAGGCCGCGGCCGCGTCCATCGCGGTGCGGGCCGCGAGGACCGGCACGCCGACCGCATACGTGAGGGCCGTCGCGGCCGTGACGCCCACGGCCACCGCGACACCCGTGCCGAGAGGGCCACGTCGGCCTGCCGCGCGCACCGCGAGACCGACGACGAGCGCCGCGAACGGGAACGCCATGAGATACCCGCCCGACGGACCCGCGAACGATGCGAGACCGCCCGTGCCGCCCGCGAACACCGGCAGACCGGCCGCGCCGACCGCGAGGTAGAGGCCGATCGCCGCCGTGCCGCGCCATGGACCGAGCACCGCGCCCGCGAGCAGCACCGCGAACGTCTGGAGCGTCACCGGAACCGGGACGGCCGAGAACGCGACCGACGTGAGCGCGCAGGCGGCCGTGAGCGCAGCGAACGTCGCGATGAGCGCAAGGTCACGCGCACGCTCGGCGGGGGTGCGGCGGGGGGTACGAGTTGTGGCGGGAGCGGTCACGGGGCCTCCAAGGTCGGCGAAATCACGTCGTCACGCACGCTACGCACCGGTAAGATCGAGCGCGTTTGTGCCGTCGTACAGGGCGGGCCGCGTGAGTTCGGAGGAAACCTGCAGTGATCACCGCCCAGGGCGTCGAGATCCGGGTCGGAGCCCGTCTCCTGCTCGAGCCGACGTCCTTCCGTGTGGCGTCAGGCGACAGGATCGGGCTCGTCGGCCGTAACGGCGCCGGCAAGACCACGCTCACGAAGACGCTCGCGGGGGAGACCCAGCCGACCGGCGGAACCATCACGCGGTCGAGCGAGATCGGGTACCTCGCGCAGGACCCGCGCACCGCCGACCCCGAGCAGCTCGCGATGGACCGCGTGCTCTCCGCGCGCGGCCTGGGCGAGATCATCACGGCGATGCGTGACACCGAGGGCCAGATGGCGTCGGCCGATCCAGAGACGCAAGCCGCAGCGCTCGAACGCTACCCGCGCCTCGAGGAGCGCTTCCTCGCCGCAGGCGGCTACGCCGCCGAGTCCGAGGCCGAGCGCATCACCGTCAACCTCGGCCTCGACGAGCGCGTCCTCGCCCAGCCGATCGGCACGCTCTCCGGTGGTCAGCGTCGACGTGTCGAGCTCGCCCGCATCCTCTTCTCAGGCGTCGACACGCTGCTGCTCGACGAGCCGACGAACCACCTCGACCACGACTCGATCGTGTGGCTGCGCGAGTACCTGCGCACCTACTCGGGCGGGCTCGTCGTCATCTCCCACGACGTCGAGCTCCTGCGCGTCGTGTGCACGAAGGTCTTCTTCCTCGACGCGACCCGCTCGACGATCGACCAGTACAACCTCGGCTACGACGCGTACGTCAAGCAGCGCGAGACCGACGAGAAGCGTCGTCGTCGCGAGCGCGCGAACGCCGAGAAGAAGGCCGCGACGCTCGCCGCCCAGGGTGAGAAGATGCGCGCCAAGGCGACGAAGGCAGTCGCCGCGCAGAACATGCTGCGCCGCGCCGAGAAGCTCCTCGAGGGCCTCGAGGGCGAGCGCGTCTCCGACAAGGTTGCCAAGCTGCGTTTCCCCAAGCCCGCGCCGTGCGGCCGCACGCCGCTCACCGCGGAGGGTCTCACGAAGGCGTACGGTTCGCTCGAGGTCTTCACGGGCGTCGATCTCGCGATCGACCGCGGCTCGCGTGTCGTCATCCTCGGTCTCAACGGTGCCGGCAAGACGACGATGCTCCGCATCCTCGCGGGCGTCGAGAACCCCGACACGGGCGAGGTCGTGCCCGGCCACGGCCTGAAGATCGGCTACTACGCGCAGGAGCACGACACGCTCGACCTCGACGCGACCGTCGTCGAGAACCTCCGTCACGCCGCGCCCGACCTCACGGACACCGAGGTGCGTTCCGTGCTCGGCTCGTTCCTCTTCTCGGGCGACGACGCCGACAAGCCCACGAAGGTGCTCTCGGGCGGCGAGAAGACGCGCCTCGCGCTCGCGACGCTCGTCGTCTCCTCCGCGAACGTCCTGCTGCTCGACGAGCCGACGAACAACCTCGACCCCGCAAGCCGCGAGGAGATCCTTGGCGCGCTGCGCAACTACGAGGGCGCGGTCGTCATGGTGACGCACGACGAGGGCGCGGTCGACGCACTCACGCCCGAGCGCGTCCTCCTGCTGCCCGACGGCGACGAGGACCTGTGGAACGACACGTACCGGGAGCTCGTCGCGCTCGCGTGATCCCTGGCCGCTCGAGCGGTCGCGGATGTGGATGCGGGCGACCGTGCGCGCCCGAGGCACCCTCGGGACGTCGGCGCTCACCCCCTCCGGCTCAGCGCCCCAGGCGCTCGGCCTCCGCGTCCTCGATCTCTTCGTCCGATGGTCTGCTCGCGCGGCGGCGAGACCGCGAGGGCTCGGCGCTTCGGCGGGACGGGTCGAGCCAGGCCGCGACGTCGTCGGGAGTGTCGTCGGGCACGACGACGGGACCGGCGGCTGCAGCCGCGCGTGCCGTCGCTTCGCGGCGCTCGCGCCGCAGGAGCAGGAGGAACCCGCCGATCGCTCCGATCGCGAAGACGAACCACTGGAACGTGTACGACAGGTGCGAGCCGAGGTCGAGGTCGGGGTCGGGGAGCCGGAACAGTCCGGGAGCCGGCTCGCCGTCCTCGACGACGAGCGCGCCGTAACCGCCGATCGTCGCGGTCGTCGCCGGCAGGCCTGCGGTCGCGAGCACCTGGGCGACGTTGATGCGCTGCACCTGACCAGCGGGAGCGCCGCGGTCGCTCGGGGCCTCGTCGAGCCTCAGTCGCGCGATCACCGTCGTCGTGCCTGTCGGCGTCGCGGGAACGTCGGCCGGGGAGGCACCGTCGGACCCCATGGGCACGAAGCCGCGGTCGATGACGACGGTGACGGCCGGGTCATCAGCCACCTCGAACGGCACGAGCACGTGATAGCCGGGCGTCGATCCGACGGGTCGGTTACGCAGTAGCACCTCGGCGCCCGGCACGTAGGAGCCTTGGAGCTCGACGGGACGCCACTGGTCTCCGGCGGCGAGCACCTCGCCAGGGGCGAGGAGGTCTCCGAGGGGAACGGGCGTCGCCGAGAAGTTCGCCTGGATCGTGTCGACGCGAGCCTTCTTCGTCTCGTACCGGCTCCACTGCCAGCGGCCCGCAGCGACGCACAGGGCCGCGACGACGAGCACGCCGACGAGCAGGACGAGCCACTCGCGCAGCGAGCGTGTGCGGTGGACCTCGGTGCTGGGGGAGGCCGTCATCCGTCGGACGGTCCGAGCTCGTCGACCGGGACCGTGTCGATCCGGAAGCCGCGCAGGTCGAGGAAGTTCTCGAGGTGGTCGCGGTGGTCGTCGCACGCGAGCCACACCTTGCGGCGCTCGGGCGTGTGGATCTTGGGGTTGCGCCACAGGACGGCCCACACCGCCTCGGCGCGGCAGCCCTTGCCCGAGCAGACGAGCTCGTCGGCGGGCGTGGGCGAGTCCTGAGCAGTCATCGGTCCTCCGTCGTCGGGGGCGGCGTCGTGCCGTCCGCGGTGCCGCCGGGTGCGGCGTCGTCGTGGGGCGCCGCGGGCAGGGCCCGCGGGTCGAGCGTGACCGGACCTGTCGTCCGTCGGTCGCGTCCCGCGTTCGCGATGAGCACGGCCGTGTAGGGCAGGACGACGGCTGCGGCGATGCACACCCAGCGCAGCGGCCACGACGGCACGGCGGCAGCGAGCGCGATGCACACGACGCGGATGCCCATCTGGATGAGGTACGAGCGCATGCGACGCGCCTGCTCGACCGCGAGCGGCTCGGGGGCGTCGCTCACGCGATGCACCTGCTCCGATCCTCTGCGTCCCACCGTCCGAGTCTAGTCGTCACCGCCGGTGCGGGGATCGGCGCGTCCGCGCCCGTGGCGGAAGGCGGCGCCGCACGGACCTCGGGCGCGTCATGCAGGGTCGGAGCGCTGCCACCCGGGATGCTGGGGCCGGGCGCGCCGACGCGTCCGATGACGGGGACACCCGTCGGTGCGCAGAGCGAAGGAGTCCCACGTTGTCCGACGTCACCCCGATCCTCGACGGCTTCCGCAGCGTCGGCTACTACGCGTCGTGGAAGGCCACCGTTCCTGGTGGCCCGACACTCAGGCGGCTCTTCGTCGACGGGGACATGGGCGCGCACCTCACGCACCTCAACTACGCCTTCGTGAACGTCGCGGGATCCGCCGAGGCGCTCGATGCCGCCCGCGCCCGCGGTGTCCGCGGCCTCGACGGCGTCCAGCCATACACGGCGTTCCTCTCCGACCACGAGGCCCCGCACGGAGGGCAGACGGACATCGCCGGGAACCTCGTCGCCGAGATGCTCCACCTCTTCAGCGCGGAGGACTCCGTCGCGGGCGTCGCCGACACGCTCGACCAGCCGCTCGCGGGGATCCTCCACCAGCTGCGGCTCCTCAAGGACCGGCTGCCCCACCTGCGCGTGCTGGTGTCGCTCGGAGGGTGGGCGTGGTCACGCTCGTTCTCCGCGGCCGTCGCGACGCCCGAGCGCCGCACGGCGCTCGTCGCGTCGCTCGTCGACGTGTGGCTCCGCGGCAACCTGCCGCTCGTCGACGGCCGCGGCGGCCCGGGCAGCGCCGCCGGGATCTTCGACGGCATCGACCTCGACTGGGAGTGGCCCGCCATGCCCGCCGAGACCCAGATGCCCGGCAACGGTGTCGACCTCGACCACGACCGCGAGAACTTCCTCGCGTTCGCCGCCGAGCTGCGCACGGCGCTCGACGACCTCGGCACCGAGACGGGCCGGACCTTCGAGATCTCCGCGTTCCTCCCGGCGAGCGCCGAGGCCGCCGTCGCCGGCGGCTGGGCGACCCCCGAGATGTTCCAGGCCCTCGACTTCGGCAACCTCCAGGGCTACGACCTCCGCGGCCCGTGGGACGCGACCCCCGGGCACCAGGGCAACGTCTACCCGGACCCCGACCCGGCGCGTGGCAGCGGACGCGGCCTCGAGACCGTCGTCGCGACCTACGTCGACGCAGGCGTCGACCCCGCGCAGCTCAACCTCGGCATGGCCGACTACGGCTACGGCTGGCGCGGCTGCGAGCGCGAGCCGTGGGGCCCCGCCGAGGGCCTCGCGACCCAGCCCGACGGCTCGGCAGCGCTCGGCTGGGACGGCCTGCGCGAGCGCGGGCTCGAGATCGTCCACGACATGGTCGACGGGCGGTTCAACGCGACGTACGGCTACGACGCGGAGCGTCGCGAGTGGTGGACGTTCGACGACCCGACGGCGATCGAGGCGAAGACCCGGTGGGCCGTCGCCCAAGGTCTCGGCGGCATCGACCACTGGGAGGTCGCGCACGACCCGGACGCCGAGCTCGTTCGTACGGGAGCCGAGACGCTGCGCACGCTCGGACGGGGACCAGCGGCCCGGCACTGACCCACGTCTTGTAGGAACCCCACAACGAGCACGCGGGGCGCGTGCGTGCGCCGTGCACGTGCGCGCCCACCGCGCGCGGGTAGCGTCGAACGCGTGTCGTACCTCGGTCGACACGTCGACCTGCGCCTGCGGACGACGCACCGCACCCACCCACCCCAGGAGGTCCCCCGTGACCGAGCCCCGTACCGTCCTCGTCACCGGCGCCAACCGCGGCATCGGCCGGGCGATCGCCGAGCGCTTCGTCGCCGCGGGCGACCGCGTCGCGACGATCTACCGCGGCGGCGACCTGCCCGAGGGCGTCGTCGGCGCGATCGCGGACGTCACCGACACCGCGGCCGTCGACGCGGCGTTCACCGAGATCGAGGCCCAGCTCGGCCCCGTCGAGGTGCTCGTCGCCAACGCGGGCGTCACCAAGGACCAGCTCCTCATGCGGATGACCGACGAGGAGTTCGAGCAGGTCATCGACGTCAACCTCACGGGCACGTTCCGCTGCGTGCGCCGCGCCTCCAAGGGCATGATCCGCCTGCGTCGCGGCCGCATCGTCCTCATCTCCTCGGTCGTCGGCCTCTACGGCGGCGCCGGCCAGGTCAACTACGCGGCGTCGAAGGCCGCTCTCGTCGGCATGGCACGATCGATCACGCGCGAGCTCGGCGGCCGCGGCATCACCGCGAACGTCGTCGCCCCCGGCTTCATCGAGACCGCCATGACGGACGCGCTGCCGGCCGAGCGCCAGGCGCAGTACAAGGCGTCGATCCCCGCGGGCCGCTTCGCGCAGCCTGAGGAGGTCGCGGGCGTCGTCCACTTCCTCGCCTCCGACGAGGCCGCCTACGTCTCGGGCGCCGTCGTGCCCGTCGACGGCGGCCTCGGCATGGGCCACTGA
Source organism: Flavimobilis rhizosphaerae (assembly GCF_014852685.1). GTDB lineage: Bacteria > Actinomycetota > Actinomycetes > Actinomycetales > Cellulomonadaceae > Flavimobilis > Flavimobilis rhizosphaerae. The sequence goes on from NZ_JACZDF010000005.1 coordinate 40,381, forward strand.
CCACCGATATCCTCTTCTGCGGAACTCCCCGCGCGAGGGTGCGCACGGCCCCGGCCGACGCCGCCCGCGTGCGTGACGAAAGGAACAAGACCATGGGCCTCCTCGAGGGCAAGAAGCTGCTCGTCACCGGTGTCCTCACCGACCACTCGATCGCGTTCCACGTCGCGCGTCTCGCCCAGCTCGAGGGGGCCGAGGTCGTCCTCACGTCCTTCGGTCGGCAGATGCGCCTCACGCAGGCGATCGCCAAGCGGCTCCCCGCACCGGCGCCCGTCATCGAGCTCGATATCACCGACGACGAGCACCTCGCGTCGCTCGCTGACCGGCTGCGCGAGCACGTCGACCACCTCGACGGCGCCGTCCACTCGATCGGTTTCGCTCCGCAGTCCGTCATGGGCGGCAACTTCCTCGCGGGCGAGTGGGCGGACGTCGCCACCGCCCTCGAGGTCTCGGCGTTCTCGCTCAAGTCGCTCGCGGTCGCCGTGAAGCCGCTCATGACCGGTGGCGGCTCGATCGTCGGCCTCACGTTCGACGCATCGTTCGCGTGGCCCGTCTACGACTGGATGGGTGTCGCCAAGGCTGCGTTCGAGTCGACGTCGCGCTACCTCGCACGTGACCTCGGCCCCGACGGCATCCGCGTCAACCTCGTCTCCGCCGGCCCCATCCGCACGACGGCCGCGAAGTCCATCCCCGGTTTCGAGAAGATGGAGGGCGGCTGGCCCGAGCGTGCGCCCCTCGGTTGGGACCAGACGGACCCCGAGCCGACCGCCCGCGCCGTGGCGGCGCTCCTGAGCGACTGGTTCCCCGCGACGACCGGCGAGATCGTCCACGTCGACGGCGGGGTCCACGCCATGGGACTCTAGTTCCATGCCCACGACGACGCGGACGCTTGTCGTCCTCCGCCACGCCAAGGCCGAGCCCGCCCAGGGCGGCTCCGACGAGATCCGCCCGCTCGCCCTCACGGGACGCCGGCAGGCGTCCTCGGTGGGGCACCACCTTCAGGACGCGGGGCTTCTCCCCGAGGTCGTCCTCGTCTCGACGGCGCTCCGCACGCGGCAGACGTGGGAGCTCGCGCAGGCCGGCCTGCGCGAGATCGCACCGGAGGTCGACCTGCGCGACGAGCTCTACGCGGCGTCTGCGGGCGACCTCCTCGAGGCCGTGCGCGGCGTCGACGCGCGCGTGCGCACGCTCCTCGTCGTCGGTCACGAGCCCGCGGTGTCGGGCCTCGCGGCGTACCTCGCGGGCGACGGCTCCGACTCGTCGGCCGTCGCACAGGTGCGCGCAGGCGTGCCGACCGCGTCGCTCAGCGTCCTGCGGGCCGAGGGCCCGTGGGACGGGTGGGGACGTGGCAGCGCCCGCCTCGCGGGCGTCTTCCGCCCGCAGGTCTGACGACCCGCGGTGATCTTCCCGACGGATTGACGCCGCACGCCTGTTGAACGGGGGATGCGCGTCCATCCGTCGAGAAGGGACGGACGGGACCCGGGGTGCTCCGGTGCACACCGTGGTGGCGGGTGGTGCTGGGCTCAGCTCGTGAGCGCTGCGATCTCGCGGTCGATGATCGCGAGCGCCGCGTCGAGACGCGGACCGTCGACGCTGAACGGCGCCTGCGCACGCACGACGGGCTTCGCGTCGAACGCGATGCCGATCTGGGCCGCACCGATCATCGCAAGATCGTTCGCGCCGTCGCCGATCGCGATCGTCCGGGACATGTCGATGCCCTCGTCCGCCGCGAACGCACGCAGCGTCTCTTCCTTGACCTCGCGGTCGATGACGGGTCCGGTCGTCCGGCCCGTGAGGACGCCGTCGGCAACCTCGAGCCGGTTCGCGCGGACGTGCGTGATGCCGGCGCGCGCCGCGAGAGGCAGGACGACCTCTTCGAACCCGCCCGAGACGAGCCCGACGACCCAGCCGCGCGACTGCGCCTCGGCGACGAGATCGAGCGCGCCCGGCGTCACCGTCACCTGCGCGAGGACGTCGTCGAACACCGACGTCGGCAGGCCGGCGAGGAGCGCGACGCGACGCTCGAGCGACTCACCGAAGTCGATCTCGCCGCGCATCGCGGCGCCCGTGACGTCCGCGACCTCCTCGAGCGCGCCCGCGCGGGCGGCGAGGAGTTCGATGACCTCCGCGGTGATGAAGGTGGAGTCGACGTCCATGACGAGGAGCCAGCGGTCTGCCTGGGGAGTGGTCACGGGCCAAGAATAGGGAGCACCCGGACGCACTGTCCGGAGGGCCCGCCACGCGGACGCACGCACCCCGGAAGAACGGCGCCCGGCCGTACGACGCCCCACACGCACGACGCCCCCGGCCGCACGGCCGGGGGCGTCGTCGACAAGCAACGTCACCGGGTGACGCGTGAGCCCTTGGGGATCACCGTGATGCCGGACTCCGTCACCGTGTAGCCGCGGGCCCTGTCGGCCTCGGCGTCGAAGCCGACGCGCGCGTTCTCCTCGATGACGACGTTCTTGTCGATGATGCAGCGGTTGACCTGCGCGTAGCGGCCGACCGTGACCCCGTCGAGGATGACCGAGTCCGCGATCATCGACCACGAGTGGAGTCGCGACCCCGGGGAGACGATCGAGCCCGAGACCTGGGCGCCCGAGACGATGACGCCGGGGGAGACGATCGAGTCGACCGCGTGCCCCAGGCGACCTGCGCCCGCGTGGACGAACTTCGCGGGCGGCAGCCCGACGTAGCCCGTGTAGAGCGGCCAGTCGCTGTTGTAGAGGTTGAAGACGGGCCGGGTCGCGATGAGGTCCATATTCGCGTCGTAGTACGCGTCGAGCGTCCCGACGTCGCGCCAGTAGTCACGGTCGCGGTCTGTCGAGCCGGGCACGTCGTTGCGGATGAAGTCGTAGACCGACGCGGTGCCGCGCGCGACGAACGCGGGGACGATGTCGCCGCCCATGTCATGGCGGCTCGAGGTGTCGTCGGCGTCGCGCGTCACGGCCTCGACGAGCGCCTCGGCGGTGAAGACGTAGTTGCCCATCGACGCAAGGACCTCGCCGGGGGAGTCCGCGAGCCCGACAGTGTCGGTCGGCTTCTCGAGGAACGCGCGGATCTTCGTAGGGTCCGTGGGATCGGTGTCGATGACACCGAACTGGTCCGCGAGGCCGATCGGCTGGCGGATGCCCGCGACCGTGAGCTCGGCGCCCGACTCGACGTGCGCGTCGACCATCTGGGAGAAGTCCATGCGGTACACGTGGTCGGCACCGACGACGACGACGATGTCGGGCTTCTCCTCGTGGATGATGTTGAGGCACTGGTAGATCGCGTCGGCGCTGCCGAGGTACCAGTGCTTGCCGACTCGCTGCTGCGCGGGGACCGGTGCTACGAAGTTGCCCAGCAGGTGTGACATGCGCCAGGTCTTTGAGATGTGCCGGTCGAGGCTGTGCGACTTGTACTGCGTGAGCACAACGATCTGCAGGTAGTGCGAGTTCACGAGGTTGGACAGCGCGAAGTCGATGAGGCGGTAGATGCCGCCGAACGGCACCGCGGGCTTGGCCCGGTCCGCCGTCAGTGGCATCAGCCGCTTTCCTTCTCCGCCTGCAAGGACGATTGCCAGGACCCGAGGAGCAGCCATGACGAAACCTTAGTGGCACGCGGGGTGTTCCGGGACCACCGACGCGAAGGATGTCGCCGGTCGGACATCTTCCGGCCACCTTGGGTGGACCAGCGCGTGCCGGTCGTGATTCAGGGCGCGCGGCCCGCTACGGTTCGTCCTGTGAGAGTCGATCTTCTGACCCGTGAGTTCCCGCCTTACGTCTACGGCGGTGCCGGCGTGCACGTCGCGGAGCTCTCTGCGGTGCTGCGTGCGCACGCCGACGTCCGTGTCCACTGCTTCGACGGTCCGCGCGACGCGGTCGAGCAGCCGGGTGTCACGGGTTACACGGCGCCCGAGGAGCTCGCGGCCGCGAACCCCGCGCTGTCGACGTTCGGCGTCGACCTCGAGATGGCCGCGGGCGTCGCAGGGACGGACCTCGTCCACTCGCACACCTGGTACGCGAACCTCGCGGGGCACCTGGGCGGGCTGCTCCACGGCGTGCCGCACGTCATCTCGGCGCACTCTCTCGAGCCGCTGCGGCCGTGGAAGGCCGAGCAGCTCGGCGGCGGCTACGCCCTGTCGTCGTGGGCCGAGCGCACCGCGTACGAGGCCGCCGACGCGATCATCGCGGTCTCGGGCGGGATGCGCGCCGACATCTTGCGCGCCTACCCGTCGATCGACCCCGCACGCGTCCATGTCGTCCACAATGGCATCGACCTCGACGCGTGGCAGCGCCCCACGGGCGACGCGGCCCGCGTCGGCGACGACGCCGTGCGCGGCCTCGGCGTCGACCCCGGCCGTCCGGCCGTCGTCTTCGTCGGCCGTATCACGCGCCAGAAGGGCCTGCCGTACCTTCTGCGCGCGGCCGAGCAGCTGCCCGCCGACGTCCAGCTCGTCCTGTGCGCGGGCTCGCCCGACACCCCGCAGATCGCCGAGGAGGTCTCGACCGCGGTCGCCGGGCTCTCGAAGCGCCGTTCGGGCGTCGTGTGGATCGAGGAGATGCTCCCGCGCGAGACGCTCGTCGCGCTCCTCGCAGCGTGCACCGTCTTCGTGTGCCCGTCGATCTACGAGCCCCTCGGCATCGTCAACCTCGAGGCCATGGCCGTCGGGCTTCCTGTCGTCGGCTCCGCGACCGGCGGCATCCCCGAGGTCGTCGACGACGGCGTCACAGGACTGCTGGTCCCGATCGACCAGGTCCAGGACGGCACCGGCACGCCGACCGACCCGGATCGCTTCGTCGACGACCTCGCCGACGCCCTCGTCCAGGTCGTCTCCGACCCGGCGCGCGCTGCGGAGATGGGCCTTGCCGCGCGTCGTCGGGTCGAGGACCACTTCGCGTGGACCGCGATCGGCGACCGCACGATGGACGTCTACCGGTCGGTGCTCGAGGGACGCTGATGCAGCTCCTCGACCGACGTGCCGGGCGCGCGCGGGGTGGCGCCGCTCACGTCCCGGCGGAACGTCGGGGTGCCGCGACCCGTCCTGGGGGCGTCGCCGTTAGGCTCGGGGCATGACCGAGGTCCTCGCCCTGCACGACGTCACCGTCCGCCGCTCCGGAACCAACATCATCGACGAGGTCTCCTGGACAGTCCATGACACCGACAGGTGGGTGGTCCTCGGCCGCAACGGTGCTGGCAAGACGACGCTCCTGCAGATCGCCGCCGCTCGCATGCACCCGACGCGGGGCACCGCCGACATCCTCGGTGAGCGGCTCGGCCGGGTTGACGTCTCCGAGCTGCGGCCGCGGATCGGTCTCGCGAGCGCCGCCCTCGCCGAGAACATCTCGGCGGTCGAGACGGTCGAGGACGTCGTCCTCACGGCCGCGTACGGCATGACGGGCCGCTGGCGCGAGCGGTACGACGAGGTCGACCACGGCCGTGCGAAGGACCTGCTGCGTCTCTTCGGTCTCTCGGGATTTGAGCGTCGGACGTTCGGCACCCTGAGCGAGGGCGAGCGCAAGCGCGTGCAGATCGCCCGCTCGCTCATGGCGGACCCCGAGCTCCTGCTCCTCGACGAGCCTGCCGCGGGTCTCGACCTCGGCGGCCGAGAGGAGCTCGTCGCGGCGCTCGCCGAGATCGCGAGCGACCGTCGTTCGCCCGTGCTCGTCCTCGTCACTCACCACGTCGAGGAGATCCCGCCGCACTTCACGCACGCGCTCCTGCTGCGGGAGGGCCGCGCGTTCCTCGCCGGTCCGATCGACCAGGTCGTCACGAGCGAGAACCTGTCCGACGCGTTCGGCCTGCCTCTCGTGGTGACGCGCGACGGCGCCCGGTTCTCGGCGCGCGGACGCTGACCCAGCAGGCTTTTTCGCAGGACAAGCGACCCTGCTGCTGGTAAAGTTACGGCAAAGCGGTCCGTCGGCGTCGGCGTGACCACGGAGGGGGAGCCATGGACTGGTACTGGTGGGTCGCGATCATGCTCGCGCTCGTCGCGATCGAGGCGATGACCCTCGATCTCGTGCTGTTCATGTTCGCCGGTGGTGCCCTCGGTGCCGCGGTCGTCGCGGCGGCGGACGGTGACCTCGTCTGGCAGGTCGTCGTGTTCGCCATCGTCTCGACGATCCTCCTCGCAGCCCTGCGACCCTTCATGCTCAAGTCGCTGCGGAAGCGTGGGGAGAACCTTCCCGAGACGAACGCCGCGGCCCTCGTGGGGCGCGATGCGATCGTCGTCGACGACGTCTCCGAGCACGCCGGCCTCGTCAAGCTCGCGGGTGAGGTCTGGTCCGCCCGCACCGAGGGCGACGCCGTCATCGCAGCGGGCACCGAGGTGCGCGTCGTGCGCATCGCGGGCGCGATCGCGATCGTCACTTACAGCGACCATCCCGCGTCGGCCTGACGCACATCCGACACGGGGCGTGACGTCGCGCACCCGGCCGCACCGCACGCCTGCACCGCCACCACGAACCAGGGAGCCGCTCCATGCCTGAGGATGTCACCCTCAACTTCGGGATCGTCCTCGCGATCGTCCTCGCGATCGTCGTCCTCATCGTCATCGGCAAGTCCGTCCGCATCGTCCCGCAGGCTCAGACCTGGCTTGTCGAGCGGCTCGGCCGCTACTCGCACTCGTTCGAGGCCGGACTCCACCTGCTCATCCCGTTCGTCGACCGGGTCCGCGCCCAGGTCGACCTCCGCGAGCAGGTCGTCTCGTTCCCGCCGCAGCCCGTCATCACGTCGGACAACCTCGTCGTGAGCATCGACACCGTCATCTACTTCCAGGTGACGGACCCCAAGTCGGCCGTCTACGAGATCGCCAACTACATCGTCGGTATCGAGCAGCTCACCGTGACGACGCTCCGCAACGTCATCGGCTCGATGGACCTCGAGCAGACGCTCACGAGCCGTGACCAGATCAACGGCCAGCTCCGTGGCGTCCTCGACGAGGCGACCGGCCGCTGGGGCATCCGCGTCAACCGCGTCGAGCTCAAAGCGATCGACCCGCCCGCGTCCGTCCAGGGCTCGATGGAGCAGCAGATGCGCGCCGAGCGTGACCGTCGTGCCGCGATCCTCACGGCCGAGGGCGTCAAGCAGTCGCAGATCCTCACGGCCGAGGGCGAGAAGCAGGCGTCGATCCTCCGCGCCGAGGGTGCCGCCCAGTCGCGCATCCTCGAGGCCGAGGGTGAGGCGCGCGCGATCCTCCAGGTCTTCGACGCCATCCACGCTGGCGACGCCGACCCCAAGCTCCTCGCGTACCAGTACCTGCAGAAGCTCCCCGAGATCGCCAACGGCACCTCCTCGAAGCTCTGGCTCGTCCCGACGGAGTTCACGGCGGCGCTCGGCGCCATCACCGCCGGTCTCGGCGGCACGGCACCGGCCGCGCCGGTGTCCGCGGCCGACGACCCGGAATCGGCCGCAGCACGGCGCCGTGAGCGGCTCTCGTTCGAGTCGTCCGGGCTGCGCGACCCTGCCGAGGCACTCGCCGAGGCACGTCGCGAGGCCGAGGCCGCGACGGCCGACGCGACGACCGCAGGTCAGCGTTCGGGGCGCCCGTTCAACCCGGATGCCGCGCGGGGTCAGCAGCCCGGGTTCCCCGCGGCGCAGCCCCCGGCACACGCTGCCTCGGCCGCACCGCCCTACCAGTCGCAGGCTCCGGCACCGACGTACCAGCCGCAACCCCCCGCGCAGGACGACGAGCAGCCGCCGGCACCTCCCGCGCCGCCGGCACCCTGACGCACGACACGGTACGACCGCACGACACCATCGCACGGCACGACCGCGCACTGACGGCGCGCCCCGGGACCTCCGGGGCGCGCCGTCGTCGTCCAACGTCGTCCTGCTCCACCGGGCATGCCGAGACGTGTCCCCGCATGGGAACGCTCCGAACCCTGCGATGATCCTCCCGTGACCACGCCCTTCACCCCGACCCTCCGCCGTGATGGCTTCACGCTCACGCACTACTTCGTCCTCGTCGTGTGGGGGTGGTTTCTCTACTCCTTCAGTCCGTCGGTCCCGCTGCTCGCGGAGGACCTCGGCGTCTCCAAGGCCGTCGGCGGGCTCCATGGCACCGCGATGGCAGCAGGCGCGATCACTGCGGCGCTCGTCCTGCCGCACCTGATCCGCTTCCTGGGGCGGCAGCGGCTGCTCGTCGCGAGCCTCGTGACGGTCGCGATCGGCGTCACCTGCTTCGTCCTCGCCCCCAGCATCGCCCTCACGCTGCCCTCGATCGCCGTCGTCGCGCTCGGTGGCAACATCGCGCTCTCGATCGCGCAGCTCAACCTCTCGCAGCGCCACGGTCTCGCGGCACCGGCCGCGATCTCCGAGGCCAACGGGGCGGGCTCGGGCATCGGCCTCCTCGGACCGCTCGCGGTGGGTCTCGCAGTCGGGATCGGCTGGGGCTGGCGGGCCGCGGTCGTCGTCGCCGTCGTCCTCGCGCTCACCGTTGCGTTCGCTGTGTCGCGTCTGCCGCGCGACGTCCCCGGTCCAGGCACGCAGGCCCGCGACGTCGCGGATCCGGTGCCCGAAGGTCCTCTGGTCACCAGCTCCGTGAGCGTGGCGTCGCGACGGCTCGCCCCTGGGACGTCCGGGCTCCTCGTCGCGCTCGTCGCAGCGATGACTCTTGAGAACGCGACGACGTACTGGTCGACGTCGCTCGTCCTCGAGCGCACGGGCGCTGACGCGAGCATCGCGACCGCGACGACTGCCGGCCTGCTCGGCGGTATGACGGTCGTCCGGTTCCTCGGGACGACCCTCACCCGGCGGTTCGGGGCCGACCGGGTGCTCGCCGCGAGCTTCGTCCTCGCGATCGCGGGCTGGGCGGTCCTCTGGACCGCACACACGCCGGGCGTCGCCGTCGCCGGGCTCGTCGTCGCGGGTCTCGGGTACGGCGCGCAGTACCCCCTGACGATCGCGCTGCTCCTCGGCATCGCACGCGAGGGCGCCGACCGGGCGCAGGCCGTCGCGACGTTCGTCGCAGGTGCCACCGTCGGCATCGCCCCGTTCCTCCTCGGAGCGGCGGCCGACGCGGTCGGCACGCACACGGCGTTCGTCGCCATCCCCGTCATGGCGGTGCTCGGAGCCGTCGGCGTGCTCCTCGGCGTGCGCAACGCGCGGGCGCACGGGCTGCTCTGAGCCCCGCGTCAGCCGCCCCGCGCCGAGCCTGGCTGGCATGCGTGACAATGGACCGTGCCCACGAATCCTGCTGACACCGTGCTGCCCGCCGACCTCGACCTCGTCGAGATCACCGACGTCACCGCGCCCGGCCTCGAGGACTACGTCGCGCTCACCGACGTGAGGCTGCGATCGCGCACGGAGCCCGGCAAGGGGCTCTACATCGCGGAGTCCTCGACCGTCATCCGGCGGGCGCTCGCCGCGGGCCATCGGCCGCGCTCGTTCTTCATGGAGCACAAGTGGTTGACGTCCATGGCGGACGTGCTCGCCGAGCACCCGGGGGTGCCCGTCTACACGGGCACGGCCGAGGTCCTCGAACAGGTCACCGGGTTCCACCTCCACCGCGGGGCGCTCGCCTCGATGCACCGGCCCGCGCTCGCGCCCGTCGCCGAGCTGCTCGCGGCGGCGCGTGGCGGGCAGGGCGCTCGCCGTGTCGTCGTCCTCGAGGACACGGTCGATCACACGAACGTCGGCGCCGCGATGCGCGCGTGCGCGGCGATGGGCGTCGACGCGGTGCTCTTCACGCCCTCGTGCGCCGACCCGCTCTACCGGCGGGCCGTGCGCGTCTCGATGGGCACCGTCTTCCAGGTGCCGTGGACCCGCTTCGAGCACTGGCCTGCGGGCCCCGCGGACGGTGCGGCCGACGGGGTCGACCTGCTGCGGTCGCTCGGCTTCACGGTCGCGGCGCTCGCGCTCGAGGACGACTCGGTGAGCCTCGACGTCCTCGAGCACGACACCCCTGAGAAGCTGGCGCTCGTCTTCGGCACGGAGGGCGACGGCCTCAAGAAGCGCACGATCACGGCGTGCGACCTCACCGTGAAGATCCCCATGGCGGGCGGCGTGGACTCGCTCAACGTCGCGTCGGCCGTCGCGGTCGCGGGCTGGGCGACCCGGGTGCGGTGACGCACGGCCGCATCGATCGCTCGTGGCGAAACTGTCCGGCGAGACTGGCACTCGGGGGGTGAGAGTGCTAAAAATAGAGGCGTAGCCACGGCGCCGGACTCCGGCGTCCCCGACCCCCGGAAGGTCCGGGGGATCTTCTGCGGAGGTGAACGAGATGGCTGCTCAGCGAGACCCTTTCCGTGAGATGGACCGACTCTTCGGCGCGATGCTCGGCGGCCCGCGCGACAACGCCGGCATGCCGATGGACCTGTTCCGCACCGACGACCACTACGTCCTCAACATCGACCTGCCGGGCGTCGACCCCGGCACGATCGACGTCTCCGTCGAGGACCGCACCCTCACCATCCGGGCGGAGCGCAGCGCGCGGACCGAGGTGAGCCAGTGGCTCCTCCGTGAGCGCCCGGCGGGCACGTTCGCCCGACAGCTCACGGTCGGTCGCGGCCTCGCCCTCGACAAGATCGACGCCAGCTACCGCGACGGCGTCCTCGCGCTCACCATCCCCGTCGCCGAGGAGGCTCGCCCGCGTCGCATCGAGGTCGTCCACGACTCCGGTGCTCCCGCGCTCGAGGCCGCGACGAGCTGACCCCTGCAACGTCCCGCGCACGAACGACGGGCCACCGCACGCCGGTGGCCCGTCGTCGTGCGTCCGGCCCCGCACCACTCGACGGAAGCACTGACGGCGGCACTCGACGACCGTGATCGACCGTCCACGCTCGGGTCGCGCGACGCGCGCTCCGCTGCCACCCTGTGACGATGACGAACCTCAGGACTGTGGGCGTCGAGGAGGAGTTCCTCCTCGTCGACGAGACCGGACACCCGACCGCCGTCGCCGCCGCAGTGCTCGAGACCGCGCCACCCGAGCTGCGCGAGGGCCCCGCTCACGTGCCGGGCGGAGGCCTCGAGCACGAGCTCATGCTCGAGCAGATCGAGACCGGCACCGTCCCGTGCACCGACCTCACGGCGCTCGACGCGGAGATCCGCGCAGGCCGCGCCCGTGCGAACGAGGCCTCGGCCCCGCACGGTGCACGCATCGCGGCCGTCGGCACGAGCCCCGTCCACGTCCTCGGCACGCGCGTCCCCTCGCGGCGCTACGAGCGCGCCGCCGCGCAGTTCGGCCTCACCGCCGACGAGCAGCTGACGAGCGGCTGCCACGTTCACGTCGGCGTCACCTCGCGCGCCGAGGGGGTTGCCGTGCTCGACCGCATCGGGCCCTGGCTCGCGCCGCTCCTTGCGATCTCTGCGAACTCCCCGTTCTGGCAGGGCGTCGATACGTCGTACGAGTCCTACCGCGCCCAGGTATGGTCACGCTGGCCCACCGCCGGACCGGTCCGCACGTTCGGCTCGGTCGACGCGTACGACGACGCCGTCGCACGACTCCTCGCGACCGGGACGATCCTCGACACCGGCATGATCTACTTCGACGCGCGACTCTCGGCGCGGTACCCCACGGTCGAGATCCGTGTCGCCGACGTGTGCCTCGCGCCCGCGACCGCCACCCTCGTCGCGGCCCTCGCCCGCGCCCTCGTCGAGACTGCCGCCCGTGAGCACGCAGCCGGGCAGCCGCTGCCCGAGCTGCACCCCGAGGTCCTGCGCGCCGCAGCGTGGCGCGCGAGCCGCTCGGGGCTCGCCGACGAACTCGTCGATCCCGCGACGTGGCGGAACGCGTCCGCGCACGACGTCGTCGGCAGCCTCGTCGACCACGTCCGCCCCGCACTGGCCGACGCGGGCGATCTCGACGCCGTCACCGAAATGCTCGGCGGCCTGTGGTCGCGGGGCGGGGGAGCCCGACGCCAGCGCGGATGGTTCGCGGAGTCGGGCGACGTCCTCGACGTCATGCGGCGCGCGGCCGACGCGACCGTCGACTGACCCGGCCCTCGACGGGGTCAGAGCACCCGGGCGAGCACGAAGTCGTCGTGGATGCGGTCACCGACCCGCATGTGCTTCGTCCCGACGACCTCGAATCCGTGCTTCGCGTAGAAGCGCTGCGCGCGCTCGTTGCGTTGGTTGACGCCGAGCCACACCGCTGCGACACCACGTGCGCGGCCTGCGTCGAGCACAGCCCCCATGAGGAGGGCCGTGACGGGCGTGCCGTGCACGTCCGGGTGCGCGTAGAACTTCGAGACCATCCGTGACAGCGCCGGCACGACGGCCGTCGACGGCGGCGCCTCGTCGACGACGAGCGCGTACGCGAGGGGCGTGCCCGGACGCGCGTCGTCGGCGACGAGCAGCACGTCGCACGACGCGTCGGCGACATGCGCGGCAAGGTGCGCGGCCGTGAGGTTCCCGCGGACGAACTCCGTGATGTCCGCCGGGTCGGTGCCCGGCGGGCACGCGAGCGGGAAGGTGAGGGCCGCGAGCGCGGCCAGCGCCGCCGCGTCGTCCGGTACCGCGGCCCGCACGTGCAGGGTCACCGCGCGTGCGTGACCGTGAGCGTCGCCCTCGCGACCGTGTGGAAGAGCGCCGTGAACGCGACGGCCGTCGGCGACGCCTCCGCGTCGAGGTCGAGCGAGTCGACGTCGAGCGCGTGCACCGCGAACACGTAGCGGTGCGGGCGGTCGCCCGCGGGCGGTGCCGCCCCGGTGTAGTCGTAGCCGCCGCCGTCGTTGCGGACGTGGAATGCCGCACCGTCGAGCATGAGGTCGGACTCGCCGACCCCCTCGTCGAGCTCGGTGACCTCGGCCGGCACGTCGACGACCGTCCAGTGCCAGAAGCCCGCGGGCGTCGGCGCGTCGGGATCGAAGCACGAGACGAGGAACGAGCGCGTCGAGGTGGGGAAGCCCGTCCACGACAGCTGCGGCGACGTGTTGCCGCCGTCGGCGGTGTGCTCGGCAGGCATCGCTGCGCCGTCGACGAGCGTCGAGCTCGTCAGCGTGAACGACGGCACGGCCGGAAGCGAGGCGTAGGGGTCCGGGGCGACGGGGCGCGTGAGGTCCATGCACCCATCATGGCCCGCGACGCCCCGTGGGTCACGCGACCTGGCGCGCGTCTCCCGAGCGGCGACGCGGGGGCGGCGCCCGACCGGTGGTCGGACGCCACCCCCGCGTCGTCGCGGTCAGGCACCCACGAGCTCGCGCTCGGGCGCGGCGACGACACGTGCTGCTGCGGGCCTCGCCCGCAGCAGGCGCATGGCGTTGGCGATGACGAGGAGCACCGACGCCTCGTGGACGAGCATGCCGACCGCCATCGTCACCCCGCCCGCGAACACCCCGGCGAGGAGGACTGCGACCGTGACGAGCGCGACCGCGATGTTCTGCCGCATGACGGCCACCGTGCGGCGCGCGAGCCGGATCGCGTCGGGCAGACGCAGCAGGTCGTCCTGGACGAGCGCGATGTCCGCGGTCTCGACCGCGACCCCCGTGCCGCCGAGGCCCATCGCGACGCCGACGTCCGCGACCGCGAGCGCGGGGGCGTCGTTGACGCCGTCGCCGACCATCGCGACGACGTGTCCCTCGGCGCGCAGCCGCTCGACGACCTCGAGCTTGTCCTCGGGCAGGAGCGCCGCATGGACCTCGTCGACGCCGACCGCCGCGCCGACGGCCTCCGCGACCGGCCGTGCGTCGCCCGTGAGCATGACGACCCGGCGCACACCGTTCGCGTGGAGCCGTGCAACCATCTCCGCGGCATCGTCGCGGACACGGTCCGCGACGCCGAGGACACCGACGACCTCCCCGTCGAGCGCGACGACCATGGGCGTGCGCCCGAGGCCCGCGAGGCGCTCGGCCTCGGGCGCCGCGACGTCGTGCGTCATGGCCTCCGCGGCGAGCAGCGCGAGGTTGCCGACCGCGACCCGACGGCCTTCGACCGTCGCGACGACGCCCTTGCCGGGCACAGGCTCGGTGTGCTCGGGAAGCCCCGGCACGTCGAGCCCCTCGGCGCGAGCGGCGTCGAGCACGGGCCGTGCGAGCGGGTGCTCCGAGCCGGCCTCGGCGCGGGCCGCCCACCGCAGGACGTCGGCCCGCGTGAGCGCGTCGTCGAGAACCGTGACGTCCATGAGGACCGGCCGGCCCTCGGTGAGCGTGCCCGTCTTGTCGAGCGCGACCGCGCTGATGCGCGCGCTCGTCTCGAGGTGGTCGCCGCCCTTGATGAGCGTGCCGTCCCGCGCACCGCGGCCGATGCCAGCGACGACGGCGACAGGGATCGAGATGACGAGCGCGCCCGGGCATCCGATGACGAGCAACGTGAGCGCGAGCACGACGTCACCCGTGGTCAGGCCCGCGACGAGCGCGGCGACGATGATCCCCGGCGTGTACCAGGCGGAGAACCTTTCCATGAACGTCTGCGTGCGCGCCTTGGCGTCCTGCGCCTCCTCGACGCGGTGGATGATCCGCGCGAGCGTCGTGTCCGCGCCCACGCCGGTCGCCCGCACCTGGAGCAGACCGCCGTGGGAGACGGTGCCGGCGAAGACGCGGTCGCCCGCGACCTTCTCGACGGGGATCGACTCGCCAGTGATCGATGCCTCGTCGAGCGCTCCAGTCCCGTCCGTGACCTCGCCGTCGACGGGGACCTTGGCGCCGTTCTTCACGACGACGATCTCGCCCGGGCGCACCGCGCCCGCGGGCACCTCGACCTGCGTGCCGTCCCGCAGGACGACCGCGACGTCGGGGGCGACGGCGACGAGCTCGGCGAGCGCCGAGCGGGTGCGGTCCATCGTGCGGACCTCGAGCGCGTGCCCGAACGCGAAGAGGAAGGTCACCGCGGCGGCCTCCCAGTACTCACCGATGACGAGTGCACCGATCGCGGCGATCGAGACGAGCAGGTCGATCGCGACGACCTTGACGAGGAGCGCGCGCACGGCCGTGCGGACGATGCGTGCGCCCGCGACGAGCGCCGCGACGACCATGAGGACGTCGGAGACGACGAGCGCGGTCGGGACGGCGTGCGCCTCGCCGTGACCGGCGCCGAACGGGTTGACGCCGACGGACAACGACGCGACCGCGGCGGCGACGATGAGAGCCCCGGCAACCGTCGGGACACCCCAGGGGCCGCGCAGCCAGCGTGACAGGGAACTCATGATGCTTCCTTCCGTGAGGAGGTGCGCGCCCCGGACGGGGTGACGCGGTGCTGTCCTGCGAAGGGACGAGCGGTGACGGCGCGGCCCGGCCGCGCCGTCGGAGCCGTCTCAGAAGGCGGCAGGCACGGACGTGTAGCCGGCCTTGGCGACCTCGGCGACGAGCGCGTCGACCGTGACGAGGGCAGGGTCGTGGTCGATCTCGATGCGACCCGACGCGAACTTCACGGCGACGTTCGCGACGCCGTCGAGGCGGCCGACCTGCTTCTCGATCTTCGTGACGCACGACGGGCAGCTGAAGCCCTCGGCGCGCAGGACCGTGCGGGTGGCGGGGGTGGAGGTGGTGGTCATGATGAGCCTTCTTCCGGTCGGTGCTGCAGGTGAGCCCCGCAGCTGTTCCTGCGGTGCACCACCGACACTAGGAAGCCGCCGGCGCGGGTGGCATGACGGCCGTCAATCAACCGCAGCATCCGCTGCGACCTGCGGTGGTGCTCGTCACGTCGGGCTGGGGATAGCCTGATCGCGGGCCCCGGACGGGGCCCGCGCGCCTCGGACGCGCACGTGCAGGACGACCAGGTCGGAGGACGGATGGCACCCCCCGAGCGCGAGCCACGACGCACCGCCGCGGGCGCGCCGCCCTCCGTCGGGCCCCGCCGGACCATCCCGCTGCAGGAGATCACCCTCCCGCACGAGTGCCCACGCCCCGTCCGAATCCACGTGCTCTCCCGCGCCCCGTACTTCGTCGGGCTCGACGAGGCGGCGCTCGACGCCGTCGACCGCCGCATGCGCACCCGCACGTACGCGGCCGACGAGCCCGTCTACCGCGCGGGGGAGCCGGCCGACGCGCTCTACGTCGTCGCCGAGGGCCGCGTCCGCGTGTCCCAGGCGACGGCCGACGGCACCGAGACCGTGACCGACGTCCTCGTGCCCGGCGAGCTCTTCGGCGCGATGGGCACGCTCGGCGAGCCCTCCCACCTGCAGTCCGCGTCCGCGCTCGTCGGCTCGTGCATCCTCCGCATCGGCCAGGGCGACTTCCGGCAGGTGCTGCTCGAGCAGCCCCAGGTCGCGCTCCGCGTGCTCGACGACGTCGCCGCGCGGCTCGCCCGCGCCCACACCGACATCGGCGGGCAGAGCACCGAGACCGTGCCGCAACGCGTCGCCCGCGCCCTGCTGCGTCTTGCGGACAAGCTCGGCGAGGACCGGGGCCCGCGCGGCGTCATGCTCGAGGTGCCGCTCTCCCGCGCCGACCTCGCGGGGCTCGCGCGCTCCACGCCGGAGTCCGTCTCCCGCGTCATGAGCCGCTGGAAGAAGGACGGGATCGTCGACTCGGGCCGCCGCTGGACGTCGCTCCTCGACCGCCCCTTCCTCGAGGAGGTCGCGGCCGGGCGCGGCTGAGCGGCACCCGCCCGCGCCGTGCCTGACACCGTCTCGCGGCCGTGGCCGCGAGTGTCGGTCGCAGGGGGTACCGTCCTCGACGTCGAACATCTGTTCGATATGCTGGAGGGGACGGAAGGACGGACCATGGCGACTGCAGCTGCGGCCTCTGCAGGGACCGACCGCGCAGCACGCGCGCTCGCGGCCCTGCGCACGGCCGAGGAACGCACGGGGGCACGACGCGTGACGCTCACGGACGTCGCGCCCGTCGTCGTCGGGCACTCGCGCGGGGCCGCCCGGAACGCTGCGCCAGCACCGCAGCAGCAGGATCCCGTCCACCGCCCGGCAACCTCCATGACCCGCACGCCCCAGCGCGCACCCGCACCACCCCTCGGCGTCCGCACCGCCGAACGCCCCCCGCTGCCCGTGCCGCCCGCGCTCGCGGACGTCCTGCCCGAGGGGCTGCGCCGCGGCACCGTCACCCAGGTGACGGGCTCGGCCGCCCTCGTCCTCGAGATGCTCGCGCACGTCGAGACGCAGCGGGTCGCGCTCGGCGACGAGCCGTGGACGGCCGTCGTCGGCTGCCCGGCCCTCGGCCTCGTCGCGGCCGCCGAGGCCGGCGTGAGCCTCGACCGGCTCCTCCTCGTCCCCACGCCCGGCCTCGAGGCCGCGACCGTCCTCGCGGCCCTCGTCGACGGCGTCGACATCGTCGTCATCGGTGACGTCGGCCTCACCGAGGCCGACCGTCGCCGGCTCGTCGCCCGTGCCCGCGAGCGTGGCGTCGCGATCCTTGCCGTGCGCCCCTGGCCCGGGGCGCGCGCCGTCCTCGAGGTCACAGGCGTGCGCTGGCGCGGCATCGGTGCGGGGGAGGGGCGGCTGCGCTCGCGGGAGCTCCACGTCGCGCGGGTCGAGGCCGGCCGGACGCGTCGTGCGCACGTCGCGCTCGTCTTGCCGGCCCCGGGCGACGGCTACGACGTGACGACGCCCGACGTCCGCCCCGGCGCCGTGCCTGCCACCGCGACCGACGCTACGAGCCGGACGTCGTCTTCGACCGAACCCGCGACGCCCGGTCGTGAGGGCCTGCCCGCGCAGGCCACCGGGCCCACCCACGATCAGGGGATCCTCCCGCTGAGGCCCGTCGAGCGTGTCGCATGAGCGCTGTCGCAGCCGCGTCCACCCCCGGGGCCGCCCCGACGGAGGTCACGCGGACGGCCGTCGTCTGGGTGCCCGACTGGCCCGTCGTCGCAGCCGCCACGGCGGCCGGGCACTCGCCCGCCGTGCCCGTCGCGGTGCAGGACGCTCGCGGGATCGTCGCGGTCGGCCCCGCAGCCCGCCGCGCGGGCGTGCGTCGCGGCATGCGGCGCCGTCACGCGCAGGAGGCCTGTCCCGGGCTCGTCCTCCTGCCTGTCGACGACGCACGAGACGCACGCGGTTTCGAGCCCGTCGCGGCCGCGGCCGAGGAGGTCGTCGCGGGGCTCGAGGTCGCGCGGCCCGGGCTTCTGCTCCTGCCCGCGGAGGGCGCTGCGCGCTTCCACGGTTCCGAGGACGAGCTCGTGCGGCTCCTCGTCGAGCGCGTCGCGGACGCGACGGGGCACGAGTGCCGCGTCGGCATCGCCGACGGCGTGCTCGCCGCCGTCCTCGCGGCGCGTGAGGACCGGCTCGTGGCGCCCGGGCGCAGCGCGGACTTCCTCGCGCCGCGGCCGCTGCGCGACCTCGTCCACGTCGCCGTGACGCCCGAGCGCGCCACCGCGCTGCTCGAGCTCGTCGATCTCTGGGACCGGCTCGGTGTGCGCCGGGTCGGGGACCTCACGGCGCTCGACGCGCACGCGGTCGCCTCACGCTTCGGCGCCGAGGGCGTCTGGGCGCAGCGCGTCGGCCGCGGCGAGGACCTGCGACCGCCCGCACGGCGGCGGCCCGAGGCCGACGTCGAGGCGACGTGCGAGCTTGACCCGCCAGCCGTCCGCGTCGACACCGCGGCGTTCGCGGCGCGCCGGCTCGCGGCCGAGCTGCACGCCGCGCTCGTCGCCCGTGGGGCGACGTGCGCGCGCCTGCGCATCGCCGCACGGCGCGGCGACGGTCGTGAGCACGTGCGGACGTGGCGCACCGACGACGCGGCGCTCGGCGGGCTCACGGCCGCCCGCATCACCGACCGGGTGCGCTGGCAGCTCGAGGGCTGGCTGACGTCCGACGCGCCGGACCCCGCGGACGAGCACCCGAGCGGGGACGACGCGGCAGGCATCGTCCGGCTCACGGTCACCGCGGAGGACCTCGTCGACGCGGGGCAGCACCAGGAAGGACTGTGGGGCTCGGCTCAAGGCTCGTCGCTGCGGGCCCTGCGGGCGCTCGACCGCGTCCAGGGGCTGCTCGGCGCCGACGGTGTCCTCGCGGCGCGCCTCCAGGGCGGCCGCACGGCGCGCGACCGCGTGAGCGTCGTCCCGTGGGGCGAGGAACCGCCGCCGCTGCGCCCGCTCGACCGGCCGTGGCCCGGCTCGTTGCCCTCGCCCGCCCCGGCGCGCGTCCTGCCCGAGCCCGTCGAGGTGCGCCTGCTCGACGCGTCGGGCCGTCCCGTCGTCGTCGACCGTCGCCTCGCCGTCTCGGGGGAGCCTGCGCACGTGCGGGCGCTGCCGCCCGCACCCGCGGAGGACGGGCCGACGACCGTCGGCCGGCACGGTCATACGGCCGGCCGCCCTGCGGCCCGCCCGCGTCGGGCAGCGGTTCCGCCTGAGGTTCCCGTGGGCGAGGTCGTCGCGTGGGCGGGGCCCTGGCCGCTCGCGCAGCGGTGGTGGCGCGAGGACGCAGAACGGCTCGTCCACGTCCAGGCCGTCGTCCGCACCGCCGACGACGACACCCCGGCTGTGCTCCTCGCGGGCTCGGCCGGTCGTTGGTGGTGGGAGGCCAGCTATGACTGAGCCGCGCTACGCCGAGCTCCACGCGCACTCCGCGTTCAGCTTCCTCGACGGAGCGAGCCAGCCCGAGCAGCTCGTCGCCGAGGCCGCGCGGCTCGGCCTCGAGGCGCTCGCGCTCACGGACCACGACGGTCTCTACGGGGTCGTGCGCTTCGCGCAGGCCGCACGCCGCGCAGGTCTCCCGACGGTCTTCGGCGCCGAGCTCCACCTGCCTGCGCACCGTCCCGACGGCCCGCCGGTCCTCGAGGCGCCGACGGGCGTGCCCGACCCCCGCTCCGAGCACCTTCTCGTCCTCGCGCGCGGGGCCGACGGCTACACGGCGTTGTCCGCCGCGATCGCGGACGCGCATCTCGCGACAGGGGCCAAGGGGCTTGCGCGCTACGACCTCGAGGACCTCGGGGCGCGGGCCGACGGCCGTTGGCTCGTCCTCACGGGCTGCCGCAAGGGCGCGGTGCGGTCGGCGCTCGCGTCGGGCGGTCCCGCAGCTGCGCGGCGTGAGCTCGACCGGCTCACGGCGGCGTTCGGGCGGGACAACGTCGCGGTCGAGATCACCGACACGGCGGACCCGCGCGACCCTGAGCGCAACGCGCTGCTCGCGGCGCTCGCCGCGGACGCGGGCCTGCCGCTCGTCGCGACGGGCGCGGTCCACCACGCGACGCCCGCCGAGGCGCCGCTCGCGGCGGCGCTCGGCGCGATCCGCGCGCGCAGCTCGCTCGACGATATGGACGGCTGGCTGCCGGGTGCCCCCGCCGCGCACCTGCGTTCGGCGCACGAGATGCTCGCGCGCCACCGTGCGCACCCGCAGGCGGTCCTCACCGCCGCAGAGCTCGGCCGGGAGTGCGCGTTCGACCTCAGCCTCGTCGCACCGTCGCTCCCGCCGTACCCCGTGCCCGCGGGGCACGACGAGGCCTCCTGGCTGCGCGAGCTCGTCCGTCGGGGCGCGCTCGAACGCTACGGCGAGCCGGGCACCGCCCGGGCCGAGCGTGCGCGGCTCGTGCTCGAGCACGAGCTCGAGGTCATCACGGCGCTCGGCTTCCCCGGCTACTTCCTCATCGTCAGCGACATCGCGACGTTCTGCCGCGAGCAGGGGATCCTCGCGCAGGGTCGCGGCTCGGCCGCGAACTCGGCGGTCTGCTACGCGCTCGGCATCACGGCGGTCGACGCGGTCGCGCACGGCCTGCTCTTCGAACGGTTCCTCGCGCCCGAGCGTGACGGCCCGCCGGACATCGACGTCGACATCGAGTCGGGACGTCGTGAGGAAGTCATCCAGCACGTCTACGAGCGGTTCGGCCGGCGTCACGCGGCGCAGGTCGCGAACGTCATCTCCTACCGGCCGCGCTCGGCGGTGCGGGACGCCGCGCGCGCGCTCGGGCACGACGTCGGGCGGCAGGATGCCTGGAGCAAGGGCATCGAGCGCTGGGGGAGCCTGCGCGGGCCCGAGGACGACAGCCCGTGGTGGACGGTGAGCCGCGGCGGGCCGGTCGCGGCGGTCCCGGTGCCGGGCGACCCCGGGGCGGTGCTGAGCGACGACGGGCGTGACGTCGTGCCTGCCGTGAGACCGCCGTCCGCGGCGTCGGAAGGCACGATCCCGGAGGACGTTCTCGACCTTGCCGAGCAGTTGCTGCGACTGCCGCGTCACCTCGGCATCCACTCCGGGGGCATGGTGCTGTGCGACCGGCCGGTCGTCGAGGTGTGCCCGGTCGAGTGGGCGCGCATGCCGGGCCGCACGGTGCTCCAGTGGGACAAGGACGACTGCGCGGACGCGGGCCTCGTGAAGTTCGACCTGCTCGGTCTCGGCATGCTCACGGCGCTGCGGCTCGCGTTCGAGCAGGTCGCCGAGCACGAGGGCGTCGAGCTCACGCTCCACGGTCTGCCGCAGGAGGATCCGGCGGTGTACGACCTGCTGTGCGCGGCGGACACGGTCGGGGTGTTCCAGGTCGAGTCGCGGGCGCAGATGGCGACGCTGCCGCGGCTGCAGCCGCGGACGTTCTACGACATCGTCATCGAGGTCGCGCTCATCCGGCCCGGTCCCATCCAGGGCAACTCGGTGCACCCGTACATCAACCGTGCGCGGGGCCGGGAGGACGTCACTTTCCTCCACCCGCTGCTCAAGAACTCCCTGGGCAAGACGCTCGGCGTACCGCTGTTCCAGGAGCAGCTCATGCAGATGGCGATCGATGTCGCAGACTTCACACCTGCCGAGGCCGACCAGCTCCGTCGCGCCATGGGATCCAAACGTTCCGCCGAGCGCATGGAGGCTCTGCACGCGCGGCTGCTCGCGGGCATGGCGGCGAACGGCATCTCGCGGGAGGTCGGCGAGCAGATCTTCGACAAGCTCAAGGCGTTCGCTGACTTTGGCTTCCCCGAGTCGCACGCCTACTCGTTCGCGTACCTCGTCTACGCGAGCTCGTGGCTCAAGGTGCACCATCCGGCGGCGTTCTACGCGGCGCTTCTCGCGGCGCAGCCCATGGGCTTCTACTCGCCGCAGTCGCTCGTCGCGGACGCGCGTCGGCACGGCATCACGGTGCTGCGCCCGGACGTCACGCGCTCAGGCGTCGAGGCGCGCGTCGAGCGGTGCGAGGACGGGGCGCTCGGGGTGCGGCTCGGGCTCGCGAAGGTGCGGGGCGTGGGGGAGGACGTCGCGGGACGGATCGTCGCGGAGCGGGAGCGGGCGCCGTTCGTCGACCTGCCGGACCTCGCGCGACGCGTCGGCCTCACGGTCGCGCGGCTCGAGGCGCTTGCGACCGCGGGTGCGCTCGACGCGTACGCGGGCTCGCGGCGGGCTGCGCTGTGGGCGGCCGCCGCAGTGGCGCAGGAGTCGCCCGCGACGCTCCCGGGGGTGAGCGTCGGGGTCGAGGCTCCGACGCTGCCGGGGATGAGCGAGGTCGAGCGGTCGGTCGCGGACGTGTGGGCGACGGGCGTCTCGCCCGAGGAGTACCCGACGCAGTTCGTCCGCCCCGGGCTCGACGCGGCAGGCGTCCTCACGGTGGGTGCGGCGACGGTCCACGAGGCAGGACGTCGGGTCGCCGTGGCGGGGGTCGTCACGCACCGGCAGCGTCCTGGGACGGCGCGCGGTGTGACCTTCCTCTCGCTCGAGGACGAGACGGGGCTGCTCAACGTCGTGTGCTCGCCGGGGCTGTGGCAGAGGCACCGGACGGTCGCACGGTCGGCTGCGGCGCTCGTCGTGCGGGGGCGGCTCGAGCGTGCGGACGGGGCGACGAACCTCGTCGCGGAGCACCTCGCGCCGCTGTCGCTCGCGGTGCCGTCGCGCTCGCGTGACTTCCGTTGAGGAGGCCCGACGCACCTGTGCCGAGGGGCGGTGAGGGGCTCTGGTGCCGATGTGATTTCTGGGCTCCGGCCGTGCTATGTTCTTCCAGCACCGAGCGGGGGTCACCTCGCGAGGGTCACCTGTCCGGGTGGCGGAATGGCAGACGCGCTAGCTTGAGGTGCTAGTGCCCTTTATCGGGCGTGGGGGTTCAAGTCCCCCTCCGGACACTCGCTGAGACAACTGAACAACCGCACGGCTTTCGGGCCGTGATGGTCACCTGTCCGGGTGGCGGAATGGCAGACGCGCTAGCTTGAGGTGCTAGTGCCCTTTATCGGGCGTGGGGGTTCAAGTCCCCCTCCGGACACTCGTTGAGACAGCGACGCGAAGCGGATCCAGGTTCACCTGGGTCCGCTTCGTCGTTCCCCCGAACGAGCGCTGGCTGCACTCACGACAGGACGGTGGACCGTCTCGCGCCGCGCGACCGTTTCGTGTTGACTGGCCCACGTGACCACGGCAGACACGAACCGGGGGGCGTCAGGCTACGTCGTGCGGCCCTGGCTCGGGCCGCAGCCGAGCGACGACCCCGAGCTGCAACGCTATGCGGTGCTCGCGTCGCTGTGCGTCGGCGACGGAGCAGCTGCGGTCCTGCTCCCCGAGCCGGACGGAGCCCGGGTCGCAGCCGCGTCGACGATCGACGACGGCGCGTCGGGCACGCTGCGTTCTGATCTTGCGTACGAGTCGCTCCGGACGGGACGGCTCGTCGTGCTCACGCCCGCGGAGTCCGCGGTCTCGCGGCCCGAGCAGCCGGTGGGGTTCGTCGCGGTGCCCGTCACCACCCCGGAGGGGGCGCGGGTCGCGGTGCTCTTCGCGCAGACGCTCGTCGAGGTCCAACCGAGCCAGGTGAGGGCTCTCGGCGAGCTCGCGGTGCTCCTGGCCGCCTACCTCGGGTCGCGCACGTCGTTGCGGCGCGCGGTCGAGGCCGAGGCCGAGCTCCAGGAGATCACCCGCATCAATCGCATCCTCCTGGCGTTCTCGGAGGCGCTCGCGCGGACGAGCACGGTCGACGAGACCCTCCAGGTCGTGCGCGATCTCGCGACGACGCAGCTCGAGGCCAGCTGCTGCACCGTCGTCCTCGAGAACGACGGACGGTTCGACTCCCTCGACCGCCGCGGGCTGCCCCTCGACAGGCCTCTGCACTACACAGAGCTCGCGCCAGGCGCGGACCACCCCGGCCCCTACGCGGTCGCGACCGGTGAGGGTGTCTTCCTCGACGACCGTTCGGCGCTCGCCGAGCGGTTCCCAGGGCTCGCAGAGGGCGCCTCCGCCCACGTCGACGGCGAGGCCTACGTGCCTCTGCGCGTCGGACGGAGGACGGGCTGGCTATGGCTCGGCTGGGCGGGGCCGCACCACACGTTCGCGCGGACGCGCCGTATGAAGCTGGCGCTCGCGCGGTACGTGGGACAGGCGATCGAACGTGTCGAGCTCGTCCAGGCGCGCGACGCGGTCGCGCGCACGCTCCAGGAGGCGATGCTCACGAGTCTCCCGACGGTCCCGGGGCTCGAGCTCGCCGCACGCTACGTCCCTGCGGCCGAGGACCAGCAGGTGGGCGGGGACTGGTACGACGCGATCCACTCGTGCGGCGTCACGACGGTCGTCATCGGCGACGTCGTCGGGCACAACATCGCTGCGGCGACGCGCATGGGGTCGCTACGGTCGATCCTTCGTGGCTTCGTCGCGGACCGGGTCCAGACGCCGGCGCAGCTGCTCGAGCGGCTCGACCACGCCAACATCGCGCTCGGCACGGGAACCATGGGCACTGCGCTCGTCGCACAGCTGCGTGGCGGCTTCGATGAGGACGGGTCGGCCCGGGTGACGTGGTCGAGCGCCGGTCATCTTGCGCCGGTCGTCGTCGGTGCCGACGGGACGACGCGCACGTTCGAGGGAACGAGCGACCTCATGCTCGGCGTCCTCGAGTACGACAGGCACGACCACGCGGCGACGCTCGCGCCGGGGGAGACCCTGCTGCTCTTCACGGACGGCCTCGTCGAGCGTCGAGGTGAGCCGATCGAGGAGTCCTTCGTGAGGCTCGCGGGCGTGCTCGGCGGCGTGGGTCAGGCGCCGGTCGGTGACCTGCTCGACGTCGTGCTCGCCGAGATGGAGGCGACGGGCGAGCGCGACGACATCGCTGTCCTCGCGGTCCGGCCCGTCTGACGCGACCGCGCGCCGTCCGTGCGGAGCAGCCCCGATCGCTGAGAGACTGGGGTCATGACCGCTCTTCCGCTCGACGCGACGAACCCTCTCGCCCAGCCCTCCACGCTCCCGTACGGCCTTCCCGACTTCGCGCGCATCCGGCACGAGCATCTCGCTCCGGCGATCCGCGCGGGCATGGCGGAGGAGCGTGCGGAGGTCGAGGCGATCGTCGCGGACCCGGCTGCCCCGGACCTCGTCAACACGCTCGAGGCGCTCGAGCGCTCGGGCGAGCTGCTGCACCGGGCGCTCGTCATCCTCGACCTGCTCCTGGGCGCGGACTCGACCGAGGCACTCGAGGACCTCGAGGCCGAGCTCACGCCCGAGCTGTCGGCGCACCACGACGCGATCGCGATGCACGCGGGCCTGCAGGTGCGGGTCGCCGCGCTCGACGCCCGCATCGCTGCTGGCGAGGTCGAGGCGACGGACGCGGACCGCCGAGCGGTCGAGACGCT
Organism: Flavimobilis rhizosphaerae; assembly: GCF_014852685.1. Taxonomy (GTDB): domain Bacteria; phylum Actinomycetota; class Actinomycetes; order Actinomycetales; family Cellulomonadaceae; genus Flavimobilis; species Flavimobilis rhizosphaerae. The sequence goes on from NZ_JACZDF010000005.1 coordinate 65,686, forward strand.
GCTGCGCGACTTCCGTCGGGCAGGCGTCGACCTTCCGGACGAGAAGCAGGAGACGCTGCGGGCACTCAACTCGCGCATCGCGGAGCTCGAGGCGGCGTTCGGCAGGGTCGTGCTCGCGTCGGGCAACGAGGGTGCCGTGCTCGTCACGGAGGTCGCAGAGCTCGAAGGTCTCGCACCGGACGCCGTCGCGGCCGCGGAGGCCGCAGCGCGTGAGGCCGGGCACGAGTCCGGCTGGCTGCTCACGCTCCAGCTGCCGACCGAGCAGGGCGTCCTCGCGTCGCTCAAGGACCGTGGCCTGCGCGCGCGCATCCACGAGGCGTCCGTGACGCGTGGCACGCACGAGGGCACGGACTCGCGGGCGACGCTCCTCGAGCTCGCCCGGCTGCGTGCCGAACGTGCCCAGCTCCTGGGCCTGCGGGACCATGCGTCCTACGCGACCGAGGACGCGACGGCACGCACGCCCGAGGCGGTCGCGGAGATGCTCGAGCCGCTCGTGCCCCGGGCGGTCGCGAACGCGCGCGCCGAGCACGCCGACCTTGCAGCGGCTCTGGTCGCGGACACGGGTGCGACGGACCTCGCGCCGTCGGACCGTGCCTTCTACGCGGAGCACCTGCGGCGCGAGCGGTACGCGCTCGACGACGCGGCCCTGCGCCCCTACCTCGAGCTCGATCGGGTGCTCAACGACGGCGTGTTCGCCGCGGCTCACGAGCTCTTCGGCATCACGCTCGTCGAGCGCACGGACCTCGTCGGCTACCACCCGGAGGTGCGCGTGTGGGAGGTGCTCGACGCCGACGGCTCGGGGCTCGGGCTGTTCCTCGGCGACTTCTTCACGCGGCCCTCGAAGCGGGGCGGCGCGTGGATGGACAACCTCGTCGACCAGTCGCACCTCCTCGGGCAGCGTCCCGTCGTCTACAACGTCCTCAACGTGCCGCGCCCCGCGGCGGGGGAGCCCGCGCTGCTCACGTGGGACGAGGTCATCACGGCGTTCCACGAGTTCGGGCACGCGCTCCACGGCCTCCTCTCCAACGTGCGGCTGCCCTCGCAGTCGGGAACGTCCGTGCCGCGCGACTTCGTCGAGTTCCCGTCCCAGGTCAACGAGATGTGGGCGTGGCACCCGGACCTGCTCGCGCGCTACGCGCGTCACCACGCGACGGGGGAGCCGCTGCCTGCGGAGCTCGTCGCGACAATGATCGCCGCGCGCGGCGAGGGCGAGGGCTTCGCGACGACCGAGTACCTCGGCGCGGCGCTGCTCGACCAGGCGTGGCACCGCCTCACCCCGGAGGAGGTTCCGACCTCGGTCGACGACGTCCTCGGCTTCGAGGACCGCGCGCTGCGCGGGCTCGGCCTCGACCCGGACCTCGTGCCGCCGCGCTACCGCTCGACGTACTTCAACCACGTCTTCGCGGGCGGGTACTCGGCCGCGTACTACGGGTACATCTGGTCGGAGGTGCTCGACGCCGACACGGTGACGTGGTTCGAGGAGAACGGCGGGCTCACCCGCGCGAACGGTGAGCGGTTCCGGCGCGAGCTCCTCGCGCTCGGCGACTCGACCGACCCCGTGGGCGCGTTCGAGAGGCTCCGTGGCCGGCCGGCGTCGACGACGCCGCTGCTCGTACGTCGCGGTCTCGCGGACGCGTGAGACGATGATGACGACGACGGGTCAGTACCCTCGTGCGGAGGACGAGGTCCTGCGCATCTGCCGCGACCTCGTCCGCATGGACACGAGCAACTACGGCGACGGCTCGGGGCCGGGTGAGCGTGAGGCGGCCGAGTACGTCCAGGCGCTCCTCGAGGAGGTCGGGCTCGAGGTCACGTACGTCGAGACGGAGCCGCGGCGCGCGAGCGTCGTGGCCCGCTGGGCGGGGACGGATCCGGACGCGCCCGCGCTCGTCCTCCACGGCCACACCGATGTCGTTCCGGCCCGTGCCGAGGACTGGACGTACGACCCGTTCGGGGCCGAGGTCGTCGACGGCATGGTGTGGGGACGCGGCACGGTCGACATGAAGGACATGGACGCGATGATCCTCGCGGTCGTCCGCGAGATGATCCGCGACGGCGTGCGGCCCCGTCGGGACGTCGTCCTCGCGTTCTTCGCGGACGAGGAAGCAGGCGGCGTCCACGGCGCGCAGTGGCTTGTCGACCACCGTCCCGAGCTCTTCGCGGGAGCGACCGAGGCGGTGAGCGAGGTCGGCGGCTACTCGGTCGACGTCGCGGGACAGCGTGCCTACCTGCTCCAGACGGGGGAGAAGTCGCTTGCGTGGCTGCGGCTCGTCGCCGAGGGGCGTGCGGGGCACGGCTCGCAGGTCAACGCGGATAACGCGGTGACGCACCTCGCGCGCGCGCTCGCGCGCATCGGCGACCACGCGTGGCCGCTCGAGCTCACGGGCACCGTCGACAAGCTGCTGCGTGGCGTCGCGGACCTCACGGGCCTGCCTTTCGACCCCGACGACGAGGGCACGATTCCGGCACTCCTCGACGCGCTCGGCCCGGCCGCGCGCTTCGTCGGGGCGACGCTCCGCGGCTCGGCGACGCCCACGCAGCTCGACGCCGGGTACAAGGCGAACGTCGTGCCGACGACGGCGACGGGCGTCGTCGACGCCCGCTTCCTCCCCGAGAGCCACGACCCGTCGATGGCGGTCCTGCGGGAGCTGGCGGGTGAGCACGTACGCATCGAGCCGATCCACGAGGACATCGGGATGGAGGTGCCGTTCGCGGGTGACCTCGTCGACACCATGGTCGCGTCGGTCCTCGCGGAGGACCCGGGCGCGACGGTCCTGCCGTACCTGCTCTCTGCCGGCACAGACAACAAGTCCCTCGCTCGCCTCGGCATCAACGGCTACGGCTTCGTCCCGTTGCGGCTGCCTGCGGATCTCGACTTCCCGGGCATGTTCCACGGGGTCGACGAGCGGGTGCCGGTCGAGTCGCTCGAGTTCGGGGTGCGGGTCCTGCGTCGGATGCTCACGCACCTGTGAGGTGCACGCCGGCGTCCTCAGGTCGTCGGCGCGGGCCTCAGGCGAGGTCGAGGGTCGAGCGGGCGCGGATGATGCGCCGCCGCAGCCAGACGGTGCGGGAGCCGCCGACGTAGAGGATCGTGCGCGCGAGCTCCCAGCGGCCCTGCTCGGCTTCGTCGAGCAGGAGGCGCCGCAGCTCGGCGCGGGAGACGTCGCGGCCGACCTTGAGGACGCGGTGCTCGTACTCGCCGGTGCGGGGCACGGGACGTGCGGCCTGGGTGGTGGTGGCGTTCGACATGCGGCCTCCTGAGGTCCGGGACGGGTATCCGACTGCCATTGTGCACGTCGGCGCGTTACGGTTCAGGCATGACCGTCGACCCGCGTGATGCCCTGGCCCGTCTCACCGCTGCCTTCGAGGCGCACCTGCACGCTGTCGTGAGCCGTCGCACCGACGACGACCCGGCGGTCGACGAGGCGTACTACGTGCTCGCCGACGCGTTCGACGTGTATGACGACGCGCTCGCGACGGAGTTCGGCGAGGCGCTCCCGTTCTACGTCGTCGACGACGATGATGACGACGATGACGACATCGACACAGACGACGATGACGACGACGACAGCGACGAGGACGAGGACGAGGACGACGACGAGGACGACGACCTCGAAGGTCTCTCCGAGGACGACCTCAACGACGTCGCCCGTCCTGACCGCTGAGCCGCCCGGACCGCTGAGCCGTCAGGCGGCTGAACCGCGACGGCTTCTAGGCCGCGACGCTTCTGAGCGCCGACCCGCGCGGCGCACCTCGCATGAGAGCCCCCGGCCACGGCCGGGGGCTCTCATGCGAGGCACCGACGGTCAGCGGCGCTCGGGGTAGCCGAGCGCCGGGGCGCTCACCTCGTCGAGCGCCGACGCGACCTCGGCCGGCAGCACGAGGTCGACGGACTCCAGCGCGGCCCGCAGCTGGGCGGGCGTGCGCGCGCCGACGAGCGCGGACGCGACCGTCGGCCGTCCGAGGAGCCAGGCGAGCGCGACCGCGCCCGGGGTGCGCCCGAGCCCGTCGGCGGCGATCGCGACGGCGTCGACGACCGAGCTCGCGCTCTCGTCGAGGTAGGGCGCGACGAACCCTGCGAGGTGCGCGGACGCGGCGCGCGAGTCCGCGGGGATGGTGCGCCGGTACTTGCCGGTAAGGACGCCGCGACCGAGCGGGGACCACGCGAGGAGGCCCGTACCGAGCGCAGCGGCGGCCGGCACGACCTCGCGCTCGACGCCCCGTTCGAGGAGCGAGTACTCGACCTCGACGGCCGCGAGACCCGTCCCCGAAGCCTCGAGGAGCGTCGCGGCGCGTGCCTGGCTCCACCCAGGGTGGTTGCACAGACCCACGTAGCGGGCGCGCCCAGAGTCCACGGCACGACGCAGCGCGTCGACCGTCTCCTCGAGCGGTGTGCGGGGGTCAGGCGCCTGGACGAGCAGAACGTCGACCCGATCCGTCCCGAGTCGGCGCAGCGACGCGTCGAGCGAGTCGAGGATCGCGCCGCGGCCCGCATCGAGCACGTTCCCGCGCGACGTCGTGCGCGTGCCGGCCTTCGTCACGAGGACGACGTCGTCGCGCGCACCCGTCGCGGCGAGCAGCTGGCCGATGACCTCCTCCGAGCCGCCGTCCGCGTAGGAGGCGGACGTGTCGATCGTCGTGCCGCCCGCGTCGAGGAAGTCACGCAGGAGCTCGGCGGCGTCGTGCTCGTCGGTGTCACGCCCCCACGTCATCGTGCCGAGCCCGAGGGCCGAGACGCGCAGGCCAGTGCTGCCGAGGGAACGGGTGTCCATGCGGGGAAGGTTATCGTCCCATGTCCGACCACGGGGGGAGGCCGCACGCGCGTCCCACCCCTAGTGTGGTCTCCCGTGAACGCATGGGAAGCCCTCGTCCTCGGCCTCGTCCAGGGACTCACCGAGTTCCTGCCCATCTCCTCGTCGGCGCACCTGCGGGTCGTCGGCGAGCTCATCGGGGACGTCGATCCCGGGGCCGCGTTCACGGCGATCACGCAGATCGGCACGGAGGCCGCGGTCCTCCTGTACTTCCGCAAGGACATCGCACGGATCGTCAACGCCTGGTGGCGCGCGCTCGTGGGGCGCAACGGCACCTCGGCCGCCGCCCGCTTCGGTGCGGGCGACCCCGACGCCCGCATGGCGTGGTGGATCGCGCTCGGCTCGGTGCCGATCGTCGTCGGCGGCCTGCTCCTCGAGGACGCGATCGACACGTCGCTGCGCAACCTGTGGATCACGGTCGGCACGCTCACCGTCTTCGGCATCCTCCTCGGCGTCATCGACCGTGTCCGGCCCCAGGAACGTGAGCTCACGCAGCTCACGGCGGGGCACGCGGTCGCGTTCGGCTTCGCGCAAGCGCTCGCGCTCGTCCCAGGCGTCTCGCGATCGGGCGGCACGATCACGATGGGCCGCCTGCTCGGCTACACGCGCGAGGCGGCGGCCAGGTACTCCTTCCTCCTCGCGATCCCCGCGGTCCTCGGCTCGGGGCTCTACAAGCTCGTCGGCTCGCTCGACGAGTTCGGGCAGCCCGGCACGCCCGGAGTCGGGGCGACGCTCCTCGCGACGGTCGTCGCGTTCGTCGTCGGGTACGTCGTCATCGTGTGGTTCCTCAAGCTCGTCTCGACGCGTTCGTACCTGCCGTTCGTCGTCTACCGGATCCTCTTCGCGGGCGTCGTCGTCGCGCTGCTCCTCGGGGGCGCGCTCACGGCGGCAGGCACAGGGGTCTGACGAGCGGCTGACCTTGGCCGTCGGTGGGGCTAGGCTGGGCCGGTGCATGCTTGGCCGACCCCGTACATCCCCGCCCTCCCGTCGACACGCGGGGCCGAGACCCCGCCGACGCTGCTCGACACCGGCAGCGGCGACCGCGTCCAGCCGGTCGACGGCACGGACGCGGGCCTCTACGTCTGCGGCATCACGCCGTACGACGCGACGCACATCGGTCACGCGGCGACGTACGTGACGTTCGACGTCCTGCTGCGCACGTGGCGCGACGCGGGGCTGCGCACGACGCTCGTCTCCAACGTCACGGACGTCGACGACCCGCTTCTCGAGCGTGCGGCGGCGACGGGCGTCGACTGGCGCGACCTCGCGGCCGAGCAGATCGCGCTCTTTGGCCGCGACATGACGGCGCTCGGCGTCATCCCGCCCGACCTCTACCTCGGCGTCGTCGAGACGGTTCCTCAGGTCGCGGACGCGGTCGAGGCGATGCTCGCCTCGGGTGCCGCCTACCGTGTGCCCGTCGACCCGGCGGAGTCCGTCGTCGACGGCGACACGCTCGGCGACGTCTACGCGGACCTCTCGCGCGACGACGCGTTCGGGACGGTCGCGCACCTCGTGCGGGCCCAGCAGCTCGACCTCTTCGCCGAGCGCGGCGGCGATCCGAGCCGCCCAGGCAAGCGCGACCCGCTCGACCCTCTGCTGTGGCGTCGTGAGCGTCCCGGTGAGCCCGCGTGGGACGCGGGGACGCTCGGCCGCGGACGTCCTGGCTGGCACGTCGAGTGCGCGGTGATCTCGCGGGCCGGCCTCGGTGACCGCATCCATGTCCAGGGTGGGGGCTCGGACCTCCTCTTCCCGCACCACGAGATGACGTCGTCGCACGTGCGGATGCTCGGCGGCCAGGCGGCTGTCGTCAACGTGCACGCAGCTCTCGTCGCCTACGAGGGCGAGAAGATGAGCAAGTCGCTCGGCAACCTCGTGCTCGTCTCACGGCTCGTCGCGTCGGGGGTCGATCCCATGGCGGTACGTGTCGCGCTTCTCGCGCACCACCACGGCGCCGAGTGGGAGTGGTTCGACGCGGACCTCGCGGCCGCGACGACGCGCCTCGAGCGGTGGCGCGAGGCGGTCTCGGGCAACGGCGGGCCGGACGCGACGGACATGCTCGTCGAGATCCGCGCGGCCCTGCGCGACGACCTCGACACGCCGCGGGCGCTTGCCGCGGTCGACGCGTGGGCCGAGCGCGCGGTGACGGAGTCGGCGCTCAGCGACGTCGACGTCGTCGAGGGCGCCCCGGGCGTCGTCGCTCGCGCGCTCGACGCGCTGCTCGGCGTCCGCATCTAGCCGTCCCCGGACGTGTAGGTCCCGAGCATCGCCCGCCGGTGCTGGAGACCTACGAGTCGCGGGCGACACCCGACTCGTAGGTCCCGACCACCGTTCGATGGTGCTGGGGACCTACGACTCGTGCGGCGCCTCGCGTCAGCGAGCGTTCGCGCGGGGGAGGACCTCGCGGGCGACGAGCTCGAGCAGGTCCGGGTCCCCGAGGTCCAGGACCTGCAGGTAGAGCCGCTCGACGCCCATGCCGCGCAGCGCGTCGATGCGTTCGGCCGCTTCGTCGACGGTTCCGCACACCCCGTGCTCGCGAAGTTCGGCGGGCTCCCGCCCGATCGCGTCCGCGCGCCGGCGAAACTCTGCCTCGTCTCGGCCGACGGCGCACACGAGCGCGACCGAGCAGAGCAGGTCGCCGTCGGGCCGCTCGGCCGCGGTCGCAGCCTCGCGGATCGTCGCGAACCGCGCGGGGATCGCATCGATCTCGGGGAAGGACGCGTTGTACTCGGCGGCGAAGCGCGCCGCGAGCTCGGGCGTCCGACGCGGCCCGGACCCGCCGACGATGATCGGCACCCCGGGCGCACCGCCGCGGCCGGCCCGCTGGACCGGCGTCGCGAGACCGGGGGCGTCGACGAGGGTGACGTGCTCGCCACGGAACGTGAACGTCGCGTCGGACGGCGTCGCCCACAGCCCGGTGACGACCTCGAGGTGCTCGGCGAGGATCCCGAAGCGTCGGGCCGGGAACGGCAGGCCGAACGCCTCGTGCTCGCGTGCGAACCAGCCCGCGCCGAGCCCGAGCTCGACACGGCCGCCCGACATCTGGTCGACCTGCGCGACCTGGACGGCGAGCGCACCCGCGTGCCGGAACGTCACGGGGCTCACGAGCGTCCCGAGCCGGATCGTCGTCGTGTCGCGGGCGAGGCCCGCAAGCGTCGTCCACGCGTCCGTCGTGCCGGGGAGCCCGTCGGTGCCCATGGGCAGGTAGTGGTCGGACCGGAAGAAGGCGTCGAAGCCGAGGGCCTCGGCGGCGAGGGCGGTGCGCAGGAGGTCGTCGTACGACGCGCCCTGCTGGGGCTCTGTGAAGATGCGGACGTCCATGCGTCCCACGGTAGGCGACGGCGGGGCGCCATGTGCCCCAGCGCAGCCGTCAGGCCGCTGGACCTCCCGGACGCGTGGGCCCGTCGCCCTTCCCGTCCTCACGACGGCGCAGGTAGCGCTCGAACTCGCGCGCGATCGCGTCGCCGCTCGCCTCCGGCAGGTCGACGGCGTCCTTCGCCGCCTCGAGCTGCGCGACGTACTCCGCGATCTCCTCGTCCTCGCCCGCGAGGACGTCGACGCCGTCCTCCCACGCGCGTGCGTCGTCGACGAGGTCGCCGAGCGGCACCGTGATCCCGAGGAGCTCCTCGAGCCGCGAGAGGATCGCGAGCGTGGCCTTGGGCGACGGCCCGTGCGCGACGTAGTGGGGGATCGCGGCCCATACGGAGAACCCGTGCATGCTGTGCGTGCGCGCAGCGGCCTGGAGGACGCCGACGATGCCGGTCGGCCCCTCGTACGTGCTCGACGGGAGGTCGAGCATCGCGCGGGTTGCAAGGTCGTCGCTCGTGGCCGTCACGGGGATCGGGCGCGAGTGCGGGACGTCGGCGAGGAGGCCGCCGAGCGTGACGACCGTGCCGACGCCGAGCGAGTCGGCGATGCGCAGGACCTCGGCGCAGTACGTGCGCCAGCGCATCGACGGCTCTGTCGCGTGGACGAGCACGAGGCGACGGGTACCGACGGTCACGGTCGCGAACGTCGTCGTCGGCCACGTGAGGGAGCGCGAGCCGTCCTCCTCGGTCGCGACGACGGGCCGGTTGACCTGGAAGTCGTAGAACTCCTCGGGGTCGATGTCGGCGACCTTCGTCGCGCCGAGGTGCTCGACGAGGTGGAGGACGGCCGCGGTCGCGGCTCCGCCCGCGTCGTTCCAGCCCTCGAAGGCCGCGACGAGGACGGTGTCCCGCGCTGGGGGCTGCTCGGGAAGGTCGGTGCTGTCCATCCTTCCAGCCTAGGCGGTCGACCGCGTCGAGTGCCGTGGCCCGGCGAGGTCCACCGCGTCGCCGGTGTGACCGACGTCGCCCGTCCGCAGGGTGGGGAAACCGCTCCCGACCCCCCGCACCCGGGCTAGGGTCGCGAGGGTGACGCGGTCGGGGGGACCGCAGGAGGAGGTAGGACGTGCAGGATGCGACGCTCGCGCCCACGCTCATCGACGCCCCGGGTCTCGTGCCCGAGGCCGTGCTGTGGGACATGGACGGCACCATCATCGACACGGAGCCTTACTGGCTCGCGTCCGAGGCGGCGCTCGTCGCCGAGCACGGCGGCACGTGGTCGGACGCCCAGGGCCTCGAGCTCGTCGGCATGAACCTCCTCGACAGCGCGGTCGTCCTCCAGGAGCACGGCGTCGCGCTCTCGCGCGAGGAGATCGCGGACGACCTCACGCGTCGCGTCGCGGCGCTGCTCGCCGCCGAGGTGCCGTGGCGCCCCGGGGCGGCCGAGCTCCTCGCCGACCTCCGTGAGCGTGGGGTGCCGTGCGCGCTCGTGACGATGTCCTACCGCGAGATGGTCGAGCACCTCCTCGAGGCCCTGCCCGCGGGAACGTTCGAGGTCGTCGTCACGGGCGACGAGGTCGAGCGCGGCAAGCCCGACCCCGAGCCCTACCTGCGTGCGGCCGAGCTGCTCGGCGTCGACGTGGCCCGCTGCGTCGCGATCGAGGACTCGCGTCCCGGTGTCGCGTCCGCGCTCGCCTCGGGGGCCGCGACGATCGCGGTGCGCGGGCACGTGCCGGTCGTGCAGCACCCCGGGCTCAGCCGGATCCGGTCGCTCGAGACGCTCGACGTCGGCCTGCTCGGCCACGTCCTTGCGGGCGGGATCGTCGACGACCTCGGCGACGACGAGTAGCACCGTCCGCCTGCGCGCTCAGATCCCGAGCGTGAGCGGCACCGCCCCGGTGGGGAACTCCGGGGGCGTGCCGTCGAACGCGGGGCACAGCGTCCTATGGGCGCACCAGTCGCACAGCTTGCTCGTCCTCGGCCGGAACTCGCCCTCCTGCGCGTCCCGGACGATCGCGTCCCACACCGCGCGGATCTTCGCCTCCGTGCGCTCGAGATCTCCGGGCGTCGGCACGTTCCGCTGGACCTGCCCGTCGCCGAGGAACACGAGCTGCAGCATCGCGGGCATCGTGCCGCGTGAGAGCAGGACGACGAGCGCGTAGAAGCGCATCTGGAACGCGACTGACTCGCCGTACTGCGGGCGCGGTGCCTTGCCGGTCTTGTAGTCGACGATCCGCACCGCGCCGTCGGGTGCGACGTCGACGCGGTCGACGATGCCACGCAGCAGCGGGCCGCCCTCGAGCTGTGCCTCGAGCGTGATCTCCCGCGCCCGGGGCTCGAGCCGCATCGGGTCCTCGAGCGTGAAGTACCGCTCGACGAGCGCACGCGCCGAGCCGAGCCAGGCGTCGACCGCCGCGTTGTCGTCGAACATCCCCGCGTACTCGGGCCGCCGCTCCCGCAGGTCGTCCCAGGCACGCGGGAGCAGCTCGAGCGCGAGGCCCGGGGTGCGTTCCGCTGCCGGGACGTCGAAGATCCCCTCGAGCACCGAGTGCACGAGCGTCCCACGGGCTGCTGCCGGGCTCGGCGCCTCCGGGACACGGTCGATCGTCCGGAGCCGGAAGAGCAGCGGACACTGCTGGTAGTCGTTCGCGCGCGACGGTGAGAGCGCGGGCGCACGGCGTGCACGGGGCGTGTCGACGGGGGCCGAGGAGATCATGCCTCCACCCTAGGGTTCGGGTCGGACACCCGGGTGCGCCTAGTCTGCTCCCTGTGGAGGAACGCAGCGGGACCCGAGGTGGGGGCAGCCGTCCGGCCGGAGGGCTCGTCGTCGGACGTGTCGCCGGTGCGCCCGTCGTCGTCGACGCGTGGTGGCCGCTCGGCGCGCTCGTGCTCGCCGCGGTCTACGTACCGACCGCGACGCGGGTCGCCCACCCGCTCGACGGGCTCGCGGCGGTCGGTCTGCCGACGGGCGCGGTCGTCGCGCTCATGACCGTGGCGTTCGTCGTCCTCCTGCTCGGCTCGGTCGCGCTCCACGAGGTCGCGCACGCGCTCGTCGCGCGCGGGCACGGCCATGCAGTGCGATCCGTGACGCTCACCGCCTGGGGCGGCCGCACGACCTACGACCCGCGTGGCACGACCCCGCGCAGCCACCTGCTCACCGCGCTCGCAGGTCCGGCCGTCAACGTCGCCCTCGCCCTCGCGCTCGGCGGTCTCGCGGCCGCGCTCGGCACGACGGCGACGACCGCGTGGGGATTCGTCGTCGTCCAGGTGCTTCTTGCGGGTGCCGCAGCGAACGGTGTCGTCGCCGTCGTCAACCTCGTGCCCGCGCTGCCCTACGACGGCGGTGCGGCTCTCGAGGCCGTCGTGTGGCGGCTCACCCGGGATCGTGCGACCGCGACGCGCGTCGCCGCGGCGAGCGGGTACGGCATCGCGGTCGCGATCGTCGCGGTCCTCGCCGCGTGGTGGCTGCTCGCGCAGAGCTCGCCGCCCCCGCTCGTCCTCGCGTGGGGCCTCGTCCTCGCGGTGCTCGTCTGGCACGGTGCCAGCCGCGCTGCTGCGTCCGCCGTGCCGGCGGCGCGGGCGGCGACGCTCGACCCCGCGAAGCTCGTGCGTCCCGTCACGGTCGTCGCGCCGGACGCGACGATCGATGCCGCGCTCTCGACCCTCCTCGCGGACGGGGTGCGTGCGGTCGTTGTGCCCGACGCTCTCGGTCGGCCGATCGCGTGGGCCGACGGGGCCGCGCTTGCTGCTGCGCCTGCCGAGCGACGCGCGTGTCACGTGCTCGAGGTCGCGACCGCGCTCGCTCCGGCGGGCCCCGTCGACGCGTCCCTCACGGGGATCGACCTCTTCGACGCGGTCCGTGCGGTCGCGGACGCCCCGGTGATCGTCGCCGTGCGCCACGGGCGCGTCGTCGGGCTCATCGTCGTCGCCGAGGTCGTCGCGGCGCTCCGCGCGCCCTCGCGCCGGACGCCGCGCAGCGACCGGCCGCAGGACAACTAGACTCCTGCCTCGTGACCGACGCGAACCCCACCCCGACCGAGACCCCCGCCACGACTGACGACGCCACGCCCCGTGCGCTCGTCCGCCCCGTCGCGGACTCCGCGGCGGAGGCCACGGGAGCGGCCGTCCGCCGCGGCCCCTTCCGCGCGGGCGAGCGAGTCCAGCTCACCGACCCCAAGGGCAAGCTCCACACTGTCGTCCTCAAGGAGGGCGGCCAGTTCCACACGCACCGCGGCTACTTCCGCCACGACGACGTCATCGGTGCTCCCGAGGGCTCGGTCGTCGTGACGACCTCGGGTGTCGAGTATCTTGCGCTCCGTCCGCTGCTGAGCGACTACACGCTTTCGATGCCGCGAGGCGCGGCGGTCGTCTACCCCAAGGACGCGGGCCAGATCGTCGCGATGGCGGACATCTTCCCGGGTGCGCGCGTCATCGAGGCAGGTGTCGGCTCGGGTGCGCTCACGCTCTCGCTCCTGCGCGCCGTCGGTGACTCCGGATCGGTCCACTCGATCGAGCGGCGCGAGGACTTCGCACAGATCGCGCGCGGCAACGTCGAGCAGTTCTTCGGCGGGCCGCACCCCGCGTGGTCGCTCACGGTCGGCGACCTCGCGCCGACGCTCCCGCTCGTCGCGGGGCCGGGCGAGGTCGATCGCGTCGTCCTCGACATGCTCGCGCCGTGGGAGAACATCGACGAGGTCCACACGGCGCTCACGCCCGGGGGTGTGCTCGTCTGCTACGTCGCGACGACGACGCAGCTCTCGCGGCTCGCGGAGGACCTGCGCTCGCACGGTGGTTTCGGTGAGCCCGAGGCCTTCGAGACGATGATCCGTGGCTGGCACCTCGAGGGCCTCGCGGTGCGCCCCAACCACCGCATGGTCGGGCACACTGGCTTCCTCCTCACGGTGCGCCGCATGGCGGACGGCGTCGAGGCGCCCGAGCGCAAGCGACGCCCGTCGAAGGGTTACACACCTGCGACGACGGACGACTGGTCGCCCGAGGACGTCGGCGAGCGTCCGGTCTCGGACAAGAAGATCCGTCGCGTCCGTCGCGATGTGGGACGCGGGCCCGACGCCGAGGACTGAGCACTAGGGTCGGAGGGAGAGGGCCGCTGCCCGGCGGCCCGTGCCCTGCAGGAGGTGCGACGATGACCGAGCCCGGCCGCCCCGACGACCAGCTCGCGCTGCTCGCCGCGCGCAACGACCGTCTCGTCGACGCCCTTACTCGGGCGCGCGAGCAGATCGTCACGCTCAACGCCCAGCTTGAGGACCTCGCGCGCCCGCCGGGCACGTTCTGCGTCTTCGTCGAGGCCGTCGACGCGTCGTCGGTGGTCGTCCTCCAGCAGGGACGCAAGATGCACCTCGGCGTCGGGCCGGGCATCGACACGGCGGCGCTGCGCCCGGGCCAGGAGCTCGCGCTCAACGAGGCGATGGTCGTCGTCTCCGCGGGCGGTTACGAGCCCGTCGGCGAGGTCGTCACCGTCAAGGACACGCTCGACGACGGGCGTCTCGTCGTCGTCGGTCGCTCGGACGACGAGCGCGTGGTGCGCGCCGCCGGCTCCCTTGAGGGCGTGCGTGTGCGCGTGGGTGACACGCTCGTCGCCGACACGCGTACGGCGTTCGTCTTCGAGGTCGTGCCGCGGGCCGAGGTCTCCGAGCTCGTGCTCGAGGAGGTGCCGGACATCTCCTACGAGGACATCGGTGGCCTCGCCTCGCAGATCGAGACGATCCGCGACTCGGTCGAGCTCCCGTTCGACCACCCTGACCTCTACCGCGAGCACGGGTTGCGCCCGCCCAAGGGCGTCCTCCTCTACGGACCCCCCGGCTGCGGGAAGACGCTCATCGCCAAGGCGGTCGCGGCGTCGCTCGCGCGGCTCGTCGCGGCGCGCGAGGGCGGTGGCGAGGTCCGCTCGTACTTCCTCAACATCAAGGGTCCCGAGCTCCTCAACAAGTACGTGGGGGAGACGGAGCGGCACATCCGTTCGATCTTCGCGCGGGCCCGCGAGAAGGCCACCGAGGGCGCGCCCGTCGTCGTGTTCTTCGACGAGATGGAGTCGCTCTTCCGCACGCGCGGCACGGGCGTGTCCTCCGACGTCGAGACGACGATCGTCCCGCAGCTCCTTGCCGAGATCGACGGCGTCGAGCGGCTCGACAACGTCATCGTCATCGGCGCGTCCAACCGCGAGGACATGATCGATCCTGCGATCCTCCGGCCCGGGCGGCTCGACGTGAAGATCCGCGTCGAGCGTCCGGATGCCGAGGGCGCGCGTGAGATCTTCGGCAAGTACCTCACCCCGGACCTGCCGCTCCACGCGGACGACCTCGCCGAGCACGGTGGTGACGCGGCCGCGACCGTCACGGGGATGATCCAGCGCACCGTCGAGCGCATGTACGCGACCGACGACGCGAACCGCTTCATCGAGGTGACGTACGCGAGCGGCGACAAGGAGGTCCTCTACTTCCGGGACTTCGCGTCGGGCGCCATGATCCAGAACGTCGTCGACCGCGCGAAGAAGCACGCGATCAAGGACCTGCTCGCCTCGGGCGAGCGCGGCCTGCGTGTCGACCACCTGCTGCGCTCGCTCGGCGAGGAGCTCCGGGAGAACGAGGACCTGCCGTCGACGACGAACCCCGACGACTGGGCGCGGGTGTCCGGACGCAAGGGCGAGCGGATCGTCTTCATCCGGACGATCGTCCAGGACGAGAAGCAGGGCACCGAGAACCAGGCCCGCCCCGTCGAGGCGACGAGCCCGACGGGCCAGTACCTCTGAGCACGCCGAAGGGCAGGTCGCACGTGGGAGTCACGCGCGTCGTCGGGATCGAGACCGAGTACGGGGTCGTGTCCCCGGGCAACCCCGGAGCCAACGCGATCCTCATGTCGTCGCAGGTCGTCAACGCGTACCGGGCGCTCGCCGAGCTGCCGCGGCCGCCGCGCTGGGACTACCTCGACGAGGACCCGCTCGCGGACGCCCGCGGCTTCCACCTCGAGCGTGCGGCGGCGCACCCGTCGCTGCTCACGGACGACCCGTCGCGGCCGGCGCCGTCGGGCGACGTCCCCGCCGGCGACGCGGACGCGGGTGACTCCGTCGTCGCAGGTCCGGTGACGGGCATCGCGCGTCCGACGACACCGCTCTACGACGACCCGAGCACGTCGAACGCGATCCTCACGAACGGCGCGCGCCTCTACGTCGACCACGCGCACCCGGAGTACTCGGCGCCTGAGGTCCTCACGCCGCGCGAGTCCGTCGTGTGGGACGTCGCCGGCGAGCGAGTCATGCTGCGCGCGGCGCGCGAGCTCGCGTCCGCGGGCATCGACGTCGACCTCTACAAGAACAACGGCGACGGCAAGGGTGCGAGCTACGGCACGCACGAGAACTTCCTCGTCGACCGCGCGGTGCCGTTCGACACGCTCGTCGACGTCCTCACACCGTTCTTCGTCACGCGGCAGGTCATCGTCGGCTCGGGGCGCGTCGGCCTCGGCCAGCGCGGCGAGGAGGCGGGGTTCCAGCTCTCCCAGCGCGCGGACTTCATGGAGGCCGAGGTCGGCCTCGAGACGACGCTGCGCCGACCCATCATCAACACGCGCGACGAGCCGCACGCGGACCGCGAGCGGTGGCGCAGGCTCCACGTCATCATCGGCGACGCGAACCTCCTCGAGACCGCGACGCTGCTGAAGATCGGCACGACGAGCCTCGTGCTCGCTGTCGCCGAGAACCTCCACCGGCTCGGTCCCGCGACGGCGCGCCTCGCGGACCTGCAGCTGTGCGACCCGGTCGACGACGTGCGCACGGTGAGCCGTGACCTCGAGCTCGGGGCGCCGCTGCGCCTGCGCTCGGGCGGCACGGCGACGGCGCTCGAGGTGCAGCGTGCGTATCTCGCGGCGGCGCACGAGGTCGCGCACGTCGACGGTCCGCCGGACGCCGCGACGCGCGAGATCCTCGACCGTTGGGCGGATGTCCTCGACCGGCTCGGCCGGTCGCTCGCGGAGTGCGCGCGAGACGTCGAGTGGGTCGCGAAGCACCGGCTCCTCGACCGCATGCGGGAACGTGAGGGGCTCGGCTGGGGAAGCCCGCGGCTCGCGGCGTTCGACCTCCAGTGGGCCGACGTCCGGCCCGAGCGGGGTGTCTACCAGAGGCTGCTCGCCGCGGGGGCCCTCGACCGGGTGACGACGGAGGCCGAGGTCACGGACGCGGTGCACCACCCGCCGGTGAGCACGCGTGCGTACTTCCGCGGCGAGGTCGTCGCGCACTTCGGCCCGCACCTCGACGCTGCGAGCTGGGACTCGGTGGTCCTCGACGTCCCCGGTGCGCCTGCGCTGCAGCGCGTGCCGATGCTCGACCCTCACAAGGGGACGCGCGCGCAGGTCGGGCCGCTGTTCGACGCGTACGGCGGCGACGTCGGCGCGTTCCTCGCGGCGCTCCTCGCGTAGCGGACGCGCGCACCCGCGGCCCCTCACCTGTGGTGAGATGGGACGAGCAACGATCCGCGCGCACGCAGGAGGAACTCTTGTCCGGTCAGGAACGCGTCAGCAGGCCCCACGACCCGGCGGCGGACGACGCCCCGGCGCCCGTCGCGCCCCAGGCGCGCGCGCAGGACTTCGACGTCGACGCGCTGCTCGACTCGATCGACGACGTCCTCGAGCAGAATGCCGAGAGCTTCGTCCGTGGCTTCGTCCAGAAGGGCGGCGAGTGATCCGCCGATGACCCAGGACCACGCCCGTCTTCCCGCGGCCTTCGGGCGCCCGGGCTCGTCGTCGTTCGTCGACTTCGTCGCCGAGCACGCCCCGCACCTCCTGCCGTCCGCGGCCGGTGGTGAGGGCGTGGTCGGGGGCGTGCCGCACGGCACGACGATCGTCGCCGCGACGTTCGACGGTGGGGTCGTCATGGCGGGTGACCGCCGCGCGACGGCCGGGACGCACATCGCGAGCCGTGACATCGAGAAGGTCTTCCCGGCCGACGAGCACGCGGTCGTCGGCATCGCGGGCTCGGCCGGTCTCGCTCTCGAGCTCGTGCGTCTCTTCCAGCTCGAGCTCGAGCACTACGAGAAGATCGAAGGGCGCCAGCTGTCGTTCGACGGCAAGGCGAACCGCCTCGCGACGATGCTGCGCTCGCAGCTCGGGCTCGCGCTGCGCGGGCTCGCGGTCGTGCCTCTCCTCGCGGGGCTCGACCCGGAGGTCGGGCGGGGACGCATCGTCTCCTACGACGTCACGGGCGGCCGTTACGAGGAACGGGACCACCACGCGGTGGGTTCGGGCGCGGCGTACGCGCGCGGATCCCTCAAGAAGCGCTGGCGGCGTGGGCTCGACGGCGACGCCGCGGTGCGCGTCGTCGTCGAGGCCCTCGTCGACGCGGCCGACGACGACTCTGCGACGGGCGGCCCCGACGCGCTGCGCGACATCTGGCCCGTCGTCGTCCTCGTCACACCAGCGGGTGCCGTGCGGGTGAGCGACGACGTCCTCGCGTCCGTCACGGGAGCCGTCCTCACCGAGCGGCGGGAGGCCTGCGCATGAGCATGCCGTTCTACGTCTCGCCCGAGCAGCTCATGAAGGACCGCGCGGACTTCGCCCGTAAGGGCATCGCGCGCGGCCGGTCGGTCGTCGTCGTCGGCTACGACGACGGCATTGCGTTCGCGACCGTCAACGCCTCGCGGGCGCTCCACAAGGTCTCGGAGATTTACGACCGGATCGCGTTCGCGGCGGTCGGCAAGTACAACGAGTTCGAGCAGCTGCGTGTCGCCGGCATCCGCTACGCGGACCTTCGCGGCTTCTCCTACGACCGGTCCGACGTCCGTGCCCGCGGCCTCGCGAACGCGTATGCGCAGACGATCGGTGCGGCGTTCACGACGGACTCGAAGCCGCTCGAGGTCGAGCTCGTCGTCGCGGAGGTTGGCGCGAGCGCGTCCGAAGACGCGCTCTACCGGCTCTCCTACGACGGCTCGGTCGCGGACTTGCGCGACCACGTCGTCCTCGGCGGCGACGCGGAGACCTTGGGCGCGGCGGTGGCCGAGCGCTGGCGGCCCGGTCTCACCCTCAAGGAGGTGCTGCGGCTCGCGGCCGAGGTCCTCGCGCACGGCGACGAGCAGCGTTCGGTCCCGGCCGAGGACCTCGAGGTCGCTGTGCTCGACCGCACACGCGCGCGTCGGGCGTTCCGACGCGTCGGGAACCGTGAGCTCGCGACGCTCCTCGGAGTCGCGACGGACGAGGGGCCGGACTCGTGAGGGACACCCGCCGGATCTTCGGCCTCGAGACCGAGTACGGCGTGACCTTCGCGGCGACGGGGGAGCGTACGCTCTCGGCCGACGAGGTCGCGCGCCAGATGTTCCGGAAGGTCGTCGCGTGGGGCAGGTCGTCGAACGTCTTCCTCACGAACGGTTCGCGGCTCTACCTCGACGTCGGCTCGCACCCCGAGTACGCGACCGCCGAGTGCGACTCGGTGCGCCAGCTCGTCACGTACGACCGCGGCGGCGACCGCATCGTCGAGGAGCTCGTCGCCCAGGCGCAGGAGCACCTCGACGCCGAGGGTGTCGCCGGTCGCGTGCACCTCTTCAAGAACAACTCCGACTCCGCGGGCAACTCCTACGGCAGCCACGAGAACTACCTCGTGCGTCGCGGCCCTGACTTCCAGCGTGTCACCGAGCAGCTCGTCCCGTTCCTCATCACACGGCAGGTGCTCACGGGCGCGGGCCGCATCGAGGTGACGCCGCGAGGTGCGTCGTTCCAGCTCTCGCAGCGGGCCGACCACATGTGGGAGGCCGTGTCGTCCGCGACGACGCGTTCGCGCCCGATCATCAACACGCGAGACGAGCCGCACGCGGACGCCGAGCTCTACCGGCGGCTGCACGTCATCGTCGGTGACTCCTCGATGGCCGAGCCGACGACGTTCCTCAAGATCGGGTCGACGGACCTTGTCCTGCGGCTCCTCGAGGCTCACGTTCACCTGCGGGACCTCACGCTCGAGAACCCGGTGCGCGCGATCCGCGAGATCAGCCGGGACCTCACGGGCCGTGCACCCGTGACGCTCGCGAACGGCCGGGTCGTCACGGCGGTCGACGTCCAGGAGGAGTACCTCACGCGCGTGCTCGCCTTCCTCGACGAGCACGGGGCGTCGGACGAGGACCGTCAGGTCGTCGACCTGTGGCGCCGCGGCGTCGAGGCGCTGCAGGCGGGGGACATGACGAGCGTCGAGACCGAGCTCGACTGGGTCGTCAAGCACCGGCTCGTCGAGCGCTACCGGGCGCGGCACGGTCTGGGCCTCGCCGATCCGCGGGTCCAGCGGCTCGACCTCGCCTACCACGACGTCTCCCGCACCGACGGGCTCCTCACGAAGCTCCAGGACGCGGGCCTCGTACGACGGCTCACGAGCGAGGCCGAGGTGCTCGAGTCCGTCTCGGTGCCGCCCCCGACGACGCGTGCACGCCTCCGCGGCGACTTCGTCCGCGCGGCGCAGGACGCCCGCCGCGACTACACGGTCGACTGGGTGCACCTCAAGCTCAACGATGCCGCGCAGCGCACCGTCCTCTGCAAGGACCCGTTCACGAGCGTCGACGAGCGGGTCGACCGTCTCATCGCCTCGATGTGAGGCCGGCCGGGGTCCAGCCCGGCCCGCACGACAGGAGCATCAGACCGTGACCACCCCTCACCGGCGCCGACAGCGGCGGCACGCTGCGACGCTCGCCGCGGCGGCGTGCGTGGCGAGCCTCGGGCTCGCCGCGTGTACCGACGAGCCGACCGCCCCGGAGACACCAGCGCCGGTCGTCGCGGTGAGCGGCGAGTTCGGAGGAGTCCCGACGCTCACGTACACTCCGCCGCTGACATTCCCGGACCGTCGCAGCGCGGTCGTGTGGGAGGGGGACGGACCCGCCATCACGGACGGCTCGACGGTCCTCCTCGACCTGCTCGCCGAGGACGCATCCGACGGCAGCTCCGTCATGAACACCCACGACTCGCTCCCCGAGACCTACACGTTTGACGAGACGTTCCTCGGACCCTCGCTCTACGACCTGCTCAAGGGGCACCGGGCCGGCGCGCGGCTCCTCCTCACGGAGACGTCGAACAGCACGCCCCTCGCCCTCGTCGTCGACGTCCTCGCAGGTCGCGCCTCCGGCGACGCGGTGCCGAACGACGACCCGGCACTGCCCACCGTGACGCTCGGCACGGACGGCACCCCGACCGTCACAGTGCCCCAGGACACGGACCCCCCGGCGTCCGTCGTCGTCCGGACGCTCGTGCGCGGCGACCGCGATCAGGTGACCGACGGCCAGACAGTCATCGTCCAGTACACGGCCGTCGCCTGGTCGACGGGCGAGATCATCGACACGACGTGGTCGCGCGTGCGCGCGCCGTTCGTCACGCTCGTCGGCGACTCCAAGCCAGTCGCGGCCTGGAACCAGGGACTCATCGAGCAGCGCGTGGGCTCGCAGGTGCTCATCGTGGCGCCGCCGTCCGCCGCGTACGGGGGAACGGCGTCGCCGTGGGCCGACGAGACGGTCGTCTACGTCGTCGACATCCTCCACGCGAGTACCCTTGTCGCGCCCGACGTCGAGAAGCAGGACAGCGACGAGGCGACCGACGAGGCGACCGACGACAGCAAGTAGCCGAGCTGAGGAGAACCATGAGCGTGTCCGTGCGGGTCATCCCGTGCCTCGATGTCGACGCTGGCCGTGTCGTCAAGGGCGTGAACTTCGAGAACCTGCGCGACGCGGGCGACCCTGTCGAACTTGCGCGCCGCTACGACGCGGAGGGTGCGGACGAGATCACGTTCCTCGACGTCTCGGCGTCGTCGGGCAACCGCGAGACGACGTACGACGTCGTGCGGCGCACGGCCGAGGAGGTCTTCGTGCCGCTCACGGTCGGCGGCGGGGTGCGGTCGGTCGAGGACGTCGACCGGCTGCTGCGGGCGGGTGCGGACAAGGTCGGTGTCAACACGGCGGCGATCGCGCGGCCCGAGCTCCTCTCGGAGATCGCGGACCGGTTCGGCTCGCAGGTGCTCGTCGTGTCCGTCGACGCGCGGCGCTGCCCCGACGGCACGGTGACGGACTCCGGCTTCGAGGTGACGACGCACGGCGGACGGCGGGGCACGGGCCTCGACGCGGTCGCGTGGGCGGCGCGTGCCGCTGAGCTCGGGGCTGGTGAGGTGCTGCTCAACTCGATGGACGCGGACGGCACGAACGCGGGCTTCGACCTCGAGATGCTCTCGGACGTCCGGTCTCTCGTCGCGGTGCCGCTCATCGCGTCGGGCGGTGCAGGCACGGCCCACCACTTCACGGAGGCTGCTCTGGCGGGCGCGGACGCCGTGCTCGCGGCGAGCGTCTTCCACTTCGGCACTCTGACGATCAACGAGGTCAAGGACGACATGCGGCGCGCGGGCCTCGCGGTTCGCTGAGGACCGACGACGACGGGGCGAGCACCGACCGGTGCCCGCCCCGTCGTCGGTGGGTCAGGACGAGGGGACGAACCGCTCGAGGGTCGCGAGGTCATCGTCGGAGCCGACGATCTTCACGAGCGCGCGTGCTCCACGGCCGTGCGTGTGGAGCGCGAGCTCGCCGACAGCACCGGTGACGACGACGGTCCCGCGGTCATCCTTGGGTCGGTGGACGAGTGCGCGCCGGCCGTCGTCGAGCACGTGGACGACGCCGACGGGGCAACGGTGCAGGAGCAGCGGGGCCATGCGTCGCACGGCCTGCCAGAGGGCGTCCTCCTCGGCGGGGTCGAGGTCGCGTGCGACGGGCGGGGGCGCGGGCTCGTCGTCGGACGCGCGACGGACGTCCTCGCCGTGGACGAAGAACTCGACGAGGTTGATCGCGTCGCCGGCGAGCGCGCGTGGGCTCCAGGCGGCGGGCGCGGCAGCCCAGCGGTCGACCGTGTCGTGGTAGGTCGATGGGTCGTCGCACGCGGCGACGGCCTCGTCGAACGTCGCGGCCGTCCGCCGGCCGATGGGGCCGGGGACGGCCTGGAGCATCATCCATGGTGCGAGCTCACGCTGCGCAAGGTGGACCGCGAGGTGGCGGGTCCGCCAGCCGTCGCACAGGGTGGGCCCGTCGGGGCCCGCCTCGTGGAGGAGTGACGCCAGGGTCTCGCGCTCGTGCTGGTGCCAGGTCATGAGCTCATCGTGGCACGTCGCGGACGCACGCGTGAGTGTCGGTGCCGCGTGCGAGGATGTCACGGTCCCCACCCCGAAGAGCCCGGACGGACCTGTGACCTCGACGACCAACCCGCGCCGCCCCGTCGCGCTCACGGGCTCGCGACTGCGCCGCTCCCTCGCGCTCATGGGTCGTGGTCTGCGCGCGCAACCCTGGCTGTACACGTGGACGATCGCCGTGTCGGGGCTCGCGGGCGTCCTCACGGTCGAGATCTCGACGCGGCTGGGGCGTGCGACCGACGAGGTCGTCGTCCCGGCGCTCACGGGAGCACCGACGACCTCGGCGACGGTGTGGCTCGGCGTCGCGGGGCTCGCGCTCGTCGCGATCCTCAACGCGGTCGCGGTGGCGGGGCGACGTATCGGTGCGGGCATGGGGTACGCACGGCTCGGTGCGGAGCACCGCCGTAACCTCGCGCACCGGTACCTCGAGCTTCCCGTCGCATGGCACCGGGGTCGTCCGACGGGTCGGCTGCTCGCGCACGTGAGCTCGGACGCGGAGGCAGCGACCGGCGTGTTCAACCCGCTGCCGTTCGCGCTCGGTGTGGCGCTCATGCTCGTCGTTGCGGCGGTGCGTCTCGTGACGGTCGACCCCTGGCTCGCGGCGGCGGCGTTCGCGGTGCTGCCGGCCGTCATGGTCGTCAATGCGGTGTTCCAGCGGCGAATGTCGCCGGCGGTGACGGAGGCGCAGCGGCTCCGTGGCGACGTCTCGGACGTCGCTCACGAGAGCTTCTCGGCGGCGCTCCTCGTGAAGTCGCTCGGCACGGAGGCGCGCGAGGAGGCGCGTTTTGCGCGAGTCGCTGACGCGTCTCGTGCGGCGAACGTGCAGGTGGGGCGGGTCCGTGCGGTCTTCGACCCGGTGATCGAGCTGCTGCCGTCGCTCGGCACGCTGCTCGTCCTCGGCGTCGGGGTGTGGCGTGCGTCGGTCGGTGACGTCGGTGCGGGTGACGTCGTCGCGGCCGCGTACCTGCTCACGCTGCTCGCGATCCCTGTGCGGGCGTTCGGCTGGGTGCTCGGCGAGCTGCCGCGCGGTCTCGTCGGGCACGAACGGATCGCCGGGGTCCTCGACGCTCCGGAGGAGATCGTGCCCGGCTCGGGTGCGCTGGCTGGCTCCGGCCCGCTCGGTGTCCGGGTCGAGGGCGTCGGGCTCGAGGTCGTGGGGCCGGACGGCCCGCTCACGCTGCTCGACGACGTGACTCTCGACGTCGCGCCCGGGGCGACGGTCGCGGTCGTCGGTGCGACGGGCGCGGGGAAGTCGACGCTCGTCGCGCTCCTCGCACGGCTCTCGGACCCGTCGCGCGGCACCGTGCGCCTGGGCGGGACGGACGTGCGATCGCTCGCGCCCGAGGCGCTTGCGGGAGCGGTGGCGTACGTGTCGCAGTCGACGTTCGTCTTCGAGGACTCCGTGCGGGCGAACGTCACGCTCATGGACGACGACGAGCCGGGGGCACCGTCGGACGAGGAGATCTGGGACGCGCTCGAGCGCGCCCATGTCGCGGACACGGTCCGCGCGCTGCCTGACGGGCTGGACGCCCGGCTCGGGGAGCGCGGCTCGAACCTCTCGGGCGGCCAGCGACAGCGGCTCGCGATCGCCCGTGCGCTCGTGCGCCGCCCGCGGCTCCTCGTCCTCGACGACGCGACGAGCGCGCTCGACCCGCGCGTCGAGCGGGACATCCTTCTCGGCCTCGGTGAGCGCGGCGGTCCGACGGTCGTCATCGTCGCCTACCGGGCGGCAAGCATCGCGCTCGCGAGCTCCGTCGTGCACGTCGACGCTGGGCGCGTCGTCGACGTCGGCACGCATGCCGAGCTGCTCGCACGCGACGATGGCTACGCGCGGCTCGCGACCGCGTATGCGCGGGAGACGTCGCGCCGGGCGGACGAGGCCGCCGCGGCGGGCGTCGAGGAGGACCGATGAGCGTGCACGAGGACAGGTCGCCGCGCGCGGCCGTGACGGACGCCGCAGGACGGATCGCGACCGCGAGCTCTCTCGGGGTGCTCGGGACGCTCCGCGCGGGAGTGCGTGTCTCGCCCGAGCTCGTCACGGGGATCAGGCTCACGCTCCTGCTCGCGGTGCTCGCCGCGATCGGACGCGTCGTCGTGCCGGTCGCGGTCCAGCAGTCGATCGACACGGGGCTGCTCGCCGAGGGTGGCGTCGACGCGGGCCGGGTCGGGGTGCTCGTCGCGGCCGCCGCCCTCGTCCTCGTGCTCGCGGGGACGTGCTCGGCCCTCGTCAACGTGCGGCTCGTGCGACGCACCGAGGCCGGTCTGGCGACGCTGCGCGTCAAGGCGTTCCGGCACGTCCACGACCTCTCGGTGCTGTCGCAGGACTCGGAACGCCGGGGCGCGCTCGTCTCCCGCGTCACGAGCGACGTCGACACGATCTCGATGTTCGTCCAGTGGGGCGGCATCATGCTGCTCGTCTCGACGATGCAGCTGACGGTCGCGACGGTCCTCATGGCGGCCTACTCGTGGCAGCTGACGCTCCTCGTGTGGGCGTGCTTCGTCCCGCTCGCACTCGTCCTGCCGCGCCTCCAGCGCGGGGTGAACCGGGCGTTCGCTGAGGTCCGCGCTGCGATGGGCGGCGTGCTCGGCACGGTGTCGGAGGCGGTGCTCGGCGCAGAGACGATCAGGGCTCACGCGGCCCAGGCACGCACCCGCCGGCGTGTCGACGCCGCGGTCGCCGGGCACCGCGATGCGCAGGTCCGTGCGCAGGTGCGGGTCGCGTCGGTGTTCTCGGGCGGGATGCTCGTGAGTAACCTCGTGCTCGTCGCGGTCGTCGTCGCGGGGAGCTTCCTCGGTATGGCGGGCGAGGTCTCGCTCGGACGCCTGCTCGCGTTCCTCTTCCTCGTCCAGCTCTTTACGGGCCCGGTCCAGCTCGCGACGGAGGTCCTCAACGAGCTCCAGAACGCGGTCGCCGGATGGCGTCGGGTCCTCGCGGTCCTTGAGACACCGGTGACGGTCGCGGACCCGCCCGACGGCGAGGTCTCACCTCGCGGTCCGGCGACGGTCGAGCTCCGCGGGGTGTCGTACGCGTACCCGGACGGCCCGACGGTGCTCGACGCCGTGGACCTCACGCTCCCGCCCCGCACGCGGGTGGCCGTCGTCGGGCGCACGGGCTCGGGCAAGACAACGCTGGCGAAGCTCGTCGCGCGGCTCATGGACCCGAGCACGGGCCAGATCCTCCTCGACGGCACGGACCTCCGTCGGCTGCGGAGCGCGAGCCTGCGTGCGCGGGTCGTGCTCGTACCGCAGGAGGGCTTCCTCTTCGACGGGACGCTCGCAGAGAACATCGCGTACGGCGCACGTGACCTCGCGCCCGGCCAGGACGTCCGCCCGCTCGTCGAGGACGCGATCGTCTCGCTGGGGCTCGCCGACTGGGTCGCGGACCGCCCCGGCGGTCTCGACGCGCCGGTCGGGCAGCGGGGCGAGGCGCTGTCGGCGGGGGAGCGACAGCTCGTCGCGCTCGCCCGCGCGTACCTCGCCAAGGCCGACCTCCTCGTGCTCGACGAGGCGACGAGCGCCGTGGACCCGGCGACCGAGGTGCGCGTCGCGCGCGCGTTCGAGCAGCTCGCGGCGGGGCGTTCGACGGTGACGATCGCGCACCGGCTCTCGACGGCGGAAGCCGCGGACCTCGTCGTCGTCGTCGATGCGGGGAAGGTCGTCGAGGTGGGCCACCACTCGGAGCTCGTCGCGAGCGGGGGCGTGTACGCGCGGATGCACGAGGCGTGGATCGCCCAGACACGGTGAGCGGGTGCGTGGGATGATCCGACGCGTGACCGAACACTCCACCGCCGCCCCCCGGCTCGACGCCGCCGTCGCGAGCCGTCTCAAGCGCGACGACGCGGGCCTCGTCGCCGCGATCGTCCAGCAGCACGACACGGGTGAGGTGCTCATGCTCGGCTGGATGGACGACGAGGCGCTCCGGCGCACGCTCACGGAGGGTCGCGTGACGTTCTGGTCGCGGTCGCGGCAGGAGTACTGGCGCAAGGGCGACACGTCGGGCCACGTCCAGCACGTGCGCTCGGTCGCGCTCGACTGCGATGGCGACGCTCTTCTCGTCCGCGTCGAGCAGGTGGGTGCCGCGTGCCACACCGGCACACGCACGTGCTTCGAGGCTGGCGGGGACCTCCGTGCGGCCGTCGGAGGTGCAGTATGAGCGCTGTGCAGGGCCCGGGCGACCAGCTCGCCTGGGGTGCGACCTGGCCGTCCCGCGAGGACTTCGTGGCGCTCGCCGCGGAGCACCACCGGGTCATCCCGGTCGTGCGACGTCTGCTCGTCGACGACGTCACGCCGGTGTCGCTCTACCGCACCCTGGCGGAGGGTGAGCCGGGCACGTTCATCATGGAGTCCGCGCCGATCGGCGGCGGCTGGTCGCGCTGGTCGTTCGTCGGGGTGCGGTCGCGCGCGACCCTCACGGTCGACGGTGACGAGGCGCGCTGGCTCGGCGACGTCCCCGAGGGGGTGCCCGCGCACGGCGACGTGCTCGACGTCCTGGGGCGCACGCTCGAGGTGCTCGCGACCCCGCGCATCGAGGGGCTGCCGCCGTTCACCGGTGGCCTGGCGGGCTCGCTCGGCTGGGACGTCGTCCGGCACTGGGAGCCGACGCTCGTGCGGTCGACGCCGACCGAGGTCGACGTCCCGGAGGTCGCGCTGTGCCTCGCGTCGGACGTCGCGGCGGTTGATCACCTCACCGGCTCGGTGTGGCTCGTCGCCAACGCGATCAACTATGACGCGACGGACGAGCGCGTCGACGAGGCCTACGCGGACGCGCTCGCACGGCTCGACGCGATGGAGCGCAAGCTCGTCGAGGGGCGCGGCACGAGTGCCGAGGTGCCGGTCGTCCTCGGCGACGCGCCCGAGCCGCAGCTCGAGTTCCGGACGGCGCGCGCGGACTTCGAAGCTGCGGTCGACGCGGCGAAGGCCGCGATCGTCGACGGCGAGGTCTTCCAGGTCGTCCTCTCGCAGCGGCTCGACCTCGACTGCCCGGCCTCGCCGCTCGACGTCTACCGGACGCTGCGGACGATCAACCCAAGCCCCTACATGTACTACTTCGAGCTCACGGACGCGGCCGGCGGCCGGTTCGCCGTCGTCGGCTCGAGCCCGGAGACGCTCGTGAGCGTCCAGGACGGCCGTGTGACGACGTTCCCCATCGCGGGCTCGCGGCCGCGTGGAGCGACGCCCGAGGAGGATGTGGCGCTCGAGAAGGAGTTGCTCGCAGATCCCAAGGAGCGCTCCGAGCACGTCATGCTCGTCGACCTCTCGCGCAACGATCTCGTCAAGGTGTGCGTGCCGACGTCGGTCGAGGTCGTCGAGCTCATGGCAGTGCGCCGCTTCAGCCACATCATGCACATCTGCTCGACGGTCGTCGGGCGGCTGCGGGAGGGCGCGACGGCGCTGCAGGCGTTCACGGCGACGTTCCCGGCGGGCACGCTCTCGGGTGCACCGAAGCCGCGGGCGATCGCACTCATCGACGAGCTCGAGCCCGCAGCGCGGGGCGTCTACGGCGGCTGCGTCGGCTACCTCGACCTCGCAGGCAACATGGACATGGCGATCGCGATCCGTACGGCGGTCGTGCGCGACGGACGTGCGAGCGTCCAGGCGGGCGCGGGCATCGTCGCAGACTCGGTCCCGGCGACCGAGTACGAGGAGACGCGGTCGAAGGCCGCGGCGGCGGTCCGGGCCGTCCAGCTCGCGTCGCGTCTTGTGCCGGTGCGCCGTGGCTGAGCGCGTGCGCGGAGCGTCGCGACGCACGACGGTGCTCGGCGCCGTCGCGCTCGGGACGGGTCTGCTCGCGGTGTCGGCGCCGGTGTGGATCTCCGCGACGGGGTCGAGCGCGCTGTCGTCGGCGGTCGAGGTCACGGTGACGGGCGGGACGGCTGCGCCGGGGGTCCAGGCGGCGGGCCTCGTCCTGCTCGCGGCGGCTGCGGCGTCGCTCCTCGTCGGGCGGCTCGGTGGTCTGGTCGTCGCCGGTGTCGTCGCTCTCGGTGGTGCGGTCGCGCTCGTCGCGTCGCTCCCGGTGCTGACGTCGCCCGCGGGGGCGGCACGTTCGGCGGCGTCCGCGGCGACGGGGGTCGACGTGCTCGTCACGGAGCCCCAGGTTGCGGCGGTCGCGTGGGCTGCTCCGGTGTTCGGGGTGCTTGCGCTCGTCGTCGCGGTCGCGGCGGCGCTCGGCGCAGGAGGGTGGCGCACGGGCTCGCGCCGGCACGAGCGTGCGAGCGCGCCGCGGGCTGCGTCCGCCGTCGCAGACGCAGCGCCCGATCTCGCCGACCTGTGGGACGCGCCCGAGGGTGACGAGCCGGACGTGGCCGACAACGGCTCGGAGCGGCGCTGACCGGCGACCTCCCGGGCGGACGTGACGACGTGAGCGCCGCCCGCGCGCTACCCTGTGCGCATGGCTGACAACATCTCGTCGGGTGCCTCGGAGCGCCTGTACCTCCCGCCCGCGGCCCCGAACGACAACCACGGGCACACGACGGCGTCGTGGACGCTCGTCGTCCTCGTCCTCATCGGTGTCGCGATCGCGGCCGGTGCGGTCGTCGCGTCACTTCCGTGGCTCTTCTGGGTCGGCATGGGCGTCGTCGCACTCGGCATCGTTTCCGGCAAGGTGCTCCAGGTCCTCGGTCACGGGCAGCCGTCCGAGGCCGAGCGCGCCCGCGCGTGAGCACTCCGGGCTGGTCCGGCGCGGGGAACGGGTCCGACGGTACGCCCTCGGACCCGTTCGCGACGCCGTCGGGCAGCGCGTCGACGGGCCAGCAGCACGAGGCACAGCCGCAGTACGGCCAGCAGCCCTACGGTCAGCAGCCGTACGGACAGGCGCCTTACGGTCAGCAGCCCTACGGACAGGCGCCTTACGGTCAGCAGCCTTACGGGCAGGCTGCCTACGGTCAGCAGCCCTATGGTGCCCCGTTTGGGATGAACCGCCCCCAAGAGAAGAACTCGCTCGGCGTCATCGCCCTCGTCTGCGGCATCGCGGCCTTCCTCGGCTTCGGACCTCTCACCGGGATCCCCGCGATCATCGTCGGCGTGCTGTCGCGACGCGCTGCGGACCAGGGGCTCGCCGACAACCGTGGTCTCGGTACCGCGGGCCTGTGGCTCGGGGTCGCCGCATGCGTCCTCTTCGTGCTCCTCGTCATCGCCTACATCGCTCTCATCGGCTTCGCGCTCCAGGGCGCCGGGGGCCTGGAGGGCTTCTTCGAGACGCTGGAGACGGGCTCGACGAGCTTCTGACGTCCTCGCACACGCTCGTCGCGCGGCTGCCGGATCTCGGCAGCCGCGCGTCGTCGTCCCCGGGCGATCGCCCCGGGCCCTCGGTCGGTTCCCGGCAGGCGGACGGTGGCGTGGACCACTCTCGAGCGGCCCTACGATGGAGCCAACATCAGCCGAGGGAAGGGGCAGACATGTCGGACGGACGGACCGTGCTCGACGACATCGTCGCGGGAGTCCGCGAGGACCTCGCCGCCCGCGAGGCGCTGACGACTCTCGACCAGCTCAAGGAGCGTGCCGCGCGTCAGCCCGGCGCGATCGACTGCGTGCCCCGCCTGCGGCTCGAGGACGGTGTCGCGGTCATCAGCGAGGTCAAGCGCTCGAGCCCGTCGAAGGGCGCGCTCGCGCAGATCTCCGATCCTGCGGCGCTCGCCGCGGAGTACGAGGCGGGTGGCGCTTCGATGATCTCGGTGCTCACGGAGGAGCGACGCTTCAAGGGCACGCTCGCGGACCTCGCAGCTGTCCGTGCGCGCGTCGACGTCCCGGTGCTCCGGAAGGACTTCGTCGTCACGCCCTACCAGGTGTGGGAGGCGCGCGCCTTCGGCGCCGACATGGTCCTCCTCATCGTCGCGGCGCTTGAGCAGACGGTGCTCGAGTCGCTCACGGAGCGCATCCACTCGCTCGGCATGACCGCGCTCGTCGAGGTGCACGACGGCGAGGAGGTCGCCCGCGCGGCCGACGCAGGCGCGCGCGTCATCGGCGTCAACGCGCGCAACCTCAAAACGCTCGAGGTCGACCGGGAGACGTTCTCCCGGGTCTCCCCGCTCATCCCTGACGGCATCGTGCGCATCGCCGAGTCCGGCGTGCGCGGCCCGCACGACGTCGTCGACTACGCTCGCGCTGGCGCGGATGCGGTGCTCGTGGGGGAGGCGCTTGTCACGGACGCGTCCCCGCGCGAGTCGGTCGCGGCTCTCGTCGCCGCAGGAACACATCCGTCGGTGCGCGCGTTGCGCCACTGAACAGCCGTCCCGGCACCGCGCCGGAACGGCACGGCACGCTCCTGTGCCGAGCGGCCCCGGCCGCACCCGCCCCGAGGAAGGATCCGACGTGCCTCCGTCGCTGCAGAACATGCCCGGCCCGTACTTCGGGGAGTTCGGTGGGCGATGGGTGCCTGAGGCTCTCATCGCGGCGCTCGACGACCTCAGCGATGCCTACGCGTCCGCGAAGACGGACCCGGCCTTCCAGGCGGAGCTCGCGGAGCTGCACCGCAGCTACTCGGGCCGTCCGTCGATCCTCACCGAGGTGCCGCGCTTCGCGGCGCACGCGGGCGGTGTCCGCATCATCCTCAAGCGTGAGGACCTCAACCACACGGGCTCGCACAAGATCAACAACGTGCTCGGCCAGGCGCTCCTGACGAAGCGCATCGGCAAGACGCGCGTCATCGCGGAGACGGGCGCAGGTCAGCACGGCGTGGCGTCTGCGACGGCCGCGGCGCTGTTCGACCTCGACTGCGTCGTCTACATGGGTGAGGAGGACACGCGCCGGCAGGCGCTCAACGTCGCCCGGATGAAACTCCTCGGCGCGACGGTCGTCCCGGTGACGTCGGGCTCGCGGACGCTCAAGGACGCGATCAACGAGGCGCTGCGCGACTGGGTGACGAACGTCGAGACGACGAACTACCTCTTCGGCACGGCCGCGGGCCCACACCCGTTCCCCGAGCTCGTGCGCGACTTCCAGCGGATCATCGGGGTCGAGGCGCGCGAGCAGGTGCTCGCGCTCACGGGACGGCTCCCCGACGCGGTTCTCGCGTGCGTGGGCGGCGGTTCGAACGCGATCGGCATCTTCGACGCGTTCCTCGACGACGCCGACGTGCGGCTCCTCGGGCTCGAGGCCGGTGGTGACGGCGTCGAGTCGGGTCGGCACGCGTCGTCGATCACGGGTGGCGCCCCGGGGGTGCTGCACGGCGCCCGGTCGTTCCTGCTCCAGGACGAGGACGGTCAGACGAAGGAGTCGCACTCGATCTCGGCAGGACTCGACTACCCGGGCGTCGGGCCCGAGCACTCGTACCTCGCGAGCATCGGCCGCGCACAGTACGAGCCGGTGACGGACGCGGAGGCGATGGAGGCGCTGCGGCTCCTCTCGCGCACGGAGGGCATCATCCCGGCGATCGAGTCCGCGCACGCGCTGGCTGGCGCACTCCGGCTCGGCCGCGAGCTTGCGGCTCAAGGGAGGGAGGACGCGATCCTGCTCGTCAACCTGTCCGGACGCGGCGACAAGGACGTGGCGACGGCGGCGCGGTGGTTCGACCTCGTCGATGCCGACGCCGATCTCACCGAGGGAGGGGCGCAGTGAGCGCGACCGCACGACGGATCTCCGAGCTGCGCGCCGAAGGGCGTCCTGCGCTCATCGGCTATCTTCCGGTGGGCTTCCCCACGGTCGACGGATCGCTGCGGGCCGCGCGGGCGCTCGTCGAGGCGGGCGCCGACATCCTCGAGATCGGGGTGCCGTACTCGGACCCCGTCATGGACGGTTCGACGATCCAGGCGGCCGCGGTGCGCGCGCTTGACGGCGGGGTGCGCCTCACGGATCTCTTCCGGGTCGTCGAGGGCGTGGCCGACCTCGGGGCACCTGCGCTCGTCATGACGTACTTCAACCCGGTGCTGCGCTACGGCGTCGAGCGCTTCGCAGCCGACCTCGCGTCGGCGGGCGGTGCGGGGCTCATCACCCCGGACCTCATTCCTGAGGAAGCCTCAGAGTGGATCTCGGCGGCCGACGCTCACGGGCTCGACAAGGTCTTCCTCGTCGCCCCGAGCTCGACGGACGCGCGTCTTGCCTCGACGGCGGCCGCGTCGCGAGGCTTCGTGTACGCGGCCTCGACGATGGGTGTCACGGGTGAGCGGGCGACGGTGGGCCCGCGGGCCGCGGAGCTCGTCGCACGGACGCGGGCCGCTGGCGCCGAGAACGTCTGCGTCGGGCTCGGCGTCTCCCGTGCGGAGCAGGCTGCCGAGGTCGGCGCGTACGCCGACGGGGTCATCGTCGGCTCCGCCTTCGTGAGGCCCCTGCTTGAGGCGTCGTCGGAGGACGAGGGCATCGCCGCGATGGCGGCGGTCGCCCGGTCGATCGCGGGCGGCGTCCGCGCGGCCCGGACCGGCGGTGCGGCGTGAACCTCGCTGGTGCGCTCGTCGCCTCGATCCCGTCGCCGTCCCGCGGCGTGTGGCACCTCGGCCCGCTGCCGTTACGCGCGTACGCGCTCGCGATCATCCTCGGGATCGTCGTCGCGACGTGGCTGACGATGCGCCGGTGGAAGGAGCGCGGGGGAGACCCTGACCAGGTGCTCGACATCGTCATGTGGGCTGTGCCGTTCGGCATCGTCGGCGGTCGTATCTACCACGTCATCAGCTCCCCGGACGCGTACTGGGGGCCGGGCGGGGACCCGGTGTCGGCGCTCTACATCTGGAACGGTGGCCTCGGCATCTGGGGGGCGATCGCTCTCGGTGCGGTCGGAGCCTACATCGGTTGCCGGCGTGCTGGCGTGTCGTTCGCCGTGTTCGCGGACGCGGTCGCCCCGGGGCTGCTCGTCGCTCAGGCGATCGGCCGACTCGGCAACTGGTTCAACCAGGAGCTCTTCGGGGCCGTGACGACGCTTCCGTGGGGGCTCGAGATCGACCCTGCGATCTCGGGCTATCCGGCGGGCACGCTCTTCCACCCGACGTTCCTCTACGAGCTCCTGTGGAACCTCGGAGCTGCGGCGCTGCTGCTGTGGCTCGACCGTCGCTTCAGGCTCGGCCACGGTCGAGTGTTCTGGCTCTACGTCGTCACGTACACGCTCGGTCGGGTGTGGATCGAGATGCTCCGCATCGACGACGCTGAGCTCGTCCTGGGCCTGCGCCTCAACGTGTGGACGTCGCTCGCGACGCTCCTCCTCGGCGCGGTCGCGTTCGCCGTCGTGAGCCGGAGGCATCCGGTGCGGGAGACGAGTGTCCTCGCCGGCGGTTCTGCTGACGGCGCGGACGCTGCGGACTCTTCGTCCGACGACGTGACATAGGGTTGAGCCTCGTTGCCCTGTTGTCCCGGGGCCTCGCGCCCGGGGTCACGTGGGCGCCTCCGTGGGACCTCGTCCCCTTGTCCTGAGGGTCAAGGGAATGTAATATTGGCCACCGCGGGCCAATGTCGTCCTACAACTCCAGTTCACCGCGCTGCGGCCCGCCGCCGCACGACCACCCGAGGACGGTCCTCATGAGCCTCACGCCGAGCAGCACGGCCGCCGCGCGGCTGCGCGCGCGCCGCGCGTTCACGAGGCTCGTGCCCGTCCGCATCGAGGTCCTTGCGGTGCACGAGGTCCCTGACGCGAAGGAGACGCGTCGCGCCCAGGTCGATGACAACCGGGGCGCCGACTTCGGGCTGCCGTGAGCGACTGACGCCCACCCTCCGTCCTGCATGAACCGTCCTCGTCCCGGGGCACGGTGACGACGCGGACGGATCGTGGGCGACCGCGCTCACCCATCAGCTCTTGCGGCCACGGCGTCTGCCGGCTGCACCCCCGAGGACGGTTCCCATGTCCCTGTCGTCGTCGACCCCGCCGACCACCCACCCTGAGGTCCCGAGCCCGTGGCGCACCGGCGCCCCGGCCGCGACTGGCCTCTACGACCCGACGCGCGAGCACGACGCGTGCGGCGTCGCGTTCGTCGCGACGCTACGCGGTGCTGCGGGACGTGACATCGTTGACGCGGGCCTCACAGCCCTGCTCAACCTCGACCACCGTGGCGCCGTCGGCGCCGAGGTGGACTCGGGCGACGGTGCGGGCATCCTCACGCAGGTGCCCGACGCCTTCCTGCGTGCCGTCGTCGGTGTCGAGCTGCCGCGCGCCGGGGCGTACGCGGTCGGTCTCGGCTTCCTCCCGCAGGACGCGGCCGACGCCGACGCCGCGGTGCGCGGTGTCGAGGCGATCGCGGCCGAGGAGCGCCTTGAGGTTCTCGCGTGGCGTGACGTGCCCGTCGTCGCGGACCTCGTCGGGCCGACGGCGCGATCCTCGATGCCGACGTTCCGTCAGCTGTTCGTCGCCGACCCCGAGGGGACCCTCGAGGGCGTCGCGCTCGACCGGCGTACGTTCCGGCTGCGCAAGCGGGCGGAGCACGAGCTCGGGGTGTTCTTTGCGTCGCTCTCCTCGCGGACCCTCACGTACAAGGGCATGCTCACGACCGGCCAGCTCGAGCCGTTCTTCCCCGACCTCTCGGACCCGCGCTTCGCGAGCCGGATCGCGCTCGTGCACTCGCGGTTCTCGACGAACACGTTCCCGTCGTGGCCGCTCGCGCAGCCGATGCGCCTCGTCGCGCACAACGGCGAGATCAACACGGTCCGCGGCAACCGCAACTGGATGGCCGCGCGCGAGGGGACGCTCGCGTCCGACGTGCTCGGCGACCTCACGCCGCTCATGCCGGTGTGCTCGCCCGGGGCGAGCGACTCCGCGAGCCTCGACGAGGTGCTCGAGCTCCTCCACCTCGGCGGACGCTCCCTGCCGCACGCCGTCATGATGATGGTGCCCGAGGCCTGGGAGAACAACGTCGGCATGGACCCCGCGCGGCGGGCGTTCTACGACTACCACGCGAACCTCATGGAGGCGTGGGACGGTCCCGCGAACCTCTCCTTCACCGACGGCACGGTCGTCGGCGCGGTCCTCGACCGCAACGGGCTGCGTCCGGGCCGCTTCTGGGTGACGGAGGACGGGCTCGTCGTGCTCGCCTCGGAATCGGGCGTGCTTGACCTCGACCCGGCGACCGTCGTGCGCAAGGGCCGCCTCGAGCCGGGCCGCATGTTCCTCGTCGACACGGCCGCCGGCCGTATCGTCGAGGACGACGAGATCAAGGCCGAGCTCGCCGCGCAGGCCCCGTACGCGCAGTGGATCGCGGAGAACGAGGTCTTCCTCGACCAGCTCCCCGAGCGTGAGCACATCGCGCACTCGCCGGCGTCCGTGCTGCGGCGCCAGCGCGCCTTCGGCTTCACGCAGGAGGAGGTCCGGGTCATCCTCGGTCCCATGGGCGCGACGGGTGCTGAGCCCCTCGGCGCGATGGGCTCCGACACGCCGGTCGCGGTGCTCTCGGCTCGCCCGCGCCTCGTCTTCGACTACTTCACGCAGATGTTCGCGCAGGTGACGAACCCGCCGCTCGACGCGATCCGCGAGGAGCTCGTCACCTCGATCGCCGGTGCGATCGGCCCGGAGCCGAACCTCCTCGAGGAGCTTCCCGAGCACGCGCGCAAGCTCATCCTGCCGTTCCCGGTCATCGACAACGACCAGCTCGCCAAGATCGTCCGCATCGACCGCGACCCGCGGCTCACGGGCATCTTCAAGGCCGAGCGGGTCCGTGGTCTCTACCGCGTCGACGGCGGGGGAGAGGCGCTCGAGGCTCGGCTCGAGGAGATCTTCGAGCAGGTCGACGACGCGATCGCGGCGGGCGCGAGCTTCATCGTCCTCTCGGACCGCGACGCGAACCACCACATGGCGGCGATCCCGTCGCTCCTGCTCACCTCGGCCGTGCACCATCACCTGCTGCGTCGTCACACGCGGACGCAGGTGTCGCTCGTCGTCGAGGCGGGCGACGTCCGCGAGGTGCACCACGTCGCGCTGCACATCGGCTACGGCGCGGCGGCGGTCAACCCGTACCTCGCGATGGAGACCGTCGAGCGGCTTGCGGAGGAGGGTCTCATCGACGTCGACCCGGCGACGGCTGTGAAGAACGTCATCAAGGCGCTCGGCAAGGGCGTCCTCAAGGTCATGAGCAAGATGGGCATCTCGACGATCCAGTCGTACCGGGGTGCGCAGACCTTCGAGGCCGTCGGGCTGTCCCAGGCGCTCGTCGAGCGGTACTTCACCGGCACGACCTCGCGCCTCGGCGGCGTGGGCCTCGACGTCCTCGCGGAGGAGGTCGCGGCGCGCCACCGTGCGGCGTACCCCGCCTCGGGCAACCACCCGCCGCACGAGGACCTCGAGACGGGCGGCGAGTACCAGTGGCGCCGGGACGGTGAGGAGCACCTCTTCGACCCGGAGACGGTCTTCCGCCTCCAGCACTCGACGCGGACGCGTCAGCTCGACGTCTTCCGGGAGTACACGCGGCGGATCGACGACCAGTCGGAGCGGCTGCTCACGCTGCGTGGTCTGCTGCGCTTCACCCCCGACCGCGAGCCTGTGCCGCTCGACGAGGTCGAGCCGGTGAGCGAGATCGTCAAGCGCTTCAACACGGGCGCGATGTCGTACGGGTCGATCTCCGCGGAGACGCACGAGACGCTCGCGATCGCCATGAACATGCTTGGGGGGCGCTCGAACACGGGGGAGGGCGG
Source organism: Flavimobilis rhizosphaerae (assembly GCF_014852685.1). Classification (GTDB taxonomy): domain Bacteria; phylum Actinomycetota; class Actinomycetes; order Actinomycetales; family Cellulomonadaceae; genus Flavimobilis; species Flavimobilis rhizosphaerae. Next base: position 102,462 of record NZ_JACZDF010000005.1, read on the forward strand.
CGAGGACCCGGAGCGGCTCCACGACCCGCTGCGTCGTAGCAGGGTCAAGCAGATCGCCTCGGGCCGCTTCGGGGTGACGTCGGAGTACCTGACGTTCGCGGACGACATCCAGATCAAGCTCGCGCAGGGCGCCAAGCCTGGTGAGGGCGGTCAGCTGCCGGGGCACAAGGTGTACCCGTGGATCGCGCGGACGCGTCACTCGACGCCGGGTGTCGGCCTCATCTCGCCTCCGCCGCACCACGACATCTACTCGATCGAGGACCTCGCGCAGCTCATCCACGACGCGAAGAACGCCAACCCGGCCGCGCGCATCCACGTCAAGCTCGTCTCGGAGTTCGGGGTGGGCACGGTCGCAGCCGGCGTCGCGAAGGCTCACTCCGACGTCGTGCTCATCTCGGGCCATGACGGCGGCACGGGTGCGAGCCCGCTCACGTCGCTCAAGCACGCAGGCACGCCGTGGGAGGTGGGCCTCGCGGAGACGCAGCAGACGCTCGTCCTCAACAACCTGCGCGACCGCATCACGGTGCAGGTCGACGGCCAGCTGAAGACGGGTCGCGACGTCGTCGTCGCCGCGCTCCTGGGCGCGGAGGAGTACGGGTTTGCGACCGCGCCGATGGTCGTGTCGGGCTGCATCATGATGCGCGTCTGTCATCTCGACACGTGCCCCGTCGGGGTCGCGACGCAGAACCCGGAGCTGCGCGAGCGGTTCTCGGGGAAGCCCGAGTTCGTCGTGACGTTCTTCGAGTTCCTGGCGACCGAGGTGCGCGAGCACCTCGCGGCACTGGGCTTCCGGTCGCTCGACGAGGCGATCGGCCAGGTTCAGGTGCTCGACGCCCGGCGTGCGATCGACCACTGGAAGGCGTCAGGTCTCGACCTCGCTCCGGTTCTCGAGCGGCCGCGGCCGCTCGAGGGTGCGTCGCTGCGCCGGACGCAGGCGCAGGAGCACGGGCTCGAGCATGCGCTCGACAACGAGCTTGTGCGCCTTGCGGCGCCCGCGCTCGAGCGCGGTGAGAAGGTCCGTCTCGAAGCCCGCGTCCGGAACGTCAACCGGACGATCGGCACGATGCTCGGTCACGAGGTGACACGCCGCTACCGGGGCGAGGGGCTGCCCGACGACACGATCGAGGTCGTTCTCACCGGTTCGGCCGGCCAGTCGCTCGGTGCGTTCCTGCCGCGCGGCGTGACGCTGCGCCTGTCGGGCGACGCGAACGACTACGTCGGCAAGGGCCTCTCGGGCGGCCGCATCGTGCTCCGTCCGGACGCCTCGTCGAGGCTCGACGGCAGCCGCGACGTCATCGCGGGCAACGTCATCGGTTACGGCGCGACGTCCGGGGCGATCTTCCTGCGCGGGCTCGTCGGCGAGCGGTTCGCGGTCCGGAACTCGGGGGCGACCCTCGTCACCGAGGGGGTGGGCGACCACGCGTGCGAGTACATGACCGGCGGCACCGTCCTCGTCCTCGGGCCGACCGGGCGCAACTTCGGCGCTGGGATGTCGGGCGGCACCGCCTACGTCCTCGACCTGCGTCCGGGGTCGGTCAACAAGGCGGCTCTCGCGGGCCGCGAGCTGGCTCTCGCTGCGCTCGACGACGCGGACATGCTCGTCGTCGCCGACCTGCTCGAGCAGCACCTCGCGGAGACGGGTTCCCCGCTCGCGGCGGAGCTGCTGGGCGACCTTCCTGCGGTGCGCGCCCGTTTCACACGCGTGCTGCCGACCGAGTATGCGCGGGTGCGTGACGCCCTCGCGAAGGCCGAGTCCGACGGGCTCGACCCGGGCGCCCCGGGCGTCTGGGAGAACATCCTGGAGGTGGCTCGTGGCTGATCCGCGTGGTTTTCTCAAGGTCCGGGAGCGCGAGCTCCCTGCGGACCGCCCTGTTGCCGTGAGGCTCATGGACTGGCGCGAGGTGCACGAGTACCGCGCGAACAACCCGGACGACCAGCAGATGCTGCGGAGGCAGGCCGGGCGTTGCATGGACTGCGGCGTGCCGTTCTGCCACCAGGGCTGCCCGCTCGGCAACCTCATCCCGGAGTGGAACGACCTCGTCCGTCGGGGGCGCTACCGGGAGGCGGCGGAGCGGCTGCACGCGACGAACAACTTCCCGGAGTTCACGGGGCGCATCTGCCCCGCACCGTGCGAGTCGGCGTGCGTCCTCGGCATCAACCAGGACCCGGTGACGATCAAGTCCGTCGAGGTCTCGATCATCGACGAGGCGTTCGTGCGCGGCTACGTCCAGCCGGTCGTCCCGCAGCGGCTCACAGGCCAGACGGTCGCCGTCGTGGGGTCGGGCCCGGCGGGGCTCGCGGCTGCTCAGCAGCTGACGCGTGCGGGCCACACGGTCGTCGTGCTCGAGCGCGACGACGAGCCGGGCGGGCTCCTGCGCTACGGTGTGCCGGACTTCAAGCTCGAGAAGGTCCACGTCGAGCGGCGTCTCGAGCAGATGAGGTCGGAGGGCACGCGCTTCCGGTGCGGGGTCGAGGTCGGGAAGGACCTCACGTGGGACGAACTGAGGTCGCGGTACGACGCAGTCGTCGTCGCGACGGGCGCGACGGTCGCACGCGGCCTCTCCGTGCCGGGCGCCGAGCTCAGGGGTGTCCACGCAGCGATGGAGTACCTCCACCAGGGCAACGAGGCGGCTGCGGGCCGCGAGGTGCCGGACCAGATCACGGCGACGGGCAAGCACGTCATCGTCATCGGCGGCGGTGACACGGGCTCCGACTGCGTGGGCACCGCGCTGCGTCAGGGTGCGGCGTACGTGACGACGCTCGCGATCGGCAAGCAGCCTCCTGCGGAACGCCCCGAGCACCAGCCGTGGCCGACGACGCCGACGCTCTTCGAGGTGTCGTCGTCCCACGCGGAGGGAGGCGAGAGGACGTACCTCGCGTCGACGGTCGCGCTCCAGGGTGACCCGCACGGTAACGTCACTGGCCTCGTCGTCGCGACGACGGAGTACCTCGCCGACGGGCGCCGGGTGCCGACCGCGGGCACGGAGCGGATCATCCCGGCGGACCTCGTGCTCGTCGCGATGGGCTTCACCGGTCCCGAGACGACCACGTTGAGCGAGCAGACGGGCGTCGACCTCACAGGTCGTGGCCTTGTCGCGCGGGGCGACGACTACGCGACGAGCGTCCCGGGCATGTTCGTCGCGGGCGATGCCGGCCGGGGCCAGTCGCTCGTCGTGTGGGCGATCGCCGAGGGCCGGGCGGCGGCCGCGTCGGTCGACGCGTACCTCCAGGGAACGACCGAGCTCCCCTCTCCCGTGCGTGCGTCGGACACCGCTCTGCGGGTCTGATCCTGTCGGCCCCGGCTCCGTGCCGGGGCCGACGTGCGTCCGGGTCGACTAGCCTGTGGCGCGGCCCACATGTCGGGACCGTCCCGACCGCCAGACGTCCTACAACCAACCTCCCCATGTGAACTAGGCTTGGAGCCATGCGCAGAGCGAAGATTGTTTGCACCATCGGTCCCGCGACCGCCTCCGCGGACCAGATCCAGAACCTCGTCGACGCCGGCATGGACGTCGCCCGAATCAACCGGAGCCACGGCGCTCCTGACGAGCACGAGCTCGTCTACCACAACGTGCGGGCCGCAGCCGCGTCCGCGAACCGCCCCGTCGCGGTGCTCGTCGACCTCCAGGGTCCGAAGATCCGCCTCGGCAAGTTCGAGAAGGACGAGAAGTACTGGCTCGACGAGGGCGACATCTTCACGATCACGACCGACGACGTCGTGGGCACCAAGGAGCTCGTCTCGACGACCCACAAGGGTCTTCCTGGCGATGCCCGCGTCGGTGACCCGATGCTCATCGACGACGGCCGCGTCCTCGTGCGCATCGTCGAGGTCGACGGCCCGCGTGTCGTCACGCGTGTCGAGGTTGCCGGTCCCGTCTCCAACAACAAGGGCATCAACCTGCCCGGCGTCGCTGTCTCCGTCCCCGCCATGTCCGAGAAGGACGAGGAGGACCTCCGCTGGGCGATCCGCCTCGGTGCGGACATCATTGCCCTGTCGTTCGTCCGCAACGCGGCCGACTACAACGACGTGCGTCGCATCATGGAGGAGGAGGGTCGGATCCTCCCCGTCATCGCCAAGGTCGAGAAGCCGCAGGCGGTCGACAACCTCGAAGAGATCGTCGACGCGTTCGACGGCATCATGGTCGCCCGTGGTGACCTCGGCGTCGAGCTGCCGCTCGAGCAGGTCCCGCTCGTCCAGAAGCGTGCGGTCGAGCTCGCGCGCCGCAACGCGAAGCCGGTCATCGTCGCGACGCAGGTCCTCGAGTCGATGATCTCGGCGCCGCGTCCGACGCGTGCTGAGGCCTCGGACTGCGCGAACGCGGTTCTCGACGGTGCGGACGCCGTCATGCTCTCGGGCGAGACGTCGGTCGGCGACTACCCGATCGAGGCGGTCCGCACGATGGCCCGCATCATCGAGTCGACCGAGGAGCACGGCCGGGAGCGCATCGCGCCGCTCGGCTCGACCCCGCACACGCGCGGTGGTGCCATCACGCGTGCCGCGGCCGAGATCGGTGAGCGTGTGGGCGTCAAGTACCTTGCGACGTTCACGCAGTCGGGTGACTCGGCGCGTCGCATGTCGCGCCTGCGTTCGTCGATCCCGCTCATCGCGTTCACCCCTGACGCGTCGGTGCGCAACGTGCTCGCGCTCAGCTGGGGTGTCCAGGCGGAGCTCGTCGACCAGGTCGCGAACACGGACGCGATGGTCCAGCTCGTCGACCAGACGCTCCGCTCGAAGGAGCTCGTCGAGGACGGCGAGTATGTCGTCGTCGTCTCGGGTGCGCCCGTCGGTGTCATCGGTTCGACGAACAACATCACCGTCCACAAGATCGGCGAGTCGACCGGCCGTATCGCCTGACGCTCGTCTCTCACGTCGAGGGGCCCCGGACCGTGCGGTCCGGGGCCCCTCGCGTTGTGCAGGGGCCTGTGCGGGGCTTTCGTCGCTGTCAGCAGCGGTGAGACGCCCATGGCACGAGGTATTGGACGGGACGAGGAGCGCCGGTGCATCTCGGCCTGCGGAAGGCCAGCTACGACGCCGTCGCGATCAACCCGTCGGCGAACGAGGTCGAGGGGAGACCCGGCCCACCCTGACCTCCCGTCGGTGCCGGGCGCGCCGGGCTGCCGGCGTCGAGGTGCTCGTCGGCGGTTGTCCGCTCATGCACTGCGAGGTCGGTGACCGTGCCCATCGGGCGTTGTGCCACGTCCTGCGGGTGTTCGGGCGCGTCCCGCGCTGACACGCCGATCTCACGCGCGCGGCCCAGTCCCTCGGGGGGACCGGGCCGCGCGTGCGCCGCGGGGGCGCGAGGGTGCCCCGAGTGGGATTCGAACCCACACTGGATCGGGTTTGAGCCGAACGCCTCTGCCGGTTGGGCTATCGGGGCCGGGGGCGGGCCCAGCATATCGCCCGCAACGTGGTGCGACGCACCCGCGGGTCCGGTGCCGGTGTGCGCGCCGACCCCGTAGGATGTGTGCGTGACAGAGAACGAGAAGAGCCCCGAGAAGATCGAGCTGGACCTGCCCCCGCTCGTCGAGCCTGAGGCGGAGAAGCCGGCCGCTGCTGGTCGTGTCCGTCGTGCGGTCGTCGCGGAGGACGAGGCGCTCATCCGCATGGACGTCGTCGAGACGCTCCGCGAGGCGGGCTTCGACGTCGTCGGTGAGGCTGGTGACGGCGAGACCGCGGTCGCGCTCGCGATCGAGCACAAGCCGGACGTCGTCGTCATGGACGTGAAGATGCCCGAGCTCGACGGTATCTCCGCGGCGGAGCGCATCGCGAAGGCGCATGCGGCCCCGGTCGTACTGCTCACGGCGTTCTCGCAGACCGAGCTCGTCGAGCGTGCGCGGGACGCGGGCGCGATGGCGTACGTCGTCAAGCCGTTCAGCCCCGCGGACCTGCTTCCGGCCGTTGAGATCGCCATCTCGCGGTACACGCAGATCTCGGCGCTCCAGGACGAGGTCGCGGACCTTCAGGAGCGCTTCGAGACGCGCAAGCACGTCGACCGTGCCAAGGGTCTGCTCATGACGAAGATGGGCCTGTCGGAGCCGGAGTCGTTCCGCTGGATCCAGAAGACGTCGATGGACCGACGCCTCACGATGCGCGAGGTCGCGGACGCGGTCATCGACCAGGTCGGCAAGGACTGACATCGCATGACGACGGGCCCGGCACGCTGCCGGGCCCGTCGCGTGTTGTGACCTGACCGTGACCTGAGTACATTCGGTTCCGCGTGCCCGTCCCGGGAGCGCGTCAGGGCCAAGCAGGGGACTTCATGAAGGAGGTGCGTCGATGGTGCGGGCATCGATCGACGTACGCCATGCGGTTGCCGGCGATCTTCTCGACGTCGCGGACCTGTGCCTGACGGCACGCGAGGAGTCCTCGACGCCGACCCAGCTGTGCTCGCCCGATGTCGAGCGTGTGCGCAACCAGCTCGGCGTGCTGCTGTCGGTGCCGGGCGGGCGTGTGCTCGTCGCCCGGCACGACGGGGTCGCGGTGGGGTTCCTGCTCGGCAGGATCGTCGAGGCGAACCTCTATCACGACGACCCAGTGCTCTACATCGAGGCGCTGTTCGTCGACCAGGTCTTCCGTCGGCGCGGCGCCGGGCACGCCCTGCTTGCGGCTGCGGCGGAGATCGCGCTCGAGGTCGGCGCGGAGGAGGTCTACTCCGTGCCGCTCCCTGGCTCGCGCGGCGTGCAGCGTTTCCTCCTGCGCCTCGGGTTCGCACCGGCCGCGGCGCACCGTGTCGTCCAGACGGCGACGCTCGTCCGCCGACTCGAGTCGGACCCGGTGTCTGCTCGTCGCGGGTCTCGTGGGCTCGAGGACCTCATCGCACGGCGCCGCAAGGCGCGCATCGAGACGCACTCGGGTCCCGTCGACCTGCGTGAGCTCCAGGCGCGTCTGCGTGCGGAACGTCTGGGGTCGCCGGCGACCCCCGGGGGCGGGTGTCCCGGTCGCGGAGGGCGTCGCTGAGACGGGTGCCCGTCGTCGGCTGACGTCGGCGGGCTGAGCCCGGGCTGCAGCCACTCGGTGCGAGGGCTCTCAGCGTGCGTCGAGGATCATGCACGTGAGCCGCGCCGTGCAGACGCGGCGGCCTGCGTCGTCGTGGACGACGATCTCGTAGCTCGCGAGGGTGCGGCCGAGGTGGAGCGCGTTCGCGACGGCGGTGACGGTCCCCGAGCGGACCCCCTTGTGGTGGGTCGCGTTGAGGTCGAGCCCGACGACCCCGCGACCCGTGCCGGCGTGCGAGATCGCAGCGTACGAGGCGAGGGTCTCGGCGAGCGCTGCGGAGGCACCGCCGTGGAGGAGTCCTGCGGGCTGCGTGTTGCCCTCGACGGGCATCGTCGCGACGGCGCGCTCGGGGGTGAGCTCGAGGATCTCGATGCCCATGCGCTCGTGGAGCGTGCCGTGCGCCGAACGGGCGACGAGCTCTCGCTGCGCGTCTGTGAGGGGGGTGCGGACGTCCGGGTGGGTGTCGGTCATGGGAGATAGGTTGTCAGGTGTGAACGACAACGTGCGACCCCGCCTGCTGCTCATCGACGGACACTCCATGGCGTTCCGCGCGTTCTTCGCGCTGCCCGCCGACAAGTTCACGACGTCGGGGGGCCAGCACACCAACGCGGTGCACGGCTTCGTGTCGATGCTCGCGAACCTCATCAAGAACGAGCAGCCCACGCATGTCGCGGTCGCGTTCGACGCAGGTTCGACGACGTTCCGCACGGAGCGCTTCCCGGAGTACAAGGGCGGCCGCGACGCGACGCCCGAGCCCTTCAAGGGCCAGGTGCCGCTCATCCGTGAGGTGCTCGACGCTCTCCGGATCACGCACTACGAGCGCGAGATGATCGAGGCCGACGACATCCTCGCGACGTGGTCGTCAGAGGCAGGCTCGCGCGGCTGGGAGGTCCTCGTGTGCTCGGGGGACCGCGACTCGCTGCAGTTCGTCACGGACACGGTGACGGTGCTCTACCCGGTCAAGGGCGTCTCGGAGCTTGCGCGCATGACACCTGACGCTGTCGAGGCGAAGTACGGGGTGCGTCCTGAGCGCTACCCGGATCTCGCGGCGCTCGTGGGGGAGTCGGCGGACAACATCCCGGGGGTGCCGAAGGTCGGGCCGAAGACGGCCGCGAAGTGGCTCACGCAGTACGGCGACCTCGAGGGTGTCCTCGCGCACGCCGATGAGATCACGGGGGTCGCGGGCCAGAACCTGCGGGAGCACATCGACCAGGTCCGGCTCAACCGCGAGCTCAACCACCTCCTCACGGATCTCGACCTGCCGTACGCGCCCGAGGATCTCGAGGCGCGGCCGTGGGACCGCGAGGCGATGCACACGATCTTCGACGCGCTGCAGTTCCGGACGCTGCGCGACCGCCTGCTCGCGATGATGCCGGCCGAGGAGCGGGGCGACGACGACGTCGTCGCGGGTCCTTCGCTGGAGCTCGACGCCGTCGCACCGGGCGGACTCGGTGCGTGGCTCGCCGCCCGCGGGGGGAAGCATCTCGGGCTCGAGGTGCGGGGCCGGGCGGTTCCGGGTTCGGGTGACGCGGACCTTCTGGCTCTCGGGGATGCGGACGGGCACGCGGTCGTCGTCGATCTCACGGAGATCGAGCCCGCCGATGACGCCGCGCTCGGTGCGTGGCTCGCGGACGAGGACGCACCCAAGTTCGTTCACGGCGGCAAGGCTCGCTGGCACGAGCTGCAGGGGCGTGGCTACGCGCTTCGCGGGGTCACGCTCGACACCGAGCTCGCGGCGTACCTGTGCCACCCGGACCAGCGGACGTTCGACCTCGAGGACCTCACGATCCGCTCGCTCCACCGTGAGATCGGCGCGGCGTCGCCCGGGGGTACGCAGGGTTCGCTCGACCTCGATCTCGACGGCGACGGGGGAGAGCTCACGGTGCTTGCGGAGCGGGCATCGATCCTCGTGCCGCTCGGGGAGGCACTGGCCGACGACCTCGCGGACCGCAGCGCGACGAAGCTCCTCGAGCTTCTCGAACTGCCGCTGGCTGACGTCCTCGCGCGCATGGAGGACACGGGGATCGCGGTCGACGTCGACCTGCTCCGCGAGCTCGACGCGGAGTTCGGCGAGCAGGCACGGCACGCGGCCGAGGAGGCGTACGCGGTCATCGGGCGTGAGGTGAACCTCGGCTCGCCCAAGCAGCTCCAGGAGGTGCTCTTCGACCAGCTGGACATGCCGCGGACCAAGAAGATCAAGACGGGCTACACGACGGACGCGGCCGCGCTCACGGAGCTGTTCGCGAAGACGCAGCACCCGTTCCTCGAGCACCTGCTCGCGCACCGTGACGTGACGAAGCTGCGTCAGACGGTCGAGACTCTCCTGCGCTACGTCGGTCCTGACGGTCGCATCCACACGACGTTCCAACAAACGGTAGCGGCCACGGGACGGCTGAGCTCGGCGGACCCCAACCTTCAGAACATCCCGATCCGCACGGCTGCCGGACGGCGCATCCGCCGCGCCTTCGTCGTGGGTGACGGCTACGAGACGCTGCTCACTGCGGACTACTCTCAGATCGAGATGCGCATCATGGCGCACCTGTCTGGCGACGAGGGACTCATCGAGGCGTTCCGGTCGGGTGAGGACCTCCACAACTACGTCGCGTCCCGAGTGTTCGGCGTCGCGACGACGGACGTGAGCCCTGCTCAGCGGTCGAAGATCAAGGCGATGAGCTACGGCCTCGCGTACGGGCTGTCAGCCTTCGGCCTCTCGAAGCAGCTCGGCATCGAGGTCGGCGAGGCGCAGAAGCTCATGGACGACTACTTCACGCGCTTCGGCGGCGTGAGGACGTACCTCCACGAGGTCGTCGAGGCTGCGCGTGCGACGGGCTACACCGAGACGATCCTCGGGCGCCGGCGTTACCTGCCGGACCTCACGAGCGACAACCGTCAGCGGCGCGAGATCGCCGAGCGGGTCGCCCTCAACTCCCCGATCCAGGGGTCGGCTGCGGACATCATCAAGATCGCCATGCTCGAGGTGCGCAAGGAACTCGACGCGCGCGGGCTGCGCTCCCGCCTCCTCCTCCAGGTCCACGACGAGCTTGTCCTCGAGGTCGCGCCGGGCGAGTTCGAGGAGGTCGAGGCGCTCCTGCGTGCGGCGATGGGCGGCGCGGCGAAGCTCTCGGTGCCGCTCGACGTCTCCGTTGGCACGGGCCCGAACTGGCACGACGCGGGGCACTGATCCGGGCCGCGGTGCGCCGGGGGACGCACCGCGGCGCCGTTCCCGTCTGCGGGGCGGGCGTGCCGTCGTCCGGGCTCAGCGGCGGCGCGTGACGAAGATCGCGGTGCCGGGCAGCACCCTGCCGCGCACCGGGCTCCAGCCGCCCCACGCGCGGTTGTGGCCGGCGGGCCACTCGGGCTCGACGATGTCGAGGAGCTCGAACCCCGCGGCGACGAGGTCCCGGACGTGGTCGCCGACGGTCCGGTGGTACTCGACGTACGTGACGCGGCCGGCGTCGTCGCGCTCGGCGTAGGGCGTCCGGTCGAAGTACGAGGACGTTGCGGTGAGCCCGCGTTCCGAGGGGTCGTCGGGGAAGGCCCAGCGGACGGGGTGCGTGACGGAGAAGACCCAGCGCCCGCCCGGACGGAGGACGCGGGCGGCCTCGGCGTGGACGGTGCGGGCATCGGGCACGAACGGGATCGCGCCGTACGCGGTGAAGACCGCGTCGAAGCTGGCGTCCGCGAACGGGAGCGCGCGGGCGTCGGCCTGGACGAGCGGGGGCGTCCCTGGCAGCGTGCGGAGGGCAGCGAGCATCCCGCCGGACAGGTCGGTGGCGACGGTGCGCGCCCCGTGTGCGCGGAGCCACCGGGAGCACTGCGCGGCGCCGGCCCCGATCTCGAGGACGTCCGTCCCGGCGACGTCTCCGAGCAGGTGGGCGTCCGCCTCGCGCAGTCCCTCGGGGCACCAGCAGAAGTCGCCGTGGCCGAGAAACTCCCCGTGCTCGTCGAGGTACTCGGCGGCGTTCTCGTCCCACCAGCTGCGGCCCGCAGGGCCGGCGGACTCGGGCGGGACGTCCTGGTATCCGGCACGCTGCTGCATCTGCCTATCGTCCCACGGTGCGGGACACGCGCCCGGGAAGGACCTTCGGCACCGGAAATCGGTCTCCGTCGTGAGATAAGTTGGAGGTACGAACGGCGTGAGGACGCGACCCGGCGTCTGCCCGGTCGTGCTCGCGCACTACGCGAGGGAGCTTTCTCTGATGCGCATCGGCCTTCTCACGGGCGGCGGCGACTGCCCGGGTCTCAACGCGGCGATCCGGGCGATCGTCAAGCAGGGGCTCGGGGAGTACGGGCACCAGATCATCGGGTTCCGCAACGGGTGGAAGGGCGTCGTCGACGGCGACATCCAGCCGCTCGAGCGCCAGCACATCCGCAACGTCCTCTCGATGGGCGGCACCCTGCTCTCGACCGCGCGGTTCCACCCGCGCGAGGAGGACGGGTCGATGGACGCGGTCCTCCAGACGCTCGAGGCCGAGAAGATCGAGGCACTCATCTGTATCGGCGGCGACGGCACGCTCCACGCGGCGAGCAAGGTTGCGGATGCCGGCGTGAAGATCGTCGCGATCCCCAAGACGATCGACAACGATGTCGCGGGGACCGACCTCTCGATCGGCTTCCACACCGCGGTGAACATCGCGACGGAGGCGATCGACCGGATCCACACGACAGCGGAGTCCCACAACCGCGTCATGGTCGTCGAGGTCATGGGGCGTCACGCCGGCTGGATCGCGGTGAACTCCGGCATCGCCGGTGGCGCCGAGATCGTCCTGGCTCCCGAGGAGCCGTTCGACATGGACCGTGTCGTGAAGTTCCTCCAGCACCGCCACAAGGCACACGCGAACTTCTCGATCGTCGTCGTCGCGGAGGGCGCCCACGCGAGGCAGGGCTCGTCGATGGAGTACGAGGTCCAGCTCGGCAAGTACGGCGAGATCGTCGCGGGCGCGATCGGCGAGCGGGTCGCGGCGGAGATCCAGGCGCGGACGGGCTTCGACACCCGCCTCACGGTGCTCGGGCATGTCCAGCGCGGCGGGACGCCGACGCCGACGGACCGCATCCTCGGTTCGCGCTTCGGTGTGGCCGCGGTCGACGCGATCACGGCGGGGGAGACCAACGTCATGACGGCGCTCCAGGGCGAGGACATCGTCCTCGTGCCGCTCCCCGAGATCGCGGGCCGCGTCAAGCAGGTTCCCGACGACCTCCTGCGCGTCGCCCGGGTCCTCGCCTGAGGTCGACCTCGACGCCCCTCCCGACGTACGTCGGGAGGGGCGTCGTTGCGTGTGCGGACAAGTGGTAGTGTTGACGCGGTCTCTCGTGGGTGAGCCATGTCCTCCGTGAGGAGCGACGGGTCCGCGGGAGGCACACATCCATCCGTACTACTTCCTGTCCGCATCGGAGCACCTGACTCAATGACCACCCCCACCACGAAGCAGATCGCTGTCAACGACATCGGCTCTGCCGAGGACTTCCTCGCTGCCGTCGACGCCACCATCAAGTACTTCAACGATGGCGACATCGTCGAGGGCACCATCGTCAAGGTCGACCGCGACGAGGTCCTTCTCGACATCGGCTACAAGACCGAGGGTGTCATCCCCTCGCGTGAGCTCTCCATCAAGCACGACGTCGACCCGGGCGAGGTCGTCCAGGTGGGTGACGCAGTCGAGGCGCTCGTTCTCCAGAAGGAGGACAAGGAGGGTCGCCTCATCCTGTCCAAGAAGCGCGCCCAGTACGAGCGCGCGTGGGGCACGATCGAGAAGGTCAAGGAGGAGGACGGCGTCGTCACCGGCACCGTCATCGAGGTCGTCAAGGGTGGCCTCATCCTCGACATCGGCCTCCGTGGCTTCCTCCCGGCGTCGCTCGTCGAGATGCGTCGCGTCCGCGACCTCCAGCCGTACGTCGGCAAGGAGATCGAGGCGAAGATCATCGAGCTCGACAAGAACCGCAACAACGTCGTCCTCTCGCGCCGTGCGTGGCTCGAGCAGACGCAGTCCGAGGTGCGCTCGACCTTCCTGCAGACCCTGCAGAAGGGCCAGGTCCGCCCCGGTGTGGTCTCGTCGATCGTCAACTTTGGTGCGTTCGTGGACCTCGGCGGCGTCGACGGTCTCGTCCACGTCTCCGAGCTCTCGTGGAAGCACATCGACCACCCGTCCGAGGTCGTCGAGGTCGGCCAGGAGGTCACCGTCGAGGTTCTCGACGTCGACTTCGACCGCGAGCGTGTCTCGCTGTCGCTCAAGGCGACGCAGGAGGACCCGTGGCAGGCGTTCGCCCGGACCCACGCCATCGGCCAGGTCGTCCCGGGTAAGGTCACCAAGCTCGTCCCGTTCGGTGCGTTCGTGCGCGTCGAGGACGGCATCGAGGGCCTCGTCCACATCTCGGAGCTCGCGCAGCGTCACGTCGAGCTGCCGGAGCAGGTCGTCCAGGTCGGCGACTCGGCGTTCGTCAAGGTCATCGACATCGACCTCGAGCGCCGCCGCATCTCGCTCTCGCTCAAGCAGGCCAACGAGGGTGTGGACCCGGAGTCCGAGGACTTCGACCCCGCGCTCTACGGCATGGCTGCCGAGTACGACGAGCAGGGCAACTACAAGTTCCCCGAGGGCTTCGACCCCGAGACGCAGGAGTGGCTCGAGGGCTTCGAGGCGCAGCGTGAGACCTGGGAGGCGCAGTACGCCCAGGCCCACGAGCGCTGGGAGGCGCACCGCAAGCAGGTCGCGGACGCCATCACGGCGGACGCCGAGGCTGCGGCCGGTGGCAGCAGCTCGTCCGAGTCGGCTCCGTCGACCTACTCCTCGGCTCCTGCCCAGGAGGAGACTGCGGGTACGCTCGCGTCCGACGAGGCTCTCGCCGCTCTGCGCGAGAAGCTCACGGGCAACTGATCGAGCACCGTCCCTGACGGTCTTGAGGAGGCCGGTCACCGCTCATGCGGTGGCCGGCCTCCGGCGTTCCCGGGGCGGCCCGGGCCGAGCGCGCGCGAGGCTCCGCAGGCGGATCCCGGTGGGTGCCCGCAGATGCGGGGGTGCGCGGCCCTGTGCGCGCAGGTGCGCGCGTGTGGTGCGACCACGCACTCAACCGGGGTTCGCGGCGTCAATGCTGCGGTGATTGCGTGCCTGCACTCGTTGACGGTGCTGGCACGCATGAACCGTGACGCGTGCGACGGCCCGCGCGCGGTCCCTTGCGTGCACGCACCCTCGCGGGTTGCTGTGACGCAAGGAAATTGGCGCGCAGGCTGGAGCTCAGGCGTCCGCGTCGTCGAGACCCGTGGCGAGCTGGGTCTCGTAGAGGTCCGCGTAGAGGCCGCCCTGGGCGAGCAGCTCCGCGTGGGTGCCGTGCGCGACGATCCGTCCGGAATCGACGACGAGGATCGCATCGGCGTTACGCACCGTCGAGAGCCGGTGGGCGATGACGAGCGCCGTGCGGCCTTCGAGGGCCCGGTCGAACGCACGCTGGACGGCGGCCTCGGACTCCGAGTCGAGGTGCGCGGTCGCCTCGTCGAGGATGACGACGGCCGGTGCCTTGAGGAGCAGGCGGGCGATCGCGAGGCGCTGCCGCTCACCACCGGAGAGCCGGTAACCACGATCACCGACGACGGTGTCGATGCCGTCGGGAAGGGACTCGACGAGATCGAGGACGTGCGCTGCCCGCAGCGCCTCGAGGATCTCGTCGTCAGTCGCTCCGGGCTTGGCGTAGCGGAGGTTGCCGGCGATCGAGTCGTGGAACATGTGGGAGTCCTGGGGGACCGTGCCGACGGCTGCGCGCAGGGAGGCGAGGGAGACGTCGCGCAGGTCCTCGCCGGCGATCCGCACCGTGCCGTCCGTCGGGTCATACATGCGTGTGACGAGATGCGTGAGCGTCGTCTTGCCTGCGCCGGACGGCCCGACGATCGCGACCGTCTGGCCGGGCTCGACGCGGAACGTCACGCCGGTGAGCGTGTCTGCCTCCGGGTCGTTCGTGAGTGACGCGACCGACTCGAGGGACGCGAGCGACACCTCGGATGCCGCAGGGTAGCGGAACGTCACCTTGTCGAGTTCGACCGAGGCACCGCGGGCGATGATCGCGGGGGAGAGATCGCGGGCTTCGTCGGCGTCGCGGACGCTCGGCTCGAGGTCGAGGACCTCGAGGACCCGCTCGAAGCTCACGAGCGCGGTGAGGACGTCGACCTGGACGTTGGACAGTGACGTGAGCGGTCCGTAGAGGCGTGTGAGGTAGCTCGTGAGCGCGACGAGGACACCGATCGTCAGCGAACCGCTGATCGTCGCGAGGCCGCCGAGCGCGTAGACGACCGCGACGGCGACGGCCGCGACCGTGACGAGGGAGACGCGGAAGACCGTGTTGTACATCGCGAGGCGGACCCCGATGTCCCGGACGCGTGCCGCCTGGGTGCGGTACATCAGGGACTCGTCCTCGGGCCGGCCGTAGATCTTCGCGAGCTGCGCGCCCGCGACGTTGAACCGCTCCGTCATGGTCTGCGCGGCGTCGGCGTTCAGACCGTACGCTTCGCGCGTCACCCGGGCGATGCGCGGTCCGATCCACCGTGCCGGGACGATGAACGCAGGCACGAGCGCGAGCGACACGAGGGTCAGCTGCCACGACATGGTGAACATCGCGGCGAGGACGAACACGACGGTGAGCACGTTCGAGACGACGTTCTGGAGGGTTGACGTGAACGCCTGCTGGGCGCCGAGGACGTCACCGTTGAGCCGCTGCACGAGCGCGCCGGTCCGTGCCCGGGAGAAGAAAGCGAGGGGCATCGACTGGACGTGGTCGAAGACGGAGGTGCGCAGGTCGAGGATGAGACCCTCGCCGATGCTCGCCGACAGCCACCGCTGCACGAGCACGAGAGCCCCGGACGTGAGGGAGACCACCCCGACCGCAACCGAGAACCAGATGACGAGGTCACGGCGACCCGCGGAGATACCGTCGTCGATGATCGCTCGGTACAGCAGAGGGGTCACCGCGCCGAGTGCAGCGTCGACAGCGATGATCGCGAGGAACGCGGAGAGCCGACCGCGGTACGGACGAGCGAACTCGAGGACGCGCCGGATCGTGCCGCTGCGCAGTCTCGTGCCGCGTACCGAGGCGTCCTGCCGGAACGACCTGAACTGACCGCCACCCATCCCGGGGTGCATCCCTGACATCGTTCCTCCACTCCGCGAGGAGGCGACCACCCCCGTCCTCAGACCCTAGCCCCCGCGCGACGCTGCTCAGGTGCACCGGCCTGTTGCTGTGCTGAGACGTCGGGGGCAGGATGTGGACATGACTCGCATCGGACTGACGGGTGGGATCGCCGCGGGCAAGTCGGTGGTCGCCTCCCGCCTGCGCGAGCTGGGTGCGGTTGTCGTCGACCATGACGTCATCGCGCGTCAGGTCGTCGCCCCGGGCACGGTCGGGCTCGGCACCGTCATTGATCGCTTCGGCGACGGCGTGCTCGACGAGGACGGCGCGCTCGACCGTGTGGCTCTCGGGCACATCGTCTTCAACGACCCGCAGGCTCGGTCCGATCTTGAGGCGATCCTCCACCCGCAGATCGCGCGCGTCGCAGCCGAGGAGGAGGCGCGGGCGGTCGCCGCCGATCCGAGGGCCGTCATCGTGCACGACGTCCCGCTGCTCGTCGAGACGGGGCAGTCCGACGACTTCCATGTGCTCGTCGTCGTCCACGCACCCGCCGATCTCCGCATCGCGCGACTCGTCGAAACTCGTGGGGCGACCCTGCCGGAGGCGCGCCGGCGCCTCGCGGCGCAGGCGAGCGACGAAGAACGGCTCGCCGCGGCCGACGTCGTTCTCGACGGGACGGGAGACATCGAGCACCTGCGGGAGCAGGTGGACGAGCTCTGGCGGCGACTCCACGAGCAGGTGACCCAGGAGCAGGACGCCTGACGGTCACGCACGACGCCTGAGGGGCACCGACCGTGGTGATCGGTGCCCCTAGGCATGTTGTGCTCGAGCGGTGCGGTCAGGCCTCGCGACGGCGGACCGCGAGGAGGGCGGTACCGCCGACGATGAGCAGGAGCGCGATGCCCGAGCCGATCGCCGCCTGGGCGCCGGTGACGGGAAGACCGTCGTCGGGCGACGTACCGTCGTCGGTGGGCGTGCCGTCGGTCGGTTCGCCTTCCTCCGAGCCGACGCCACCGTCGTCGTCCGTCGTCGCACCGTTGGTGGGCTCGTCGGTGCCGGGGGTGCCGGTGCTGGGCTCGTCGGTGCCGGGGGTGCCGGTGCTGGGCTCGCCCGTGCCGGGGGTGCCGGTGCTGGGCTCGCCCGTGCCGGGGGTGCCTGTGCTGGGCGCGCCGGTACCCGGGGTGGTCGTGGCGGTGTTGGTGACGATGATCGTGGCGTTGCCGCCGTCGGTGATCGTCAGGGTGTTGGTCTCGGTGCCGTTGACGGTGATGAGGGGGGTGCCCCAGTCGATGCCGGCGATGGTCGGCGGGGTGGCCTCGGTGAAGACGACGACGTCGCCTTCCTCAAGGACGGGTCCGTTGACGACGGTGCCGTCGGCCAGGACCGTCAGCGGCGTCGTGGCAGCCACGCCGTTGACGGTGTAGTTGACGGTGAAGGCGGTGGTGCCGGGGACCGAGCTGGCGGCCGAGCCGTCGACGACCTTGTTGATCTGGAACGTGCCGGTCTTGGCCGGGGTGGTCGTGGCGGTGTTGGTGACGATGATCGTGGCGTTGCCGCCGTCGGTGATCGTCAGGGTGTTGGTCTCGGTGCCGTTGACGGTGATGAGGGGGGTGCCCCAGTCGATGCCGGCGATGGTCGGCGGGGTGGCCTCGGTGAAGACGACGACGTCGCCTTCCTCAAGGACGGGTCCGTTGACGACGGTGCCGTCGGCCAGGACCGTCAGCGGCGTCGTGGCAGCCACGCCGTTGACGGTGTAGTTGACGGTGAAGGCGGTGGTGCCGGGGACCGAGCTGGCGGCCGAGCCGTCGACGACCTTGTTGATCTGGAACGTGCCCTGTGCGAGGGCAGTGGGCAAACCGCACCCGGTCCACGCAAAGGCATGAACCTCGTTGCCCTGTCCGTTGAAGGTGAAGTCGCCGCCGACATAGACGCGGCCGTTGATCGACTGGGTGGCCGTGAGATCTGCGCTGGGCGCCAGGATGGATCCGACCCACTGGTTGCCGGAGGTGAGGGCGACCTTGCCGGTGTCGTTGAAGTTCCACATGACACGCGAGGCGTATCCCGCGAAACCGAAGTCATTGAGGAGCCACGGGAACGTCGTCGTGGGCGTCCCGGGCAGAACCCCGCTGGTCGCGACGTGATCGCCCGGAACATCGTTGTAGGTGACTTCGAAGGCAAGGCTGCCGATCGTCAGCGACGTGGCAGAGGAAGTGCCCGTGAGGTTGATGACGAGCGGCTGCGTCGAAGCAATATTGACGAGCTGGATCTCCGTCATGCCAGCGAGCGCAGCGGCTGGAACGTCGAAGCGGATCTGGCCCACCTGGTTCTGAGCGTCGAGGGTAATCGTGCCGCCGGAGACTGTCGTGCTGCCGAGCGTGCCGCTCTGCGCGAGGTTGTCCGCCAGCGTCTGGATCCTGGGTGTGAAGTTGTTGAAGTCGTATGCCGGGTCGTAGTTGTTCGTGATGAGCGCGTCGGCGCCCATACCGTCCGTGTAGTACATGGATGCCCAGCCCGGGAACCCGCCGGTCACCGTTCCGCCGATCTGGGCGAGTCGCTGTCCGGTGTCGACCGACGGCTTGCCCATGAGGTTGCCGCCGACCAGGAGCACGTCCTTGCCTGCGCCGGGGGAGATGAGGGACCCGGCGCCGACGACCCCGACGCCGAACCAGCCGTCCTTGTTGACGGTCATGTCACCGGCGACGACGTTGAGTCCCTCGATCTCCGAAGCAGCGGCGCCGATCGTGAGGTGACCGCCCACGTAGGTGTTGAGGTTGTTGTCGATCCCGAGCTGGTCGTTCGAGTTGACGACGCCGGTCGGCACGGTGGTGTCGAGGACTGTGCACGCGTCGTCAAAGTCTGGGAACCCCGCCGGCGTAGCGGCCGACGCGACCAGTGCGGATGGCACGAGAGCCCCGACGAGCGCTCCTACGCCAAGCGCTGCGAGCAGTCTGCGGATCGGGCGTTCGCGCCTGCGGCGCGAACCAACGTACTGGGGACTCATGATGCTCCGGATCGTCTCGGGTGTTAGGAAGGCGAACTAACAAACTATGTTACGGAGCGTCTCACGCTGATTGCTAGAGGCGTGGGGGTGCCCCCGGGTGATTTTCTACGAGGACTCTCGGCTGGGAGCGCTCCCTTCCTTTCGAGGGCAGTGGAGTCGTGGCCTGGACCACATTGCACCGCTGGCCCGTCAATGTCGGCGCCTCGGCGTACCGTGGACTCATGCGACCCGAGACCGACCTGCAACGGACCGTCGCCCCCTTCGAGGTCGTGTCCGAGTACACGCCTGCGGGTGACCAACCGACCGCGATCGCAGAGCTCACCGAGCGGCTCAACGCGGGGGAGAAGGACATCGTCCTGCTCGGCGCGACGGGCACCGGAAAGAGCGCGACGACAGCGTGGCTCATCGAGCAGGTGCAGCGTCCGACGCTCGTTATGGCACCCAACAAGACTCTTGCAGCGCAGCTTGCGACGGAGTTCCGCGAGCTGCTCCCCAACAACGCCGTCGAGTACTTCGTCTCGTACTACGACTACTACCAGCCCGAGGCGTACATCGCGCAGACCGATACCTACATCGAGAAGGACTCGGCGATCAACGACGAGGTCGAGCGGCTTCGCCACTCGGCGACGAACTCTCTGCTCACGCGGCGCGACGTCGTCGTCGTTGCGTCTGTCTCCTGCATCTACGGCCTCGGTACCCCTCAGGAGTACGTCGACCGCATGCAGCGGCTCGACGTCGGCGACCAGATCGATCGCGACGGTCTGCTGCGCCGCTTCGTCGAGATGCAGTACACACGCAACGACCTCGCCTTCACCCGCGGCACGTTCCGCGTGCGCGGTGACACCGTCGAGATCATTCCCGTCTACGAGGAGCTCGCGATCCGCATCGAGTTCTTCGGTGACGAGATCGAGGCGATCCATACGCTCCACCCGCTCACCGGCGACATCGTCTCGACCGTCCCGTCGATCCACATCTTCCCCGCGACTCACTACGTCGCGGGTCCCGAGCGCATGGAGCGCGCGATCGCCGGCATCGAGGCTGAGCTCGAGACGCGGCTCGCCGACCTCGAACGGCAGGGCAAGCTCCTCGAGGCGCAGCGCCTGCGCATGCGCACGACGTACGACATCGAGATGATGCGCCAGGTCGGGAGCTGCTCCGGCATCGAGAACTACTCGCGCCACATCGACGGACGTGAAGCAGGGACGCCGCCTCACACGCTGCTCGACTACTTCCCCGACGACTTCCTCCTCGTCATCGACGAGTCCCACGTGACGGTGCCCCAGATTGGCGCGATGTACGAGGGTGACATGTCGCGCAAGCGGAACCTCGTCGACTTTGGCTTCCGCCTTCCGAGCGCCATGGACAACCGGCCGCTGCGGTGGGAGGAGTTCGTCGAGCGCATCGGCCAGACCGTCTACCTCTCCGCCACGCCCGGCGACTACGAGCTCGGGCTCTCCGACGGTGTTGTCGAGCAGATCATCCGCCCGACAGGCCTCATCGACCCCGAGGTCGTCGTCAAGCCCACCAAGGGGCAGATCGACGACCTCCTCGAGGAGATCCGCACCCGTGTCGAGAAGGACGAACGCGTCCTCGTCACGACGCTCACGAAGAAGATGGCCGAGGATCTCACCGACTACTTCCTCGACAAGGGGGTCCGGGTCCGGTACCTCCACTCCGAGGTCGACACGCTCGCCCGTGTCGAGCTTCTCCGCGACCTCCGCCTCGGCGTCTACGACGTCCTCGTCGGCATCAACCTCCTGCGCGAGGGGCTCGACCTCCCCGAGGTCTCGCTCGTCGCGATCCTCGACGCCGACAAGGAAGGCTTCCTCCGCTCGTCGAAGTCACTCATCCAGACGATCGGACGCGCCGCCCGCAACGTCTCCGGCCAGGTCCACATGTACGCGGACAAGATCACTGCCGCCATGCAGACCGCCCTCGAGGAGACCGAACGCCGACGCGAGAAGCAGATCGCCTACAACACCGAGCGGGGCATCGACCCCCAGCCCCTGCGGAAGAAGATCGCCGACGTCACCGACATGCTCGCGCGCGAGGACCTCGATACCGCCGAGCTCCTCGCCGGCGGCTACCGCAAGGCACCTACGGGCCGCTCCCGCGCCGCGACGACGACGTCCGAACGCCCCGCCGTCTCGGCGGCAGGAGATCTGGCGAGCCTCGTCCAAGAGCTCACGGACCAAATGCACGCAGCCGCAGCCGAGTTGCAGTTCGAGCTCGCCGCACGCCTGCGGGACGAGATCTCCGGCCTCAAGAAGGAACTGCGGCAGATGCGCGCCGCGACGGAGTGAGGCGCGCGACACACCGTCGGTGACCCGTTTCGTCGAGCGAGGACCTAGGTCTGCGGTTACGATGGCTCGGTTGGAGGGGAGTATCCCCATCACGATGGCGTCGTCATCACGGCAGGCTCCGTAGCCTCCCCGGTGCCATCGGTCCGGACCAGTGCACGAGCGCCGGGCGGGAGAGACCTCCGGTACTCAGTGCTACGTACCGGAGGAACGCTCGGTGCTCGATATTCATCTGTCCGTGTGGCTCATCTCAGCCGCCGTGGTCCTCGGCCTCGTCATCTTCGACTTCTACGCACACGTCCGGACGCCCCACGCGCCGACGTTCAAGGAATCGGCGATCTGGTCGGCCGTCTACATCGCGCTCGCGATCATCTTCGGCATCGTCTTCCTGATCGTCGTCGGACCCGAGCACGGCGGCGAGTTCTTCGCGGGCTACATCACGGAGAAGAGCCTCTCGGTCGACAACCTCTTCGTCTTCCTCCTCATCATGACGTCGTTCCGCGTGCCGCGGGAGAACCAGCAGAAGGTCCTCCTCGTCGGGGTCGCGCTCGCTCTCGTCATGCGCACCGCCTTCATCCTCCTCGGTGCTGCAGCGCTCAACGCCTGGTCGTGGGTCTTCTACCTCTTCGGCGCGATCCTCCTGTGGACCGCCTGGAAGCAGGTCAAGCCCGAGACCGAGCACGAGGACAAGGTTCCCGGCGGCGCCGTCGTCGCGCTCTTCAAGAAGGTCGTGCCGACCGTTGACGAGTACAACAGCGACCGCCTCACCGTGAAGAAGAACGGCAAGCGCTTCCTCACGCCGATGTTCCTCGTGATGGTCGCGATCGGCTTTACCGACCTGCTCTTCGCGCTCGACTCGATCCCCGCGATCTACGGACTCACGCAAGAGCCTTACGTCGTCTTCATGGCGAACGCTCTTGCACTCCTCGGCCTGCGCCAGCTCTACTTCCTCATCGGCGGGCTCCTCGACAGGCTCGTCTACCTCGCGCAGGGCCTAGGGGTCATCCTCGCGTTCATCGGGTTCAAGCTCATCTTCCACGCGATGCACGTCAACGAGCTGTCGTTCATCAACGGCGGCAAGCACATCGAGTGGGCGCCCGAGATCGGCATCGCGACGTCGCTCACGGTCATCATCGGCACGCTGGCCGTCGTCACCGTCGCAAGCCTCTGGAAGACACGCCGGGACGCCGAGCGCGGCATCCTCGACTCCGACGGTCGGCCCGACCTTCCCGAGCCCGACCGCGCGGACGAGCCAGCGGTGGCCGCCGCAGACGCGGCCGTCGCCGAGAAGCCGGGTGGCAGCTCCCAGGCTCACGAGAGCTGACATCGCGCAACCAGCACGACGGAGGGCGGTGGCAGCAGCCACCGCCCTCCGTCGTGCCCAGGGGCGGCGTCGGACCGCGTGCGTCCCGAGCGCAACTCAGGCGAGTTCGGCCCACGGGCCGATGACAGGCTTCCACTCCGCGACGTCGACGGACCCGAGGACCCCGGCGCCACGGAACGGATCGCCCGCGAGCAGCGCATCGAGCGCCGAACGGTCAGCGACCGAGAGCAGGAGGAGCGCCCGGCCGCCCTCAAGCGGCCCCGACGCGAGCAGCGTCCCCGCCTCGAGGCACGAGCGCAGGTATGCGCGATGCTCCGGTCGCACGGCGTCGAGCGTCGCGGTGTCCTGGGTGTAGGTGTACTGCACGGCATAGACGGTCATGTCCCTATCGTGGCACTCGAGGGCGGTAGGCGCCGCGTGCGTCCGTACTACGACGTGACGTCGAACACGTGTGCGAAATGGGTGTGGACTGCACTACGATGACCGGGTGAGTGATCGTCTCGTCGTCCAGGGCGCCCGTGAGCACAATCTCCGGGGCGTCGACCTTGACCTGCCCCGCGACCGGCTCATCGTCTTCACCGGCCTTTCCGGGTCGGGCAAATCCTCCCTCGCGTTCGACACGATCTTCGCCGAGGGACAGCGTCGCTACGTCGAGTCGCTCTCGGCGTACGCGCGCCAGTTCCTCGGGCAGATGGACAAGCCTGACGTCGACTTCATCGAGGGCCTGTCGCCCGCGGTGTCGATCGACCAGAAGTCGACGAACCGCAACCCGCGCTCGACCGTCGGCACGATCACCGAGGTCTACGACTACCTCCGTCTTCTCTTCGCGCGTGCCGGCACGCAGCACTGCCCGGTGTGCGGCGAGCGTGTCGCGTCGCAGACGCCCCAGCAGATCGTCGACCGCCTGCTCGAGCTGCCCGAAGGCACTCGGTACCAGGTTCTCGCACCTGTTGTCCGGGGGCGCAAGGGAGAGTACGCAGAGCTCTTCAAGGAGCTCCAGACGAAGGGCTTCGCTCGCGCGCGCGTCGACGGGGAGGTCGTCCAGCTCGCCGACCCGCCGCAGCTCGAGAAGAAGCTCAAGCACTCGATCGAGGTCGTCGTCGACAGGCTCGTCGCCCGTGAGGGCGTCCAGCGTCGTCTCACCGACTCGATCGAGACCGCCCTCGGGCTCGCGGGCGGCCTCGTCCTCATCGAGCTCGTCGACCTGCCCGCAGACGACCCCGAGCGTGAGCGTCGCTTCTCCGAGCACCGGGCGTGCCCTAACGACCACGAGCTCACCCTCGACGAGATCGAGCCCCGTACCTTCTCCTTCAACGCGCCCTACGGCGCGTGCCCCGAGTGCACGGGCATCGGCGTCCGGCTCGAGGTCGACCCTGAGCTCATCGTTCCCGACGAGGAGCGCACGCTCCGTGAAGGGGCCATCGCCCCGTGGGCGCAGACGTCCTCGGAGTACTTCGAGCGCGTGCTCACGGCGCTTGCCGACGAGCTGGGCTTCTCGATGGACGTCCCGTGGCGGGCCCTGCCCGAGCGCGCGCGTGAGGCGATCCTCCACGGTCGCGACCACAAGGTGCACGTCCGTTACAAGAACCGCTGGGGCCGCGAGCGGCAGTACTCGACGGGGTTCGAGGGCGTCATGACGTTCCTCGAGCGGCGGCACTCCGAGACCGAGTCCGAATGGTCGAAGGAGAAGTACGAGGCCTTCATGCGCGAGGTCCCGTGCCCGACGTGTCACGGCACCCGCCTCAAGCCCGAGGTCCTCGCGGTCAAGGTGTCAGGCCGTTCGATCGCCGAGGTCTGCGGGATGTCGCTGCGCGAGGCCCACGGCTTCCTCGGACAGCTCGAGCTCGGCCACCGCGAGAAGGTCATCGCCGGCCAGGTCCTCAAGGAGATCGACGCTCGCCTCGGGTTTCTTCTCGACGTCGGGCTCGACTACCTCACGCTCGCGCGCGCGGCCGGGTCCCTCTCGGGAGGGGAGGCCCAGCGCATCCGCCTCGCGACCCAGATCGGCTCGGGCCTCGTCGGCGTGCTCTACGTCCTCGACGAGCCGAGCATCGGTCTCCACCAGCGCGACAACCGTCGGCTCATCGAGACGCTCACACGCCTGCGCGACCTCGGCAACACGCTCATCGTCGTCGAGCACGACGAGGACACGATCCGCATGGCCGACTGGATCGTCGACATCGGTCCAGGTGCGGGCGAGCACGGCGGTCGTGTCGTCCACTCGGGCGACTACGCCGGCCTGCTCGCGTCGAAGGAGTCCGTCACGGGTGCCTACCTCGCAGGACGACGGAGCATCCCCATGCCTGCGACGCGGCGCCGGACCGAGGTCGACCGTCAGCTTACCGTCGTCGGAGCACGCGAGAACAACCTGCGCAACATCGACGTCGACTTCCCGCTCGGCGTGCTCACGGCCGTCACGGGCGTCTCCGGCTCGGGCAAGTCGACGCTCGTCAACTCGATCCTCCACACCGTGCTCGCCAACGAGCTCAACGGTGCGCGACGCGTCGCGGGGTACCACACACGCGTCACCGGGCTCGAGCACCTCGACAAGGTCGTCCACGTCGACCAGGCACCCATCGGCCGTACGCCCCGTTCCAACCCAGCGACATACACGGGCGTGTGGGACCACGTGCGTAAGCTCTTCGCGCAGACGACCGAGGCCAAGGTCCGCGGCTACGGTCCCGGCCGCTTCTCGTTCAACGTCAAGGGCGGTCGCTGCGAGGCGTGCTCGGGCGACGGCACGCTGAAGATCGAGATGAACTTCCTGCCGGACGTCTACGTGCCCTGCGAGGTCTGCGGCGGCTCGCGCTACAACCGCGAGACGCTCGAGGTGCGCTACAAGAACCGCACGGTCGCCGAGGTGCTCGACATGCCGATCGAGGAGGCCGCCGAGTTCTTCGCGGCCGTCCCCGCGATCTCCCGCCACCTCACGACCCTCGTCTCTGTCGGCCTCGGCTACGTCCGTCTCGGCCAGCCCGCGACAACTCTCTCAGGAGGCGAGGCGCAGCGCGTCAAGCTCGCGACGGAGCTCCAGCGGCGTTCGACAGGACGCACGATCTACGTCCTCGACGAGCCCACGACAGGCCTCCACTTCGAGGACATCCGTCGCCTGCTCGCGGTTCTCCAGTCGCTCGTCGACAAGGGCAACACGGTGCTCGTCATCGAGCACAACCTCGACGTCATCAAGAACGCCGACTGGGTCATCGACATGGGTCCTGAGGGCGGTTCAGGAGGTGGAACCGTCGTCGCGGAGGGCACGCCCGAGCACGTCGCGCGCGTCCCGGAGAGCCACACCGGACGTTTCCTCGCCGAGGTCCTCGGCGAGGGTGTGCCCGTCTCGGACCCGCCCGCGTCGAAGACATCGAAGGCTGCTCCGAAGACGAAAGCCGCTCCGAAGACGACGGCCACGACGAAGCGCACGACGAGCAGCACGGCACGCACCGCCGCCGCCGCGCGGAGCCGAGCGACGAAGGCCGCCGCACCGTCGTCCGAGTCCTGACCCGCCATGGCCGACCCCTCGAGCTACCGGCCGCGGCCGGGGGAGATCCCCACCGACCCGGGCGTCTATCGGTTCCGTGACGAGCACGGGCGTGTCATCTACGTCGGCAAGGCGAAGAACCTCCGACAGCGGCTCGCCAACTACTTCCAGCCGCTCGCGTCTCTCCACCCGCGCACGCAGCAGATGGTGACGACCGCGGCGAGCGTTCAGTGGACCGTCGTGCGCACGGAGGTCGAGGCGCTCGCCCTCGAGTACTCGTGGATCAAGGAGTTCGACCCGCGGTTCAACGTCAAGTACCGCGACGACAAGTCCTACCCCTACCTCGCGGTGACGCTCGGCGAGGCGATCCCGCGCGCGCAGGTGCTGCGCGGCGCCAAGCGACCAGGCACGCGGTACTTCGGCCCGTTCGGCCACGCCTGGGCCATCCGCGAGACGCTCGACCTTCTCCTCCGGGTCTTCCCCGTGCGCACCTGCTCGGCGGGCGTCTACCGCCGGGCCGAGCAGACTGGGCGTCCCTGCCTCCTCGGCTACATCGATAAGTGCTCGGCGCCGTGCGTCGGCCGCATCAGCCAGGCCGACCACCACGCGCTCGCCGAGGATCTCTGCGCATTCATGGCGGGCGACGCCGCTCGCTTCCTCGGCCCTCTGACGGCTCAGATGCGTGAGGCGTCGGCGGACCTCGAGTTCGAGCGCGCAGCGCGACTGCGTGACGACATCGCTGCGCTCGAGAAGGTCGTCGAGCGCAACGCCGTCGTGCTCGACGACGGCACGGACGCTGACATCTTCGCGCTTGCCGGCGACGAGCTTGAGGCTGCCGTCCAGGTGTTCCACGTGCGCGGCGGTCGCATCCGCGGCCAACGGGGATGGGTCGTTGAGAAGGTCGAGGAGATCACCGACGCAGGGCTCGTCGCGCAACTCCTCGCGCAGGTCTACGGTGAGGCCGCCGAGTCCGACGACCGTGACGCACGGCGCGAGGGCGTGCCGCGGGAGGTGCTGGTCCCGTTCCTGCCGGACGACGCCGACGGGCTCACCACGTGGCTCACGGGCATCCGGGGGTCGAAGGTTGAGATCAGGGTCCCGCAGCGCGGCACCAAGGCGACCCTCGCCGAGACGGTCCACAAGAACGCCGAGCATGCGCTCGCGCTCCACCGCACCCGGCGTACCGGCGACCTCACGACACGGTCGCAGGCGCTCCGGGAGATCCAGGACGCGCTCGAGCTCGACTCTGCGCCGCTGCGCATCGAGTGCTTCGACATCTCGACGACCCAGGGCACTCACCAGGTCGCGTCGATGGTCGTGTTCGAGGATGGTCTCGCGCGCAAGAGCGAGTACCGGACGTTCGCGATCAAGGGCCCCGACGGCGACGGCGTGCCCGATGACACGGCCGCGATGCACGAGGCCATCACCCGCCGGTTCCGTCGCTACCTCGCGGACCGCGCGAGCGCGGGCGAACCCGAGCTTGCGACGGGCGCGCTCGACGAGGACGACGCGCTGCCAGCCGAGGAGCGCAAGCGGTTCGCGTACCCGCCGAACCTCGTCGTCGTCGACGGGGGGCAGCCGCAGGTCGCCGCGGCGCGGCGTGCGCTCGACGAGCTCGGCGTCACCGATGTCGCGCTGTGCGGCCTCGCCAAGCGGCTCGAGGAAGTCTGGCTGCCGGATGACGACTACCCGGTCATCATGGAGCGCACCTCCGAGGGGCTCTACCTGCTGCAGCGCGTCCGTGACGAGGCTCACCGCTTCGCGATCACTGCCCATCGCAAGCGGCGTGGCCGCGCGATGACGTCGTCGGTCCTCGACGGCGTTCCCGGCGTCGGACCTGCTCGCGCGAAGAAGCTCCTCACGCACTTCGGTTCCGTCAAGCGGCTCCGCGCGGCAAGCGTCGAGGAAATTGCGACCGTCCCCGGAATGGGGCCGCAGACGGCGGCGGCCGTGGTCGCGGCGCTCGCATCTCCGGGCGCCACACCGGAGGGAAACGCTCCCACGTCGTGACGTCGTCGTGATCCGGGGCTGGCATGCTGGAACCATGAGCACCGACGGACAGCCCGCGCCCGCCGACCCCCACGCCCCGCACACGCTTCCTGACGGCATCCCTGCCCTCGAGGCGTCGGCCCACGCGCCGCGGCTCGAGCAGACCCAGGTCGTCATCATCACGGGCATGTCGGGCGCCGGTCGGTCGCGTGCGGCCGCCGAGCTCGAGGACCTCGGGTGGTACGTCGTCGACAACCTTCCGCCCCAGATGCTGCTGCCGCTCATCGAGATGTCTGCCCACGCGGGTGACACGCTCTCGCGCTTCGCCGCCGTCGTCGACGTCCGCGGGCGGCAGTTCTTCGACGATCTCGAGTCGGTCCTCGCCCAGGTGAAGAAGCTTGACGTCGACTACCGCGTGATGTTCCTCGACGCGTCCGACGAGGTGCTCGTGCGGCGCTATGAGTCCGTGCGACGCCCGCACCCCGTCCAGGGCGACGGCCGGCTCACCGACGGGATCGCTCAGGAACGCGAGATGCTCAAGGCGCTGCGGACGTCCGCCGACATCGTCATCGACACGAGCGACCTCTCGGTGCACGACCTCGGGCGCGAGGTCCGCCAGTCCGTCCACGCTGGTCTCGACCACCACCTGCGCGTCCACATCGTGTCGTTCGGGTTCAAGTACGGGCTCCCGCTCGACGCGGATCAGGTCGTCGACATGCGCTTCCTGCCCAACCCGTACTGGGTGACCGAGCTGCGCGCGCTCAACGGGCGCGACGCGCCCGTTCGGGACTACGTTCTCGGCCAGCAACCCGCCCAGGTGTTTCTCGACCGCTACGTCGAGGCCCTCGAGCCGGTTCTCGAGGGCTACCTCGGGGAGGAGAAGACGTACGCGACGATCGCCGTCGGCTGCACGGGTGGCAAGCACAGGTCGGTCGCGGTGTCGGAGGAGCTGGGCCGCCGGCTGCGGCAGGCCGGGTACCGGGTGGTGGTGACTGCGCGTGACCTCGGCAAGGAGTAACCCGGACGTGCGGCCCGCGCGGACCCCTCACGGCCCGCGGATCGTCGCGCTCGGCGGCGGGCATGGGCTGTCCGCGAACCTCGGCGCTCTGCGCCTCATGTCGGAGCGGCTCACCGCGATCGTCACCGTCGCTGACGACGGCGGTTCCTCGGGCCGGCTGCGCGACGAGCTCGGGGTGCTGCCGCCGGGTGACCTGCGGATGGCGCTCGCCGCACTGTGCGAGGAGAACGAGTGGGGCCGGACGTGGCGGGACGTGCTCCAGCACCGCTTCGTCTCTGACGGCGACCTGGACAGGCACGCCGTCGGTAACCTCCTCATCGCCGCCGTGTGGGACATCCTCGGGGACACCGTCGACGGGCTCGACTGGGTGGGCCGGCTCCTCGGCGCCCGCGGCCGGGTCCTGCCGATGGCCTCGGTGCCGTTGACGATCGAGGCCGACGTCCGCGAGGAGGGAGGGGGCGTGGGGATCGTCACCGGGCAGTCGCACGTCGCCGTCGCCCCCGGTCGGATCGAGCAGGTGCGGCTCGTCCCGGCAGACCCTCCGGCGTGCCCGGACTCGGTCGCTGCGGTCGAGGAGGCGGACTGGGTCGTTCTCGGCCCGGGATCGTGGTTCACCTCTGTCATGCCGCACCTTCTCGTCCCGGAGCTTGCCATGGCGCTCCACACGACCCGTGCGCGCCGGTGCGTGACGCTCAACCTGGCGGCCGAGGCAGGGGAGACCGAGGGGCTCACCGCGACGGACCACCTCACGGTGCTCCACCAGCACGCGCCGCAGCTGCGCGTCGATGTCGTCCTCGCCGACCCGTCGTCGGTCGAGGACGTCGAACAGCTCACGCGGGTCGCGGGTGCCATGGGGGCACGCACCGTCATGCGTCAGGTGCGGGTCGGCGACGGCAGCCCGCGGCATGACACGCTGCGGCTCGCGGCGGCGTACCGCGACGTGTTCGACGACGTGCTCGGGGATGTGCCAGCCCGGGGCTGACTCCGCCCCCGTGCCCGGGCCGTCCCGGTCGCGGGCTGGGCATCGCCCGGCAGATGGCAGGATGGTCCGCATGGCACTGACCGCACAGGTGAAGGACGAGCTCGCGCGGCTCCGGGTCGACAGGACGAGCTGCCGCAAGGCTGAGGTCTCGTCGCTGCTGAGGTTTGCGGGAGGGCTGCACATTGTCTCGGGGCGCATCGTCGTCGAGGCCGAGATCGACACGGGGGTCGTCGCGAGGCGGCTCAAGACGTCGATCGCCGAGGTGTACGGCCACCAGAGCGAGGTCGTCGTCATCGCCCCCGGCGGGTTGCGTCGCAGCCAGCGTTACGTCGTCCGCGTCGTGCGCGAGGGGGAGTCGCTCGCGCGGCAGACGGGCCTCCTCGATAACCGGGGCCGGCCGGTGCGTGGCCTTCCGCCCCAGGTCGTCGCCGGCGGCACCGAGGAGTCCGCGGCCGCGTGGCGCGGCGCGTTCCTTGCCCACGGCTCCCTCACCGAGCCGGGACGCTCGTCGTCCCTCGAGATCACCTGCCCGGGTCCCGAGGCGGCGCTCGCACTCGTCGGAGCAGCCCGACGCCTCGGCGTCCAGTCGAAGGCGCGCGAGGTGCGCGGGGTCGATCGCGTCGTCGTGCGTGACGGCGAGGCGATCTCGCAGATGCTCGTGCAGATGGGGGCGCCCGAGGTGGCGACGGTCTGGGACGAGCGCCGTGCGCGGCGCGAGGTCCGGGGGACCGCGAACCGGCTCGCGAACTTCGACGACGCGAACCTCAGGAGGTCCGCACGCGCTGCCGTCGCTGCCGGGGCTCGCGTCGAGCGGGCGTTCGAGATTCTCGGTGAGGACCTTCCGGAGCACCTGCGCGAGGCAGGGGAGCTGCGGCTCGCGCACAAGCAGGCGTCGCTCGAGGAGCTCGGCCAGCTCGCCGATCCGCCTCTCACGAAGGATGCGGTCGCCGGGCGGATCCGACGGTTGCTTGCGACGGCCGACAAGCGCGCCCAGGACCTGGGCATCCCGGACACGGAGGCAGGACTTGCCCCCGAGCTGCTCGATCCGTGAGAAGTCGCGCGTCCGCTCGGACGTTTGTCCCATCGCTTGACCGCCGGACGGTATAGGCTTGTGTCGTTCGGTGATGCGGACCACATGACTCGGTGACGGGACGCGGGGTCCGCATCTCATCGCGTACATCGACGTACGTACAGTTCGTCAACAACCGTGTGCGTCGGTGTCAGCCGACGCGCCCCGAGGAGGGCAACGTGACCATCCGCGTCGGCATTAACGGCTTCGGCCGCATCGGCCGCAACTTCTTCCGCGCCATCGTCGAGTCCGGCGCTGACATCGAGATCGTCGGTGTCAACGACCTGACCGACAACCACACCCTGGCGCACCTGCTCAAGTACGACACCGTGCTGGGCCGTTTCCCGCTCTCGGTCGACTACAACGACGATGCGATCATCGTCGACGGCAAGTCGATCCGCGCTCTCGCCGAGCGCGACCCGAAGAACCTCCCGTGGGGAGAGCTCGGTGCGGACATCGTCATCGAGTCGACTGGCTTCTTCACCGACGCCACGAAGGCCTCCGCGCACATCGAGGCCGGCGCCAAGAAGGTCATCATCTCCGCCCCGGCGAAGAACGAGGACGCGACCTTCGTCGTGGGTGTCAACCACGAGGACTACGACCCCGCGAAGCACAACATCATCTCGAACGCCTCGTGCACGACGAACTGCCTCGCCCCCATGGCCAAGGCGCTCAACGACGCGATCGGCATCGAGCGTGGCCTCATGACCACGATCCACGCGTACACGGGTGACCAGAACCTCCAGGACGGCCCGCACAGGGACCTCCGTCGCGCCCGCGCCGCCGCGCAGAACATCGTTCCGACGTCGACCGGTGCGGCCAAGGCTGTCGCTCTCGTCCTCCCGGAGCTCAAGGGCAAGCTCGACGGCTTCGCCATGCGCGTCCCGACGATCACGGGTTCGGCCACGGACCTCACCTTCACGGCCTCGCGCGAGGTCACGGTCGACGAGGTCAACGCCGCGGTCAAGGCTGCCGCCGAGGGCCCGCTCAAGGGTGTCCTGAAGTTCGTCGAGGACGAGATCGTCTCCTCGGACATCGTCACGGACCCGCACACCTCGATCTTCGACTCGAAGCTCACCAAGGTGTCGGGCGACCTCGTCAAGGTCGTCGCCTGGTACGACAACGAGTGGGGCTACTCGTCCTCGCTCGTCTCCCTCACGCAGTACGTGGGCGCGCGTCTCTGACGTTCGCTGCGCACGCACGATGAGCGCCTGACGTCCGCGTGCGCGCCCCGGCACCGGGGCGCGCACGCGGACGTCTCTCGTTGCGGCACCGTGCATGCCTGACCCCCTCCCCTCCAGCACGAATCAGGAGCACCTGGTGAAGACCATCGCTGACCTCGGCGACCTGCGCGGCAAGCGCGTCCTCGTCCGTTCCGACTTCAATGTGCCGCTCGACGGCACGACCATCACCGACGACGGCCGCATCCGTGCCGCGCTGCCGACGCTCAAGCGCCTCGTCGACGCGGGCGCGAAGGTCGTCGTCACCGCGCACCTCGGTCGCCCCAAGGGCGCACCCGAGGACAAGTACTCGCTCGCGCCCGTCGCGGCCCGCCTCGGCGAGCTGCTCGGCGCCAAGGTCACCCTCGCGGCCGACACCGTCGGCGAGGGCGCGAAGGCCGCTGTCGCCGCGCTCGGCGAGGGCGAGGTCGTCCTTCTCGAGAACATCCGCTTCGACGCCCGCGAGACCTCGAAGGTCGACGAGGAGCGCCAGTCGCTCGCCGCCGACCTCGCGGAGCTTGCGGACGCGTACGTGTCCGACGGCTTCGGCGTCGTCCACCGCAAGCAGGCGTCCGTCTACGACATCGCGAAGGTGCTGCCGGCCGCCGTCGGCGAGCTCGTCCTCAAGGAGGTCGACTCCCTCAAGAAGGCGACCGAGGACCCGGCCCGCCCGTACGCGGTCGTCCTCGGCGGTTCGAAGGTCTCCGACAAGCTCGGTGTCATCGCGAACCTCCTCGAGAAGGCCGACCGCCTGCTCATCGGTGGCGGCATGGTCTTCACGTTCCTCGCGGCCCAGGGCCACGCGGTCGGCAAGTCGCTCCTCGAGACGGACCAGATCGACACCGTCAAGGGCTACCTCGCGACGGCTGCTGAGCGTGGCGTCGAGATCGTCCTCCCGGTCGACATCGTCGCGGCCGACGGCTTCGCCGCCGACGCGCCGCACGACGTGGTCGCGGTCGACGCGATCCCCGCCGAGCGCATGGGCCTCGACATCGGCCCCGAGTCGCAGAAGCTCTTCGCGGCGAAGCTCGCCGACGCGAAGACGATCGTCTGGAACGGCCCGATGGGCGTCTTCGAGTTCGACGCGTTCGCGGGCGGCACTCGTGCCGTCGCCCAGGCGATGGTCGATGCGACCGCCGACGGCGCGTTCTCGATCGTCGGCGGCGGCGACTCCGCCGCGGCCGTCCGAATCCTCGGCTTCGACGAGGCCGGCTTCTCCCACATCTCGACCGGTGGCGGCGCGAGCCTCGAGTTCCTCGAGGGCAAGTCGCTCCCCGGCATCGCCGTCCTCGACGCCTGAATCCCTAGGAGACCCTTCGTGGCAACGCGTACCCCGCTCATCGCGGGCAACTGGAAGATGAACAAGGACCACCTCGAGGCTATCGACCTGGTCCAGAAGCTCGACTGGCACCTCAAGGACGGCAAGCACGACTTCGCCACCGCCGAGGTCACCGTGCTCGTCCCGTTCACGGACCTGCGCTCGGTGCAGACCTTCGTCGACGCCGAGAAGTCCGGCCTGTCGTACGGCGCGCAGGACGTCTCCGCGCACGTCTCGGGCGCCTACACGGGGGAGATCTCGCCCGTGTTCCTCGCGCGTCTCGGTGTCACGTACGTCGCGATCGGCCACTCCGAGCGTCGCCAGTACCACGGCGAGGACGACGCGCTCGTCAACGCCAAGACGAAGAACGCGCTCGCGCACGGCCTCGTGCCGATCGTCTGCGTCGGCGAGGGCCTCGACGTCCGCAAGGCCGGCGAGCAGGTCTCGTACACGCTCGCGCAGGTCGACGGCGCGTTCGAGGGCCTCTCGGCCGAGGACGCGGCCAAGGTCGTCGTCGCGTACGAGCCCGTGTGGGCCATCGGCACGGGCGAGGTCGCGACCCCGTCCGACGCTCAGGAGGTCAACGGCGCGATCCGTGCCCGCCTCGCCGAGCTCTACTCGGCCGAGGTCGCGGACGCGGTCCGTGTTCTCTACGGCGGCTCGGTGAAGTCGAGCTCGATCGTCGAGCTCATGGCTGAGAAGGACGTCGACGGCGCGCTCGTCGGCGGAGCCTCGCTCGACCCTGAGGAGTTCGCGAAGATCGCGCGCTTCCAGCAGGCCTGACGGTCTCCCGGGGAGGCCAATGTCCCGCCTGTCGGCGGGGCGTTGGCCTCCCCGGGACCCGCTGGCCTACTCTTGTCCCCGGTGGCACACGCCACCGCACCACGCTTCGACGAACAGGACCCTTCCGCTCGTGGACACTCTCAAGATCATCCTCCAGGTCGTCCTGGTCATCACGAGCCTCGCGAACGTCATGCTCGTCCTCATGCACAAGGGCAAGGGCGGCGGCCTCTCCGACATGTTCGGAGGCGGCATGAGCGCGACGGTCGGCAGCTCCGGCGTCGCCGAGCGCAACCTCAACCGCATCACGGTCGGCTTCGTCCTCGTCTGGGTCCTGACGATCGTCGCTCTCGGCCTTCTGGCCACGATCTGAGCCGGGCCGCCGGTTCGGGCGGCCAGCAGTACCACGACGACAGGGGAGTCACACGTGGCAGGTGGAAACGCGATTCGCGGTTCGCGCGTCGGCGCTGGACCGATGGGCGAGGCCGAGCGAGGGGATCTCGCCGAGCGGCATTCCGTCGTGTACTGGTGCGCCAACGGCCACCAGACGCGCGCGACCTTTGCGATCGGGCCGTCGACCGAGATCCCCGAGCAGTGGGACTGCACGCGGTGCGGCTACCCTGCGGGTCTCGACGCTGACGCGCCACCGTCGCCCGTGCGTAACGAGCCTTACAAGACGCATCTTGCGTACGTCAAGGAGCGCCGGTCCGACGAGGACGGCAGCGCACTGCTCGACGAGGCGCTCGCCGCGCTCCGTGCACGCCGCGGCGGCTGAGCGACCAGCAGCCCAGCCCCGACGCGTGCGCTCAGGGGATCCCGTGCGTGCGCGACGAGACACGGCATGACAACGTCGAAGGGCGGCACCCCGGTGGGGTGCCGCCCTTCGACGTTGTTGACGTGGCCGGGCCGTTGAGGAGGCCGGGAGTCTCAGCCGTCTGCCGCGGCGCGGCCTGCCGCAGCCGCGTCGATGAGCCAGAGCGTGCGCTCGGTTCCGTGGACATGGGCGGCGGACGAGACCGGATCGCCTGCAAGGGCCGCGGCGACGGCCTCCGCCTTCTCGGCACCTGCCGCGACGACCCACACCTCACGAGCCCCGTTGATCGCCTCGAACGTCAGAGAGACGCGCGACGGCGGCGGCTTGGGAGAGTTGTGCACGCCGACGGTCGGAGAACCTGCAGCGTCCCGGGCCGGGTGCCCCGGGAAGAGCGACGCGACATGCATGTCCGGTCCCATGCCGAGGAGAACCACGTCGAACACCGGCGCCGCCGCGCCCGCAGGGGCATAGCGCGCGAGCTCGGCGGCGTGCTCTGCCGCGGCCTCGTCCGGGCCGAACGACGGGTCCTCGGGCCGGGCGGCCGGCATCTCGTGGACGTTGCCGGGCGGCAGCGGGAGCGCGTCGAGCAGCGCCTCACGCGCCTGGAGCGCGTTGCGTTCGCCGTCGTCGGCCGTGACGAACCGTTCGTCGCTCCACCACACGTGGACGTCGGACCAGTCGACGAGGTCGCGCAACGGGTTCTGCGACGCCTCCGTGAGCAGGCGGATACCGACGGTGCCACCCGTGAGGACGACGTGGACGGGGGAGCGGACAGCCTGGGCGTCGAGGACGTGGAGCAGCAGACGCGCTCCGGTCGTCACGGCGAGGCCTTCGGCGTCAGGGTGGACGACGACGGTGCGTGCAGCGGTCATGAGGCGACCCTCCGGAGTCCCTGGGTGAGAACTTCGCCGTACATCTCGTCCTCGTCGAGGCGCCGTAGCTCCTCGGCGATGCACTCGTGCAGCTGGCGCACGGGCAGCGCGATCCGATGGTCGGGCTGCTGCGGCTGCGAGAGGATCGCGACCTTGCCGGACGGCCGCGCGAGCGTGATGTCGCCCGAGGCCCGGGTGAGCGTCACGGACGTCACGGCCTGTGCGCCCGGCGTGCGGACGACGTCGACCTCGCAGTCGAGCTCCTCGCCGAGCCAGGCGGCGAGGAGGTCGAGCGAGGAGTGGTCGTCCTGGCCCGCGACGGTCGCGCGGAGGACCGGCTCGAACGGAGGCTGGTCGAGCGTCGACGCGAGGAGGCCGCGCCAGATCGTGGTCCGGGTCCACGCGAGATCCGTGTCACCGGGGCGGTAGGCCTCGGCGAGCCGACGGATCGACGCGCGCGGGTCCGCGGACCGGTAGGAATCGGTGATGCGACGGTGCGCCATGGCGCCGATGACGTCCGCACCCGGATTCGCGGGGGCCTCGCGGGGCCACCAGGCGACGATGGGGGCGTCGGGCAGAAGGAGCGGCATGACGAGCGTGTCCGCGTGCACGAGCGCCTCGGCGGGAGCCGTGAGGATGATGACCTCGCTCGCGCCCGCGTCCCCGCCGATGCGGATCTCGGCATCGATGCCCTTCTCGGTCGAGCCCGTCGCGAGGACGATGATGCGGCACGGGTGCTCGCGCGAGGCGACGTTCGCGGCGTCGATGGCCTCTGTCGTCGAGCTCGTGTCCGTGACGATGACGAGCGTGAGGACCCGGCCGAGCGTGACCGCGCCGCCCTCCTGACGCAGTTTGATGAGCTTCTTGGCGACGGCGGTCGTCGTCGTCGCCGGCAGGTCGATGATCACGCGGTGTGCTCCTCGGTCAGGACGCGTCCGGCGCCCGTGGTCACGGTGGGCAGGAGAGTGCTCATGGGCGCCGCCAGACACGTCCGTCACGTGCCAGCATCTCGTCGGCCGAACCAGGGCCCCACGTGCCCGCACGGTACGGCTCAGGTTGGCCCTCGGCCGCCCAGTGCGCGGTGATGGGATCGAGGATCCGCCACGAGAGCTCGACCTCCTCGTGCCGCGGGAAGAGCGGGGGCTCGCCGAGCAGCACGGAGAGGATGAGCCGCTCGTAGGCCTCGGGCGACGACTGCGTGAACGCGTGGCCGTAGCCGAAGTCCATGGTCACGTCACGGACCTCCATCGCGGTGCCCGGAACCTTGGCGCCGAAGCGGATCGTCACGCCCTCGTCGGGCTGGACGCGGATGACGATCGCGTTGTTGCCGAGGTCGCTCGTCTCGCTCGAGTCGAACGGGAGGTGCGGCGCCGACTTGAAGACGACGGCGATCTCGGTGACGCGTCGCCCGAGCCGCTTGCCGGCACGCAGGTAGAACGGCACGCCCGCCCAGCGACGGTTGTCGATGTCGACACGGATTGCTGCGTACGTCTCGGTGGTCGAGTCCGGGGCTGTCCCGTCTTCGTCGAGGTACCCCTTGACCTGCTCGCCGGCCTGCGAGCCGGCGGCGTACTGGCCGCGAGCGGTATGCGCCGCGAGGTCCTCGGGGAGCCGGCACGCGGAGAGCACCTTGATCTTCTCCGCGACGAGGTCGTCGGCTGCGAACGAGGCAGGCTCCTCCATCGCGGTGAGCGCGAGGAGCTGCAGGAGGTGGTTCTGGATGACGTCGCGGGCGGCGCCGATGCCGTCGTAGTAGCCGGCCCGGCCGCCGATCCCGATGTCCTCGGCCATGGTGATCTGCACGTGGTCGACGTAGTGGTTGTTCCAGATCGGCTCGTACATCTGGTTCGCGAACCGCAGTGCGAGGAGGTTGAGGACCGTCTCCTTGCCGAGGTAGTGGTCGATGCGGAACACCGACGGCTGGTCGAACACCTCGGAGACGACGTCGTTGAGCTCACGGGCCGACGCGAGGTCGTGCCCGAAGGGCTTCTCGATGACGACGCGACGCCACGGCTGAGTCTCGTCCGTCGCGTGCTGGGGCTTCGAGAGGCCCGACCTCGCGAGCTGCCGGCAGACCGTCGGGAACGCGCTCGGGGGCACCGAGAGGTAGAACGCGTGGTTCCCGCGCGTGCCGCGCTGCTCATCGAGCTCGTGGACCGTTCGGGCGAGCTCCTCGAACGCGGCCTCGTCGTCGAAGGAACCCTGGACGAAGCGGATACCCTCGGCGAGCTGCTGCCACGCCTCCTCGCGGAAGGGCGTGCGCGCGTACTGCTTGACGGCGTCGTGGACGACCTGCGTGAAGTCCTGGTCGTCCCAGTCGCGCCGGGCGAAGCCCGTGAGCGCGAAGCCGGGGGGCAGGAGGCCACGGTTGGAGAGGTCGTACACCGCGGGCATGAGCTTCTTGCGCGCGAGGTCTCCCGTCACACCGAAGATCACGAGGCTGCAGGGACCGGCGATGTGCGGCAGCCGCAGGTCGCGGCTGTCCCGCAGCGGGTTGTGCTCGGCGGTGACCTCGGTCGGGCTCACGGGGTGTCCTCCTGGGAAGCGGTCGGGGAGAGGCTCGTCGCGACGGTCGCGAGCAGGTCCTCCCAGCTGGCGGCGAACTTGGCAACGCCCTCACGCTCGAGCGTGTCCGTGACGGCGTCGAGGTCGACGCCGATGTCGCGGAGCAGGGCGAGGCGGTCGAGGGCATCCTCGATCGCCGGGGTGATCGTGTCGGTCGCGTCGTCGTGCGTCGTGCCGTGGTCGGCGACGGCCTCGAGCGTGGCGCGGGGCATGGTGTTGACGGTGCCGTCGGCGACGAGGGCGTCGACGTAGAGAGTGTCGGGCAGGGCAGGGTCCTTGACGCCCGTCGACGCCCAGAGCGGTCGCTGCGGGTGGGCCCCGAGCGCCGCGAGGGCGGTCCAGCGCTCCGAGGCGAGGGTCTCGAGGTGCACCTGGTAGGCGCGTCGGGCGTTGGCGAGCGCGATCGTGCCTCGGAGGCCCGCGGCGCGCGGGTCGTCGCTCGCGTCGATCAGAGGGTCGACCGCCGTGTCGACCCGCGAGACGAAGAACGACGCGACGGAGCGGAGGTTCGCGAGATCGTGACCCGCGGCGTGCGCCCGCTCGAGGCCCGTGAGATAGGCGTCGATGACGGCCCGGTAGCGCTCGATCGAGAAGATCAGCGTGACGTTGACGGAGATGCCGGCGGCGATCGTGCGCGTGATCGCGTCAAGACCTTCGACGGTCGCGGGGATCTTCACGAGCAGACCAGGACGGTCGATCGTCCGGGCGAGCTCCGCCGCCTGAGCGACGGTGCCCTCGGTGTCGTGCGCGAGACGCGGGTCGACCTCGATCGAGACGCGGCCGTCCTGCCCTCCGGTCGCCTCGAGGACGGGTGCGAGGACGTCGAGCGCGGCGCGGACGTCGTCGGTCGTGAGCCGCGTGATCGCGGCGTCGACGCTCACGCCCTCGCGCGCGAGCGCGCGCAGGTCGGCGTCATACGCGTCCGAGCCGGAGATCGCCCCGGCGAAGATCGTGGGGTTCGTCGTCACACCCACGACGGACCGCTCGCGGACGAGGTCAGCGAGGCCGCCGCTCGTGAGGAGCGGACGGGAGAGGTCGTCGAGCCAGACGGCGACGCCGGACGCGGACAGATGGGTGAGAGGGGTTGAGCTCATGGCTGCTCCTCGGGTTGCGACGTGTACCCGACGTCGCGGGTCGGCCTGGTCCCAGCGGCCGGGGCTGCGTGGCACCTCCCGCGGGGCGGGGGTGCGGTGACCCGGTGCGCGGCCGGGAGGGCCGCGCACCGGGCGAGGTGGTGCTGCGTCAGCGAGCGGCGGCCGCGAGCGACTCGCGAGCCTTCGCGGCGACGTTCTCGGCGGTGAAGCCGTACTCCTCGAAGAGCTTCTCGGCGGAGGCCGACGCACCGTAGTGCTCGAGCGAGACGGCACGGCCGGTGTCGCCCAGGTAGCGGTACCAGCTGAGCGCGAGGCCCGCTTCGACGGAGACCCGTGCGCGGACTGCCGAGGGGAGCACCGACTCGCGGTACGCCTCGTCCTGCTCCTCGAACCACTCGAGGCAGGGCGCCGAGACGACGCGCGTCGGGGTGCCCTCGGCCTCGAGGATCTCGCGCGCGGCGACCGCCACGTGCACCTCGGAGCCGGTCGCGAGGAGCACGACCTTGGGGTCGCCGCCCGTTGCGTCGAGCAGCGTGTACGCGCCGCGGGCGAGGCCCTCGGCGGGGGCGTAGCCCTCGACGCCGCGCGGGAACGTCGGGACGTTCTGGCGGGTGAGGATGAGCCCGACGGGCCCGTTGTCGCGCTCGAGGATCGCCTGCCACGCTGCCGCGGTCTCGTTGGCGTCCGCGGGGCGGACGATCGAGAGGCCGGGGATCGCGCGGGTCGCGGCGAGGTGCTCGACCGGCTGGTGCGTCGGGCCGTCCTCGCCGAGACCGACCGAGTCGTGCGTCCACACGTATGTGGGGGAGCACTGGGCCATCGTGCCCATGAGCGAGGCGAGACGGACCGCGCCGCGCATGTAGTCCGAGAACTGGAAGAACGTGCCGCCGTAGGGCCGTGTGAGCCCGTAGAGGGCGATGCCTGAGAGGATCGCGCCCATACCGTGCTCGCGGATGCCGAAGTGCAGCGTGCGGCCGTAGGAGTCGCCCGCGAACTCGTGGCTCGAGCGATGGGCCGGGAGGAACGACGGCTCGCCGGACATCGTCGTGTTGTTCGACCCCGCGAGGTCGGCCGAGCCGCCCCAGAGCTCGGGCAGCACGCTCGCGAGAGCCGTGAGGACCTTGCCCGACGCGGCGCGCGTCGCGACCGACGTGCCGGCCTCGAAGACGGGGAGGGCGTCGGCCCATCCCTCGGGGAGCTCGCGTGACGAGAGCCGGTCGAGGAGCGCAGCACGTTCGGGGTGCGCGGCACGCCACTCGGCGAGGCGGACGTCCCAGGCCGCGTGGGCCTCGGCGCCACGTGCGCGCAGGCCGCGGGCGTGTGCGACGACCTCGTCCTCGACGTTGAACGCGACATCCGTCGGGAAGCCGAGCAGCTCCTTGAGCGACGCGACCTCGGCGCCGCCGAGCTTCGAGCCGTGCGACGAGTGGTCGCCCTGCTTCGTGGGCGACGGCCAGGCGATGATCGTGCGCAGTCGGATGAACGACGGCTTCGACGTCTCCGCGACGGCCGCGGCGATCGCGGCGTCGAGCGCTGCGACGTCCTCGTGGTACTCGCCCCCGGCCGTCCAGTCGACGTCCTGCACGTGCCAGCCGTAGGCCGCGTAGCGCGCCGTGACGTCCTCGGTGAACGCGATCGACGTGTCGCCCTCGATCGAGATGCGGTTGTCGTCCCAGAGGACGACGAGGTTGCCGAGCTCCTGCGTGCCGGCGATCGAGCCGGCCTCGCTCGTCACACCCTCCTGGAGGTCGCCGTCCGACGCGATGACGAACACGCGCTGGTCGAAGAGGCTCTCACCGGGGGCTGCGTCGGGATCGAGGAGGCCGCGCACGCGGCGCTGCGCCATCGCCATGCCGACCGCGGACGCGAGGCCCTGGCCGAGCGGTCCGGTCGTGATCTCGACACCCTGCGTGTGGCCGACCTCGGGGTGGCCGGGCGTGAGAGAACCCCACGTACGCAGCTGCTCGAGGTCCTCGAGCTCGAGGCCGAAGCCGCCGAGGTAGAGCTGGATGTACTGCGTGAGGCTCGAGTGTCCCGCGGAGAGCACGAAGCGGTCGCGACCGAGCCAGCCCGTGTCCGACGGGTCGTGCCGGAGCCAGTTCTGGTAGAGCAGGTAGGCGACCGGGGCGAGCGAGATGGCGGTGCCGGGGTGCCCGTTGCCGACCTTCTCGACGGCGTCGGCAGCGAGGACGCGCGCCGTGTCGACGGCGCGTCGGTCAAGGTCGTTCCACGCGAAGGGGTGGGCGGGGGTGAACGCGTTCACCGGACCTCTTTCCTGCGGCGCGCGTGAGCGCGCCACATCATCGTGACGGTGGTGGTCTGGGGCTCGACGGTCCCAGCCTAGTTCCCCCCGGGCCCGGCGGCGGGCGGGATCCGAACGGTGGGCACCGGCTGCACCAGGGCCGGACGTCCTCGCGCGTCGTCCCGGGGTGTGCTGTGGCGCATCTGACGTGAGCGGCAGCACCCCGCGGAGCAGCACGGGACTAGCATGGGCCTCATCCCTGACACCGGGACCATCGGCCTGCGCCCCCGCACGAGCCGTCCGGTGCGGACCACGACGAACGGACCCGATCCCGCGTGCCTTCCACGACCTCGGCCACGAGCGCCGCCCCCGCGACCGGCACGGCCGCCTGGCGCACGACGGTGGGTGCCTACGTCGCCCTCACGAAGCCGCGGATCATCGAGCTCCTCCTCGTGACGACGATCCCCACGCTGTTCCTCGCGCAGGGTGGCGTGCCGCCGCTGCTGCTCGCGTTCAACACGCTCTTCGGGGGTACCCTCGCCGCGGCGAGCGCCAACGTCTTCAACTGCATCATCGACCGCGACATCGACGCGGTGATGAACCGCACGAAGAAGCGTCCGCTCGTCACGGGCGACGTCTCGGTCCGTGGCGCGTGGATCTTCGCGAGCGTCCTCGGCGTGATGTCGTTCGTGTGGCTCGCGCGCTTCGTCAACCTGCTCTCCGGCGTGCTCGGCGTCGCGGCGATCCTCCTCTACGTCGTCTTCTACACACTCATCCTCAAGCGCCGGACGTCGCAGAACATCGTGTGGGGCGGGGTCGCGGGCTGCATGCCCGTGCTCATCGGCTGGTCCGCGGTGACGAACAGCCTCGACTGGGCGCCGTTCCTCCTCTTCGGCGTCGTCTTCTTCTGGACACCGCCGCACTACTGGCCGCTGTCGATGAAGTTCCGCAAGGACTATGCCAACGCAGGGGTGCCCATGCTCCCGGTCGTCGCGAGCGACCGACGCGTCGCCGTCGAGATGGTTCTCTACACGCTCGCGATGATCGCGTGCTCGATCGCGCTGTGGCCCGTCGCGAGCCTCACCGCGGTCTACGGCGTCGCGACGGTCCTCCTCGGTGGCTGGTTCCTCCTCGAGTGCGTGACGCTGCTGCGTCGCCTCAAGGACCCCGCGCTCGGCAAGCCGCGTGCGATGCGCGTCTTCCACGCGTCGATCACGTACCTCACGCTCCTGTCCGTCGCGATCGTCGTCGACGTCCTCCTGCCGTTCTGACGCGAGGCGCGCCGCGACCCGCGTAGCCTGTGCGCATGCAGACGACGCCCGGCACCGACGCCGCCACCGCGGCGGTCGAGGTGCCGCGAGGACTTGCTGCCCCGCTCGCGGGCTACCTCGCGCACCTGCGGGTCGAACGAGGGCTCTCGGACAACACGCTCGGTGCCTACCGTCGTGACCTCGAGCGTTTCGTCGCGCACGTCGCGACCCAGGGGGCCGTGACCCCGACCGACCTCACCCGCGAGCTTGTCGAGGGGTACGTCGAGGTGCTGCGGACGGGGGCCGACGGCCGACCGGTGCTCGCGCCGTCGTCAACGGCGCGAGCGGTCGCGTCGGTGCGCGGCTGGACTCGCTTCTGCGCGAGCGAGGGCCTCGCGGACGCCGACCCCGGCTCGCGCCTCAAGCCTCCTGCGCG
Organism: Flavimobilis rhizosphaerae; assembly: GCF_014852685.1. Lineage (GTDB taxonomy): Bacteria > Actinomycetota > Actinomycetes > Actinomycetales > Cellulomonadaceae > Flavimobilis > Flavimobilis rhizosphaerae. The sequence continues at coordinate 146,316 of NZ_JACZDF010000005.1, forward strand.
GCCGCGTCGGCTGCCACGCGCGATCCCCGTCGACGACGTGCTCGCGATCCTCGAGGCGGCAGGAGCGGGCGACGGCGAGCGTCCGCTGCGCGACCGCGCGCTCCTCGAGCTCGTCTACGCGACGGGCGCCCGCATCTCGGAAGCCGTCGGGCTCGACCTCGACGACGTCGAGCTCGACCCGCGCGGCTCCGCGGTGCGCCTCTTCGGCAAGGGGCGCAAGGAGCGCGTCGTCCCGCTCGGGTCGTACGCACGCGACGCCGTCGAGGCGTACGTCGTCCGGGCGCGGCCCGTTCTCGCGGCGCGTGGCACCGGGATCCCTGCGCTCTTCCTCAACACGCGCGGACGCCGCCTCTCGCGGCAGAGCGCGTGGGCGGTGCTGCGCGACGCTGCGCAGCGCGCGGGGATCGCGCACGCCGACGACGTCTCGCCGCACACGCTGCGACACTCGTTCGCGACGCACCTGCTCCAGGGCGGAGCCGACGTGCGCGTGGTCCAGGAGCTGCTCGGGCACGCCTCGGTGACGACGACGCAGATCTACACGCTCGTCACCCCCGACGCTCTGCGTGAGATGTACCTCACGTCGCACCCTCGCGCGCTCGGCTGAGCGCCGTCGTCGTCCCGTCGGGCCGCGTGGCACCGCGGGTCGCGCGTCCCGCTGCGTTACCGTGGGACCGTGAGCAGCCAGGAGCCCGGGACCAGCATGACGTCGACCGACGAGACGGACGCCGTCGGACGTCCCATGCCGCAGTTCCCGGAGCCGGCCGTCCTCTTCGGCCACGGGCCGGCGCGCATCATCGCGATGTGCAATCAGAAGGGCGGCGTCGGCAAGACGACGACGACGATCAACCTCGGCGCGTGCCTCGCGGAGCTCGGGCGTCGCGTGCTCATCGTCGACTTCGACCCGCAGGGCGCGGCGTCGGTCGGCCTCGGGGTCAACGCCAACGAGCTTGACCTCACGATCTACAACCTCCTCATGGACCGCTCGGCGGACATCACGGAGATCATCCGGCCTACTGCGATCGAAAACCTCGACGTCCTGCCCGCGAACATCGATCTCTCCGCGGCGGAGGTTCAGCTCGTCGGCGAGGTCGCCCGCGAGTCCGTCCTCGCCCGTGTGCTGCGGCCCGTGCTCGACGACTACGACGTCGTCCTCGTCGACTGCCAGCCGTCGCTCGGCCTCCTCACAGTCAACGCGCTCACGGCCGCGCACGGCGTGCTCATCCCGCTCGAGTGCGAGTTCTTCGCGCTGCGCGGCGTCGCGCTCCTCATCGAGACGATCGAGAAGGTCCGCGACCGGCTCAACCCGCGTCTCGAGATCGACGGCATCGTCGCGACGATGTACGACGCCCGTACGCTGCACGCGCGCGAGGTCGTCGAGCGGGTCCACGAGGCGTTCGGTGACAACCTGCTCCACACGGTGATCTCGCGGACCGTGAAGTTCCCGGACGCGTCGGTCGCGGCCGAGCCCATCACGACGTATGCGCCGTCGCACGCCGGGGCGCACGCCTACCGTCAGCTCGCGCGCGAGCTCATCGCGCGCGGCGACGCCGCCTGAGCCTCGTGACGGCTGGCGCGGAGGCCGTCACGGGTGTCGCGGTGGGCGTCGCCGACGGCGCGCCCGAGGACCGCGCGTTCCATGTGCGGCTCGACAACTTCGAGGGTCCGTTCGACCTGCTGCTGTCGCTCATCTCCAAGCATCGTCTCGACATCACCGAGATTGCCCTCGCTCGCGTGACGGACGAGTTCATCGCGTACATCCGGGCGCAGGACGTGGCCGCGCGCGAGGCCGAGGCTGCGGGCCGCACGCTGCGCGGCTGGGACCTGTCGACGGCATCGGAGTTCCTCGTCGTCGCCGCGACCCTGCTCGACCTCAAGGCCGCGCGCCTCCTGCCGTCGGGCGAGGTCGAGGACGCCGAGGACCTCGAGCTTCTCGAGGCACGCGACCTCCTCTTCGCCCGGCTGCTCCAGTACCGCGCGTACAAGGACGTCTCGCGCGCGTTTGCTGAGCGGTTCGCCCGCGAGGGGCGCAGCGTGCCGCGCTCGGTCGGCCTCGAGCCCGAGCACGCGGCGCTCCTGCCCGAGCTCGTGTGGACCCTCGGTCCCGAGGGGCTGGCGCTGCTCGCGGCGCGTGCGCTCGCACCCAAGGCCCCACCGCCCGGCGTCGACGTCTCGCACCTGCACGGCTCGGTCGTCACGGTGCGTGAGCAGGCGGCGATCCTCGTCGAGAGGCTGCGCCGCACGGGCACGCTGTCGTTCCGGACGCTCACGCAGGACGCGGACGGCACGCTCGTCGTTGTCGTGCGGTTCCTTGCGCTTCTCGAGCTCTTCCGCGACGGGGCGGTCGCGCTCGACCAGGCCGGGGCGCTCGGCGAGCTCACGGTGCGGTGGCTCGGCGGGGCCGACGGCCCCGCGGCTGACGAACTCGTCGCAGCCATGACGATCGACGAGTTCGACGGCGGACGCGACGGCGACGTTCCCACGCCCGACATCGCCGCGGGGACTGACGGCAGCAGGACGACGGAGGAGCACGGATGACGACGGCACCGACGACGGACCCGGACGCCGCCGACGGGCGGGACGCGGGGGACGGCCGAGAGACCGACGTCCGCGACCTGCCCGGAGGGGCGCGCGCGGCGCTCGAGGCTGTACTCATGGTCGTCGACGAGCCTGTGAGCACAGTGAGGCTCGCCACGGCGACGGGCCTGCCGGTCGACGAGACCGCCGAGATCCTCGACGACCTCGCGGCCGAGTACCGCGACCCTGCTGCGCCGCGCGGCTTCGTGCTGCGCGAGGTCGCGGGAGGCTGGCGGCTGTTCTCCTCGCCCGTGTTCGCGGACGTCGTGGGGAGGTTCGTCCTCGAGGGTCAGACGGCGCGCCTCACGCAGGCCGCGCTCGAGACGCTCGCGATCGTCGCGTACCGACAGCCGGTGACACGCGGGCAGGTCTCGGCGGTCCGTGGTGTGAACGTCGACGGTGTCATGCGTACCCTGGTAGCGCGAGGTCTCGTTGACGAGGTCGGCACCGACCCCACGACGGGCGCCCATCTCTACGGGACGACCGGCTCCTTCCTGGAGCGCATGGGGATGACCTCGCTCGATGATCTTCCGCCGCTCGCGCCCTACCTGCCAGATCTCGACGTCCTCGACGACGTCGACGGCACGGGCGCACCGGCGGCACCGGCCGGCACCGTGCCGGCCACCCAGAACGAGGAGCAGCAGTGAGCAGCAGCAGCACGGGTCGCGGCGGACGCGGCAGCACCGGCGGGGCCGGGGCCGGCCGCGGCGCCGGTCGTGGCCAGGGCGGCACGGGTCGTCAGGGCGGTGGCCAGCAGGGACGCGGCGGCGCGCAGGGCGGTCGCAGCGGTGGCGCCGGCGGCCGCGGTGCAGCACAGCCTGGGCGCTCCGGCGGCCGCGACGGTCAGCAAGGTGGTCGCCCCACCCAGCAAGGCGGTCGCCCCAGTTCGCAGGGCGGTCGTCCCGCCCAGCGCGGCGGGCGTCCCGGCCAGACGGCTCCCGCGCGCGGGCAGCGTCTTGGTGCGCCCGTCGGGCAGCGGCGTGCCCCCGTCGAGCGTGAGCGCCCGGCGCCCGTGAGCGACGTCCACGTCGCCGACGGCGTCCGTCTCCAGAAGGTCCTTGCCGATGCGGGGCTCGGCTCGCGCCGCGCGTGCGAGCGACTCATCGAGGAGGGACGCGTCGAGGTCGACGGCCAGATCGTCATGGAGCTCGGCGTGCGCATCGACCCGGCGCGGCAGAGCGTGCACGTCGACGGTCTCCGCCTCGAGCTCGACGCCGCCAAGGTGACGATCGTCTTCAACAAGCCCAAGCATGTCGTCTCGTCGATGGACGACCCGGAGGGACGACGCAGCCTCGCCGAGTTCTTCGCCAACCGTTCCGAGCGCCTCTTCCACGTCGGGCGCCTCGACTACGACTCCGAGGGGCTGCTGCTCCTCACGAACGACGGCGAGCTCGCCAACCGCCTCACGCACCCGCGCTACGGCGTCGACAAGACGTACGTCGTCGAGGTCCAGGGGCGCGTGACGCCCAAGGTGGGGGAGCAGCTCGTCCACGGCGTCGACCTCGACGACGGGTTCGCGCGGATCGACCGGTTCCAGATCCTCGACGTCACGCCTCAGGCGAGCCTCGTCGAGGTCGTGCTCCACGAGGGTCGTAACCGCATCGTGCGCCGCATGTTCGACGCGGTCGGCCACCCGGTCGTGCGCCTCGTCCGCACGCAGATGGGTCCCATCCGTCTGGCGGACCTACCGCCGGGGCGTCACCGCGTCCTCGGCCAGGTCGAGCTCGGCACCCTCATGAAGTCCGTCGGGCTCTGACAACCCGTCCCGTTCCGCTGCGTGCCCGGCACGCGCCTCGCACTCTCGTGGAGACCACCATGTCCCAGCCCGTCGTCGTCGCGATCGACGGACCCTCCGGGTCCGGCAAGTCGAGCGTCTCGCGTGAGGTGGCCCGCCGCCTCGGACTCGCGTACCTCGACACCGGGGCGATGTACCGGGCCGCGACGTGGTGGTGCCTGCGTTCGGAGATTGACCTCGCGGACACGGCCGCGGTTGCGGCCGCCGTGCGTGCGATGCCCCTCGACCAGGGGGTCGACCCCAGCGTCGAGAAGCTCGAGGTCGACGGCGCCGACGTGCGCGCCGACATTCGTGAGACGTGGATCTCCGAGAAGGTGAGCGCGGTCGCGACGAACCTTGACGTCCGCGCCGAGCTGCGGCGCCTGCAGCGCGAGGCCATCGCGGGTCAGACGGTCCCGGACTCGTTCTCCGAGGGGCGGGGCATCGTCGCGGAGGGTCGCGACATCACGACGGTCGTCGCCCCGGACGCGGACGTGCGCGTGCTCCTCACCGCGAGTGAGGAGGCGCGGCTCGCCCGCCGCGCAAGGGAACTCCATGGTGCGGCCGACGCGGCCGCGGTCGACGCGACGCGCGACCAGGTGCTGCGCCGCGACCGTGACGACTCGACCGTCGTCGAGTTCCAGGTCGCTGCCGACGGTGTCGTGACGGTCGACTCGTCCGACCTCGACCTCGAGCAGACCGTCGACGCGGTCCTCGACGTCGTCGCCCGGCTCACGGGCGCACGCCCCCGGGCATGACGCGGGAAGGCGCCCCGGCGCCCGCGGCCGCGCGTCGCGGACGACCGATCGGACGGTTCCTCGCTCACGGCGTGTGGGCGACGACCGTCGTCGGCGTCGAGCACGTCCCGGCCGAGGGCCCCGTCATCCTCGCGGCCAACCACATCGGCCTCCTCGACGGGCCGCTGCTCTACGGCGTCTCGCCACGCCCCGCGCACCTGCTCGTCAAGCAGTCGGCGTTCCGCGGGCCTGTCGGCACGCTGCTGCGCTGGTCGGGGCAGATCCCCGTCGACGCCGAGGGCGGGGGGCGGGCGGCGCTCGCGCTCGGCCTTGAGGTGCTCCGCCGCGGCGACGTCCTCGGCATCTTCCCCGAGGGGCACCGCGGGCGTGGCGACGCCCGTGCGCTCCGCGGCGGTGCGGTGTGGCTCGCGCTCACGTCGGGGGCTCCCGTCGTCCCGGTCGCGATCCTCGGGACACGGCGGACAGGACGGGGCGCGGGGTCGCTGCCGCGCCCGCGGGCGCGTCTCGTCGTCGAGATGGGGGAGCCCGTCGTCGTCGCGAGGGTGCCAGGCCGCAGCGGACGTGAAGCCCTCGACGACGGCACGAGAGCCGTCGCGGACGCGTTGCGCGCCACGGTCGCCAGGGCGGTCGCACGCACGGGCATCACCCTGCCCGACGACGCGGCCGTGCCGGCCCGGGCACCCCGCCGCGCGAACCCCTGACCGCACTCCCCACCAGGCTCGTCGCGTCGAGCCGCTGCCGGAGCGTCCGGGAGAGACGTGGTCCCGATGGACGTGCTGCAGGGACGTGTGGCGAGCCCGACGCCACTCACGGTCGTGCTAGGTCCGCGAGCCTGGGAGAATAGTGCCCATGACCACTCCCGAGCACACGCTGCCCGAGCCCGACGAGACCCCGCAGGACGCGTTCCTCGCGGACGACCAGGGTGACGTCGACGCCGACGACCAACGTGCCGACGCGTTGCGCGCCGGGCTCGTGGACTACGACCTCGCCGATGAGGACCTCGCGCTCCTCGGGCTCGACGACGACGACCTCGTCGCGGTCGAAGCCGCGCAGGCGCTTCCGGTCCTCGCGGTCGTCGGGCGTCCGAACGTCGGAAAGTCGACCCTCGTCAACCGCATCCTGGGCCGCCGTGAGGCCGTCGTCGAGGACAAGCCCGGCGTGACACGTGACCGCGTGAGCTATGAGGCGGAGTGGTCCGGGCGGCACTTCATGCTCGTCGACACCGGCGGCTGGGAGACGGACGTCGCGGGGATCGACGCGGCCGTCGCGCGCCAGGCCGAGGTCGCGGTCGAGCTCGCCGACGCCGTCGTCTTCGTCGTCGACGCGTCCGTCGGCGCGACCGCGACCGACGAGCACGTCGTGCGTCTCCTGCGCCGGGCTGGCAAGCCGGTCGTCCTGGCGGCCAACAAGGTCGACGGTCCGCGCGGCGAGGCCGACGCGGCCGCGCTGTGGAGCCTCGGGCTCGGGGAGCCGCACCCTGTCTCCGCGCTCCACGGGCGCGGCACGGGCGACCTTCTCGACGCTGCGATGCGCAAGCTTCCGCTCGAGACGCAGCACGGCGTCGCCCGGCCCGACGGGCCGCGTCGTGTCGCGCTCGTCGGTCGTCCCAACGTCGGCAAGTCGTCGCTCCTCAACAAGGTGGCGGGGAGCCAGCGCGTCGTCGTCGACGACACCGCCGGTACGACGCGCGACCCGGTCGACGAGCTCATCGAGCTCAAGGGACGCACCTGGTGGTTCGTCGACACCGCGGGCATCCGCCGCCGGGTCCACCAGACGTCCGGCGCCGACTTCTACGCGTCCCTCCGCACGCAGGCCGCGATCGAGAAGGCCGAGGTCGCGGTCGTCCTCATCGACGCGTCCGTCGAGATGAGCGAGCAGGACATTCGCGTCGTCCAGCAGGTCATCGACGCCGGCCGTGCGCTCGTCGTCGCCTACAACAAGTGGGACCTCATGGATGACGAACGGCGCAGGTATCTCGAGCGTGAGATCGAGCGCGAGCTCGTCCAGGTGCCGTGGGCGCCGCGCGTCAACATCTCCGCGCGGACCGGCTGGCACGCCGAGAAGCTCGTGCCCGCGCTTGAGACTGCGCTCGAAAGCTGGGACCGTCGGATCCCGACGGGCCGTCTCAACGCATTCCTCGGCGAGCTCGTCGCGGCGCACCCGCACCCGCTGCGCGGCGGCAAGCAGCCGCGTGTGCTCTTCGCGACGCAGGTCTCGACGCGTCCGCCGCGCTTCGTCATTTTCGCGTCGGGCTTCATCGAGGCCGGCTACCGCCGCTTCATCGAGAGGAAGCTCCGCGAGACCTTCAGTTTCGAGGGCACTCCCATCGAGATCTCGGTGCGTGTCCGGGAGAAGCGCAAGCACTGACCGACTGTCCCTGCTGATCCCGACGCGGTCAGCCCCAGGAATCCGCGCAGATGGTTGCTCCCAGCGACCATCTGCGCGGATTCCTGCAATGTGGGGGCGGGGCTAGGCGAGGGGGATGCGGCCCCGGAGCGTGGACGGGTCCGGCACGCTGCCCGGGTCGCCGAGCTCCGCGAGGAGCTCGGTCGCGCGGGCCGCGCTGTCCCAGACGTTCCACAGCATGACGCCGCGCAGCGCACCGTCGTCGGAGACGTGGTAGATCACGCCCGCGTCGCCCAGGGGCCCGGGGGCCCAGTCCTCGACGAGCGTGAGCCGCGCGTCGAGCGTGCCGACCGCCTCCCAGCCGTCGTCGAACCAGTCTGAGTAGAAGAACGGCGTGTGCGTGTGCGGCTCGGCCGCGTGCCCGAGCCGCTCGGCCGCGTTCGCGCGCCCCGCGCTGCGCCCCGTCGCGTGCGCGTTGTCGACGTGCTCGACACGCACGCGCCCGAGCACCGGGTCGGGGTAGCGTGCGACGTCGCCCGCTGCACGGACGTACGGGTCCGACGTGAGGAGCGTCGCGTCGACGACGACGCCGTCGTCGACGTCGAGCCCGGCACTGCGGGCGAGGTCGTCAGCAGGTGTGATGCCGAGCCCGACGACGATCGCGTCCGACTCGACCCACGTCGCGTCGTCGAGCACGAGCACGGGACCTGCGCCCGGTGCCCCTCGTTCAGCCGTCACCGCGCGTCGGTGCGTGAGGATCTCGACGCCGCGGGAGCGCAGGCCCTCCTCGAGCCGGTCGACGAGCATGGGCGGCACGAGATGCGCGGCCGGACGGTCCTGCGTGACGACGAGCGTGACGCGCGCCGCCGAGAGCGCGAGGCCGCACGCAAGCTCGATGCCGATGTAGCCGCCTCCCACGACAACGACGTGCCGGCCCGCGTCCGCGAGCTCGCGCACCCGGCGGTAGTCGCCGAGCGACCGGAACGTGAGGACCCCCGGCACGGGCTCGGACGTGAGCGTGCGTGGGGCGCCACCCGTCGCGAGGACGAGCCGGTCGTAGCGCACCTGCGCGCCGTCGTCGGTCGTCACGGTGCGGGAAGCGGTGTCGAGCGCCGTGACGGAACGTCCCGTCCGGACGGTCGCGCCCGTCGCGGCCGCCGTGCCGAGGTCGATCGAGGCGGGCGGGTCGGGTCGCCAGAGGTCCTTCGTGAGAGGAGGGCGGTCGTACGGCGGGTCGGGCTCCGGGCCGACAACGAGGATCGTCGCGTCCGGATCGACCTCGCGGACCCCGCGCGCGGCGGCGTCCGCCGCGACACCCGCCCCCACGACGACGTGGTCGAAGCTCTCCATCGTGCACCTCCGCAGGTTCGTCACTGCTCGTCACGGTACGCCTGACCTGTGTCTGCCGCCCGTCACGGTGACGTGCCCCACTCGGGGCCCTCGCCGTCGCTGTGCGCCCGGGGCGGGTGGGACCATGGAGCACGTGGCCAGCACCCCAGAGCGAAGCCTCGTCCACCACCCCGACTTTCGACGTCTGTGGGTCGCCGACGCCCTCGCGCAGGTCGGCGCCCAGCTGACGGCGCTCGCGCTGCCCGTCTACGCCGTGACGACGCTCGGCGCGACCGCCCTCCAGATGGGCTACCTCACCTCCGCGCAGACGGCGGCGTTCCTCGTCGTCGGCCTACCCGCCGGCGCGTGGGTCGACCGCATGCGCAAGCGCTCCGTGCTCATCTGGGCCGACGTCATCCGCGGCCTCGTCCTCGCCGCCGTCGTCGTCCTCGCGAGCGTCGGCCTCGGCTCCATGCCGATGCTCTACGCCGCAGGTCTCGTCATCTCGGTCGCGACCGTCTTCTTTGACGTCGCGCACCTCTCCTACGTCCCCGGGCTCGTCGGGCTCTCGAAGGTCTCCGAGGGCAACACGAAGCTCCAGGCGACGTACTCGGTCGCGGCGGTCGCCGTGCCGGCCGTCGGTGGGTCGCTCCTCAAGGTGCTCGCAGCGCCCGTGCTCATCGGCGTCAACGTCGTCACGTACATCGCGTCCGTCGGGTTCCTCGCCCGCATCCGCAAGGTCGAGACCCTGCCGCCCAAGGACTCCCACCTGCCGCTCGGACCCGCGATCGCCGAGGGGCTGCGCTTCATCACGCGCACCCCGATGCTCAACCGGCTCGTCTACTCGACGGGCGTGAGCGCACTGTTCTCGACCATGGGCTGGTCGATGATCATCTACTACGTCGTCACGACCCTCGGGCTCGGCGCCGACGCGATCGGCGTCGTCATGTCGGCGAGCGCTGTCGGCGGGATCCTCGGCGCGGTGACCGCGCGCCGTGCGACCGACGTCATCGGTGAGGGCCGCATCATCGCGTTCTCAGCATTCCTCACGCCGTTCCTCTTCGCGGCGATCCCGCTCGCGTCGACGTTCAAGGACCTGGGCGTCGACGCACGCATCCCCCTCATCGTCGGCGGCTTCCTCATGCAGGTCACGCAGACGTGGTTCAACGTCTCCCAGGTGAGCTTCCGGCAGCGGCTGTGCCCGCCGTACCTGCTCGGTCGCATGAACGCGTCGTTCCGGTTCATCGTCTGGGGCGGCATGCCGATCGCGGGCGTCGTCGGCGGGCTCATCGCCAACCACTTCGGCGTCGTCGCGATGCTCTGGGTCGTCGTCGTGGGGGAGATCCTCGCGGCGCTGCCGCTCATGCTCTCGCCCTTCCGCACCATGCGCGTGCTGCCCGGCAACCGCCAGGTGACGGCGCTCGACGACGAGCCCGACGAGGCCCCCGGCACTGGTCCGGACGAGCCCGACGACGCACGGCCGTGACGAGCGCCGACGTGGTCAGCGGCACCTCGAAACTGGGGTAGTATTTCTGACGGCCCGCAAGGGCTGCGAAGGTCCGCTCGCGGGCCTACGGGCTGTGGCGCAGCTTGGTAGCGCACTTGACTGGGGGTCAAGGGGTCGCAGGTTCAAATCCTGTCAGCCCGACGTAAAAGCCCTGGTGAGAGACGGTTTCTCACCAGGGCTTCGTCATGTCCGAGGGTGGTTTTCGGTGGTCCCCCCTCTGGTCCCCCGGGGTGGCGCCGGGCGGTCGGCTGTGGACGGCTGGGCCATGTCGCCCCGACTGCCTGTGGATAAGGGGACCAAAAGGGGACGGGGCTTGACCCCGTTCTCCGGACACGGGTCATGCGGCTAAGCCGCCGTGGTGATCGTAGTTGAGAACTGCTCAGCGCCGTGAGCCTCGAGGCTTCTCTCGAAGGCGTCGGGCGCGAGGTAGCCGATCGCTGAGTGGCGCCGGCGCGTGTTGTAGCGGTTGACCCACCGGAACGTCTCCCGCCGCGCTGCGGCCTCGTCGGGAAACGCTGCCGCACCGGCAAGGGTCTCGCGCTTATAGGAGGCGTTGAACGACTCTGCCAACGCGTTGTCCGCACTGGAGCCGACCGCTCCCATCGACTGCAGCACTCCGAAGCTCTCACACACCTTGGCGTAGGCCTTGGAGCAGTAGACCGACCCGTGGTCGGAGTGGAAGATCGCCCCTCGCATGCTTCCGCGCACCTGGTGCGCCATCCTCAGCGCGTCAGTGACGAGCTCGGTGCGCATGTGGTCGGCCAGCGCCCATCCCACGAGCTTGCGAGAGTGCAGGTCGATGACGGTAGCCAGGTACCAGTTCGTGCCGTCAGCGATCGGCACGTAGGTGATGTCCCCGACGTAGCGGGAGTTGATCTCGGGCGCGGTGAAGTTCCGCTGGAGAAGGTCGGGGTGCTTGCGGCCCGAGGGGTCCGGCGTCGTGGTCCTCACCCGTCGACGCAGCCGGATCCCGGCGATTCCGTGCTCGCGCATGACACGAGCAACCCGCTTGCGGTTGACCCGCTCGGCAGGCTTGCGGCCCTCGTTGAGCTCGGCAGTGACCCGTGGGGCTCCCAGGGCGCGGTCTCCACCCCGTGCGGGGTCCTGGACGTCGCGGATCGCAGCGGCCAGCACAGCGTCCTGGGCGGCTCTGACCGCACGCCGGGGCGCAGCCGCGAGCCAGTCGTAGTACGAGGATCGTGCAACGCCCACGACCTGGCACAACCGCTTGACCTCGAAGGCCTCGGAGTGGTCGGCAACGAACTGGAAGCGGTTCACCAGCGCGTCTCCCCGGCGAAATACTTCGCCGCCGATCGAAGGATGTCCCGCTCGACGGAGAGCTTCTTGACCTCGGCACGTTCTGAGGCCAGCTCGGCCTCCAAGCGTCGGATCCTTGCAGCATCCGACTCCGGCTCACCGACCGGAACCGGCCCCCCTGATGCCGTTCGGAGCCCCGACCCCAAGTCCCTCACCCACACGCGCATCGTCTCTCGTGAGACACCCAGGTCCATCGCGATCTGCTGGATCGTGGCCCCTGGAGTCTGCTCGTAGAGCTCGACCGCGCGACGCTTGAACTCCGCGTCATAGAACTTTCCTGCCATGGACTGATTCTCGCTCTCCCCGTCGAGTGACGGATTCAGCGTGTCCGGGATCCGGGGTCAAGCCCCGACCAGACACTTTGGTTCGACCGGGCCTGGACCTCGGGTTCGCTTCTTGTGCACCCGATCGGATTCGCCGTGGATCATCGCTCAGGACGTTTCGGTGTCTGGAGGCGTTGCACGTGTCGGATGATGCGTGCTGTGCGTGCGGTGTCGTTCGGGGCGGTCGCGATGTCGAGCAAGATCGGGTATCTCGCGGTCTTTCCGAGCGCGTGAAAGGCGGCCGCTGCGCGGGGCTCTGCATCGAGGGCATTTTGGAGCTCAGCGGGCACCGCGATCGTGGCCGCACCCTCGTAGGCGCGGTCCCAGCGTCCGTCCGCTTTGGCTCGTTCGATCTCGGCGATGCCTCGCTCACGCATCCGCCCGGTCTCGATCAGCCGAGTCACATGGTCGACATTGCGTTTGGACCACATCGATCGTGCCCGTCGAGGTGTGAAGTGCTGACGATAGGTGGCCGTGTCGACGGCGTGTTTGCGGCCATCGATCCAGCCGCTGCAAAGTGCCTCGTCGAGTGCTTCGGCATACGTCAGCGACGTCGGGGTGGTGGTGCCCTTCTTCGCCAGTGTCAGCCACACGCCGTGACTGCTGTCTTCGTGTCGATCGAGCCAGGCTCGCCAGGCCGCAGCATCGGGCACCGTGAGGGTCGGTGGGGTGCTAGCTGTTGTCATCGTGGTGTCCTCCTGTCGGTGCGGGCGCGAGGCTGCGTGTGGCTTCTGCAACGCGCGTGCTGAGTCCGGTGGCGGCATCGATGAGGGCGTCGGGGCCGAGGATGGTGAAGGGCGCGTCGAATCGGATGATCCAGGCCAGCAGTCCCGTCCAGGACCAGGAGCCGGCTCGGATGCGGCAACGGGAATCGGATACCTGTTCCATGTCCCTGTCGCCGAGCCACGGGGCGATGTCGCGGGCGGGAAGGTCCAGGAGGAACTCTCCGTAGCACGGCCACACATCCGCGGTGTGTGAGCCCTTGGACCGCGCCGAGAAGAAGGTGCGCGCGTCACCAGTCGGAATCGGGCGGGGAGTGAAGACCGCGCCGCCGGCAAAGTTCGGGATGATCTTGTCGAGCCGGTAGATGCGCCAGTCGGAAGCATCGAGGTTCCAGGCGATGAGGTACCAGCGACCGTTGCGTGCCACGACGGCATGCGGCTCCACTGTGCGTGGGGGACGATCGGTGTCCTCGCCGTAGTCGAAGCGGAACGTCCGGCGATCGCGGACGGCAGCGCTGATCGCCTCCAGCACCTTCGGGTCCACCCGCAGGGCTGGTCCGGTATCGGTGAAACGGATGCCGTCGACGCGGTGTCGAAGCCTCGACGGCATCACCTGCCGCACCGTCGCCAGCGCCCGGGCTGCGGCGTCGTCGAGATCCACGCCGGTCGAAGAACTGCTTTGCAAGGCGACCGCGATCGCCACCGCTTGTTCGTCATCGAAGAGCAAGGGCGGCAGCTCTGAACCTGCCGCGAGCCGGTAGCCGCCGTCCGGGCCTTTGGTCGCTGTGATCGAGTACCCGAGTTCCCGGAGCCGATCGACATCGCGGCGGACGGTGCGGGTCGTGACCTGCAGTCGATCGGCGAGCACCTGCCCGGGCCAGTCCCGACGTGACTGCAGCAACGACAGCAGCGCGAGCATGCGAGACAACGTTCCGGACATGACTCAACTATCCCATCAGTAGCGGACTCATCCTGTCCTCTACGGGGTGCACTGTGGAATCACGGCACATCGCCGTCACCATCGCAATAAGACAAGGACCAAGCCGCATGAGCATCACCACGACCACCCACCTCAACTTCCCCGGCACGGCCCGGCAAGCGCTGGACTTCTACCAGTCCGTCTTCGGCGGCACCGTCACCGCGGCAACCTACGGCGACCTCGGCATGCCCGCAGACGCACCCGGAGCGGACAAGATCGTCTTCGGCCAGGTCGAGAACGACAACGGGTTCCGGGTCATGGCCTACGACATCCCCGGCCAGGACACCACCAACACCTCCACGCTGGCCGGCCACACACGCCGGGAGAACGGAACCACGATCACCGACCGCTCCTTCTTCCAGTCCGTGCGCGGCGAGACCCTCGACGAGGTCACCACGATCTGGGACGCACTCGCGGACGGTGCCGATGTCATCGACCCGCTCGCCGCATCCCCCTGGAGCCCCGGCTTCGGCATGCTCACCGACCGCTTCGGCGTGACCTGGGTCATCGACGTCCAGCCCGCGCACAACGCCTGATCCGCATCCCGGTCGGCCCCCGCTAGGAACGAGGGCCGACCGGAACCGACACGCACCACAGGAGTCTGAAGCCACCACCGCAGCCAGGTGAATCTCAGATGGTCCGGGCTGATTCGCCCTTGGTTTCGTTCCTATCAGGCGGTTTGGGTCCCGGGTGTTCCCAACGGTGTGTCGAGGCCAGCGTAGTAGTCGGCTTCGACCTCGGCGGGGGGCATGTCGAGCTCTCCGTGGAGGCGTTGGCTGTTCCACCACCACACGTACTCGAGCGTCGCGAGCTCGACCTTCTCGACCGTGCGCCACGGGCCGCGGCGACGGATGAGTTCGGTCTTGTAGAGCCCGTTGATCGCCTCAGCCATCGCGTTGTCGAACGAATCGCCCACGGTTCCTGTCGACGGTGTTGCGCCGAGTTCCTCGATCCGATCGGTGTAGACGACGGCGAGGTAGTTCGATCCATGGTCGGCGTGATGGACGAGCCCGTCGAGGTCTCCGTGGCGGTGGGGACGTGGTGGGGCCGCCGGGAGCGAGGTTCGAGGGTGGCGTCGCCTTCGGCTTCGTAGCGTGCTTTGAGCCGGTAGACCCAGCAGCGGTGCACGCCGTAGCGGGCGGCGATCTCGGTGACGGTGAGCTGTACGGTGGCAAGTGCGGTGAGGACGAGCTTGGCCTTGAACATGGCTGAGCATCCGCCGCCGGGGCGGTGTCGTGGATGTCGTGAGACATGGCGTCGCGGATGTCGTGAGACACCTGTCGCGGATGTGCTGAGCCATCACACTGTCAGCCCGACGTAAAAGCCCTGGTGAGAGTCGGTCTCTCACCAGGGCTTCGTCGTCCCCGGAGCTGTCGCCCTCGCGGGTCCGTCGAAGTCGATGAGGAGCTGGAACGCGCCCCAGAGGGCGAGCGCGGCCGGGTGCCAGGCGACGGGCTCGCCGTCGAGGCCGGGGCGCATGATCATCGTGGAGTCGAGGTCCGGGCGTCGCATCTGCCCCTGGGCGAACCCCTCGATGATCCGCGCGCCGACCCGCGCCAGGGTCTCGGCGGTGACCCCGGGCTGCAGCCCGCACCCGAGGAGCGCCAGCAGCTGGGTGTACTGCGCGGCCATGATCTGCGTCCGACGCTCGTCGCCGGCCTTGAGGGCGCGGACGAGGTTCTCGCGCTGCGTCGGGTCGGCGACGCCGTTGATGGTCGCGACGAGCGCGAACGCGTCCCGCCACGAGGCGGACGCGGTGAGTGCGTCAATGTTGCGGCGCCCGGCGAGGCGGAGCATCTCCTCGGTGACGGCCCGGCGGCCGTCGGGAGTTCCGAGGCGGTGGATGTTGCTCTGGAGCGTCTGTGCCGCGACGTCGAGGGTCGTCGGGTCGAACGGCGTCTCGGAGGGCTCCGACTCGATCGTGATGTGCTCGAGCAGGTCGGCGTAGAAGAGGTCCTTCGACGGCCAGAGGCGGTAGAACGCGCTCCGTGGCACGTCGGCGGCGCGGATGAGGTCCTCGATGCTCAAGTGCTCGAGGCTCACGGTGAGGCCGGTGGTCTCGAGCATCGACAACGCGCTCGCCAGAACGCGGGCGCGGGACTGGTCGCTGCTCAGCCTCGGCGCGCGGCGTGGGATGTCCGACGCGTCGTTCTCGCGCGGGTCTTCCGATGACATGCCGGTTCTCCTCGTCGTCCGGGCGTCCGCTCGTGTCGCACCCTGTCCCCGTGGTCTCACCCGGGTCGTGGGGATGTTGCACCGAAGAACATCCTAGGTGCAACATCGTGTCGCATCTTGCGACACGATGTTTCAATCGGCTAGCCTCGGAACGTGCCGGAAGCTGGGATCGTCCGGGTGCGGGTTGGCAGGGCGGCCCGCACCCGGACGAACCTTGCTCCGGCGCATGCACCTACCGGTCGTATCGGCAGGCATCGCGGGGGTCTTCGCGGCGCAACGGCAGGATGGCGAGGCAGCCGCATCAGGAGGGTCGACCGACCCCGTTCAGGGACCTGATGCGCACAGCCCCACGTCCGTGAGCGCCTGGGGACGGAGCCGCGCCGCTGCTCCTGTGGGTGACGCGAGCTCCCCTGCACGCGCGAGGCGTGCAGGGGAGCGCACGCGCTGCTGGGTCGCTGCTAGTTTGGGCCGGTGGCCGTCAACCCCTACGTGAAGTTCCTGCCTCCCGAGCATCGCGCGGCTGCCGCGACGAACCCCGAGACGACCTGGTGGGGCTGGCGGGGGCACGACGTCCACGTCGCCCGTGCCCGTCGTCCGGAGGCCGCCGCGCGTGTGCTCCTCCTGCACGGCGCTGGCGGCCACAGCGAGGCGGTCTGGCCGCTCGCGGCGCTCCTCGCCGAGCGGGGGCTCGACGTCGCCGCGGTCGACCTGCCGCTCTACGGCCTCACGCGGTCGCCCGCGCCACGGTCAGTCACCTATGACGACTGGGTGGCACTCGTGCTCGACCTCGTCGCCGTCGAGGACGACGGACGTCCCCTCGTCCTCTTCGGCACGAGCATGGGCGGCATGCTCGCCTACGAGGTTGCTGCGCGCTCGGGCTCGGTCGCGGCGGTCGCCGCGACCTGCCTGCTCGACCCGAACGGGCTGCGGGCGCGCAGGAGCCTCACGCGGTTCGGCGTCATGAGCACGCTCGGCGGTCTGCTCGCGCCGCTCGTCCGCGGCAGGGTCGCGACGGCGATGGTGCCGATGCGCCGCGTTGCCGACGTCTCGCGGCTGAGCCGAGACCCGGAGCTGGCGGCCTTGTGCGGGAGCGATCCGCGGGGTGGCGGAGCCTCGGTGCCGCTCGGCTTCCTCGCGACGTACATGCGCTACCGGCATGTCGAGCCAGGGTCGATGACGACCCCCGTCGCGCTCGTCCACCCCGCGATGGACACGTGGACGCCGCCCAGCCTCAGCCTCGCCGTCGCGCGACGGACGGCGGCGCCCGTGAAGATCGTCATGCTCCGGGAGTGCGGGCACTTTCCGGTTGAGCAGCCGGGTCTTGGGGACCTCCTCGCGACGGTGTGCCTGCTGGCCGACGAGGCCGGGCGGGCAGGCGCGTAGCTGTCAGGCGTCGGCGTCGAGGACGAGCCTCACACCCGCGCCTGTCTGGTCGTCGTAGAGCGAGTGCCTGCGGGCGCAGCGTGCAAGGTCGCGGTCCTGCGTGAAGCGGCCCCCGCGCGTGACGTGCCGGTCGTTCGCCCACGGTTCGTCGTCGGGAACGCCGGACGGCGCACCGGGGTAGGGCGCGAAGAGGTCGCGGGTCCATTCGTCGACGTTGCCCGCGAGGTCGAGCACACCGAACGGGCTCGCTCCGCCCGGCAGGCTGCCGACGGGCAACGGCGCGCCGACGCCGTGCGCGGCGGTGTTCCCGGCGTGCGGGTCCCACTCATCACCCCAGGGGTACTCGCGAGTCTCGTCGCCGCGCGCCGCACGCTCCCACTGAGTCTCCGACGGCAGGTGGACGGGCAGGCCGGTCACGTCCCGCAGGGTGGCGCAGAAGGCCTGCGCGTCGTCCCACGCCACGCCGTCGACGGGGAGGTCCGGGCCGTCGGACGGGGCGAGCGGCAGGCCCGCAGCGGCAGCGATGACGTTCCACTGCGCCCGCGTCACTGGTGTGCGCGAGATCGCGAACGCCGGGACCTCCACCGTGTGCCGGGGCACCTCCTTGAGGAAGTACGACAGCGGCAGGCCAAGATCGTCGTGACGTGCGACGACCTCGTCGATCTCCTCGATGGGGGTCCCGCGGTGCAGGACCCCGGCGGGGATCTCGACCCAGTCGACGTCGATCACCGGTCGCACTCGCAGACGAGGTTCCACTCGACGACCTGCTCGTCGGGCTGCGCCCAGGCCTCAGCCTCGGCGCGGTCACGGAACGCGCGTGGCGCGAGGCGTCCGTTCGTCATGAGCACGCCGACCGCGATCTGCTCGCGCGGGTCGGTCGACCCGGGAGTGGGCTGCTGCGTCGTCATGGTCGACCCCTCTCGACGTCCGGTCCTTCTCCATTCTCCCACCGCGGGCCTCCGAGCGCCGTGACGCACGGGACCGACGTCGCTACCGGTTCTGCGCGGGCGCGCCGGAGGTCGTCGTCGGGGCGTCCGCCGTCGGGGCTCCCGGCACGCCGGGTCCCGAGCACGCGACGGCGAGGGCGAGCGAGGCCGTGCAGAGCGCCGAGCCCACGGCCCGCAGCGTTCGTCCTGTTCGACGTCGTGTCCTCATGCCCTCATCACACACCCGCGCGCCCCCGGCGGACAGGGGCGCGCGAGTCGACCTCACCCGAGGAGGTCTCGCGTGCTCGTCCCAGGTGTGAGGTCGAGGCGACGCAGCAGCTGCGCGTTGAGCGCGACGACGACGGTCGAGGCGGACATGAGGATCGCGCCGACGCTCATCGGCAGGACGAACCCGAGCGGCGCGAGCACGCCCGCGGCGAGCGGCACCGCGAGAAGGTTGTAGCCGGCGGCCCACCAGAGGTTCTGCTGCATCTTGCGGTACGACGCCCGTGAGAGGGCGACGACGGAGAGGATGGAGCGCGGGTCGGAGCCCGCGAGCACGACGCCCGCGGAGCCGATGGCGACGTCCGTCCCGGCGCCGATCGCGATGCCGACGTCGGCGGCTGCGAGCGCTGGGGCGTCGTTGACGCCGTCGCCGACCATCGCGACCGTCCTGCCCTCGGCGCGGAGGTCGGTGGCGAGCGCGGCCTTGTCCTCGGGGCGGACGCCGGCGTGGACCCGGTCGATGCCGAGCGAGGCTGCGACGTGGTCGGCGACCGCGCGGGCGTCGCCCGTCACCATGACGACCTCGGCGCCGGCGGCGTGCAGCGCGTCGATCGCCTCGCGGGAGGTCTCCCGGACCTCGTCCGCGAGCCGTAGCGCGCCGATGACGGCGCCGTCGAGCAGCACGTGGAGGATGATCGCGCCCTCGGCGTGCCAGGGCGCGACGACTGCAAGCTCGTCGAGCCCTGACTGCTCGAGGAGGTGCGGTCCGCCGACCTCGACGACCCGGCCGTCGACGGTTGCGCGGACGCCGACGGCGGGTGACGACGTGAAGTCCGTGGCCGTAGGGATGTCGAGCCCGCGCGCGCGGGCTGCGCCGACGATCGCGGTCGCGAGCGGGTGCTCGCTGTCCGTCTCGGCCGCGGCCGCGAGCGCGAGGACGTGCGCCTCGTCGTGGCCGCCTGCGGGGGCGACGGCTGTGACGGTCGGCTCGCCCTTGGTGAGGGTGCCCGTCTTGTCGAGCAGCACGGTGTCGACGGTGCGCATGCGCTCGAGCGCGAGGCGGTCCGTGACGAGGACGCCGCCGCGGGCTGCGCGCTCGGTCGCGATCGACACGACGAGCGGGATGGCGAGGCCGAGCGCGTGGGGGCATGCGATGACGAGGACGGTGATGGTGCGGACGACGGCGTCGTCGGGCAGGCCGACGAGCGACCAGACGAGCGCCGTGAGCGCGGCGGAGCCGAGCGCGAACCAGAAGAGCCAGCCGGCCGCCCTGTCGGCGAGGCGCTGCGCGTGGGAGGAGGAGGCTTGGGCGTCGGCGACGAGGCGACCGATGCCTGCGAGCGCGGTGTCGTCGCCCGTCGCGGTGACCTCGACGCGCAGACCGGAGTCGGTCGCGACCGTCCCGGCGGTGACGTGGTCGCCGATCTCGCGCCTCACGGCGCGGGACTCGCCCGTGATCATCGACTCGTCGACGTGGGCCGTCCCGTCGACGACGCGGCCGTCGGCCGGGACCGAGGCGCCGGGACGGACGAGGACGACGTCGCCGACCTGCAGGTCGGTGGGGGAGACCTGCACGACGTCGTCGCCCTCGATGCGTTCGGCAGCGTCGGGCAGGAGTGCCGCGAGCGAGTCGAGGGCGGATGTCGTCTGCGCGAGCGAACGCATCTCGATCCAGTGGCCAAGCAGCATGATGACGACGAGGAGCGCGAGCTCCCACCAGAAGTCGAGGCTGTGGTCGAGGATGCCGAGGGTCGCGCCCCACGACGCCAGGAACGCGACCGTGAGCGCGAGCCCGACGAGGAGCATCATGCCGGGGCTGCGACGGCGGACCTCGTCGGCCGCACCGGTGAGGAAGGGCTGGCCGCCCCACAGGTACATGACGGTGCCGAGGACGGGGGAAGCCCAGGTGAGCGGGTCCGAATGTGGCAGGTCGTAGCCGACGAGGTCCGCGAACATGCCACTGAGCGTGACCGTGGGGACGGCGAGGACGAGCATGATCCAGAAGAGCCGACGGAACTGGCCTGCGTGGTCGCCGTGGCCCGCGTGCCCGGCCGCGTCATGCCCGCCGTGGTTGGACACGTCGTGGCCCGCGTGCTCGCCGTGCGCGGTGGCGTGGCCTGCGTGCTCGACCGTACCGTGTCCCGCGTGGTGGGTCTCGTGGGTGTGGTCGTGGCTGCTCATGTCCCGAACATATACCCCCTAGGGGTACCGAGCAAGGGGTCCCCGCCGAAAAGACCTCGCGCTCTCTCCGGATGCTCCGCTACGGTCGACCGCGGCGCACCACGGCGCCCTGACGCGAAGGACCGCACGTGACCCGCACGACGACGACCGAACGGCTCGAGAGCCGCGACCTCGTCGTGCCCACGTATGTGAAGCGACCGTCGTCCCCGAACGACGCGCCCCCGTTCCGCCACGCTCGCAGACCTGCCTGACGACCCCGTCGTCACCGTCGAGAGCCGCCTCGGAGCACCCGCTCCGCGGCGGCTCTCGGCGTTCCACCCCCTCGCACCACCCGATCACCGGAAGGATCGACCCATGAACGAGTTCCCCGTGACGCTCCCCGGAGCGCGCGCCCCCACCCTCATGTGGGCCCACGAGCACGACGTCGAGCCCGCTGCCCTCCAGCAGCTCCGCAACATCGCCGCCCTGCCATGGGTCGAGGGTCTGCGCGTCATGCCCGACGTCCACCTCGGCAAGGGCGCGACCGTCGGCTCCGTCATCGCGATGCGCGACGCCGTCTCGCCCAACGCCGTCGGCGTCGACATCGGCTGCGGCATGATCGGCGTTCGCACGTCGCTCACTGCCGACGACCTGCCCGACGACCTCGGGCCCCTGCGCTCCGCGATCGAGGCCGCGGTGCCCGTCGGTTGGAAGGGGCACGCGGAGCCCGTCGACCTGGCGCGCCTGCGCCCCGTCTCCGACCGGGCGCACACCTCCGAGACGCTCCGCGGCGCCGACGCGTTCTGGGACCGCTTCACCGGTCTCCACGGCCGTGTGAGCGACCTCGAGGGACGTGTGCGCCGCCAGCTCGGGACCCTCGGCGGCGGCAACCACTTCATCGAGCTGTGCGTCGACGAGACCGGACAGGTGTGGCTCCAGCTCCACTCCGGGTCACGGAACATCGGCAAGACCCTCGCCGAGCAGCACGTCGCGATCGCCAAGCGATTGCCGCACAACGACGGGCTCGTCGACCGCGACCTCGCCGTCTTCCTCGGCGGCACACCCGAGATGGACGCGTACCTCACCGACCTGCGCTGGGCCCAGGAGTACGCGGCGCGCTCGCGCGCCGTCATGATGGCGCTCGTCGTCGACGTCGTCCGCACGCACCTCGCTGCTGCCGCGCCGACGTTCGACGAGGCCGTCAACGTCCACCAAAACTACGTCGCGACCGAGACCGTCGACGGCACCGAGCTCGTCGTCACCCGCAAGGGGGCGATCCGCGCCGGCACGGGCGAGCTCGGTCTCATCCCGGGGTCGATGGGCACCGGCTCGTACGTCGTCCGCGGTCTCGGCAACCCCGCCTCGTACTGGTCGGCGTCCCACGGCGCGGGGCGCCGCATGTCGCGGACGGCCGCGCGCAAGCGGTTCACGGCTGCCGACCTCGCGGCGCAGACGGCGGGCGTCGAGTGTCGCAAGGACGAGGGGGTCGTCGACGAGATCCCCGGCGCGTACAAGGACCTCGACGCGGTCGTCGCGGCTCAGTCCGACCTCGTCGAGATCGTCGCCCGCCTCACGACGCTCCTGTGCGTCAAGGGCTGACCCCGTCGGCCGCCGACCCCGCACGGGTCGGCGGCCGGTGTCAGCCCCGCACCGTCATGTCCCCGGTCGTCGGTTCCCACTCGAGGAGTGGCCGGCCCCGGGAGGCAACTACTTCGGCACGCGGTTGAAGAGCTCGGCGATCGTCCCGTCGAGATCGTCGTGCGACAGGTGCGGCCAGTGGCCCGCGAAGACGTTGTACGCCCGGCGACCGAGCAGGAACGCGTCGACGTACGCATAGACAGCATCGAGCTGCCTCTCGGTGACGTCGACGTGCGCGCGGCAGCCCGCGCGACGCGACCACCGTCACCCTCGACGCCCGCAGGCGTCGAGGGTGACGGCACCGGGGCCGTCAGACGCGCACGCGTTCCGGCGCCGGGCGCGCGAGGACGGGCGCCGCGAAGAAGTCCCGCTCGTGCTGCGCGGACCTGCGGAACGCCTCGAGCATGGCCTCGCGCTCCGCCGGCCCCGCCGAGGCGGCGAGCGTCGTGACGATCTCGATCGCCCGGTCCGTCGACGCCCGGAACGCCGGGTCCCCGTACGTCTCGATCCACCGCGCGTACGGGTGCGACGGGCCGAGCCCGGCGAGCAGCCGTTCGCCCAGGTCGACATACATCCAGAAGCACGGCAGCAGCCCTGCGACGAGCGGTCCGTAGCCGCCTCGCGCGGCGAGCCCGAGCAGATGGTCGACGTACGCGATCGTCGTCGGGGCCGGCCGGGCGTCGAAGAGCTGCCCGTCACCGAGCCAAGAGGCGTGCAGCTCGACCTCGGCCGCGATCGCGCCGTGCGCCGAGCTCGCCCAGAACGCCTGCTCGTCGGGCGTCGGCGCGAGGGCGCTCGCGTGCGCGAGCACACGCGCGTAGTCACGCAGGTACAACGCGTCCTGCGCGAGGTACCAGGAGAACGCGTCCTCGTGGAGGGAACCGTCGGCGAGCGCGGAGACGAACGGCAACGTGTCGGTCTCGGCGCGCACCACCGCGATCTCGTCCCACCACTCGGCGGCAACACGGCCCGGCGTCGTCCGAGGAGCCGCCGTGCGCCACAGGGATGCGAGGTGGGAGACGGGCCCGTGGCCCCGACCGACGTCGAGCAGGTCTGCTGCTTCGAGCGACTCCGTGAGCCACGCGCGCGCCTCGGCGAGCGCGGGCACCCACGCGCCATGGTGCGCGTGCAGGGTCGCAAGAGCGGCCGACAACGAGCACCCGGTGCCGTGCGTGCACCGCGTGCGTACGCGTGGTCCCTCGACGACGTCGACGACGCCCGTCGCGTCGACGAGCGCGTCGCGCACGACGTCGCCCGGGAAGTGCCCGCCCTTGACGAGCACCGTCACCCCGCTGCGCACGCTGAGCCGGCGGCCCTGGTCGAGCGCCTCCTCCCACGTCGCAGCGACGGGCTCGCCGAGGATCACCGCGAGCTCGGGCCGGTTGGGCGTCACGAGGTCGACGTGCGCGAGAAGCTCCCGCACGGCGTCCTCAGCATCGGGCTCGAGCAGCCGGTCGCCGCTCGTCGCGACCATGACGGGGTCGAGGACGACGACCGGCGGGCGGACGCGCGCGATCCACGCGGTGACCTCGGCCGCGGCCGTGACGGATCCCAGCATGCCGATCTTCACGGCGTCGATCGCCACATCGTCGCTCACGGCGTCGAGCTGCGTCGTGAGGAACCCCACCGGAGGGGTGTGGACCCCGCGGACTCCCTGCGTGTTCTGAGCGACGAGGGCCGTGACGACGCCCATCCCGTAGCCACCGTGCGCGGCGATCGACTTGAGGTCGGCCTGGAGGCCGGCACCTCCGGTCGGGTCGGTGCCGGCGATCGTGAGGACGCGTGGCACGGTACCGCGCCCGGGCGCGGTCACGCGGCCGCCCCCGTCCGCGCGGCCGCAGCGAACGCCTGCGCGGTCGCGGCGGGATCGGCTGCTGCGCAGATCGCCGACGCAACCGCGACGCCCGCGAGCCCGCCCGCCCGCAGCGGCGCGACGTCGTCGAGACGGATGCCACCGATCGCGACCGTCGGCACGCCGACGGACGCAGCCTGGCGGACGATGCCGTCGATGCCGAGCGGCGCGGGGGCGTCGGGCTTCGTCGCGGTCGCCCGCACGGTGCCGATGCCGACGTAGTCGACGCGCGCGGCGGACGCCGCGGCAGCCATGAGGTGCTCGTCGGTCGAGGCCGTGACGCCGACGACGGCGTCGGCTCCGACGAGCGCGCGCACGTCGACGAGCGGCAGGTCGGACTGCCCGATGTGGACGCCGGCGAGCGACGGGACGCGGCGCCTCGCGGCACAGAACACGTCGACGCGGTCGTTGATGAGGAGCGCGACGTGCGGCGGGACGACGCGCGCAAGGGCGAGCGTGAGCTCGAGCAGCTCGCGCGCAGAAGCCCGCTTGTCCCGCACCTGGACAGCCGTGATGCCGCCCGCGGCAGCCGCGTGGACCGTCGCGACGAGGTCACGCCCGGCGCGGCCCGCCGCGTCGGCGTCGGTGACGAGGTAGACCGACAGGTCGAGGGGCCTCACGCGAACCTCACCGCCTCGGCGAGCGTCGGCGCGTCGAGCAGCGCGAGCTCGTCGAGCAGACGCACCGCGAACGACCCGGGACCCGTCGCAGCCTGGGCGGCACGCTCGGCCGCGACCGTGTAGGCGCCGCACGCGGCGACCGTCGCCTCGAGCGCGTCGTCGTGGACGCCGACGAACGCGGCGACGATGCCGCCGAGGGCGCAGCCGCCGCCCGTCATGCGGGTGAGGAGCGGGTGGCCGTTCGCGACCCGCACCACCGTCGTGCCGTCGGTGACGAGGTCGACCGGTCCGGACACCGTGACGACGCCGCCCGTGCGCACCGCGACGGCGCAGGCTGCGTCGAGGCTCTCCTCGACGCCGTGCGTCGCGTCGACACCACGGCCACCGCCGTCCGTCCCGGCGAGCGCACGGATCTCGGAGGCGTTGCCGCGGACGACCGTCGGACGCAGCTCGAGGAGCTGCGCGGCGAGGGCGGTGCGGAGGGCGAGCGGACCGACGGCGACAGGGTCGAGCACCCAGGGGCGCCCGAGCGTGTCGCACGCGCGGGCCGCCTCGAGCATGCCGGCCCGCTGCTCGGCACCGGGCGTTCCGAGGTTGACGTAGACGGCGTCGGCGACGCCCGCGAGAGTCCCGGCCTCGCCCGGCAGGTCCGCCATCGCGGGCGCGGCACCGAGGGCGAGGAGCGTGTTGGCGACGAGGTTGACGGTGACCGTGTTGGTGAGGCACTGGACGAGGGGTCCGGCGGCGCGGACCTCCTCGAGTGCACGTGGGACGGCTGTGAGCAGGGTCGACGGCGCACGAAGCATCGTGACATCCCTTCGCTAGTACGAGCTAGATCAGGTTCAACGGGTGTGATCTCAGCCCCGCGATGGGGCACCCCGTGTCAGTGCGTCCGAGAGTAGCAGCGGTGTCCGAAAGGTGGCTCGGCGGTCTCGAGCGCTGAATCCCCGGCAACGAGGAGGAGCCGTGCACCCCGGACGGGGTGCACGGCTCCTCCGAGCGTGCGCGAGGCGCTCGTCAGGTGCGCGTGCGCGAGTAGAGGTACAACGCGAGAACGAGGAGCACGAGGCCGCCGGCGACGGTGAGAGCAACCTTCACCGCGCTCACCGGGTGCTTGCCCGTGACCTTGCCCGTCGACGCGTTGATGACGACCTGCCACTGCTTGCCCGCGTACATGTACGTCGCGATCCAGAACGGCATGAGGACGAGCTTGAACATCACGGCCGCGTACGCGGTGCGGATCTGCGAGATGCGCTGGCGGTCCCCGCCGATAGCCCGTTCGACGTCGGCCCGGATGACACCGGCCATGACCTGCTTGGCGGTCTCGAGCCCGCGCGGCGGATCCACGTCGTAGCGCACGGTCGAGAACCCTGCGACGTACTCGGCCCGGTAGGGCTGGGCCTTCGCGAGGTCCGCGCTCCCGGCGCCCCGCGCCTCCTTGGGGGTGAGCTGGGCCGAGCCGGGGACGACGATGTCGTCGAAGCTGCGACGGACGGTGCCGGACCGGTGCGACCAGCGGGTGCGGGTCTCCGTGCGGTCGTCGTCGACCTTCACCGTGTAGTCGTCGCCGCGCTGGCCCTCGTACTCGCTCGTCGTGCGGGCGTCGAAGGTCCAGTACGGCAGATAGGTGCCGCGGAGCGACTCCTCGGCGTCGACGTCCTTGAGCGCGCGCGGGCCGAAGAAGCGCGAGGTCACCCACTTCGTGAACGCGGCGCGCGCCGCAGTCTGGTCGAGTGCGAACGGGACGACCGCCTCGGGCGGGATGACACCCTCGGTCGGGGTGATGCCGACGAGGTGGCCGCCGCAGAACTGGCACGCGGTCGAGATCGCGGTCGACTCGGTCGTCGCGCCGCAGCCCTCGCACCGCAGCACGTGGCCACCGAGGCTCGCGACGGCGCGGCCGGCGTTGTTCGCGGCCCAGGTCTCGTAGTCGTGCTCGTCGACGCTCGCGTCCGGGTCGTGGGCGATCTCGGCGAAGTAGCCGCACATGAGGCAGCGCATCGAGGACGTGCCTGCCGCGAAGCCGAGCTGCGAGCCACAGCCGGGGCAGCGGGTCGCGAGGAGCGCGGCGTCCTCCGCCGACGCTGACGCGGTGTCTTCGGGCTGCGGCGGGAACGGGGGAGGCATGCTCATCGGCTCAGGCTCCCGGGGTCGCGGGCGGCAGGGGCGGCGGCACGGCGCCGAAGAGCGACGCGAGCGCGGGAACCGAGCCGGCTGCGGTCCACGCGGCCATGCCGTCCTGCCACACGAGCGTCTCCCGGGTGAAGGAGCCCGAGGCTGCAAGGCTGCCGAGCTCGGCCAGCGACGTCGGGCCTGACTGGGCGCCACCCGTCGCGTGGAACCAGGGCGCGCCGGCCCCGGGCAGCGGCGGGGGAGCGGCTGCCGCCGGCGCGGCGGGAGCGGCAGGGGCCTGGCTGCCTGCCAGCGTCTGCGCCATCTGCTGGCCGACGGCGAGCCCGAGGCCCATCGTCATGCCCTCGCCTCCGCCGCCGGGGTTCCCGGCGGCGGTCTCGATCGCGTTGGCCGCCTGGAACTGCGTGTACTGCTGCATGTTGCCGAGGACGGCCATCTGGGTCTTCTTGTCGAGGGCTGCCTCGACCTCGGGCGGGAACGAGATGTTCTCGATGACGAAGCGGGTGATGGCGACGCCGTACTCGGCGAGGCTCGTCGTGAGCTCGGTCGCGAGCCGACCGGCGATGACGTTCTGGTTGGCGGCAAGGTCGAGCGCGGCGACCTGCGCGTGGGCGAGCGCGGGGCCGAGGGCCCCGACGATGTTCTGCCGGAAGAACTCGCCGATCTCCTCGGTGCGGAAGTTCGGGTCGGTGCCGACGAGCTGGCGCAGGAGCGCGGCCGCGTCGGTTACCTGGAGCGAGTAGGTGCCGAATCCGCGCAGGCGGACGGCGCCGAACTCGGGGTCGCGCAGCATGACGGGGTTCTGCGTGCCCCACTTGAAGTCGGTGAACTGGCGGGTCGTGACGAAGTAGACCTCGGCCTTCCATGGCGAGTTGAAGCCGTGCTTCCAGCCCTTGAGGGTCGAGAGGATCGGAAGGTTCTGCGTCGACAGGGTGTAGGTGCCCGGGCCGAAGACGTCCGCGAGTCGACCCTCGTTGACGAAGACGGCAACCTGGCCCTCGCGGACGACGAGCTTCGCCTCGTTCTTGATCTCGTTGCCCTGGCGCGGGAAGCGCCAGACGATCGTGTCCCGCGAGCTGTCGAGGAACTCGATGATGTCGATGAGCTGCCCGCGCAGCTTGTCCATGAAGCTCATGATCTCTCCGTCTCCCCCTGGGGCGGCGACTGGGTCGCCGTGCGACCTGGTCGGTCACACCATCGCCGATGGTACACAGTAGGGCTCGGTCTCACCTTCGAACGGTGATCCTTTGGTCACAGAAGCGTTAGCGCTCGCACCTGTGGCGTCCGCCGGGCTTGAAGTTCGGGTTGCCGAAATCTATGTTGTGGACATGGGTCATCTAGCACGTCCGCGCTGTGCGACAGCGCGTGTCGCCGCGACAGCTCTCGCCGCGGCCGCGCTCTTGTCCGCGTGCGGCGCGCCGGGAGAAGCAGAGGCCGACGACCCGCGTCCGCTCATCCTCACGACGTTCACGGTCGTCGCCGACATCGCGCGCAACGTCGCCGGGGAGGACCTGCGGGTCGCGTCCATCACGAAG
This sequence comes from Flavimobilis rhizosphaerae, assembly GCF_014852685.1. Lineage (GTDB taxonomy): Bacteria > Actinomycetota > Actinomycetes > Actinomycetales > Cellulomonadaceae > Flavimobilis > Flavimobilis rhizosphaerae. The sequence goes on from NZ_JACZDF010000005.1 coordinate 174,592, forward strand.
GTCGGCGCCGAGATCCATGGCTACGACCCGACGCCCGGCGACCTCCGACGCGCCGCCGGCGCGGACCTCGTCCTCGACAACGGGCTCGGCCTCGAGGCGTGGTTCGCGCGCTTCGTCGACGGTCTCGACGTCCCACGCGTCACCCTCTCCGACGGCGTCGCGACGATCCCGATCGCTCGGGGTGAGGCCGAGGGGCGCCCCAACCCGCACGCGTGGATGAGCCCGACCGCAGGCGCGTCGTACGCACGCCTCGCGGCCGAGGCGTTCGCCGAGCTCGACCCTGACCGCGCCGACGCCTACCGCGAGCGCGCCGAGACGTACGCAGCCCGGCTCGGGACGCTGAGGGACGAGCTCGTCGCGCGGCTCGCGACCGTCCCGCCTGCAGCCCGTGCGCTCGTCACGTGCGAGGGGGCGTTCTCCTACCTCGCTGCCGACGTCGGGCTCGAGGAACGTTACCTGTGGGCGGTCAACGCCGAGCAGCAGGCGACCCCGCAGCAGGTCGCCGAGGTCGAGACGTTCGTCCGCGAGCGCGGGGTCGCAGCGGTGTTCTGCGAGTCGACGGTCAACCCTTCGCCCATGCAGCGTGTCGCGGAGTCGACCGGTGCGCGCTTCGTCGGTCCGCTCTACGTCGACTCGCTCTCGGTGCCTGACGGACCCGTGCCCACGTACCTCGACCTGCTGCGCCACGACGTCGATCTCATCGTCGCCGGTCTCTCAGGAGGCGCCCCATGACCTCGAAACCGCTCACGCCCGCCGCACTCGAGGTGCGCGGGCTCACCGTCGTCCGGGGGGAGGTTCGAGCACTCACGGACGTCGACCTCACGGTCGCACCGGGCCGGGTCACGGCTCTCGTGGGACCTAACGGCTCGGGGAAGTCGACGCTCTTCGCGGCCGTGACGGGCGGCGTCGACGTGACGTCGGGCACCGTGAAGGTCGGGGGGACGGACGCCGCTGCGGCACGCAGGCGCCGGGAGATCGCGTTCGTCGGTCAGGACGACACGGTCGACCGGCAGTTCCCGCTCACGGTCGCCGACGTCGTCGCTCAGGGACGCCCCGCCCCCCGCGGGCTGCTCGGACGGCGGACGGCCGCCGACCGGGCAGCGGTCGCCGAGGCCCTCGCACGGGTGGGCCTCGCGGATCTCGCCCGGCGGCCGATCGGCGCGCTCTCGGGCGGGCAGCGCCGCCGCGTCCTCGTGGCGCGTGCACTCGTCCAGGAGGCTGGCCTGCTGCTCCTCGACGAGCCCCTCGCGGGGGTCGACGTCGCGTCGGCCGAGCTCCTCGTCGACATCGTGCGCGCTCGCGCCGACGAGGGCGCGGGGGTGCTTGTCTCGACGCACGACCTCGCGGGCGTCACCGACCTCGCCGACGACGTCGTGCTTCTCGCGGGCAGGGTCGTCGCTGCGGGACCCGTCGCGTCGACGCTCACGCCGGCGGCGCTCGCCGAGGCCTTCGGGCTCCGCACCGGGGACGTGCGGCGATGACGTTCCTCGAGCTGATCCTCGACCCGCTGTCGCACGAGTTCATGGTGCGGGCGCTCGCTGTCATCTCGGTGTCGAGCGCGGTGAGCGCGCTGCTGTCGTGCTGGCTCGTGCTCGTCGGCTGGTCGCTCATGGGCGATGCCGTCTCGCACGCGGTCCTGCCGGGGGTCGTGCTCGCGTACATCCTCGGGCTGCCGTTCGCCGTCGGCGCAGTCGTCTTCGCGCTCGGGGCGGTCGTCCTCGTCGCGGCGGTCCGCTCGACAGGCCGCACGAAGGAGGACGCCGCGATCGGGATCGTCTTCACGACGCTCTTCGCCCTCGGCCTCGTCCTCGTCTCGGTGACACCGAGCCAGACGGACCTCATGCACGTCGTCTTCGGCAACGTCCTCGGGGTGTCACGCTCGGAGCTCGTCCAGGTTGCCGCGCTTGCCGCGGTCGTCGTGATCGTCGCGCTGGCGCGGCGGCACGATCTCACGGCGTTCGCGTTCGATCCGGTGCAGCTGCGGGTGCTGGGTCGCTCACCAGGTCGGGTGGGTGCGCTGCTCCTCGTGCTGCTCGCGCTCACGGCCGTCACGGCGATCCAGTCCGTCGGGGTCGTTCTCGTCGTCGCGATGCTCGTCATCCCCGGGGCGACGGCCCACCTCCTCAGCGACCGTCTGGCGCGGATGCTCGTCGTCGCCCCTGCGGTGGCGGTCGCTTGCGGGGTCGTCGGGGTATACGTGTCGTACTACGCCGACCTGGCGACCGGGGCGACGGTGGTGCTCGCCCAGGGGGCGGCCTACCTCCTCGCGGTGCTGCTGGCGCCGGGCCGCGGTGTCCTCGCGCGCGCGAGGAGGCGGGCGCGCACCGCGGCGTGAGCCGCCGTGCGCGGCGTTTGCACGGGGTGCGAGCACCCGTGCCCGGTGGGGTGCGAGCATACGTGCACCGTGGGGTCCCACCACCCTGCCGCGCGGGTCCTTCACCTTGACGTCACTGGCGCTGCGCGCCCTGCCGATGGCACCAGGGTCGGGCCCAGACCGAGTCCGGCACTGACCTGACAGGACCGCGGGCGGACGTGGCCTCGGCCACGGCCCGTACGAGCCGCCGCCGCCGACGACCGGAACGACGGGACTCGTCGGGGCACTCTGGCTCGACGTCACTGGCAAGGGGCTCGTCGTCGGTCAGCCGAGCGGCGCGATCGATCTGGTCCGCCGGGACGGGACGACGACGCCCCGGGACACGACGACGTTCGAGCCGAGCGCCTCGACGGTGTGGCGCACGGACGGCAAGGGCAAGGTCCGCAAGGTGTTTCGCGACCGGCACGTTGCAGCGCGTGCGACTGAGGTGAGGCACGGGGCGTGATCTTTGCGCCTCTGGTACGACGACGGCGGCGGTCCCGGATCTCTCCGGGTCCGCCGCCGTCGTCGTGACGTGAGGCCTCAGTCCCTGCGGATGCCGAGGGCGAGCCCGACGGCGAGGCACGAGCCGAGCAGCCCGCCCGAGAAGAGCAGCGCGCTGTGCTGCGCGATGCCCTCGCCCATCGCCCACATCCCGGCGACGAAGATCGCCATGACGACGACGAAGATGAGGGCGTTCACGGCGACCGGGCGGTCGTCGAGGTGCGCCTCGGTGGGCTCGGTGCTGAACGTGTCCATCGCTCCTCCAACGGCTCTGGGTGGCGCATGCGCGCCCTGAGGGGATCCTATCCAGGTTCCCTCAGGTGCGGACCGGTGTCCGCGCCCGGCACCGCGGGCGCTGGTGCGTGACGGGTTGGTTCCGTCAGCGGCCGAGCTGCTCCGCGAACGGCACGACGTCGCCGAAGGGGTCGTCCTCGGCGGCGCCGGCGTAGTGCTCGACCTTCGTCGCGAGCTCGCTGCCTGCCCGGTCGATCCGTGACTGCAGCCGACCCGCCGAGTCGTACGTGCTGCCGTTCGCCCCCCAGTCGTCGGTCGCGGCGAACACCGCGGTGCCGACGACGTCCGCACGGAGGTAGCTGAAGAGCGGACGCAGCGCGTGCTCGAGCGCGAGCGAGTGCCGGGGCGTTCCCGCGGTGGCGCCGAGCAGGACGGGGACGCCTCGCAGCGCGTCCGGGTCGACAACGTCCATGAACGACTTGAAGAGCCCGGAGTACGAGCCCGAGAAGATCGGTGTGACGGCGACGAGCCCGTCGGCGGTGCGGACCTTCTCGAGGACGTCGGCGAGCCGGGGCGGCGCGAACCCGGTGAGGAGCATGTCGGTGACGTCCCGTGCGAGGTCGCGGAGCTCGACGACCTCGGTCGTGTGCGCCACGCCGCGCTCGTCGAGCGTGGCAGAGGTTGCCGCGAGCAGGCGGTCGGCGAGCAGCCGCGTCGACGAGGGCTGGGAGAGGCCTGCGCTGAGGGCGACGAGGTGGCGGGTCATGAGGGTTCCTTCGTGCTGGTCGTGCGGGCAGCCGCGGGCAGGGACGCGACGTGGTTGCGGAGGCGGTCGGTGAGATCGGTGAGCGTCGTGAGCTCGTCGGCGCTGAGCGCACTTCCGAGCGCTGCGTCGATCGAGGCGACGTGCCGGCGCCCGACGCGCCGCTGGAGCGCGCGCCCGTCGTCGGTGAGGACGACACGTGTGCCGCGGAGGTCGTCGGCGACGGCCCGACGCTCGACAAGCCCGCGTGCGACGAGTCGGTCGACGAGCCGTGAGAGCGAGGGCTGCGAGAGCAGCACGTCGGTGTTGAGCTCCTTGAGCCGGAGCCCGTCAGCGGGCCCGCGGGAGAGCGTGAAGAGCACGTCGTACTCCTTCATCGTGAGCTCTTCCCAGACATCGTCGGCGGCGAGGTGCCGGACGACGGCGACCTGGGCCCGGAAGAGCGATTCCCAGGCCGTCGCGTGCGCCATGGCGTGGGCGGACATCATCGTGCGTCGGTCGCCGGCGAGGCGCCCGTGACGTCGTCGGCGTCGGCGTAGACGGTCGAGTCGTGGCCGCCTCCCGCGGCGGCGACGCGGCTCGCGTGGGTGGGTGCGTCCGGCACGTCGGCAGGGCGGCCGATCGCCATCTCCCTGCGGAGCACGGGCACGACCTCCTCGCCGAGGAGGTCGAGCTGCTCGAGGACGGTCTTGAGGGGGAGTCCGGCGTGGTCGATGAGGAAGAGCTGGCGCTGGTAGTCGCCGACGTGGTCGCGCATCGCCGCGTAGCGGTCGATGACCTCCTGCGGCGAGCCGATCGTCAGGGGCGTCTGCTCCGAGAAGTCCTCCATCGACGGGCCGTGACCGTAGACGGGTGCGTTGTCGAAATAGGGGCGGAACTCGCGCTTGGCGTCCTGGGAGCTCTTGCGCATGAACACCTGGCCGCCGAGGCCGACGATCGCCTGGTGCGCCTTGCCGTGCCCGTAGTGCTCGAAGCGTCGGCGGTAGAGCTGGACCATCTGCTTGGTGTGGCTGATCGGCCAGAAGATGTTGTTGTGGAAGAAGCCGTCACCGTAGTACGCGGCCTGCTCGGCGATCTCGGGAGTGCGGATCGAGCCGTGCCACACGAACGGCGGCACGCCGTCGAGCGGACGAGGCACGGAGGTAAAGCCCTGGAGCGGCGTGCGGAACCGTCCGGACCAGTCGACGACGTCCTTGCGCCACAGCTCGTGGAGGAGCGCGTAGTTCTCGACGGCGAGCTCGACGCCCTGGCGGATGTCCTTGCCGAACCACGGGTAGACGGGGCCCGTGTTGCCGCGGCCCATCATGAGGTCCATGCGGCCGTCGGCGAGGTGCTGGAGGTACGCGTAGTCCTCGGCGATGCGGACGGGGTCGTTCGTCGTGATGAGCGTCGTCGAGGTCGAGAGGATGATGCGCTCGGTCTGCGCCGCGAGGTGTGCGAGAAGGACGGTGGGGTTGGCGGGTGCGGCGAAGGGCGGGTTGTGGTGCTCGCCGGTCGCGAAGACGTCGAGGCCGACCTCCTCGGCCTTCTTGGCGATCGCGACAGTGGCCTTGATGCGCTCGTGCTCGGTGGGGGTGCGGCCGGTCGTGGGGTCGGTCGTCACGTCGCCGACGGTGAAGATCCCGAACTGCATCATCGTGTCCTCCTGCTGCGGCCGGTCGGGCCTGTCGAAAGTTCATGCGTCTGCATCTACTTTAGTCTTCAACTAAGAGGGGTGTCGACGTGTTCCCGCGACGGAGTGGCGTGCCTCACTCCCGAACGCCAGCGAGCCCTGCCCCCGAGAGGGGAGCAGGGCTCGCTGGCGTGCACAGGGCCGAGCGGTGGCCTTCGTCAGGCGATGGGCTTCGCCGGCGCGTGCCAGATGCGGTCCAGGTAGTCCTGGATCGACCTGTCCGACGTGAAGAAGCCGGTGCGCGCGACGTTGAGGATCGCGGACCGGGTCCACGCGTCCTCGTCCCGGTATGCGACCTCGACCCGGTCCTGGGTGTCGACATAGGACCGGTAGTCCGCGAGGACCATGAAGCGGTCCTTGTAGAGCAGATCGGAGATGACGAACTCGAACGCCGTGCGGTCGCCGTCGGAGAACAGCCCCGAGGAGATGAGGTCGATCGCGCCACGGAGGCCGGCGTCGACCTCGTAGTAGGACGTCGGGTTGTAGCCCCGGTCCTCGAGCGCCTGCACCGCAGGCTCGTCCATGCCGAAGAGGAAGAAGTTCTCGTCGCCGACGAGCTGGCGGATCTCAACGTTGGCGCCGTCGTCCGTCCCGATCGTCAGGGCGCCGTTGAGCGCGAACTTCATGTTGCCCGTGCCCGACGCCTCCTTGCCCGCGAGCGAGATCTGCTCCGAGAGGTCGGCCGCCGGGATGAGTCGCTCCGCAAGGGTGACGTTGTAGTTCGCCGGGAACGCGATCCGCAGACGACCCTCGAGCTCGGGGGCGTTGTTGACGACCGCGGCCACCCGGTTGATGAGGTGGATGATCTCCTTGGCCATCTTGTAGCCGGGAGCGGCCTTGGCACCGAAGACAACGACGCGCGGCTGCAGGTCGGACGCCTTGACCTCGCCCTTGAGGACGCGGTCGTAGAGCGTGACGACGTGGAGCAGCTTGAGCATCTGACGCTTGTACTCGTGCAGGCGCTTGACCATGACGTCGTAGAGAGCGTCGGCCGGGAGCTCGATGCCGTCACGCTGCGCGAGCAGCCTGACGAAACGCTCCTTGTTGGCCTGCTTGACCGCGCGGAACTCGGCGCGGAACGACGCGTCGTCCGCGAACGGTTCGAGCTTGGCGAGCTGCGCGAGGTCGTTCGTCCAACCCGTGCCGATCGCCTCGTCGAGGAGCCCAGAGAGGCCCGGGTTCGACAGGCGCATGAACCGTCGGGGCGTGACGCCGTTCGTGACGTTCGTGAACTTCTCCGGCCACAGGGCCGAGAAGTCGTCGAGCACCTTGTCCGCGAGGAGCTGCGAGTGCAAGGCTGCGACACCGTTGACCTTCGTCGAGCCGACCGTCGCGAGGAACGCCATGCGCACGGCGCGCTCCGGGCGCTCCTGAATGATCGACATGCGGCGCACACGGAGCTCGTCGCCCGGGTACGTCTCGCGCACCAGGCCGAGGAAGTCCTCGTTGATCCGGTAGATGATCTCGAGGTGGCGCGGCAGCAGGCGGCCGAGCAGGTCGACCGACCAGACCTCGAGCGCCTCGGGCAGGAGCGTGTGGCACGTGTAGTTGAACGTGCGACGCGTGATGTCCCACGCCTCGTCCCAGCCGAGACCGCGCTCGTCGAGGAGGATGCGCATGAGCTCCGGAACGCCGATGACCGGGTGCGTGTCGTTGAGCTGGAAGACCACGCGCTCGGGGAGCGTCGAGAGGTCGTCGTCCCGCAGGACGGTGTCGAGGTAGTCGCGCAGCGACGCGGCGACGAAGAAGTACTGCTGCTTGAGGCGCAGCTCCTTGCCCTGGGGCGTCGAGTCCTCCGGGTAGAGGACCTTCGAGATGTTCTCGGCGACCGTCTGGCGACGGACGGCGGACTCGTAGTCGCCCGAGTTGAAGATCTGCAGGTCGAAGGCGTCGGTCGCCTTGGCCGACCACAGTCGCAGCGTGTTGACGTTGCGGGTCTCGAAGCCGGGAACCATGTAGTTGTACGGGACGGCGAGAACCTGCTCGGCGGGGACCCAACGGGTCCGGGGGGCGCCGGTCTCGTCCGTGTACTGCTCGGTGTGGCCACCAAAGTTCACGGTGACCGAGTTCTCGGGCTGCGCGAGTTCCCAGGGGGATCCCTTGACGAGCCAGCGGTCGGGCTGCTCGACCTGGCGCCCGTCGACGAACGTCTGGCGGAAGATGCCGTACTCGTAGCGGATGCCATAGCCGATCGCGGGGATCGACTTTGCGGCGAGGGAGTCGATGAAGCACGCGGCGAGGCGGCCGAGGCCGCCGTTGCCGAGCCCGGGCTCGGTCTCGTACGCCGTGAGCTCGTCGAGGTCGAGCTCGAGCTCGGCAAGAGCCGTGCGCGCGACCTCCGTGAGGGCGGTGGACAGGAGTGCGTTCTCGAGCTGCGGTCCCATGAGGAACTCGGCCGACAGGTAGGCGACGGTCTTCGCCTTGGCTGCGCGGTGCGAGGCCTGCGTGGCGATCCAGCCGTCGACCATGGCCGAGCGGACGGTACGCGCGAGTGCCTGGTACAGGTCCTCCGTGCGGGCGTCGACTAGGTCGACGCCCTGCTCGTAACGGAGCTGACGGCAGAACTCGCTCTTGAACGACTCCACGGTCGTGGGGGAGGAGATGAACCTCTCGATGTTCTCAGTCACGGGTTGCACGCTACCCGTCGGAGGCTCCAGTTGCCATGACCTTGGGCCCTCGCGTTGCAACGCGTACACCCGCTGCCATGGGCCCGGGTCTGCCACTGCGGCAGTGCGGACGCCGCGCCTGCCGCGAGAACGTGCGGTTCCGTTGCGCCGAGACCGCGCGGCCGCGCGCGGGGTGGTGCTGAAACACATTCACGATGTTGCAGAAACGTTGCAGAAACATGGGATGAAAGAGGTGCGCCCTTCCAGAGGGTTCCACCCGAATCTACGATGAACCTACGGCCTCGACGACGAGGGGGTGCAGGCCATGCTCATCGCACTGGCATCGTGCGTGGTCGCCATCGCCGGCGTCACGCTCGTCGTCAGCACCGCACGCCGGCGTGACTCCAGGCCCGGACCGAATCCTCTCCGTGCGCTCGACCTCCAGATGCGCCTCTCGAGGCTGGCCGCCGAGGTGCGCCGGATCGACGGGGACCGCACGATGCTCGCCCGCGCCCACCACTTGCGCGTCGCGCTCGAGGCCTACGACGCCCTCCTCTCGGAGGCGTGCACGCTCGCTGACGGTGCCGCGTGCGAGGTCGCGCCCCTGGGGACGGCGACCCGCGACACCATCCGCCTCGACCGCGAGCTCCTGCTCAGCGTGCGCGGCTGGAGCTGGTGAGCCGTACCGCCACGGCGCCGAGCCCGACGACGCCGACGGCACCCAGGACTCCGAGCCACCCCGGCAGGTCCGTGTCGACGAGTGCGAGGAGCGCGACGAGAGGGACGACGACGCAGCCGACGAGCACCGTCGACCGGAGAGCTCGCCCGACGAGCCGCACGTCCACCCCGACGTCCCGGAGGTCGGAACGTGAGGCGGCGTCCGCGAGGAGCGACAGGTGGACGGCGGCCGGCAGCAGCAGCGCGAGCGCAGCCGGACGCAGCCCCGGGTCACCCGCCGCGAGCGCGGCGCCCACGATCGTCACCCCGACGAGCACGGCCCACGTCCCGCCCGGCACGAGGGCGCTCACGAGCAGGGGGCCGAGGATGAACCACGTGATGACCGCCGGACCCAGAAGGGCGTACGCCCCGGCGACGAGCAGCACCGCGACGACACGCAGCATGAGCAGCGGCACGGTGCGCACGTCCTCGAGCCGGACGCGCGGCGGACGCCCCGGGCCGGCGGGGCCGAGCAGCGTATGCCGCGCGCGCGCGACCCACGAGGGACGGGGGATCATCGCCGACCTCCGGGACGGACGCGTGACATCATGCGGAGCCGCTGCTCCGGGGTCGGGCCGGGCACGTCCCGTGCGGGTGCAGACCAGTCGACGAGCGTGATCCCTGCCGCCGCGAGGCGTTCGAGACGCAACGCGCGCTCGAGGCGCATGACACGCCACGCGAGACCCGACGCGCCGTCGGGCAGGACACCGCCCACGGGCGGGAGCACGTCGACCGCCCAGACCTCGTGACCCCGCGCGAGCCACACGAGCGCGGCCTCGGCCGCGTCGTCGTCGAGGAACGTCGACAGCAGCACGACGGTCGCTCCGGCCTGGAGCGCGGGCACGCGCGTGCGGCCGACGCTCCCGTGGTCGGGCCGCGCGAGGGCGAGCGCGTGGAGGATCCGCCGCAGGTGCCGCTCGCCCGCACCGGGTCGCAGCTGCGCCCTGCTGCGCCCGAGGTCGACGAGCCCCACCCTGTCACCGCGGCGCAGGTACGCGGTCGCGAGCGAGGCTGCCGCGGACCGCGCGAGGTCGAGCGATCCCGGGCGGTCCGGCCGCGGCTCGCCGAAGCCCGTCCATGCCGCGATGTCCTGCGCCATGTCGTCGCGGGAGTCGAGCACGACGACGACGTGGGCCTCGGACGTCGCGTGAGTGCGACGGACGTAGATCTCGTCGAGCTCGGGCGACCGGCGCGCCGTGGCACGCCAGTCGATGCCGCGCATCCGGTCTCCCGGCGCGAACGGGTGCACGTCGCGCAGGTCGCCCCCGGACCCAGGACGGCGCGAACCGTGCGGGCCCGAGAGACCGCGGAGCCGTTGCGGGACCGGCACTTCCTCGAGCCGTCGCGCGACCGGGAGCACGATCGCGTCCGTCGGAGCGACGTCCTCGAGCAACGCGACGGAGTCGAGCCCGTCGGACCATGCGATGCCGTGCGCGGCGAATCCGGGAACCCGTCCGGTGCGTGCGAGCGGGAGCGTCGCGGTGAGCGTCCGGTCTCCGTCGACGGCGACGAGCACGCCGACGGGGTCCGCGCCCGGGCTCGCGATCCGGACGAGCACCGTCGCGGGCGCGTCCGACGTGAGCGTCACGGGGGCGACGAGTCGCCGGTCGCCCGTGTCGTCCCGTGTCGTCGGCGTCCCCACAGCGAGGGAGACGTCGAGGAGGTCACGTCGTGCGACGAGAAGCCCGCCCGCGAGGGCGGCACCGACGAGCACGACGTCCGCACGGCTCAGCAGCAGCCCGACGACGCACAGGACGAGACCGGGCCCGAGCCGAGCGACGGCTCCGGTCGCGCGACGCGCTCCACGGACCGTCACGGTCAGGCCCGGACGTCGTGCCCGGCCGACGACGGCGTCGGCACGGAGGAGAGCGCCTGCTCGACGACGACCGAGGGGGACAGGTCCGTCGCCCAGGCCTGCGGCGTGAGCGTGAGGCGGTGCGCGAGCGCGGGGACGGCGACGGCCTTGATGTCGTCGGGCGTCACCCACGTGCGTCCGTCGAGCACCGCGAGGCCTCGCGCGACGAGCACGAGTGCCTGCGTGCCGCGGGGGCTCGCCCCGATCTCGACGCCGGGGTGCGTGCGTGTCGCCGCGACGAGCGCGACAGCGTACGCGACGACGTCGTGGGCGACGTCGACGGCCTCCGTGCCGGCCTGCATCGCGAGGAGCGTGGCGGGGTCGACGACCGGCGCGACCGTGACCTCCTCGCGGCGGCGCGCGAGGCGCCGACGGATGATCTCGGTCTCGCCCGCGGCGTCGGGGTGGCCGACGGCGAGCCGGAGCATGAAGCGGTCGAGCTGAGCCTCCGGCAGCGGGTACGTGCCCTCGTACTCGACCGGGTTGGACGTCGCGACCACGTGGAACGGGCGTGCGAGCGGGTACGACACGCCCTCGACCGTCACCTGGCGTTCGGCCATCGCCTCGAGGAGCGCCGACTGCGTCTTCGGGGACGTCCGGTTGATCTCGTCGGCGAGGAAGAGGCCGGTGAAGACGGGACCGGGCCGGAACTCGAACTCGCGCGTCGCCGGGTCGTAGACGTTCGAGCCCGTGATGTCGGCCGGCAGGAGGTCCGGCGTGCACTGGAGGCGTCGGAAGTCGAGCCCGAGCGCGGACGCGAGCGAGCGGGACGCGAGTGTCTTGCCCAGGCCCGGCACGTCCTCGAACAGGACGTGGCCTCCTGCGAGAACGGTCGCGAGCGCGAGGCGGAGAGCCGGCCCCATCCCGACGATCGCGCCGCCGACGGCCTCGAGGACCTCTGCGCCGAGCCGTGCGACCTCGGCGACGGGCAGCGGGCTCGTGGTGCTGGGCTGGGTCATCGGGATCCTCCTGGGAGCGGTGCGTGCATAGCGGGGCGGCCGGTCGTCACTGACGCGGGGACGGTGAGGCGCCGACCGGTCGGGTCGAGTGCCTCGAGCGCGGTGAGGCAGCGGTCGAGGTCGCGTGGACGCGTCTCGGTGCGTGCGTCGGCGTCGAGGAGTGTCGGGGCGCCCGCCCCGAGCAGCGTGCGGGCCCGGGCGACGTCGGCCGGCGTGACGACGAGTGGGAACCCGCCGTCGGATGCGACGCCGTGGAGCGCGAGGAGCTGTGCAGCGAGGTCGCCGATCCGCCGCATGGTGCGCGGAGGGACGAGCCCCGAGCGTGAGCGCATCGACCAGACGAGCGCGGAGAGCTCGTCGCGGCGTCCGGCGGCCTGCGTGAGGCTGTCGGCCGCGAGGAGGGGCTCGTCCGTCGTCGCGAGCCGGTGCGTGACGACGACGTAGAGAAGGGGGAGGGCGCCGAGGACGAGGGCGTGGGTCCATTCGAGGACGAGGAGCCCGACGACGAGCACGACGAGCGAGAGCGCGGTGCCGAGCACGAGCCGTGCGCGGGGGAGCGACGTCACGGTCCCACCTCCGGGTGCTCGTCGCGCAGGGCGCCGAGGATCGACCCGAGCGCTGCACGTGAGGCGGCGACGTCGTCGGCGGTCGCACCGCCGCTCCCGTAGCGGACGGCCTCGTACGTCCTCAGGAGCGAGGTCGTCGCGGTGCTCGGTGCCCGGGTCGCGCGGAGGACGTCCGACGTCAGCTCGGCCTGAGTCTGGACCGGCTGGCGGACGACGCCCTCGCGCGCGACGGCCTCCTCGAGGACGAGCCAGGCCTGGACGACGGCCTCGGCCGGGTCCGGGACTCCGTCGAGCCGCTCGAGGGCCTCGGCGACCGCGTCGGCGACGACCTCGCGCGACGGCACGACCTGACCTGGCATCGTGTCGACCGTCATGGGGGCCTCAGGTACGGGCCGTGGCCGTCGTGACCACCAGGTGCGGACCGCTCGAGCGGCGACCGCGACGAGAAGGGCGAGCACGACGAGACCGAGGAGGATCATCACCCACAGGACGATGTCGCTGCTGTTCTGCTGCTGCTCGGCGAGCTCGGTCGGTGGGGGCGGCGGAGGCTCGGAGGCCTCCTGCGTCGGGAGGGTGATCGAGAGATCGGGGTTCCAGCGCAGCTGCCACGGCGCCCACGCGAGGGCCCCGACGACGACGCACGCGAGCGAGACGAGCGCAAGGGTCGTCGTCGCGCGGGCATGGCGCTGCGCGGGGTCCGCGGCCCGTGGCGCGCTCGTGGTGTCGTCGCTGATCATCGGTGCCAGCGTACGGGGCTCAGCGCGATGCCCGAGGGAGGCTGGTGAGGTGAGCCGCGTGCACGCCGGCGACGGCGGCCGCGAGGAACGGCCACGGGTCGGCCTCGAGGTCGCGTCCCATCGTCGACAGGCCCACCGGGGTGCCGCGGAGTGCTGCGAGAAGCGCTGCGTCCGCCGGGACGTCGACGAGAGCGTGCCGTCCCGCCTCGAGGAGGGGGCGGGCGGCGCGGAATGCCGCGCGCAGCGCGTCGGCACCGCCCGGGACCGGGACCTCGTCGGTGACGGTGGGCACGACGACGTCCGACGGCGCGAGCGCGACGCGGCCGACGGCGGTGAGCGAGTGGTGCGACACACCGAGATGTCGCGCGCGGGCGTCGGTCGTCGAGACGCGGAGCGCCGCGACGCCCCGCCCGCCGAGCACGTGTGCCGCGTTGAGCGCCTCGCCGGCCGCGACCCCTGAGAAGCCCCATCGTGTGCCTGTGCCGAGGTTCCCGGGGCCCTGCGCGACGACGACGACGTCGGCGCTGAGCACGTGCCGTGCCGCGAGGAGCCCCGAGTGCAGGCTCACGGCCTCGAGGTCGCCGCCGTACGCCTGCCCGACGGTGACGGTCGCGTCGAGCCATCCGGCCTCACGCAGGCCCGCGACGGTCCGCGAGAACGCGAGCGGCAGCGCACCGCCATCGGTCATGACGTAGGCGGTGCGCGGCGGGCGCGGCCCCGACCAGGCGGCGCGCACGCCAGCGAGCACCGCCGGCAGCGCCGAGTGGAGGTCGGCGACGACGACGGGCAGCCCGTCGAGGTCGTCGGCGTCGCGGAGCAGCTCGTGATGCTCGGACTCCTGCTCGTCGGCGCCGAGGACCATCGTCTGCAGCGGCGAGTACCGCGCCTTGACGAGATGCCCCGGCCCGGCGGGGGCGTCGGGCGGCAGCCTGTCGGGGAGTGCGACGACGAGTGCGTAGCCGCCCGTTCCCAGGCCGCGCTCGAGGGCCGTCGCGTTGAGCAGCACACGGTCGCCGACCTGCAGGGACCCCACAAGATCGACGTAGGCGAGCGCCCGGACCTCCGCGCCCGCAGCGAGCCGGACCACCGCCTCGCACGCCCCCGGCCACGACCGACCGAGCGACACCACCGAACCCTCGCGCCAACTGATCACCCGGACACGCTACCGGGCGCTACCGTTGACCTCGATGTCCACGCGCACCCGGGCCGACGAACGGCTCCTCAACCTTGTCATCGCCCTCGTCAACTCCGGGCACGGGCTCACGCGCGCCCAGATCCGCGCGACCGTCGAGGGGTATACGGAACCTCGCACCGACGACGCGTTCGAGAAGCTCTTCGAGCGCGACAAGACGACGCTGCGCGAGCTCGGGTTCCCGCTGAGCATGTCCGAGGACACGTTCCAGGACTCGATCCGCTACTGGCTCGACATGCAGTCCTACGACATGCCGCCGGTCCACCTCACGGCGTCGCAGCTCGGCGTGCTCTCCGTCGCGGCCCAGCTGTGGCGGGACGGCGCGCTCGGCGCGGAGTCCCGACGCGCGGTGACGAAGCTGCGGGCGCTCGGGGACCCGGACGTCGACACGCACGGCCTCGGCGCGCTCGCCCTGCGCGTCGGCGCCGCCGGCGGTGCCTACGGCCCGCTCGTCGACGCGATCGACTCGCGCACGGCCGTACGGTTCCGCTACCGCGCCGCGAGCACGGGCGAGGTGGCGGTCCGCACGGTCGAGCCGTGGCGGCTCGCGGTGAGGCGCGGCGGCTGGTACCTCCTCGGTCAGGACCGCGACCGCGAGGCGGCCCGCGCGTTCCGGCTCTCGCGGTTCGACGGGTCCGTCGGCACGGTCGGCGAGGCTGGCGCATTCGAGATCCCCGGGAGCGTCGACGTCGAGGCGATGCTCGGTCTCCGCAGTGCGCAGGTCGAGGCGTTCCTTGCGATCACGCCGGGCCGGGCGACCGCGCTGCGCGCGCAGGGGCGCCCGTCCGAGGCGACGGAGGCCTGCGGGTGCGCCGAGGGCCGTGACCTTGTCGACCTCACGCTCGACGACCTCGAGCAGGGGGCGCGGCTCGTCGCGTCATACGGCGACGCCGTCGTCGTCCTCGAGCCGGACGAGCTCCGCGAGGCGGTGGCGCGCCGGCTCCGCGCCGCAGCCGCGATCCCGCTCGGCACGCCGGGCGCAGCGCACGACGAGGAGCCCGACCGTGGCTGAGAACGCACCCGACCGTCTCGTCCGGCTCCTCGGCCTGCTCGCGTTCCTCGGGCGTGACGATGTCGTCGACGCCGGCTATGCGTCGTGGCGGCTCGACGAGCTCGCGGAGCGCTTCGAGGTGACGCCGCGCCGGATCCTCCAGGACATCAACCTGCTGTTCGTCGCTGGGCTGCCGGGGCACGGCCCCGAGGACCTCATCGACTTCGACCTCGACGAGGAGGACGGGTACGTCGCGCTGCGGGAGCCCCACGGCATGGCGCGCCCCCTGCGACTCAGCACGCGCGAGGCTGTCGCGCTCGTCGCGGCGCTGCGGACCCTCGCCGCAGGCCTCGACCCCGAGCTGCAGCCTCGTGAGGCGGCGGAGGTCGCGTCGACGCTCGCGGTGCTCACGCGCGCGGCCGGCGCAGCAGCGAGCACGGCGGCGCTCGTCGACGTCGACCTGGGTGCCGCAGCGCCCGTCGCGGTACGTGCCGCGCTCGTGCGGGCCCTCACGGACGGGCGGCGTCTGCGGCTGCGCTACGTCTCCGCGTCCGACGTCGTCTCCGAGCGCGACGTCGACCCGGTGCGTCTTGCGACCGAGGACTCCCACGGGTACCTCGTCGCGTTCTGCCTGCGCGAGCAGGCGGGACGCAGCTTCCGCGTCGACCGCATCCTCGAGGCGACCGTCCTCGAGGACCCTGCCTCGCCGCACCCCGAGCTCACCGACGCGCCGACGTTCCGGCCGGCACCCGGGGACGGCGCGGTCCTCGCGACGCTCGCGCTCGCGAGCCCGGCGCGCTGGATCGCCGAGTCCGTCCCCGTCGAGGCGGTCCGTGAGCTCTCGGACGGTGCCTTCGAGATCGATCTCGTGGTTCGTGACACCGGATGGTTCGTGCGTCTCGTCCTCGAGGAGGCCGAGAACGTCCTCGCGATCTCCCCGGCCGAGCTTCACGCGGCCGTCACGAGCGCCGCGGCCGCGGCGCTCGAGGCGTACGACGGATAGCCTGACGCCGTGTGGTTCTGGATCTGGACGGCCCTCACCCTCGGCGCGCTCGCCGCAGGGTTCCTCGCGTGGCGTCAGGTGTGGCGGCACGGCAAGGGCCTCGTGCGTGAGCTCGGCACGTCGGGCGACCGGATCGGCGACGTCGTCGACGAGGCCACCGCTCGCACCGACGCACGGCTCGATGCCCTCGCCCCCATAGAGGTCACGGTGGGGCTGGACCCGTCACCGCTGCGCCGAGCGATCGATGACCGCCGTGCCCGCACCCGCGCGCACCGCGCCCGTCCCCGTCCCGAGGTCTGGGAACGCTGGGCACAGGTGTGGCGCTAAACGGACGCCCGTCGTCGGAAGGCGGCACGCAGCCTAAGATGAGTCCACCTGTCGACGTCTGGAGTTCCTTCTCATGATGCTGCGCGAGCACCCGTGGGCCATCCTCATCATCCTCCTGCTCATCGTGCTGCTCTTCGGCTCGAGCAAGCTGCCTGACCTCGCTCGGAACCTCGGCCGGTCCATGCGGATCGTCAAGAAGGAGGTCCGTGAAATGAAGGCCGACGACGAGGACGCGACGCCGGCCGCCCCGACGAACCCGTCGGCGCCGGCCGAGCCGCAGCAGCCGGCCGCCCCGCAGCAGCCGGCCGGTCCGGCCGGGGATGACGCGCCCAAGGCCTGAGGCGTGCCACGCACCGGTCGCCCGCGCGACGGGCGGATGCCCCTGCGCGCCCATCTCCTCGAGGCAAGGAACCGCGTCGTCCTCGCCGGGCTCGGCATTCTCCTCGGTGCGGTCGTCGGCTGGTTTCTCTACCCCCACGTGTTCGATCTCCTCCAGGCACCGATCCTCGAGGTCGCTGCCAGGGAGGACCGGACGGTCGCACTGAACTTCGCTGGCGCGTTCACCGCGATCGACATGCAGATCAGGCTGTCGGTGTGGATCGGGCTCATCGTCTCGAGCCCGTGGTGGCTCTACCAGGCATGGGCCTTCGTGGTACCCGGCCTCACTCGCCGTGAGAAGTGGGGCACCGCGGCCTTCGTCGCCTCGGGCGTCCCGCTCTTCCTCGCGGGCGCCGCGCTCGCGTGGTGGGTGCTGCCGCGGGCCGTCGTCATCCTCGTGATGTTCGTCCCCGCCGGTGCGACAAACCTCCAGGACGCGCAGGCCTACCTGACCTTCGTCTCCCAGTTTATCCTCGCCTTCGGGCTCGTGTTTCTGCTGCCGGTCGTCATGGTCGCGCTCGATCTTGTCGGTCTCGTCCGCGGCCGCACCTGGCTGCGGGGGTGGCGCTGGGCGGTCGTCCTCGCGTTTACGTTTTCCGCGATGATGACGCCGACGACCGACGTCCTCACGATGTTCCTCATGACGCTGCCGATCCTCGTGCTCTACGCCGCTGCCGTCGGGATCGCGATGCTTCATGACCGCCGCGTCGACCGTCGACGCGCCCTCGCCGAGGAGGCCGACGGCCTGTGACCACCCCTGCCGGGCCCGTCGGGCTCGTCGTCAACCCGACGTCGGGTCGTGGCCGCGGGGCGCGTGCAGGCGACCGCACCCGCGAGCTCCTCGAGGCCGCGGGCCACGAGGTTGTCGAGCTCTCGGGGGAGACCCTCCTCGACGCGGTGCACCGCGCCCGTCAGGGTGTGTCCGACGGGCTGAGCGCGCTCGTCGTCGTCGGCGGGGACGGCATGGTGCACCTGGGGTTCAACGCGGTCGCGACGACGCGCACGCCCCTGGGCATCGTCGCGGTCGGCTCCGGCAACGACTACGCACGCGCCGCAGGCCTTCCGCTGCACCGGGTCGACGCAGCGGTGCGCGTCGTGCTCGACGCGCTCGCCCAGGGGCGCACGCGGGCGGTCGACGCGGCCCACGTGGCGCCGCCCCGGTCGCTCGACGGCCGCTGGTTCGCGGGCGTCCTCTCCGCCGGGCTGGACGCTGCCGTCAACGCGCGCGCCAACCGGCTGTCGTTCCCGCGCGGACACCTCAAGTACCTGCGGGCCGTCGTCGGCGAGCTGGGTGCTTTCCTGCCGTTCGGCTACCGCGTGCGCGCGGACCACCCGGACGGAACGACCTCGGAGTGGCTCTCCGCGGGGACGCTCGTCGCCGTGGCGAACTCCCCGATGTTCGGCGGTGGGCTGCAGGTTGCTCCTGGCGCGCGCATCGACGACGGTGAGCTCGACCTCGTGACCGCCGGACCGCTGCGCCGGATGCAGACAGTCGGCCTCTTCCCTCGGCTCTACCGGGGCACGCACATCTCGCATCCGGCCGTGACGATCTCGCGGACGACGTCGGTCACCGTCGAGCCCTCCGACCTCGGCCGCACCCCGCCAGTCGCCATGGCCGACGGTGAGGAGATCGGACCCCTGCCGCTGCGGGTCGAGATCCACCGCGGCGCCGTGACGCTCCTCGCCTGACGTCCGCCTACGCTGGGAGCATGAGCAGCCCGGAGGACCACGCGCCCGCCGACCTCTCGCCGGCCGAGCGGTACGCGCTCGCCCGCGTACGCGCGGCCGACGAGGCCTCGGCGTTCGGACGCTTCCGCGCGCACCTCGGGTTCGAGCCCGACGACTTCCAGGTCGAGGCGTGCCGCGCGCTCGAGGACGGGCAGGGAGTGCTCGTGGCCGCCCCCACGGGCGCCGGCAAGACCGTCGTCGGCGAGTTCGCCGTGCACCTCGCGCTCGAGCAGGGCCGCAAGGCGTTCTACACGACGCCCATCAAGGCACTGTCGAACCAGAAGTACACCGACCTGACGCGACGTCACGGCGCGGAGCGCGTCGGCCTGCTCACGGGCGACGTCTCGATCAACGGTGACGCGGACGTCGTCGTCATGACGACCGAGGTCCTGCGGAACATGCTGTACGCGGGGTCGCCCGCGCTCGACCGCCTCGGACACGTCGTCATGGACGAGGTCCACTACCTCGCGGACCGGTTCCGCGGGCCAGTCTGGGAGGAGGTCATCATCCACCTGCCGCAAGACGTCCAGGTGACGTCCTTGTCCGCGACGGTGTCGAACGCGGAGGAGTTCGGGGACTGGCTCGGCACGGTCCGCGGCGAGACCGCCGTCGTCGTCTCGGAGCGGCGGCCCGTGCCGCTGTTGCAGCACGTCATGCTCCGCGGACGTCCGTCGGACGACGAGCCACGGCGCGGACGCCGTGCCGAGATCCTCGACCTCTACGCGGGCCACGTCGACCCGACCGACCCGGGCGTCAACCCACCGATCAACCCGGATCTTGCGCAGGCCGTCCGGCGGCTCGACCCGGGGCCTGGTCCTCGGCGCGGCCGCGGTCGGCCGGAGCCGCGCCGCCGCGGACCGCACGGCGGACGTCAGGTGTCGCGCGCGGCGGCGGTCGACACGCTTGATGCCGCCGGCCTCCTGCCCGCGATCCACTTCATCTTCTCGCGCGCGGGCTGCGAGGCGGCGCTTGCACAGTGCCTCGGTCTCGGCATCTCGCTGACGTCCCGCGAGGAGGAGGTGCGCATCCGGCATCTCGCGCACGAGCGGTGCGCGGACCTGCCGGCCGAGGACCTCGGCGTCCTCGGGTACGCGTCGTGGATCGAGGGGCTTGCGCGCGGCCTCGCGACGCACCACGCGGGGATGCTGCCGCAGTTCAAGCAGACCGTCGAGGAGCTCTTCGCGGCCGGGCTGCTCAAGGTGGTCTTCGCGACGGAGACGCTCGCGCTCGGCATCAACATGCCGGCGCGCACCGTCGTCCTCGAGAAGCTCGTCAAGTGGGACGGGCGCGGGCACGCGGACCTCACGCCGGGGGAGTACACGCAGCTCACGGGGCGTGCCGGGCGGCGCGGGATCGACGTCGAGGGGCACGCCGTCGTGCTCGACCACCCGGGGCTCGACCCGGTCGTGCTCGCGGGCCTCGCGTCACGGCGCACGTACCCGCTGCGCTCAAGCTTCCGCCCGACGTACAACATGGCGGTCAACCTCGTCGGCACGGTCGGCCGTGCGCGCACGCGCGAGGTCCTCGAGACGAGCTTCGCGCAGTTCCAGGCGGACCGCGGCGCGGTCGGCCTGGCGACGCAGGCGCGCCAGCAGTCCGAGGCGCTCGACGGCTACGCGGCCGCCATGGCCTGCGACCTCGGCGACTTTGCCGAGTACGCGCGGCTCCGGCAGCGTGTCGCGCAGCGCGAGGGCGACCTCCGCAAGGCTGACGCCGGCGCCCGACGGCGGGCGGTGCTCGAGTCGCTCGGCGCGCTGCGCCGCGGGGACGTCGTCGCGGTCGGCGAGGGTCGGCGCGCTGCCCATGCGGTCGTCCTCGCGGGGCCCAGCCCCGAACGGTTCGGCCCCGGCCAGCCCGTCGTCCTCTCGGAGCAGGGCAAGGTGCGCCGGATCGATCCGGCGGACCTCCTCGGTCCCGTCGAGGTCGTCGCCGAGGTGCGGGTGCCGCGTGCGTTCGACGAGCGTCGGCCCGGCGACCGCCGTGACCTCGCGTCGTCGCTCAGGGCGGCGGTCGCGGGTCTCGACGCGACGCCGTCGCGGCGGTCGAAGGCCAGGTCCGCTGCGGCCGACGACGCCGAGCTTGAGGCGCTGCGCCGCACGCTGCGCGCGCACCCGTGCCACCGCTGCCCCGACCGCGAGCAGCATGCGCGCTGGGCGGAGCGCCACGCGCGGCTCACGAAGGACCACGCGGCGCTCGTGCGCCGCATTGCCGGCCGCACGGGCACAATCGCCCGGCAGTTCGACCGGGTGTGCGAGCTTCTCGTCGACCTCGGCTATCTGGCTCCTGCCGGTGACGGCACTCCCGAGCTGCGGGTGACGTCGCACGGCCGGGCCCTCACGCGCATCTATGCGGAGAACGACCTGCTCGTCGCGGAGTGTCTGCGGCACGGAGCGTGGGCGGACCTCGACGCGCCGGCGCTCGCCGCGGTCGTCACGGCGGTCGTCCACGAGCCTCGTGGTGAGGAGGTCGAGGAGCCGCGCGTGCCGGGAGGGCCCGACGGGCGTCTCGCGCTCGCGCTCGACGCGACGGTCCGCGCGTGGTCGCGGCTCGAGGACCTCGAGACGGCGCACCGGCTCGACGCGACCCCGCCCCCGTCGTTCCAGCTCGTCGAGGCCGTCCACCGCTGGGCTGCGGGCCGCAGCCTCGAGCACGTGCTGCGCGGCACGGAGCTTGCCGCCGGCGACTTCGTGCGCATCTGCAAGCAGATCGTCGACGTCCTCGACCAGTTGACGATCGCCGCACCCGACGCGCGCACGCAGAAGGCCGCCCGGCAGGCGGTCGACGCGGTGCGTCGAGGTGTTGTCGCTCACGCAGGGGTCTGAGCGGCCTCGTCGGTGCGGGTGAGACGGTCGACGTGGCATATCGTCAGGTCGTGAGCTCGATCCTCTTCCGCAACGGCGTCGTGCACTCGCCCGCCGATCCTTTCGCCGAGGCGGTGCTCGTCGAGGACGGTGTCGTCGCCTGGCTCGGCGCCGAGGACACGGCCGACGGCTTCGCGAAGCGTGCCGACCGTGTCGTCGATCTCGACGGTGCGCTCGTTGCCCCGGGCTTCGTCGACTCGCACGTGCACCTGCTGCGCACGGGCGAGGTGCTCGACGGCCTCGACGTGGGGGCGGCGCGCTCCGCGAGCGATCTCGCACGGATCGCGCGCGAGCGCGCGACGTCCTCCGAGGGGCCCGTCGTGGGTCACGGCTGGGACGAGTCCAGGTGGGAGGAGGTGCATGCGCCCTCCCGTGCCGCGCTCGACGACGCGGTGGGGGAGCGCGAGGCGGCCTTCGTTCGCACCGACCAGCACTCGAGCCTCGTCTCGACGTCGCTCGCCGCACGCCTGGGACTCGCCGACCTCGGCGGGTGGAGCCACGACGGACCGGTGACGGGAGCGGCCCACGCCGCCGTCGCCGCGTACCTCGCGGAGCATGCGGCGCGTCGGCACGCCGAGCTCACCGATCTTGCGCTGCGCACCGCGGCGGAACGCGGCATCGTTGCGGTCCACGAGATGTCGCTGCCGGGCATGGACTCCCGGGCCGGCCTCGCCGACCTGCTCGCGCGCACGGCCGACGCGTCGTCGGGGCTGCCGCTCGTCGTCGGGTACCGCGGCGAGCTGTGCGAGACGACGACCGACGTCCAGCAACTGCTCGACGACATCCCCGGACTTACGGGCGTCGGCGGCGACCTCGCGGTCGACGGCTCGCTCGGCTCGCGCACGGCCGCGCTCGCCGCACCGTACGCGGACGACCCCCAGGGTGGGGCGGGTTCGCTCCACATCTCGGCAGAGCAGATCACGATGCACGTCCTCGCAGCGACCCGCGCGGGCGTCCAGGCAGGTTTCCACGCGATCGGCGACCGCGCGCTTCAGGAGGTGCTGCTCGGGCTCGAGACCGCCGCTGACCTCGAGGGGCTCGCGGCGGTGCGAGCCCGCGGCCACCGGGTCGAGCACGCGCTGCTCGTCGGTGCTCCGGCTCTCGCCGCGCTCGTCCTGCTCGGCCTGCGGCTGTCGGTCCAGCCGGCGTTCGACACGCGCTGGGGCGGCCCATCGGGCATGTATGCGTCGCGCCTCGGAGCGACGCGTGCCACCGACACGACGCCGCTCGCCGACCTCGCGGGCGCGGGCGTCCCCCTCGCGCTCGGGTCCGACACCCCCGTGACACCGTTCGACCCGTGGGCGGCCGTCGCCGGGGCGCTCCTGCTCCACTCTGCCGACCAGCGCATCTCGGCGCGCGCCGCGTTCCGCGCGCACACGCGCGGCGGCTGGCGCCTCGCGAACCTCGACCACACGGGTGCCGGTGAGATCCGTCTCGGTGCTCCCGCGCACCTTGCGGTGTGGCGCTCCGCGCACCTCGCGGTCCAGGGTCCGCAGACGCCGGGGACGTCGTGGAGCACGGACGCGCGCGCGGGCACGCCGCTCCTGCCTGCGCTGGGCCCCGACGAGCCCGCTCCCACCTGCCACATGACGCTGCGTGACGGCGTCGTCCTCCACGAACGATGGTGACGGCACGTACGGGCCGGCGACCTGCTCCAGCGCCCACCGCGCCGGAGCCGACCGACGCCCGCAGGGTCCCAGGCTTCCTCGTCGCGTCACTCGCAGCCCTCGGCGGCTGGGTGACGAACCTCGGTTTCCCCGACACGGACGTGTGGTGGCTCGCGATCCTCGGCGTGGCGCTCCTCGCGGTGACGTTTCACGCCACCGGCACCGACGGCCGGAACGCGTGGCGCTCGGCGGGGCTCGGGTTCGTGTGGGGGATGGCGTTCTTCCTGCCGCACATCGTCTGGGCCGACGTCTCCGTCGGTGCGCTGCCCTGGGCCGCGCTGTCCGTCGCCCAGGCCGGCATGGTGGCCCTCGCCGGTGCCGCATTCGCGTGGGCGCGCCGTGCCCCGTGGCTCGCCCGCCGTGAGTGGCTCCAGCCCGCGGTGCTCGCGGTCGTGTGGACCGCAGTCGAGCTGCTGCGCTCGCACTACCCGTTCGGTGGCTTCCCGTGGGGTCGCATCGCGTTCTCGCAGGCAGGTTCCCCGTTGGGCCGGCTCGCCTGGCTCGGGGGCGCGCCCCTCGTGTCCGCCGCGACCGTGTTCGTCGCCGGGCTCCTCGCGTTCGGCGTCGTCCGGCTCGTCCAGCTCCGCCTCACCGGGCCTGCAGGCGCGGTCATCGTCGCGGCTGCCGTGGCCGCGTCGGGCATGTTCGTGCCGGTGGCGACACGGGCCGAGACTGGCACGCTCCGTGTCGGAGCGGTGCAGGGCAACGTCGCGGAGCCCGGGTCGGGGTCGTTCGGGCACCAGCTCGAGGTGACGGGCAACCACGTCGACGGCACGCACGCCGTCGCCGAGCGCGCGGGAGAGGGCGGTCTCGACCTCGTCGTCTGGCCCGAGAACGCGTCCGACGTCGACCCGCGCGCGAATACGCAAGGCCACGCGCTCATCGAGCAGGCCGTCGAGGCAGCCGGGGTCCCCCTGCTCTTCGGGACGCAGGAGTACGTCGAGGGTGGCCGCTATAACCAGGCCGTGCTGTGGACGCCCGACGCGGGCATCACGCAGGTCTACGCCAAGCAGGTCCCGGCGGCGTTCGCCGAGTACATCCCGTGGCGCGGGCTCTTCGAGAAGCTCTCCGACAAGGTCGCTCTCGTGCAGACCGACATGCTCCCCGGAACCGAGGTCGGGGCGGTCCCTGTGCCGGTCGAGCGGCTGGGACGCGACGTCGTCGTCGCACCCATCATCTGCTTCGAGGTCGCGTACGACCGGATCGCCCGCAGCGCGGTCCAGGCCGGGGCGGAGCTCCTCCTCGTCCCGACGAACAACTCGAACTTCGGCTACACCGCGGAGTCGACCCAGCAGCTCGCCATGACGCGGCTCCGCGCGATCGAGACGGGGCGCGCCGCGATCCAGATCTCGACGGTCGGCGTGAGCGGCGTCGTCGACCCTGCCGGCCGTGTGCTCGAGCGCACCGGGCTCTTCACGGCCGAGCAGCTGCTCGCCGAGGTCCCCCTGAGGACGTCGTCGACCCCGGCGGTCGTCCTCGGCGGCTGGATCGAGCTTGCCGTCGCTCTCGGAGCGTCTCTGCTCGTCGGAGTCGGTATCGTCTCCGGTGCCCGTTCCCGTTCACGAAGGAAGTGACGATGTCCGCCACCGACGGCGCACGACCTGGGGACGCTCCGCGTACCCTCGTCGTCGTCCCCACCTACAACGAGTCGCTCACGCTCCCGGGAACGGTCGGGAGGTTGCGTGCCGCGGCACCATGGGTCGACGTCCTCGTCGTCGACGACGGCAGTCCCGACGGCACCGGTCGCCTCGCGGAGGAGATGGGGGAGGTCGACCCAGCCATTCACGTTCTCCACCGCGAGGGCAAGCAGGGGCTTGGCACCGCGTACGTCGCCGGCTTCGGCTGGGCGCTCGAGCGCGGCTACGAGATCATCTGCGAGATGGACGCCGACGGCTCGCACCGTCCCGAGCAGATGCCCGACCTCCTCGCGCGGATCTCCGCGGACCCGCGGGTGGACCTCGTCATCGGGTCGCGCTGGGTGCCCGGGGGAGAGGTCGAGAACTGGCCGAAGCACCGCGAGGTGCTCTCGCGGGGTGCGAACCTCTACACGCGCGTCATGCTCGGCATGCCGGTGGGCGACGCGACCGCTGGGTTCCGGGCGTTCCGCGCGGAGATGCTCGAGCGGCTCGACCTGCCGTCCGTGTCCTCGCAGGGCTACTGCTTCCAGGTCGACATGACCCGTCGCGTCGTCGAGGCAGGCGGCAAGGTGGCCGAGGTGCCGATCACGTTCGTCGAGCGTGAGGCCGGTGTCTCGAAGATGAGCCGGAACATCATCGTCGAGGCCCTCGGCAAGGTGACCGTGTGGGGCGTGCAGAAGCGTGCACGTCAGGTGCGCGGGCTCTTCCCCGGTGGCTCGAAGGGCGCGTCCGCGCGCTGACCGACATGCCGAAGGGGCCCCGACCAGGTGCGGTCGGGGCCCCTTCGACGTTCTCCGTGCGGCGCTCGTGACGCCGTCGGAGGGGGTGCGCTCAGGCGGAGCGGCGGAGCTTTCCGGCGCGCAGGAGACCGAGACGCTCGTCGAGCAGCTCCTCGAGCTCGGAGATCGTGCGCCGCTCGAGCAGCATGTCCCAGTGCGTACGCACGGGCTTGGTCGCCTTGGGCTCAGGCTTGTCCGCGTCCCGCAGGAGCGCGGTCTCGCCGCAACGGCACTCCCACTCGACCGGCACGTCGGCCTCGGTCGAGAACGGGAGGATGATCGTGTGACCGTTGGGGCAGTCGTAGTGCGCCTGGAAACGCGGGGCAAAATCGACGCCCTCGTCGTTCTCCATGCTCTTCGCGCCGATGCTCATTCCACGCAACGACCGGTCGGCCATCTCGTCCTCCAAAGGGCTGTTGTGCAGCAGGGGTGTCCAGTCGGGTCAACGCCACGGCCGCTGCAGACGTTCCCGGTGGCCGTGAAGGTCCCGTGAAACGCTGAGCGGGGTCGTGATGTCGGCCGTCGCCGGTGTCGCTCCGGCTCGTCGGACGGGCTGGGCCGCCGCACGGGGCGGCGGTGCTAAGGGCGGGTCCGCCGAGGGCGGACCCGGCCAGGCGGGCGCACGGGACCTTTCGTCCTGTCTCACGAATTGTGCCGTGGAAAACCTCGCCGGACCAGAGGAGACTCTATCCCGGATCGCCACGCCGCCGGGGGAGGCCCCGGGTGACGATGCTCACCCGGGAAGCCCTTCGCACCCCCGTGACGTGTGAGGATGGCCCGACGAGCTCGACGAGGGGACGGACGATGAACGCCACGCGGCACATCGCGGACAGGCACGATCTCATCCGGGTGCGGGGCGCCCGGGAGAACAATCTCAAGGACGTGTCGGTCGACATCCCCAAACGCAGGCTCACGGTCTTCACGGGCGTCTCGGGGTCGGGCAAGAGCTCGCTCGTCTTCGACACGGTCGCGGCCGAGTCGCAGCGCATGATCAATGAGACGTACTCGGCGTTCCTCCAGGGGTTCATGCCGACGCTCGCGCGTCCCGAGGTCGACCACCTCGAGGGGCTGACGACCGCGATCATCGTCGACCAGGAGCGACTCGGTGCGAACCCGCGCTCGACGGTCGGCACGGTGACGGACGTCAATGCGCTCCTGCGCATCCTCTTCTCGCGCCTCGGCGTGCCGCACGTCGGTGGGCCCAACGCGTACTCGTTCAACGTCCCGACCGTCCACGCGAGCGGCGCGATGACCGTCGACAAGGCGAACGCCAGGGCGGTGCGCACGACGTTCACGCAGACGGGCGGCATGTGCCCGCGCTGCGAGGGACGCGGACGTGTCAACGACATCGACCTCGACGAGATCCTCGACGCCGAGCTCTCGCTGCTCGACGGTGCCATCAAGGTCCCCGGGTACACCGCGGACGGCTGGTACGTGAAGATCTACGCCGAGTCGGGGCTGCTCGACGGCCACAAGCCGATCAAGGACTACTCCGAGCGCGAGCGGCACGACCTCCTCTACAAGGACGCCGTGAAGATCAGGTACGGCAGCAACAACTTCACGTACGAGGGCCTCATCCCGAAGATCAGCAAGTCGATGCTCACGAAGGACACCGAGGCGATGCAGCCGCACATCCGGGCGTTCGTCGAGCGGGCGGTGACGTTCCGGACGTGCCCCGACTGCGAGGGCACCCGGCTCACGGCGGCAGCGCGCGGCTCGAAGATCGAGGGCCTCTCGATCGCGGACGTGTGCGCGCTGCAGATCACCGACGTCCTCGCCTGGGCGGAGAAGATCTCGGACCCGGGCGTCGCGCCCCTCGTCGCAGGGCTGCGGGAGGTCCTCGGCCACTTCGTCCAGATCGGTCTCGGCTACCTCTCGCTCGACCGATCGTCGGGCACGCTCTCGGGCGGTGAGGCGCAGCGCACCAAGCTCGTCCGCCACCTGGGCTCGGCGCTCACCGACGTCACCTACGTCTTCGACGAGCCGACGGTGGGCCTGCACCCGCACGACGTGCAGCGCATGAACGTCCTGCTCGAG
Organism: Flavimobilis rhizosphaerae; assembly: GCF_014852685.1. Classification (GTDB taxonomy): domain Bacteria; phylum Actinomycetota; class Actinomycetes; order Actinomycetales; family Cellulomonadaceae; genus Flavimobilis; species Flavimobilis rhizosphaerae. The sequence continues at coordinate 202,158 of NZ_JACZDF010000005.1, forward strand.
CAGCTGCGCGACAAGGGGAACACGGTGCTCGTCGTCGAGCACAAGCCGGAGACGATCGCGATCGCCGACCACGTCGTCGACCTCGGCCCGGGTGCAGGATCGGCCGGCGGGACGATCACGTTCGAGGGCACGGTCGACGAGCTGCGCGCCTCGGACACGCGCACGGGACGTCACCTCGCGTACCGTGCGTCCGTCAAGGATGACGTCCGCACACCGACGGGAACGCTCGAGATCCGCGGTGCGTCGACCCACAACCTCCGGGACGTCGACGTCGACCTACCGCTCGGGGTCCTCACCGTCGTCACGGGCGTCGCCGGCTCGGGCAAGAGCTCGCTCGTCCACGGGTCCGTCGCAGGCCGCGACGGTGTCGTCGTCGTCGACCAGGGCGCGATCAAGGGGTCGCGACGCTCGAACCCGGCGACGTACACGGGGCTCCTCGAGCCCGTGCGCAAGGCGTTCGCCAAGGCGAACTGCGTCAAGCCTGCGCTGTTCTCCGCGAACTCCGAGGGCGCGTGCCAGGCGTGCAACGGCGCGGGCGTCATCTACACGGACCTCGGCATGATGGCGGGTGTCTCGACGACGTGCATGGAGTGCGAGGGCAAGCGGTTCGGGGCGGACGTCCTCGAGTACCGGTTCGGCGGGCTCAACATCGCCGAGGTCCTCGCGCTCCCTGCCGCCGAGGCAGCGACGTTCTTCGGCGCGAGGGACTCGAAGGTGCCTGCGGCCCGCACGATCGCGGAGCGGCTCGTCGACGTCGGTCTCGGCTACGTGTCGCTCGGCCAGCCGCTCACGACGCTCTCCGGCGGCGAACGCCAGCGGCTCAAGCTCGCGACGCACCTCGGCGACGCGGGAGGGATCATCGTGCTCGACGAGCCGACGAGCGGACTCCACCTCGCCGACGTCGCCCAGCTGCTCACGCTGCTCGACCGGCTCGTCGACTCGGGGCGCAGCGTCATCGTCGTCGAGCACCACCAGGCCGTCATGGCGCACGCCGACCACATCGTCGACCTGGGGCCGGGCGCGGGCCACGACGGCGGACGGATCGTCTTCGAAGGGACGCCCGCCGAGCTGGTCGCGCAGCGCACGACCCTCACGGGCGAGCACCTTGCGCGGTACGTGGGCGCGTAGCGCGTCTTCGGCGGCTCTGGACGGTTCGGCGACGTGCTCGACCTCGGCGCTCAGCGGCCGTGCAGCACGACGAGCCGTGACGTCGCACGCGTCATCGCGACGTAGCGGTCGACGGCACCCGTGACGCCGCTGCCGAGCGCGTCGTCGTGGAGGACGACGAGGTCGAACTCGAGCCCCTTCGCCTCGACGGCTGACAGTGACCGCACGCGCGGGCCGTCAGGGACGGAGGGATCGCCGATGACGGCCGCCAGTCCGCCCGGTGACGCGTCGAGCCACTCGCGAAGAATCTCGTCGAGCGCCGTGCGCGGTGCGTGCAGGACCGGCACACCCGAGCGGCGGACAGCCGTCGGGACGTCCGCGTCCGGCAGGACGGCGCGGATGACGGGCGCGGCCTCCTCGAGGACCTCGGCAGGCGTGCGGTAGCCGACCGTGAGGGTCTGCACGCGGACGTCAGGCAGGCCTGCACGTCCGAGACGCTCGGCCCACGTGCCCTCGAACCCGTCGCGGGCCTGGGCGCGGTCGCCGACGACGGTGACCGACCGTGACGGGCACCGCCTCAGCGCCATGAGCCATGCAGCGTCCGAGAGGTCTTGGGCCTCGTCGACGACGACGTGCGCGAACGGTCCGTCGAGCGAGGCCCCGTCGACCGCGTCGTCTCCGTCGAGCAGCGTGTCCGCGAGATCGGGGTGGACGAGCTGCGCCATGAGGCCCTCGCCGCCGTCGTCGGACGCGCGGAGCTCGGCAGCCACCTCGGCGCGTACCCGGCGTTCCTCCTCGCGCTCGGCATCCGAGCGCGAGGCGCGGGCAGCCTCGCCGACGAGGGCGCGGGCCGCATCGAGCAGCGGGAGGTCCGCGAACGTCCACGCGGCGCTCGCGTCCCGCCGCAGGGCGGCTCGCTCGTCGGTCGTGAGTCGTGGTGCGCAGTAGCGAAGGTAGGCAGGGACGTCCCAGAGGTCCGCGACGACCTCGGCAGGGTCGAGGAGCGGCCACGCGCGACGCACCTGCCGGCGGAACGCCGGGTCGTGGGCGATCGCCGCGGCGAGGTTATCGGCGGCCGCGGGCGCGTGCGGCTCCTGGTGGCGAGCCGCGACGAGCGCCAGCTCGCGCACGAGGTCGTCGACGGCGAGGTTGTGGGGGAGTCCGGGCTCGAGGGCGTCGACGGCATCGGCCCAGTCGTCGGCCGAGAGCGTGAACGCTCCGATCGACGTCTCGACCTCGATGCCGTCGGCGGGAGCCTCCTCGAAGAAGCGCACGGCGGCCTCGACCGCGCGGACCATGGCACGCGAACCCTTGAGCCGAGCGACGACAGGATCGGCCTCGGGCACGGCCGTTGCGCCCTCCGGGACGAGGTCACGCAGCGTGCAGGTCGCGACGCCCTCGTCACCCAGGCCGGGCAGGACGTCCGCGACGTAGCCGAGGTACCGCTCCGACGGTCCGAGGACGAGCACGCCGCCGATACGCGGGTCGGCGTGCAGCAGGTAGGACGCGCGATGCAGCGCGACGACGGTCTTGCCGGTGCCCGGACCGCCGTCGACGACGAGTGCACCGCGCGCGTCCGCGCGGATCGCCTCATCCTGGTCGGCCTGGATCGTCGCGAGGACGTCCCGCATGCGGTCCGTGCGTTCACCCGCGAGCGAGGCGACGAACTGCGACTCGTCGTCGGGCACGAGACCGTCGGTCGGTGCCGCAGGGTCGAGGATCTCGTCCCAGAAGCCGCTGAGCCGGCCCGCGGTCCACCGGAAGCGGCGACGGCTCGCCACGCCGAGAGGTTCCGCGCGCGTCGCGGCGAAGAACGGCGCGGCGGCCGGCGTGCGCCAGTCGACGAGCAGGCGCGTCCCGTTCTCGTCGGCCAGACCCGTACGCCCGACGTAGACGGGTGCACCGCCGTCCGACGGGACGAAACGCCCGAGGCAGAGATCGACGCGCAGCAGTGCGAGCTGCGTCGTGCGGCTCGCGAGACGCCGCGCGGCCTGGTCGCGCTCGACTGCAGCGCGCCCGTCGCGCGCCTGGGTCGCCCGGGCGTCGGCGAGGCGAGCCTCGTGCGTCGCGAGCGTCGTGTCGAGCGCGTGCGCAATGGCCGCGAGGTGGCGGGCGTCGGATCCGATGAGCGCTTCCGTCGCGCGCGCACCCAGCCGCGCGACGTCGAGGACGTTGTCGAGGTGTGTGTCGAGGTCGGACGTCGTGGTGAAGTCAGAGGTCGTGGGGGAGTCGGAGGTGTGCGACGTGCGGGGTGTAGTGGGCATGGGGAGGCTCCGTCCGAGGTCGCGCGGGGCCGGACGTCCCGTCCTCCGCGTGGCCTGAGCGAGTGATTCTGCGCCCTGCAGGGGGCCTTGCGGCAAGCCCGGGTTCGTGGCATAACGTAGAGAGTGAGGGGAGCAGATTGCCTCCGATCTCAATTCATCCCATCTTTTTCGACCCGCCGTGACGGGCTGTATCGGTGGTGCCGTCGGGCCCGAGGGCGGATCGGATGCGGAGAGCCGGGCCGCCGGAGCTACAGGCTCGAGTGCGGGGCTGCGTGTGCACGAACCGTCGGAGCATCTGATCGTCGACGATCCAGGGCTGGCGGCTCAGACGCTGGTCGCGAACCCGGCGGCCACAACGGTGCGGCTTCGACGGCAACACGGTGCAGCCAGCAACGGCGACGGCGCGCGCTGCGCCCGTAGCTTCATCAGGGGCAGGATCCTGCGGCCGGCAGGCCCCTCCTCGGACGCCCTGCCTGTTCGCCGATAAGGTGCATTATGTCAGAACCTAGTCTGCGTATTGCATCAGATGAATCACCACGGTCCCCCGGGCGACATGGTGCTGCGAGACGTCTGGCGAGGGCTCTGACCTGCGCAGATGCCTCTCCGTACACGATGTCGAGCAGCGGTAAGGCGCCCGGGGCTGTGCGTGGACGCGTTTGAGCCGGTTACGCAGACAGGCTCTGTTGCAAAAATCGTGAAGCTTGAGCATGCTTGGCGGAGATTGGACGGACGGAACGATGACGGAT
>NZ_JACZDF010000006.1 GCF_014852685.1 Flavimobilis rhizosphaerae
GGCTACGTTGGGAAGGGATAACCGCTGAAAGCATCTAAGCGGGAAGCCTGCTTCAAGATGAGATTTCCTTGTCCCTTGAGGGTGTGAGGCTCCCAGCAGACCACTGGGTGGATAGGCCGGATGTGGAAGCGAGGACGAAAGACTCGTGGAGCTGACCGGTACTAATAGCCGATGACTTGATACAACAGTTTTGCTTGCGTCCACTGTGCGGTTCCCGGGTCATCACCGGTGTGTTGATAACCCTATAGAGTTACGGCAGTCATAGCGTGAGGGAAACGCCCGGTCCCATTCCGAACCCGGAAGCTAAGCCTCACAGCGCCGATGGTACTGCCCTGGTGACGGGGTGGGAGAGTAGGACGCTGCCGGACATTCTTTCGCGAAGGCCCACCCCGTTTCGGGGTGGGCCTTCTGCGTTGCCCCGGGCGCGCGCACCGGCCGCGGGAGCGCCGACACACAAGCCCAACGGCACACCAGAGTGCCTTTACAACGGTTCTGTTGCCGCCCCGGCGATGTGCCGTGACCCGGGTCGGTGGCGGACTGCTCGCTGAACTGACGAAGGCCCACTCCTCGGAGTGGAGCGGGCCTTCGTGTAAGGCGCGAGTCAGCTCACGCGCCTGGAGTCGTCGGTCTCCGTGAGGCTGTCGCGGGCGACTGGCTCAGTGGTCTGCCGCCGACCCACGGACGACGCAGGAGCGGTTGTTCTCCCAGCCCCAGCCATCGCCGTCCGGGTCGCTCGAGCTGGCAGCGCAGTATGGGTACCCGTTCGGCGCGGTCCCGCCGCCGTTGGAGCCAGCGTCTGGCGCCGATCCTCGGACGACGCAGGAGCGGTTGTTCTCCCAGCCCCAGCCATCGCCGTCCGGGTCGCTCGAGCTGCCGGCGCAGTACGGGTACCCGTTCGGTGCGGTACCGCCCGACTCGGTCGGCGGGGTCGTCGGGTCGACGGGGCCGCCCGAGTAGACGGAGGCGACCCTGGGGGCGCGCGCCTTGAGCCCGTCGGCGCCGTTGATGAAGCGCTGTCCCCACGACGTGAGGCGGCCGGAGTCGAACCCCGTCGCCATGTCGAGGTACTCGACGCCGCCGCCGTTGCCCGACCACGACCAGCCGAGCATGCCGACACCCGTGGCGCGCGTGTACTGCATGATCGTCGCCTCGTCGGGGTTGCCGTCCGAGTGAGCGTCGCCGAACTCGCCGACCATGAGGGCCAGGCCTCGGCTTCGGAAGGAGTCGATGTACGTCGTCACCTTGGCCGCCGTGTCGTAGACGCCGTACATGTGGATGGAGAACACGGTGTTGCCGTCGGCGGCCGCTACGCGGGGTGCCTCGGCCTTCATCGTCCCGGACCAGTCCTGGCCCCAGTTGGGTGCATCGACGACGAGCGTGTGTCGCAACCCGGCGGAGCGCAGCGCGCTGATCGCCGAGATCGTGTCGGACGCCCACGACTGGTAGCCGCTGTTGCCGAACGGCTCGTTGCCGATGTTGATCATCACGTAGGCCTCCTGGCCCACGAGAGCGCTGCGGACCTGCGTCCAGAACTGCGCTGCCTGCGCGAGCGAGCGAGCGCTGCCGTCCTCGCCGTAACCGGTCGTGTCGTGGTTCTCGAGGATGCACACGAGCTGGTTGGCGCGGCACCGGGCGACGACGTCGGCGACATCGGAGACGGTGCTGGGCGTGTAGCGTCCGCCCGAGAGCACGACCCGCACAGCGTTGGCGCCGGCGGCGCGGATGTCGGCGAAGGAGCCGGTCTGCGACGGGTACCAGGCGTGGGCGTGGTTGATGCCCTGGGGCACGAACTCGACGCCGCGGGCGTCGTAGATCCGCCCGCCCGAGACGGTAAACCCGTCGGACGCGGCCACGGCGTTGTGCGTCGCGGGTAGCAGGGCGACAGCGAGCGTCACCGCGCCGAGCAGCGCTGCGGCGCGGGTGAGGAGCCTTCTCATGGGGGAGTGTCCCTTCGTCGGCGGCGGGCGTCGTCGCCCGCCGGTGGGCGTGGCACCCCCGTGGGGGCGACGGGTCGCGGGCATCGGTGCGCGCGACAGCACTAGTGAAGCGCTTAAGTCTGGATTGTGCGACCGGAACGAGCGCAGCCCGCGGATGCGCCGCCCGGCGTCCGTCGCAGCACCTAGACTGGTCCCATGTCCTCCATCTCACGCGACGAGGTGTCGCGCGTCGCCGCTCTGGCGCGCATCGACCTCACCCCCGACCAAGTGGACCGGTTCGCCGCCGACCTCGACGTCATCGTCGATGCGATCGCTCAGGTGAGCGAGGTCGCGACCTCCGACGTCCCCGCGACGAGCCACCCGCTTCCGCTCACGAACGTCATGCGCGCCGACGAGCCCGTCGCGCCGCTCACGCAGGAGCAGGCGCTCTCGGGTGCCCCGGCCCAGGAGGACGGCCGCTTCCTCGTCCCGCAGATCCTCGGGGAGGAGTGACGATGGACCTCACACGACTGAGCGCAGCAGCGCTCTCGGAGAAGCTCACGGCAGGTGAGGTGACCTCGGTCGAGGTCACCCAGGCCCACCTCGACCGCATCGACGCGGTCGAGGGCGCCGTCCACGCGTTCCTCCACGTCTCGGACGACGTCGCGCTCGCGACCGCCGCCGACGTCGACGCGCGCCGCGCCGCCGGACAGTCCCTCCACCCGCTCGCGGGCGTGCCGATCGCCGTCAAGGACGTCGTCGTCACCGAGGGCATGCCGACGACCGCCGGCTCGAAGATCCTCGAGGGCTGGGTCCCGCCGTACGACGCGACGCTCGTCGAGCGCCTCAAGGCTGCCGGCCTGCCGATCCTCGGGAAGACGAACATGGACGAGTTCGCCATGGGGTCCTCGACCGAGCACTCGGCGTACGGCAACACGCACAACCCGTGGGACCTCGAGCGCATCCCCGGAGGCTCGGGAGGCGGTTCCGCCGCAGCCGTCGCAGCCTTCGAGGCACCGCTCGCCATCGGCACCGACACTGGCGGCTCGATCCGCCAGCCCGGCGCCGTCACCGGCACCGTCGGCGTCAAGCCCACCTACGGCTCGGTGTCCCGCTACGGACTCATCGCCATGGCGTCCTCGCTCGACCAGGCAGGCCCCGTGACGCGCACGGTCCTCGACTCCGCACTCCTCCACGAGCTCATCGGCGGGCACGACGCACGCGACTCGACGTCGATCGACGAGCCGCTCCCGGCGCTCGTCGACGCCGCGCGCCAGGGCGCGCTCGGCGACCTCACCGGCGTCCGCGTCGGCGTCGTCACCGAGCTCTCGGGCGACGGCTACCAGGCGGGCGTCTCCGCGCGCTTCGCCGAGTCCCTCGAGCTGCTCGAGAAGGCCGGCGCGACCCTCGTCGAGGTCTCCTGCCCGAACTTCCGTTACGCTCTCGGCGCGTACTACCTCATCATGCCGTCCGAGGCGTCCTCGAACCTCGCGAAGTTCGACGGTATGCGCTTCGGCCTGCGCGTCGAGCCCACCGACGGCCCCGTCACCGCCGAGCGCGTCATGTCCGCGACCCGCGGCGCCGGCTTCGGCGACGAGGTCAAGCGTCGCATCATCCTCGGCACGTACGCGCTCTCCGCGGGCTACTACGACGCGTACTACGGCAGCGCGCAGAAGGTCCGCACGCTCATCCAGCGTGACTTTGACGCCGCGTTCACGCAGGCCGACGTCCTCGTCTCGCCGACAGCGCCGACGACGGCGTTCAAGCTCGGCGAGAAGCTCGACGACCCGCTCGCGATGTACCTCAACGACATCGCGACCATCCCGGCCAACCTCGCCGGCGTCCCCGGCATCTCGGTGCCGAACGGCCTGTCCGACGACGGTCTGCCCGTCGGCTTCCAGATCCTCGCGCCCGCGAAGGCTGACGACCGGCTCTACCGCGTCGGCGCCGCCCTGGAGGCAGCCCTCGAGAACGTGTGGGGCGCGCCGCTGCTCGCGCAGGCCCCGGAACTGGAGATCGCACGATGAGCGCCACCACCGTCGACCTCGTCGACTACGACGACGCGATCCGCCGCTACGACCCCGTCCTCGGCATCGAGGTGCACGTCGAGCTCGGCACGCGCACGAAGATGTTCTGCGCGGCCGAGGTCGAGTTCGGCGGCGAGCCCAACACGCAGACGACGCCCGTCTCGCTCGGCCTGCCGGGTGCGCTCCCGGTCGTCAACGCGACGGCCGTCGAGTACGCGATCCGCATCGGTCTCGCGCTCAACTGCTCGATCGCGGAGTCCTGCCGCTTCGCGCGGAAGAACTACTTCTACCCGGACGTCCCCAAGAACTTCCAGACGTCCCAGTACGACGAGCCCATCGCGTTCGACGGCTACCTCGACGTCGAGCTCGATGACGGCACGATCTTCCGCGTCGAGATCGAGCGTGCGCACATGGAGGAGGACGCCGGCAAGAACACGCACGTCGGCGGTTCCACGGGACGCATCCACGGTGCCGAGTACTCGCTCGTTGACTACAACCGTGCGGGTATCCCGCTCGTCGAGATCGTCACGCGGCCCATCGAGGGCGCGGGCGAGCGAGCTCCCGAGGTCGCGCGCGCCTACGTCCAGACGCTGCGTGACATCTTCCGTGCGCTCGACGTCTCCGAGGCACGCATGGAGCGAGGCAACGTTCGCGCCGACGTCAACCTCTCGCTGCGTCCGACGCCCGAGAGCCCGCTCGGCACGCGAACCGAGACGAAGAACGTCAACTCGTTCCGGTCCATCGAGCGGGCCGTGCGCTACGAAGTCTCGCGACAGGCGGCCGTCCTTGACGCGGGGGAGAAGGTCATCCAGGAGACCCGTCACTGGCACGAGGACACATCGATCACGACGTCGGGCCGCGTGAAGTCCGACGCCGAGGACTACCGCTACTTCCCCGAGCCGGACCTCGTGCCCGTCGCGCCGTCGCGGGAGTGGGTCGAGCAGATCCGGGCCGCGCTCCCCGAGATGCCAGCAGCCCGCCGCCGCCGGCTCCAGGAGGCCTGGGGCTACGCCGACGCCGAGATGCGCGACGTCGTCAACGCGGGCGCCCTCGACCTCATCGAGGCGACCGTCGCCGCGGGTACGTCCGCCGCCGCAGCCCGCAAGTGGTGGATGGGCGAACTAGCGCGCCGCGCGAAGGCCGACGAGGTCGAGCTCGACGCCCTGCCGATCACGCCCGCGGGCGTCGTCGAGCTTCAGTCGCTCGTCGACTCCGGACGTATCAACGACAAGATCGCGCGCCAGGTGCTCGAGGCCATGCTCGCGGGTGAGGGCACGGCGGAGGAGATCGTCACGGCCAAGGGCCTCGAGGTCGTCTCTGACGACGGCCCGCTGCTCGCCGCGATCGACGACGTCCTCGCCGCGCAGCCCGACATCGTCGAGAAGATCAAGGGCGGCAACATGGGCCCGATCGGCGCGATCATCGGCGGCGTCATGAAGGCCACGCGCGGACAGGCGGACGCGGGCCGCGTGCGCGAGCTCATCATGGAGAGGATCGGCTGACATGGTTCGCGGACCAGAGCTCGCGGGCGAGCTCGTCCGGCTGCGGCCGTTCGTCGAGTCCGACGCCGAACGGGCGTGGGAGCTCGTCCAGGACACGGAGGGGCTCCGGCTCACGGGGACAACCGCGTCGTTCACGCGCGAACAGATCGCCGCGTGGGTGCGTGATGTTCCCGAGCGTCCGGGTCGCTACGACTGGGCGATCACGAGCGGTGTCCGGCGCGACGGCGAGCTCGTGAGCGACGAGATGCTCGGCGAGATCGTCCTCAACGACCTCGACGACGACGCCCTGTCCGCGAACCTGCGGCTCAACATGCTGCCCAACTACCGTGGGCGTGGCTACGGGCGCGAGGCCATCCGCCTCGTGCTCGGACACGCATTCGCAGCCGACGGGCTCGGGCTGCACCGCGTCTCGCTCGACGTGCTCGACATCAACCCGCGCGCGCAGATGCTCTACGAGTCCATCGGCTTCACCGTCGAGGGACGGCTTCGCGAGGTCTACCGTGACGGTGACCGCTGGACGGACGCGATCGTCATGAGCATCCTCGAGCACGAGTGGGAGACCGACAGCGACGCCGCCTGACAGTGGTTCCACGCACGGCGCCGCACCCTTCGGGGTTGCGGCGCCGTCGTCGTCCCGTGCACGGAGGTAGGTCGGCCTCGTGCCCGGAAGAACGTCGGTCTCCCGTTCCCCGAGGGACGCCACGGTCACCCGGAGCCACAGCGTCACGCACTCCGGGGCTGGGCGAGCCCCCGGAAGGCGTACTTGGGTGCACGACCGCTGGTGGTGGCGGCGCTGCGGTGGTTGGCTGGGACGCATGGAACCTCTCGAGATCGCACGTGTCGAGCAGGCTGTCGCCGGGACCGGCTGGGAGGTCGTCGACGGACAGCTCGTCGTCCGGTACGCGACCGGCAGCTTCGTCGCCGGGGTCCGGCTCGTCGAGCTTGTCGCGGGCGCGGCCGAGGCCGCGAACCACCACCCTGACGTCACGCTCACGTACCCGTGGGTCGAGCTGCGTCTCCTCACGCACGAGGTCGACGCGCTCACGAGCGCCGACGTCGACCTCGCGCTCGAGCTCACCGAGCTCGTGCGCGAGCACGGCGTCGAGGTCGCGACGGGGGAGTAGCACGACGACGGCACCGGCGGAGCGCCGGTGCCGCGGCCCGACCACGCTCCGGACGCCTTCGCCGCGCCCCGGCGCGCGCGACGTACTGTGGTGCGGCGGCGCCTCTCGCCGCACGACTGCGTCGAAGGAGCATGACCGATGAGCCGCCCGCTGCGCTCCCGCACCTCCACCCACGGCCGCAACATGTCGGGGGCCCGCGCCCTGTGGCGTGCGACCGGCATGACGTCGGAGGACTTCGGCAAGCCGATCATCGCGATCGCGAACTCCTACACACAGTTCGTCCCGGGCCACGTCCACCTCAAGGACATGGGCGACCTCGTCGCGTCCGCGATCCGTGAGGCCGGCGGCGTCGCCAAGGAGTTCAACACGATCGCGGTCGACGACGGCATCGCGATGGGTCACGGCGGCATGCTCTACTCGCTGCCGAGCCGCGACCTCATCGCCGACTCGGTCGAGTACATGGTCAACGCGCACTGCGCCGACGCGATCGTCTGCATCTCGAACTGCGACAAGATCACCCCCGGCATGCTCAACGCCGCACTGCGCCTCAACATCCCGGTGATCTTCGTGTCCGGCGGGCCCATGGAGGCCGGCAAGGCGGTCGTCGCCGACGGCGTCGCGAAGACGCACCTCAACCTCGTCAACGCGATCAACTACGCGGCCGACGACGCGGTCTCCGACGAGGCGCTCGCGAAGGTCGAGGAGTCGGCGTGCCCGACGTGTGGCTCGTGCTCGGGCATGTTCACCGCGAACTCGATGAACTGCCTCACCGAGGCGCTCGGCCTCTCGCTGCCCGGCAACGGCTCGACGCTCGCGACGCACACGGCCCGCAAGGAGCTCTTCCTCGAGGCCGGGCGCACGATCGTCAAGCTCGCACGCCGCTTCTACGACGAGGGCGACGACTCAGCCGCCCCGCGCTCGATCGCGTCGAAGGCCGCGTTCGCCAACGCTATGACGCTCGACGTCGCGATGGGCGGCTCGACGAACACGGTCCTTCACATCCTCGCGGCCGCGCAGGAGGCCGAGATCGACTTCACGCTCACCGACATCGAGGAGATCTCGCGTCGCGTGCCGTGCCTCTCGAAGGTGGCACCCAACCACCCGAACTATCACATGGAGGATGTCCACCGCGCCGGTGGCATCCCCGCGCTCCTCGGTGAGCTCGACCGCGCGGGCCTGCTCGATCACGACGTCACGAGCGTCCACACGCCGACGCTGCGCGCGTGGCTCGACGACTGGGACATCCGCGGCGGCAAGGCCACCGACACCGCGAAGAAGCTCTTCCTCGCCGCCCCCGGCGGGGTCCGCACGACGCAGGCGTTCTCGACGTCGAACGTCTGGGAGTCCCTCGATACCGACGCGGCGAACGGCTGCATCCGCGACCTCGAGCACGCGTACACGGTCGAGGGCGGGCTTGCGGTGCTCCGCGGCAACCTCGCCGAGGACGGCGCGGTCTTCAAGACGGCGGGCGTCGACCCGGACGTCTTCCACTTCGTCGGGACGGCGCTCGTCGTCGAGTCCCAGGACGAGGCCGTCGAGAAGATCCTCACGAAGCAGGTCCAGCCGGGGCACGTCCTCGTCGTGCGCTACGAGGGCCCCGCGGGCGGCCCCGGCATGCAGGAGATGCTCTACCCGACGTCGTTCATCAAGGGACGCGGCCTCGGCAAGTCCGTCGCCCTCATCACGGACGGACGCTTCTCGGGCGGGTCCTCGGGCATCTCGATCGGGCACGTCTCGCCCGAGGCCGCGGCCGGCGGGCTCATCGGCCTCGTCGAGGACGGCGACCGCATCGAGATCGACGTCGACACGCGCCGCGTCCACCTCGACGTCCCGGACGACGTCCTCGCGGAGCGCCGCGCCAAGATGGAGGCGCGGGAGAACCCGTGGCAGCCCGTCGACCGCGACCGCTACGTCTCCCCGGCGCTGCGCGCGTACGCCGCGATGGCGACGTCCGCAGACCGCGGTGCGGTGCGCGACGTCTCGCTCATCACGCGCCGCTGAACCACCCGCACCTCGTACGCGACGGGCCCGCTCCCCACGGGGGAGCGGGCCCGTCCGTGTCCCCGCTGCGCTCACGGAAGCCTGCGGTCCCGCACGTCCCGACGGCACCGAACGGCCCCGGCTGTGGCCCAGGTCACGGACATGGGGTAATACTCGGGTATGGACGCCTCAGAGATCGACCTCAAGCCCCGTTCGCGCCAGGTGACCGACGGCCTCGAGGCCACGGCGTCGCGCGGCATGCTGCGCGCCGTCGGCATGGGCGACGACGACTGGGCCAAGCCGCAGATCGGCGTCGCGAGCTCGTGGAACGAGATCACGCCGTGCAACCTCTCGCTGCAGCGCCTCGGCGCGGCCGTGAAGAACGGCGTCCATGCCGCGGGCGGCTACCCGCTCGAGTTCGGGACGATCTCCGTGTCCGACGGCATCTCCATGGGCCACGAGGGCATGCACTACTCGCTCGTGTCGCGCGACGTCATCGCTGACTCCGTCGAGACGGTGATGATGGCGGAGCGGCTCGACGGGTCGGTTCTCCTCGCGGGCTGCGACAAGTCGCTGCCGGGCATGCTCATGGCCGCCGCGCGCCTCGACCTCGCGGCCGTGTTCCTCTACGCGGGCTCGATCATGCCCGGCTGGGTCAAGCTCTCCGACGGCACCGAGAAGGACGTCACGCTCATCGACGCGTTCGAGGCCGTCGGCGCGTGCGCGCGCGGACTCATGAGCGTCGAGGACGTCGACCGCATCGAGCGCGCGATCTGCCCGGGCGAGGGCGCGTGCGGCGGCATGTACACCGCGAACACCATGGCGTCGGTCGCCGAGGCCATGGGCATGTCACTGCCCGGCTCGGCCGCGCCGCCGTCCGCGGACCGCAGGCGCGACCAGTTCGCGCAGCGCTCTGGCGAGGCCGTCGTCAATCTGCTGCGCCGCGGCATCACGGCGCGCGACATCATGACGAAGGAGGCGCTCGAGAACGCGATCGCCGTCGTCATGGCGTTCGGCGGCTCGACGAACGCGGTCCTCCACCTCCTCGCGATCGCGCACGAGGCCGAGGTCGACCTCACGCTCGACGACTTCCGTCGCGTCGCGGCGCGCGTCCCGCACCTCGGCGACCTCAAGCCGTTCGGCCGGTACGTCATGGCGGACGTCGACCGCGTCGGGGGAGTGCCCGTCGTCATGAAGGCCCTGCTCGACGCGGGACTGCTCCACGGCGACTGCCTCACCGTCACGGGCCGCACGGTCGCGGAGAACCTCGCCGAGATTGCGCCGCCCGACCCCGACGGCAAGATCCTGCGCGCCCTCGACCGCCCGATCCACCGCACGGGCGGCATCACGATCCTCCGCGGGACCCTCGCGCCCGAGGGGGCCGTCGTGAAGTCCGCGGGCTTCGACTCCGACGTCTTCGAGGGCACCGCGCGCGTCTTCGAGCGCGAGCGTGCCGCGATGGACGCGCTCGAGGACGGCACGATCACGGCCGGCGACGTCGTCGTCATCCGCTACGAGGGGCCCAAGGGCGGGCCCGGCATGCGCGAGATGCTCGCGATCACGGGCGCGATCAAGGGTGCGGGTCTCGGCAAGGACGTCCTGCTGCTCACCGACGGGCGCTTCTCGGGCGGAACGACGGGGTTGTGCGTCGGGCACGTCGCACCCGAGGCCGTCGACGGAGGGCCTGTCGCGTTCGTGCGCGACGGCGACCGCGTGCGACTCGACGTCGCCGCCGGCACGCTCGACCTCCTCGTCGACGAGGCGGAGCTCGCGGTGCGCCGCGAGGGCTGGGAGCCGCTGCCCCCACGTTTCACGCGCGGCGTGCTCGGTCGCTACCAGAAGCTCGTCGGCTCAGCGTCGCAGGGCGCGGTCCTCAGCTGACCAACCCTGCGACTCGAAGGGCATCAGCACACGTCGATGGTGCTGGGGCGCTACGAGTCGCTCTGGGTGGTGGTCGCGGTGGGGCACTCGTCCGAGGCACTCAGCGGGCGCGGCGGACCTCGAGCGTGCGGTACGTCGGCACGAGCACCTTCGGCTGCGCGCGACGCCGCACGATCTCGAGCGGACCGCCCTCGAACAGCGTGCGGAGCAGGTGCTCGAGCTCGGCGCGCGCGAGCGCCGCACCGAGGCACAGGTGACGGCCCGCGCCGAACCACAGCTGGCGGTTGTCCGCGACGTACGGTCGTTCGATCCGGAACGGGCCGGGCGCCGTGTTGGCGCTCCACACGAGCATCATCACTCGCTCGCCCGCGCGCAGCGTGCGGCCCGCGACCTTGACGTCGGCCGCGACGCCCCGCCCGATGACGGACGCAGGGCTTGTGACGCGCAGGCCCTCGCGGACCACGTCGTCCCACGGGTCCTCGCCACGGGCGAGCGCCGCGAGCAGGCGGTGCTGCTCGCCCGTGTCGACGAGCAGCGCGGTCGTGCGTGCCATCGCGCTCGCGGACGTCTCCGTGCCCGCGACCATGAGGAGGCTCGCGATGCCCGTCGTCTCCTCGAGGCTCAGCCCGAGCTCGCGGCAGCGGCCGAGCAGCAGGTGCCCGGGCGCGTGCGCCCAGCCGTCGGGCACGCCCGACGTCAGCTCCGCGACGATCCCGCGGGCCGTGACGACCTGCGCGTCCGACAGGTGCGTCGAGGAGCCCGTGCCGAGCGCGACCGACGCGAGTCGTTCGCCCGTGCGGAAGATCGCGAGAGCCTCGGCGTCGGTCGGCCACGGGGCGTCCTGCGTTCGTCCCGCAGGTGGCACGATGCCAAGGATCGTCGTCATCATGCGGCCGACGAGCGTGCGTGACAGCGGACCGACGTCGAGCGTCCCGCCCGCGTCGAGCGTCGCACGCGCTGCGGCGAGCGACGGCCCCCATGCATCGTCGACGATCTCGGTCGCCGTCGCCTTCGTGAAGAGGTCGCGGGCGCGCGTGCGCAGGTCATGGTGACCCGGCCCGTCGAAGAGGTCGAACACCCAGTCGCCGAGGATCTGACCCCACAGGTGCCCGACGCCGCCCTCGTCGAGGATCGTGAACGCGCGTCCGTCCTTGAGGATCTCGCGGCTCACGACGGGGTCCGACGTCACCCAGCCGAGGCCGGGGACCCTGACGAGCGGGCGGCGCAGGGCGCGCCCACCGAGGAGGACCGCGGCCATCGCGGGACGGGCGCGGGCGAGGAGCGCGAGCTCGGAGCGTGTCGTCACCCGCGGAAGTCTGCCGGACGCGGCACGGCACGACCAGGTTGTCCACAGATGGGTGTTCGGCGGACGACATCCGGAGCGTGCGGGCGGCCGCGGGGACCGACCGCTACGCTGACCGCCATGCTCCAGCCGCTCCACGCCCCGGCCGTCGTCGTTGCCCCCGCGCGTCCGGCCCCCGCCGCCGCGATCCTCGGCGTCGCCGTGCACCTGCCCGACGACGTCCGTGAGGTCGCGGACGTCGAGCGGGCGCTCGCCCGACGCAACCCCGGCGTCGTGCCCCGCACGCCGCTCGTCACCCGGCTCACGGGGGTGCAGCGGGTGCACGTGCTCCCCGACGGTGAGGACGCGTCCGACCTCGCCGTCGCGGCCGCGCGGACGCTCCTCGCCGAGCACCCCGGCACGACCGTCGACCTGCTGATCTTCGCCTCCGCGAGCCAGGACATGGTCGAGCCCGCGACGTCGCACATCGTCGCGCACAAGCTCGGGCTCGACTCCGTGCCCGTCATGGACGTCAAGAACGCCTGCAACTCCGTGCTCAACGGCATTGAGGTCGCCGAGGCGCTCGTTGCGACAGGGCGGTACGGGACGGTGCTCGTCGCCTCGGGGGAGGCACCTTCGCGCGCCGTCCGTCACGACGTGCCCGACCGGGCGACGTACGCGCTTTCCGCGCCGGGCTACACGATGTCCGACGCGGGCGCTGCCGTGCTCGTCGGTCGCCCGCCCGCCGTCGCCCCGGGGCAGGCGCCGCGCGGCATCCTCGCGAGCGCGTTCTCCGCGCGCTCCGAGCACTGGGACGTCGGCATGCTCCCGGGCGGCGGGACCGCGCACCCGCGCGACGTCGAGCGCACCTACTTCGAGATCGACGGCGGACGCCTGCGCGACGCGTTCTGCGCGCTCGGCCCCGGCGTCGTCGAGGAGGCGCTCGAGCGGGCAGGGCTCACGATCGACGACGTCACGCTCGTCGCCGTCCACCAGGTCGCGGTCGCCTATCTCGACGACGTCCACGACGCGCTCGGCCTGCCGCGCGACCGCACGCTCGTCACGGTCGCCGACCACGGCAACGTCGCCTCGGTGACGCTCCCGCTCCAGCTCGTGCGCGCACGCGAGTCCGGGCGGGTCCGTGACGGTGACGTCGTCCTGCTGCTCGGGCTCGCGGGCGGCATCTCGATCGGCGCGACGCTGGTGCGCCTGTGAGGCCGCCACGTCCCGGGGGACGCGTGCGCTCGACCGCGGGCACGCACCCCGCGCCCGGCCGGCTCGGCGTCGTCGTGCCCGCGCGGGACGAGGCCGCGGGCATCACGGCGACGCTCGACGCGCTGCGCGCGCAGACGGACACCGACTTCGACCTCGTCGTCGTCGACAACGGGTCCTCCGACGGGACGGGTGACGTCGTCCGCGAGTACGCCGCGAGGCACGGCCTGTCGCGCTGGCGCGTCGTCACGGAGGAGCAGAAGGGGACGGGGGCCGCCGCCGACACGGGCATGCGCGAGGCCGCGGCCGCGGGCGCCGCGCTCCTCGCACGCACCGACGCCGACTGCCTGCCCGACCCCGGCTGGACCGCGGCCGTGCGCCGCGCGCTCGCACTGTCCGAGCTCGTCGCGGGCAGGCTCGTGCCCCGCACCGACGACCTGCCGGTCTCGCGGCCACGCACAGCCCTGCTCAACGGCGCGGTCGCGCTCGCGGGCGCGTTCGGCAGGGTACGACCCGGCAATCAGGACGACGGCTACCTCGGGCCCTACATGATGTCCGCCGGCTGCAACATGGCAGTCACCGCCGACCTCTACCTCCGCGCCGGCGGATTCCCGCGCACCGCGATCGAGGACGTCCACGAGGACCGTGCGCTCGTCAACGCCGTGCGCCGCCTCACGACGCGCTACGCGACGTACGACGACGTCCTCGTGCGTGGCTCGACCCGGCGCGTCGCCGCCTGGGGGCTCGTGCGGACCCTCGGCTGGTACGCCGACCACCGCTACCGGCCCGCGCACGTGGACATCCGGTGACGGTCGACGACGTCGCGCGCGCCGCGCACGCCGTGCACGACCCCTCCGTGGCCGACGACGAGGTGCTCCACCACGAGGAGCGCGTCCAACGCGGTGCCCACCCGCTCGCGTACCCTGCGCTGCGCGCCCTCCGCAACCGCCCGGCCGTACGGGTCCCCGGCCTCGGCGTCGTCGTCTCCGACGCCGCGACCGCCCGCGAGGTGCTCCTCGACACAGAGTGCTTCTCGAAGATCGGGCCGGGCTCGCCCGCCGACCTGTGGACGCCCGTGCTCGGACCCTCCGTGCTGCTCAACATGGAGGGCGCCGAGCACGCCGCGCTGCGCCGCACGCTCACGCCGCTCTTCACGCCGTCGTCCGTCAGGGCCCTCACCGCGACGCGCTCCGAGCGGCTCGACAGGCTAGCCGCGAGGCTTCTCGCGGGGGAGAACGTCGACCTCGTGCCCGTCGTCGGCGACCTCGCCGGCTCGCTCATCTGCCACCTCGTCGGCCTCGGCGACACCGGCGACACGGTGCGGGACCAGCTGCGGCGCGCCCAGGAGATCGTCGGGCTCGTCCGCCTCCACCGACGCGGGCTCACGCGCTCGCAGGTTGCCCGCGCCCGCGCGGTGCTCGACGAGCTGAGCGAGCCCGCGCGCGCCGCCTACCGCGACGGCGGGACGCAGACCGTCCCGGGGCGCATGCGCGAGCTCGGCCTCTCCGAGCGGGAGGCGATGGGGGCGGTCGGTGCGTTCGTCCTCACGGGCACCGAGACCGTCCAGTCGTTCGTGCCGCGGCTCGTCGCGATCACGCACGACGCGGGCGTGCTCGACCGGCTGCTCTTGACGCCGCCCTCCGACCGCTGGCGCGGTCGCGTCGTCGAGGAGGCGCTGCGCACCGCCGTGCCGACGCCCGTCATGCTCCGTTCCGTGACCGCCGAACGTGAGGTCGCGGGCGTGCGGGTGCGGCCGGGCGACCGCGTCGTCATCGTGACGATCTCCTGCTGCCGCGGTGCGGGGCCGTTCGACCCAGGCCGCGAGGCGGACCCGGCCGTCCGTCACCTGTGGTTCGGCGCAGGACCGCACTTCTGCCTCGGCATGCCGCTCGCCATGGCGCAGATCGACTCCGCGCTCGCGGCCCTCGCTCCCGTCGCGGCCGCGGGCCGGCCGGTGAGCGTCGTCCGCCGACGCGTCGCCCGACGCGTCCTCATCCCCGCGTACCGCGAGCTCGTGGTGACGGCGTGAGCGGGCCCGGGACCCCGGAGGACGCACACCTCGTCGCCCTCGTGCTCGACGCGTGCGCGCGCACGCCCGACGCCGTCGCGCTGCGCGTCCCGCGCCGCACCCGTCCGGGCCGCCCCCAGCGCTTCGGTGCGCTCACCTTCCGCGAGCTCGCGACACGCATCGAGGCCGTCGCCGCGGGTCTCCGCGCGCACGGGCTCGAGCCCGGCGGACGGGTGCTCTTCTCGATCCGGCCGCGGCTCGACGGAATCGTCACCGCGCTCGGCATCGCACGAGCGGGCGGCACCGTCGTCTTCGTCGACCCCGGCTCGACGCCCGAGCTCTTCGCTGCGCGCGTCGCTGCTGCCCGGCCGACGCACGCCGCGACCGAGTCGCTCCTCCACGCGCTCTCCCGCGGACCGCTGCGCGCCCTCGCGCGTCGGCGCGGCCTGCTCCTGCCCGGGTACGCCGAGCTGCTCGTCACTCACGTGCACTCCGGACCGTGGCTGCCGGGGGTGCCGCGGGGATCCGTGCCCGTGCGACGGCTCGTGCGGGACGCCCTCGCGACCACGCGCGGCGCGGAGCCTGACCGTGCGGCGTCGAGCCGGGCCGCTGCGGGGCTGCCGCGCGACAGGGCATCACTGCCCCCGCTCGACGGGGCGCGCGAGATGCTCGTCGTCTTCACGTCGGGCACGACCGCGGCCCCGCGCGCGGTCGTCCACTCGGGCGCGACCCTCGCGGCCGCGACGCGTGCGCTCGGCGAGATCGTTGCGATGAGTCCCGGGGAGGACGTCGTCACGGACCAGATGCTCCTCGGCGTGCCCGCGCTCCTCGCGGGGGCGACCTGGACCGTGCCCGTCGTCGCGCCCGCCCGCGACGTCGTCACGGCGGGTCGTCTCATGGCGGGAGCCGACGCGACGTTCCTCGTGCCCGCCGACGTCACCGCGCTGCTCGACGCCGTCGAGGCTGGCACCGTGCCCGCCCGCACGGCCGCGACCGTCCTCGTCGGAGGAGCACCCGTCACCCGCGCGCTCCTCGAGCGCGCGACGCGGCTCGTGCCGACGACCCGCTGGGTCGGGATCTACGGCATGACCGAGTGCCTGCCCGTCGCGTCCGTCGAGGCCGCGACGAAGCTCGCGCACACGGGGGACGGCGACCTCGTCGGGACACCCGTGAGCACCGTCGACGTGCAGATCCTTTCCGCGGCTCCGGACGGCACCGCGCCCGACGGAGCCGGTCCGGACGGCGCTGCTCCGCGAGCGACAGCGTCCGGGGACGCCGCGTCCGACGATGCTGCGCCCGACGATGCCGCGTCCGGCGAGCTCGTCGTCTCAGGTCCCGCGCTCATGCTCGGCCTGCTCGACACCGACGGCGACGTCGTCCGGGTGGCCGAGCACCGCACGGGCGACCTCGCCCGACTCGCGTCCGACGGCTCCGTCGTCCTCCTCGGGCGGACGCGCGACATGATCATCCGCGGCACGGTCAACATCTACCCGGGCCTCTTCGAACCGCGGCTCGCTGCGCTCGAGGGCGTCGGCGAGGCCGTCCTCGTCGGGCTGCCGCAGGAGGACGGCGACGAGCGGGTCGCGCTCGTCCTCGTCCCGTCGGACGCCGCTGAGCGTCCGCCGCGGCTCACGTGCGACCACCCGCTCGCCGAGGAGGTGCGGCCGCGGCTCGCCGAGGTCCTCGACCACGGCGCGCTGCCCGACGTCGTCCTCGTCGCGCCAGCGGTTCCCGTCGCGGGCCGCAGCCGCAAGCCCGACCGACAGGCGCTCGCGCGCGAGGTCGCCGCGCTCGTCAACGCAGCCGCAGGGGAGGGCTCCACGTGCGCGTCGCGGTGACCGGGGCCTCGGGCTTCGTCGGTGGCGCTGTCGCCCGAGCGCTGGCCACCGACGGGCACGACGTCCGCACGTTCTCGCGCCGCCCCGCGCATGTCGGGACGTGGCGGGTATGGGACCTCGCCGACGGCGCGCTCGCGGACCCGCCCGAGGTCGACGCCGTCGTCCACGTCGGCGCAGCCGTCGCCGACGGCGGCAAGCGCGCCGCCGCCGCACGGATCAACGTCGACGGCACGCGCGCGGTCCGCGAGACGTTCCGCGGCGCACGGATGATCCACGTGTCCTCGGCGAGCGTCTACGACCCGCGCGTGCCGACCGTCGCCGGGCGCGAGGACACGCCCCTGCCCGGCCGCCACCTCAACGCGTACGGTGCGACGAAGGCTGCTGCCGAGCGCTACCTCGCGGGCACGGACCTCGGTCCCGTGCTCGTCCTGCGGCCGCACGCGGTCTACGGGCCGGGGGACACGACGCTGCTGCCGCGTGTCGAGGGGCTCGTGCGGCGCGGCCGCGTGCCGCTCGTCGGCGACGGCTCCGCGCTCCACTCGTTCACGCACGTCGACACGTTCGTCGAGGCCGTCCGAGCCGGGCTCGCGCGCGACGTCACGGGCGTCGTCAACGTCGCCGACGCCGAACCGTGGCCGCTGCGCCGCGCAGTTCTCGAGCTGCTCGGCAGGCGCGGGCACCGTGGTCCGGACGGCGGACCGCTGCGCGTCGCCGAGGTCCCGCCGCGCCTCGCGTACGCACTCGCGGCCGCGCTCGACGGTGCCGCCGCGTTCGGTCTGCCGCGCTCGCGCCTCAGCCGCTACGCGCTCAGCCACCTCGCGGTCGAGCGGACGCTCGACCTCACGCGCCTGCGCACATGGCTCGGCGTCGAGCCGCCTGCGACGACGCTCGAGGGCGCCGAGACCTGGTGAGCGGCAGCTCGTAGTCCTGGAACACTGTCGAACGGTGCTGGAGACCTACGAGTCAGGACCGGGCGGGGTCAGCCGGACGTGACCGTCCCCGACTCGTAGGCCGCGACGACGAGCTGCACGCGGTCACGGCACCCCGTCTTGCGGAGGATCTCCGAGACATGCGACTTCACGGTCGGCTCGCTCACCCACTGCTCGGCCGCGATCTCCGCGTTCGACAGACCGCGCGCGACGGCTGCGAACACCTCGCGTTCGCGGGGCGTGAGCTCGTCGAGTCCGGGGACGACGCGCGGCGCCGCGCGGCGAGCCGCGACGTCTTTGACGAGGCGTCGCGTGACACCGGGCCCGAGGAGCATCGACCCCTCGGCGACGAGCCGCACCGCCTCGACGAGCCGTTCGGCCGTGACGTCCTTGAGGAGGAAGCCGCTTGCCCCGGCACGCAGCGCGTCATACACGTACTCGTCGAGGTCGAAGGTCGTGAGGATGACAACGCGCGTGCCCGCGCCCGACGCCGTGACGCGGCGGGTCGCCTCGATGCCGTCGACGCGCGGCATACGGACGTCGACGAGCGCGACGTCGGGAGACATGCGCTCGACGAGCCGCACGAGCTCTGCGCCGTCGGCCGCCGTGCCGACGACCTCGATGCCGGGTGTCGCCGCGAGGATCGCGGCGAGCCCGTGAAGGATGACGGGCTGGTCGTCCGCGAGGACGACGCGCACAGGTGCCGCGTCCGCCGAGGGCGGTGCAGGCGAGGAGGCAGGTGCCGGCGCGGACGGTTCCGGGGGTGTCACGGCGTTCATCCTGCCAGCCCGGGATCGTCACGTGCGTCGGTGACGTCGTCCGGGTCCGGCAGCGTCACCCGGAGCGTGAACGTGCCGTCGGCGACCGTGACGTCGCTCGTCCCGGCGACGAGCGCGACGCGCTCGGCGAGACCAGTGAGCCCGATCCCCGGCGTGTGACCGTCGGCCGGTGCCGCGTTGCGAGCGACGAGCGAGGTCGACGAGGGCTCCCGCGTGATCGTCACGTCGACGCGCTCTCCGGGGGCGTGCCGGCGCGCGTTCGTGAGCGCCTCCTGGAGCACGCGATAGAGGACGTAGCCGCTCTGCGACGGGACGGTGCGCACGAGCGCCTCGAGCGCGGGGCCGTCCGGACGCACCGTGACGTCCTGGCCGGCCGAACGGGCCACGTCAAGGAGCGTGCCGAGCTGCGCGGCCGACGGCTGAGGCCGGAGCTCAGACGTCTCGTGCTCGGTGCGCGCGAGGACCGCGAGCACGGCGCGCAGCTCGGTGAGCGCCGCGCGCGCGTCGTCGGCGATGAGGCTGAGCGCCTCGGTCGTCGCGGGGGCGAGGTCGGGCGTCGCGTAGCGGGCGCTCTCGGCGCGCACCGCGACGAGCGAGACGTGATGTGCGACGACGTCGTGGAGATCGCGCGCGACGCGCGAGCGCTCCGTCACAGTCGCGGAGAGACGACGCGCAGCGTCGTGCTCGACGCCGGCCTCAGCGCGGAGCCTGAGAGCTTCGTCGAGTGCTTCGCGCCGACGCTCGTGACGTCCGGCTGCGGCAGCGAGCGTCCGGGCTGTGAGGATCGCGAGCACGATGGCGATGAGGACGACGACGACGACGGTCGTGCGGTCCTTGACGGTCCTGTTGATGTCGTCGGCGCCGAGGAGGAACGTCGTCGGACCGTCCGTGCTGAGGAGAGCGACCGGCATGCCGCTGACGCCGAGCGTGAGCACGGTCCCGACGGCGACGGCGGTCGGTCCCCAACCCCGCCTGTCGGCAGCCTGGAGCGCGCCGACGGCCGCGAGCGCGAACCACCACGTCGCGTCGTATGCAGCGACGTACCTGCCGGTGAGCCACACGAGGGGCACGGTCGCGACGGCGACCGTCACGGAGCCCCACGCCGCGAAGCGCGGGGCGCGCCGGGCGAGGAGCACCGCGAGGACGGCGACGAGCAGGGCAGCGAGGACGACGAGAAGCGCCGGGCTCAGGAGGAGCCTCGCCGGGTTCGCGAAGGTCCACCACCACGGAGCCCAGTCGGGGGAGCCCTCGATCGAGGCAGCCAGGGTGTCCCGCCACAGAGCGGGGAGAAGGACGATCCCGTGGAACGCGACGAGCGCTGCGAGGATCGACTCGGGGACGCCCGGGCGGCGGGTGCGGGCCGGTGTGGCGGGCGGGTCCGGGGGAGCGGCGGGCGTCATGGCACTCATCCTCCCGGGTGCGGCAGGGGGCCGACCACCGTCGTGAGGAGGAAGCCGGCCCCCGCCTGCGGACGGGGCCCGGCGCGTCGCTGCGCACGATCCTGGGTCGTGACGTGGACCACACGGTCCCGCCCCCTGAGACCAGGGCGACCCGTATGTGACACGACGGGACCCTCCGGCGTACGCTGGCCCCGTGCAGACGATCCTCGTAGTACTTCCCGGGCGCGCGGCCTGACCGGCCACATCCCGGTCGTCGACGCGCGCTCTCCCCTCGCATGGCCCCCACCCGGGCTCGAGGGGTTTTTTCTTGCCGCTGAACCCTCAGCGGCGCCACCCGAGGATCGACTCTCACCACCGTGAGACCGGGGCCGCAGCCGCATCCGGCGAAGGCCCCGCCAGCAGTCCGAGCAGTCCCAGCATCGCAGCCAGGGAGAAGACCATGGCCCAGGGTCACCCCGCAGCCGACCAGGCGTCCACGACGCCCAGGCCGGCGCCCAGCCCCGCCCACGCAGCCGCCGCCGCGGCCGAGCGCGCCCGCGCGTCCGTACCGCAGCGCGAGGAGATGACCGGCGCGCAGTCGCTCATCCGCTCGCTCGAGGCCGCGGGCGTCGACACCGTCTTCGGCATCCCGGGCGGAGCGATCCTCCCGGCGTACGACCCGCTCATGGACTCGACCCAGCTCCGGCACATCCTCGTGCGCCACGAGCAGGGCGCGGGCCACGCAGCGCAGGGCTACGCCCAGACGTCCGGCAAGGTCGGCGTGTGCATGGCGACGTCGGGCCCCGGCGCGACGAACCTCGTCACGCCCATCGCGGACGCCAACATGGACTCGGTCCCGCTCGTCGCGATCACCGGTCAGGTGGGCGCGTCGTTCATCGGGACGGACGCGTTCCAGGAGGCCGACATCGTCGGCATCACGATGCCCGTCTCGAAGCACAACTTCCTCGTCACCGACCCCGCCGACATCCCGCGCGTCGTCGCCGAGGCCTTCCACATCGCGCGCACCGGCCGCCCCGGCCCCGTGCTCGTTGACGTCGCGAAGTCCGCGCTGCAGTCCCGCACCGTCTTCGAGTGGCCCACGGACATCCACCTGCCCGGCTACCACCCCGTGACGAAGCCTCACTCCAAGCAGATCCGTGAGGCCGCGAAGCTCCTCGCGACCGCCCGCCGGCCCGTGCTCTACGTCGGCGGTGGCGCGATCCGCTCGGGTGCGGCCGACGTCCTGCGCAAGCTCGTCGACCTCTCGGGCGCGCCCGTCGTCACGACGCTCATGGCGCGCGGCGCCGTCCCGGACTCTCACCCGCAGAACCTCGGCATGCCCGGCATGCACGGCACCGTCCCTGCCGTCGCGGCGCTCCAGCGCGCCGACCTCGTCGTCTCGCTCGGCGCGCGCTTCGACGACCGCGTCACCGGCAAGCTCTCGTCGTTCGCACCGGGCGCCGCGATCATCCACGCGGACATCGACCCGGCCGAGATCGGCAAGAACCGCGCCGTCGACGTCCCCATCGTCGGCGACCTGCGCGAGACGATCTCCGAGCTCGTGCCGGCGCTCGCCGACGAGCACGCGAAGAACGGGCTGCCCGACCTCGCAGGCTGGTGGGCGACGATCGACGACTGGCGCGAGACGTACCCGCTCGGCTACGCGCCGACCGCGGACGGGCTCCTGTCCCCGCAGCACGTCATCCAGACGCTCGGCGAGATGGCGGGCCCCGAGGCCGTCTACGTCGCGGGCGTCGGCCAGCACCAGATGTGGGCCGCGCAGTTCATCCGCTACGAACGTCCCGCGGCATGGCTCAACTCGGGCGGCCTCGGCACGATGGGCTACTCGATCCCCGCCGCGATGGGCGCGAAGGTCGGCGACCCCGACCGCGAGGTCTGGGCGATCGACGGTGACGGTTGCTTCCAGATGACCAACCAGGAGCTCGCGACCTGCACGATCAACGACATCCCCATCAAGGTCGCGCTCATCAACAACTCCTCCCTCGGCATGGTCCGGCAGTGGCAGACGCTCTTCTACGACGAGCGCTACTCGAACACCGACCTCCACACGGGCCACGGCACCGCGCGTGTCCCTGACTTCGTCAAGCTCGCCGACGCGTACGGCTGCGTCGGTCTGCGCGTCGAGCACGCGAGCGACGTCGAGGCGACGATCAAGAAGGCGCGGGAGATCAACGACCAGCCCGTGCTCATCGACTTCAACGTCTCGCGCGACGCGATGGTGTGGCCCATGGTCGCCGCGGGCGTGAGCAACGACGACATCCAGTACGCGCAGGGGATCTCCCCGGCGTGGGACCGCGAGGACTGAGAGGACCCGGCACCATGACCCGTCACACCCTCGCCGTGCTGCTCGAGAACAAGCCCGGCGCCCTCACCCGCGTCGCGGCCCTCTTCGCGCGCCGCTCGTTCAACATCCACTCCCTCGCGGTCGGGCCGACCGAGCACGAGGGCATCTCCCGCATGACGATCGTCGTCGACGTCGACGAGCTCCCGCTCGAGCAGGTGACGAAGCAGCTCAACAAGCTCATCAACGTCATCAAGATCGTCGAGCTCGACGACGAGTCGTCCGTCCAGCGCGAGCTCCTGCTCGTCAAGGTCAAGGCCGAGGCCGGCACCCGCTCGGCGGTGCTCGAGGTCGTCGAGCTCTTCCGCGCGCACGTCGTCGACGTCGCCGTCGACGCCGTGACGATCGAGGCGACCGGCAATCCCGGCAAGCTGCGTGCGCTGCTCGCGGCGCTCGAGCCGTACGGGGTGCGCGAGATCGTCAAGTCCGGCGCGATCGGCATCGGTCGCGGCTCCCGCTCGATCACCGACCGCGCGCTCGACCGCGTCTCACGCAGCGCCTGATCCTGCGGCGGACGGCCGTCGTGGGGTTGACTTGCTCCGGACGGTCGGTCGCCGACCCAAACTTCACACCGCACACAGAACGAGGAGAACCACCGTGGCAGAGCTTTTCTACGACGACGACGCCGACCTGTCGATCATCCAGGGCAAGAAGGTCGCGATCGTCGGCTACGGCTCGCAGGGCCACGCCCACGCGCAGAACCTGCGTGACTCGGGCGTCGAGGTCGTCATCGCGCTCAAGGAGGGCTCGAAGTCGATCGCCAAGGCGACCGACGAGGGCTTCGAGGTCAAGACCGTTGCCGAGGCCGCGGCCTGGGCGGACCTCATCATGATCCTCGCGCCGGACCAGCACCAGCGTGCGATCTACGCCGAGTCGATCGCCCCGCACCTCACCGAGGGCAAGACGCTCGCGTTCGCGCACGGCTTCAACGTGCGCTTCGGCTACATCGCGGTCCCCGAGGGCGTCGACGTCATCCTCGTCGCGCCCAAGGCGCCGGGCCACACGGTGCGCCGCGAGTTCGTCGCCGGCCGTGGCATCCCGGACATCATCGCGGTCGAGAAGGACGCGACGGGCACGGCGTGGGCCACGGCTCTGTCGTACGCGAAGGCGATCGGCGGCACGCGTGCGGGCGTCATCAAGACGACGTTCACCGAGGAGACCGAGACGGACCTCTTCGGCGAGCAGGCAGTGCTCTGCGGCGGCACGTCGCAGCTCGTCCAGTACGGCTTCGAGGTCCTCACCGAGGCCGGCTACCAGCCGCAGATCGCCTACTTCGAGGTCCTTCACGAGCTCAAGCTCATCGTCGACCTCATGTGGGAGGGCGGCATCGCCAAGCAGCGCTGGTCGGTCTCCGACACGGCCGAGTACGGCGACTACGTCTCGGGCCCGCGCGTCATCACGCCCGAGGTCAAGGAGAACATGAAGGCCGTCCTCGCGGACATCCAGTCGGGTGCCTTCGCGGAGCGCTTCATCGGCGACCAGGACGCGGGTGCCCCCGAGTTCCACGCGCTGCGCGAGAAGGGTGCCCAGCACCCCATCGAGACCGTGGGTCGCGAGCTCCGCTCTCTCTTCGCGTGGAAGCAGCAGGACGCTGATTACACCGAGGGCTCGGCCGCACGCTGATCCTCGCACGACGACGAGCGGCCCGCCCGCACCGGTTGGTGCGGGCGGGCCGTTGGCGTAGGTGTGGCGTCAGGCCTTCTTGACGAGGCGGACGAGCTCGGCGCCCTCCGCGTCGACGAGGACGAGCGAGCCGTCGGCGCCGAGGCCCGCCGCGCGCGCGGTCGACGCGAACATGGGCATCTGGACGCCCTCGCAGTAGATCAACGTCTGCGGGCCCGACGTGGCACGCCACGAGCCCTTGTCCGAGAGCCACAGGCCCTGCGCCCCGTTGCAGCCGTCAGACCCGGTCCACGTGCCGTCGGCGGCGAGAGCGAGGTAGGACGCCTCCGGCTCGCCGACGGGCGTCGCGGGGAGCCAGTGGCCGACGAGCTCGTTCATCGTCGCCGCCGTCACTCCCGACGGAAGAGTGGGGGAGGTGGGGTCGAGAGCGGCGCGGAGCACGTCGTCGAGGACGGGGTCCTGCGCGAGTTCGGCGGACACGTCGGCGGGAACCTTCGGGGTGCCGCCCGCAGTGAGCGTCGCCGTCGGAGTGCCGTCCGCGGCGAGAAGGACGAGGTCGTCGCCCGCGGTCGCGATGCTCGTCGCGTCGCCGAGCCACGCCGGGACGCCTGGGAGGTCGCACGCGCCCGATCCGGACCACGCGTCGGTGAGGAGCGCACCGTCGGTGCCGACGAGGTAGGAGACGTCGACGAGTCCGCAGTCGAGCCACAGGTTCATGCCCGCGCTGATCTGGAGGACGGCGCCGTTGTCCGCGGCGGCGTCGCCGACGGTCCAGGTGCCGACGGCCTCGCGGGCGTCGGTGAGCGGAGCATAGGTGGCGTCGGCGGGCGCCTGCGAACCGGGGACGTCCGGGTTCGCGCACGCGGCGAGCAGGAGAGCTGTTGGAGCGAGCACGGCGACCGGGAGACACGCGCGGCGGGTCGAGCGGGAGATGGTGGTGCTCACGAGGGTTCCTCTCGAGTGGTGGTGTCGCCGTGCATGTGTCGCCGAGGGCCGGGTGCTTGCACCTGCGTGCCCGCGGGTCTGGGGATGAGCCGGCATCTCGAGGTGTGACCGTCACCGTCTCACCATGCGGTGAGACGACGCGTCGGAGTGCGGACGGAACGTCCTAGGATCCCCTGCATGACGAGCAACATCAACCTGGCGGTCGTCGCGGGCGACGGTATCGGCATCGAGGTCGTCGAGCAGGGCCTCGCGGTCCTCGAGGCAGCCCTCAAGGGCACCGACGCGACGGTCTCGCAGACGGCCTTCAACCTCGGCGCGCAGCGCTGGCACGCGACCGGTGAGACCCTCACCGACGCCGACCTCGACGCGATCCGCGGCCACGACGCGATCCTCCTCGGCGCGATCGGCGACCCCACGGTGCCGTCGGGCGTCCTCGAGCGCGGCCTCCTCCTCAAGCTGCGCTTCGCGCTTGACCACTACGTCAACCTCCGCCCGGCGAAGCTCTTCGCGGGCGTGCGCTCGCCGCTCGCCGAGCCCGGCGAGATCGACTTCGTTGTCGTCCGCGAGGGCACCGAGGGCCCGTACGTCGGCAACGGCGGCTCGATCCGCACCGGCACGCCCCACGAGGTCGCCAACGAGGTCTCCGTCAACACCGCCTTCGGCGTCGAGCGCGTCGTCCGCGACGCCTTCGCGCGCGCCGCCGCGCGCCAGCGCAAGCACCTCACCCTCGTCCACAAGCACAACGTCCTCGTCCACGCGGGCCATCTGTGGCGCCGCACCGTCGAGGCAGTCAATGCCGAGTTCCCCGACGTGACGACCGACTACCTCCACGTCGACGCCGCGACGATCTTCCTCACGACGAACCCCTCGCGGTTCGACGTCATCGTCACCGACAACCTCTTCGGCGACATCCTCACCGACCAGGCCGCCGCCATCACGGGCGGCATCGGTCTCGCGGCGTCCGCGAACATCAACCCGGACCGCACCGCCCCCTCGATGTTCGAGCCGGTCCACGGCTCCGCGCCCGACATCGCCGGCCAGGGCAAGGCCGACCCCACCGCGACCGTCCTCTCCGTCGCGATGCTGCTCGACCACCTCGGCTACGCAGCCGAGTCGGCGAAGGTCACGGCCGCGGTCGCGGCCGACCTCGTCGAGCGCGGCACCCGAGTACGGTCGACGGCCGAGATCGGCACCGACCTCGCACAGCGCGTGGCCGAGTGACCCCAGCGGGTCCCGTGCCCTCGGCCGTCCTCACCCGGTAACGTCCGTTGGTGGCGGGCGCGCGTCCCGCGCGCCCGCCCGGTGAAAGGCCACCCTCATGAACGACAGCACCACCCCCACGCAGATCTCCGACCTCGCCGCGGCCTACGACGTGACCCTCACGGACACGCCGACGCCCCACGACGAGCGGGCAGCGGCCCTCGCCGCGCCCCGCTTCGGCACCGTCTTCTCCGACCACATGGCCCGTGCCCGCTGGACCGCCGACGGCGGCTGGGCCGAGCGCCGCGTCGAGAAGTACGGCCCGCTCCAGCTCGACCCCGCGACCGCGGTCCTCCACTACGCCCAGGAGATCTTCGAGGGTCTCAAGGCGTACCAGCACGCCGACGGCTCCGTGTGGACCTTCCGGCCCGAGGCCAACGCCGAACGCTTCACCGCCTCGGCCCGCCGGCTCGCGCTGCCCGAGCTCCCCGTCGAGGACTTCCTCGCCTCGATCGAAGCGCTCGTGCGCGTCGACCGCGAGTGGATCCCCACGGGCGAGGAGGCGAGCCTCTACCTGCGTCCCTTCATGTACGCGTCGGAGAAGTTCATCGGCGTGCGTTCGACGCTTGAGGCCGAGTACCTCGTCATCGCCTCGCCTGTCGGCCCGTACTTCGCCAAGGGGGTCAACCCCGTCTCCATCTGGGTGTCGCAGAACTACCATCGCGTCGGCGCCGGCGGCACGGGCGCCGCCAAGTGCGGCGGCAACTACGCCGCGAGCCTGCTCCCGCAGCAGGAGGCCTACGCGAACGGCTGCGACCAGGTCGCCTTCCTCGACGCCGCGACGAACACGACGCTCGAAGAGCTCGGCGGGATGAACATCTTCGTCGTTGCCGCCGACGGCTCGGTGTCGACACCGTCGCTCACCGGCTCGATCCTCGAAGGCGTGACCCGCCGCTCAATCTTGCAGCTCGTTGCCGACCGCGGCATCGAAGTCTCCGAGCGTGCAATTTCCCTCGCCGAGGTGCAGTCAGGACTGCGCGACGGCTCGATTGCCGAGATCTTCGCGTGCGGTACGGCCGCCGTGCTCACGCCCATCGGCAGGCTCGCGGGCGCCGACTTCGACCTCACCGTCGGTGACGGCACGTCGGGCGCGCTCACGATGTCGATCCGCGAGGAGCTCACCGACATCCAGAACGGCCGCCGGCCCGACCGGCACGGGTGGATGCATCGGCTCGTCTGACGCGGAGTTCCTCGCACGACGGAACGCCCCACTCGATGTGGACATGACACGCGAAGGCCCGGTTCCCCTTGAGGGAACCGGGCCTTCAGCCGTGAGGTGAGGAGCGGGATTGCTCAGACCTTCTTGATCGGAACGACCTTGGTCTTGTACGCAGGGGCGTACTTTGCCTTGGCGATCTTGAAGTAGATCTTGTCGCCAACTCGGAGGTTCTTACCCTTGAGCAAGACCTTTGAGCGGGTGAACTTCACCTTGAGTTTGCCCGAGGTGTGCTTGACGTACTTCTTTGCGCCCTTCTTCTTCACGTACAGGGTGACGAGCGCACCCCGCTGGTATTCCGGCGCCGTGATCGTGAGTTTCGCGGTCTTCCCGGCCTTCCACGACGGCGCGCTGAGAGACGTCGCTTTGGTGCTGAGCTTTGGGCTGGCGTTGATCGTGACCTTCTTGGTCACGTACTTCACGGTGTACACGAACGGCAACGTCGTTGAGTCCGTCTGTTTGACGGGGACAGTGATCTTGTAGACGCCCGGGGAAACATATTTCGAGACCTTGAGGACGAGAACATTCTTGCCCGCAGCCAACGTGTAGGGATACGAGATCGAGGGCTTGTACGGGTTCTTGACCAGTGACTTCACAACTGTCACGGAGGGGTAAGACGGCGAGTCGCCATACGGGGTATACCTGACTTTCAGTCCGTCACCGTTCGTGTCCGTATAGCTCGTGTCTGCTTCCGTCCCCGTGACGTTGACGACAAACTTATACTCCTTGCCCTTCGCAGAGAGCGCGTACTTCGACTTGAGGCCCGAGATCGTCAGACTCGTGAACGTGGCCTGAGCCAGTGGAGTCGTGGTCTCGGCCGGTGGCGTCGTCGTCGCCTGAGCGGGCGCGACGGCGACGAATGCGCCTGACAAAGTGAGGGCAAGCGCTGCGACCGCGGTCGTGGCGCGCCGAGTGAAGATGTTCATGGTTCCCCTGAGTCGGTCCGGTGGGCGCAGGCGCCCGCGAGTCGTGACGTGTGTTCCGCACCATAGGGCATCGGAAGTGTTTGCGCGCGTCGAAGGCGGTGAAGTCGTGCCGATGCGGCCGACATCCAGAATGGCCGGCAGGCTGATCGGCGCGAGTGAACGCACCGGCGCGCCTGATGCGGTGGTCGTCGCGCGACGTCGCAAGGAGAAAGGCCCGGTTCCCCTCGAGGGGGAACCGGGCCTTCGGCGTCGAGCGCGACCCCAGCCGTGCGGGTCGCGGCACCGCGAGGCCGAGGTCAGCGACGCTTGACGGTGACCTTGATCTTCGGTGTCTTGTAGCCGGGCGCGTATGCGACGCCCGAGACCTTGAAGTAGAGGTGGCCCGCCTTCGTGAGCTTCTTGGTCTTCAGCTCCGCCCTGGCGGAGTAGGAACCCTTCTTTGCCTTGAGAGTCTTCGACGTGATCTTCGAGTACTTCTTGGCACCCTTCTTCTTGTAGTACAGCGTGACCTTGGCGCCGTGCTGGTAGGCCGGGGTCGTGACGTAGAAGGTCGCGGTCTTGCCGACGGTCCAGCCGTAGTTGCGGAAGGACGAGTCGCTGAACGAGACCTTCGTGCTCGCGTTGATCGTCACGCGCTTCGTCGCGTAGCGGACTGTGTCTGTGTACTCGCGCGTGGCCGGGTCGTAGGAGCGCTGCGTGATGGGGATGCGGAGCTCGTAGACACCCGGTGTCGTGTAGCGGTTGACGACCAGCTTGTACGTGTTCTTGCCTGTCGTGACCTTGCTCGGGTTCTCGATGCGGGGCAGGCTGACCTGCGAGACGCGGGTCTTGACCTTGACGACGTGGGAGCCCTTGACCGCCTTCGGGTCGTAGGTCTGGTACCAGGCGCCGACGCCGTCGCCGGTGATGTCGGTGTAGCTGCCGTCGTCCGCCGAGCCCGCGACGTCGACCGTGAACGAGTAGCTGCGGCCGGGGTACGTGGCAGTCGACGTGGCGTACTTCGACTTGAGGCCCGAGATGGACGCGCCTGTGAACGTAGCGGGCGCAGCGTGCGCCGGGACGGTCGCGACGAGCGCGCCCGAGGCGGCGAGGGCGAGCGTCGCGAGCGTCGTCGCGGCGCGCTTGGTGAAGGTCTTCAATGTGTCCCCTGGTGTGATGCGGCGCGCCCGTGCGGGCGCGCGAATGGCACGTGCAGGGCAAACCTAGGGCAGAACGCTCGGGTGCGCGCGTTGAACGGGTTAAGGGTCACATCGTGGGACAGGCGGCCTCCGCCCGGCGTCGAAGGGCGCAGGTCCACCAGGTGGGCACCCGTGTCTCGGGCTCTGGGGTATGGCATCATCACTCTGTGACCTGCTTCACCCTCATCATTGCGTAGCGCGCCCGGCCCCGGCCCGGCGCGCAGACCTCCCGTACCTTCCGGGGGGTCTTTTTGTTGGTCACGACACCACGGTCGACCCCGACCACCGACACGAGGAGAGTCCCGATGGGCTTCGACGTCTACGACACCACGCTGCGCGACGGTGCCCAGCAGGAGGGCATGAACCTGTCCGTCGCGGACAAGCTCGCGATCGCCCCGCTGCTCGACGAGCTCGGCGTCGGCTACATCGAGGGTGGCTGGCCGGGCGCCGTGCCCAAGGACACCGAGTTCTTCGCCCGAGCCGCCAAGGAGCTCGAGCTGCGCCACGCGGTGCTCGCGGCGTTCGGAGCGACCCGCAAGGCGGGCGTCGTCGCGTCGCAGGACCCGCAGGTGCGCGCGCTGCTCGACTCGGGCGCACCCGTCGTCACGCTCGTCGCGAAGTCCGACATCCGCCACGTCGAGCGCGCGCTTCGCACCGACCGCGTCGAGGGCCTCGCCATGATCGCCGACACCGTCGCATTCCTCGTCAGCGAGGGACGCCGCGTCTTCGTCGACGCCGAGCACTTCTTCGACGGCTACCTCTTCGACCCCGCCTTCGCGCTCGACGCCGCCCGCGCCGCCGCCGACGCGGGCGCCGAGGCCGTCGTCCTGTGCGACACGAACGGCGGCATGCTCCCCGACCAGGTCACCGAGATCGTCGGCGCGGTGCGCGACGCCCTCGGACCCGACGTGCGCCTCGGCATGCACGCCCACAACGACTCCGGCTGCGCCGTCGCCAACACGATCGCGGCCGTCAACGCTGGCGCTGAGCACATCCAGGGCACCGTCAACGGCTACGGCGAGCGCACCGGCAACGCCGACCTCCTCACCGTCGTCGCCAACCTCGAGCTCAAGCTCGGCCGCCACGTCCTCGCGGGCGACGGGCTCACCGAGGCGAGCCGTATCGCGCACGCAATCTCCGAGCACACGAACATCTCTCCCTACGGCCGCCAGCCCTACGTCGGGGCGAGCGCCTTCGCGCACAAGGCCGGACTCCACGCGAGCGCGATCAAGGTCGACGCCGACCTTTACCAGCACATCGACCCGCGCCTCGTCGGCAACGACATGCGCATGCTCGTCTCCGACATGGCGGGGCGTGCGTCGATCGAGCTCAAGGGACGTGAGCTCGGCTTCGACCTCGCGGGCCAAAGTGAGCTGCTCGGCCGCGTCACACACCGTGTCAAGGACGCCGAGGCGCAGGGCTACACGTTCGACGCGGCCGACGCCTCCTTCGAGCTCCTCCTGCGCGAGGAGGTCTCCGGCACGCGCCTCAGCTACTTCACGGTCGAGTCGTGGCGCTCGATCGTCGAGCGTCACGGCTCGCGCGGGGCCGACACGTCCTCGGAAGCGACCGTCAAGCTCACTGCGGGCGGCGAGCGCATCGTCTCGACCGGCGAGGGCAACGGCCCCGTCAACGCGCTCGACCACGCGCTGCGCCAGGCGCTCCTGCGCGTCTACCCCGAGCTCGAGGAGTTCGAGCTCATCGACTTCAAGGTCCGCATCCTCGACAACTCCCTCGGCACCGACGCCATCACGCGCGTGCTCATCGAGACGACCGACGGCGAGACGTCGTGGTCGACCGTCGGCGTCGGCCCCAACCTCATCGAGGCCTCGTGGGAGGCCCTCACCGACTCGGCCGTCTACGGCCTCCTCAAGGCGGGCGTCGAACCCCGCTGACCCGCACGCTGCTGGACCACGTGCCGCACCACCCCGCCGGCACGTAGCCCCGGACGCCCACCACCGCGTCCCGGGGCACCGCGCGCCGCGCGACCTGGCCCACCCTGGCCACAGGTCGCGCGGCGCGCCCGGTTCCGGGAACGCCGACGTCCCGCCGCAGGCGGGACGACCGGGCGGGAGCGCCCGGCGGAGCACCGGGCGTGACCCACGCCACGGCACGGGCGTCCTCGCGCGGACGTAGTGTGGGGCCTTGTGAGAGGCGAATACAAGGTTCCCGGTGGCAAGCTCGTGGCGGTCGACGTCGAGACCGACGAGGCAGGTGAGAGGCTCGCGCGCGTCGCGGTCTCGGGCGACTTCTTCCTCGAGCCGGACACGGCTCTCGAGGACATCGACGCGGCGCTCGTCGGCATGCCGGCGACCGCCTCGGTCGCCCAGCTCGCGCGCGCGGTCGAGGGGGTGCTCGACGACTCGGTGACGATGGTCGGGTTCTCCGCCGAGGCCGTCGCGATCGCGGTGCGCCGCGCGCTCGGCCACGCGACGGGCTGGCACGACCACACGTTCGAGATCGTCCACGAGGGCCCGCAGAGCCCCGCGATGCACATGGCGCTCGACCAGGCGATCTCCGAGAGCGTCGACCGCGGCGAGCGACGCCCGACGCTGCGGATCTGGGAGTGGGGCGCACCTGCGGTCGTCATCGGCTCGTTCCAGTCGTTGCGCAACGAGGTCGACCCCGAGGGTGCGGAGAAGCACGGCATCACCGTCGTCCGCCGGATCTCGGGCGGCGGCGCGATGTTCATCGAGCCCGGCAACACCATCACGTACTCGCTCACGGTCCCGAGCTCGCTCGTCGAGGGCCTGAGCTTCGAGCAGTCCTACGCGTTCCTCGACGACTGGGTGCTCGGCGCGCTCGGCTCCCTCGGCATCGAGGCGACGTACAAGCCGCTCAACGACATCGCGTCCCCTGCCGGCAAGATCGCGGGCGCCGCGCAGAAGCGGCTCGTCGGGGGAGCGGTGCTCCACCACGTGACGATGGCCTACGACATCGACGCGGACAAGATGCTCGAGGTCCTGCGCATCGGCCGCGAGAAGATGAGCGACAAGGGTACGAAGAGCGCCAACAAGCGCGTCGACCCGCTGCGCTCGCAGTCCGGCATGGCCCGTGCGGACGTCATCGAGGCGTTCAAGGCCTACTTCGCGAGCCGCTACGACACCGTGCCGGGCGTGGTGACCGACGCCGAGCGTGCTCGCGCCGCCGAGCTTGCGGAGACGAAGTTCTCGACGGAGGAGTGGACCGCGCGCGTCCCGTGACGTCCGACGACGCGTTCGGACGCGCGCGGGCGCGACTCGACCGGGTCGTCGACTCGCTCGTCTGGAAGACCGAGGGCCTCACGGAGCGCGAGCTGCGCACGCCCATGACACCGACGGGCTTCACGCTGCTCGGGGCGCTGCGGCACTGCGCGAACATCGAGCTCGGCTACCTGGGGGACTGCTTCGGCCGACCGTGGCCGGGCGAGCCGTCGCCCGTGGCCGTGCCGCTCGACGCGTACGACGCCGACCCGCAGGCTGACTGGTGGGTGCCCGCCGCGGTCCCGGCCGCGACGGTCGTTGCGTTCGTCCGCGACGTCCACGCGCACGTCGCGCCGACGCTCGAGCGTGGCCCGGACGCTCCGGGAACCGCCCCGTGGTGGCCCGCCGAGCGATCGTCGACGACGCTCGGCCTGGTCCTCGATCACCCGGTGACGGACCTGCTGCGGCACGCCGGCCAGATGAACGTCGTGCGCGAGCTCGTCGACGGGGCGGTGGGCCTGGCCCGCGACGACGCCTGGAACGTGCCCGACGACATCGACTGGCCCGCGTACTCCGCGCGCCTGCGGGGGATCGCCGAGCAGTTCTGAGCGAACCGGGAGCCCCGGGCCCTCGCAAGGTCCCGGGGCTCCCGGCACGAGTGCGACCTCAGCCGCGCCGTGCGAGGACGACCCCCGAGACGACGGCGGTGACGACGAGAAGCCAGATCAGCACGGCCATCACGGGGGCGACCGGGGCGCCGAGCGCGAGCGCGACCGTCGCGACGCTCGTCGCTGGGATCGCGAGCAGGCCGGTCAGGGCGAAGGACCTCTCGGCGAGGCGCGTGTCGCGCTCGTCGGCCTGGCCGACGAGGGAACGCTCGGCCGAGGTGAGGCGCGACGGGTCGCGCAGCGCGCGGATGACGGTGAGGCAGAAGAGCACGAGGACGACGCCAGCGCCGGTCGCGGCACCCCGTGCCATCGAGTCCTGGCCGTTGACGGCGAGGACGAGGACGAGGGTCACGGCGGCGGCGAGGCCGGCGGTGAGTCCAGCGGCTCCTTTGGCGAGCGTCGTGCGGTCAGTCGTCGACATGGAAGATCTCCTCGATCGTGAGGTGGAAGTGGCGGGCGATCGCGAACGCGAGGGGGAGCGAGGGGTCGTACTTCCCGTTCTCGATCGAGTTGACGGTCTGGCGGGAGACTCCGAGCTCGGCGCCGAGCGCGGCCTGGGAGAGGCCTGTGGCCTCGCGGAGCGTGCGGACGTCGTTGCGCATCAGGGGCTCAGCGGGGTGGGGCTGGACATGACGACCTCCGGTGTCAAGGCTGCTTGATAGGTCAAGCGTGCTTGACATGTGAGGCGGTGTCAAGCCTCTTTGACAATGTGTGCGGGCGTCGAGGCGGGACGTGGTTGACGCAGCGCCTGCATACCGGGTATCTATAGTCCTGTCACGTCGACCATACCGAGTATGCAGGGGGTGCGGATGTCCGTCCGCCACGGGCTCATGGCCCTTCTCGCCGAACGACCGATGCACGGCTACCAGCTCCGCCAGGAGTTCGAGAGCCGCACCGGGGGCACCTGGCCCCTCAACGTCGGGCAGGTCTACACGACGCTCCAGAGGCTCGTCCGCGACGGCCTCGTCACGCCGGTGCCGCAGGGGGACGCCGGCGCTGACGAGGTCGCCGCGGACGACGCCGGGACGGTCGAGTACCAGCTCACCGACGCCGGTCGCACCGAGGCCGACGCCTGGTGGACGACCCCCGTCCGCCGTGGCGCACCGGCCCGCGACGAGCTCGCCATCAAGCTCGCGCTCGCCGTGACGGTCCCCGGCGTCGACGTCCGCGCCGTCGTCCAGCTCCAGCGCACCGAGACGATGCGCGGTCTCCACGACTACACGCGCCTGCGCTCGGCGACCCAGGTCGACGGCCCCGCCGAGCTCGCGTTCTCGCTCGTCCTCGACAACCTCGTCTTCCAGGCGGAGGCCGAGATGCGCTGGCTCGACCACGTCGAGGCCCGCCTCGCCCGAGCCGCGCACGCCCGCCGCACGACGCCCGCGGACGGCGCGACC
This sequence comes from Flavimobilis rhizosphaerae, assembly GCF_014852685.1. Taxonomy (GTDB): domain Bacteria; phylum Actinomycetota; class Actinomycetes; order Actinomycetales; family Cellulomonadaceae; genus Flavimobilis; species Flavimobilis rhizosphaerae. The sequence continues at coordinate 34,612 of NZ_JACZDF010000006.1, forward strand.
ACCGCGACGCCGTCGGACACCACCGCCGCACCCACCCGCACGACCGGCGACACAACGGCCGGAGGCCTCCGATGACCACTCCCGTCCTCTCCCTGCGCGCTGTCACCCGCACCCACGGGGCGGGCGAGAACGCCGTCCACGCGCTCGACGGCGTCGACCTCGACGTCCGTGCGGGCGAGCTCGTCGCCGTCATGGGGCCCTCGGGCTCCGGCAAGTCGACGCTCCTCAACATCGCGGGCGGCCTCGACACCGCCGACGCGGGCGTCGTCGAGATCGCCGGCACCCCCATGAGCGGCCTCGGCCCCAAGCAGCGCGCCGCGCTGCGCCGCCGCGAGATCGGCTACGTCTTCCAGGACTTCAACCTCGTGCCCGCGCTCACGGCCGCCGAGAACGTCGCGCTGCCGCTCGAGCTCGACGGCGTCTCCGCGCGCCGCGCGCGCAAGGCAGCGCTCGTCGCGCTCGGCGAGGTCGAGATCCCCGAGCTCGCCGACCGCTTCCCCGACGACATGTCGGGCGGCCAGCGCCAGCGCGTCGCGATCGCGCGTGCCCTCGTCGGCCGCCGCAGCCTCGTCCTCGCCGACGAGCCCACGGGCGCCCTCGACTCCGTCACGGGCGAGGCCGTCATGGGCGTCCTCCGTGCCCGCGTCGACGCCGGCGCCGCAGGCCTCCTCGTCACCCACGAGCCGCGCTTCGCCGCGTGGGCCGACCGCACGATCTTCCTGCGCGACGGCGTCGTCGTCGACGGGACCGGGCGTCGTGCCGACGCCGAGAGCCTGCTCGCCGCCTCGCCTCGCGGGGGCACTGCGTGACGCTCACCGCCGAGCGGCCCGCTCCTGTCGTCCCCGAAGATCCCGCCGGAGGGAGACGCTCGCGGGTCCCGTGGCGCGTCGCCGGGCGACTCGCCCGCCGCACCGTCCGGCGCAGCCGCGGCCGCACCGCCCTCGTCGCAGGCCTCCTCGCGCTCCCGCTCGCCTTCTCGACGCTCATGCTCGTCTCCTACGCCACGCAGTCGCAGCCCGCCGACCCCGCGGACCGCCTCGACGCCGGCGTCGAGGCAGAGCTGGAGTGGCGAGGTGGGCCTGTCCTCCAGTCCGGACCCGACCCCGTCGACGACGTCTCTCTCACGACAGAGCCCGAGGCTCTCACCTGGGAGGAGGGCCTCGTCCGGATCCTCGACGTTCTCCCCGCAGCCAGCGGGTCGGCCACCGGTGGTTGCGCGAGCGGCTACGTCCCCGGCAACGGCGGCGGCACGAACGTGTCGACATGCACCTACCTGCCGATCGGCGCGGGTGGCGGTGTCCTTGCTGGCCGTGCCCCGACGACACCCACCGAGGCGCTCGCGCCCGCAGGTGGCCGGTGGCAGATCGGCGCGACCGTCGATCTCGTCCTCGACGGGGCATCCGTGCCGCTCACCGTCATCGGCACGTACGACCCGGGTACCTACATGATCCACGAAGACCTCCGGGTCGGCGCCAGCAGCAAGACGCCCGCGCTCGAGGACGTCACCGTGAGGCTCACCTCTCCGGCCGTCACCTGGGCCGACGTCGTCCGGCTCAACGAGGCGGGTTTCGTGGCGGTCGCGCGCGCCGCGCTCCTCGATCCGCCGGCCGACGCGGACATCCCTTTCCTCGCCCAGGGGCACACCATCAGGTCCTACGACGAGCCCTCGAACGGCGCCGACCTCGCGGTCGTCACGCTCGGCCTCGCCGCGATCCTCCTCCTCATCGTCCTCGTCGTCGGCCCCGCCCAGGTCGTCGGGGTCCGCCGCCAGACCCGCACGTACGCCCTCCTCGCGGCGACCGGCGCCGACGCCCGCACCCTGCGCTGGATCGTCCTGCTCAGCGCCGCGCTCCAGGGGCTCGTCGCCGCGGTCTGCGGCATCGGGCTCGGGCTCGCCGTCGTCCTCACCCTGCAGGAGGTCGCACCCAACGTCCTCACCGGGAGCACGGTCGAGGTCGTCGTCCCGTGGCTGCAGCTCGCCGGGATCGCGCTCCTCAGCGTGCTGCTCGTCGTTGCGGCGGCGCTCGTCCCCGCCCGCACCGCGAGCAGGCTCGACGTCGTGCGCGTCCTCGCCGGACGACGTGGCGAGGCACCTCCGCGCAGGCGCACGCCGCTCGTCGGCCTCGGCCTCCTCGCGCTGGGGCTCATGCTCGGCGTCTGGGCGGTCCTCAGCACGTCGGCCGTCGCGGTCGTCGGCACGCTGGCCGCCGTCGTCGTCGGGCTCCTGCTGTGCGCCGGCGGGCTCGTCGCGGGCGCCGCGCGCATCCTCGCGCCGCGCACGTCGCTGCCCGTTCGGCTCGCGCTGCGCGACGCCGCCCGGCACCGGTCACGCTCGGTCGCGGCCGTCTGCGCCGTGACGGCTGCCGCCGCGACGCTCGTCGGGGCGAGCCTCATCGTCGCGAGCGACACCGCTCGCTACCAGGCCGCCCGGACCTTCGCCGCCGGTCACGGCGTCGTCGTCACGTACCTCGGGCACGAGGTCGTCGACGGCGCGCCGATGCTCGCTGACGTCGAGAAGGCCGTCCGCGCCACCGATCCCGGGGCCGGCACCGACCGTGTCCTCGCGATCGGGACGACGCGGCCAGGCTTCGAGGCACCCGTCCCGCTCTCGTGGGACGACGGCTCCGTCGAGGTCGATCCCAACGTCGACCTCGTCTGCCCGGCCTACCTGCCCGGTGCTGAGATGGCCGCTGACGTGGTCGACCGCCTCGTCCGTGAGGACCCTCGCTGCGCCCCCGGGATCGAGCAGCGCTACGGCACGGGATGGATGGCGCAGACGTTCGTCGACGACGGCACGTGGACCGGTGCGTCCGGGCTTGCGGACTCCGAGGTGATCGCCTCCGCGCTCGCCTCCGGCCGGGCCGTCGTCGCGGACCGTACGAACGTCCAGGACGACGGCACGATCCGGGTGCGCTACGTCCCCGCGACCGACGACGACACGGACACCGACGACGACACGGACACCGAAGGGACCGACACCGATGGGACCGGCGTTGCCGGCCCTGACGCCGGCGCCTGGACGACCGTGCCCGCGCTCCACGTCCCCGTGCTCGAACGCACCGGCTACAGGACGATCCTGCCGCCCGCCGTCGTCGCCGACCTCGGCCTCGCGAGCGTGCCTGTCGGCCTCCTCACGCGACCTTCGTCGCCGGACCGAGCGGCAGCCGTCGAGAGCGCCGCGAAGAGCGCGGCCGGGAGCCGTGGCTGGACGAACGTCGAGGACTTCGCGGAGAGCGGCAACCCCACGCTCACCGCGGTGATCCTCGGAGCATCGTTCGTCCTCGGCATCGGCACCGCGGGCCTCGTGCTCCTGCTCGTCGCCGGGGAGGCGCGAGCGGACCTCGCGGTCCTCTCCGCCGTCGGAGCCGCCCCCCGGACCCGGCGCCGCCTCCTCGCCGCCCAGGCCGGCGTGCTCGTCGCGATCGGCACGGCACTCGGGTCGGTCGTCGGGCTCGTCGGCGCCGCCGGGTTCGTCGCGCTCTCCGCCCGACGGAACGACGGGCTCGTCGACCCCACCTGGACGCTCGTCGCACCGTGGTGGCAGGTCGTCGGGATCGTCGTCCTCCTGCCCGTCGGCGCGTGGCTCACCGGCTGGCTCACCACCCGGTCGCGCATGCCCCGTCCGAGCGAGGTGCGGTAGGCCGTGGGAGCTTCAGCCGCGCGGCCCGACGATCGCCGTGCCGACGCGCACGATCGTCGCGCCTTCCGCGACGGCCCACTCCAGGTCGCCGCTCATGCCCATCGACAGCTCGGTCGCGCCCTGCGCACCCTGCGCGACCACCTCGTCGCGCAGGGCGCGCAGGCGCGCGTAACCTGCCCGGACCTCGGCCTCGACGGGGGAGTTGCGCCCGATCGTCATGAGGCCACGCAGCCGCAGGCCGTCCGTCGCGGCGACCTCGAGCGCGAGGTCGAGCGCCTCGTCGGGGGAGACGCCCGACTTCTGCGGCTCGCCCGACACGTTGACCTGCACGAGGACGTCGAGCGTGCGGCCGTCGCGCACGCAGCGCGCGCCGAGCGCCGCCGCGAGCGAGGTCGTGTGCACTGTCTCGACGCACGCGACGTGCCGCAGCGCCGCATTGATCTTGTTCGACTGCAGCGGGCCGATGAGGTGAACCTGGGGCGGGGCGTCGAGCACCTCGAGCGCAGGTGCCTTCGCGACGATCTCCTGGACGCGTGACTCGCAGAGGACACGTGCACCGGCCGCGACGGTCTCGAGCGTCCGGGCGACGTCGACGGATTTCGTCGCGACGGCGAGCGTCACCTCGTCCGCGGCCCGGCCGGCCGCCTCCGCGGCGGCCGCGACACGGTCGACCTGACGGGCGAGGGCGGCGGCGATGTCCCAGGTGCTCACGACCGGTCATCCTAGTGCGGTCGGTGCGGTCGGTGCGGTCAGCGGCGCGCGATCCAGCGGGGCACTCCGAGCCACAGCGTCGAGAGCCCCACGAGCACCGCACCCGCGGCCATGAGCCCCTCGACGCGCCCCAGGACGACGTCGAACACGAGCGCCGCGGCACCCGTCATGAGCAGCCCGACGAGCACGAGGCACGCGCGCGCGATGCGGTCACCCGCCTCGACGAGACGTTCCTTCTGCCCCTGCCGGAACAACGAGCGGTGCGCGCGCACCGGCAGCACGAGCACGCCCGTCGTCGTCACCGCCGCGACGACGAGCCCGAGGAACAGCGTCCGCTGGTACTCGTCGAGCGTGTCGAACCTCGCCTGGAACGGCAGCGTGAGGAGGAACCCCGTGAGGATCTGCACGCCCGTCTGCACGATGCGCATCTCCTGGAGCAGCTCGTCCCAGTTGCGGTCGGCACGCTCGACGCGCGTCTCGTCACGGCCGACCGACGACGACTGCTCCTGCGCGTCGTCGTGCGGCGTCCGACCGCCTGTCTGCCCGTCGGGCATGGTCACCACCTGTTCTTGGGCCGCACCGGGCGGCAGCCAGCATGACGCGCTCGCCCTCTGCGAGCGCGAGCATAGTCGTCGCTCGGCGCGAGCGCGCGGGTCGAAGCCGCCGCGGCTGTGCGCAAAGATAGGCGCCATGACAGTGCGACCCCCGGACGCCCCCGCGGACACCCCCGTTGACGGCTCTGCTGACGATGTGGCGGCCCTGGACGGCGGGGGAGCGACGACCCTCGTCGACGAGGCCGCCGCTCCGGGCGAGACGGCTACTCCGGGCGAGACGGCCGCTCCTCGCGAGACGGCGGCCCTGGACGAGACGGGCGCAGGCGCCGATCCGCGCGTCGAACGCCCGTCGCTGTGGCCCGCGGTCGCGGTCGCCGTCGTCGCGCTCGCCGCCTACCTCACGCTGAGCCTCGCCCGCTGGCACCGCTGGGACACGCCCAGCTGGGACAACGGGATCTTCGAGCAGGCGATCCGCGGCTGGGCCGGGCTCGGATGGCCCGTCGTCGACATCAAGGGTGACGGCTACATCCAGCTCGGTGACCACTGGTCACCGCTCCTCGTCGTCATCGCGCCGTTCTACCGGATGTTCCCGAGCCCCGTGACGCTCCTCGTCGCCCAGGCGGTGCTCGTCGCGATCTCCGTCGTCCCCCTCACGCACGCCGCGAGGCGCTGGCTCGGACGATCCGCGGGTCTCGCCGTCGGCGTCGCCTACGCGGCGAGCTGGGGCGTGCAGTCCGCGATCGACGTGCAGTTCCACGAGTACGCGCTCGCGGCCCCGATCCTCGCGTTCGGGCTCGCCGCCGCGCTCGACGGCAAGTGGCGCCGCGCATGCCTGTGGATCCTCCTGCTGCTCGGCGTCAAGGAGGACATGGGGCTCACCGTCGCGGGCTTCGGCGTCGTCCTGTGGTGCTGGGGCGAACGACGACGTGCATGGCAGATGGTCACTGCCGGGCTCGGCGGCATGGCGCTCACGCTGTTCGTCCTCATCCCGATCTTCAACCCCTGGAACCGGTACGACTACTGGGGCAAGCTCGGCGAGGAGGGTGCCGCAGGCGCTCCGCAGGGCCTCGCCGGGCTCGTCGACGGCGCGTGGCGGATCTTCACGAACCTCCTCGTCCCCGAGGTGAAGATCGAGACGCTGCTGCTGCTGCTCGTCGTCACGGCGTTCGCGGCGCTGCGCTCGCCGCTCCTGCTCATGATCGTCCCGACGATGCTCTGGCGGTACGCAGGGTCCACCGAGTACTACTGGGGCTCGACGTGGCACTACTCGCTCATCCTCATGCCGATTATCTTCGCGGCGACGATCGACGGCACGCGGCTCCTGCGCACCTCGTCGCACGCCGCGGCACGCGGGTTCGCGCGAGCCGTGCCCGCGCTCACCGTCGTCGTCGCGGCGCTGCTCGTGCCCCGCTTCCCGTTCGGTGACCTCGTCGACCCCGCGACCTACGAGCGCCCTGCCCACGTCGCGGCGGGCGAGCGCGCGCTCGCGTCGATCCCGGTCGGGGCGAGCGTCGCGAGCGACCTCGGGCTCATCGTCCACCTCACCTCGGACCGCACCGTCTACTGGATCGGCACCGAGTCCGACGTCCAGCCCGAGTACGTCGCGATCCGCACGTGGTCCGGCTGGGGCGGGAACCCGCCCGACGACGTCGCCGCGTACGCGGCCTCACGCTTCGGCGGCGTCTACGAGACGTCGTTCGACGACGGTGGGTACGCGGTCGCGCGACGCATCGGCTGAGGCGGCGGGCGCACGGCGTCGGCTTCGGCGTGGCAGGCGCAGGGCGTCGGCGTGGCGGGAGCGTGGAGCCGATGTCGGGGGCTGTTCCTAGGATGGTCGCATGCGCACGCTTCTCAACGTCATCTGGCTCGTCCTCGCCGGCTTCTGGCTCGCCATCGGCTACGCCGTCGCGGGCGTCATCTGCTGCGTGCTCATCGTGACGATCCCGTGGGGCATCGCGTCGTTCCGCATCGCCTCGTACGCGCTGTGGCCCTTCGGGCGGACGGTCGTGCGCAAGCCGGGCACGCAGGTGATGTCGACGCTCGGCAACATCGTGTGGTTGCTCGTCGCCGGGATCTGGCTCGCGATCGGACACGTCACGACGGGCATCGCGCTGTGCGTGACGATCATCGGCATCCCCCTGGGCATCGCGAACTTCAAGCTCGTGCCCGTGTCGCTCCTGCCGCTCGGCGCGGAGATCGTGCCGACGGACCGAGCCTTCGCGTGACGGACGCCGTGCAGAGGCCGCGCCGCGTGCTCGTCCTCGGGGGCACGGCATGGCTCGGTCGCGCCATCGTCACGGAGCTGCTCGCGGGAGGGTCCGACGTCGTGTGCCTCGCGCGCGGCTCGTCGGGCGACGTGCCCGAGGGCGCGACGCTCGTGCGCGCGGACCGGACCGAGGCCGGCGCCTACGACGCCGTGGCGTCGGAGGAGTGGGACGAGGTCGTCGAGCTCGCGTACCTAACCGAGCTCGTAGGTCCCGCGCTCGACGCGCTCGCGGACAGTGCCCGGCACTGGACGCTCGTCTCGAGCGTCTCCGTGTACGCCCGCGACGACGTGGCAGGGGACGACGAGTCGGCCCCGCTCGTCGAGCCGACCGACCCGTCCGACTACGCGCACGCCAAGGTCCTCGCCGAGCGTGCGACGTGCGAGAGGCTGAGCGATCGGCTCCTCGTCGTACGGCCAGGGCTCATCGTCGGGCCCGGCGACGGCAGCGACCGGTTCGGCTACTGGCCCGCGCGGTTCGCACGCGGAGGGACCGTGCTCGTGCCGGAGACGAGGCAACGAGCGGTGCAGGTCGTCGATGTCCGTGATCTCGCGGCGTTCGTCGTGCGTGCGGCCGTACGCGGTGTCGTCGGTGTCGTCGATGCGGTCGGGGAGCCGTGGTCGTTCGACGACGTGCTCGGGCTCGTGGGTGAGGTCGCCGACGCGCGTGCGACGGCGGAGCCGGGCGGAGCCGCAGCGAGGGAGGTGGTGGTGGCCGACGACGCCTGGCTGCTGGCGCACGACGTGCGCTGGTGGGCGGGACCACGGTCGCTGCCCCTCTGGCTGCCCGTCGAGGCTGTGGGGTTCGCGCGCCGCGCGGGAGTGCGGTTCCGCGAGCTCGACGGTCCGCGGACGACGATGCGTGAGACCGTCGAGCGGGTGCTCGACGACGAGGTGCAGCGCGGCCTCGACCGCGAGCGGCGGTCAGGTTTGCCGGCGCAGCTGGAGGCAGCGCTCGTGCGGGAGCTCGTCGCTGGGAAGGTCAGTCGCGACTGAGGGCAGCCGTCGTCGCGTCCGTGAGCGCGACGAGGTCGGCGGGCGCGAGCCCGACATCGAGGCCTCTGCGACCGGCGGAGACGTAGACGATCGCGTGGTCGAGCGCGGACTCGTCGACGACCGTCCGCAGGCGCTGCTTCTGGCCGAGCGGGCTAATGCCGCCAACGACATAGCCGGTTGCGCGCTCTGCAGCGGCGGGGTCGGCCATCTCGGCCTTCTTCGCGCCGACGGCGCGTGCGAGCGCCTTGAGGTCGAGTCGACCGTCGACGGGGACGACGCCGACAGTGAGGCGGCCGTCGGCGAGCGCGAGAAGCGTCTTGAAGACCTGTGCGGGTGGGACACCGATCGCTGCGGCGGCCTCGAGGCCGTAGCCGACCTCGGTCGACGGATCGTGCTCGTACGCGTGGACGGTGTGGGTGACGCGTGCGCGATCGAGGGCGACGAGGGCAGGCGTGCCGGACGGGGTCGATTTCTTGGCCACGGCGCAGGTGTACCGCGAGGGGGAGGCCGGCAGCAACTTCGACGCGTCGCGTGCGTGACGCGGCGTGCCCTGCGTGCGTGACTCGGCGTGCTCGGCGCGCGTGGCGGGCGTGCCCTGCGTGCGCGGCGGGCGTGCCCTGCGTGCGCGGGGACGAGCGTGCTCGAGCGTGCCGGCGACGGAGATGGCCGGTGGGCGCCCGCCGTGGTGTGGGGCACGCTTCGCGCAAGGGCGTCCCGCCGCCCAGGGGCGTCCCGCCGCGCACGGACTTTCCTCTGCGCACGTGGCTCTCCTGCGGCTCCCGGGCACGGACACGTCGCAGGAGCGGTCTTCCTCCGCGCACGGGGTGAGCTGGAGGTGAGATGTCGATCCCGGCGAGGATATCGAACAGGCGTTCGATATTCTGGGTATGTCGCCCCAGGTGAGCGACGCGGCGTGAGCTGACACGCGACGAGACGACGATGCGCAGGATGCAGCGCTGACGGGGGTGACGGCGATGGACTTCATGGACCGCAGCGTGCCCGGCGCCGCTCCCTCTGCGAGGCCGCGCATCCATCGTCGGGGCGCGTCGCATCCTGGTGCCGCGTCTCGCACCACTCCCGCACATGGTGCGGCCTCAGCGGTGGAGCCAGGGGACACACCATCAGCTGATCCCGCGATGGAACGACCAGCGGCAGACGCCAACGAGTCTTCCCAGGGGCAGAGCGCGTGGGTCGAGGACGCGCGCGCGGAGAACCGTCAGGTAGAGGAGGCGCGCGCGGAGAACTCTCGGGTGGAGGACTCCTGTGCGTGCGCGTCGAGCGGCATGCTGCCGACGGATCTCCTCGGTCAGATCTCGCTCCTCGAGAGGCTGGCGGCGCGCATCGCGTCGCACGCCCCCGACGACGGTCCCGCCACGCTTGCGGCAGAGGCCTCGCGGCGAACGGTCGCCGTGCTCGATCAGCTCGGTGCGCAGCGTCTCGCATGGCTCGGGCGCATCGAGGCTGACGGCCTGTGGCGGGCCGACACGGTGCGCAGCTTTCCGTACTGGATCGCGTGGCACGACCATCGGTCGCTCGCGATCGCTCGCCGAGAGGCGACGGCAGCGGCCCGGCTGCGCGACCATCTTCCCGCAACCCTGAGGTCCGCACGGGCCGGTCGTCTCACGGCACCGCAGGTCGAGGTGCTCAGCCGCACGCTGCCGACGTCGGACGAGCGGTGCGCCGCGCTCGCGCAGGCGTATCCGCAACAGCCCGTGCCAGCTGAGTATCCGGTGGATGGGGCTGCCCACGGCTCCGACCCCTCAGACCGCCATACCCGGGCCGAGAACGGCACGGTGACGGGCGTCGGAGCCGACGGTCGCGTGTCCTGGGCGGACCCGTCGCACGACCCGTCATGCACCGCCGACCGCGGGTGGTGCACGTGCGAGCGGGCGGAGATCACGGGCGAGCAGGCGATGCTCGGGGTCGCGGCCCGCTTCGACCTGCGTGACCTCGGCAAGGCCGCTCGGCGCTTCGCGCAGGTCGCAGACCCCGAGGCCGACGAACGAGGCTACCGGCACGCACAGGACCGTGAGCATCTCGACCTCTCCCGGACGCTCGGTGGCTACCACCTCTCGGGGTTCCTGACCGAGGAGCACGGGCAGATGCTCACGACCGCGCTCGATGCTGCGATCGGCGTGCCGTCGAGGGATGACGGTCTGCGGCCGACTCAACGACGCGCGATCGCCCTTGCAGGGGTCGTGCGGTCATACCTCGAACGCGGGGAGGCCGGGGGAGCCGGAGCAGGTGTCCGGCCGCACCTGACGGTGCTCGTCCCGTGGCGCGACTTCGTCGGTCTCGCCGGGCACGGTGCCACGGAACCCGGTGTCGACGAGCGCAATGCTGAGGATGTCGTCGCGGAGCTGCTCAGCCCCGGACCGACGTGGCTCGACGGCTCAGGTCCCGTCCCGCGTCAGGTGCTCGAGACGATCGCGGCAGACTGCGCCGTCACCCGCGTCGTCTTCGGGCCTGACTCGGAAGTGCTCGACGTCGGCAGGTCGCAGCGGACGTTCACGTCGGCGCGCCGTAAGGCGGTCGTCGCACGCGACCAGGGGTGCGTCTGGCCAAGCTGCTCGGCGCCCGTCCAGATCTCCGAGATCCACCACGCCCGCCGCCACTGGGCGGACGGCGGCGGTACGTCGACCGACAACGCCGCGCTGCTCTGCTGGTTCCATCACCGTCACGTCGACCGCGAACGCATCGCCATGGCGTGGCGAGGCGGCTGGGTCTTCTCCGACCCGGGCGGCTACGACAGGCCGTGGGACCCAGGGTTCCCCGAGATCGACGACGAGGAGCCCTACCCCGATGGGTGACGTCCGGGCCGCAATGGCGAGGTCGAGCGCACGTGTCAGTGCCACCGAGACCCGCGTCCGCGCGCGGCCGCGCGGCCTGCGTGCACAGCCTTACCCGCACGGCTGTCCCGCACGGCCGTGCCCGCACGGCTGTGCCCTCACGACTGTGCCCGCACGACACTGCCCGCAGGTCGGATGCGCCTGCTGGGTGTTCCGCCGTGGGCACGGGGTGCGCGGGGCCTACAGGCTGCCGACCTCCGTGATGTGCAGCACGACCTCGCCAGCTTCGTCGCTCGCGTCAAGATCGACGATGGCCCGGATGTGCCAGGCGTGATCACCGTCCGGGTCGTCGAGCACTTGGCGCACGGCCCAGCGCCGCGAGTTGCCGTCGACCTGCTCGGCCATCTCGACGAGCCGCGGAGAGCGAGCGGCGCCGGTGATGCCGATCGCGTCGTCTCCGTACTCCTCGAACATCGGGTCGAGCGCGTCGGCCCACGCGTCGGCATCCCAGCCGTCGGCGGCATCGAGCGCGCCGAGCGCCGTGTACGCCTCGCGCGAGGCAAGCTCGACGCGGCGGAACATCGCGTTGCGCACAAGAACCCGGAAGGCGCGCAGCGACCCCGTGACCGGCCGGACCTGCTCGCTCGCGCCCGCCCCCGAGAGAGGACCGTCACCGACGAGCGTGTCAGCGTCGTCGTCGACCGGGTTGGCGAGCCGCTCCCACTCGTCGAGCAGACTCGAGTCGGTGCCCTTGACGAGCTCGCCGAGCCATTCGGTGAGCTCCTCGACCTCCTCGGTGCGGTGCTCGGCGGCAACTGTCTGCCGCATCGCCCGGTAGGCGTCGGCGAGGTAGCGCAGGAGGACACCCTCGGTGCGGTCGAGCTGGTAGCGCGACACGTACTCGGAGAACGTCGAGGCGCGCTCGACCATGTCCCGCACGACAGCCTTGGGGCGGAGCTCCTGGTCGGACACCCACGGGTTGCCGCGCTTGTACGACTCGAACGCGGGCGTGAGGAGCTCCTCGAGCGGCCGGGGCCACGTGACGTCCTCGAGCATCGCCATGCGTTCCTCGTACTCGTAGCCCTCCGCCTTGAGCGCGCCGATCGCCTCGCCGCGGGCCGCCCGCTCCTGGGCGTAGAGGACCTGCCGCGGGTCGTCGAGCGTCGCCTCGAGCACCGAGACGACGTCGAGCGCATGCGTCGGGCTCTCGACGTCGAGGAGCTCCTGCGCAGCGAGCGCGAACGGTGACAGTGGCTGGTTGAGTGCGAAGTCGCGCGGCAGGTCGACGACGAGCCTCACGCCCGGCCGCTCGATCCCGTCGTCCCCGCGCACGCGGATCTTCTCGACGATGCCCGCCTGGCGCAGCGACCGGTAGATGCGGAACACCTGCCTGACGTGCTTGGCCTTCGCGGTCTCGTTGTCGTGGTTTGCCGTGAGCAGGTGCCGCAGCGCACCGACGGGGTCCTCGCCGTGCTCGCTGCGCGCGAGGACGTTGAGGACCATCGCGTGGTTGACGGTGAAGTGGCTCGTGAGAGCCTCAGGCTCGGAGTCGCGCAGTCGCTCGAAGGTCTTGTCGGTCCAGTTGACCGAGCCCTCGGGAGCCTTCTTGCGGACGATCTTCTTGAGCTTCTTCGGGTCGTCACCGGCCTTCTGGACGAGCTTGCGGTTCTCGATGACGTGTTCCGGCGCCATGACGAGCACGTCGCCAACCGTGTCGAAGCCGGCGCGGCCCGCGCGCCCCGCGATCTGGTGGAACTCGCGTGCCGTGAGGTGGCGCATGCGCTCACCGTCGTACTTGACGAGCGACGTGAAGAGCACTGTGCGGATCGGCACGTTGATGCCGACACCGAGTGTGTCGGTGCCGCAGACGACCTTGAGCAGGCCGCGCTGCGTGAGCCGCTCGACGACGCGCCGGTACTTCGGCAGCATGCCTGCGTGGTGGACGCCGACACCGTGGCGCAGGAACTTCGACAGCATACGACCGAAGCCTGACGAGAACCGGAAGTCGCCGAGCTCGTCGGCGATCGCGGCCTTCTCCTCGCGCGTCGCGACGTTCATGCTCAGCAGCGACTGCGCGCGGTCGACCGCGTCCTTCTGCGTGAAGTGGACGATGTACACGGGCGCACGATGCGTGTGGACGAGGTCCTCGACGACCTCCCCGAGCGGCTCGAGCACGTACTCGAAGTTCAGGGGAACGGGGCGCTGCGCGCTCGTGACGAGCGCGACGTCACGCCCCGTGCGCTTCTCGAGATCCTCGGTGAAGAACGACGTGTCGCCGAGCGTCGCCGACATGAGGAGGAACTGCGTGCCGGGCAGCTCGAGAAGCGGCACCTGCCACGCCCAGCCGCGCTGCGGGTCCGCGTAGAAGTGGAACTCGTCCATGACGACCTGGCTGATCGCGTCCGCACCCGTCCGGGAGCCGCCGTCACGCAGCGCGACGTTCGCGAGGATCTCCGCGGTGCAGCAGATGATCGGCGCGCCAGGGTTGACCGAGGAGTCTCCCGTCATCATCCCGACGTTCTCCGAGCCGAAGACCTCGACGAGCGCGAAGAACTTCTCCGAGACCAGTGCCTTGAGCGGGGCCGTGTAGTACGTGCGTCCGCCGCGCCCCGCCTGGAACGCGGCGAGCGCCGCGAAGTGCGCGCCCATCGCGACGAGGCTCTTGCCCGAGCCCGTCGGCGTCGCGAGGATGACGTGCTGCCCCGAGACGAGCTCCATGAGCGCCTCGGACTGCGCCGGGTAGAGCTCGAGGTCGCGCCCGGCGGCCCACTCCTCGAACGCCTCGAAGAGGGCGTCGGGGTCGGTGGATCCGGGCAGGGCTGCGGCAAGTGACGCGGTGCGGGTGCTCATGATGGGTCCATCGTCTCAGGTGCGACAGACATCGGCGGAGGACACCCCGGCGGTCGCTCGGTGTCGGCGCCCCACGCCCGGTCTGCCCGCAGCCAGACCGGCCCCACCAGCACGGTCTGTCCAACCGCCCGGAACGCTCGACAGCCTCAGCGCCGCGGGCGCCGCCGCCGGCGCAGCAGCACGATCCCGGCGACGAGGTCGGAGAGCCCGTCGATGACGAGGAACGCCGCCGCGGTCCAGAGCGGCCATGCGTGCCCGAGGATGTCACCGCCCGACGCGGCCGAGACTGCGAGCGCCACGCCGAGGAGCGCCTCGAGCAGCGCGAGGGCGACGAGAACCACGGGGCGGTGCCAGAGCCAACGGCGGAAGCGTGCGTACGGACGGTCCCCGACGGGTTCGTCGAGCACCGAGTCGAGGATTCCGCGCACGACCACGGCGCGCTGGCTCGGGTCGGGCGCGAGCGTCGTCGCCCCGGGCAGGTCGAGCCACCCCGACGGTGCGGCCGTCCCGCTGCGCTCGACGAGCGCCGCGACCTCCGAGGGCAGACCGAGGATCTCGGCAGCGCCGACGAGGAGCGTGTCCCGCTCGAGGGGCACCGCGCGGAGCGCCGCGAGGGTCGTGGCGTCGAGGCGTCGGGTGTCGGGCACGACGCGCAGCGTGCCGTCCCCGAGAGCCTCGGCGAGCATGGCGGCCGAGCTGCCCGGCGCGCCCTCGGGGACGATCGGCGTCGTCGCCGGTGGTGCGGCGAGCTCGACCGTCACCGCGCGGAGGCGATCGCGGTGGTGCCACGTGACGGCCCGGGACTCCCCGGCACGCTGGAGCGTGACGACGGGGCGCTCGGACGCTCCTACGAGCGTGCTCGCGAAGGTCTCGGCGTCGAGGGTGATCCCTCGCGGGAGCGCGACGAGCGTCCAGCCGTCGACGTTGACGTGCTCGACGGGCGCGCCAGCGCCGTGCGCGATGTGACGGACGAGCCCGGGCGACTGCATCGATGCGCGCCACGCGACGAGCGTCGTCGCGGTGCGTGCGGCAAGGGCATCCTCGTTGGGCTCGGACTCGCTCCCGTCGGGGGCGACGACGAGCTCGTCGTCGACGACGACGTGCCTGCCAGTGAGGTGCGCGAGCCCGGGGACGAGGTGCTCGACGGGCTGCCCGGGCACGACGCGACCGTCCGCGTCGAGGAGGACCCGCCCGGTGTCGTCGACGGCGATGATCGCGACGGTCGCACCGGGCGTCCCGAGGTCGTCGCCGTCGGCGACGGCAGCGACGACCGACCGCTGCCGCAGGAGGTTCGCCAGCTCGTCGGGCGTCGTGCGGCCGGAGTCGTCAGGCAGGAACGTGAGGACGAAGCTCGTGTGCTCGCGCAGGTCCGGGCGGTGGGGGTGGCTGTTGCGGGGCGTCTCGGTCGGCATCGTCGTTCCGGTCGGGAGGGTGGTCGGCGGGGACCATCATCCCCGATCGGCCTCCGGCCGCGCGCCGAGGTCTCGTGCCAGCACGGTGTCGCACGCTGCGACGAGCGCGGCACGCAGCGTGCCTGCCCGCCCGGCGAACGAGCGTTGAAGCGCCGAGTACTCGGCCTTCCCCTCGGGCGTCTCGATCGCCACGGCCGGGAGCCCGTACGAGGACACGTCGTAGGGGCTCGCCTGCATGTCGAGGTAGCGCACGTCGAGCGCGAGGTCGAAGCAGTCGAGGACGAGCGACGACTCGACCGTGGGGCCGAGCTTGAGCGCCCATTTGTAGAGGTCCATGGTGGCGTGCAAGCACCCCGGCTGCTCCATGTCGGCCTGCGTCTCGCGCGTCGGCCGGAGGCGGTTGAGCGGCACGGCGTCGGGCGTGAAGAACCGGAAGGCGTCGATGTGCGAGCAGCGGATCTGGTGGCTCTCGACGACCGCGTCGGTCGCTGCGGCACCGAGGCGCAGCGGCAGCGGGTGCCGCATGCCGTCGCCGGCGCGGTAGACCATCGCCCACTCGTGGAGCCCGAAGCAGCCGACGTTCGCGGGCCGCTGCGCGGTGCGGGAGAGAAGCTCGCGGACGAACCGGACGGTTGGGCCGCGGTCGGCGAGGAACGCGTCGACGTCGACGCGGGCACCGTGACCGTCGGGCGTGTACCAGCGCCACGTGAGGCGCTCGTCGACGTCGGCTCCGGCGCCCTCGAGCGTGACGTCCGCCCCGGGGTGCCAGCGACGGAGCTGGCCGGGTCGCGTCGCGTAGTACGTGTGGAGAAAGTCCTCGATCGCGTGGGTCTCGCCCGCGGCCCTGCGGGCGCGGTGGCCCGCCGTGAGCGAGTCGGCCCGCTCCGCGTGCACGGCTGCGCGGGCGCGCCACTCGTCGGCGGGGAGGACGGTGGCGGGCACGCAGAGAGCCTACGACGGTCGTGCGCTACCCGACGAGCGCCACCGCGGAGAGCACAAGCCCGACGACGAGGAAGACGCCTCCGACGCTCCCGAGGATGATGCCGACGAATCCGGGCACCCCGAGGCTGCCGTCGGGAGTGAGCCGCGCGTCGCGCAGGTCGTCGACGTTGACGTGGACGGGGACCGGCGCGCCCTGCGACCATCCGAGCGTGGCGATCCCGCCCGGGCTCAGCGGCGCACGCGTCACGGTCGTCGCCCACGTGCCGTCGGGCAGCGGGTAGGCGACCTCGTAGAGCGGGGTCCGGCTGAAGCCGACCTGCCGGACGATCTGCCCGGTGACGACGACGCGTCGGGCAGGCGTGCGCCGCCCGACGCGAGCGACGACGACCGCGGCGACGACGAGGACGATGCCGACGAGGGTGGGCACGAGCCCGACGGCCCTCATGCGGGACGCCGGCGGGTGGGTGCGGCGCTCATCGGTGCTCCTTCGACGTCAGGCCTGCCAGGTGGTGAGCGTAGCGGCCGGGCGCGCCGTCGTCCTGCGTTGGCGGTCCTGCGGGGCGCCCGACCTGCGTGCAAGGGCGTGCCCGACCTGTGCTGGAGCGTGCCAGGCCTGCGGTGCGCAGTGCCGTCGTGCGGCAGCGTGCGGGGGGCCGCGTCACTCCTCGTCGTGCCCCGCCCTCGTCATGACGCCCCACCCGGAGTCGGCGCCGCGCAGGGCGCGCACCATCCCGACGGCACGCCACCACGAGTGGAGGAAGTGGAACCAGAACGGTTCGAGGAGCGCGGTCGTCACGAGCGAGAGCACGTCGCGCCGTCGGGGGTACCGGGAGAACGACACCTCCTCGACGAGGACCGCAGCGAGCGAACCGAGCGCGGCGAGGAGGACGGACGCTCCCGCGTACATCGCGGCCATCTGCCAGGGCAGCGTGCCCGAGAGGAAGCCCGTGACGACGATGGCCAGTCCGGCGACCTCGATGAACGGTCCGATGAACTCGAAGAGCACGAAGTACGGCAGCGTGAGCACACCGAGCGTGCGGTAGCGCGGATTGCCGATCATCTTCCGGTACTTCCACAACAGTTCGCCGAGCCCCTGCGACCAGCGCTTTCGCTGCTTCGCGAGGACATCGAGGGTTGCGGGCACCTCGGTCCAGCAGACGGGCTCGGGCTGGAACACGACCCGGAAGTCCTCGCCGCGGTCGCGCATCATGCGGTGGATGCCGACGACGAGGTCGGCGTCCTCGGCGAGCGACGTCGGGTCGAGCCCGCCGAGCTCGACGACGATCTCGCGCCTGAAGAGGCCGAAAGCTCCCGAGATGATGAGCAGCCCGTTCATGCTCGACCAGCCGGAGCGTCCGACGAGGAACGCCCGGAGGTACTCGAGCACCTGGGTGCGGACGACGAGGTTGCGCGGGATGCGCGTCGAGACGATGCGGCCGCGGTGGACGCGCGAACCGTTCGAGGGGAGGACGACGCCGCCTGCGGCGACGACGCGGTCGTCGTCGATGAACGGCTGCACGACGTGGAGGAGCGCGTCGGACTCGAGGAGCGAGTCGGCGTCGATCATGCAGACGAGCTCCTGCGTCGCGACGCGCAGCGCGGCGTTGATCGCGTCGGACCGACGACCGACGGACGCCTTGCGGACGAGGACGAGCCCGGGGTGGCTCCGGGACCGCAGCGTCGCGAACGTCGCCCCCTCCTGCTCGACACGGTCGTCGGTCGTGAGGTCGACGTCGGTCATGGCGAACGCGTCCGTGAGGATCTGCGCGGTGCGGTCGGACGACCCGTCGTCGACGACGACGATCTCGACCGTCGGGTAGCGCAGGTCGAGCAGCGCAGTGACGGCCGCGAGGATGCCCACCTCCTCGTTGTGGGCCGGCACGAGGACGGACACGCCGGGCGAGAGGGGATTGGCGAACGTGAGGTCGCGCGTGAGCGTCGCGGGCCACGCGAGCTCGGACGTGATCGCACGTCCGGCCCGGGCGACGAGCAGGATGTAGAGGACGTTGTACGCGAGGTAGTACACGACGAGGACTGCGGTCGTCCACCACACGACGCTCTCGAGGACGGTCATCGTGCCTCCCGGGGGGAGTCGAGCGCCGCGAGCGCGTCGAGGATCGCACGTTCCTCGACGGAGCCGCGGACGACGCCGACCAGCGCGGTCTCGAGCGCACCCACGGACAGGGGCGAGCCCACGCGTCCCAGCGCGACGGCGGCGCGGGTGCGCAGCGTCTGGTCCTCGGAGCGCAGTGCCCGCTCGAGGTGAGGCCGGGCGTCGGCGAGCCCGAGGTGCCCGGCGACGTCGGCGGCGAGCCGGCGCGCCCGCGGGTCGGCGGAGTCCCACACGGGACCGAACGCTGAGGCGCTGCTCGGTCCGGCCTGGACGACGGCCATCGCAGCGGTGCTCGTCGACACGCCGCGCGGGGCGACCGCGGCCTCGACGATCGCGGGGATCGCGGTCACGGCGCCGGCTTCGCCGAGCGCGCGGACGACGGTCGCGCGGACGCGTGCGTGCGTGTCGGACAGGAGGGGCAGCACGGGGCCCGGGTCGTCGTCGAGCGCGAGGTAGAGCTCGGCGGCCGCGGCACGCCGGGCCGGGCGCCGCGCGCGGAGACCGCGCAGCGCCTCCTCGCGGAAACCGTTCCGCCGGAGCCAGCCGGCAAGGTCGGCGCGGTCCGCGCCCCGGACCTTGTGGACGAGGGCGGCGGCGCTCGTGCCGAGCGCCCGTGCCGCACGCCGGTCGCCGGGCAGGGGGACGTCGGCACCGTCGGTGATCTCGAGGAGGAGCGGGAGCACCTCGGAACGCTCACGCTCGTGGCGGCGGTTCGCGACGATCGTCGACGCACGCACCGCAGTGATGACGACGAGGAGGAGGACGGTCGCGCCCGCCGCCGCGACCAGCACCCACCCCGCGACGTCGTACCTCATGGGCGCGCGAGCAGCGCCTGGGTGCGCACGACGAGCTCACGCGTGCTGAAGGGCTTCTGGAGGTACTCGTCGGCGCCCGCGGCGAACGCGCGCTCGAGGTCGGCCTCCTGCGCCTTTGCGGTGAGCATGAGGATCCGCGTCCCGTCGAGAGCCGCGTCGGCGCGCACGGCCTCGCACACCTCGAGCCCGTTCATGCGGGGCAGCATCCAGTCAAGGACGACGAGGTCGGGTTGCTCCGAGCGGATCGCCGCGAGCGCCGCCTCGCCGTCGGACGCGTCGAGCACCGTGTGACCGGCCCCGCGCAGCTTGTGGACGACGAGCGCCGAGATATCGGGGTCGTCCTCGACCACGAGGATCTTCGCCATCCGGGGTCCCTCCAGAAGTTGTGCCCGAGCGCGCCCGTCGGCTGCCCAGGGGCGAGCAGGTCGACCGTGCGGGCACGTCGTGTCGGAATGTGCCTCAGCATGGTTGCATGTTGTCGGTCAACCTCATCATGAGGTGCCGACATTGGTCGAGCCCGTGGGAGGTTGTCGATGTTGCAGGTCACAGAACCGGGGGTGCCCAGCTGGGTCCGCGGCCTCCTCGTGCACCTCGCGCTCGTGGCGATCGCGCTCGCGCTCGGCAGCGGTGCGGGATCGTTCGTCCACTCCTCCAACGGTGTGGCGGTCTGGTGGCCGGCGGTTGCGGTGTGCGTCCTCGCGCTCCTCGCGGTCCCGCGACGCTGGTACGGCTGGGCGGTGCTCTCCGTCGCCGTGTGGATGTTCGTCGCGAACTACCTGGCGGGCCGGACAGCCGCAGTCGCGTTCGGGTACGGCATCGCGAACGCGGTGGAGGCGGTGATCGTCGCGAGGCTGCTCACGAGGGGACGACGACGGGCGCGGCTCGCTCAGCTGCGCGACATGTCGCTGGTGCTCGTCGCGTCGCTCGCGGGTGCCGCGGCCGCCGCCGTCATCGTCGGCGTCACCGCGTCGATGGCGGGGGCTCGGTTCGTCGAGATCGCGCCGACGGTGCTCACGAGCCACGCTTCGGCACTGCTCGTCATCATTCCCCTGGGGATCGCCGGGACGCGGTCCGGCGTCGCGGTGGCGACGTGGCACCGCGTCGTGCAGGTCGTGCTGCTCGTCGTCGTCCTCGCGCTTGTCGTCGGACCGGGCAAGGACCTTCCCATCACCTTCCTGCCGATGCCCATGCTCATCTGGGCCGGCTTCCTGTTCTCGACGCGATTCGTCGCAGCCGAGCTTGCCCTCGTCGCTATCGTCGTCGCGACCGCGACTGCGCAGGGAGAAGGGCCGTTCTCGCGGATCACCGATCCGGTGGCGTCGACGATCTCCGCGCAGTTCTTCATCGTCGTTTACGCAACGACCGTCCTCGCGTTCGCGGTCGCGCGCGACGAGCGTGTCGCGGTGACGATGCGCCTCGCCAAGAGGGACCAGGTCCTGCGCGGCGGACTCATCGACGCGCAGGTCGGGTTAGTCGTCCTCGAGCAGGTCGGCCCGCGGGACCTGCGTGTCGTCGAGGCGAACGTGCGCGCGGCGGAGATGCTGGCGGGCGAGGTCGTCGTGACGACCGACGACGCGGTCGACGCGACCGACGAGGCCGAGCGGCGTCACCTCGGGCTCGACGAGTCGTCGCCGTTCGTCCGAGCCGTCCTCGCGACGCTCGACTCCCCGCTCGGGGAGTGGTTCGACGAGATCGACGTCGCGGGGTTCCGCCGGGCGGAGGTCTTCCTCACGCGTGTCGAGCGCTCCTCGGGCCCGGCGATCGTCACGGCGCAGCTCATCGACGTCACGCAGCGTCATCTCGCGGACGCAGCAATGCGGCGTGCGCTCGCGGACGAACGTGACGCGGCCGCCCGGCTGCGCGACCTCGGACGGCAGAAGGACGACTTCCTCTCGGCGGTGAGCCACGAGCTGCGGACCCCCATCACGAGCATCGTCGGGTACACCGAGCTGCTCGTCGACGACACTGACGTCGACGACGAGCAACGGCGCTACCTCGACGTCGTCGAGCGCAACGCCCGGCGTCTGGGTGTGCTCGTCGAGGACCTCCTCGAGCTCGGCGCGAGCGCCGGTCGTCACGACGCCGTCACACCGGCCGTCACGGCGCTCGACGAGGTGGTGCGGCACACGGTCGAGGAGCACGTCCCGCAGGCGTCGGCGCGCGGCGTGCGCCTCGTCGTCGGCGAGCGAACCGGGCTCTCGGCCCACGTCGTGCGGGACGATCTCACGCGGATCCTCACGAACCTCGTCTCGAACGCGGTGAAGTTCACGCCGCCGGACGGCACCGTGACGATCGGCGTGGAGGCCGACGGCGACGCCGTCGTGCTCCGCGTCTCTGACACGGGCCCCGGGATCGCCCCCGACGAGCTTGAGCGGGTGTTCGAACGCTTCTACCGGAGCACGACCGCCGAGGAACGGCAGGTGCCGGGCGTGGGCCTCGGGCTCGCGCTCGTCCGCAACCTCGTCGAGCGCAACGGCGGCACGATCTGGCTCGAGTCCGACGGTG
Source organism: Flavimobilis rhizosphaerae (assembly GCF_014852685.1). Lineage (GTDB taxonomy): Bacteria > Actinomycetota > Actinomycetes > Actinomycetales > Cellulomonadaceae > Flavimobilis > Flavimobilis rhizosphaerae. The sequence continues at coordinate 56,202 of NZ_JACZDF010000006.1, forward strand.
AGCACGGCACGGACGCGAGCGTGCGTCTGCCGCGGGCCCGGGCGTCGCGCACCTAGCGACCGCCGGCGCTGCCGGGGCGAGCGAGCAGTGCCTGGAAGAGCGGCGCCTAGAAGAGCGCCACCTTCGCGGGTGGCGGGAAGAGCGCGTCGATCTGCGCGAGCTCGTCGGCCGTGAGCGGGTGGACGGCTGCAGCGTTTTGCCGGACCTGCTCGGGCCGGGTCGCCCCCGCGATGACGCTCGCGACCTGCGGCTGCGCGGCGAGCCACGAGAACGCGAGCTCGAGCAGCCCGAGGCCGCGGGCACGGCCGAGCTCGGTGAGCGCCTCGAGCGCGTCCCACGGGGCCTCGTCGAGCATGTGCTGGCGCGTGTGCGAGAGCCGCCCCTCGGACGGCGTCGTGCCGCGCGAGTACTTCCCCGAGAGCAGCCCGTTGGCGAGGGGGAAGTAGGGGAGGATGCCGAGGCCGTACGCCTGGGCCGCGGGGACGACCTCGAGCTCGGCGCGGCGGTCGAGCAGGTTGTAGTGGCTCTGCGACGAGACGAACCGGGTGAGCCCCGTGCGGCGTGCGACGTGCTCGGCGTCGGCGATCTGCCAGCCCGCGCGGTTGGAGTGGCCGATGTAGAGGACCTTGCCCTCGTGTACGAGGTCGTCGAGCGCGCTGAGCGTCTCCTCGACCGGCGTCAGCGGGTCGGGCGTGTGGAGCTGGAAGAGGTCGATGTAGTCGGTGCCGAGGCGCGTGAGGGAGCCTTCGATCGCGCGACGCACGTAGCGGCGCGACCCGCGCGCGCCGCGGTCGTCGCCGTAGAGGTGGCCGTTGGCCATGCCGAACTTCGTCGCGACGACGACGTCGGCGCGGTGGCGTCCGAGTGCGGCGCCGAGCATGCGCTCGGAGAGCCCGCCCTCGTGCCCGTAGTTGTCCGCCGTGTCGAAGAACGTGATGCCGGCGTCGAGTGCAGCGTGGACGACCGCGTCGGTTCCCTCCTGCGTGAGGGTTGCGGTGCCGGTGCGGCCGAGGTTGTTGCAGCCGAGCCCGACGACGGAGACGGCGAGGCCCGAGTCACCGACGCGGCAGGTCTCGGGGGCGGCGGGGGACGTGGCGGGGGAGTGGTGGGCGGTCACGTCGACCACGCTACCCCGGGCCGCGGACGTCGCGGTGTCCGCGGACGCTGCGACGGCCGTCGTCAGGCGAGCTCGCGCACGACGCGTGCGGGGTTGCCGACGACGACGACGTCCGAGGGCACGTCCTTGACGACGACGGATCCCGCCCCGACGACCGAGCGGGCGCCGATGGTCACGCCCGGCAGGACGACGACGTTCCCGCCGAGCCACACGTCGTCCTCGATCGTCACGGGCTCGACCCGTTCCCACCCGTCGCGCCGGTCGTCGACGTCGAGCGCGTGCTGGGGCGTGTAGATCCGCACCGACGGGCCGACGAGGACGTGACGGCCGATCGTCACGAGTCCTCCGCCGAGGACGAGGAGGTCGGCGTTGAGGAAGGTGCCGTCGCCGACGTGGAGGCGGCTGCCGTAGTCGAGGTAGAGCGGCGGGCGGAAGTCGACGCCCTCGCCGACCGAGCCGAGGAGGTCGCGGAAGAGAGCCTCGGCGGCGGGCCGATCCGTGTCGTAGAGCGCGGTGATCCGTCGGCAGGTCGCCTGCGTCCCCGTCGTCATGGCGGCGAGCGCGGGGTCGAGCCGGTAGCGGTACCAGTCGCCTGCGACCATCCGGTCGTGCTCGCTGCGGGGGTCGGTGGGGTCGGGAGCGGGCATGTCACGCATCGTCCGAGGCTACGCCCCGTGCGGGCCCACGATGTGGTCAGGACGTCCCACGTCATGAGGGCCGTGGTTAGCGTGACCACATGTCGACGACCACCGGGCCGGACGCCGTGACCGACGGCTCCAAGCCTCACCCCAAGGACTCCTACACGCACGGGCACCACGACTCCGTGCTGCGCTCGCACAGGTGGCGGACGGCGGAGAACTCCGCCGCGTACCTGCTGCCGCACCTGCGCGAGGGCCTCTCCGTGCTTGACGTCGGCTGCGGCCCGGGCACGATCACGGTCGACCTCGCGCGCACCGTGGGCCCGGGCGTCGTCACGGGCATCGACACGTCGACGGCGGTCCTCGAGCAGGCGCGTGAGACGGCCGCGAACCAGGGTGTGCGCAACGTCGAGTTCGTCGAGGCCGACGTCTACGACCTGCCGTTTGCCGACGGCTCCTTCGACATCGTTCACGCGCACCAGGTCCTTCAGCACCTCTCTGACCCGGTTGCGGCGCTGCGTGAGATCCGTCGCGTCACACGCCCCGGCGGGCTCGTCGCGGTCCGCGACGCGGACTACGCCGCGATGGCCTGGTACCCGGAATCGCAGGAACTCACCGAGTGGAACGAGCTGTATCACGAGGTTGCAGCCGCGAACGGCGCGCAGCCGGACGCTGGGCGTCGGCTCGTGTCGTGGGTGCGGGCCGCGGGCTTTGCCGACGAGGCCATCACGGCGTCGGCTGGCGTGTGGTGCTACGCGTCGGACGCGGACCGCGCGTGGTGGGGCGACCTGTGGGCGGAGCGGTGCCTCTCGTCGCAGTTCGGAATGCAGGCGCGGGCGACGGGCCTCGCGGACGACGTCGCGCTCGAGGAGATCGCCCGCGGCTGGCGCCAGTGGGCGCAGGACGAGGATGGCTGGTTCTCGATCACGCACGGCGAGGTGCTCGCGCGGGCGTGAGCCTGTGCTGCGTCGTGACCGTGCTGCGTCGTGACCGTGAGTCGGGCGTCACGGCCGGGTGTCGGTCGGCCCGCGTAGGCTTGGCCCGTGCGTATCGCTAGGTTCACCCAAGGCTCCGACCCCCGTTTCGCGCTCGTCGACGGCGCCCCCGGCGCGGAGACGCTCCACGTCATCACCGGGGACCCGCTCTACATGCCGGTCCAGCAGACCGGTGAGGTCGTCCCGCTCACGGACGACGTCCGTCTCCTCGCGCCGGTCATCCCACGCTCGAAGATCGTCGCGGTCGGCCGCAACTACGCGGACCACGTCAAGGAGATGGGCAACGAGCTGCCCACGTCCCCGCTGCTGTTCTTCAAGCCGAACACGTCGGTCGTCGGCCCGGACGACCCGATCGTCCTGCCGTCGTGGACGCGCGAGGTCTCCTACGAGTCCGAGCTTGCGGTCGTCATCGGCAAGGTGACGAAGGACGTCGAGCCTGAGGACGCGCTCTCGAAGGTCTTTGGCTTCACGGTCGCGAACGACGTCACGGCGCGCGACGTGCAGCGTGCCGAGGACCAGTGGGCGCGGGCGAAGGGCTTCGACTCCTCGTGCCCGCTCGGCCCGTGGATCACGACGGGCCTCGACCCGGAGGACCTCGCGGTGCGGTCGCGGGTCAACGGTGAGGTCCGGCAGGACGGCCGCACGTCGGACATGATCTTCGACGTCGCATTCCTCGTCTCCTACGTCTCGCAGGCGTTCACGCTCCTGCCGGGCGACGTCATCCTCACGGGCACGCCTGCGGGCGTCGGCCCCGTCGACCACGGTGACGTCGTCGAGTGCGAGGTCGAGGGCGTCGGCGTCCTGCGCAACCCCGTCATCCGGCGCGGCTGAGCCGCGCCTCCGCCCCTCCTTTCCCCGGCCTGCCGCGCAGGCCTCCGGCCACCCCTGGAACAAGGTGCACACAGTGTCTGCAGTCCTCCCCACCGGCTCCGACGTCCGCGTCCGCTTCTGCCCCTCGCCGACGGGCACGCCGCACGTCGGCATGGTCCGCACGGCGCTGTTCAACTGGGCGTACGCGCGCCACGTCGGCGGCACGTTCGTCTTCCGCATCGAGGACACCGACGCGGCGCGCGACTCCGAGGAGAGCTACGCGCAGATCCTCGAGGCGCTGCGCTGGCTCGGGCTCGACTGGGACGAGGGCATCGACGTCGGCGGCCCGCACGGCCCGTACCGTCAGTCGCAGCGCAAGGACCTCTACGCGGATGTCGCGCGACGCCTGCTCGAGGGCGGCTACGCGTACGAGTCCTTCTCGACGCCCGAGGAGATCGAGGCGCGCAACGTCGCGGCCGGTCGTCCGGCGGCGATGGGCTACGACGGCTTCGACCGCGACCTCACCGACGAGCAGAAGGCCGAGTTCCGTGCGGCAGGGCGTGAGCCGGTCCTGCGTCTGCGGATGCCCGACGAGGACGTGACGTTCACGGATCTCGTGCGCGGCGAGATCACGTTCAAGGCGGGGACGGTGCCGGACTACGTCATCGTCCGTGCGAACGGTGACGCGCTCTACACGCTCGTCAACCCGGTCGACGACGCGCTCATGGAGATCACCCACGTGCTGCGCGGCGAGGACCTCCTCTCGTCGACGCCCCGCCAGGTCGTCCTCTACCGTGCGCTGCTCGAGCTCGGCATCGCGAAGGTCATGCCGGCGTTCGGGCACCTGCCGTACGTCATGGGCGAGGGCAACAAGAAGCTCTCGAAGCGTGACCCGGAGTCGAACCTCTTCCTCCACCGCGACCGTGGCTTCACGCGGGAGGGTCTCGTCAACTACCTCGCGCTGCTCGGTTGGTCGATCGCGGCGGACCGCGACATCTTCTCGGTCGACGAGCTCGTCGAGGCGTTCGACATCGCCGACGTCAACCCCAACCCGGCGCGTTTCGACCTCAAGAAGGCCGAGGCGATCAACGCGGCGCACGTGCGTCTGCTCGAGCCGGCCGACTTCCGTTCACGGCTCGTGCCGCACCTCCACGCGGCGGGGCTCGTCGACGCGGCCGCGTACGACGAGCTCCCGGAGGCTCAGCGTGCGCTGCTCGACGCGGGCGCGCCCCTCGTCCAGGAGCGGATGACGCTCCTCGGCGAGGTCACGGGGATGCTCGGCTTCCTCTTCGTCGCCGACGACGCGGTCGTCCTCGACGCGGACTCGATGGCGGCGCTCGTCGACAAGAACACGTTCAAGGGCGTCCTCCCGGGCGTCCAGGCCGAGCTCGTCCTGCCCGAGGGCGCGGCGCCGGGCACGGCGATGCAGCTCGCCGAGGCGTCGGTCGCGCAGGTGCGCGAGCGTCTGCGCGAGATGCTCGACCGCGCGATCGAGGTCCTCGAGGGCGTGGCGTCGTTCGACCCGACGACGACGCAGGACGCGCTCAAGGCCGCGCTCATCGAGGAGATGGGCGTCAAGCCGAAGTTCGCGTTCGCGCCGCTGCGCGTCGCGATCACGGGGCGGCGAGTGTCGCCGCCTCTCTTCGAGTCGATGGAGATCCTCGGCCGCGAGTCGTCCCTCGCACGCGTCCGCGCGCTGCGGGCGGCGCTGTGACCGCCGGTACGTCCGACCCGCAGGCGCCCCGCGCCGACGCCCTCGCGGCGACGGCCGCGGGGCGTCCGCGCATCGCGGGCGTGCTCTTCGACGTCGACGACACGCTCGTCGACACGCGCGGGGCGTTCGCGGACGCGATGGCGGAGGTCGCGCGTGTCTACCTGCCGCACCTGCCTGACGAGCGACGCGGTGAGGTCCTCGCGACGTGGCGGCGCGACGTCGGCGGCCACTACCGGGCGTACACCCGTGGCGAGGTGTCGTTCCGGGCCCAGCGCATGACGCGAGCGAACGAGCTCATGGCGGCGTTCGGTGGTCCAGAACTCGACGACGCGGGCTTCGACGCGTGGGACGGCGTCTTCGAGTCCGCGTTCGCGGAGGCGTGGCGGGCGTTCCCCGAGGCGGCCGATGTCGTCGACGCACTGCTCGCGGCCGGCGTGCCGGTCGGCGCGCTCTCGAACGCTGCGACCGACTACCAGGTGCATAAGCTCGGCGCCGTCGGCCTGGGGGAGCGCGTGCCGATGCTCGTGGGCGTCGACGTCTTCGGCGTCGGCAAGCCCGACCCCCGCGTGTTCCTCGAGGCGGCACGCCGGCTCGGCACGGCGCCCGCGGAGACGCTCTACGTTGGGGACGAGCTCGATATCGACGCAGGTGGTGCGGTGCGGGCCGGGCTCCTGGGGGCGTGGCTCGACCGGCCGGGTGCGCGGCGCGGGGGAGCGCACCCCGAGGATCCCGAAGTTGCGCGGGCGGCTGGTGTCGCGGTGCTGACGACGCTCGAGGACGTGCTCGTGCTCGTCGGGCTCGGGGAGCCTGCTGCGCGCGTCTGACCACCGCGGGCGGGGATGCTCGACGTGGCCGCCGCCTCGCGGGTGTGACCGCGGTGACGCCCTCCCGGTTTTGTCGCTCGGCCGATCGTCGGGTACTGTTCTTTCTCGGGACAACCCCTGGAAAACGGGTTGGCGGCCTCTTCGAGGGCGTCGATGACGGACTGGTGGGTTACCCCCTTGGGGTATGGTGTAATTGGCAACACAACGGTTTCTGGTACCGTCATTCTAGGTTCGAGTCCTGGTACCCCAGCTCAAGATCTTCGTATCGAGCAGTCGTCACGACCGCATGACTGCCAGGGTCTTGCTCCGCCAGGAGGAGTGCTCGCACTCGCACCTGGCACGTCCTGCCCCCGTCGTCTAGCGGCCTAGGACGCCGCCCTCTCACGGCGGTAACACGGGTTCAAATCCCGTCGGGGGTACGTCTCGAGGGCCCGGTCATCACCGATGACCGGGCCTTCGTCGTTCCCGACTCTGGGCCGCGGGTCGCACGCGGCAGAACGGGCGAGCCGCACAACCCGCAGGACGTACCCAATCCTGGTAGCGTGCCGCTGACGCGCGGGACCGCACCGGATCGCGTGAGCGCTGACCCGGTGAGCCGGGTCCCGGCAGAGGAGCAGGAACATGACGCCATCAACACCCGGACGGCGGCGCATCGGCTGGCGTATCGCTCTCATCGGCCTGGGCTTGGTCCTTTCGATCGTCTCCGGGGTCATCGTCCTGCTTCTCTTCGGGCTCGCTACCATGAGCACCGCCGCGGTGAACGAGGGCGACGCCTCGACGAGCGGCGTGGTGGTCGCGGTCGCACCGGGCGCGGACGGCGAGGGCGCCGGCAGCTGCGTCCTCACCTTCACGTACACGGTCGACGGCGTCGAACGTGAGGCCGTCGACCGTGAGCCCGCGGCGATGGAAGCGTGCGACGCGGTCGTCGGCGAGACCATTCCCGTGCGGATCAACGCGGAGTCGGGCGTGGCGAGCTACGACCCGGCCCCCGCCCTCGAGGAGTTGTTCGCGTGGATCGGCCGGCTGTGGATCGTCGTCGCTGCGCTGGCTGCCGTCGGCGTCGCGGGGATCGTCCTTCTCGTGCGCGCCGTGAGGCACAACCGTCGACTCGCCGCTCAGGAGCGTGCAGCGATCCTCCCGGCCGGGGGGCTGGCTGATCCGGGCGGCGGTCCGGCGGTGTCGTGACCCGAGGCGGCGCTGGCCTCGCTCCTGTGTGACGACGGTCACTGAACGTCGAATGGCGCGCGGAGCCCGTGACTGTGTAATGTTCTCGACGGCGCAGCGAGCGGCACCTTCGGGTGAGGCTTGAGCGTCGTCCGGCCCCCGTCGTCTAGCGGCCTAGGACGCCGCCCTCTCACGGCGGTAACACGGGTTCAAATCCCGTCGGGGGTACGTTCGCGAAGGCCCGGTCATCATCGATGACCGGGCCTTCCGCATGCGCGGGGTAGTCTCGCACCTCGTGACGGCGCGCGTGCCTCGTCCGTCGCGCCCGGCTCACCGTGGAGGACCCATGCCAGCGACCCAGCGGATCTCGACCCGCAACGCGACGTTCCAGGCGTGGCACGCACTGCTCACCAACCGCAGGAAGCGCAACCAGCTCGGGGAGATGCTCGTCCAGGGCGTCCGCCCGATCTCGCTCGCGGTCGAGCACGGCTGGCCGGTCCACGCCCTTCTGCACGACGAGAACAGGACGCTGTCGGCCTGGGCGCAGGATCTCCTCGCGACGACGGGGGCGACCAGGGTCGCGATGGCGCCCGAGCTCCTCGCCGAGCTGGGGGAGAAGTCCGAGGGCGCGCCCGAGCTCGTCGCGGTCGTCGGGATCCCCGACGACGACCTCGGCCGCATCGCCGTCGGCGCGGACTTCCTCGGGGTGCTGTTCGACCGACCAACGACGCCCGGGAACATCGGCAGCATCGTGCGCTCGGCGGACGCGTTCGGCGCGCACGGTGTCATCGTCGCGGGCCACGCGGCCGACGCCTACGACCCGCGGTCCGTGCGCGCGACGACCGGCAGCCTCTTCGCGCTGCCCACCGTCCGTGTGCCCGGCCCGGCCGACGTCGTCCCCTGGGTCGAGGCGGCACGCGCGTCGGGCGTGCCGGTGACGCTCGTCGGCACGGATGAGGGCGGCGGCGTCGACCTCATGGACGCCGACCTCACGGGACCGACGCTCCTGCTCGTCGGCAACGAGACGTCGGGCCTCTCTCACGCGTGGCGGGAGCTGTGCGACGTCACCGTGAGCATCCCCATGTCGGGCGCTGCGAGCTCTCTCAACGCCGCGAACGCCGCGACTGTCGTCCTCTACGAGGCTGCGCGGCAGCGGGGCGCGGCGGGTCGTCGGGGCTGACGGAGGCTGGCCTGCTGATCCTCTGTCCCGTCGACCCCCTGACACACCGAGGCCCGCCGAGCGGGTGCTCGACGGGCCTCGGAACGGGGGCCGCTCAGCTGGCGGCGCGCCGCAGAACCTCGGTGAGGCGGTTGGCGGCGGCGACGACGGAGCCGGCGTGCAGGCGGCCGGGCTGACGGCTGAGCCGCTCGACGGGGCCCGAGATCGACACGGCGGCGACGACGCGGCCCGAGGGGCCGCGGACGGGCGCGGAGACGGACGCGACGCCGGCCTCGCGCTCCGAGACGGACTGCGCCCAGCCGCGGCGGCGGACGCCCGAGAGGATCGTCGCGGTGAATTTGGCGCCCTGGAGCCCGCGGTGGAGGCGGTCGGGCTCCTCCCAGGCGAGGAGGATCTGGGCGGCTGAGCCGGCGAGCATCGTGAGGGTTGCGCCGACGGGGATCGAGTCGCGCAGCCCGACGGGCCGCTCGGCGGCCGCGACGCAGATGCGCTGGTCGCCCTGGCGGCGGTAGAGCTGGGCGCTCTCGCCGGTGTGGTCCCGGAGGGCGGTGAGCACGGGGTTAGCGGCCGCGAGGAGGCGGTCCTCGCCGGCCGCGGTCGCGAGCTCGTTGAGCCGCGGGCCGAGGACGAAGCGCCCCTGCATGTCGCGGGCGACGAGACGATGGTGCTCGAGGGCGACGGCCAGTCGGTGGGCCGTCGGCCGGGCGAGGCGGGTGGCTGCGACGAGCTGGGCGAGCGTCGCAGGACCGGCTTCGAGAGCACCGAGAACGGCGGCGGCCTTGTCGAGGACGCCGACTCCGCTAGAGTTGTCCATAGGACGATATTGCAGTCTCGGAGGCTGAGACGCAAGTGCGACGCACCGTGTGTCGTCGCGATTCTAGTCCCTGCCGCCGCTTCGCGGCAGTCTTTGACGAGAGGAACATCCATGGCCGGCACGCTGGCAGAGAAGGTCTGGGACGCACACCTCGTGCGCCGGGGAGTCGACGGAGCCCCGGACCTCCTCTACATCGACCTCCACCTCCTCCACGAGGTGACGAGCCCCCAGGCCTTCGAGGGTCTTCGTCTCGCCGGCCGCACGCTGCGCCGCACGGACCTCACGATCGCGACCGAGGACCACAACACCCCGACTCTCGACATCGACCTGCCGATCGCGGACCTCACGAGCCGCACCCAGATCGACACGCTGCGTGCCAACGCCAAGGAGTTCGGCGTCCGCCTCCACTCCCTCGGCGACGCCGACCAGGGCATCGTCCACCAGGTGGGCCCGCAGCTCGGTCTGACGATGCCCGGCCTCACGGTCGTCTGCGGTGACTCGCACACCTCCACCCACGGCGCGTTCGGCGCCCTCGCGTTCGGCATCGGCACGTCCGAGGTCGAGCACGTCATGGCGACCCAGACGCTCCCTCTCGCGCCGTTCCGCACCATGGCGATCAACGTCGAGGGCGAGCTGCCACCGGGCACCACCTCGAAGGACATCATCCTCGCGATCATCGCGAAGATCGGCACCGGCGGCGGTCAGGGCTACGTGCTCGAGTACCGCGGCGAGGCGATCCGCAAGCTCTCCATGGAGGCGCGGATGACGATCTGCAACATGTCGATCGAGGCCGGCGCTCGCGCCGGCATGATCGCCCCCGACCAGACGACCTTCGACTACCTCGAGGGCCGCCCCCACGCGCCCGAGGGCGCGGACTGGGACGCCGCGGTCGAGTACTGGAAGACGCTGCGCACTGACGACGACGCCGTCTTCGACGCCGAGGTCACCCTCCACGCGTCCGACCTCGAGCCCTTCGTCACGTGGGGCACGAACCCCGGCCAGGGGCTGCCGCTCTCCGCGAACGTCCCGGTGCCCGAGCTCATCGCCGACGAGAACGACCGCATCGCCGCCGAGCGAGCGATCGAGTACATGGGCCTCGTCCCCGGCGCCCCGCTGCGCGACCTCAAGATCGACACCGTCTTCATCGGCTCGTGCACGAACGGCCGCATCGAGGACCTCCGCTCGGTCGCCAAGGTCCTCAAGGGCAAGAAGAAGGCCGCGGACACGCGCGTCCTCGTCGTGCCCGCGTCGGCGCGCGTGCGTCTCCAGGCCGAGGCCGAGGGCCTCGACAAGATCTTCCTCGACTTCGGCGCCGAGTGGCGCAACGCCGGCTGCTCGATGTGCCTCGGCATGAACCCCGACCAGCTCACGCCGGGGGAGCGCGCCGCCTCGACGTCGAACCGCAACTTCGAGGGACGCCAGGGCAAGGGCGGCCGCACGCACCTTGTCTCGCCGCTCGTCGCCGCGGCCACCGCGATCCGCGGCACGCTCTCGTCGCTCGCCGACCTCGACCTGCCCGAGGGCACCGACCTCACGACCTTCGACGGCTCGCCGCTCGCGCCGCTCGACCCGAACGTCCTCGTTCAGGTCTGACGCCCGCACCGGTCACCGAAGCCACACCCAAGGAGCCTGTCATGGAGAAGTTCACCACCCACACGGGTGTCGGCGTCCCGCTGCGTCGCAGCAACGTCGACACCGACCAGATCATCCCCGCGGTCTACCTCAAGCGCGTCACCCGCACGGGCTTCGAGGACGCGCTCTTTGCCGCATGGCGCGGCGACGAGTCGTTCGTCCTCAACCAGCCGGCCTACGCGTCGGGCTCCGTGCTCGTCGCGGGCCCCGACTTCGGCACCGGCTCGTCCCGCGAGCACGCCGTCTGGGCGCTCAAGGACTACGGCTTCAGGGCCGTCCTCGCCTCACGCTTCGCCGACATCTTCCGCGGCAACTCGGGCAAGCAGGGCCTCCTCGCGGCGCAGGTCGCGCAGGAGGACATCGAGCTCCTCTGGAAGGTTCTCGAGAACGAGCCCGGAACCGAGGTGACGGTCGACCTCGTCGAGCGCACCGCGTCCGCGGGCGACGTCACTGTGCAGATCCACGTCGACGACTACACGCGCTGGCGCCTCATGGAGGGCCTCGACGACATCGGCCTCACCCTCCAGCACGAGGACGAGATCACCGCGTTCGAGGCGCGTCGCGAGAGCTGGCGCCCCAAGACGCTCCCCGCGAAGCACCTGCCCAAGCAGGAGATCGTCGCCGCGCGTCCCGCAGGCGCCTGAGCGCACCCGCACCACCCCGACGCCGGGACGCCGCCATGCGGCGTCCCGGCGTCGTCGTGCCGGAGGGGAGCGGAGTCGGAGGCCACGGAATACCGTGCGTGCCGGACGGCGTTCGACCCTCGGAGCGACCGTGCACTGCGCGGTCCGGCAGATCTCACCCCGCCCTCCCACGAAGTCCACACACCGCGCGCGGCGCATCTGGCACGAAGCCCCCCAGCGATAGGCGACCATAGACCCATGACCGATCTCATCCACGTCACCGGCGGCACCCCGCTCAACGGCAGAATCCGGGTCCGCGGGGCCAAGAACTTCGTCTCCAAGGCGATGGTCGCCTCGCTCCTCGGCGACGGGCCGAGCGAGCTGAGGAACGTCCCCCTCATCCGTGACGTCGAGATCGTCAAGGGGCTGCTCGAGCTCCACGGGGTCGTCGTCGACCACGACCGTGAGGGCGGTGTCCTGCGCATGGACTCGACGGCCGTCGACTCGGCGCACGTCGCGGACATCGACGCGCACGCCGGCTCGAGCCGGATCCCGATCCTCCTGTGCGGCCCGCTCCTCCACCGGCTCGGTGAGGCGTTCATCCCCGACCTCGGCGGCTGCCACATCGGCGACCGGCCGATCAACTTCCACCTCGACATCCTTCGCAAGTTCGGTGCGGTCGTCGACAAGCGGCCCCAAGGCATCCACCTCACCGCGCCGAACGGCCTGCGCGGCACGAAGATCGAGCTGCCCTACCCGTCGGTCGGCGCGACCGAGCAGCTGCTGCTCACCGCGGTGCGCGCCGAGGGCGTCACCGAGCTCTCGAACGCCGCGATCGAGCCCGAGATCATGGACCTCATCAACGTCCTGCAGAAGATGGGCGCGATCATCTCGGTCGACACTGACCGCGTCATCCGCATCGAGGGTGTCAAGCGCCTCGGCGGCTTCCGTCACACCGCGCTCGGCGACCGCATCGAGGCGGCGTCGTGGGCCTCGGCGGCTCTCGCGACGCGCGGCGACATCTTCGTCGAGGGGGCGACCCAGCCGGAGATGATCGCGTTCCTCAACACGTTCCGGAAGGTCGGCGGCGAGTTCGAGGTCGAGGACGACGGCATCCGCTTCTACCACCCGGGCGGCGAGCTGAGCTCGATCGTTCTCGAGACCGACGTCCACCCCGGCTTCATGACCGACTGGCAGCAGCCGCTCGTCGTCGCCCTCACGCAGGCCACGGGCCTCTCGATCGTCCACGAGACGGTCTACGAGAACCGCTTCGGCTTCACCGAGGCCCTGCGCGGCATGGGCGCGACGATCCAGGTGTACCGGGAGTGCCTCGGTGGCCTCGAGTGCCGCTTCGGGCAGCGCAACTTCCACCACTCCGCCGTCATCTCGGGCCCGACCCCGCTCGAGGCCGGCGAGATCACCGTCCCGGACCTCCGCGGCGGCTTCTCGCACCTCATCGCGGCGCTCGCCGCGAAGGGCACGTCGACCGTCCACGGCATCGGACTCATCGACCGCGGCTACGAGAACTTCACCGAGAAGCTCGCGGCGCTCGGCGCAGACTTCGAACGTCCCTGAGCGCACTGTCCGGGCCGCACGGCCCGGACACGCCCGACGACGACCCCGGTCCTGGCACCCGCCGCGACCGGGGTCGCGGCGTCCCTGCCCCGGGACGAGCCTGCCCCGGTAGGATGTCGTCCCGTGCCGAAGCATCCAGCCAGCGCCAACCGCGCCTATCGCAACGTCGCGCGTCTCGTGCGCCCGCTCATGCGCTCGATGACGCGCCGCGACTGGCAGGGCATGGAGCACCTGCCGGCCTCGGGCGGCTTCGTCGTCGCCGGGAACCACATGTCGAACATCGACCCGCTGACGTTCGCGCACTACGTGTACGACGCGGGCTTCGCGCCACGCATCCTCGCGAAGGCGTCGTTGTTCAAGGTGCCGGTCGTCGGGGCGCTCCTGCGCGCGACCGGTCAGATCCCTGTCGAGCGCAACTCGACGCACGCGCACGATGCGCTCGCCCCGGGCATCGAGGCGCTGCGCGAGGGGCGCTGCGTCGCCGTGTTCCCCGAGGGCACGCTCACGCGCGACCCGGACCTGTGGCCCATGACCGCGAAGACGGGCGTCGCGCGGCTCGCGCTCGAGGCCCGCGTCCCGGTCATCCCGGTCGCGCAGTGGGGGATGCAGGACATCCTGCCCCGGTACTCCAAGCGCTTCCGCCCGTTTCCGCGCAAGCATGTCTCGGTGCACGCAGGTCCGCCGGTCCCGCTCGACGACCTCTACGACCGCTCGCTCGATGCCGCGACGCTCCGTGAGGCGACCGAGCGCGTCATGGACGCGATCACGACGATCCTCGCCGAGATCCGCGGCGAGGAGCCGCCTGCGGTGCGCTACGACATGCGGACGGCCCTGCGTGCCGCGAAGGTCGATCCCATCCAGGTCCCCGTAGGCCCGAGCCGGGGGACACCGGCCGACGCCCCTCGCCCACGTCCTGAGGAGGCCGACGCGGCACCGGGCACGACGGCTCCGGGCACGATGGAAGCAGGCCCGAGCGCACCGGGCACGACGGTGCCGGACATGACGACGGACGGCGAGGACTCATGACGGCTGAGCACAGCACGAGCTCCGGCACGACGGAGACCGAGCGCCCCCTCCGCGCCACCGTCCTCGGAACGGGCGCGTGGGGCACGACCTTCGCGGTCGTCATGGCCGACGCCGGCTGCGACGTCCGCATGTGGGGCCGGTCGTCCGAGGTCTGCGCGCAGATCACGCGCGACCACCGCAACTCCCGCAACCTCCCCGGCGTGCGCCTGCCCGCGCAGATCACGGCGACGACCGACGCAGCGGCGGCGCTCGCCGGCGCCGATCTCGTCGTCGTCGCGATCCCGTCGCAGTCGGCACGCGTGACCCTCACCACCCTGCGCGAGCACGTGCCCGCGAGCGCCGTTGCCGTCTCGCTTATGAAGGGCGTCGAGCTCGATACCGACCGCCGCATGAGCGAGGTCGTCGCCGAGGCGCTCGGGCTTCCGGCCCGGCAGGTCGTCGTCGTCTCGGGACCCAACCTCGCGCGCGAGATCGCTGAGAGACAGCCGACTGCGACTGTCGTCGCGGGCACCGACCCGGAGGCGACCGCCCTCGTCGCGCGCGCGTGCACGAACCCCTACTTCCGGCCCTACACGAACGCTGACGTCGTCGGCGTCGAGCTGTGCGGCGCCGTGAAGAACGTCATCGCGATCGCCGTCGGCATCGCGCAGGGCAAGGGCTTCGGGCTCAACACGACCGCGACGGTCATCACGCGTGGTCTCGTCGAGATCACGCGGCTCGGGCGCGCTCTCGGCGCAAGCGCCGAGACGTTCCCGGGTCTTGCGGGCATGGGCGACCTCATGGCGACGTGCGCCTCGCCGCTCTCGCGCAACCACACGCTCGGCAAGCACATCGGCGAGGGCCTCACGCTCGAGGAGGCGATCGCGGCGACCGGCGGCACGGCGGAGGGCGTGAAGTCCTCGCGCTCGGTGCTCGAGCTTGCCCGCTCGCTCGGCGTCGACATGCCCATCACGCAGGCCGTCGCGGCCGTCCTGTACGACGGCCTCGCGGTCGACGAGATGGCGCGGGCGTTGCTTGCCCGCCCGCAGAAGGCAGAAGGGCTGTAGGGCCGTGCCTGCGTGGCAGGACCTTGTCGTGGCGCTCGGCGTGGTTGCCGCGATCATCGTCGTCGTGGCGGTCCGCATCGGACGGCCCCGCCACGACGACCGACGCCGCGAGACGACCGGCAGCGACATCGCCTCGGGCATGCTCGGAGAGATGCTCGAGATCTTCCAGCCCTCGCGCACGACCCTCACCGAGGAGCGTGAGAGGGTCCGCCACGACCGGCTGCAGACCGGGGCCGCCGCGCCTCCGTTCGGCGTCGACCTCGAGGCGGGCACGGCCGTGCTGCCGGGCCGGTCGACCGCGGTGCCCGCAGCGGCCCACGCGGTGGACGGAGGTTCGCGCGCGGACGACGATCGTGCCGGGACCGGGATCGGTCCCGGGACTGGGACCGGGAACGGGAGCCCCGGTTCACGCACAGCCGGAAGCGCCGCCGACGCGCCGACGGGCCGGGACTGACCCGGGCTCAGCGCGGCAGGCGGAGCTCGACGATCACCGGGTCGTGGTCGGACGCGAGGGGCGTCGCGTAGCGCGTGCGGCTCGAGAGGCGGTGGTCGACCTTCCACGCCGTCACCGTGACGCCGCGGGGGACGAGCACGCGGTCGATGTGGTCGCCCCAGAGGGTCGACGTGCGCATCGTGCCCGACGTGCCGATCGCCGAGTTCTGGTGCGGGTGCGACTGGTAGCGCAGCGCGACGTCGTAGGCGTCGTCGTACCCCTTGCCCGCGAGCGCGATTCGCGGACCGTCGACGTTGCGGCTGCGGCTCGAGTTGGTGTCGCCCGCGTAGATGACGGTCCGACCCGGGAGGGCCTTCGTCACGGCGGCGTGGACCGCCGCCGTCTCACGCTTGCGGTTGGCGTCCGCCCCCGCGCGCTCGTCGACGTGGAGCCCGACGAACGCGTACGTACGACCCGTGGCGCGGGAGCGGGCCTCGACCCAGCACGCGCCGTGCGTCGCGTCGTCGTCGAACGCCTCGAAGGTCATGCCTCCCGCGGTGCCGGGGACGGCGGTGAGCGTCGCGTCGCGCAGGAGCACGCCGACGTTGTTGTCGTACGCGTCACCGGTGCCGTCGCCCGGCTTGCAGCCGCGTGTGAACGTGCCGGCGAGCGCGTTCTCGAGGTCGCCGCGCTCCTCGTTCTCCGCGAGGGCGCGGTCGCCCTCCTGGATCGTCACGACGTCGGCCCGACGCTTCGAGGTGCCGACCGTGAGCCGTGCGATGCGGTCGGCGACCCGCGCGGCGCGGCTCGGTCCCCAAGCGGGCAGCTTGCCGGACGCGCAGCCCGAGCACACGTTGTACGTCGCGACGGCGAGCCGTTCGCGACCCTTCGTCGCGGCACGGTCGCGCTCGGTCGTCATCCGACAGTGCGGCGCGCTGCGCGGCCCGACGGTCCTCGGGCCGCGCAGCCCGCGCACGACGACGCAGTAGACGGTTCCCGGCTTGAGGCGCGTGAGGCGGGCTTTCTGCGTCGTGCCCTTCGTCGCGGCGAAGCTCCGGGTCCGGGTCGCGGACGACCGCGTGATCTGGGCGCCGCTCAGAGCCTTGCCCGAGCGGGAGGCCACGAGATCCACCTCGTAGCGGGTGGCGCCCTTGACGCGCGGCCAGCTGATGCTGAGGGTCACGGTTCCGCCTGTGACCGACTGCGCGGTCACCCACGGCGCTCCGGCCTTGGGCAGTGCGGCGGATGCGGGCGCCGCGGCGGGGAGCGTGAGCACGAGTGCCGCGACGGTCGCGAGCACGAGCACGATCGGTCGGCGGGCGCGGGCGAGCAGCATCGTGGGTCCTCTCGAGGTGAGGACCTGAGTCTAGGCCCTGGCCGTCGTGCGCGACACGGGGTGGCAGGGCTGGCGACCGCGGGGCCGCCGCCGGACGAGACGTCAGCCCTGTGCTGCGCGCAGTGCCCGGTCGAGGTCTGCCCAGAGGTCCTCGACGTCCTCGACGCCGACGCTGAGGCGAAGGAGGTCCTCGGGCACGGTGACGGACTCGGTGCCGAATCGACGGCGACGCTCGAGCGTCGACTCGACTCCGCCGAGGCTCGTCGCGGGCGTCCACAGTGCGACGCGCGCGACGACCGCGTCAGCGGCGTCCGCGCCGCCGCGAGGCCGTACGCCGAGGATCGCGCCGAACCCGTCCATGAGCCGGGCTGCGCGGCCGTGACCCGGGTCCTGCGGGAGGCTCGGGTGCCGGACCTCGACGACGTCGGGGTGCGCCGCGAGCCGCGCCGCGAGCACCGCGGCGTTGGCCTGGGCCCGCTCGACGCGCAGGGCGAGCGTCCGCAGCCCGCGCAGCGCGAGCCACACCTCGAACGGACCTGCGATCGCGCCGTGCGACGTCCGGTAGGCACGGAGATGGTCGGTGAGGTGCTCGCTCGCGCCAAGAGCGATGCCGAGCACGACGTCGGAGTGCCCCGCGAGGTACTTCGTCGCGGAGTGCACGACGATGTCGGCGCCGTGCTCGAAGGGCCGCTGGACGAGAGGTGTCGCGAACGTCGAGTCGACCGCGACGAGCACGTGCCGCGAGTGGGCCGCCTCGACGAGCGCCGGGAGGTCGGCGACCTCGAGCATGGGGTTCGTCGGCGTCTCGACCCACAGGAGGTCCGCGTCGTCGAGAGCCCGGGTGACCTCGTCGGTGTCGGCGACGTCGACGCGCCGCACGTCGAGCCCACGCTCGATCGCGAGCTGGTCGAGGAGGCCGAGCGTCGCCTGGTAGGCGTGGCGCGGCACGACGACCGCGCCGCCGAGCGGCACGAGCGCGAGCACCGCGGCGACCGCCGCCATGCCCGAGCCGAAGACCGTCGCACCGTGCCGACCGCCCTCGAGCGCCGCGACGGCCTCCTCGAACGGCTCCCACGTCTCTGTGCCCATGCGTGCGTAGAGGCGCTCGCCGGGCACAGGGGGCCCCTGCGAGACGTACGTCGAGGACAGCACGACCGGCGGGTTGACGGGCGCACCCTGGACGGGCGCAGGGCGGCCGGCGACGACCGCGAGCGTCGCGGGCGACAGCGCCGCGGCGGCGTCGACGGGAGCGGGGTCGGGCGTGGCGTCGTGCGTCGTCATGCCCGCAGGTTACGCCCGCACGACCCCTCCGGGCGTGCTGGGACGGGCGCGGGTCCGTCTCGTGGTCCGGCGGTAGGCTTGCCCGCGATGGACACGCACAGCACGCCCCCCGCCACCGTCCCCGGCACCCGCCCCCGCGTCATGGTCCTCTTCGGAGGCCGCTCGGGCGAGCACGCCATCTCCTGCGCGACCGCCGCCGGCGTCCTGCGCGCGATCGACCGGGAGCGCTGGGACCCGGTCCCCGTCGGCATCACCCGGCAGGGTCAGTGGGTCGTCGCCGCCGACGACCCTGCGGCGTGGGAGATCATCGACGGCCGCCTGCCCGAGGTCGAGGCGTCGCACGCCGACGTCGTCCTTCCCATGGCCACGCACGCGCGGGAGGTCCAGGTTCTCACGCCCGGCGAGGTGCCGAGCGCGCTCGGCGCCGTCGACGTCGTCATGCCGCTCATCCACGGGCCGTTCGGCGAGGACGGCACGCTCCAGGGCATGCTCGAGATGTCCGACGTCCGCTACGTCGGTGCCGGCGTCCTCGCGTCAGCCGTCGGCATGGACAAGCACTACATGAAGGTCGTCTGCGAGTCCGAGGGGCTCGCGGTCGCACCCTACGTCGTCGTGCGCCCGGGCGCGTGGGAGCGTGAGCGCGACGCGTTGCTCGCGCGCATCACCGAGCTCGGGCTCCCGCTCTTCGTCAAGCCCGCCCGCGCCGGCTCGAGCCTCGGGATCTCGAAGGTCGACGACCTCGCCGACCTCGACGCCGCGATCGTGGCGGCCCGTGAGCACGACCCCAAGGTGCTCGTCGAGCAGGGTGTCGCCGGGCGCGAGATCGAGTGCGCGGTCCTCGGCGGGCACGGGGGCGACCGTCCGCGCGCGTCGCTGCCCGGCGAGATCGTCGTGCGCGATACCAACCGCGCGTTCTACGACTTCGACGCGAAGTACCTCGGCGAGGGCGACGTCGAGCTCTCGTGCCCCGCCGAGCTGCCCGCGCACGTCGTCGCCGCCGTCCAGGACGTCGCGGTGCGCACGTTCGAGGCGCTCTCGAGCGAGGGGCTCTCGCGCGTCGACGTCTTCGTCACACCCGACGAGCACGTCATCGTCAACGAGATCAACACGATGCCCGGGTTCACGCCGTTCTCGATGTACCCGCGCATGTGGCAGGAGTCGGGGCTCGGCTACGCCGAGCTCATCGACGAGCTGCTGACGCTCGCCCTCGAGCGGCCCACCGGACTGCGCTGAGCCCCTGCCGCCCGCGCAGCGCCGCGCCAGCCTCGCGCGCAGCGCAGCGCGGGCCTCAGTAGCAGTGTCGCGTCTGCGGCGCGGCGGACACCGCGCGGTTGAGGTCGACGACGGCCGCACCCGACGTCCCCGCGGGCACGCGCACCTCGACGGCCGGGGTGCGGCCGTACGTCGTGAACACCCAGTCGCCCGTCCGCGACTCCTCGACGACGATCCAGTCGACGCTCGCGCCCGTGACGTCCGCGATCGCCTGGCACTGGTCGGTCGTCGGGCCGGGCGGCTCGACGCCGCAGCGGAGCGTCACGGCCTGCGCCGTCGTGCCCCACGCGGCCGTCGCCTGCGCGGACGCGGTGATGCGGTCGAGGTTCCCGAGCTTGTCCGGCACCGCGAGGACGATCGACGCGCACAGCGGGTCGGTCGCGTAGGGCGCCGCGGTGAGCGAGATCGACGGCGCGCACGCCGCGAGCGGCGCGGCGACGGCCGCGACGGCGAACAGAGCGGCGAGCGGGTGCGGGCGGTGCGCAGGGACCTGGGACGACGGACGGTCGGGGAGAGGCACGGCTCCACGCTACCCGTCCGGCACCGTTAGGTTGGGCGCGTGACACCTGTGACCTCGCGCGGCCCGGGCCGCGACCGGCTGACGCTCGTCGGTGACCTTTCTGAGTCGGAGCTCCTCGCGCGCTTCGTCCCTCTGCTCGGCGCGCCGGGCGCCGCGCTCGTCGGACCGGGGGACGACTGCGCGGTCCTCTCGGCACCCGATGGGAAGGTCGTCGTGAGCACCGACGTCCTCGTCGAGGACGTCCACTTCAGACGGGCCTGGTCGAGCGCCCGCGAGGTCGGTCGGCGTGCGGCTGCGCAGAACCTCGCGGACGCCGCGGCCGTCGGCGCCGTCCCCACGGGTCTCGTCGTGTCGCTCGTCCTGCCCGGCGAGCTGCCCGCCGTGTGGGTCGAGGACCTCGCGCGCGGCCTCGACGACGCGTGCCGGCCGTGGGGAGCGGGGGTCGTCGGCGGGGACCTTGCGGGCGGCCCGCTCGTCGTCCTCGCCGTGACCGTCCTCGGCGACCTCGAGGGCCGGGCGCCCGTGCTGCGCTCGGGAGCCCGGCCCGGTGACGTCGTCGCGCACGCGGGCGTCCGGGGTCGCTCGGCCGCGGGGTTCGCGCTCCTCGACGCGGGGCGCGCCGACGACGCCCGCGTGCCGGCTGACGTGCGCGCGGTCGTGCTCGACGCGTTCCGTGTCCCGTCGCCGCCGGTCGGGGCCGGTCGCGCCGCGGCGGTTGCGGGCGCGACCGCGATGCTCGACGTGTCCGACGGGCTGCTGCGCGACGCCGGACGGATCGCGTCCGCGAGCGGCGTGCGGCTCGCGTTCGACGATCCGGCGGACGTTCTCGCCGACGAGGTCGCGCTGCTCTCACCCGTCGCCGCTGCGCTCGGCGCGGACGCGACGCAGTGGGTGCTCGCGGGAGGTGAGGATCACGGCATGCTCGCGACCTTCCCGCCCGGGGTGGCGCTGCCCGACGGCTTTCGGACGCTTGGACGCGTCGAGGAGCTGCCGACGGACGGTGCGAGAGTCACCGTCGGGGGTCGTGCCGTGCGTGCCGGGGGCGGTTGGGACCACTTCGGCCCGGGGAAGGACTGAGGACCGGGGACGGAGCGAGGGGCTCCGATCAGAGAGGCAGTGCCGTGCGTTGAGGCGGCCGACGACTCAGGATCTCGTGCGGACGTAGCGCACCTCGGTGAGGTGCGTGCCGCTGAACTCCTCGAGCCGCTCGACGCCGTCGGGCGCGAGCCCGTGGCGGCGGTAGAAGTGACGCGCACGCTCGTTGTCCGCGAAGACCCAGAGCGTGAGCCGCGCGGTCTCAGGGACCTCCGTGAGCAGCGTCCGCATGAGCTCGCGCGCGGCGCCCGTGCCCCAGGACTCGGGGGAGAGGTAGATGGCGTAGAGCTCGAGGTCGCCGTCGTCCGCGTCCTCGTCCCGGGCCGGGCCGAGCGTCGCGAAGCCGATCGCGCGGTCAGCGACCTCTGCCACCCACGTGCGGATGCGCGCGTCGGTGAGGTAGCCGTGCCACCGCTGCTCGCGCACGTCGACGTCGAGCGTCGCGAGGACGTCGTCCGGGACGATGCCCGCGTAGGCGCTGCGCCACGACGTGATGTGGATGCGCGCGACCGCGGGCGCATCCTCGACCGTCGCGGTCCGGATCGTCAGGGCGTTCATCTCCTGCACCATGTGCCAAGACTGCCACCCGATCGGTCATGGGTCCACCGAGGAGAGGCAAAGGACCTGCGATGTTCACCACGGGGCGGTGCGATCGTCGTCAAAGAACGACGTCACCCGCTCGGGGGGCGTCGCGTCCCGGGGGAGCGTGCACCGGGCGCCGCCGCGACGGACCTGGGAACGACGAAGGCCCGCGTCCCCGGGGGGGATGCGGGCCTTCGTCAAGCCGTGGGCTCAGGCAGGGCGCTGGACCTTGCCGGCCTTGAGGCACGAGGTGCACACGTTCACGCGCTTGGGCGTGCCGTTGACGATCGCACGGATGCGCTGGATGTTCGGGTTCCAGCGGCGCTTGGTACGCACGTGCGAGTGCGAGATGGAGTGCCCGAAGCTCGGACCCTTGGCGCAGACGTCGCAGTTGGCGGCCACTGTCTCTCCTGAAATAGTCGGTCGTGCGAGCCGCGTGGACGCGGCCGAGGCGTGAAGGCGGCGTGGCCTGGACATGGCCCGACCCTGCGAAGAGGAGTCGTGGGCCTGCGTCGAGCGCACCGCCGAGCCCGGGTCGTCCCGGGCAACCTGAACAGAGTACCTGATCGCCACCGCCACTCCCAAACACGTGGACGGACATGTCCTGTGGCGTGCGTCTCGCCGGTTGTCGGTCGTGCCGCGTACCGTGGACGCGACCTCGCCAACAAGCCTGCTCCGGGACGCCGGGTGCCCCGCCGCCGTGGCATCGTGGAGGCGTCCGCCCGACCCCAAGGAGACTCCCCGTGGAAGCCCGTCTCGACGCCGCCGCGGTCCGACGCTGGGCCGACCTCGCGGTCGCCGCGCTCGAGAGAGCGCGCGAGCGGATCGACGCGGCGAACGTCTTCCCCGTCGCGGACTCCGACACGGGGACGAACATGCTGCTCACGCTCGCTGCGGCACGGCGCGCGGTCGACGACGCGGAGGACGACGCAGCGGGCGCACTCCTGGACCTCGCACGCGGCGCGCTGCTCGCGGCGCGCGGCAACTCCGGGATCATCCTCTCCGAGCTCCTGCGCGGTCTCGCCGTGGGCGCCGAGCGTGCCACGCGCGACCACGGTCCGAGCGGGCACCTCGCGGGCCTCGACGCGGCGGGCGTCGCGATCGCCCTCCGCACGGGCGCGGGCGCGGCTCGCGCCGCGGTCGCGCGGCCGGCCCCGGGCACGATCCTCACGGCCGCAGACGCGGCGGCGTCGGCCGCGGAGCGTGCCGCCGCCGACTCTGGAGCGACGGCCGCCGCTGTCGTGCGGGAGGCCGTCGCCGGCGCGCGGACCGCCGTTCTCGGCTCTCCCGACGAGCTCGACGTCCTCGCCCACCACGGCGTGCTCGACGCTGGGGCGTTCGGCCTCACGCTCGTCCTCGCGGCGCTGCGCGACGCGCTTACGGACCCCGCCACCCGCGACGCGGCGGCCTCCGCCGTCGACCTGCCCGACGACCTCGCGGCCTCCGGCGGCCGCCGTGACGTCGGCACGCTGCACCCGGGCCACGTGGTCGCCGCAGGGGAGGCCGACGGTGCGTTCGAGGTCATGTACGTCGTCGAGGCAGACACCGACGGGGGCGACCTCGCCGACGGGCTCCGCGCACGGCTCCGCGCGGTCGGCGAGTCGGTCGTCGTCGTCGGCGGCGACGGCGTCTGGCAGGCGCACGTCCACACGGACACGCCGGCGGCAGCCCTCGAGGCGGCCGAGGGGGCTGGCCTCCGGCAGGTGTGCGTCCGCTCCCTCCTCGTCCCTCCGGGCGACGTCGGCGTCGTCGCCGGGGTGAGGAGCCCCGGCCTGCTCGCGGACGCCGCCGGCACGGGAGCCGTCGTCCTCGCGCGCACCGACCGGCCGTGGACGCCGTCGGAGCTCGTGCGCGTCCTCGAGGACACGGGCCGCAGCCACATCGTCACCGTGCTGCGCTCCGACTCGGTCGCGACCCTGCGCAGGTCCCTGCACCGCATGCCTGGAGTGACAGTCGAGGCGGTCGTCGTGCCCGACGACCTCCACGTCGTCGCCGCGCTCACCGCGCGCGAGGAATCGCTCGGCCAGCACGGCGACGAGGCACGGGCGCTCGAGGACATGCGTGCCGCGGTCGCTGCGCTGCGCTGGTGCGACCTCGACGTCCGCACGGCCGACGTCGCCGCGGGGCTCACAAGCCTCGGCGAGCCCGGCGACGTCGGGCTCGCGATGGTCCTCGTCGGCGGCGGCGTCCCCGCCGACGACCTCGCAACGTGCCGCGCGCACCTCAAGGCCCGGCCCGGCCTCGACGTCGTCGAGCTCTTCTCGGGCCGCGACGACACGGTCCTGCGGGTGGGGCTCCTGTGAGCGAGCTCGCGGTCCCCGCCGACGCCTCGGGGCTCGACGCACCGCTCGAGCGCGTCCTCGGGAAGCCGACGGCCAAGGGCCTCGCGACGCTCGGCCTCACGACCGTCGGCGACCTCCTGCGGCACTACCCGCGGCGCTACGTCGAGCCCGGTGAGCGCACGAGCATCGCCGACCTCGAGGTCGGCGCGCACGTCACGGTCGTCGCGCAGGTCGAACGCGCGACGGTCCGCACCATGCGGGCGCGCTCGGGCGCGATCCTCTCGGTCGTCGTCACGGACGGGTCCCGCAGCCTCGACCTGTCGTTCTTCGCGCGGCACGCGGGCGCGCTGCGCCCGCACGAGTCGCGGCTCGTGCCGGGTCGTCTCGCGCAGTTCTCGGGCACCGTGAGCGAGTACCGCGGCGCCCTCCAGCTCACACACCCCGACTACGAGGTCATTGAGGACGCCGAGGGGCTCGGCGAGATGCCGCCGACCCCCATCTACCCCGCGACTGCGCAGATGCCCTCGTGGAAGACGGCGCGCGCGGTGCGGGCCGTCCTGCCCGCGCTCGTCGACGGCCTGCCTGAGCCCGTGCCGTTCGAGGTGCGCGCGCGGCGCGGTCTCATGTCGCTGCCTGACGCGATCCGCACCGTGCACGCGCCTGCCACGGTCGCCGACGCCTACCGGGCGCGCCGCACGCTGCGCTTCGAGGAGGCGCTCGTCCTTCAGACCGAGCTCGCCCGCCGCCGGCACGCCGCGCTCGCCCTCTCGGCCGTGCCGCGGCCGCGCGCCGAGGGCCCGTCGCTCCTCGCGGACCTCGACGCCCGTCTGCCGTTCGACCTCACGGCGGGGCAGGTCGAGGTCGGTGACGAGATCGCCGCCGACCTCGGGCGGGCCCACCCCATGCAGCGGCTCCTCCAGGGTGACGTCGGCTCGGGCAAGACGCTCGTCGCGCTGCGCGCGATGCTCCAGGTCGTCGACGCGGGCGGGCAGGCGGTCCTCCTCGCGCCGACCGAGGTCCTCGCCCAGCAGCACCACCGCACGCTCACGGCGCTCCTCGGCCCGCTCGCCGAGGGCGGCCTGCTCGGTGGTGACGAGCGTGCGACGCGCGTCGCGCTCCTCACGGGGTCGCTCGGTGCCGCGGCGACGCGTGAGGCGCTGCTCGACGCGGCGAGCGGCCGCGCGGGCATCGTTGTCGGTACGCACGCGCTGCTCTCCGAGAGGGTCCAGTTCGCCGACCTCGGTCTCGTCGTCGTCGACGAGCAGCACCGCTTCGGCGTCGAGCAGCGCGACACGCTGCGCACGCGGGGCGACGACGTGCCACACATGCTCGTCATGACGGCGACGCCCATCCCGCGCACGGTCGCCATGACCGTCTTCGGGGACCTCGAGGTATCGACGCTCACCGAGGTGCCCCAGGGGCGCGCAGGCATCACGTCGCACGTCGTGTGGGCGGACCGGCCCGCCTGGGTGCAACGCGTCTGGCAGGTCGCCCGCGAGCACGTCGACAGGGGTGAGCGCGTCTTCGTCGTGTGCCCGCGGATCACGGGCGACGACGCCACGTCCGACGGCGCCGACCTGCTCGACGACCTCGCCGCGCAGCTCGGCGGCGGCACGTCGTCGGGCGCCTCGTCGCCCGACGGCGTTGCTGCTGGCAGCACGGGCGCGGGCACCCCGCCCGCGCGACGCGCGGTCGAGGACGTCGTGCGCGAGCTCGAGGGCATGCCCGTCCTCGGGGGCGCGGCGATCGGCACGCTCCACGGCCGGATGCCGTCGGACGAGCGTGACCGCGCGATGGCCGCGTTCCTCGAGGGACGCACGCAGGTCCTCGTCGCGACGACCGTCATCGAGGTCGGCGTCGACGTGCCGCTCGCGACCGTCATGGTGATCCTCGACGCCGACGTCTTCGGCATCTCCCAGCTTCACCAGCTGCGTGGTCGCGTCGGCCGCGGCACGCTGCCCGGCACGTGCTTCTTCGTGACACGCGCCGAGGAGGGCTCGGACGCCGCGCAGCGCCTCACGCACCTCGCGGGCACGACCGACGGCTTCGAGCTCGCGC
The DNA here is from genome assembly GCF_014852685.1 of Flavimobilis rhizosphaerae. GTDB lineage: Bacteria > Actinomycetota > Actinomycetes > Actinomycetales > Cellulomonadaceae > Flavimobilis > Flavimobilis rhizosphaerae. Next base: position 82,219 of record NZ_JACZDF010000006.1, read on the forward strand.
TCCTCGACCTCTCGGTGCGCCGCGAGGGCGACGTCCTCGGCGCGTCGCAGTCGGGCGGTGCGAGCTCGCTGCGGCTCCTGCGCGTCGTCAAGGACGCGGACCTCATCGCGGAGGCGCGCGAGGAGGCGACGGACCTCGTCGCGGCCGACCCGACGCTGGCGGCGTTCCCCGCGCTCGCGGCCGCGGTCGAGGCGCGGCTCCGGGGCGTCGAGACCGCGTTCCTCGACCGCGGCTGAACGTGCCGCGGTCTGCAGCGTCCCCGGCCACGGCCCGGCCCTGGGGCCGAGGCGCCGGCTGCCTGATGCTGCGCGTCGCGGGCCCTAGGCTGTTCCCGTGACACGGATCGTGGCCGGACGCGCCGGCGGACGCAGCCTCAAGGTGCCGCCCAAGGGCACGCGCCCGACGAGCGACCGGGTGCGCGAGGCGATGTTCTCGCGCCTCGAGCACTACGACGTCGTCGACGGCGCGCGGGTCCTCGACCTCTTCGCCGGCTCGGGCGCCCTCGGGCTCGAGGCCGCGAGCCGCGGCGCCGCGGCCGTCGTCCTCGTCGACGCGTCGCGCCAGGCCGCGGACGTGTGCCGCACGAACGCTGCCGCGACCGGGCTCACGGCCGTCGTCACGGTCGTCGTCGACCGTGCCGAGCGCGTCGTCGCGCACCCGCCCGCGCAGCCGTGGGACCTCGTCCTCGTCGACCCGCCGTACGACCTGCCGGACGCGACCGTCGACGCGCTCCTCGAGGCGCTCGCGGTCGACGGCGCCCTCACGCCCGGCGCGGTCGTCGTCGTCGAGCGCTCACGGCGCACCGCACCTCCGACGTGGCCCACCGGGTGGAGCGAGATCGCTCACAAGGACTACGGCGAGACGAGCATCTGGTACGGGGGACCCGATGGCGACGACGCGCCCGCCTGAGCAGGACGGGTGCCGCGTGGGGACCGGGCTGTCGCCGGAGGCATGGTCTAGCGTGGAGAGGTGACCATCGCCGTCTGCCCGGGGTCGTTCGACCCGTTCACGCTCGGACACCTCGACGTCGTGCGCCGCGCCCGACGCCTCGTCCCCGAGGTCGTCGTCGGCGTCGCCCGCAACTCCTCGAAGTCGTCCCTCCTCACGCTCGACGAGCGCCTCGACGTCGCCCGTGCCGCGGTCGCTGGCCTCGCGGGCGTGCGGGTCGAGCCCGTGCCCGGCCTGCTCGTCGACTTCTGCCGGGAGATCGGCGCGACCGTCGTCGTCAAGGGCCTGCGCGGTGGCGCCGACTACGACGCCGAGGTGCCGATGGCCCTCATGAACCGTCACCTCGCGGGCGTCGAGACCGTCTTCGTCGTCGGCGACGGCGCGCTCGCGCACGTCGCGTCGTCGCTCGTCAAGGACGTCGCCCGCTTCGGCGGACCGATCGACGACCTCGTCCCGCCGGGCGTCGGCGACGTCGTGCGGGCCGCGCTCGCACGACGCGCCGCCGACGCAGACCCTGCCCGGCCCCGCACCGCCCGTCCCTCCGAGGAGCCCCGATGACCGAGCAGCAGCACCCCACCGAGGACGAGGTCCCCAGCCTCCCCGCGCTCGTCGACGAGCTCGACGCGCTCGTCACGCACGCGCGCGCCATGCCGATGTCGGCGTCCGTGCTGGTCAACCGTGCCGACGCGCTCGCGCTCGTCGATGACCTGCGGGCCGCGATGCCCGCTCAGCTCGACCGCGCCGACGAGGTGCTCTCGGATGCTGACCGCGTGCTCGCGGACGCTGAGGAGCAGGCAGAACGTGTCATCGCGACCGCGCGGACGCGAGCCGCTCAGCTCGTCGCCGAGGAGCAGGTCGTCGTCCAGGCGCGCGCCGAGGCCGCGCGGATCGTCGAGGAGGCGCATGCGCAGGCGGACACGCTGCGGCGCGAGGCCGACGACTACTGCGACCGGCGTCTCGCGGAGTTCGAGATCGACCTCGGCAAGCTCGTCCTCCAGGTGCAGGCCGGCCGCGCCAAGCTGGCGGAGCGGCTTGATGACAGCGCGTCCGCCTCGAACGACTAGCATCGGAGGATCGCCGCGCCGATCCAGCGTGCGGCCCGACGAACAGCAGGCAACGATCGTGGACCACCGCACGCCCGACCCTCGCGATCCCTTCGTCCTCGACGTGCACGACCTGGGGCGCTCACCAGGGTCGATGCGCGCGCTCGACACGACGCTCGAGGCTCCGGCCGGGTTCGGCACCGACATCGTCGCTGTGCCCGAGGGCTCGTCGGTCCACCTCGACCTGCGCCTCGAGGCCGTCATGGAGGGCGTGTACGTCTCCGGCCTTGTGACGGCCGACGCTGTCGGGGAGTGCGCTCGCTGCCTCACCGAGCTCGAGATCGACGTCGACGTCGACGTCGCCGAACTCTTCCTCTACCCCGAACGGGCAGCCGCCCTCGCGGAGGAGCAGGCCGACGAGGAGAACCCCGACGAGGTGTACCTCGTCGAGAACGAGCTCATCGACCTCGAGCCACCGCTGCGCGACGCGGTCGTCACGTCTCTGCCCTTCTCGCCCCTGTGTCGTCCCGACTGCCAGGGCCTGTGCTCGGAGTGCGGCGCGGACCTCAACGACCCAGCGAACGAGGACCACTCCCACGAGATCCTCGACCCGCGCTGGAAGGCGCTCGCCGCGCTCGGCGGCGGTGATGCCGACGACACCGCTGAGGGGGGCGAGCGATGAGCGCGGCCGAGACCACCCTCTCGCCGTCGGACCTGCTCGAGACGCTCGGGATCGACGTTGACCCTGAGCTCCTCGTCCTTGCGCTCACCCATCGCAGCTTCGCGCACGAGGCGGGTGGCATCCCGACGAACGAGCGCCTCGAGTTCCTCGGGGACTCGGTGCTCGGGGTCATCGTCACGGAGGCACTCTTCCGTCGGCACGCCTCGCAGCCCGAGGGTGAGCTCGCGAAGATGCGGTCGGCGACGGTCTCGCAGCGCGCTCTCGCGGAGGTCGCGAGGACGCTTGACCTCGGCCAGTACATTCTCCTCGGCAAGGGGGAGCGGCGAACGGGCGGCCGTGAGAAGGACTCGATCCTCTCCGACACGGTCGAGGCGATCATCGGTGCCGTCTACCTCACGCATGGGCTCGAGCGCACACGGCGCTTCGTCCACACGCTCGTCGACCCGCTGCTCGACGCTGCCGCGGGGCTTGGCGCGGGGCTCGACTGGAAGACGAGCCTCCAGGAGGCGTCCGCCGAGGCCGGCCTCGGCGCGCCACGCTACGAGTCGGACTCCGAGGGGCCCGACCACGCGCGGATCTTCACGTCACGCGTCGTGCTAGCCGGGGTCGTCCGGGGCACGGGACAGGGCACCGCGAAGAAGCACGCGGAGCAGATCGCGGCGGAGGAGGCGTACGAGTGGGTCCAGGTGCACCTCGCCGCGACCGCCGTGCAGGAGGAGCCCGCCGAGGGTGCCTGAGCTTCCTGAGGTCGAGACCGTCCGCGACGGTCTCGACCGGCACGTCGTCGGTCTGAGCGTCACCCGCGCGGAGGTTCTCGCGCACCAGAGCGTGCGCCGCCACGAGGGCGGCGGGCCCGACCTCGTCGGACGGCTCGCGGGCCTGCGGCTCGCGGCCGCGGTGCGGCGCGGCAAGTTTCTGTGGCTGCCGCTGTCCGACGCGTCCGGGCCGACGGGTGAGGCACTGCTCGCGCACCTCGGCATGTCGGGTCAGCTCCTCGTCTCCGACGCGCCCCTGCCGGCACGCCGGCACCTGCGGGCCCGGATCCTGCTCGGCGAGGCCGGCCGCGCGCTCGACTTCGTCGACCAGCGGATGTTCGGCTACCTCGCGGTGAGCGAGCTCGTCCCCACGCCCGACGGCCTGCCCGGAGGGCTTGGCGCCCCGGACCCGTGGCTGCCCGCACCCGTCGCGCACGTCGCGCGCGACCTCCTCGACCCGGCGGTCGACGTCCGCGCGCTCGCCCGCGCCGCCCGCACGCGCCGGACCGCGATCAAGCGGCTCCTGCTCGACCAGACGTTCGTCTCGGGCGTCGGCAACATCTATGCCGACGAGGCCCTGTGGCGGGCGCGCGTCCACCATGCGCGGGCTGCGTCGGGCATCGCCGAGACGCGCCTCGTCGATCTCTTCACGGCCGCACGCGACGTCATGACCGAGGCCCTCGCGGTCGGCGGCACGAGCTTCGACGCGCTCTACGTCAACGTCAACGGCGAGTCCGGCTACTTCGCGCGCGGCCTCAACGCCTACGGGCGCGAGGGTGAACCGTGCCCGCGGTGCGGCACGCCCCTGCGCCGCGAGGCCTTCACGAACCGCTCGTCGTTCTTCTGCCCCGTCTGCCAGCGGCGGCGGTGAGCGGCGGCCGTGAGGGTGCGCGTCGCGTCGTAGACTCCCCGCCATGCCTCGCCCTCGTCGTGCCCGTGACATCCCCCTGCGCTTCGATGACGGGTTCCGCGGTGCGATCGCGATGCTCGTGTCGGTGCCGTTCGTCGTCGTGGCTGTGCTCATGCTCAGGGGGCCGAAGGACGACCTCGGGACGGCGCTCGCGTGGCTGTGCGTGTCCTTCACGGTGTTCTTCGTCGTCTACAACGCGTGGACGCACCTGCTGCTGTCGAGGGAGGACGCGCGCACGGTGACGCGGCTCGTGGCCCTCCAGCATCGCCGTGGTGCGAGCACGCTGTCGAAGGCTCTGGGTCTGAGGTCGGCCGAGGAGTGGGGCGTGACGGCTGCGGCGACGGCGCTCGTCATCTCGATCGCTGCGGCGGTCGTGGGGGCGCGTGACGGCGGGCTGCTGCTTCCGGTGCTCGTGCTCGTCACCGTCGCGTCGACGTGGGTGTCGGTCGTCTACGCGTTCGCGCTGCGCTACCTGCGGCTCCACGCGGCGGGGGAGCGGATCGACTTCGGGCTCGACGAAGAGCCCGAGTTCGGGGAGTTCCTCTCGATGGCGGTCATGGTCTCGGCCGTCGGTGCGCTCTCGGGCGGGACGCCACGCACGCGTGCGGGACTCACCGCGGTCCGCGTCCAGACGGTCGTCGCGTTCGCGTTCAACACGATCGTCGTCGCGATGGCGGTCTCGCTCATCACGGGGCTCGTCACGTCGTCCTGACCACCGGCACCGCTCCCCGTCCCGGGGAGGGGGACCCGCCTGTCAGCGGCGTCGCCTGTCAGCGCCGCCGTGACACTGGCAGGAGTCTCGCGAGGGCGTGGCAGACGAGCGCCGCTGAGACGAGGAGCGCGGCGCCCCGTGCGTAATCGGCCGCGCGCAGGGGCGTGCCCTCGAGCGCGAGCTCGCGGCGCGCGACCGTCGCGCCGGGCAGCATGACGGGCAGGGCCGTCGCGACGCCGGGCGTGTAGCCCCGCTGGAGGACGGAGGCGCCGACGTGCGTCGCGACGTGCGCCTCGAGGCCTGCGACGACCGCCCGGTAGAGGCGTGAGCGGCCGCCGAGGCCGCGACCTGCGCGGCAGGCGGCGGCGACGAGCACGCCCATGAGCCCGACCGCGACCCACGACTGCCGATGGTCCATGCGCAGCACCTCGACACCTGTCGCGTCGGCGGCGCGCTCGCACGCGACGGGGAACGCCATGGCCTCCTCGACGTCGTGGAGCGCCCAGGCGAGGAGGAGTGTAGAAGGTCCGTTCCGTGGCATGCGGCTGACAATAGCGCTCTCACGTCGTCACCGCAGGGCGCACTACGGCGCGCGTCGGGAGAGGACGCGACCGCCACACGCGCGAGACAGGGCGTCAACCGTGCGGCGCGCTGGGTACGATGGTCCTATGCGAGCGACGAACGCCCCTGACACGTCCGGTGAGCCGATCACCGTCATGATCGTCGACGACCACGAGGTCGTCCGCCGTGGCATCGCCGAGGTCGTCGACAGGTCCGAGGGCCTGAGCGTCGTCGCCGAGGCGGGCTCGGTCGCCGAGGGTGAGCGCCGTGCGGCGCTCGTGCGGCCCCAGGTGATCCTCGTCGACCTCCAGCTGCCCGACGGCACCGGCATCGACCTCATCACCAAGCTGCGTGCGAGCGGCTCCGAGGCGCGGGCGATCATCCTCACGTCGTTCGACGACGACCGGGCGCTCGCCGAGGCCCTCGAGGCCGGCGCAGCCGCCTACCTCCTCAAGAGCGTGCGGGGCGCCGAGATCTCCGACGTCATCCACGCGGTCGCCGCGGGACGCGTGCTGCTCGACGAGCGCACCATCACCCGTCGTCGTGCCGAGCACGAGGACCCGACGGCTGACCTCACGCCGTCCGAACTGCGCGTCGTCGACCTCATCGGCGAGGGCCTCTCCAACCGTGAGATCGCCGAGCGGCTCTCCGTCGCCGAGAAGACCGTGAAGAACCACATCACCTCGCTCCTCGCGAAGATGGGCCTCCAGCGCCGGACGCAGGTCGCGGCGTGGGCCGCGAGCCGCAAGAACCGCGAGTGGGCGGCGACGGACAAGCACTGATGACTGACGCTGGCATGCTCCGCCCCATCGTCCAGGGGCTCATGCCCCGCGCCCTCGCCGAGCTCGGCGAGCTCGTCGCCATCCCGTCCGTCGCCGACGCGGCGCTCGTCCCTCACGAGCGACTCGTCGAGGCGGCCGAGCTCACGCGCGACCTCTTCACCGAGGCGGGCGTGCCGTGCGAGCTCGTCCCGACGCCCGACGGCACCGACGCCGTCGTCGGCTACCTGCCCGGCCCCGAGGGTGCACCGACGGTCCTCCTCTACGCGCACTACGACGTCCAGCCGCCGCTCGACGAGCAGGCGTGGACGACCCCGCCGTTCGAGCTCACCGAGCGTGACGGTCGCCTCTACGGCCGCGGCGCGGCCGACTGCAAGGGCAACATCGTCGCCCACCTCACGGCGCTGCGCGCCCTGCGTGCGTGGACCCAGGAGACCGGTCAGCCGATCCCCGTCAGCATCCGCGTCGTCGTCGAGGGCTCCGAGGAGCAGGGGACCGGAGGGCTCGAGCACCACCTGCTCGCGCACTCGGACGCCTACCCGGCGGACGTCATCCTCGTCGCCGACGCGGGGAACGTCGCCGCGGGCCAGCCGACGCTCACGGTGTCGCTGCGCGGCACTGCCGACGTCGAGATCGAGCTGCGCACGCTCGCCGGGCCGCTGCACTCGGGCGCGTACGGCGGCGCGGCTCCGGACCCCGTCGCGGCCCTCGTCGCGCTCCTCGCGACCCTGCGCGACGCCGACGGTGTCGTCACGGTCGACGGCCTCGACACGTCGGGCACGTGGGACGGCGCACCGTACGACCTCGCGACGTTCCGCTCCGACGCGGCGATCCTCGACGGCGTCGACGTCACCGGGACGGGCACCGTCGCAGACGCGCTCTGGGCGCGGCCCGCCCTCACGATCACGGGCATCGACGTGCCGAGCGTCGCGAACGCCGTCAACGCCGTCCAAGCGTCGGCGCGTGCCCGCCTCAACCTGCGTGTCCCGCCCGGCACGGACCCCGCCGCGGCGCAAGACCTCCTCGTCGCGCACCTCGAACGGCACGTGCCATGGGGCGCGCACGCGACGATCGTCCGCGACGTGCCCGGCTCACCGTTCCTCGCCCGCACCGACGGTCACGGCTTCGCGGTCCTCTCCGACGCGCTCGCCGAGGCCTTCGGCACCGAGCGCACCGTGACGAGCGGCCAAGGCGGCTCGATCCCGCTGTGCAACGTCTTCCAGCAGGTCAACCCCGACGCCGAGATCGTCCTCATGGGCTGCGAGGAGCCGGCGAGCCTCATCCACGCTCCCAACGAGTCGGTCGACCCGTCCGAGATCGAGGCGCTCTCACTCGGCGAGGCGCTCTTCCTCCTTCGCCTCGGGACCCCGGCGTAGCCGTCACGCAAGAATCCGCGCATCTGGTCACTCCCCGCGACCAGATGCGCGGATTCACGTGTCTGGGGGCGCGGGGGCGGAGGCGCTACTGGAGCGGGACTGACCAGCGGACGAGCGTGCCCGCGCCCTCCGGGTTCGGCTCGAGCGTGAACTCGCCGCCGTGCTGACGGGCGCGTGACGCAAGGTTTCCCGTGCCGGAACGCCGGCCCGTGACGTGGTCGAGCCCCACGCCGTCGTCGCGCACCTCGACGACGACCTCGCCGCCGCCCGCGACGCCCGGCAGCATGTCGACCGCGAGTGACGTGATCGCGACCGTCACCTGGACCGACGACGCGTGCGCGTGCCGAGCCGCGTTCGCAAGACCCTCACGCACGACCGCCACGACGTCGTCGGCGAGCCCGTCGGCGACGAAGTCGTCGACGAGCGTCTCGTCGTCCGCGAGGGACGGATCCGCGCGCGACTCCGAGCCGAGGACGTGCCCGTCGATCGTGATGACGAGCGACGGCGCGAACGACAGCCCCGTGCGCGCGAGGCTCGCCTCGCGCCGCAGCCGCTCGACGAGGCCCGTCGCGGCGTCCGGGTCGCGTAGCGCGTGGACGATCGCACGGATCTGCTTGACGGTCGAGTCGACGTTGTCGAGCGCCTCCTCGACGATGCTCACGAGCTCGGTCGCGTCGACGCCGCGCGCGGCGCGCCTGCGTACGGTCTCAAGCTGCATGCCGGTCGCGAAGAGCTGCTGGATCGCGAGGTCGTGAAGGTCGCGGGCGATGCGGTCACGCTCGCCCGCGAGCTCGGCCTCGGCCTGCGACTGGCGGGCCGCCGCGAGGATCATGGCGATCGCGGCCTGTCCCGCGAATGTCTCGGCGGTTGCGAGGTCGGTCTCGTCGAACGGCTCGCGACCCGGTTTGCGCAGCAGGACGAGCACCCCGACGGGATCCTCGGGCGTCCCCATGGGGGCGTAGAGCGCAGGGCCGAAGCGGCGCATCTCGGGGACGCGGATACCGGGGGCTGTCGCGAGGTCGAGGAGCACGCCCCAGCCCGACGTGAGCGCAGTGCCGGCGACGCCGTCCGGTGGGACCTCGACGCCGAGGATGTCGGCGTCCGACCACCCCTCGGCGAACTCGATGAAGAGCCGCTTGCCGACGCCCGGCAGGATGAGCGCAGCCGTGTCGGCGTCCGCGATGTACCGGGACGTCGAGACGATCTCCTGGAGGATCTCCTCCTCGTCCTTCTCGCCCGAGAGCAGGAGCGTCGTCAGCTCCTGGCCCGCGCGCAGCCATCGCTCGCGCCGTGCGGCAAGCTCGTAGAGCTGCGCGTTCTGGATCGCGACGCCCGCCGCGGCGGCGAGCGCCTCGACGATGTACGCGTCACGGCGCGTGAACCCGCCGGGCTTCTCCGCGAGGTAGAGGTGGCCGAAGACCTTGTCCCGGACGCGGATCGCGGTGCCGAGAAACTGGTGCATGGGCGGGTGCCCGGGCGGGAACCCCTCGAAGGACGGATCCTTCATGAGGTCGAAGAGCGTGAGCGTGCCGCGGTCGGGAATCTTGCGGAGCACTCCGTGGAAGCCGGGCGGGTGGGGCAGGCTCTCGGCCGTGCGCTCGTCGATGCCGACCTGGACGAAGAGGATCGAGTCGCCCGCGGGCGAGAACGAGTTGATCGCGGCGTACGGAGAGTCCGTGAGGTTCGCGCACGTCTCGACGAAGTTCTGCAGGACGGCTGGCAGGTCGAGGTCGGACGCGAGGCCGAGCACGGCGCCAAGCACCTCGTCGTCGATCTTGTGAGGCCTGTGGACGGCCATGTCGGTCTCCCCGTGGTTCGTCGTCACCGGGCCTCCGCACGTTCGAGGTCCCACGCCGTACGGTACGCGGGCAGGTGCTCGAGCAGAAAAGCGTGGGAGCCGCGCGCGACGACGCGAGCCGCGGGACGCAGGCCGTCCGACGTCGCGGAGCTGGCGCCGGGTACCGCCGGGGGGAGGGCGAGGACGACGACCTCGTCGACCGCGTCGAGCGGCGTGAGGCGGTGGGTCGCGACGACGATGCCGCGGCCCGCAGCCGCGAGGCGCGGGAGGACCTCGGCGACGAGAGCGTCGGCGGCGCCCGGCTCGACGTGCTCGGCGGGCTCGTCGACGAGGAGGATCGGGGCGTCGGCGAGGACGGCACGCGCAAGGAGGAGGCGTCGACGCTCACCGCCGGAGACGGTCGCTCCGCCGGGGCCGAGGAGCGTGCCGAGCCCGTCGGGCAGTGCGTCGAGCCACGTGCCGAGGCCGAGGAGCCGCAGGGTCTCCGCGGCCTCGGCCTCGGTGACGGTGCCGCGCGCGACACGGAGGTTCTCGAGGACGCTCGTCGCGAAGATGTGCGCGTCCTCGGCTGTGACGATGCTCGAGCCAGCGGGGCTCGTCACGGTTCCGGCCGCGGGTTCGAGGAGCCCGCCGAGCGTGAGGAGCGCTGTCGTCTTGCCGATGCCGCTCGGTCCGACGAGGGCGACGACGCGTCCCGGCGTGATGTCGAGGTCGAGGCCCTCGACGACGGGGGCGCGTCCGGGCCATGCGCACGCGATGCCGGCGGCCGCCACCCGGGGCGCGTCGGGCACGGTGGCATGCGTGGGAGCGTCGGCCGTCGGGGGAGTCGCGAGGACGTGGGCGCTCACGGAGCCGTCGGGGTCGCACGCGTCGAGGAGGGCCGCGATGCGGCCCGCGGCGGCGCGCGAACGGTGGAGCTGGACGGCAGCGGCGGGCAGGAGCGATGTCGCCTCGAAGGCCGCGAGCGGCACGAGCGCGACGACCGCGAGCTCGACGGGCGCGAGCATGCCCGCGCCGACGGCGGGAATACCGAGGACGAGCGCGCCGAGGAGTGCGACCCCGACCGCGACGTCGGCGATCGCGGCGGCGACCGCGAGGGGTGCGGCGGTGCGGTCGCGGGCCGCCGACATCTCGCGGTCTGCGGCGCGCAGCCGCGCCCGCTCGTCGTCGAGAGCACCCGTCACCTGCAGGAGCGCGGAGTCCTCGAGGAGCGTGAGGGCGGCGTCGGTGACGCGAGCGCGAGCGTCGACGGTCGCGGCCTCCGAGGCGCGTGTCGCGCGGGCCGTGAGCCACGGGCTCACGACGCCCGCGACGAGCAGGCACAGGGTGAGGACGAGCGCAGCCGACGGCAGGAACGCGCCGACGGTGATGACGGCCCCGAGCGAGAGGACGACGGCGACGCCCGCGGGCACGAGCGCGCGCACGACGACGTCGCCGACCGTGTCGGCGTCCTGGCCGGTGCGTGCGAGGAGGTCGCCGCGCCGGAGCCCCGCGACCGCGTCGAGGCGGCCGGCAGCGAGCACGCGGTAGAGGTTGGTGCGGAGCGACGCGACGCCGCGGAGCGCGACCTCGTGGGACGCGAGCCGCTCGAGGTAGCGGAAGAGGCCGCGACCGATGCCGAAGGCGCGCACGCCGACGGTCGCGACCGAGAGCGAGAGGACCGGCGGCATCTGCGAGGCGCGGGCGATGAGCCACGCGGAGACGGCGGCGAGGGCGAGGGCCGAGCCGAGCGCGAGCGAGCCGAGACCGACAGCGGCCAGGGCGCGGGCGGGGGAGACCTCGAGCAGCGGCAGGACGCGACGCAGCGGGTCGCGCCGGGGTGCGGGGGCGGTCATGCGTCGGCCCTCCCGGCCACGGCCGCGGGGGCATCGTCGCGGGCCGTCACCTCGACGACCGCGTCGGCGGCGGCGACGAGCGAGGCGCGGTGCGCGACGACGAGGACCGTCCGGCCCTGCGCACGCAGCGCCTCGACGGCGGCGAGCACCTGCTCCTCGCTCAGCGCGTCGAGGTGCGCCGTCGGCTCGTCGAGCACGACGACGGGCCGTGCCGTGACGAGCGCACGGGTGAGGTGGACGCGCTGGCGCTGGCCGAGGCTTAGCCCCGTGCCGCCCTGGCCGACGGGGGAGTCCCAGCCGCCGGGCAGCGTCGTGACGACGCCGTCGAGGCCCGTCGCGCGGGCGGCGTCGAGCTCGGTGGCCGTCGGTGCGCCGGTCGTCGTGCGGACGCCCCTCACCGCGGCGAGCACGGTCGCCGGAGCGAGCGTCGCACGCTGGGGCACCCACGTGACGAGTGCGTGCCACGACGTGAGGTCGACGTCCGCGAGGTCGTGCTCGGCGCCGTCGACGACGACGCTCACGCCGCCGGCGTCGGGCGCGACGAGCCCGAGCAGGGCGAGGACCGCGGTCGACTTGCCGGAGCCGTTGGGGCCGACGAGCGCCGTCACCTCGCCGGGGCGGGCCACGAGCGTGAGATCGGCGGGAGCCGTGCGACCGCGCCCCTCCGCGACGACGGACAGACCGTCGAGCCGCACCTCGACGCGCGGCGCGGCGTCGGCGGCCGGCAGCGTCACGGTGCCGCGCGGCCGGGGCGTCGCGTCGGGGTGCTCGATGACGTCGAACGCGGCCTCGGCGGCCGCGAGCCCGTCGGTCGACGCGTGGAAGTGGAGGCCGACCTGTCGCAGCGGCAGGAACACCTCGGGCGCGAGGACGAGCACGGCGAGGCCCGTCTGGAGGTCGAGGTTGCCGTGGACGAGGCGCATGCCGATGGTCACGGCGACGAGCGCGACGCACAGCGTCGTGAGGAGCTCGAGGACCATGCCCGAGAGGAACGCGATGCGCAGCGTGCCCATCGTGGCGCGGCGGTGCGCGTCGCCGAGGGCCCGGACCCGTGCTGCGGGACCGTGCTCGCGCCCGAGAGCGCGGAGCGTCGGCAGGCCCGCGAGGAGGTCGAGCGTCTGGGCGCCGAGCCGCTGCATCGACGTGAGTCGCCGCTCCGAGACGCCCTGGGTCATGACGCCGACGAGCCACATGAAGATCGGCACGAGCGGGATCGTCGCGAGGATGATCGCGCCCGACACCCACTCGTGCCACCACACGACCGCGAGGGTCGCGGGCGTGAGTGTCGCGGCGAGCAGCAGCTGGGGGAGGTACCGCACGAAGTACGGCTCGAGGTCGTCGAGGCCCCGCGTCGCGAGCGTCGCCACGGCAGGACCGTCACCGCCCGCGAGCCAGCGGGGGCCGCGCGCGAGCGCGGCGTCGACGACCTGTCCGCGCAGGTCCGCGACGACGCGCGTCGCGGCGCGGTGCGCGTAGCGCTCCTGGAGGCCGACGACGAGCATGCGGACGACGATGACGCCGGCGAGCCAGCCGAGCAGCCCGCGGGCCTCCGCGAGGGGCCGGTCGTGCGTGATCGCGGGCGCGAGGATCGCGGCGAGGAGCAGTGCTTGGGCGACGACGAGCCCCGCCGTGGCGACGCCCGCGGCCGCCGTCACGAGGACGTGGCCGCGGGCGTCGCGCGCGTGGGCGAGGAGCCGCGGGTCGAGAGGCTTCACAGACCTATCTTCAACCCACCGTGATGTCGTCGGTCTTGGTGAGCGACAGCCCGATCGGGTCGGGGATGTGCTCGACCGTGAGGCGCTTCTTGAACACCCAGTACGTCCAGCCCTGGTAGAGGAGGACGACGGGCACGAGCGCGACCGCAACCCACGTCATCACCGTGAGCGTGTAGTCCGTCGAGCTCGCGTTGTGGATGGTGAGCGAGTTCGCGGGGTCGAGGGCGGGCATGACGTCGGGGAACATCGAGCCGAAGATCAGCACGACGGCCGCGACCAGCGTGACGCCCGAGAGCGTGAACGCCCAGCCCTCGCGCTCCTTGCGGGTCGCGACGACGACGCCGACGAGGCATGCGGCGGCGACCCCGACCGCAGCCCACGTCCACGTCACCGAGTAGGCGACCTGCGCCCACACGGCCCAGCCGCCCGCGAGGACGGTCGCGACGAGCGCGAACGTCCGGGCGAGGCCCGTTGCACGCGTCCGGATCTCGCCGTCCGTCTTGAGCGCGAGGAACACCGCGCCGTGGAGGAGGAAGAGCGAGAGCGTCACGAGTCCGCCGAGCAGCGTGAACGGCGTGAGCAGGGAGAAGAAACCGCCGACGAACTCGTGGTTCGCGTCGAGCTCGACGCCCGCGACGAGGTTCGCGAAGGCCACGCCCCAGAGGACCGCGGGCACCCACGAGCCGATGATGATGCCGCGGTCGGCCCACGCCGCCCAGCGGGCGTCGGCGATCTTGCCGCGGTACTCGAAGGAGACGCCACGGATGATGAGCGCGAGGAGGATGAGCAGCAGGGGCAGGTAGAAACCGCTGAAGAGCGTCGCGTACCACTCGGGGAACGCCGCGAACGTCGCGCCGCCTGCCGTGAGCAGCCACACCTCGTTGCCGTCCCACACGGGGCCGATCGTGTTGATGACGACGCGGCGCTCCTTGTCGTTCCTGCCGAGGACCGGCAGGAGCATGCCGACGCCGAAGTCGAAGCCCTCGAGGACGAGGTAGCCGGCCCAGAGGACCGCGATGAGTACGAACCAGAGCTCGGGAAGCATGGTGTTTTCTCCTTGTCCTGGTGGCGGCTCAGTAGGCGAACGACAGCGGGGCGTCCGTGTCGTCGTCCGTGCGGGCTTCGGGGGACTCGTCGTGGACGACGAGGGGCACACCCTCGATCGCGTAGCGGTGCATGAGCTTGCCCCAGACGACGGCGAGGGCGCCGTAGACGAGCGTGAACGCGACGAGAGAGGTGAGGACGACGCCGGGGCTCGTGACGTTCGAGACGCCGCGCCACGTCATCATCCACACGCCGTCGACGCCGGACGGGTTGGGGTTGGGGTAGACGACCCATGGCTGACGACCCATCTCGGTGAAGATCCAGCCGAACGCCGACGCGAGGAACGGCGCGGGCAGGGCGACGAGACCGAGGCGCTTGAACCACACGTTGTCCGTGACCGCGCCCTTGCGGGTGAACCACAGCGCGCCGAGCGCGAGGAGCGCGGAGAACACACCGAAGCCGATCATGAGACGGAACGACCAGTAGGTGATCGCGAGGTTGGGGATGTAGTCGAGCACCTCGTCGGCGGTGCCGTCGGTCGGCACGGGAAGGCCGTTGAGCTGGGCGTGCTCGCCCTTCGTCGCGCCGTGGACCGCAGCCATCTCCTCCTGGAGCTGCTCGGTGCCCTTGATCGTCGCGTCGAACGTGTTCGTCGCGAGGAACGAGGTGAGGCCCGGGATCTGCAGGACGTGGGTGACCGACCCGCAGTCGCCCTCGAGGTTGCCGATCGTGAGGATCGAGAACCCGGCGCCGTCCTCCGTCTGGCACAGGCCCTCGGCGGCGGCCATCTTCGCGGGCTGCTGCTCGAACATCAGCTGGGCCTGCGTGTGGCCTGAGAGCGCGACGCCGAGGCCTGCGACGAGCATGACCCACGCACCCGCGCGGAGGCCGGAGCGGTACGTGGAGCGGGCGAGCTCGACGTTCTCAGGCTTCTTCGAGCGCACGAGTCGGACCATCCACCAGGCGCAGATGCCCGCGACGAATGTACCGGCCGTGACGAACGCGGCGGTGATGGTGTGGGGGAAGGCTGCGAGCACCGTGTTGTTCGTGAGGACAGCCCAGATGTCGACGAGCTCGGCGCGGCCGGTCTCGGGGTTGAAGATCGTGCCGACCGGGTGCTGCATCCACGAGTTGGCCGCGAGGATGAAGTAGGCAGAGAGGTTCGTCGCGATGGCGACGGCCCAGATGCACGCGAGGTGGATCTTCTTGGGGAGGCGTCCCCAGCCGAAGATCCACAGGCCGAGGAACGTGGACTCGACGAAGAACGCGGCGAGGGCCTCCATGGCGAGCGGTGCGCCGAAGACGTCGCCGACGAAGCGCGAGTACTCGGACCAGTTCATGCCGAACTGGAACTCCTGGACGATGCCCGTGACGACGCCGATGGCGAAGTTGATGAGGAGGAGCTTGCCGAAGAACTTCGTGAGGCGCAGCCACTTCTCGTCGCCCGTACGGACCCAGGCGGTCTGGAAGGCGGCGACCATCGGTGCGAGCCCGATCGTCAGGGGGACGAAGATGAAGTGGTAGACGGTGGTGACACCGAACTGCCATCGTGCGAGGTCAAGTACTTCCACCGGGGGCTCCACGTTCGAGGTGCGGGGTGCGGTCGACGGATGCGAGATGACGCAGCGTCGTGTCAGGAAGAATCTAGGGCTGATGGGCTGAAGGTCCCGGGGACCTTGGTCCCGGATCGTCTCTCGCCGGGCGGGTCGACGCTCGTCGTCGTTATCTCTGTGTGATACTTGGCGGAGCGACGTCCCGCGCACCGGGGCGCCGCGACGAGCGCGCAGCAGCCGCTCCGGTCCTGCGGAACCGACGCCCCGGCACCAGCCGGCGGCGCGTAGCCCACCGGGACCGGGAGCGCGGTCCGCAGCCGTCCTCACGGACGGCGCGCCGCGGGGCGTGCGCCGCGCCGTCATCGACGACTTCCGTCGCCGGTCAGGTCCCACCTGCCGAGCGACGACTGACTGCCTCGGGGCCGTGGGTGCGGACGGGGCCCAGGGCGTGGAGTACCCCATGACTCTCGACAACGACGCGGCGAACGGCTCCTCAGAGGCTCCTGCACCGCGGACCCGCCGTCGTGTGACCCGCACGGCTGCTGCGCCCGGCGCGGCCGACGCCCGTGCGACGCAGCCAGAGGCGGCGACGGCGCCTGCGGAGGCAGTTGCACCTCAGGCCGACGCTGCCGAGGCGCCGGCGGCCCGCCGCGCGAGCTCGCGCTCGCGGTCGACCTCGAAGAAGGCTGCTGCGACCGAGGCCCCCGCGGCGGAGACCGCCGCTGCCGAGGTGGCGGCCGAGAAGCCGGCCAAGGCGCCCCGCCGTCGCGCTGGCCGTGCGTCGGGCCCCGTCGACGGCGTCGAGCAGACGCTTGACGCCGCTGTCGGCGAGTCCGCCCCTGCCGCGAAGGCTGCCGCGACGGCCGCTGCCGCGCAGGCCGACGGCGCCGCCGAGGCTCCCGTCGAGAAGAAGCCGGCGCGCCGCCGCTCGACGCGCACCGTGGCCGCCCCCGCGAGCGAGGCGACCGACGTTTCCGGCGCCGGGGACGTCGACCCCGCCCCCGCCGAGAAGCCCGCGAAGGGCCGGACCACGGCGAAGGGCGCACGCACCGCGAAGGTGGCGTCCGCACCGCAGGCCGAGGTTGCCCCCGCCGCGACGTCGGTTCCTGACGCGGCCGCTGCTCCCGAGGCTCCCGTTGCGGAGGCTGCACCCGCCGCTGCGCCCGCACGTCGTGGACGCCGCGCGGCCGGCCGTCCGGCCGGCGCGCCTTCGGCCGTCGTCGGCGAGGCCCCGGCGACCGAGAGCCCCGCTGCTCCGGCCATCGCCGAGCCTGCCGAGACCGAGGCGCCGAGCGCCCCGCGCTCGCGCTCGCGTCGCTCGACGCGCCCCGCCGCTGCGGCAGCTCCTGCGGAGCAGCCCGAGACGGCCGCCGAGGCCGCTCCCCTCGAGGAAGCGCCCGCTGCGCCTGCGCGCTCGCGATCCTCGCGGTCACGGGCCGCGAAGGCTCCGGTCGAGCCGACCACGGCCGAGGAGGCTCCCGTCGAGGACGCCCCTGCGGACGAGGCCCCCGCGACCCGCCTGCCCATGACTGCGCTCCTCTTCCAGGCGCCCGACGCCTCGAAGGCCCCGCGTCGTCGCCGTGCCCAGGCGCCCACGGGCACCCCCGCGCCGGTCGCCCGCGAGACCCCGGCCGAGGTCGAGGACGAGGTCGACGAGACCGAGGTCCTCGACGACGTGACGGTCGACGCCGAGACGGTCGAGCCCGGGTCGACCGACGTCGACGGGACGACGGACGGTGCGGCCCAGGACGCCACCGAGGACGGGTCCGACGACTCCTCCGACAACGACTCCTCGGACGAGGACTCCTCCGACGACGAGGGCGGTGCGCCGCGCCGTCGCCGCCGCCGTGGCGGCCGAGGCCGACGCCGCTCGGGCTCGGGCTCGAGCACCGAGAACGCTCAGCCCAACGACACGGACGAGACGTCCGACGCCGACGCCCCCGCCGACGCCGACGCCCCCGCCGACGACGACGCGTCCACGCACGACGACGAGGTCCCCGGCTCCGCCGAGGACGGTGACGAGCACGCCGAGGGCTCCTCGAGCCGTCGGCGTCGCCGCCGTCGCCGCTCGGGCGACTCGGAGGGCGAGCCGCGCCAGCGTCGCGCGTCCAGCACGTCGACGTCGTCCGACGAGGTCACCGCGCTCAAGGGCTCGACGCGCCTCGAGGCGAAGCGTCAGCGCCGCCGTGAGGGCCGTGACGCGGGCCGCCGCCGCCAGATCATCACCGAGGCCGAGTTCCTCGCCCGCCGTGAGGCCGTCGAGCGCTCGATGGTCGTCCGCGAGAAGAACGGCCGCACCCAGATCGCGGTTCTCGAGGACGGCGTCCTCGTCGAGCACTACGTCTCCCAGGCGGAGCAGTCATCGATGGTCGGCAACGTCTACCTCGGCCGCGTCCAGAACGTGCTGCCGAGCATGGAGGCCGCGTTCATCGACGTCGGTAAGGGCCGCAACGCCGTGCTCTACGCGGGCGAGGTCAACTGGGACGCTGCGGGCCTCGAGGGCCAGCCGCGTCGCATCGAGCAGGCGCTCAAGTCGGGCGACCCCGTGCTCGTCCAGGTGACGAAGGACCCCATCGGCCACAAGGGTGCGCGGCTCACGTCGCAGATCACGCTCGCCGGCCGCTACCTCGTCTACGTGCCCGGCGGCGGCATGACGGGCATCTCCCGCAAGCTTCCCGACACCGAGCGCGCGCGTCTCAAGAAGCTCCTCCGCGAGCTGGTCCCGGACTCGGCGGGTGTCATCGTCCGCACCGCGGCCGAGGGGGCGAGCGAGGAGGAGCTGCGCGCCGACATTGCCCGGCTCCAGGGCCAGTGGGAGAAGATCGAGAAGAAGTCGAAGAGCGGCAACGCGCCTGTCCTGCTCCAGGGTGAGCCGGACATGGCGATCCGCGTCGTGCGCGACATCTTCAACGACGACTTCTCGTCGCTCGTCGTCCAGGGCACGGACGCGTGGGACGCGATCTCGACGTACGTCGGCGAGCTCGCCCCCGACCTCGCCGAGCGCGTCACGCGCTGGACCGAGGAGAAGGACGTCTTCGCGAGCCACCGCATCGACGAACAGCTCGCCAAGGGCATGGACCGCAAGGTCTGGCTGCCGTCGGGCGGCTCGCTCGTCATCGACCGCACCGAGGCCATGACGGTCGTCGACGTCAACACGGGCAAGTTCACGGGCTCGGGCGGCACGCTCGAGGAGACGGTGACGCGCAACAACCTCGAGGCGGCGGAGGAGATCGTCCGCCAGCTGAGGCTCCGCGACATCGGCGGCATCATCGTCATCGACTTCATCGACATGGTGCTCGAGTCCAACCGTGACCTCGTACTGCGTCGTCTGGTCGAGTGCCTCGGCCGTGACCGCACGAAGCACCAGGTCGCCGAGGTGACGTCGCTCGGGCTCGTCCAGATGACGCGCAAGCGCGTCGGACAAGGCCTTGTCGAGGCGTTCTCGACGACGTGCGAGCACTGCCACGGCCGTGGCTTCATCGTCCACGCCGACCCTGTCGAGAAGGGCAACGGCGGCGGCAACGGCAGCAACGGCGGTCAGCAGGCGTCGGACCCGTCGCAGAACGAATCGAAGCGTTCACGACGCAAGCGTGGCGGGGCGGCGAAGGAGGAGCAGGCGCCCGCGGCGCCAGCCGTCCCGGTCCTGCCGGCCGCGCGTGCCGAGGTGAGCGCGACGCTCGCCGCGATCGCGGCCGCAGCCGCCCAGGCCCACGTCGACGAGCCTGCCGAGGCTGGCGCACCCGTCGCCGACGAGCCTGCAGCGGCGGAGCCCGCGGTCGAGGTTGGCGCGCCGGAGACGACTGCGCCCGAGGCCTCTGCTGCTCCGGAGGCTGCCGCGGACGCCGAGGCGCCCTCGGTCCTCGAGGAGATCGTCCTCGATCTTCCTGAGCCCGCTGCGAAGCCGCGGACGACGCGTGCCCGTGGCTCGCGTCGAGCGACGGCGAGCGGACGTGCTGCGGACCGTGAGGCGAAGGCTGCCGAGGGGGCGCCCGCTGCGGCCGACGCGGTTCCTGCGGGGGAGGACGAGCGTCCGCGTCTTGACGTCCTCGCCGAGCTCGCGCAGGTGCGTCGAGAGAACCTCAGCTAGGAGATCTCCGATCGTCGTGTGACGATCGACACCATGCCGTCCGGCGGCGTGGCGCGCACTGTGCGCCCCACGTCGTCGTGCAGCATGAACGTGGCCCTCGGACGGCCGGATCGCGCTTCGTGCGCGGTGCCCGGGCGGGGTCCGCACGCGGATGTGGTGGCGCGGTGTGACGTGCGCCCGCGGTGGGGCACGGCATTTGACCGGCCGCCCGTGATTCCGTATCTTTGAACGTCGGTGCGTATCGAGTCGCGCCGTTCCCCGTGTGCTCCCGGATCTCTCCGGTTGACGAGCATGCCGAGAAGACCTAAGAGAGATGAGCAGCAACGTGGTGTACGCGATCGTCAAGGCCGGTGGCCGTCAGGAGAAGGTTTCTGTGGGCGACGTCGTCGTCGTCGACCGTCTCGCTGGCAACGCCGGCGAGACCGTTGAGCTGCCCGCCCTCCTTCTTGTGGACGGCGAGACGGTGACCTCTGACGCGGAGGCCCTGGCCAAGGTCAAGGTCACCGCCGAGATCGTTCGGGACGAGAAGGGCCCGAAGATCAACATTCTCAAGTACAAGAACAAGACCGGATACCGCAAGCGTATCGGCCACCGCCAGGCCCTCACGCGCCTCAAGGTCACCGGCATCAAGTGACGTCGCTCGGGCGGCGGTGACGCGGCCCGGGTCTCCGACACCCCGTTCTCGATCCCAGATAGGTAGGTTGCCGTCATGGCACACAAGAAGGGCGCGAGCTCCTCGCGCAACGGTCGTGACTCCAACGCTCAGCGTCTCGGCGTCAAGCGCTTCGGCGGCCAGGTCGTCAAGGCCGGCGAGATCATCGTGCGCCAGCGCGGCACCCACTTCCACCCCGGCGTCAACGTCGGCCGTGGCAAGGACGACACGCTGTTCGCTCTCGAGGCCGGCGCCGTCCAGTTCGGCACGCGTCGTGGCCGCAAGGTCATCGACATCGTCGAGGCTGCCTGAGCCTCCACGCTCATGACCGAGAGGGGCGCACCGTGCGGTGCGTCCCTCTCGGCGTTCCCGGCGCCGTGCGCGTCGACCCCTGAGGACGTGGGCCTGCTGGCCCGCTGTCCCCGACCCCAGCAGTAAGGACCCCACCATGGCCAGCTTCGTCGATCGTGTCGTGATCCACGCCTTCGGCGGGGACGGTGGGAACGGGTGCGCGTCCATCCGGCGCGAGAAGTTCAAGCCCCTCGCGGGCCCCGACGGCGGCAACGGTGGCGACGGCGGCTCCGTCCGCCTCGTCGTCGACCCCCAGGTGACGACTCTCCTCGACTACCACCACTCGCCGCACCGCGTGGCGCCCAAGGGCACGCAGGGCATGGGCGACTACCGCTGGGGCGCCAACGGTGAGGACCTCGTCCTCGGGGTGCCCGACGGGACCGTCGTCAAGACGCGCGACGGCGAGGTGCTCGCCGACCTCGTCGGTGTCGGGGCCGAGTACGTCGTCGCCGAGGGCGGCAAGGGCGGGCTTGGGAACTTCAAGCTCGCGTCCGCCAAGCGCAAGGCGCCCGGCTTCGCGCTGCTCGGCGAGCCGGGGGAGGAGGCGACGGTCGTCCTCGAGCTCAAGTCGATCGCGGACGTCGCGCTCGTCGGCTACCCGAGCGCGGGCAAGTCCTCGCTCATCGCGGCGATCTCCGCCGCCAAGCCGAAGATCGCCGACTACCCGTTCACGACGCTCGTCCCGAACCTCGGGGTCGTCCAGGCGGGCGAGTACCGCTTCACGGTCGCCGACGTCCCGGGGCTCATCCCGGGGGCGAGCGCGGGCAAGGGCCTCGGCCTCGAGTTCCTCCGCCACATCGAGCGCACTGCGGTGCTCGTCCACGTCCTCGACTGCGCGACTCTCGAGCCGGGCCGCGATCCGATCAGTGACCTCGAGACGATCGAGGCCGAGCTCGAGGCGTACTCGGGCGACCTCGGCATCGAGGGCAACCGGGCGCCGCTCAACGAACGTCCGCGGCTCGTCGTCCTCAACAAGATCGACGTTCCTGAGGCCTGTGAGCTCGCCGAGTTCGTCAAGGCCGACCTCGAGGCGCGCGGCCTGCGGGTCTTCGAGATCTCGACCGCGAGCCACGAGGGCCTGCGAGCCCTCACCTTCGCGCTCGGGGAGATCGTCGCGGCGGCGCGCGCGGCCGAGCCGCCGCGTGAGCCTGCCCGCATCGTCCTGCGTCCCAAGGCGGTCGACGACGACGACGTCACCGTCGTCCGTCACGACGACGGGCCGTCCACGTACTTCCAGGTGCGGGGCACGAAGCCCGAACGGTGGGTGCGTCAGACGGACTTCGCCAACGACGAGGCCGTCGGGTTCCTCGCGGACCGGCTCGCGAAGCTCGGCGTCGAGAAGAGGCTCTTCGCGGCGGGCGCCGTCGCGGGGGCCGAGGTCGTCATCGGCGAGGGCGACAGCGCGGTCGTCTTCGACTGGGAACCGACGCTCATGGCAGGCGCCGAGCTGCTCACGGGGCCGCGCGGTACCGACCTGCGCCTCGAGGGAGGTGAGCGGCCGACGCGTGCGCAGAAGCGCGAGGTGTACAAGGACCGCATGGACGCCAAGGCCGAGGCCCGCGCCGAGCTGTGGACCGAGCGCGAGGCCGGGCACTGGACGGCCGACGACGACTCGTCCGAGGTCTGAGGCGCAGACGCGCTCACGACCCCGTCAGGCATCTGCCGGGCAGGGTCGCGCCGCACCGTGGACGTGACGGCGTCTTGGCGATGGGACGGGGGATGATGGGCGCGTGAACCAGCACGTCTCTGCCGTCGAAGGTCGCGCCGCGATCGCCGCGGCACGCCGCGTCGTCGTGAAGATTGGCTCGTCCTCGCTCACGCGCGCGGACGGGCACCTCTCGGTCGACGCCCTCCAGCAGCTCGTCGAGGTCGTGGCGCGCCGTCGTCAGGCGGGCGTCGAGGTCGTCCTCATCACGTCGGGCGCCGTCGCCGCGGGGCTTGCGCCGCTCGGCCTCACGGCCCGGCCCAAGGACGTCGCGACCGCCCAGGCCGCCGCATCGGTCGGCCAGGGCCTGCTCGTCGCGCGGTACACCGAGGCGTTTGCGTCCCACGGCCTGCGCGTCGGACAGCTGCTGCTCACGGCCGACGACACGATCCGACGCGCGCGCTACCGCAACGCGCAGCGCGCTCTCGAGCGCCTGCTCGACCTCGGCGTCGTGCCGATCATCAACGAGAATGACGCCGTGACGACAGACGAGCTGCGCTTCGGTGACAACGACCGTCTCGCGGCTCTCGTCTCCCACCTCGTGCGCGCGGACGCGATGATCCTCCTCACGGACGTCGACGGTCTCTACGACGCCCCGCCGTCCCGGCCCGGCGCGCGACGCATCGCCGAGGTGCGCTCTGCCGAAGACCTCGCGGGCATCGAGGTGACGGGGCGCGGCAGCTCCGTCGGGACGGGCGGCATGCTCACGAAGCTCGACTCGGTGCGCCTCGCGACGAGCGCGGGGATCCCCGTCGTCCTCACGAGCGCCGCGAACGCCCACGCCGCCCTCCTCGGCGAGGACACGGGCACGTGGTTCTCGGCGTTCGGCAAGAAGGGCACCGCGCGCAGCCTGTGGCTCGCGCACGCGGCGCGCACCCACGGCCGGCTCGTCCTCGACGACGGCGCCGTGCGCGCCGTCCTCGGCGGCAAGGCGTCGCTCCTCGCCGCAGGTGTCACCGCAGTCGAGGGGGAGTTCGCGTCGGGCGAGGTCGTCGACCTCGTCGCACCCGACGGCCAAGCCGTGGCCCGCGGCATCGTGAGCTTCGACTCCGGCGAGCTGCCCGCCCTCCTCGGCCGGACGACGACCGAGCTCAAGGAGAAGTTCGGCAACGGCTACGACCGCACCGTCGTCCACCGCGACGACCTCGTGCTCGTGCGGCGCCGGCCGGTGCGGGCGGGCTGAGAGCAGCGTCTGCGCGGGCGTCCGCACCCCGGACCTTGGATGACCTGAGCGTCTTCGAGGACTACCCTCGGGCCGCATGACGACCGAGACGCAGGCCCCCCTCGCTGACGACGTGACGACCGCCGTCCAGGACATCGCGCGCCGCGCGAAGGTCGCGTCGCGCGCGCTCGCGACCGCGACGCGCGCGGTCAAGGACGCGGCTCTCCACACGATGGCCGACGCGCTCGTCGCGGCGTCCGACGAGATCGTCGTGGCGAACGCGCTCGATCTCGAGCGCGGCCGGGCCAACGGGATGGAGCCGGGGCTGCTCGACCGGCTCGCGCTCGACCCTGCGCGCATCGGTGCGATCGCCGACGCGCTGCGGGAGCTCGCTGCGCTGCCCGACCCGGTGGGCGAGCTCATCCGGGGCTGGACCCTGCCCAACGGTCTGCGGCTGCGTCAGCTGCGCGTGCCCATGGGCGTCGTCGGCATGATCTACGAGGCCCGCCCCAACGTCACGGTCGACGCGGCGGGGCTCGCGCTCAAGAGCGGCAACGCCGTCATCCTCCGCGGCGGCTCGGCCGCGGCCTCGTCGAACGAGGTCATCGTCGACGTCCTCGCCCGCGCTCTCGAGTCCGCGGGCCTGCCGCGCGATCTCGTCCAGTCGATCGACCGCTACGGCCGTCCCGGCGGCGTCGCCCTCATGCGGGCGCGCGGGCTCGTCGACGTCCTCGTGCCCCGCGGGGGCGCGGACCTCATCCGCACGGTCGTCGCCGAGTCCGTCGTGCCCGTCATCGAGACGGGCGTCGGCAACTGCCACCTCGTCGTCGACGCGAGCGCAGACCTCGACGACGCGCTCGCGATCCTCCTCAACGCCAAGCTGCAGCGGGTCGGGGTGTGCAACGCCGTCGAGACGCTGCTCGTCCACGAGGCTGCGGCGCCTGCGTTCCTGCCGCAGGCGCTTGACGCGCTCGCGTCGGCCGGCTGCGTCCTCCACGGTGACGACGCGACCCGGGCGCTCGCGCCCGCGGGCGTGGACGTCGTCGCGGCGACCGACGAGGACTGGGCGACCGAGTACCTCGCTCCCGAGCTCGCGGTGCGCGTCGTGCCGGACCTCGACGCTGCGATCGAGCACGTGCAGACGTGGTCGAGCGGCCACACCGAGGCGATCCTCACGAACGACCTGCGCAGCTCGGAGCGGTTCGTCGCCGAGGTCGACTCCGCGGTCGTCAACGTCAACGCGTCGACGCGTTTCACGGACGGCGGGCAGTTCGGCCTGGGCGCCGAGATCGGTATCTCGACGCAGAAGCTGCACGCCCGTGGCCCCATGGGGCTGGCCGAGCTCACGACGACGAAGTGGGTCGTCGAGGGTGAGGGCCACACCCGTCCCTGAGCGGAACCTGAGAGCGACGTGGAGGTCCTGCGGACAGGTGCCCGACACGCGCGAACCGGGTTCTCCCGGCACCGTCCGCATGAGAGACTTGGCCTTCGTGGCGGCTCCTCGAGGGAGCGCCCGACGACCGCACCCGACCAGGAGGTCCATCCATGATCGCGTCCGTGCTCCGCGCCTCGGAGTCGACCGTCGTCACAGAGCTGCCGATCCCGCCGATCGCGTACGGGCTGCTCACGCTCGGTGCGCTCCTCGCGCTGCTGCTCGTGACCTTCGCGTTCAAGAGCTCCGGTACGCGTCACTGAGCCGAGGCCGGACGGGAGCAGGAGAGAGCTGACGGGATGACGGCACGGCGGTTCCGGCTCGGGGTCATGGGTGGCACGTTCGACCCCGTGCACCACGGCCACCTGGTCGCCGCGAGCGAGGTCGCCGCGCGCTTCGACCTTGACGAGGTCATCTTCGTCCCGACGGGGCGTCCGACGTTCAAGCAGGACTCCCGTGTGACGGAGGCCGAGCACCGCTACCTCATGACGGTGGTCGCCACCGCGTCGAACCCGCGCTTCACAGTGAGCCGCGTCGACATCGACCGCCCGGGTCTCACCTACACGATCGACACGTTGCGTGACCTGCACGCGCAGCGTCCCGACGCCGACCTCTTCTTCATCACGGGGGCCGACGCGATCGCGCAGATCGCGGCGTGGAAGGACGCGGACGAGCTCTTCGACCTCGCCCACTTCGTCGCCGTGACACGCCCGGGTCACACGCTCGACCTCGGGACGCTCGACGCGCTCAAGGTGACCGCCGTCGAGATCCCCGCCCTGGCGATCTCGTCGACGGACTGCCGCGAGCGAGCCCGCGCGGGCCGGCCTGTCTGGTACCTCGTGCCCGACGGCGTCGTCCAGTACATCCAGAAGCATCGACTCTACGTGGATGCGTCATGACCACCCCGGAGCAGCCCATGTCCGCCGGAGCGCCCCTGACGCGACGTCAGATGCGTGAGATCGCCGAGCGTGAGGAGCGTCAGCGCGCGGCGCAGGCCGAGGCGCAGGAGCACGCCTCACCCACGCAGGCGCAGGCTCCCGGTGGACCGACCCCGGCCCGGCAGTCCGCGGCACCGCAGGGTGCTGCGCCCTCGCACCACGTGCCCGGTCGTGGCGCACACGGCGCAGGAAGCCCGCCGATGCGTCAGCGCGCCCAGCAGGCGGCTCCGCAGCGTCCTGCCCCGCAGGCGCCCGCGGCGCAGCGCCCCGCCCCGCGGCCAGCGGCCGCGCCGGCACCGGCAGCGCAGCGTCAGGCACCTGTGCCAGCGCCCGCGCAGGGACGCGCGACGGCACAGCATCCCGCACGCCCGGGCTCGTACCACGGGGGCGGCCACGTCCCGTCGATGACCGATGCACGCCCGACCGCGGGCCCGGTGCCCACCGGGGCTTCTCAGTCCCAACCTGGCGCTTCGCTCCCGCAGCGTGCACCGGCTCCGGGCGGACGGCCTGCTGATGCCGGCGCAGTGCGACGTGCAGCGATGCAGGTGCCCGACGTCGAGCCAGCACCGAGGTCACGCCCCGCGCCGACCGTCGTCCCGCCAGCGGTCACGGGCGCCGTCCGCACCGTCGACCACACCGGTCGCATCACGCCCGTCGTGCCCGTCGATCAGACCGGCCGCCCGGCGGCCTACTCGGCATCCCCGCGGGGCGCGCAGCCGGCGGCGCAGGCGCCGGCCCGGATGGGTGTGCGAGACGCGGCCGCCCAGGCGTCCGTCCGTACACCGAGCCCCGTCAACCCGTCGGGCGGGGTAACACCGCAGTCGGCCGCACCTGCCCAGCAGCAGCGCACGTCGCTCGCCAGTGCCCCGTCGGCCCCGAGCGCCTGGGGTCCGATCGAGGACCGTGCGCACTCCGCGCCGGGAGCGTACGCGCCGTTCGCCCCGACCGCCGCGGCCCAGCCCGGCGCGTTCACCTCGCAGCCGCCGCACGCCGGCACGCACGCCACCACCGGCCAGCCCATGCCCTGGGGACCGGTCACCGGCGCCGGGAACCCGGCTGCAGCCCCGCAGGCGGCGCCGTCGTTCGCCCCCGCCGCAGGTGGCCCGGGCGCCGCTGTCGCCGCGGGTGGGCCGGGCACCCCCGCGGGAGGGCCGGGTGCGCTTGGGGAGGACGCTCCGATCGTCCCCGCGTGGGGTCAGGTGCTCGGGGCACCGACGGTCGACGAGCCGGACGACGCGCGCGACGACGCACCTGCGAACGAGCAGGACGCGGTCCTTGGACTGTCCTGGCCGCAGATCATCATCCTCGTCGCCGTCGGGCTCCTGCTCGGCGTCCTCGTGTGGCTCCTTCTCGAGTCGCGCACCCCCGACAGCTCAACGCAGGCGAGCGCGGATGTCGCAACCATCACGGTCGACGCCCGTGCACCAGGGGAACTCTGACCCGTCATACTGGGGTGTCACCCGACCGCTCTCGCTAGGAGAACCGTGCCCGCCACCCAGCGCGCCCTGGACCTCGCCGTCGTCGCCGCACGCGCAGCCGCCGACCGCAAGGCCGAGGAGATCATCGCCCTCGACGTCTCGGAGCAGCTCGTGCTCACCGACGTCTTTCTCATCGCCTCGGCGAGCAACGAGCGCCAGGTCACCGCGATCAGCGACGCGATCGAGGAGGCCATGCACAAGGCCGGCTCGAAGCTCGTCCGTCGCGAGGGGCGCACCGAGGCCCGGTGGATCCTGCTCGACTTCGGTGAGGTCGTCGCGCACGTCCAGCACTCCGAGGACCGCGTCTACTACGCCCTCGAGCGGCTCTGGAAGGACTGCCCGGTCGTCGAGCTCCCCGCCGACCTCCACGGCGCTCCGGCTGACGACGCGGAGCAGGACGCGCCGCAGGCATGAGAGCCGGCACGCTCCTGCTGCTGCGGCACGGCCGGACGGCGTACAACGCCGAAGGTCGGCTGCAGGGGCAGGTCGACATCCCGCTCGACGACGTCGGTCGTTGGCAGGCGCGCGAGGGGGCGGTGGCGCTCGCCGCGGCGCACCGTGTCACCCGGATCGTCGCCTCCGACCTCGTGCGCGCTGCCGACACCGCGCACGCCCTCGGCGAGGTCACGGGTCTGCCCGTGACCCTCGACGCGCGGCTGCGCGAACGCAGCTTCGGCCCCTGGGAAGGTCTCACCGCATCCGAGATGCGTGAGGGCTGGCCCGAGGAGTACGCGGCCTGGCGGCACGGCGGAGAACCTGTCGAGGGCGCCGAGCCGCGCGCGGCCGTGGGGGAACGCTTCGTCGAGGCGGTCGAGGAGCATGCCGCAGGGCTGGCTCGCGACGAGGTGCTGTGCGTCGTCTCGCACGGCGCTGCGATCTCGACCGGGACGACCGCGCTCCTCGGCCTCGACGTCGAGACCTGGCGGGGGCTCGTCGGGCCCGCGAACGTCCACTGGGCCGAGCTGCGCGCCGGTGGACCCGACGCCGTGCCGTCGTGGCGGCTCGCCCGTTACGACGCTGGGGCGGCGTTCTCGCGCGAACACTGGGCGGCCGGACCCGATTGGATTTCTCGGCAGCCCTCTGCGTAGACTTACCGAGGCCCACCGCGGTGGGTCGACGCGAGGGCTCACCCTCACGGGGCTGTGGCGCAGCTGGTAGCGCACCTGCATGGCATGCAGGGGGTCAGGGGTTCGAGTCCCCTCAGCTCCACGTTGATGAAGGCCGGGACCACGAGGTCCCGGCCTTCGTCGTTCCGCGACCGGGTCGGCCTGGTCGAGCGTCCTTCCACGATCGCTCGACGGCCCTCGTCCGTCGCACGGACGACCGCCCTCGTGCCGCGATCGCTCGACGTCCCACGTCCGGCGCCCGGACGACGTCCCTCCGTCCGCGACAGGACGAGGGCGTGCGCTGGTCGCGGTGCCCTCAGGCGTCCGACCTCGCCGTGCGGCGCACGGAGCCCGCCTCGCGGAGCATCGCCGCGACCCCCGTCGTCAGGCGCGCGTGGAGCGCCGTCGTCGCGACGTGCACGCGCTCGAGCTCCGCCCGGCGTGGGTCGTGAGGCGCCACGGCCCCGCGCTGCCGCCCGGGCGCATCCCGACCTCGTAGGCCCCAGGGCCCCCGAGGAGCCGCGCGATCGCGCCGCGCACGCCCGTGCGTGCGGGCCTCCAGGCGACGTGCAGGGTGTGCGTCGTGCCGGACCGCGTCACGGTGAAGGACGTGATGACGGGTGGTCGTGCCATGCCAGCTCCTCGGGCGGTCGCGGTCCGCAGGACCGACTGCGACGGTACCGTGGCCGGAGGCCGTCCGTCGGCAGCCGTCCGCCGGAACCGGAGGGTCCTCTGCGCATCGCGCTCACGAGCATCTTTGTCGACGACCAGCGCGCGGCGCGCGCGTTCGACACCGACGTCCTCGGCTTCGTCGTCAAGCATGAGGTTCCGGTCGGCGACGACCTGTGCCTCACGGTCGTCTCGGCGGACGACCCTGACGGCACCGAGCTGCTTCTCGAGCCGTCCGGACATCCCGCCGGCTGAGCCGCGGCCCGCCGGTCGAGCCGGAGCTCGAGGGTCGTCGTCGACCCTGCCTCACCCGTGACGGCTCAGGCCGGGCCCGCCGCGCCCTGGTCCGCGGCGAACGACACGACGTAGGCGAGAGCCGAGTTCCAGTTGATCGTCAGCTCGTTGACGCCCCACGCGCCGATGTCGTCGACGTAGCACCGCTGCGGCGCGCACCCGGCGAGTGAGGACGAGACGGGGTCGGGCACGTCGGAGTTCGGCCCGCCCGAGACGGTCCCGGCTGGAGGGTGCGGCAGCGAGGGGTCCGCCTGCGCCGCGTACCAGCGCGAGTGCTGGTTCTGCGCGAAGCGCGTCCCGTGACCCGTGACGTAGGAGATCCCCATGGCGTTGCGGCCGAGGAGGTGGTCGAGGCCCGTGAGGACGCCCTGGCGGAAGCGGTCCTCGCCGCCGAGGTCGTAGGCCGCGACGAGCACGGCGAGGTTGTTGAGCAGGAGGCCGTTCGAGCCCCAGTCGTAGCGGCCGCCGTCGGGGACGTACGCGGTGCCGAACGGCTGCGTCGCCTGCCGGGCCAGGGTCGCCTCGGCGGCGTCGACGACCGAGCGTCGGACCTCGGCGAGGACGGGGAGAGCGTTGGGCACGGTCGCGAGCTGGGTGCGGGCGTACGCCGCGACATGACCCCAGTCGAAGGCAGCGGGCCCGAAAGCCTCGGACGTGCCGCCCACGTGGTATGGGTTCGTGGTGAGCGCGTCGGCGAACGCGTCCTCGCCGGTCGTGAGGAAGAGCTCGACGGCCGCCCAGTAGCGCTCGTCGTCGAGCTCGGTGTCGTCGTAGGGCCCGCCGCCGGGGGAGGGGTGGAGGTTCGTGTTCGGCGCGTAGAGGTCGGGGTGGGCGGCCGCTGCGGCCCACGCGGTCCGGGCCGCCTTGAGCAGCCGCGCGGCGAAGGCGGCGTCGAACGGCTCGAAGAGGCGGGCGCCCTGGGCGGCCACGGCGGCGAGGTTGAGCGTCGCCGCAGTCGAGGGGCGGTGGACATAGCGGGTGCGGTCGTCGTCCGAGGGCAGCAGCGGGATGCCCGTCCAGCTGTCGTCGTGCACCTTGTGGTGGACCATGCCGGCAAGGTCCTTCCCCGCCGGGACCTGCATCGTGAGCATCCACTCGAGCTCCCACCGCGCCTCGGAGAGGACGTCGGGAACACCGTCGCCGTGCTCAGGCACGCGCAGCGTCCCGTCACCGAGCGCGCCGGCGTCGCCGGTCGGGGCGTGGAGCGCCCGCTCGTAGGTGCTCATGAGCTGGCCGACGGCGATGCCGCCGTTGACGACATACTTGCCGTGGTCGCCGGCGTCGTACCAGCCGCCCGTGACGTCGATCGTCCCCTCGCACGTCCAGCCGTCGTAGAGGTCCTTCCCGTCGACCGTGAGCGCGCCCGCGGGGAGGCACGCGACGGCGCCGTCGCCCTGGTCGGGCCCGACGTCGGCGTGGCCGGCCGGCCGCGCGTACGCGTCCCCGGCGACGGCGCCGTCGATCGCGACGCCCGAGCGCTGCGGGTAGAAGAAGCTGAGCGCGTCGACGCGCATCGCCCGGTAGAGGTCGTCGCCGATGGCGAACGTGTCGCTCGACGCGCCGTCGACGGTGAGCGTGTACCCGGTGCCCGGGGTCGTGACCGCGGACAGGTCGACGGTGTGGACGGCGAGGCCCGCCGAGGGGTCCGTCCCGCGCGGCTCGGTCGTGCCACGGGCGACCGTCATGCCGCCGAGGTCGAGGGTCCACGGCAGGGGGTCGGCGGCGTCGGTGACGACCGTGGCGGCCTTCGCCGCGTGCGTGAGGTAGCCGACCTGGTTGACGCGGACGGCGGGCGCGTCGGACGCGGCCGTGGGCATGGAGTCGCGGGTGGTCACGGAGGCCTCCGAGATGCAGAAGGTGAACGGGGTGGCGCTGCCCAGCTGGATCGCGACCTGGCCGACGTCGCCGTCGGTCGCGGAGAGCGCGATCGCGGCGGTGAAGTCGTGCTCGGTCGGTTGCGCCGTCGGGGTGAGGGGTGCGAAGAGCTCGGTCGCGGTGCGGTAGGCGCCGGTGGCCTCGCCGACGACGACGCGGACTGTCGTGGCGGGGGCGGCGCTCGCGGTGAGCGCGAGGTGGTAGGCGGCCGAGGCGTCGATGCCGAGGCCGTTGTAGGTGAGGCCGACGTCCCACGGGTTCGTGGTGCCGCCGGGCAGGTCGACGCAGGTCGCGCCGTCGGCGGTGCGGGGCGCAGCGTCGGTCCCGTAGAGGGCCCAGGGGCCGAGGCCGTCGGCGAAGGACGTGGCGGGGAGGAGCTCGGTGCCGGTGTTCGCCGGCGCTGAGGTCTGCGCGGTCGCGGGGACGGTGGGCGGCGGCGCGGGGGAGGAGTGGTCGCACGCGGTGAGGGAGACGGCGAGCGCCAGGGCGAGGAGTGCTGGGAGGGGTCGCCGGACGGCGGTGGGCGGGGCGTTGACGACGGTGTCCACCGTGGTGTCCTCCATGACGACGCTGTGCGAGGGACGCGGGGCGCTGGGTGCGTGAGAGCGCTCCCATGTGGGGTGAAGTCTTGCGGCGTACGCGCCCGACGTCAAGACACGGGGCCGGGTTCTTGCAGGTCCCGGCAGGCGTGGACTGTGCTCGCGCTGCCGGCCCCGGGGCAACCCGACGGTCCTGACGACGGCTGCGTCAGCCGGCCTCGACGAGCAGCTGCACCGCGAGGATGTGCGCACACGGGCCGCGGCCCGTGCCGTGGCGCAGGTACCAGGGGCACGTGCACGTCGCGTCCCGACCGACGTCGCGCACCGTGTAGCCGGGACCGTCGCCCGTCCTCACGCGCCACGAGTCGGCGAGCGACTCGATCGCGCCCTCGGCAAGGAGCCGGCGCGCACGGGTGAGTCGGGTCGCGTCCTTCGTGACTCGCGCCGGGTCGTGCGGGAGCTCGCGGTGGAACCACGCGTCGTCGACGACGTCGCGCCCGATGCGTCCCGAGGCCGCGAGAACGCCGAGGCCGTCGCGCACACGCGCGGCGCTCAGCGCGGAGTCGCGGGCGAGGCGGCCCTCGTCGAGGACCGGCTCGAACGCGAGGAGCGCCGCGAGGAGCTCGGCGTCCTCGAGGGCGTTGCCACCGGCGAGGTGTTCGAGCAGCGAGCCCTCGCCCGAGAACCCGCGCCACGGGACGTCCGTGAGCCCCAGGGCGAGGCGCGCCCCGGGCAGCAGCAGCGTGACGACCGACGGTCCCGGCGCCTCGGTGCCGTGGACGACGAGCCCCGTGACGTGCGTGAGGAGACGCTTGAACGCCGAGAGGCGGTGAAGACCCGCGACGTGGACGCCGCCCGCGACGCGTCGGGGCGACAGACGCAGCCCCGTGCGATCGGCGACGAGCCACCCGGTCCGGTCGACGCCGGTCGCAGGGGGGAGGCCCGCGACGAACGCCCGGGCGTGAGCAGCCCCGACCTCGAAGGCACGCGGCAGCCCGTGATGGATCTCGGCGGCGTTGCCGAGGCCGCGGACCCAACGGTCGGGCATGACGACGGGCCGCTCGTACGTCGTTCCGCCCGGCGTCGCGACGGCAAGTCCCTCGCGACCGATGTCGAGGTGCAGCAGCTCGGCACGTCCCACCTGTGTGAGCGCGGTGCGCATCTGCGGGCCGATGTCGACATTTGTCGTGCCGTGCCGCATCTCTCCCGAGTCGAACGACCCCGGCAGCAGGTCGAGCCGGGCGTGCACCGAGGCGCACGCGGAGAAGCACTCGGCGCGCAGCCGGTCGCCGTGGGCCGTGAGCACGGGGTCGCGCATCGACTCGGGGACGTGCTTGTAGTAGCGCGTCGACGTGATGTCGGCGAGCGCCACGAGGCCACGCGCGAGGACGAGCGGCTGCGCGGCGAAGCCGTGGAAGAAGCTCGGCGCCTCGACGAGACCGCCGGGCGTGAGGGCAGGCGCGAGCGCGAGGGCGAGCCCGGTGTCGTCGAGCCGCGACGCGTCGGCAAAGGTGCGTGCGCTCATGCCGCACCGCCGGGCGCGGTGAGGCCGAGGAACGCGGCGAGCGCGGCGGACTTGCGGAACGCGACCCTCGAGCCCTTGCGCTCCGCGAGGTCGAGGAGCCCGGGCCACGCGGCGGCGTCGGGAGGGAGCAAACCCCGGTACGCGGCGGTGCGGAGCGCGGGCGCGTGGATCGTCGCGGCGTCGAGCACGCGGGGCAGCCAGCGCGGCGGCGACGGGCGCGTCGCGGCGTGCTGGACGGTCTCCGTGAGCAGCGGCCACAGGACCGGGAGCAGCTCCGGCTCGTAGGCGAGGAGGCGGAGCAGCAGCCCCGGGTTGACGTCCTCGAGCGGCAGGAGACGCTGCACGGCGCTCCGAACGGCTGACGCCCCGACGCCCCCGCTGCGCAGCGAGGACGTGAGGTAGTACGGGGCGGCGGGCTCGGAGCATGCCGCCGCAAGGAGCACCGCGACCATCGACACCGTGAGGGGCGTGCGCGCGGCCCTGCCGAGCGGGCCCTCGCTGCCGCCGAGCCGGTTGCGGACGGGGGAGACGGCGATCTTGCCACCTGACGCGTCCCAGAAGAGCCACTGCGACGTGCGGCGACGGGACACCGGCGGCGGGGCGCCGTCGGCCCACGGCTCGGCCTCGCACTGGCCCTCGACCTCGAGGTCGTAGAACCAGGTCTTCGACACGCGGAATGTCCCGAGATCGGGGAACGTGAGGTCGAGCGAGCACAGGCGGTGCGCGCCGACAGCGACGACGGCCGCACCGAGGGTCGCTCCGTCGTCGATCTCCGGCGAGGTGCCGAGGCCCGACGGCCATGCACTGGCGAATGCGTCGTCGTCGAGCAGATCGGCGGGCGCGGGGAGCGCGGGTGCGGAACGGCCCGCGCGTGCGGCGCCTGCGGACCTGGCTCGCGTGGGTCCGGTGCTCATGGTGCCAGGGCTCGCGGCTCCCGCGCTCGCGGACGAGGCGCTCGCTGACGGCTCGCTCGTGCTGTCGTCGACCGCGGGCAGCAGGGCCACGGCGGCCTGCGCCGCCGTGACGGCCTGCGACGAACCCGTGCGATCGGCGATCGCGCGCAGGCCAGGCGCCTCGAGAACCTTGGCCGGTGCGATCCCGCGGCTCACCGCGTCGAGGGCGTCCGGCACGAGTGCCGCGAGCGTCCCGACGAGCTCGGCCGTGCCGACCGGGATGCGGGGCAGTGCGGCGAAGCGTGCGAGAAGGTCGTCGGCGAACGGCCAGACGGCGGCTGCCGCACCGTCGTCGGCCGCAGCGAGCAACGACGCGGCGAGGGCCGCGACGCGCGTGGGCGTCGTGCCGCGCCACGGGAGCGACGCATCGGCGGCCCCCGGCGGCAGCAGCCCGCGCGACCATGCGTCGCGCACCGCCCGGGCGCCGTCCGTCACGGCGACGGGCAGCAGGGTCGACGGCTCGACGAGCAGCGCCGTCGCGACGGCGCGGGGCAGCGGGGCGCGGCGACGCGCGGCCTGGGCCAGTGCGAGCCCCGAGCCTGGCGTCCCCGCCGGGACGACACGGTCGACCGGCATCTGGGTCCAGGTCGGGAAGGCCGTGACGTCGGGCACTAGCCAGCCGGCGTGAGCGCGCTGAGGCAGATCGGACAGAGAGGCGGGGATCGTCACGTCCTGCTCCGCCGGCCGACTGCTTCGTGCGGTGTCGGCGGACGCGTCGCGCAGGACGTAGGGGTCGTCGAGGTAGCCGAGCGCGACCGCGACGGCGTCGCGGGCGCACGGGATCCCTCGCTCGTCGAGGAGCGGGACGCTGTGAGCGGCAAGCCGGGCGAGGCGTTCACGCACGGAGCTGTCGACGGACGTGAGATCGAGGCGCGCGAGCGCGAGCTGGAGGTCACCCTCGGACGCGCCCGCCCCGGCGCGACCGTAGGACTCGAGCCGCTCGACGAGGTCGGACGCGACGATGCTGAGGTCGACGTGGCTGGGCGTAGACAGGAGGCACGGGAGGTCGCCGAGCCGGTGGACGACGTGCGCGTCGCGGGCCTGCACGAGGTCGCGCGCCTGGAAGCGCCGGTCGAGCTCGTGCTCGAGGGGGCGGCGACCCCTGAGCCACGTCTCGACGTGCACCGCGACCATGCGGAACGACTCGCCCGAGCCATGGGGGACGCCCGCAAGGGCCGAGCGTGCACCCTCACGGTCTGCCGCTGCGACGGCGTTCATCGCCTCGAGCAGCTGCTCCCAGACGATGTCGACAGGGCGCTCGGCACCCCGGGCGACCTCGGCGACGAGCGCCTCGAGCGCGCGCGCCGTCGGCTCCACGGGCTCGAACCGGGGAAGGGTCCACGCAGGTGGGGTGGCGTTCCACCGGCCGACGACGGGCTGCGGCGCGGGTTCGTCCTCGGTCGTGACCTCGAGTCCCCACCGCTCGACGAGCGCGCTCGCGGCCTTCTGCACGCCCCGGTCCGTCGACGTGAGGTGCGGGGCCACGAGGGCCGCCACAAGGGCCAGCACCTCCGGGTCCGACGGCGCGGGGCGCTCGAGCGCCGCGGCGAGCACCACGCGTCGGGTCTTCGCGGCCCGCACGTGCAGGGTCGTCGCGAGGACGTCGCCGACGAGCGCGTCGTCCGTCGACGCGAGAAGAGCGGGCGCGAACGCCTCGACGACGGGCGTCTCGCCGTGCCCGAGGACAGGCACCAGACGGTCGCCGACCGCGCGCACCTCGTCGTCGCTGAAGGCGAGGTTCTCGCGCAGGAGCGTCGTCCACGCCGCACGGTCCGACGGCCGACCCACGGTGTCGAGCGCCATGAGCGCGGCCTCGACCGTGTCGTCGCGATCGAGCTCCCCGCGCGCGAGGAGCTCCGGGACGATGAGCGCGATCCCTGCCGTCGCGGGGATGCCGTGCTCGGCAGCGGCGCGGACGTGCGCGGGCACGTGTCTGAGCACGACCGACGGCTCGAGGGAGCTGTCGAACACCGTCCACGGCTCCGTCCGCGTCCCGGGGTCCGCGAGCCGCTCGAGGACGGACCGGGTGTGGAGCGCCCAGTCCTCGACGTGGGGCGCATGGTCGACGAGCGGCGCGTCGAGCGTCGCTAGGAGCCGCAGTGTGAGAGCCGAGTGCGGTGTCGGGTCGCCGGGGCCGAAGCGGTTGCGGTTCCGCGCCAGCTCACGGACGAGCTGCTCGGCGAACGCCGGCCCGCGCTCGGCGAGGACGGGCAAGACAGCGTCGTCGTCGACCGTCCACAGCTCCCGCAGGACCCGCGCGACCTTTGCTGCGGGAGCGTGCGCGAGCTCGAGCGGGACGGGGCTCACGGTCTCGGCCGTCACGGTGGTCTCCTGTCGTCGGCGATCAGTGAGGGGAGCGTAGCGGGAGGGTCGGGCATCGCGGGAGCATGCCCGCGTGCCGCACCATGCTCACCGACGGACCGAGGCCGCCTCGCGCAGAGCCGCGGCCGTTCCCGCCGCGAGCTGCGCCTCGAGCGCGACGACGGCCCGGAGGACCTGCGTGAGGGCCTCCGGGCGCGCGGCGTCGTACCCCGCCGCGGCCGGGTTCGAGGGGTTGCTCGAGGGTGCTGTCTGCTCCGGGTGGTACGACGCGGCCGCGAGGATCCGGTCAGTGACGCTGCTCGACCACGACCGGGTGGACCGTGCGGGCTCCGGTGCGGGGACGTCGTGCACGGCGACCCGCACCTCGACGACGGGTGACCACTCGCCCTCCGGGGACGTGCGCACGCGCGCCTCGAAGCTGTCGACGGCCGTGTGCGGAGCGCCATGGCCCCGCCGACGAGACCGACTGCGCCGACCGCTCGGCGTACACGATCTACCGTCGGCAGCCGCTCACGATCGAGGCGTCGGCGGGCCCGACGCGCGTCTGCGCCGTCGGCTTCGACATGGGCGGGAACGAGTCACCCGTGACCGAAAAGGTCATCGGCGGCGAGTAGCGCGCGAGCGGGCCACGCGTCGGCAGCGGGCGGCCCCGCTACTCTCGGATCATGTTGCGCCCCCGCACCATGACCACCCGGGTGGTGGGCACGTTGCTGACGGTGCGCGCCACGACAGGCGCGTGCGCGGCGTTGGACGAGCCAGGCTCGACGCCGACTGCGGCACCACCCGCAAGCACGCCCGGGCCGTCCGAGGACGACCTCGTCCCCGGCTGGGACGAACCTGGGGACGGCCCCGCGCCGACACCCGCCGCCGACCTCACACCCTCTCAGCTCCGGGAGATGCTCCGCCTGCCGGCCACCGGACCCCCCACGTCGACGACGTGCACAGACGTCGACGTCCACGTCACCGAGCTCGACGTCGCCATGGGCGGCACGGAAGCGACAGCCCGCGTGGGGCCCTTCGCACCCGTAGGCTGACCGTTCGCGCACGCTCCACGCGCCGCAGCACCACCCAGCAGACGTCACGACACGAACGGCCCGCACATGTACTCCCTGCTCCTCGCGCTCATCTACGTCGCGTTCGTGAGCCTCGGACTGCCCGACTCTCTCGTCGGGGCCGGCTGGCCGGTCATGCACGGCGACCTCGGCGTGCCCCTCGGCTCTGCGGGCGTCCTCACGATGATCATCGCGGGCGGCACGATCGTCTCGAGCCTGCTGTCCGAACTCCTCACGCGCAGGCTCGGCGTCGGCCTCGTCACGGCAGTGAGCGTCGGGATGACCGCAGCGGCGCTCTTCGGGTTCGCGACGGCCGACGCGTTCTGGGTCGTGTGCGTGTGGGCGCTCCCGTACGGGCTCGGCGCCGGAGCCGTCGACGCTGCGCTCAACAACTACGTCGCGCTCCACTACGCAGCCCGTCACATGAACTGGCTGCACAGCTTCTGGGGCGTCGGCGCGTCGATCAGCCCGTTCATCATGAGCCACGCGATCGGTGCTGGCCTCGGCTGGGCGAGCGCCTACCGGAGCGTCGGCATCATCCAGGCCGCGCTCACCGTCGTCCTGCTGCTGAGCGTCACGCTCTGGGGGAGGGTCAACCCCGTCGCCACGACGACGCACACCGTCGACGAACCCCGGGACGAGCAGTCCGGCACCGAGCCGACCAGGGGGCACGTGCCGCTCCGCACGGTCCTGCGCATCCCCGGGGTGCGCCTCGTCCTCGGCGCGTTCTTCGCCTACTGCGCGCTCGAGAGCACAGCGATCCTCTGGGCGTCGACCTACCTCGTCACGTACCGCGACGTCGACGCCGGGACCGCAGCCGCGTTCGGCTCCCTCTTCCTCCTCGGCATCACCGCCGGCCGGTTCCTCGCAGGTTTCGTCGCCGACAGGATCGGGGACCGTGCGCTCATCCGTGGCGGCTTCCTCACGATCGCCGCAGGTGTCGTCCTCGTTGCGCTCCCGGTCCCGACGGACGCCGTCGCGCTCGCCGGGCTTGTCCTCGCAGGTCTGGGCAGCGCACCCATCTACCCGGCGATCATCCACTCGACGCCCGCGAACTTCGGGCGTCACACCTCGCACGCGATCATCGGCATCCAGATGGCGGCCGCCTACACCGGCTCGACGCTCGCTCCGCCCGTCTTCGGCGGGCTGTCCGCGCTGCTGGGGATGTGGCTGCTCCCGCTCTACCTCGGGGCCCTCGTCCTTCTCGGGCTCCTGCTCTCCGAGCGGCTCAACAAGGTCGTCGACGAGGCCACGCTGGCGCGGGACGACGCGACGCTCGACGCAGAGCGCTGAGCGGACGACCGGGCAGGCCGGGCAGGCTGGGCACGCTGCCAGCAGTGCAGGCTCAGCGGGTGGCGAGCCTCGCGAGCGCGTCGCCCGTGACGCGCTGCGTCGTCCACTCGTCCATGCCGACCGCACCGAGCGACCGGTAGAACGCGATCGACGGCGCGTTCCAGTCGAGGACCGTCCACTCGAACCGGGGGTAGCCCCGCTCGACGCACACGGCTGCGAGGGTCTGCACGAGCGCACGGCCGTAGCCGCGTCCGCGGAACGCGTCGTCGACCCAGAGGTCCTCGAGCCACAGGCCCTGCTCGCCCGTCCACGTCGAGTACGTCGTGAACCACAGGGCGATCGCCACGACGTCGCCGTCACGCTCGACGACGTGCGTGAACGCTGCGGGTCGCTCGCCGAAGAGCGTCTCCGTGAGGCGCTCGACGGTGTTGACGACCGCGTCGGGCTCCTTCTCGTAGGTGGCGAGCGCCTGGATGCAGCGAAGGATGGCGGGCTCGTCACCGGGGCGGGCCTCGCGGACGAGGGCGCCGTCGGAGAGGGTGGACGCAGGCATGCGGGGCTCCGGGGAGGGGATCGGGGGAGGTTCGATCCTACGGCGCGGTTCTGCCAGGGGAGCTCCCAGGATGTGCCAGGAGAATCCCAGGCACGGGCTGCAGCATGAGGCCCAGCGGGGCCCCGGCCCGCCGGGTGGAGCATCCCCGACGGGTCGGGCAACCTCGCGGCAACGTGAGCGAGGCGGGCGCCCTATCGGCGTCGAAGCTGCGAGCGGCCCCGGAGACGGCTGCGCAGCACGGCGAGCGACGTGGGTGTCCCGTCCTTGACGACGTGCCAGAAGAGCCAGCCGTTGCGCTGGTAGCCGACGGCGGCCGTCGCAGCCGCGGACGGCCCCGGATGGGTCGTTCCCTGACGGACCACAGACCCTGCGGCAGTGACGACAGCGCGCTCGTCGGCCGCGTCATTCGGTCCGCGCAGCTCCTCGCCCGCCGTGAGGACACCTGCGCTCAGCATCCAGACGAGATCGGGATCCACCGACGGCGCAGCAGGGTCGCTGGTCGCGAGGTCGTCGGACGGGAGGGCGGCCGCGGGCGGGGGCGGTGTCGGCGACGGGGCCGTCGCGGACACGGCCTTGTCGGCGCTCGCCGGTGCGGAGGAACCCACGAGTCGCGCGAGCGCGGCCTCGAGAACATGGCGATGCAACGACGGCACAACGTTCTTGTCGAGGTCCTTGAGCAGCTCGTCGGCGTGATGGGCCACAGTCCTGCGCTGCTTGTCGCTGAGCGACGTGTCGAACGTGGGAAGAACCGTCATCGTTGCCCCTGTCGCTCTGTGCTCGCTGTAAGTCCTCGACGGTCACGACGCGGTGCTGCGTCGTGCCGGTGCGTCCCCGTTCCACGGTGATGATCGGCGCAGGGCAGCGAAAGGATGAGCCGTCGCGGCCTCACAGGCGTACGGCTAGTGCGAGCCTACCTCGGACGGACCGGTGGGATCGTCGAGATCGTCCCTTTGCATGGTGCGCGAGCGGGATTGCCTCGGGCTCGAGGTCGGGGACGCCGGGCACCTCAGTTATCGCTGGACCTCCGTCACAGGCTCGCCGCACACGTCGCACTGCCGGACGTCGACGCTCTCGGTCAGCGTCTCGCCGTAGGTGCCGCAGAACTCGCACACCCAGGCTGCGAGGTGTTCTGGCCTCATGCGGGGACCTCCGGTCCGTCGTAGGTCGATGACCAGCCGCGCAGCACGCTGTGGAGGTAGGCGCGCCGGCCGTCGGGAGGATCGCCGAGGAGTGATCCGAGGTCGTCGG
The DNA here is from genome assembly GCF_014852685.1 of Flavimobilis rhizosphaerae. Classification (GTDB taxonomy): domain Bacteria; phylum Actinomycetota; class Actinomycetes; order Actinomycetales; family Cellulomonadaceae; genus Flavimobilis; species Flavimobilis rhizosphaerae. The sequence goes on from NZ_JACZDF010000006.1 coordinate 123,164, forward strand.
CGACGGCCGCGAGCGCCTTGCGGGACTGGCCGGTGGCGAGCTCGCCGAGCAGCGCGAGCATGAGGTCGCTCGCGGGCCATGCCTCGACGATGCTGCGCGCCTTGCCGAACTTGTGCCGGAGGAACCGGTCGGAGAAGGTCCACGACGTCATGTGGACCGGGGTGCGGTCCGCCTGCGTGAGCAACCGGCAGGCGCGCCGCACGGACTCGCTGGGCGCGTGGAACCGCGGGTCCGGACCGCCGAGTGCCGGGACGAGCGCTTCCGCGTCGTCCTCCTCGACGATCTGCAGGAGCACGCACGAGGAGGCGTACCACTCGGGGGAGACGATGCTCATCGTCGCCGCGACGCCGTCGACGAACGCGGTGAGCGCGCTCGCGAACGTGACGGGGTCGTCGTCCTCGTCGAGACTCACCCGGTGCATGTAGACGGTCGACGGCGCTCCCGTGAGCTCGTCGAGGTACGGGTGGACCGCGACCTGGACGAGCCGGTCGCCGGGTTCGCGCGCCAGACGCTTGGCAAGGAGTCCCATCAGGCCTCCTCGTCGGCCGGCGTATGGAGGGCCTCGACCCATGACGTGAGCTGGTGGGAGGCGGAGACGAGGCTCGCGCGCTGGACCTCGAACGCGAGCCCGTCGTGCTCCGGGACGTGCGCGTCGAGAGCCTCGACGACCGAGCACTCGACGGTGACATCAAGATGTGTCGAGGCGACGAACGCGACGGTGATGCCGCCCTCGGGGATCTCGACCGCCGGCACCGTGACCTCGGGATGCTGGTCGGCTGCAGCCCTGAGGTAGGCCTCCGCAAGGCGGGTGAGCCCGGCCGTCGGGATCCTGCGCCCGAGGTAGCAGACGAGCCTGTCGGGGGAGAGCATCTCGATGTCGACGAGCAGTCTCCCCTCCGGGCCTGTCGGCCTGCTCCACGGGTCCGGCACCGGGACGAGCCCGAAGGCTGCTCCCGCCGGCGAGACGAGTCGCCCTGCCATTCCAATGTCACCCATGTCTGACTCCCTGAGGGTTGTGCGTGACGGTGGTCCCCGGCGCCGGGTCCCTGTTCCGGCGCCGTGGATCTCCCACCGTGGTGCTGCCGACCGTATCGGCAGCCACCGACATTCGGTCACGGGAGACGGGAAGCTCACCCGGCCCGAGGGGAACTCGCACCACCGCCGCAGGCTGGTCCGTGAATGTCGGTGGCTGCCGCTACGTTCGTCGTTAGGGCTCTCAGGGACCCTCGCCGGCCGGGCCGCGGTAGCGCGGCCCGGCCGGCCCGGGCACGGGGAGGTCGACGATGAGCAGCACCGACGCGAGTGAGCGGCCTGAGTCCGTCCTGCCGTGGGGCGAGACGGACGAGTGCCCCGTCTGCGAGGCGGCTGGCGCCGTCTGTCGGTACGCGTACGGCCTGGTCGTCCCGCCCGACGGCATGTCCCTCGAGGACTACGGGCTGATGCTCGAGCGGCAGCGGGTCGTTCTCGCCGGCTGCGACGTCCGGCGTGGTCTCGCGTACGTCTGCCGTACCTGTGGCTCGACGTTCGACGAGCATGGACTCGTCGTCGACGAGCAGCCGAGCCACCCCGGGCAGGTCGGCGCGGCTCCCGCGCGGCCGCCTGCGTCGCCGGGCCCGGACGGTGCTGGTGCCCCGGGTGCGGTCCGACGCGTCGTCTCGCGTCGTTCCGTTCGCACCCGTCGGCGCGGCTGAGCCGTCGCGGACTGCTGCCGCCGCAGCACGCGTGCGGTTGCACCGGCGTGGGGGGGCAGGCGCGGAGCCCACAGCGTGGCGGCTCGTGTCACACCGCGTCGGTTGCCCACAGGAAGGGTGCGAAAGCAGGTTGTCCACAGGTGCCCTGCAGCGGCTGCTCCGGCGCCATATGTTCCGGGGATGAGCTCGCCCACACCGCCGTCGAACCCGCCCGTCCGCCAACCACCACCTCCCGATCCTCCGGCTCCTCCGGCTCCTCCGAGCGACCCGAGCCTGCAGTTCGCACCGCCCACGTCATTCGCACCGCCCACGCCACTCGCACCACCCGCGTCGACTGTGTCTGCCCCGACAGTGACGCCGACGCTCGCACCCGGCATCCCGACGACGGCGAACGACTGGCTGAACGGCCCGCCGGGCCTCCCGGCCCCGCACCTGGGCCGGACCCGCCAGCAGCGCCTTGCCGTTGCGACCGTCCTCGTCCTCGTGCTCGCCGGCATCATCGTCGCTCTCACCCTGCTCAACCGGCCGCGGACGGCGACCGTTGGGTCGGACTCCGCAACGGAGCGACTCGCTGACGCGTCGGTGACGACACGCGCGATGACGCTCACCGACACGATCATCACTGCGAACGGTCGGGGTGACGCGAGCGCGACGTGCGATCTCGTGACGCACCGGCTCGCGCTTTACCTCAGCGGCTTCACGACGACGTGCGAGGACACCGTCGATTGGTGGTGGCTCGACAAGGAACCAGCGTTCGCGCCGATCGACGTGCATCCCGGCGACGTCCGTGCCGATGCGCGACACCCCGGTCTCACCATCGTGCGCGTCCCGCCCGAACGTGCCCCGTCAGGGCCGCCCGAGGGGAACGTCTACCTGCTCGTCGAGCAGGACGGCACGCTGCTCGTCGACGCGGCGCTCGGAGGGTGGGAGGCCCCGCTCGACGAGCTGCTGCGCGAGCAGAAGGCCAACGACGAGCTCGACAAGGACCGCCAGGACGTCGACCCGCGCCGCCCGGCTCCGACCGGCTGAGCCTCGGCGCCGCCGTCGGGACCATGCGCCCGGGGGCGGTGACGAGCCGGTCAGGGGACATCACCGCGACGTCGCCGCGCGGCCACCTGCCGAGAGTCGGTGGCTGCCGCTACGTTCCTCGTGAGGGCTCAGGGACCCTCGCTGGCCGGGCCGCGGGCGCGCGGCCCGGCCGAGCGGACAGGAGACCCCGATGAACGAACCTCTTCTCAGGCTGCGCAGCCTCACCCTGCGCGCGACCCGCACCGAGGTCGGCGGTGTCGACCTCCACGGCACGGACTACCGGGACGGCGAGGACTACGAGTACCACCACGCGGTCCCGGCCGACGGAGTCGCGCAGCTGCACGCCGCGCTCGGCGGCGACCCGGACCGTGACGTCCTCGAGCTCCTGCGCATCTTTGCGCCCGTGCTCGTCGCCACGGGGGAGGGCCGCTGGCTCGAGGCGCACGACGTGCCCTTCGAGCGCTTCACGTGGGGGGTGCCCGTCTCGTCGGTCCGGGGCATCAGCCTCGTCGAGCGCGCCGGGCTCATCGCGCTGCACGCCCATGCCGGGCAGGTCGACAAGCTCGGCGTCGACTACATCGAGCACCCGCGCGCCGTCGCCGCACGGTTCGACCCTGTCGAGCAGGAGGCCGAGCACGTCGCTGCTCTCCTCCACGACGTCGTCGAGGACTCGTCGATCACGCCCGACGACCTGCGCCTCGCAGGCATTCCCGATGACGTCGTCGACGCGGTCGTGCTCCTCACCCGGACCCCCGAGGTCGCGGCCGACGACTACTACCGCGCCATCCGCGCGAACGAGCTGGCCAGACAGGTCAAGCTCTCGGACATCGCGCACAACACCGACCCGGCGCGCACCGCGAGCCTCACGACATCCGAGCGGGAATGGTTCGCGCAGAAGTACGCCCACGCCCGCGAGATGCTCGGGGCGTGAGCACCCCGGGCTCAGCCCGGTGCGCCGGGGCGGTCAGCTCGTCCGCGGGTGCCAGAGAACGCCCGAGGCGATCCGCTCGACGGCGCGTGCGACGGTCCGTTCGCGAGTCTCGCCAGGGGCGGCCGTGACGACCCGGTGGAGCACCGCGTACCGGTTCGCGGCATCGAGGCCCGCGAAGGCCTCGGCGGCGCCGGACCGCGCGGCGAGCGCCGCCGCGAGGTCCTCAGGCACCTCGATCGTCGCCGAGCCCGCGTACGCGCGGTCCCAGCGGCCGTCCGCGCGCGCCGCGTCGACCTCGGCGCGGCCACGAGCACGCATGCGCCCTTCGGCCTCGAGCCGCGCGACGTGCTCGACGTTGCGCGCCGACCACATGGACCGGCGCCGGCGGGGCGTGAAGCGTTGCAGGAAGACGGCCTCGTCGAACGACCGCTTCTGCCCGTCGATCCAACCTGAGCACAGCGCGACGTCGAGGGCCTGCGCGTACGTGAGACTCGTCGGCGTCGTTGTTCCCTTCTTTGCGAGCGCGAGCCACACCCCGTCGGACGTGCCCTCGTGCGCCTCGAGCCACGTCCGCCACGCTGCGACGTCCGGGACGACGAACGGTTCAGGTGCTCCGACTGCTGGCATGCGGGTCTCCTCGTGCGTTGCTGCTCCCCGGTCGAGCGTAGTGAGGTGCCCCGCGCACCAGAGGTGCGGATGCACCCTGCACGGCTCCGTGGGACGGTGAGGAGCCGCCGACGAACGGAGCACACCATGGACGTCACCTCGGTCCCCGCCCTCGACCTCGAGCGCTACCTCGGCCTCTGGTACGAGATCGGTCGCCTGCCGATGAAGCACGAGGACGACACCGCCCGCGACGTCACCGCCGAGTACACGCTCGACGACGACGGCCACGTGCGCGTCGACAACAGGTGTCTCGACGCCGACCGCGAACCCGTGCAGGCGCTCGGCAAGGCCACCCCGGACCCGGCGCACCCCGGCCGGCTCGAGGTGACGTTCCTGCCCGCCGGGCTGCGATGGATCCCGTGGACGAGCGCCGACTACTGGGTGCTGCGCATCGCCGACGACTACGGGACCGCGCTCGTCGGCTCACCCGACCGCAAGTTCCTCTGGCTCCTGGCACGTGCCCCGCACATCGACGGCGCTGTCGAGTCCGACTTCCTCGGGACGGCACGCGCGCAGGGGTTCGACCTGGAACCGTGGATCCGGACGCCGCAGTCGGGCAGCCGAGTGACCGACGCGCAGCTCGCTGACTGACCGCGCGAGGACCGCCCCGACGTGTCATGACGTCGTGGCGGTGACACGCTCGTCGGTAGGTGCACCACGGCGTGACGCTGGGACGACGGGCTCCGGGCGGCGGCACGGGACCTAGGGACCACGTTCACACGGCGACGTGCCGATATGTATGAGATCTAGGAAGAAGGACGGCACCGACGGCGTCCGACCGCGGCCGCCATGCCGATGCCGTCTCGCGTGGGGCGCAACGGCGCGCCCCCCGACGTGGGAGGTTGGCATGGCCACGTACGTGCACCGGTTCGCTGACGGCGGCAAGGACGACAAGGACCTGCTCGGCGGCAAGGGGGCGAACCTTGCCGAGATGGTGAAGATCGGCCTGCCGGTCCCTCCAGGTTTCACGATCACGACGGAGGCGTGCCGCGCCTACATGCGCGACGGCGTCGTACCTCCCGAGCTGCGGGTCGAGGTGACGATGGCGGTCCGCGAGATCGAGGACGCGTTCGGCCGCCAGCTGGGCGACGTGCGGGATCCGCTGCTCGTCTCGGTGCGGTCGGGCGCGAAGTTCTCGATGCCGGGGATGATGGAGACGGTCCTCAACGTCGGGCTCAACGACGCGTCCGTGCGGGGCCTGGCAGAGATGGCGGGCGACGAACGCTTCGCGTGGGACTCCTACCGGCGGCTCGTGCAGATGTTCGGTCGCACCGTGCTCGGCCTCGACGGGGACCTCTTCGCGGACGCGCTCGACACGCTCAAGGCGGAGCGTGGCGTGACGAGCGACGTCGACCTCACGGCCGACGACCTCCGGGGGCTCGTCGCGACGTACAAGGCGCTCGTCCTCGAGCACTCGGGCCGCGAGTTCCCGCAGCATCCGCGCGAGCAGCTCGACATGGCGATCGAGGCGGTCCTCGACTCGTGGAACACGGACCGCGCGCGGCTCTACCGGCGTCGGGAGCGGATCCCGGACGCCCTCGGCACGGCCGTCAACGTGTGCACGATGGTCTTCGGCAACCTCGGCGAGGACTCAGGCACGGGCGTGTGCTTCACGCGCGACCCTGCGACGGGCCACTCGGGCGTGTACGGCGACTACCTGCCAAACGCGCAGGGGGAGGATGTCGTCGCCGGCATCCGCAACACGTTCCCGCTCGCGCACCTCGAAGAACTCGACCCGACGTCGTACCGCGAGCTGCTCGCGGCGATGCGTAAGCTCGAGACGCACTACCGCGACCTGTGCGACATCGAGTTCACGATCGAGCGCGGCAAGCTGTGGCTCCTGCAGACCCGCGTCGGCAAGCGCACGGCGGCCGCGGCGTTCCGGGTCGCGACGCAGCTCGTCGACGAGCACCTCATCACGCTCGACGAGGCGATCTCCCGCACCACCGGCGAGCAACTCACGCAGCTGATGTTCCCGCAGTTCGACAGGTCGGGGGAGACGACGCTCCTCACGCGAGCGATGGCGGCGTCGCCAGGTGCGGCGGTCGGCGAGATCGTCCTCGACAACGCGCAGGCCGAGGCCCGCGCAGCCGAGGGTGCGAGCGTCATCCTCGTGCGGCGCGAGACGAACCCCGACGATCTTCCGGGCATGGTTGTCGCGGCCGGCGTCCTCACGGCGCGCGGCGGCAAGACGTCGCACGCGGCGGTCGTCGCCCGCGGCATGGGCATCTGCGCGGTCGTCGGCGCGGACAAGCTCGACGTCGATCTCACGGCCCGCGAGGTGCGGGTCGACGGGCAGGTGCTGCGCCCTGGGGACGTTATCGCGATCGACGGGTCGACGGGTGAGGTGTTCCTCGGCGAGGTGCCGGTCATGGACTCGCCCGTCATGCGTTACCTGTCCGACGGTCTCGACGCGGGGCTCGCGGCAGCGCCCGACGACGCGACGCGCGAGCTCGTCGTCGCCGTCGACCGCATCCTCGAGCACGCGGACAGCGTCCGCACCATGGAGGTGCGGGCAAACGCGGACTCGGCGGACGACGCGCTGCGGGCGCGGGCGCGCGGCGCGCAGGGCATCGGCCTGTGCCGTACCGAGCACCAGTTCCTCGGCGAGCGGCGCCACTTCGTTGAGGCCGTCGTCCTCGCCGAGAGCGACGAGGAACGTGAGGCGGCGCTCGCGGACCTGCTGCCGCTGCAGCGCGGGGACTTCGTCGGGCTGCTCGAGGCGATGGACGGGCTGCCGACGACGATCCGGCTCATCGACCCGCCGCTGCACGAGTTCCTGCCGGACCTCACGGAGCTCTCGGTCAAGGTCGCGCTCGCGGAGCGCGACGGCGGCGCGGACCCGCGCGACGTGAAGATCCTCGGGGCAGTGCGGCGCATGCACGAGCAGAACCCGATGCTCGGCCTGCGCGGTGTGCGGCTGGGCCTGAAGATCCCGGGGCTGTTCGCGTTGCAGATCCGGGCGGTCGCGGAGGCGACCGTCGAGCTGCGGGAACGTGGCTTCGACCCGCGTCCGGAGATCATGGTGCCGCTCGTCGGGTCGGTGCGGGAGATGCACCTCGTCCGTGAGGAGGCGCTCGGCATCCTCACAGAGATTGGTCGGGGCTCGGGTCATCTGCTCGACCTGCCGGTCGGTTGCATGATCGAGCTGCCGCGGGCGGCGCTCACGGCGCACCGGATCGCTGAGGAGGCGGACTTCTTCTCGTTCGGCACGAACGACCTCACGCAGACGACGTGGGGCATGTCGCGCGACGACGTCGAGGGCGCGTTCTTCCACGACTACCTCGACAACGGCGTCCTGACGATCTCCCCGTTCGAGACGATCGACGCGCTGGGCGTCGGAGCGCTCGTCCGGGTGGGTGTCGAGGGTGGGCGGTCGACGAAGCCTGAGCTGAAGATCGGGGTGTGCGGCGAGCACGGCGGTGACCCGGAGTCGATCCGGTTCTTCCAGGGCGCAGGCCTTGATTACGTGTCGTGCTCGCCGTTCCGGGTGCCCGTCGCGCGGCTCGAGGCGGCGCGCGCGGCGGTCGAGGCGGGCGGCGACGCGACGCTCTGAGCCGCGGTCGCCAGCTCTCGGGGCCGCGCTGGTCCTCTGGTCGCTCACCGACCCCAGTGGTCCGATAGCCGATCCGTGCACGTGACGTGCACGGATCGGCTATCGGCACAGCGGAGGGCGTCGTCCAGGCCCGGGCCTGGACGTTCGATAGCCGATCCGTACGCCTGAGGCGTGCAGATCGGCTATCGAGGGTGCGTCAGGCCTGTGCCCGGCGGTAGCCGGCGAGGACCGCGTCGATGACCTCGCCCGTGCGCAGCGCGGTCCGGCCCGTGCTGGGTGCCGGGCCGCCGTGGCCCGTGAGCTCGTCGACGATGAGCTGGATGAGCGGCTGCTGCACGTGCTCGGGGTACGGCGCCTGGATCTCGCGGTCGACGCCGCCGACACGCACCCGGATCGGAGCCTCGCCAAAGCACGGGAACCGCACCGAACCCCGTGTGCCGTGGAGCACGATCTCGTCGGTGCGCTCGGCGTCGTCGTACGCCCACGTGCCCGTGCCGACGGCGCCCGACGCCCAGCGGAACGCCGCGACGACGTGGTCCTCGGCCGCCGACGTGCCGGTGACGTTCGTCGCGATGCCGTGGACCTCCTCGACCGGGCCGAGCACGTGGTCGAGCCAGTCGAGCGCGTGCGAACCGAGGTCGACGAAGAGCCCGCCGCCAGAGATCTCCGGCTGCAGGCGCCAGGGCTGGTGCTCGGGGTCTCCCGCGTCGCGCGGGGCAGTGTTGCGCACCGAGACCGTGCGGATCTCGCCGAGCTCGCCCGAACGCACGAGGTCCTCGACGATCTTGAAGCGCGGCATGGCCCGCCGGTAGTACGCGACGAACAGCGGCACTCCTGCGGCGTCGGCCGCGTCGATCATCGCGCGGCACTCGTCGGCCGTGCGCGCCATGGGCTTCTCGACGTAGACGGGCTTGCCGGCCGCGGCGACGCGGATCGCGTAGTCGGCGTGCGAGCCGGGCGGCGTCGCGATGTAGACGGCGTCGACCTCGGGGTCATGGATGAGCGCGTCGGCGTCGTCGTACCACCGCGGCACACCGTGCCGCGTCGCGTAGTCGGCAGCTTTCGCCCCGTCGCGACGCATGACGGCGACGAGCGAGGACCGCTCAGCCTTCTGGAAGCCGGGGCCGGACTTGTGCTCGGTGACGTCACCGACGCCGATGATGCCCCAGCGGATGTGCGAGAGAGGTGCGGTCATGCGGCAACGGTAGCGGTTCCACCCACGACGGCGCGGGGCGCGCGGACGACGGGCGGGACGTCCCCCGTCACGCACCCTCCCGTCGCACGAGGTCGAGGTACGCGGCCGCGATCTCGCGATGCGCGTCGGCGACCTCGCCGCGCCGGTACGCGTCGAGGACGAGAGGGTCGACGTACGACGCGCGGGCGACAGCCGGGGTGTTGCCGAGGACGTCGGCGGTGAGCCGCACCGCGTCGCGGATCGCCCGCTCCTGGTCCCGCGGGTCCTCGAGCGGCCCCGCGAGCGCGAGCTCGTGCGCGGCGGTCGCCGAGCCCAGGAGCGTGCGCAGGTCCTTCGTCGTCGCATCGGTCCCGGTGACCTCCCGGACGTACGCGTTGAGCTCGGCCGAACGTAGCGGCCGCCAACGGCGGCCGTCGCGGTACGCGACGAGGCGTGCTCGGGCTGACCTGTCGCGCTGGAGCGAGCGCACCGCGACCGCGAGGTCGTGGTCGGTCGCGCTCACGTGCCAGTGCATGCCGCTCTTGCCGGGGAAGTCGAGCGTCACGGTGTCGGCGTCGACGGTCGCGTGGCGGACGTCGAGCGTCGTGAGACCGCGGTGGCCCGTGACGACCGTGTGCCGCGCGTCGCCCACGCGGATGCCGACCGTGTCGACGAGCCGGAACCCGACGGCGAGCGCGCGCTCGCGGCTCGCAGGTTCAGCGCCGAGGTCACGGCGCACGCGCCGGCGGGCGCGGGGGAGCGAGGCGGCGAGATCGGGCAGGCGTGCGAACTTCTCCGCGTCGTGCGCCTCGATCCACGCCGGGTGGTAGATGTACTGGCGTCGTCCAGCGCCGTCGACGCCCGTGACGAGAACGTGGCTGCGCGGGTCCGGCGCGATCCACACGTCGGTCCAGGCGGGCGGGATCGCGAGTCCGTCGAGGCGCGCGATCGTCTCCGGTTCGGAGATCCTGTCGCCCTCGGAGTCGACGTAGAAGAAGCCCTTGCCGGCTCCGCGGCGTCCCCAGCCCGGTGCGCGCAGGTCGGCGCGGACGAGCCGTGCCATGTCAGTGCTCGCGCAGGAGGTCGACGAGCTCGGCCTTGCGGAGGCGGGAGTACCCGCTGAGCCCGAGCTCCTTGGCACGAGCGCGCAGCTCGGGCACGGTGCGCTTCTCGTAGTCCTCGGCGGCGCCGCCACGACGGCCGACGCTCGAACGTCCGTCGCGCGCGGCTGCGTTGGAGATGCGCGCGGCCTTCTCCTTCGACGCGCCGTCGTCGACGAGCTTCTCGTAGAGCTCGGGGTCCTTGAGCTGGGGTGTCTTCGTGCGTGGCATGTCGACCTCCGGTCCTCGGGGTGTCCCTCGTGGGTGCGAGCGTCCTCTCATCGTCGGCACGGCGGAGTCTGCGCGCCACCCGAGCGTGCGGATGCAGGTCGCGCAGGTGGGCCCTAGCGTGGTGAGGACGGCGCGTGCCGTCCCGGCACGCGTTCTGCCTGACGACGACGGGAGCACGACATGACCGAGGAGAACCAGGCCTTCCCCGCGCAGCAGCAGGAGCCGCCGGGCCTCACGGCGCCCATGGAGCCGCAGCCGGACCACGGGGAGACGTCGTACACGGGGCACGGGCGCCTCGACGGGATGCGGGCGCTCATCACGGGCGGCGACTCCGGCATCGGGCGGGCGGTCGCGATCGCGTATGCGCGGGAGGGCGCCGACGTCGCGATCTCGTACCTGCCCGAGGAGCAGGAGGACGCGGAGGAGACGGCACGGTGGGTCGAGCGGGTGCAGCGCAGGTGCGTGCTCGTCCCGGGTGATCTCACCCAGGAGGACGTGTGCCGGCAGACGGTCGAACGCGCGGTCGAGGGCCTGGGCGGGCTCGACGTCCTCGTCAACAACGCCGGTTACCAGATGGCGCGCCGCGACTCGGTCGCGGACGTGACGACGGACGACCTCGACCGGGTGATGCGCACGAACCTCTACGCGCTCGTGTGGCTCGTGCAGGCTGCTTTGCCACACCTGGAGAGCGGGTCGAGCATCATCAACGTCTCGTCGATCCAGGCGTACCAGCCGTCGAACGCGCTGCTCGACTACGCGTCGACGAAGGCGGCGATCAACAACCTCACGGTCAACCTCGCGGCCGAGCTCGGCCCGAAGGGCATCCGTGTCAACGCGGTTGCGCCGGGGCCGATCTGGACGCCGCTGCAGCCAGCCACGCAGCCGAACGAGAAGATCGAGCAGTTCGGGCTCGACACGCCGCTCGGACGTGCGGGGCAGCCTGCGGAGTGCGCTCCGGCGTTCGTCTTCCTCGCGTCGCCGCGCGACGCGAGCTACGTCTCCGGGACGGTGCTCGGCGTCACGGGCGGCAAGCCGGTGTTCTGAGACGGGGCACGCACGAGGGGCCCGGAACCACAAGGTTCCGGGCCCCTCGACGTGCGTGCGTCAGGCGTGCTGTCCGGTGTGGACGCCTTCGCCGATCTCCTCGACGAGCTTGTCGTTGAACGCTGGCAGGTCGTCGGGCGTGCGGCTCGAGACGAGCCCCTGGTCGACGACGACCTCTTCGTCGACCCACTCCGCGCCCGCGTTGCGCAGGTCGGTGCGCAGGCTCGGATACGACGTGAGTGTGCGGCCGCGGACGACGTCGGCCTCGACGAGCAGCCACGCACCGTGGCAGATGACGCCGACGGGCTTGCCCGCCGCGAAGAACGCGCGGGCGAGCTCGACGGCCGCCTCGTCGAGACGCAGGTGGTCGGCGTTGACGACGCCGCCGGGCAGGACGAGCGCGTCGTACTCGTCGGCCGAGGCCTCGCCGGTCGTCCTGTCGACGGGGTGCTCGTGGCCGTTCTTGCCGGTGATCGTGCCGGTCTCGGGGGCGATGAGGTGCGCGGTCGCGCCGTGCCCCGTGACCGCCTCCCACGGGCTCATGAGCTCGGAGTCCTCGAAGCCGTTCGTGGAGACGAACGCGATCTTCTTGCCGGTGAGATGTGACATGGTGCCTCCTTCTCTCGGGTTCTCCTCAAGGGTCTTCTACGCCATCACGGTCCGCTGGTCGGCGCCACCGGAGGCGTGGTCATGGTGGGCGGCGGCGTGTGACCGTCGTCGTCCCGGTGGAACGCGTGCGTGACCTTGTCCTTGAGCGCCGTCCCGGCGTCGCCGGCGACCTCGCCCACCTTCGCGCGGACGGCGGCGCCCGCGGCGCCCGCGGCTTCGGCAGCACGCTCCTTCGCGGTCTCGACGACGTCCTGGACGCGGTCGTCGTCGAGCACGGAGCGTGCCTTGGCCTTGATCTCCTCGTAGCGGGCGCGGCCCGCCCGGCTGCCGAGCACGTACCCGACCGCAGCACCCGCGAGGAACGTCATCTTCGAGCCCATGGGTTCGTCCTTCCGTCGTGTCCGGTGGCCTTCGCGGCCCTTCCCTCCATCGTGCGCCGCGCCTCGGCGGCGCGCATCTGGGCGGGTCGACGGCGGCACCCGGGTCGCGCGGTCGGTCGTCGCAGGTCATCATCGGTCCACGTCCGACGACGAAGGAGGGATCGATGGCAGGTGCGACGGTGCCGGCGGGCCCGGTGCGGGACGGCGTGGTGCAGGACGGCGGGGAGCGGGACGGCGCGGCCGGGCAGGTCTGGAGCGTCGTCGCGCTCGGCGCCGAGGGGCCGCGCGACGCGCGGGACCGCGCGCTCGAGCTGCTCGCCGACGTGAGCGACGTCGACGGGGTGCTCGCGGTCGCGGCGCAGTTGCCCGCGACCCTGCGTCCGGGCAGCGACGGGACGGTGGCGGTGTGGGAGCTGCTCGCGACGGTCGCGTCCCGCGACCTCGGGCTCGCGCGGGCGATCGAGCCGCACCTTGACGCGCTCGCGATTCTCGCCCAGGCGGGGCTCGCGCCCGACGACGTCGTGGCGGACGCTGCGCAGGCGTCGTGGGGCGTGTTCGCGGCGGAGGGGCCGGCGGCGACGCTCGCGGCGCGCGCCTCGGACGACGGGCGCGTCGTGCTGCTCGACGGGACGAAGCCGTGGTGCTCGCTCGCGGACCGGCTCGACGCGGCTCTCGTCACGGCGCGTGACGCAGCGGGGGAACGCCAGCTGTACGCGGTCGACCTGCGGCACGCGGGCGTCGGCGCGGCGGCCGAGAAGTGGGTCGCGCGCGGTCTCACGGAGATCCCGAGCACGGGCCTCGAGTTCACGGCGGTCCCGGCGGTCGCGGTCGGGGAACCCGGCTGGTACCTCGAGCGTCCCGGATTCGCGTGGGGCGGCGCGGGGGTTGCGGCGTGCTGGTACGGCGGGGCTGTCGGGCTTGCGCGCACGCTGCGCGAGCAGGTCGCGCGACGGTCGGACGCCGAGCTGCTCCTCATGCACCTGGGTGACGTCGACGAGCATCTGCACGCGGCGCGGGCAGTGCTCGGCGATGCGGCGCGCGAGGTGGCCGCGGGCCGTCCGACGCCCGTGACGTCCGCACGAGTTCGGGCCGTGGTCGCCCGCACGTGCGAGCGGGTGCTGCGGACGGCAGCGCACGCGCTCGGCCCTGCACCTCTCGCGCTCGACGCCGCTCACGCCAAACGGGTCGCCGATCTCGAGATCTACGTGCGTCAGCACCATGCGGAGCGTGACCTCGTGTCGCTGGGCCGCAAGAACCTCGCGACGGGGCCGTCGTGGTGACCTTCGACGCTGCCGAGCCCGGGACGGACGCGCGCGCGTGGGACGCGGCGCTCACGGCGCTGCCCGCGCTCGCGCTTCCGGCAGTCGACCGGGTCGTGGTCCTCGCGGCGCACGCGGACGACGAGACCCTCGGGGCGGGCGGCCTCCTCGCGCGGCTCGGCGCCTCGGGCGTGACGCTCGAGGTCGTGTGCGTGACGAACGGCGCGGCGTCGCACGCGGGCGTCGGGCGCGACGAGCTCGTCGCGACGCGGCGTGCCGAGCTCCGCGAGGCGCTCGACGTCCAGTGCCCGGGCGCGCAGGTCCACGTGCTCGACCACCCCGACGCGGCCACGGGCGCGCACCGTGCAGGGGTGCGCGCCGACCTCGCCCGGGTCCTCGACGCCGGGACGGGTGGCGCGCGGCTGCTCGTCGTCGCGCCGTGGCGCGGCGACGGGCATCACGACCACCGGGTTGTCGGGGAGGTCGCCGCTGAGCTCGCCGCGGAGCGTGGCGTGCACCTCTGGGAGTATCCGGTGTGGCTGTGGCACTGGGGCGACCCGGACGCCGGGCTGCCCGACGGTGCTCGCGCGCTGGTCCTGCGGGACGCGGAGGTCGTCGCGAAGATGCGGGCGCTCGGCGCCTACGAGTCGCAGACGATGCCGGACGCCACCGGGGCGGCCCCGGTGCTGCACGCCCGGTTCCTGCGGCACGTGGTGCGGGACGTCGAGACGTTCGTCGTCACGTCCGCCCGGGGCGCTGCCGACCGGCCCGAGCGGCTGGGCGCGGAGTACTTCACAGAGCTCTACGGTCGCCGGGAGGACCCGTGGCGGCTCGGCACGCGGTGGTACGAGCGGCGCAAGCGTGCGCTCACGGTCGCGAGCCTGCCGCGGGAGGACCTCGGTCGTGTGCTCGAGATCGGGTGCTCGCTCGGGCACCTCACGGTCGACCTGGCGTCACGGGCCCGGGAGGTCGTCGCGCTCGACGTCGCCGAGCGGGCCGTCGAGCAGGCACGGCAGCGCGTCGCGGACGCGGGCCTCGCCGACAGGGTCGACGTGCGGGTCGGCTCGGCGCTCGACACGCTGCCGGACGGGCCGTTCGACACCGTCGTCGTCTCCGAGGTGGGCTACTACCTCTCGCGCACCGACCTCGCGGACCTCGCGACCCGACTCCTGGGCGTGCTCGCACCGGCGGGGTGCGTCGTCACGTGCCACTGGCGCCACGACGTGCCGGAGTACCCGCTCACGGGTGACGACGCGCGGGACGTCCTGGCGCGCGGGCTCGGCTTGCCGCGGCTCGTCGAGCACGTCGAGGAGGACTTCGTCCTCGACGTCCTCGCCCGTGACCCGCGGTCGGTCGCGGCGCTCGAGGGGCTGACATGACGGCGACGGCGCGGGTGCGACGCGCGGAGGTCGTCGTGCCTGCGCACGACGAGGAGGGACTCGTCGGCCGGTGCGTCGAGGGTCTCGCGGCTGCCGTCGGGCACGCCCGCGCGCACGGGCTCGACGTGTGGGTGACGCTCGTCCTTGACGCGTGCCGCGACGCGACCGGCACGGTCGCGGCGGAGGCCGCGGCGCGCGCGGGCCTCGACCTCACGGTCGTGGAGCTCGACGCGTGCGCGGTCGGTCGCGCTCGCGAGGCGGGGGTCGCGGCGGTGCGCGCACGGCTCGCCCGCGAGGCTGCCGTCGCGGACGAGGAGGTGTGGCTGCTCCACACGGACGCGGACTCCGTCGTCGGGCACGACTGGATCGTCGAGCACGTGCGGCTCGCGGACGCGGGGGCCGACGTCGTCGTCGGAACCGTCCGTCCCGACCCTGCGGATCTCGGGCCTGAGCGGACGCGTGCGTGGGCCGCGACGCGCGTGCCCGGGCGGCCCAACGGGCACGTCCACGGCGCGAACCTCGGCCTGCGACTGTCTGCGCACGTCGCCGCCGGCGGCTTCGACCCGGTCGTCGCGCACGAGGACGTCGGGCTCGTCGCGCGGCTGCGTGCGCTGCCGGTGAGGATCGTCGCGTCGGACGTCGTCGACGTCCTCACGTCAGGCCGGACGGAGGGCCGGGCGCCGCACGGGTACGCGCAGTACCTGCGAGAGCGGTTCGCGTCGGCCGGTTCGGGCGCGCCGTCCTGAGGTGACGTGGTCGGGCGCGCGGGCCCCCGTGCGTGCTCGACCGGAGCGGGACGCAGTCAGAGCATCGCGGCCAGCGTGAGCGTCGCAAGGAGCACCGTGAGCGGTGCGACGAGCAGACCGAGCGCCATGTAGCCGCCCCAGCGGACGCTCACGCCGAGGCGCGTGAGGCGGTCGTGCCAGAGGAGCGTGGCGAGCGACGCCCACGGCGTGACGAGCGGCCCCGCGTTGACGCCGACGAGCAGCGCGACGAGGCGCGCGGGGGAGCCTGCGGCGGGCTCGAGGGCCAGGTAGGCAGGCAGGTTGTCGACGAGGTTCGCGCCGAGCATGCCGGTCACGGCGACGCGCAGCAGGTCGAGAGTGCCCTCGCCCTCGCCCGCGACGCGCGCGAGCCACGCGCCCAGGCCCGCCCCGTGGGCGGCCTCGAAGACGACGAAGAGACCGCTCACGAGCACGAGCGTCGGCCAGGGGACGAGGTTCCAGCGGAGAGCACCGGGTGTGCCGGGGGCGCCGCGCTCGCGGAGCGCGAACGCGACCGCGAGCACCGCCGCGGCGACGACGGCGGGGATCCACACGTCGACGCCCGAGACGAGCGCGGGCACGAGCAGCGTCACGGTGACGCCTGCGATCCGCAGGAGCACGGGGTCGCGGGGCTCGGGCGGGGTCTGCTCGGGGCGGTGGCGGCCCGTGAGCGCGCGGCGGAACAGGGCGAGCAGCACGAGCATGGGGACGACGGTCGCGACGAGAGCGGGCGCCCACGTGAGGCGCGCGAACGCGAGCGGGCTCGGGTCACCGAGCGCGTGCAGCGCGAGGAGGTTCGTGAGGTTCGACGTCGGCAGCCACAGCGAGCCCGCGTTGGCGAGCCACACGGTTGTGAGCGCGAACGGCAGGGGAGCGACGTCGACGTGCCGTGCGAGCACGACGACGACGGGGGTGAGAAGGACGGCGGTCGTGTCGAGCGACAGGAACGCGGTCGAGACGGCGCCCGCGACGACGACGAGACCCCACAACGCGAGCCTGCTGCCGCGGCCCCAGCGGGCGACGCGAGCCGCGACCGCGTCGAAGAGTCCCGCGCGGGCGGCGAGGTCGGTGACGACCGTCATGCCGACGACGAACGCGAGGACAGGGCCGACGCGTGCGGCGAGATGGGCGACGTCCGCCGACGCGAGGACACCCGTGGCGACAAGGACCGCGCCGACGGCGAGCAGGGCGAGGCCCGTCAACGTCGTGCGCATGGGTGCTCCGGTTCTCGGATGGGAGTGCCCGTCGGGCGGGCGGTCGGGGTGATGCTAGTCGCCTGGGTTCGTGGTGCTGCACGTCTGCCTGGGCGGAGGTGCTTCCGCGGCGACGTCTCCCGGCTGGTGTCTCGGGGCCGTGCGCAGAGCACCGTCCGCGAGCAGGTAGGATCTTCCGCGTTCGGAGCCACGGCTCCGCGGGGCTGTGGCGCAGCTGGTAGCGCACCTGCATGGCATGCAGGGGGTCAGGGGTTCGAGTCCCCTCAGCTCCACCCCATGTGATGAGTCGGGACGTCGTTCATCGATGGCTCGCGTCACCGTTCATCGTTCGAGCGCTCGGCCATCGGCCGGGCTCTGTGCCCCAGGATGCTTCAGTGCGAAGCGTCCAGGTGCTCACCGGTCACGGGGTGGGCGACGGACCCGAAGAATCTCGCACGATGAGTCGCGGAGCCACGACCTCGACGCGCGCGGGACCGCCGCCGAGCAGATCGGTGAGGATGGCCAAGGCGCGTTGGCCCATCTCGTGGCGTGGCTGATCAACCGAGGTCAGGCGAGGGCGAAGAAGTTCGGTGAGCTCGGTGTTGTCATAGCCGACGACACCGAGGTCCCCGGGCACACTGATGCCCGCGTCGAGGGCGGCCCCGAGGAGGCGCGCCGCGCGGGTGTCGTTCGAAGCGAAGACTGCGGTGGTGGCACCGGCTCGCACGGAGGCGATCACAGTGTCGGTGTCATCACAGACGAGGTGTGGCGCGGGAAGATCGAGCGCGGTCATCGTCGCGTGGAAGGCGGCGCGTCGTGCCTGCGAAGCGGGCCGATGAGAACCCGCCAGGTGCGCAATACGCGTGTGCCCGAGCCGTGCCAGGTGCTCGACGGCAAGGTGCGCACCCACTTCGTCGTTGTTCCATACGGCGCCGACGGTGTCGGCGACCTGCGTGGTTCGGCCCACGACGACCACCGGTCCGCGCTGGGCAGCGTGTGCTAGCGCGTCGGGACTGAGCAGCGCTGAGACGACGATGACACCGTCGACACTGAGGTCCTGCAGGTGGCCGAGACGTTGTGCGAGAACCTTGGGATCGCGCTGACCGTGGCTGAGGACCGTGGTGAGCCCGGCGGCATCTGCTGCCCGCTCGATGCCCTCGACGATGTCGGTGTGATACGCCGAATGGAGGTCGTTGAGCAGAATGCCGATGACCTGGCTGCGCCCCGCAGCGAGAGCGCGGGCCCAGGTGTGGGATCGGTAGCCCAGGTCGTCGGCGATCGCCATGATGCGCGCCCGCGTCGTGGCACTGACGCCCGGCGCATCTCGCAGGGCAAGCGACACGAGGGACTTCGACACGCCGGCCGCTGCGGCGACGTCAACGATCGTGGGGCGATGAGAGCTCACGAGTGACGTTCTATCACGACGAGTAGAGCACCAAACCCGGGGGATGAGCGACCATTCTGCAACGTTCTGGAGCGTTCCAGTTCCGTTCACCTTCTCACTCTCAGGACGTCACGTCGCCGCTCTACGTTGACGACGGACCCGCACGAGAAAGAGGCCCAGGTTGCTCCACTCCACGCTCACTCCGCCCGGCACGTCACCCTCCGTCGGTACCTCGACGTCACAGGGCTCACTCGCTCGACCGCCGCGGGCGCTGCTCCTCGACTTTGGCGGAGTCATCTTCCTCACCGCGAAGAAACCCCAGGGCCGCGACGACTACGTTGCGCGCCTCGCCACGCTGCTCACCCGTGCGGGTCATGACATCGACCATGCGGTGCTGCGCCGGTCGCTCGATGCGGGCCTCACCGCGCTCAAGCACTGGAAGCACGCCTCCTCGCGTCGCCGAACCCCACGCGAGATGACCCACCGCGAGATCGTCGGTGACTTCCTCGCCTCGGATCTGCCTGCCGCAGCACGCGCAACACTCGTCGCCGAAGCCCACGGCGTACTCGAAATGCTCACCACAACCCTCTCCAGCCACGAGTTGCGCCCCGGCATCACCGACCTCGTTGCCACCGCGCGCGCCCACCACATCCCGCTCGTCATCGTCTCCAACGCCCACTCGGGCTCAAGTCACCGCGAGTTGCTCGCCGCGCACGGGCTCGGCAGCGCCTTCGCGGCCCAGATCTACTCAGACGAAGTCGGGATGCGCAAACCTCACCCAGACATGCTCCACCTCGCAGCGGAGGCCGCAGGAGTCGACATCGCCGACTGCTGGTACGTCGGTGACACCCTCGACCGGGACGTCGTCACCGGCCGTCGCGCCGGCGTGGGCGCAGTGTTCATCACCCGCTCCCAGCACTCAGACAATCCTCCGTTTGCAGTTGACGCAGCGCCCGACGCCATCTTCGACACCCCAGAGGGCCTTCTCGAGGCACTCACGCACGCACTCGCCTCTGCACCCCTCCAGGCCTCGCCCCGGGCACCAGAGCGCAGCCCAGCATCGCGCCCCACGCCTCGAGGACGGCCGGCTCTCTTCCTCGACCACGGGGGAGTGATCTCGGCATCCGAGGAAGACCCAGACCTGCTCACATCCTTCGCCGAACACCTCGCCGCACTTCTCACACACCCGACGGAGCCAGTGAGCGTCGATCATGCGCGCGCCCTTCTCACCGCAGCCAAGGACCGGCACCGCGCACTCAAACGCGGCCTCCGCCTCAACTACGACGCAGGCACCGCACCACTGCTCGAGGTCACCCCTGAGAGGTTCTGGACAGAACTCCTTGGCCGCGACCTCAGCGCCCGCCAGCGCGCCATCCTGCGCATCGAAGGCTTCGACCTCATGGCGCGCTACGGTCGCGCCAAGTCCCGGCGCACCCTGCGCCCCGGCGTCCGCGAGCTGCTCGTTACCGCACAGGATCTCGCGATGCCTGTCGTCGTCGTCTCCAACACCATCTCGGGGCGCGCCGTCCGCGCCGAGTGCGCAGCCCACGGACTGACCGACCTCATCGGTGCCTACGTGTGCTCTGACGAGCTGGGGCTTCGCAAACCCGAGCCCGCGATCCTCGCCGAGGCCCTGCAGATCGCCCGAGCCCACCCGGGGCTCAGCTGGTTCGTCGGTGACAAACCCGACAACGATGCGCGCGTCGCTCTCACCCACCGCATCGCGCATCGCGTCCTCGTCCGCGGCGGCTCCACGCCGGACCCCGAGCTCGACACCGCGCTCGCCTCAGGCCTCGCCACCGTCGTCGCCAGCAACCTCAGCGCCGTCAGCGACCTCGTGCGCGCACACCACGGCCTCGTTCACCCACGCCTCGCCGTGGGTGCCTGACCACAGCAGGAGAGCTGCGTCGCACGACCGAGTGCACCTGCTGCCACCCCGACCACCGTTGACCCCACGTCCAACGCGAAGGAACCATGATGACCACCACTTACGAGCGCGCAGGCACTCTGCGCGGCAGCACCGAACCCGGCGCCAACGATCTCCAGATGCCCCAAAAGCTCATGATCTTCGTGCTCTCGATGGCACTGTTCGGCCTGGCGAACGTCGTCCTGGAGATCATCCCTGACGTCACCATCGGCCCGATCGACGTCTCGGTGGCCTACTTCGTCTTCGTGCCACTGGTGATGGTGGCGCTCCTCAACCCCTTCTGGGCCGCCCTCGGCGCCCCGCTCGGCGAGATCATCTTCACCGACCTCCTCATGGGAGACTTCTCTGGTCTCGGTGAGGTTGAGGGCTTCATCCAGATGTTCCTGGCGCTCTACGCCGCTGGGAGCCTCATCCGCAACCCGCGATCCAAGCCGCAGATCTTCCTGGGCGCCCTCACCGTCGTGGCCATCGACAAGTTCCTCTCCGCGGCAGTCGACCTCACGAAGGTGTACATCGGCGTCGAAGACGCCGAACTCGTCGAAGGTCTGCCCCAGTCGATCCTCGCCATCGAAGGAATCGGCTTCGGTGTCGACCTGCTCGTCTCCGGCATCCTGTTCGGAGCTCTCCCCGCCATGTGGCTCATTCCGGCCCTGCACGGCAAGCTTGAGCCCCTCCTCGGTCTGCGCCCACGCGTGCCCGGTGAACCCGTCCCCGGCGGCGCGCACAAGGGTTGGTTCGTCGGTGTTGCTGTGCTGCTCGCCGCGTCCTCCTTCTTCTTCGCCTTCCTCGAAGCCTGGGACATCGAGCTCGGCGCCGTCGATGGTGACTTCCGCGACCAGTACGGCGATGGCTTCCTCTGGGTGAGCGTCGCGGCCCTCGTCGTCCTGCTCGGCACCGCTCTGGGCCTTGCGCGCCGCCAGCGTCAGGCACGTGAACGGGCACTGGCCAGCACCCGCCCCACCGACCCGGCACAGTCCGCGCCCACCGAGCGCAGCTGAAGACGCGAACGTCGGCCCGCACCCCGTGCGGGCCGACGCAGCCGTCGACTCACCAGACTCTGGACTCCGAGGTGGCACGCATGACCGCACAACCTGACAACATCATCCGGATCGAGAACCTCAGTTTTCGCTACCCCGGTGCCGCGCAGGACACGCTGCGCAACGTGAATCTCACCGTTGCTCGGGGCGACTTTGTCGCCATCATCGGAGGCAACGGCTCAGCCAAGACGACGCTGTGCAAGACGCTCAACGGACTCGTCCCGCACTACTGGTCAGGGGAGTTCGCGGGGACCGTGGAGGTCGACGGCATCGACACCTGGACGTCCTCGGTGGCTGAGCTCTCCCACCGCGTGGGCTACGTCTACCAAGATTTCTCCAACCAGCTGGTGCGGCCGACGGTCGCCGACGAAGTGCGGTTCGGCCCGGTGAACTTCGGCCGCGCCGATCTTGCCGAGCGAGCTGACGACACCCTGGCACGCCTGGGAATCGTGGAGCTGTCACAGAAGTTTGTGTGGCAGCTGTCCGGCGGACAGGCTCATCTCACCGCGCTCGCCTCCGTGCTCTCGCTGGAGCCCACAATCCTTGTCGTCGACGAGCCGGTCGCTGAGCTCGACCCGCAGCGCGCCGAAATCCTCTACGAGCGTCTCACCGAACTCAACCAGCAGCACGGGATCACGATCATCACGATCGAGCACCACGCGGAGTTCATTGCCCGGTATGCACGCTCGGTCGTCCTCATGGCTGAGGGCACCCCAGTGTGGCATCTTCCCATCGACGACGCGCTCGGCCGCCTCGCTGAACTCGAGAAGCATGGGATTCCCGCCCCCCAGACCTACGTCGCTGCGCGTGCGCTCGGTGTTGAAGCGATTCCACGGACCGTCACGGAGGCCGTCAGCGCAATCGCGGGCGCGGGCCTCCAGCCCTCTCCACAGTGGCCCGGCCACGCCCATGCTCTCGACGCCGCACGCCGCGGACACGTCCGCGGCGACGTCGTCGTGCGCGCCGTGGACGTCTCTCACGGCTATCGCTCCGTGCACGGTCACGTCGAGGAGGTGCTGTCGCACGTCGATCTCGACCTGCACGACGGCGACCGGATCGCGCTCGTCGGGGGGAACGGAGCTGGAAAGTCGACCCTCATGCGCTTGCTCGCCGGGATCACCGTGCCTCGCAGCGGCAACCTCTTTCACGGTGGCACCAACACGCGTTCAGAGCCTGCACCGCGCTTGGCCGAGTATGCGGCCTACCTCCACCAGCACCCAGAACTCATGTTCCTCAAGGGAACGGTGCGCGACGACGTGGCACTCTTTCCGCGAGAGCGTCGGCACCCAGGCGCCGACACCCTCGTCGACCGGATTCTCTCCCGCGTGCGCCTGACCGAGTTCGCTGACCGCGACGCACGTGGCCTCTCGGGCGGGCAGCAACGGCGGGCCACCTTGGCGATCGGCCTCGCCATGCGTCCGACGGTGCTGTTGCTCGACGAGCCAACCTCGTCCCTCGACGTCTCCTCCCGAGACGATGTCACGCACATGCTCGAGGCCCTCGCCGACTCCATCCGTTGCACGGTGGTGGCCACCCATGACATGCATCTGGTGGCTGAGTGGGCCAACCGAGTGATCGTCTTGGACCGGGGTCGCATCGTGTGTGACACGAGCCCGCGCGACCTCTTCTCCAACCCCGAGATCCTCATGGCGAGCCGTCTCGTCGCGCCCGAGGTGACCCGCATCGGTCACGGGTTGGGACTTTCCCCGGTTCCGCTCACGGTCGCTGAGCTGCAGACCGCATTCGGTCGCGATGGGACCCCGTCCGCACCAGGGCCGGATCCCGACCTCGCAACGGCCGCCGCGACCCGCGCGCGGTCGGGTGCAGCTTCCGTGGTGCCGTCGGCCGGGAAGCTCCACGACGAGTCTCTTTCACGAAGGCAGGCATGATGCGCCAGCAGCACGACGTCCTCTCCGTCGAGTGGATCAAACTCGAGCTCATTCGGACTGCCTATGCCACGCGCGGGGGCATGTTCGCTGCTCTCGACCCGCGCGCAGTGATTGTGTGGTACCTCGTCATGGCACTCGCCCCGTGGCTCACGCACAACCTCACGGTGCTCGCGGTGCTCTTCGCCATGGGTGTCGTCTCCGTCGTGCTCGCCCGCGTCGGTCCGCTCATTCTGGGCCTGTTTGTGTTCGGGCTCGTCGCCGAGAGCGTGTATCTGCTGCTTGCGGCATGGTGGTTCGGTGGTGACGGCGCCACTGTCGTCGCCCTTGTGGAACTCACCTTGAAACTTGGTGCGGTGTCCCTGGCGTCGATGGCTGCGTTCGTTTCCCTTGACCCAGAAAAGCTGTCCGATGCGCTCTTGGCTTTCCGCATGCCAGCGATGGTGGCCTTCGGAGTCTCTTATGGCTATCGCATGTTGCCGATCATGATCGAGCAGTTCTCTACGGTGTTCGAGGGTTATCGCCTGCGGTCGGCGCCGGTGTCGTCCCGCGGAATTCTCGGCTGGCGAGTCGGCGTGCAGTGGGCTCGGTTAGCGGTGCTGGCTTTCTATCCCATCTTTCTCAACACCGCGAAGTCGGTGCGGACGACGGTGGAGTCGCTCGAGACCCGCGGCTTCACCTTCGCGCAGATCGACGGACGCGGCCGCGAGATTCGAGTGGGGTACCTGCGGTACCGCGTGCGGGACGTGGCCTTGCTCGCGGTGACGCTGGGGCTCATCGTCCTGGCCTTTGTCGCTGGTGCCGAGTTCCCAGTGCATCGCTGAGGTTGTCCCGCTCGGGACTTCTGCCCGGACAGGTAACACCCACCAGCGATGCTGACCAGCACCGCTGAGAGGATGTCTCCATGTCCAAGCGCTATCCCCGAGAGTTCCTCGGGCGGCGTCGTGCGCGTCGCCCTCGCGCGCGGCCCCGGCGTGCCGCTGGCACGCATCGCCGCCGACTTCGGCGTCGACAAGTCCTCCTTGCAGAACTTCGATCAGAGAGGCCTCTGCGGCCGCCCCCGCCGCGACGGCCGCAGAGGTCCCCTCTGAGGCCCTGGAGGCTCGCGAGCTGCGTCGCCGGGTCAAGCTGCTGGAGCAGGAGAACGAGGTCCTGCGACGGGCTGCGGCCTACTTCGCTCAGGCGCACCTGCCGGGAAGATGACCTACCCGCTCGCCGGAGAACTTGCCGCTGACGGTGTCCCCGTCGCGGTGACGTGCCGGGTGCTCGGGTCTCGCCCGCCAGCCCTACTACCGCTGGCTCAAGGCTCCCATCACCTCCTCCGAGATCACGCAGGCCTACCGCGCGAACGCGCTGATCGACGCCCATCGTGACGACCCGGAGTTCGGCCACCGTTTCCTGGCCGACGAGGCTCGCGCGGCCGGGCATCCAATGGCTGATCGCACTGCGTGGCGTATCACCTCGGCCAACGGCTGGTGGTCGTCGTTCGGCAAGAAGAAGAGCAAGAACGGCCGTCGCCCGGGCCCTCCGGTCCACGACGACCTGTGCGCTCGCACTGATGAGCACGGGCGCGTCCGGCACGTCTTCGCGGCCGACGGCCCGAACGAACTGTGGTTGACCGACATCACCGAGCACACGACTCCCCGAGGGCAAGGTCGACATGTGCGCGATCACGGACGCGTTCTCCGGGAGGATCGTCGGGTATGCGATCGACTCTCGGATGAAGTCTCGGCTGGTCGTGCGTGCGATCGAGAACGCGGTGGCGATGCGCGGGAACGTGGCCGGATGCATCGCGGGCTCCGACCGGGGAAGTCAGTTCCGCAGCCGCAAGGTGCTGCGGGCCCTGGCCCGTCACGGGCTCCCCGTGTCCATGGGCCGGGTCGGTGCGGCCGGCGACAACGCGGCGATGGAGCCGTTCTTCGCGCTGCTGCAGAAGAACGTCCTTGATCGCCGTTCGTGGAGGACGCGATCGGAGCTGCGGATCGCGATCGTCACCTGGATCGAGAGGACCTATCACCGTCGCCGGCGGAAGCTCCGTCTGGGGCGGTTGACCCCGATCGAGTTCGCGACCATCATGACCACTCAGGTCGCACTCGCAGCCTGAACCTGACTGTCACCTATCCGTGCAGCAGTCCCGTGGGCGCTGGTCGGGCGCCTGCCCGGGCCGCTCCCAGGAAATCAGCGGGCGCCCCGCAGCCTCTGGCCGAGCTCCATCGAGACCCGCTGACCCTGGCGGCCTGAGGTGTGCGGTTCAAGAATCTGTCCGAAACCGCCGACGCAGCCAGTTGCCATCTACTAGCGTGTGAGTCGCAACCGGACAACAGGGGGGACCATGCGTAGAGGTGCCAAAGCCGCGACGATGGCGGCGGTGGTCATCACGGCCTCACTCGGGTACGTAGCCGCAACTAGCCCGTTCACAGACGAGGGCGACACCCTAACGTCAGCCGCCGTACTGAACCGGGCGCAGGTCGAGCGGATCGACACGTCCCCGAACAAGGGACGAGTCGCGTTGCCGGCAGCCGAGCCGCCTCTCCTGGAGTTCGTCCAAGCGGTCCGCACGAAGCAGTCGGCGTCCGAGGTCCACTTCCAGGAGCGCGGCACTTTCGTCGTCGTCTGTGGCGGGACCGACGATGCGGACAGCGCGTGCGACGCTGAGACCGCCACCGTCTTCCGAGAGGAAGACGTGAACGGGCAGCGAGTTCGGGTCGCCTGGATCGTGTCCGACGACGCGACGGCGAAGGTCGGTCAGGTCGCCTCCGACGATGACCGGGCGGAGATCGAGAAGTTCTGGGCTGGTGTCGACCTCCAGCTGGGCATGCCCGCCTGGCTCTACGACTTCGCGTGACCCTGACGAGGGCCCCGTTCCGTCCGTCTCGGCGAGGTCTCGCTATCGGTTCTCGCTGAAGGATGCTTGTGCGGAAGGCCTCGTCGTCGCAGGTCCCGCCCCGCCGCATGAGTGGCACTGTGCGAGGCGGAAGCGGCTAGCTCGCCTCGATCTCGGCCGGCCCCGTCTCGGTTTCACCCGCCGTGCGCTTCTGGGCGGCACGCTCCGCGATGCTCAGCGAGACCTTCTCAGTGGCTTCGAGTGCACGTCCGCGTGTCTCGACGGCTGCGGTCTTGGCCCGATCGAGCGTCTCCGTGCTGAACGAACGCGCAGACTCGAGACTCTCGGCGCCGGTCTCGAGCACCTTGTCGCGCAGTTCCCCGGCGGCCTCGGCCCAGCGGCGGGCGCGCACCTGCTCCTGCTCGACCGTGATTCCCACCGTGGTGTGGAACGCAGTTACCTTTTCGTGCACGCTGTTGCTCGATCCGACGATCGTGCGAGCAGTCGTTGGGTGAAGGAGGACCTTGCCGTTCGCAGTCTTGGCGGCGGCTTCGATCCGTGTGAGGAGCAGTCCCGTCGCGACGCCGATCGTCTCGAGCCGACGGGTCCTCGCTGCTTCGAGACCTTGGCGGTGGGTGTCGACCGTTGACGGGTTGAGCTCGAATGCTCGGTCGATCTCGAGGACTGCGATCGAGTCGAGCAGCTGGAAGCAACGTGCGAGCACGGCGAGCCACTCCCGTACGCGCGCATCGACGTCGGCCACGTTCTTCGCGAGGTCGCCGAGCTTGGCCTTCGCCTCGACCTTGCTGGCGAGCGCGTCGATCTGTCGAAGAGCGTAGGCCTGCGTGACGGAGATCGTTCCAGGGAGCTGCTGCACCTTGTTCCAGGTCAGCTCGTCCGTCGTCCCGTGCGCGGACCGCACGGTGAGCGCCTCGTCGATCATGAGTCCAGCGCCGATCATCTCTGCCAGCGCTGCATCTTTCTGCGCGCGGAGGATGTCGTCGATCTTCTCGTCGATGACCGCGAGGTAGTCGGTGATCTCATCCATCTTCTGCTGCATCGCGTACTGCGACATCATGCCGGCGAGACCGCCGAGCGCAGCAGGATTGCCGACGAGCGTCCCGAGCTCCTGGGGGCCCTTGGTGAACTCGACGAGAGCCTTGATCCGCCCAGTCTCTGGCGACGTGACGGTGCCCAGGCTGAGCCCGGTCGTGCGGCTCTTCATGAGACCGAACTGCTTGATCTGCCGTGCCGACTTCTCGCTGATCTGCACCCAGCGTCCCGAGTTCTCGGCGATCGTCGCGCCAGCCTGACCAGCTCCGCTGATGCCGCCGAAGATGCTCGAGAGCCTCGATGTCGACATCTCTGTGGACTCGAGCTCGTGCGAGGTGAGGAAGAGCTCGATCGCACTCTGCGGTCCGATGACAGCCAGACCGTTGCCGTCGCTGATGAGCTGGATCTCGTCCGACATGCCGTTCTCTCCCTGACCTCGTTCTGCTGCCGGAGTGTTCCGTGCTGCGTTGCCTCCCTTCGATATCGGCACGTTCGAGCGTCCGGATGAGGACCTGTTGGGTTCTGCATCACGTGTGGGTTCTGCATCACGTGCCGAGCCGAGAATGCACCCGAGGCGCGTGATCGCGCCAGCTGTGGGACTGGTCGCAGCGCCGGTGCTGTGGGAGGACCGGTCGAGGTGCTGGCCAGGTCGATAGTGCCCCACGCAAGCACGCGTGCTGGATGCGCGAGTCGACCGCTACAAGGCTCCGACACCACGGCCCCGCCCCGCGGGCCGCACCACGGCCCGAAGCGCACGCCTCAGCTCGGCGATGGCCACGGCAAGATCCTCACGACGACGTGCGCGATCCCGGGCCTTCCGGGCCGCGATCTCTTTGTGCTCGTAGTTGTCGGCGACGTCGACAAGCCACGTTGCGTCGGTGAGCGCCTCCGCCCAGGCCTCGGCGTCGGAGGGTGCGACTGCGCGCAGCCATTCGCGCCACCGGAGGATGCGCGCTTCCGTGCTCGTGTCGAGCACGTCGACGACGGCGGACCACGTCGTCGTCCGTCGGCGAGCAGGACCACGCGTCACCTGGTCGGGGCCGACTGCGTCGAGGATGCGGCGCAGTCGCACGGAGAGAAGCGACCGCGACGGTTCGAGGCGGGGCGCGCTCATGACGGCGCGGACCGCCGCGTGGCCCGTGCGCGTGGCGAGGACGTCTTCGAGGTGGCGGCAGGTGTCGCACGTGAGGCGGCGGGCGCGGGCCTCGCTCGGCACCCAGGCCCCGGCAAGGCATGCGTGACACAGCTGGAGGGCGCGGACACCGTGGGCGTGGTGTCGGGCGTGGGACGTGGTGGCCGGGGTCGGCAGCCGCAGAAAGCCGCGCTCGTCGAGCGTCGTGCGGGGATCGATGTTCATGGGGTCGCTCCGGTGGTTCGCTCTTCCCGTCACGGTCGTGACGGGCCGGTCTTCCTCCTGGGGCACCGTGCGCGAGAGCGCGGTTGCCGGACCAGCACGCGGAGGGCGTGTCGCTGATCGCTCATGACCTGTCGAGGACGCTACCCCGAGCCACCGACATTCGCGGAACTGCGGCCGCTCACCGCACCCGTTCCATCCGGTAGTGCAGTCGCACCGCGACCGTCCGGCGCAGCCGCAGCACGTGGTCGGTGCGCCGGACCCCCTCGTCGTCGACGAGCACGCGGAACGTCTTGTGGAGCCGCCATGTGCCAGCGGGACGTGCGCTCACGCCCGGACGAAGAGCTCCGCGGGTTTGCCGCGGGCGCCGCGGCGCAGCTCGCCCGTGGCGCGCAGCCCTGGGAGCATCGTGCGCCGGAACGTATCGGCGTTGACGCGTTCCCCTGTGACCGCTTCGTGGAGCACGCGCAGGTCCCGCACGGTGAAGGGTTCGGGGCCGAGCAGTCCGCGCGGGTCGGGGCGCGCGGCGTGCTCGGCGCGCAGGTCGTCGACGGCCGCGTCGAGGATCGCGCGGTGGTCGTAGGGCAGCGGCGGGACCTCGGCGACGGGGACGATGCGGGTCGTGGCCGTGCGGGGGATGCGGTCGGCACGGACAGCGTCGACGTGCGCAACCGAGAGCACCCAGCCGCGGTCGTCACGGTCCGGGGCGTCGAACACGTGCAGCTGGCGCGGGTCGAGGCCGTCGACTCCGGCCTTCGTGCGCAGCGCGCGCAACGCTGCTTCGCGCAGCGTCTCGCCGGGGTGGAGGAACGTGCCGGGCAGCGCCCAGCCCGACGTGCGGTGGGCGCGGGACTCGGGGGTGAGCAGAACGCACAGCGCGTTGTCCTCGACGGTGAGCACGGCGGTGTCGACGGCGACGGACGGCCGCGGGTAGTCGGTGAGCGTGCGGCCATGGCTGTCGCGGTAGGCGGGGGTGTCGTCGGGCATGGACCAACTTTAGGCGACTGTTGCGCAATAGGGCGAGGGTGTGTCATGCTCGACCCAGTAGTTAGACGATAATCGAGCAAAAGACTTCGGGAGGCACCATGCACCTCACGTCCCACCAGACCGATCGCGCGATCGGCGCGATCCTCGGCTCCGCCGCGGGCGACGCCCTCGGCTCCCAGTACGAGTTCGGCCCCGCGCACGACGACAGCTTCACTCCCGTCCAGGGCGTGGGAACCTTCGGCCACGCGGTCGGGGAGTGGACCGACGACACCTCGATGGCCCTGTCGATCCTCCGCGTCCTCGCGGGCGACCTCGACCCGAGCACCCCGAGCGACATCGACCCCGGCACCCTCCCGTTCCCCACGCTCGACGACACCGGCGCGCACCTCGCGATCGTCCGCGAGTGGATCGAATGGTCCCGGACCGCCAAGGACGTCGGCAACCAGACCCGTGCGGTCCTCGACAGCACCGCACACCTGCTCCACATCGGCGATCTTGAGGTCGAGGACCTCTCCGACGTCAGCAACCTCCGGATGCTCCCGGGGCGCGCCGCCCGCGAGCACCACAATCGCGCGGGGCGCAGCGCCGGCAACGGCGCGCTCATGCGCACGGGCCCCGTCGGGCTCGCCGGCATCGCCGCCGCCGCACGCACCGGACGACCCCGCACCGACCGTGACCTCGTCGCACGCGCCGCGGGCGCGATCGCGAGCCTCACCCACTGGGAGGCGGACAACACCGACGCGTGCGTCCTGTGGTCCCTCGCGATCGAGCACGCGATCCTCACCGGCGAGCTCGACGTTGCCCGCGGCCTCGACCACGTCCCCGCGGGCAAGCCCCGCGACCGCTGGGCCCGGATCATCGACGCCGCGCTCGCCGACGGCGCCCACCCGCGCGACTTCGCCGCACGCAACGGCTGGGTCGTCGCCGCGTTCCAGGCCGCGCTCGCAGCCGTCGCGGGCGCCGACGACTACCGCGAGGCGATGTACCGCGCGGTCCGCGGAGGCAACGACACCGACACCGTCACCGCCATTGCCGGCGCGCTCGCAGGTGCCCTCTGGGGACAGACCCAGATCCCCGGCACGTGGCTGCGCCGCCTGCACGGCTGGCCCGGGACCGACGCCAACGGGCTCGTACGCCTCGCCGCGCTCGCGGTCCGCAACGGCGAGCCCGACGGACAGGGCTGGCCGTCGGCACCGAGCACGCTCACCCCGGGGCTCAAGGTCACCGCGCCTGTGCGCCACCCGCTCGACGACGGCGTGTGGCTCGGCTCGCAGGGGGCCCTCGACGCGCTGCCCGCAAGCGTCGGCGCCGTCGTCTCCCTGAGCCGTGTCGGCACCGCCGAGGTGCCCGACGGGCTCGAGTCCGTCCGCGTGCGGCTCATCGACAGCGAGGGGCACAACCTCAACCTCGAGCGCACGCTCACCGACGTCGTCGACGTCATCGCCGAGATCCGCGCCGAGGGCACCGAGGTGTTCGTCCACTGCGCCGAGGCACGCTCGCGAACCGCGGCGGTCGCCGCTCTCTACGGCACCCGCCACCGCGGAGCCACGCTCGAGGACGCGTGGGACGCGGCACGGCGCGCGCTGCCGCTGTGTGAGCCCGAGAGGTTCCTCCGCGAGGCGGTGGGTCGGCTCGCAGCCTGCGCGGACCGCCCCGGGTCGACGGCCTGACCGTGCCGGGCGCACGACGGCTGTCGACTGGCCGGCCGCGGCGGTCGAGCCCGCACACGATCGCCGCCCCGCACACCCTTGGAGGAGGTGTGCGGGGCGGCGGTTCCGAGGCCGGGGCACCCCTGCCTGGCTCTCGGTCGACCACGGCGTCCCGTGGTACGTGGTGGCCGGCGTCCGCGACGGGGGGATGCGGACGCCGGCGGTTTCAGACGGGCAGCTCCGTGAGGGCCTGCTCGACGCCGACCTCGAGGATGCGCGCGGCGTGCGTCGCGACCTCGTCGGCGAGCCGGTCGCGGCAGCCGTCGCAGTCCGTTACCCAGCCGGCCGCGGCGATCGAGGCGCGGACCCACGCGGGCACGTCGGCCGGGTCAAACGCTTCGCGGATCGCGGCGACGACGGCCGCGTCGTCGTGCGGCTCGAAGCCCTCGGGGCCGCGCACGTAGAGGGTGAGGAGCGCGGCGGCCGCGAACGCGGTGCGCGGCGCCTCGCGCCCGTCCTTGAATGCGGAGAGCAGGACGGGAAGGTTGCGCGCGCCCCACTTCGACACCGAGTTGAGCGCGATGTCCGCGAGCCGGTGGTGGAGGTAGGGGTTGCCGAAGCGCTCGACGATCTTCGCGGCGAACGTCCGCAGCTCCTCGCGCGGCTCGGAGATCGACGGCAGCACCTCGTCCTCGAGCAGCGCGTCGAGGTAGGCACGCACGTCGGGCCGCTCGAACGCCTCGCGCACGGACTCGCACCCGAGCTGCAGGCCGACCGCCGCCATCGCCGTGTGGAGGCCGTTGAGGATCTTGACCTTCTTCGCGCGGAACGGGCGGATGTCCGTCATGAACTGCACGGGCTGCCCGGCGCGGTCGAGCGGCAGCACCTGCTGGACGACGGGGTCGCCGCCGATCGCCCACACGCCGAAGTACTCGCCCTTGACGACGACGTCGTCGGCGAAGCCGATCTCCGCCTGGATGTCCGCGATCTCGTCGCGCGGGTACCCGGGCACGATGCGGTCGACGAGCGTGTCGTGGAACGAGTTCGCCTCGAGCACCCAGCGCTCGAACTCGGCGCCGTAGCCCGCGGCGCGCGCGTGCCGCAGCACGTACTCGCGCAGCGTCGTCGCGTTGTCCTCGATGAGCTCGCAGCACACGATCCGCAGGCCAGCGGACGCGGCGCCGCCGAACGCGACGAAGCGGTCGTGGAGGAGCGCCGTGATCTTCGCGGGGAACGACGCGGGCGGCTGCGCCGCCACGTCGTCGCCCTCGACCCACGCGATGCCGGCCTCCGTCGTGTTCGAGACGATGACCTCGAGCTCGGGGGAGAGGTACAGCTCGCGGTACGCGTCGAACTGCTCGTGCGACCGCACGATGCGCTGGATGACGTCGACGCGCGTGAACTCCCGCACCGGCTCCCCGTCGCGCACGCCCTCGAGGAGCACGTGGTAGAGGCCGTCCTGCTCCTCGAGCAGCTCGAGCGCACGGTCCGGGCCGGGCGTCGCGTGGACGACGGCGACACCGGCGTTCATGACGCCCGCTGTGTTCGCGGCGTGGATCATCTGGTCGACGAAGGCGCGCAGGAAGTTGCCGCCGCCGAACTGCAGGACGGTGATCGGGCGGGCCGTGCGCTCCGCGGTCGCGGCGGACAGGCGGGGCAGGGTCGTGGTCGTCACTGGGCGTCTCCGGCGCGGTAGGCGAGGCGAGGCAGGTGGTAGGCGAGGTCCGCGGCCGTGTCGACGGCCTCGTCGAGCGTGAGCCGGTGCTCGGCGACGAGCCGCGCGAGGTAGCCGGCATCGACCCGGCGCGCGAGGTCGTGGCGCGCGGGGATCGAGCAGAACGCGCGCGTGTCGTCGACGAAGCCCGACATGTTCGCGAAGCCCGCGGTCTCGGTGACGGCCTCGCGGAAGCGACGCATCGCGTCGGGCGCGTCGAGGAACCACCACGGCGCGCCGAGCCGCACGGACGGGAACACGCCCGCGAGCGGCGCGAGCTCGCGCGAGTACACGGTCTCGTCGATCGTGAAGAGGATCGTCCGGAAGTTCGGGTGGTGCCCGAAGGCCTCGAGCATGGGGCGCACGCCGCGCGCGTAGTCGACGGCGAGCGGGATGTCGTACCCCTTGTCCGGGCCGAGGCGCCGGTGGACGGCCTGGTCGAAGTCCCGCAGCACACCCGGGTGGATCTGCATGACGAGCCCGTCCTCGGCAGCCATCGCCGCCATCTGGAAGAGCATGTGGCCCGCGAAGGCCCGCGCCCCGGCGGACGTCGTCCGACCGGTGCGTGCCGCGGCGTAGAGGCGCGCGGCCTCCGCCTCGTCGAGCGGCGTCGTGTCGACGCCGAGGTGCCCGTGGTCGGTCGCGAGCGCGCCCGCCGCGACGAAGCGTGCGCGCTGGACGCGCAGCGCCTCGAGGAACCCAGCGTACGTTGACACGTCGACGCCTGCGGCCGCGCCGAGCAGGTCGACGTCGTCCACCCACGTCGGCCGGTCGAGGTGGCACACCGCGTCGGGCCGGAACGTCGGCAGGACGCGCGAGCCGAAGCCCTCCGCCGCGAGGCGCCCGTGGGCGTCGAGCGTGTCCCACGCGTTGTCGGTCGTCGCGATCGTCTCGATGTTGAAGCGGTCGAGCAGCGCCCGCGGACGGAACGAGTCCTCGCGCAGGACCGACTCGATGCGGTCGTAGATCGCGTCCGCCGTCGCCTCGCTCGGAACCTCGCGCACGCCGAAGATCTCGACGAGCTCGTGCTCGAGCCAGAACCGCGACGGTGTCCCACGGAAGTGCTTCCAGCCCGCGCAGAAGCGCCGCCAGATCGTCCGCGGGTCGCTCTCCGCGGGCGGCGCCGACGGGTCGAGCGGCCGCACGCCGAGGTCCTCGGGGCGTGCCCCCTGCGAGACGAACATCCGCACGACGTAGTGGTCGGGGACGACGAGGAGCTCCGCCGGGTCGCTGAACGGCCGGTCCTCGGCGAACCACTCGACCGGGACGTGACCGTGCATCGAGACGATCGGCAGGTTGGCGACCGAGCCGTAGATCTCGCGCGCGATCGCGCGCACGCCGGGCTCGGCGGGCAGCGCCCGGTCGGGGTGGAGGGTGAGGGTGGCGTCCACGGTGGACGACGGCGACGGCATGGGTTGCTCCAGGTGGTGCAGGTCGAGGAGGGCGGTGCAGGTGGGGGATGTGCGGGCGTCAGGCCCGGCGCCGGTGCATCTCGGCGGAGAGCAGGAGGAACGGTCCGACGCCCTTGTGGTCGTTCGTGACGATGGGCTCGCTCATGTAGTACGCGTACGTGCCGTCCCGGCGGGTCGCGCCGCCAAGGCCGGCGACCTCGCACATGCGGTGGACGTTGACCCAGCCCTCCGCCGTGACGGTGAGGAACCGTTCGGTCGCGTGCGCCCAGCCGGTCTCGAGCGCCCGCTCCCACTCCTCGCCCGCGAGCAGCCCCGTCCGCAGGGACTTGGCGATCGCCGTGAGGATCATGAGCGAGCCCGAGGACTCGAGGTAGTTGAGCGGCCGGCCCGGCTGGTCGGGGATCTGGTACCAGAGGTTCGTCGCCGGGTCGGCGTGCCGCTGGACGGCCTCGAGCAGCGCGACGAGGTTCGCGTGGACCTTGTCGCGGCCCTCGACGTCCGCCGGCAGGTGCTCGAGCGTGTCGACCATCGCCATGGCGAACCAGCCGAGCGCCCGCAGCCAGACGTGCGGTGAGTGCCCCGTGTCCGGGTCGGCCCAGTACATCGACCGGGTCTCGTCGTACGCGTGGACGCACAGCCCCGAGGGCAGGACGCTCGCGTCGTACGCGGCGAGGAACTGGTGGACGACGTCGGGCAGCAGCTCGGGCCGGTCGAACGCACGCGCGGCCCGCGCGTAGAACACCGAGCCCATGTAGAGGCCGTCGAGCCACATCTGACGCGGGTAGATCTGCTTGTGCCAGAAGCTCCCGTTGTCGAGGCGCGGCTGGTGCTCGAGCTGGTCGAGGAGCGTGAGGGCGGCCGTGCGGTAGCGCTCGTCGCCCGTCTCCTCCCAGAGGGAGAGGACGGCCTTGCCGTTGTTGACGTGGTCGAGGTTCCACTCGTCACGCACGTACCCGTGGATCGCGCCGTCCGGGCCGACGAACGCGTCGATGTTCTCTTTGACATAGTCGAGGAACCGCTGCTCGCCCGTCGCGGCCGCGATCTCGCGGACGCCGTCGAGCACGAGCCCGTCCTCGTAGCGCCACTTCCGTGCGGGGCTGATGCTCGGCTCACGGCCGAGCATCGTCTCGGCGCCGAGCCGGGCCCAGTCCGCCGTCGGTCCTCCGTAGGAGGGGTACGTCGTGGCGTCGGTCGGGGCGGTCATCGTGGGCCTCCTGGTGGGCGTGGTGCGGGGGATGCGGGTGCGCTGGACGCGCGAGAGGACGGGTGGCATCGGGCCGTCGGGCGGTGGCCGGCGGAGCGGGGCCGCGTCAGCGGACGAGCCAGCCGCCGTCGACGGGGATGATCGCGCCGTTGAGGTAGTCCGAGGCGGGCGACGCGAGGAACACGAACGCGCCCTGGAGGTCCGCGGGGGTGCCCCAGCGGGCCGCGGGGATGCGGTCGAGGATCGACTTCTCGCGGGCCGCGTCGGCGCGGATCGGCGCGGTGTTGTCGGTCGCCATGTACCCCGGTGCGATGGCGTTGGCGTTGACGCCGTGCGCCGCGAGCTCGTTCGCGAAGGACTTCGTCACGCCTGCGACCGCGTGCTTCGAAGCCGTGTAGCCGGGGACGAGGATGCCGCCCTGGAACGAGAGCATTGATGCGATGTTGATGATCTTGCCCGAGCCCTGCGCGACGAAGCGGCGGCCTGCAGAACGCGAGAGGTGGAAGACGGCGTCGAGGTTGATCGCGAGGACGTCGTCCCAGTCCTTCGCGGGGTGCTCGAGGAGGGGCGCACGGCGGATGATGCCCGCGTTGTTGACGAGCACGTCGATCGAGCCGAGGTGCTCGACGACCCCGGCGACGATCGCGTCGAGGTCCTCCGGCGTGGCCTCGAGGAGGTTCGCCTCGATCGGGTACGCGCGGCGGCCGAGCGCCTCGATCTTCGCGACGGTCTCCTCCGTGCCGAGCAGGTCGAGGACGGCGACGTCAGCGCCGGCCTCGGCGAGCGCGAGCGCGGCGGCCTGTCCGAGACCGCGGGCGGCGCCCGTGACGAGGGCGACCTTGGAGTCGAGGCGGAAGGAGTCGAGGATCACGGGAGGTCTCCGGTGGTGAGGGTCGCGGGGGCGACAAAACGGGTGGTGAGGGAGCCGAGCCCGGTCGCGGTGATCGTCACCGCGTCGCCGTCGGCCAGCGGCACGTGCGAGGCCGAGGCCTCGGGGGTCTTGGCGGCCGAGCCGGTCGCGACGACGTCGCCCGGCTCGAGCGGGATGACCTGGCTGAGCAGGTGGAGGAGACGCGGCACCGGGAAGACCATCTGGGAGGTCGTCGCGCGGGCGACGACGACGCCGTCGCGCTCGACCTCGAGCTCGACGCCCGTGAGGTCGCCGGCCTCGTCGACCGTGACGACGGCCGGGCCGAGCTGGCCGAAGCCCGTGAAGTTCTTGCCGAGCGTCCACTGGCTCGTCGCGTGCTGCCAGTCGCGCGCTGTGACGTCGTCGTACAGGGTGTAGCCGGCGACGTGCGCGAGCGCATCGGCCTCGGCGACGTTGTCCATGCGGCGGCCGACGACGATGGCGATCTCGCCCTCGTAGTCGACCTGCGCGGGGATCCTCGGCAGGACGACGTCGTCGTGCGGGCCGCTGAGCGCGTTGCGCGTCTTGACGAAGACGTTGGGCGTCGTCGGCAGGGCGCCGTCGCGCGTGGGACCGCGGTGGCCTTCGTAGTTGTAGCCGATCGCGAGGACCTGGCCGGGGCGGACGGGCGGCGCGAGCCGCACGTCATCGAGCGCGGGGCACGCGGCGAGGTCTGCGGCGTCGATCGCGGCGCGGGCGGCGTCTGCGAGGGCGGGGTCCGTGAGGATGTCGAGCGTCGTGGCCGCGACGCCTGCGAGGTCGACGACACGCGTGGTGCCGGCGTGCTCGACGAGCGCTCCGGGGCGCTCGGAGCTCTCGTGGACGTGGGTGACGAGTCGCAACGGTCCTCCTGGGGACGGTGAGGGCGCGAGCCTTCGGGTGGGGGAGAGGTTGAGGGGCCTCGGGCCGGGACGGCCGGGCGGGTGGTGAAGGCGCCACGGGAGCGCGGGTGGTGCTGGCGCTGCAGGTGGTGCGGGTGATGCGGTGCGGGGACCGCGCGGTCCGGGTCGTGAGGCTGAGGGGCCCGGACCGCGCGGTCGACCTGGTGAGGCTGCTGCGATCAGGAGATCGCGGCGTTCATCTCCTCGATCCAGCGCTTGGCGCCATCGGCCGGCGTGATGTTGCCGAAGAGGACGTCGGAGTTCACTCGACCGGTGATCTCGGTGGCCTTGCCGGAGCCGACGGGCGGCACGGGCGTGCCGTCGACGATGTCGCCCTCGAGGCCGGAGACGAACTCGGCGCCGACGGTGTCGGCCTCGCTGAGCAGCGGGAGGACGGACGCGCGGACATCGGTGTTACCCGGCAGCCCGCGGTCGGTGAGGATGAGCTTGCCGGCCTCCTCCGAGTTGATGAGGAAGTCGATGAAGAGCTTGGCCTCCTCCGGGTGCTTCGTCTTGGCCGAGGCCGAGTAGAACATCGACGGCTTGAAGAACTGGCCGCCACGCTGGAACTGCGACTCGCCCGGTGCGCGGAGGATCTGCACGGGGCGGCCGGCAGCCTTGGAGATCGCGGGGAGCTGGTTCGACCAGAACCACGCCATCGCGCCCTTGCCGGACGCCGGGAGCGAACCCTCGACGCCCGCACCCTGGACCTCGGTCGAGACGGAGGCGTCGGGCGAACCCTTGCCGAGCAGGTCGACGGACCGCTGGAACCACTCGGTGACGGTCGCCTCGGAGACGCCGATCTTGCCGTCCTTCGTGAAGACCTCCTCGCCCTTCTGGCGCGCGAGGATCTTCAGCGTGACCTCGTTGAAGCTGTAGTTCTGGACGCCGTAGTACTTGCCGTCCGACTTCTCCGAGATCTCGTTCGCGGTCGCGACGTAGTCGTCCCACGTCCACTTCGTGTCGTCGGGGATCTCGACGCCGACCTCCTTGAAGATCTCCGGGTCGATGACGACGCCGTGGACGTTGATGCCCGTGGCGACGCCGTAGAGCTTGCCGTCGATCGAGCCGGAGTCGAGGATCGTGCTGTCGATCTTCGAGGTGTCGAGGCCGAGGCCCTTGAGGTCGAGCAGCAGGTCGCGCGTCGCGTACTCGGTGAGGAAGCGCTCCTCCTGCGTGATGACGTCCGGCAGGTTGCCGCCGGCCGCCGCGACGTTGAGCTTCTCGAAGTACGAGTCCCAGCTCGTGTAGTCAGGCGTGACCTTGATGTTCGGGTGCTTCTTCTCGAACTCGGCGATGACCTTCTGGGTCACCTCGTGGCGCGTGTCGGAGCCCCACCACGCGAACGTGATGTTGACCTTGTCGTCACCTGCCGCACCGGGTGCCTTGTCGTCGGAGTTGCAGGCGGCGAGCCCGAGGACGAGGGCGGAGGCCATCGCAGCCGCGGCGATGCGCCGGGTGCGGGTGGCAACCTTGGTGTTGGCCTTCATGGACGTCTCTCCTTTGATACGTGTCATGGCCTGGAACTTCCACGCAGGGCCCGGCGGGCCGTCTGCGTCACTTGATGCCCGTCGTGGCGATGCCCTTGACGAGGTACTTCTGCCCGAGGAGGAAGACGATGAAGATCGGGATGATCGTGACGATGGACATCGCGAACATCGGTCCCCACGAGCTACCTGACGACGAGTCGAGGAAGTTGCGCAGCGCGAGCGGCGCCGTCTTCATCTCGTCCGTCGTGAGGAAGATGAGCTGGCTGAAGAAGTCGTTCCACGTCCAGATGAACGTGAAGATCGCGGTGGTTGCGAGCGCGGGGGTCGCGAGGGGGAGCATGACCTGGCCGAAGATGCGGCCGTGGCCGCAGCCGTCGAGGCGTGCCGCCTCCTCGAGCTCCTTGGGGATCCCGCGGAAGAACTGGACCATGAGGAAGATGAAGAACGCGTCCGTGGCGAGGAGCTTGGGCACGATGAGCGGCCAGAACGTGTTGATCCAGTCGAGCTGGTTGAACATGATGTACTGCGGCACGATGAGGACGTGCACGGGGAGCATGATCGTGACGAGCATGATCATGAACCAGAGGTTGCGGCCCTTGAACTGGAGCCTCGCGAACGCGTAGGCGGCCATCGAGCAGCTGACGAGGTTGCCGACGAGGGCGCCAGCGACGATCGTCAGCGAGTTGAGCATGTACCGCGAGAACGACGTCTGGAACGCGTTCCACCCGTCGGGGTAGTTCTCGGGGTGCCACTGCGCCGGGATGATCGAGAGGTTGCGGAAGATCTCTTCGGTCGGCTTGAAGGATGCGCCGAGCATCCACAGCAACGGGTAGATCATGAGTGCCGCGGCCGCGATCATCACCGTGTGGCGGAGGACCGAGCGGGTGCGGGTGCGCCATAGGACGGGCGTCTTCACGGGACCGACCTCGGCGGCGAGCTCCGCGAGGCGGGAGGCCTGGTCGGGCTGGGGGGTCGTGGTGACCGACATCGACGGGTTCCTTTCAGTCCTCGTAGAACACCCAGAACTTCGAGACCCAGAAGTTCAGAGCGGTGAGGGCGAGGATGATGAGGACGAGGACCCACGCCATCGCGGAGGCGTAGCCCATGTTGAGGTTCTTGAAACCCTCCTGGTACAGGTACAGCGTGTAGAAGAGGGTCGAGTCCGAGGGGCCGCCGGTGCCGCCCGAGACGACGTACGCCTGCGTGAAGGCCTGGAACGAGCCGATGACCTGCATGACGACGTTGAAGAAGATGATCGGGCTGAGCAGCGGGAGCGTCACCGAGAAGAACTGCCGGCGCTTGGACGCGCCGTCGAGGGATGCTGCCTCGTAGTACATGTCGGGGATCTGTCGCAGACCGGCGAGGAAGATGATCATCGGGGAGCCGAACGTCCACACGTGCAGCAGGATGATCGTCCACAGTGCGGTGTCGGGATGCGAGATCCATCCCATGCCCTCGATGCCGAACAGGCCGAGGAAGGCGTTGAAGATGCCTTCCTTGCCGAAGACCTGGCGCCAGAGGATCGCGATCGCGACCGACCCACCCATGAGGGAGGGGAGGTAGAAGATCGAGCGGTAGAGGGACATGCCGCGCATGCCCCTGTTGAGGAGGATCGCGAGCCCGAGGGCCACGGAGAGCTGCAGTGGCACGCCGACCACGGTGTAGATCGCCGTGACCTGGAGCGACTTGTGGAGTCGCGGGTCGCTCAGCATGTCGATGAAGTTCTCGAGGCCGATGAAGTTCGGGGCCTGGAGGAGGTTGTAGTCGGTCATCGACAGGTACAGGGACGCGACCAGCGGGAACAGCGTGATCGCGAAGAGGCCGACGAACCATGGTCCGAGGAACACCAGCGCGGCGCGCCCATCGGCCTTGCGCAGGTTGGTGGTGGTCTTCGGCGTCGTGCCGCCGCGCTTCCTGCTCAGCGCGCGGAGCTCGCCCAGTGCTGACATGCACACTCCCTCGTGTGGTTCGGGACGTCAGTGTCCGTGGTTCCTGGGAACCGGTTGCTCTGAACATACACGACCTCGAGCGACTTGCAACACTCGAATCGTGGATGCGCTCTCTTTCGCGAGAACTAAGGGCTAGTGAACCCTCTGAGAGCGCGCTTCGCCGGGACGAACGGCCCAGTGCGGCGTGACCGGCTGCTGGACGCTATGGTTGCCCCTGAAACCCATTTCTCCACGGGAAGGCTCAACGATGAGCGACCTTGACCAGAACCCCACCGCACCCCGGCGAGGGGCGTCGGCCTCGACCGTCGCGGACGCGATCGTCGTCCCGACGTTCGCCCCGGTCCCCGCGGGACGCCCGCGCCGGCGCTACGCCGTCCTCGGCACGGGCCACCGCTCCGGCATGTACGTCGGCGCGATCACGGGCGACCACGCTGACGTCGCCGAGCTCGTCGCCTGGTGCGACACCAACCCCGGACGCATGGACTTCTACGACCGCGAGGTCGGCACCGCGCTCGGCCTCGACGGCCCGGCCGGGCTGCCGCAGTACGGCCCCGACGACCTCGAGCGCATGATCGCCGAGCAGCGCGTCGACGTCGTCATCGTCACGACTCCCGACCGGCTCCACGCCGAGCACGTCGCCCGCGCGCAGGCCGCCGGCGCGGACGTCGTCGTCGAGAAGCCGCTCACGACGACGGCCGAGGGCTCGCGCACGATCGCGGAGTCCGTCGCGGCGACCGGCCGCGACATCGTCATGACCTTCAACTACCGCTACGCGCCACGGAACTCCACGCTCCGCGAGATCATCGCGTCCGGCGCGATCGGCCGCCCCACGTCGGTCCACTTCGAGTGGGTGCTCGACACGGTCCACGGCGCCGACTACTTCCGCCGCTGGCACCGTGAGCGCGCGAACTCGGGCAGCCTGCTCATCCACAAGTCCTCGCACCACTTCGACCTCGTCAACTGGTGGCTCGACGACACGCCCGTGCGGGTCTACGCGTCGGCGCACCGTGACGTTTACGGGGACGGGCACGCCGAGGACCGCGGGCCGCGGCCCGCGCGCGGCTCGGAGGCCGAGGGCGACCCGTGGTCGCTTGACCTGCGCCGCGACCGGCGGCTGCGCGAGCTCTACCTCGAGTCAGAGCAGCACGACGGCTACGTCCGCGACCGTGACGTCTTCGACGCCGGCATCGACATCGAGGACAACGTCGCGGTCGTCGTCGACTACGCGGGCGGTGCGACGATGACGTACTCGCTCAACGCCCACAGTCCGTGGGAGGGCTACACGGTGTCGATCAACGGGACGCGCGGCCGCGTCGAGCTGCGCGTCGTCGAGCGCGGCGCGATCCGCGTCGACGGTGACGGACGTGTCGTCCTCGACCCGTCGGCGACTCCGGACGCCGTGCCGGTCGCGGCTTCCCGGCCCGAGGGTGAGCAGCTGCTCCTCCAGCGCCACTGGGAGGGCGCCGAGGAGGTTGCGATCCCGCAGGGTCGCGGCGGCCACGGCGGGGGTGACGCGATCCTCCTCATGGACGTCTTCCGCCGGGACCTGCGCGTCGGGGACGACCCGCTCGGGCGGGCCGCGGGCTTCGTCGACGGCGTCCGCGCGATCGCCGTCGGCGTCGCAGCCAACCGTTCGCTCGAGACCGGGCAGGCGGTCCTCGTCGACGACCTCGACCTCGGGACCGCTCTCACGCGATGACGACCCCGCGGCGCGCAGGATACTGCGCGCCGCGGGTCCCAGACCTCACCTCTTCCGACACTTAGGATGGCGACGTGCGAACCAGCAGAGCAGCGAGCGGTGGCGCGACGATCAGCGACGTGGCTGAGGCCGCGGGCGTCTCGCGTGCGACCGTCTCCCGCGTGATGAACGGCCTGCGCGGCGAGGACGAGCTCACGCGTCGTGTCCGCGAGGTCGCGGAGCGTCTCGCGTACCGGCCGTCGGTGACCGCGAGATCGCTGTCGCTCGGGCGCACGCTCGCGGTCGGCGTCGTGGTGCCCGACCTCGCCAACCCCATGTTTCAGGCGGTGCTGCGCGCGGTGACGGACGGTGCCTACCGCGCGGGCTACGGCGTCGTCATCGCGGAGACCGCGGGTCGTGACGAGCGGGAGGTCGACGTCGTGCGCGCGACGCGGGCGCGGTGCGACGCGCTCGTGCTCGTCTCGCCGCAGATGTCGGACGCGGCGCTCGAGGCGGCTTCGGCGGAGCTTGGTCCTCTCGTCCTCGTCAACCGGTCGCTGCCGGGCTCGCGCATCGCGTCGGTCAACGTCGACTATGCCGAGGCCATGTACACGGTGCTCGAGCACCTCGTCGGGCTGGGGCACGACTCGATCGCCTACCTCCAAGGGCCGCCGACGAGCCCCTCGAACCGAGCGCGTCTCGAGGGGGTCGACGAAGCACAGGTGTCGTTCGGCGGCACGAGCCTCGTGACGCTCCCGTGCGGGCCGACGGTCGCCGACGGCTACGCGGCGGCCGAGGCGGTTCTCGCGACGCGTGCGACCGCGGTCGTCGCGTACAACGACCAGGTGGCGTTCGGCCTGCTCGCGCACCTCGGCGAGCTCGGTGTCTCGGTGCCCGAGGATGTTTCGGTCGTCGGCTTCGACGACATCGAGCTGGCGCGGTACTCGTCGCCGTCGCTCACGACGGTCCACGTGCCGCACGACGAGCTCGGTGCGCACGCGTGGGAGCGTCTCGGCGCGCAGTTCGCGGGCAAGGCCGCAGTCGCCGACGACCACGAGTCGGACACGCTCACGGAGATCCTGCCGACGCGCCTCGTCGTGCGGGCGTCGTCGGGCCCGGCTCCCGCGGGGAGCGCGAGCGCCGCCGCGGCGGCACGTCGCACGCCGCGGCCCGAGGGTCTCGCGTGGGTGGTCGACGGGGCCGACACGGTGCTCGCCGCAGGGGAGTCGCGGCTCGCGCGGTACCGCGAGGGGGCGTCGATGACCGACGTCCACTCGCCGCGTCCGCACCTGCACCCGGTGCGTTCGCTCTCGGGGACGCGGATCACGGCGGCATCGCCCGCCGACCGTCGTCATCATCAGGGGCTGTCGATCGCGCTGCCCGACGTCGCTGGTACGAACTTCTGGGGCGGTCGGACGTACGTCCCGGGGGAGGGCATGCGTGTCCTCGGGGACCACGGCCGTCAGGTGCGGCTGTCCACGGAGATCGTCGAGGGGCGGCCGGGCCGGCTTGTCGAACGTGTCGAGTGGCGCGGCAGTGACGGCGAGGTGCTGCTCGACGAGGAGCGGACGCTCGACGGCGAGCTGCTCGACGGCGACGCGGGCTGGGCGCTGCGGTGGTCGAGCGAGCTCACGGCGCGTCGGGCCCTGACGATCTCGAACCCTGCCGAGGATTCGGGGTCCCTTCCGGGCTATGGCGGGATCTTCTGGCGGTTCGCGCCCGCGGACGAGCACCGGGTCGCGTCGAGCCTCGGCACGGGCGAGGTCGTCCACGGCTCGCGCTCACCGTGGCTCGTCGTCGCCGCGCGTCACGGGGTGGCGTGGACGACGGTCGTGCTCGTGCAGGACCGTGGCCGGCCGTGGTTTGTGCGGACGACGCCGTACCTCGGGGCGGGGCCGGCGGTCGCGTCGGGTCGTCCGATCGAGCTGGGCGAGGGGCACCCCTTGGCGGTCCGGCTTGCGGCGGTCGTGCTCGACGGGCTCCACAGCCCGTCGTCGGTCGCGGAGCGGTGGTACCCGTTCGGAGCGCGGCTGCTCGCCGAGTCCTGACCTCGTCGTGCGGCGTTGCTCACTGCTGCCCGGCGTGGTGCGGAACCGGTTTCCACGCTAGTATCTAGGCGCACCCAAGCTTCTCCGCGGCTCGCTGGCGAGTCGACGGCAACCGGTTGCTCCGGGTGTCGAGGAAAGGACCACACATGACGGACCAGCGCACGGACGCCCTCCCGGGCGTCCTGCTCCTGCGGACCGGGGATGATGTCGCGGTCGCGACCCGCGCCCTCGAGCCCGGTGACGAGATCGCCCCCGACGGCACACCCGTCGTCGTGACGACCTCCGTCCCCCGCAGTCACAAGGTCGCGCTCCGCGACCTGCCCGCAGGCGCCCCCGTCCACAAGTACGGGCAGGTCATCGGCGTGACGACCGAGCCCGTGCCTGCCGGCGCCCACGTCCACTCGCACAACCTCGTCTTCGAGGAGGGCGAGCGGACGCACGAGCTCGGCGGCACCCACACCGAGCTCGAGATCCCCGCCGGCCCTCGGCCCACGTTCCGCGGCTACCGCCGCGCCGACGGCCGCGTCGGCACCCGCAACTACATCGCGATCCTCACGAGCGTCAACTGCTCCGCCTCGACCGCGAAGATGATCGCCGCGCAGTT
Organism: Flavimobilis rhizosphaerae; assembly: GCF_014852685.1. Taxonomy (GTDB): domain Bacteria; phylum Actinomycetota; class Actinomycetes; order Actinomycetales; family Cellulomonadaceae; genus Flavimobilis; species Flavimobilis rhizosphaerae. The sequence continues at coordinate 168,161 of NZ_JACZDF010000006.1, forward strand.
CCCCGACAGCGCCCTCGAGGCGTTCCCGAACGTCGACGGCGTCGTCGCGCTCACCCACCAGTCCGGCTGCGGCCTCGTCCCCGAGTCCGAGGGCGGCGCGCTCCTCCTGCGCACGCTCCGCGGGTACGCCGCCCACCCCAACATCTCCGCGATCCTCGTCCTCGGGCTCGGCTGCGAGATGATCCTCACTTCCCAGCTGAGCACGCGCTCCGGCGCGGGCGCGGGCCCCGAGATCCTCCTCGGCATGCCGACGATCGGGGCACCACGGCCCGGCAACGAGCTCCTTGCCGACATCCCCGCGGACACGCTCGTCGAGACCATGACGATCCAGGAGACCGGCGGTGTCCGCGCGAGCGTCCGCGCGGGCGTCGAGGCGATCCGACGCATGCTCCCCGAGGTCGACAAGCGCCGCCGCGAGGACGTCGACGTCTCCGAGCTCGTGCTCGCCCTCAACTGCGGCGGGTCCGACGGCTACTCGGGGATCACCGCGAACCCCGCGCTCGGATGGGTGTCCGACCGGCTCGTCGCGTACGGTGCGACCTCCGCGCTCGCCGAGACCCCCGAGGTCTTCGGTGCCGAGCACCTCCTCACCCGGCGCGCGCGCACGCCCGAGGTCGCGCAGAAGCTCCTCGACCAGATCGAGTGGTGGAAGGGCTACGCCGCCGCCGGAGGCGGGTCCCTCGACAACAACCCGTCGCCCGGCAACAAGGCCGGCGGGCTCACGACGATCCTCGAGAAGTCGCTCGGCGCCGTCGCCAAGGGCGGGCAGGCCGACCTCTCCGAGGTCTACGACTACGCCGAGCCGATGGCGCCCCACGCAGGCTTCGTCTTCATGGACACGCCCGGCTACGACCCCGTGTCCGTCACGGGCCTCGTCGCGGGCGGCGCGAACGTCGTCGTCTTCACGACGGGGCGTGGCTCCGTCTTCGGCTGCCGCCCCGCGCCGTCGATCAAGGTCGCGACGAACACCGAGATGTACGAGCGCATGAGCGAGGACATGGACGTCAACGCGGGTCGGATCGTCGACGGCACCGCGACGCTCGAGGAGGTCGGGCAGGAGCTCTTCGACCTCGTGCTCGCCGTCGCGTCCGGCGAGCAGACCGTGAGCGAGGAGCTCGGCATCGGCGTCGAGGAGTTCGTGCCCTGGCACATGGGCACCGTCACCTGACGTTCGCGATGCGGACTCGCGTCGTCCGCATCGCGAGCGCGTCGACGCAGCACGGCGAAGGCCCCGGTCCCCGGACCGGGGCCTTCGCCGTCGTTCGCGATGGATTGGCGCTGATCTGCGCAAACATCCCATGTTGCGCTCTTTACCAGTAGCGGACACCTGTGAGATCCACTACGTTCCGTTGCAGACTTTTGCAGCAAGCCTCCAGAAACTTGCGGCGAGTCCCGCCGGCGACGACGCCGGACGGTCCGTGGCCGCGACGTCGCGGCCCGTCGAGAAGAGAGAAAGATGCGACGAAGCAGATTCGCGAGACCACGTCTCCTCGCCTCGGTGGTGGCAGTGAGCCTCGCTGTGCCCCTCCTCGGGGCGAGCCTCGTCTCGGCGGTCCCCGCCGCGACGACGACCGTCTACTACCCAGCCAAGGCCGCCTGGTCGCAGACGTACATCCACTACGGCGTCGACGGCCAGGGGTGGACTGCGCTCCCCGGCGTCGTGATGGCCGACGCGTGCACCGGCTGGAAGTCCCAGCAGATCGACCTCGGCTCGGCCGCGGGTGCCCAGGTGACCTTCACCAACGGTGCGGGCGCGTGGGACAACAACGGCGGCAGGAACTACCGCACGGAAGGGGGCACGGTCGTCTGGAAGGACGGCGCGCTCACCCCGGGCGCGAACCCCTGCGACACCGGCAACGAGCCCACGTCGTCGGCCACCATCTACTACAAGACCGCCTGGACCACGCCGAAGATCCACTACCGCGTCGGCACGGGCGCATGGACGAACGCCCCCGGCATCGCGATGACGCTCGCGTGCGACGGCTGGTACAAGCACCAGATCCCGCTCGGCACCGCCTCCGGCGGCATGCTCGTCCTCAACGACGGCTCCGGGCGCTGGGACAACAACGGCGGCAAGGACTACGCGTACTCCGGTGGCGTCCAGATCATCAAGGACGGCGCGATCGCGGCCGGGACCAACCCCTGCGGTCCCGAGCCCACCGACGAGCCCACCGACGAGCCCACCGACGAGCCCACCGACCCCGAGACGACCCCGCCCCCCGCGGCGAGCGCGAAGATCTTCTACAGCTCGACGTGGTCGGCGCCGAAGATCCACTACCGCGTCGCCACGGGCGCCTGGACCGCCGTCCCCGGCGTCGACATGACGCCCGCGTGCCCCGGCTGGTTCGTCAAGGACATCGCCCTCGGCACCGCGACCGGCGGCACCGCCGTGTTCAACGACGGCTCCGGCCGCTGGGACAACAACGGCGGCAAGGACTACACGTACGGCGCCGGCGTGAACCTCGTGCGCGACGGCCGCATCGCCGCCGGCACCGACCCGTGCGAGGACGTCCCGCCGCCCGTCGAGGACACGACCGCACCCTCGGTCCCCGCAGGTGTCGTCGCGACCGCCGACGGCACGCGCACGACCGTCTCGTGGCGTGCGTCGACCGACGACGTCGAGGTCGCGGGCTACCGCGTCGTGCGCACCGGCGGCGCCGGCACTGTGACGCGCGACGTCTCCGCCCTCACGGCGACGGACACGGGGCTCCTCCCTGAGACCCGGTACAGCTACACCGTCGCGGCGTTCGACGCGGCGGGCAACGTCTCCGCCGCGAGCGCTGCCGTCGCCGTCACCACGGGCAGGACGCCCGACAAGCCCCGCGGCGGCACGCCGCTCGGCGGCGACCCGCGCGAGGACTCGATCTACTTCGTCATGACCGCACGGTTCAACGACGGCGACGTGACGAACAACCGTGGAGGCTCCCAGCACGTGAGCTCCGGCAACGCCGCGAACGACGACCCCATGTTCCGGGGCGACTTCAAGGGCCTCGTCGACAAGCTCGACTACATCAAGGGCCTCGGCTTCTCCGCGATCTGGATCACCCCGGTCGTCCTCAACCGCTCCGACTACGACTTCCACGGCTACCACGGCTGGGACTTCTACCGGGTCGACCCGCGCCTCGAGTCCCAGGGTGCGAGCTACCAGGAGCTCATCGACGCCGCCCACGCCAAGGGCATCAAGATCTACCAGGACGTCGTCTACAACCACTCCTCGCGCTGGGGAGCCAAGGGCCTGTTCACGCCCACCGTGTGGGGCGACTCGAGCGGGGAATGGAGCTGGTTCTACTCGAAGAAGGAGGCCGGCCGCGAGTACGACCCCATGGTCGAGAACCAGGGCGACGACCCGACGCTCACGGCTGCGCAGAACCTCCTCGCGAAGGGCCGCTCCTACAACGGCGACCTGTGGTCCTCGACCGCACCGCTCGGCACGACGTGCAAGGGCTTCGGTCAGCCGACCGGCAAGTTCTCCAAGGAGGGCTTCGCGCTCCGTGAGTGCCAGTGGCCCTCGCCGACCGCCGGCATGTTCCCCGCGAAGAACTTCCACCAGTGCTGGATCGGCAACTGGGAGGGGAAGGACGCGCAGGACTGCTGGATCCACGAGGACCTCGCGGACTTCAACACGGAGGACGCCGAGACCCGCCAGTACCTCATCGACGCCTACAACGGGTACATCGACATGGGTGTCGACGGCTTCCGCATCGACACCGCGGTCCACATCCCGCGCGTCATGTGGAACCGCTACTTCCTCCCGGCGATCCAGGAACACGCCACCTCGGTCCACGGGGAGAAGGGCAAGGACTTCTACGTCTTCGGCGAGGTCGCCCAGTTCGTCCACGACAAGTGGAACCGCGGCTCGGTCAACCACTCCGCGCCGTTCTACACGTGGAAGGAGCGCAAGGAGTACGCGCTCGACGACGTCGTCGCGGCCGCCGAGCAGTTCGCGTGGGAGAACCTCCAGGGTCCGGCCGGCCAGCCCACGTCGACCAACGCGGTCCTCGCGGGCGCCGACGGCAACACGTACCACACGCCGGACCACTCGAAGTTCTCGGGCATGAACGTCATCGACATGCGCATGCACATGAACTTCGGCGACGCAGGCTCGGCGTTCTGGAACGGCATGGACTCCGACGACGCCTACAACGACGCGACGTACAACACGGTCTACGTCGACTCGCACGACTACGGGCCCAACAAGTCGAACGTCCGTTATGACGGGGGGACCGACGCATGGGCGGAGAACATGTCGCTCATGTGGACGTTCCGCGGGATCCCGACGCTCTACTACGGCTCGGAGATCGAGTTCCAGGCGGGCAAGCAGATCGACTGCGGCCCGAGCTGCGCGCTCGCCACGACCGGTCGCGCGTACTTCGGTGACCACCTCGCGGGCTCGGTCGTCGCCTCGGACTTCGGCGTCGTCTCGTCGTCGTCCGGAGCGGTCGCACAGACGCTCGAGAAGCCGCTCGTCAAGCACGTCCAGCGGCTCAACCGCATCCGGCGTGCGGTCCCCGCGCTCCAGAAGGGGCAGTACTCGACGAAGAACGTCGACGGCGGCATCGCGTACAAGCGCCGCTACACGGCCGCGGGGGTCGACAGCTTCGTGCTCGTCGCCGTCTCGGAGTCCGCGACGTTCCGGTCCGTGCCCAACGGCACGTACGTCGACGCCGTGACGGGCGACCGCAAGGTCGTGACGAACGGGACGCTCACCGCGAGCGTCTCGGGCAAGGGCAACATGCGCGCCTACGTCCTCGACACGGCGACCACGCCCGCCCCGGGCAAGGTCGGCGAGGCGGGGCCGTACCTCAAGTAGGGTCCGGCACGTCAGCGTGAGAGGACGCCGTCGTCCGCGGTCAGCCGCGGACGACGGCGTCCCCGCCTCGGCTTCCAGGTGCGTCATGGGACGTACTAGTGTGAGGCACTCAATGCTCGCGCGTCTGCATCCGCGCGCCGAGCGCCGTCGACTCGGATGCGTCAGCAGGGGACAACATGCCACGCAAGACGTGGGGCGCCGTGTGCGCCTTCGCACTCACGCTCACAGGGATTCCCGCGGTCACGGCCGCGGCGTCGCCGAGCCCCGTGGACGACCTCGTCGTCCGCGGCACGCTCGTGGCGACGCTCGGCTCAGGACGGGACGCCTCCGGCCGCCCCGTCGAGACGACAGGGCTCGGCATCCGGACGGAGGCAGGGTCCGTCGTGCGCCTCGACGCCGACGCCTCGGCCGCCGCGCTCACCAAGGCGCGCGCCGGCGACACCGTGAGGGCCGTCGTCGACGTCCCCGCGGACGTCCCCGTCGCCGCGCTGCGCGGCTCGCGCCCGGACGCACCTGCGGGTGCGCTTACGCGTGCCGGAGAGCTCAAGGCACGGAGCATCAACGTCCTGCAGGCCGCGCCCGTCGCGGCTGCGCCCCGCGCCGGGGCGCACTCCGCCTACCTCGTACGCGTCGACGACGCAGCGGCGACGGGCGAGTTCACCCTCGCCGAGGGTCGTGCCGCTGTCTCGCGGGGGAGCGCCTACTGGACGCGCGAGACCGGGAAGATCGTCAACGGGCTGACCGTCCGGGGCGAGGCGACGCTCACGACGAGCAACGTCTGCGCCGAGCTCGCGAACGGCGACTACTTCAAGGTCTGGGAGCGCGCGCAGAAGCTCTTCCCGGGCGTTGACGCGTCACGCACAGCCCGCACGCACCTCATCGTCATGGTGCCGCGCTCGTGCTACGACGACGGGTCGATCGGCTGGACCGGCCTCGCGACGATCGGCGAGAAGGGCCTCACGTCCGGGGGGCTCGTCTTCCTCGCGGCGGACGACGCCCACACGGTGTCCCACGAGCTCGGGCACAACTTCGGGCTCGGGCACTCCAACCTCGAGATCGGGAATGCGGACGGGCCGCTCGAGTACCTCGGCATCCACTCCGTCATGGGAGCCTCCTTCAGCGAGGGCACGACGACCTACGCGCCACCCGTGCTCGACCCGGCGTTCCGCGCGGTTCTCGACATCCTGCCCGGTGCCTCCATCACGGCGGGGAACCCCGGCGTCGACACCCGCGTGCGTGCAGTGTCCGGCAAGTCTCCCCTGAGCCTGAGGTTCGTCGACCAGGCGGGCCGCACGATGTATCTCGAGCTGCGCGACGGCGGGGGCAACGACGCCGGCGCGTACTACGCCTCGCCGTGGGCGATCGACCCCGCCTACGACCTCGGCAGGGGAGTGCGCTTCTCGACGATCGTCCGCGATTCCCGTGGGGTCCCGACGCTCGTCACGCTCGGCGGCTCGAGCGACGGCGTCGCGTGGGCGACGGTCCACGCGGGTGAGTCGGTCAGGAGCTCGAGCCTCGGTCGGACGGTCGCGGTGCGATCCATCTCCAGCGGGACCGCAGTCGTCGGGTTCTCGACGCCGGCGGAGTCCCGCGCGACGATGTCGAAGATCTCCGTGCGTTACGGCCGCAGCACGAAGGTGTCGGTCAAGGTGGCGGGGGAGACGAAACCGCAGGGTGTCGTCCAGTTCTACGTCGGCACGAAGCGTGTCGCCACTGCGAAGGTGTCGTCGAGCGGGCGCGCCACGGCGACCCTGCCCGCGAGCGTGCGCCCTGGCAAGCGAACGGTCACTGCGCGGTACAGCGGTGACGTCATGCTCGCGGGATCGCGTGCGAAGCGCACCGTCAAGGTGGCCAAGGGGCTTCCGTCGATGAAGGTGACGAAGGCGTCGAAGGTCCGCAAGGGCTCGAAGGCGACGCTGACGGTCCGCGTCGGTACGGTCGCGGGGACGCGACCGTACGGCACGGTCCGTGCGAAGGTCGGCAAGAAGTACGTGTCCAAGAGCGCCAAGATCGTCCGCTCGGGCAAGTACTGGGTCGCGAAGGTCCGCACGAGCAAGCTGCCGCGCGGCAAGGTCGCGCTCGTCTACACCCCGGCCAAGTCGACCTCGAAGCTCCTCACGACGAGGAGGGTCTCCTCGGGCTACACGGCTCGCTGACCACTGGCCAGGTCGCGCGGGCCCGGGTCTCCGGGTCCGCGCGGCGTGTCGCGGCGACACGCCGCGGCGCTCCCATCAAGGGGGTGGGGGAAGGTAGCGCGGCGAACCGGACTCGCATACCGTATCGGACGTCTCTGGTCCTGTTCTGCTCATCCCTGAGGGAGCCCCATGCGCCGTCCGAGAGCCGCTCTGCTGTCCTCGGCGCTCGCCCTCGCGCTCGCCGCAACGCTGGGGCCCGCAGCGGCGGTCGCGGCAGCGCCCGCCGCTCCGCAGGCGGCCGGGGTGAGCGCCGCCGTCCACACCGAGGTGACGACGCGCGTCGCCGATGCCCTCCGTGCGGGGGCCGGCCGCACGTCCGCCGACGGCATCGCCGTCGTCACCGATGACGACGGCGCCTTCGTCTCGTGGACGGCACCCGCCGGTGACCGGCTCACCGACGCCCGCACCGAGTTCCGGCTCCCGGACGGACGTGTCGTCCAGCCGACCGTCACGGGACGCACCTACGGCGCGCGCGTCCTCGGCGCGCCCGACCTCAAGGCTCGCGACGTCGCCGTCGTCCGCGGCAGCAACGTCCTCGCCGGACGTGCCGACGCCGTGACTGCACCCGTCGCCCCGTCGGCCCCGACCACGCTCCCGTCGCGGCCGACGAAGCTCGTGTCGAAGGACCCCGGAACCCCGGGCCGCTACAAGACGCGCGCCTTCACCTACTCGTCGAGCGGCATGACGGTTCCCGGCTACGACGCCGCCGTCGAGACCCGTGCCCACGTCGTCATGCCGCGCGACGCCAAGGGCACCCGTCCCGTCGTCGTCCTCCTCCACGGTCGCCACTCCGTCTGCTACCAGGGCGACGAGATCGTCGACGGCTGGCCGTGCCCCGAGGGATCGCGCTCGATCCCCAGCTACCTCGGCTACCGCGACCAGCAGAACCTCCTCGCGTCCCAGGGCTACGTCACCGTGTCGATCTCGGCGAACGGCATCAACGCGCAGGACCACGGCGAGAACGACGGCGGCGCAGGCACGCGCGCCGACCTCGTGCGCCGGCACCTCACGCTCCTGTCGCAGTGGAACCGCGGCACGAAGGGGCCACGCGGCACCGAGAAGCTCAAGGGCAAGCTCAAGCTGTCGCGCGTCGTCACCGTCGGGCACTCCCGCGGCGGCGAGGGCGTGAGCCGCGCCGCGATCAAGTCCCGTGCGGGCGACCCGTTCCGTATCGTCGGACAGGTCCTCGTCGCGCCAACCGACTTCGCGACCCAGGTCGCCATCGGCATCCCGACGACCGTGCTGCTGCCGTCGTGCGACGGCGACGTCTCCGACCTCCAAGGACAGGCCTACGTCGACCGCGGTGTCGGCATCGCGTCGGGCGACCACGCGCTGCGGTCGTCCGTCCTCGTCCTCGGCGCGAACCACAACTACTTCAACTCAGAGTGGACCCCCGGCGTGTCCCAGGCACCGTCGTGGGACGACGGCGAGGGGGTGTCGACCTCGTGCGGGCCGAAGGCCGCGGGTCGCCTCACGGCGAAGCAGCAGCGTGCGGTCGGTGCGACCTACGTCGCAGCGGCGGTCAAGGCGTACGTCGCACGTGACGCGTCGGCGCGCAGCCTCCTCGACGGCTCGCCCGTCCGAGCGCGCTCGGCAGGCTCGGCGACCGTGCTCAGCCACGCGGTCGGCGGACGCCGCACCGCAGTGCTCACCGCCGACCGCCAGCCCAAGGTCTCGGTCCGTGGCAAGGCGGCCGCGAGGTCGTGCTCGCTCGTGCCCCGGTCCGCGGACGCGGTCACCTGCTTCGGGGACGAGCTCTCGCCGCACGGTGCCGGTCTCATGGGCATGAGCTCCCTCCCGCTCGACCCTGCGCTCGCCGTCGGGTGGACCGCGAAGGGCGCGCGCGTGAGGCTCACCGGACTGCCGAGCCTCAGCCACCGGAAGTGGCTGACGATGCGCGTCGTCGTGCCCCCGCAGAGGACCACGCCGTCGTTCGACCTCGTCCTCACCGACACGGCCGGCCGCAGCGCGACCGTCAAGGCCGAGCACGCACCCAGCCGCATGCCCGCCGTCGCGAACCTCGCGTCCCGCTGGGCGCAGGAGGTCCGCTTCCGCCTCCCGGCGCGCTCGAAGGTCGACACGTCGAAGCTCGCCCGCGTCGATCTCAAGGCACGGAGCGCGTCCGGCATGCTCGTCGTCCTCGACGCCTACGGCGTCTCGAGCGGGCAGCGTCGCTCGTCCGCGTCCGTGCGTACCGTCGCCCGGGTCTCCGTGCCGACGACGACGAGGATCACGTCGGCGGACGCTGCGACGCAGCTTGTGCGGATCCCGGTGACGGGTACGCGGACGAGGTCCGCACGGGTCTGGGTCGAGCACCTCGACCCGCGTACCTGGAGCACGACGGGTTCGTTCCGGACGATCAAGCCCGGCCAGACGTCGCTCGACGTCCGGCTCACCGTGCCCGAGGACGACGCGGTCTCGCTCAACCCCAACGGCTACGACATCGGGTACGTCACCGTCATCGCCGATCGCGGTGCCGTCGTCGACAACCCGACGGGCGCCGTGACCGCGCCCGCGGGGAAGCTGCCGACGCTCGCCGCGATCAGCACCGACGCGACGGCGACGCCCGGCGGAAGCCTGCGCTGGGAGCTGCGCCTCACCGAGCCGACGATCGAGGGCCTGTGGACCACGGCGAGGTTCGCTGCCGTCACCGACGAGCTCGCTGCCGAGCACCTCGTACCGACGTGGCTGCAGGCTCAGGTGGCGGATGCCACCCTGCGAGGCCCGTTGAGCTCGACCGGGGCGGAGCTCGGACTCACGATCGCCTCGGGAGCGACCTCGATGATCGTCGAGGTCCCTGTGCGGCGCACGGCGCAGGTCGCGCCGGCCCGCCAGGTCCGGCTCGTCGTCGACCGGTCGATGCTCGGCCAGCCCGACCTCGTCCTCACGGGCACGGTGACACCCGCACCGTGACCGCCGCACGACGCGGGGCTCACCACCTGCCGGTGGGGAGCCCCGCGTCGTGACCGAGAGCGGCGGTCAGGCGTAGTCCTGCATCCACTTCTGCAGGTCGTCACGCAGGACCGAGCGCAGCGACCCGGCGGAGCCGCGCGAGTACGTGAACACGAGGTGGGGTATCCCGCCGAGGTCCTGGACCTCGAAGAGCTCGGCACGACGTGGGTCGCGGCACGCCGCGACGAAACCCTCGTGGCTCGCGGGGATCGTGATGTAGGCAGCGCCGGGCGTGACCCCCACGTCGGTGAGGTTCTGCCAGTGCTCCGCATACTCACGCGTCGTCGAGTCGCCGAAGAGCTTCGAGTGGCGAGGCTTGTCGAGCTTGTGGGTCCGGCCCTGGGTGTAGGGCACCCAGCCGCCGTCCTCGAGCAGCGCGAGGCGGGGCCCGACCATCCAGCCGCGGAGGCCGGTGTCGGAGTAGCGGGTGACCACGGTCTTCCCCTGCGTGGACTCGCGCGCGACGAGCACGCGTCCCGGCGGCACGGTGCGGCCTATCACCTTGGCGGTGCGCCTGAGCTCGAGCTCGAACTCGTAGAGGAGGTCGGCTCGCACGGACTCGAGCCCTGCCGACCCCGGGTAGACGGAACGGGAGGAGACGTCTTCGGCTCTCATGCCCATACCGTAGGGCCTTTGGGCCTGGAAGCGTAACCACCGTGACCTCTCCGTGATCCCAGTACGATGGTCCGCATGCCACGAACCCCCTCCGCAGCCTTCGAGGACACACCCGAGCAGCCCCAGGACATGGCCGAGGGCACCCCTCCCGTCGTCGAGATGTGGACCGACGGCGCGTGCAAGGGCAATCCCGGCGTCGGGGGCTGGGGCGTCCTCATGCGCTCGGGCGGCCACGAGCGCGAGCTGTGGGGCGGCGAGGCCGCGACGACGAACAACCGCATGGAGCTGCTCGCCGCGGTTGAGGGGCTGCGCGCCCTCAACCGTCGCTGCGCCGTGACGCTCCACGTCGACTCGACGTACGTCATGAAGGGCATAACCCAGTGGATCCACGGGTGGCGGCGCAACGGCTGGCGCACCGCGGACAAGAAGCCCGTGAAGAACGCCGAGCTCTGGCAGCTGCTCGACGCCCAGGTCGCACGGCACGACGTGCGGTGGGCGTGGGTCAAGGGGCACGCGGGAGACCCGGGGAACGAGCGTGCGGACGCGCTCGCCAACCGCGGCGTCGAGGACGTGCGCGCGGGCCGCGTCTGATCCGGGTGCCCGTCAGGCGTCGGCCGCGCCCACCTCGTCGAGCTCGGCGAGGGCCTCGAGGCTCTCGCGCTCGGCCGGGGTGTCCCAGTCGTCGGTCGCGAGCGACGGCGCGATCGCGGCGAGACGCGGGCGCCATGCCGCGCGATGCTCGGGGAAACAACGCTCGAGGACGTCGACCATGGCCCACGCGGCGGTCGAGGCGCCGGGCGATGCCCCGAGAAGGCCCGCGATCGTCCCGTCGGCTCCCGTGACGACGTCCGTGCCGAACTCGAGGCGGCCGCCCTTCTTCGGGTCGCGCTTCATCACCTGGACTCGCTGGCCCGCGGTGATGAGCTCCCAGTCCTCGGGACGCGCCGTCGGCATGAACTGGCGCAGCGAGCGGAACTTCGCGTCGAACGACTTCGTCACCTCGGAGACGAGGTAGGCGGTGAGGTCCATGTTGTCCAGGCCGGCGCCCGCCATCGTCACGATGTTGCCGGGACGGATCGACGTGAAGAGGTCGAGGAGCGAGCCCTGCTTGAGGTACTTCGTCGAGAAGCCCGCGTACGGGCCGAACATCACCGAGGTCTCGCCGTCGACGACGCGCGTGTCGAGGTGGGGCACCGACATCGGCGGTGCGCCGACGTCGGCCTTGCCGTAGACCTTCGCGTGGTGCTGCGCGACGATCACAGGGTTCGTCGTGCGGAGGAACTGGCCCGAGATGGGGAAGCCGCCGTAGCCCTTGATCTCGGGGATCCCCGAGCGCTGCAGGAGCGGCAGCGCGCCGCCGCCCGCGCCGACGAAGACGAAGCGTGCGTTGACGGTGCGGACCGGGTCCTTGGCGTTCCACGACGTGTCGCGGACCTTGACGTCCCACGTGCCGTCCTTGCGGCGGCGGAGGTTCTTCACCTCGTGCTGCGTCGCGAGCGTCGCACCGTGGTCGACGAGGTGACGGAGCATCGACCGCGTGAGCGAGCCGAAGTCGACGTCGGTGCCCGAGGCCGCACGCGTCGCGGCGATCGGCTCGTCGTCTGCACGCTCCGCGACGAGGAGCGGCGCCCACTGCGCAATGACCGCGGGGTCGTCCGAGAACTCGAGGTCGGAGAAGAGCGGGTGCGCGCTGAGTGCGGCATGCCGGCGGCGCAGGTAGTCGACGTTCGCCTCGCCGCGCACGAAGGTCATGTGCGGGGTGCGGCTCATGTAGGTCGAGGCCTCGGGCAGGAGGCCCGCCGAGGTGAGGTGGTGCCAGAACTCGCGGGAGACCTGGAACTGCTCGTTGATCTTCACGGCCTTCGTCGTGTCGATCGAGCCGTCAGGGCGCTCGGGCGTGTAGTTGAGCTCGCACAGCGCCGCGTGCCCCGTCCCCGCGTTGTTCCACGGGTTGGAGGACTCGAGCGCGACCCCGTCGAGGCGCTCGAAGATCTCGATCTTCCACGTCGGCTCGAGCAGCGAGATGAGGGTCCCGAGGGTCGCGCTCATGATCCCGCCGCCGACGAGGACGACGTCCACGTTGTTCTTCTTCGTCCGGTCCACGTTCTCGAGTGTAGGTAGGACGACTGGGACCTGGGTCCCGGATGTTGGGCGGACCGCCGTGAGAAATCCCACTCCGTCCTGTCGCCCACGATCGCTTGACGAGCGGGCGCCGCATGCGCTCGCAGATGGCCCGGCGGGTCCGGAGGGCGGCACAGGTGTGCGCGTCGCCTGCGAACACGCCTAGGCTCGGAACCGCAAGGAGCGGGTCGCGCGGCCACCGTGCGCTCGACCCGCACGGGGCGGACGAGGGGAGGACTCGATGCCCGTCGACGCTCGCCCGCGCGGCCGCCCGGGACGGACACTCCCGCCGACATGGCTGCGCCGCACGCTCGTCGCCGTCGCGATCCTCGCGACGTCGCTCGTCGTCGGCGTCGTCACCGCGCGCGCCGACCTCACGCTCGGACCCCACGAGGCCCGCTACGAGGTGACGACCGACGGGATCGTCACGGTCGACCTCGGGCCGCTCGGCACGATTGAGGTCGACTCGCCCGCACCGCTCGGCATCGGCGTGCGTGCGACCCTCAAGGAGATCCCCGCCGACCTCGAGGCTGTCGGCGACCGCACGACGCTCGAGGCGCTCGACGGCGACCTCACGGCCTACCTGCAGTTCTTCACCGGGCCGCAGGCCACTGTCCGGCACGTCGCGGAGGCACTCGCCGAGGACGCGGCCCGCCGCGCCCTCGCGTGCGCCGGACTGTCCGTCGCCGCGATCCTCGCGCTCGGGCTGCTCCTGGGCAGGCCGCGCCGCACCGAGCTCCTCGCACGGTTCGCGCCGCACACAGTGACGCTCGCGGGCGCCGTCGTGCTCGTGCTCGTCGCGGCGACGGCGTCGAACGGGGCGGCGGCCCGCGCACGGCTCGAGGCGCTCCCGGAGAGCGCGGTCTTCGCCGGGACCTCCTTCGAGGGCGCGAGGATCACGGGGCGGCTCTCAGGTGTCATCGAGGAGTACGGCGGCCAGCTCCTCGACATGTACGAGAAGAACGAGGCGTACTACGCGGCCGTCGTCGCGGACCTCGACCGGGCGTGGCTCGACCGCACCGCGGCCGACGAGCAAGCCGCAGCGCTCTCGCTGCGCGAGGGCGCGCTGCGGGTCGACGCCCACCTGCCGCCGACGCGCCCCGCCGACGACCCGTCGACGACGGCTGGGCAGTCCCCGGACGGCGGCACCGGAACGGTGCCCGCCCCGGCCGCGACGGACCCGAGCACCGACGGGCCGACGCCGGACGCGACGACACCCACGACGGACGCGCCCGAGCCCGAGGACGCCGACGTCGTGACCTTCCTCCAGGTGAGCGACCTCCACTGCAACATCGGCATGGCGCCGGTCATCCGCCGCGCGGCACAGCTCGCGGGCGCCTCAGCGATCCTCGACACCGGCGACACGTCGATCAACGGCACCGCCGTCGAGCGCGTCTGCGTCGAGGCCTTCGTCGACGCCGCGCCGGACGACACCGAGTACGTGCTGACGACCGGCAACCACGACTCCTCCCAGACCGCCGAGCAGGCGCGGGCCGCAGGTGCGACCGTGCCAGGCGGGGACGTCGTCGACGTCGCCGGCGTGCGGATCCTCGGCGACCGCGACGCACGCGAGACCCGCCTCGGTGCGGGAACCGTCCAGGCGGGCGAGGAGGACCCCGACGACCAGGCGGAGCGCCTCGCGACGACAGCGTGCGAGGACGACCCCGACCTCCTCATGATCCACACTCCGCGCGTCGGCACGGCAGCACTAGCGACCGGCTGCGTCCCGCTGCAGATCTCCGGGCACCTGCACCGCCGGATCGGCCCCGTCCGCTCGGGCCTCGGCACGGTCTACGTCTCCGGGACGACCGCGGGCGCGGCCGAGGGCCAGCTGACGATCGGACCGCTCGGCGGGGTCGCGCAGATGACGCTGTGGCGCTTCGACCGGACGAGCCGCACCTGGCTCGACGCGCGCGTCATCGTCGTCACGCCCGACGGCACGGTCGAGGTCGGCGCTGCAGTCCGTGTGCCACGCCCGCTCCCTGTCCCGCCCACGAGCCCGGAACCTGCCCCCGACGCCATGACCTCGCCGTCCGACACACTCGACCTCGGCCGCACGCTGGCGCCGGACGAGACCCCCGAACCCACGTCGACGATGCCGGACCCGGCGCCGTCGGCCACCCGCACCGAGGAGACCCCATGACGGACGCGCATCCCGCCCGGAGTCAGCGCGGACGGCGCGTCGCCGTCGTCGTGACCCTCGTCGTGCTCGCCACGCTCGCGGTGCTCGTCGGGCCCCGGCTCTACGCGTGGTGGGGGAACCGGAGCACGCCGCCACCGCTCGCGGTGACGACGACCGCACCCGCGCCGACGACGGGCCCGCTCGAGGTCGACGGCACGTGGACGCTCGGGCCCGGCACGACCGCGGGGTACCGGGTCGCCGAGGTCCTGCGCGGCGAGGACGTCACGGTCGTCGGCCGCACCGAGGACGTCACGGGCACCGTCACGGTCGAGGACGGCCGCCTCACCGCCGTCGACGCGTCCGTGCAGGTCGCGACGGTCGCCACAGGCGTCGGCCCGCGCGACTCGTTCATGCGGGACCTGCTCGAGGCCGGGACGCAACCGACGGCGACGTTCCGCCTCGGCGCGCCCGTCGCGCTGCCGGACCTCGAGGAGGGCGGCACCGTCGAGGTCCCGGGCACGCTCACGCTGCGCGGGACCGAGCACCCCGTGACGTTCACGCTCGACGTCGTCCGGGACGGCACGGGGCTGAGGGCCGCAGGCTCGGCTCCCGTGACGTTCTCCGACCTCGGGCTCGAGGCGCCGAGCCTCGGCTTCGTCGAGGTCGAGGACGCCGGGACGCTCGAGTTGCTCCTCGTCCTCGGCCGCTGACCTGCCGCGCGGCCGTCGTCGCGCCGCTCTCGGTAGGCTGGTCCCCGTGGCGGCACGAGACAGCGACATCACCCCGGTCGTCGAGGACTACCTCAAGGTCGTCTGGTCGGCAGGGGAGTGGGCCGAGACCCGCGTGACGACGAAGCTCCTCGCGGAGCGTCTCGGGGTCGGTCCGTCGACCGTCTCGGAGAACGTTCGGCGCATGGTCGGCCTGGGGCTGCTCGACCACGAGCCGTACGGCGCGATCGCGCTCACGCCCGAGGGTGAGCGGCTCGCGGTCGGCATGGTGCGCCGGCACCGACTCATCGAGACGTACCTCGTCGAGCGGCTCGGCTACGCGTGGGACGAGGTGCACGACGAGGCCGAGGTGCTCGAGCACGCGGTGTCCGACCTCATGCTCGCGCGCATCGACGCGGCGCTCGGGCACCCGCGTCGCGACCCGCACGGCGACCCGATCCCCACGGTCGACGGTGAGCTGCCGGCGGCGGACGCGTGCACGCTCGCTGATCTCGCGACGGGCGTCGCGGGTGTCGTCGTCCGCATCTCGGACGCCGACCCGGCGCTCCTGCGCTGGTTCACCGAGCTGGGGCTCGGGCTCGACGCGCGGGTCGAGGTCGTCGCGCTGCGGGAGTTCGCGGGGACCGTGACGGTCGCGTGGACACGGCCCGACGGGACGACGTCGGAGGCGGCGCTCGGCCTGCCGGCGGCGCGTTCCGTATGGGTCGCCGAGGGCTGACGCCCAGGCGTCTCCCAGGTCCCGGTGGGACGTTCGTCCCAGGCCGTGCCATAGTGCGTGCGAACCTGCTTCGAACCCGGAGGACACCGTGGCCGACACCGACCTCGACAGCGCGTACGACGCCGCCCCCACGGTGGTGTCGCGCCCGCTCACCGATCGCAGCCTCGGCCTCGTGCTCCTGCTCGGCGGCCTCGTCGGTCTCGTGGGGTCCGCGGCGCTCGCGATCGAGCGGTACCTCACGCTCGTCGACCCCAACCACCAGCCGAGCTGCTCGATCAACGGGCTGCTCACGTGCAGCCCCGCGATGGCCTCGCCCGCGGGGAGCCTGCTCGGCTTCCCCAACCCGTACCTCGGCCTCGGAGCGTTCTCCGTCGTCATGACGGTCGGCGTCGTCCTCCTCGTCGCGCCCGGCGTCGCGCTGCCCCGGTGGTTCTGGCGGGCGTTCCTCGCGGTCGCGACCGCCGGCACGGGGCTCGTCGTCTTCCTCGTGTGGACGTCCGTCGTCGAGCTGCGCGCGCTGTGCCCGTACTGCATGGTGGTGTGGGCCGCGACGCTCCCAGTGTGGTGGTACGTCCTCGTGCGCAACGTCGAGGGAGGGTTCCTCGGAGGCTCGGGTGCCTCGACCGTCGTGCGGATGCGCGGCTGGATCCTCGCCGTCCTCTACGTCGTGCTCGCGGCGGTCGTCGTCGTGGGGCTCGGGCCGACGCTCCTCGCGACGCTCGGCTGAGCCCGGCCGGAACGGCGTCCCGGCCGACGGCGGACGGGCCGGGCGGGGCCTGTGCGCGGGTAAGATCGTCGGGTGACCGAGAACCCCACGACGCCTGATGTCACTGCCCGCACGAGCGCGGAGCCGACGTTCCGCTACACCCCGGCCCTCGCCCAGGAGATCGAGCTCCGCTGGCAGGACCGCTGGGCCGCGCGCGGCACGTTCTTCGCGGCCGACCCGGTCGGCGGGCTCCCGGACGGTGACGGCAACTTCGCCGACCCGTCCTCGTCCTCGTTCTTCGTCATGGACATGTTCCCGTACCCGTCGGGCGCGGGCCTGCACGTCGGGCATCCGCTCGGCTACATCGCGACCGACGTCACGGCGCGCTTCCGGCGCATGTGCGGCGACAACGTCCTCCACGCCCTCGGCTTCGACGCATTCGGGCTGCCAGCAGAGCAGTACGCCGTGCAGACGGGTCAGCACCCGCGCGTGACGACCGAGGCGAACATCGCGAACATGCAACGTCAGCTGCGTCGCCTGGGCCTCGCGCACGACCCGCGCCGCTCGTTCGCGACGACCGACTCCGACTACGTCCGGTGGACGCAGTGGATCTTCCTGCAGATCTTCGACTCGTGGTACGACGCGGACGCCGTGCGTCCTGACGGCGGCACGGGTCGCGCCCGGCCGATCGCCGAGCTCGAGGCCGAGTACGCGGCGGGCACGCGCGCGCTGCCCGACGGCCGCGCGTGGGCCGACCTCTCGGCGTCGGAGCGCCGTGCTGCTCTCAACGATCAGCGGCTCGCCTACGTCTCGGACTCGCCCGTCAACTGGTGCCCGGGCCTCGGCACGGTCCTCGCGAACGAGGAGGTCACGGCGGACGGCCGCTCGGAGCGCGGCAACTTCCCCGTGTTCCAGCGCAACCTGCGCCAGTGGAACATGCGCATCACGGCGTACTCCGACCGCCTCGCGGACGACCTCGACCTCATCGACTGGCCCGAGAAGGTCCGTTCGATGCAGCGCAACTGGATCGGGCGTTCGCACGGCGCCAAGGTGAGGTTCGCGATCGAGGGCGGCCAGGAGGTCGAGGTCTTCACGACCCGCCCCGACACGCTGTTCGGCGCGACCTTCATGGTCGTCGCGCCTGAGCACCCGCTGCTCGATGAGGTTCCCGCGGAGTGGCCCGACGGCACGCGCGACACGTGGACGGGTGGCCACGCGAGCCCCGTCGAGGCGGTCGCCGCCTACCGTGCCGAGTCGGCCGCGAAGACGGCCGTCGAGCGCCAGGCGGACGCGGGTCGCAAGACCGGCGTCTTCACGGGCCACCTCGCGGTCAACCCCGTCAACGGCGCGCTCCTGCCGGTCTTCACGGCCGACTACGTCCTCATGGGCTACGGCACGGGCGCGATCATGGCCGTCCCCGGCGGGGACGAGCGCGACTACGCGTTCGCGCAGGCCTTCGACGTGCCGGTCATCTACACGGTCGACGCCCCCGAGGGAACGCCGGACGGTGCGCGCACGGGCGACGGCGCGATCATCAACTCCTCGAACGACACGATCTCGCTCGACGGTCTCTCTGTGCCGGAGGCGAAGGCCGCGATGACGGCGTGGCTCGTCGAGCGGGGCCTCGGCGAGGCCACGACGACGTATCGGCTGCGCGACTGGCTCTTCAGCCGCCAGCGCTACTGGGGCGAGCCGTTCCCCGTCGTCTACGGCGACGACGACCAGCCCATCGCGCTGCCGGTCTCGATGCTGCCCGTCGACCTCCCCGAGGTGCCCGACTACGCGCCGCGCACGTACGCGGCCGACGACGCCGCGTCGTCGCCCGAGCCGCCGCTCGGCCGTAACGAGGACTGGGTCAACGTGACCCTCGACCTCGGCGAGGGCCCCCGGCAGTACCGCCGCGACACGAACACCATGCCGAACTGGGCGGGCTCGTGCTGGTACTACCTGCGCTACCTCGACCCGACGAACGCCGACGCGATGGTCTCCGCGGAGCTCGAGCGCTACTGGCTCGGCCCCGAGCACAACGCGACGGCGGGCGAGGCCGGCGGCGTCGACCTCTACGTCGGCGGCGTCGAGCACGCGGTGCTCCACCTGCTCTACGCACGCTTCTGGCACAAGGTGCTCTTCGACCTCGGCCATGTCTCGGGCGCGGAGCCGTTCCACAAGCTCTTCAACCAGGGCTATATCCAGGCCTACGCGTACACGGACGAGCGCGGAGCGTACGTTGACGCGTCGACCGTCACCGAGGAGACCGGCCCCGACGGCACGGTGCGGTACGTCGCGAACGGCGTCGAGGTCCAGCGTGAGTACGGCAAGATGGGCAAGTCCCTCAAGAACGTCGTCACGCCCGACGAGATGTACGAGGCGTACGGCGCCGACACGTTCCGTGTCTACGAGATGGCCATGGGCCCGCTCGACCTCTCGCGCCCCTGGAACACGCGCGACGTCGTCGGCTCGCAGCGCTTCCTCCAGCGCTTGTGGCGCAACGTCGTCGACGAGACGACGGGCCAGGTCACGGTGACCGACGACGCCCCGAGCGAGGAGACGCTGCGCGCGCTCCACCGCGCCATCGCGGACGTCCGCGCCGAGATGGAGGGCATGCGCCCCAACACGGCGATCGCGAAGCTCATCACGCTCAACAACCACCTCACGTCGCTCGACCGCGTGCCGCGCGCGGCCGCCGAGGCCATCGTCCTCATGGTCGCGCCGCTCGCACCGCACGTCGCGGAGGAGCTGTGGGAGCGGCTCGGCCACGAGCGCTCGCTCGCGCACGAGCCCTTCCCGACGGCCGACGAGGCCTACCTCGTCGAGGAGACCGTCACGTGCGTCGTCCAGGTCCAGGGCAAGGTGCGTGCGCGCCTCGAGGTGCCGCCGACGATCTCGGACACCGACCTCGAGGCGGCGGCGCTCGCCGACCCGGCGGTCGTGCGCTTCCTCGACGGCCGTGAGGTCCGCAAGGCCGTCGTCCGCGCCCCCAAGCTCGTCAACCTCGTCGTCTGACAGTGACGACCGGCACCCCGAGCGCCGGCGTGGGCGGTGCGCTCGCCGCCGTGCAGCGGACGTTCGCGAGCCCGACGCTCGCGCTCCTGCACAAGGCGAGCGCGCCGTTCGTCGTCGCCGTCTTCGAGACAGTCTTCGTGCCCGGCCGCGGCGCGGTCGGCGCCGACGCGATGCACCTCGAGGTCGCGCAGCTTCTCGCCGATCTGCGCTCGGCGGGCGTCGAGGGCGTGCCCGGCGAGGCCGCGCGCGTCCTGTGCTCGCGCTGGGTGCGGGAGCGTTGGCTCATCCGGGACGTCGACGACGCGACGGGGGAGCAGTACCGGCTCACGTCGAGCGCCCAGGAGGCCCTCGAGTTCGTGCGCCGCGCGGGCGGCGCCCGCGCGCTCGTCTCGGAGTCACGCATCCGCACGCTCCTCGACGCGGTCGAGCGGGCCGCGCACGACGCGAACCCGGACCGTGAGGCCCGCGTCGCGGCGCTCGACCAGCAGATCGCGCGGCTCACGGCCGAGCGGGACCGGCTCGCACACGGCGGCGAGGTCCCGGCGACATCGTCGGAACGCATGGAGGAGCAGGTCGACCACGTCCTCATGCTCGTGCGCGAGCTCCCGAGCGACTTCGCGCGCGTCGCGGAGTCCATCAAGGCGCTGCAGCGGTCGATCATCGGGCAGCTGCGCGCGGACGAGCGGCCGACGGGCGAGGTGCTCGAGGAGTACCTCACGGCGTCCGAGAACCTCATGGAGAACACGCCCGAGGGCCGCGCGTTCCTCGGCGCGATGGAGCTGCTCGGCGACCCCGAGCTCGTCGCGTCGCTCGACGCGCACCTCGCGACCGTCCTGCGCCACCCGTTCGCGCAGCACGTCGACCGCGCGCAGCGCGCCGCCTTCCGCTCGATCCGGTCGCAGGTCGTCGAGGCTCTCGAGGTCGTCCAGACCGAGCAGGCGCGCGCGACGCGCACGCTCACCGCGCAGGTCCGTCAGCGCGACCCGCTGCGCGACCGCGAGCTCGACCATGCGATCCGTGACGCGGTCAACGCGCTCACCGCGTGGTTCCCGGTCGCGGGCCGGGGTGCGCGCGTCGAGCCGCTCACGTGGCTCGGCCGCACACGCCTGGGCCGCCTGCGGACGACGCTCCACGACCTGCGTCCCGAGGCTCCTCCTGCGGCTCTCGCCCAGGCGGTGCCCGACGACCTCCCCGCGACCGATCTCGCCGAGATCCGCGCGATGGGCGGCCCGCAGACGGGCCTCCTCGCGGAGCACGTCTCCGTGCTGACCTCGGACGGCACTCCTGTCTCCGTCGCCGACGCGTTCGCGCGGGGCGACGCCGTGCTGCGCCGGCCCGTCGAGCTGCTCGGCTACTACGAGCTCGCAGCTGACGACCTGGGCGCCGACACCGGCGCGACGGACGACGACGACGGCTCCGACGCCGTCGAGCGCGTCACCGCCGTGCGCGCGGACGGCTCGACCCGTGACTTCCTCGTGCCGCGCATCCTGCTCGCGGCCCCGACCGACCCTGCCGACGGAGGCATCTCATGACGACCGACGAGGCCTTCGTCGACCAGGTGGCGATGGAGGAGGACACGCCCGTCCTCTTCGACGGCGACACGGGTCAGCTCCCGCTCGTCACGCGTCGCGCGCTCGCGCTCCTGCTGCGCTCGCGCTACGTCGCGGCCGCGGACCACCCGGCCGAGTGGCGGGCGATCCTCTCCGACCAGGACGTCCTCGAGTCGCGTCTCCACGACATGTTCCTCCAGCTCGTCGTCGACCGTGACGACGAGATCGCGTACAAGACGCAGGTGCGCTCCGACGGCCTGCAGATCCCCGTGCTCCTCAAGGAGGAGCCGTACCGCCGCGTCGAGACGCTCATGATGGTCTTCCTGCGGGGTGCCTACCGCCAGCAGCGCAACGCGGGCGAGCGTGCCGCGTACGTCGATGCGGAGGATCTCGTCGAGTACGCGCTGAGCTTCCTCGCGCACGGCGAGACGAACCTCGCGGCTCGACGCAAGGAGGCCGAGAACGCGCTCACCACCCTCGTGCGCGAGCGGGTGCTCGTCGAGGAGAGCGAGGGCCGCTTCCGCGTCCTGCCGATCATCGAGGTGCTCTTGCCCGTCGACCGCCTCCAGGAGCTCACGCGCTGGCTGCGCGAGGGTGGTGTCGCGTCGTCGGCGGAGGAGACCGAGGACGTCGTGCCCGACTCCCCGGAGCTCGACGCCCCGGAGCCCGAGGGCGCGGCGGCGCCGGTCGACGTGCCGACGCTCGCCGACGCGGCCCGTGAGCCCGACGACGACAGCGCTGACGACGACTCTGAGGAGACCCCGGCATGAGCAGCATGAGCCAGACCCTCTTCGGGCTCGTCCCGACGTCCTCGACGGGCCAGCAGTGGATCGCCCGGTCGATGCAGCTCATCAACTGGGGCGGCTACGACGGCTATCACGACGTCGCGCTCGCCTCGACGGCGACCCTGCTCTCGGGCGGGTCGGGCACGGGCAAGTCGACGCTCCTCGACGCGTACATCGCGCTCACCATGACGCACACGACGCCGTTCAACGGCGCGTCGAACGCGGCGTCGAGCGGGCGTGCGCGCGGCCCCGAGCAGCGCAACGTCATCTCCTACGTGCGCGGCAAGCTCGACGAGGCACGTGTCACGGGCACGGACGCGTCGCGCGACGCCGTCCTGCGTGGCGACACTTCCGACACGTGGTCGGCGCTCGCCATGACGTGGGCCGACCAGACGGGCCGCACGTTCACGGCTGTCCGCGCGTACTACGTGCCCCGCGGTGCCACCCGCAACGACGAGTGCGTGCTCGTCCGCGCGACGTACGACGGCGAGCTCGACCTGCGGGTCCTCGAGCCGGCGGCGGCCGCACGTTTTGCGCGGCCGAGCCTCACGGCGATGGGACTCGACCTTTACGACACGGACGTCGCATTCACGACCCGACTGCACTCCGCGCTCGGCATCGGCGCGGCGGGCGACGGCGCGAAGGCCATGGCGCTCCTCGCACGCATCCAGGCGGGTCAGCAGATCACGACGGTCGACGCCCTCTACAAGGCGATGGTCCTCGAGGAGCCCGAGACGCTTGCCCGCGCGACGGAGGCCGTCGAGCACTTCGACGAGCTGAGCGAGGTGCGCGAGGAGATGCTCACCGCGCAGCGCCAGCTCGAGCTGCTCGCACCCATGACCGAGCTGCGCTCACGCGTCGACCAGGCCCGCTCCGACCTCGGCGCGGTCGATGGTCTCGGGCTCGAGGCGACCGCCGAGGGCGGCACGCCTTTCCAGCACTGGCACGACACCCGCCGCCTCGCGCTCGCCCGCGCGCAGGAGCGTGCGAACCGCGAGGACCACGCGGTCGTCGAGGCCCGCCGCGTGTCACTCGACGCGCAGGTGCTCGTCGCGGAGCGCGAGCTCGAGGAGGTGCGCGACTCCCAGCGCCGCAACGGCGGCGACGAGATCAACCGGCTCGAGCGTGAGGTCGTCGCGCTCGAGGACGCGCTCGGCCAGGTCGAGGCGCGTCATGCGGCCTTCGAACGGCACCGGAGGGTGCTCGACATCGAGGTCGAGGGCAAGGGCGACTTCGAGCGGCTGCGCCGTGAGGCGAGCACGTTCGTCGCGGACCGTGAGACGCAGCAGCGGGCGCTCGGCGAGCAGGTGTTCGCGGCGCGCACGGAGCTTGCCTCCGTAGAGCAGTCGCTCGCCGCGCTCGAGCGCGAGAAGACGTTCCTCGCCGGACGCCGGTCCAACGTGCCCGAGGGCGAGGACCTCGCGCGGCGCGCTCTCGCCGAGGCTGCGGGCCTCGACCCCGCCGACCTGCCGTTCGTCGCCGAGCTCATGGACGTGCGCCCCGAGTATGAGCCGTGGCGTTCCGCGATCGGGCAGGCGCTCGGCGGGTTCGCGCTCACGCTCCTCGTCGACTCCGCCGACCTTCCCGCGTTCCGCCGGGCGATCAACAACGTCCGCACCGAGCGTCGCGTGCGCTTCGAGGGCGTCCCCACGGGCAGGCCCGTCGAGGAGCAGACCGACCGGACGCTCCTCGACGGTCGCCTCGAGCTGCGGCACGGCCCGTTCACGGGCTGGCTCGCCGAGACGCTCGCGCAGCGCTTCTCGTACGTGTGCGTTGACGACGCGGCCGAGCTCGGTCGCCACCGGCGGGCGCTCACGCGCACGGGCCAGACGAGCGACGGCCAGCGTGGCGCGCACGGCGGCCGCGCCGGGCGTTCCGTGCTCGGCTTCTCCTCCGATCGGCGGATCGCCGAGCTCGACGAGGCGCGCCGCGAGGCCGAGGTCGAGCGCGCCCGCGCCCGACGCGCCGTCGAGGAGGCGCTCGCCGACGAGGCCGGCTTCACCGACCGTTTCGCGGCGTCGCGTGCGGTGGGGGAGTTCACGTGGGACGAGATCGACGTGCGCGGTGCGGCACGGCTCCTCGAGGAGCGCCGGGCGCGGCTCGACGCCGTCGTCGCCGGCTCCGACGTCCTGCGTTCGCTGCGCGAGGACGAGCATCGCGTCTCCACCCGGCTGCGCGGGCTCCGCGAGGAGCACGCGCGCACGGGCGTCGAGCTCGAGTCGCTCGAACGCCGGTGGAGTGACCTCACGGACGAGGTCGACGCGCTCGGCGACAGCCTCGCCGCGCTCGAGGACGCGGGCATCGTCGCGAGTGACGAGCAGGTGGCGCTCCTCGACGAGGCACTCGCAGCCTCGCCGCAGAAGGGCGCGGACCTCCGCGCGTTCACCGCAGCCGTCGCCGGCCTCCAGCGGGACCTCGTCCACCGGCGCGAGCTGGCGACGCACGACCTCGCGGCCGCCCGTGAGGGCCTCGCGTCGATCTTCTTGCGGTTCCAGGAGCAGTGGCCCAACCCCAACCTCGGCACGGACCCGGACACGTCGTACGACGACTACCGGCGCATCCACGACGACATCGCGCGCGAGCGCATGTATGCGCTGCAGGAGCGGTGGAGCCGCGCGATCTCACGCCTCTCGGGCCGTGACCTCACGATGCTCAACACGGCGATCGAGCAGGCCGTCGCCGAGATCCGCACGCGTATGGAGCCCGTCAACGACATCCTCGCGCAGCTGCCGTTCCACGACGACGACCACCGTCTGCGCATCACCGCGCGCGTCACCGAGGCGGCCGACGTCACATCGTTCCGTCGTGACCTGCGGACCCTCGCCAAGGAGGCGTCGGCCGACGGCACCCCTGCCGAGCGTGAGCGCCGCTACGCGCGCATGGCGCGCCTGCTCGCACGCATCCGCCCCGAGAGCCCCGAGCGGCGGCGGCTCGTCGACGTGCGCGAGCACGTGCGGATCTCCGCGGAGTGCATCGACCTCGACGGCAACCACGTCTCCGTCTACGACCACATCGCCGGCAAGTCCGGCGGTGAGTCCCAGGAACTCGTCGCGTTCATCGTCGGGGCGGCGCTGCGCTACCAGCTCGGTGACGCGGACGCGGCCCGGCCGCGGTACGCGCCCGTGTTCCTCGACGAGGCGTTCATCAAGGCTGACTCGCGCTTCGCGGGACGCGCCGTGGGTGCATGGCGCGGGCTCGGCTTCCAGCTCATCATCGGTGCGCCCCTCGACAAGGTCGCGGCGCTCGAGCCGCACGTGGACCTCGTCCTCCAGGCGGTCAAGGACGCCTCGGGGCGTTCCCGTATCCGCTGGGTTGCGGGCGCGGAGACGGTCGACGCGGGCTGACGGCACGCCCACCCGCAAGTTTGTGCCGTACCCGCAAGTTCAGACCTGCGGGTACGGCACAAACTTGCGGGTCGACGGAGGGGTTGCGAGACGGAGCGCTCAGCGGCGCTTGCGCGTGCCGAAGATCGTGCGCGTGATCTCGCGGCCCAGCTGCGTTCCGGCGGAGCGGACGAGCGACTCGAGGCCCTTCTCGATCGAGCTCTTCTGCGTGCGTGACGTGCCTCCGGAGCGGCTCGTGCCGCGGTGCGCGTCCCTCTCGAGGCGGGCGCGCATGCGCTCGAGCTCGGCGGCCTGCTTCTTCGCCTCACGCTCGGCCTCGGCGGCGGCCCTGGCCTCGGCCTTCGCCTGCTCGGCCGCGAGCTTCTCGGCGGCCGCCGCCTGCTCCTTCGCGAGCTTGTCGGCCTCGGCCTGCGCGCGGTCGGCGGCGACGCGGGCCTCGAGGAGCTCGTACGCGGACTCGTTGTCGATCGGCGTTCCGTACCGCGCGTTCGACGGCGATGCCGCGACGAGGGCCTCGAGGGTCGCGGCCGGCGCCGGGTCCATCGACCCCTGCGGCGCGCGCAGACGCGTCCACGCGACGGGCGTCGGAGCGCCCTTCTCCGTGAGGACCGTGACGATCGCCTCGCCCGTGCCAAGCTCCTGGAGGAGCCGCTCGAGGTCGTACTCGCTCGTCGGGTACGTCCGCGCGGCGGCACGCAGCGCAGCCGCGTCGTCGGGCGTGAACGCGCGCAGCGCGTGCTGGACCCGGTTGCCGAGCTGAGCGAGCACGTCGGCGGGGACGTCCTTGGGACTCTGGGTGACGAAGAAGACGCCGACGCCCTTCGACCGGATGAGCCGCACCGTCTGGACGACCTGCGCGAGGAAGTCCTTCGACGCGCCGTTGAAGAGCAGATGCGCCTCGTCGAAGAAGAACACGAGGCGCGGCTTGTCGACGTCCCCGACCTCGGGCAGCTCGGAGAAGAGGTCGGCGAGCAGCCACATGAGGAACGTCGAGAAGAGCTGCGGACGGTCCTGGACGGCCGGGAGCTCGAGCGCGCTGATGACCCCGCGTCCGTCAGGTGCGAGACGCAGAAGGTCCGCGGTCTCGAATGCGGGCTCGCCGAAGAATGCGGCGGCGCCCTGCGCCTCGAGCCCGACGAGCTCGCGCAGCAGCACTCCCGCGGTCGCGGCCGACAGCCCACCGATGCCCTTGAGCTCGACCTTGCCCTCGTCGGAGACGAGGTAGGCGATGACGGAGCGCAGGTCCTTGAGGTCGAGCAGAGCGAGACCCTGCGTGTCCGCCCAGTGGAAGACGAGCCCGAGCGACGACTCCTGCGTCTCGTTGAGGCCGAGGACCTTCGCGAGGAGGATCGGACCGAAGTCGGTGATCGTCGTGCGGATCGGCACGCCCGTGCCGAGCCCGCCGAGCGTGTAGAGCTCGGTGGGGAACGCCGTCGGCGTCCAGTCCTGCCCGAGGCTCGACGTGCGAGCGAGAAGCTTCTCGTTGCCCGTGCCGGGTACGGCGACTCCCGAGAGGTCACCCTTGATGTCCGCGAGGAACACGGGGACGCCCGCGGTCGAGAGCTCCTCGGCCATGCCCTGGAGCGTGCGCGTCTTGCCGGTGCCGGTCGCTCCGGCGACGAGCCCGTGACGGTTGAGCATCGCGAGCGGCAGGCCGACCTGCACGGCCGGCACGGGCGTGGCCTGACCGTCGGTGTCGGCCTCGAGGAGCGCGCCCAGGCGCAGCGTCGATCCCTTGAACGTGTAGCCGTCGCGGACGGTGCGCGCCCATCCGTCGAGCCCAGGCTCCTCGACGCTCGCGTCGGTTGCTCCGGCTGGCGCGGACGGTGCCGGGTCGGCGACCGGTGCGGGCGGGACCGCAGGCTGGGGAGCGACGGCCGCCGCTGCGGTCGTGGCGCCCGTCGCCGCGGCGAGCTGCGCCTCGGCCGCCTCGAGCGCGGCCTGGGCCGCGGCGGCTCGGGCCTCGGCCGCGTCCGCGGCGGCCTGGGCGGCTGCGGCACGCAGCGCCGCGAGGTCGGTGGACGGGGCAGCGGCTTCGCTCATGCCGAGCATCCTAGAACGACCGTCCGACGTCCCGGGCGACCGACGGCGCAGCGTGCCGGGTGAGGCCGGGTTCGGAACCGCAGGTCCGCTAGTGTGCGGATCATGGCCTCCTCCCCGCGCGTGCGCGTCGTCACGGACTCGACGTGCGCGCTGCCGGCCGCTCTGGCGGCCGCGGCCGGGCTTGCGACGGTTCCGCTTCACGTCGTCGTCGACGGGGCCGAGCACCTCGAGGGGGTCGACGTCGACGACGACGCCCTCGCGGCCGCGATCGTGGCGGGCGCGCGCGTGACGACGTCGCAGCCGACGCCGGCAGCGTTCGCGCGCGTCTACGCGCGCGTCGCCGACGAGGGCGCGGCGGACGTCGTCTCGGTGCACCTCTCGGGCGAGCTCTCGGGAACAGTCCACAGCGCGGCCGCGGGTGCGGCCGGCGCGCCCGTGAACGTCCGGGTCGTCGACTCGCGCAGCGCCGCGACGGGCATGGGGTTCGCTGCGCTCGAGGCCGCACGCGCTGCGGAGCGCGGCGCCGACGCCCGCACGGTCGAGCAGGTCGCGCTGCGGGTCGCGTCCTCGGCGACGACGCTCTTCCTCGTGGGCTCGCTCGACCACCTGCGGCGCGGAGGCCGCCTGACGCGTGCCGCCGCGGCCCTCGGCAACGTCCTCGGTATGCGGCCCCTGCTCACGCTGCGTGACGGACGCATCGAGGTGCTCGCGAAGGTCCGCACGCGTGCCGCCGCGATCGACCGGCTCGTTGAGATCGCCCGTGAGGCTGCTGCCCGGGCGGCGCGGCCCCTCGTCGCGGTGCACCACCTCGACACTCCTGCCGACGCGGCGGCGCTTGCGGCACGGCTCGACGACGTCGCGTCGGAGCCGGTGCTCGTCGGGCCCGTCGGCGCCGTGCTCGGCGCGCACGTCGGTCCGGGACTGCTCGCTGTCGTCGTCGTCGACGCCGACGCGTAGGACGCCTGCCCCGTCCCGTCGAGAACCGCGGGGAGCCGCCCCGGGGCGACCTACCTGACCACAGGGACGGCGGCGTGCGTGCAGGCGCACAGAAGCGTGTGGCCGCTCGGCGCCTGAGGCCGTCATGCGGCACGGTCGTCTCATGCACGCACCGGACACCGACCCCGACCGACGCGCGGCAACAATCCCCGACGACGGGGACCCGCCCGGCGCATCCTTCCCGGACCCACCCGATCCCGACGATGTCGCAGCGTTGCGGGCACGTCTCGTCGCGGGTCGGACGGGCCGGACGCCGCGTCCGCAGCCCGCGGACCACCTCGACCCAGGCGAGCCGGTCGCACGAGGGCGCACCGCGTGGGCCGTGACGGCACGGTCGGTCGTCGTCGGGGTCGTCGTCGTCGCCGTGCTCGCCGCTGCGCTCGTCGTGCGGGCTCTCGGATCGACGCCCGGCGAAGTCATGCCGTTGCCCGCCGCCGGACCTGCCGCGCTCTCGCCCGACAGCAGCCCGGCGGGCCCCTCCGACGAGCACGCCGGGCCCACGCCCTCGCCCGCTTCCGTGCAGGGTCTCGTCGTCCACGTCGTCGGCCGGGTCGCTCGCCCGGGCGTCGTCACACTCGCCGCCGGGGCGCGGGTCGCCGATGCCGTCGAGGCCGCGGGCGGACTGCGCCGGGACGCTGACGTCACGCACGTCAACCTCGCTCGACCTGTCGCGGACGGCGAACAGATCCTCGTTCCGCGACGGGGCGAGGACCCACCCCCGCCGAGCCCCGGTACTTCGGCTGCTCCCGGCAAGGTCGACCTCAACGTCGCGGACGTCGCCGCGCTCGATGCCCTGCCCGGTATCGGTCCCGTCCTCGCGCAGCGCATCGTCGACCACCGTGAGCAGCACGGGCCGTTCCCTGACGTCGCGTCGCTCTCGGACGTACCGGGCATCGGGCCCGCCCTCGAGCGCAGGCTCGCGGACCTCGTGACCGTCGGGTGACGCGCACCGACGTGCGGCTCGTCCCGCTCGCGGTCACCGTGTGGCTCACGGCCGCGGCGCTTGTCGGGCGCACCGTCCCGGCGGTCGTCGTCGCAGGGGTCGCGGCGCTCGCTGCTACGGCGGCTCTCGCGCGGGCGCGTCGGCGGCGGGCGCGTCGCGCCGGTCGTACGGCGCTGCCGGGTGTCGTCCTGTGCCTCGTCGGCGTGGTCGCGGTCGCGGGCGTCGTCGCCGCGGACGCCCGCGCGGCACGCTCGCAGCTGCTTGCCGAGGCCGCGCACGTGGGAACACGGGTGACGGTCGACGTGCTCGTCGTGGGGGAGCCGCGCGCCCTGCCGAGCACGTGGGGAGGTCCGGCCCGGTACGCGGTCGACGTCCGGGTCGAGCAGGTCCGCGTCGCCGACGACCACGGGCACGGCGTCGGAGCGCTCTCCGAGACGATCGCGGTCCCCGCTTCGCTCGTCGGCGCCCGCTGGCAGGACGTCGTCGTCGGCGAGCGGACCTCGACGACCGTCGCCGTCGCGGCGCGCGGACACGACGGACGGCGCGCCCGCTACGACCTGCGCGGAGCCACCGCGCCGCGACCGGTCGCTCCTGCGAGCGCGCCACGTCGCATCGCCCACGGGCTGCGCACCGGCCTGCGTGGCGCCGTCGTCGGGCTGCCGCCCGACGCGGCCGGACTCGTCCCGGGCATCGCCGTCGGTGACACGAGCGCGGTGCCCGACGACCTCGTCGACGCGATGCGGACGACGGGGCTCACGCACCTCACCGCAGTCTCGGGAGCGCACTTCTCGCTCGTCGGGGCGCTCGTCCTCGCCGCGACGGCCGCGCTGCGCGTGCCGCGGGTCCCGCGTGTCGTCGGCACCGTGGCCGTTCTTGCGGGGCTCGTCCTGCTCGTCGGACCCGACCCGTCGGTCCTGCGGGCTGCAGGCACGGGCGCGATCGGTCTGCTCGCGCTCGCCGTCGGGCGACGGGGCGCGGCCGTGCCGGCCCTCGCGGCGGGCGTGGTCGTCCTCCTGCTGCTCGATCCGTGGCTCGCGAGGTCGGCGGGGCTCGCGCTGTCGGTCGCCGCGACCGCGGGCCTCGTCGTCGGTGGCCCGCTCGTCCTGGCCGGCCTCCACGGTGCCCGGCGGTGGTTGCTCGCGGCCGTCGCGGCACCTGCCCTCGCGCAGCTCGCGTGCGCACCCGTGCTCGTCCTGCTCGCGCCGAGCCTCGCGACGTGGTCGCTGCCCGCGAACGTCGTCGCGGCTCCGGTCGTCGCGCCGACGACGATCCTCGGCCTCGGAGCGACGCTCGTCGCACCGGTCTCGCCGGGAGCCGCGGTGCGGCTCGCCGGGCTCGCGGGGCACGGCGCGGGCTGGATCGCCGGGACAGCGCGGACGTTCGCCGCGTGGCCGGGCGCGAGCCTGCCGTGGCTGCCGGGAGCTGTCGGAGCGGTGCTCCTCGTGGTCGTCGAGGCGTCGCTCGTCGCGCTCGTCGTCGTGAGGGTTCGCCGGGCGCGCGGTGTCGGCGGCTCGTGGGACCCTTGAGGCATGGCCGCACGCACCACCTCCCGCAGCTCCCGTCCCGTCGCTGGTGTCGCGTGGGACGAGGTTGCGCTCGCCCCCGTCGTGCTCGTCCACGGAGCGGAGCACGTGCTCGTCGAGCGTGCCGTGCAGCGTCTGCGGTCGCTCGCGCGGGAGGCGCAGCCGGAGCTCGAGGTCGTGGAGGTCGAGGCGTCGACGTACCAGGCGGGCATGCTCGCGGTCGAGACGAGCCCGTCGCTCTTCGCGGAGCACCGCCTCGTGCTCGTGCGTGGCGCGGAGGCACTCACCGACGCCCTCATCACGGACGTCCTCGCCTACGTCGGGACTCCTGCGGCTGATGTCTGGCTCGTCGTCGAGCATCGTGGCGGCCAGCGCGGCAAGAAGTTGCTCGACGGGCTGCGGCAGGCCGGGGTGCCGGTCGCAGCGTGCGAGCCGATCAAGAAGGACTCCGACAAGGCGTCGTTCGTGAGCGCCGAGTTTCGGCGCGGCGGACGCCGTGTCGAGGCGGGGGCGGTGCGGGCGCTCGTCGAGGCTCTCGGAACCGACCTGCGCGAGCTCGCGTCGGCGTGCGACCAGCTCATGGCTGACACGACGGGCACCGTGACGGAGGCGACCGTCAGCACGTACTACGGCGGCCGCGTCGAGGCGACGGGCTTCCGTGTCGCCGACGCCGCGGTCGCGGGGGAGCGGGCGCAGGCCGTCGCGCTCCTGCGGCACGCGCTCGCGACGGGGGTCGACCCGGTGCCGATCGTCGCGGTGCTCGCGCTCAAGCTCCGTCAGCTCGCGAAGGTTGCCGCGATGCGTGGCCGGGGTGGCGTGAGCGCCTCCGAGCTCGGCCTCGCACCGTGGCAGGTCGATCGTGCACGCAAGGACCTGCAGCGGTGGACCCCGGAAGGGCTTGCCGCCGCGATCACGGCGGTGGCCGACGCGGACGCCGAGGTCAAGGGTCAGGGCCGGGACCCGGTCTTCGCGGTCGAGCGCGCTGTGCTGCGGATCTGCGCCGCGTCGCGCGGCTGAGCGTGGGGCCCGAGTCCCGACCGGTCGTGTATCGGGACGTCTGACGTGCACGGATCCGCCAGCGACGGCTCGGTGGCGAGCAGGACAAATGGTGGGGCGGAGGGACGACGACGGCGCCGCACCCGAGGGTGCGACGCCGTCGAAGCTTCACGTGTCGGTGCCGAAGCACCGCAGACGCGTCAGAGAGCGTTGACCGCCTTGGCGAGAGCCGACTTGCGGTTGGCAGCCTGGTTGAGGTGGATGACACCCTTCGAGACAGCCTTGTCCAGCTTCTTCGACGCAGCGACGAGGGCGGCCGCAGCGGCCTCCTTGTCGCCAGCCGTCACGGCCTCGCGAACCTTGCGGGTGAAGGTCCGGAGCTCGGCCTTGACAGCCTTGTTACGCAGACGCGCCTTCTCATTGGTGCGGTTGCGCTTGATCTGGGACTTGATGTTCGCCACGTGTGGACTTTCTGGTGTGTTCGCCCGAGGGCGAGCGGATAGGTCGTAGAGAGCGGCTCCGACGCCGGGACTGGGGTGGGGAACCCGTGGTGAGGCGCCAGAACGGTGCCCGCCGACCTGGGCGGACACGCAGGGGCCCACGCTACCAGCGCGGAGGGTCGACGGTCGAGGTGCCCGGAACGTGTCGCGCGGCACGCAGACCGCCACGTGACGATTCTCAGAGGCTCCCGACGACCTTGTCGAACGTCGGGCGGTCCATGATCGCGCCCTCGCGCCGCACCGCGACGGGATCGAGCCGCAGGACGCGGTCGAGCCGCACCTCGGACTCGCGCCCGCGGGCGTCCCACGGTCCGGACCCGATGTCCATCCAGCGAGGCCCGTCGTCACGGCGACCACGGGTGTGGTCCTTGCTCGAGAGCATGAGACCGAGCAGCCAGTCGCCGTCGTGCCCGACGACGAGGACGGGTCGGTCCTTGCCCTGGGAGTGGTCCTCCTCGTACGGCACCCACGTCCAGACGATCTCACCGGGGTCGGCGTCGCCGTCGAGCTCCGGGTTGTAGACCGGTTCGACGCGACCCCGGAAGTCGCCGGGATACCCGGAGCCGCCCGGAGCGACCGGGCCGGCCGGTGCCGACGGCCGTGCGGGACGGTCGGGGCGCGCCGGCGTCGTCGGCCGACCAGGCCGCGGCCCGGCGGAGGGCTGCCCGGCGGAGGGCTGCTGCTCCGCGGCCTCCCTGGTGCTCGTCGTCGTCCGAGTCGACGAGATGAACGACAGTGCGATGCGCGCAGCGCGCGCGAGGGTGTCCGACCACGTGCTTCTGGGCATGCCGACCAGCCTAGCGACCCGACACGCACCGGGGTGTCCTGTCCTGTTTCATGTCGTCCCGAGGGGATCGTTCCCGCATGTTCGAGCCGCAGATCGAGGCGCCTCGCCAGAATGTCGGTGGCTTGTGGGAAGATATGAACGAGTTCGGGGAAAGGGAACCCCGCGGCTCCACAACATGACCGCAGGGAAGGGTCGAGATACATGAGAAGCACGTTGACGAGGAGGAGTGCGCTCGTCGCCTCCTTTGCGCTCGTCGCAGCAGGGCTCGCGGCGACGCCCGCCGTCGCCGCCGACGCCACGACGACGAAGATCGGACCGGGGCAGATCGCGCCGGTCGAGAACGGCGACACGTACAACACGTGGCACCAGGGCAACCCGGCGGCGACCTCGGGCACCTACGCGTTCACCACGGACGGCCTGCGCCTGCGCGGCAAGAACCAGATCCTCACGGGTGACGAGGCCCTCGCGGCCAAGACCCTCGCGGGCCTCCTCGAGTCGCTCGGGGTCACGTCCGAGGGCGCCGACCCGGGCGAGCTCTGGTACCAGCTCCCGCTGTTCTACGGCGCGACCGACAATTTCACGACGCTCCGCAAGGACGTCACGTCGGACGTGGACGGCTGGACGACCTCGCGGGCCATCACGGACGCGGCCGGCGCGGAGCTCGTCGCGAAGGGCGCGACCAAGCCGCTCGCGGAGATCGTCGCGGCGATCGAGGATGCCGACGAGGCAGCCGACGACGTCACCCCGCTCGGCTACGGCGTCTACAGCGACGTCGGCTCCGATGTCACCGTGAGGACGGTGTCGATCGACGGCCGCACGACCGAGTTCGTCGCGCAGGCACCTGCCGCGTCGTCGGAGCACGTGACGGTCGGTGGCATCGCTGCGTTCCCGGAGACCGAGGAGAACTTCGGCTCCTGGCACCAGGGTCACTGGGACCCGACGAAGATCGGCACGCAGTCGTTCACGACGGACGGTCTGCGTCTGAC
>NZ_JACZDF010000007.1 GCF_014852685.1 Flavimobilis rhizosphaerae
TACTCGGGTGCGGGCTCGTCCGTGCTCGTGAAGTCGATCACGGTGTGGGGCGAGACGACGACGTTCGGCGTTGCGCTGCCCACCGACTCGACCGTCAAGGTCCCGCACGGCTCGATCAAGCCTTTCCCGGAGACGGAAGAGAACTACGACTCATGGCACCAGGGTCACTGGAAGGAGTCCGAGCTCGGCACGATCACGCTCTCGCCTGCGGGTGCGGTCCTCACGGGTGGCGTCAACCAGCTCATCAAGGGCGACGCGGCCCGCTTTGCGGGCGTCTCGCTCCAGACGCTCATCGACTCGGTCGCGGTCGAGGCGGATGCTGAGGCGGGTGAGCTCTTCCACCAGGTTCCGCTGTACTACGGCCCCACGAAGAAGGCTGACGCGGCGAAGGACGAGCAGTTCACGACGCTCCGCAAGGATGTCACGGTCGAGGGTGATGTCTGGACAACGTCGCGTGCGATCTACGACAACGGCGGCGCGGTCCGTCTGGCTGCTGGTGCTCACGACCTCGGCGTCATCGTCGCGGCTCTTGAGGCTGCGTCGGCGACGTATGCGTCGGCCGCTTACGCGCCGTCGGTGGACGTCATCGGTTACGGCGTCTACTCGGCCGCGACCGTCACCGTCTCCACGATCACGGTGTGGGGCGTCACGTCCGACTTCAGGCAGGGCGCCGCGGCTGACGCTGCAGTGACTGTCACGGGCACGGCGACGGTGGGCTCGACGCTCACTGCGGCCGCGACCGAGGTCGAGGGTTCCGCCGCCACGTACGCGTGGACGAAGGACGGTGCCGTCATCGACGGCGCCACCTCGGCGACGCTCGTGCTCACGCCGGAGATGGTCGGTGCTGCTATCGCCGTCGTCGTGACGTACCCGGCCGGCATCTACGCGGAGACGGTCGTCACCTCGGAGGCCGTGACGGTCGCCAAGGGTGCCAAGCCTGCGGTGTCGGTCGTCGTCTCGGGTGAGGCGAAGGTCGGCTCGACGCTCACGGCGAAGGCCACGACGGTCGAGGGCGCCACGGTGACGTACGCGTGGACGAAGAACGGTGCGGTCATCGACGGCGCCACCTCGGCGACGCTCGTGCTCACGCCTGCTCTCGTGGGTGCGAAGGTTGCGGTCGTCGTGACGTCGACGGTCGCCGGCTACGAGGTGGCGTCGGCTACCTCGGAGGCCGTGACGGTCGCCAAGGGTGCCAAGCCTGCGGTGTCGGTCGTCGTCTCGGGTGAGGCGAAGGTCGGCTCGACGCTCACGGCGAAGGCCACGACGGTCGAGGGCGCCACGGTGACGTACGCGTGGACGAAGAACGGTGTCGCGATCGCTGGTGCGACTTCGTCGAAGCTCGTGCTTGCGCCTGCGCTCGTGGGTGCGAAGGTTGCGGTCGTCGTGACGTCGACGGTCGCCGGTTACGAGGCGGCCTCGGCCACCTCGGCACCTGTGACGGTCGCGGCGAAGAAGCTCGCCCCGGCTGTTGTCAAGGTCGACGGCAAGCGCAAGGTGGGCTCGACGCTCACCGCACGCACCACGTGGACCGAGAAGCCGAGCAAGGTCACGTACCAGTGGTACGCGAGCGGCAAGGCCATCAAGGGCGCGACGAAGTCGAAGCTCAAGGTCACGACGAAGCAGGTCGGCAAGAGGATCTCGGTGGTCGTCTCGGGAACGCGTGACGGCTACACGAAGGCCACCTCGAAGTCTGCCCGCACCGTCGCCGTCCCGAAGATCGCCTCGAAGATCAAGGTGAGCGTGTCGAAGGGCACGAAGAAGTACGGCAGCACGGTCCTCGTCAAGGTCCGGGTGTCGGCGACGAACGCTCCTCGTGTCCGTGGCCTCCTCACCATCAAGGTCGGCAAGGCGACCGTCCGGACGACGGTGAAGAAGGCGGGCACGTACGCCGTCCGCATCCCTGCGTCGAAGATTGGCGTCGGCAAGAAGCCTGCGGTGCGAGTCTCGTACCGCCCCGACACGGTGTCGAAGGCCTACACGTCGACGTCGAGCTTCAAGGGGCGCTCGTCCCTGAAGATCGTTCGCCGCTGACGCGATGATCACGGTCGGCCGACGGCCGACCAGCACAGACCCACGGGGTGGGCGGCGCTGCCGCCCACCCCGTGGGCGTTCCCGATCGCGCACAGACGACTCCCGCCGGACGAGGCCGCTGCCGTGCCCGACCCGGATCCCGGCACGACGCTCGGAACGGTGTCCTCGCCGCCCCGCACCCGTGGGAGAATGGGGTCCGTGACTCCGATCCCTTCCGCAGCCGAGACGGCACGTATCCAGCCCGCCGCGACCGCGCCGGAGCTCCTGCGCAACTTCTGCATCATCGCCCACATCGACCACGGCAAGTCGACGCTCGCCGACCGCATGCTCCAGCTCACGGGCGTCGTCGAGCAGCGTGCCATGCGCGCGCAGTACCTCGACCGCATGGACATCGAACGCGAGCGCGGCATCACGATCAAGTCCCAGGCGGTCCGCATGCCGTGGGTGCTCGAGGGCACGGACGGAACACGGACCCCGTACGCGCTCAACATGATCGACACCCCCGGGCACGTCGACTTCACGTACGAGGTCTCGCGGTCGCTCGCGGCGTGCGAGGGCGCGGTGCTGCTCGTCGACGCAGCGCAGGGCATCGAGGCGCAGACACTCGCGAACCTCTACCTCGCGATGGAGAACGAGCTCGCGATCATCCCGGTCCTCAACAAGATCGACCTGCCAGCCGCCCAGCCAGAGAAGTACGCCGAGGAGATCGCGGGCCTCGTCGGCGTCGACCCGGAGTCGGTCCTCAAGGTGTCTGGCAAGACAGGTGTGGGCGTCGAGGCGCTGCTTGACCGCATCGTCGAGACCGTGCCGCCGCCCGTCGGTGACGCCGACGCACCTGCACGCGCGATGATCTTCGACTCCGTGTACGACACGTACCGCGGCGTCGTCACGTACGTGCGTGTCGTCGACGGCAAGCTCAACCCGCGCGAACGCATCTCGATGATGTCGACGCGTGCGACGCACGATCTTCTCGAGATCGGTGTCTCGGCGCCCGAGCCGCATCCGACGGACGGTCTGGGTGTGGGTGAGGTCGGCTACCTCATCACAGGCGTCAAGGACGTGCGCCAGTCGAAGGTCGGCGACACCGTGACGAACGCGCTCAAGCCCGCGGCGGAGGCGCTCGGCGGCTACAGCGACCCCAAGCCCATGGTCTTCTCGGGTCTCTACCCGATCGACGGCTCGGACTACCCGATCCTGCGCGACGCCCTCGACAAGCTCAAGCTCAACGACGCGGCGCTCGTCTACGAGCCCGAGACGTCGGTGGCGCTCGGCTTCGGCTTCCGCGTCGGCTACCTCGGCCTGCTTCACCTCGAGATCGTCCGTGAGCGTCTTGAGCGTGAGTTCGACCTCGACCTCATCTCGACGGCCCCCAACGTCATCTACGACGTGACGATGGAGGACCGGAGCGTCGTCACGGTGACGAACCCGTCCGAGTTTCCGGGCGGCAAGATCGGCGAGGTGCGCGAGCCTGTCGTCAAGGCGACGATCCTCGCGCCGAGCGAGTTCATCGGCGCGATCATGGAGCTCTGCCAGACGAAGCGCGGCGACCTCCAGGGCATGGACTACCTGTCCGCCGACCGCGTCGAGCTGCGGTACTTCTTGCCGCTCGCAGAGATCGTCTTCGACTTCTTCGACCAGCTGAAGTCGAAGACGCGTGGCTACGCGTCGCTCGACTACGACGTCGTCGGCGAGCAGGCGGCGGACCTCGTCAAGGTGGACATCCTCCTCCAGGGCGAGCAGGTCGACGCGTTCAGCGCGATTGTCCACAAGGACAAGGCGTACGCGTACGGCGTCATGATGACGGGCAAGCTCAAGGAACTCATCCCGAGGCAGCAGTTCGAGGTGCCGATCCAGGCGGCGGTCGGTGCGCGCGTTATCGCGCGCGAGACGATCCGCGCGATCCGCAAGGACGTCCTCGCGAAGTGCTACGGCGGCGACATCTCGCGCAAGCGCAAGCTCCTCGAGAAGCAGAAGGAGGGCAAGAAGCGCATGAAGACGATTGGGCGGGTCGACGTCCCCCAGGAGGCGTTCATCGCCGCGCTTTCGTCAGACGCCGCGGATCCGAAGGACAAGGGCAAGAAGTGAGTCCCGCGCTGCCCGACGGGGATCCTGCGCCGGCGGACGGTGCGCTTCCCCGCTGGGCGGGCGGCTCGGGCGCGCCGCAGCGCGCGTTCGGCGTCTACGTCCACGTGCCGTTCTGCACGGTGCGCTGCGGCTACTGCGACTTCAACACGTACACGGCGACCGAGCTCGGCGGGGGCGCGAGCCAGGACTCGTACGCGACGACGGCGCTCTCGGAGATCGAGCTCGGCGCACACGTCCTCGCGGACGCGGGTCTGCCGGCACGCGAGGTCTCGACGGTGTTCGTCGGCGGCGGAACGCCGACGGTCCTCCCGGCGGGGGACCTCGCGCGGATCCTCGACGGTCTCCGTGACGCGTGGGGTCTTGCGGACGGTGCCGAGGTGACGACGGAGGCGAACCCGGACTCCGTGAGCCCGGAGTACCTGCGGACGCTCGCGGACGCGGGGTTCACGCGCGTGTCCTTCGGCATGCAGTCCGCGGTCCCGCACGTCCTCGCGACGCTCGAGCGCACGCACGACCCGGCGCGCATCCCCGACGTCGTCGCGTGGGCGCGCGACGCGGGGCTCGACGTGTCGCTCGACCTCATCTACGGCACGCCGGGGGAGTCGCTCGACGACTGGCGGACGAGCGTCGAGGCGGCGCTCGCGACAGGCGTCGACCACGTCTCGGCGTACGCGCTCGTCGTCGAGCCGGGCACGCGCATGGCGGTGCAGGTGCGCCGGGGTGAGCTCACGCTTCCCGACGAGGACGACCAGGCCGCGAAGTACGAACTTGCCGACGAGCTCCTCACGGCGTCGGGCCTGCGCTGGTACGAGGTGTCGAACTGGGCGCGTGAGCGCGCCGACGGGTCGGTCGCGGCGTGCCGGCACAACCTCGCATACTGGCGCGGCGACGACTGGTGGGGCGTGGGTCCGGGCGCGCACTCGTACGTCGGCGGACCCCTCGTCGGGGACGACGGCGACGAGATCGCGGGCGTGCGCTGGTGGAACGTCAAGCACCCGCGGCGCTACGCGACGATGCTCGCCGCCGGGCAGAGCCCGGCGGCGGGACGGGAGCTGCTCGACGCCCCGACGGCCACGCTCGAGCGTGTCATGCTCGGAGTACGTCTTGCCGAGGGTCTCGATCTTGCCGAGCTCTCGGCCGCTGGCCGGCGCGCGGTGGCCGGCCAGGTCGCGGCGGGCCTCCTCGACGGTCGCGCCGCGATCGGGGGACGTGCTCTCCTCACGAGGCGCGGGAGGCTGCTCGCCGATGCCGTCGTCCGTGACCTCACGGACTGAGACGACCGGCGACACACGCGCCTTCGACGCGCGGACGGTGGCGCGGATCACTACGCTGTGGGCGGTGACGTGCATTCGTGCGCGTCGAACCGGGTTCGAGGGGAACCCGGTCCGTCCTGCCCCGATCCAAGGAGCATCCCATGTCCGACAGCAACGTTCCTCCGTACCCGGGCGGGTCCTCGGACCCTTACGGGCAGCAGCCTGCCGGTACGCCCGCGCAGCCGGACCCTTCGGCGCCGTACGGTGCGACGCCGCCTCCGCCTGCCGGGCAGCCCGCCTTCGGGACGACGCCTCCTGCTGACCCGTACGGCGCGCAGCAGCCCTACGGTGCTCCGCAGCAGCCGTACGGCCAGCAGCAGTCGTATGGTGCGCCGCAGAACTTCGGAGCCGCGGCCGACCCGTTCGACATCGGTTCCGCGCTCTCCTACGGCTGGGAGCGCTTTACGTCCAATGTCGCCGCACTGATCCTCGGCACGCTCGCGTGGCTCGCGGGAGTGAGCATCGTCATCACGATCCTCTCGGCGGTGCTTGTCGGGGGAAGCCTCCTTGCGGCGCTCAGCAACCCTGACGCGGCGGGCGGTTTTGCGGCCGGCCTCGGGGGTGGATTCATCCTCCTCGTCGTGCTCAGCCTCGTCCTCGGGTTCCTCGCGCAAGCGGGGCAGGTCAACGCGTCGCTCGTCGTCACGCGGACCGGCCGGGTGTCGTTCGGCGACTTCTTCAAGATTCCCAACCTCGGTCAGGTCGTGCTTGCTTCCGCCGTCCTCGGCCTGGCAGCGGCGATCACGGCGATCACCATCATCGGACCGCTCGTCGTCATGTTCTTTGGTCTCTTCGCGCTCCACTTCGTCATGGACAAGGGCATGGGCGCGATCGACGCGATCAAGGCGAGCATCGATGTCGTCAAGAAGAACCTCGGCTCAGCCATCCTGCTTGCGATCGTCGTCGCGATCGTCTCCGCAGCGGGCAGCATCGTGTTTGTCGGATCGCTCGTGACGACCCCGATCGCGCTCGTCGCACTCGCGTTCGCCTACCGCCGCGTCATCGGCGAGCAGCCCGCCTGACGTTCCCGTCCGCGTGGCACGTCGGCCCGGCACCCCGTCCGCGGGGGCCGGGCCGACAGCGTTCGAGGCGTGCGTCAGCCCGTTGGCTCGGTGACGAAGTCGATGAGTTCCTCGACGCGCCCGATGAGCGCGGGCTCGAGGTCGGTCCACGAGCGGACGGTGCCGAGGATCCGCTTCCAGCCGTGGGCGACATCGGCCTGGTCGGCGTGCGCCCAGCCGAGGTGGCGGA
Organism: Flavimobilis rhizosphaerae; assembly: GCF_014852685.1. GTDB lineage: Bacteria > Actinomycetota > Actinomycetes > Actinomycetales > Cellulomonadaceae > Flavimobilis > Flavimobilis rhizosphaerae. The sequence continues at coordinate 6,681 of NZ_JACZDF010000007.1, forward strand.
GGATCCCGACCTTCCACTCGACGGAGCGGTCGATGCGCGGCCAGGCCTCGAGCCCGACACGCGCGGGCTTCACGGCTTCCCAGACGTCGACGTAGGGGTGCCCGACGATCCTCACGGTGCCGGGTGGCACGAGGCGCAGGACGGTGTCGGCGACGCGCTGCTCCTTGGACCCCGCGACGAGGTGGTCGACGAGCACGCCGAGCCGGCGGGTGCGGTCGGGTGCGAAGTCGCGGACGTAGGCCTCGAGGTTGTCGACGCCGTCGAGGAGCTCGACGACGACGCCCTCGACGCGCAGGTCGTCGCCCCAGACCTTCTCGACGAGCTCGGCGTCGTGGCGTCCCTCGACGAGGAGGCGCGAGCCGCGGGCGACGCGCGCCTGGGCGCCGCGGACGGCGACCGAGCCGGAGGCGGTGCGCGTGGGTGCGGCGGGCGCCCGGGACATGACGGGCGCCTCGAGGATCACGGGCTCACCGTCGATCCAGAACCCGGGGCCGAGCGGGAACGTGCGGGTGCGGCCGAGGGAGTCCTCGAGCTCGACGACGTGCATGCCGCCCGACTTCTCGACGCGGACGACGGCGCCGACCCAGCCTGTCGTCACCTCCTCGACGACCGTCCCGCGCTGCGCGGCGACGGGGCGCGCGACTGGGCGGCGCCGGTGGTGGGTCGCGGGGTCGCCCCCGAGGACGTCGGATCCGTAGCGGTCGTGCATCCCGACACCTTAAGGCGGTGGGGTCGGCGCGCGAGGGAGCGTCGGGTGTGTGGCGTGCGTCGCTGACCGTCTGCGTCCGGACGCGGGTAGGATTGGCACTCGGACCCTGAGAGTGCGAATCTCGGGGGTGTGAGAGCTGAGGGAGGAGCATGATGTCGACGCACGGGACGGCTGCGGACCGCCGCCTCGACGTGCTCCGCGCGATCGTCGAGGACTACGTGACGACGCGCGAGCCCGTCGGCTCGCGCGTGCTTGCTGAGAGGCACCGCCTCGGTGTCTCGCCCGCGACGATCCGCAACGATATGGCCGTCCTGGAAGAGGAGGGCCTCATCGCGCAGCCGCACACGTCGGCCGGGCGTGTGCCGACGGACAAGGGCTACCGCCTCTTCGTCGACCGCCTCGCCGAGGTCAAGCCGCTCTCGCAGCCCGAGCGCCGTGCGATCACGTCATTCCTCGACGGTGCGGTCGACCTCGACGACGTCATCGTCCGTGCTTCGCGCCTCCTCGCGCACCTCACGCAGCAGGTCGCCGTCGTCCAGTACCCGTCGTTGCGACGATCGGGGCTGCGTCACCTCGAGCTCGTGCCCGTCGAGGGCTCGCGGCTGCTCGTCGTCGTCATCACCGACACGGGCCGCGTCGTGCAGCGCACGCTCGAGCTGTCGTCCGACGTCGACGAGGAATCGCTCGCACGCCTGCGGGCGCGCCTCAACGCGGCGTGCCTCGGCCGGCGGCTCCCCGAGATGCGCACCGCGCTCGAGTCGCTCCCGGAGCAGTTCGTCCCTGAGGAACGGCCGCTCCTCCGCGAGATCTCCGACCTTCTCGTCCACACGCTCGGCCTCGAGTCCGACGAGCGCATCGTCCTCGCGGGGACGTCGAACCTCGCGCGTTCCGGGATGCGGTTCGAGCACGCGCTGCGACCCGTGCTCGAGGCGCTCGAGGAAGAGGTCGTGCTCCTCGGCCTCCTCACCGAGATGACGGAGGACTCGGCGGGCGTCGCGGTGCGCATCGGTCACGAGATGCCGCACGTCGGCCTCTCCGAGACGTCGGTCGTCACGGCGGGCTACGGCGCCGAGGGTGACGCGGTCGCGCTCCTCGGTTCGATCGGCCCGACCCGCATGGACTATCCGCAGACGATCGCCGCGGTGCGCGCGGTCGCGCGCTACCTCACCCGCATCATCACGACGTGACCGGGCCGGCGCGAGCCGCCGTCCCCTGACCGTTCCACCCACCACCAGGAAGAACCCCTGTGACGGACTACTACGAGATCCTCGGTGTGCCGCGTGACGCGACGCAGGACCAGATCAAGAAGGCGTACCGGAAGCTCGCGCGCGAGCTCCACCCGGACGTCGCCGGCGAGGAGGGCGCGGACCGCTTCAAGGACGTGACGCGCGCCTACGAGGTGCTCGGCACGGCGGAGAAGCGCCAGGCTTACGACATGGGCACGGATCCGTCGGCGCCGGGTGGCGGCCAGGCGGGCGGCTTCGGCTTCCAGGACATCTTCGAGACGTTCTTCGGTGGTGGTCAGGCCCAGCGCGGCCCCGTGCCGCGCACGCGGCGCGGCCAGGACGCGCTCCTGCGCCTCGACATCGACCTTGCGGAGGCCGCGTTCGGGGCTCGCAAGGAAGTGACGATCGACACCGCGCGCGTGTGCTCGACGTGCGGCGGCGCGTGCACGCGCCCCGGCACGTCGGTCCAGACGTGCGTCGTGTGCCAGGGCCGTGGTTCGGTCCAGCGTGTCGCGCGCTCGTTCCTCGGCCAGGTCATGACGACGCAGCCGTGCGCGGCGTGCCAGGGGCACGGGACGACGATCCCCGAGCCGTGCGTCGACTGCGCGGGCGAGGGTCGCGTGCGGACGCGCCAGACGATCTCGATCGACGTGCCGGCGGGCGTCGACACGGGCACGCGCATCAAGCTCTCCGGTCAGGGCGAGGTCGGCCCGGCGGGAGGTCCGGCTGGTGACCTCTACGTCGAGATCCGGGAGCGCAAGCACCCGGTGTTCGTGCGTCGGGGCGACGACCTCCACTGCACGCTCGAGGTGCCGATGACGGCGGCGGCGCTCGGCACGACGATCGAGCTCGAGACGCTCGACGGACCGCGAGACGTGACGTTCCCGCCGGGCACGCAGCCGGGCGACGTCGTGACGCTCGCCGACCTCGGCGTCGGGCACCTCCACGTCGGTGGACGCGGCGATCTCGACGTCCATGTCGACGTGCGCGTCCCGCACGACCTCGACGACGAGCAGGCCGAGCTGCTGCGCCGCCTCGCCGCGCTGCGCGGCGAGGAGCGTCCCGAGGCGAAGGTCGCCTCGGCGCACCCGAGCGTGTTCAGCCGTCTTAAGGACAAGCTCTCCGGTCGCTGAGCGACATCGGCGGCACAGTCGCGGAAAGGCTAGGGTCGACGACCATGAGCGCACCCGTCTTCCTCGCCGAGGCGTCCGGCATCGACCAGCTCGCGGCGGGCGACCACTACCTTCTCGACGGGCCAGAGGGCCGGCACGCGGGCGTCGTCCAGCGGCGCCGGCCGGGGGAGGCCGTCGACGTCGTCGACGGCGCCGGGGTGCGTGCCCGCTGCACGATCGAGTCGGTGCACGAGTCGAAGGTGAGGCTCGCCGTCGACGAGGTCGTCCACGAGCCGCTCCCGCAGCCGGCGCTCGTACTCGTCCAGGCGCTCGCGAAGGGCGACCGCGACGAGATGGCGGTCGAGGCCGCCACGGAGGTCGGCGCGGACGCCGTCGTGCCGTGGCAGGCGTCGCGCTCGATCGTCGTGTGGCGTGGCGACCGCGCCGCGAAGTCGCGCGCTCGCTGGGTCGCGACCGTGCGCGCGGCGTCGAAGCAGTCGCGCCGGGCGCGACTGCCGCGCGTCGAGGAGTCCGTGACGACGACGTCGCTCGCGGCGCGCACGCGCGAGGTCGTCGCGGCGGGCGGTGCCGTGCTCGTCCTCCACGAGTCGGCCGAGAAGCCGCTCGCGGGTGCTCGTGTGCCGGCTCCGGGGGAGGGCGTCGAGATCCTCGTCGTCGTCGGCCCGGAGGGCGGCATCGCCGCCGATGAGCTCACGGAGCTCGAGGAGGCGGGAGCTCAGACCGTTCTCCTCGGCCCGCACGTCCTGCGGACGTCGACGGCCGGACCGGTCGCGCTCGCGCTCCTCGCCCAGCGGCTCGGCCGCTGGGGCTGAGAATGCGACGCCGACGACGACGGAGCCCGCACGGCAGACCGTGCGGGCTCCGTCGTGTCCCGGGCGGTGCGCGGCTCGGTCAGGACACCGTGAACGTCACGGCGACGGGACGCAGGGGCGTGCCGTCCTTGGCGCTCGCCTCGAAGACCTGGACGACCCACTCGCCCGGCTCGAGGTCGACCGTGAACGCGAACGGCGCGATCTCACCGTTCGCGCCGGTGTCGGCCGAGCCCTGCTGCGCAGGGTCCTCGGCGCTGCCGCCGACCGGGTAGACGAGCCACGAGAGCGTGCCCTCGAACGCGGTGGCCTCGCCCGTGACCTCGACCGAGGGGCCTTCGACGGTCGCGCCCTCGAGCGGGGCGGCGAGAAGCGTCGTGTCGTTGACGGCGGGGGTGACCGTGACGAGCGGGGTCGTCGGTGTGCCGGACACGGGCGTCTCGCTGCTCGAGGCGACGGACGTCCCCGTCGTCGGCCCCGTGGGCGCTGGGTCCGCGCCTGTCGCGCAGCCCGCCATGACCGCGGCAGCGGCGGCGAGCGTGAGGACAAGGGTGGGACGGCGGCGCATCAGAGGGAACCTCTCGGAGGGGAAGGCGATGGGGTGCTTCCATCGTCACCCGACGTCCGTGCAGGTGCCGCGTCGAAAACCACTTCGTGGCCGAGCCGAGACCAACGTGAGACAGCGACGAGACCCGCGGTCCGTGAGAGCTCGCAGCGCCGCTCGGTAGACTCGGACCGACGGCGCCTCCCGGCGTCGCACGCTCCCGGAAGGTCGACAGCGCACGCGCCCCATGGACGATCGCACACGCACCCCCGCCGCAGGACGCCGTCGCGGCACACCTCCCACGTCGTCGACGCCGACGGACGACGGTCCGCGCACCCGCGGACAGGCTCGGCTCGAGCACCGGATCGTCGTGCCGCCCCAGGTCCCCATGGTGGCGCTCCTCGGCACGGGCGACGCCGTGCTGCGCGCGCTCGAGGACGGCTTCGCGCGCGTCGACTTCTTCGTCCGCGGCAACGAGATCACGGTGACAGGCCCCGCGGGCGACGTGGGCCTCGCGGTGCGTCTCGTCGATGAGCTCGTCGAGGTGTGCTCGTCGGGCACCCCGCTCGGGCCCGACGTCGTCGCGCGGTCGATCGCGATGCTCACCGAGCCCGGCGGCGCGCGCCCCGCGGACGTCCTCACGGTCGACATCGTCTCGTCGCGCGGCCGGACGGTCCGCCCCAAGACCGTCGGGCAGAAGCGCTACGTCGACGCCATCGACGCGTCGACGATCACGTTCGGCATCGGGCCGGCAGGCACCGGCAAGACGTACCTCGCGGTCGCGAAGGCCGTCCAGGCGCTCCAGGACCACAAGGTGTCACGCGTCGTCCTCACGCGGCCCGCGGTCGAGGCCGGCGAGCGGCTCGGCTTCCTGCCCGGGTCGCTCACCGAGAAGATCGACCCCTACGTGCGCCCGCTCTACGACGCGCTCCACGACATGCTCGAGCCCGACTCGATCCCACGGCTCCTCGAGGCCGGGACGATCGAGGTCGCGCCGCTCGCCTACATGCGCGGTCGCACGCTCAACGACGCGTTCGTCATCCTCGACGAGGCGCAGAACACGACGCCCGAGCAGATGAAGATGTTCCTCACCCGACTCGGCTTCGGCTCGACGATGGTCGTCACGGGCGACACGACGCAGATCGACCTGCCCGGCGGCGTGCGCTCGGGCCTCAAGGTCGTCGAGGACGTCCTCGTCGGCGTCGACGACGTCGAGTTCTGCCACCTCACGAGCCAGGACGTCGTCCGGCACCGCCTCGTCGGTGAGATCATCGAGGCATACGCACGCTGGGACGTCACCCAGCCCGGTCCCGCGTCCCGCGGGACCTCCGACCCCCGGCAAGGTCCGGGGCGCACCGAGAGGCGATCATGACGATCGAGGTCAACAACGAGTCCGGGTTCGAGGTCGACGAGGCCGAGTTCGCGGCGATCGGACGCTTCGTGCTCGACGCGATGCACCTCCACCCGCAGACCGAGCTCTCGATCCTCATGGTCGACACCGATGTCATGACGGACCTCCACGTGCAGTGGATGGACGAGCCGGGCCCCACCGACGTCCTGTCCTTCCCCATGGACGAGCTGCGTCCCGGGTCCGAGGACGAGCCGACGCCCGCAGGGCTCCTCGGTGACGTCGTGCTGTGCCCCGAGGTCGCGGCTGCCCAGGCGGTCAGGGCCGGCCACTCGACCGAGGAGGAGATGCTCCTCCTCACGACGCACGGGATCCTCCACCTCCTCGGCTACGACCACGCCGAGCCTGAGGAGGAGAAGGAGATGTTCGCGCTTCAGCGACACCTCCTGCTGACGTTCCTCGCCTCCCGATGACGGGCCTGCTCCTCGCGCTCGCCGCCGCCGGCATCGTCCTCGCAGCCCTCCTCAGCGCGGGCGAGACGGCGGTCCTCAGGGTGACCCGTGCATCCGTCGCGCTCATCGCCGCCGAGGGCGGGCCGCGCGCCCGCCGCGTCGAGCGCCTCGCGGCCGACCGGCGCCGCACCGCGTCCGCCGCGTCGTTCCTCCGCATCCTCGGGGAGATGGTCGCGACCGCGTGCATCACCCTTTCTCTCGAGGAGATGCTCGACGTCTGGTGGCAGGTCCTCGGGCTCGCCGTCGTCGTCTCGACCCTCGTCGCGCTCGTCCTCGTGCGGCTGAGCCCCAGGTCGTTCGGCCGTCACCACCCCGCGAAGGTCCTCACGGCGCTCTCGGGTCTTCTTGCGGTCGCGCTGCGGCTCGCGGGTTGGGCCGCCGGCGCGGACCGGCAGCTCGTCGCAACCGAGGAGCACACCGAGCACGAGCTGCGCGAGATGGTCGACCGCGTCAACGAGTCGGAGGTCATCGAGGCTGAGGAGCGCGAGCTCATCCGGTCGGTCTTCGGGCTCGGCTCGACCCTCACCCGCGAGGTCATGGTCCCGCGCACTGACATGGTGACGACGCCCGCCTCGACACCGCTGCGCAGTGCGCTCAAGCTCTTCCTGCGCTCGGGCTTCTCGCGGGTGCCGGTCGTCGGCGACTCCGAGGACGACGTGCGCGGCGTCGTGTACTTCAAGGACGTCGTCGCGCGCCTCCAGGTCGAGGGTGCAGAGGACGGCGGCACCGTCGCGGACGTCATGCGTGCCGCGTACTTCGTCCCCGAGTCGAGGCCCGCGGACGACCTTCTGCGTGACCTGCAGACGGCGCGCTCGCACATGGCGCTCGTCATCGACGAGTACGGCGGCACGGCAGGTCTCGTGACGATGGAGGACGCGATCGAGGAGATCGTCGGTGAGCTCACCGACGAGCACGACCAGGCGGCCGTCGAGGCCGTCGAGGTCTCACCCGGGGTCTTCCGTGTGCCGGCACGCACGAGCCTCTGGGACCTCTCCGAGCTGCTCGGCACGGTCGTCACGGACGACGACGTCGACACGGTCGCAGGTCTGCTCGCGAAGGCTCTCGGGCGTGTTCCGCTGCTAGGTTCGAGCGCCGACGTCGCCGGTCTCCACCTCGTCGCCGAGAAGGTCGAGGGACGACGCAAGCGCGTGTCCTCGATCCTCGTCACGCGGCTCGAGCCCGACCAGGACGACGACGCCGAGGACCGCCCCGCCCCCTCCGACCGAAGGACCGACGCATGACCGCCACCGACCACCGTTCCGGGTTCGCCTGCCTCGTCGGGCGCCCGAACGCGGGCAAGTCGACGCTCACGAACGCGCTCGTCGGCGAGAAGGTCGCGATCACGTCGGGCCGTCCGCAGACGACGCGCCATACGATCCGCGGCATCGTCCATCGCGACGATGCCCAGCTCGTGCTCGTCGACACGCCCGGCCTCCACCGTCCGCGCACGCTGCTCGGCGAGCGCCTCAACACGCTCGTGCGGGACACGCTCGCCGAGGTCGACGTCGTCGTCTTCTGCCTCCCGGCCGACCAGAAGGTCGGGCCGGGGGACCGTTTCATCGCGAGCGAGCTCGCGCCCCTCATGACCGGTCGGCGGCGCACGCCCGTCGTCGCTGCCGTGACGAAGTCGGACACGGTCGGGCGCGCCGAGCTTGCCGAGCAGCTCCTTGCCGTCGCGGCCCTCGGCGAGTGGGACGACGTCGTGCCCGTCTCAGCACGTGACGGGTTCCAGGTCACCGAGCTCACCGACGTCCTCGTGCGGCACCTCCCGGAGGGCCCCGTGCTCTACCCCGACGGGGAGCTCACCGACGAGCCCGAGGCCGTCATGGTCGCCGAGCTCGTCCGTGAGGCCGCGCTCGAGGGCGTGCGCGACGAGCTGCCGCATTCGCTCGCGGTCGTCGTCGACGAGATCGTGCCGCGCGCCGACGGCCGGGTCGTCGACGTGCGCGTCAACCTCTTCGTTGAGCGGGACTCGCAGAAGGGCATCATCATCGGCCGCGGCGGCTCACGACTGCGCGAGGTCGGGACCCGCGCCCGGACGGGCATCGAGCGGCTCCTCGGCCAGAAGGTCTTCCTCGACCTCCACGTCAAGGTCGCCAAGGACTGGCAGCGCGACCCCAAGCAGCTGGGTCGGCTGGGCTTCTGAGCGTGGCGCGCGCACGAGGCGGCTGGGGGAGGACGGCGACGACGACGGCGGCGTTCGCGGTCCTGCTCGCAGTCGTCGGCGCGGTCGCCGGACCTACGTGGGACCCGGTCCCCGTGCCGGAACAGCTCCGGGTGAGCGTCACGGACACGTCGATCGCGGGTGCCGAGGGAACGACACCGGTGGGGACGCACGACGTCGTCACGGAGCGGGTCGTCCTCACGATCGGCGACGACGACGTCGACGCGACGGTCCGCTCGCCCGCGGGCGTCGCCGGCACCCCGGGCGTCGTCTTCGTCCACGGTGCCGGGACGAAGGAGTCGGACAAGGCCTTCGTCGGGCAGGCGGTCGCGCTCGCGAGCGCCGGTGTCACGACCGTCGTCCCGGCGAAGCGTCCAGAGTTCTCGTCGCTCAGGCACCGGGACTACGAGGAGATGGCGCGCGACTACGCAGCCGCGGTCGCCTACCTGCGGACGCTGCCGACGGTCGTCCCGGACCGGGTCGGCGTCTACGCGGAGTCCGAGGGGACGTGGATCGCGCCGCTCATGGCGCGTGACGACCCGACGCTCGCGTTCGTCGCGCTCGTCTCCGCGCCCGTCGTGCCACCGCGCGCCCAGGCCGCGTTCGCGGTCGACAGCTACCTGCGCAACACGGGCGTGCCCGAGTCCGTGTTCCGAGCGATCCCGCGCGCGGTCGGCATGGAGCTGCCCGGCGGGGGGATCGACTACGCGGACTTCGACGTCGACCCGTACCTGCCTGCGCTCCAGATGCCCGTGCTCGTCGCCTACGGGACCGACGACTCCTCGATGCCCGTCGTCCAGGGGACGCGGGACATCATCTCGGCGCTCACGACCGCCGGCAACGGCGACGTGCTCGTCCGCTTCTACGGCGGTGCGAACCACGGGATCAAGGTCGACGGACGGCTCTCGCCTGCGTTCGCGGCCGACCTCACGGGGTGGGTCCTCGGCCTGCCGGAGACCGGGTCCGGGACGCCGCGCGTGGCCGGCGCGCAGCCCTTCCAGAGGTACCTCGCCCTTGACGTCCCCGCACCCCACTGGTTCGGCTCGGGCGACACGGTGCTCATCATCGTGCTCGTCGGGCTCAGCCTCGTCGGCGCCGGTGGGGTGATCACGGCGGCCATGAGGGTCCGGGACCGGAGGCGCGTGGTCCCGCGGGCCGAGCGGGGCGTCGACGGGGTGGTCGCGCGCCAGCTGGTTCTGCTCCCAGTGCTCGCCCTCGTGACGCTCGCCGGGCTCGTCGCCTACCTCGTCGCGATCGCCCGCCTCGCGGTCGACTACGAGCGGGACGCCTGGGTCGTGTGGGGCGGGTGGTTCGCGGTGCGTCTCGTCGGCCTCGCGGTCCTCGTCGTCGCAGCGGTGCTCGTCGAGCGGGTCATCGACCACCGTGCGGGAACGCGCGAGGCACTCGAGCTGGGCGAGGAGCCCCCACGCGTGCTCGTCCGGGGGCGCGCCGCCTGGTGCGCCACGGGCGCCACCGTCGCCGGGACCAGCATCGTCGTACTCATCCTCGCGTACTGGGGCGTCTACCAGCTCGGGATCTGACGCTCAGAGGTTCGGCGGGCGGTCACGCGAAGGTCACGGTAGATTCGCCCCGACGCGCTCAGGGCGTGTCCGGTCGAGCATGCCGTGCGGGCGTGGCAGACGGAGGAGGACTTCCACATGGACGAGAACGTGGGCGGCACGCCGCTCGGTGACACCACCGAGTCGGCTCCGGCCGAGAACACCGCTCCCCGCGGGCGGTTCGACGACATCACCGACGGGGACCACGTGCGTGACCTGCTCGGGGTGCTCGCCCTCGTCCTGGCGCTCCAGCTCCCGTGGAGCGCTGCCGGCGGCGCGACGGCGGTGCCGTGGGCGCTCGCCTCGCTGCTGCTCCTCGTCGTCCCGCTCGCGCTCCCGTACCTCGCGCGTCTCGGCGCCCTGCCCGCTGCGTGGACCGTGCACTCGACCCGTCGGGCGCGCGTCCTCCTCGCACTCCCTGCAGTCGGCTCCGCCGTCGCGCAGATCGTCCTCGACTCCCTGCGCGTCGGCGGGAACGAGGGCGTCGGCCCGGCCGTCGGCATCGCGCTCACGGCGGCTGCTCTGGCGGCCGTCCCTCGCGTCTCGGAGCTCGGTCCGCTCGCGCTCGATGCCGCGGCCACGCGGTCCTGGCGCGGGACGACTGTCGTGCTCGGCCTCCTCGCGGTGCTCGCCCCCGTCGCGTGGCTCGCGGTCATCGTCGTCGAGCGGCTGCAGGTCCCCGAGTCGATCCGGAAGATCGACGACCTCACGAGCGTCATCGTCGTCCTCACCCTCGTCACCGTGCTCGTCGTCGGCGCGCTCGTCGCCCCGGCCGTGCTTGCGGCGTTCTCGCGGACTGCGCTGTGGCGCCGTGCCGCGGTCGTCGTCGCGTCGACCTGGGCGGCCGCGCTCTTTGCGTCCGGCGGTCGGGTCGGCTCTGAGCCGCTCGAGTCGGTCCGCACGTTCGTGACGGCCGCCGACGGCCGCGAGACGTACATCGTCGGCGCCGCCGTCCTCGGCTACGGCCTCTTCCTCGTGGGCGCGGTCGCGGTTCTCGCGACGTCGCCCGCGGTCGTGCGCGCGGCGAAGGACGAGGGTGACCCGGCGATCGGCTGGTTCGTCACGGCCAGGGGCCTCCTCTCGCTGACCGCGGTGCTCGCAGGTGTGCTCGCCGTCGCGACCCTCGTCGTCGCGATCGACGACCGCACGCCGCCGCACGGCTCGTTCCTCCTCGGGAACGCGTCGCCGGGACTCGCATCGCTCATCCCGGGCGCTGTCGTCGCCCTCATCGTCGCGGGCGTCGCGCTCAAGGTCCGGTCGATGCTCGTCGGCCGTCCCGCCGACGCACGACGTCCTGCGCTCGCGGCGTCTGTCGCGCTCGTGGGTCTCGGCATCGTCCTCGTCGTCGTCGCACGTCTCGACGAGGTGAGCGCGTTCGTCCCGTCGCAGCACGTCGCGCTCCTCACGCTCGTCGTCGGGGTCGGCCTGCCGGTCGCGGTCATCGCCTGCCTCACGCTGCCGGCCACGGTGCGCGCGCACGTCGAGGCGAACCCTGCGACCCCGCGAGCCGGGGGTACGGCGTCGGCCTACGTCTGGCACCCGCGGGTCGCTCCGCTCGCCCAGGCGCCGAGCGCGCCCTCGGCACCTGCCCCGTCGGCACCGTCCGCGCCGGCCGCGCCCGCTGGTTATGGCGCGCCGTTCGGCTCTGCCGGTGACGTCGCTCCCGCGCAGCCGCTCAGCTACGAGGCTCCGGCAGCGCCCGTCGCGTTCGGCGCTTCCGTCGAGAGTGGCGCGCCCGCGACCCACGCTGAGCCTGCCGTCACTGCTGAGCACGTCACTGCTGAGCACGTCGTCGCCGGGCCCGCTGGTGCCCAGCACGGGGCTGCGGCTCCGTACGCCGGTGCCGCGGATACCGTCACCGACGCGACCTCGTCGGCCGAGGCCGGTGTGCCGGCGGGCGAGCAGGTCACCGAGGTGCTCCGGCTCGACCAGTCCGACGCGTCCGGGGCGGAGCTTCCCGCGATGACCGCCACGGTGGGGGCGGGTGACGACCGGACGCAGCGGACCGAGGCCGGCTTCACGTGGGCCGAGGCATGCGATCCGCAGACCCCGGCGACGACGCTCGCGCAGATCGCCCAGGACGCGCCGACGCTGCGTGCGGCGCTCGCGCTCAACCCGTCGACGTACCCGGCGCTGCTCGACTGGCTCGGACAGCTCGGTGACGCCGAGATCAACGAGGCGCTAGGATCACGCTCGTCCTGATTTCGCACGACGACGACATCGCGCCAGGCCGGACGGCACGGCGCACAGGGGGAGATACATGACACAGGATCAGGCGCGCGACCTCGCGCTCGACCCGGCGACACCCGCGGCACAACTCGCGGAGATCGCGACGCACCGGCCCGATCTCCGGGCGCTCGTCGCGGCGCACCCGCAGGCGTACCCGGAGCTCCTCGCCTGGCTGCGTGGGCTGGGCGACCCGGCGGTCGTCGCCGCGGTCGACGCCCGGTCAGCGGCGGCTCCTCCGCCCGCGCCCGGATTTCCTGCCGGCCAGGGCTCATTGAGCCCTGGTGCGCAGCCTGTGCCTGCTGCTTCTGGGTCTGAGGCTGCCGCCGGCGGCCAGGCGGCGTTCGTCCCGACTGCCGGAACGTTCACCCCGGAGCCTTCGACGTTCTCCGTGGCACCCGGGTCCTTCGCCCCGGGAGCCGAGCCGTTCGGCACGGGCGCGGTGAGCTTTGCCGACGAGATCCCGACGGCCCCGCGCCGCCGCAAGGGCCTTGTCGTTGCCGGAGCCGCCGCCGGTGTCGCGGTGCTCCTCGGCGGCGGAGCCCTCGCGGTCAACCATTTCGTCCTCGACAAGGTCAACGGCTCCGAGACGCCGCGTGCGGCGTTCGAGCAGCTCGTCACCGGCCTCGAGAAGAAGGACGCGCTCGCGATGCTCGGCGCGATGTCTCCGGCCGAGGTCTCGTCGTTCTCCGGGATGCTCGAAGCGTCTCTCACGAGCGCCGAGGGCTCGTCCTCCGCGACGAGCATCAAGGCGTTCACCGACGCACTCGACGCGTTGACGATCACGACCTCCGGCGTGACGACCACGGAGACGACTCTCCAGGAAGGCCTCACCAAGGTCGAGGTCTCGGCAGGTGAGATCACGCTCGACGGTGACGTCGAGAAGCTCGGCGACGCGTTCCTCGCACTCTGGCAGGAGATCCTCGCGCAGAACCCCGAGCTCACCGACCTCATCGACACGTACGGCGGCGGCCAGTCCTCCGACCCCCAGGCTCTGCGCGCCGAGCTCGTCGCGATGCTCGACGAGGCGCTCCCTGCCACGGAGAGCTTCACGGACCTCGCCCGCGAGGGCAACCCGTTCTTCGTCGTCACCGTCGAGGAGAAGGGCTCCTGGTACGTGAGCCCTTACCTTTCCGTCGGCGAGGCCGCGTACCTCTCGAGCGGGACCACCGCACCGCGCGGGACGATGCTCGGCGACGGGAAGGGCACCGGGTTCGCCTCGCCGGTTGCCGCAGCTGACGGGCTCCTCGCCGCGGTCGTCTCGGGCAACCTCGACTCCGTGATCGCCGCGCTCCCGCTGCCCGAGCGTCGTGCGCTGTCGGTCTACATGCCGACCGTCGAGACGAGCGCGCTCCCTGTTGAGGTTGCCGGCACGTTCACATCGACTGACAGCGGCAAGGGCCGCGCGCTCCTCGTCCCGAAGAACCTCACTGTGACGAGCGCCGACCCGGCCGGGTCGGTGACGCTCGACGGAACGTGCCTCACCATCGTCGACCGCACCTCAGAGGTCGAGGGACGGATCTGCACCGACGAGGCGCCGCTGCTCAACGAGCTCGGCCTCTCGAAGCTCGGGTTCGTTGCTGTCGAGGAGGGGGGCACGTGGTTCGTGAGCCCGACCGAGACTCTCGTCGAGGCAGCCCGTGTCACGTCGGAGGCGACCACCGCGCTGCAGAAGGCCGGCAAGCTCGACGACCCGAAGTGGCTCGAGGAGCGCTCGACGGCACTCCTCGAGTACCTCGCTGCGCAGCCGCTGTTCGCGGGTCTCGCGTCGCAGCTCGACCCGAGCATGCTCATGGGCGGGCTTCCTGGGACGGGTCTTGAGGGCCTCGAAGGTCTTGAAGGGCTCGAGGGTCTTGAGGGGCTTGAGGGACTCGAGGGCTTCGAGGACGGCAGCGGCACGGACGGTGCCGGCTTCTCCGGGTAGCACGCGACGTCACGGGCGTCGGGTCGCCGGAGCGCACAGCGACGGCACCCGACCCCGGGCTGCGTGCGTCCCGGGTCCCGGACGCGGTTGCAGCACCAGGAGCCGTGCGGAGTACAGTGACCGGGTGCGCCGTGCTGCGCAGCATCTGCTGCTCCTTCGCTGCCGCGACGAGGCCTGATCGGTCGGATCCTCGTCGCGGTGGTTGGTGTGCCGACCGGCAAACCCCGCTGAGCAGCACCAGACGAAGGACCCCATGATGAACACGCACGTCCCCACGCACGACGGATTTCCCGGCGGCCCGCAGCAGCCCTCCGGGATGCCGGTGCACAAGTACCTCCCGTTCGCCCAGCAGATCGTCGTCGACCTGCCGGACCGCACGTGGCCCACCCGGACGATCACCCAGGCTCCGCGCTGGTGCGCAGTCGACCTGCGCGACGGCAACCAGGCCCTCATCGAGCCGATGAACCCCGAGCGCAAGCTCACGATGTTCAAGCTGCTCGTCGACATGGGCTACAAGGAGATCGAGGTCGGCTTCCCGTCGGCCTCGCAGACCGACTTCGACTTCGTCCGCCTGCTCATCGAGGGCGGGCACATCCCTGACGACGTCGTCATCCAGGTGCTCACCCAGGCGCGTGAGCACCTCATCGCGCGGACGTACGAGTCGCTCGAGGGCGCCAAGCAGGCGATCGTCCACCTCTACAACTCGACGTCGATCCTCCAGCGCGAGGTCGTCTTCCGCACGGACGAGGCCGGCGTCACCGAGATCGCCGTCGACGGCGCCAAGCTGTGCCGCAAGTACGAGCACACGATCCCGGACACGCAGGTGTTCTACGAGTACTCGCCCGAGTCGTACACGGGGACCGAGCTCGAGGTGGCGGTGCGCGTCTGCAACGCGGTCCTCGAGGTCCTCGAGCCGACGCCCGAGCGCAAGGTCATCGTCAACCTGCCGGCGACGGTCGAGATGGCGACGCCCAACGTCTACGCGGACTCGATCGAGTGGATGAGCCGCCACCTGGCGCACCGCGAGAACGTCATCCTCTCGCTGCACCCGCACAACGACCGCGGCACCGCCGTCGCAGCCGCCGAGCTCGGCTACCTCGCGGGAGCCGACCGCATCGAGGGCTGCCTGTTCGGCAACGGCGAGCGCACGGGCAACGTCGACCTCGTCACGCTCGGTATGAACCTGGCGAGCCAGGGCGTCGACCCGCAGATCGACTTCTCCGACATCGACGCGATCCGTCGCACGGTCGAGTACTGCAACCAGATCGGCGTCCACGAGCGTCACCCGTACGCGGGCGACCTCGTTTTCACGGCGTTCTCCGGCTCGCACCAGGACGCGATCAAGAAGGGCCTCGACGACATGGCGGCGCGCGCCGAGGAGCAGGGCGTCGGCGTCGACGACCTCGTGTGGGGCGTGCCTTACCTGCCGATCGATCCCAAGGATGTCGGGCGCTCCTACGAGGCCGTCATCCGCGTGAACTCGCAGTCCGGCAAGGGCGGCATCTCCTACCTTCTCAAGTCGGAGCGTCATCTCGACCTGCCCCGCAGGCTCCAGATCGAGTTCTCGCGCGTCGTCCAGGGCGTGACCGACGGCGAGGGACGCGAGGTCTCGGGCGACGACATCTGGACGATCTTCGCCGACGAGTACCTGCCCGCGGCGCCGGGGGGCACCCTCGAGCCGTGGGGACGCTTCGCCCTGCGCGGCACGCGGTCGACGAGCGTCGAGGACGGGCCCGACACCATCGCGGTCGACCTCGTCGACGGCGACGTGGCGGTGACGCTCGAGGGGCATGGCAACGGACCGATCGCGGCGTTCGTCGACGCACTCTCACAGGTCGACGTGCACGTGAGCGTGCTCGACTACGCCGAGCACGCCCTGTCCGAGGGCGGCGACGCCACGGCGGCCGCGTACGTCGAGTGCGAGGTCGACGGCGCCGTGTTCTGGGGCGTCGGCATCGACCCGTCGATCACGACGGCGTCCCTCAAGGCCATCATCTCAGCGATCAACCGGGCGGGCCGCGCAGCTGCCTGACCTACGGAGCCGCGCGATCCGCCCGGCGTCGGCGGGTGGACGTCGTTGACCGCGGTGCGTCAGCCCCGCGGCGCGCGTACGGCCCTCGGCGCCCGAGCGACCGGTGCCCGGCCAGGAGTTCCTGGCCGGGCACGGGCATGTCGGTGGCATGAGGGAGGATGGACCTGTGCCCCTCTACCGTGACGAAGGAGTGGTCCTGCGCGCCCAGAAGCTGGGCGAGGCGGACCGCATTGTCACGCTGCTCACGCGCGAGCACGGCAAGGTCCGTGCGGTCGGCAAGGGCGTGCGCCGCACGTCCTCGCGGTTCGGCGCGCGCCTCGAGCCGTTCATGTACGTGGACCTCCAGCTGCACGTCGGCCGTAGCCTCGACGTCGTCACGCAGGCGGAGACGCTCGGCGCGTTCGCGCGGCCCATCTGCGACGACTACGCGCTCTACACGGTCGGCGCCGTCATGCTCGAGACCGCCGAGAGGGTCGTCGCCGACGAGCGCGAGCCGTCGGTCCAGCAGTTCTGGTTGCTCGTCGGAGCGTTGCGCGCACTGAGCGAACGCCGTCAGGACCCGGGTCTCGTGCTCGACTCCTACCTCGTGCGCGCGCTCGCCGTCGCCGGCTGGGCCCCGAGCTTCACGCGCTGCGGCCGCTGCGGGGCGCCGGGCCCGCACCGTGCGTTCTCGGTCGCGCACGGTGGTGCGGTGTGCCCCGCCTGCCGTCCGCCGGGCTCGCCGGCACCCGCACCCGAGACGTTCGCGCTGCTCGCGGCGCTCCTCGAGGGCGACTGGGAGACCGCGTCGGCAACGGAACCACGGACACGACGCGAGGCCTCCGGTCTCGTCGCGGCGTACAGCCAGTACCACCTCGAACGCTCGCTGCGGTCGCTGCGCATGGTCGACCGGGACGCGCACGCGTCGCGGCCACCCGCTCCCGGGCGTAGCGGGTAGCGTTCAACCGCAAGGCTCTGGTGCCGCGCGCCGAGCGGAGCTCCGCCGCGCGTGCGAACGGCCAGCTCCGTGTCGCGTCGCCCCCGCTGTCCCGGCCCGCCCGTCATCCCGCCCCGTCGTCCCGCCCCGTCGTCCCACCCCGTCGTCTCGCTCCCGTCGCGCGCCGGTTCATCTGCCGCTCGTCGTCCCCGCCCTCCGGAGGTTCTCGCCGATGCCTCGTCCGCCCCGTCCGTCCGCGCGCACCTCGCCGCGTCCTGCGCCGCAGCGCCCGGACCCTCACCCGTCGGGAGCCCTGCCGCCGACGCTGCCGAGCGAGCTCGTGCCGCGGCACGTCGCCGTCGTCATGGACGGCAACGGGCGCTGGGCGAACGCGCGCGGCCTGCCCCGCACCGCGGGGCACGCGGCAGGCGAGGCCGCGCTGCTCGACGTCGTCGCGGGCGCGATCGAGATCGGCGTCACGCACGTCTCGGCGTACGCGTTCTCGACGGAGAACTGGAAGCGCAGCCCCGAGGAGGTGCGGTTCCTCATGGGCTTCTCCCGCGACGTGCTGCGCCGCCAGCGCGACACCCTCGACTCGTGGGGGGTGCGCGTGCGCTGGGCGGGCCGGCGGCCGCGCCTGTGGAAGTCGGTCATCACCGAGCTCGAGGAGGCGGAGCGTCGCACGCGTGACAATGATGTGTGCACGCTGACGATGTGCGTCAACTACGGGGGCCGCGCCGAGATCGCGGACGCCGCGCGGGACATCGCGCGTGACGTCGCGGCGGGTCGGCTCGACCCGGAGAAGGTCACCGAGCGCACCGTCCAGCGGTACCTCGACGAGCCGGACCTGCCCGACGTCGACCTGTTCCTCCGGAGCTCGGGCGAGCAGCGGACGTCGAACTTCATGATCTGGCAGTCGGCGTACGCGGAGCTCGTGTTCCTGCCCGAGCCGTGGCCCGATGTCGACCGTCGGGTGCTGTGGCGCGCGGTCGAGGAGTACGCGCGCCGGGACCGGCGTTACGGGGCTGCGGTCGACCGTCCCGAGGGATGACCGGAGGGGTTCTCGGGCAGGGAGATCCCGTTCTGCGCGTCGGCCGGGCCGGACGTGCGGTCCGTGCGTTCGGACGAGACGACGGGCTCCGTCGTGACGTCGTGCTCACCCGTGACGTGCGTGCCGTAGGGCAGGCCCGCGTCGTGCGCCTCGGCTGCGCGGCCGTGGATCTCACGCACGGCCTGGAGCGGGCCACCGGCCGCGTCGAGCTCGGTGCGCGACCGGCGGGCAAGCTTGTGCCGCCGGTGGAGAACGACGCCGGTGACGACGGCAGCGACGGCTGCCACGAGCGCGAGGAGCGCCCACGGCGACCCGGCGGCCGCGCTCACGACGGCGGTCCATGCGGCCCAGCCGACCGTCGCATAGATCGTCGCGTGCGTGACGCAGCCGACGAGCATCGCCGCGGTGTACCGGCCGTAGGGCATGCGGGTGACGCCGGCGGCCGCGTTGACGACGGTCTTCGTCCCCGTGAAGAGGAAGCTCAGGGGGACGACGAGAAGCCCCCAGCGGTTGAGGGCCGCGACGCCGGAGTCGACGCCGCCCTCGGTGAGCCACCGCTTGAACCGCCGCAGCAGGGGTGAGCGGGGCTCGCCCCTGGTGACGGCACGCTCGGTGAGCGTGCGCGCGAGCCAGTAGGTGATCTGGGTGCGGACGACGACGATGAAGAGGAAGAACGTGAACATCCCGAGGAGGGGCGTCGTCGAGGCGTCGGGGATCAGTCCCGTGGCGAGCATGCTCAGCGCGCCTCGCCGACGGTCTCGGGATCGGCGGCGTCCTCGGCCGAGCACTCGGGGCACAGCCCGAAGAGCTCGACCGTGTGCTCGATCCGCGTGAAGCCGTGACTGTCGCCGACGAGAGACGCCCACGCCTCGACGGTGAGGCCGTCGATCTCGACGGTCGTCCCGCACGCGCGGCACACGAGGTGGTGGTGGTGCTCGCGTCGGGCGCAGCGCCGGTAGGCGAGCTCACCGTCGGAGAGCCGCAGGACGTCGACCTCACCGGCGGACGCGAGGGCCTGCAGCGTCCGGTAGACGGTGGCGAGACCGACCGCGTCGCCCCGCGCCGTGAGCTCGTCGTGCAGCTGCTGTGCGGAGACGAACTCGGGGATCTCGGCGAGCGTCTCGCTCACGGCAAGTCGCTGGCGGGTCATGCGCTGCACGCTCATCCCTCCAGGACGACGTCGGCGGGCAGGTCGGGGTGCGGATCACGCCGGCCCTGCCGCCCGCGCAGCACCGGAAGGAGCGTGGCGACGACGGCGTAGGCCGCGATCGTCAACACGACGATCATCGCACCGGGCGAGACGTCCCACCAATAGGTCGCCGAGAGCCCCACGACACACGCGACGACACCGATGCCGATCGCGAGGCGCATCGTCGTGACGAACGACCGCGTGAGGAGCTGGGCGACCGCGACGGGCACGATCATGAGCGCGGAGACGAGCAGGAGTCCGACGACGCGCATCGCGACCGTCACCGTGAGGGCAGCCATGACGGCGATCGCGACGTTGAGCAGTCGCACGGGCAGGCCGCTTGCGCGAGCGAACTCCTCGTCGTGCGAGACCGTGAAGAGGGCGGGCCGCAGGCCGACGCCGAGCCCGAGCACGACGAGCGCGAGCACCGCGGTGAGGACGAGGTCCCACGTCGTGACGACCGAGATTGAGCCGAAGAGGTACGCCATGAGGTTCGAACTCTGGCCGCCCGCGAGCTGGATGATGATGACGCCGCCCGCGATGCCGCCGTAGAAGAGGAGGGCGAGCGCGACGTCGGCGCTCGTGCGGCCCCGCTCGCGGACGATCTCGATACCGACGGCGCCGCCGACGGCCGCGACGACGGCGCCGGGAACCGCGAGCGCGTCGACCGGCGTGACACCGGCGGCCGCGCCGACGAGCCAGCCGAGTGCGACACCCGTCAGGGCGACGTGACCGATGCCGTCGCCGAGGAGGGAGAGTCGTCGCTGCACGAGGAACGTGCCCATGACGGGCGCGACGATTCCCACGAGGAGCGCGGCGAGGAGGCCGCGCTGCATGAGGGGCGTCGAGAGCATGTCGAGGATCTGGTCCATGTCAGTCGGCCTCGCAGAAGGGGTGGTCGGTGAGGACGACGGCTGGCGGCGCGAGCGTGGGGTCGCCGTGCGCGTGCTCGTGGTCGTGGTCAGGGTCGTCGTGGCCGCGCGCGGCACGCGGCGCGGGCCCGTCGTGGACGACGGTCCCGTGCCGCAGGACGACGGTGCGCGTGATGAGGTGCTCGAGCTCGCCAAGCTCGTGGAGGACGACGAGGACGGTGACGCCGCGCGCGACGAGCGCGGTCATCGTGCGGGCGAACGCCTCCTGGCTCGGCTGGTCGACGCCAGCGACGGGCTCGTCGAGGATGAGCAGCTCGGGGTCGCGGACGAGGGCCCGCGCGATGAGAACGCGGCGCTGCTGGCCGCCCGAGAGCTCAGACACTGCTTGGTCGCGGCGGTGAAGGAGGCCGACCTCGCTGAGGGCGGCGTCGACGCGCGCACGCCAGTCGCGCGGCTTGCGGAGGGTGCGCGGACCGAGGAGGCCCGAGATGACGATCTCGCGGACGGTCGCGGGGACGCCGCCGGCGGCACCGAGGCGCTGGGGCACGTAGCCGATGCGGTGCCAGGGCACGCGGGGGCCGAGCGGCGCACCGAGGACGTTTACGGTGCCGCCGCTCGCGGGCACGGCCCGCACGAGCGTCCGGACGAGCGTGGACTTGCCAGAGCCGTTCGTCCCGAGGAGGGCGACGACCTCGCCTCGGTCGATGCGCAGGTCGACGCCGCCGAGGATCTGCTGCCCGCCGAGGTGCGTCGTGAGGCCTCGCACGTCGAGGACCGGAGTAGCGGCCGGGCCGGAGCCAGCCGTGGCGCCGCTCGGGACGGCGGCCGACGTCGTGGAGGTGTCAGGCACAGTCGAGTCCTGTCCGTAGCGCCGCGAGGTTCGCGGTCATGATCGTGAGGTAGTCGTCGCCCGCGGCGGCCTGCTCGCGCGTGAGCGACTCGAGCGGGCTGAGGGCTGCCGTCGTCACCCCGGCGTCCTCGGCGAGGACCTCGGCGACCTTGGCCGTCGCGGCGGACTCGAAGAAGATCGTCGGGACGCCCGCTTCGCGGACGACGTCGGCCACCTCACGGATGCGACGCGGCGACGGCTCGGTGTCGGGGTCGAGGCCGGCGACCGAGACCTGGTCGAGGTCGTAGCGCTGGCCGAGATGACCGAACGCGGCATGGCTCGTGACGAGCGTCCTGTGCGTGCACGACGCGAGGCCTGCCGTGAACGCGGCGTCGAGCGAGGTGAGCTCGTCGACGAGCGTGTCGGCACGGCTGCGGTACTCGTCCGCGCCCGCGGGATCCGCTGCGGCGAGCGACTCGGCGACTGCGGGGGCGAGGAGCGCGAGGCGCGTCGGGTCGAGCCAGAAGTGCGGGTCGACGCCGCCGTGGTCGTGACCGTCGTCGGCCGCGTGGCCGGCGTCGAGCCCGGCGTCGTGGTCGTGGTCGTGCTCGTCGTGCGCCTGCTCGTCGTGCTCGTGCTCGTGCTCGTGCTCGTGCTCGTCGTGAGCGTCGACGTGGTCGTCGTCGTGCGGGGGCAGCGCGGGCTCGGCCGCGGGGGCGGCTTCGAGCACGGCGGTCGCGTCGAGGGTGCGGGCGGGGTGGCCCTCGAGGACGGCCTGGTCGACGGCGGGCTGGAAGCCGGACTGGACGACGACGAGGTCGGCGCGGTTCAGGTGGCCGATGGCGGCGGGGGACAGCTCGAGGTCGTGGGGCTCGCCGCCGAGGGGAGTGAGGTTCGTGACGGTGACGCGGTCTCCGCCGACCTGCTCGGTGACGAACTGGAGCGGGTAGAACGAGGCGAGGACCTCGAGGCTGCCGTCGTCCGATGCGGCCGTCCCGCATGCCGTGAGCGTGAGGAGCGCGGCCAGGGCGCCGGCGGTGCGTGCGGTGCGGTGGGTGCGCCGGGGCGGTGCTGAGGGGTGCATGATCTCCATTCTCAATAAGACTGAGAACCGTTGTCAACTTGGTCCGGTGTGACGCGGCCCGCGCCACGCCCGCACGGGCCTGCCGCCCGCTGGTGGCCCGGTATCCTGGGAGGGTTGTTCCCCGCCCCGCACGCCATGCGTGGCGCCGACGATCCAAACGGAGTGATCACCAGTGGCTTCCACCTCCAAGCGTCTCGACGCCGTCATCTCCCTCGCCAAGCGCCGAGGCTTCGTCTTCCAGGCAGGTGAGATCTACGGAGGTTCGCGCTCGGCCTGGGACTACGGACCCCTCGGCGCCGAGCTCAAGGAGAACATCAAGCGGCAGTGGTGGCAGTCGATGGTCCGCGGCCGCGACGACGTCGTCGGCATCGATTCCTCCGTCATCCTTCCGCGCAAGGTCTGGGAGGCCTCGGGCCACGTCGAGGTCTTCACCGACCCGCTCGTCGAGTGCACGAGCTGCCACAAGCGCTTCCGCGCCGACACGCTCCTCGAGGAGTTCGAGGAGAAGAAGGGTCGCGCCGCGGAGAACGGCCTCGCCGACGTCGTGTGCGCGAACTGCGGTACGCGCGGCGCGTGGACCGAGCCCCAGAACTTCTCGGGCCTCCTCAAGACGTACCTCGGGGCCGTCGACAACGAGGAGGGTCTGCACTACCTCCGTCCCGAGACCGCGCAGGGCATCTTCGTGAACTTCGGCAACGTCCAGACGGCGTCGCGCATGAAGCCCCCGTTCGGCATCGGCCAGATCGGCAAGTCGTTCCGCAACGAGATCACCCCCGGCAACTTCATCTTCCGCACACGTGAGTTCGAGCAGATGGAGCTCGAGTTCTTCGTCGAGCCCGGCACGGACGAAGAGTGGCACCAGACCTGGATCGACACGCGGATGGCCTGGTACACGGACCTCGGCATCGACCCCGAGAATCTCCGCCTCTACGAGCACCCCGCCGAGAAGCTCTCGCACTATTCCAAGCGCACCGTCGACATCGAGTACCGCTTCGGCTTCACGGGCTCGGAGTGGGGGGAGCTCGAGGGTATCGCCAACCGCACCGACTTCGACCTGCGCACGCACTCGACGATCTCGGGCAAGGACCTCTCGTACTTCGACCAGGCGAAGAACGAGCGGTACTACCCCTACGTCATCGAGCCTGCTGCAGGTCTCACGCGCTCGCTCATGGCGTTCCTCGTCGAGGCTTACGCCGAAGACGAGGCGCCCAACGCCAAGGGCGGCGTCGACGTCCGCACCGTGCTGCGCCTCGACCACCGTCTCGCGCCCGTCAAGGCTGCCGTCCTGCCCCTGTCGCGGAACGCCGACCTCTCGCCCAAGGCGCGGGCGCTCGCGACCGAGCTGCGCAAGCACTGGAACGTCGACTTCGACGACGCCGGCGCGATCGGCCGCCGCTACCGCCGTCAGGACGAGATCGGTACGCCGTTCTGCATCACGGTCGACTTCGACACGCTCGAGGACGGTGCCGTGACGATCCGCCACCGTGACTCCATGGAGCAGGAGCGAGTCGCGCTCGACCAGGTCGTGCCGTTCCTCGCGGCGCGTCTCATCGGCGCCTGAGAGCACATCCCGAGGGGCCGGCGTGGCGGAAGCCACGTCGGCCCCTCGGGCGTCCGGTGCGAGGATGGAACCCATGACCACCCCGACCCTCGAGACCCCCGCGCCCGACGGCCACGTGCTCCCACCGCTGCGCATCGGCCCGCACTCGGTCGACACGCCCGTCGTCCTCGCACCCATGGCGGGCGTGACGAACAGCGCGTTCCGCAGGTTGTGCCGCGAGCACGGCGCGGGCCTTTACGTCGCGGAGATGGTGACGTCGCGCGCGCTCGTCGCGCGCAACGAGGAGTCGCTGCGGATCGTCACGTTCGAGCCGGACGAGGCCGTGCGCTCGGCGCAGGTCTACGGCGTCGACCCGGCGACGGTCGCGGCGGCCGTGAAGATCATCGCGGGCGAGGATCGCGCCGACCACATCGACCTCAACTTCGGGTGCCCCGTGCCCAAGGTGACGCGCAAGGGCGGCGGCGCAGCGCTGCCGTGGAAGACGGAACTCTTCACGCGCATCGTCGGGGCGGCCGTCGAGGCTGCAGCGCCGTACGGCGTCCCGGTGACGATCAAGATGCGCAAGGGTATCGACGCCGACCACGAGACGTACCTCGAGGCGGGGCTGCTCGCCGAGGACCTCGGCGTCGCGGCGGTCGCGCTCCACGCGCGGACGGCAGCGGAGCACTACTCGGGCCACGCCGACTGGGCAGCGATCGCCGAGCTCAAGCGCACCGTGACGAGCATCCCGGTGCTCGGCAACGGCGACATCTGGTCGGCCGAGGACGCGCTCGAGATGGTGCGGACGACGGGCTGCGACGGCGTCGTTGTCGGCCGGGGCTGCCAGGGGCGGCCGTGGCTGTTCCACGACCTCGCGGCGGCGTTCGCAGGACGTTCCGAGCGACTGCAGCCCGGGCTCGCGATGGTCGCGGAGACGATCTACCGGCACGGGGAGCTCATGGTCGAGGAGTTCGGCGAGGAAGACCGTGGGGTGCGCGAGCTGCGCAAGCACATGGCGTGGTACCTCAAGGGCTATCCGGTCGGCGGTGACGCACGGCGCGGCCTTGCGATGGTCTCCTCGCTCGTCGAGCTGCGGACGCTGCTCGACGCGCTCGACCTCGAGGCGCCGTACCCGGGGAAGGCCGCCGAGGGCACGCGCGGCCGTCAGGGGACGCCGAAGACGCCGCACCTGCCGGAAGGCTGGCTCGACTCGCGCGAGCTCGACGAGACGTTCCGGGCGCGTCTCGCGGAGGCGGAGCTCGCGGTCTCGGGTGGCTGAACCCGAGCCCGTGGCGGTCACGTGCGTGACAAGCTGCAAGTTTTCTGTATCCTTGCGACGTCACCGTCGACCAGGGAGTTCCGATGCGCACCGCACGCACCACGCACCACGTCGCTGCAGCAGCCGTGCTCGCCGCGCTGCTCGCGGCGTGCTCCGGCGGCGCGAGCGACGGCAAGGTCCCTTCGGAGCAGCCCCCGGCATCGAGCGGCGCTCCCGCGACGACGGCGGCTCCCGACGAGGGCCCGCTGCCGGGCGTCGGGATCCAGCTCTTCCAGTGGAGCTGGGACGCGATCGCACGGGAGTGCACCGAGACGCTCGGCCCCGCAGGGATCGACTGGGTTCTGACGTCCCCGCCGCAGGAGCACATCCTGGGTGAGGAGTGGTGGACCTCGTACCAGCCCGTGAGTCATCGGGTCGACTCGAGGCTCGGGTCGCGCGAGCAGTTCGCCGACATGGTCTCCACGTGCGGCAGCGCGGGCGTCGGGATCGTCGCCGACGCCGTCGTCAACCACATGACAGGGCAGGAACGTCCGGGCACCGGCTGGGCCGGGTCGTCGTACGAGCACTACGAGTACCCGGGGCTCTTCTCCGACGAGGACGGCGACTTCCACCACTGCGACGCCAAGGACGGCGACATCCAGAACTACAAGGACGCCGAGCAGGTGCAGGGCTGCGAACTCGTCAACCTCGCAGACCTCGCGACGGGCACGGAGCACGTCCGCGACACGCTCAAGGCCTACCTCGCGGACCTCGTGAGCCTCGGCGTCGCCGGCATCCGCGTCGACGCGGCGAAGCACATGCCGCCCGCGGACGTCGCGGCGATCGTCGCCGACCTCCCCGAGGGAGCAGTCGTCTGGCAGGAGGTCATCCGTGGCGGCGGAGAGCCCGTGACCCCGGAGCAGTACGTCGGCAACGGTCAGGTCTTCGAGTTCGGCTACGGGCGCGAGCTCGTCGGGCTCCTCGGTGGCTCGACCTTCCGCCAGGCGCTCACCCTCGGTGAGCGCGGCATGCTGCCGTCGGACGACGCCGTCGTCTTCGTCGTCAACCACGACACGGAGCGCAACGGGGAGATGCTCACGTCGCGGGACGACGAGTACCTCCTCGCGAACGTCCTCATGCTCGCAGGGACCTACGGGACGCCCGTCCTCTACTCGGGCTACGTGTTCGACGACCGGGACGCGGGTCCCGTCCAGGACGGTGACGGCAAGGTCCTCGACGCGTCGTGCCCCGACGCCCCGGGACCCGCCACGTCGCTCGAGAACGGAGCGTGGACGTGTGAGCAGCGCTGGCCCGCGATCCAAGGGATGCTCGAGTGGCGGCGCGTCACGGATGGCGCAGGCCTCGTCGCGGTCGACGACTCTGCGGACGACGTCCTCGCGTTCTCGCGCGGAGAGCTGGGGACGATCATCGTCAATCGGGGCGACGAGGAGGCGGTCGGTTCCTGGCCGACGACGCTCGCCCCGGGTGAGTACTGCGACGTCGCGGGCGGGCCTGTCTCCCCTCAGGGGTGTTCAGGCGCTACCATCGAGGTCGCTGCCGATGGCACGCTCAGCACCACGGTTCCCGCCGACGGATTCGTCGCGGTCCACTCCGAGGGTCGCACGAGCTGACCATCGGCGCATAAGCTGCCGCACCGGGTGCGCGCGTGTCGTGGACGGACACGCGCGCCCGGGCGGCGGAGCGCGGGGGCGGTGGCCGGTGGCCACCGCCCCCCGTTCGTCCCCGGAACGTGTTCCTGGACGAGCGTCTCAGAGCGTAGGCAGCGCCCAGACCGTCGTGTCGGTCGGCACGCGCCCCTCGTCGAGGCTTGCGCTCGCGAGCACGACCTCGAAACCTGCGGGGAGCGGAACGGGCGCCTCGCCGAGGTTCGTGAGGACGAGCAGCTCGTCCGTGCAGAAAGCGAGGACCGACGGGTCGTCCCGGAACTCGTCGACCCACGCGAGCGCCCCGTCCCCGAGGTCGCGCGCGCGGCGCAGCGCGAGGGCCGCCCGGTAGAGCTCGAGCGTCGATCCCTCGACGCCCGTCTGGGCGTCGGCCGCGAGCTCGCGGTACGACTCGGGCTGGGGGAGCCACGTCGCACCGGTCGGGCCGAAGCCGAGCCCGGGGCTGTCGGCCTCCCACGGAAGCGGGATGCGGCAGCCGTCACGCCCCGCCTCCTGGTATCCCGTGCGGAACCAGGTGGGGTCCTGACGCAGCGAGTCGTCGAGCGCGGTGTGCTCGGGCAGGCCGAGCTCCTCGCCCTGGTAGAGGTAGGCGGAGCCCGGGAGCGCGAGCATCTGGAGCGTCGCCGCACGGGCCCGACGCAGCCCGAGCGTCGCGTCGGGCTGCGGGTCGTGCGCGCGGATCCCGTTGGGGCGGTGACCCGCGGGCAGCGCGAGACGCGTCGCGTGGCGCACGACGTCGTGGTTGGAGAGCACCCACGTGCAGGGGGCACCGACGGCGTCGTAGACGCGGAACGACTCGTCGATCGTCGCGCGCAGGGCGGCGGCGTCCCAGGGTGTCGTGAGGTAGGGGAAGTTAAAGGCCTGCTGCATCTCGTCGGGACGGACGTAGTCGGCGAGCGAGGAGAGCGGCTCGACCCAGGCCTCGGCGACGAGGGCGCGGTCGCCGTCGTACTCGGCGAGGACGGCGTTCCACTCGCGGTAGATGTCGTGGACGCCGGGCTGGTCGAACATGGGGGAGAGGCTCGTCTGCTGCGCGGCGGCACCGTCGGAACCGGTGACCATGGCGGTCGACCAGTCCCAGTCGGGCAGGCCGGGCTTCTTGACGAGGCCGTGCGCGACGTCGACGCGGAAGCCGTCGACCCCACGGTCGAGCCAGAACCGCAGGACGGAACGGAGCTCGGCGTGGACCTCCTCGCGCGTCCAGTCGAGATCGGGCTGGGTCGTGTCGAAGAGGTGGAGGTACCACTGGCGGTCGCCCGTGAGGCCGAGCTCGGCCGCGTCGGGTCGCTGGTCGACGCGCGTCCAGGCGGGCCCGCCGAAGATCGAGGTCCAGTTGTTGGGCGGCGTCTCGCCGCCGTCGCGGCCCTCGCGGAAGAGGTAGCGGTCGCGAGCGGGGGAGCCGGGGCCGGCGCGGAGCGCCTCCTGGAACCAGGCGTGCTGGTCGGAGGTGTGGTTGGGGACGAGGTCGACGATGACGCGGAGTCCGAGCTCGGTTGCGCGGGCGCGGAGCGCGTCGAAGTCCTCGAGCGTGCCGAAGAGCGGGTCGACGTCGCGGTAGTCGGCGACGTCGTAGCCGCCGTCGGCCTGGGGGGAGCGGTAGAACGGGGAGAGCCACAGGGCGTCGACGCCGATCGCGGCCAGGTGGTCGAGCCGGCGGGTGATGCCGGCGAGGTCGCCCATGCCGTCGCCGTCGCCGTCGGCGAAAGACCGGGGGTAGACCTGGTAGATGACGGCGTTGCGCCACCACTCGCCCCGGGGGCGCGCGGCGTGGGCAAGGGTCGTCGCGAGGGTCTGCGACGGGGCGATGGTGGACACGGGTCGACGCTCCTGGACTCGGACGAGGTGCTCGAATCGTTTCGAGGCGTTCAGCGTAACCCGATGCCTGGGGCTTGCTGCAAGTCCCAGGCGCGTTGCGAACCGGCGGTGCGCGGGTGCCGACGGAGCGCACGTGTGGACTCTGCGGAACCCGTGGTGCCGACCGCGTCGCGCCCTCGACCGAGGCTAGTCCCGACCGCTGGGGAGCGGGCCGCGCGGGTGTGCGCCGACCGTCAGTCGCCGCTCGGTGCGACCCCCGTCGACTCGCGAACGACGAGCTCGGGGTGGAAGAGGATCTCCGAGCGCGAGACCGTCTCGCCAGTGATCTGGGCGACGAGCGACGTGACGGCGGCGGTGCCCATCGCGGTGACCGGCTGCCGGATCGTCGTGAGCGGGGGCTCGGTGAACGCGATGAGCGGGGAGTCGTCAAAACCGATGACGGAGACGTCGCGCGGCGTCCGTAGGCCGCGGGCCCGGACGGCGCGCGTCGCGCCGAGCGCCATGAGGTCGGAGCCGCAGATGATGCCGGTGTGGCCCGAGTCGACGAGCTCGCCCGCCGCGGCGGCACCACCCTCGACGGTGAAGAGCGACGTCGCGACGTGCGGGCTCGCGTCGGTGATGCCGAGGTGGCGGGCGATCGCGGCGGCGAATCCCTCGCGCTTACGGTGCACGGGGACGTAGCGTTCCTGGCCGATCGCGAGCCCGATCTTCCGATGGCCGAGCGAGACGAGGTGGCGGACGGCAAGCTCCATCGAGGTGACGTCGTCGTTCGAGATGAACGACGCGTCGACGCCCTCGGCGAAGCCGTTGACCATGACGAGCGGGACGCCGCGCTCGCGCAGGCGGTGGTACCGCTCGCGGCTCGCGGACGTGTCGGCGTGCAGGCCCGAGACGAAGACGATGCCAGCGACGCCGTGCTCGAGGAGCATCTCGATGTATTCGTCCTCGGTCGTCCCGCCGGGGGACTGGGTGCACAGGAGCGGTGTGTACCCGTGCTCGGAGAGTCGCGACTCGATCGCCTGCGCGAACGCAGGGAAGATCGGGTTGGTGAGCTCGGGGACGATGAGCCCGACGAGGCCGGCTGAGTGGCCGCGGAGCTTTTCGGGTCGCTCGTAGCCGAGGAGGTCGAGGGCAGCGAGCACCGCTTGGCGCGTCTCGCTCGAGACGCCGGCCTTCCCGTTGAGCACACGGGAGACCGTCGCGGTGCTCACGCCAGCCTGCTGGGCCAGATCGGTGAGTCGGGTGCGCACGGTGTGCAGGGTACGGGACAAGAGGGCCTCCTTGCCATGTCCTCGTTCGTGTCGACGGATCCGCGTGGTGCTGCGGGCGTCATGCGGAACGCGTCGGCGACGACCGGTCGTCCGGGGACTCCCCGGGTCGGGTGAGTGCGGCAACCGTTGCATGAAAGTTACCGCAACGGCTTGCATCTTGTGCACTCCGACGTCTAGCGTCAGTCTCATCAGGGCGGCGCCCACCGATGTGGGTGGTCGCAAAGATGCAGAGAAACGGGAGAACACTCAGATGCGACGGAGCATCCCCATCGTTGCCGCGGCACTTGGCCTCGGCCTCGCCCTCACCGCCTGCTCGGGCGACACGGGCAGCAAGAACCCGACCACCACCCCCGCCCCGCAGGCGACCACGTCGGAGGCTCCCAAGCTCTCGGGCGAGCTCTCGATGTGGGTCGACGAGGAGCGCATCAAGGACCTCAAGGGCGTCGCGGCCGACTTCGAGGCCGAGTACGGCGTGAAGGTCAACCTCACCCAGAAGGCCTTTGGCGACATCAAGACCGACTTCATCTCCCAGGGTGCCCAGGAGGGTGGCCCGGACGTCGTCGTCGGAGCGAACGACTGGACCGGCGAGCTCGTCGCCAACGGTCTCGTCGCCCCCATCCAGCTCGGTGACGCGGCCTCGGAGCTCTCCGACGGCGGCAAGGCAGCGTTCAGCAACGAGGGCGCCCTCTACGGCGTTCCCTACGCCGTTGAGAACATCGCGCTCATCCGCAACAACGAGATCGTCAAGGACACTCCTGAGACGTTCGAGGAGCTCCTCAAGCAGAACGACGAGCTCAAGAAGGACTACCCGATCGTCGTCCAGCAGGACGCGAAGAACGGTGACGCCTACCACCTGTACCCGCTCATGACCTCCTTCGGCATCTCCTTCTTCAAGCAGGCCGAGGACGGCACGTACATCACCGAGGCCGGCTTCGGCGGCGAGCAGGGCACGAAGTTCGCCGATTGGCTCGCGGCTCAGGGCAAGGGCGGCGCCGGCTGGCTCTCCGGTGACATCTCCGGCGACGTCGCCGCCTCCGCGTTCCGTGAGGGCAAGACGCCGTACATCGTTACCGGCCCGTGGAACGTCGTCGGTGACAAGGGTCGCTTCGTCGAGTCCGGCATGGACGTCTCCGTCCTGCCCGTGCCCTCCGCCGGCGGGGACGTCTCGCGTCCGTTCGCTGGTTTCCAGGGCTTCTTCGTCAACGCGACGTCGAAGAACGCCCTCGCCGCGAACGCCTTCGCCGCCTACCTCGGCACGAGTGACGTCCAGACGAAGCTTTACAAGGAGGGTGGCCGGATCCCGGTGAACACCGTCTCGGCCGCCGCTGTCGACGACCCGATCCTCAAGGGCTTCGCCGAGGCCGGCGTCAACGCCGTCCCGCAGCCTGGCTTCAAGGAGATGGACGCGGTCTGGGGTGCCATTGGCTCCGCCCAGATCCAGATCATCGACGGCAAGGCCAAGGACCCGGCGAAGACCTGGTCCGACCTGGCCAACACGGTCAACGGTCTCTTCTGACCGACAAGGTGACCCGTCCGTCCCGCAGCGGACGGGCGGGTCACCTCTCGCAGACGCCGGGGCACCCTCTTGAGGCTGGTGTCCCGGCGTCCGCTGCGTAAGTATGAGACAGCGCCCGCATCGTTGCGGGCCTCCCAGGAGGAAGTCATGATGGACCGGAGCAAGGCTCCAGAGGCCGAGACGTCGCCCGCACGCACCGGGCAGTCTCCACCAGGACGGCCGGAGACCCACCACGCGCGCGACATCAAGCCCGGCTTCCTGGTCAAGCTGCTGCTCATGATGCTCGTCAACGCCTTCCTCGTCTTCGGCATCATGAGCGCGGTGTCGGCCCAGGCGTGGGGTGTGCTCGCCGGGACCGTGGCCATCCTCGTCGTCGTCAACTGGGTCTACTTCTCGCGGCGTGCGATCCCCGCGAAGTACCTCGTCCCTGGTCTCATCTTCCTTCTCGTGTTCCAGGTGTTCGTGATGGCGTACACCGCGTACGTCGCCTTCACGAACTACGGCACGTCCCACTCGATCACGCGCGACCAGGCGATCGAACGCATCCAGGAGTACAACGAACGGCAGATGCCCGACTCGCCGACCTACCAGCTCACGGTCCTCGAGCGTGACGGCGAGATCTCCTTCGGCATCGTCGACGGCGGCGTCGCGAAGGTCGGTTCGGCCGACGAGCCGCTCGCACCCGTCGAGGGAGCGACCGTCACGGGCGAGGGCGCCGGAGCCCGCATCGACTCCGTCGAGGGCTTCCGCGCGCTCGGCTTCGCCGACCTCCTCGGGCTCCCCGAGGATGTCACAAAGATCCGCGTCCCGTGGTCGGACGACTCGGCTGACGGTTCGCTCCGGACGACGAACGGCACGATCGGCCTCCGCAACGTCAGTGCGCTCACGTACGACGCGGCGGCGGGCACGATGACGAACGTCGAGACCGGTGTGGTCTACACGGAGGGTGACCGCGGATCCTTCGTCGCCCCCGACGGCACCGAGCTCCTGCCGGGCTGGCGCGTCAATGTCGGGTTCGAGAACTTCGCGCGCATGGTCACCGACGGCAAGCTGGCAGAGCCCTTCGCGAAGACCATGGCCTGGACCTTCGTCTTCGGGTTCCTCTCGGTCCTCACGACTTTCGCGGCCGGGCTCCTCCTCGCTGTGACCTTCAACAACATGAGAATGCGCTCGCGAGCCTGGTACCGCGCGATGCTCATCCTCCCGTACGCGTTCCCCGGGTTCCTTTCCGCGCTCATCTGGGCCGGCATGCTCAACACGAGCTTCGGCTACATCAACCAGGAGCTGCTCGGCGGGGCCGACATCGCGTGGCTCGGTGATCCCGTCCTTGCCAAGGTGTCGATCCTCGCTGTCAACCTGTGGCTCGGCTTCCCTTACATGTTCCTCATCTCGACGGGCGCCCTGCAGGCGATCCCTTCCGACATCTACGAGGCCGCGACGATCGACGGTGCTGGCCCGTTCCGGTCCTTCCGCAGCCTCACGCTCCCGCTCCTCCTCGTCGCAGTGACACCGCTGCTCATCGCGAGCTTCGCGTTCAACTTCAACAACTTCTCGCTCATCTACATGTTGACGAGCGGTGGACCGAAGTTCGTGGGCAACGAGTACAACCTCGGGAGCACGGACATCCTCATCTCGATGGTCTACAAGATCGCGGTCGAGGCCGGCGGGACAAAGGACTACGGACTCGCGAGCGCGATGTCCATCGTCATCTTTGTCATCGTCGGGCTCGTCTCCTACATCGGGTTCCGCAAGACCCGCCAGCTCGAGGAGATCAACTGACATGTCCACGACGCAGATCTCTCCCACGACGTCCGGAGACGCACCAGTGGTCTACGAAGTCACGCAGCTCACCCCGAACGAGCGTTTCGCCCGGTGGGCGCGCGAACTCGGCTGGAGGCACCTCGTCGGGCTCCTCATGATCCCCATCGTGCTCCTGCCGATCCTCTTCGCGCTCTCGATGTCTCTCAAGGGTCCGACGGCCTCGCTCAACGGTGTCGGTGACCAGCGCATGTTCACGGCGTTCGACCTCAGCACGTACGAGATGCTCTTCACCGAGACCGTCTTCCCGCGCTGGGCGTTGAACTCGCTCATCATCTGCGGCATCACGGCGATCGGCACGGTCCTCATGGGATCGGCCGCCGCGTACGCGTTCTCGCGCTTCCGGTTCGCCGGGCGGCGCGGTGGCCTCACGGCGCTGCTCATCGTCCAGATGTTCCCGCAGATGCTCGCGTTCGTCGCGATCTTCCTCCTCGTGCGGTCGCTCGGCGAGGTCTACCCGTTCCTCGGCGAGAACAACCACGTCGCTCTCATCGCCATCTACCTCGGCGGAGCGCTCGGGTCGAACGCGTTCCTCATGTACGGCTTCTTCAACACGGTGCCTCGAGAGCTTGACGAGGCCGCGAAGATCGACGGCGCCTCGCACGCCCAGATCTTCTGGACGATCATCCTGCGGCTCGTCCTGCCGATCCTCACGGTTGTCGGCCTGCTGTCGTTCGTCGGGACGTATGGCGACTTCATCATCGCCAAGGTGCTCATGACGCAGGAGAACAACTACACGATCGCAGTCGGCCTGTACCAGTGGGCGACCCGCCCGCTCGTCACCCCGTGGGCCCAGTTCGCGGCAGGTGCCGTCATCGCGGCGATCCCCGTCATCATCCTCTTCATGTTCCTCCAGAAGTACATCGTCTCCGGCCTCACTGCGGGGTCGGTCAAGGGATGAACCACGGGTCCTCCGGGCCCGTCGCCGAGGCAGGGCGCGCGATGCTGCGCGCCCTGCCTCACCACGACGGTTCCGAGCTCTATACAGCCCCGGGTCCTCATCGCCTGGGAGACACCGTCCCCGTGCGCGTGCGCGTGCCGCGCACGTCGGAGGTCACCGAGGTGTGGCTCCGCACCGTCCAGGACGCGGAGCCCCGCATGCGCCGCGCGGCCGTCGTCGACGAGGACGGGCGCGACGTCTGGTACGAGGCCGACGTCCTCGTACACCACCCCGTCACGCACTACCGTTTCGCGCTCGTCCGGGACGGAGGCGTCGCCTGGCTCTCCGCCGACGGCATCCACGACCGGGGTGTCACCGACGCGCACGACTTCCGTATCTCGACGCACGCACCGGGCCCGACGTGGCTGCGCGACGCCATCGTCTACCAGATTTTCCCCGACCGCTTCGCGCGCTCCGCGGCCGCAGACCGTCCTGTTCCCGACTGGGCGGTCCCAGCAGCGTGGGACGACGAGCCGATCGCCCGGGGTCGCGAGACCGGGACGCAGCTCTACGGGGGAGACCTCGACGGCATCGTCGAGCACCTCGACCACGTGAGCGACCTCGGCGTGACGACCGTCTACCTCACGCCCGTCTTCCCCGGGCGGACGTGCCACCGGTACGACGCCGCGACGTTCGATCACGTCGACCCGCTCCTCGGAGGGAACGAGGCCTACGCGCGCCTCTCGCACGCTCTCCACTCCCGCGGCCTGCGACTCATGGGCGACCTCACGACCAACCACACCGGCGCCTCCCACGAGTGGTTCGTGCGCGCCCAGGAGGACCCGGCGTCGCCCGAGCGCGACTTCTACCTGTGGACCGAGCCCGATGCTCCCGACGGCGGTCCCGGGTACGTCGGCTGGATCGGGCACGCGCACCTCCCCAAGCTCGACTTCCGCTCGCCGGAGCTGCGTGCACGCATGGTCGAGGGGCGCGACTCTGTCGTCGGGCGCTGGCTCCAGGAGCCGTACGCCCTCGACGGCTGGCGCATCGACGTCGCCAACATGACCGGCCGGTACGGGGCGCTCGACCTCAACCAGGACGTCGCTGCCGCGGTGCGCGCGACGATCGAGCAGGTCAACGCGGACGGCGCGCTCATCTCCGAGCACTTCCACGACGCGCGCGACGACCTCGCGGGCGACACGTGGCACGCCAACATGAACTACACGGCGTTCTCCAACCCACTGTGGACGTGGCTGTCCGCCGAGGGCAGCGACGTCTCCTACCAGGCGATGCACGGGGTTCCCGTGCCCCGACGCCAGGGAGCGGAGGTCGTCGCCGAGATGCGTGACTTCGACGGCGGCCTCCCGTGGGACGTGCTCGTCCGGCAGTGGAACATGCTCGGCTCGCACGACACCCCGCGCATCCGCACGCTCGTCGGGTCCCGGGAGCTGCACGAGGTCGCCGCCGGCATCCTCTTCACGTACCTCGGCGTGCCTGTGGTCTTCGCGGGCGACGAGTTCGGCCTCACGGGAACGACCGGCGAGCACGCGCGCGCGACGATGCCGTGGGATGAGCCCGCGCGTCGGGACGAGCACACCCACGACGTCTACCGGCGCCTCGCGGCACTGCGGCACGCGCACCGTGCGCTCCGCGAGGGCTCGCTGCGCTGGGTGCTCGTCGACGATGACGCCCTTGGCTACGTGCGCGAGACCCGCGACGAGACGATCCTCGTCGTCGCGGCGCGCGCCCCGTGGACCGGGGCGGTGCTGCCGCTCGGCGGCTCGGCCGAACGGCTCTTCGGGTCGCTCGAGCTCGGTGCCGTACGCGACGCGGGTGCCGGTGCCGGGCGCGGAGCAGGTGTCGGTGCAGGAGCTGGTGCCGCGTCCGACGACGCGTCACCGAGCACCGACGGGCTCGTCGTGCCCGGTGCCGGACCCCACGTCGGGGTCTGGCGGCTGACGTGAGCAGCGCTGCCGTGCTGCTCGCACCGAGAGTGCTCGGCGTCGCGATCCTCTGCGAGCTGGTGGCCCGCCCGTGAGCACACGACGCCTGCTCGACTAGGGTTGTCCCGTGCCCCTCGACCCTGCGATCCCCGGTTACGACGTCTGTGACGTCGAACGTCTCGCGGCCGAACCGCCAAAGTCGAAGGCGCGGACGCCGTTCGAGCGTGACCGCGCTCGGCTCGTGCACTCCTCGGCGCTGCGCCGGCTCGGCGCCAAGACCCAGGTGCTCGGACCGTCGAGCGACGACTTCATCAGGACGCGCCTCACGCACACGCTCGAGGTCGCTCAGGTGGGCCGCGAGCTCGGCAAGCAGCTCGGCTGCGACCCGGACGTCGTCGACTCGGCGTGCCTTGCGCACGATCTCGGACACCCGCCCTTTGGGCACAACGGTGAGCGCGAGCTCGCCGAGGTCGCCAAGGACATCGGAGGGTTCGAGGGCAACGCCCAGACGCTCCGGCTCCTCACCCGGCTCGAGCCCAAGACGTTCGACACCGACGGACGCCCGGTCGGTCTCAACCTCACGCGCGCGAGCCTCGACGCCTCGGTGAAGTATCCGTGGCGGCTCTGGGAAGGGCCGCAGGGCCGGCTCACCCACAAGTTCGGTGTCTACCCGGACGATCAAGAGGTGTTCGACTGGCTGCGTCAGGGCGCGCCCGACGGCGTCAAGTGCATCGAGGCGCAGGTCATGGACCTCGCCGACGACATCAGCTATTCAGTGCACGATGTCGAGGACGCGATCGTCGGCGGCAAGCTCGACCTCGCGCTCATGACGCAGGACGCCGAGCGCAGCCGGGTCATCGATGCCGTCACCACGTGGTACGGCGACCGGTTCACCCCCGACGAGCTTGATGCCGCCATGGCGCGGCTCGCGAACGACGGTCTGTGGCCGATGGGCTTCGATGGTTCGCGGCGTTCGCTCGCGCGCCTCAAGGACTCGACGAGCCAGCTCATCGGCAGGTTCTGCGGGGCTGCGCACGACGCGACCCGCGCCCGCTACGGCGAGGGGCCGCTCACGCGCTATGCGGCGAGCCTCGTCGTACCTGACCAGACCGCCGCCGAGATTCAGGTCCTCAAGGGCGTCGCCGTCGCCTACGTCATGGCACCACGTGAGTCCGAGCCGCTCTACATGGCGCAGCGGCAGGTGCTCCGGCAGCTCGTCGAGGTGCTCGTCGACCGAGCTCCGACAGCTCTCGAGCACGCGTTCGCGGCCGACTGGCACGAGGCGGCCGACGACGGCGCGCGACTCCGCGTCATCATCGACCAGGTCGCGTCGCTCACCGACGTCTCGGCGGCGAAATGGCACGCGCGGCTCGTCGGCCCCGTGTTCTGACGCGCCGGCGGCCGCGGGACGCGGGCGTTGAGAGAGCACTCGTTCGCGTCTTGCGCGGTGGTGGGAACCTGTGGACGACGTGCATGAGCGGCCGCCTGTGGGCACCTCGTCGTGCGCCCACCGGGGCGGAACCGCCGTACGCGGCCGACTAGACTCGCCACGTGGCCGGGTTGATCAAGCGGGAGGACGTCGACGCCGTCCGCGAGCGCGCACGCATCGAGGAGATCGTCGGCTCCTACGTGACGCTCAAGCCTGCGGGCGTCGGGTCACAGAAGGGGCTGTGCCCCTTCCACGACGAGCGCACCCCGTCGTTCCACGTCCGCCCTCAGGTCGGTCGATGGCACTGCTTCGGCTGCGGCGAGGGCGGCGACGTCATCAGCTTCGTCCAGAAGATCGACGGCCTCGGCTTCACCGAGGCCGTCGAGTACCTCGCAGGCCGTGCCGGCATCACGCTGCGCTACGAGGAGGGCGGCGGCCAGCGTCGCGGCGAAGAACCGGGGCGCCGCCAGCGGCTCGTCGAGGCGAACCGCACCGCCGCGCAGTTCTTCGCCGAGCAGCTCTTCACCCCGGGCGCCGCACCGGCCCGCGAGTTCCTCGCGCAGCGGTCCTTCGACCGGGCCGTCGCCGAGCAGTTCGGCGTCGGCTTCGCTCCCGCGGGCTGGAGCTCGCTCCTCACCCACCTGCGCGGGCGCGGCTTCACCGAGGCGGAGCTCCTCGCTGCGGGACTCGTCTCCCAGGGCACCCGCGGCGTCTACGACCGTTTCCGTGGGCGGCTCATCTGGCCGATCCGTGACGTCACCGGCGAGGTCATCGGCTTCGGTGCCCGCAAGCTCCTCGAGGAAGACCAGGGACCCAAGTACCTCAACACCCCGGAGACCGTCCTCTACAAGAAGTCACAGGTGCTCTACGGGCTCGACCTCGCCAAGCGTGAGATCGCGCGGACCAAGCGCGTCGTCGTCGTCGAGGGCTACACGGACGTCATGGCGGCCCACCTCTCGGGCGTCGGGCAGGCGATCGCGACGTGTGGCACGGCGTTCGGCAGCGACCACGTGCGTGTCGTACGGAGACTCGTCGGCGACACGTCCTCGGGCGCCGGGGTCCAGCTCGCGGGAGGCGGTTCGACGGGCGGCGAGATCATCTTCACGTTCGACGGCGACGCTGCCGGGCAGAAGGCCGCGCTGCGAGCCTTCCACGAGGACCAGCGCTTCTACGCCCAGACGTTCGTCGCGGTCGAACCGCACGGCATGGATCCGTGCGACCTCCGTCTTGCACACGGCCCTGAGGCGGTGCAGGCGCTCGTCGACGCGCGCGAGCCGCTCTTCGAGTTCGTCGTGCGCTCGACGCTACGGGCCCACGACCTCGCACACGCCGAGGGTCGGATCGCCGCGCTCCGCGCGTCGGCGCCCGTCGTCGCCGGGATCCGGGACCGCGCCCTGCGCGCGGAGTACGCGCGTCAGCTCGCGGGGTGGCTCGGGATGGAGGCCGACGTCGTCCGGCGTGCCGTCCTCGCGGCAGAACGCTCGCTGGGGCAGCCACGGCACGCGGCCGACGACGTCCCGTCGGGCGCAGTCGTCGCCGACCTCGCACCCGGGGCGGCGGGCGCCGGGTTCACCGTGCCCGACCGGCGGGACCCCGTCGCGCGCCTCGAGCGGCAGGTGCTCGAGGCTGTGCTCCAGCACCCCGGGGAGACGCCCGACGTCTTCGACGACCTCGGCTCCGACGCGTTCTCCGTGCCGGCGTGGCGGGCCGTCCACGAGGCGATCCGGGCCGCCGGAGGGGTGCGTGCCGTCGGGGCCGCCGACCCGGCGCGCTGGGTCGCGGCCGTCGTCGAAGAATCTGCGGGGCCCGTCGCGGGCCTCGTCGGGGAGCTGGCCGTGTCGCCGCTGCCCGAGGACCGCGAGAGCGCCGTCGGCGACTACGTGCGTGGCGTCGTCCACGCCCTCGTCGACATGCAGGTGACGCGCCGCATCGCGGACCAGCGCTCGGCGCTCCAGCGCACCGACGCGGAGCGCGACCCCGAGTCCTACCAGCAGATCTTTGCCGAGCTGCTGCGGCTCGAGCAGCAGCGGCGGCTGCTGCGTGAGGCGTCCGCGGGGCAGTGAGGCTCCGGGCCCGGGTGGCAGGGCCCGCCTGAGCGCGTGGTCGCCACCCGGGGGGTGGGCGCTGTGGTGAGGCATCTGGGGCTTGAACCCAGGACCGACGGATTATGAGTCCGCTGCTCTGACCGACTGAGCTAATGCCTCTGGGGGTCGTGCGACCCCGGAACAATCTACCGCCCCGCGCGAGGTGCCCCTGCCGCACCAAGAATCCGCGTCGATGGCATCTGCCGTCGACCGTCTACGCGGATTCTTCTGAGAGCGGGAGCCGGGAGCGGGGAGCGGACGCCGGGAGCGGGAGCCGGGGCGTTAGGCCGCGAGCCCGGTCGGCCACGTCCGACGCTCCCACGCGATCGACGCGCCGAGCAGCGCGAGGCCGAGCGTCGCGAGCACGACCCCGACCCAGGCGGGCGCGAGGTAGCCAAAGCCCGCGGCGATGACGGCTCCGCCGAGCGCCGCGCCGAGGGAGTTGCCGACGTTGAACGCGGCGTGGTTCGTCGCGGCGCCGAGCAGCGCAGCGTCGCCTGCCGCGCCGATGAGCCGTGACTGCACGGCCGGCAGCAGGAGGCTCGACGTGAAGCCGAGGACGCACGTCGTGACGAAGAGCCCGACGGGGGAGCCGCCGGCGATCGCTAGGAGCGCGAGGGCGGCGATGTACGCGCCGAAACCCACGACTGCCGCGCGGTCGCGTGCCCGGTCCGCGTAGCGACCGCCGACGAGGTTACCGACGGTCATGCCGACGCCGACGGCCGCGAGGAGCCAGGGGACGGCGCTCTCGGTGAGCCCGGAACGCCGGGTCGCGGTCTCGGCGATGTAGGAGTAGACGGCGAAGAACCCGCCGAAGCCGATGCAGGCGACCGCGATCATGAGCCACAGCGGTCCGCGGCGAAAGGCCGCGAGCTCGGTCCGCGGGTCGCGTCCTGGGTCGCCCGGGACGTGCGGCACGGTGAGGAGCACGGCGACGAACGCGACGGCGAAGATGCCCGCGACCGCGAGGTACGCCGTCTGCCATCCGGAGGTCTGCGCGAGCCACGTCACGGCGGGCACCCCGACGATGTTTGCGACCGTGAGCCCCGAGAGAGCGAGCGCGATGCCCTGACCCTGCTTGCCGGGGCCCATGAGGCGAGCGGCGAGCAGCGAGGCGACTCCGAAGTACGCGCCGTGGGGGAGCCCGGCGACGAAGCGGGCGACGAGCGTCGTCGTGAACGTCGGCATGAGCGCCGACGCGGCGGTGCCGAGAACGAACGCCGCGAGCAGCCACAGCGTGAGGCGTGTGTGCGAGGCGCGTGCGGCGAGCGCCGCGAGCGTCGGGGCACCGACGACGACGCCGAGGGCGTACGCGCTGATGAGCTGACCCGCGTGGGCGATCGCGACCTCCGGGTCGGTCGCGAAGCCGGGGACGAGGTCGGCGGCGATCTGCGGGAGCATGCCCATCGACGCGAACTCGGAGCAGCCGATGCCGAAGCCGCCGAGGGCGAGCGCGAGGAGAGCGAGCGTTCGACGGGCGGAGGAGAGTGGGGTGGGGGAGTTCTCGGTGGGCACGGCGGACCTTCGGACGACGGGGCGGGGCGCCGACGTCGTCGTGCGGCCGCGGTCATCCTACGACGCGCTGTGAACGTTCACGCGACCGTGTCGGACACCGACGGCGGGCTACCGTGGACCCATGGCGCTCTTCCGCAGACCCGTCCCCGCCGTCCAGGCCGACCTTGCCCTCCGCGCCGTCGGCGAGAAGGCCGTCGCCGGGACGCGCGTCGAGATCCTGCCCGACGGCGTCGCGCCGCGCGACGACGTGCGCATCGCCGACCTGCCCGAGCGGTGGGCGCTCGCGACCGCTCACCACGTCGTCGTCGAACGGGACGGAGATCCTCTCGTACGCCGCTGGTGCGACGTCGATCACGCCGCCGTCGACGCGCAGATCAACGTGCTGTCGATCCGCTGGGCCGACGGCACACCGCCGACCCGCCTCCACCTCGTCGACCGCACGCCCCAGGCGTTCGCTCGCACGCTGCGCGAACGTGTCGTCGCGAGCGTCGTCCACCGCGAGAGCGCCGACCTGCCGGGAGGTGGCACCGTTCGCGTCGCGGTCCGCCGCGACGAGCATGACGAGTTGTTCTCCGAGGTGCTGGGTGACGGCTATGTCGACCTTGATGACCCTGCGACGAGGGCTGTGGTGCAGGCCACGGAGGCGCGGGTGCGGAGCGCGGTCGGACTACCGCTGTAACGCTGCTATAGTTCTTCTCGGCCCGCTACGGCAGGCCACGCGATCCCGCGTAGCTCAGTTGGCAGAGCATCCGACTGTTAATCGGACGGTCACTGGTTCAAGTCCAGTCGCGGGAGCGTAACGGAGCCTCCGCCCTCACCACGAGGGCGGAGGCTCCTCTCGTTTGACGTGGCAAAGAAGTTCGACGGCTCGACGCCGATGAGGTCGGCGATCTGCGAGAGATCGTCTACGTCGAACGCCACCCTCCCCGTGAGGCGACGACTCCAGTAGGTCTGTGCCGCCGCTGGAGCCTCCGGTTCGTGATGTCGAGGTGGGCTGGGTCCTGGCGGACGACCCCAGGCTGGTGCCGCTGGTCATGGAGCGGGCGATGCAGGACGACTACGTGTGCCGAGAGCTCACGTGCGAGCTGCAGGCGTCGTGGCCCAACTCTTCGCTGCTTGCGGCGGCAGCGCTCGGTGCGGAGTGGGCGCGTGGGCACGACGGCGCCGGTCCGATCCCGGCCGACGTCATCCGCGCGTGGGGGCAGGAGATCGCCTGGGCCCACGCAGACGCCGGCGTTCAGGGGAGTCTGCTGCGCTCGATCTGCCAGGACGTGACTGAAGGCCTGCCACCGGAGCAGATGGGTGCAGCCATCCGCGAGGGTGCGGCGCTCGCGCGGGAGGTCGGCCTGCCGGCCGAGCGCGCTGACCTGGCTCTGGAGAGGTTCGAGCTGTCCCCGGACGAGGAGTGGATGTTCGAGCGGTGGGGTGACCCCAAGGACGCTGGTATGGCCCTGTGAGGTCCGGTGCCCGCGTCGTCATCGGTACGGGCACCGGCGGGTCTGGTCATGTTGGTGATGGCCCCGAAGGGTTCAAGTCGATCGCCCGGTGGCAAAGCCCAGGGACCAACCGGGACCGCGTACTGCGCCGCCTGCGGGCTCGAGTGGCCATGTCAATCAGCACTCCGGCTTGAACGCGCACGGGACGAGCTCCAACCGTCACGAAACGCTCATCGTCCCAATATGAGAAACGCGAAAACACATCCTCTTGACCGCATGTGTGCATCGTCGGTAGGTTCCAGTCACCATCAGGGAGCTCTCCAAAGGGGCAAGCGAGTCATGGGCAGTATGCAGCGAAGGCGGCGTACACCTCGGGTCGCACGGATCATTGCGGCTGTTGCCGCGACTCTTGCGGTGGTATCGAGCGGGCTAGGGGTCCCCGCCTCCGCCGCTGACTCCAGAGACCCGGACACCTCACATCAGGTGATACTGCGGAACCAGGATCACCTGATCCGGGTCACCGACGAGATCGATAGAGTCACTGATCGGTACGGCACGGGAACAGCGGCCCCGATCGACGGAGCTGAGAGCCGGTTCACCGCAGTTGTCATCGACCCGGTCGAGAACCTCATCGATCTCTACTGGAGCGGAGACATTCCGCCGACCGTTCAGGAGATCCTCTCGCGCTACCCGGAGGTGCATGTCAGGACGCACCGAACCCGCTACTCGCTCAACGAGCTGACCGCCGCTCAGCTGCGCGTAGTCGCCGCAGCAGAGGCTGGCGCGCTCGCGACGTCCGGGATTGACGTCCGCGTCGTCGCCGCAGCCTCAACCTGGGACGGGCTGGAGGTCGTAGTTGCCTCGAGGGCCGATGCGCGCGCTGTGGGGACCGGGGACCAGGAATCAGCCCGAACACTCAGCGAAGTCTCAGGTGTGCAGGTAGCCATCAACGCGTCTCAATCAGCAGTGCCGGTCTCCGCTGCGTCGAGGCAGGCCGACGTTAGCCCGTGGTACGGCGGCGCCGCGATCCACTTGTCGGACGCGGTGTGCACCTCTGGATTCGGGGTGACCAAAGACAGCACAAAAGAAAAGTACATCATCACTGCACAGCACTGTCTACCAGCAGGGAGTTCGGGAACGGTCAAGACTCCAACTGGGGCGACGCTGGGAAGTTGGAGCAGCTCGCCCGCCCGCAACGCCCCGAGCCTTGACGCGACCATGGTCCGTCCGGCGTCACAGTCAGTGTCAAATCGCATCTACACCGGGGCCTATAACAGTTCGACGTCTGGCGCACTCGCTGGTGCGGCAACAACTGTGCTCGGCTCCTACGTCTGCACGAGCGGTGCAAAGTCAGGCGAGCATTGTCTCCTAAAGGTCACGGGGAAGAACGTCTACGCACTCTCCCCCATGGGCGTGACCTTTGGAACGCATGCGGTGGCCTCAACTCAGGTTGCAGGCGTCGCAGCCGCGGCTCAAGGTGACAGCGGAGGGCCTGTCTATCGTTCGAT
The DNA here is from genome assembly GCF_014852685.1 of Flavimobilis rhizosphaerae. Classification (GTDB taxonomy): domain Bacteria; phylum Actinomycetota; class Actinomycetes; order Actinomycetales; family Cellulomonadaceae; genus Flavimobilis; species Flavimobilis rhizosphaerae. The sequence continues at coordinate 50,506 of NZ_JACZDF010000007.1, forward strand.
GTCAGGGGAGAAGTATGGTGTTGGAATCATCAACTCAATCTCCGGCTTGTACAGCTGTTCCGGGTCATGGTTGAAGGGTGGCACTGGAAACTGCGGATCGAGCGTGATCTTCGCCAGTCTCCCCACGATCCTCAAGCACTTCAGTGTGAGACTGGGATAGTGGCCTGCGACATCCGAACCGAACCGAGGTGGTGTGCAATGCGTAACCGGTGGTCTAGCCGCGCTGTGGCAGCGGTACTCGGGATGCTGCTCGTGCTGTCAGGATGTGCACCCAGTTCGAGCGGCAATGATGATGACAACGGGGTTGCCAACTTGGAGCTCGAGAAGGCGCTTGTGGACTTGATCGACCCCGATGACAGGAGTGTGGGCTCTTTTCTCGACGGAGAGGGAAGGGGATTCCTGGCCCTCGAACTCGATCGAGGCAAGGTAGTGCTCTGGTGGAAGGGTGCCCCCCCATCTTCGGTGTCCGATGTTCTGGCGCAGCATCCCGACGCTTCGAGCGAAGTGCGTAGCGCGGTTCACAGCCTAGGTGAGCTGAATGCGGCAGCGCGCGCGGCGACAGAGGCGGTCGAAGGGGCGGCCGGCGTCGCCGAGGGCGTGAGTGTGTTCAAGGTAGACACGGCAAGGGACGGCTCGTTGATCACGCTTAAGGTGACGCCGCCCGACCTCACAGACGCGCAAGTCGATCGGCTCCGAAGCCTGGCGCAAGTAGCCACGGATGTTCCCGTGAACATCGAGCCGCTCCCTGCGGACGAGGTCACTGCACCGGCCGCCGGGTAGGGTGGATGCTGGCGCTTCTGCTCGATCGTGACTCCTGACTTGCATGGACGTCGCGGCACCGAGGCCAACTACAGGCGTGCCTCGTAGTGGTCTCTTCTGCGCCGATACCTTCGACTTTGACCTGACTTGGGTCAGGTCAGTGTGGATCGGTGTGACGGTTGTGCTGCTCGTGTGCGTCGTGGGACTCGCGGTGAGCCTGCGACGAAGCCGACGTGCGGCGGTGGCCCAAGCGATCGCGGCCGCGCAGGAGCGGCAAGCGCTCAGCGACGGCCACGCGATGCAGATCCAGTGGCGGGACACTGAGCACGCCGGTCGACTGGCGGTGGCAGAGGGACAGACTGCCGACGCCGAGAAGCTGGTGAGCAAGTACCGCGCCTCGATGCGCAAGGCAGGGATCGGCTGGGATGCCCGCTCCCGAGAGCTGCTGCTGGAGGCGTGCGCCGCGCTCGATCTGGACGGGGTCCTGCTGACCAACGTCGGGACTGCTTCACGGTTAGGTGACAGTCAGGTTCAGGCTGCGAGTGCGACCTGAGTGGTCAGGATGGTCTCGAACTCGATGGGGGTCAACCGCCCCAGACGGTCTTGCCGCCTCCGGCGGTGATAGGTCCTCTCGATCCAGGTGACGATCGCGATCCGCAGCTCGGCCCGCGTCCTCCATGCACGGCGGTCAAGGAGGTTCTTCTGCAGCAGCGCAAAGAACGATTCCATCGCCGCGTTGTCACCCGCCGCGCAGACCCCGCCCATGGATCCGACGAGCCCGTGACGAGCCAGGACCCGCAGAACCTTGCGGCTACGGAACTGCGACCCTCTGTCGGAGTGCACGACGCATCTGGCCACGTTCCCGCGCATCGCCACCGCGTTCTCGATCGCGCGCACAACCAGTCGGGACTTCATCCGGGAGTCGATCGAGTAGCCCACGATCCGCCCGGAGAAGGCGTCCTTGATCGCGCACATGTAGACCTTGCCCTCGGCTGTGGAGTGCCCGGTGATGTCGGTCAACCACAGCTCGTCGGGGCCGCCGGCGGCAAAGACGTGGCGAGCGCGGCAGTGCTCGTCGACCTGAGCGCAGAGGCCGTCGTGGACGGGCGGGCCCGGGCGGCGGCCGTTCTTGCCGCGCTTCTTGCCGAACGCCGACCACCAGTCGTTGGCCGAAGTGATACGCCACGCGGTGCGATCAACCATCGGATGCCCGGCCGTGCGAGCTTCGTCGGCCAGGATCCGGTGCCCGAACCCAGTGGTCGTCGCGGTGGGCGTCGAGCAACGCGTTCGCGCGGTAGGCCTGCGTGGCCTCGGCAGCGGTGATGGGGTTCTTCAGCCAGCGGTAGTAGGGCTGGCGAGCGAGGTTGAGCACCCGCCCGCGTCACCGCGACGGGAATCCCGTCGGCGGCAAGGTCACGGACGAGCGGGTAGCTCATTCTCCCGGTAGGTGAGCCTGGGCGAAGTAGGCCGCAGCCCTTCGCAGAACTTCGTTCTCCTGTTCGAGGAGCTTGACCCGGCGTCGCAGCTCGCGGGCCTCGAGCGTGTCGGAGGGGGCCGTTGAAGTCGTCGTTGCCTGGGCTTGCTGGGTGGCTTCTCGGATCGGAGTTCTGCAGGCTGGACTTGCCAATGCCGAAGTCGGCGGCGATGCGGGCGAGTGGCACGCCGGGGTCGCGGGCGAGGGCGACGCGCACGACGTCACCCGCGGAACTCGCGGGGATAGGGCTTGGACATGGGGACATCCTCTCAGCGGTGCTGGTCAGCCCACGGGTGGGTGTCACCTGTTCGTGCAGCAGTCCCACCTGCGGAGCCAGTCGATGCCGGGGGGCGTGGTGCAGTCCAGCACGTATGACCGCACCGGCCAGGAGACCGCGCTGTCCTACGCGATCAACGGCGTCGAGGCGTACAGCTGGGCCTTGGGTCGTGACGAGCAGGGGCGGATCACACAGATGAACGGTCCCTCGCCCGACGGCAACGGACGTGTCCAGTCCTACAGGTATGACCGCCCGGGTCGCCTGACCCAGGTCAAGGACACCGCGGGCGGGGTCTGCACGAGCCGGAACTACACCTTCGACGCCGCGGGCAACCGTACGAGCCTGACGACCGACGCTGGTGACGGTGAGTGCGCTGGCGGCACGGAAGTGTCGCGGTCGTGGAGCTATGACAAGGCCGACCGTGTCCAGAACGCCGGGACGGGCCAGGGCTCCTACGTGTATGACGCGCTGGGCCGTCAGACGCTGGTGCCGGCCGGGGACGGGCCGGGTGGGTCGGACATCGAGATCGCCTACTTCGACGACGACCTCGCGAGGTCGATCACCACAGGGGGAACGTCGACGACGTTCGACCTGGACGCGCTGGCACGCCGCTCGGTGACGACCACCACGGGCGGGAACTCGGGCGTGGTGACGCGGGTGTACTCCGACACCTCCGACAACCCGACCGGGGCCCGTGAGGTGGCCGGCGGGCAGGTGCGCACGAGCTCGTATGCGTGTGCGATCGCCGGCGACGTGCTCTACACGCAGGTGGACTCCACTGAGGCGACGCTGACGTCGGTGGGGATCGCCGACCCGATCGGCTCGGTCGTAGCCACCCTCACGCTGAGCGACGTGAGCGGTGCGCGGACCGCTCTGCCGGGGGACGGTTCGGGCCTGGCGCTGTATGACGAGTACGGCAACCGTACGGGTGCCGGGGTGAAGGCCGGGGCGCTGGACTACGGGTGGCTGGGTGGCAAGGCGCGCGCGAGCGATGCCTCGGGGGTTGTGCTCATGGGGGTGCGCCTGTTCAACTCGGTCACGGGTTTGTTCACCGCGCTCGACCCTGTGGTCGGTGGCAACGAGTCGGTCTACGGCTACCCGAACGACCCGATCAACAAGCTCGACCTCGACGGCAGAGCTTCGCGGTGGAAGCTGCCCGACCGCGAGAGTATCCGAACCTCTGTATAGCGTCAGCGTGACTTCACGCCTAACTTCGTTATGCGAAAGGGGCGCCCGGTTTTTCATTGCCAGAACCATAGCCGTAGGATTGAGTGGAACCCTAGGAATAGCTGGCACTATAACCGCGGGTCGAGCCACTTGCCGGTCCGGACGGGTGTGGCTGACGCCATTAAGGATGGGGCGAGAGGCACCAGAAGGAAGGCGGGAAGTGCCACGCGTTCCGTGGCTCGTGGGGGGATATCGCGCGGCGGAGGCAGTGTCGGAATGCGAGGCGTGGGTCTTCCCGGGGGCCATTCGATCGCTGGTGCGGGGATACCATGGTCCAGACTCTAGGAGGATGGATATGCCTCGCACTCGGCCACTAGAGTGGCGTTATCTCGACTATGAGGACATATCGGAAGCGTCGAGAGTCCTCTCTATATGGATTCCGCTGGTTCGCCCGGTCGAGGCGACAGTCGATTGGTATCCGTGGTATGCGAGATATCAGCAGGGATCTCAAGCGTTGAGTCCTGCCTTGCGCCGACAGGTGCGCGCTTCCCAGCGCGTTCATCTCACAGCGGCGGATCCATGGTGGGAACCGCTGCTGCGCTGGATAGTCGAGTTTGGACCGGAGTCGGTGGCGGTGACGATCGTGGGCGAGCGTGGTTTGCTCACGATTGACGATGCTTCAGTCGTATTGCTCCGCCTTGGCGCAGGCCCGTCCGCTGAGTTGATCGCGCGCGCCAACGATGACTTTCCTGAGGCTGTTCAGATTTCGTGGAGAAGAAGAGCCGGCAGTGCGGTGCGTGCAGCTACTTCGGAACTCGTGCGCTGGGTGCGGGGCCGTTGATAGACGCCCGTTCTAGGTGCGGTCGGCCAGGAGGTTGGCAGCAGCCGAGACCCTTGACCGGACGGTCCCGGGAGGAGAACGCCTCGAGCAGCGTCTCGGGCACGCCGACGGCGTCCAGGACGACCGCCGAGCTCGTCGAGGCAGCCCGACCCTCGCGCTCGGCAAACTCCATGCCGCAGGTGCGAGCGAGCTCGTCGAGCAGGAGGTTCTCGTGCGTCTCGGACAGCGACACCGCGGCCTTGTAGGCGGCGCGGGAATCCACGGTGAGCCACCTGCCGTCACGAGCGCGCTGGACGCGATTGGCGACGACAACGTGGGTGTGCAGGTGCGGGTCGCCGTCGCGGGTGTCGAAATGGTGGAAGACGCCAGCGAGGACACCGCGCGTGGCCTCGGCCGCGACGCCGCCGGAGCCCGAGCGGGTCTGGAGGACGCGTTCCTCGAAGAAGGTGAGTGTCTGGTCGATCGCGGCAGAGTGCGCGGCCTGGATACGGGCCCGCGTGGGGCCGTCGGCCAGTGCCCAGATCGCCGAGACGGACTTGGGGATCGTGAACGTCAGGTCGAAGCCCGCCACCGAGCCCTCCGGGCGGGCCTTGCCGCCGAGCTGGGCGCCACTGGAGGGGTGGCGGAACTCCTTGAAATGCCGGGAAGCCTCGATCCCGGTGATCGTCGCGGACGGTGGTCCCTCCTCGCATCGGTGGCTCTGCGAGGCCACATCGTAGGGTCAGCCCGCATCCGTCCCGTCGGCCGCTCCGGACGTCCCGTCAGTCGTGAAGAACGAGATCTTGCCGTTGGGCTCGAGCACCGCGAGCCGTACGCCGGCGAGGTCCTCGATGCCTTGCTGACGTGCGGCTCCGAGCAGGTCGTCGTAGGCGAGGCGCTCGCGGCGCAGGGCGCCGCGGTCGGTGACGCCCCGGGTGACGACGACGACGGGTCTGCCGGTGACGATCGCGTGGAGGCGACGGGATCGCGCGTTGAACCAGGCGAGGATGATCGTGAGGCAGGCCATCGTGCCGACGGCGAGGATCGCTCCGGTGACCGAGGAGTCCTGGCCTGTGACGCCCTGCTGGACGAGGTCGCCCATGGTGATGAAGACGATGAGCTCGAACGAGCTGAGCTCGCCGAGCGTCGAGCGGCCGACGACGCGGGTGATGGCCCACAGGACGAGGAAGACGACGGCGGCGCGGACGACGGTCTCCACGGAGGCCTCCCGGGTCTGTGATGGTCAGGGGATGAGGCGGGTGCGGATGTTGACGGGTGCGACAAGGTTGCCGTCGGGGGTGACGACGGCGACGGTCCCGGCGGCGTCGGTGTGGTGCAGGGCGCGGACGTAGGCCTCGATGTCGATCGTCAGCGTGTCGCCGGCGGGTGGTGTGAACGTCAGGTAGGTCCACGAGGCGTCGCGGGTCTGCTCGGCGGGTTCGGGTCCGGTGCTCTGCTGGTCGAGGAACCGGAGGTAGTCCGAGGTGACGGCGACGACGACGTCGTTGTCGAAGCCGCCGGCGCGGTGGACCGTGATCGTCACGGGGACGTCGAGCCCGGCTCGGGCGACGGCGGCGTGGCGGACGCTCACGGTCCAGCCGTCCTGCGCCGCGGAAGCCTCGGCGGTGCGCGTGCCGAACGCACCGAGTAGTGCAGCACCGATGACGCCGAGCAGCGCGACGGTCCCGACCGTGCGGATCAGCCACGGCGTGCGCGCCCGCGGCTCGACGTCAGCGACCGTGCTCGACGTCATGGCTCAGTCCGTGATCGGACCCGGTGCGTCGTCGTCGACCTCCGTGCCGGGCGCGACGCTCGGGGCGAGACCAGCGGCGAGGTCGGCGGGTCGCGGCGCCTGCGTTCGGCCCTCCGAGAACTCGCCGCCCTGACGTCCGCCGTAGGGGCGTCCGTGGTCGGCGCGCTCCTCGCGCCAGAAGGTGAGGACCCACGGGTCGACCTCGATGCGGGCGCCGGTGCGCAGGGCGCGGTCGCCGTCGTCGGAGGCGGAGCCGCCGCCGACGGCGCCGAGCGCGCGGACGCGGTACTCGTCACGGGCGTCGTGGTAGATCGTCACGTGGTGGGGCAGCAGGCCGTCGAGCTCGAGGTCGACGCCGGGGCCGGAACCGATAGTCAGCTCTTCCGAGGTGATCGGCACCTCGCGCGGGGCAGTGCCGTCGTCGACGAGGGTCGAGACGAAGATCTTCGGGTGGCCGGAGCCTGGTGCCGCGTGGGTCGTCGTGGGGTGGGGCCGGCCGGTGTCGTCGTACGTGCCCTCGTGAGTGTCGTCGTGGCGGATCATGCTGGGCCTCCTCGGGGGACGGTGCTCGTCTTGCAACCTGGGCGTCCGGTCTGCGGGCTTCGAACGTACCCGCCGGCCGCGTCACCTCACGTTGCGTCGTGGTGGGTGGTTCCGCAACCGCTGCGGGGAGAAGGCGGCCGTGCGCATGCGTGCAGCACCTCCACGAGGTCTCCGTGTCCACGGACGGGACTCCCGTGGACGCCTAACCTACGGTTCCGTAGGGTTGGGTCATCCGCACGACGAGCGCCCGCTCATACTCACGGCTGGGAAGTCGCCACCTGCACCGCCGGGAGACGTTGATGTCAGCCGAGACCATGCGCTACGCCGAGCGTCCGAGCCCGCGGGCCGAGGATATGCCGAACCTCACGAGCAGCTACAGCGCGCTGCTGAAGACCGTCAAGGACGCAGGCCTTCTCCGTCGCGCGCAGGGCTACTACGTCTGGACGCTCGGCACCCTCGCAGCTGCGCTCGGCGGGCTCGTCACCGCGTTCGTCCTCCTCGGCGACTCGTGGTTCCAGCTGCTCGTCGCCGCTGGCCTCGGTCTCGTGCTCACGCAGTTCGCGTTCGTCGCGCACGAGGCCGCCCACCGTCAGGTCTTCGCGTCGAACACGACGAACGACCGTGCCGGGCGATTCCTTGCGAACGTCGTCGTGGGGATCTCCTACACGTGGTGGATGCACAAGCACACGCGTCACCACGGCAACCCCAACCAGGTCGGCAAGGACCCGGACATCGAGAACGACACGATCGTCTTCACCCCCGAGGGTGCTGCGCAGCACACGGGGCTCATGGCGCTCCTCACGCGGCACCAGGGCTGGTTGTTCTTCCCGCTCCTCACGCTCGAGGGGATCAACCTCCACGTCACCGCGATCCGCTCTCTCGCGACGGGCTCGCAGGTCGGCCGCGCCGACCTGCGGACGCGCATGCTCGAGCTCGCGACGATCATCGTGCGCCTCACGGTCTACCTCGGGCTCGTCCTCTGGGCGCTTCCGCTCGGGCTCGCTGCGGCGTTCCTCGGGGTCCAGCTCGCCGTGTTCGGCGTGTACATGGGGGCGTCGTTCGCGCCCAACCACAAGGGCATGGCGATCATCCCGGCGAGCTCGCGGCTCGACTTCCTCTCGAAGCAGGTGCTGACGTCCCGCAACATCCGCGGCGGGCGGGTCATGAGCATCCTCATGGGTGGCCTCAACTTCCAGATCGAGCACCACCTCTTCCCGAGCATGCCGCGTCCGCACCTCGCACGGGCCGCGGCGATCGTGCGTGAGCGGTGCGCACAGATCGGCATGCCGTACACGGAGACGAGCCTCGTGCGCTCGTATGGGATCGTCGTGCGGTACCTCAACGAGGTGGGCCTCGGTGCGCGTGACCCCTTCGACTGCCCGATGTTCCGCGAGCTGCGCCGACAGCCGTAGCGTGCTCAGTTCGGGGCCCTGCCCGCGCTGGCGGCTTTCGGGCTGAGATCGCCCGTTCTGCCCGCTCCGGCGAGGCGCGTCGTGCGACGTGAATCACCCCGCGACGCCCTCGACGTGACGGTTCTCGAGACTACACTCCAAGTTGGTAAGGGAACCTTTCAAACTCCGGCGGGGACGATGGACGAGCGACGGACAGCAGGGGACAGCGCTCGATGCGCGGTCCGCACCACGGCGCCCGGCACACGTTCCCACCACCTGACCCCGACGCGGGTCCAGGCCCTGCAGCCGGTCGATCCCCCGTCACCGGCCGCGCAGGGCCCAGCCGCGCGCCAGGCCACGCGTGCGTGCGCGTGGTCCGCGCAGCGCTGACACCCGTCGGTACGCCGCGCCCGCGCGCGGCCACGGCCGGGCACCACTCTCCCTGGTGCCCGGCCGCTCGCATTCCGCACCCCACCCACGGGCGCTCACCGACGAACCTTGAGGTCCGACGCCGTCAGGCCTAGCGTCGGAGACGTCCCGACCGCGCAGCACGGTCGGCCTCACGGCGGAGGTCACGCATGCCCACGCAGAGAGCCCGCACAGCAGGCCCGGTCATCGAGGCGCACGGCCTCACGAAGTCGTTCGGCACCGTCCGCGCGCTCGACGGCCTCGACCTCGTGGTCCGCCCCGGCGAGGTCGCAGGCTTCCTCGGCCCCAACGGTGCGGGCAAGTCGACGACGATCCGCGTCCTCCTCGGCCTCCTGCGCGCCGACGGCGGCACGGCCCACGTCCTCGGCGGCGACCCCTGGCACGACGCCGTCGCTCTCCACCGGCGGCTCGCCTACGTCCCCGGCGAGGTCGACCTGTGGCCAGGCCTCACCGGAGCAGAGGTTCTTGACGTCCTCCTGCGACTCCGAGGCCCGGTCGACACCTCCCGACGGGACGCGCTCGTCGAACGGTTCGACCTCGACCCGACGAAGAAGATGCGGACCTACTCCAAAGGCAACCGGCAGAAGGTCGCGCTCGTCGCCGGGCTCGCGGCCGACGTCGAGCTGCTCCTCCTCGACGAGCCGACCTCCGGCCTCGACCCCCTCATGGAGGCCGTGTTCCAGGACTGCGTCCGCGAGGCGGCGGGTCGCGGCACCGCGGTGCTCCTCTCGAGCCACGTCCTCGCCGAGGTCGAGAAGCTCTGCGACACCGTGACGATCGTCCGGGCCGGGAGAACCGTCGAGGCTGGCTCGCTCGCCGAGCTGCGCCGGCTCACGCGCTCCGCCGTCACCGCGGTGACCGCCGACGACCCCGCGCACCTCGCCCACCTGCCCGGCGTGCACGCACTCCGGGTCGACGACCACCCGGACGGCGCGCGCGTGAGCCTCGACGTCGAGGACACCGACCTGCCCGGGCTGCTCGCCGCGCTCGCGACGCTCGGGCCCCGGCACCTCACGGTGCAACCCCCGTCGCTCGAGGAGCTCTTCCTGCGCCACTACGGGGATGTCGCATGACCACGGCAGCACCCGACGTGCACCGCGTCCGGGTACGGGACGCCACACGTCCGGGCGGTCTGGACGGCACCTGGGCGCTGCTGCGTCTCGCCGCACGTCGCGACCGCGTGCGCCTCCTGGTGTGGACCGCATCGATCCTCATCATGTGGGGATATGCGGCCGTCGCGCTCGACAGCCTCTTCCCGACCGCCGCGGACCGCCAGCTCCGCGGCCAGCTCATGAGCTCGCCCGCGGCCGTCATCCTCACCGGCTCGGGATTCGGCCTCGACGACTACACGCTCGGTGCGATGGTCGCCAACGAGATGGGCTTCATGGTGCTGCTCGCGCTCGCCCTCCTCGCGATCCAGACGGCCGTGCGCTCGACGCGCGCCGAGGAGGAGACGGGCGCGACCGAGATCCTGCGCGCCTCGACGGTCGGACGCCATGCGCCTGCGGTCGCGGCCTACCTCCTCGTCGTCGCCGTCAACGTCGTCATCGGCGTCGGGACGTGGGGGGTGCTCGTCGCAGTCGGGCTCGCCCCGGGGGGAGCGGCTGCGCTCGGCGCCGCGGGCGCCGCGACCGGCCTGTTCTTCGGCGCGGTCGGGATCGTCACGGCCCAGCTGACGACGCACGCGCGCTCCGCGAGCGGGCTCGCGCTCGCGGTCCTCGGTCTCGCCTGGGTCGTCCGTGCCGCCGGTGATCTTCGCGCGCAGGGCGGGTCGCCGCTGTCCTGGGCGTCGCCGCTCGCGTGGGCGCTGCAGACGCGTGCCTGCGTCGACACCCGCTGGTGGCCGCTCGGTCTGCTCGTCGTCGGTGCTGTCGTCCTCCTCGTGCTCGGGGCCCGCCTCGGTGGCCGGCGCGACCTCGGAGCGGGACTCGTGACGACGCGCCCCGGGCGCGCGTACGCGCGGGCGTCGCTCGCGGGGAGCGTCGCGCTCGCGGTGCGTCTCCAGCGGGGCTCGATCCTCGCGTGGGCCGCGGGCGTCGGCCTCGGCGCGGTCGCGACGGGCACGTTCACGGACTCGGTCTCCGGGATGGTGAGCAAGCTGCCTCAGCTCGGGGACCTTCTCGGCGACGTCGGCGCGCTCGTCGACGCGTTCGCCGCGCTCATGGTGATGTTCTTCGTCGTGCTCGTCGCCGGTTTCGCGCTCTCGTCGTTCCACCGCGTCCGCACCGAGGAGCAGCGGGGCCGGCTCGAGGTCGTCCTGTCGGCGCCCGTGGCCCGCACGCGCTGGCTCGGCGCCCAGCTCGCCGTGACGCTCGGCGCGTCCGTCGTGCTGCTCGTGCTCGCGGGGCTGGGGCTGTGGGCCGGTGCGGTGAGCGTCGGCGACGGCTCGGTGTCCGCGGGCGCCTACGTCGTCGCGGCGCTCGGGCACGTGCCCGCCGTCGCGCTGCTCGTCGCCGTCGCCGTGGTCGTCCACGGCTGGTGGCCGCGCGGCAGCGGCCTCGTGTGGGGCTGGTACGGGTTCTCGGCCGTCGCGGCCGTGTACGGCGGCCTGCTGCAGCTGCCCGGCTGGCTTCTCGACGTCGTGCCGTTCACGCACTCGCCCGTGCTGCCCGGTCCCGGGGCGTCGTGGACGGGCGCGCTCGTCATGGCGGCGCTCGCTCTCGGTCTCGGCGCGCTCGGGATCGTCGGGTTCCGACGTCGGGACGTGCCGGCCCTCTGAGCCGCCGGTCAGGGCCCCGTCAGCACGACGCCCCGCCGCGTCAGAGTTCCGTCAAGACGCCCGCCGCCGTGGCGCGGGAGGCGTAGTCCTGAGGGGAGCGCACGCCGTGCGCCGACGCCCCCCGCGTCGCCCTGCTCGGAGAGGTCCCGTCATGGCCGACCTGGCCTACCTGCTCCTCACGACGCTCGTCGTCGTCACGCTCGCGCTCGTCGTGCGCCCGTCCCGCGACGGGGGTGAACGACGGTGACGACCAGCGTGCTCCTCGCCGTCGGCCAGGCGCTCCTGCTCGTCGGCGCCCTCGCTGCGGTCCACGTACCGCTCGGCTCCTACCTCGCCCGGACGCTGACGAGCCCGCACCACACTCGCGCCGAGCGCGTCGTCTACCGCGTCCTGCGCGTCGACCCCGACGCCGAGATGCGCTGGACCGCGTACCTACGCGGCATCCTCGCGCTCACGCTCGTCTCGATCGTCGCCGTCATGCTTCTCGCACGCACGCAGGACCGCCTGCCGCTCGCGGGGGACGTCCCCGCGATGGCCCCGCACACCGCGTGGAACACCGCGGTGAGCTTCGCGACGAACACGAACTGGCAGTCCTACGCGGGCGAGACCGCCGCGACCCCGGTGCTCCATTCCGCGGGTCTCGCCGTGCAGAACTTCGTCTCGGCAGCCGTCGGCCTCGTCGTCGCGGTCGCGCTCGTGCGCGGCTTCACCCGCGCCGGGACCGACGGTCGTGTCGGCAACGTGTGGCGCGACCTCGTCCGGACCGTCGTCCGCGTGCTCCTGCCCGTCGCCGCCGTCGCGGGCCTCGTGCTCGTCGCCGGGGGAGTCGTGCAGAACCTCCACGCGCCGGCCGACGTCACGACGCTCGCGGGCGGCACGCAGACCGTCATGGGCGGGCAGATCGCCTCGCAGGAGGCCGTCAAGCTGCTCGGCACGAACGGCGGCGGGTACGTCAACGCGAACTCTGCGCACCCGTTCGAGAACCCGACGCCGTGGACGAACCTCCTCGAGATGTTCCTCATCCTCGCGATCCCCACGGCGCTGCCGAGGGCCTTCGGGATCATCGTCGGCGACCGCCGCCAGGGGCACGCGGTCCTCGCGACGATGACCACCCTGCTCGTCGGGTCCGCGACCCTTCTCACGTGGGCGGAGCTCGCCGCACCGGGGGCCGTCCCGACCGCCGCCGGCGCAGCGCTCGAGGGCAAGGAGGTGCGCTTCGGCGAGGCCGCCTCGGCGCTGTTCGCCGCCGTGACGACGGGCACGTCGACCGGCGCGGTCAACGCCGCCCACGACTCGCTCACCGCCCCCGGCGGAGGCGTCGCCCTCTTCACGATGCTCCTCGGCGAGGTCGCGCCCGGCGGTGTCGGATCGGGCCTCGCCGGCATGCTCGTTCTTGCGGTCCTCACCGTCTTCCTCGCGGGCCTCATGGTCGGCCGCACGCCCGAGTACCTCGGCAAGCGCATCGGGCGGCACGAGATGACGCTCGTCGCCGGGTACGTCCTCACGGTGCCCGCGCTCGTCCTCCTCGGGTCCGCGACGGCCGTCCTCGTCCCCGCCGCCGACGCAGCAGCCGGCGACCCGGAGCTGCTCGTGCGGCACCGGGGGCGGGTCGTGGGGCGCGAGCAGCTGCTGCGGGAGGTGTGGGGGCCGTCGGCGGTGCGGGACACGCACTACCTGCGGGTGTATGTCGCGCAGCTGCGTCGCAAGCACGAGGAGGATCCGGCGGTGCCGCAGCACCTGCTGACGAGCCCGGGCATGGGGGATCGCTCCGAGACCACCGAAGGCGTTATACCTGGCGCACTATAAGCGATCTGCTTATCATGGCGTCATGAGTAGCCTGCGGTACGCCCTCATCGTCGACATCGTCCGCTCGCGCGAGGTCCCCGACCGCGCCGCTGCGCAGACCGCCGTGCTCGACGCGTTCGCGCGCGCCCACGACGTCGTCCCGCTCGCCACCCCCCTGTGGGCGACCGTCGGCGACGAGTTCCAGGCGCTCGCGGACACCCTGCCCGCCGCACTCTGGACCGCGACCGTCGGCCGCCTCCTCCTGCCCGACGGGCTCGACGTCCGCGTCGGGATCGGACGCGGCGAGACCCGCGACGTCGCGCAGGACGGGGACGGGCCCGCGATCAAGGACGGCTCCGCGTGGTGGGCCGCGCGCGACGCGATCGACGAGGCCCACCGTCGCGCCGACCGCAAGGAGTCCCCGTGGGTGCGCACGTGGTTCCTCGACGGACCCGTGACCGACGAAGCGACGAGGACGAGCGGCCACGACCCGTCCGTGGCCGTCGTCGACGCGCAGCTTCTCGTCACGGACAGGATGATCGACGGCATGACCTCACCCCAGCGCTCCTACGTCGGTTCCGCCGCGCTCGGCCGCACCCAGGCCCAAGTGGCCGCGGAGCACGGCGTCACGCAACCTGCCGTCTCCCAGGGGCTGCGTCGCTCGGGCGGCACGGCGCTCCTCGCGGCGCTCGCGCTCCTCGAGGAGGCGGCCCGGTGACCGCGACCGTCGTCCTCGCGCTCGTCGTCGCGGCAGACGTCTCGCGGGGAGCCCGGCTCGCACCGCGGGCGCGCCGGGCGCTCGCCGCGTTCGTCGTCGCGGCCGTCGGCACGACCCTCGTCGTCGGGTTCGGCGCGCACGTCGTCACGGTCGTCGTCGGCGTGGTCGCCGCCGCCGCGTGGTCCTTGCTCGTGCCCCAGGTGGGAGCTGCCGCGGGTGCTGCCGTCGCGCCTCCTCGCGCGTGGCCCGCCGCAGCGCTCGCCGTCATCCTCGTCGCAGCCGCGCTCGTCCCTGCACCGGAGCCCGCAGGCCCTCTCGTCGACGCGTGGGCGCGGACCGTCCCCGGTCGCGCGGGCGTCCCCGTCGCGGTCGCGCTCGCCGTCCTCGTCGTGCTCGTCGGGCTCACGCGCACCGCGAACCTCGTGACGCGCGCCGCGCTCGCGCGCGCCCGCCGGGCCCCTGACGGGAACGTGCCCGTCGTCGACGACGCGGGCCGGCCGACGAACCGACGCCCGACCGGCTGGCGCCTCGCGGTGCGCGGCCGTGACGTCGCGTCCCTCAGCCCCGTCGAGGCCCCGCCGGAGCCCCGCACCGGTCCCGTCATGCGCGGCGGCCGGTACATCGGGCCCCTCGAGCGCGTCCTCGTGCTCGTGCTCGCACTCACGGGTGCGTACGGCGTCATCGCAGCGGTCCTCGCCGCGAAGGGCGTCGTGCGCTTCCCGGAGATCTCGGCGGACCGGGCGCGCGGCACCAAGGCCGAGGAGTTCCTCGTCGGCTCGCTCGTCTCGTGGGCGTGTGCCGGCGCGGGCGTGCTGCTCGTCCGGGTGAGCGGGCTCGGCTGAGGTCGTCGCCGACGCCGGCAGTGGGGGAGAGACGTGGCCCCGGACCGCTCGCGACCCGTGAAACAATCACCCCATGGCCATGAGAGACATCCGCGTTCTGCCCGACCCCGTCCTGCGCACGCCCTGCGAGCCGATCACGCAGGTCGACGACAGGGTGCGGCAGCTCGTCGCGGACCTCGTCGAGACGGTCGACGACGAGGGGCGTGCGGGTCTCGCCGCCAACCAGATCGGCGTGAGCCTTCGCGCGTTCTCGTGGAACATCGACGACGAGATCGGCTACGTCCTCAACCCGCGCATCGTCGACCTCTCGGAGGACGAGTACCAGGACGGTGACGAGGGTTGCCTCTCGGTGCCGGGCCTGTGGTTCTCGACGCGTCGCGCGTGGTACGCGAAGGTCGAGGGCGTCGACCTCGACGGCAACACGGTCGTGGTCGAGGGTGAGGAGCTCATGGCGCGCTGCCTCCAGCACGAGGTCGACCACCTCGACGGCTATCTCTACCTCGACAGGCTCGAGAAGTCGGTGCGCAAGAAGGCGATGCGCGCGCTTCGCGAGCAGCTCTGAGCCGTCGGGAGACGGCGCGGCCGCACGTCGGTCGCGCCGGCCTCTCGCCAGGACGGGCCCCGATGGGGCATGATGGTGCCGTTGCACCGTGCAGGACCGCTGGTCACCTGTGATCTGAGGACGTTGGGGAAGACGACCCTCGAGACACAAGGAGGCCTACCATGGCTGGTTCGTCGACCCGCGGTGTGCTTTTCGTGCACTCTTCGCCGCGTGCACTGTGCCCTCATGTCGAGTGGGCCACCGAGAACGTTCTTGGCGTGCGCGTCTCCCTCGACTGGATCGAGCAGCCCGTCGCGCCCGGGATGCTGCGCGCCGAGCTGTCGTGGCAGGGTGAGCCCGGCACGGGCGCACGTCTCGCGTCCGCGCTGCGTGGCTGGGCGCACCTGCGTTACGAGGTGACCGAGGAGGCGAGCCGCGGCACCGACGGCTCCCGCTGGAGCCACACCCCTGAGCTTGGGATCTTCCACGCGGCGACGGACGTCCACGGCAACGTCGTCGTGCCGGAGGACCGAGTGCGCGCGGCGCTCGAGCACGCGGACGATCCCGTGCGCATGCGGACGGAGTTGTCGCTCGCGCTCGGCCAGGCGTGGGACGACGAGCTCGAGACGTTCCGCTACGCGGGTGCGGGCGCGCCGGTCCGTTGGCTCCACCGCGTGGGCTGAGCCCAGCCCCACACCTCGCCGACGGGGGAGCGCGCGCACGAGGGTCGTCTCCACCCGCGCTCGTGCTCTCTCGGACGGATCGACGCCGTGCCCTCGTTCGACGCGCGGTACGCGTCCATCCCCCGTCACCTGTGTGGCTCGAGAGCCGATCCGACCACCTCACCTGTCCGGATCCGCTATCGAGCGCGGCCGCATCGCGCTCGATAGCGGATCCGTACGCGTCGCGCGTATGGATCCGCTATCGGACCGCCTTCCAGCATGCCGCAGGGCGGCGCTCCCCGGGGAGCGCCGCCCTGCGGCATGCACACGTCGGCGTGCGCGGCCCGCAGGCCGTGCACGCCGACGTCAGGCGTTCGTCACGACAAGCGCGACGTTGTGCCCGCCGAAGCCGAACGAGTTGTTGATCGCCGCGATGTCGCCCTCGGGCAGCGCGCGCGGCGTGTCCCGGACGAGGTCGAGCACGAGCTCGGGGTCGGGGTCGGAGACGTTGATCGTCGGCGGAGCCTGACGGTCGTGGACGGCGAGCACCGTGAAGATTGTCTCGAGCGCGCCCGCACCCCCGAGCAGGTGCCCGGTCATCGACTTCGTCGCCGAGAGCGCGACGTGGTCGGCGTCGTCGCCGAGGACGCCGCGGATCGAGCGGGCCTCGATGAGGTCGCCGACGACGGTCGACGTCGCGTGCGCGTTGACGTGGACGACCTCCTTCGCGGTGACACCCGACTCGGCGAGCGCGGCCGCCATGGCGCGGCGCTGGCCATCACCCGTCGGCTCGGGGGACGTGATGTGGTAGCCGTCGGCGGTGAGGCCGACGCCCGCGATCTTCGCGTAGACGCGCGCGCCGCGTGCCGCGGCGTGCTCGGCGGCCTCGAGGACGACGATGCCGGAGCCCTCGCCGATGACGAAGCCGTCGCGTGCGGTGTCGTAGGGGCGTGACGCCCCCGCGGGGTCGTCGTTGCGCAGCGAGAGCGTGCGCGACGCAGCGAAGGCCGCAATCGGCATGGGGTGGATCGTCGCCTCGGTGCCGCCGCACACGACGATGTCGGCGCGGCCCGAGCGGATCATCTCGAGGCCGTAGCCGATGGCCTCCGCGCCCGACGCGCAGGCCGAGACGAGCGCGTGAGCGCCGGCGCGCGCACCGAGCTCGAGCGACACGAACGCGGTCGCCGAGTTCGGCATGAGCATGGGGACCGTCATGGGCAGGACGCGGCGCGCACCCTTCTCGCGCAGGGTGTCCCACGCGTCAAGCGTCGTCCAGATGCCGCCGATGCCCGAGGACACGACAGTGCCGAGCCGGTCGCCGTCGACCTCGGGTGAGCCCGCGTCGGCCCACGCCTCGCGGGCCGCGATCATCGCGTACTGCGTCGAGGGGTCCATGCGCTTGATCTCGGGGCGGGGCAGCACCTCGTCGGGAGCGACCTTGATGGTCGCGCCGAACTCGACGGGGATGCCGTACTTCACGGACCAGTCGTTGTCGAAAGTCCGGGCGCCGGACTCGCCTGCGAGGGCGGCGCGCCAGGTGGAGGCCACGTCCCCACCCAGGGGGGTGGTGGCGCCGAGGCCGGTGACGACGACGTCGCGAGGGGTGGTCATGGTGGTCTCCTCAGGAAAGCTGGGGTCGTGCAGGGTTGGCTGGGCGCCGGTCCCGGGCCGCGTGCGGCCCGGGACGCAGACGGCTCAGGCCTGGGCGTTCGTGATGAACGAGACGGCGTCGCCGACGGTGGCGAGGTTCTTGACGTCGTCGTCGGGGATGGTGACGCCGAACTTGTCCTCGGCGTGCGTGACGATCGTCATCATCGACAGCGAGTCGATGTCGAGGTCGTCCGTGAAGGACTTCTCGGAGGTGACGGTGTCGGCCGGAAGGCCCGTCTCCTCGGCGACGATCTCGGCGAGCCCGGCGAGGACCTCGTTCTCGGTGTAAGCCATGGGGTTGCTCCTTCGGTTGGTCGCCGCGTGCGGCGGTGGGGTGGTGAGGGTGCTGCTTCCCGTCGCCGCGGGCGGCGACGGACGTGGTGGGGCTACGGGACGACGATGACCTGGGCCGCGTAGACGAGGCCGGCGCCGAAGCCGATCTGGAGGAGGACGTCGCCGCTCTTCGCGGTGCCCTCGCGGACGAGGCGCTCGGTCGCGAGGGGGATCGACGCGGCCGACGTGTTGCCCGTGTCCGCGATGTCGCGGCCGACGACGACGTCGTCGCGGAGGCCGAGCTGCTTGATCATCTGGTCGATGATCCGCATGTTCGCCTGGTGGGGGACGAAGACGTCGATGTCGGCGGGCGTGAGGCCGGCGGCCTCGACGGCTTTGAGAGCGACGGGGCCCATCTGGAAGGCGGCCCACTTGAAGACGGACGGGCCGTCCTGGCGGAGGGTCGGCCACTCGGCGCCCTCGACGCCCGCGGTTTCGTTCCACGGCGCCGTCTGACGGATGGCGTCGGCCTTCGAGCCGTCCGAGCCCCAGACCGTCGGGCCGATGCCGGGGAAGTCGGAGGGGCCGACGATCGCGGCGCCGCCGCCGTCGCCGAGGAGGAAGGAGATCGAGCGGTCGGTCGGGTCGATGAAGTCGCTCATCTTCTCGGCGCCGATGACGAGCACGTGGCGCGCGGCACCCGAGCGGACGAGCGCGTCGGCCTGGCCGATGCCGTACGCGTAGCCCGCGCACGCGGCCGAGATGTCGTAGGCGGCGGCGGGGTTCGCGCCGATGCGGTCGGCGACGATCGCGGCGCCCGCGGGGGTCTGCGCGAAGTACGTGACGGTCGAGAGGATGACGACGTCGATGTCGGCGCCTGTGAGACCGGCCTTCGCGAGGACGTCGAGCGCCGCGGCCTCGGCGAGGTCGAGCACGTCCGTGTCGGTGCCCGCACGGCGGCGCGTGACGATGCCCGTGCGCTGACGGATCCACTCGTCGGAGGAGTCGATCGGGCCTGCGATGTCGTCGTTCGTCACGACGTTCTCGCCGCGGACGCCGCCGATCGCGAGGATGCGCGAGAACTGGGGGCCGGTGGCCTGGGTGAGCTGCGCGGTCACGCGGGGATCTCCTCGGTGGGGATGGTGGTGCCGGAGTGGCGGGCGACGAGGTCGCGTGCTGCGGCGAGGTCGTCGGGAGACTTCACGGCGACGAGCTCGACGCCCTTGAGGGCGCGCTTAGCGAGGCCCGTGAGGACGCCGCCGGGGGCGAGCTCGACGATCGCGGTGACGCCGAGCGACGCGAAAGTCTCCTGGCAGAGGTCCCAGCGGACGGGGGCGACGACCTGGCGGCCGAGGTGGTCGAGGACCTGCGCGGCCGTGCCGAAGCCGTGGGCGCCGCCGGTGTAGGCAGCGCCGTCGAGGTTCGAGACGAGGGGGAGCGTCGGGTCGGCGGCGTCCCACGCGGCGGCGACGGGCGCGAACTCGGCGCGCGCGGCCTCCATGAACGGCGAGTGGAACGCGCCGGCGACCTGGAGCGGGATGACGCGAGCGCGCGTCGGGGGCTGCTCGGCGAGGCGCGCAAGGCCCTCGAGCGAGCCGGCGGCGACGACCTGGCCGGCGCCGTTGACGTTCGCGGGGACGAGGCCAGCGGCCTCGATCGCGGCGAGGACCTCGGCGGGGTCGCCGCCGAGGACAGCGCTCATGCCGGTCGCCTCGGCGGCAGCGGCGACCGCCATCGCGCGGGCGCGTCGGGCGACGAGCCCGACGGCGCCCGCGTCGGTGAGGACACCGGCGACGGCCGCGGCGGCGAGCTCACCGACCGAGTGGCCAGCGGTGACGTCGACCGTGCCCGCTGCAGGGGCGTCACCGAGCACCTCACGGAGCGCGACGAGCGAGGCGGCGACGATGAGGGGCTGGGCGACTGCCGTGTCCCGGATCGTCTCGGCGTCGGACGTCGTGCCGTGGGCGACGAGGTCGAGGTCGGCGGCGGCCCCGAGCTCGTCGAGGCGTGCACGCACGCCGTCGATCTCGAGCCACGGGGCGAACATGCCGGGGGTCTGGGAGCCCTGGCCTGGGCACAGTACGGCGATCACTCGTCAACCTTGCCTTCCGGGGGGTGCGTGCGGCCCGTGACGACGCGCACCAAGTGTGCGAGACGACGTTGTGAGAAACCTACAAGACCTAGGGAAGGCGGGGAATCTCGTGACGCTCGAGCTCGCCGAGGGCGAGCGCGACCTGGAGGACGAACGACTCCCGGGCGTCGAGCGGGTCCCAGCCTGTGAGCTCGGCGACCTTCCGGAGGCGGTAGCGCACGGTGTTGGGGTGGACGTAGAGCGAGCGCGCCGCAGCCTCGAGCGAACGCCCCGTGCCGAGGTACGCCGAGAGCGTCTCGAGGACGGAGCCCGTGCTTGCACTCAGCGGCGCGTAGGCGGTGTCGACGAGGGTCCGGCGGGCGAGCCGGTCGCCGACGAGGACGCGTTCGGGCAGGAGGTCGTCGGCGTGGACGGGGCGGGGGGCCTGCGGCCACGCGGGGGCCGCGGCGAGCGCGGCGAGGGCCGCGGCCGCGCTGCGCCCGGCCTCGGAGATCGAGCCGACGACGGGCCCGATGACGACGGGGCCGGGGCCGAAGCGGGCGACGAGCGAGCGGGCCGCCTCGAGGAGGTTGTCGCCGCCGCCGAGGACGAGGACGACCCGGTCCGACTGGATGCCGACGAGCACGTCGTCGACGAGCCGGCGGGTCGCGCGTCGCAGCTCCGCCGAGCGCACCTCGTCGAGCCTGGTCGTCGTCGTCCCGACCATGACGAGGACGTTCGCGGCGCCCGACCAGCCGAGGGCCGCGACGCGCGAGCGGACTGCGTCGTCGTTCTCGCCGCGCATGAGCGCGTCGACCGTGAGCGCCTCGAGGCGTGCGTCCCACGCGCCGCGCATCTCGGCGGCACGCGCGTAGACCTCGGCAGCGGAGAACGCGACCTCGCGCGAGTACCGCAGGACGGCTTCCCGCAGGTCGCGCTCCTGACCGGGGACAGCGAGCCGGTCGGAGTGTGCCTCGACGACCTCGACCGCGAGGCGCACGAGCTGGAGCGTCTGCTGGAGCGAGATCGCCTGCGTGAGCTCGGGCGGCGCGGCCGAGAAGATCTCGCCGACACCCGTCGCGTTCGCTGGGTCGGTGTACCACTCGATGAACGCCGAGACCGCCGAGCTCACGACGACGCCGATCCACGAGCGGTCGTCGGCCTGCAGGTCGCGGTACCACGAGAGCTCGGCGTCGAGCTGGGCGAGCGCGGCCTTCGTGAGCATGCTCGCGCCCTCACGAACACGGCGAAGGTTCTCGTCGTCGACGTGTGCGTCGTCGGGCATGGCCAGGGGCGGGGTCATGGGGTGAGCATACGGCCCCGGTTGTGGGGTAGCGACAAAACCCGGGGTATGCCGCTCTCGGGCGGCGAGACGGGGCGGATCTGCCCGGGACACCAGACCTTGAAGCGGATATGGTCAAGTCATGGCTGTCTTCCCGAAGTTCCGCAAGCTCTTCCAGCGACCTGCCCCGGTCTCACGGGTCGGCGCACGGCGTCCGACGAGCGCGACGCCGGCAGGGGACGAGCCCCGGGAGGACCGGCTGCGGTCGCGGCTCGCGAGCGATCCCAACGACGTGGGTGCGTTCCGCGAGCTCGCCGAGCTCGTCCGACGCCGCGCCGACGGCCCGCCCCCTGCCGAGGACCCGCTCGTGCCCGCGGAGGACGTCGAGACTGCGGAGCAGGAGCGCGCCCGGCGCGGTGACCTTGCCGTGTGGGCGCTCGCCGAGGAGCTCGCGGGGCACCCACGCGCCTGGTACCCGCTCGTCGAGCTGGCGAGGCTCTCGGTCGCGGAGGACCACGAGCAGGCCGTGCGCAGGCTCGTCACCGCGCACGAGCGCGACACGACCGGCACGGCCCTCGCGCACGGTCTCGGAGTTCTGCGGGACGCAGACCGACCTCACGAGGCCCTTGCGCTCGGCACCGGGCACTGGCGTGCCCGCGAGCACGACCTCGAGGTTGGACGCCACCTCGTCCTCGCCGCGCTTGAGGCCGGTCGCCCGGACGAGGCCGAGCGTCACCTCGCGGCGATCGACCAGCACCCGGACCGGCTGCGGGCGGCGCAGATGCACACCGAGCTCCGCGCGGCGCTCGACGAGGCGTCGGACAGCTCGACGGCCTGAACCCGCGCGCGCCACGCGCGTCCGGCTGCCGCGAGACTCTCGCACGAACGGCAGGAGCCCCGCACCTCACGGTGCGGGGCTCCTGCCGTTCGTCAGCGAGGACGGGCTCCGTCAGGAGTCGCCGCCCACCGAGCCGGACGTGCCGGCCGTGACGTCGTGGATCCGGTACTTCTCGATCGCCTGCGCGGGGGCGTCGGCCGCGACCTCGCCGCGGGCCGCGAGGGCCTGCAGCACGCGGACGGCCGTCGAGGGCCCGTCGATCTTGAAGTAGCGGCGCGCCGCGGCGCGGGTGTCGGAGAAGCCGAAGCCGTCCGCACCGAGCACGTGGTACTCGCCAGGGATCCAGGCACGGACCTGGTCCTGCACGAGCTTGTCGTAGTCGCTCGTGGCGATGAACGGGCCCTGAGCGTCGGCGAGCTTCTGCGTGAGGTACGCCGTCCGACGCTCCTCGCCAGGGTGGAGGAAGTTGTGCTCGTCGACGGCGAGGCCGTCGCGGCGCAGCTCGAGCCAGCTCGTCACCGACCACACGTCCGCCTGGACGCCCCAGTCGGCCGCGAGGATCTCGGCGGCCTCGAGGGCCCAGAGCACACCGACGCCGGACGAGAGGATCTGCGCGCGCGGGCCCTCTCCCTCGGCACGGTGGATGCGGTGGATGCCCTTGAGGATGCCGTCGACGTCGACGTCCGCCGGCTCGGCAGGCTGACGCATCGGCTCGTTGTAGACCGTGAGGTAGTAGACGACGTCACGGTCGCGGCCGCCGTTGTCCTGGCCGTACATGCGCTCGAGACCGTCGCGCACGATGTGCCGGATCTCGTAGCCGTACGCGGGGTCGTAGTGGACCATGTGCGGCATCGTGCCCGCGAGGAGCGGCGAGTGGCCGTCGGCGTGCTGGAGGCCCTCGCCCGTGAGGGTCGTGCGGCCTGCGGTCGCACCGATGAGGAACCCTCGCGTCAGCTGGTCGCCGGCCGCCCAGAACTGGTCGCCCGTCCGCTGGAACCCGAACATCGAGTAGTAGAAGTAGAACGGGATGAGCGGCTCGCCGTGCGTCGCGTACGACGTGCCGACGGCCTGGAAGGCGGAAGCCGAACCGGCCTCGTTGATGCCTGTGTGCATGATCTGGCCGGACTCGGACTCCCGGTAGGAGAGCATGAGCTCGGCGTCGACCGGCGTGTAGTTCTGGCCGAGCGTGTTGAAGATCTTCGCGCTCGGGAAGATCGAGTCGAGACCGAAGGTCCGCGCCTCGTCCGGGATGATCGGGACGATGCGGTGGCCGAACTCCTTGTCGCGCACGAGGTCCTTGAAGAGGCGCACGAGCGCCATCGTCGTCGCGACTTCCTGCTGACCCGAGCCCTTGGCGAGCAGCTCGTAGGCCTTGTCGCCGGGCAGGGTGAGCTCGGTGTGCTTCGTGCGGCGCTCCGGGACGAACCCGCCGAGCGCGCGGCGGCGCTCGAGCATGTACTGGATCGTCGGGTCCTCGGGGCCGGGGTTGTAGTACGGCGGCATGTACGGCTCGGCGTCGATCTGCTCGTCCGTGATCGGGATGTGCAGCGTGTCGCGCAGCGTCTTGAGCTCAGCGTTCTTGAGCTTCTTCATCTGGTGCGTCGAGTTGCGTCCCGCGAAGCCCGAGCCGAGGCCGTAGCCCTTGACGGTATGCGCGAGGATGACGGTCGGCTGGCCCGTGTGGGCACGCGCCGCGGCGTAAGCCGCGAAGATCTTGCGGTAGTCGTGGCCGCCGCGCTTGAGGGCCCAGATCTCGTCGTCCGACATGTTCTCGACGAGCGCCTTGGTGCGCGGGTCGCGGCCGAAGAAGTGCTCGCGGATGTACGCGCCGTCGTTCGCGCGGAACGTCTGGTAGTCGCCGTCGACCGTCTGGTTCATGAGGTTGACGAGCGCGCGGTCCTTGTCGGCGTTGAGCAGGACGTCCCACTCGCGGCCCCAGATGACCTTGATGACGTTCCAGCCGGCGCCGCGGAACTGTGCCTCGAGCTCCTGGATGATCTTGCCGTTGCCACGGACGGGGCCGTCGAGGCGCTGGAGGTTGCAGTTGACGACGAACGTGAGGTTGTCGAGCTGCTGCTGCGCAGCGAGCTGGAGCATGCCGCGCGACTCGGGCTCGTCCATCTCGCCGTCGCCGAGGAACGCCCAGACGTCCTGCTGCGACGTGTCCTTGATGCCGCGCTCGTGGAGGTAACGGTTCGTCCACGCCTGATAGATCGCGGACGACGGGCCGAGGCCCATCGAGACCGTCGGGAACTCCCAGAGCTCAGGGGCGAGGCGCGGGTGCGGGTACGACGGCAGGCCGCCGCCCTCGTGCGAGTGCTCCTGGCGGAAGCCGTCGAGCTGGTGCTCGCTCAGGCGGCCCTCGAGGAGTCCGCGCGCGTAGACACCGGGGGAGGCGTGGCCCTGGAAGTAGACCTGGTCGCCGCCGCCGGGGTGGTCCTTGCCGCGGAAGAAGTGGTTGAGCCCGACCTCGTAGAGCGTCGCGACGGACGCGTACGACGAGATGTGGCCGCCGACGCCGATGCCCGGTCGCTGCGCGCGCGTCACCATGACGGCGGCGTTCCAGCGGATCCACGAGCGGTAGCGGCGCTCCATGACCTCGTCGCCCGGGAAGTAGGGCTCCTCGTGCACGCCGATCGTGTTGACGTACGGGGTTGCGAACGAGGTCGGGATCGCAACGTTGCGCTCCCGGGCCCGCTTGAGCAGGTTGAGCAGGACGTAGCGTGCGCGCGGGCCGCCACGGTCGTCGATGAGCCCGTCCAGCGCCTCGACCCATTCCGCCGTCTCGGCGGGGTCGAAGTCGGGGACCTGGCTCAGCAGGCCGTTGATGAGCGGGCGCGTCTCGTCGTGCGATGCCACCAGAAACCTCTTCATCTCCTCGGGAGCCCGCACCCGCAGGTGCGGGAGGGGCCGGGCCGGTCCTCGGCGGTGCGGTGTGCCGCTGCCCGCGTCGGGTGGTGCCGAACCATTGTGTTCACCACAGGGCGGCAAAGTCACACCCACGGGGCCTCCAACGGGCGTGACGTCCATGACACTCTACGTTTTGACCACCGGGCGCGGCGGGGCGCGTCGCAGGGCGGACACCGGGACGGAGGCCCGTCCCGTGGACTAGGTTGGGTGCGTGGGCCCCGTTCCGGGCCCACGGCGACGGCGCCCCAGGCGGCTGCCGTCGTCGGAGGATGCGAGAGAAGGCGGACACAGGTGGCGACGAGCACGGACCCGGGTAGCGCGACGGGCGCGACGGGTGTGGACAGGCTGGGCTTCGAGGACGGGCATCTCGTCCAGGAGTTCGGGTATGCCGAGGACGTCGACCACGACGTCCGCGATGCGATCGCCGATCTCACGGGTGCTGACCTCGCGGACGAGGACTTCGACGACGTCGTCGACGGCGCGATCGTCTGGTTCCGCGACGGTGAGGGCGAGGACCTCACGGACACCCTCGTCGACGTCCAGACGGTGCTCGACGACGGGGCGCCCATCTGGGTGTTCACGCCCAAGCCTGGGCGTCGCGGCCACGTCGGCCACAGCGACATCCAGGAGGCGGCGACGACCGCGGGCCTGCACGCGACGAGCACGTTCTCGCTCGCCGAGGACTGGTCGGCGACGAAGCTCGGCACGCGTGGCCGAGGCCGCTGACGTGACGGGCATCCCGCAGGTCGGCGAGCCGGCACCCGACTTCACGCTCCAGGACGTCCACGGCACGCCCGTGACGCTCTCCGACCTGCGTGGCACGCCCGTGCTCGTCGTCTTCTTCCCGTTCGCGTTCTCGGGGATCTGCACGGGCGAGATGTGCGAGATCCGCGACAACCTCGAGGACTTCGAGGACGCGGGCGTCCGCGTGCTGGCGATCTCGTGCGACCCCGTCTACTCGTTGCGCGCGTGGTCCGAGCAGGAGGGCTACGACTTCGACCTGCTGAGCGACTTCTGGCCGCACGGCGAGGTCGCGCGGGCGTACGGCGTGCTCGACGAGAACCGAGGCCTCGCGATCCGCGGCAGCTTCCTCGTCGACGAGGACGGTGTCATCCGATGGAGCATCGTCAACGCTCCCGGCGAGAAGCGCGCGTTCTCCGGCTACCACCAGGCGCTCACGCTCGTCTGAGCTGCGCTGAGCTGCGCTGAGGCGCGGCACGACGACGGACGACCTCCCGGGCGGCCGGCGCTCGGCGTGCTCAGGATGCGGGAGGTTGCGCGACGCGCCGACGCCGAACGGGTATCGTGTGACCGCTTCAAGGGCCTGTAGCTCAGCTGGTTAGAGCGCCACGCTTACACCGTGGACGTCGGGGGTTCGAGTCCCTCCGGGCCCACCCTTCGAAAACGGCAGGATTCCGCGGTTCACGCGGTGTCCGGCAGGCCAGATCAGCGGTTGCAGGCACGATCTGAGGTTCCCCAGGAGCCGCGGGACATGACTTCGGAATCGGCTTCCTCGCGACCCTTGACGGGGTCGTCGATGATGAGGATGTCGACGGGCCGGCCGGTGAACTGGCCTCCCACACCGCCGGTGAACACGCCGCCGTCGTGGCCGGCCAGCTGCCATTCGTTCTGCGCTGACAGGTCTGATCGGACCGTGAGGCCGAGTGTGTCGCCGTGTTGTGCGATGTCGTCGCGAATGGCGCGGCCCCACCGGCGGGCGATGTTCGATTCGTGCGACGCGATGCCGACGCGCAGGTCCGGGTTTTGGGTGAGTGCCCACAGGGGGAAACGTCGTGAGGCGCGCGGGCTCTTGCCCTCCTGTGGCGGCATGGAAATGACGAGCCGCGAGTCGGGTGTGTTGAACGCTTCGACGAGGGCGGCGTCGATGACGTCGAGCGCCGGGGTTTGCCGGGACTTGGGATCGATCGCGCGAGCGAGTTCGCCCGGTGTTTCCCAGCGGGGGTGGGATGGCGGGTCGAACATGCGTGCGGCGTGCTCCGCCCACGAGGCTGTGGCCGTGTGCGCCGTCATGCCGCGATACTCGGAGCATGTGGCGTCGACGGGGTAAGCGATGGAAGTCCGCGAACGTGCTCCGAACGACGAGCGCGAGCGGCAAGAAGGTTGGCGACTACGGCCCACTGAGCGAGGACCGCTGGAACGATGGCACGCCACCGATGCATGGCTTCAAGGCGGGGACGGCGACGGAGCG
This sequence comes from Flavimobilis rhizosphaerae, assembly GCF_014852685.1. GTDB lineage: Bacteria > Actinomycetota > Actinomycetes > Actinomycetales > Cellulomonadaceae > Flavimobilis > Flavimobilis rhizosphaerae. The sequence goes on from NZ_JACZDF010000007.1 coordinate 77,619, forward strand.
CGTCCGTGAACTCGATCTGGGCGACCGCATCAGGGTCGAGCGCCGCGAGAAGCACTGGTACGCCGTCGGCCCCGGCGGTGACTATGGCCAGCTTCGCTGGCGCGCTGGGGACTCCCCGATCATGACGAAGTCGGGTGTCGCGGTTCACCTTCCTGCGAGCGGGACGCTCGAGATCTCTTGGCTCGAGGTCTCCGCTGAGAACGAAGTGATCGACGTAGGTGGCGTCGTCTATCCCGACTGACATCAGGCGCCACCGCTAGCCAGCAGCCTCAGCCGTGCCGGAACGACGGTTGCCACCTTCTGCTGCTGCTCGATCGTGAGTCCAAGGTCATCCAGGATCGCGCGGATCACAGCCGCGACCTGCTCACCCTGAGCCTCCGCCAACCGCACCCGACGCTCCTCCACACCCGCACGCAGCGCCGCGGAACACACCGCCACCAGGTGCGCACGCTCCTTCTCGTACAGCGTGTACCAAACAGACGGGACACTCGCCTCCGTCACCTCCGACGCCGGATACCCATCCGCGTCCAGCACGCCCGACTTCTCCTTCGTCTTCCCCCACACGAGCTGCTGCCGCACAAACTCCTTCACCCGGTCCCGAAGCCAGTCGACGTGGCCGGCCGTCCACCGCACCTCTTCGAGGAGCGCTTCCGACGGGGAGATGTCGCGCTGGATGCCGAGCATTTCGACGGCCTTCTGCGCCTGCCGGGCGGCCTTCTCCTCCTCCACCCTGCGTGCCGCGGCCGCGCGAGCCTTCTTCGATCCCGACCCGTGTGCGAGGCACGTCTTGGCGCCCTTGATGGCCCACTTCTTGCAGCGCTCACCGGATCGTTTGCTGGTGGCGGTGCATTGGCGGTCCATGTGTCTCCGATCCGAGGGGTTGTGTGTCACGGAATGTGATCCGAGGGGGTGGTTTCGTGATACAGAAAACTCCCCCCGGCCCGTGGTGTGGGGTCGGGGGGAGTGTCCGTGTGGGGGTGTCAGTCGAGGATGACGATCTCCTCGAATCCTGGTCCGCTGATCTCGAGCTGCTGCCTGACGACCCTGAGGGTCACCGACGTACTGCTTGACGTGTTTGCTACCCCGCTGGCGAAGTGCTCGATCCGCTCGATGGTGCCTGTCGCGGTCGACCCGTTGGTGGAGGTTACTTGGGCCATGTGCCCGATGTGGCGGCGGGTGAGATCCTGCGTCCTGACTCTTGCCATGTGAGTTCCCTTCCCTGTTGCCCCCTGGGTGTGGGCGTGTGGGTCACACCGTAGCGGGAGGGACGGACAACGGCGGGTACCGCTGTGGGCGGCTTCCCGATCGATTGCAGGGACCAGGGGATGGGCGCGGCGAGACTCAGGCGTTGGGCTCACGGTCCGCTACGGTTCGCCCATGTTCCTTGGTGTGGTGGCGGCCCTGGCGGCTGCAGTGGGTACGGGGTTGCAGGCGTGGCAGGCGTTCGTCGACATGGCGGCGACGGAGGACGCGGTCTTAGCTGTTGCCGTGCAGGATCTTCGTGATGAGGTCCCTCGGCGGAGGGTCCGTCTGCGGCGTGAGCAACGCGCGATCGTGAAGCAGCTCTTGGAGGAGAGCCCGACTGAGCGTGCTGCGTGGCGTCGTCTGCGGAGGTTCCTGTACTCGTGGGGCCTGCTGTGCATCGCGGCGCTCTACGTGCTCGTCGAGCAGGTGTTGGCGGTGCTCTAACTGGAGAAGCGGATGGGGACGAGCAGGTATCGGTAGTCGTCAACGGGCTCCGAGTTGGCGTTGACCCCGGTGAAGAGCACGGGCTTCGACGGGTGTGTGAACCCGATCTGGGCGTGGGGGTGTCGAGTGCGGTGAGGCCGTCGATGAGGAACGTCGGGTTGAACGCGACCGACATGTCGTCGCCTTCGGTCTCACACGGCAGGGTCTCGGTGGCGTCGGCGGAGTCGTTGCTGCCCGCCGTGAGCGTCACCTCTGTTGCGGTGAATGCGAGGCGGATGGGGGTGTTGCGTTCGGCGACGAGGGACACGCGCTTGACGGCGTCGACGAGTTCGGACACGTTGACGTGCGCGACCGTGGGTGTCTCGTCGGGGAAGAGGCGGCGGACGGGCGGGTAGTCGCTGTCGACGGGGACGGTGGTGATGGTGGTGGCGCCGTACGTGAGTGCGATGAGCCGGTCGGTGAGGGCGATCTGGACGGGGCCGGTGCGGCCCTTGACGGCGTCGAGGAGTGCCTTGGCGCGGACCTGCCACGTGCCGGCCATGGTGCCGGGGTGGGGGAGGGTGCGGTGCGCGAGCCGGTACCGGTCGGTAGCGAGGATGTCGATGGCACCGTCGACGGCTTCAACGCGGAGTGCGGCGAGCATCGGCAGCGTGTCGTCACGGGACACTGCGACAGCGGCCTGGGTGAGGGCGTGCGCGAACTCGCCAGCGTCGAGCTCTGTCGTCAGTGGCGGGATCTCCGGGAGGGAGGGGAAGTCCTCGACGGGCATCGTCAGCAGCGAGAAGCGCGCGGCGCCAGCCTTGATGACGACCGTGCTGCCGGTGACCTCGAGGGTGACGGGCTTGTTCGGGAGGGACTTGACGACGTCGGCGAGCAGCCTGCCCTGGACGAGTACGCGCCCGGGGGCGTCGACGTCGGCGCGGATCGTCGAGCGGTGGCTGGTCTCGTAGTCGAACGCCTTGAGCGTGAGGGACGTGGCGTCGGCTTCGAGGAGGATGCCAGCGAGGACGGGGGCGGCTGGTCGGGCCGGGATGATGCGGGCGGCAGCGTGCGTGGCGTCAGCGAGGACGTCGCGGTCGATGGTGAGCTTCACGGGAGTCGCTTCCTGTAGGTGAGGTAGATGGTGAGGGCGGTGATGGGGAGGGCGGGCCATGCCCAGGCGATGAGGGCGCCGGCGATGGCGTAGCGCGCTTCGGTGGTGCGGCCTTCTTCGGTCCAGAGGCGGGAGGCGGCGATCATGCATGCGGCCCACCCTGCGGTGATGAGTGCCCAGAGGATGATGAGGGCGGTCATGCTGCGTTGAGGATGTAGATCGCGGCGGCGACGAGGACGATCGCGAGTGCGTCGACGATGGTCATGACGCTTCCCCACGCATGTGGGCGTTCCGGCATGCGCGCTTGGCGCCGGGGGCGAGGTGCGTCAGCTTGCAGTACGGGCACGTCCGCTTCATGACGTAGCAGTCGCGGCACTCGTTGGGGGACTGGCATGGGTCAGGGCAGGTGTCGTTCATGGCTTCTCCTCGAGGACGATGCGGCGACTCTCGCAGTCAGCGGCGATGAGCCTGCGGATGTACGTGGACACGGGGACGGGGCCGCGTGCGAGGTCGACCATGCGACGTCCGTCTTCGGTGAGGCGGACGTGGATGAATATCGTTCGCGGGGTTGATCCGTCGGGGGTGCGTGCCACTCCGGGAGTGTGAGGTGGGGGGTATTACGTGTCACGGAATCGGATTCCGTGACACGGATTCAGGCGGCCATGTCGACGATCCGCGAGTAGTGCATCTGATGCGCCAGCGTCACGGTTCCCGTCCCGCCGTTGCGTTGCTTCGCGATGATGAAGTCGATCTCGCCCGCGCGTGAGGACTCGTTGTCGACGGCGTCTGGTCGGTGCAGGAGCACGACGGCGCATCCGCCGCGATCACCCTGGACGTGTACGCGGGACTGTTCGAGCAGGAGCTCGAGACGGTGTCGGCGCGGATGAGCGCGTACATCGGCGAGCAGCGTCACCACACAGAGAGCACACAAAGCCAGGTCTCGTGGCGCTGACCTGCGCAGACGCACCCCAGGCGCCACGCTTACACCGTGGACGTCGGGGGTTCGAGTCCCTCCGGGCCCACCCAAGTCCCGTGACGTGCTCCGCGGCCGCTACGTTCGTGGGATGGACTACTTCGCAGGTGACGAGCGCAGCAGCTACGAGCGGATGATGGCCGGTGACTTCTAAGTCGCTGATGATCCACGGATCGGCGAGGCGGTCGCGCAGGCTTCCGAGGCGATCCACCATTACGCGGAGCTGAGCCGCACGGACCCGGCCGCGGCACGCGCGGTTCTCGCGGGGTTGCTCGGCTCGCTCGGTGCGGAGTCGCGCATCCGCGCGCCGTTCGTCGTCGACCTGGGCGTCAACGTCCACGTCGAGGCGCGGACGTTCGTCAACTACAACCTCGTCGCGCTCGACGTCGCCCCGATCCGTCTCGGTGACGACGTGCTCGTCGCCCGAACGTCCAGCTGCTCACGCCCGTCCACCCGCTGCAGCCGACGCCGCGCCGCGACTAGCTCGAGAGCGCGCTGCCCATCACGATCGGCGACAACGTGTGGCTCGGCGGCGGGGTCGTCGTGTGCCCGGGCGTGACGATCGGCGAGAACACCGTCGTCGGGGCGGGTTCGGTCGTCACGCGCGACCTGCCCGCGGGCGTGCTCGCGGTGGGCAACCCGGCGCGCGTCGTGCGGGAGCTCACCGACGACGATTTCGACGCTCGGCGCGGGCCGCGCGGGCGGGCGTGAGGAACATCGCGGCCCTCGTCGGGGTTGACCTCGCATGACGCTCTTCTCGATGCTCGACCTTGCGACGTCCGCCCCGGGTCGGACGGTGCGCGAGGCTCTCCTGGACATCGTCCCTGCCGCTCGCGCGGCCGAGGCGGCCGGCTACCACCGCGTCTGGTACGCGGAGCACCACAACATGCGCGGCGTCGCGTCGTCTGCGACGTCCGTGCTCGTCGGGCACGTCGCGGCGCACACCTCGTCGATCCGGGTCGGGGCGGGTGGCGTCATGCTGCCGAACCATTCGCCGCTCGCGATCGCCGAGCAGTTCGGCACGCTCGCCGAGCTCTACCCGGGCCGGATCGACCTGGGGCTCGGGCGTGCGCCGGGGGGTGATCTCGCGATGCTTGCGGCCCTGCGGCGTCGGCCGGAGGACTCCGAGCGGTTCCCGACGGACGTCGTCGAGCTCGCGTCGTACCTCGGTGACGGGCTGCCCGCCGAGGCTGTCAACGCGTACCCGGGCCGCGGCACGAACGTGCCGCTCTACATCCTCGGGTCCTCGCTCTTCGGCGCGAAGCTTGCCGCTCAGCTCGGGCTGCCGTACGCGTTCGCGTCACACTTCGCGCCCGACGCGCTCGAAGCGGCGCTCGCCACCTACCGGCAGGACTTCCGCCCGTCGGCGTCGTGCCCCGAGCCGTACGCGATCGTCGCGGCGAACGTCGTCGCCGCCGACGACGCGGACGACGCGGCGCGCACGTTCCGCGCCGTCCTGCGGGAGCGGGTGAGGCGTTTCGTGCTGAGGCCGGGCGTCGAACTCTCCGACGCGGACGTCGAGTCGATCCTCGACGGCCCGCACGGCGAGCGCATCCACCACATGATGTCGGTGAGCGCGGTCGGGACGGTCGCGGACGTCCGCGACCACCTCGGGGCGCTCGTCGAGCGCACGGGCGCGGACGAGCTCATCGTCGCCCACCAGGTGCCGGACCTCGCGGCGCGGGTCCGCAGCATCGAGCTGCTCGCGGAGGCGCTCGCCTGAGACGGGGTCCCTCTCAGGTCGCGGGCGTGAGCAGGCCCACCTAACATCGCGCGCATGTCCGACATGAACTCGCTCCTGAAGTGCCTCGCCCCTGGGCCGACCCGGTCGGTCCTCGTGCGTGCCGTCGCACTGCCTGCCCTCGTGGTTGCGCTTGTCGGCGGTTGCGCGGCGGGCCCGGCCGCGGAAGGCGTGAGCGCCTCGTCGACGGTCGCCGCGAGCACCGCGGCCGAGGGAGGCGTGTCTCTCCCGGAGGGCTCTGGGCCGACGCAGGACGTACCTGCGGGGCCGGTGATGCCCGCAAGCTGTTCATCGATCGCGATGGTCGAGGGCGCCCGCATCGCCGCCGCAGACTTCGCGCAGTGTCTCGAGGACTTCGCGCGGGCTGCCCGCACGGGCACACGCACCATCAAGGTGACGGCTGACTCCGAGCCTGGGCACTACCAGTGGCTTCATGCCGACGACGGCACGTACGGGATGGTCACGGGCGGTGACTCGCTCATCGTCATCACCCCGACGGACGCGTGGATGCGCGTCGGCGGCAAGGTGGTCAAGGCAGATCCCAACGGCGACAGCGAAGCGATGTGGGTGGCCGACATGACGGACCAATCGCGTCGGATGTTCCAGCCCGACTTCTACAACAACATCCTCGGGCTCTCGTCCGAGTGGGTCGTCGAGGGGCGGGAGGAGGTCGAGGTCGCGGGTGGCACAGCGCGCTCGCTGTGGCGCATCGTGTCCGCGACCCCGATCGAGCTCGTCAAGGGCTTCGCGACCGAGGTCACCTACTACACGGAGGTCCCGGGTCCGACCGCCAAGATCGTCACGACGGACGGCACGGCGGTCTCCGAGGTGATCTACGAGGACTGGGGCGAGCCGATCGACACCGACGCGATCGAAGAGATCATCGGGAAGGCCATCACCGGCTGAGGCCCGCCAGGACCGGGAACCCGACGACCGTGAGGGGCCGTGCACGCCATCTGCGTGCACGGCCCCTCACGGTGGGACCCGGTGGGGTTCAGCGCACCTGGCGGACCTCGAACTGCAGCTGCGGGTGCGCGTAGAACTCCTGCGCGGCGACGAGCTCGAGCTCGCGGCGTCCGGACTCGTGCGTCGTGCGGAGCAGGTCGAACACCGACGACGTCGTGCGGGCGAGCGCCTCGGCGGCGTTGCGTGTGCGCACGTAGTACGCGGTGAAGAGCGCTGCCGTGACGTCGCCCGAGCCGTTGGCCTTGAGCGGCAGGTACGGGGTCGTCACGAGCCACGCACCCTCGGGCGTGACGGCGAGCATCTCGATCGTGCCGGGCTCCCGGTCGGGACGCTCGACGCTCGTCACGAGGACGACCGACGGGCCCATCGCGCGCGCGAGGTCGGCCGACTCGAGCGTCGAGGCGAGCGTGTCGGGCTCCGTGCCGGTGAGGAACCCGAGCTCGAACTGGTTGGGCGTGATGATGTCCGCCGCGGGCACGACGCGGTCGCGCAGCAGCACGGGGATCGCGGGGGCGACGAAGCAGCCGCTCTTCGCGTTGCCCATGACGGGGTCGCACGCGTAGAGCGCGGCCGGGTTGGCGGCCTTGACGCGGGCGACCGCGTCGAGGATGACGTCGGCGATGCCTTCGCCGCCCTGGTAGCCCGAGAGGATCGCGTCGGTGTCGGCGAACGCGCCGCGCTCCTCGATGCCCGTGACGACGTCGCGGACGTCGGCCGGGTCGATGAGCGGTCCGCGCCACGCGCCGTAGCCCGTGTGGTTGGAGAAGTTCACGGTGTGGACGGGCATGACCTCGACGCCGATGCGCTGCAGCGGGAACACCGCCGCGGAGTTGCCGACGTGGCCGTACGCGACGGAGGACTGGATGGAGAGGATCTTCACCCCGGAAGGGTACGACCCCGGGGGCCCGCCCCGCCGGGACGGTCGGCCCGTGGAACCGCCCCGCCTGCGTCGCGGGGTGTCCGAGAGGCGTGCGACGTGCGTCGATGGGACCCAAGGACGTGGCGGTCGGCCCGTGCTCGGGTGACGATGGACACCATGGACGACGCCACGCAGTCAGCGCACGCGCAGCCGGACCCGTCGCAGCCCGGCGCTGCGCTCCCCGACGGGTCGCCGGGGGAGCGTGCCGGGCACGTCCCGTGGGCGCAGTCCACGGGGCAGGTCCTCGCGGAGCTCGGCACGGGCCCGGACGGACTCACGGCCGACGACGCGGCACGGCTGCTCGCGCAGCACGGAGCGAACCGTCTGCCCCCGCCCGAGCGTGACCCGCTGTGGAAGAGGATCCTCGTCCACTTCGACGACGTGCTCATCTACGTCCTCCTCGTCGCGGCGGTCCTCAAGGCGGTCGTCGGTGACTGGGTCGACTTCGCGGTGGTCCTTGCCGTGGCGGTCATCAACGCGGGCATTGGCTTCGTCCAGGAGGGCAAGGCGGAGTCGGCGCTCGCGTCGTTGCGCACGATGCTCTCGACGCACGCGGAGGCACTGCGCGGCGGGCAGTGGTCGAAGATCGACGCGGACGACCTCGTGCCGGGTGACATCGTGCGCGTGCGGGCGGGTGACCGCGTGCCGGCCGACGTGCGGGTGCTCGACGCGACGAACCTCCGCATCGAGGAGTCGGCGCTCACGGGCGAGTCGGTGCCCGCGGAGAAGCATCCGGGCGCGGTCGAGCCCGACGCGGGCGTGGGCGACCGGACGAGCATGATGTTCTCGAGCACGCTCGTCGCGGCCGGTCAGGGGTCGGGGGTCGTCGTCGCGACGGGCCAGCACACCGAGATCGGTCGGATCCAGACGATGATGTCCGAGGTGACGGACGTCAAGACGCCCCTCACGCGCCAGCTCGACCGTTTCGGCAAGGTCATCGCGGTGGCGATCCTGGGGCTCGGCGCGTTCATGGTGCTCGTCGGGAGGCTCGTCCACGATCAGCCGGTCGACGAGCTGCTCTCGGCGGGGATCGGTTTCGCGGTCGCTGCGGTTCCGGAGGGCCTGCCGGCGCTCGTGACGATCACGCTCGCGCTCGGGGTGCAGCAGATGGCGCGGCGCCGCGCGATCACGCGCAAGCTGCCGGCGGTCGAGACGCTCGGGTCGGTGACGACGATCTGCTCGGACAAGACGGGGACGCTCACGCGCAACGAGATGACGGCGCGCACCGTGCTCACGGCGGACCTCACGGTCGACGTCGAGGGGCTCGGCTACGCGCCCGAGGGCCGGCTCACGGCCGGTGACGCCGAGGTGGTGCGCGGTGAGCACGTGGCGTTCGACGCGCTCACGGACGTCATGGCGCTGTGCAACGACGCGCGCGTCGAGCAGGGCGACGACGGCCGCTGGGGCCTCGTCGGCGAGCCGACCGAGGGCGCTCTCGCGGTGCTCGGGCTCAAGGCTGGCGCGGCGTCGGGGGAGTGGGAGCGGCTCGCTGTGCTGCCGTTCGAGTCGGCGACAAAGTACATGGCGACCCTCGACCGGCGCGGGGAGGAGTCGACGGTCATCCACATCAAGGGCGCTCCTGACCGTGTGCTCGAGCGCTGCTCGGCGCAGACGTCGGCGACGGGCGGCCGGGAGCCGCTCGACCGCGACCTGTGGCTCGAGCGGATCGACGAGCTCGGGTCGCGCGGTCTGCGTGTGCTCGCTGCGGCGCGCAAGCCTGCGGAGCCGGGGGCGACGACGGTCGCCGCGGACGATGTCGCGGACGGGCTCGAGCTGTGCGGGCTCGTCGGGATCGTCGACCCGCCCCGGCCCGAGGCGATCGAGGCGATCGCGGAGTGTCACGCGGCGGGGATCGGCGTGAAGATGATCACGGGCGACCACGCGGGCACGGCGTTCGCGATCGCGCAGGAGATGGGGATCGCTCGGCCGGGTGCGCGGGTGCTCACGGGCGCCGAGCTCGAGGAGCTGACGACGTCCGAGCTCCGCAAGGTCGTGCGGGACGTCGACGTCTACGCGCGCACGAGCCCCGAGCACAAGATCCGCATCGTCGCGGCGCTCCAGTCGCACGGCGAGATCGTCGCGATGACGGGTGACGGCGTCAACGACGCGCCCGCGCTCACGCAGGCGGACGTGGGTGTGGCGATGGGTATCAAGGGCACCGAGGTGACGAAGGACGCCGCGGAGGTCGTGCTCGCGGACGACAACTTCGCGACGATCGAGCGCGCGGTCGAGGAGGGACGACGGATCTACGACAACATCCGCAAGTCCGTGCTGTTCCTCCTGCCGACCAACGGCGCGCAGTCGCTCGTCGTGCTCGTCGCGGTGCTCGCGGGGCTCACGATGCCGCTGCTGCCGGTCCAGGTGCTGTGGATCAACATGATCACGGCGGTGACGCTGTCGCTCGCGCTCGCGTACGAGCAGGCGGAGCCGGGCATCATGCGACGGCCTCCGCGCGACTCGCGGAGCGGGATCCTCGATGCTGCGGCGGTCAACAAGATCGTCGTCGCGTCGCTCGCGATCGGTGCTGCGGCGCTCGGTGTGTTCATGTGGCTCGAGCGGGCGGGGGAGCCGCTCGCGGTCGCGCGGACGACGGCCGTGACGACGCTCGCGCTCGCGCAGCTCGCGTACCTCTTCAGCTGTCGGTTCCTCGACCGGTCGAGCCTCACGCTGGCCGTGCTCCGGGGCAACCGGGTGCTGTGGCTCTCGGCGGGGGCGCTGCTCGTGCTTCAGATGGTGTTCGTCTATGCGCCGTTCATGCACGTGTGGTTCTCGTCGGCGTCGATCGGTGCGGCGCACTGGGGTGTCGCGGTGGCGGTGTCGGTGGGTGTGCTGCTCGTCGTCGAGCTCGCGAAGGTCGTGAGCCGGGGCCTGACGAGAAAGCGGCACTGACGCACTGGCATTCATCGTCGCGCGCCGATAGGATCGCTGCATGACGATGAATCTCGCGGGCGTGGAGGTCGATGCCGCGGCGACGGCCACGTACGCCCACCTCTTCGACGCGCTCTCCGACCCCACCCGCCTCGCGATCCTCCAGCACCTCGCGACGGGCGAGCACCGCGTGCGCGACCTCGTCGAGCACCTCGGCCTCGCGCAGTCGACCGTGAGCGCGCACCTCGCGTGCCTCAAGGAGTGCGGGCTCGTCGCGGCCCGGCCCGAGGGCCGCTCGACGGTCCTCAGCCTCGCCGCACCCGCACCCCTCGCCGCACTCCTCCGGGCGACCGAGGACCTCCTCGGCGCGACGGGTGCACGCGTGAGCCTGTGCAGCCACCTCGTGCGACCGGAGGCGAGCTGACATGAGCCACGGGCACGACCACAGCCACGTGGGCGACCCCGCGGCGCCCGGGCACCGCCGCCGCATCGCGATCGCCCTCGGGGTCACGGCGACGATCCTCGTCGCCCAGGCCGTCGGGGCTCTCCTCACGGGCAGCCTCGCGCTCCTCACCGACACCGCCCACATGCTCACGGACGCCGGCGGGCTCGCGGTCGCGCTCGTCGCCGCGACGCTCATGGCGCGCCCTCCCACCGAGCGGCTCACCTGGGGCTTCCGGCGCGTCGAGGTCCTCGCCGCGCTCACGCAGGCGGCGGTGCTCCTTGCGGTCGGCGTCTACGCGGCCGTCGAGGGCGTCCGACGCCTCTGGACGCCGCCCGAGATCGCACCAACCGAGCTCCTCGTCTTCGGCGTCGTCGGGCTCGTCGGCAACATCGTCGCGATCGCGGTGCTCGCGTCGGGCCGCGACGCGAACCTCAACATGCGCGCCGCGTTCCTCGAGGTCGTCAACGACGCGCTCGGCTCCGTGGGCGTCATCGTCGCCGCGATCGTCATCCGCACGACGGGCTGGCTCCAGGCGGACGCTCTCGCGGGCCTGCTCATCGCGGCGCTCATCGTGCCACGCGCCGTGACGATCCTCCGCGAGGCCGGCGGCATCCTCCTCGAGCAGACCCCGCGCGGCCTCGACCTCGGCGAGGTGCGAGAACACATGCTCGGTGTCGACCATGTCGTCGACGTCCACGACCTCCATGCGTCGACCGTCGCGACCGGGCTGCCCGTCATCTCGGCGCACGTCGTCGTCGACGACGAGTGCTTCCGGACCGGCCACGCGCCGGAGATCCTCCAGCGCCTCGCCGAGTGCGTCGCGACGCACTTCCCCGTCGCGCTCGAGCACTCGACGTTCCAGATCGAGACGGCCGAGCACGCCGCCCAGGAGACCCATCGGCACGGCTGACGCGTCGGCCGACGTACCGTGGAGGGAAACGCGTGCCCGCACGGGTGCGCACCTGAGACCGGAGGAGGACCCCATGGCCGGGACCATCACCATGTACGGCGCCGACTGGTGCGGCGACTGCACGCGCGCCAAGGCGCTGCTCGACCGCGAGGGCGTCGCGTACACGTACGTCGACGTCGAGGCCGACGAGGCCGCGCGCGAGCGCGCGATCGAGATCGCCGGGCGTCAGAACATCCCCGTCATCGTCTTCGATGACGGTTCGCACCTCGTCGAGCCGTCGAACCCCGAGCTGCTCGCCAAGGTGCGCGGCTGAGTCGAGCGTGACGCCCGCGGCGCGCGTGCGCCGCGCCGGGGCGACGTCCACGGTGTCAGCGTGGCGCTCGCAGACCCGGCCCGACAGATCCACGGCGGCCCCTCGACAGAGGGGCCGCCGTGCGTCTCCGCCGGAAGGGCTGGACTCAGAGCAGGTCGCGCCGGAGGTCGGCGGCCGAGCGCGGCGAGAGCAGCGCGGGCGGCACGTCGAGGAGCGTCACCGCGCCCGTCTCGCCGCGCGCCTGGAGCCGCGCGACCGCGCGCGCCGAGGCGACGAGGACGGCCGCGGTGAGCTCGGGGTTCGACTCGAGCCGGAGCGAGTACTCGACGACCTGGCGCGTCCCCGCGGAGGTCTCGGCGGCGCGGATGACGAAGCCGCCGTGGGGCATGCCGGCGTGGTTGCGGGCGAGCTCGTCGGCGTCGACGAACGTCACGGTCGTGTCGTAGTCGGCGAAGTAGTCGGGCATCGTGACGATCGCCTCGCGCACGGCGGCGCCGTCCGCGCCCGGCTCGAGGACGACGAAGCACTCGCGCGTGTGCTTCTCGCGCGTCGTGAGCGTCGGGCGCGCACCCGAGCGCACGGCGTCGACGGCGGCCGGCACGGGGTGCGTGTACTGGACGCCGGCCGCGACGCCCGGCACGCGCCGGATCGCGTCGGAGTGGCCCTGCGAGAGGCCGCGGCCCCAGAACGTGTAGGTGTCGCCATCGGGCAGGAGCGCCTCGCCGTAGAGGCGGTTGATCGAGAAGAGCCCCGGGTCCCACCCCGCCGAGATCAGCGCGACGTTGCCGCCCGCGCGCGCCGCGGCGTCGACGCGCTCGAAGTGCTCGGGGATGCGCGCGTGCGTGTCGAACGAGTCGACGACGGGCAGGAAGCGCGCGATCGCGGGCGTCTGCTCGGGCAGGTCGCTGCGGGAACCGCCGCAGCAGATCGCGACGTCGATGCCGTCGGCGTCGCTCTCGAGCGCGTCGAGAGGCCGGACTCTCGCGCCGGGGGTGACGGGGGTGACTGCGGCGGGGTCGCGCCGTGTGTAGATGCCGACGAGCTCGGCGTCGGCGGTCTTGAGGAGCGCGGCCTCGACGCCGCGGCCGAGGTTGCCGTGGCCGACGATCGCGATGCGCAGGGGGCTGGTCATGGGGAGTCCGTCCGTGCTCGGGGAAGGTTCGGTAGGTCACGCTACCGGTCTGCGCGATCCTGGTGCCGCGTGTCGCGCAGCAGGTCTGTGCTCCGACGACAAAGACTGTTAGGCTTCCTAACAAAGACCGGCCGTCGGCCGCCGAAGGTCGCTGACATTTCTGATGTCCCAGGCCGAGCACGGGAAGCGAGACCAACGATGCACAAGCCCAACCCGAACGCGGCGCCGTCCGGCGGTGCCTCAGCCGTCGTCCTCGCTGCGGGTGCCGACGACGAGTCCCGTGCGCTCCTCACGAGCACGCTCGGCGACGCGACCGTCGTCGAACTGGCCCTCGCCAACGTGCGCGCAGTGCTCCCCGCCGACCGCATCGTCGTCGTCGTCGCCCAGGGCGACACCGAGATCCGCGCACTCCTCGGCGACGACCTCACCTACGTCGAGCAGGACGCCCCCCTCGGCACCGGCCACGCGCTCACGTGCGCGCGGGCTGCGATCCCCGCCGACACCTCGGCGCTCCTCGTCGCCTACGCCGACACCCCGCTCCTGCGCCCCGAGTCGCTCCGCGGCCTGCTCAACCGCCACGACCTGCTCGGGGCCGACCTCGCGCTCCTCACGGCCGTCGTCGAGAAGCCGCTGCCGTACGGGCGCGTCACGCGCGACGCCTCCGGCCAGATCACCGGCATCGTCGAGCGCTCCGACCTCACCCCGTCGACCGACGACGCCCTCGAGATCAACGTCGGTGCCTACGCGGCCGCCCCCTCGACGATCCTCGCCGAGGTCGACGCGCTCGCCGGCGCGGGGGAGCACCGCCTCACGGTCGCCGTCCGACGCCTCATCGACGACGGAGCCAAGGTCGTCACCTACAAGATCGTCGACACGGACGAGGTCCAGGGCATCAACTCCCGCGACGAGCTCGACGCTGCCGCCGACATCGTCCTGCGCCGCCTCTTCATGCCACGCAAGAACACCGACACACACATCGTCTTCGGTACGGGCGGCTGGCGCGCGGTCATCGGCGAGGGCTACACGCTCGGCAACGTCCGCAAGCTCTGCCAGGCCATCGCGAACGAGGCGACCCGCAAGGGCATCGACCACCTCGGCGTCGTCATCGGCGGCGACCGCCGCTTCCTCTCGCGCGAGTCGGCCGAGGCCGCCGCGGAGGTCTTCGCCGGCAACAACATCCCCGTGACCCTCCTGCCGGACGACGTCCCCACCCCGCTCGTGACATTCGCCGCGCCCTACCTCGGCGCCGCGTACGGCATCATCATCACGAGCTCGCACAACCCGCCCGAGTGGAACGGCATGAAGGTCTTCCGCGCGGACGGCTCCCTGCCGCTCGATGACGAGACCGACCGCTTCCAGGACGAGGCCAATGCGTTGCGCGCCGCCGAGGTCATCACCCTCGACCTCGACCTCGCCCGCAGGGCCGGCGTCGTCGTCGACCGCACCCTCACGGAGCCGTACGTCGACGCGATCGAGGAGATCATCGACATCGACGCCGTCCGCGGCTCGGGCCTGCGCGTCGTCGTCGACCCCATGTACGGCACGTCGCAGCTGACGCTCGGCACGATCCTCACCGACATGCGCGTGCGCGCCGAGTTCATCCACGCGACCCACAACCCGCTCTTCGGCGGTGTCGCCCCCGCCCCGGACCTCGAGCGGCTTTCGGCGCTCATCCAGATGATCAAGAACGGCGACGGTCGCTACGACCTCGGCATGGCGACCGACGGCGACTCCGACCGCATCGGCATCGTCGACGAGACCGGCGAGTACATCTCGACGAACGACCTCCTGCTGCTCCTCTACTGGTACCTCCACGAGGTCCGCGGAGAGAAGGGCGGCGTCGTCCGGAACATCGCGACGACCCACCTGCTCGACCGCCTCGCCGCGCACTTCGGCGAGAAGTCGTTCGAGTGCAAGGTCGGCTTCAAGCACGTCATCGCGGGCATGGAGGAGATCGGCGCCGTCCTCGGCGGCGAGTCCTCGGGCGGCCTCACCATCCGCGGCTGGATCCTCGGCAAGGACGGCATCTTCGCGTGCGCTCTCGTCGCCGAGATGCTCGCCCGCACGGGCAAGCGCATCTCCGAGCTGCGCGAGATGATCTACGAGATCACGGGACGCCTCCACACCGAGGAAGCGGGCGTTCCCGCAACCCCGGACATGCGCATCGCCGTCCCGCGCCGCCTCGCAGCCGCGCCCCTCACGCACGTCGGCGCGTACCCCGTCGTCGGGATCGACCACACCGACGGCACGAAGATCCTCCTCGAGAACGACAACTGGGCACTCCTGCGGTTCTCGGGGACCGAGCCCGTCCTGCGGATGTTCGTCGAGGCGGACACCCCCGAGAAGGCCACCGAGCTCATGGACTGGCTCAAGGGTTTCGTCACCGCCTGACCGGCACGTCCCACCACTGACCACAGACCACCCCTCACGAAGGACCATCACCCACGATGAAGTACGGCCACTTCGACACTGCCGTCGACGAATACGTGATCGAGCGCCCGGACGTCCCGGTCTCCTGGACCAACTACCTCGGCTCGAAGAACCTCTGCACGGTGCTCTCGCACAACGGCGGGGGCTACTCGTACTACAAGAGCTCGCAGCAGGGTCGCATCACACGCTTCCGTCCGAACAGCGTGCCCCTCGACCGCCCCGGTCACTACGTCTACCTCCGGGACGACGCTGACGGTGACTTCTGGTCCGTCTCGTGGCAGCCGGTCGGCAAGCCGCTCGAGGGCGAAGGCGCAGCCAGCTACACGACGCGGCACGGGCTCGGCTACTCGACGTTCGAGGCGTCGTACAAGGGGATCGATGCGTCGCAGACGATCTTCATCCCCGTCGACGACGACGTCGAGATCTGGGACACGACCGTGACGAACGCGTCCGATGTCGAGCGGACGCTCACGGTCGGCTCGTACGTGGAGTTCTCGTTCCACACGATCACGATCGACAACCAGAACCTCCAGATGTCGCTGTACTCGTCGGGCACGTCCTACGAGGACGGCATCATCGAGTACGACTTCTACTACGAGCCGTGGACCTATCACTTCTTCGCGTCGTCGGAGGAGCCCAGCTCGTACGACTCGCTGCGCGAGAACTTCATCGGCCCGTACCGTGACGAGGCGAACCCCATCGCCATCGAGCGGGGTGAGGGGTCGAACACGAGCGCGACGACGCAGAACCACTGCGGCGCGCTGCTCCACAAGGTCACGCTCGCGCCAGGCGAGAGCAAGCGACTCGTCTTCATGCTCGGCTACGGCTCGCGCGACGTGGCCGGCCGCGCCATGAAGGCCAAGTACTCGATCCCCGCGAACGTCGACGCCGAGCGTGCCCGCTTGCGGGCCTTCTGGCGCGCCAAGCAGGACAAGCTGCAGATCCGTACGCCCCACGAGGGCATGAACACGATGATCAACTCCTGGACGCTGCTCCAGGCGGAGACGTGCGTGCAGTGGTCGCGCTTCGCGTCGTTCGTCGAGGTCGGCGGGCGTGCCGGGCTCGGCTACCGCGACACGGCGCAGGACGTCATGAGCGTCATCCACTCCAACCCGACGAAGACGCTCCAGCGCATCGTCGAGCTGCTCCGCGCGCAGGTGTCCTCGGGCTACGGGCTCCACCTCTTCGACCCGGAGGCGTTCAACCCGGACGCCGAGCCGCTCCCCGACGTCCCGTCGCCGACGATCGTCCCGCGCGGCAATGCGGCCGACCTCATCCACGGCCTCGAGGACACGTGCTCGGACGACCACCTGTGGCTCGTGCCGTCGGTCGTCGAGTACGTCAAGGAGACGGGCGACCTCGCGTTCCTCGACCGCGTCATCCCCTTCGCGGACGGGCCCGAGGCCACCGTGTACGAGCATCTCGTTGCGGCGCTCGACTTCTCGTCGAAGCAGATCGGCGCGAACGGCGTCGCCCTCGGCCTGCGCGCCGACTGGAACGACTGCCTCAACCTCGGCGGCGGCGAGACGTCGCTCGTGACGTTCCTCCACGCGTGGGCCATCGGCGCGTTCCTCGAGATCGCCCGCCCGCTCGGGCGCACGGCCGACGTCGAGCGCTTCGAGGCCGAGCGCGAGCGCATCGCCAAGGTTGCCGACACCCAGCTGTGGGACGGCGAGTGGTGGATCCGCGGCTACACGCGCGACGGCGTGAAGATCGGCTCGAAGGAGAACGAGGAGGGCAAGATCTTCCTCGAGCACCAGGCGTGGCCCGTCATCGCCGGCATCACCTCCCAGGAGCGCGGCATCACGTCGATGAACTCCGTGACGAAGCTCCTCGGCTCCGAGTACGGCTCGCACCTCAACTGGCCCGCGTTCACGAAGGTCGACGACACGGTCGGCTTCGTCACGCGCGTCTACCCGGGCATCAAGGAGAACGCGGCGATCTTCTCGCACCCGAACGCCTGGCCGATCATCGCCGAGGCGCTGCTCGGGCGCGGTGACGAGGCGGTTGCGCTCTACGACGCGATCCTCCCGTACAACCAGAACGAGAACATCGAGGTCCGTGGCGCCGAGCCGTACGCCTACGTCCAGTTCATCTACGGCCGCGACCACGAGTGGTTCGGCAAGGCCCAGAACCCGTGGCTCACGGGGACGGCCGGCTGGATGTACACGGCGGCCACGAAGTACATCCTCGGTGTGCGCCTCACGCTCGACGGCCTCGTCGTCTCCCCGTCGATCCCGAAGGACTGGGACGGCTTCGAGGTGACGCGTCAGTGGCGCGACGCGACGTACGAGATCGTCGTGACGAACCCGAACCACGTGAGCTCGGGCGTCGCCTCGATCACGGTCGACGGTGTCGACCTGGACCCGACGGCAGCGATCCCGGCCGCTCCGGCTGGCTCGGTCGTCAAGGTCGAGGTCGTCCTCGGCTAACGTTCCACCGACGCCCGGTCCGGCGCACCCCGCGGTGCGTCGGGCCGGGCGTCGTCGTTCGTGCCGTCGTGCCTGGCCGCACGGCGCTCGACGGTGGGGGAGGATGTCGCCATGAGACTCGACCTCACGGGCACGTCGGTGCTCGTCACGGGTGGCGCCCTCGGCATGGGCCGCCTCTACGCCGAGCGGGCGCTGCGCGAGGGCGCCGCGCACGTCGACCTGTGGGACCGCGATGCGGGACGGCTCGCGTCGACGGCCGCCGAGCTCGCGGCGTCCGCCCCGGGCGCGCACGTGTCGACGACCCTCGTCGACATGGGCGACGTGTCCGCTGTCGTGGCGGCCGCGGAGACGCACCTCGCGGAGCGCGGGGCGCCTCACGTCGTCATCAACAACGCCGGCGTCGTGCGGGGTGCGCTGTTCTGGGAGCACGACGTCGATCGTGACGTCGTCGGCACGATGGCGATCAACGCGGTCGGGCCCATGGTGCTCGTGCGCACCCTCCTGCCCGCGATGCTCGCCGACGGTGCCGATCGTCGGATCCTCAACGTCGCGTCGGCCGCGGCGACCCTCGCGAACCCGCGGATGAGCGTGTACGCGGCCTCGAAGTGGGCGCTGCTCGGCTGGTCCGACTCGCTGCGGCTCGAGCTCGAGCGCACGGGCAACGGGCATGTGCGCGTGACGACGTTCTGCCCGTCCTACATCTCGACCGGTATGTTCGAGGGCGCGAAGAGTCCGTTGCTCACGCCGCTCATGACGCCCGAGGTCGCGGTCGACCGTGCGTGGCGCGCGATGCTCGCGGGGCGCGCGCAGCGGCTCACCCCGTGGACGGTTGGGCTCGGGAAAACGGTGCGCGGGCTGCTGCCGCTCGCCGCGTGGGACGTCGTCGCGGACAGGGTTTTCAAGGTCTACGGGTCGATGGACGACTTCCGAGGCCGCGCATCCGCTCCTGCGGGAAGGGACTGAGAAGCATGTCGCAGCCGACCCTCGGCGAGGTCGTCGACCTCGTCCACTCCTGGTACCCGCCTGCGACCGCCGAGGGGTGGGACGCCGTCGGGCTCGTCGCGGGGGACCCCGCGGAGCCGGTGCGGCGGATCCTCGTCGCGCTCGACCCGGTCGCGGCGGTCGTCGACGAGGCGCTCGCGTGGGACGCGGACCTCGTGCTCACGCACCATCCGCTCCTGCTGCGCGGCGTGCACGCCGTGACGGCCGACGACCCCAAGGGCGCGATCGTCCATCGGCTCGTGCGTGGCGGGTGCGCGCTCCTCGCGTCGCACACGAACGCGGACGTCGCCGACGGCGGCGTCGCGGAGGCGCTTGCGGGCCTGCTCGGGCTCACGGGCGTCCGGCCCGTCGTCCCTGACTCACCGGGCGGCGCGACCGGCGCCGGCCGGATGGGCGAGCTGCCCTCTCCCGCCACGCTGCGCGCGTTCGCGGCGCATGCGGCCGCTGTCCTTCCGGCGACGCCGCAGGGGCTGCGTGTCGCGGGCGACCTCGACGCCGAGGTGCGGACGATCGCGGTGCTGCCGGGCTCGGACGACACACGTTTCGCGGAGGCTGCCGCGGCGGGGGCCGACGTCTACGTGTCCTCCGACCTCAAGCACCACCCGGTCTCCGAGCAGCGCGAGCGAGCGCTCCTCGGCGACGGGCGGCCCTTCGTCGTCGACACCGCCCACTGGGCGAGCGAGTCGCCGTGGCTGCGGGTCGTCGCGGCCCGGCTCGCGGCAGCGCTCGCCGCGCAGGGGCACGACGTCGAGGTGCGCGTGAGCGAGCTGCGCACCGACCCGTGGACCGCGCGCGTCGCGTCCCCGGGGCACCCCTAGTTCCCCAGCGGCACCCTCCCGTGCGCAGCGGTCCGAGGTGGGGGCCGGACCCGATAGCGTGGACCCCAGCACGCACCGGCGCAGGCCTCCTGGCCCGCGCCACCACTCCGACCCGAGGAGAACCTCATGGCGACCGCTCCCGCCGCGGACCAGGCTCGGCTGCTCGACGTCCAGGCGCTCGACACGCGACTCGACCAGATCGCGCACAAGCGGTCGCACCACCCGACGCTCGCGCGGATCGCAGAGCTCGACGGTCAGCTTGCCGACCTTCACGCGTCGCTCGTCGCGTCGCGCACTGCGGTCGCAGACCTGCGTCGTGAGCTCACCAAGGCGGAGGACGACGTCACGCAGGTGCGTGAGCGCGCCGAGCGCAACCAGAAGCGGCTCGACTCCGGTGCTGTCTCGGCGAAGGACGCGGCAGCGCTCCTCAGCGAGAACGAGTCACTCGCGAAGCGTCAGGAGGTGCTCGAGGAGATCGAGCTCGACGTCATGGAGCGCCTCGAGGCCCACGAGACCGCCCTCGCGGGCGTCGAGCAGGCGCACAACGAGCTCGTTGCGGCACGTGAGGGCGTCGTCGCCGAGCGCGACGCCGCGTACGCCGAGCTCGACGGGGAAGCCCGTGACGTCGCGGCCCAGCGTGCGACCACGGTCGACGGGCTCGACACGACTCTCGTGACGACGTACGAGAAGCTGCGCGCCCGCCTCGGCGGCGTCGCGGTCGCCGCGCTGCGTCATGGCCGGTCGGAGGCGTCGGGCATGCCGGTGAGCCCCGTCGAGCTCTCGCGCATCAAGGCTCTCGGCCCCGACGAGCTCGTCTACTGCGAGGACACGGGCCGGCTGCTCGTGCGCGGCGAGGACGCGTTCTGACCGTGCCCGGTCCGCACCAGCCTGTGCCCGCGTCGACCCCGTCGCAGCACGCGGCCTCCGGCGGCATGCGCCGGGGTGCGTCGACGGGCGAGCCCGCAACGTTCGTCGTCGTCCGGCACGGCCGCACCGCAGGGACCGAGGCCGGCCTCTGGACGGGTGGGACCCAGCCCGGTCCGGGCCTGTCGTCCGGCGGGAGGATCGACGCCGCGCGGGCGGCCGACCTCGTGGCGCGCATCGGTCGCGACCGGTGGGCCGACCTGCCACGCGTCAGCGAGATCCTCGCGTCGCCGACGGTCCGCACCCAGGAGACCGCGGCCGCCATCGGGAGGCGGCTCGGGCTCCACGTCGCGACCGAGCCCGACCTGCGCGAGGTCGACCTCGGTGCGTGGGACGGCCTCACGGGCGAGCAGATCGACGCGCTCGTGCCGGGCGCCGTCCGCACCTGGCACGCCGAGGGGACGCTCGCCGCGCCCGACGGGGAGTCGCCCGCTGAGGTCGCGGAGCGGGTCGACGCGCTTCTTGCGCGTCTCGTCCCGGGTCGTGAGGGGCGGGCGGCGGTGCTCGTCGGCCACACGATCGTCGTGCGGTCCGTCGTCGCGTCGGTGCTCGGGTTGCCCGCGTCGTCGATCAGTCGCGTGCGGATCCCGCCCGGCGGCGTCGTCATCGTGCGACGTTGGGCGGACGGTGTCGGGGAGCTCGTCGCCAGCGGCGTCGTCCCAGGCTGAGGCCCGGGACCGGGCCAGGTGAGGTCGCCGTGGCGTTAGACGACGAGCTCGAGCGTCGACGCGCCCCCACGCCCCGCATGGAGCGTCGCCTCGCGCAGCGCGCCGCCGACCATCTCGGTCGCGGCCTCGAGCAGCCCGGCCGCGGTCGTCGGCGGCTCACCCGCGCGGCGCAGCAGGTGACCGGTGAGCAGGCCGCGCGTGTGCTTGGCGTTGTGCGAGACGACCGAGCGGCGCCCGTCGAGCTCGCGGAGGACCTTGACGGTGACGTGCTCGGCGCCGCGCGGCCGGTAGGCCGCCGCGTAGGCCGCCGAGCGGCAGTCGACGACGACGTCGCCCGCGGCGCGTTCGTCGAGGCAGCGCAGCGGATCGCGCCAGAAGCGCGCGAGCGGGCCGACGCCCGGAAGGTCGGTGCCCATCGAGAGACGGTAGGCGGGGATCGCGTCGGTCGGGGTGACGACGCCCCAGAGGGCGGACACCGTGAGGACGGAGCGGAGACGCGCTGCGGCCCGCGCGTCCGTGAGCGTGCCGCCGAGGTCTGCCGCCGCGTAGAGGACGCCTGTGTAGACGCGCGCCGCTGGTGCGGTGGGTGCGATCTCGAGGTCGACGTTGCGTGCGACCTCGCCCGCGAGGCTTGCACCGACACCGAGGACCTCGAGGGCGTCCGGGAGCGCGGAGACCGTGGCGAGGGCCTCGAGGACCTTGCGCCGCTCGGCGGTGAGGTCGGGGAGGGTGAGGGCGTCGAGGTCGACGGGGGAGCCGGTCGTCGGGGCGGACTTGCCCTCGGAGGGCGGCAGCAGGACGATCACGCGAACCAGCGTAGTCGGTGCGGAGGACCGCCCGGAGCGGGGTAGTGTGGGGCCTGCAGACGAGCCGGCCGGGCGGCCGCGTGACGCCTTCGGGCGTCCCGAGGAACGTCCGGGCTCCATAGAGCAGGGTGGTGGGTAACGCCCACCCGGGGTGACCCGCGGGACAGTGCCACAGAGAACAGACCGCCCGTCCTCGGACGGGTAAGGGTGAAACGGTGGTGTAAGAGACCACCAGCGTGCCGGGTGACCGGTGCGGCTCGGTAAACCCCACCCGGAGCAAGACCAGACAGGATGTGTTCGAGGGTTGCTCGCCCGAGCATCCGGGTAGGTCGCTCGAGCCGTGCGGTGACGCACGGCCTAGATGGATGGCCGTCACCTGCACGAGGGCGACCTCGGCAGGCACAGAACCCGGCGTACAGGCCGGCTCGTCTGCTCCACCTCATGAGCGCGCACTGTTCGGGCACGCTCCGCCGGGGCATCATCGGGGCGAACCGCTCGGACCGGCCGTGCACGTCGACTCGCACGCCAGGTGTCGTCGCTCCATCAGGCCGTCGTCGAGTCACCGACGGCGCACGCCGCTCAGGTGGCGGCGCCGGACGGGCCCGACACCGAGCGGTGAGAACCCCCGTGCCGCTCCGGCGCCTGCCCGACGCGTGAGAGTCATGTAACGGTCAAGGCGTGTTCTTGCTCGAGTCGGTTGCGTGTGGCAGTGTCGACCACGGAGCAGGAGGTGGCCATGACATCCACGGGGTTCGACGACGAGCACCACGGCACCATCGAGATCCGTGTCGACGACGACCGCGCGAGGCTCGTCCTCCGCGGTGAGATCGACGGGGCACGGCGCGACGAGGCGAGCCGGGCGCTTGCCGCGGTCGTCACGGCAGCCGTGCCGGTCGAGATCGAGACGGCCGAGGTGACGTTCATCGACTCCTCGGGGATCGCGTTCCTCGTGCAGGTTCAGGCGATCGGTGCCGACGAAGGCTTCCCCGTGACCCTCGTCGAACCGTCGGAGATCGTCATCGACGTCCTACGGATGATCGGCCTCGACGACCGGTTCGGGATTGAGCCGAGCGCGAGCGAGGTGAGCGAGCTCACCCGCCTCGTCAGCTGACCACTCCAGCGCCTGGACGGGTTGAGCCCGTCAGAGGCGAGCACCGCCCGCGAGGGCCGCAGCGCCGACGATCCCGGCACGGTTGCGCAGCGTCGCCGGGACGATGGGCGCCGTGAGGTCGAGGAGCGGCAGGAAGCGTTCGTGGTGCTTGGAGATGCCGCCGCCCACGACGAGGAGGTCGGGGGAGAAGAGCATCTCGAGCGTCGAGTAGTACCGCTGGAGGCGTTCGGCCCACTGGGGGTAGGAGAGGTCCTCGCGCTCGCGCGCCGACTCCGCGGCGCGCGACTCGGCGTCGAATCCGTCGATCTCGAGGTGACCGAGCTCGGTGTTCGGCACGAGCGTCCCGTCGACGATGATCGCCGAGCCGATGCCGGTGCCGAGCGTCGTGACGATGATCGTGCCGGCTACCCCGCGGGCTGCCCCGAAGAGTGCCTCGCCGTAGCCGGCCGCGTCCGCGTCGTTGACGGCGTGCACGGGCCGGCCGAGCGCGTCGGAGAGGACGTCGGAGAGGTGGACGCCCGTCCACGACTCGTCGAGGTTCGCGATGAACGTGATGCGCCCGTGGTGGATCGGCCCGGGGAACGCGACTCCGACGGGTGTCCCGGACGGCAGGTCGAACCCGTCGACGAGCTCGCGGACGACGGCCGCGACGGCGGCCGGGGTCGACACGCCGGGGGTGGGGATGCGGACGCGGTCCGCGGTGAACTCGCCCGTCGTGAGGTCGACGGGGGCGCCCTTGATGCCTGATCCGCCGATGTCGATGCCGAAGGCGATCTGGGGGGTGGTGTCGAGGTGGCTCATGGCAGCGTGAGGATCTCCGTCCCGGTCTCGGTGACGAGGACGGTGTGCTCGAACTGCGCGGTGCGCGAGCCGTCCTTCGTGAGGACTGTCCAGCCGTCCTCCCACTGCACCCATTCGTGGGTGCCGAGGGTGAGCATCGGCTCGATCGTGAAGACCATGCCGGGCTCGATGACGTCCGCGTACGCGGGCGCCGAGTCGTAGTGCGGGATGATGAGTCCCGAGTGGAAGGACTCGCCGACGCCGTGGCCGGTGAAGTCCCGCACGACGCCGTAGCCGAAGCGTGCGGCGTACTTCTCGATGACGCGGCCGATGACGTTGACCTCGCGGCCTGGGCGGACGGCCTTGATGCCGCGCATCATGGCCTCGCGGGTGCGCTCGACGAGCAGCGCGTCGTCCTCGCTGATCTCGCCGACCGCGAACGTCGCGTTGTTGTCGCCGTGGACGCCGTCGATGTACGCGGTGATGTCGATGTTGACGATGTCGCCCTCGACGAGCACGGTCGAGTCGGGGATGCCGTGGCAGATGACCTCGTTGACGGAGGTGCACAGCGACTTGGGGTAGCTGCGGTACCCCAGCGTCGACGGGTAGGCGCCGTGGTCGCAGAGGAACTCGTGGCCCACACGGTCGATCTCGTCGGTCGTCACGCCCGGTGCCACTGCTGCGCCTGCGACCTCGAGCGCCTGAGCGGCGAGGCGCGCGGCGACGCGGATGCGTTCGATCGTCTCGGGCGTCTTGATCTCGGACCCCGTGAAGGGTCGCGGCGCGGGACGGTCGACGTACTCGGGCCGGGCGATCGAGGCGGGGACGGCGCGGCGGGGGCTGACGGCCCCGGGTTCGAGCGGGTCGCGGGAACGTCGGGGTGTCGTCATGCAGGTGATTCTACGTGCGCCGACGCGCGGACGGGCCCTGCCGACACGGTGGGCGGCTTCCCGCGCGCGGGAACGCGCGGAGGGAGTAACCTGTGCCCCGCAAGGGGCGCAGCCCGGCGACCGCCGGCGCTGATCCACGGCGCAGGCGCGCCACTGACGAAGAGGTCACGATGGGGCACGGGCCCGACGACGACGTCGCGTTCTTCTACAACCTCACGACGGGTGAGGTCGAGCACGGGCGGCAGCACGCCGCTCAGCACCTCATGGGTCCGTACCCGACGCGCGAGGCCGCTGCTGCGGCGCTCGAGAGCGCCCGCGCCCGCACGGAGGCGTGGGACGCCGCGGACGAGGCGGAGCGCGACGAGTGGGACGACGACGATGAGTGACGCGCGCACCGCGAGCCCGCTCACGGTCGTGGTGGCGGCGGTCACGGCGCTCGTCGTCCTCGTGTGCGCGATCGCGGCCGCGTCGATGCTCACGGGCCGTCCCGACGCTGCGGCCACTGCCGGTGCGACCGTGCCGAGCGTCCCTGACGGGCCGGCCGTCACCGCGGTCTCGCGTGATGACGCCGCGGGGCGTCCCGCGCCGGGCGACGAGCCGACGGAGGCGTCGGGCACCGCGCTCGAGATTGCGGCGGCAGCGGTCACGGGGGCGCTCGGGAGCAGCACGTGCGAGGACGCCGCCGCCGACACGGCCGCGCTCCTCGCAGCGATCAGTGGGCTCGGCGAGGCCGCGACGTGGATCGACCGAGGTGTGCTCGACGGTGCCGTCGGCCAGCCGGTCGAGGTCTTCGCGGAACGTTGCGGCTCGGCGCACGCGTCGGCCGTCGTCGGTGCGCTCGGGCTGCCCGCGGTCGTCTCCGGGCCGCTCGCCGCATACGTCGCCAACGGTGGCGCACGCTCGAGCGTCGACGCGGCGGCGGCGCGCGACGAGCTCGCGGTGGGCGTGCCCGCGAACCTGCTCGTCGGTGAGTCTGCGTCGCGCAGCGTCCAGCAGTTCATGCTTCCGTCGGGCAACATCGCGTGCGCGATCGGGGGGGACGGCGCACGGTGCGAGATCGCGGACGCCGACTTCGGCACGGACCCTGCGGGTGCGTGCATGGGGCGCTGGGGCGGCCTCGTCACCGTCGGCTCGGGCCCGGGGTCGCCCGGGTGCCTCGAGGGCTGGTCGGCTCTCGGCGGCGGCACGGTCCTGCGCTACGGCGAG
Source organism: Flavimobilis rhizosphaerae (assembly GCF_014852685.1). Classification (GTDB taxonomy): domain Bacteria; phylum Actinomycetota; class Actinomycetes; order Actinomycetales; family Cellulomonadaceae; genus Flavimobilis; species Flavimobilis rhizosphaerae. Next base: position 103,735 of record NZ_JACZDF010000007.1, read on the forward strand.
TCGACGCGTGCGGGAGGGTTCTCGTGCGCGTCCTCGGCCGAGGGTGTCGCCTGTCGCAACGACGCGACCGGGCACGGGTTCTGGCTCCGGTCGAGCGCGTTCCTCGTCTTCTGACGGGGGCTAGACCACGGTTGAGCGCCCGGCCCCGCACGCGCGGGGCCGGGCGCTCGATTGTGAGGTCAGCTCGTGTACGTGTGCTCGGGCCCGGGGAACGTTCCTCCTGTGACCTCGGCGACGTAGTCTTTCGCGGCCTGCGAGAGCGCCGCACCGACCTGCCCGAACTGCTTGGCGAAGCGCGGCGACCACTCACCCATGCCAGCCATGTCGAGCCACACGAGGACCTGGCCGTCGCAGTCGGCCCCGGCGCCGATGCCAATCGTCGGGACGTGGAGGATCTCGGTGACGTCGCGCGCGACGGGAGCGGGCACCATCTCGAGGACCACGGCGATCGCGCCGGCTTCCTGGAGCGCCAGCGCGTCGGATTTCAGCTGCTCGGCCGCGTCGCCGCGCCCCTGGATGCGCTTGCCGCCGAGGACGTTCTCGGACTGCGGGGTGAAGCCGAGGTGGCCGACGACCGGGATGCCGGACTGCGTGAGGAGCCGCACCTGGTCGGTGATGCGGCGTCCGCCCTCGATCTTCACGGCGTGGACGCCCGCCTCCTTCATCATGCGGACGGCGCTCGCGTGAGCCTGCTCGGGCGATGCTTCGTACGTGCCGAAGGGGAGGTCCGCGACGACGAGCGCGCGGCGTGCGCCGCGTGCCACGGCGCGCGCGGCCGGGATCATCTCCTCGAGCGTCACGGGCAGCGTGTTCTCGTGGCCGAGCATGTTGTCGGCCATGGAGTCGCCGACGAGGAGCATGTCGACGCCCGCGTCGTCGAAGATGCGCGCGGTGGGCAGGTCGTACGCGGTGAGCATCGTGAGCCGGCGCCCGTGCTCCTTGGCCTCCCTCAGATGGTGGACGCGTACCCGGCGGGGCGGTGTCGTCATGCCGGGCGTGGGAGTGGGGTCGCTCATGGCTGCTCCAGGTTCGGGGTCGTGGTGCTCGGGGTGGGGGCCACGTCAGGGGTCGGTGGGGTCTCGCGCCGCCGGCTGGTCACCGGCAGGCGACGGTCGCGGCCGAACGCGACCGCGCTGATCTTGGGTCCCGGCGGGTACTGTCGGCGCTTCCACTCGGCGCGGTCGACGAGCCGCAGGACGAGGGCGATCGTCGCGGGGTCGTGCCCGGCGGCGGCGAGGGCGTCGTGGCCGAGGTTGCGGCCCACGTAGTCCTCGAGGACAGCGTCGAGGCGGTCATACGGCGGCAGGGAGTCCTGGTCGACCTGCCCGGGGCGCAGCTCGGCCGACGGCGGCTTCGTGATGGACGACTCGGGGATCGGGGGGATCTCACCGTGGTCGAGCGCATGGTCGTCGCGCCAGCGGGCGAGCGCCCACACGCGGGACTTGAGGACGTCCTTGATCGGGGCGTAGCCGCCGACGGCGTCGCCGTAGATCGTCGAGTAGCCGACGGCGAGCTCGGACTTGTTGCCCGTCGCGAGCGTGAGGTGGCCCTCCGCGTTCGAGAGGGACATGAGGATCGTGCCGCGGACGCGCGCCTGGAGGTTCTCGGCGGCGACGCCGTCGAGCGGCAGGTCGCGCATGAACGCGTCGACGGTTCCGCCGATCGGCTGGACGCGGTAGTCGGCACCGATCCGCTGCGCAAGGTCGGCCGCGTCGTCCTTCGAGTGCTGCGAGGAGTAGGCCGACGGCATGGAGACCCCGACGACGTTCTCGCCCCCGATCGCGTCGGCCGCCATGACGGCGACGAGCGCGGAGTCGATGCCGCCCGAGAGACCGAGGACGACCGAGCGGAAGCCGTTCTTACGGATGTAGCCGGAGAGGCCGGCGACGCAGGCGCGGTAGACCTCCTCGTCGGGGTGGAGCGGAGGAGCGACGCGTCCGCGGCGCAGCGCGCCGCCGCGTGTCGGCACGTCGTGGACGAGGAGGTCGGGCGTGAACTGCGGCGAGCGGGCGACGACCTCGCCCGCGACGTCGAGGACGAAGCTGCCGCCCTCGAGGACGAGGTCGTCCTGGCCTCCGACCTGGTTGACGTAGGCGACGGGTGCACCGAGGGTCGCAGCGACGCGGCGTGCGTGCGCGAGCCGCTCGAGGTCCTTGCCCTCCTCGTACGGGGAGCCGTTGACGACGACGACGAGGTCGAGGTGAGCGTCCGCGAGCTCGGCGACGGGGCCGTCCGCCCGCCACAGGTCCTCGCAGACGAGCAGGCCGACGCGGTGTCCGTCGACGTCGAGCACGGTCGTCGTCGTGCCCGCGGCGAAGATCCGGGCCTCGTCGAAGACGCCGTACGTCGGCAGGTGGCGCTTGTCGTACGTCGCGACGACGCGGCCGTCGCGGAGCGCGACGGCCCGGTTCGTGGGCCGGGGCCCGTCGGGCGTCGTCGTCGTGCCAAGGGTGCCGACGATGACCGTGACGTCGCCGTGCCCGGCCTCGGCGAGGTCGCGCGCGAGCACGTCGACCGCGGTCCCGGCGTCGTCGCGGAACGCGGCGCGCAGCGCGAGGTCCTCGACGGGGTAGCCGGTGAGCGTCATCTCGGGCAGGGCGACGAGGCGTGCGCCGTCGGCCGCGGCGGCGGCGACCGCGTCGAGGACGAGGCGGGCGTTGCCCTCGAGGTCACCGACGCACGTGTCGGCCTGGGCGAGCGCGATGCGCAGATCTAGCATGGCTCCAGCCTAGGACGTGCCGGCGACCGACGACGCAGGTGGATGCCGTCCGACGCGGGGTACGCAACGTGCTCGTAACACTTGTCGGGCAGGATGGGCGCATGGACAAGCAGCAGGAGTTCGTGCTTCGCACCGTCGAGGAGCGCGACATCCGATTCATCCGTCTCTGGTTCACCGACGTCCTCGGCATGCTCAAGTCCGTCGCGATCGCCCCGGCCGAGCTCGAGGGCGCTTTCGCCGAGGGCATCGGGTTCGACGGGTCCGCGATCGAGGGCCTCACGCGCGTCTATGAGGCCGACATGGTCGCGCGCCCCGACCCGTCGACGTTCCAGACGCTGCCGTGGCGCGGGGACCGCAACGGCACGGCGCGGATGTTCTGCGATCTCCTCAACCCGGACGGTACGCATTCGCTCGCGGACTCCCGCCATGTCCTCAAGCGTGCGATGGACCGTGCGGCCGCCAAGGGCTTCACGTTCTACACGCACCCCGAGATCGAGTTCTACCTCTTCAAGGCTCCGCTCTCCGCCGGTGATCCGCTCGTGCCGGTCGACCAGGCCGGCTACTTCGACCACGTCGCACGCGGCAACGCGCACGACTTCCGTCGTGCTGCGATCCAGATGCTCGAGTCCATGGGCATCTCGGTCGAGTTCTCGCACCACGAGGCGGGTCCGGGCCAGAACGAGATCGACCTGCGTTACGCGGACGCCCTGACGACCGCCGACAACGTCATGACGTTCCGCACGGTCATCAAGGAGGTCGCGCTCGAGCAGGGCGTGTACGCGTCGTTCATGCCGAAGCCGATGGCGGAGCACCCCGGTTCGGGCATGCACACCCACCTCTCGCTGTTCGAGGGCGACCGCAACGCGTTCCACGAGCCGGGCGCGCAGCACGAGCTGAGCAGGACGGGACGCGCGTTCATCGCGGGCCTCCTCACGCACGCGGCGGAGATCACGGCGATCACCAACCAGTACGTCAACTCCTACAAGCGGCTGTGGGGCGGCGCCGAGGCGCCGAGCTACATCTGCTGGGGCCACAACAACCGCTCCTCGCTCGTGCGCGTGCCGATGTACAAGCCGGGCAAGGGGAACTCCTCGCGCATCGAGTACCGGGCGCTCGACTCGGCGGCGAACCCGTATCTCGCGTTCGCGGTCCTGCTTGCCGCGGGGCTCAAGGGCATCGAGGAGGGGTACGAGCTGCCCGAGGGGTCGGCGGAGGACGTATGGCTCCTCACGGACGCCGAGCGGCGTGCGGCCGGCATCGAACCACTGCCGCAGTCGCTCGACGAGGCCGTGCGCCTCATGGAGCGCTCGGAGCTCGTCGCCGAGACGCTCGGCGAGCACGTCTTCGACTTCGTGCTCCGCAACAAGCGTCAGGAGTGGGAGGCGTACCGCTCGCAGGTGACGCCGTTCGAGCTCGAGCGCTTCCTGCCCGTCCTGTGAGCGTGGCGGTCGGCGGGTGAGCGTCCCGGTGCCTGGTGCGGGGGGCGGTCGGCGCGAGTCGGCCGGCGCACGTCTACGCCGCGCGGGCTTCCTCGAGGTGGCGCGGGCCGAGTCGTTCCTCGCCGATGCTGCCCTTGCTCGCGTCGTCGTCGACACGGATGCGCTCGTCGTGGCGCTCGCTCCGGTCGCGGACCCCGATGCGGCGCTGCTCGCACTCGTGAGGCTTGCGGAGGCCGTCGCGGGGCGCCCCGAGGAGGCGGCGCTCCGTCGTGCGCTCGCGACCGACGACGACGCCCGCGCGCGGCTGCTGGCGGTCCTCGGCGCGTCGGTCGCGCTCGGCGACGAGCTCGTCCGGCACCCCGACGTCCTCGGGGACGTGCTCGACGACGCCACGCCTCTCGGCGTCGACTCTGGTGCCGTGCGCGCCGAGCTGCTGCGGGCGGTCGGAGCGGACCCGTCGGCGGACGTGCCGGTCGCACTCGTCGGGGCGCTCACGGCCGGTGGCTCCGGGGAGGCGGCCTCGTCCGCTGATCTCGCGTCGGTGACCGACGCGATGCGTCGCGCCTACCGTCGGCGGCTTGCGCGGATCGCCGCACGGGACCTCGCGTCGCCCTCGCCCGAGGACGTCATGCCTGCTGTCTCGGCGGCACTCTCGGACCTTGCGGCGGCCGCGCTCGAGGCGGCCCTCGCGATCGCCCGGGCGGGCCTGCCTGGGCATGGTGCCGGGACGCGTCTCGCGGTCGTCGCGATGGGCAAGTGCGGGGCCCGCGAGCTCAACTACGTCTCGGACGTCGACGTCATCCATGTGGCCGAGCCCGTCGACGGCGGCGACGAGACCGTCGCCCTCCAGGACGGTGCGCGACTCGCGGCGGCGCTCGCGCGCATCTGTGCGCAGCCGTCGGGGGAGCCCCCGCTGTGGACGGTCGACGCAGCGCTGCGGCCCGAGGGCAAGGACGGGCCGCTCGTGCGGACCGTCGCGTCGCACCGCGCGTACTACGAGCGGTGGGCGAAGACGTGGGAGTTCCAGGCGCTCCTCAAGGCACGTCCTGTGGCGGGCGACGCCGCGCTGGGCCAGGCGTACCTCGACGCGGTCTCGCCGATGGTGTGGCAGGCGGTGGCGCGGGAGAACTTCGTCGCCGACGCGCAGGCCATGCGCCGCCGCGTCGAGAACCACGTCCCGGCCGCCGAGGCGGACCGGCAGGTGAAGCTCGGCAAGGGCGGTCTGCGTGACGTGGAGTTCACCGTCCAGCTCCTCCAGCTCGTGCACGGGCGCACCGACAGCTCGATCCGTGCGGCGACGACGCTCACGGCGCTCGACGCTCTCACCGACGCCGGCTACGTCGGGCGTGACGACCGGGACGAGATGGCACGCTGCTACCGCTTCCTGCGCGTGCTCGAGCACCGCCTGCAGCTGTCCGGCCTCGCTCGCACGCACCTCCTGCCGACCGCGGAGACCGACCTGCGACGACTCGCGCGCTCGGTCGGGTTGCGTGCGGGGGGTGCTGACGGTCTGCTAGCCGCCTGGCGTGACACCCGTCACGTGGTGCGCACGATGCACGAGCGTCTCTACTACCGGCCGCTCCTGCCCGCGGTCGCGCGCCTCTCAGCGACCGAGGTGTCGCTACGCCCGGAGGATGCTCGCGCGCGGCTCGCGGCAATCGGCTACCGCGACCCGGCGGGCGCGGCGCGGCACATCGCAGCGCTCACCGAGGGCGTCTCACGGCGTGCCTCGATCCAGCGGCAGCTGCTGCCCGTCATGCTCGGCTGGTTCGCCGAGGGCGCGGACCCTGACGCGGGGCTGCTCGCGTTCCGCGTCCTGTCCGACGAGCTGGGCTCGAGCCACTGGTACCTCAAGCTGCTGCGCGACTCGGGAACGGCCGCGCACCGGCTCGCACGGCTGCTCGCTGGTGCGCGCTACCTCGCGGACGCGCTTGCACGCTCGCCCGAGTCCGTGTCGTGGCTCGGCGACGACGCCGAGCTCGCGCCGCCCGGTGCGGAGCGGCTCGCGATCGAGATCGACGCGGTGCTCACGCGTTCGGACGAGGTTGAGTTCGCGACGCAGTCGGTCCGCGCCCTGCGTCGACGTGAACTGGCCCGGACCGGCGCGGGCGAGGCGCTCGGACTCGTCGACGTCCTCGGCGCGGTTCGTGCGATCTCCGGGGTCACCGACGTCGTGCTGGCGTCGGCGCTGCGCATCGCTCACCACGCGGTCCGAGCGGAGCGCGGGCTCGACGGGCCGCTCGCGGACGTCCTCGTCGTCGGCATGGGGCGGCTCGGCGGTCACGAGTCGGGCTACGGCTCGGACGCTGACGTGCAGTTCGTCCACCGGGCGCGCGCAGGCGTCGACGAGTCCGACGCGCACGCGTACGCGACCGCGGTCTGCGCTCGGCTGCGCCAGCTGCTCGGGGAGGTCGGTCCGGAGCCGTCGCTCGAGGTCGATGCGACACTGCGTCCCGAGGGGCGCAACGGGCCGCTCGTGAGGTCCGTCGCGTCGTTCGCCGAGTACCACTCACGGTGGTCCCTCGTGTGGGAGGCGCAGGCCCTCCTGCGGGCGCGCTGCGTCGCGGGCCCCGAGGAGCTGTGGGACGAGGTGGCTGCGATCGTCGACCCGATCCGCTACCCGGCGGAGCTGTCGCCCGAGAAGGCGCGGGAGGTCCGCCGGATCAAGGCACGTGTCGAGGCTGAACGGATGCCGCGGGGGAGCGACCCGGCGCGCAACGTCAAGCTCGGACGCGGGGGCCTCGCGGACGTCGAGTGGACCGTCCAGCTGCTTCAGCTCGAGCATGCGAGGCGGGTGCCAGGCCTGCGGACGACATCGACGCTCGACGCTCTCGACGTCCTCGCCCACGAGGGTCTTGTCGAGGCCACTGACGCCGAGGTCCTGCGCGAGGCGTGGCTCCTCGCATCGTCGGTCCGTCACGCGAACGTGCTGTGGTCGGGGCGTGCGGACGGTGCGGGCACGGACGTGCTGCCCGCGGCGCGGCGTGACCTCGAGGGCATCGCGCGACTTCTCGGGCGCGACGCGAATGACCTCGAGGAGACGTACCTGCGGACCGCGCGCCGTTGCCGCGCGGTCGTCGACCGCATCTTCTACGGCGCCTGAGGCGACCCGGTCCCGTCGGCGTCCGCCGCGATCGTCGGGACCCGCACGACACCGTCGTCAGGGTCCGCGGTGCCCTTCCACCCGTCGGCGGGCTCGTGCTCGCGGAGCATCGCCGAGTCGACGAGCTCGTGCCGACGCAGGTACGTCGATGCGACGGCCTGGATCGTCGCGGCGACGGGCAGCGCGAGGAACGCGCCGAGCGCCCCGAAGACGGCGCCGAACGCGAGGACGACGACGAACGCGACCGCCGGGTTCATCTCGAGGGCCTTCTGCGAGATCTTCGGCGAGAAGATGTAGTTCTCGATCTGCTGGTAGACGACGATGAAGACGAGCACCGCGAGCGCCTTCATGGGGCTCTGCGCGAGCGCGAGAAGGACCGGCAGCGCGCCACCGATGTACGTGCCGATCGTCGGCACGAACTGCGAGACGATGCCCGTGAAGAGGGCGAGCGGCAGCGAGTACGGGATGCCGAGGATGATGAGGAAGACGAGCGTGAACGCCGTCGAGAGGAACGCGAGCACGAGCCGCGAGTTGATGAAGCCCGAGACCTTCACCTGCGTGATCTCCCACAGGTGGAGGACCGTCACCTGGTTGCGGGGCGCGAGCCACGAGCAGATCGCGGCCCGGAACTTCGGGCCGGCGGCGCACAGGTAGTAGACGACGAGGCCGATCGTCATGACGGCGAAGATGAAGCCGAGCAGCGAGCTGCCGATGCCGAGCGCCGACGACGCGATGTCGTCGCCCCAACCGTCGATCGCCTGACCGAGAAGCTTCTCCTTCTCGGGCAGCTCGGCGCCGAAGCTCTCGGACGCCCACGTGCGGATGTTCTCGTAGGTCTGGGGGACGGACTTGCCGAGCTCGATGACCTGCGTGACGAACATCGTCCCGAACATTGCGATCATCGCGACGATCGCGAGGAACGCACCGCCCATGACGACGCCCGTCGCGGCGCCGCGCTTCCATCGGTGGCGCACGAGCCACGCGATCATCGGCTCGAGCATGAGCGAGATGAACAGCGCGATGACGAGGTTCGTGAAGAGGGCCGTGAGCATGCCCATCGCGCGCCACGCGAGGACGCCGACGATGACGGCGACGACGCACATGACGAGCGCCTTCGGCAGCCAGCGCGGGGGCCGTGACGCAGGGTCGACCTCGTCGAGGTAGCGCGGCTGGACGTCGGGAGCAGTCACGGGGTCCTCCAACGGAGCATGGTGCGGGCAGAGCGAACCTACCGCAACGACGGCGGGGCCCGCGCGCAGGATCTGCGTGCGGGCCCCGCCAGGAACGGCTACGTGATGTCAGCAGTCGTAGTAGAGCTCGAACTCGTGCGGCGTCGGACGCAGCTGGATGGGGTCGAGCTCGCGCGTGCGCTTGTAGTCGATCCACGTCTCGATGAGGTCGGGCGTGAAGACGCCGCCGACGGTGAGGAAGTCGTGGTCTTCCTCGAGGGCCTTGAGCGCCTCGTTGAGGCTGCCCGGGACCTGCTGGATGAGCGCGTGCTCCTCCGGGGGCAGCTCGTAGAGGTCCTTGTCGATCGGCTCCGGGGGCTCGATGCGGTTCTTGATGCCGTCGATGCCCGCGAGAAGCTGGGCCGCGAACGCGAGGTACGGGTTGGCTGACGGGTCCGGGACGCGGAACTCGACGCGCTTCGCCTTGGGGTTGGAGCCCGTCACCGGGATGCGGATGCACGCGGAGCGGTTGCGGGCCGAGTACACGAGGTTGACCGGGGCCTCGTAGCCGGGCACGAGGCGACGGTAGGAGTTCACCGACGGGTTCGTGAAGGCGAGCAGCGCGGGCGCGTGCTTGAGGAGACCGCCGATGTACCAGCGCGCGATGTCGGAGAGGCCGCCGTAGCCGGCCTCGTCGTAGAAGAGCGGCTTGCCGTCCTTCCACAGCGACTGGTGGGAGTGCATGCCCGAGCCGTTGTCCCCGAAGAGGGGCTTCGGCATGAAGGTCACGGACTTGCCGGCCTCCCACGCGACGTTCTTGATGACGTACTTGAACTTCATGAGGTCGTCCGCAGCCGCGGTGAGCGTGGAGAACCTGTAGTTGATCTCCTGCTGCCCGGCCGTGCCGACCTCGTGGTGGGCGCGCTCGACCTCGAGGCCCACCTCGTTGAGGACCGCGCACATGTCGTCACGCAGGTCGGCCATCTGGTCGTTGGGGGAGACGGGGAAGTAGCCACCCTTGTAGCGCGTCTTGTACCCGAGGTTGCCGCCCTCCTCCTCGCGGCCGGTGTTCCACGCGGCTTCCTTGGAGTCGAGCGAGTAGAACGCGGAGTGCTGCGTCGTCGCGAAGCGCACGTCGTCGAAGACGTAGAACTCGGCCTCGGGAGCGAAGAACGCAGTGTCGGCGATGCCCGTCGAGCGCAGGTAGGCCTCGGCCTTGAACGCGACGTTGCGCGGGTCGCGCGAGTAGGCCTCGTCCGTGAAGGGGTCGACGATCGAGAAGTTCACGATGAGCGTCTTGCGCTTGCGGAACGGGTCGACGTACGCGGTCGTCACATCGGGGATGAGCTTCATGTCCGACTCGTGGATGGCCTGGAAGCCGCGGATCGAGGACCCGTCGAACATCATGCCGTCCGTGAAGGCGGACTCCTCGAACTGCGCGATCGGAATGTTGAAGTGCTGCATCACTCCGGGCAGGTCGCAGAAGCGCACGTCGACGAACTCGACGCCCTCGTTACGCGTGAAGGCGATGGCCTCCTCGGCGGTGGTGAACATCCGTAGCTCCTTGGGGAGAGTGGGGCGCCCTCGATCGGGCATGTCCCAACCTAGGAGGGCGCGATTTCTCGACCGTGACCCTGATGTTTCGGACGTGTTACGCGTGCGGCCCGCACGTGAGTTTCGTGTGAACGGAAGCCCCGTGCGGCCCACGTAGGCTGGTGCCGTGGTCTCGAGAGAAGACATCGGTTCATGGTTGGAGGGCGCCCCGGCGGGCGACGGCCCGGCGGGCGAGAGGCTCGGGCTTCCCGCGGAGGGCCCGGGCTCGCTCGCGACCCTCGGGCGGCGCGTGCCCGCGCTGTTCCTCGACTGGTTCGCGTGCATGGGCGTGTCGGCGCTGTTGTTCGACGGGAACGCGACCGCGACGCTGCTCGTGTTCCTCGCCGAGAACGTCGTGCTCGTCGGGCTTCTCGGCTTCACCCTCGGTCACAGGATCTTCGGCATCGGTGTGCGCCGGCTCGACCGCGCGCCGTTCGTCGGGCCGCTGCGTGCCGCGGTGCGGTCGGTCCTCCTGTGCCTCGTCATCCCCGCCGTCGTGTGGGACGGCGACGGTCGTGGCCTGCACGACCGCGGTGCGGGCACGGTGCTCGTGCGTCTCTGACAGCGTCCGGACGCTCCGACGACGTGAGGCGCCCACCCCGCCTGGGGTGGGCGCCTCACGCCGTCGGAGCGGGGTGGATCAGCGGCCGCGCATGCCCTTGCGGTCGACGCGCATGCGCGTGGGGTCGATGCCCTTGGGGATCGGCAGTCGCGCGGTCCCGAGCGCCTGGAGGCGCTTGAGGACGACGGAGATCTCGTGCTTGTTGATCGCCGGCTTGAGCTTCGTCACGTGGCGGACGAGCTTGGGCAGAGGGATCTGCCCGGGCTCGCGGCCGATCTGGACGACCGTCACAGGGACGTTCGGCAGGACGCGCACCGTACGCTTGCGCTCGTTCTCGCCGACACGCTGTGCGCGCGCCGCGGGCGCCTCGACGAAGAGGACGACGCCCGGGCGACCGACGCCCCGGAACACCGCGTCGTGCGTGCGCGGGTCGATGAAGACGGGCTCCTGGTCGAACGTCCAGCCGCGCCGGATCGTGCCGAGCGCGGCGAGCGACGCCCCGGGCTGGCCTTCGATCCGTGCGTACGCGGCCCTCTCGGCGCGTCGCGCGAGGACGAACATCGCGCCGAGAACGGCGGTCGGCACGCCGAGGATGCCCCAGAACCAGAGGTTCTCGAACACGATGCCGAGGACGATCGCGACGGCGAGGATGCCAGCGAAGGTCCCGAGGATCCACCAGCGCACGGCGGGGTCCTGCGTGACCGTCATCTTGTAGGCGTCCCACACCTGGTGGTACCACCGGCGCTTCTTCACCTTGGTCTTCTTCGTGGCCGCCTGCGCGGGCGCAGCGGCGTCATCCTTCTTGCGGGCCATGATCGCCAGTCTAGTGCCGTTCGAGGGTGTCCCGGTCAGGACGTCGGCTGCTGGGAGAGGAGGTGAGCGGCTTCCTGGCGCGACGTCGTCGGTTCGGCAAGGTGCGCGAGCTCGGCAGGGATCTCGAGGCCGCGGCGCGTCATGGCCTGTCCCCAGAGGCGACCCGCGCGGTAGGAGGAGCGGACGAGCGGTCCGGACATCACGCCGAGGAAGCCGGTCGACTCGGCGACCTCCGAGAGGTGCACGAACTCCTCGGGCTTGACCCAGCGATCGACGGGGTGGTGTCGCGGGCTCGGGCGGAGGTACTGGGTGATCGTCAGGAGGTCGGTACCGGCCTCGTGGAGCGCGACGATCGCCTCCTCGGCCTCCTCGGTCGTCTCGCCCATGCCGAGAATGAGGTTCGACTTCGTGACGAAGCCGGCCTCGCGCGCCTGCGTGAGCACGGACAGGGAGCGGTCGTACCGGAAGCCGGGCCGGATCTGCTTGAAAATGCGTGGCACGGTCTCGAGGTTGTGCGCGAGCACCTCGGGGCGCGACGAGAAGACCTCGGCGAGAAGCTCGGGCACCGCGTTGAAGTCGGGGATGAGCAGCTCGACGCCAGTGCCCGGGTTGAGGGCGTGGATCTGCCGCACCGTCTCGGCGTAGAGCCAAGCACCGCCGTCGGGCAGGTCGTCACGGGCGACACCCGTGATCGTCGAGTACTTGAGGCCCATCTGGCGCACCGACTCCGCGACTCGCCGGGGCTCGTCACGGTCGAGCGCGGCGGGCTTTCCCGTGTCGATCTGGCAGAAGTCGCAGCGACGCGTGCACTCGGAGCCACCGATGAGGAACGTCGCCTCGCGGTCCTCCCAGCACTCGTAGATGTTGGGGCAGCCGGCTTCCTCGCACACGGTGTGGAGCCCGCCCGAGCGCACGAGATCCTTGAGCTCGGAGTACTCCGGGCCCATCGTCGCGCGGGTCTTGATCCAGCCCGGCTTCTTCTCGATCGGGACGGCGGCGTTGCGCGCCTCGACCCGCAGCATGCGGCGGCCCTCGGGTGCGATCGTCACGTGCTCTCCTGGGTTCTCAGGGACGGAGGTCCCAGCGTACGTCGGGGGCTGTCGTCGCGGGCGGGGATCCGGTTGCCGGACGCTGCCCCGCAGGTCAGGCGGACGACTCCTCGAGCGTCCGTCGGACGAGGTCGGAGGGCCCGGAAGCGCGCAACGGCGCCAGTTCGCGGGCGAGGTGGTCGACGAGCCGGTCGGCGACGCCAGCGGGTGTGAGCGGGACGCCCGTCGCACGCGTGAGGGACGTCACGTCGGCATCATCGATGCCGCAGGGAACGATCCGGTCGAACGCGGTGAGGTCCGGGTCGACGTTGAGCGCGAGCCCGTGCATCGTCACGCCCTTGGCGACCCGGCAGCCGATCGCGGCGACCTTCGCGTCGGGCGCGCCGGGCACCCACACTCCGCTGCGCCCGTCGACGCGGACGGTTGCGAGGCCGTGGTCCGTGCACAGCGTGATGATCGCCTCCTCGAGGGCGCGCACGTACGCGACGACGTCGACCGGTTCCGCGAGACGCAGGATCGGGTACACGACGAGCTGTCCGGGGCCGTGCCACGTGATGCGTCCGCCGCGGTCGATCTCAACGACGCGCGTGCCGTCCGTCGGCAGGTCACTGCGCCGGGTACGACGTCCGGCCGTGTAGACGCCGGCGTGCTCGAGCACGAGGAGCGTGTCGGGCCGGCGGCCCTCGAGGACGTCCGAGTGGACGCGACGTTGCAGCTCCCAGGTCTCCTCGAAGTCGCGCAGCTGCGTCCCGAGACCGAGGTCGACGACATCCATGCCGCCACGGTAACCCGTGGCGGCCCGGACCGTCGGCGCGGTCCGCGGCCCGTGCACCGGAGCCTGTGGATGACGCCCACGCACGGCCGCGACGCGCTTGGATGCAGGGATGGACGACGAGCGCAGAGTGTTGCCCGAGCCCGACGATGCGGCGCGTGCCGACCTCAGACCGCCGAGATCATCGGGGCCGGACGTCTGGCGCGTCGTCGGGGCGACGTCCGGGGCCGTCCCCGACCCGACGCCCGGGCGGGATGCCCCCGTGAACCAGCCGGACGTCGACGAGGCATTGCTGCGCCTCGGCCTCCGCCTTGTCGACGACCGCGACACGACAGGGCCGTGGATGGCGGAGAGCAACGACGGCGTCGTGCACGACGTGACGGCGCTCGCCGTCGAGAGCGTCGAACGGTGGGAGGTGCTGCGCCCGCGGACGACGGCGCTCCTCGGACTCGAGCACGAGAACGTCGTCCCGCTCGTCGGTGCTCTGCCGGTCGGTGATCCCGACGCCGAGGCCCCGCGCACGCTCGTCCTCGTGTGGCTCCCTGCCTTGGCGCAGCGACGTCCGGACGTCGCCCGTGCGGCGACGGCACGCGAGCTGCTCGACGTGCTCGTCACGGCGTGCCGGGGAACGGTCGCGCTCCGCGCGTGCGGGATCGACGTGCCTGGGGCCGCAGCCGTGGCGTCGCTCTGTGCCGCCGGCGCATGGCAGGAGCGTCCGCAGCTCCATCCCTGGCTCTGGTGCGGGGAGCCCCCCGCGGCGTCCTCCGACCTGTCCGACGTCACCCGTGCGGTGGCCGGCGCGGTGGCCCGGCAGGCCGAGCGGGACGGCACGGCGCTTCCGCGCCGGGTCCGGGACCTGCTCACCGCAGGGACGGGGCCTGCGGCACCCGCGCCCGGCGACCTCGCGGTGCGCGCGATCGAGCTCCTCGGCGACGCGTCGGTGACGACGAGTCCCTCGACGTCCGGGGTCGCTGGGGCAGCGGCACATGGTGAAGCCTTGGGCGGCGACTGGCGCGAGATCGTCAGAGGCGGCCCCGCCCCGCTCGTCGTCGCACCGCCGCAGGCGCGACGTCACGGCAGGCTCCGGCCGCCGGAGCCGGGGGAGAGGAGGACGCACGACCCCGCTGCCGGCAGCACCGCGGCGCCCGCGACGACGCTCCCGGCGCGGCCGACAGCCCCGACCCGTGTGGCCGCAAGCTCGACGGGGCAAAGAGGACGACGCCCATCGGACGCGCAGGCCTCCTCAGCCCAGGTTCCGGGTGCGCCCGGGCGGACGGCCGCAGCACGAACCCCCGGTGGAGCATCCTTGCGGGGCCTGCGACGTCCAAGCGGCCGCGGGCGCCGACATGGCGTCGTCGTGGGCGTCGTGCTCCTCGTGGCCGGCGGAGTCGGCGTGGCAGTGCACGGCGCGCCGTTCGGCGATGCGCCGAGGAGCCGTCCCGCGGCCGCGTCCGCGACGCCGCAGGTGACTGCGGCGCCACCGTCGCAGCCCGAGGACCACCCGGTCGCCGCAGGCGCGCCAGCGCCCGGGGCGCACGCATCGGGCACGGATCCTGTCCCGGAGGACACGGAGGTGTCCGGACCCGGAGACCCCGCCGCCGCCGCCCGCCGGGCGACCGTCGGTCGGGTCGAGCTGCTGGCGGCCCTTGCCCCCGTGCCCGCGTCGCGGCGGACGCAGGCCGCGGCGGACGTCGATGCGCGCCTCGGCGAGCTCGTCGCCGCGGGGCCGGTGCGGGACGCCGACCGTGCGTTCGTCGAGCGAGTGCTCAGCGGGGATGAGGTGCCGCCGCAGGTCCGCGCCGAGGTGAGGGCCGCCGAGGTCGTCAGCCAGGACTCGGCGTCGGCGACCGTCGCCATGACGTACGCGCTCGTCCCTGGCGGCGGGGCGATGCAGCAGACCCTCCGGCTCGTGCTCGACGGCGGCGGGTGGAAGGTCGTCTCGGTCACTGACTCGTCGGGGGAGCCCCGGACCTGAGTCCCGGCATGCACGAAGCCCGTCGTGCCGCTAGTGCGGCACGACGGGCTTCGTTCACGCTCGTGTCAGAGACCGACCTCGGACTCGAACGCGCCCTCCTCGATGCGGCGCTTGACCGCCATGAGGTAGCGCGACGCGTCCGCGCCGTCGACCAGGCGGTGGTCGTACGACAGGGAGAGGTAGCAGATCTGACGGATCGCGATGACGTCCTGGCCGTCCTCGTCCTGGATGACCGCGGGACGCTTGACGATCGTGCCCGTGCCGAGGATCGCGGACGTGCCGCCGGGGACGATGGGCGTGTCGATGAGCGCGCCGCCCGACCCCGTGTTGGTGATCGTGAACGTCGCACCGCCGAGCTCGTCCGGCGTCACCTTGTTGTCCCGCGTCCGCGTGGCGAGGTCCGCGATCTTGCGGGAGAGGCCAGCGAGGTTGAGGTCGCCCGCGTCGTGGATGACGGGGACGAGCAGGCCGCGCGGGGTGTCGACCGCGATGCCGACGTTCTCCTGGCCGTGGTACGTGATGACGTCGTCCGCGAGCACGCCGTTGATCTTCGGGAAGGCCTTGAGGGCCTCGACCGCCGCAAGCGTGAAGAACGGCAGGAACGTGAGGTTCGCGCCTTCGCGTGCCTTGAAGCCGTCCTTCGCCTTCGCACGCAGTCGTGCGACCTTCGTGACGTCAACCTCGACGACAGTCGTCAGTTGAGCCTGCGTCTGCAGGGCCTCGACCATGCGGGTCGCAATGATCTTGCGGAGGCGGCTGGCCTTCTCGGTCGTGCCGCGCAGCGGGGAGACCTCGAGCTTCGTCGACGGCTTCGCGGCCGCAGCGGGCGCGGCGGCGGGAGCCGGGGCGGCCTGTGCGGCGGCAGCCTTGGCGGCCGCCTCGAGGACGTCCTCCTTGCGGATACGACCGCCGACGCCCGTGCCCGTGAGCGACGCGACGTCGACACCCTTCTCGGCCGCGAGCTTGCGGACGAGCGGGGTGAGGTAGCCCGATGCCTGCTGGGCGGCTGCCGACGGCGCCGGTGCGGCAGGCTCGGATGCCGGCGCCGCGGCCGGGGCCGGTGCAGGCGCGGCTGCGGCCGGTGCCGGAGCTGCAGCAGGGGCCGGCGCGGGGGCGGGCGCCGGAGCGGCTGCGGCGGGTGCCGGAGCGGCGGCAGGTGCCGGAGCGGCGGCGGGCGCGGCGCCCGAGCCGACGACGGCGAGCGCCGTCCCGACCTCGACCGTCTCGTCCTCCTGGACGAGGATCTGCTGGAGCGTGCCAGCGACGGGCGAGGGGATCTCGGTGTCGACCTTGTCGGTCGAGACCTCGAGGAGCGGCTCGTCGACCTCGACCGCGTCGCCGACCTGCTTGAGCCAGCGGGTGACGGTTCCCTCGGTCACCGATTCGCCGAGCGCGGGCATGACGACCTGCTCACCCTCGCCGCCGGACGCGCTCGCCGGCGCGTCGGACGACGGTGCGGGTGCTGCCTCGGGCGCAGCCTCGGCGACAGCGGTCGCCGAGGCGTCCGGGGCGGGCTGGGCCGGAGCGGCCTCGGCAGGTGCGGCCTCGGCGGGCGCAGCCTCCGCGGCCGCCTCGCCACTGCCCGAGCCGTCGCCGACGAACGCGAGGTCGGTGCCGACCTCGACGGTCTCGTCCTCCTCGACGAGGATCTTCTCGAGCACGCCCGCGACGGGCGAGGGGATCTCGGTGTCGACCTTGTCGGTCGAGACCTCGAGCAAGGGCTCGTCGACCTCGACGCGCTCGCCAACCTGCTTGAGCCAGCGGGTGACGGTTCCCTCGGTGACGGACTCGCCCAGCGCGGGCATCTTGACGGCTTCAGACATGGTTCTGTCTCTCCTCAGGTTTCCGGCTGGGATCAGTTGTGAGCGTGGAGCGGCTTGCCCGCGAGAGCGAGGAACGCCTCGCCGAGGGCCTCGTTCTGCGTGGGGTGGGCGTGGACGAGGTTCGCGACGTCCTCGGGGTAGGCCTCCCAGTTGACGATGAGCTGGCCCTCGCCGATGAGCTCACCGACGCGCGACCCGATCATGTGGACGCCGACGACGGGACCGTCCTTGCGGCGCACGAGCTTGATGAAGCCCTGGGTCGCGAGGATCTGGCTCTTGCCGTTGCCGCCGAGGTTGTACTCGAGGGCCTCGACCTGGTCGTCGCCGTAGAGCTCCTTGGCCTTTGCCTCGGTGACGCCGACGGAGCCGACCTCGGGCTCGCAGTAGGTGACGCGCGGGATTCCCGACTCGTCGATGGGCAGCGGCGACAGGCCGGCGATCTGCTCGGCGACGAAGATGCCCTGCGCGAAGCCGCGGTGGGCGAGCTGCAGGCCCGGGACGATGTCGCCCGCGGCGTAGATGTTGCCGACACCCGTGTGGAGGCGCTCGTCGACGATGACGAAGCCGCGGTCCATCGTGATGCCCTGGGCCTCGAAGCCGAGGTCCGCGGTGCGCGGGCCGCGGCCTACGGCGACGAGCAGGATCTCGGCGTCGAACGTCTTGCCGGACTCGAGTGTGACGTGGACGCCGCCCTCGTCCTGCGTGACACCGGAGAAGCGGTCGCCGACGGAGAAGTTGATGCCGCGCTTGCGGAACTGGCGCTCGAGCGCCTTCGAGATGGCCTCGTCCTCGGCGGGGACGAGGTGGGGCAGGCCCTCGACGACGGTGACGTCGGCACCGAACGACTTCCAGACCGACGCGAACTCGACGCCGATGACTCCGCCGCCGAGCACGATCGCCGAGCCGGGGACGTAGTCGAGGTGGAGTGCCTGGTCGGACGTCATGACGCGTCCGCCGATCTCGAGGCCCGGGAGCGAGCGAGCGTAGGAGCCGGTCGCGAGGACGATGTTGCGGCCCTTGATGACCTGGCCGTTCACCTCGACGGCGTCGGGGCCGACGAGCTTGCCGTGGCCCTCGACGAGCGTCACCTGGCGCGACTTCACAAGGCCCTGGAGACCCTTGTAGAGGCGCGAGATCACGCCCTCCTTGTAGGAGTTGACGCCTGCCATGTCGATGCCCTTGAGCTCGGTGTTGACACCGAACTTGGAGCCCTCGCGGGCATTGTCGGCGAGCTCGGCGGCGTGCAGGAGCGCCTTCGTCGGGATGCAGCCGTTGTGGAGGCACGTGCCACCCAGCTTGTTCTCCTCGACGAGCGCGACGGAGAGGCCCAGCTGGGCTCCGCGCAGGGCGGTGGCGTAGCCGCCGCTTCCTCCGCCGAGGACGACGATGTCGAAAGTGCCGTTGGTGTCGGCCACGTGCAGCTCCTTAGATGCGAACGGTCGGCGGTCACGCCGACTTCATCTTGTCATCAGTAGGACTCTCGGCCCAACCGGATCGGCCGCGGCGTGCTGTGATGCCGCTGACACCCACCGTGAGGGTGACGCCGTCGCTCGCTACGATCGCGGGATGAGCTTCTTCCGTCGCCGTCCGCGTGACGGCGGTCCAGCCCGGTCCGGCCGGGAGGGGCGGGCCACCGTCGCGCACCTCTCGGAGTTCGTCGCGTCCCGCACGGGCGTCGAGGCCTACGTCGAACCGCCGACGCGTGACACCCCCGCGACCGTGCTCCTCGTCGCGACGACGGGGGAGTGGACGCGACGAGCCACGCCCGACGAGCGCACGGCGTTCGACGTCGCAGGGTCGCTCGGCGTCCCGGTGTACAACGTGCGGTTCACGGGGTACCCCCAGCGCTACCGCGACTGGGGCACGCGCCAGAAGGGCCGCCGCCTCACCCAGGACCCACCGACAGCGTAGGCCGTCGCCGACGACGAAGGCGTGCCCCCGCACCGAGCGGGAGCACGCCTTCGTGGTCGTGCGAGCGGGAGGCTCAGGCCTTCGCGGAGCGGCCCTCGACGAACGCGAGCAGCGTGCGCACACCCACGCCCGTGCCTCCGACCGGGGTGTAGCCGTACGCGGCGCCCTCGTTGAACGCGGGGCCCGCGATGTCGAGGTGCGCCCACGGCGTGCCGTCCGTGAACTCCTGGAGGAAGAGCCCGGCCGTGAGCATGCCTCCGGCGCGTCCGCCGATGTTCGCGATGTCCGCGACCTTCGAGTCGAGCGAGGGGCGCAGCTCGGCGGGCAGGGGCATGGGCCAGAACTGCTCGCCCGCGGCCTCGGCAGCCGCGACGACCTCGCCGCGGACGTCGTCGGTGCCCATGACGCCCGAGACGCGGTCGCCGAGCGCGATGATCTGCGCGCCCGTGAGCGTCGCGATGTCGAGGACGACGTCCGTGCCGTCCTCGACGGCCGCGACGAGCCCGTCCGCCATGACGAGGCGACCCTCGGCGTCGGTGTTGAGGACCTCGACGGTCTTGCCGCCACGCATCGTCACGACGTCGGCGGGACGTTGGGCGCCGCCACCGGGCATGTTCTCGGCGAGGCACAGGTAGCCGGTGACGGCGACGTCGCTGCCGAGACGCGCCGCGGCGACGACGGTCGAGAGGACGGCTGCGGCACCGGCCATGTCGGACTTCATGGCCTCCATGCCCTTGGCGGGCTTGATGGAGATGCCGCCCGTGTCGAAGGTGATCCCCTTGCCGACGAGCGCGACGCGCGCGGCGGGACGGCTCGGCGTGTAGGCGAGCTTGACGAGGCGGGGACCGCGCGTCGAGCCCTGGCCGACACCAGCGATGCCCCCGTAGCCGCCCGCGACGAGCGCCTTCTCGTCGAGGATCGTGACCTTGACGCCCGTGCCCTTGGCCGCGGCCTTGGCTGCGTCGGCGAACGCTGCGGGGAAGAGGTCGTTCGGGGCTGCGTTGACGAGGTCGCGGGCCGCGTTGATCGCGGACGTGACGATCTCGGCGCGCTCGACCGCGTCCTTCGCGGCACGGGTCCGCGCAGCGGGTGAGGCGAGCTCGAGGACGGTCGCGGGCGTCGTCTCGTCGGCCGTGCGGTAGCGGTTGAAGACGTACGCGCCGAGGAGGGCGCCCTCGGCGATGGCGCCGACCGCGTCGGCGTCGTCGGCGGGGAGCGCGAGGACGGTCCTGCCGCCGCCGAGCGTGCGCACTGCCGCGCCCGCGGCGCGGCGGAGGGCCTCGGCGTCAGGGGCCGACGTGCCGACGCCTGCGAGGGCGAGGACGCCAGCCTCGACGCCGGTGGGTGCCGGGACGCGCACGACCTCGTCGAGCGCGCCGGAGACGCCGAGGGCCCGGGCGTGGGCGGCGAGGCCGCGCACGGAGTCGGGCACGTCGCCGAGGACGACGACGGCGTCATCGACGACCGCCGTCGCGACGACGAGCGCGTCGGCGGCGAGGGAGAAGGGGTTCTTGCCGGTGAGAGTCAGGTCAGCCACCCCTCGATGCTAGCCCGAGTGTCCGACATCCGGACGGGACCCCGGGCACATCCGTGCGTCGGTGCAGGCGGGGACCGGAGGTCCGCCCCCTGCGCACGCCGCGACCGGTACTCTCGGAGCCGTGCTCCTGCCCCTCATGATCGTCGTGCTCGTGCTGTGCGCGCTTCTCGGCGCGTGGGCCGCATGGTTCGCCGTCCGCGACCGCGCGGTCATCCTCAAGCAGCTATGGGGAGCGGCCGTCGTCGAGGGCATGCTCGTCGTCCAGCTCGTCGTCGCCGTCGTCCTGCTCGTGCAGGGGTGGCACGGCGACCCCGTGATGATCTGGGGCTACCTCGTCGTCGTGCTCCTCGTTCTGCCGTTCGCCGCGTTCGTCGCGTTCGCGGAGCGGTCGCGGTGGAGCTCGATCGTCCTGCTCGTCGCCACGGTGACGGTCGCGTTCCTCGAGCTCCGGCTCTGGCAGATCTGGCAGCTCGGCGTATGAGGGAGCTGCCCGCGGCCCAGCGCGCCGACCGCCCTGCGACGAGGTCCGGCATGGGCATGCTCATGATCACCCTCTACGGGATCTTTGCCGTCGCCTCGACCGCGCGCGCCACCTATCAGGTGGCGACGAAGCTCGACGAGGCGCCCGTCGCCTACCTCCTGTCCGCGCTTGCCGCGGTCCTCTACGTCGTCGCGACCGTCGCCCTGCTGCGCGCCACGCCACGGGCGCGGGCCGTCGCCTGGACGAGCGTGACGGTCGAGCTCGCCGGCGTCGTCGGCGTCGGGGTGCTCTCGTTCGTGCGACCTGAGCTCTTCCCCGAGGCGACGGTGTGGTCGCACCTCGGCGAGGGCTACGGGTACGTGCCTCTCGTCCTGCCGCTGCTCGGCCTGTGGTGGCTCGCCCGCACCAGGCCGGGCGCGGGCGCGCCGGCGCCCGTCACCCCGACACCGACCCCCTGAGCCGCACGACCCCGACCGAGGAGCCTCCGCGTGTACCACCTGCTGTTCGACCACGTCTTCAAGAAGATGGACCCCGAGCGCATCCACCATCTCGCGCACGGTGCGATCAGGCTCGCCGGACGCACGCCGGGCGTCCGCGACGTTCTCGGGGCACGGTTCCGTGCACGGCCGGGGGTGCGTGCGTTCGGGCGTACGCTCGCGGGGCCGCTCGGGCTCGCGGGCGGCTTCGACAAGGACGGCACCGCGGTCGAAGGGCTCACCGCGCTCGGCTTCTCGTTCATCGAGGTCGGCACGATCACGGCGCACGCGCAGCCGGGCAACGAGCAGCCACGGCTGTGGCGGCACACGGACCAGCGCGCGCTGCGCAACCGGATGGGTTTCAACAACCTCGGCGCCCAGGCTGCCGCCGCCGAGCTCCGCAGGCTGCGGTCGACGGCGAACGGCCGGCGGGCCGTCGTCGGGGTGAACATCGGCAAGACGAAGGTCACCCCTGCCGAGGAGGCTGCGGGCGACTATGCGACGAGCGCGCGAGCCCTCGCCCCGTATGCGGACTACCTCGTCGTCAACGTGTCCTCGCCGAACACTCCCGGTCTGCGCGACCTGCAGTCGGTCGACGCGCTGCGCCCGATCCTCGTCGCGGTCCGCGAGGCTGCGGACGTGGCGGTGCCGACCCGCAGCGTCCCGCTGCTCGTGAAGATCGCGCCGGATCTCGCCGACGAGGACGTCGACGCGGTCGCCGACCTCGTCACGGAGCTCGGTCTCGATGGCGTTGTCGCGGTCAACACGACGATCGCGCACGACCTCGGTCCGGGTGGGCTCTCCGGCCCGCCCGAGCTCGAACGGGGCGTCGAGGTCGTCGCGCGCCTGCGCGCCCGGCTCGGCGCGGGGCCGACGATCATCGGGGTCGGTGGGATCTCGAGCCCGCAGGACGCACGTCGGTACCTCGTCGCAGGGGCCGATCTCGTGCAGGCCTACACGGCGTTCATCTACGAGGGTCCGTTCTGGGCGTCGCGTGTCAACCGCGCTCTCGTGGCGGCGACGGCGTGACGTCGTCAGACGCGGACCCGACTCAGGCGCCGGCGGCCGGCGGGGCTCCCGTCGCCGACAGGGCCTCGGCCTGGTCGTGGCGTCTCGGAGGGCGTGAGGGCGTCGACGCCGTCGCCGCGGGCATGGTCCAGGAGCCTCCGGCCTTCGCCCGTCGGTTCGACGCGGAGGTGTGGCTGGGCGCCCGGTGGCGCTCGCTCGCGACGTCGGGCGTCGAGCGGTGCGTCCTGCAACGCGGCGGGACCGACGTCGGCGCCCCGCTCCCGCTCCCCGTCGAGCGTGCCTGAGCGGCCGTAGCGCCGAGGATCGCCCGCGTGGCGCGGGCGCGGTGAGACTCGCTGCAGACGCGTGGAGCCCCCGACCATGAGGTCGGGGGCTCCACGCGTCTGCAGCGGTCTTCCGTCAGGACGGGTACTCGCCGTGCTTGACCTGCGGCTTGGGCAGTCGCGCGCGCCGGATCTGGTAGGCGCGTGTCAGGGCGTACCAGCGCTGGGCCTTGAGGTCGACATCGTCGCCGAACTTCGCGACGAGCGCCTTGCGGAGCTTGCGCCACAGGAGGAAGCCGTCGGCGATCGTCACGAGGACGACGCCATAGAGGAAGAGCATGAGGATCACCGTGATGGCGTCGCTCGCGACGTAGGGGGTGATGAAGAGCACGACCATCATCGCGAGCGCGAAGAAGAGGAAGATCTCCCCGAGGTTCCGGCGGGCATCGACCCAGTCGCGGACGAAGCGCTTGACGGGTCCCTTGTCGCGGTACGGGAGGTGGCGCTCGTCGCCCGAGAGCATGGCCTGGTACTCGATGTCACGCTGCTTGCGCATCTCCGCGCGCTGCGCCTTGGCTGCGGCCCGGCGGTCGTTGGCGACGAGCGGGACCTTGTTGCTCGCGACGACCTCGCTGCGGCGCGGAGTGGGGCCGGACTTGCGGCGCGGGTCGGCAGTGTGGTCGAGCTCGGGCGCGACCTCGGGGACGGGCTGGGGCGTCACGTCCTCGGTGGGACGGTTCTTCTTGAACACCGTGCCAGCCTAGTCGACCGGGCGGGGTGCCCCTACCCGGGCGCGGGGCGTCAGCGCGGGCGGTGTCGGATGTCGAAGGCGTCGGCCCACGCGGCGATGTCGGCCGGGAGCGCGGGCGACGCCTCGGTGTGGCCCGCGGCAGCGGCGACGTCGGACCCGGCGACGCGGGTGTGGTCGCGCGAGAGGAAACGACCTGCGACGACGCCGCGGACGATCTGCTCGCCGCCGCGGTGGAACGTCTGCTCGAGAAAGACGCAGCGGTCGTCCCAGCCGAGGGTGCGCGTGTGGATCTCGAAGCGTTGTCCGAGCGTGAGCGAGCGCCGGTAGTGCATCGTCGAGTTGGCGACGACGGGGTACCAGCCGCGGCGGTCGAGCTCGGGCATGAGTCCGAGGTCGGCGATGTAGTTGATGCGCGCGACGTCCATCATCTGCAGGTACACGCCGTTGTTGACGTGCCGATAGAGGTCGAGGTCGCCGAGGTTGACGCGCATCCGGGTGACGGAGGAGTCGAGGAGGTCGAGCCCCGGGACGGGGCGACGTGGGCGCGAGGTGGCGAGCGCGAGCTGGATCGTCCGGAACACCTCAGCAGGGTAACCCTCGACCTCCGATACCCGCTACCGCCGGTATCGGGTTCTCGACGCTCGTGGCGGCTCAGACCCCGGGCAGCGCGAGCATCTGGTCGAGCGCGACGCGCGCCCAGTGCGCGTCGTCCGCGTCGACGACGATGCGGTTCGGCACAGTGCCCGCGACGAGCTGCTCGAGCGACCACACGAGGTGCGGCAGGTCGATCCGGTTCATCGTCGAGCAGAAGCACACGGTCGAGTCGAGGTAGTGCACCTGCTTGTCCGGGTGCGCCTTCGCGAGGCGACGGACGAGGTTGAGCTCCGTGCCGATCGCCCACGAGGACCCCGGCTCCGCTGCGTCGAGCGCCCTGATGATGAACTCCGTCGAGCCGACCTTGTCCGCGAGGGCGACGACCTCGTTGCGGCACTCAGGGTGAACCATGACGGTGACGCCAGGCACGTTCGCGCGCATCTGCGCGACGTTCTCGGGGGAGAAGCGTCCGTGGACGGAGCAGTGCCCGCGCCACAGGATCATCCGCGCGTCACGCAGCTCCTGCGTCGTGAGGCCGCCGTCCGGCTTGCGCGGGTCGAAGACGACGCAGTCCTCCGCGCGCATCCCGAGGTCGCGCAGCGCCGTGTTCCGACCGAGGTGCTGGTCCGGCATGAAGAGAATCTTGCCGGTCCCGTCGACCCCGCCGACCTTGTCGAACGCCCAGCGGAGCGCGACGTGCGCGTTCGACGACGTGCAGACGGTGCCGCCGTGTCGACCCGTGAACGCCTTGATGGCCGCGGTCGAGTTCATGTATGTGACGGGGACCGTGCTCTCGGCGATCCCCGCCTCGACGAGGACGTCCCACGCGTCCTCGACCTGATCGATCGTCGCCATGTCCGCCATCGAGCACCCTGCGGCGAGATCGGGGAGCACGACCTGCTGATCGGCCGTCGTGAGGATGTCCGCGGACTCTGCCATGAAGTGAACGCCGCAGAAGACGATGAACTCCGCCTCGGGCCGCGCCGCGGCCTCGCGCGCCAGCTTGAACGAGTCTCCGGTGACGTCCGCGAACTCGATGACCTCGTCGCGCTGGTAGTGGTGACCGAGGACGAAGACGCGGTCCCCGAGCGCGGCCTTCGCCGCGCGGGCGCGCTCGACGAGGTCCGGGCTGCTCGCAGGCGGCAGCGCACCGGCGCACTCGACACCGCGCTCGGAGGCGAGGTCGGATCCCTGGCCGAGGAGCAGCAGCGCGGAGGGGGCGGGCTCGGAGAAGGTCGCGTTCGTCGTCACGCCCGGTATCGTCCCACATCTGCGCGGGCTTCCCCAGGGCGTTCCCGGGGTGCGGACGGCCCTCGCCGGGGTGCGACGATGAACCGGTGCGTGTCGTCGTCGTGAGCTCAGGTGGATGGGGCCCCCGTGGCCCCCAGGTGGCTGCTGGCGTGGCCGAGGCGTGGTGCAGGGCTGCCGGGGTGAGCGTCGACGTCCTGCCGCTCGCCGACGGGCGGTCCGGTACCGCCGAGGCGCTCGCCGGCGTGCGCGACGTCGTCGTCCTCTCGGACGCGACGCTCGTGGCACCCGGGACCGACCGCGCCGATGCCGTGAGGAACGGGTCGTCCCGGCCTCTCGGGACGCTGCTCGCGTCGGCGCTCACAACCGATGCCCGGACGGTGCTCGTCGCGCTCGGCGCGGACGCAGGAACGGGCACGGCGTGGGCCGACGGCGGCGCTGGGATGCTCGTCGGGCTCGCCGACGGCCTCGGCGTTCCCGTGCCTGACTCGTCACGGCTCGTCGCGGGCGGGGCCGCTCTGCGCGGTGTGACGGCCGACGACCTCCCGGACCTCGGCGCGCTGCGGCGTGCTCTCGCCGGCCGTGACGTCCGGGTCGCGCACCGTGCGCCCGACGCGCTCCTCGGGCTCGGCGGGCTCGCGGGAGGGCTCGTGCCCGACGTTCTCGACGCAGTCGCCGCGCAGGACCTCGAGCGCGCGCTCGGCGATCTCGTCCACGCGATCGCCGGCGCGCGTGCGGGCACACTCGTCGGACGCGACCTCCTCGGTGCCGCGACGACGTCGACGACGAGCGCGCGCGCCATCTCCGACCACGCGCGCGAGCTCGGTGCGCTGCGCGGCGGCGCCGCCGGGGGAGGCGCGGCGCTCGCGCTCGCCGCGCTCGGCGTCCCGCTGGCCCCGGCCGCGCCCCTCGTCGCTGACCTCGTCGGTGTCACATCGGCCGTCGCGCAGGCGGATCTCGTCGTCGTCGTGGTGCCCGTGCTCGATGGCGACGAGTCGCACGACGGGGTGCTGCCCGCGGTCGCCGACGCTGCTCTCGACGCCGCGGTACCCGTCGTCGTTCTCGCGGGGACGTCGCTCTCGGGGCGTCGGGAGTGGTCAGCGCTCGGGGTCGCAGCTGTCCACGAGACGGGTTGGGCCGTCCCTGACGACGTGCTCGACGCGGACGGAGCGGTGGCGGACGAAGCCGCGGAGCGGGTGGCCCGCATCGCCCGGACCTGGCGGCTCTGAGCGGCCCACGGCGACCGTGTGGCGAACGTCTCCGTGCACCGTGCGTGACGCGGCGTACGCTGGCCGGGAACATCGCCGGGGTCGCGGGTGTTGCACCCGACGGACACCCGTCCCCACTGCCGAACGTCCGGAGATCCACATGAGCGAGACCACGGAGACCACGCACGGCGTGCTCCTCACCGACGTCGCCGCGGACAAGGTCCGCAGCCTTCTCGAGCAGGAGGGTCGTGACGACCTCCGGCTCCGAGTCGCGGTGCAGCCCGGCGGCTGCTCCGGACTCATCTACCAGCTGTACTTCGACGAGCGCCTGCTCGACGGCGACGCGACGCGCGACTTCGGCGGCGTCGAGGTCGTCGTCGACAAGATGTCGGTCCCGTACCTCGAGGGCGCGTCGATCGACTTCGCCGACACGATCGAGAAGCAGGGCTTCACGATCGACAACCCCAACGCGGGTGGGTCGTGCGCGTGCGGCGACTCCTTCAGCTGAGCGGCTGACGCTTCCGACGAGGCCCGGGTCCCCGCAGGGACCCGGGCCTCGTCGTGTGCGGGGCTCTCAGAGATCGGCGCCGAGCCGCGCGCGGACCCGGGCGACGGCGCCAGGCAGGACCACGCAGAACCGGTCGATGTCGTCCTCGGTGACGCCCGGGTGGAGCGTGAGCCGGACGTTGCCCTGCGTGAGGGCGCCCATCGCGGCAAGAACATGGCTGGGCTGGAGGGTGAGCGACGTGCACGCGGAGCCCGAGCCAACCGCGAAGCCCGCCGCGTCGAGCTCGCCGAGGATCGCCTCGCCGTCGACGTAGAGGCACGAGAACGTGAGGACGTGGGGAAGCCGGTCCGTCGGGTCCCCGACGACGTCGACGTCCGGGACGAGCGCGGAGACACGGTCCCGGAGCCGCGCGACGTAGGCGCGCAGCCGGACGTCCTCGGCTTCCTGGCGCGACCGCGCCGCGGTGAGCGACACCGCAGCGGCAAACGCGACCGCGGTGCTCACCCCGCCGGGGAACCATGGGTCGGGGTCCTCGGGGCCCACGGGGCGTGCGCGCACGCCCGCCCGCACGACGAGGATCCCGATGCCGTCCGGCCCGCCCCAGTCCGCCGGGTCGGCGGTCAGGACGTCCCAGGACGAACCGACGTCGACGTGCCCGAGCGACGATCCCGCGTCGACGAGCAGCGGGACCCGGGCCGCACGCGCCGACGTGTGCACCTGGTCAAGAGGCTGAAGCGTGCCGACCTCGCCGTTCGCGTGCTGGAGGCACGCGAGGCCGACGCCATCAGCCGAGACGGCCGTCTCGAAGGCGTCGCGCTCGACGCGCCCGCGGGCGTCCACCGGGACCAAGGTCACCTCTCCGGGCGCGGTGTGCTCGGCCGCCGCGAGGAGCGCCGAGCGCTCGACCGCGCTCGCGACGATGCGACGCCCGACGCGCCGACGGGCGGGCGCGACGCCGCCCACGGCGGCGTGGATCGCTGCCGTGTGGGACGGTGCGAAGCGGACCTCTTCGGTCCGTGCACCGACGGCGGCAGCCACAGTCTCGCGGGCTGCACCTAGAAGCAGCCCCGCGCGTCGACCCTCGGAATGGAGCCTTCGCGGGCCTGACCAGGCCTCGAGGCGTGCCGCTCGAAGTGCCTCGAGGGTCTCGGGCAGGAGCGGCGCGGCACTGCCCGCGTCGAAGAATGTGCGCGCCGAGGCTCGGGGAGAGGGGGTGGTCGGGGTCACAACCCCACGCTATCCGAGCCCTACCGAGGGTCTTGGTGACACAACCTTGGCAAGTGACGTGACCCGCGTGCGCAACCTGGGGAGAACAGGTGGTGGGAAGAGATAGGCTCGGACCGATGAGGACCAAGGTCCCAGTGGCGTGCCCGCCACCAGGACGTGACGTGAAAGGCCCACCCTTGCACTCGCAGACTCCCCCCAGTCGCCGCCGGCGCACGAGGCTCGGAGCGATCGCGCTCTCCGCCTTTGTCGTCCTCGCGGTGTCCGGATGCTCCGAGGAAGCCCAGCGTGGCTTTCTCCCCGGGTACTCCGACGGGCCGGTGACCGACCACACCGACCGCATCACCAACATGTGGGTCGGCTCGTGGACCGCTCTCCTCGCCGTGGGTCTCATCACGTGGGGCCTCATGCTCTGGAGCGTCATCGCCTACCGGAAGCGCAAGGACGACCACCAGCTGCCCGTCCAGACCCGCTATCACATCCCGCTCGAGATGATGTACACGGCGATCCCGATCATGATGATCGGCGTCCTGTTCTTCTACACGCAGCGCGACATGGCCGAGATCCGCGACACGTCCGCCACGCCCGACGTCTCGATCCAGGTCGTCGGCAAGCAGTGGAGCTGGGACTTCAACTACCTCGACGACGACGTCTACGAGTCCGGCATCCACGCGGGCGACGTCTCCAAGCTCGGCGGCGAGACGAGCCTCGACGGCGCGGTGGGCACCGACGAGTCTCTCCCGACCCTCTACCTGCCCGTCGGCGAGAAGGTCGAGCTCATCCTCGACTCGCGCGACGTCATCCACTCGTTCTGGGTGCCGGCCTTCCTCGACAAGCTCGACATGATCCCGCACCGCACGAACAAGATGCACATCGTGCCCCAGCGCATCGGCTACTACGCCGGCAAGTGCGCCGAGCTCTGCGGCGAGCACCACTCGGGCATGCTCTTCAACGTCGCGATCGTCTCGCGCGCCGACTACGACGCAGCGATGGCCGACCTCCGCGCCAAGGGCCAGACCGGCGCCCTCGGCATGGACCTGGTCCGCCAGCAGGACGCCGCCGACCTCACGTCCACGGAAGGTGACAACTGATGGCTGCCGCTGCAGCGACCACGGTCCCGGGTCTCGCACCTGCTCGCAGGAACATGGGCCGGACGATCGTCAAGTGGGTCACGTCGACCGACCACAAGACGATCGGCTACATGTACCTCATCACGTCGTTCGTGTTCTTCTGCATCGCAGGAGTCATGGCGCTCGTCATCCGTGCCGAGCTCTTCGAGCCAGGCATCCAGATCGTGCAGAGCAAGGAGCAGTACAACCAGCTCTTCACGATGCACGGCACGATCATGCTGCTGCTCTTCGCGACGCCGCTCTTCGCCGGCTTCGCGAACGTCATCACTCCTCTGCAGATCGGTGCCCCCGACGTCGCATTCCCGCGGCTCAACATGTTCGCGTACTGGCTCTACCTCTTCGGTGGCCTCATCGCGTGCGCGGGCTTCTTCACGCGTCAGGGTGCTGCGTCGTTCGGCTGGTTCGGCTACGCGCCGCTGTCGAACGCGACGTTCAGCCCCGGGCTCGGCGGTGACCTCTGGGTCTTCGGCCTCGCCATGGGTGGCTTCGGCACGATCCTCGGCGCCGTCAACTTCATCACGACGATCATCACGATGCGCGTCCCCGGCATGACGATGTTCCGCATGCCCGTCTTCACGTGGGGCACGCTCGTCACGTCGATCCTCATCCTCATGGCGTTCCCCCCGCTCGCCTCGGCGCTCTTCGCGCTCGGCGCCGACCGTCGCCTCGGCGCGCAGGTCTTCAACCCGGAGAACGGCGGCGCCATCCTCTGGCAGCACCTCTTCTGGTTCTTCGGGCACCCTGAGGTGTACATCATCGCGCTGCCGTTCTTCGGCATCGTCACCGAGATCGTCCCCGTCTTCAGCCGCAAGCCCCTCTTCGGCTACAAGGGCATGGTCTACGCGATCATCGCGATCGCCGCGCTGTCCGTCACTGTGTGGGCTCACCACATGTACGTCACGGGCGCCGTCCTCCTGCCGTTCTTCGCGCTCATGACGATGGCGATCGCCGTCCCGACAGGCGTGAAGTTCTTCAACTGGATCGGCACGATGTGGCGAGGGAAGCTCACCTTCGAGACACCGATGCTCTGGTCGCTCGGGTTCCTCGTCACCTTCCTCTTCGGTGGCCTCACAGGCGTCATCCTCTCGACGCCGGTGCTCGACTTCCACCTCTCGGACTCCTACTTCGTCGTCGCCCACTTCCACTACGTCGTCTTCGGCACCGTGGTCTTCGCGATGTTCGCGGGCTTCTATTTCTGGTGGCCGAAGTTCACGGGCCGCATGCTCAACGAGAAGCTCGGCAAGATCCACTTCTGGATGCTCTTCATCGGCTTCCACGCGACCTTCCTCGTGCAGCACTGGCTCGGCGTCGCCGGCATGCCCCGCCGTTACCCGGACTACATGCCCGAGGAAGGCTTCACCTGGATGAACCAGGTCTCGACCTACGGTTCGTTCCTCCTCGCCGCATCGACGCTGCCGTTCCTCTGGAACGTCTACGTCACCTGGCGCCGCGCGCCCAAGGTCGAGGTCGACGACCCGTGGGGCTTCGGTGGCTCGCTCGAGTGGGCGACCTCGTGCCCGCCCCCGCGCCACAACTTCACCTCGGTGCCGCGTATCCGCTCCGAGCGGCCGGCCTTCGACCTCCACCACCCGGAGGTCGCTGCGATGGACTACGTCCACGGCGAGCTGGCCGCTGCATCGGCCCGACCGACCGCGGTCGGGACTTCCGACGAGACGAAGGGTGACACCCTGTGAAGATCGAGACCCGGCTCTTCGCCGCACTCGTGCCGTTCTTCCTCATCGTGGCTCTCGCCTACGGGCTCACGAGCAAGTTCGAGCCCGTCGGCACCGCCGCACTCTTCCTCCTCGCGGGGCTCGTCGGCATGATCGCCGGCTACCTCGCGCTCACGGCCCGTCACATCGACGCGCGTCCCGAGGACGACCCTGACGGCGAGATCTCGCAGGGTGCTGGTGAGCTCGGCACGTTCGCCCCGTGGAGCTGGTGGCCGCTCGTCCTCGCATTCGCGGCGGCGGTCTGCTTCCTCGGCCTCGCCGCCGGCTGGTGGATCTTCTACATCGGTATCGGCATCTCCGCGATCGCGGTGACGGGCTGGGTCATGGAGTACTCGCGCGGCCTGCACGCCCACTGAGCGATGCCCCCGGCTGCGACTGACGCGGCCTGCACACACGAGGAGGGCCGCACCCACAGGGTGCGGCCCTCCTCGTGTGTGTGGCGGATCCGTCGAATGCCTCCCGGTCGCGCGAACGCCCGCACCTGCGCCACTCGCGCCGGGGGTGCGGGCGTGCCTGCGTGTCGCGGTCAGTCCTCGCCAGGCCGTGTGTCGACGAGGTGGACCGTGCCGTCCGGAGCCACGACCCGGCGGAAGCGAGTGTGCAGCTCCTCCTCCCGCGCACGCTCCTCGGCATTGGCCGGTCGGATCGGTGCGGCGTAGTCGCCAACCTGCGGCGGCCCGAGAACATGAGCGAGCGTGTCCGTGATCGCGCGCCCAGTGGTGCGCTCCTGCGGTCTCATGTCGACTCCTTCGTCCACTGCGGGACCCCTCGCCCCGCACACTTCAATCGTAGCCCGCAGCGGCGTCCGTGAAGTGTGCGAGCAGGTCAGCAGGGGTGTGAGACGCGTTGCAGGCGCTCCGTGCCGCTCCGGAGAGACGCCGCAGGGCGGCCACCCCCAATGGGGTGGCCGCCCTGCGGTCCGGTGCGGGTCAGAGGGCGACGATGAGGCCCTGGCCCTGCGAACGCGCGCGCTCGAGGCGTGCGGCGACGTCCGTCCAGTTGACGATGTTCCAGAACGCCTTGACGTAGTCAGCCTTGACGTTGACGTAGTCGAGGTAGAAGGCGTGCTCCCACATGTCGAGCATGAGCAGCGGCACGACACCGATCGGCAGGTTGCCCTGCTGGTCGTAGAGCTGCACGATGATGAGCTTCTGCCCGAGCGTGTCCCACGCGAGGATCGACCAGCCCGATCCCTGGATGCCGAGCGCGTTCGCCGTGAAGTGGGCGACGAACGCGTCGAACGAACCGAAGAACTCGTCGATTGCGGCAGCAAGTTCGCCCTCGGGACGGTCGCCGCCCTCGGGGGAGAGGTTCTGCCAGAACACCGAGTGGTTGACGTGCCCGCCGAGGTTGAACGCGAGGTTCTTCTCGAGCATGTTGACGGCACCGAGGTTGCCCGTCGAACGAGCCTCTGCGAGGGCGTCGAGCGCGGCGTTGGCGCCGGCGACGTACGCAGCGTGGTGCTTGGAGTGGTGAAGCTCCATGATGCGGCCGGAGATGTGCGGGTCCAGCGCGCCGTAGTCGTAGGAGAGGTCGGGAAGGGTGTACTCGGCCATGCCGTGCTGCCTCCATCGTCGCGGGCGCCTGCGCGCCCTCGGGTTGTGACGCCGCCTCGCGACGGGGCGACGTCCTTGCACGTGAGCCCCGCGGCCGAGGTCGGCCGCGGGGCTCACGTCCTGCTAGGTGAACACAGGTTCAGTCTCTGTCATTCCGGCTCGTGGCGTCGATCAGTGACCGATCTGCGGCGCGTCGTCGGACTGCTCGACGGCCGTGTGAGCGCCGTGCGTGTTGGCGATCTCCGCAGGGGTGACAGGCTCGATGCGGTCCTCGTAGAAGAACCGGGAGAGGGCCTGCCAACGCTTGTCCGCCGCGTAGCCCCTGCGACGGACGCCACGCGCGTCCTCACCGGGCTCGATGACGAGCGGAGCGTGCGCCTGGTAGTTGACGCGCAGCCAGCGCTCCTGGTCCGAGAGCGGCTTGTGGACCTCGATGACCTCGCCGGACTCGAAGCGCACGAGACGAGCGGCCTCGTGGCCGTGGAGCACGAGCTCCCGGTCCTTGCGCTGCAGCGCGAGGCACAGTCGCTTCGTCACCATGAACGCGAACACGGGGGCGACGAAGAAGGCGACCCGGAAGATCCACGTGATGGTGTTGATCGACATCTCGAAGTGCGTCGCGATGAGGTCGTTCGAACCGGCGAGCACGAGGATGACGAACGCGGTGAGGAACGCGACGCCGAGTGCGGTGCGGACCGGGACGTTGCGCGGGCGGTCGAGCACGTGGTGCTCGGACTTGTCCTGCGTGACGCGGGCCTCGATGAACGGGTAGAGCGCGAGGAACGTGAACAGCAGACCCGGGATGACGACACCGGGGACGAGGATGTTGATGGGGATCGTGAACCCACCGATCACCCACTCCCAGCCCGGCATGAGCCGCAGGCCGCCCTCGAGGAACAGCATGTACCAGTCCGGCTGGGCGCCGGCGGAGACCGGCGACGGGTCGTACGGGCCGTAGTTCCACACGTTGTTGATCGAGAGCGTCGCCCCCATGAGTGCAAGCACACCGAAGACGATGAAGAAGAAGCCACCGGCCTTGGCGACGTACACGGGGAACAGCGGGAAGCCCACGACGTTCTTGCTCGAGCGGCCACCCCCGGGGTACTGCGTGTGCTTGTGGAGCACGACCATGAGGAGGTGGATCCCGACGAAGGCGAGGATGAGCGCCGGCACGAGAAGGATGTGCACCGTGAAGAGGCGCGGGATGATGTGCTCACCGGGGAACTCGCCGCCGAAGAGCATGTAGGAGGCAAACGCACCGATGACGGGGATCGACTTCGCAACGCCGTCTGCGATGCGCAGACCGTTGCCCGAGAGGACGTCGTCAGGCAGCGAATAGCCGGAGAACCCTGCGAGCAGGCCGAGGATCATGAGGGTGAACCCGACGAGCCAGTTGAGCTCACGTGGCTTGCGGAAGGCGCCCGTGAAGAACACGCGCATCATGTGCGTGACGATCGACGCCATGAAGAGCAGCGCGGCCCAGTGGTGGATCTGCCGCATGAGGAGGCCACCACGGACCTCGAAGGACATGTGGAGCGTCGAGGCGAACGCCTCGGACATCTCGACGCCCTGCATCGTCACCGGCAGGGAGTCCTCCGGGTACGTCGTGAACCCCATGGACGGCACGAAGAACATCGTGAGGAACCCGCCCGAGATGAGCAGGACGACGAACGAGTAGAGCGCGATCTCACCGAGGAGGAACGACCAGTGGTCGGGGAAGACCTTGCGTGCGAACTCCTTGACGGCGCCAGCGATGCCGGTGCGCTGGTCGAGGTAGTCGGCGGCTGCGCCGACGGCCGTCTCCGGCTGGGTCGTGGTCACTTGAGACGCTCCCAGAAGCTCGGGCCGATGGGCTCGGCGAAGTCGTCCTGCGCGACGAGGTAGCCCTCGGCGTCGACGGTGATGGGCAGCTGCGGCAGCGGCCGGTTCGCGGGGCCGAAGACGACCTTGGCGCCGTCCGCGATGTCGAACGTCGACTGGTGGCAGGGGCACAGGAGGTGGTGGGTCTGCTGCTCGTAGAGCGCCACGGGGCAGCCGACGTGGGTGCAGATCTTCGAGTACGCGACGATGCCGTCGTAGGACCAGGTCTCGCCCGAGGGGGACTGGTCGCCCTTGAGGTCGCGCTCGTCGAGGCGCACGAGGAGGACGACGGCCTT
Organism: Flavimobilis rhizosphaerae; assembly: GCF_014852685.1. Taxonomy (GTDB): domain Bacteria; phylum Actinomycetota; class Actinomycetes; order Actinomycetales; family Cellulomonadaceae; genus Flavimobilis; species Flavimobilis rhizosphaerae. The sequence continues at coordinate 138,557 of NZ_JACZDF010000007.1, forward strand.
GGCCTTCTCCTCCATCCAGTGCTCCTCGTCGCGCATCCCGTCCGGGATGACGTGGAAGACGGAACCGACCGTGACGTCCGAGGCCTTGATGGGACGGCCGCTCGGGTCGATCGCGAGGCGACGGCCCTTGCGCCACACGGTGTGGCGGAACTTCGAGATGTTCCAGTCGCCGCCGACCGAGCCGATGAGCGGCACGGCGATCGTCAGCGGGAAGATCGCGAGGGCGGAGAGGACGGCACCCTTGAGGACGCCGCGACGGGCGATCGCCGAGTCGCGGGCGCCGTCGACGAGAGCCTGGACCGCCGCGTCACGTGTCGCCTGGTCGGACGAGATCGGCTTGCGCTTCTCCGTGACCTCGTGGTCCGACATGAGGGTCTTGGCCCAGTGGACCGCGCCCGTGCCGATGCCGAGGAGGCTCAGCGCGAGGCCGAGGCCGAGGCCGAGCGTCGCCCAGCGGACGGACATCGGGTCGGAACCGAGGGGGAGCGCGAAGTACGCGACGAGCGCCCCGACGGCGCCGAGCACGGAGATCGCGAAGAGGACGACGACCTGACGCTCGGATCGCTTGTTCGCGGCCGGGTCGGTGTCACCCATGCGGTAGCGGTGCTCCGGGAGGCCCGGGTCCTCGAACGCCGCGGGGACGTCCGAGCGCTCGAGCTCGGTGTTCTTGTCGTGCGTGCTCACGAGGACTTCGCTCCGATCCAGACGGCGAATCCGATGAGGATGCCCATACCGATGACGAAGACCCAGAGGCCCTCGGAGACAGGGCCGAGCGAGCCGAGGCTCAGGCCGCCGACCGACGGCTCACGCTGCTCGACGAGGTACGAGATGACGTCGCGCTTCTCCTCGGGCGTGAGGTTCGCGTCGTTGAACACCGGCATGGACTGCGGGCCGGTGAGCATCGCCTGGTAGAGGTTCGTGGGCGTCGTGTCCCAGAGGGCCGGGGCCCACTTGCCCTCGGAGAGCGCGCCGCCCGCGCCCACGGCGTTGTGGCACATCGCGCAGTTGGTGCGGAAGAGCGCGGCGCCGTTCGACGGGCTGCCGAGCGCCGGGTCGACCATCTCGGCGGTCGGGACCGAGGGACCCGCGCCGAGCGAGGCGACGTACGCGGCGAGCTGGTCGACCTGCTTGTCGGTGAACTGTGCGGGCTTGACCGGGGCCTGGGGGCCGCTGGCCTGCATCGGCATGCGGCCGGTGCTCACCTGGAAGTTCACGGAGGCTGCGCCGACGCCGATGAGCGAGGGCACCTCGTCCGCGCCGCCGGCACCGACGCCGTGGCAGGTTGCGCAGTTGGCCTGGAAGAGCTGCTTGCCGGCCTCGATGTCCTCCGCGCTCGCCGAAGTGTCGGCGGTCGCGGTGGTCGGGGTCATCACGGCGTACAGCGCGCCGGTGGCGAGCAGCGCCAGCAGCATGAGCACGACCGGTGCGAACCGGTGGTGCCTGCGGGCGGCGAGTGCCTTCACGGGAGTCCTCGTCTCGACGTGGGGGGTGGGTAGGGCAGGTGCACGGTGTGACATCCGCGCGGGGTGGGGCTCAGCGAAGGACGTAGATCACGAAGAAGAGCGCGATCCACACGACGTCGACGAAGTGCCAGTAGTAGGAGGTGACGATCGCGGTCGTGGCCTCGTGGTGGCCGAAGCGCTTGGCCGCGTGCGAGCGGGCGAGCACGTAGAGGAAGGCGATGAGCCCGCCGACGACGTGCAGCCCGTGGAAGCCGGTCGTGAGGAAGAAGACGGAGCCGTAGGGGCTCGACGAGATCGTCACGCCGTGCTGCACGAGCTCGGCGTACTCGAAGACCTGACCGGCGACGAACACGGACCCCATGACGAAGGTGAGGACCATCCACTCGTTCATGCCCCAGCGGTTGATCTGCACGAGCGAGCCCGTGCGGCGCGGCTGGAAGCGCTCAGCGGCCCACACAGCCATCTGGCACGTCACCGACGAGGCCACGAGGATGAGCGTGTTGCCGAGGGCGAACGGGAACGCGAGGTTCGAGGCGTGAGCCTCCCACTCCTGCGTCGGCATGACCGACCGGTGGGAGAAGTACATCGCGAAGAGGCCCGCGAAGAACATGAGCTCGCTCGCGAGCCACACGATGGTGCCGACCGAGACGGGGTTCGGCCGGTTGACGCCGACGTGGGCGCTCGGGGCATGGGTAGGTGCAGTCGTCACGGGAGCCATTATGGCCGAACAGGCGGCTGTCTGGGACCATTGGACCTCCCCTGGGCCCTCACGGATGGCTCACAATGGGCGGGCGCGCGGGTCATGACCCGCGCAACGATGCGGAATCGGCGAGATTCCAACGCTTTTGATGACGACTCGACGACTTTTGTCATCGCGCGCGCCCGGCGTGTTTCGGCAGTCGGTGGACACCGTGACAAGATGCGTTGAGCACGACCACAGCCCTGACGACGAAGCGAAGGCGATGACGATGTCGACCCAGCCGGCCACCACATCCACGGCCACCCGCGCGCCACGGATCCTCCTGCACAGCGACGACATCACGGTGCGCGACCAGGTCCGCACCGCCGTCGGGCCGCGGCTCGCGGCAGGCGCCCCCGAGATCGAGTGGCTCGAGGTCGCGACGGCTGACGCGCTCCTGGACAGGAAGGACCTCGCGTCCTTCGACCTGGTTATCCTCGACGGCGAGGCTGACAAGGTCGGCGGTATGGGCCTGTGCCGTCAGCTGAAGAACGAGATCTACCTCTGCCCGCGGGTCCTCGTCCTCGTCGGACGCCCGCAGGACGCGTGGCTCGCGTCGTGGTCCCTCGCGGACGCGACGGTGTCGCGTCCTCTCGACCCGTTCGAGGTGCAGCGGACGATCGCCGAGCAGGTGGGTGCCGCCCAGGCACGGTGAGGACGACTTCATGAGCACGACGTGGCCCCAGCTCCTCCGTCGGCTCGTCGCCGGTGACGACCTCCCGCGCGATGACGTCGCCTGGGCCATGGACCAGGTCATGGCCGGTCAGGTCCCGCCGGCTCGCCTCGCGGGACTTCTCGTCGCGCTCCGCGCCAAGGGGGAGACCGTCGAGGAGCTCACGGCGCTCGCCGACGTCATGCTCGAGCACGCGGTGCCGTACGCGGCACGCGTCGAGCGTGCCGTCGACATCGTCGGGACCGGCGGCGACATGGCGAACACCGTGAACATCTCGTCGATGGCAGCGATCGTCGTCGCGGGCACGGGCCTCACCGTCGTCAAGCACGGCAACAGGTCCGCGTCCTCGACGACCGGCTCCGCCGACGTTCTCGAGGCGCTCGGCATCGATCTCGACCACACGCCCGCGCGCGTCGCGCGGATCGGGGCGGAGGCAGGCATCACGTTCTGCTTCGCGAAGACGTTCCACCCGGCGATGCGGCACGCGGGTGCCGTCCGTGGTGAGCTTGGCATCCCGACGGCCTTCAACTTCCTCGGGCCGCTGACGAACCCGGCCCAGCCCGGCGCGATCGCGGTCGGGTGTGCGGACCTGCGGATGGCTCCGCTCATGGCCGGCGTGTTCGCGACGCGCGGCACGCACGCGCTCGTGTTCCGCGGCGCCGACGGCCTCGACGAGCTCGCGGCCAACGGCCGTGCCGACGTGTGGGAGGTCCGCGGCGGCGCCGTCGAGCGCACGACGCTCGACGCGACGGAAGAGCTCGGGCTCGACCCGGTGACCGTGGCCGACCTGCGCGGCGGGGAGGCAGAGCACAACGCGGCCGTCGTGAGGCGGGTGCTCGACGGCGAGGACGGGCTCGTGCGTCAGACGGTACTGCTCAACGCCGCCGCCGCGATCGTCGCGGACGGATCGCTGCCAGGCACGGGCGAGGGCGCTCTCGTCGACCGCCTCCGGGCGGGTCTCGACCATGCCGCGCACGCGGTCGACTCGGGAGCCGCTCGCGGCAGGCTCGAGGCGTGGGCGCGTGCGAGCGCGTCCGACTGAGCCCGTCGGGCTGAGCGTGTCCTGCGGAACCGCTCGCGCCCCGGACTTCGGCGTCAGTCGCCGAGGCCGAGGTCGAACGCGCGGTCGAGCTCGGTCGACGAGTACGTGCGGAACGCCAGGTGGGTCTGCGTGCGCTGCACGCCGTCGACCTTGTTGATGCCGTCAGCGATGACGCCGGCGAGATCGTCATGGTTCCGCACGCGCACGATCGCGATGAGGTCGTTGTCGCCCGTGACCGAGTAGACCTCGTCGACGCCGCGGATCGCCGTGATCGTCTCCGCGACCTCGGGGATGCGGGCGGGGATCGCGTCGATCATGACGATGGCGGTGAGCATGGGGACTCCTTCGTGGCGCTCCGGCTGTGCTCGTCCCATCCTGCCACCGCTGTGCCGAGGCTGGCTGGAACGACTCAGTCCGCAGGTGCCCCGTCGCCGGCTCCACGGGCGTCCCGGGCCTGGGCTGCGAGCGCGCCGTACGCGCCCGGTCCGTGGACGGCGCACGAGAACGGGTGCGTCGTGCGGACGAGTCTGACACCGGGGGAGTCAAGCCAGTCGAGCAGCAGAAGGGTCTCCTCGGGGTGGGCCGCGGTCGCGGGCACGACGGGCGGCAGGACCACCTCGGCCGTCGCGGTCGCAGCGTCGATCGTCAAGTAGGGGTCGGTCCCGACGGGGGCGATCGCGGTCGCAGCGAGCCGACCGTGCCGGACGACGACGACCTCCCACGCGCCGTCGTCCCGCGCCCGAGCCGCGACGAGCTCGTCGCAGGCCGACATCTGCGCAAACCGTTCCCGGCGTGCGGCACCATCGACGACCGCGGCGATGCGGTCGCGCTCGACGGCGGCCTGCTCGAAGCGCTCCTCGGCCGAGTAGCGCATGATGCGGGCGAGCATCCGCTCGACGACCGACCCGGGGTCATCGCTCATCGCGGACCGGGCGGCCGCGACCTCGGCGTCGTGCGCGGCGCGCGATGCACGTCCGTCGGCGTCGTCCCCGGCAACGCACGGTCCCGCGCACCGACCGAGGTCGAGCAGCGGGCACGCGGCGGCCCCCGGCCGTGCGACGAGCGGGAGCCTCCGGGTGCAGCGCCGGACGTCGAGCGCGGACTGGAGTCCCTCGAGCGCGGCCTGCGCCGTGCGCCGGGAGAGGAAAGGCCCGATGTGCCACGCCCCCTCACGACGGGGCGCCGTCGGGGCGGCCGTCCCGACGTCCTCGGCCCGCACACCGGCGACGGCAGCATCTGCTGCACCCTCGGTCTCTGCGACGACCTGCGTGACGATGCTGAGGCGCGGGTGCGGCTCGTCGGTGAGCCGGACCCACGGCATGCGCTCGGGGAACCGGGACCGACGGTTGTAGCGCGGCGAGTGCTCCGCGATGAGCCGGAGCTCGCGCACCTGCGCCTCGAGGCGGGTCGCGCACGGCACGGCCGAGACGCGCTCGGCGATCGTCACCATCTCGGTCATGCGGCGCCGGGTCTCGGCGCGCGTGAAGTAGCTGCGCACACGGGTGCGAACGTCGACCGACGTCCCGACGTAGAGGACCTCGCCGTCGGGGGCGTGGAACATGTACACGCCGGGTCCGCGCGGCATCTCGTCCGCGAGGTGCCGCTTGGCTCGCACGGCAGGGGCCACCGGATCGACCGCAGACGCGAGGTCCTCGAGATGCGTGATGCCCCACGGGGCGAGCCTGCCGAGGAGTGCGTGGAGGACATCGACCGTGGCACGCGCATCCGAGAGTGCTCGGTGGTCCGGAACCGTCGTCGCGCCGAAGAGCTGCGCGAGCGTGCCGAGCCTGTGGTTGCGGACCTCGTCCTTGGGGACGACGCGGCGGGCGAGAGCGACCGTGTCGACGACCTCGAACCGGGGCCACGGGGTGTCCGTGGCTCGTGCCGCCGCCTTGAGGAAACCGACGTCGAAGCGCGCGTTGTGCGCGACGAGCACGGCGCCGTGCGCGAACTCGAGAAACGCCGGGAGGACCGCCTCGATCCGTGGGGCGTCGATGACCATGGCTGTCGTGATGCCGGTGAGGACCGTGATCTGTGGAGGGACGGGGCCGCCAGGGTTGACGAGGGTCTGGAACTCCCCGAGGATCTCGCCGCCGCGCACCTTGACCGCGCCGATCTCCGTGATGGCGTCGGTCGCTGGTGCCGTCCCCGTCGTCTCGAGGTCGACGACGACGAAGGTCACGTCACGCAGGTCGGTGCCGAGGTCGTCGAGCGCGCCCTGGACACCGACGGCGTCAGGCGCGACGACCGGACGCCGCAGCCCGGTTCCCGGGTGGTGCGTCCCGGATGTTGTCGAGGCCTTCATGGACGCGACCGTACGCTGCGGCACCGACATCCGGCGTCGACCTCGTGCGAAGGGGCGTGCGACCTGGGCAGACGCCGATGGCGGCGTCCCGGAGGGGACGCCGCCATCGGCGGGACTCGGGAGTCGTCAGACCGTTCCGGGCGACGCGACGCCGTCGTAGAGCGCCTCGACGTCGTCGCCGAAGTCCTCGAGGACGAGCGACCGCTTGACCTTGAGCGACGGCGTGAGATAGCCGTTGGCGATCGTGAAGTCGGTCGGCAGGATGCGGAACTTGCGGATCGACTCTGCACGAGACACGGCCTTGTTGGCACGGGTCACGGCCTTGTCGATCGCTGCGAGGACGTCAGGGTCCTCCATCGCCTGCTCGAGCGTGAGCTCGGGCTTGCCGCGCGCCGTGAGCCACGTGGGCAGCGACTCCGCGTCGAGGGTGATCATCGCGGCGATGAACGGCTTGGCGTCGCCGACGACGACGCACTGCGAGACGAGCGCGTGCGCGCGGACGCGGTCCTCGAGGATCGCGGGGGCGACGTTCTTGCCGCCTGCGGTGACGATGAGCTCCTTCTTGCGCCCCGTGATCCGGATGTAGCCGTCGGCGTCGACAGAACCGAGGTCGCCCGTGCGGAACCAGCCGTCCTCGAACGCCTCCGCGGTCGCCTCGGGGTTGTTGTGGTAGCCCCGGAAAACCTGGGGGCCGCGGACGAGGAGCTCGCCGTCGTCGGCGACGCGGACCGCGGCGCCCGGCAGCGGTGGGCCCACCGTCCCGATCTTCGTGAGTGCCGGGAGGTTGACGGAGACCGGCGCGGTCGTCTCCGTGAGGCCGTAGCCCTCGAGCACCGAGAGCCCGACGCCGCGGTAGAAGTGGCCGAGTCGCTCGCCGAGGGCTGCGCCGCCCGAGATCGCGTAGCGCGCGTCGCCGCCGAGCGCCGCCCGGATCTTCGTGAGCACGAGCGCGTCGGCGATCTTGTGGCGCAGACCGAGCATGGGCGGGACCTTGCCGTCGTCCTGCGCGCGCGACCACGCGATCGCGGTCGCGGCGGCCCAGTAGAAGATCTTGCCCTTGCCGCCGGCGATGGCCTTCTGCTCCGAGGAGTTGTAGACCTTCTCGAAGACGCGGGGGACCGAGAGGATGAACGTGGGCTTGAACGCTGCGAGGTCGGGCAGAAGCGTCCCGACGTCGGGCGTGTGGCCGAGGACGACGTTGGCGGGCACCGTGAGGACGCCGATGAACCGCGCGAAGACGTGAGCGAGCGGCATGAACAGGAGCGTCCGACGCCCAGGGACGCCGACGACCTCCGGGAGCTTCTCGATCGCGTTGAGGCAGAGCGTCACGAAGTTCTCGTGAGTGAGCTCGGCACCCTTGGGTCGCCCCGTCGTGCCCGACGTGTAGATGATCGTCGAGAGCGAGTCGAGCGTCGCGAGGGAGCGACGGCGCGCGATCTCCTCGTCGGCGACGTCGGCTCCGCGTGCGACGATCGCGTCGATGCCGCCCTCGTCGAGGACGAGGACCTCCCCGAGCGATGGGCACTTGCGTCGTACCTGCTCGATCGTCGCGGCGTGGGCAGAGGTCTCGACGACGACGTGCTTGACGTCCGCATCGGTGAGGATCCACTGGACCTGCTTCGCGCTCGACGTCTCGTAGAGGGGGACGGGCACCGCACCGGCAGCCCAGATCGACCAGTCGAGGAGCGACCACTCGTAACGGGTGCGGGACATGATCCCGACCCGGTCGCCGGGCTCGACGCCCATGCCGACGAGGCCCTTGGCGACCGCGACGACCTGCGCCTCGAACTCGCGGGCCGAGATCGACCGCCAGGGCGCGCCCTCGGCAGTCTTCACCTCGATGATCGCCATGTCGGGGAAGCGCTCGAGGCGACCCGCGAGAAGGCTGTTGATGTTCTCGGACCGGGGTGGGTCGACGAGGATTGGCGTGCGGTGCTCGCTCATTCTGACTCCAGTGGCAGTGGGCGTGTGCCCACAGGTTAGCGGGCCGCGAGGGGCCCTGTGAGCACCGTCGCATTATCACGGCCGACCGTCACCGATCCGTGACCTAGGTCCCGGGCGGGGAGGTGAGGGGCGTGCCCGCTGCTCGGGCCGTGTTTCCGTGACCCGGGACGTCCGGTGCTGGAAGCGATCTCGTGCTGTGGCACGCTTGGTGCTCGGAGTAGCGCCGACGGGCGTTGCCGGACGACAGGAGCAGGATTCGGATGCACGCGCTCGGTGTGGACATCGGCGGTACGAAGATCGCGGCCGGCGTGGTCGACGAGAACGGGACGATCCTCGCCCAGGTGAGGCGCCCGACCGACCCCACCGATGCACCGAGCATCGACCGCGCGATCGCGGCCGCGTACCACGAGCTCGCAGCAGAGCACGAGATCGGCGCGATCGGTCTCGCCGCCGCCGGCTTCTGCAGCCCCGACCGGCGCAGCGTCGCCTTCGGGCCGAACATCGGCGCGTGGCGCGACTACCCGCTCGCCGAGAGGGTCGCCGAGCTCACCGACACGTCGATCCCCGTCGTGGTCGAGAACGACGCGAATGCGGCCGGATGGGCCGAGTTCCGCTACGGCGTCGGTGCGGGCACGGACGACTTCCTCATGCTCACGGTCGGCACCGGCCTCGGGGGGGCCGCGGTCGTCGGCGGTGCGCTCGTTCGCGGCGCCTACGGCGTCGCGACCGAGGTCGGTCACATGCGTGTCGTCCCGGACGGACGGCTCTGCGGCTGCGGGCACTTCGGCTGCTGGGAGCAGTACGCGTCCGGCTCAGCGCTCGTGCGGACCGCGCGCGCCGCGCTCGTCGCGCACCCCGACCGCGCGGCACGGCTGCGCGAGCTCGCCGAGGGCGGCGAGCTCGTCGGCCCCCACGTGACGACCGCAGCCCAAGAAGGCGACCCGCTCGCGATCGAGCTCTTCGCTGCGCTCGGCCGCTGGCTCGGCGAGGGCGCCGCGACCGTCGCGGCCTTCATGGACCCGTCCGTCATCGCGATCGGCGGTGGCGTCGGAGACGCGGGCGACCTCCTCCTGCGCCCGACGCAGGAGGCCTTCGAGCGCGTCCTGCCCGCCCGCACCCATCGTTCGCGCCTCGCGACGATCGCGATCGCGACGCTCGGCAACGACGCGGGGATGGTCGGCGCGGCCGACCTCGCGCGACACTGACGACGCCGGACGCCGGACGCCGCAGACGCAGGGTCCGACGACGAGGGGCGCGGACCGCAACGGTCCGCGCCCCTCGTCGTGCACGGGGTGCCTACACCCAGGGCTCGTCGTCGCCGTGCGCGTCGCCCCGCTCGTGGGGGAGACGCCAGAGGAGGACCCCGGCGCCCGCGGCGAGCAGCCCGGCACCGCCCCAGGCGACGACCGACGGCATGACGCGGACGAGAAGCGCCGAGAGGACGAGCGCGAGGATGCCGCCCGCGACCGCGAACCACGCCATCGTCAGCACGGGGTCGCCGCCGAGGATCGGGCCGGGTTCCGGCGGCACGAAGTGGCTCTGCTCGTCCTCGAGGTCGATCTCCTCCTGGGAAGCCACGTGGTCACGCGGGCCGATGGGCTTGACGCCCGGGAGCGTCGGGACGTCGGTGAGCCACGGCCGGGGCCGCACATCGACGTCGTCCGTCGCCGCGCGGACGTCGTCGAGGCCGGCGACGATCCGGGCGAACTCCGAGTCCGTGTCGAGGCCGGGTGCCCCGGCGGCGGGGGCGCCTGACGCGTGAGGAGCGTCGGGTGCGGTAGGTTTCTCCGCAGGATCAGGGGTGCTCGCGTCGTCGTGCATCGTCCGACCGCCGTCCGTGGCCTCGTCCGGGAGTTCGCCCGGGGACTCGTCACGGCCCTGCGTGGGATCGACGTTGGGTTCCACCATGCAGATCACTCTAGAGTCGGAAGGTGCGCCCTGTCGGAGGCGCGAGGAGGAAGCTGCGTTGTTCTACTGGCTCATGAAGAAGATCGTCGCCGGTCCTTGGCTGAAGCTGTACTTCCGCCCGTGGACCCGCGGGCTCGAGAACGTGCCCGCGACCGGCGGGGCGATCCTCGCGAGCAACCACCTCGCCGTCATCGACTCGTTCGTACTGCCGATCGTCCTCGACCGCGAGATCGTCTTCATCGGCAAGTCCGAGTACTTCACGGGTACGGGCCTCAAGGGCCGGCTCCAGGCGAAGTTCTTCCGCGGTGTCGGGACGATCCCCGTCGACCGCTCGGGGGGCAAAGCGTCGGAGGCGGCGCTCAACACGGGGCTCGCGCGGTTGCGCGAGGGCGGGTTGTTCGGCATCTACCCCGAGGGGACGCGCAGCCCCGACGGTCGCCTCTACCGCGGCAAGACGGGCGTTGCGCGTCTCGCTCTCGAGTCGGGCTGCCCGGTCGTGCCCGTCGCGATGATCGCGACGGAGAAGGCCCAGCCGCTCGGCAAGGTCATGCCGCGTCCCGTGCGCGTCGGCGTGGTCGTGGGGGAGCCTCTCGACTTCTCCCGCTACCACGGCATGCAGGACGACCGCTTCATCCTGCGCTCCGTCACGGACGAGATCATGTACGCGCTCATGAGTCTCTCGGGCCAGGAGTACGTCGACATCTACGCGGCGACCGCCAAGGCGCGCCTCGCCTCGGGACAGAAGTCCGGTGCCGACGCCCCCGCGGCACGCAAGGCTCCTGGTGGACGTACCGCCCCGGACGTCCATGTGCCGGTCCCGCCCGAGGAGGGCGCGGCACCGCCAGTAGACTGACGGTGGCGCGGGCGGCCCTGCCGCACTGCGCTCCGCGGTCCGGAAATCCACGGCCCGTCGAGCTCGGCGCACACCCGCGTCGCAGGCCCGCGGGCGACGATGAGAGGTAGTTCTTCGATGTCTGTACGTCGTGTTGCCCTTCTGACGGCCGGCGGCTTCGCCCCGTGCCTCTCCTCCGCGGTCGGAGGGCTGATCGAGCGCTACAACGAGCTCGACCCGTCGATCGAGATCATCGCGTACCAGCACGGCTACCACGGCCTGCTCCGCGGCGACAAGATCGTCGTCGACGCCGAGGGCCGCGCCAAGGCCGGAGTTCTGCACCGCTTCGGCGGCTCGCCGATCGGCAACTCGCGCGTCAAGCTCACGAACGCGAAGGACTGCGTCAAGCGCGGTCTCGTCCAGGAGGGTGAGGACCCGCTCAAGGTTGCCGCCGAGCAGCTCAAGTCCGACGGTGTCGACGTCCTCCACACGATCGGTGGCGACGACACCAACACGACCGCCGCCGACCTCGCTGCGTACCTCCACGAGAACGACTACGAGCTCACCGTCGTCGGCCTGCCCAAGACGATCGACAACGACGTCATCCCGATCAAGCAGTCGCTCGGGGCGTGGACCGCTGCCGAGGAGGCCGCGCAGTTCGCGTTCAACGTCATCGGCGAGCACCGCTCGGGCCCGCGCATGCTCATCGTCCACGAGGTCATGGGTCGCCACTGCGGCTGGCTCACCGCCGCCGCTGCAGCCGAGTACCGCAAGCACCTCGACACGCTCGAGTGGGTGCCGAGCCTCGGCCTCACCCGTGAGCGCTGGGACATCGACGCTGTCTTCGTCCCGGAGATGAAGATCGACATCGCCGCCGAGGCCGAGCGCCTCAAGGCCGTCATGGACGCCAAGGGCAACGTCAACATCTTCCTCTCGGAGGGCGCGGGCATGCACGAGATCGTCGAGCAGCTCGAGGCCGCCGGTGAGACCGTCGAGCGCGACCCCTTCGGTCACGTCAAGCTCGACACGATCAACCCGGGCGCCTGGTTCGCCAAGCAGTTCGCCGAGCGTCTCGGCGCCGAGAAGGTCATGGTCCAGAAGTCGGGCTACTACTCGCGTGCCGCCGCGGCCAACGCCGAGGACCTGCGCCTCATCAAGTCGATGACGGACTACGCCGTCGACGCCGCCCTCCGCGGCGAGTCGGGTGTCGTCGGCCACGACGAGGAGAACGGCGACGTCCTCACGGCCATCGCCTTCCCGCGCATCGCCGGCGGCAAGGCCTTCGACGTCTCCCAGCCGTGGTTCGGCGAGCTCCTCGCCGGTATCGGCCAGGACCTGGTGCCTGCCCAGGCATGACGACGACGGCGCACGACGAGGTGGTGGAGGGGCTCGACCACTTTCGCTCGCTGACTGCCAAGCAGCAGCCCACCTGGCCCGACGCGGACGCGTTGGGCCAGGTGGCTGCGCGCCTGGCCGAGGCCGCCCCCCTCGTCGTGCCCGCCGAGGCCGACCTGCTCACGGAGCGTCTCGCGGCGGCCGGCCGCGGCGACGCGTTCCTCCTCCAGGGAGGTGACTGCGCCGAGACGTTCGCCGAGGCGCAGGCCGACCGCATCCGCAACAAGATCCGCACCATCCTCCAGATGGCTGTCATCCTCACGCACGGCGCGAGCATGCCCGTCGTGAAGATGGGGCGGATGGCCGGGCAGTACGCGAAGCCGCGCTCGTCGAACGACGAGACTCGGGACGGTGTGACGCTCCCTGCGTACCGCGGCGACATGGTCAACGGGCACGACTTCACCGAGGCCGCCCGGATCCCCGACCCGCAGCGGCTCCTCGACGGCTACCAGATCTCGGCCGCGACGATCAACGTCGTCCGCGCCTACACGCGCGGGGGTTCAGCCGACCTGCGGCGCGTGCACGAGTGGAACCGCGGTTTCATGCGGAACCCCGCGTACGCGCGCTACGAGTCGACGGCCGCGGAGATCGACCGCGCGCTACGCTTCATGGAGGCGTGCGGCGCCGACTTCGACGCCCTGCGCACGGTCGAGTTCTTCGTCTCGCACGAGGGGCTGCTCCTCGACTACGAGCGCGCGCTCACGCGCGTCGACGCCCGGACGGGCGAGGCCTACGACACCTCGGGCCACTTCCTGTGGATCGGCGAGCGCACCCGCGACCTCGACGGCGCGCACGTCGAGTTCCTCTCGCGCGTCGCCAACCCCATCGGCGTCAAGCTCGGCCCGACGACCTCGCCCGCGGACGCGATCGCGCTCGTCGAGAAGCTCAACCCGACCGGTCGTCCGGGACGGCTCACGTTCATCACGCGCATGGGCGCAGGACGTATCCGCGAGGCACTGCCCTCGATCGTCGCGGCGGTCCGTGACCACGGCAGCCCCGTCACCTGGGTGACGGACCCCATGCACGGCAACACCATCACGTCGGGCACGGGGTACAAGACCCGTCGTTTCGAGGACGTGCTCGACGAGGTGAGCGGCTTCTTCGAGGTGCACCGAGCGCTCGGCACCGTCCCTGGCGGCCTCCACGTGGAGCTCACCGGTGACGACGTCACGGAGGTCCTCGGCGGCTCTGAGGAGATCGACGACGAGGGCCTCGCGGCCCGCTACGAGACGCTCGTCGACCCGCGGCTCAACCACCAGCAGTCGCTCGAGATGGCCTTCCAGGTCGCCGAGATGCTGCGCTGACACGCAACCGACACGGAAGGGCTCCGACCACACGGTCGGAGCCCTTCCGTGTCTGACGGGGGCGTCAGACGACGGTGATCGAGACCGTCGACCCCTTGGGGATCTTGTCGCCGGGGTCCACGCTCTGGAAGCGCACGATGTTGAGGAGACCGCCCCACTGCTTCTTGACGTCGGGGACGAAGCCCGCCTTACGCAAGATCTCCTCAGCGTCCGCCGCCGACTTCCCGACGACGCCCGGCACCTCGACGAGCGGCGGGCCCTTGGAGACGACGATCGTCACCGTGTCGGTGCGGTGCGCTGCGCTCGAGGCCTCGGGCGTCTGGGAGATGACGGCGCCCTCGGGGACCGTCTCGGAGAACTCCTTGGTGACCTTGACCTTGAGGCCGACGCTCTTGAGCGTCGCGGACGCGTTCTTGCTCTGCGACCCGACGACCTGGGGGACAGTCACCGGCGCAGGGCCGTCGGAGACCGTGAGGGTGACAGGCGTCGAATGCGGAACCTCCGTGCCTTCCTCCTGGTCGACGGACATGACCTCGCCCGCGGGGACCTTGTCGTCGTGGACGAGGACGTCCGGCGCGGCCTCGAGTCTCGCCTCCGCGAGGCGCGCGTGCGCCTGCTCGGCCGTCGCCCCCACGAGGTCGTCCGGGACCGTGAGCATGAGGATGCCGAGCGACACGACGAGCCGGACCGTGCCTTCCTTGTGGATCTCCTCGCCCTCCCGCGGTTCGACGCTCACGACCGAGCCCGCGGGTACGTCGTCGTCGTGGACCGCCTGCGAGGTGTCGGCGTGGAGCCCGAGCGTCGCGAGCGCGTTCGTCGCGGCCTCGGCCTCCGCCCCGACGAGACCCGAGGGGACAGTCGTGTAGGCACCAGGCCCCCACGTCGCCCACCAGAGGGTCGCCCCACCCGCCAGCGCGGCGACGAGGACGACGACGAGCGTTGCGACGAGCGCGCGGCGTCGCCGCCGGGCACGCAGTGCAGGACCGACGGTGTCGACGGGGGCGACGGCCCCCGTGCCGATCGGCAGGGCGATCGTCGTCCCGGAACCCACGAGACCGAGCGCCTCCGTGCGGTCGTCGTCCTCCTCAGGGCTTGGCGCCGAGACGGGAGAGCTGGCGGAACCCGCGGACCCAGGAGTCTCGGCCGAGCCCTCCGCACCCGGGGGTGGAGGCACCGGGGGGAGCTGCGGCTCGTCGTCGTCCGTGGCCTCGGGCTCTGGGGTCTCCGCGAGGGGAACCTCGTGGCGGAGCGCGAGGTCCTCGGGGGTGAGGGCGCCACGCGTGCGCCGCAGCAGGTCGAGGGCCGCCGCCGCGTCGGGCGGACGGTTCTCGGCGTCGCGCGCCGCGAACGCCGCGACGAGCTCGTCGATCTCGGTGGGCATGTCCGTCGCGACGTCGGAGACGTCAGGGACGTCGACGTTGACGTGCCGGTAGGCGACCTGGATGGGCGTCGCGCCCGTGTGCGGCTGCGCGCCCGTGAGCATCTCGTGGAGGAGGATGCCCACCGCGTAGACGTCGGTCCGGGCGTCGCACGCGCCCGTGAGGATGATCTCGGGCGCAAGGTACGCGACGGTGCCGAACACCGTGCCGGTCGCCGTCGACGTCACCTCGGTGACCGCGCGTGCGAGCCCGAAGTCGGCAACCTTGACGCGTCCCTCCTCCGAGATGAGGACGTTCTCCGGCTTGATGTCGCGGTGCACGAGACCGGTGCGGTGCGCGGCTGTCAGCGCGTCGAGGACGGCCTCGGCGATGTCGAGCGCCTCGCCGACCGGGAGCGTCCCCTGCTCCCGCAGGCGTCGGCGCAGCGTCGAGCCGTCGATGAGTTCCATCGTGAGGTAGCTCGTGTCACCGTCGACGCCCTGGTCGAAGACGGCGACGAGCCCCGGGTGCGCGAGCCGGGCTGCGGCACGCGCCTCGCGGCGGAAGCGCGAGACGAAGTCCGCACCCTCGGCGCCGTCGGCGAGATGCGGGTGCATGACCTTGAGCGCGACCTCCCGGTCGAGCCTGCGGTCGACCGCCCGGTAGACCGTCGCCATACCGCCCCGGGCGATCCGCGACACGACGAGGTAGCGGCCGTCGACGAGACGGCCGACGAGCGGATCGGTCAGGGTGGCTCCCACGGTGGCGAGTCTACGGTGGGCGGCACGTCCGGGACGTGTGGGCGCGCCCGATGTCTACCGGGTGATCGTCGAGGCTTCACACAGGACTACCGTGGACCCATGACTGACACCACCAGCCCGGGGGAGTGGCTCACGCTCCCGGACGTCGCCGAGCTCCTCGGGACCGACGTCTCCAAGGTTCGCGGCATGCTGCACGACCGGGTCATCATCGCGGTGCGCCGCGGCGAGAACCCCGTCAAGCGCGTCCCCGCCGACTTCTTCGTCCCGCGACACCTCCAGAACCCCGCGGACCGGCGTCAGCCCGTCGAGGGGGAGCGGCCCGTGCCGCTGCCGTCGCTCCAGGGGACGATCGCGCTGCTCGCTGACCTGCGCTTCGACGACGAGGCGATCGTCGACTGGCTCCTCGCCGACAACGACGAGATCGGCACCTCGCCGCTCGCAGCCCTCCGCGAGGGGCGCAAGTCCGAGGTCCGGAGGGTCGCTCAGGCGCTCCTCTGAGAAGGAGCGTCACGCTGACCGACAGCTTCCTGAGGGGTGGGACCACGACCGTGTGGCTCCACCCCTCGGGCGTGTCAGGCCGAGCGCTCGATCGCGGCGTAGCCGAGGGCACGGAGCATCGTGGCACCCTCGCCCTCGAGGTCGAGCGCGTCGAGCGCGGCGAACGCCTCGTCCGCGAGCTCGTCGACGAGCTTCTCGACGCCGTCGAGCGCGCCCGTGCGGACGAAGATCTCGCGCAGGTCGTTGATCTCCTCGTCCGTGAGCTCGGGCGAGCCGACGAGGCCGCGCACGAGCGCGGCCTCCGCCGGCGTCGCCCCGCCGAGCGCGCGCGCGAGCAGCACGGTGCGCTTGCCCTCACGCAGGTCGTCGCCCGCGGGCTTACCCGTCGTCGCGGGGTCGCCGAACACGCCGAGGATGTCGTCACGCAGCTGGAAGGCCTCGCCGAGCGGGAGCCCGAAGCGGCGGACCCCGGCGAGCGTCTCCTCGTCGGCGCCCGCGGACGCGGCGCCGAGGCTCAGCGGGTGCTCGACCGAGTACCGCGCTGACTTCGCGCGGATGACGGCGCGCGCGCGTCGCTCGTCCTCGGCGGCGTCGTCGCTCCACGGCCGCACCTGCGAGAGCACGTCGAGGTACTGCCCGAGCGTCACCTCGGCACGCATCGTGTCGAAGATCTCGCGCGTCGGGGACCCGACGCGCTCAGGAAGGTGCTCGAGCGCGGTGCTGAGCATGCGCTCGCAGCCTGCGAGCGCGAGGTCGCCGAGGAGGACCGCGGCCGAGAGCCCGAACTGGGCGGAGTCGCCGGGCCACCCACCGGCACGGTGGACACGCGCGAAGTGCACGTGCGCGGTCGCATGCCCGCGCCGGGTGTCGGACTTGTCCATGAGGTCGTCGTGGAAGAGCGCGGCAGCCTGGAAGAGCTCGAGCGCGGCGCCGAGACGCAGCGCGCCCTCGGCCTCGCCGACGTCGGTCGTCAACGCGCGCCACGCCCAGTACGTGAAGGCCGCGCGGAGGCGCTTGCCGCCGCCGAGCAGGCGTCCCATCGCGTCGAAGAGGGGGACGACGTCGTCGCCGTGCTCGGCGACTGCGTCGTGGCGCGCGCCGGTGAGGTAGAGGTCGACGAGGTGGTCGACCCGGGAACGCACGTCATCACGGTCGACGAGGGCAGGGGTGCTCATGCGGGCAGCCTATCGAGGTTGTCCCCAGGAGGGGGCCGCCCGCTGTCCGTCCACAGATGTGGGGGGATCGCGAGCGCGGGTCCGGCGGAGAGTGTGACCTGTCCCCATGACCAACACGATCCGGGCTTCCGAGCCCTGCGAGCTCCTCGCCCTCGTCCCGTACCAGCTGGGCTTCGTGCCGCGCGACTCCGTCGTGCTCGTCGGCCTCCGAGGGCCCCGGCGACGCGTCGGCATGATGATCCGGACCGACGTCGCCGACGTCGCCCACCCCTTCGACGGACCCCAGCTCGCGCGCAACCTCGTCGCGGCAGCGGCGCGCGACGGGGCGTCGAGCGTCGTCGTCGTCCTCTACCGGGAGCAGGATCTCCGCGGCGGCGAGCACCTCGACGCCGAGGCGACCGAGGCGTTCGACGCGCTGCTCGAGGCGCTCGGCGACGCGCTCGAGATCCGCGGGGTCGTCGCAGTCGGTACGCGGACTTATCACGAGGTCGAGCCGGACGGCACGCTCAGCACCGCGCGGCCCCTCGCGGACCTCGAGTCGACCGCCGTGGGAGCCCGCATGGTGTTCGACGGCGTCGCGGTGCTCGCCGACCGTGACGACCTCGGCCGGGTGCCCGTCGTCACGGCGGCCCACCGCCGGGCCGCCGCCCGTGCTGCCCGGGAGCACGCCCTGCCGTTGCCCGACGCCGAGGGCGGGAGCGGCGGCTGGCGTGCCCGCTCGCTCGCGGAGTGGCGCGGCGCGGTCCGGGCCGCTCAGCGGGACGCGTCGGCCCCGGGCACGGTGCGGGGGCGCCCCACGCGGTACGGCCGGATCGGCGAGGCGCTCGAGGACAAGAGGGTGAGGGACGCGGTGCTCGTCACGCTCGTCCCCGGCACGGGCGACGTCGCCGAGATCTTCTGTGGGAGCGACGGGCGCGAGCGCACCGAGGACGTCGGGTTCGTCGTCCGCGTCATCGTGGACCCCGAGGTCGCGATCGCCCCGGACACCGCGCTCCTCGAGCCGGCCCGAGTCGTCCTCCGGCAGGTCGTCGCCCACCGTGACAACGGCTCGGCGCCCGCGCTCACGCTGCTCGGGCTCACGGCGTGGTGGACCGGGCACGGTGCCGAGGCAGCCGTGTGGGTCGACCGCGCGCTCGAGGTCGACCCGTTCCACTCGCTCGCGAGGCTCGTCCGCGAGGCGCTCGATGCCGGGCTCCCTCCGGGCTGGGTGCGGCGGGCGCGCGACGCAGGCCGCTGAGGCGCGCGACGAGCGGCTCGGGACCGGGGCGGCGTCCTCACGGGTGACGGGCGGGCCGTCGGGTGTCGCGGTGGGCGCGACGTCGTCGCGGTGTGGCCGACACCACGGCGCCGGTGCGTATCTCCGGGACCGACGGCACGAGTCACGGCGGTCACCGTCAGATATCGTCGGAACCCAACGGCGCGACACAGGGCGCCCGGCGCAAAGGAGCAACGATGTCGGTCGTCGTCGGATACCAGTCCACCCCCGAAGGGGCGGCGGCGCTCAGCACGGCGAGGGACACCGCACGTTCCCGGGGGACGCGTCTCGTCGTCGTCGTGAGCGAGCGGGCAGACCGGGTCGACGCCGAGCGTGCCAGGGCGCGCGACGAGGACCTCGCGCGCGTCGCCGCCGACCTTGCCGGGGCAGGTGTCGACCATGAGGTACGGGTGCTCGAGGGGGCCGGCGACGTCGCGGACGACCTCGTCCATGTCGCCGAGGACACCGCCGCGACGCTCGTCGTCATCGGCCTCCGCCGGCGCAGCCCCACGGGCAAGCTCGTGCTCGGAGCGAACGCGCAGCGGGTCCTCCTCGACGCGCCGTGCCCCGTCCTCGCCGTCAAGCCGGACCCGACCCTTTCCTGATCGCTCCCGAGAACGGGAACAAAGCAGGGTTCCCCGGGCGTTTAACGAGGCGTGCACAGCCCCTGGCGGCGTGACGGGCGACCGCGTCCGGGGCGTCGCCGGGGTCATCCGTGCGCGCGGTCCGAGTACAATAGGGGGACCGTGCTCGTCCCGCGCCGCGAAGCTCATCCCGCGGTCGGCATCAAGCACTCCTCGAGTTCTGCCGAAAGGTCATCTGTGGCGCCCAACATCCCGAACCCCGCTCTTCCGCGCGAGTTCGAGCACCCTGTGCTCCAGGAGCTCGTCCGGCGCGGGACGACCGACGGCCGGATCGACGCCGAGAGCCTGCGCACTGCCTGCGAGGCCGCCGCGGTGGCGGACGCCAAGCGTCTCAAGGCCGTCTACCGAGCGATCGCGATGCTCGGCATCGAGGTGACGCTCCCCGCCTCCGGCAAGGTTGCGGCCGCCGCGACGAAGCGTGCGACGTCGACGACCGCGAAGGCTGACGCCGACGCCGCCCCCGCGAAGAAGACCGCGGTCCGCAAGACAGCCGCCAAGGCTGCTGTGACCGAGGGCGAGGCGGAGGACGAGACGGCTGCGAAGGCGGCCGCCACGAAGCCTGCTGCGAAGAAGGCCCCCGCGAAGAAGGCCGCCAGGACCACGACGAAGGCCGCTGCGGCGAAGAAGAAGTCTGCCGGAGCCGCGAAGGACTCGGACGCGGGCGAGGCGGTCGTCGAGGAGACCGACGACGTGGCCCCCGGTGACGACGACCTCGAAGACGTCGAGATCGAGCTCGACGAGCCGGACACCGAGGCTGCCGAGGACGCGCCCGCGAAGCCTGCGACCGCCGTGAAGTCGGCGGAGGAGGCCGAGGAGTCGACGAGCGGTTTCGTCTACTCCGACGCCGACGACGACGACGCCCCCGCGCAGCAGGTCGTCACCGCCGGAGCGACCGCCGACCCGGTCAAGGACTACCTCAAGCAGATCGGTAAGGTCGCGCTCCTCAACGCGGAGCAGGAGGTTGACCTCGCCAAGCGGATCGAGGCCGGTCTGTTCGCCGAGGAGCGCCTCACGCACGCAGCGGGCGAGCTCGCACCCAAGCTGCGCCGTGAGCTCGAGTGGATCGCGTCCGACGGCCGTCGTGCGAAGAACCACCTGCTCGAGGCCAACCTGCGCCTCGTCGTCTCGCTCGCGAAGCGCTACACGGGCCGCGGCATGCTCTTCCTCGACCTCATTCAGGAGGGGAACCTCGGCCTCATCCGTGCGGTCGAGAAGTTCGACTACACCAAGGGCTACAAGTTCTCGACGTACGCCACGTGGTGGATCCGTCAGGCGATCACGCGCGCCATGGCCGACCAGGCGCGCACGATCCGCATCCCCGTCCACATGGTCGAGGTCATCAACAAGCTCGCCCGCGTCCAGCGGCAGATGCTTCAGGACCTGGGTCGCGAGCCCACGCCCGAGGAGCTCGCCAAGGAGCTCGACATGACGCCCGAGAAGGTCGTCGAGGTCCAGAAGTACGGCCGCGAGCCCATCTCGCTCCACACACCGCTCGGCGAAGACGGCGACAGCGAGTTCGGTGACCTCATCGAGGACTCCGAGGCTGTCGTCCCGGCGGACGCCGTGAGCTTCACCCTCCTCCAGGAGCAGCTCCACCAGGTGCTCGACACCCTCTCCGAGCGCGAGGCGGGCGTCGTCTCCATGCGCTTCGGCCTCACCGACGGGCAGCCCAAGACGCTCGACGAGATCGGCAAGGTCTACGGCGTGACGCGTGAGCGCATCCGTCAGATCGAGTCGAAGACCATGTCGAAGCTGCGTCACCCGAGCCGGTCGCAGGTCCTGCGCGACTACCTCGACTGAGCGCTTCCGGCCCCAGCCACGACGACCCCCGAACGGATGTGCGGGGGTCGTCGTCGTTCCTGGAGAGGTGGCCTCGTCCGGCCTCGGGGAGCGACGCTTGCCGCCGCGGGGGAGCCGCGGGGACGACGAAG
The DNA here is from genome assembly GCF_014852685.1 of Flavimobilis rhizosphaerae. Lineage (GTDB taxonomy): Bacteria > Actinomycetota > Actinomycetes > Actinomycetales > Cellulomonadaceae > Flavimobilis > Flavimobilis rhizosphaerae. The sequence continues at coordinate 159,784 of NZ_JACZDF010000007.1, forward strand.
GGGCCCGCACCGGCAGGTGCGGGCCCCTTCGGGGTTCTTGGCCGGAGCGCGTCTCAGCGCGCGCCGTGCTCCTCGTGGAGGCGGTCGGTCTCGTCCTGGATCTCGACGGCGACCGAGGCGTAGGCGTCGGCGTGCTCGCGTGAGTGGTGCGCGCAGAAGAGAAGCTCACCCACCGGGAGGGTGACGCGGACGTAGGCCTGGGCGCCGCAACGGTCGCAGCGGTCGGCCACGGTCAGGGGGGTAGCGGTAGCGGTGCTCATGTCAGCATCCAACCATCCGTGGCGGCCGGGGATTCCGTCATCGCAGGAACGTTCGCCACCGGCGTACGGATCCGGGCGTTCCGGATCGCGGAACAGCGGAGTCCGCGGGGTGACGGGCACGAGGCCCGCAGGACCGCCGTCCGGTGTCGCGCAGCGTGCCTCGACGGCAGTGTCGGGGGCAGCGCCTAGAGTGTGTTCTCGTGCCGACCGCAACGACCGAGTCCTACTCCGCCCGCCATCTCTCCGTCCTCGAGGGGCTCGAGGCGGTGCGCAAGCGTCCCGGCATGTACATCGGGACCACCGACTCGCGCGGTCTCATGCACTGCCTCTGGGAGATCATCGACAACGCGGTCGACGAGGCTCTCGGTGGGCACTGCCAGAACATCACGGTGACGCTCCACGCCGACTCCTCCGTGACGGTTGCGGACGACGGGCGCGGCATCCCCGTCGACGTCGAGCCGAAGACGGGCCTCTCCGGCGTCGAGGTGGTCTTCACGAAGCTCCACGCGGGCGGCAAGTTCGGCGGCGGGTCCTACGCGGCCTCGGGCGGTCTCCACGGCGTCGGCGCAAGCGTCGTCAACGCGCTCTCGGCCCGTCTCGACGTCGAGGTCGACCGTGGCGGCAAGACGTGGGCCATGTCCTTCCACCGGGGCGAGCCCGGGACGTTCGACGACCCGCGGACGGGGCCGAGCCCCGACGCCGCCTTCACACCGTTCACCGAGGGCTCCGAGCTCCGGCAGGTCGGCAAGGTCGCCCGCGGCCGGAGCGGAACGCGCGTGCGCTACTGGGCGGACACGCAGATCTTCCTGCGGACCGCCGCGTTCCAGTACGACGAGCTTGTCGCGCGCATCCGGCAGACGACGTTCCTCGTGCCCGGCCTGCGCATCGTGCTGCGCGACGAGCGCGGCCTGCCCGGCACGCCCGGCGCCGACGGACCCTGGGAAGAGGAGTTCCACCACACGGGCGGCACGGTCGACTTCGTCGAGTTCCTCGCCCCCGACGCTCCTGTGACGGGCGCCTGGCGTCTCACGGGTGCCGGAAGGTTCACCGAGACCGTGCCGGTGCTCGACGATCGCGGCCACATGACGCCGCGGGAGGTCGAGCGCGAGTGCGAGGTCGACATCGCGCTGCGCTGGGGCACTGGCTACGAGACGACCGTGCGGTCATTCGTCAACATCATCGCGACGCCCAAGGGCGGCACGCACCTCGCTGGGTTCGAGGCGGGCCTGCTCAAGCTCGTGCGCAAGCAGGTCGAGGCGAACGCGCGTCGCCTGAAGATCAGCGCGAAGGACTCCTCCGAGCGCATCGAGAAGGACGACGTCCTCGCGGGGCTCACCGCGGTCGTCACCGTGCGCCTCGCCGAGCCGCAGTTCGAGGGCCAGACGAAGGAGGTTCTTGGCACCGCCCCGGTCCGCGGGATCGTCTCGAAGGTCCTCGAGAAGGAGCTCGGCGCCATCCTCACGTCGTCGAAGCGTGACGACAAGGCGCAGTCCGCACTCCTGCTCGACAAGGTCGTCGCCGAGATGCGCGCACGGATCTCCGCGCGCAAGCAGAAGGAGATCTCACGCCGCAAGAACGCCCTCGAGACGTCGTCGTTGCCCGCGAAGCTCGCGGACTGCCGCTCCGACGACGTCGAGCGCTCCGAGCTCTTCATCGTCGAGGGCGACTCGGCGCTCGGCACCGCGAAGCTCGCGCGGTCCTCGGACTTCCAGGCGCTCCTGCCGATCCGCGGCAAGATCCTCAACGTCCAGAAGGCCTCCGTCTCCGACATGCTCCGCAATGCCGAGTGCGCCGCGATCATCCAGGTGATCGGCGCGGGCTCCGGCCGGACCTTCGACCTCGAGCAGGCGCGCTACGGCAAGATCGTCCTCATGACGGACGCTGACGTCGACGGCGCCCACATCCGGACGCTCCTCCTCACGCTGTTCTTCCGCTACATGCGACCCCTCGTCGAGGACGGACGGGTCTACGCTGCCGTGCCACCGCTCCACCGGGTCGAGGTCCTCGGCGCGGGGAGCCGCAAGAACGAGTACATCTACACGTACTCCGAGGCCGAGCTCGCCGCGACCCTCAAGAAGCTCGACAAGGCCGGCAAGCGCTACAAGGACGACATCCAGCGATACAAGGGCCTCGGCGAGATGGACGCCGACCAGCTCGCGGAGACGACCATGGACCCGCGCCTGCGCACGCTGCGCCGTGTGACGCTCGCGGACGCGGAAGCCGCCGAGCACGTCTTCGACCTGCTCATGGGGTCCGACGTCGCACCGCGCAAGGAGTTCATCGTCGCCGGCGCCCAGAGCATCGACCGCTCCCGAATCGACGCGTGACCGGGCTGTAAATCCGTCGACGCCGTGTGCGACGGTCGCGCACGATGGGCGCATGCAGCTCCATCCCGACCTCACGTGGCGAGCGGTCACCCCGGCCGACGCTCCCGCCCTCCTGCGCCTCTTCAACGCCGTCGAGGAGGCCGACGCCCAGCCGTACCGCATGGCCCTGCCCGAGGTCGAGGACATGCTCGCCGAGCCGTGGCGCGACCTTGCGCGCGACACCGTCCTCGGCGTCGACGCGACGGGCACGCCACGTGCCTACATGACGCTCGTCGCTCCGCCCGGGGACACGAGCGAGAAGCGTGTCTTCCTCGACGGCGGCGTCGAGCAGGAGTGGCGCGGCCGTGGCGTCGGACGCACGCTCGTCGCGTGGGCGCTCGCACGCTCAGCGGAGATGCTCGCAGGCACCTCGGCCGACGTCCCGTGGCGCGTCGGCGTCATCTGCGGCACCGAGGACGAGCGCTCCCAGCGCCTCTTCACGCGCGCGGGCCTTGCGCCGCTGCGCTGGTACGCGTCGCTCAAGCGCGACCTTGCCGACCCGCTGCCTGACGTCCGTGTCCCGGACGGCATCCGACTCGCGGAATGGACGCCGGGTGACGACGAGGAGGTGCGCCAGGCGCACAACGCCGCGTTCGCCGACCACTGGGGCTCGCAGCCGATATCCGCCGAGGACTGGGCGTCGGGCCGCACGATGTTCGCACCCGCGTGGAGCCTCGTCGCACGTGACACGACGCAGCCGGGGGAGCCCGTCGTCGGGTACCTGCTCTCCGACAGGTTCGAGGAGGACTGGCCCGCGCAGGGTTTCACGAGCGGGTACCTCTCGCGGCTCGGCGTGCTGCGCTCGCAGCGTGGGCGCGGGCTGGCGACGGCCCTTCTCGCCGAGGCGCTCCACCGGATCGCGGCGGACGGCCTGGAGGCGGCGACTCTCGGGGTCGACACGGCCAACCCCACGGGTGCGTTCCGGCTGTACGAGTCGCTCGGGTTCGTCGAGTACCACGGCGAGGTGCTCTACGCGGTGACGTCGACGGGAGGCGCACGCCTGGACGACCTCGCGACGCTCTGACGGCGCCGTCCCGAACGCCTGGGCCGCCCCTCCTTCCCGCCGGTCCCCGAGCCCTGGAGGCAGGGGAGGCGCGGCCGGACCTGGGGTAGCGTGTGGGCAGCCGTCGTCAAGGAGGATGCCGTGAGGCTTCGCGCGCCCGTCACCGTCGTCACCGTCGCGGGCGGCACCGTCACCGCCGTCCACCTCGGAGCGCTCCTCGTCGGCGCCGAGATCCTCGGGAACCTCACGCAGGTGCTGCTCATGGTGTTCGTCGCACTGTGGCTGTGGCTGCGGACGACGCCCGACCGCGACGCGAGCGGGAGGCGCGGCAGACGCCCGCGCCTCGTCGAGCTCACACTCGTCGCGCTGGTGTTCTCGTGGCTGGGCGACTCGGTGCCGCGGCTGCTCGACGGTGACGCTGCCTTCCTCACGATGGTGGGCTTCTTCCTCGTCGCCCAGGTCGTCTACGTCGCCGCGTTCTGGCCGACACGTCGGCGGAGCGCCGCGGTTCGCGCGCGGTGGAGCCTGCCCGTCTACGCGGCGGCCCTCGTCGCCATCGTCGCGGCCTGCGCAGGGGAGGCGGGCGTCCTGCTGCCCGCGGTCGTCGTTTACGCGAGCATGCTCGCGACCATGTCGATCCTCGCGTGGGGCGTCGGGCCCGTCGCGGGCGTCGGCGGAGTGATCTTCCTCATCTCGGACGCAATGATTGCGCTCGGCGCTTTCGCGCCGACGTTCGCGCCGCCGCAGAAGGACTTCCTCGTCATGGTCACGTACGTCGCCGCGCAGGTGCTCATCGCGTTCGCTGTCGACCGCCATGCCCAGGGCGGGGCCGCAGTGCGAGACGCTGCGCGGACTGCCACGCCTGACGTCGTCGGGCGCGGCTAGACTCCCCGCAGACGCAGGATGATGGCCCCAGAGGGGGACTGCGTCGGTCCTCCCGCCCACGTGCGGGACCTTCCGCGTCCCCTCCGAAAGGCCACCATGCGCACCTCCCGCACCCTCACGCCGCGTCCCGCGGCGCTCCTGCTCGCCTCCGCGCTCGTCCTGCCGCTCGCCGCGTGCACGGGTGACGCGCCAGCGCCCACGATCGCGCCGACGACGGCAGCGACGTCGGGCCCGACAACTGCCGCACCCGCGGACCCCGCCGCGACAGCAGCTGCCGCGCTCGAGTGGCTCGGCACCGTCGAGCGCACCGACGGCCTCTTCACGACCGAGTTCGACGGCACGTCGTACCCCGACCAGGGCCTCACGCTCGACGTCCTCGTCGCGGCGCTCGCCGCGAAGGACGACGCGTTCGCGAAGGACCTCGCCGGCACGTTCACGGCAGATGTCGTCGACGCGTACGCGGGCGACGGCACCACGACGGGGTATGCGGGTGCGACGGCCAAGGCGGCCGTCGTCCTCGGCGCCGCCGGCCAGGAGATCGCGAGCACGCTCGACGCACGCCTCGCAACCTTCCTCGGCGAGGACGGTCGGATCTCGGACGTCGGCGGCGACGACTACTCCTCGACGGTGAGCCAGGCCTGGGGCGTGCTCGCGCTCGTTCGAAGCGACGCTCTCGCGGGTGACGGCGCCGCGGCGCGCGCTGGCAAGGCCGCGGCCTACCTCGCCGAGCAGCAGTGCGACGACGGCTCCTATCCGGCGGCGCTCGAGGCGACGGAGTGCGTCGGCGACGTCGACTCGACGGCCTTCGCTCTTTCCGCTCTGAGCGCGTACGTCCGTTCTGGCGCGACGGATGTCGCCGCCGAGAACACCGACGGCGCACGGGACTGGCTGCTCGGCGCGGCGGTCGACGTCGACGGCGGCCGCGCGTGGCAGTCGGGCGAGCCGGCCGCGGCCAACGTCAACTCGACGGCTGTCGCGCTCGCGGCGCTGACCGACGCGGGCGTCGGCGCGACGGACGTCGAGGGTCCGCGCACGTGGCTCGCGGCGCAGACCGTCGAGGCCGACGGCGGCACGGCCCTCACCTTCGACGGCACGGCGCCGGACGCGCGGGCGTCGGCCCAGGCCATCCCGGCGCTCCTCGGATCGGGCCTCGTCGCCCTCGGGGCGAGCGGCAGCTGATGCGTCGCCTCGCCGGCGCGGCGACCTCCGTCGTCCTCGCGGTGCTCGGGCTCACGGGCCCCGGCGCTACGGGGGCGACGGCGGCACCCGTCAGCGAACCATGCGCTGGGGTGACGCTCGTCGTCGACCTCGGCGACCTTCCCGTCGGCACGGACGGCCGCGGCAGTTCCGTGCGCTGCGGGACGACGACCGGCCGCGCGCTCGACGTCCTGCGGTCCGCGGGCGTCGCCCTCGAGGGCACCGCGCAGCTGGGGCTCGCGTTCGTGTGCCGTGTCGACGGCCGTCCTGCGGCCGACGAAGCCGTGACGATGCCCGACGGCTCGAGGCGCACCGAGTCGTGCGCGCGGACGCCCCCCGCGAACGCGTACTGGTCGCTGTGGACCGTCGGGGACGACGGCACCTGGCGCTATGCGACCACGGGCGTCGGCGACACTGAGCTCGTCGATGGACAGGCGTTTGCGCTTGTCTACTCCGTCGGACGTTCCGAGGGACGTCCGCCCGCCGTGACCCCTGCACAGGCACGCGCGGGCGAGCTGCCGGCCGGCTGGTCGATCCCGTCGGCGGCTCCCGTCGCGGAGCCCGGCACCGGACCCGACGGCACGGGGACCGACGTGGACGGGCCAGGCCCCGCCGTCGTCGCCGGGCTCGGCCTGCTCGCCGCACTCGTCGTCGCGGTCGTCGTCCTTCGCGTGAGGCGGGCGCGCGCATGAGACCGGGCGCCGTCCACCCGGCCGCGTGGTGGTTGTGGGCCGGGGGCGTCGCGGCCGCCGCGACCCTCACGACGAACGTCCTCCTCCTCGCGCTGCTCGGTGCGGTCGTGCTCCTCACCGTCACCGTCCACCGGTCCGAGGGCGCGCGTGGCTTCGGCGTGTATGCGGCGGTCGCGGGCGTCATCCTCGCCGTGCGCGTCCTCGCGCACGTGCTGCTCGCGACGCCCGGCACGCACGTGCTGCTCGACCTGCCGGCGTTCGACGTCGGCCCCCTGACGTTCCTCGGACCCGTGACGCGCGAGTCGCTGCTCGCCGGGTTCTCGGGAGGCCTGCAGCTCGCGGTGCTGGTGCTCGCCGTCGGTGCGGCACACACGATCGCGGACGCCGGGCTGCTGCTGCGGCATGTGCCGGCGGCGCTGGGGCCGCTCGCGACCGCCGCCGTCATCGCAGTCTCCGCGTTCCCCGCGCTCGTGCGTTCCGTGCTCGAGACGCGCGAGGCGCTGCGTCTGCGCGGCGCGACGCTCACGGGGCGTGGCGCACGCGACCGGCGCACGCTCGAGCGGGTCGTCGTGCCCGTGCTCGAGGGCGCGCTCGAGCGCGCGTTTGCGACCGCGACGGGGATGGAGGCGCGCGGCTTCGGCTCGCAGGCGCAGGTCCGGCGCGGGACGGTGCCGCTCATGCTCGTCTCGCTCACTGCGACAGGGCTCGCGATGCTCGCCTTGCTCGACGACGGGTGGCCCAGCTGGGCGGCGCCCGTGCTGGCCTTGGGAGCCGCGCTGCTCACGTGGCTCGCGCTCGGCGGTGCGCACGGCCGACGGACGACGCTGTACCGGCCGCCACGCTGGACGTGGGTCGGAGCGGGCGTCGTCGCGTGCGGCGTCGGCGCGGCCGTGATCGTCGGCGTGCTGTCCGCCGCCGTGCGGGTGCCGTCGGGGGAGTCGTGGCTCGCGCTGTCGGGCGGGGCACTTGGTGCCGTCGTCCTGGCGGCGCTGCCCGCCGTCGTCGGGGCTGTTGTCGCCGAGGTGCGTGAGACCCGTCGGGCGGCGACCGCGACCATGACGTCGGAGCCTGTGCCGGCACCGCAGGCCGGAGGGGCGCGATGATCCGGCTCGACGGCCTCACCGTCACCGTCGGCGCGCGTACCCTCCTCCACGACGGGTCCGCTGACGTCGCCGAGGGCGACGTCGTCCTCCTTGCCGGGCCGACGGGCGTCGGCAAGACGACGCTGCTCCGCACTCTCGCCGGGCTGCTCGACGGCACCGGCGGGCGCGCGTCCGGACGCGTCCTGCTCGACGGGACCGACCTGCTCGGCGTGCCGGCGCGCGACCGCGCGCATCTCACCGGGTACGTCGGCCAGGACCCCACGCGCGGCTTCGTCACGGCGCACGTCGAGACCGAGCTCGCGTTCGGCCTCGAGCAGCAGGGCGTCGCGCCCGCCGCGATGCGTCGGCGCGTCGAGGACACGCTCGACCTGCTCGGCATCGACGACCTGCGCGACCGGCGCCTTGACACGCTCTCGCTCGGACAGGCGCAGCGTGTCGCTCTCGGCGCTGTCCTCGTCTCGGAGCCGTCGGTGCTGTTGCTCGACGAACCGACGTCCGCGCTCGATCCGGTCGCGGCCGACGACGTCGTCGGCGCGCTGCGTCGGCTCGCGCACGACGTCGGCCTCACCGTCGTCGTCGCCGAGCACCGGCTCGAACGCCTCACGGGCGTCGTCGACCGCGTGTGGCACCTACCCGGCGACGGCACGCTGCACGACGGGGGGCTCGACGTCCTGCGCGGCACCCCGCAGGCGCCGCCGCTCGCACGCCTCGCCGACCTCGCCGGGTGGCAGGGCGTACCGCGGGACGTGCGGGAGGCGCGACGCACGTACGTCGCGGCGCCCGACGTCGTCGCGGTGCGGGGCGTCCACACGTCGCGCGCCGACACGTCGCCTGTGAGCACGCCCGCGAACCATGCTCGCGACGAGGTGCGGCTCCGCGCGCGCGGCCTCGAGGTGCGCCGGGGTACGCGCACCGTCGTCCACCGGCTCAACCTCGAGCTGCGCGCGGGGGAGGTCACCGTCCTCATGGGGCGCAACGGCGCGGGCAAGTCGTCGCTGCTGCGCGCGCTCGCCGGCGCGCTGCCGCATCGCGGCCGCCTCGACGTCGGAGGTGTCGACCCCGCGAGGATCGCGGCGCCCGACGCGCGACGCGCCGTCGCGCTCGTGCCCCAGGAGGTCGGCGCGCTGCTGTTCGCAACCACCGTCGACGAGGAGTGCGCGGGCGGGGACACCGACGCTGGGGCTGCACCCGGCACGACGCGCAGCCTGCTCGACATGCTCGTGCCGGGCGTCGACGGCGGTGCCCACCCGCGCGACCTGTCCGAGGGGGAGCGGCTCGCGCTCGTCCTCGCGATCCAGCTTGCCGCCGGCGCGGACGTCGTCCTCCTGGACGAGCCCACCCGCGGTCTCGACGCGCCCGCGCGCCGCGCGCTCGTCGCCGCGCTCCGCGAGCGCGCCGCCGCAGGTGCGGCCGTCGTCGTCGCGACGCACGACGTCGAGACGGCTGCTGAGGCCGCTGACCGTGTCGTCGTCTTGGCCGAGGGCGAGGTCGTCACGGACGGTCCGGCGCGCTCGGTGCTCACCGGATCGGTGGGGGCCGCGCCGCAGGTCGCGCGCGTCGTGCGGCCGCTCGCCGCGCTCACGGTCGACGACCTCGTCCGTGGGCCGGCCGGGACGCCGGGTTCTGTGCCTGGCTGGCCGGGCGGTCCCGGGGCCGACGCGCCGGGGGCTGGCCCTGCTGACGCGACGCCGCGGGCTCACCCGTCGCAGGATGCGCACGACGGGGCGCAGCGATGAGCACCGTCGCGTCACGCGTGCTCGTCGTCGTCACGAGCCTGCTCGGGGCCGTGATGTTCGGGTGGCCCCTCGTCGCGTCCGTCGCCCCGCGGGCCGAGGGGCAGTCCGCTCCGTGGCTGCTCGTCGTCCTCGTGCCGCTCGTCCTCGCGACGGCGCTCGCCGCCGTGACCCGTGAGAGGCCAGACCCGCGCGCGCTCGCGCTCGTCGGTGTGCTCGCCGCGCTCGTCGCGGCGCTGCGGCTGCTGGGAACGGGAGTCGGCGGCCTCGAGCCGATGTTCTTCCTCCTCGTCCTTGCGGGGGCGTCGCTCGGACCGAGCCTCGGCTTCACGCTCGGGGCGCTCGCCATGCTCGTCTCCGCCCTGCTCACCGCGGGCGTCGGGCCATGGCTGCCGTTCCAGGCGTTTGCCGCAGCCTGGGTCGGGGCGGGCGCGGGGCTCGTCGGCCGCGTCGTGCTGCCCCGTGACGGCGCACGACTCGGCCGGCGTCCCGTCGTCCTCCTCGCCGTCTACGGCGTCGTCGCCGCGTATCTCTACGGGCTCGTCACCAACCTCTGGTTCTGGCCCTTCGCGCTCGGCGACGGCACCCAGCTCTCGTACGTGCCCGGCGGCGGGCTCAGCGAGAACCTGCCACGGTTCCTCGCCTACACGCTCGCGACGTCGACGCTCACCGTCGACACCGTCCGGGCCGTCGTCACCGCGGCAGGCGTGCTCGCGCTCGGGAAGGCCGTGCTCGGGGTGCTGGGGCGGGCGCGGGTCGGGTCCTGGGGCGTTGCCACGGTGCCCAGCGCGCGGTGATCCTCATTCCATGGGCCGGGCGCCGTGAGCAACGCGGCGTGCCCTCAGAAGCTGCCGAAGTCGAGCCCTAACGTCCCGAGGTTCCCGCCCTGCTGCGGGATGAGCTCGACCTCCCAGCCGGAGCCCTCGGTGAAGTCGAAGTCGTCCTGGGCCTGGGAGTACGAGCCTGACGGACCGAACGCATACTCACGCCCGTGCCAGGTGGAGCCCATGCCGTACGACAGCCGGTAGGTCGTCCGGCTGTTGCCGTTGAGCGGGACCTTGACGGTGACCGACCTGCCAGGGCGCACGATGGTGCCGAAGACGTCGCCGCTGCCGGGGTCGATCTCACGCAGCTTGACGAAGTAGGCGTCGGTTCCCGACGGGACGTTGATCCTCAGCGTCCCGTAGGCGCCGTTCCGGATGTTCCCCTTGAGGATCTCGGTGTTCGACTTCGACGTCAGCCAGAGGACCGTGCCGTCCTTGGGCAACGGCTTCTCGGGCTTCGTGAACGCCAGCCGTGTCGGAGTGTCCGCGACAGCGGTCCGGTCGGTGTCCGAGCGGTTCCCCGAGGTCCTTCGGCCCAGCGCGCTCTGTTCGAGCTCCGTCAGTGCGTACGCCCAGGGGATGCGCTCCTGTTCGAGCCGGACGTCGCCTGCGGCACGGAGCGCGCGGAGGGTGGCTGCCTCGTGCTCCGTCAGAGTGGAGAACGTGCCGCGCGTGGGCTTGGGTTCGGGAACCCAGAGGTCGCGGTGCGCGTCGAGAGTGGCGATGTCCATCAGGGCCGTGGTCACGTCCGGGTGCGCGGTGCGCAGCCGGTGCAGGATCGCGAAGCCGTGCGAGTCCAGGTCGCCCCAGTAGACGATCGAAGTCCGCAGCAACCACGGCAGCCCACCGAGGACGTCGACGGCGTAGCCCGAGCCGTGGATCGCGACGACGCCCGGCCACGACGGCAGCGCGAGCAGCGTCTCGAGGTTCTCGACGACGAGAGCGATCCGGGGCTCGAAGGAGAGGGATGCGAGCTGTCGCGCCGGGGCGGAGAAGTCCTCGACACCGCCGGGGGCGATCCGCGAGTCGAGGATGCGGACGCGGACGAGGGGGTCGCTGTCGACGACACCGAGGGAGGGAGTGCCGGTGATGGCCGCGTGGAGAGCCGAGAGCACGGTGCGGTGGCTGGCGAACCACTTCGAGTCGACGCCACGAATAGGCAGCTGACGTGGGCGCAGCCCGGCGATGTCGGTCGCGAGGAGCCAGTCGAGCACGTCGACGACGGTGGTGCGCTCAGCATCCGTGTACGCGAGCACCGTCGACGCGTGCCGGCGGAGCGCCGACGCGAGCGCGTCGGTCGGGCCGAAGCGTCCGTAGACGCCGGCGGCACTGGCTTTCAGGCGGCCGTAGTCCGTCGCGAGGCTCCCGCCGACGAATGCCGCGACAGCGTCGGCGTCGTGCAGGTGGAGCCGAACCGGGACGTCTTGGCGCCCGATGCTCCGCCACGTGCGCGTCTCCCATTCGACGACGGCGTGGCGGTCGAGGGGGAGCGCCCGCCACGCCCTGGCCCACGCCTCGGCGCCGCGTTCGTCGGTCAACATCTCCTTTTCGGTAGGCGGCTTGAGCGCGATCGTGACCAGTGGTGAGCCGTCGCGTCCGGCATCGTCGACGGGAAGCTGGGTGGCCCACGTCGCGAGGTGGCGCCGTAGCTTGCCTCGCGCGCTGTCCTGGGCCTCGCGCACAGTGATCATGCCGGTGGCTCCTCCGTGCGCCACGGCACGAGGGAGATCGTGGACCGCCGGCGCGTCGGGTTCTCCACGGACGTGGCGGCGCCGACGTACGGCTCGATCGTCTGCAGGAGCTTCTGCGGGGTGGCCAGCACGAGCTGGAAGCCGAACTCGACGAAGACGTCGAGCGCCATGCGCGTGTAGCGCGAGTCGGCCTTGTCGAACGCCTCGTCGAAGATCACGGTGCCGTACCGGGGGAGCGGTTGGTCGACGTCGGCGAGCTGGTAGCGCAGCGCGGCGGCGAGGCAGAAGACGACGAGCTTCTGCTGCTGCCCGCCGGACATGGCGGCGCCGGAGTCGTAGGTCGCGTGGACGTGGCCGTGCTCGTCGACCTCGTTGGCGAGGAAGGTGACGTGCTGCCGGGTGTCGAGGCACTGCGCGCGCCATACCCGGTCGATGTGGTCGCTCGAGCCCAGCTTGCGCATGATCTCGGCGAGCGTGGCGAACCGGCGTTCGGCTGTCTCGAGGTCGTCGTCTCCCCAGCTGCCCTCGGTCACGGAGCGCAGGTCGGCGAGGAACTGCTGGACGGCTGGGGTTCTGCGGACTTTGGGCTTGAGTCGGAGGAACCGCCCGACGTCGAACGGGGAGCGTCGCAAGGAGTCGTTGACGGCGTCGAGCTTCTCCTCGATCTCGCGTGGCGCGCTCATGATGTCGCTGACGAGCTGGCCCACGAGGTCACGCGACCGGTTGCGCAGCAGGCGCAGGAAGTCGGCCTCGTGGTCGGGGAGACCATGGGCGACGATGTCGTCGAGGATCGCGAGGTAGCCGGCCCTGTCGGCGAGGTCCGCCACGAGGTCGGCCGCCCGCGCTTCCCACCGTCCCTTGAACTGGGTGGCGAGCTGGGTGACCTTGCGTCCGGCCGCGTCGGCGTCGCGGAGGGCGTTGTCCCGCTCCGTGCCCAGCTGCGCCTGGACCTTCTGACCGACCTCGGCGAGCGCGAACCGGTCGATGCGACGCTGCACGCGTCCGAAGCGGCGGTCGAGCTCGGCCGTGGTTGCCTCGTCCAGCTCCGGGACGGCGCCGGAGTCGATCTCCGTGCGCAACGCCGCGATGTCGCGCTCGAGGTCGCGCCGCTCGCGCTCAGCGACGCTCAGCGCGGAGCGCGCGGTCACCTCGGCGGCCTTGGCGGCGTCGCGCTCGCGGCTTGCCTGCTCGACGGCGGCGCCAGCGTCGCGCAGCACGGCGTCGTCTCGGGTGAGGTCGTCGAGCTGGCGGCGCAGCGCGGCTGCAGATCTGGTCGCGGCCGCCTGGTCCACGTCCGCCCATCGGGTCTCGCGGATGGTGCGCAGGGCGCCGAGCCTCTGGTCGGCTTCCGTCCTGCGCTTCTCCGCCCGTTCGACGACGTCGGTCGCCTCAGCGAGCTCGTCCGCGGCGGCGTGAAGCTGGGCGATGAGCGCCTCGAGCTTGGCTTCGCGGTCGCCCAGGACCCATCGGCTGCGGTCGTTGATCCGGACGCGGTCGTCCTTCTCGTACCGGGTGCGGGAGGTCTTGATCTGGCCGTTGATCGTGACGGCGCGGTCGTGGGCGTCGAGCTCATCGGCGCTCTCGACGCAGGCGTAGTCGTAGCGGTCGGAGAGCTGGCCGGCGGTCCAGTCGCTGATGTGCCCGGTGCCGAGCCTGACGCGGTTGACCAGAGAGATGTCGCTGCGGGCGGGGCGCGGGGGAGTGAGCTCGTGCGGCACGACCTCGTAGACGAGGCGCGCTCCGATCGTGTGGGTGTCGACCCATCGGCGGACCTGGGGCACGTGCTCGGCGCGCACGAGCATGGAGAGGGCCAGGGGCCGCAGCACGCGTTCGATCGCACCGGTCCAGCGTGCGTGCTCGGGATCGATCTCGATGAGCTCTGCGGCGAACGGCAGCGCGGTGAGTGGCAGGCCGGTGGCTGCGGCGATGGCGTCGCGGACGGCGAGCAGCGCGGACGGCACGGTGGTCCGGCTGCGCTGCAGCGCAGCGATCTCGGCCTCGACCGCCCCGTGGGCGTCCTTGGCGCGGGTTCGACGCTCGAGCTCGGCGTGGGTGGGGCTGACGGCGGACGGCTGGCTCATCTGCCGGTTGATCTCGGCGACGAGCTCGGTGAACTCGGCCTCGGTCGTCGGCGCGGCGGTCACACCGGCTGAGTGCAGCTGGCGTTGCAGGCCCTGCCAGCGGCTGGTGGTGTCGGCGAGGTGACGCTCCGCGGTGGCGAGGCTGGCGGTCAGGCTGGCGGCGAGGTCGCCGCCGAGCTCGGACTGGCGGCGGCGCGCGTGGGCGAGCGCGTCGTCGGCGAGCTGGTGGTCAGCGGTCGCGCGTTCGACGTCCGCGTGGAGGCGTGCGGCGCGCTCGCTGACCTCCTCGAGGGCGGACTCCGCGAGTCCGAGGCCGCGGCGCTTCTGGTAGGCGGGCACGCCGGCGGCCAGCGCCCGGGCGGTCTGCGCCGCGTACTCCGCAGCGTCGTACCTGTCTGACTCGGTGCGGAGCTCGAGCAGATGGTCGCGCTGCTCGCGGAGCTGGACGACGTGCTTGTGGGCGTCGTCGAGCTCACCGAACTGCGTGACGGCCTCGGCTGCGAGGGCGAACGTGGTCGGCTCGTCGAGCATGTAGTCGCGGAAGAGCTGGTCGAGGCTGTCCAGGCTCTTGGCCGCCTGGGTCCGGTGCAGGAGGCGCAGGGTGGCCTCGCCCGCGATTCCGAGGGTGTTGCACAGACGGGTGTAGAAGGCCTTGTGCTTGCCGTTCGCGGTGACGGCGGCCGAGGGGAACTCCTGCTGCAGTCGCCGGGTCTCGAGCCCGGTGCGCACATACGGCTCGAGGTCGCGCAGGTCGATCGGTGCGCGGTCGAGCAGGCACAGGTCTTGGAGGTCGGCTGCGGCCGTCGAGGTGCCGCGCAGGAAGAACAGGCGCGCCAGCGAGACTGTGCGTCCGGTTCCGTCCTCGTACTGGAGCACGATGCCGCTCCACGTGGCGGTGGGGCGCAGGTACGCAGTGACGACGCGGTCCTCGTTCTCGTCCGACGTGCGCGACCAGGCGCCGCGCACGTAACTGATGATGCTGCGCTGGTCGCCGCGGCTGGAGGTTCCTTGCGCTGCTTGGTTGAAACGGAGCCACTTGTCGGGTGTGAGGACCGCGGCGATCGCGTCGAGGAGCGAGGACTTGCCGGACCCTGAGGGGCCGGTGAGGAGGTGCCCTTGACGGGCGACCGGGATGCGGTAGATCGAGCCGTCGAACGTGCCCCAGTTCGCGACCTGGATCTCGCAGAGGCGCCACTGGCCCGGGGCGAGCTCCTGCAGGTCCGGCGCGGGAGCGACGTCGTCATCGGGGAGCGCGAAGAGGGTGTCGGTCATCGCTCGGTCTCCTCCGGGTCGGGTTCGGGGCTGTCTGGGGCGACGGTCCCGCCGCGAGCAGCGAGGTCGCGGTAGGACGCGGTCAGCGCGGCGACGCGGTCCTCGTCGACGATGAAGCGCACCACGGGGGAGATCTCCGCGCGGTCCTCGCCGACGGCGTGGATGACGCGGAGGCGATCGCGCATGCGACCCCAGGCGCTGTTGAGGTTGCGCCGGAACGTGGTCTCGTCACCGTCGCGGTACACCATGAGGCGCTCGTAGACGTCGTCCTGGCCGACGATGACGCGTTGCTCGCCGGGGGCGGCGAGGAGCAGCTGGCGTAGGACGAGCAGCATGGCGGTGTCGATGAAGGTCAGGCGTTCGCTGCGCAGCGCCTGGGGCACGTCGACCTCCTGGGTGCGCACCTTGCGCGTGAAGGCGACCTCGTCGGTGCGGTCGAGGACGAGGTCGAGGAAGAGGTCGTGCAGCCGGGAGCGGACCGCGGCCTCGTCGGCGAGCAGCGCGGCCCAGAGCTGGGGCTTCTTCCGGCCCGAGAGGTAGGGGCCTTTGAGGATCTCGAGGAGCACGCGCCGTGAGGGCTCGGTGAGCGTCCCGGTGTCGGTGTTCCACAGTCGACGGTGCGAGCCGTCGAGACCGGCGTCGGTGCTCATGCGTCGATCCTCCTGAGGAAGGCGTGCGTGGCGAGGGTAGCGCGCCGGGTGCGGCCGTCGGTTCCAGTCCAGGTCACTTCTTCGTCCGCGTCGGTGGCGACCGTGCCGTAGCGCGCGGCGAGCGAGAGCAGCCCGACGACGCTGGCAAGCCCTTGGGTGGCGGGGTGAACGGCGAGGACCTCGGCCACGGTCGCGGTCGGCTGGGCGTCGAGGGTGGCGTTGACGTTGGTGGTGAGCTCGTCGAAGTCGATCTCGGTCTCACGCGCGATCGCGGCGAGGACC
This sequence comes from Flavimobilis rhizosphaerae, assembly GCF_014852685.1. Taxonomy (GTDB): domain Bacteria; phylum Actinomycetota; class Actinomycetes; order Actinomycetales; family Cellulomonadaceae; genus Flavimobilis; species Flavimobilis rhizosphaerae. The sequence goes on from NZ_JACZDF010000007.1 coordinate 175,823, forward strand.
GCGAAGTCGATGGTGCCGTGCTCTGCGTCGTCGAGTGGTGCGCCGGTCTCGAGCTCGGAGGGGTCCTCGAGGGTCAGCTCGCCGACGGACGAGAAGCGCATGGCGGACAGCTCGAGCTCGACGCCGATGTCGGCGTACGGCTTGGTGTGATGGCTGGCCGGAGCTGCGGCGGCGAGCGCCTCTTGGAGCAGGCCGCGTAGGGCCCGGTCGCGTTGGAACTCTTGGGAGTGGACGTAGCGCCGGAGTCCGCGGGCGAAGTCGGTGAGTGCACTGTGGACCTCGCGGCTGCCGGTCTTGAGGTCGCGGACGAGCGTGCGCAGCGTGCGCCGGGACTCGAGCGGGAGCGCGTGCACGAAGTCGCGCGACAGGACGGCAGCGACGTCGGCGTCGAGTGCGGAGGAGCGTTCGGGGTCGCGAAGAAGTGCGGAGAAAGCGGTGAAGGTGCGGCCCTCGTCGGACGACTCGATGAGGTCGACCCCACGGAAGATGTCGTCCAGGACCGTGCTCTGCGAGATGTCCGTGTCGAGAATGCTCGTGCGCAGGTCATGGTTGAGGGACTCGAAGCGCGCGCGGACGCCGGCGAAGTCGGCGGGGAGATCCTGCGCCTGGAGCAGGATGTCGACGATGCGCTCGACCGCCCTCCTGGCGTCAAGGACCGCGACCTCGCCCGCCTCGAGGCGAGCGACCTCCGCGTCGATGCGCTCGCGCTCCGCGGCCAGGGCCTCGAGCCGCCGCGTGACGTCGGGGTCGGTGTCGATGGCGAGCTGGCGGACCGCAGAGGCGAGGCTCACGAGCCGCGACTCGGTGACCGTTGTCCTGGGCGACTCGAGCTGCTGGAACAGCCGGATGCCCACCAGGGCGTCGGCCGAGAGCTCGTACGTCTCGCCGCGGGCGTCGACGGCGGGGCGCCGCACCAGGAAGCCAGCGTTGCGCCAGTCGTCGCAGTACTTCTTGCCCGTCTGGGGGAGGCCAAGGTGGTCGCGGAGCGCTTCGAGGTCGATGTCGACGAGCTCGTGCAGCTCGTCGCAGGGGATCCGAGCGCCGGGGGCTGCCAGGTGTTCGGAGAGCAGTGCGACCGTGACGGCGGCGTTCCCCGAGCGCAGCAGGCGCAGGACGGCGCTCTCTTCGAGGAGGCGCGCGTAGGCGAGCGCGGTGGCGAGAGAGGACATGGGAGCATCCTGCCGGATGGGTGCGACATTGCTGTGAGGCTGGATGCAGGGCCGGAGTCCTTGGTAGGTAGGTGAGGGTTCGAACACGGCGAGATCGTGTTTACACACGCGGGTCGAACATCAGCGAGTGCCAGCTGTCGACGGACAAGGGGTCTGTCCATGCAGGCGTCTCCGGCAACAAGTCCTGTGTCGACGGAGACAGTGCGTCAAGGAGTCGCTCAACAAGCTGCCGGTCGCCGAGCGCGGCTAGCATCTTGGTCTCGCAGACGGGACCGATCCCGCGACGTGCGCTTTCGCCTGTGCGCAGCGGCCTGTTGCACATCGCACAGAATCCCTGCACTGGTTGGAGAAGCCGTGAGGCGCCGGGATAGTTGCGGAGCGCCGCCGGCAGCGGTGGAATCGGCGGCACCGGATGGCGCTCGACGACTATCTCGAACTCCGCGGCCCGGCGATGCACTGCGGCGGCGAACGACTTGGTGAGGAAGTGGGCGAGCTCATGAGGGGTCGCCGCTGACACGATTCCGCGGTAGGGCTCATCTCGGAGAGTTCTCTTGTCCACGATGTGCGAAAGATCTATCAGTGCTTCCCTGTCACCGGCGCGCCACATCCACCACCCGATCTCCCGTAGTGAGTTCGCTCGCTCTCGGTCGATGGTCGGCGTCCAGGCGACCAGACGGGTCTCGTTGCCCAGGCTGACCGGCGCGCTGTCGAAGACGACGGGACCGTCGTTGGTCTCTCGGACGTGCATGCGTCGTATGTACTTGTTGGCAAACTCGGCGCTGAGTGCCGCAGCCACCGCCTCGTGCGTGTCTTTGAAGACGCCCCGGCGATGGAGCAGGCGGATCGTCGCCCATCGTGACGTGGGCGCATCGACTCTCAACTCTGGTAGATGCTCGCGGAGCACAAACACCGTTCTGTCGTCGTGCCGCGCGACAAGGCCGGACTCCTCGAGCAGCATTTGGGTTGCCTCGATCGTTCTCGGCCCGACCTCCCGGACAAGCTCCTGCGCACGTTCGATCGCCTCGTCGGGTGTGAGCGCCAGGTGCGACCGCTTGACGGCCTGGAGGGCCGTGGGCAAGAACCTCGTCGGCTTCACGAGGGAGAACCATTGGCCGCCCCTGCGCGTGAGCGCAGGGGAGCCGCCGAGTGCGTTCTCAACGTCGCGGGGGTCGAGGACTTCGTCCGCGTTGAACCTCTCGATGATCGACTCAGTCGTGAACGGTTGCGTCTGGTCTCGGGCGAGCACACACAGTTGGTCGAGTTGGACCGCGAGGGGGCGCGCTGATGCCATACGTGTTAGTCGGCACGAGGGCTTCCCGGCTGTAGGAGCCTCGAACTTCTGGGCGGGGCGTCCAGCGATCTGGCCGCGTGGCTGCTCCGCCGGAGTCGAGGGCGGAGGAAGGAGTCGGTACGCGGAGATCCCGGACAAGCTTCACCTGGGAGAACACTGACAGCCCGCGGCACGATGACTAGGGTCATGACATGTCGATCAAGCCAGCGTCGCTCTCGATCCCGTCCATCCTGCACCCCGAGAACGTCGATCGGGCAGCGGAGCTGCTGCGGTCGTACATGGGCTTGGGCGCCAACCCTCCTTACACGGGGGCGTCGTTCGAGACGATCGGCGCGGAGTGGTCCCATCCGGGGGACGTGCACGATGTGACGCCTGCAGACGTCGTCGCGCTCGCGACACTCTCGGTCGAGGTTCGAGGGCCCGCCGCGATCGATCTGCTCGGCGCGCGTGGGCGCGAGGCGACTGGTCTCTTGCGCCAGATCCCGACGGACCTCGATCTGGTCGACGCGGAAGATGAGCACATCGACGACGCGTCACCGCTCGGCGAGCTGTGGCGCCTCGTCCGACGGGTGCCTGGGATGGGCCCTACGCGCACCAGCAAGCTCTTGGCGCGCAAGCGTCCGCGACTCGTTCCCGTCTATGACTCGGTGATCCAGGCTCAGCTTGGTTTGCGGGATTCGGGTGGATTCTGGGCTGGCCTTCGCAACGCGTTGCAGGCGGATGGTGCCTACCTGGATCGCCACCTGCAAGAGATCCGGGAACGAGCAGGCTTGGCCGAGCAGTTGTCGACGCTGCGGGTCTTCGACATCGTCGTCTGGATGGATGGGCAGGGCACCAACGGCGCTGGTGAAGGACGGAGCGACGAGGAGTAGGTGTCGCTGCCAGGCGCGGTCGCGGCCCCCGGTCGATGCTCGGCGGCGCGCGCAAACCGGACTAGGGTCAAGGTTCAGTCCGCAGTGACCGATGATTCTGGAGTGACAGTGACAGGTTTGGTAAGCGCCGCTGCGACATCGGAGTCGAGTGAGCGAGCGATCGCGCCTGGCTCTGTGGTCGTCGTCCGGGACGAGGAGTGGCTCGTCCGAGCCACCGAGGAGACGGCGGACGGCCTGCTGATCCGCGTCCAAGGGCTCGGCGAGCTCGTCCGCGACACCGAGGCGACCTTCTACACGAGCCTCGACGACGTCCACCCGCTCGACCCCGCACAAGCCAGGGTCGTCCCGGACGTCAGCTCGAACTACCGCACGTCGCGCCTCTGGCTCGAGTCGACGATCCGCAAGACCGCGGTCCCGCTCGCGGACCCTTCGCTCACCGTCTCGACGCGCGCGCTCGCGGACGCGCTCTCCTACCAGCAGTCCGCGGTCCGCAAGGCGCTCGACCCGGCGAACCTCCGCCCGCGCATCCTGCTCGCGGACGCGGTTGGTTTGGGCAAGACCCTCGAGATCGGGATGATCCTCTCCGAGCTGGTTCGCCGCGGCCGTGGCGACCGCATCCTCATCGTGACGCCGCGCCACGTGCTGGAGCAGATGCAGCACGAGATGTGGTCCCGTTTCGCCCTGCCGTTCGTCCGCCTCGACTCGGCCGGCATCCAGCGCGTCCGCCAGAAGCTTCCCGCCACGCGCAACCCGTTCACGTACTACCGGCGCGTGATCATCTCGATCGACACCCTGAAGTCCGACCGGTACGTGGCGCACCTGTCCAAGCAGCGGTGGGATGCCGTCGTCATCGACGAGTCCCACAACCTCTCGAACTCCGCGACCCTCAACAACCGCCTCGCGCGCGTCCTTGCCCGCCAGTCGGACGCGCTGATCCTCGCCTCGGCCACCCCGCACAACGGCAAGAAGGAGTCCTTCGCCGAGCTCATCCGCCTGCTCGACCCCTCTGCCGTCCGGCCGGACGGGGAACTCGTCCCGCGGGAGGTGGAGCGCCTCGTCATCCGCCGGCACCGGCACAGCCCGGAGGTCGCGCAGGTCGTCGGGGCGGACTGGGCCGAGCGGCAGAAGCCGCAGAACATCCTCGTACCGGCCACACCGGAGGAGAACGCGATCGCCCACGAGCTGGACGACGTCTGGCTCCACCCGGCCTCCGGTCGCACGCCCTACTCCGGCCAGAACGCCACGCTCTTCCCGTGGACGCTCGCGAAGGCGTTCCTCTCCTCCCCGGCGGCGCTGCAGGAGACGGTCCGCGCACGACGACGTCGTCTCACCACAGGCCCCGCGGCCGACACCGAGCGGGCCGCCCTGGACCGCCTCGAGCACCTGGCCACCGCCGCCCTCGCGAAGCCGTCAGCCAAGTACCAGCGCCTGCTCGAGCACCTCAAGCAGATCGGCATCAGCAAGGCTTCCCCCCACCGAGCGGTGATCTTCGCCGAGCGCATCTCCACGCTCCACTGGCTCCAGAAGCAGCTCATCAAGGACCTCGGCCTCCCAGTTGCAGGCGTCGAGATCATGCACGGCGGTCTGCCTGACGACGAGCAGCAGCGCATCGTCGAGGCCTTCAAGCAGTCCCACACCCCGGTGCGCGTGCTGGTGACCGGCGACGTCGCGTCCGAGGGCGTCAACCTGCACGCTCAGTGCCACGAGCTGATCCACTTCGACATCCCGTGGAGCCTCATCCGCATCGAGCAGCGCAACGGGCGCATCGACCGGTACGGCCAGAAGCACCCGCCGCGCATCACGACCCTCCTCCTCGACCCGACGAGCCAGGGCTTCTCGGGAGACGTCCGCGTCCTCGCCCGACTCATGGAGCGCGAGCACGAGGCGCACACCGCCCTCGGCGACGTCGCCTCTCTCATGGGCGAGTACGACGTGGGCAAGGAGGAGGAGGAGATCCGCAAGGTCCTCGCCGGCCAGAAGGACTTCGACCAGGTCGTGAAGTCGGTCGAGGACGCGACGGCCGCCGACGACCTCGCCGCGCTCTTCGCGCGTCTGGCAGGAACAGCCCCCGCCGACGACGGCGCCTCGCACCAGTCCGCATCCGTCGCCCCGGTGATCGCGCCGGCCGCGCAGTACGGCACGGGCCTCTACCCCGACGAGGTCACCTACCTGGACGAGGCCCTGCGCGCCGCGTACATCGACCCCACCGGCAAGGTGACGAACAATGGCGTCGAGTGGCGCCACCACACCGGCCACGGCATCGCCGAGCTGACACCGCCGCGGGATCTCGTCCAGCGCCTCGAGGTGCTCCCGCAGTCCTACCTCGCCGACCGCAAGGTGACCCAGAGCCTGAAGCTCGCGACAACCCCGGCCAAGGGCGCCGAGCGTCTGCGCGCCGCGCTGACGGACGAGAACGAGTCCTCCTGGCCGGACGCGCACTACCTCGCACCGCTCCACCCCGTGCTGGAGTGGGCGTCGGACCGTGCGCTGGCGTCTCTGGGGCGCAACGAGGTCTTCGCGGTCCGCGGTGACGTCGAGGCTGCGACGGTCCTCCTGCTGGGCACCCTGACGAACCGCCGCGGGCAGGTCGTCGCGGCGTCCTGGCTCACGGTCCAGTTCCCGGACCTCGACAGCCCGGACTTCGCCTTGGTCAACCCGCACGAGTCCGCGTCCGCTGCGCTGTCTGCGCTCGGTTGGACGGCGGCTCGCACCAACCCAGGCGCGCTCGCTGGGACCGAGCGTCTCACCGCTCTCATCGCCCCCGCCGTCAGCAAGGCCCGCGCGCAGATGGGCCAGGTGTTCGCCGCGGCGGAGGCCGACGTCGCCGCCCGCGTCGCCGAGTGGTCGACGCGCCTGGACGAGTGGGACGAGGAGGCTGGGACCCTCCTGCAGTACAAGGACCTCAAGCTGCGGCGGATCAGCGTGGAGCAGGAGCGTGAGCTGGTGACGGCGATGAACCCGGACCGTCAACTGGTCCGTCCGTTGCTGGTCGTCGTCCCCGAAGGAGGTGTGGCGTGAGCGCGTCGGACGCGATCGTCATCGGTGAAGCGTGGATCTCTGAGCACTTCTTCACCACCGAGGCCAAGTCCCAGTCGTTCCAGGCGCGCGTGCTGGAGCGCCGCAAGGAGTGGGACGCCGAAGACGCCGAGGACCGCGCCACCGTGCGGTCGCGGTTCACCCACGCACGCCAGGGCCTGGAGGTCGACCTCGCGGCCCTCGCGGAAAAGTCCGGCAGCTCGCTCGCCGCAGCCGCCGAGGACGTCCACACACGTCTGCTCGACGTGCTCGGCTTCACCGGCCACGGCCTGCACCACGAGCGCACCGGACCGCTCATCCGCGTCTCGGCGCCCGGCATCACCGACGGCGCCCCACTCGCTATCGTCCTCGCCCGGCCCGTGGCCGCGATCGAGGACCTTCTGTCCAAGGACGAGCCGTCCCTCCTGGAGTCGTTCGCTCTGGAGGAGGGCGGGGAGTCCTACACCTCCGTCGCGCGCCTGCTCTCGGCCCTCTTCGTCGACGACGACGCCCCCGCGCTCGCCCTGGTTCTCGCGGGTCGCTGGGCGCTGCTCGCCGAGCGGGAGCGGTGGGCCGAGGGCCGGTATCTCGCGGTCGACGTCCAGCTCGTGTGCGAGCGCAACGACGCGCGCCGCGGCAAGGAGATCGACCGCGCCCTGACCTGCCTGTCGGCGGAGTCCGTCGCACCCGACGCCGACGGCGGCCTGTGGTGGCACGGCATCCTCGAGGAGTCCGTCAAACACACCGTCGGTGTCTCGCAGGACCTGCGGGACGGCGTGCGGCTGTCCATCGAGATCATCGCGAACGAGGTCGTCCGCCGGCGCGCGGCTCAGGGCCTTGGACCGCTGCCGGGTGACCAAGCGCAGCCCCTCGCCAAGCAGTCCCTGCGGTTCCTGTACCGGATCCTCTTCCTCCTCTACGCGGAGGCGTCGCCCGAGCTGGGTGTGCTCCCGGTCGGTGCCCCGGAGTACGCGCAGGGCTACAGCCTCGACCGCCTGCGGGAGCTCGTGCAGGTCGAGCTCGCCACCCCCCCAGGCCCGCTCGGGCACGCACCTGTACGACTCCCTTGGGCTCCTCTTCCGGCTCGTCGACCGTGGGCACAAGACCACCGACGACGGCGAGACGATGGCTCCGGGCCTGGCGTTCAACCCGCTCCGCGCTGACCTGTTCAAGCCCGAGGCCACCGTGCTCATCGACGACGTCGGTCTCGGGAACGAGGCGCTTCAGAAGGTCCTCGGCCACCTGCTCCTGAGCAAGGAGGCCCGCGGCCGCGACCGAGGGTTCATCTCCTACGCCGAACTCGGAATCAACCAACTCGGCGCGGTGTACGAGGGGCTCATGTCCTATACCGGCTTCTTCGCCGAGACGGACCTGTACGAGGTCGCCAAGAACGGTGACCCGAGCAAGGGGTCCTGGGTGGTCCCCGTCGACCGCGCCGAGGGGATCGAGGCCAAGGACTTCGTCACCGCGGAGGACCCGCACACCGGCGAACGCAAGCCGGTCATCCACTACCAGGGTGAGTTCGTCTACCGCCTCGCGGGCCGGGAGCGCCAGCAGTCGGCGTCGTACTACACCCCCGAGGTCCTGACCCGCTTCACGGTCGGGCAGGCCCTCGAGGAGCTCCTCGACCAGGACGGCGAACGCACGCCGGCGTCGGACATCCTCAATCTCACGGTGTGCGAGCCGGCCCTGGGCTCGGGCGCGTTCGCAATCGAAGCGGTCCGCGAGCTTGCCGAGCAGTACCTCCAGCGACGCCAGCACGAGCTCGGCCAGCGCATCGACCCCGACGAGTACCCGCGCGAGCTGCAGCGGGTCAAGGCGTACCTCGCCCTGCACAACGTCTACGGAGTGGACCTCAACGCGACCGCGGTCGAGCTCGCGGAGATCTCCCTGTGGCTCGACACGATGGTCCAGGGGCTCGACGCCCCGTGGTTCGGCTTGCATCTCCGGCGTGGGAATTCGCTCATCGGTGTGCGACGCGCGGTGTTCCGGCGGGACCAGGTGACGAGCAAGGCGTTCCTCAAGGACGTCCCCAGGGACGTTCCGATGACGTCGCTCGCCGACGACGTCGCCCACGGCCGCCTGGCCACTGACGTCGGCGGCGGAGTGCATCACTTCCTCCTGCCCGCAGCAGGGTGGGGCTCGGCCGTCGACGCCAAGGAGGCGAAGCACCTCGCGCCCGAGGCGATCGCCCGGCTCAAGGCGTGGCGGTCGAGCGTGCTGGCCAAGCCGAGCAAGTCGCAGGTCGACGCGCTCGTGGATCTTGCGTACCGCGTCGAGTCCCTGTGGCAGATCGCGTGGCAGCGGTTGGAGATCGCCGAACAGGAGATCCGACGTGCGATCCCGGTCTGGGGCAGCGAGGGCCTGTCCTCCGGGGGGGCGGTCCAGCGCGAGCAGATCGAGGAGGCGCTCCGCGACGCGAGTGGCGCGTATCAGCGCCTGCGTCGCGTCATGGATGCCTGGTGCGCGTTGTGGTTCTGGCCGCTCACCGACTCGCTGACATCACGCGAGGTTGACGGGCGCTTCGAACGCATTCAACCGCCGAGCCTCGACCAATGGATCGCTGCCCTGCAGATGCTGCTCGGGCGGCACGCAGGGAAGGCGCGCACGCAGGCCGGAGGTAATCAAACACTCGGAGCCGGAACCTCCTGGGAAGAGCTCGCTGACTACGAGGATGTCGACCGAGGCTTCGCGAGCGCGATGCCGGTCGAGAAGGTCCTCGACGCCCACCCGTGGCTCGAGGTCTGCGAGACGATCGCTCATCAGCAGGGGTTCTTCCACTGGGAGCTCGACTTCGCCTCGGTGTTCGCGCGGGGCGGGTTCGACCTGCAAGTCGGTAACCCACCATGGGTGCGGCCCGACTGGGATGAGCGAGCGGTCCTTGGCGAACTGGATGTGCGTTGGGTGCTCGACGGGAAGATCTCCGAGACTGTCGCGGCCTCCCGTCGAGCGAAGCACCTGCAGAGCCCGGGCGCCGCCGACTACCTGGCTGATGCGGCGGCAGCGGTTCACTCTGTGCGTTCGACACTGACTAGCCCGAGCCTCTACCCCCATCTGACGGGTCTGCGGCCCGACCTCTATCGCTGCTTCATGGAACAGGTGTGGCGACACGGTTCCATGCGCGGGTCGAGCGGTCTCATCCACCCTGAGACCCACTTCACGGACGAGAAGGCGGGGCTTCTTCGGGCTGCTACGTACCGTCGCCTTCGGCGGCACTGGCAGTTCCTCAACGAGCTCGTCCTCTTCGAGATCGACCACCACGTCTCGTTCGGCGTACACATCTACGGCGCTAAGCGGGTGAGCCCGTCATTCCTTCAGGGCACCTCCCTCTACCACCCGGACACCGTGACGCGCTCGCTCATACATGACGGGTCTGGTGCTGAGCCGGGCCTCAAGGACCCAGACGGCAGATGGGATCTCCGGCCCCACCGCGGCCGTGTCGTCGAGGTCACCAGCGAGACGCTGGCGACTTGGCACGCGATCTTGGAAACCTCTGACGTCCCCGTTGGTCGAAGCCGAATGGTCTACGCGGTGAACCGATCGACTGCATCAGTTCTGGACAAATTGTCGCGATCGCCTCGCCTCGGTTCGCTCGATATACAGTTCTCCCAGGGCTGGAACGAGACCACGGACTTCAGGCGCGGCTTCTTCGCCAAGCAGTGGGGGGCTCCAGATACGTGGGATGACGTCATCCTGCAGGGCCCACACCTGCACGTCGCGACGCCGCTGTACAAGACGCCGAACAAGACGATGCTCCACAATCTCGACTGGTCGGCCACGGACTTCGAGGCGTTGGCGCCCGACGCCATCCCGGTGACCGCCTACAAGCCAGCCGGTGACCGCTACGAGTACGACTGCGCCTACACCGACTGGGGAACCGAAGACGACCCCAAGCCGGCTCGTGACTACTACAGAGTCGCTTGGCGAAACATGGCAAACAACGTGAGTGAGCGGACGTTCACACCGGTCTTGATCCCACCAGGGGCTGCGCACATCCACGGTGTGACGTCGATGGGTTCCACCAACCTGCCGCTGCCGGAACTCGTGGACGTCGCAGCAACGGCCAGCTCTTTGCTGGCAGATTTCTCAGTCCGTGCGGTGCCAAAATCAACGATCAGTGCAGGAACCGTCGCCCGACTGCCAGCTCCTGCCGGCGAGTATGTCAGGGCGCTCCTGCGATTGCGCATTTTGCGGCTCAACTGCGTCACGTTCGCATATTCGGAACTGTGGGAAAGCGCGTTCGAGGATGCCTTTAACGACGACAGATGGTGCAGTTCTATGCCGTCGAAACTGGGAGACGTCGCTGCGAGGTGGACCGAGCGTACGCCTCTTCGGGTAGCGCTTGAGCGCCGCCAGGCCCTGGTTGAGGTCGACGCGCTCGTGGCTCTGACGCTCGGGATCAGCGCGGAGGAGCTCTGCGCGACCTACCGCACCCAGTTCCCAGTCCTCTATGGCTACGACCGCAACGCCTATTACTACGACGCCAGCGGTCGTCTCGCTCCGAATTCGGTCCTGACCATCTGGCGGAAGAAGGGTGACCGCATCACGGAGGAGGAGCGGACCGCCGTCCACCCCGGTTCGGGCATCGCCTACACCTACGAGTTGCCGTTCGTGACGCTCGACCGTGAGGCGGACATGCGGCAGGCCTACGCCGAGTTCGAGCGGCGGCTGGCGGAGCGGTCGTGAGCGAACTTCTGCCCACGGTCCATGCGGCGCGCATCCAGGACTCGCTCACGCACTACCTGACCACGACGTTCGCGCTCACGGATGCTGAGGTTCAGGACGCGCTCGACCGGTTCCTCTCGGACCCGGACGACGGCATGTTCAAGGGCCCGTACGTCCGCCTCCGCCTGCCGTTCCGCCCGGCTGAGCCCGGCTGGCGGGACAGCCTGGAGTGGTACGGCGGGTTCGACCCGCCCTACGGACACCAGGCCGCAGCGTTTGCGCGGCTGTCGTCGATGGCAGCCGGCCAACCACGGCGGCCGCAGCCGACACTCGTCACCACGGGTACCGGGTCCGGCAAGACCGAGGCGTTCCTCTATCCGATCCTCGATCACGTGCTGCGCGCACGGCGCGCAGGGGTCCGGGGGACGAAGGCGCTGATCCTCTACCCGATGAACGCCCTGGCGAATGACCAGGCGCTGCGCCTCACCCAGATCCTCACCGGCAGCCCCGAACTCTCGACCATCACCGCCGCCGTCTACACAGGGCAGAAGGGTCCGCAGCGCACGAAGGTTAGCGCCGACGGCCTCATCACCGACCGCCACGTCATTCGTGACGAGGCACCGGACATCCTGCTGACCAACTACAAGATGCTCGATCAGCTGCTCCTCCGGGCCGAGGACCAGGACATCTGGCGCCAATCCGCGACGAGCCTGCAGTACCTCGTTCTTGACGAGTTCCACACGTACGACGGCGCCCAGGGCACGGACGTCGCCATGCTCCTGCGTCGTCTCGGGCTAACCCTCAAGGCTCACTGGCCGCAGGACGACCCCCACCTCACTCCAGAGGACCGCGGGCGCCCGCTCGGCCGCATCACGCCAGTCGCGACGTCCGCCACCCTCGGCGACAAGGGTGACCCGAGCACCATGCTCGACTTCGCCCGGACCGTCTTCGGCGAGGACTTCCCCGTCGACGCCGTCGTTACCGAGTCCCGACTGAGCTTGGACGAATGGGTCGGGGATGCTCCCGCCCGGATGTCCGCTCGCGGCCTGACACCGGTGGACGTCGCCGGCACCGACGTCGCCAGCGCCCTGGCGATCCTCACAGACCTCGGTGATGCACCCGACGGCGCCGTCCTGGCCCGCACGGTGTTCGGCCACCTCTACGACGTCGACGCCACCGATTGGGACACCGATCTCCTCCTCGGCGCCGCGCGCGCCCACCCGCTGGTGCAGGACCTCGCTCGGCACGCCACCGACGCGGTAGCGCTCCGCGAGCTGAGCGACGCCGTCGTCGGCGCCACCACCCCCGAGCTCCGCGAGAGTTGGGAGCGCCTCATCGCTGCCGTCATCGCGGCACTCGGGCACGTGCGCGCCGTCGCCGGCCGCGTCGCGCTGTCGGTCGACGTGCACCTGTGGATTCGTGAGCTCAGCCGCATCGACCGGCTCGCAGACTCCGTCACCCGCTTCCGGTGGAGCGACGACGGCCCGCCCGCTGCGGGCGACCACCCTGAGGACCAGCGCGACCCCTTCCCGGCGATCCACTGCCGCTTCTGTGGGCGCTCCGGCTGGGGCGTGGAGCTCGCGCCCGTGGGCATGGACCTCGCACTCAACGACTCCGCGATCCGCGCGAACAAGATGCGCCGCGAGGGCCGCTTCCGCGCCCTGCTGCACGCGCCCTCCGAGGCTGACCGCGCCCTACTCAAGGGCGAGACCATCGACGGCCTGCGCTACTGGGCGGTCCGTGGCCGCACCCTCCTGACGGAGCCACCCGCCGACGACAACCCCGAGCTCACCGAAGGCTGGGTCCTACCGGTCCTCACCACCACCGGCGACGACGCGGACAAGGCCGCCGCCGACGACGCCTGCCCCGCCTGCGGGCAGGAGGACGGCATCCGGTTCCTCGGCAGCGCCATCGCCACGTTGCTCTCCGTCAGCCTCTCGACGCTCTTCGGCGCGCCGCGCCTGGACGCGCGCGAGAAGAAGGCGCTGGTATTCACCGACTCCGTCCAGGACGCCGCGCACCGCGCGGGCTTCGTCCAAGCCCGCTCCCACACCCTCACCCTCCGCGCGGTGCTCCGTGACGCGGTGGCCGACGGCGCACTGCCGCTCGACTCCCTGGTCGAGGAGGTCATCAACCGGGCCGGCGACGACCCCGCGCACCGCTACCGGATTCTCGCGCCGGACTGCGCCGACCGCACCACCTTCACCGACTTCTGGCAGGCCGACACCCTGCGCCGTGTTCCCACCTCGGTCCGCAAGCGCGTCCGCAACCGCCTGCTGTTCGACGCCGCGATGGAGTTCGGCCTCAACTCCCGCACCGGTCGCACGCTCGAGCTCGTCGGCTCGGTCGCCGCGCAGGTCGACGCCGGCCAGCCCGCGCGGCTCGCGACAGTCGCGCGCAGCGTTCTCCACGGCTTCGCGCTGCAGGGCACGCTGGAGGACACCGCCGAGCCGGACGACGTCACTCTCGTCCGCTGGGTGCGCGGAGTGCTGGAGCGGCTCCGGACGCGAGGCGCGATCGACCACCCGTGGTTCGACACCTACCGCAAGCAGGACGGCGCACGTTGGTCCGTCTGGGGTGGGCGCCCCAAGGGTGAAGGTATGCCGGCGTTCCCGAAGGGCCGACCCGCGCCCAGCTACGCGCGCGTCGGTGGCGCTCTGCCGGGTGGCCGCGAGACCGACCTGGATGCAGTCACGTCCGCCAAGTCCTGGTACGCGAGCTGGGCCTCCCGCGTCATGCCGGTCAGCACAGCTGACGGCGGTCGCCTCACCCGCCTCCTGCTCGAGCGGCTCGCCAAGGACGGCGTGCTCTCCGCCATCACCACCGACTCCCAGGGCACCGTCTACGGCATCCCCGCCTCAGCCGTCGTCGTCGCGCCTACGCAGGCTGCGGACCTTGCAGCCGGACGCCACCTTCTGGTGTGCGACCTGTGCCGCGCCCAGACTCCTGGGACCGCCGAGGTCGTCGACCAGCTGGACGGTGGGCCGTGCCTCGTCATGCGGTGCACCGGCACCCTGCGCCGGGCGCCGCTGGAACCCGGCTTCTACCGCCGCCTCTACGCGAGCCCGGACATGCGGCGCGTCGTCGCCCGCGAGCACACGAGCCTCCTGGACGACGCGAAGCGCCTCGAGTACGAGGACGGCTTCAAGGGCGCGCAGGCCGACCCGCAAGCGCCGAATGTGCTCGTCGCGACGCCCACCCTGGAGATGGGCATCGACATCGGCGACCTCTCCGCCGTCATGCTCGCCTCACTCCCGCGGACCGTCGCGTCCTACGTGCAGCGCGTCGGACGGGCCGGGCGCCTCACCGGCAACGCCCTGACCCTTGCGTACGTCGTCGGGCGGGGGGAGCACCTGCCGAAGCTCGGCGACCCGCTCTCGGTCATCAACGGGGCCGTGCGGCCGCCCGCGACCTACCTGACCGCCGAGGAGATCCTGCGCCGCCAGCTCACCGCGCACCTCGTTGACCGCATGGCCGCCGACCCGAACCGTCGCCACCCGCGCAAGGCAGCTGGCGTCATGGGCTCGAGCGCGCCGGACACCTTCCTCGGTGACCTCATCGTCATGGCCGAGGGCGCCGGCGGGGAGGTCAACGACTTCTTGGCTTCCTTCGGGAAGGAGCTGCCGTCCGCCGCTCGTGACGGACTGCGAGCGTGGCTCGTCCCGGCCGGCGGGCCGGGCACCAGCTCATTCGCTGGCCACGTGCACGAGGCGAGCCTGCGCTGGCAGCGCACCGTCGAGATGCTCCAGCACCGCCTCACGGAGATCGACAAGGTGATCCCCGAGCTCGAGACGAAAGCGAGCTCCACGGCAGCCACCGAGGACGACCGCCGCGCCTACCGCTCTGCGCGCGCCGCGCGGAAGCTCACCAGCGGAGAGCTCGGCACCCTCAAGTCCGAGTACTGGATCGGCGTCATGGAGGAGTTTGGCCTGCTGCCGAACTACACGCTCCTCGACGACAGCGTGACCCTGGACGTCGGCCTGTCCTGGATCGACCCCGACACCGGCGATTACCAGACCGAACACGCGCAGTTCCAGCGGGCCTCCGCGCAGGCCATCCGCGAGCTCGCCCCGGGAGCCAAGTTCTACGCGCGCGGCTGGGAGATTACCGTCGACGCCCTCGACCTCGGGGTCGACGGCGAGGCCGTGCGCCCCTGGGTGTTCTGCCCCGCCTGCGGATACGGCACGGACACCGGGCTGGACGCGGCGCAGGCTGTGCCGAGCGAGTGCCCGCGCTGCGGTGCCACCGGGATCGCCGACACCGGGCAGCAGGTCGAGGTGGTTGAACTGGTGCACGTCACCGCTGAGGTGCGGCGCGACGAGGTGGCGATCAGCGACCGGCAGGACGACCGCGAGCGCATCCAGTTCCAGCTCATCACCGCCGCCGACGTCGACCCGGCAGGCATCGGCGACCGCTGGTTCGTCGAGAACACCGGCCTGGGGTGCACGTACCTCAAGGGCGTCACCTTGCGGTGGCTCAACGCCGGCAAGCCCGGCCAGGGTGTGCCCCGACTCCTCGCCGGTCAGGAGCGCCCTGCGTCGCTGTTTCGGGTATGCGCGGGCTGCGGAAAGCTCGACACGGACACCGGGCGCAATCGTGCCCACGAGCACCGGCCGTGGTGCCGGTACCGCACGTCAGCGGAGGAGAACACCCGCGCAGTCATGCTCTCCCGGACCCTGCGGACGCAGGGACTGCTGCTGCGTCTGCCGACGTCCGTGACCGCCGGCGACTCCTTCGCCACGCCCAGCCTCGCGGCCGCCGTCCTCCTCGGACTGCGCGAGCACATGGGCGGCGACCCCGACCACATCCGCGTCGAGCGCGTCGTCGAGCCCTCCGGCCACGGGCCCGGCGACACCGACGACGCCCTGCTCGTCCACGACGTCGTCCCTGGGGGCACCGGCTACCTGGCCGATCTCGCCGACCCGGACGTGCTCCGGACCATCCTCGCCACCGCGTGGGACATCGTCCGGACCTGCGACTGCAGCACCGAGGGCCGCCTCGCCTGCCACCGCTGCCTGCTCCCGCTCGCCCCGCCCCACGAGATGCACCTGGTGTCACGGGTCTCCGCCGAGCGCTACCTTCGCGTGCTTCTGGGTGTGAAGGAGGAGGCGACGTCCGCCGCGGAGGGCGAGTGGACCATCACCAACATCCCGCCTCCTAAGGACGACGAGTCCGTCATCGAGCAGCGCTTCCGCCTGGTGCTCCGCGAGCGGCTGACGACCGCCGGGGCGCACGTGGTCGAGGAGCCGACACCCACCGGCAATGCCCTGCGGTTCACCCTCCCCGGGTCGCCCCGGCGCTGGACCTTGACCCCCCAGGTCCTGGTGCACGGCTGCAAGCCCGACTTCGTGCTCGCGTGCACGGACACGAACGTGCCTCCGCTCGCCGTGTTCGTCGACGGCCAGAAGTTCCACGCGAGCGAGGCCATCAACCGCCTCGACGACGACGCCGCCAAGCGCGCCAACCTCCGTGCGCAGGGTTACCTGGTCGTGGCGGTGACGGCGAAGGATCTCGACGCCGCCGAGCAGGGCGTCGACGACCCGCCGGTGTGGTTCCAGCAAGCGATGGTGCCGGCACTCATGACGCAGCCGTCCCTCATGGCGTCGCCCAACTCCTACGCGGCGCTTGCGCAGGGGCCGGTCGATCACCTGATCGGCTGGATCGCGGGCGCGGACAAGGACGGACGTCGTCTGACCGCCCGTGCCGTGCCGTTCTTCTTGCTGCCGGGGTCGCCGCAGATGGGCGCCCCGACCGACCTCTCGTTGGCTGAGATCGCCGCCAGGAGCCTGACGGATGAGCAGGTTCCCGGCGGGCCGCGCTCAGTCGTGGTCTGGCGGGATGGCGCCGTTGCCGCGGCGATCGAGGTGAGCCGTCGCGAGATCGGCGGCGTGATGCAGGCAACCGCGGACGTCGCCCTGGTGCTCGAGGACCGTCCCGGCACCCTCGACGCTGACCACGCGCCCGCCTGGCGGACATGGTTGCGGACCTCGAACCTGCTGTCCTTGCGTGACTGGCCCACGGAGATTACGACGGTCCGCACGGTGCTCGCCGAGCGCAGCGGTGGACAGAGCCTGCCCACGGCCGCCGTCGAGGTGGAGGCCCAGCGGCACGAGGCCACCGGGGCGAACATCGATCTCTCGTGGCCGAAGGCATGGCAGGACGCGTTCGAGGACGCCGAGGGCGAGGAGCGCGACCTGCTCCGCGCGCTGGCCGGCGACGGGATCGACGCACCCGCGATCGGCCTCGATGGTCCCGACGGCACGTTGCTCGACATCGCCTGGCCCGCCCAGCGCGTCGTCGTGGAGACCGTCACCCTGACCGAGGAGGACCGGGCCGTGCTCCACCGCCACGGATGGCGGCTCGTGGCTCCCGACGCTGACCTGGTGCGCTCTGCACTGCACGCCGCAGGTACGACACCGACGACGGAGACCTGATGCCCACGATCATCATGACCAAGTGGCCGACCGAGATCGACGGCTCGGTGCGCTCGAAGGCGATGAGCTTCCTGCAGAAGCTGTCGGGTGACGACACCCTTCCGGGCCTGCACGTCGAGCCCATCGCGCTCGCGGTCGACCCGCGGGTTCGCACGGGCCGTGTGGACCAGTTCTGGCGTGCCGTCATGTTCCGGCTTGACCACGGCGGAGAGGCACACTACGTCATCCACGGCGTCTGGCCGCACGACGACGCGATCGAGGTCGCCAAGAAGGTGAGGCTGACCGTCAACCCGATCAACGGCCTCCCGACGATCGAGTCCGTAGCGATTCCTCAGGCGCCGCCCGCGCTCGAGACGCAGACTGTCGCTGTCCCGGAGGTGGTGACGCCTCTGCTCGAGACCCTCGGTGTCTCCCGTGACGACCTCGTGTCCAGGCTCGGTGTGCCCGCAGAGGTCGCCGACCAGGTGCTGGCTGCCCGGACCGAGGACGAGGTCCTCACCGTGGCCCAGCGGCACGATGGCTGGCTCGGACTCATGCTCGTCGACCTCGCGACCGGCGACTCCGTGGATGACGTCGCCGCAAAGCTCCAGATCGAGAAGTCTCCCGAGATCGGCGACGACGACGCCGACGTTCTTCGCTCGCTCCAGCACCCCGCTGCACGCATGCAGTTCGCATTCATCGAGGACCAGGACGACCTGCGTCGCGTCATCGAGTCCGGCGACTTCGGCCGGTGGCGAGTGTTCCTCCACCCCGAGCAGCGGCGCTACGTCGAGGCTCGCTACAAAGGGCCGGCGCGGGTGACGGGCGGTGCCGGCACCGGGAAGACCGTCGTCGTCGTCCATCGCGCTCGTGCTCTGCACAGGTCGGCGCCTCAGGCGCGGATCGTCATGACGACGTTCACGACCAATCTCGCTGACTCGATGCGCGAGAGCCTCGAGCAGCTCGACCCCAGAGCTACCCGAGCGGCTGGCCTGGGGAAGCCGGGCGTGCACGTCGCCGGTGTGGATGCGCTTGCGGCTGCTGTGCTGAGGGCTGCCGGTGCCGAGATCAACCAGGCGATCGACGCCGTCCTCGGCGAACCGCGAACCGACCCGAACCAGCGCGTGCCGAACCAGCGGTGGCACGCCGTCCTCGGTGCCACGACGACGACCCTGCCGGAGAGCCTCGCCAACGAGACGTTCCTCAAGGCCGAGTACGAGACCGTCGTCGTGCCCCACCGTGTCCGCACCGAGGAGGATTACCTCCGGGTGCGCCGGGCCGGGCGTGGGAGCGCACTCGACCGCCGTCGCCGCAAGGAGGTATGGCGGCTCATCGAGGCCTATCGCGCTCACAACCGAGTCGACGGCAGCCTCGACTATGCCGAAGCGGCAGCGATCGCTGCCGCCTGGCTGGAGGGTGCGGGGGGAGCGGCGCGACCACAGGCTGACCACGTGCTCGTGGACGAGGGGCAGGACCTGGGGCCGGCGCACTGGCAGATGCTGCGCGCGCTCGTGGCCCCGGGACCGGACGACCTGTTCATCGCCGAGGACTCCCACCAGCGCATCTACGGCCCGCGGCTCGTCCTCAGCCGTTTCGGGATCAACGTGGTCGGCCGCGCACGCCGCCTGACCCTTAACTACCGGACCACGGCGCAGAACCTCCGGTACGCCATGGGGCTGCTGTCCGGTGCCACCTACGTCGACCTTGACGACGAGCCCGAGGCGACGGGGTACCGCTCCGCCCGCACCGGCCCGAAGCCTGACATCCGCAAGGTCACCGGCACAGGCGGGGAGCTGCAGACCATCGCGGACGTTCTGCAGGGCTGGCTCGCGGAGGACGGGGTGGCTCCGGAGACCATCGCGGTGCTCGTTCACGACCGCTTCGCGCGCGAACGCGTGGTCAGCGGACTTGCCGAGCGTGGCGTGACGGTCCGTGGGGTGGACCGCGAGAAGCCCGGCCCTGGCCGGCCCCTGGTGATGACAATGCACCGCGCCAAGGGCCTCGAGTTCGCCAAGGTCGTGCTCGCGGGCGTCGGCACGAAGAGCCCGGCAGAGAAGGGCCGACTGGCGGCGCTGGACGACGCGGAGCGTGAAGACGCCGAGCTGCGCGCGCGCTCGCTGACTTACGTGGCGGCTACCCGGGCGCGAGACGAGCTGATCGTGGTGGAGCGAGAATGATGATGACGATGCCACTCCCGCTCGCCGTGACTAGCGAGAGTGGAGTCCCTGATAGTGGTGTAGCCACCCCGTGGCCGACCTCGTCACCGACGTAGGCGCGGCCACCGTGTGATCCTTCGAGTCAACCTTCCACAGAATCCTCGAACGGAGTCATCACGATGACCGCTCCACACATTGTCGACCCTGCCAGCCTGCTTGGCGAAGCCCGAGAACTTCGCCGCCGGGTGAAACTTCTGGAGCAGGAGAACGAGGTCCTGCGCCGCGCGGCC
>NZ_JACZDF010000008.1 GCF_014852685.1 Flavimobilis rhizosphaerae
AGAGGACCTATCACCGTCGCCGGCGGCAGGTCCGACTGGGGCGGTTGACCCCGATCGAGTTCGAGACCATCCTGACCACTCAGGTCGCACTCGCAGCCTGAACCTGACTGTCACCTGTTCGTGCAGCAGTCCCACCGTAGCCCGACGCCTGGCCGGGCGGTTCCGCTTCGCGAACCTGCCCACCGGAGCGACCCTGGCCGATTTCGACCTCGACCACG
The DNA here is from genome assembly GCF_014852685.1 of Flavimobilis rhizosphaerae. Taxonomy (GTDB): domain Bacteria; phylum Actinomycetota; class Actinomycetes; order Actinomycetales; family Cellulomonadaceae; genus Flavimobilis; species Flavimobilis rhizosphaerae. The sequence goes on from NZ_JACZDF010000008.1 coordinate 219, forward strand.
CCTCCGGCATCGACCAGAGCCTGCTGACCGAGCTGGGCACCTGCCGCTACATCGACACCGCCACCAACGTGCTCCTCATCGGCCCGCCCGGGGTCGGCAAGACCCACATCGCCACCGGGCTCGGACACGCCGCCGTCCAAGCCGGCTACCGCACCTACTTCACTTCCGCAGCGGACCTCGCGGCCCGCTGCCACCGCGCCGCGATCGAAGGCAAATGGTCGACCATGATGCGCTTCTTCGCCGGCCCCACCCTGCTCATCATCGACGAGCTCGGCTACCTGCCGCTGCCCGCCGAAGCCGCCTCCGCACTGTTCCAAGTCATCAACCAGCGCTACCTGAAGACCTCGATCGTGATCACGACGAACAGGCCCGTCGGGGCCTGGGGCGAGATCCTCGGCGACACCACCGTCGCCGCCGCGATGCTCGACCGACTCCTGCACCGATCCGTCGTCATCACCCTCGACGGAGCGTCCTACCGCCTCCGCGGCCACCACGCCGCAGCCGACGAAATCCGCCGCGCCACCACCGGCACGAACCTGCGCTAACCTACCCGCGCGACCTGAGGAACTTCACCGAGCAACTCTGAGGAAATTCGACGAGCGCCGTCAGGTCCGGCCGTCATCGTTGACGGTGCCGGCCACGCCCGCCAGGGCAGTAGCGGCCCACTCCGGTGCTGCCGCGTTGAGCTACAGCGCGGCGCCGCACCTGCCGCAGACGCGCGCCGTCTTCGGCACATTCGCCTTGCACGCGTTGCACTGCACCTGGGTAGCCAGCCGCGCACCGAACAAGACCGCACCGATGCCGCACAGCAGCGCCGGGAACATGAAGAAGGACAAGGCCTCGTCGAGGCTGGAGAAGTAGACGAACACGGCGCCGGCGGCGAGGCACAGCACGAGCCCGAACAAGGACTGCCCGGAGCGGCTGGTCGTCGGCCCGCTCGCGTGCGGCGGCACCGCGGCGGGGGCAACTGCTGGCGCCCCGGGCACCGGGCCCGTGGCGTACGAGGTGGCGCCGGCGTAGGGGACCCACTTCTGCCCGTCCCACCGCATGGTTCCATCCGGGCTCAAGATTGGCTGCTCTGCCGACATCGCACGATCCTTACGTTTGCTGAGTCTGTACCGATGTATCGGCGCACCCGGGCGCAGGCTTGAGTCGCCACCAGCATGCCGCTACGCCAGAAGACGCTCGGCGTGACCCTACCGGACTCGCCAGGCGATGACGTCGAAGACACGCAGCGTGGAAATGACCTCCGGCAGCTGCGCCTGGCGCCGCAGCTTCTCCAAGTGCTTGTGGTTCGGTCGCCCGTCAGGACCGACCTCGCGCATCCACGCATGCAGCGGCTGCCACAGCCGCTCCTTGACGATGCTCAGCTCGGCCATCACGACCGAGTCCGCGATCGGCACCAGGTGAGGACGCTTACGAGCCATGAGCTTCGTCGCCGACGTCGCCCCGAACCCGTCGGATGCTAGTGGGGTCCCTGATAGTGGTGTAGCCACCCCGTGGCCGACCTCGTCACCGACGTAGGCGCGGCCACCGTGTGATCCTTCGAGTCAACCTTCCACAATCCTCGAACGGAGTCGTCACGATGACCGCTCCACACATTGTCGACCCTGCCAGCCTGCTTGGTGAAGCCCTCTCGCAGGCGTCCCCGGACCTGATGCGTCAGCTGCTGCAGACCACGATCAACGCCCTGCTTTCCGCCGACGCCGACGCCTTCTGCGGCGCCGAGTGGGGCAAGGCCTCCCCGGACCGCACAGCCCAGCGCAACGGCTACCGCCACCGGGACCTGGACACCCGCGTCGGCACGATCGACGTGGCCGTCCCCAAGCTGCGCAAGGGCACCTACTTCCCAGACTGGCTGCTCGAACGTCGTAAGCGCGCCGAGACGGCCCTGATCACCGTCGTCGCGGACTGCTACCTCGCCGGGGTCTCCACGCGCCGCATGGACAAGCTCGTCAAGACCCTCGGCATCGACTCCCTGTCCAAGTCCCAGGTCTCGCGCATGGCCGCCGACCTCGACGAGCACGTCGCACAGTTCCGCCACCGCCGGCTCGACGAGGCAGGACCATTCACGTTCGTGGCCGCCGACGCTCTGACGATGAAGATCCGTGAAGGTGGACGCGTCATCAACGCCGTGGTCATGGTCGCTACCGGTGTCAACGCCGGCGGGCGCCGGGAGGTCCTCGGCATGCGCGTGGCGACGGCGGAGACAGGACCGGCCTGGAACCAGTTCTTCGCCGATCTCGTCGCTCGAGGACTCACGGGAGTGCGCCTGGTGACCTCCGGCGCGCACCAGGGCCTGGTGGAGGCGATCGCGGCGAACCTGCCCGGGACCTCCTGGCAGCGCTGCCGCCCGCACTACGCGGCCAACCTCATGGCCGTGACGCCCAAGAACTTGTGGCCCGCGGTCAAGGCGATGCTGCACTCGGTCTACGACCAGCCCGACGCCAAGGCGGTCCAGGCGCAGTTCGACCGGCTCCTGGACTACGTCGAAGACAAACTGCCCGACGTGTTCGCCCACCTCGACGCCGCTCGCGCCGACATCTTGGCCTTCACCGCCTGCCCTGAAGGCCTGTGGGCGCAGATCTGGTCGAACAACCCGAATGAGCGTCTCAACCGCGAGATCCGACGGCGCACGGACTCGGTGGGGATCTTCCCCAACCGGGAGGCGATCGTCCGGCTCGTCGGCGCGGTCCTGGCCGAGCAGAGCGACGAGTGGGCTGAAGGGCGCCGTTACCTCGGTCTGGACATCATTGCCCGCAGCCGAATGAACGCCGTCACCGACACCGACGCAGGGAATGACACCGGGCCCGGGGAGGTGAGCGAGTCCCTGCTCGAGCTCAGCGCCTGACCCAACCAACTCAAAGGATCACCAGCCCGCTACACCACTCCCAGGGGCTTGACCAAGCACCGCGGTGCGATGCTGCGGGGGTCCCCTCGGATAGAGGTGCGCATAGGCGCTCAGATCGCGAGCAGCGCCCTGACTTCTGTCACTGAGCGCCCGTGAGCGAGCAGGGCAACCTGCGCCGAGAGCTCTTCATGCAGCTGTGCCACGGTGGCGCCGTGCGAGATCCAGCGGGGGCCGAGCGGGGCCGACTGAGCCTCCAGCTCCAGGCCCGGCCTGGGCTCGAACTCGGGCAACTCTGGCAGCCCGCGCTCCTTGCGCGCGGCGGCGCCGACCCTGCCGACGAGCCAGGCCTCGCCAAAAGCGTGCGGCCGGAGCGAGGCGCGCGAGGACCCCGTGCCTATGTATACCAAGAACATGGTGTCGTGCCGCTGCGCCGACCATCTCTCCTCGGCGAACGAGAACTCGCAAACCGTGTCGCAGTGCAGGGTGATCTCCGCGCCGTAGTGCTGGAGCGCCTCGACGCAGTCCGCGCTCACGAGCCGCTCGGGGATCTCGCGCTCCCGCCGAAGAAGCTCGGCACGGTGCCGCTCGGCCCCGAGCGGCACCCAGGCCTCTGCCAAGGCCCGTCGATCCGCGGGCTCGCCGGCCGCGAGCCGCGCGTGGAGCCAGGCCGGGTCCATCTGCAGGAAGTAGCGGAAGAACACCGCTACCGGCCCGCGCCAGAGCCTGCGGTCGGGGACGAGGAGCTGGACGCCGTGGTCGACCGACCAGACGGCGGCGACCACCCCGTCGACCACGGCTATCCACGACCACCCCTTCGCCCGAATCCCCGGAGGATGATCGTTGAGCGCCTTGCTGAGCAGTGTGCCGAGGGGCACGGTCGCTGTGGCGGCGTGCGACTCCATGTCGTCGCCCATCGCGACGCTGTCCCTGTCGAGGTTCAGCTGCACGGCTCGCCAGCTCATGGCGCGCTCTGCTCGACGATGTTGATCGAGACGTCGAGAGCAGTCATGCCCTCTATCCTGCCAGCTCATCGTCGTCGTTGTCGGGCGCTCGAATCACGCGCAAGGGCCCCACCCTGCCGGGAGGGCAGCATCACCGCGGCCACACTGGGCCGCACCCATGCCGCACGCGACTTTCGCCGACGGCGTCGGGGCGATCGTCGTGGGCGCCTCGACGGCTGAGTGGATGCGGCGCCGGGACGAGCCCTGGCCGTACACACAGCCGGCCGGGGTGCTTCACTCACCGCGACCTGCCGGTCCCCGCGGGCGAGGACGGCCATCCGCTCTTCACGTGCTGGCTCGACGTCGAGCCCGTCGACGTCGCCCGCAACCGTGCCTTCATGTGCGGGCGCTACCGGGTGCGGCGCCCGTCCGCGTGACCCCCGTGCGGCGCTGACGTGCTGGCGTCAGTCTCTCTCGAACCAGCGCAACGTCGCGTCCCTGTACCAGCGCTGGTGCGTGCGCAGCCACGGTGAGGACTCGACTTCGTCGAGGTCGGCAACGCCGAGGAAGTAGCCGAGGTGCAGCGCGATGACGCCGTCGACATGTGCCGCGGGAACGTCGCGCGTCGCAGGATGCGCAGCGAGGAGCGCTCGGACGTCCACGCCGTCGGCGGCGGGCGCGATCATCGCGACGACCGCCATGAACCAGGGCGGCGCGAGCAGCCCCGCGCTCCAGTCGACGAGCCTCACGCTGCCGTCTGCCCCGAGCAGAAGGTTGTCGTCGCGGACGTCGTCGTGGCTCAACGTCGTCGCGGGAGCCTCCAGCAGGACCCGACGCGCCAGCTCGCGGATCTCGGCGGTGCGCGCCGCGCCGAGGCGCGACTCTAGAAGACCTAGCTGGTCGACGAAGGTGCCAAACTCGCCAACCCACGAAGGCGCATCGATGCCAGGTGGGGGAGGTGTGAGCGACGCGCCGAGCCCTACGAGGGTGTCGAGCACGCGTGCGGCATCCTTCTGTGTCCAGGGCCGCGGCGGATGGGTTGCCGCGACCGCTTCGTAGGCCGCGAGGAACCAGCCATCGGCGTCGAGCGTCCACAGCAGGGGGACCGTCGCGGGGTGCGACGGCAAGGCCGCGACAGTCGCCGCCTCGCGACGATAGGCCTGCGCCAGCCACGCCTCCTGGGTGGGACCTGCGCCCTTGAGGAAGACGGCCCGCCCGTCGTCGAGCGTCAGAACGCTTGCGAGGCCCGGGGTGAAACCAGCGATCGCGCTCGAGCCCGCGACGACCCGGGCGTTGAGTCGACGTTCCACGGCGTCACGTGCAGCGGCGGAAACGTCCTGCCAGTGCGGACGACGCGACGTGCGGTAGGTCGGCGTGCCCGCTGTGGTACCGGGTCCAGTCATGCGGGGAAGCATCGCACGAGCGGTCACACCGAGAAGTACTTCGCCTCCGGGTGGTGGAACACGAACGCGTCGGTCGACTGCTCGGGGTGGAGCTGGAGCTCGTCGGAGAGCTCGACGCCGACGCGCTCGGGGCGCAGCAGCTCGACGACCTTGCGACGGTCCTCCATGTCAGGGCACGCGGGATAGCCGAGCGAGAAGCGTGCACCGCGGTACTCGAGGTCGAACATGCCGGCGACATCCGCCGGGTCCTCCGCCGCGAAGCCCAGCTCCTCACGCACGCGTGAGTGCCAGAACTCCGCGAGCGCCTCCGTCATCTGCACGGACAACCCGTGAAGTTCCATGTACTCGCGGTACTTGTTCGCCGCGAAGAGCTCCGCCGTGGCGTCGTTGACGCGCGCCCCGATCGTCACGAGCTGCACCCCGAGCACGTCGATCTCACCGGACTCGCGCGACCGCACGAAGTCCGCGAGGCACAGGTGACGATCGCGACGCTGACGGGGGAACGTGAAGCGCAGCCGCTCAGTGCCGGGCTCGCCGCCCGAGCCTCCGTCGGGCCCCTCGTGGTGGAGCACGACGACGTCGTTGCCCTCGGCGACGACGGGGAAGTAGCCGTAGACAATGGTCGGCTCGAAGAGCTCCTCGGCGACGATCCGGTCGAGCCAGCCGCGCAGCCGCGGCCGCCCCTCGGTCTCGACGAGCTCGTCATAGCCGGGGCCGTCGCCGCGCGTCGGCTTGAGGCCCCACTGGCCCATGAACGTCGCACGCTCGTCGAGGAACCCCGCGTAGTCGGCGAGGCGCACACCCTTGACGATGCGCGTACCCCAGAACGGCGGCGTCGGCACCGGGTTGTCCGCGGCGACGTCGGAACGCGCGGGCATGTCCTCCGGCTCGGTGAACGTCGGCGTGACGACCGTGTGCCGGCGCTTCTTGAGCGCGGGCAGCCCGACGGCGTCGCGTGCCTCGCCGCGCGCAATGCGCACGAGCGGCTCCATGAGCCGCAGGCCCTCGAACGCGTCCTTCGCGTAGCGGACCTCGCCCTCGTAGAGGTCAGCGAGGTCGTCCTCGACGAAGACACGCGTGAGCGCCGCACCGCCGAGGATCACCGGGTACTTGCTCGCAAGCCCGCGTGAGTTGAGCTCGAGGAGGTTCTCCTTCATGACGAGCGTCGACTTCACGAGCAGCCCCGACATGCCGATGACGTCCGCGCCGTGCTCCTCGGCGGCCTCGATCATCGCGCCGATCGTCTGCTTGATGCCGATGTTGACGACCGTGTAGCCGTTGTTCGTGAGGATGATGTCGACGAGGTTCTTGCCGATGTCGTGGACGTCGCCCCGCACGGTCGCGAGGACGATCGTGCCCTTGGAGCCCGTTCCTTCGACCTTCTCCATGTGCGGCTCGAGGTACGCGACGGCCTGCTTCATCGTCTCGGCAGACTGCAGGACGAACGGCAGCTGCATCTCGCCGCGGCCGAAGAGCTCGCCGACGACCTTCATGCCCTCGAGCAGGTGGTCGTTGACGATGTCGAGGGCCTTGACGCCCGCGCCGAGTGCCTCGTCGAGGTCGTCGGTCATGCCCTTGGCCTCGCCGTCGACGATGCGCCGCGCGAGGCGCTCACCGAGCGGCAGCGCGGCGAGCTCGGCAGCCCGCTGGTCCTTGAGGGACGCTGAGTCGACGCCCGCGAAGAGGTCGAGCAGATGCGCGAGCGGGTCGTGGACGAGGTTGCCCTCGTCGTCGTAGCGGCGGCGGTCCCATACGAGGTCGAGCGCGGCCTCGCGCTGCTCGTCGGGGATCTTCGCGAGCGGCAGGATCTTTGCGGCGTGGACGATCGCCGAGTCGAGCCCGGCCTTGACGGCCTCGTGGAGGAAGACGGAGTTGAGGACGGTCCGTGCGGCCGGGTTGAGACCGAAGGAGACGTTGGACACGCCGAGCGTCGTGTGGACGCCCGGGTAGCGCTTCTTGAGCTCGCGGATGGCCTCGATCGTCTCGATCGCGTCGCGCCGCGTCTCCTCCTGACCTGTCGCGATGGGGAACGTCAGGGCGTCGACGATGATGTCCTCCACCGCCATGCCCCACGTCCCGACGAGATCGTCGATGAGCCGGCTCGCGATCGCGACCTTGTGGTCGGCGGTGCGTGCCTGCCCCTCCTCGTCGATCGTCAGCGCGACGACGGCCGCGCCGTGCTCGCGCACGAGCGGCATGATCCGCTGGTAACGGGAGCCGGGACCGTCTCCGTCCTCGAAGTTCACGGAGTTGACGACGGCACGACCGCCGACGAGCTCGAGGCCCGCGCGCAGCACGTCGGGCTCGGTGGAGTCGAGGACCAGGGGAAGGGTCGAGGCGCTCGCGAGGCGCGAGACAACCTCGCGCACATCGGCGACACCGTCGCGTCCCACGTAGTCGACGCACACGTCGAGCAGGTGCGCGCCGTCCCGCGTCTGGTCGCGCGCGATGCGCACGCACTCGTCCCACGCGCCCGCGAGCATCGCCTCGCGGAACGCCTTGGACCCGTTGGCGTTCGTGCGCTCGCCGATCGCGAGGAAGCTCGCGTCCTGGTCGAAGTCGACGTGCGTGTAGAGGCTCGCGACGCCCTGCTCGACGACGGGCGTGCGCGGCGCGAGCGGCGCCCCGCCGACGGCCTCGACGACCGCGCGCAGGTGCTCGGGCGTCGTTCCGCAGCAGCCGCCGACGAGTGCGAGCCCGAACTCCCCGACGAACTGCTTGTGGGCCGCGGCGAGCTCCGCGGGCGTGAGCGGGTAGACGGCGCCGTGCGCGCCGATCTCCGGCAGGCCCGCGTTCGGCATGCACGACACGGGCACGGGGGAGTGCTTGGCGAGGTGGCGCAGGTGCTCGCTCATCTCGGCAGGACCCGTCGCACAGTTGAGGCCGATCGCGTCGACGCCGAGGACGCGCAGCGTCGTGAGGGCGGCGCCGATCTCGGAGCCCATGAGCATCGTGCCCGTCGTCTCGACGGTGACCTGGGCGATGATCGGCACGTGCTGGCCGAGCCGCTCCATGGCCTCGTGGGAGCCGTTGACGGCGGCTTTGGTCTGGAGGAGGTCCTGGCTCGTCTCGATGAGGATCGCGTCCGCACCCCCGCGCACGAGGCCCTCGGCCTGGAGCGAGAACGTGTCCTTGAGGTGTGCGTACGTCGTGTGGCCGAGGCTCGGCAGCTTGGTGCCGGGGCCCATCGAACCGAGCACCCACCGCTCGCGGCCGTCGGCCGCCGTGTGCTTGTCCGCGCTGCGGCGTGCGATCGCGGCTCCGGCCTCGGCGAGTTCGGTGATGCGGTCGTCGATCCCGTAGTCGGAGAGGTTCGACCAGTTGGCGCCGAACGTGTTCGTCTCGACGCAGTCGACGCCGACCTCGAAGTAGCGGTCGTGCACGGACTCGACGACGTCGGGCCGCGTGACGTTGAGGATCTCGTTGCAGCCCTCGAGGTTCTCGAAGTCGTCGAGCGTGAGATCCGCTTCCTGAAGCATCGTGCCCATCGCGCCGTCGGCGACGACGACCCTCGTGGCGAGTGCGTTCTTGAACGATGCGGCGCGGGCTGTGAGCATGGCCCGAGTCTAGGGAGGAGTGTCGCGTGCCGTCCGCGTTGCCCGCACCCTGGTCTCCGGCCCCGGGAATCCGCGCGGATGGTTGCTCGTAGTCACCATCTGCGCGGATTCTCGCGAGGGTGGGATCAGCCGATCGCGTGGAGCGGAACCTTGAGCGCGACGCCCGAGCCGTCACGACGCTCGTCGACGTCCGGCAGCGGGACCGCCTGACCGCCCGACGCGACGCCGTGGGCCGGCGCGGGGCCCACCCAGGCGTGCAGCAGCGTGTCCTCGCCCTTGAGGAACCGGTGGGAGCGGACACCCCCCGTGGCCCGGCCCTTCGACGGGTAGGCGGTGTAGGGCGTGACCTTCGCGGCACCGGCTTCCGTGCCGGGAAGCGCCGCCGACGAGCCCGACACCGTGACGACGACCGACTGCGGGCCAAGACCCGCAGGCACGACGCCGAAGAAGCGCACCTGCTCGCCGTCGGCGAGCCGCAGGCCCGCCATGCCGCCGGCGGCGCGGCCCTGCGGACGGACCTGCGACGCCGAGAAGTGCAGCAGGGACGCGTCGGTCGAGATGAGGACGAGCTCGTCGTCGTCCGTGCACGCTCCCGCGCCGACGACCTCGTCGCCGTCCTTGAGCGTGATGACGTCCCACGCGTCCTTGCCCGGCACATCGTCCTGCGCGACGCGTTTGACGACGCCCTGACGGGTGCCCAGGACGACGGTCGGGGCGAACGAGTCGAGCGAGACGAGCGTGAGGACGCGCTCACCAGGCTCGAGCGCGACGATCTCGCCGACGGGCGCACCGCCGCCGAGCGACGGAGCGCCGCCCGTCGGCGGCAGCGCCGGCAGCTCGAGGACGTCGACGCGCACGATCCGGCCGCGGTTCGTCACGGCGCCCACCTGGCCGCGGGCCGTCGCCGCAACCTGCGCGGCGAGCGCGTCGTGCGCGGAGCGCTCCTTGCTGCGGACGGGCTCGTCGCCGTCGGTCGTGCGGGCGAGCAGCCCCGTCGCGGAGAGCAGCACCCAGCACGGGGAGTCGGCGACCTCGAGGGGCGTCGCCGACGCCTTGCGGGCTGCGGGCGTCTCGCCGCCCGACGACTCGAGGAGGATCGTCCGGCGTGGCGTACCGTGCACGCGGGCGACCTCGGCCATCTCCTCGGAGACGAGCGCACGCAGCCGCGGCTCGGACGCGAGGATCGCCTCGAGCTCGGCGATCTCCGCGCGCAGCTTCGCCTGCTCGTCCTCGAGCTCGATGCGCGAGAACTTCGTGAGCCTGCGCAGGCGCAGCTCGAGGATGTAGTCGGCCTGGAGCGTCGAGAGGTCGAAGACCTGCATGAGGCGGCTGCGCGCCGACTCAGCGTCGTCGGACGTGCGGATGACCTCGATGACCTCGTCGATGTCGAGGATCGCGACGAGGAGGCCGTCGACGAGGTGGAGGCGCTCGCGCCGACGGTCCAGGCGGTACGTGCAGCGGCGTCGCACGACGTCGAGCCGGTGGTCGACCCACACCTGGAGGAGCTCCTTGAGCCCGAGGGTGCGCGGTTGGCCGTCGACGAGCGCGACGTTGTTCATGCCGAACGAGTCCTCGAGGGGCGTGAGCCGGTAGAGCTGCTCGAGCACGGCCTCGGGGTTGAAGCCGGTCTTCACCTCGATGACGATCCGCAGGCCGTGCTCGCGGTCGGTGAGGTCGGTCGCGGCGGAGATCCCGGAGATCTTCTTGTTCTTGACGCCGTCGGCGATCTTCTCGATGACCTTCTCGGGGCCCACCTGGTAGGGCAGCTCCGTAATGACGATGCACTTGCGCTTGGCTGTGACGTTCTCGATGCGCGCGGTCGCACGCGTCCGGAACGAGCCGCGGCCCGTGCGGTAGGCGTCGCGGACGCCCTCGAGGCCGACGATCTTGCCGCCGCCAGGGAGGTCCGGGCCGGGCACGAAGCGCATGAGCTCTTCGAGCTCGGCGTCCGGGTTCTCAAGGAGGTGCCGGGCGGCCGCGACGACCTCGACGAGGTTGTGCGGCGCCATGTTCGTCGCCATGCCGACGGCGATGCCGGTCGTGCCGTTGACGAGGAGGTTGGGGATCGCAGCGGGGAGGACCTCGGGCTGCGTGAGCTTGTTGTCGTAGTTGGGGACGAAGTTGACGACGTCCTCGCCGAGGTCCGCCGTCATCGCCATGGCGGCCGACGCGAGGCGAGCCTCCGTGTACCGGGGCGCCGCGGGCCCGTCGTCGAGCGAACCGAAGTTGCCGTGGCCGTCGACGAGCGGCAGCCGCAACGAGAAGTCCTGCGCGAGACGCACGAGTGCGTCGTAGATCGCGACGTCGCCGTGCGGGTGGAGCTTGCCCATGACCTCGCCGGTGACGCGCGCGGACTTCACGTAGGGGCGGTCCGGGCGCAGGCCCATGTCGGCCATCTGGTAGAGGATGCGGCGCTGGACGGGCTTGAGTCCGTCGCGCGCGTCCGGTAGCGCCCGTGCGTAGATGACCGAGTACGCGTACTCGAGGAACGACCCGCGCATCTCCTCGCCGACGTCGATGTCGACGATCTTCTCGACGTAGTCCTCGCCGGGGTCGACGGTCTTCGAGGTCCTGCGGGCCATGGGTGGGTGCGCTCCTCACGCTCGACGATCAGCCGTCATTGTCGCCGCCCGGCAGGGTGCGGGGCGAACGGCGCGCCGCGCCGGCCCTCACCGGCTCGGACGCGCCGCGTCAGGCTAGCCTGAGGCTGTGACACTGACGACGCCGGACGGCGCCGCCCGCTACCCCGTGGAGTGGGAGGCGGACGTCATCCTGCGCGACGGGTCGACGACGCACCTGCGGCCGATCACCCCTGAGGATGCCGACGCGCTCCAGGCGTTCCACGTCGCGCAGTCGGAGCGCTCGATCTACATGCGGTTCTTCGCGCCGCTCAAACGGCTCCCTGAGCGTGACCTCGAACGGTTCACGCACGTCGACCACGTCGACCGCGTCGCTCTCATCGCGGTGGCCTCGTCGACGACGACCGCGGCCGCGCCCCTCGCCCTCGCGGCCGGGACGCCCGAGCCCGAGGAGCGGATCCTCGGGGTCGCGCGCTACGACCGCATCACGCCCGACGAGGCCGAGGTGGCGTTCAACATCGCCGACTCCGTCCAGGGCCGTGGCCTCGGCTCGGTCCTGCTCGAGCACATCGCGGCGGCCGCGAGGGAGCGTGGTGTCCGGCGCTTCTCGGCGGAGGTGCTCCCGCAGAACACGCGCATGCTCGCGGTCTTCCGGGAGGCGGGGTACGACGTCTCGCAGCGCGTCGAGGACGGCATCGTCGCGGTGTCGTTCGACCTCGACCCGACGGAACGTTCACGGACCGTCATGGCGGAGCGTGAGCGCCGGGCGGAGGCCCGCTCGGTGCAGGGCCTGCTCGAGGTGGCGTCGGTCGTCGTCGTCACGGACCCGGACACGCCCGCGGGGTCACCCGTCGCGCTCCTCGCGGAGCGCGCGGTCGAGTCGCTCGTCGCGACGCGACGCCTCGTGCCGCCGGGGGCCGCCGACGAGCCCCGGGGCACCGACAGGCACGGGAGCGCCCGCGGGGACGGCGGTCCCGGGCTGCACATCGACGTCGTCGGGCTCGCCGGCGCGAGCCGTCTGTGGAACCGGGACGAGGTGACCTATCACGCGACGCTCGACGCGTTGCGCTCGACGGGGCGGACGGTCGACCTCGCGGTCGTCGCGCTCGACGCGGACGCGACCGTCGAGGCCGTGCGGGACCTCGCGCACCTCGGGCCGCGGGGTGTCCTCGTCCTCGGCGAGGGCTTCGCCGAGACCGGCAGCGACGGTCTGGCCCTTCAGCGCGACCTCCTCCACACGGCGCGCACCGCGGGCATGCGCGTCGTCGGTCCGGGTTCGTACGGGCTCGCCCGGCTCACGGGCGACGTCCCGGTCGCCGCGACGATCGCCGCGGGCGCACCCGCACCGGGACGCATCGGCCTGTTCTGCCAGTCGTCACCGACGGCCGTGACGCTCCTCGCCACGTTCGCGCGACGGGGGCTGGGCCTTTCGACGTTCCTCTCGGCGGGCAACCGGGCGGACGTCTCGGGCAACGACCTCATGCAGTTCTGGCACGAGGACGCGGCGACGGACGTCGTGTGCCTCTACCTCGAGTCGATCGGCAACCCGCGCAAGTTCTCACGCATCGCGCGGCGCCTGTCGGCGGTGAAACCGGTCGTCGTCGTCACGGCGGGGCGTTCCGGCCAGGTCGTGCCGCCTGGGCATGCGGTCCGGGCGTCGCACGCGCCACGGCGGACGCTCGAGGAGATGCTCCGGCAGTCGGGCGTCATCCGAGCCGAGAACACCCACCAGATGGCGGACGTCGCGCAGCTGCTCGACACGCAGCCGCTCCCGGCGGGGCGGCGCATCGGCATCGTCACATCGTCAGCGGCGCTCGCGTCGCTCGTCGCCGAGGCAGCGAGCTCGGCAGGTCTCCTCGTCACGGGGCACGTCGGGATCGTCGGGGAGTCCGCCGACGACGCGACGGCCGCGGCCGTCGTCGACGAGGTCTCCGGCGGTGAGATCGACGCGCTCGTCGCAGTCGACATCCCCGTCCTCGGGCTCGGCGACGGCGCGTTCACGCGCGCCGTCGCGCGCGCCGCGGCGCGGACGGGCCGGACGACGGTCGCGTCGGTCCTCGGCCGCCACGGGCTCGACGGCGAGCTCGCGAGCACTACCGACGACGGCAGACGTGTCCAGGTGCCGGCATACGCGACGCCCGAGGATGCGGTGCTAGCGCTCGCATCGGTCGCGCGCTACGCCGCGTGGCGTGAGCGTGACCACGGCGAGTACCTGCGACCTGACGCGGACCAGGCGCGGGCCCTCGAGCTTGCGGAGAGCTGGACGCGGGCCGACGAGGAGGTGAGGCTCGCGCCCGAGCAGGTCGCCGAGCTTCTCGCGTGCTATGGCATCGACGTCGAGCCTTCGATCGAGGTGCACGACGCCGAGTCGGCCGTCGCTGCGGCCGAGCGGCTCGGCTGGCCGGTCGCGCTCAACAACATGGACGCGGCGCTGCGCCACCGGCAGGACCTCGGCGGTGTGCGGCTCGGGCTCCAGGACGTGGACGACCTCCGCGAGGCGTTCGCCGCGATGCGCGCGGAGGGGCGGGAGCGACTGGGCACCGACGTGAGGCTCGAGGTGCAGGCGATGGTGCCCGCAGGTGTCGCGTGCGTCGTCCGGACGGTTGAGGACCCGCTGTTCGGGCCCGTCGTCGCGTTCGGGCTCGCGGGGGACGCGATCGATCTGCTCGGCGACGTCTCGTACGGCATCCCGCCGCTCACGGACGTCGACGTCGACGAGATGGTGCGGTCCGTCAAGGCGGCTCCGAAGCTCTTCGGCTACCAGGGGCTCGCGCCGATGGACACGGCTGCTGTCGAGGCCGTCCTCGCGCGCGCCTCGCGGCTCGCCGACGACCTCCCGGTGCTGCGGTCCCTCGAGCTCTATCCCATCGTCGTCGGGCACGAGGGTGCGCGCGTGCTGCAGGCGCGGGCGACGCTCGGGCGCACGCTCCGGCCCGACGAGTCCCGTCGCGCGATGCCCGCGCCGCCCCGCTGACCACAACGGCCCGCTGTGCGCGACGTGTCCACGCCGCTCGGACACCGGGCCGCGGGCCGCGCGCCGCGTCTGGGATGATGGTCGGGTGACTTCTTCGACGACCGACAACCGTGAGGCGCTCCGCGACCGGCTCCAGCGAGCCGGGTACTACCCGGAGCTCGTGCTCGACATCGTCGAGGGCGCTGTCGTCGGGGAGAGCATCCGGGAGTCCCTCGTCCACGTCGAGACGACGTTCGCGACGAACGAGGTCCACCGTCACGTCACGGTGCTCGTCCTCACCCCGACACGTCTCGTGTCCGTCCACGTCGACGACCAGCCCGCCGACGCCGAGCACGCGGTGGCGAGCGCGATCGCGACGAGCGAGGTCCTGCCGCTGTCTGCGGTGCGGTCCGTCGTCACGACGCACGTCGTCGTGTCGCCTGCCGATCACGTGCCGGGCGAGCCGCCGTCCGAGGTGACGATCGCGGTCGGCTGGGGCGCGGTCAACCGTGTCGAGCTCGAGCCAGCCGGTTGCGGCGATCCAGGGTGCGACGCCGACCACGGCCTCACGGGCACGATGTCTCCCGACGACGTCGTGCTGCGCGTGAGCGCGCAGGCCGAGGGCGTCGCCGCGGTGCGCGAGGCCCTCGCGTTCGCGCGGGCCCTCGCGGCCGCGACCGGTCAGCACGGCTGACCGTGCCCGCGACGTCCGGGGTGCAGACACGGCTCGCCCGGGCGGGGCTGCGCCCGCCCGACCACGAGCTGTCCCTCGGTGCGGTCCTGCTCGCTGCCGCGGACGCCGCGGGCGCAGTCGTCGCCGCGCGGACGTCCCTCGACGGCGCGGAGCGGACCGGCGCCGAGGCCCGCGCCCTGCTGCGCCTGCCACGGGCCGAGCGGGTCGTCGTCGTCCTCGTTGACGGGCTCGGCCTCGCCCAGCTGCGCGAGCGGCGCGGTCATGCACCCACCCTCCGCCCCTTCCTCGACGGTGCGCGCGCCCTCTGTTCGGCGTTCCCGTCGACGACGGCGTCGTCGCTCGGGCTCCTCGGGACCGGGTGCGCCCCGGGGCTCACCGGCATGGTCGGCTATACCGCGCGCGGCGCGGACGGGCGGCTCGGCAACCTCGTGTCGTGGACGGGGCTCGGCGACCCGGCGGACGTCCAGCGCGAGCCGACGGTGCTCGAGCAAGCATCCGCGGGCGGACTTCCCGTCACCTCCGTCGGCCTGAGGCGGTTCGACGGCTCGGGGCTCACCCGTGCCGTGCTGCGTGGAGCGCGGCACGTCGGCGTCGACGACCTCGGGGCGCGCGCGGACGCGGCAGCGCGCGCGCTGCGAGCACCCGGTCTCGTCTACCTCTACTTCGGCGAGGTCGACAAGGTCGGGCACCATGCGGGCTGGACGTCGGACGCGTGGGGCGACGCTGTCACGGACGTTGACCGCGCGATCGGACGTCTGCTGCGGGTCGTGCCGCGCGGGACCCTTGTCCTCGTCACGGCCGACCACGGGATGGTCGACGTCGACCTCGCGCACCGGCACGACGTCACGGCCGCGCCGCACCTCACCGAGGACGTGACGATGATCGCGGGGGAGCCCCGGATGTCGCACGTCCACGTCCGTAACGGCGCCGAGCCCGGCGTGGTCGCGCAACGCTGGCAGGACGTCCTCGGCGACGACGCGGTCGTCCTCACGCGCGACGACGCGGTCGGAGCGGGGCTTCTCGGCCCGCTCGCCGAGCACGTCGCCCCGACGGTCGGCGACGTGCTCGTCCTCGCGACCGGGCAGGCGACTGTCGTCGACCCGCGCACGCAGAGCGCGGCATCGCTCGGGCTGAGGGGCGTCCACGGGTCGCTCACGCCCGCCGAGACCGACGTCCCGCTCGTCGCGCTCACGACGTAGACCGCGGTGCTGCCGCGCGCGGCTACTCGTCCGTGCGCGCCCCGAAGACGATCTCGTCCCAGCTCGGCACCTTGGGCCGGCCCTTGCCGCCGCGGGTGCGTGACCGTTCGAGCGGCGGCGGGGTCGCGTCGTCGACCGGGATGCCGAGCGTCCCGTCGTCCTCCGCCGTGCCGTCGTGCGACGACGGGGTGACGACCGCGAGGCCCGGTGCGTCGTCGCCCGCGTCCGTGCCGGTGGCCGAGCCGGCGGTCGGGGCGGACCCACCGGACGAGGGCGTCGGGCGCGCGCGGTCCGCGAGCGAGTAGAGACGCGCACCGCCGCTCGAGGCCTGGTCGTCGGACGGCACGTCGGGCGTCGTCGGGACCTCGGGGCCTGCGGCGTCCTCGTCCGAGGGCTCGTCGAGCTCCTCCTCGACGTCGAGGTCGATGTCCTGGCGGACACCGCGTCGTGCCGAGAGGTCGTCGAGGAGCGCCGCCGTCGGGTCGTGCGGCGGCTCGGGCGCGGCTGGGCCGGGCACGAGAGGACCGCGCGGGTCGGACTCCTGGTCGTAGGGGACCGCGTCGAAGACACGGGAACGTACCGGCTCGAGGTGGCGGCGCACGGGCTCGTCGACGATGCGGGTCTCCGAGAACCACCGGCCCTCGTCGTCGACCGCGGTGAGCGTCCGAGACTGCTGGTCGAACGTCCACGTGGCGCGACGCGACTCCGTGCCGACCTCGTAGGACACCGTGACGTGCCAGGGCTCGCCGACGGGCCGCCACGCGTCCCACACGAGTTCGGTCGTGTCGACGTGGCGTGCCGCGAGGCGATCGGTGACGAGGTCGCCGAGGACCGGGGAGTCCCCGTCCCGGCCGACACGCGTGCCGCGGGCCTGCGTCGCGACGAACTCGCGCTCCGCGAGCACCGGGCCCTCGTAACGGCGGACCTGCGCGACGCTCACACCTCCGAGCTCCGCGACCTCCTCGGCGGTGAGACCCGCCCGCACCTGCGCCTGGATCTCACGGGGCGGCATCGTGCCTGCGTCGGCGGCCCGCAGCTGCTCGAGGTGCGGGCGGTTGCGGCGTACGGCCGCGCGCAGCGGCTCGTCGATCCGCAGCGTGAAGCGTGTGCCGTCCGACGCGGCGAGCACGAGGTGCTCGCCGTCGTCGGCAAGTCCGATGAGCTCGAGCTCTGCCATGAGGTCCCTCCGACGTTCTCTCACCCCTACCGTGCCATCCACGAGCCCGTCGAGCGCGGAGGCGGGCCGGTGCGCCGCGCGCGAGCAGGGTGCTGGCTCCTGCGAGAATGAGAGGCGTGCACCTCGAGATCAACGGGAACGCGCTGCTCGACGACGCCTACATGTGGCTCGAGCTCGCAGCGATCTTCTTCGCGGGCGTCTCGGGCGCCCTCGCCGCCGTCCGGAAGAACTTCGACATCTTCTCGGTCCTCCTCCTCGCGTGGGTGACGGGCCTCGGCGGCGGTCTGCTGCGCGACGTCCTCATCGGCGCGGTGCCGCCCGTCGGCATCACGAGCTGGAAGTACGTGACGGCCGCGCTCCTCGCGGGCGCGCTCGTGCACCTCTTCCACGTGCGGCTCGACCGGCTGCGCCGCGCGATCATCGTCTTCGACGCGGGGGCGCTCGCGATGTTCGTCGTCATCGGTGTCCACAAGGGCCTCGAGTACGGGGTCGGTCCGCTCGCGGCCGTCTTCGTCGGCATGCTCACCGGGATCGGCGGTGGTCTCGTGCGTGACCTGCTCGTCGACGAGGCCCCGATCGTCCTGCGTGACAGGGAGCTCTACGCGATCCCGGCGACCGCTGGAGCGGTGCTGGCCGCGTGGGTAGGGGAGATGGGGCACCTCAACTACGTGACCGGCGGCCTCATCTGCCTCGCGATCTTCGGTTTCCGGCTCGTCTCGCTGCGCCTCAGGTGGCAGGCGCCGGGACCCTGGCAGGGCTTCGGAGTGCCACGCCGCACGCCGCGTCGCCTGCGCCGCGGCGGTCCGTCGCGCGTGGGGCGCCGTCGTACGGCGCCGGGAACGGACCTCCCCGGGACGGAGACGTCAGCATGAGCGCGATGCCCCCGGACGCTACGATCACGGGCCTGCGGACGCTCTGCGAGCATCTCGCGAGCTCGACGGCGGAGCTCGTCCGTGCGCAGACCCCCACGACTGTCGAGGTCGCCGCGACGAAGTCGAACGACCTCGACGTCGTCACGCGCGCCGACCGTGCGGCGGAGGACTACCTGCGTTCCGAGATCGCGCGGTGGCGTCCCCAGGACGCGATCCTCGGCGAGGAGGGCGGGGCCTCGGACGGGTCGAGCGGCCTCACGTGGGTCGTCGACCCGATCGACGGCACGGTCAACTACCTCTACGGGCTCGGCTCGTGCTCCGTGTCCGTCGCGGTCGTCCTCGGCGCGGCCGACCCTGTGCGGTGGCAGCTGCTCGCGGCGGCGGTGTGCGAGATCCCTACGGGGACGACGTGGTCGGCGGCTCGCGGGCGGGGCGCGACGCGTGACGGGACCCCGGTGCGGGTGCGTGAGGCGACGGACCTGCGGCACGCGCTCGTCGCGACGGGGTTCCACTACGACGACGCCCTGCGCGCAGGGCAGGGACGCAGCGTCGGCGAGCTGCTCGCGCACGTGCGGGACGTCCGCCGCTTCGGCTCGGCCGCGCTCGACCTGTGCCGGGTGGCCGACGGGCGCGTCGACGCGTACTACGAGGAAGGGCTGTCGCCGTGGGACCACGCGGCGGGGACGCTCCTCGTCGAGGAGGCGGGCGGGGTCGTGCACGGCGCGGGCGGCGGAGCGCCCGGCCGCGGGCTCGTCGTCGCTGGTCCGGCGGGGACGCTGGACGTTCTGGAGCCGCTGCTCGCCCGGCTCGGTGCGGGACGCCGCCCGGGGATCACCCCTGGGTTTCCGCCAGCGGTGTGACCGACCGCACGGCGGTCCGTGAGCGGCCCGGGAACAAGGCGCGCACCCCGAGCGTTGGGCGGGCGACGGGCCCCTGGGAGAGGGGCGTTGCGTGCGCCACGCATCCCGTCACCGGCCCTCTGGGTCGACGTACACGTGCATCGGCGCGCGAGATGGTGCACAATCCCCTTCGCCGCTGCTCGCGCTGCGGCGGGGGAATCGGTACGGCGCCCTGGAGGGCCGCCGGACCGTGCAGCACCAAGGCGGGACCGCCGAACCCGGTCCCGGACGAACGACGACTGGAGCACAGCGACAGATGGCAACCGACTACGACGCACCGCGCAAGACCGAGGAAGATCTCTCCGAGGACTCGCTCGAGGAGCTCAAGGCGCGGCGGTCCGACAAGTCCTCGGGCGTCGTCGACGAGGACGAGACCGAGGCGGCCGAGGGCTTCGAGCTCCCCGGCGCTGACCTCTCGGGCGAGGAGCTCTCGGTGCGTGTCCTGCCCCGGCAGGCCGACGAGTTCACGTGCTCGAGCTGTTTCCTCGTGCACCACCGCAGCCAGCTCGCCTACGAGAAGAACGGCCAGCAGGTCTGCACCGAGTGCGCCGCCTGACAGACGCGTCCGCATGACGAGAGCCGCGGCCCCACGGGGTCGCGGCTCTCGTCGTGTACTGCGGTGTCAGGCGCCCCGTGCCGCCTCGATCGCGGCGCGGAGCGCGGCGGGTCGGCGGGTCGAGACGAGCCACGACGGTGTCGGATCTGCCGGGTCGAGCACGCGTGCGGTGACGGCGCCCTTCGTCCAGGTGCGCAGGCAGGCGAAGGAGCGGGGGTCGTAGCCAGGGCCGAGCGCTGTGCGCACGCCGTCGGCGTCGAGCACCTCGGTCTCGCCGAGGAGGTCGACGGGAATGTGGGCGCGTCCTGCGTGGAGCTCACGGCCGCGGACCTCGACGACAGGTGAGGTCACGGCGACGAGCACGAGCCCGACGACGAGGACGGTGAGGGACGTGATGGCTGCGGCGACGGTGCTCGAGACGAGGACGACGAGGCCGCACATGACAGCGAAGAGGACGACGGCGGCAACGCCAGCGGGCCCCGGCACGAGCCGTTCGCGGTACGTCGAGGTGCCTGGTGCGGGTGTGGGCGCGCTGCTCATGGGTCCCAGCATGCCAGCCCGCGGTGCACGTCCGGGGCTGCGTCCGGGCTACGATGCCGGGCGTGACGCACGCAACGTCCCCTGGTGGGGGAGACCTCGAGATCCTTCTCGTCATGCTCGATCCGGAGCTGCCCGAGCCCGCGTACGCCCATCCCGGTGATGCCGGGGCGGACCTCGTGGCGCGGGTCGACGTCGAGCTCGCGCCAGGTGCGCGGGCCACGGTGCCGACGGGCGTGTCGATCGCGCTGCCGGACGGCTACGCGGCGTTCGTGCACCCGCGGTCGGGGCTCGCAGCGCGGCACGGCGTGACGATCGTCAACGCTCCGGGGACGGTCGACGCCGGGTACCGCGGAGAGATCTCGGTGACGCTCCTCAACACGGACCCGGTCGCGCCGGTGACGCTCCGTCGGGGCGACAGGATCGCGCAGCTCGTGATCCAGCGGGTCGAGCGGGCGCGTTTCGTCCGAGCGGAGCGGCTGCCGGGATCGCACCGCGGCGAGGGTGGTTTCGGCTCGTCGGGCGGGTGGGCCGGGGCCTGACCCCGGCGGGATGGGGACATGCCCCTCTCGAACGCATAGGCTTGGGCGGTGCGCCTGCGTGGCGCCAGAACGGACGGAGTTGGGACGAGTGGGTCTTTTCGGTCGACGTGGTACGAGGGTGAAGAGCGAGGTGGCGCCCGTCGAGGAGACGGTCGCTGAGGTGCCCGTCGAGGCACCCTCGGAGCGTGAGCACGGTCCGTGGGACCGTGCCGACGTGACGGACGGCGAGGGACGTATCGACCTCGGAGCGGTGTGGCTCCCGGGCGTCCCCGGCATGCAGATGCGCATGGAGATCGACAAGGCGACCAACCAGATCGCGGGCGTGTCGATCCTCGTCGACGGCGTGAGCCTCCAGGTGCAGGCGTTCGCCGCCCCGCGCACGGAGGGCATCTGGGACGAGATCCGCGAGGAGATCGCGGCCTCGCTCACCGAACAGGGCGCCAAGGTCGACGACATCGTCGGCCCGTTCGGCCGCGAGCTGCTCGCACGCGCGTCGTTCCGCGAGGAGGACGGCTCACGGACGCTGCGCGTCATCCGATTCCTCGGCGTCGACGGACCTCGCTGGTTCCTCCGCGGCGTCATCAACGGCCCCGCCGAGATCGCGACCGACGGCGCCACCAAGGTCGAGAACATCTTCCGGGAGATCGTCGTCGTCCGTGACGACGCCGCCCGCGCACCACGGGAGCTCCTCGAGCTGCACGAGCCGCGGATCGGCGACGGCGCGAACGGCGGCCTCGCCAAGGTCGACGACGGGAAGCCGTCGCCGCTCACCCCGCCCGAGCGCGGACCCGAGATCACCCAGATCGGCTGACATGTCGCTGCGCAGCGCGCTGAGGTCCCTCGTGGCAGGCCGCGACGAGGTCGAGGCCGACGAGGAACGTCTGCGCGCCGCGCGCGGCGGGACCGCCGCGGTCGCGGACGTCCCCGAACGCGCGACCGCCGTCCTCTCCGGTGTGCTGCGCTCGGTCATCCTCCGCCCCTCCGAGAAGGTCCAGGTCGTCGAGGCGGAGCTCTACGACGGGTCGGGCTCGGTCGAGCTGCGCTGGCTCGGCCGACGCCGCATCCCCGGCATCGAGCCCGGTCGTCGCGTCAGGGTCCGCGGGCTCGTCACCGTCGTCGACGGCCGACGCGTCATCTACAACCCGCACTACGAGTTCGTCGCCCCCTCCGACGCGAAGCTCTGAGCGCGCTCGCCGCACGTCGGCGCCGCCCGGCGCCCGCCGACCCCGGAAGGACCCTCCGTGACCACGTCACCCCCTGAGCCCGACGCTGCGCCCGACGCTGCGCCCGCGGGCACGCACGTCACGCCGGACGAGCCCGCGCGAGGTATGCGCCAGCTCACGGCGGAGGAGTTCTCCCTCACCGAGTCCGTCGGCGGCGTCCGCGGGGTCGCCGAGACGCTCCTGCCCGGTGTCGTCTTCGTCGTCGTCTACATCGCGACGCGCGAGCTCATGCCGACGATCCTCTCGGCGCTCGGGGTTTCGCTCCTCGCCGTCGTCGTGCGGCTCGTCCAGCGCACGCCCGTGACACAGGCGTTCTCGGGCGTGCTCGGCGTCGTCATCGGCGTCGTCTGGGCGTGGCGCTCGGGCGAGGTCGAGGATTTCTTCCTCTTCTCGCTGCTCACGAACGCCGCCTACCTGCTCGCCTGCGTCGTGAGCATCCTCGTGCGCTGGCCGGGTGTCGGCGTCGTCGTCGAGCTGCTCCGTTCCGGGCTCGCAGGAGCACGCGAGGTGGAGAAGCGCGAAGACGGCGACACGACCCCGGAGCCGTCGCTCGGTGACCTCTTCGCCGGCTGGTCCGCGTGGCGCCGGGACCCCGTCACGGTGCGCCGCTACGCCCTCGCGACGTGGTTCTGGGTCGCGCTCTTCGGAGTGCGGCTCGCCGTGAAGACCCCGCTGTACCTCGACGCGACGACCGAGTGGCTCGGCATTGCCCACCTCGTCATGGGCGTGCCGCTGTGGGCGCTGACGCTCTGGGCGACGTGGGTCGTCGTCCATCCGGTCCTCAAGAACCCGCAGCGGCCTCCACACCCGTGAGGAGCGACTGGATCGCTCCGAGGTCCGCACCCTGACCCGTGACGAGCAGCAGCTCGTCACCCGCCTCGAGCGTGTCGTCGTCCGAGGGCGCGAGCGGTGTCGTGTCACGGACGACGGCCGCGAGGACGCAGCCGGGCGGCCACGCGACGGCGCCCACACGGGCTCCCACGAGGTGGGAGTCGCGCGGCAGCGTGATCTCGTGGATGTCGGCGCCCGACTGGTGGAACGTGAAGATCCGCACGAGGTCGCCGACCGCGACGGCCTCCTCGACCATGGCCGTCATGATGCGCGGCGTCGACACAGCGACGTCGACCCCCCACGACTCGTCGAACATCCACTCGTTCTTCGGGTTGTTGACGCGCGCGACGGTGCGCGGCACGCCGAACTCCGTCTTCGCGAGCAGGGAGATGACGAGGTTCGCCTTGTCGTCGCCCGTCGCCGCGACGATGACGTCGCACTCGTCGACCTTCGCCTCCGAGAGCGTCGAGATCTCGCACGCGTCGGCGAGCAGCCAGTCGGCGTCCGCGACCTGCGCGATCCGCATGGCCGTGGGGGAGCGGTCGACGATCGTCACCTCGTGGTCGCGGCCGAGGAGCTCACGAGCGATCGAACGGCCGACGGATCCGGCTCCGGCGATGACGACGCGCATCAGTCCTCCTGCTCGGGGGCGTGGGTGAGGATGCGCTCGACCTCGACGAGGTCGAGCGTACGAGCGAGGACGTGGAGGATGTCCCCGTCCTGGAGGACGGTCTCGGGCGTCGGCAGCTCGGCCGTGCCGAACCGGGTGACGAACGCGACGCGGGCGCCGGACGTGCGCTCGACCGCAGCGAGCCTGCGCCCGACCCACCCGGGATGGTGGTCCACCTGGCACAGTCGGACCGAACCGGTCGGGTCGCGGTACTCGTCACTCGTCCCGAGCGGCAGCATGCGCCGGAGCACCTGGTCCGACGTCCAGCGCACGGTCGCGACGGTGGGGATGCCGAGCCTCTCGTAGACCTCGGCGCGGTGGGAGTCGTAGATGCGGGCGACGACGTTGTCGACGCCGAACGTCTCACGGACGACGCGGGCCGCGACGATGTTCGAGTTGTCGCCGTCCGACACTGCGGCGAACGCGTAGGCCTCCTCGATCCCGGCCTGGGAGAGCGTGTCGCGGTCGAACCCGACGCCCGTCACCTTCTTGCCGGAGAACGTCGCGGGGAGACGCCGGAACGCCTCGGGATTCTGGTCGATGACGGCGACGGAGTGGCCGTTGCGCTCGAGCGAGTGGGCGAGCGTCGCCCCGACCCGGCCGCAGCCCATGATGACGAAGTGCACGGGACGAGCGTATGCCCAGGGAGGGTCGTGCGTCCTGGTCCGTCGTCCTCGTGTCGGTCCCGGACGCCCGGACGCGCGCCACGAGGGCCCGCCCGGGCCTAGCATGGGTCCTTGTGTCGGACATCGTGGACGCTGGCAAGCGTCTCCTCCTCGGGCGGCCCGTGCGCAGCGACGGCCTCGGCCACACGCTGCTGCCCAAACGCATCGCCCTGCCGATCTTCGCGTCGGACGCCCTCTCGTCGGTCGCGTACGCGCCCGACGAGATCCTCCTGACCCTTGCACTCGCTGGCATCGCGGCGACGGCGCTCTCGCCGTGGGTCGGGCTCGGGGTCGTCCTCGTCCTCGTGACGGTCGTCCTCTCGTACCGGCAGAACGTCCACGCCTACCCCTCGGGAGGAGGCGACTACGAGATCGCGACGGAGAACCTCGGGAAGACCTCGGGCCTCACGGTCGCGAGCGCGCTTCTCGTCGACTACGTCCTCACCGTCGCGGTCTCGATCTCGTCAGGCGCCCAGTACGCGGCGACGGCGTTCCCCGCGCTCCGGGGCCACGAGACCCTCCTCGCCGTCGGCCTCGTCGTGCTGCTCACCCTCGTGAACCTCCGGGGCGTCAAGGAGTCGGGCCGGCTCTTCGCGGTGCCCGTCTACCTCTTCATGATCGCGGTCGGCGCGACCGCGATCACGGGCTTCGTCCAGTACGTCACGGGAACCCTCGGCCGGGCGGAGTCGGCGGCGTACGAGGTCGTGCCGAGCGCGGCCTACGAGCAGGGCCTCGTCGGCGTCGCAGGCGCGTTCCTCGTCGCGCGCGCGTTCGCGTCCGGGTGCGCGGCTCTCACGGGTGTCGAGGCGATCTCCAACGGCGTGCCGGCGTTCCGGCCGCCGAAGTCGCGCAACGCCGCGGCGACGCTCGCGATGCTCGGCGCGATCTCCGCCTTCATGCTCGGCTCGATCCTCCTGCTCGCGATCGCGACCGGCGCGACGTACGTCGAGGACCCCGCCCGCGACCTCCTCATCGACGGTCACGCTCCCGTCGGCTACGTCCAGGTGCCGGTCCTCTCGCAGCTCGCGCACACGGTGTTCGCGTCGTTCCCGCCGATGTTCTACCTCATCTCGGCCGCGACGGGCCTCATCCTCGTGCTCGCCGCGAACACCGCGTTCAACGGCTTCCCGGTTCTCGGCTCGATCCTCGCCAAGGACGGCTACCTGCCGCGCCAGCTGCACACGCGCGGTGACCGGCTCGCGTTCTCCAACGGCATCATCTCGCTCGCGGTCGGTGCGATCGTCCTCATCGTCGCGTTCGACGCACAGGTGACCCGTCTCATCCAGCTCTACATCGTCGGGGTCTTCGTGAGCTTCACGCTCTCGCAGCTCGGCATGGTCCGGCACTGGACGTCGGCGCTGCGCCTCGCGTACGACCCGCGCGTGCGGTCGCGCATGAAGCGTTCGCGCGCGGTCAACATCGTCGGCTTCGGGCTCACGGCGACGGTCCTCGTTGTCGTGCTCCTCACGAAGTTCCTCCACGGCGCATGGATCGCGATCCTCGCGATGGCTGTTGCGTTCTTCGTCATGCGCAAGATCCGGCGCCACTACGACGCCGTCGCTGCCGAGCTCGAGCTCGACGCGGACGTCGACACCGAGCGCGCCCTGCCGAGCCGCGTCCATGCGATCGTCCTCGTCTCGAAGATCCACAAGCCCGTCATGCGCGCGATCGCGTACGCGCGGGCGACGCGCCCCTCGACGCTCGAGGCCGTGACGGTCGCGGTCGACCAGGAGGACTCGGCGGCGCTCGTCGAACGCTGGGAGTCCCTCGGCCTCCCTGTGACCCTGCGCGTGCTCGACTCGCCGTTCCGGGAGATCACACGCCCTGTGCTCTCGTACGTGAGGTCGATCCGGCGCGAGAGCCCGCGCGACCTCGTCGTCGTCTACATCCCCGAGTACGTCGTCGGCCACTGGTGGGAGCAGCTGCTCCACAACCAGTCGGCGCTGCGGCTCAAGGGGCGCCTCCTGTTCACCCCGGGCGTCGTCGTCGCCTCCGTACCGTGGCGCCTCGCGTCGTCGGTCGCGGGAGCGTCTCCCGACGCACAGCTCTACCCTCCGAAGGGCCCTACCTCATGACTTCCCCCCGTCCGTCCCGCGGCGCCCGCCGCACATCGTCGGACGACTCCCGTCGCGGCACCCCACGCCGGAACCCGCGCCCGCCGCGGGCTGCTGCGCCTGCCGACCTCCCGCTCGTCGAGGTCGAGGTCGGGCCGGTCGCGCACGGCGGCCACTGCGTCGCGCGGCACGAGGGCCGTGTGATCTTCGTGCGGCACGCGCTGCCGGGGGAGCGGGTCCGCGTGAGGCTTGTCCAGGCAGGTGAGAAGGATCGCTTCTGGCGCGGTGACGCGGTCGAGGTCCTCGAGGCGAGCCCCGACCGGGTCGCGGCCGCGTGGCCCGAGGCCGGACCGGGCGGTGTGGGCGGGGGCGAGCTCTCGCACGTCGCGCTGCCTGCCCAGCGTGCGTGGAAGGCGACGGTCGTCGCGGAGCAGCTCGCGCGCATCGCGGGGCTCGGCCGCGACGTGATGGTCGAGGCAGCGCCGGGCGACGACGAGCGCGGCGGGCTCGGCTGGCGCACACGCATCGACCTCGTGGCCGACGACGAGGGGCGAGCGGGCATGCTCGGGTACCGCTCGCACGACGTCCACGCGCTGCGTGCGATGCCGCTTGCGACCGAGGGCGTTACGGAGCTGGCGCGGGCCGAGGGCGTCTTCTCGCGCCGGTGGCGGCCAGGGTCGCGGCTCGAGCTCGTGGCACCCGCGGGCGGCGCTCCGGGACTTCTGCTCGTCGACGGCGTCCCGGGCCATCTCGGTGTGCCGGACCAGCGGCCCAACGCCCGCCGCACGGTCGTCGAGACGGTGGCGGTGGGTGGCCGCGACTACGCGTACCGGGTCGCGGCCGACGGCTTCTGGCAGGTGCACCGCGAGGCTCCGGGCCTGCTCGCGTCGGCGGTGCTCGACGCGGTCGGCGACGTCGACGGTGGGCGGGTCGTCGACCTCTTCTCGGGGGCCGGGCTCTTTTCTGCGCCGCTCGCGGACGCGGTGGGTGCCGCGGGCCGTGTCGTCACGGTCGAGGGCGACGAGCGGGCGGTGCGCGACGCGCGCCGGGCGCTCCACGAGGCGTCGCACGTCGAGCTCCACGTCGGTGACGTGGCGCAGGTGCTCGCGTCGGGCGAGCACGGTGCGTCGGGGGGAGCGGACGTCGTCGTGCTCGACCCGCCGCGCGCGGGTGCCGGTCGCCGTGTCCTCGACGCGGTCGTGGCGCTCGCGCCGCGGCGCGTCGTCCACGTGGCGTGCGACCCGGCGTCGCTCGCCCGGGACGTCGGGCTGCTCGGCGAGGCGGGTTATGTGCTGTCGGGCCTGCGAGCCTTCGACCTGTTCCCGATGACGCACCACGTCGAGTGCGTCGCGGTCCTCGACCGCGCGTGACCGGAGGCGTGGGGGAACGCCCGCGACGAGACGTCCGGCTGCTGGGACGATGAGGAATAACGTCAGCACGACGTGACTTATCTTGACGTCAAGATAAATGGTAGAGTGGAGCGACCGCGGACACCGTCGAGGCCGACGTGCGCCCACGGTCGACGCGGGGCCCGCCCCGCACGCCCAGACCCGTGAGCGGTGCACTCGCACGCCACGGACGATCGTGAGGAGTGAGGAGTCATCGTGAGCACAGTCGACTCGTTCGGTGCCAAGGGAACGCTCGACGTCGGAGGGACCTCGTACGAGATCTTCCGGCTCAGCGCCGTCGAGGGCGTCGAGCGCCTCCCGTACGCGCTCAAGGTCCTCGCGGAGAACCTCCTGCGCACCGAGGACGGCGCGAACATCACCGCCGACCACGTCCGCGCACTCGCGGGCTGGGACCCTGACGCGCAGCCGGACACCGAGATCCAGTTCACCCCTGGCCGTGTCATCATGCAGGACTTCACCGGCGTGCCGTGCGTCGTCGACCTCGCCACCATGCGCGAGGCGGTCGCCGACCTCGGCGGCGACGCGAGCCGCATCAACCCGCTCGCACCGGCCGAGCTCGTCATCGACCACTCCGTGCAGATCGACGTCGCGGGCCGCGCCGACGCGTTCCGTCGCAACGTCGAGATCGAGTACGAGCGCAACCACGAGCGCTACCAGTTCCTCCGCTGGGGCCAGACGGCCTTCGACGACTTCAAGGTCGTCCCCCCGGGCACCGGCATCGTCCACCAGGTCAACATCGAGTACCTCGCGCGCGTCGTCATGACGCGTGAGGTCGGCGGCGTCCTGCGCGCCTACCCCGACACCTGCGTCGGCACCGACTCGCACACGACGATGGTCAACGGCCTCGGCGTCCTCGGCTGGGGCGTCGGCGGCATCGAGGCCGAGGCCGCCATGCTCGGCCAGCCCGTCTCGATGCTCATCCCGCGCGTCGTCGGCTTCAAGCTCAACGGCCAGATCCCCTCGGGCGTCACCGCGACCGACGTCGTCCTCACGATCACCCAGATGCTGCGAGAGCACGGCGTCGTCGGCAAGTTCGTCGAGTTCTACGGCGACGGCGTCGCCCAGGTGCCGCTCGCGAACCGTGCGACGATCGGCAACATGAGCCCGGAGTTCGGCTCGACGGCCGCGATCTTCCCGATCGACGCCATCACGCTCGACTACCTGCGCCTCACCGGCCGCTCCGAGGAGCAGCTCGCGCTCGTCGAGGCCTACGCCAAGGAGCAGGGTCTCTGGCTCGACCCGACGGCCGAGAACTACGTCGAGCCCGTGTACTCCGAGTACCTCGAGCTCGACCTCTCGACGGTCGTCCCGTCGATCGCCGGCCCCAAGCGGCCTCAGGACCGCATCGAGCTCTCGCACGCCAAGGCCGCGTTCGAGCGGGACCTGCCGAACTACGTCGACGGCATCGTCAACGCCGTCGACCAAGCTGAGATCGAGTCATTCCCTGCCTCGGACGCGCCCGCGTTCTCCGAGCCTGTGCGTCCGACGTTCCCCGTGACGACCCCTGAGGGGGAGACCTACGAGCTCTTCCACGGCGCAGTCGCGATCGCGTCGATCACCTCGTGCACGAACACCTCCAACCCGTCCGTGATGATGGCCGCGGGCATCCTCGCGAAGAAGGCCGTCGAGCGCGGACTCGTCGCCAAGCCGTGGGTGAAGACGTCGATGGCTCCCGGCTCGCAGGTCGTCACGAACTACTACGAGAAGGCCGGCCTCTGGCCGTACCTCGAGAAGCTCGGCTTCCACCTCGTCGGCTATGGCTGCGCGACGTGCATCGGCAACTCGGGCCCGCTCGCCGACGAGGTCTCGGCCGTCGTCAACGAGCACGACCTCGCCGTCGTCTCGGTGCTCTCGGGGAACCGCAACTTCGAAGGCCGCATCAACCCCGACGTCAAGATGAACTACCTTGCGTCGCCGCCGCTCGTCATCGCTTACGCGCTCGCCGGCACGATGGAGTTCGACTTCGAGCACGAGCCCCTCGGCCGCGACGCCGACGGCACGCCCGTCTTCCTCCGCGACATCTGGCCGTCCGCCGAGGAGGTCCAGGCGACGATCGACTCGTCGATCGACCGCAAGATGTTCGAGGACGACTACGCGGACGTCTTCGCGGGCGACGAGAAGTGGCGCGCGCTGCAGACGCCCGAGGGTGACGTCTTCGAGTGGGACGCCGACTCCACGTACGTCCGCAAGCCCCCGTATTTCGAGGGCATGACGATGACGCCCGAGCCCGTCTCCGACATCGTGGACGCACGCGTCCTCGCGAAGCTTGGCGACTCCGTGACGACCGACCACATCTCGCCCGCGGGCGCGATCAAGGTCGACTCGCCGGCGGGCCGCTACCTCGCGGAGCACGGCGTCGAGCGTCGTGACTTCAACTCCTACGGCTCGCGCCGAGGCAACCACGAGGTGATGATCCGCGGCACGTTCGCGAACATCCGCCTGCGCAACCAGCTCCTCGACGGTGTCGAGGGTGGCTACACGCTCGACTTCACGACGGGCGAGCAGGCGGCGATCTACGACGCGGCGCAGAACTACGCCGCGCAGGGGACTCCGCTCGTCATCCTCGGCGGCAAGGAGTACGGCTCCGGCTCGTCGCGCGACTGGGCGGCCAAGGGCACTGCTCTCCTCGGCGTCAAGGCCGTCATCACCGAGAGCTTCGAGCGGATCCACCGCTCCAACCTCATCGGCATGGGCGTCCTCCCGCTCCAGTTCCCGGCGGGGGAGTCGGCTGACTCCCTCGGCCTCGACGGCACGGAGACGTTCTCGATCGCGGGCATCACGGCGCTCAACGAGGGCACGACGCCGGCGACCGTCGCCGTGACGGCGACGAGGGCCGACGGCTCGGTCGTCGCGTTCGACGCGGTCGTCCGCATCGACACGCCCGGAGAGGCTGACTACTACCGCAACGGTGGCATCCTCCAGTACGTCCTGCGCTCGCTCGTCGCAGCCTGACGCACGCACCACCCGCCGGGGCGTCCACCGCACGGTGGACGCCCCGTCGGCGTCCTGCCGCCGTGTGGTGGCGGGGGCGTCGCCGGCTCTGCGCTGCACCCGGCGCCGGTCGCGCCGTCGTGTCCCGGACTGAGGTCGTCCTCGGCGAGGCTGACGTGTGGCGTGCGACGGTGGGCTGACCTGCGTGTCGACGACCTGCAAGCACGAGCGTCGTCACGACACAGAGCGGTCATGACGAGCAATGGTGGAGCGGGCCGGTCACGACGCCGCGCGGCAGCGTGGGTGATCATGGCGATGGGAGCGGCGAGCATGCTCAGCGGATGTGCCGGCGGGATCGACACGGTCGGACCGGGTGGCGACCGCGGCGCGGTCGGACTCCATGTCGGGGCCGGTACGCGCCTCGTCGCGGACCCGGGGGCAGACGTCGGTCCGGTCGTCGACGCGACCTGGTCGCTCGGCCTTGCGGCGCTCAGTGCCGCCGAGCCGGGTGCGGGCGTCGTCGTGTCGCCCTCGAGCCTCTACGTCGCGCTGTCGATGCTCGCCGACGGCGCGAGCGGTGTGGGCCTTGCCGCAACCGAGGACGTGCTCGGCGCGTCCGGCAGCGCCCGGCATGCGGCCGTCGTCGCGCTGCGCGGCTCGCTCGGAGACTACGAGGGCGACCCGGGGCTCGTCGGCGGGGACGAGCTGCCCGAGCGTCCTGTCGTCCACCAGGCGAGCCAGCTCGTCGTCGACGACGACGAGCGCGCGGCGGAGGGTTACCTCGACACGCTGTGGCAGGTCTACGGCGCGGGCGTTCTCCGCACCGACCTCGCGACGGACGACGGGCTCCACCCGCTGCACGCCTGGGTGTCCGAGCACACGGGCGGCCTCGTGGAACGCTCGGCCATGACCCCGAGCCCGGACCTTGTCATGGTCCTCCAGGACGCCGTGGCGCTCGCCGCGCGCTGGGAGCGGCCCTTCGACGCCCGGCTGACATCGGACGCGCCGTTCCACCTGACCGACGGCACGGTCACGCAGGTCGCGACGATGCGCGGGGAGCTCGAGGCGGCCCACGCCGCGGTCGACGGGTGGCAGGCGGTCCGCCTGCGCTACGCGACGACGGACGGGCCCGGCCTGCACACCGACGTCGTCCTGCCACCCGAGGACACCGACGTCCGACGCCCTGACCGTGCCGTTCTCGGCAGGCTCACGGCGGCGCTCGATGCTGCCAAGCCCTCAGCGGTCGAGCTGTGGCTGCCGAAGGTGGACCTCGAGAGCAGGGTCGACCTTGTGGGAGCCCTCAAGGCGGCGGGGCTCGGCCACCTCGTGTCCGAGGAACGCTCTGGCATCGACCAGATTCTCGCGGAGCAGGCACGCCCCGGGTCCGTCGACCAGGCGGTGCAGCAGGCCGTCCTGCGGCTCGACGAGGACGGCACGCGCGCCGCGGCGGTCACCGAGATCGGCGTGCGCGTCGTGAGCGCACCCGTGACACCCCCGACGACGCTGCGTGTCGACCGGCCGTTCCTCGTCACCGTGTCCGACTCGACGACGGGCTGGCCCGTCCTCCTTGCGGCGGTCGACGACCCACGCTGACCGAGCGTCGACCTCACCTGCGCGTGCGGAGCACCCGCAGGTGAGACGTCCTCGCGCACGTCGCACCCTCGCCCGGGCGCGACGGACAAGGGCAGACTCCTCCTGTGACCGAGAACCTCACCCACCCGACCGACGCGGCCGTCGGTGCCTTCCTCGACGCGGTCGAGCATCCCGTCCGGCGTCGCGACGGCTGGCGCCTGCACGACCTCCTTGCGCGGCTCACGGGCGAGGAGGCGGTCATGTGGGGGCCGACGATCGTCGGCTTCGGCCGCTACACGTACGCCTACGACTCGGGGAGGACAGGAGAGGCTGCGGCCGCGAGCTTCTCCCCGCGCAAGGCCGCGATGACGATCTACCTCCCCGAGGGAACGGGCCCGCACGCGGAACGCCTCGCGAGGCTCGGCCCGCACCGGGCGTCGAAGGCCTGCGTGTACGTGACGAACCTCGACAGGGTCGACATGGACGTCCTCGAGGAGATGCTCCGCGCCTCGTACGCGACCGTGACGCGCGGGGTCATGGACCACCACGCGGAGGGCTGATCGCGGACGCGGCACACGGTGCGGGAACCGTCGCCGGGACGCCACCACGGGCCCGGCCTCACGAGCCACCGGGGCACGTCCCACGAGGGCCCCGAGTCAGCGTGAGCCCGTCGGCGCCCGCAGCCCGAGCAGCTCGGCGAGCGCGCCGGTCGCGAGCGCATGGTACCCGGTGCCGGGTGCGGCATGCTCGGCCATGGCCGTCGCCATGCTGAGCGCCCACGCCCGGGCACGTGCGCGCGCCGCCGCGTCCTCGACGACGGGGTGGTGGCCCGCGCGGAGCCGGTCCCAGAACCGCTGGCGGGCGCCCGCGTCGAGGACGAGCCACGCGGCTGCGAGGTCCGTCGCGGGGTCGCCCGCGGTGATGTCGCCCCAGTCGACGACGGCGGCAAGTGCGGGCGCCGCGCCAGGCGTCGCGACGAGGTTCGCGGCGTGGAGGCCGCCGTGCACCCACGACGGTGGTCCCGTGTGGACCGGGGCTGGGAGGCTGTCGTCCCACAGGCGCTCGAGCGCCGCGCGGATGGCAGCGACCGGTGCGCGACCGTCGTCGACCGACGTCGGCACGAGCCCCGACGTCGTGAGGTACCCGCCCGGCGCGGCAAGACGGGCGAGACGCTCCCGCACGGCGCCGGAGCGCGTCGCGAGCGGGACCCCGCGCACGGGGTTGTGCGGTGCGTCCGCGGGAGCGGGCGTGTGGAGCGCGACGAGGACGTCGGCGAGCGGCTCCGCGAGCGGCGCGCGGGCCGCACGCTCGAGCTCGGCCACGACGACGCCCTCGGTCCACGGCACGACCGCCCACACCCACGGGTACCCGAGCGCGGCCGACGGCCTCCCCGCGCGCACGGCCCTGGGGACGGGGACGGGCAGCCGCGGGGCGAGGACGGGCAGCGCCCGCAGCTCGTGCTCGACGAGCCGCGCGGCCTCGGTGCGCCGGGGCACCCGCACCGCGAGGTCGTCGCCGAGGCGCAGGACGACGTTGTCCCAGCCGTGCGCGACGACGGTGAGCGGCAGGTCGGCGAGGTCCGGGTGCTGCTCAGCGAGCAGGCTGCGTACGAGGTCGACCGTGACGTCGACGTCGGCGGGCGGTGCCTGTGTCACGCGTCGACCTCGACGAGCCGCGCGTGGTCCCACGGCTCGTCCCAGCCGAGCGCCCCGAGCAGCTCGGTGAGGACGAGCGCGGTGAAGCCCCACACGAGGTTGTCTCCGACGAGGAACGCGGGGCCCCGGTACGTGCGCGCGCCGCGCGTGAGGGTCGCGGTCCGCCGGTGGGCGGGGTCGACGAGATCCGCGACGGGTGCGCGGAAGACCTGTGCGGACTCGCCGTGGTCGACGACCGCGACGGGCGTGGGCCGCGCCCACCAGGCGAGGACGGGGGTGACGAGGTGGTCGCTCACGGGCAGCGGCAGCGTGCCGAGCGTCCCGAGGACCTCGACGCCCGCCGGGTCGAGCCCGGTCTCCTCCTCGGCCTCGCGCAGCGCGGCCGCGACCGGGCCGGAGTCCTCGGGGTCCTGCCGTCCGCCGGGGAACGCGACCTGTCCTGCGTGCTGCCGGAGGGTCGCGGCGCGCCGCACGAGGAGCACGTCGAGGTCAGCCGGGACGAGCGGCGTATCGTGCTGCGCCGGCACGCCGTCGAGCCGGCCGAGCAGGACGAGGACCGACGCTGGTCGCTGCCCGGGGCCGGTGTACACGACTGCGCCGGTGCGCGCGCCCCAGTCGACCCCGGTGCGTGCGAGGGCCCGGAGCTGGCCGAGGGCGTCGTCGGTCGTCGTCACGCCTCGACCCTACGTCGCCCGGTGGTGGGGTGAAGGGGCGCGCGCTAGCGTCGGGCCATGAAGATCGTCACGCGTGTCGCAGGTCAGGTCCTTGCCGTGGGCGCCGCTCTCGCCGTGCGTGCCGTCCGGCGATGACGCCGGCAGGCGGTGCCGGGGCGCGCCGCTTCGGCGAGGTCGCCGCGCTCTATGACGCGGTGAGGCCCGACTACCCTGCGGCAACCGTCGCGTTCCTCGTGGGTGACGCCCACCGTGTGCTCGACCTTGGTGCGGGTACCGGCAAGCTTGCGCGTGCTGTCGCGTCCCTCGGCCGTGAGGTCGTCGCGGTCGACCCCGACGCGCGGATGCTCGACATCCTCGGTGAGCGCCTCGACGTCGAACGGCACGTCGGCACGGCCGAACGCATCCCGCTGGCGGACGCGAGCGTCGACGCGGTCGTCGTCGGACAGGCGTGGCACTGGGTCGACGAGCCCGTCGCCGTGCGCGAGGTCGCGCGCGTGCTGCGCCCGGGCGGCACCCTCGGCGTCGTGTGGAACACGCGGGACGAGTCCGTGCCGTGGGTGCGCGAGCTCGGCCGGGTGTTCGGTGACGGCGTCGCGCCGCCCACCCGCGTCGCCGCACCCGAGCTCGGCGGCGTCTTGACGACGCCCGAGCACCGTGCGGAGAGGTGGACGCTCCCCATGTCGGTCGACGACCTCGTCGCCCTCGCCGCGACTCGGTCGTACGTCGTCGAGGCGGGCGAGGAGCGTCGTGCGCAGGTCGCTGCCGCGGTGCGTCGGCTCGCCGCGACGGTCGCGCCGCGGAGCGCCACCGACCCCCGCGTCGACCTCCCCTACGTCACGGAGGCGTTCGTCGCCCGGCGTCGCTGACGCCGGGCGACTGCCCGTTCACCAGCCCGCGGGGAGCGGGCGTCCCTCCTCGTAGCCGGCGGCGGACTGCAGCCCGACGACGGCGCGCTCCGCGAACTCCCCGAGCGAGCGAGCGCCCGCGTACGTGCACGACGAGCGCAGGCCCGACGTGATCTCGTCGAGCAGGTCCTCGACGCCCGGGCGCTGCGGGTCGAGGTACATGCGCGAGCTCGAGATGCCTTCTTCGTAGAGTCCCTTGCGGGCCCGGTCGAACGCCGCGTCCGACGAGGTGCGCGCGGCGACGGCCCGCGCGGAGGCCATGCCGAAGGACTCCTTGTAGAGACGGCCCGTGCCGTCGTCGTGGAGGTCGCCGGGGGACTCGTGCGTGCCCGCGAACCACGAGCCGATCATCACCTGGCTCGCACCCGCCGCGACCGCGAGCGCGACGTCGCGCGGGTGACGCACGCCGCCGTCCGCCCACACGTGCTTGCCGAGCTCGCGCGCGGCGGCCGCGCACTCGAGGACGGCCGAGAGCTGGGGTCGGCCGACTCCCGTCATCATGCGGGTCGTGCACATCGCGCCCGGGCCGACGCCGACCTTGACGATGTCTGCGCCGGCCTCGACGAGGTCGCACACCCCGTCGGCCGTCACGACGTTGCCCGCGACGACGGGGACGTTGGGGTTCGCGGCGCGCACGGCGGCGAGCGCGTCGAGCATCTTGCCCTGGTGGCCGTGCGCGGTGTCGACGACGAGCGTGTCCGCACCGGCTGCGAGGAGCGCCTCGGCCTTGCCGCGGACGTCGCCGTTGATACCGACGGCCGCCGCGACGAGCAGCCGTCCGGAGGTGTCGACGGCGGGGGAGTAGACGCTCGAGCGCAGCGCCCCCTTGCGCGTGACGACGCCGACGAGCCGGCCGTCGTCGACGACGGGCGCGATGCGCCTGCGGGCCTCGTGGAGCTGCTCGAACACGTGCCGGAGGCCGTCCGGGCCGTCGAGGACCGAGAGGTCGACGGTCACCGGGCCGTGCGACATGACGTCGCGTGCCTGGGTGAAGCGGTCGACGCCGTGGCAGTCGTCGACCGTGACGATGCCGAGCAGCCTGTCGTGGTCGACGACGAGGGCCGCCCCGTGGGACCGCTTGCCCATGAGCGAGAGGATCGTGTGCACCGTGTCGTGGGGAGTGACGGTCACGGGGGTCTCGACGATCGTGTGCTTGGACTTCACGTCCGCGATGACGCTCGCGACGACGTCGACGGGCGTGTCCTGCGGGATGACCGCCATGCCGCCGCGCCGCGCGACGGTCTCCGCCATGCGACGACCGGCGACCGCCGTCATGTTGGCGACGACGAGGGGGATCGTCGTGCCGGTGCCGTCGGCTGTCGCGAGGTCGACGTCGAAGCGGGAGACGACGTCGGAGCGGGACGGGACGAGGAAGACGTCGCCGTACGTGAGGTCGTGGGTGGGGGTGTGCCCCGGCAGGAAGCGCATGCGACGAGCGTACGGCGGGGCTCGGACACTCCGCGCGGCGCCGCGCCAGCCGCTTCCGGGGCCTGGGCGCTGAGCGCTCTGGGACCTCCGTCCCAGGTGCCTCAGTGCCGTCCGCGAGCCCTCTCGGGTAAACACCCGACCCCCAAGGTGAACGGAAGGTGAACGAGGCATGAAAGGTCGCGCCCGTTCGACGTGATCTCGCGCCACAGCGTGTCGGGCGGGTAGACACGAGGCGTCGAGACACCCTCAATGGACATGTGGCCGAGACACTCATCCTCCTGCTGGTGATCATCACCGCTCTTGCCTTCGACTTCACGAACGGCTTTCACGACACGGGCAACGCGATGGCGACGTCGATCGCGACCGGTGCTCTCAAGCCCAAGGTCGCCGTGACGCTCTCCGCGGTCCTCAACCTCATCGGTGCCTTCCTCTCCGTCGCGGTCGCCGCGACGGTCGCCAAGGGCATCGTCAACCTCGAGGGCGTCGGTGGGCAGGACCTGCTCCGCATCGTCCTCGCCGGCCTCGTCGGTGCGATCCTCTGGAACGTCCTCACGTGGCTGCTCGGTATCCCGTCGAGCTCGTCGCACGCTCTCTTCGGCGGCCTCATCGGTGCCGCGCTCGTCGCGCTCGGCACGTCGGGCGTCCTGTGGAACGGCGTTGTTGCGAAGATCGTCTTCCCCGCGCTGCTCGCCCCCGTCGTCGCGGGCGTTGTCGCCGGCATCGGCTCGTGGGTGGTCCACCGCATCGTCGCGACCGTCCCCGAGTCGACGCAGGAGAAGGGGTTCCGCTGGGGCCAGGTCGGCTCCGCGTCGCTCGTCTCGCTCGCGCACGGCACGAACGACGCGCAGAAGACGATGGGTGTCATCTTCCTGGCCCTCGTCGCGCACGGCTCCGTCACCGCCGACGACACGATTCCGTTCTGGGTCATCGCCGCGTGCGCGATCGCGATCGGCCTCGGCACCTACCTCGGTGGGTGGCGCGTCATCCGCACCCTCGGCAAGGGTCTCGTCGAGATCTCGCCCGCGCAGGGCATGGCGGCCGAGACCTCGTCGGCCGCGATCATCCTCACCTCCTCGAGCCTCGGCCTGCCGCTGTCGACGACGCACGTCGCAACCGGCTCGATCCTCGGCTCGGGCGTCGGCCGCCCGGGTGCCCAGGTTCGCTGGGGCGTCGCCGGCCGCATGGGTGTCGCGTGGCTCGTCACGCTCCCCGCTGCCGCAGCGATGGGCGCGGTCGCCTGGGGGATCGCACACCTCATCGGTGGTGCGACGGGCATGCTCGTGGTCTTCGCGATCCTCGTGGCCGGCTGCTTCGCGATGTGGCTGCGCTCGCGCCGGGCCCCGGTGAACCCGGACAACGTCAACGCCGACTGGGAGGAGGGCCTCGAGCCCGCCGCCCAGCCCGCCGAAAAGCTCGCGACCGTCACCGTGCTCGACGAGGCCCCTGAGGTTCCGCTGCCGGCCGAGGACGCCGCCGAGCCCGCCCCCCGTCGCGTCGCGACCCCCGCCTGAAAGGACGCCCCGTGGACTTCTCCGACATCGGTCTCTCGCTCGTCAAGGTCCTCGTCGTCGGCATCACGCTCGGCGCCGGCCTGCCCGCACTCTTCGCGCTCGGCCTCAAGGGCCTCGCCCGCACCGAGGCGCGTCCCGACGGCACCCTCGCGGTGACCGCCGGGGGCCGCGCCGTCGCCGGTCTGGCGTTCGGCGTCGTGAGCCTCGCCGTCATCGTCGGGATTCTCTGGATCGTCGCCGGCGGCCACTGAGTCCTCCGGCGCAGGTCCACGGATCTGCACCGCACCCCCACGGGACGTGCCGCACCGCGGCACGTCCCGTGGCGCGTCCGCCGGTCGTCCCGTCGTAGAGTGGACGGTCAACACACTTCCGTCCCGGAGCCCCGGAGGCCCGGACCCGACCTGGAACGAGGACGGCATGAGCCTGCTCGAGAACGTCGAGGGACCTGGCGACCTCAGGGATCTCAGCGCCGAGGAGTGCCGCGAGCTCGCGGCGGAGATCCGGTCGTTCCTCGTCTCCTCCGTGTCCCGGACCGGCGGCCACCTCGGCCCCAATCTCGGTGTCGTCGAGCTGACGATCGCGATGCACCGCATCTTCGAGTCGCCGCGCGACACGTTCGTCTTCGACACGGGCCACCAGTCCTACGTCCACAAGCTGCTCACAGGCCGCAAGGACTTCTCCGCGCTGCGTCGCCGCGAGGGGCTCTCGGGCTACCCGAGCCGCGCCGAGTCGGAGCACGACGTTGTCGAGAACTCCCACGCCTCGACCTCGCTGTCGTGGGCCGACGGCATCGCCAAGGCGAACCTCCTCGCGGGGCGCACCGACCGGCACGTCGTCGCGGTCATCGGCGACGGTGCGCTCACGGGCGGTATGGCCTGGGAGGCCCTCAACAACATCGCGGCGTCCGACGACGAACGGCTCGTCATCGTCGTCAACGACAACGGGCGCAGCTATGCGCCGACGATCGGCGGCCTTGCGCACCACCTCGACACGCTGCGTACGACGCGCGGCTACGAGGAGTTCCTGCGCTGGGGTAAGCGAACCCTCACCCGCTCGGGCGTGCCCGGGCGAATGGCGTACGACGCGCTGCACGCGCTCAAGAAGGGCGTCAAGGACGCGCTGGCGCCGCAGGGGCTCTTCGAGGACCTCGGCCTCAAGTACGTGGGGCCGGTCGACGGGCACGACACGGAGTCGCTCGAGCGGGCGCTCGCCGCGGCGAAGGCCTACGGAGGGCCGGTTCTCGTCCACGTCATGACGGAGAAGGGCCGCGGCTACATCCCCGCGGAGCAGGACATCGCCGACCGCTTCCACGCGGTCGGGCAGATCCATCCCGAGACGGGCCTGCCCGTCGCGCCCTCACGCTTCGGGTGGACGAGCGTCTTTGCCGACGAGATCGTCCGCATCGGCGAGTCGCGTCCCGACGTCGTCGGCATCACGGCGGCGATGCTCGCTCCGGTCGGCCTCGCCCCGTTCGCGGAGCGGTTCCCCGACCGCACGTTCGACGTCGGCATCGCCGAGCAGCACGCGGTGACCGCCGCGGCCGGCATGGCGTTCGCGGGTCTGCACCCTGTCGTCGCGCTCTACGCGACGTTCCTCAACCGCGCGTTCGACCAGGTGCTCATGGACGTCGCGCTCCACCGGGCGGGCGTGACGTTCGTGCTCGACCGTGCGGGTATCACAGGGGACGACGGGGCCAGCCACAACGGCATGTGGGATCTCGCGATGCTGCGGATCGTCCCGGGGCTACGGCTCGCGGCGCCGCGCGACGAGGCGACGATGCGTGCAGCGCTGAGGGACGCGGTCGCGGTCGACGACGCGCCGACGGTCGTGCGCTACCCCAAGGGTGCGCTGGGCGATCCGCTGCCGGCGGTCGGGACGCTCGACGACGTCGACGTGCTCGCTGAGCACCCGGGCGAGGGGCCGCGCGTGCTGCTCGTCGGGATCGGCGCGATGGTGCGGACGGCGCTCGCCGCGGGGGCGGAGCTCGCAGCGCTTGGCGTGCCGTCGACGGTCCTCGCTCCGACGTGGGTGCTTCCGGTGCCGTCGGGCGTCGTCAAGGCGGCTGGCGAGCACGACCTCGTCGTGACGCTCGAGGACGGTCTCGCGTCGGGCGGCATCGGTGCGGCGATCGCCGAGGCGTGCGCGCGCGACGGTGTGGGCACGACGGTGCGGACGGTCGGACTGCCGACGTCGTTCCTCGATCACGCATCGCGCGACCAGGTCGTCGAGGCGCACCGGATGTCGGCGGGCGACGTCGTCGCGGATGTCGTGCGGGCGCTCGGACGCTAAGCCCGGACGCGTCCCGGTGTCGGTCCGCGCGGGGGGCTCGGCACGGCGTGCCGGGGCCCCGTGAATATTCGGGGCGTGACACCCTGTTGGCAGGGGTGCGGTGCGCTGCCGGAATCCCTGCGGGACCAGCGACGGAGCCTGTGACGCACGACTCAGGTGCTGGACCCTCGGCACGGCCGAAGGTCCCAAGTCGTCCCATGAATTTCT
Organism: Flavimobilis rhizosphaerae; assembly: GCF_014852685.1. Classification (GTDB taxonomy): domain Bacteria; phylum Actinomycetota; class Actinomycetes; order Actinomycetales; family Cellulomonadaceae; genus Flavimobilis; species Flavimobilis rhizosphaerae. Next base: position 41,003 of record NZ_JACZDF010000008.1, read on the forward strand.
CAGTACCTTGGTCCCAAGATCAAACAGTGATCGAGCGACCTACGGGAGACGGCGATGACGACGACGGAGACGAGCACCACCATCGATGGTGCAGCGACCCCTGACCCCTGGCGCGGGTTCGAGACCGGTCCTTGGACCGAGTCGGTCGACCTGCGTGACTTCATCCTGCGGAACTACACGCCCTACGAAGGCGACGCGTCGTTCCTCGCGGGCGCGACCGAGAAGACCCAGCGCGTCTGGGAGACGCTCGAGAAGGAGTACCTCTCCGTCGAGCGTGAGCGTCGCGTCTACGACGTCGACGTCGACACCCCGGCGGACGTCGACGCGTTCCCCGCGGGCTACATCAGCTCCGACGACGACGTCATCGTCGGACTCCAGACGGACGTCCCGCTCAAGCGCGCGATGATGCCCTCGGGCGGCTGGCGCATGGTCGAGACCGCGATCCGCGAGGCCGGCAAGGAGCCGAACCCCGCGGTCAAGGAGATCTTCACCAAGTACCGCAAGACCCACAACGACGGCGTCTTCGACATCTACACGCCGCGCATCCGCGCCGCCCGCTCGTCGCACATCATCACCGGCCTGCCCGACGCCTACGGCCGCGGCCGCATCATCGGCGACTACCGTCGCGTCGCGCTCTACGGGGTCGACTTCCTCATCGCCGAGAAGACCAAGGACAAGGACGCGGTCGCCGACCAGCCGTTCTCCGAGCACTGGGCCCGGTACCGCGAGGAGCACTCCGAGCAGATCAAGGCGCTCAAGAAGCTCAAGAACCTCGGCGCCCAGTACGGCTTCGACCTTGGCCGCCCCGCCGCGACGGCCCAGGAGGCCGTCCAGTGGACGTACTTCGGCTACCTCGCCTCGGTGAAGTCGCAGGACGGCGCCGCCATGTCGATCGGCCGCCTCTCCGGCTTCTTCGACGCCTACTTCGAGCGCGACCTCGCCGAGGGCACGATCACCGAGTCCGACGCGCAGGAGATGATCGACGCCCTCGTCATCAAGCTCCGCATCGTGCGCTTCCTCCGCACGATCGACTACGACCAGATCTTCTCGGGTGACCCCTACTGGGCCACGTGGTCCGACGGCGGCCTCGGCGAGGATGGTCGCACCCTCGTGACGAAGACGTCGTTCCGCCTGCTCCAGACGCTGCGGAACCTCGGCCCGGCCCCGGAGCCGAACATCACGATCTTCTGGGACGAGACGCTGCCCGACGGCTACAAGGAGTTCTGCGCCGCGATCTCGATCGAGACGAGCGCGATCCAGTACGAGTCCGACGAGCAGATCCGTGAGCGCTGGGGCGACGACGCGGCCATCGCGTGCTGCGTGTCGCCGATGAAGGTCGGCAAGCAGATGCAGTTCTTCGGAGCTCGCGTCAACGCCGCCAAGGCTCTCCTCTACGCGATGAACGGCGGCCGGGACGAGGTCTCCGGCAAGCAGATCGTCACCGGCTACGAAGGTGTCCAGGGCGACGGCCCGCTCGACTTCGACGACGTCTGGAACCGCTACGAGCGCATGCTCGACTGGGTCGTCGGCACGTACGTCGAGGCGCTCAACATCATCCACTACAGCCACGACAAGTACGCGTACGAGGCCATGGAGATGGCCCTGCACGACTCGGAGATCATCCGGACGATGGGCTGCGGTATCGCAGGCCTCTCGATCGTCGCGGACTCGCTCGCGGCCATCAAGTACGCCAAGGTCACGCCCGTCCGTGACGAGACCGGCCTCATCGTCGACTACGTCACCGAGGGCGACTTCCCGACGTACGGCAACGACGACGACAAGGCTGACGACATCGCGGCGACGATCGTCCACACGATCATGCAGAAGATCAAGGCGATCCCGATGTACCGGGATGCGATCCCCACGCAGTCGGTCCTCACGATCACGTCGAACGTCGTCTACGGCAAGGCGACGGGCTCGTTCCCCTCGGGTCACGAGGCCGGCACGCCGTTCGCGCCGGGCGCCAACCCGGAGAACGGTGCGGACACGCACGGCATGGTTGCGTCGATGATGTCGGTCGGCAAGCTCGACTACAACGACGCGCTCGATGGCATCTCGCTGACGAACACGATCACGCCGGCCGGGCTCGGCCGCACCAAGGAGGAGCAGGTCGGCAACCTCGTCGGCATCCTCGACTCGGGCTTCGTCCCGCAGGACTGACCCACCAACGGAACGCAGGAAAGGGAATCATCATGGCCAAGACCTACGACGAGCGCCTCGCCGACATGAAGGCTGCTCGTGACGCCAACGGTGGTGTCAAGGGGCTCTACCACGCCAACATCAACGTCCTCAACAAGGAGACGCTCGAGGACGCGATGGAGCACCCCGAGAAGTACCCGCAGCTCACGGTTCGCGTCTCGGGCTACGCGGTGAACTTCGTCAAGCTCACCCGTGAGCAGCAGCTCGACGTCCTCTCGCGCACGTTCCACCACAGCGCCTGAGACACTGGTGGCGGGGACCCGGCCGGGTCCCCGCCCCACCAGCACTACCCCGCACGCATCCAGCGCCTGGCACGAGGAAGGACCGACGATCATGACGATCTGCGAGGCCACCCCCACGACCGGCGCCGACGGTGCGAGCGGTGACCAGGGTTTCGAGGCCCCCGTCGGGCGGGCCGCGGGCGCTGGCCTCGTCGGTCTTGAGCTGAGCGACGCGGACCGCTCGGAGAAGTTCGCGCGGATGCGCGCGGGTGAGCTCGGGTCGGTCCACTCGTGGGAGCTCGTCACGGCCGTCGACGGCCCCGGCACCCGCATGACAATCTTCCTCTCCGGCTGCCCGCTGCGCTGCCTCTACTGCCACAACCCCGACACGATGGCGATGCGCAACGGTGAGCCCGTCGAGGCCTCCGAGCTGCTGCTCCGTATCAAGCGTTACCGGCGCATCTTCAAGAACTCGGGCGGCGGCATCACGCTTTCGGGCGGCGAGGTGCTCATGCAGCCTGCCTTCGCGGCGACGCTCCTGCGGGGCGCCAAGGAGATGGGCATCCACACGACGATCGACACGTCGGGCTTCCTCGGTGCGGCCTGCACCGACGAGATGCTCGCGGACATCGATCTCGTCCTCCTCGACGTGAAGTCGGGCGACCCAGAGACGTACCGGAAGGTCACTGGCCGTGCGCTCGAGCCGACGCTGAAGTTCGGCCGGCGCCTCGCGGAGTTCGGCACGGAGATCTGGCTGCGCTTCGTCCTCGTCCCCGGCCTCACCGACGACCCGGCGAACGTCGAGACGATCGCCGAGTACGCCGCGACGCTCCCGACCGTCTCGCGCGTCGAGGTGCTTCCCTTCCACCAGATGGGCAAGGACAAGTGGGAGAGCCTCGGCATCCCGTACGAGCTTGGCGACACGCAGCCGCCGACGAACGCCGAGGTCGACCGTGTGCGCGACCAGTTCCGTGCGAAGGGCCTCACCGTCTACTGACGAGGCTCGGTGCGCCGCGCACGACCCCAGGACACGGAAGAGCCCCGCACCTCACGGTGCGGGGCTCTTCGTCACGTCCGGACGGGTGGGTCGTCACGTCTCCTGCGAGGGGTCGCCGCTCGGAGGCGTGAGGACCGGGAGGACCGGCCGGTCGCTGCCGGGGCCGAGGGGCGTCGAGCGGTGGCTGCCGTTCGACGCCCCGGACGGTCGTCGGGCTGGTCAGAGACCGAGCTCGACCGTCGTCCGGCCCTCGGTGGCTTCGAGGCGCTCGGAGCCGTTCCCTGCGCGCGAGAGCACGCGGAGCTCCCAGCTCGCGGGGCGGGCGTAGAACGTGAACTGGCCCGTGTCACCGGTGACGACCTCGGCGGTGAACTCGCCGTCCGCGTCGTGAAGGCGGACGTAGGCGCCCCGGACGGGGGCGCCGCCTGCCGTCACGGTGCCGTCGATGATCGTCGCGCCCGGGGCGAGAGCGACCTGGCCGGTCTGGGCGGGGGCTCCGCAGCTGGTCATCGTGTGCTCCTCGTGTGCTCGTGCGGTCGGGTGTCAGGCCGGGACGGGGACCTCGATGGGCGCGCCGACGAGCGAGCCATACTCGACCCAGGAGCCGTCGTAGTTCTTGACGTCCGGGAGGTCGAGGATCTGGGAGAGCACGAACCACGTGTGGCTCGAGCGCTCGCCGATGCGGCAGTACGCGATCGTCGAACGGTTGGTGTCGATGCCCGCGGCGCCGTAGAGCTCGGCGAGCTCGGCGTCGGAGCGGAAGGTGCCGTCATCGTTCGCGGCCTTCGACCACGGGACGTTGATCGCGCCGGGGACGTGGCCGCCGCGCTGCGCGTGCTCCTGGGGGAGGTGGGCCGGGCCGAGGATCTTGCCCGTGAACTCCTCGGGCGAGCGGACGTCGACGAGGTTCTTCGTCCCGATCGACGCGACGACCTCGTCACGGAACGCGCGGAGCGTGAGGTCCTGCTCGCTCGCGACGTACTGCGTCGCGGGGCGGTTGACGGGCTCGGCGTCGAGCGGGCGGCCGTCGAGCTCCCACTTCTTGCGGCCGCCGTCGATGAGGCGGACGTCCTGGTGGCCGTACAGCTTGAAGTACCAGAAGGCGTAGGCGGCGAACCAGTTGTTGTTGCCGCCGTAGAGGACGACGGTGTCGTCGTTCGCGACGCCGCGCTCGGAGAGGAGCTTCTCGAAGCCGGCGCGGTCGACGAAGTCGCGGCGGACCGCGTCCTGGAGGTCGAGCTTCCAGTCGAGCTTGATCGCGCCGGGGAGGTGCGCGTCGTCGTAGGCGCTGGTGTCCTCGTCGACCTCGACGAAAACGATGCCGGGGGTCGCGAGGTTCGCCTCGGCCCACTCGGCCGAGACGAGGACGTCGTTGCGGGCCATGGTGTTCCTCCTGGTTCCTGGGGGCGCCCCGTGCGGGCGTCCGTGCTTCTGGACCAGAAAGTAGACCGGTGCGCTCGGGATGCCAGGCGATCCGCCGAACGTCTCACATCGTGAACGCGGTGTCTCACACGCCCCCCCGCCCGCCCCTGGAGCGAGGGCGGGCGGGGCGCGAAAGGGTGGGGTCAGGAACCCCGCGGGACGTTCGCGACACCGTCCGGGAGGAGGCGCCGGCCGAGCACCCGCTCGGACGTGCCCGTCCGGTCGAGGTACGGCGCGATGCCCCCCGTCGCGAAGTGCCAGCCCGCCCCGAGGATCATGCAGACGTCGATCTGCGTGACGTCCGCGACGACGCCCTCGTCGAGCATGTGACCGATCTCCGTCGCGAGCGCCGTGAGCACACGGTCGAGCACTCCGGCCTCGTCGAGCGCGCCCGGCCCGCCGGGCTCACCGAACACCTCCTGGATCGCGGGATCGACGCGCGCGGGAAGCCCCTTGGCGATCGGTGGCAGCACCACCTTGGTGCCCTCGGCGACGATCCGCTCGAGCCCGGGGGACCGCGCGAAGCGCTCGCCGAGGTCCTCCCGCAGTGACGTGAGGACGTGGAGCCCGACGGCCGGCCCGACGAGGTCGAACAGCGCGAACGGCCCCATGGGAAGCCCGAGCGGCCGCAACGCTCGGTCTGCGACCTCGACGGGCGTGCCCTCCTCGACGGCCCTGACGATCTCGCCGAGCAGGAGGACGAGGAGTCGGTTGACGACGAAGCCGGGCCGGTCGGCGACGCCGACGGCGGTCTTGCGGAGCCGACGAGCGACGTCGAACGCCGTCGCGAGCGTCGCCTCGTCGGTCGCGTCCGCGCGGACGACCTCGACGAGCGGCATCTGCGCAACCGGGTTGAAGAAGTGCAGCCCGACGACGCGCTCGGGGTGCGCGAGGTCCGCGGCCATCTCGGAGACGGAGAGCGCCGATGTGTTCGTCGCGAGGACGGTCTCGGGCCCGACGATTCCCTCGACCTCGGCGAGCACGCGCTTCTTGAGCGCGAGCACCTCGGTGACGGCCTCGATGACGAGGTCGCACGTGGCCATGTCCTCGAGGACGGTCGTCCCGTGGACGGACGCGACGATGCGCGCGCCCGCGTCGGACGACATGCGTCCGGTCGCGACGAGCTTCTCGACCGTGCCCCGCACGTGTGCGAGGCCCTTGGCGACGCGCTCGTCGTCGAGGTCACGCATGATGACGGGGACGCCGAGCCGCTGCGCGAGGAGGAGCGCGAGCTGCGCGGCCATGAGGCCCGCGCCGACGACGCCGACGCGCGTCACGGGACGCGCGAGCTCCTTCGGCGGAGCGCCCTGCGGTTTCTTCGCGGCGTTGACCGACGAGAAGGCATAGATGCTCGCGCGGAGCTCGTCCGTCATGAGGAGGTCGGCGAGCGCCTCGTCCTCGGCGGCGAAACCCTCCTCGCGGGTCGTGCCGGGTCCGAGCGCGAGGAGATCGAGGGCGCGGTAGGGCGCGGGGCGCGCGCCGGCGACGACGATGTCGACCTGCGCGCGGGCGCGGGCGACGACGGCCTCCCACTCGTCGGCGTCGACCGGCTCGGGCCGAGTGACGACGGTCTCGCCGCGGACGACGGACGCCGCCCAGGCGACGGAACGGGCGAGGAAGTCGGCGCTGTCGAGGAGGGCGTCGGCGAGACCGATGTCGACGGCCTCGGCCGGCTTGTAGGGCCTGTTCTGCGCGGGACGCGTGAGGATGACCTCGCACGCGCGCTCGATGCCGACGAGGCGTGGCACGAGGTGCGCCCCGCCCCAGCCGGGCACGAGCCCGAGCGCGGTCTCGGGCAGCGCGAGCGCGCCGGCCGACGTCGACACTGTGCGGTAGTCGCACGCGAGCGCGAGCTCGAGCCCGCCGCCGAGCGCGACGCCGTTGACGAAGGCGAACGTCGGCACACCTGCATCGTGGAGGAGGCTGTAAGCGGCGTGGCCGGCGCGGCCGAGCTCGCGCGCCTCGTCGCGCGTCGCGAGGTCTCCCGCCTGGGTGAGGTCTGCTCCGGCGGCGAGGACGTACGGCTTGCCCGTGACGCCGATCGCCTGGATCTCGCCCGCGGCGGCACGGGCTCGCAGGCCCTCGAGCGCGGTGCGCAGTCCCGCGAGGCCCTCGGGTCCGAGGGTCGTGGGCTTCGTGTGGTCGAGGCCGTTGTCGAGCGTGAGGAGCGCCATCGTGCCGGCGCCGCCCGGCATCGTCACGTCGCGGACGAGGGAGCGTGCGACGCGCTCGGCTCGTGCGGGAGTCGTCGTGGTCATCGGTCGGTCCCCTCGGTCGCGGCGGGCACGTGGCCCGAGTAGTCGGCGTGGTGCGGGTTCTCCCAGACGACGGTGCCGCCCATGCCGAGCCCGACGCACATCGTCGTGAGGCCGTACCGGACCTCGGGGTGCGCTTCGAAGTGGCGGGCGAGCTGCGTCATGAGCCGCACTCCTGAGGAGGCGAGCGGGTGGCCGACGGCGATCGCACCGCCGTCGGGGTTGACGCGCGGGTCGTCGTCGGCGAGCCCGAAGTGATCGGTGAATGCGAGGACCTGGATCGCGAAGGCCTCGTTGATCTCGAAGAGGCCGATGTCGTCGATCGTCAGGCCTGCGGTGCGCAGGGCACGTTCGGTCGCGGGGATGGGCCCGAGGCCCATGACCTCGGGGTCGACGCCTGCGTACGCGAAGGAGACGAGGCGCATGCGGACGGGCAGACCGAGCTCGGCGGCGGTGTCACCGGCCGCGAGCAGGCACATCGTCGAGCCGTCGGTGAGGGGCGAGGCGTTGCCCGCGGTGACGCGGCCACCGGGCCGGAACGGGGTCTTGAGGTCGCGCATGCCTTCGATGGTCGTGCCGGGCCGGGGGAGCTCGTCGGCGGTCGCGAGGCCCCAGCCGAGCTCGGCGGACCTGATGGCGACGGGCACGAGGTCGGGTTCGACGCGGCCTGCGGCGAGAGCTGCGGCGTAGCGCCGCTGGGACTCCGCCCCGTAGGCGTCGGTGCGCTCCTTGGTGAGGTGGGGGTAGCGGTCGTGGAGCGTCTCGGCGGTCGCGCCCATGACGAGCGCGTCGCCGTCGACGAGGCGGTCTGCGACGAAGCGGGGGTTGGGGTCGGCGTCGAAACCCATGGGGTGGTGGCCCATGTGCTCGACGCCGCCCGCGACGGTGACGTCCTGCATGCCGGTGGCGATCGCGGACGCGGTCGTCGTCACGGCGGTCATGGCGCCTGCGCACATGCGGTCGATCGCGAAGCCGGGGACGGTGCGGGGGAGCCCGGCGAGGACGGCGACCGAGCGGCCGAGCGTGAGGCCCTGGTCGCCGCGCTGGGTCGTCGCGGCGATCGCGACCTCGTCGATGCGATCGTGGGGGAGGGCGGGGATACGGTCGAGAAGGCCGCGGAGGACGGCGACCGCGAGGTCGTCGGCGCGGGTCTCGGCGTAGAGGCCGTCGGGGCGCGCCTTGCCGAACGGGGAGCGCACCCCCTCGACGAAGACGACGTCGCGCAGGGCGCGACGTGCTGGCTGGGCCACGGGCATGGCTTCTCCTGATCTGGACGACGGTGTCCGGAGCGGTTCGCTCGTTCAGGTACACGATACCGCGAGTATCAGTAAAAAGCGCAAGAGGTAGGACCGAGGTCCCTCGACAGAATTCCCGTCAGGCTCGACGCAGTCGGCGCACGACCCGCTTCGCGGTCGGCAGCAGGCGGTCCCAGACGTCGAACAACGGCCCGAACGGCACCTCGACCGTGCCGAGAAGCTCGTCCGTGTGCTGGGCGAACGACTTCTTGAACTCGCTGATGCCGTCGTTGAGCAGCCCGTTCATGTCGTACCGTCGCGCACCCGCCTCCGCCGCGAGCCGCACCGCGTGCCACTTCACCGGCGCGTTCGCACGCAACTTCCGGCCCGTGTCGTCGACGCCCCCGTAGAGCTCGAACGCTGTCGACCCCGAGAGGACGTCCCACACGAACGAGCACGGGCGCCCGTCCTCGAACGCCGCGACGAGAAGCGAGGCCTCACCCAGCTCGCGGTGGATCGCGAGGTAGTAGTCGTCGTCATGGAGCGCGAACCCCGCATGCTCCGCTGAGACCTTGTAGAGCTCGATGACCGCGCGCACCTCGGCCTCGTCCGTCACCCGCCGCACCTCGAGGCCCGTCCGGGCCGCCTTGCGGATGTCGTACCGCGTCGAGCGGCCCGCAGCCGCGAGGAGCTCGTCCTCCGGTTTCGTGAGGTCGAGGATGAGCGTGCTCGGGTAGAGGATCGTGTGCTCGGCCGGTCGCGACCCCGGCAGGTCAAGCTCGGTGCCTGCGTCCCAGTCCGGCTCGAGCGCGACGCCGATGCCACGGACCTCTCGGCGGCAGTGCTCGACGACCGCCCGGGCGACGGCGGACCGCTCGGAGGCAGTCCCGACGCCGTCGGACCCGACGAACGGGCCCCGTGGCACGTGGGCGAAGGCGCGGAACGGGGCCGGCAGCCGACGGACGAGCACCTGGGCGCCACCGACAGTCCGTCCCTCGCCATCGACCGCGCGCAGCCTCAGCGCGCGCCACGCTCCCGTCGCCTTCACCTCGCCCCAGCCCCACAGCTGGAGCGGGTGACCACCACCCGCATCCACCAGTCGGTTCCACTCGGCAGGGTCGGTGACAGTCTCGATGTGCAGCACCCGACAACCCTATCCGGCGGCGCCGATCGCGGCCGCGAGCGGCCCCGCGAGCAGGTCCGTCTGCCAGACGCGCGCGCCCCGCGCAGCGAGCGCCGCAGCGACGCTCTCCTCCGTCACCTGCGCGGGCGGGGACCAGCACAGCCGGCGCAGCGCGTCGGGCTGCAGGAGATTCTCGACGGGGACGGTGAGGAGCTCGGAGCGCTCCGTGACGACCGCCTTCGCCGCCTCGAGCCGGGCCGCGGCCGCAGGCTCGCGATCGGCCCACGCACGCGGCGGTGGCGGGGCGTCCGTCCGCGGCCCGCGCAGAGGCGGGAGGTCGGCCTCGGGCAGCGCGAGGGCCACGTCGATCGCCGTCTGCCACATCGGGGCCCGGCGCGAGGTGCCACGTCCCGAGAACGTCGGCAGCGCCGTGAGCGCGCCGACGTTGCGCGGCAGGGCCTGCGCCGCCGCGATGATCGCCCGGTCGGGAAGGACCCGGCCCGGTGAGATGTCGCGTCGCCGGGCGTTGTCCTCGCGCGCCTGCCACAGCGACCGGACGACGGCGAGCTGCCGCCGCGACCGCAGCGCGTGAACTCCCGAGACGCGCCGCCACGGGTCGACCCGCGGCGCGGGCGGCGGCGCGAGGCGCACGGCCTCGAACTCCTGGCGCGCCCACTCAGCCTTGCCTGCCGCCTCGAGCCGCTCGGCGAGCGCGTCGCGCAGGTCGACGAGCACCTCGACGTCGAGCGCCGCGTACGTGAGCCACGACGCCGGCAACGGACGCGTCGACCAGTCGACCGCAGAGTGCTCCTTCGCGAGACCGAGGCCGAGCACTTCGGCGACGACCGCGCCGAGCCCGACACGCTCGAGCCCCAGCAGGCGTGCCGCGAGCTCCGTGTCGAAGATCGCGTCCGGTACGAGACCTTGCTCGCTCAGCGGGTGGAGGTCCTGCGAGGCCGCATGGAACACCCACTCGGTCCCGCGCAGCGCGTCGTTGACCGCAGCGAGGTCCGGAAGCGCGACCGGGTCGATGAGCATCGTGCCCGCACCTGCGCGGCGCAGCTGCACGAGATAGTTCTGCTGGCCGTAGCGGTAACCCGACGCGCGCTCCGCGTCGACGGCCACCGGCCCCGCGCCACCGGCGAGGGCGTCGACGGCCCGGTCGAGCCCGGACTGCGTCGTGAGGACGTCGGGCACCCCGTCGGCGGGGGTCGTCAGAGGGGCGACGTCGGGCTCCTCGTCCGCGGAAGCGGACGGTGCGGTCTGGCTCATGGGGGCAAGGTTAGACCTGCGCGGGCCGGCAACCCGCGAACGACGCGGCCCGGAGCGGGGCGGACGTCGTCAGCGACGGTCGTCGAGCGACGTCACACCGACCGGCGGCACGCCGGCGAAGAGACGCAGGACGCGCGCCCACGCGGTGAGGAACGCGCCGACGTCCGGATCGACTGCGGACCATGACGCGCGCAGCTCGAGCTCGACCTCCTCGGGGCGGCCGGCGACCGCGCCGTGGCTCGTCGTGATGGTCCGGGTCACCGAGCCTCCCGGCTCGACCGGCGCGACCGGGCACGCCTCGAGCGCCTCGAGCATCCAGTCCCAGGCGACCTCGGGGAGCATGGGGTCGCCCGACATCTCCTCGTCGAGCTCGGCCCGGACAAGGACGATGACGCGGAACGCGCCGTCGTCGACCGGCGTGAGGGGCGGGTCGTAGAGAACGACGAACGTGCCGTCGGCGACCTCGTCGTCGGGCACACCCGCACGAGCGAGGGAGCCCGAGAGCGCGACCGCGAACGCCGCGGCGCGCGAGGGTGCGGGAACCTCCCGCACCTCGATCCCCGCGCCGAGGGCTGCGGCACGCAACGAGGCGAGCGCCTGCGCGAACGGCGCGGGCAGCTGCGTGAGCGCGGTGGCGACCATGGCGTCACTCTAGGCATCCGGCGCGCGGTCGCCCGAGTGCCACGCCGCGGACCCGGACCGTCACATGCTGGTCGTCCGGGCGGCTCAGCCGGACCGCGGGATACCCTCGCAGGCGGAACATGTTCATCCGGAGGGAGAGTTCACACGATGACGGCACGCGCCCAGATCGGCGTCACGGGGCTTGCGGTGATGGGCCGCAACCTCGCCCGCAACTTCGCACGACACGGCTACACGGTGGCGGTCCACAACCGCTCGTACGCCAAGACCGCCTCGCTCGTCGCGGACCACGGTGACGACGGCGACTTCGTCCCGTCCGAGTCGATGGCTGACTTCGTCGCCTCGCTCGCGCGGCCGCGCAAGGTCGTCATCATGGTGAAGGCTGGCGCCGCGACGGACGCCGTCATCGCCGAGCTCATCCCCCTCCTCGAGGAGGGTGACATCGTCATCGACGCCGGTAACGCCCACTTCCCGGACACGCGCCGCCGCGAGGCCGAGCTCAAGGCTCACGGCCTCCACTTCGTCGGCACCGGTGTCTCGGGCGGCGAGGAGGGCGCGCTCAACGGCCCCTCGATCATGCCCGGCGGCTCGCCTGAGTCCTACGAGTGGCTCGGCCCGATCCTCGAGGACATCTCGGCGAAGGTCGACGGCGTCCCGTGCTGCACGTATGTCGGCCCCGACGGGGCGGGCCACTTCGTCAAGATGGTCCACAACGGCATCGAGTACGCGGACATGCAGCTCATCGCCGAGGCCTACGACCTGCTCAAGCAGGGCCTGGGCGCCTCTGCGCAGGAGATCGGCGAGATCTTCGCCGAGTGGAACAAGGGCGACCTCGAGTCGTTCCTCATCGAGATCACGGCCGACGTCCTCGCGCACGTCGACGCCGAGACCGGCAACGCGTTCGTCGACGTCGTGCTCGACCGCGCGGAGCAGAAGGGGACGGGCCGCTGGACGGTTCAGAACGCCCTCGACCTCGGCGTGCCGATCACGGGTATCGCGGAGGCGACGTTCGCCCGCGCGCTCTCGGGCTCGGTCCCGCAGCGCGAGGCCGGACGCGTCCTGCCCGCCGAGTCAGGCGCGTGGGAGATCAGCGACCGCGCGGCGTTCATCGAGGACGTGCGCCTCGCGCTCTACGCCTCGAAGGTCGTCGCGTACTCGCAGGGCTTCGACCAGATCGCCGCGGCGTCCGCCGAGCTCGGCTGGAACATCGACCGCGGCGCGATGGCCCGGATCTGGCGTGGCGGCTGCATCATCCGCGCCCGCTTCCTCAACCGCATCACCGAGGCCTACGAGCGCAACCCGGAGCTCTCGCTCCTCCTCGCCGACCCGTACTTCACGGAGCAGGTCGGCCAGGGCGTCGGCGCATGGCGTCGGATCGTCGCGCAGGCAGCACTCAACGGCGTGCCGACCCCCGCGTTCTCGTCGTCGCTCGCCTACTACGACGGCGTCCGCGCCGAGCGTCTGCCCGCGAACCTCATCCAGGCTCAGCGCGACTTCTTCGGGGCGCACACGTACCAGCGCATCGACAAGGACGGCGTCTTCCACACCGAGTGGACGGGTGACCGGACCGAGTCCGACGCCTGACCGACCTCATTTCCCGCGCGGCGGGGCACCGAGCCGGTGACGACACCGGCCGGCGCCCCGCCGTCGCCGTACGACCACGTGACCGGGACCGCCCGCAAGCCCGAGGAGCCGACATGACCCCGCACGGAACGACCGACGTGACCCGCGAGCTGGCACGGCGCACGGGCACGCAGCCGGGGGACTGGTTCCTCGTGCACAAGGCGCGCTACGGCATGGAGGTCGTCCTGCGCGCGCTCGCCGAACACCGGGGACCGGGCGAGGTCGTCACGCAGATCCTCACGTGCGCGACCGCGGTCGACCCGATCCTCGTCGCCGGTCACGCCGCGGTGCACGCGGACGTCGCACCCGCGTCGCTCGCGATCGACCCGGCCCGGCTCGTCGTCGGGGAGCGCACGCGCGCGATCGTCCTCCAGCACACGTTCGGCGTCATCGACGCCGCAACGGCGCGCGGGCTGCGGGACGCGGCCGACGACGCGGGCGCCCTGCTGCTCGAGGACTCGGCGCACTGCGTCGGAAGGCTCGCCCGCCGTCCCGATGGCCGCCCGTACACGGACGTGTCCGTCCACTCGTTCGGGGTCGAGAAGATGCTCCCGACGCGTTTCGGCGGCGCCGTGTGGGTCGCGCCCGACATGGCCGACGCCGCGCTGCGGGACCTCGTGCGCGCACGCCTCGCCGAGCTGCCGGCCGTGAGCCGGCGGCTCGACCTCCTCGCGCGCGTCTACCGGACGCAGAACCGCGTGCTCAACCGCCTGCCGCGGCGCGTCTCCCGGCCGTTGCGCTCGGGCCTCGTCCGAGCCGGGCTGCTCGACCCCGCGATCGCTCCCGTCGAGATGCGCGGCGCGCTCCCGTATCGCCCGTCGGCCCCGTCCGGATGGATGGTCGCGCAGGTCGCCGCAGCGCTCCCCGCGCTCGACGTCGACGAGGCCCAGCGTGCGGCGTGCGTCACCGCGTACGTCGACGTGCTCGCGGACGTCGTCGAGATCCCCGCGACGATCGTCGACGCCGCCTCGCGCGCTGAGCTCCAGCCGCTCCTGCGGCTCCCGGTGCTCGCACGTGACGAGGACGCGGCCGAGCGGCTGCTCGCGACGCTCACGTCAGCCCATGTCCACGCGGGCCGGTGGTACCGACCCGCGCTGTTCCCGGGCGTCGACGACCCCGCCGTCTACGGCTACACGCCGGGCGACCCGCGCCTCGCGGTGAGCGAGGACGCGGTCGCGCGGCTCGTCAACCTCCCGACCAACGTCACGGTCGAGCGTGCCCGCGAGATCGCCGACGTCGTGAGGCGCGCCGTCAGCGGTTGAGCCGCTCCCGGCCGTGGCGCACGAAGTCGAGCGTCCGCCGCAGGTCGATCCGGGCAAGCTCGAGCAGACGGCGCGGAGAGCGGTCCGCTCGGTAGCGGAGAGTGTGCGTGACACCATGGCGGCGGGCGGTCCTCAGGAGGGGCCGCAGCGACCGCGGCGCGTAGCGGAGCGCCACGAGGTACGGGACGTTGAGCCAGAGCCGCTCGTCGCGCGTGACGACGTCGGGAAGGTCGACGCCGTGGACGAGGTCGTCGACGTAGCAGCGGGTGAGGTTGCCGCCCGCAGCCATCGTGTAGAAGCTCGCGGCACCCTGACGGAGGTTGACCTCGAGGATCGTCCGGGCGCCGGTACGCGCATCGATCATGATGTCGAGGTTCGCGGGGCCCGTGTAGCCGACGCTGTCGAGGAGCGTGCGGACCATCGCCGTGACCTCGTCGTCGTGCGTCGTGACGATCGCGTTGTAGTTGCCGACGAGTCCCGGGTCGGGCTCGCCGAGGACGATCTGCCCGAGCGAGCTGAAGCGCATGCGGCCGTGGCGGTCGGAGTACGTGTTGACGACCTGCATGACCGACTCGTCGCCCGCAAGGTACTCCTGGACGACGATGTCGTCGTCGTAGCCGCCGTCGACCATGCGGCGCACGACGTCCCGGAGGCCCGCTGCGTCGGCGACGAGGTACACCTTCTGCTTGCCCGGGAAGCGCAGGCGCGGGTAGATGTCGGTGTTCGCGGGCTTGACGATCACGGGGAAGGGGAAGGGAAGGTCGTCGCCGAGGTCCTCGGCGACGGGCCCCGGGGGAACGATCTCGGTCGCGGGGTGCGGGATGCCGAGCTCGGCGCACAGCTCCGCGAAGCGCGCCTTGTGCATGAGCCGGTC
Organism: Flavimobilis rhizosphaerae; assembly: GCF_014852685.1. Taxonomy (GTDB): domain Bacteria; phylum Actinomycetota; class Actinomycetes; order Actinomycetales; family Cellulomonadaceae; genus Flavimobilis; species Flavimobilis rhizosphaerae. The sequence goes on from NZ_JACZDF010000008.1 coordinate 56,125, forward strand.
CGCGAGCTCCTTGCGGACGAGCGGGACGACGTAGTGCTCCTCGAGGACCTCGCGGTGGTCGAGGACGACGTTCGCGTAGAACTCGATGTTCGGCAGGAGCAGGAGCGTGCGACCGTCGGCGCGGAGCTCGGATGCGAGCTCGAGGAGCGTCGCGACGACGACCTCGGGGTCACCGAGCCGGGCGTCGGCACGGACGTCGACGATGCTCGAGGACGCGGTCTCGCGGAGCGCTGCACGTCCGAGCGCGATCGTCCGGACGCCGAAGGCCTCGTGGAGCGAACGGGCCATGTTGTACGTGTTGATGTTCGTCCCGAGGATCACGGGGACGAACTCGGCGTTGCCGTAGGTCATGCGACGAGGCTCCAGGTGAGGGGCGCGACCGGCGCCGTGGCGCCGCGAGCCCTGTCATCCTATGACGCGTGCCCGTGACGGGCGTGGCCGCCCCCAGCGTCGGGCGGGGGAGGTCTACCATGGCGGCGTGACGTCTGAGCGCAGCAACGACCCCGGAACCCGTCCCTTCGTCGGTGTCCTCGGCGGTGTCGGACCTCTCGCGACGGCCTACTTCCTCAACCACGTCGTACGGCTCACGGTCGCCGAGCGCGACCAGGACCACGTCGACATGGTCGTCCTCAACCACGCGACGGTTCCGGACCGGACCGAGTTCATCCTCGGACGGTCCGCCGAGGACCCGGGTCCCGTGCTCGCGCGCGACGCCCGCCGACTCGAGGCGTTCGGCGCGGACTTCCTCGTCATGCCGTGCAACACGGCGCACTACTTCACGCAGCAGGTGCTCGACGCGATCTCGGTGCCATTCGTCTCGATCGTCGAGGTGACGGTCGACGCCGCGCGCGAGCGGGTGGCCGACCTCCGCGCGGTCGGGCTGCTCGCGACGAGCGGGACGGCGTCGTCGGGCGTGTACCAGGACGCGTTCGGTGCGTATGGCGTCACGACGCTCCTGCCCGACGACGCCGACCAGGCCGTCGTCTCGTCGATCATCTACGACCAGGTGAAGGCGGGACGGCCCGCGGACCTCGCAGCGTTGCGCGGAGTCGCCTCGCACCTCGTGGAACGCGGGGCACAGGTCGTCATCCTCGGCTGCACCGAGCTCTCGGTCGTCGCGGTCGACCATGGGCTGCTCGCCGAGCCGCTCTTCATCGACTCGACCGACCAGCTCGCCCGCGCGACGATCCGGCACGCTGGCGGGACCGTGCGCGACGAGGCGTGACCCGGCGGACGCCGGGGCGTCAGGCGACGCGCCAACGCGCGACGAGCACGTCGCGCGCGCGCAGGAGCGTCGCGAGCCGGAGGTCGGCCGCGGGCCGACCTGGGTCGCCCGCGACGATCCGGTCCGCACCCGGGCCGACGGCGGTCGGGCTCGTCGTCACGCAGAGGTCGTCGACGAGGCCGTGAGCGAGAAGGTCGGCGAGGAGGTGAGGGCCTCCCTCGGTGAGGATGCGCCCCAGGCCACGGCCTGCGAGGTCGGTGAGCGCGGCGCGTAGGTCGACGTCGTCGGTGCCTGCGACGACGAGGCGCTCGGACGGGAGGTCCGGGCCGAGGCACGCGGCGCCCTCCGCCGACGTGACGACGAGGACGTGCGGGTCCGCGAGCAGGTGCGCGGGGACCTCGCCCGCACGCGTGACGACCGCGAGCACGAGCTCGTCCGCGCAGCGGGCCTCGGCGCGCAGCCCGCGGAGGTGCTCGGGGACGTCGAGCGTTCCGTAGCCCTCGGCGCGGACGGTTCCCGCGCCCACGACGACGACGTCCGCGAGAGCCCGGAGCACCTCGAAGACGCGGAGGTCGGCAGGGCCGTTGATCGATCCTGACCGGTGATCGTGACCCCAGGCGGCACCGTCGACGGTCGCGATCATGTTGGCGCGGACCCAGGCACCGGCGACGGCGCCGTTGCGGCGGCTCGTCGTCGGGTGCGCGAGCAGGAGCCCGAGCCCCGGCTCGTCGGTCTCCGGCGGGATGATGGTGCCGCTCGCGGTCGTGCCCTCGGCGACGAGGAGGTCGAACGTGGGGCGGTCGGCGAGGTTCGTCATGCGGCCAGCCTAGGCGTGCGCACGGCTGTGACGAGCGTCGCACACGCGCACGCGGGACTAAGGTCCCGCTCGCCGGGTGCCGCGGATACCGTGGACGGGTGACCCGACCGACCGCACTGTGCGACGTGCGCCCCGCCGTCGGGCGCGAGCGGCTCCTCACGGACCTCGTGCCCCCGCGCCACTTCGAGGGCGCCTCCTTCGCGAGCTACGTCCCTGATCCGGCGCACCCGAGCCAGCAGGCGGCGGTCGAGCGTCTCGCCGAGGTCGCCGAGCAGCTCACCGCTCCCGCACGCGGCCTCGGTGCGATCCTCAGGCGGCGCCGTGCTGTGCCGCCCGCGGTCTATCTCGACGGCGGGTTCGGGGTCGGCAAGACGCACCTCCTCGCGGCGCTCGCTCACGCGCTCGGACCCGAGCGTGCTGCGTTCGGCACGTTCGTCGAGTACACGAACCTCGTCGGCGCGCTCGGCTTCGCCGCGACGGTCGACGCGCTCGGCGCGCTCGACCTCGTGTGCATCGACGAGTTCGAGCTCGACGACCCGGGGGACACCGTCCTCGTGTCGAGGCTCCTGCGAGAGCTCGCCGACCGTGACGTCGCGCTTGCCGCGACGTCGAACACGCTGCCTGACGCTCTCGGCGAGGGGCGGTTCGCCGCAGAGGACTTCCTCCGGGAGATCCAGGCGCTCTCGGCCCGCTTCGAGGTGCTTCGGGTCGACGGCGAGGACTACCGGCAGCGGGCCGTCGTCACCGACGCGCACCCGCTCCCGGACCACGTGCTCGTCGAGGCGACGACCCACCGCGCAGGGGCGACGTGCGACTTCCTCGACGACCTTCTCGAGCACCTGCGCTCCGTCCACCCGAGCCGCTACGGCGCGCTCCTCGACGGCGTCGAGCTCGTCGCGCTGCGCGGCGTGCGCACCGTCGACCGGCAGGACGACGCGCTGCGGCTCGTCGTCCTCGCGGACAGGCTCTACGACCGTGGCGTGCCCGTCCTCCTCGGTGGCGACGAGCGCACCGCACTCTTCACGGCCCAGATGCTCGCGGGCGGCTACCGCAAGAAGTACCTCCGCACCCTCTCGCGCCTCGGCGCGCTCGCGCAGGAGGGCCGCGAGCTCGTCACGGCGGGGACGACCGGCGCGCCGACGTCGGCCTGACGCGCCGGCGTCCGCTCAGCGGGTCTTGGCCAGACGTGCCTTCTCGACGTCGACGTCGTAGTCGGGCGTGGGCCAGCCCAGGTCGAGGGAGCGCAACGCGTCGAGCAGCAGCTTCGTCACGGCGAGCCGCGCATAGTCCTTGGAGTCGGCCGGGATGACGTACCAGGGGGCCTCAGGGATGCTCGTGCGGTCGAGGACGGCCTGGTAGGCCGCCTGGTACTCGTCCCACTGCAGCCGCGTGTCGACGTCGCTCGGGTTGTACTTCCACAGCTTGTCGGGCCGGTCGAGGCGCGCAGCGAGACGCTTGTACTGCTCGTCGCGGGACACCATGAGCGCCACCTTGACGATCGTCGTCCCCGCGGCGACGAGGTCGCGCTCGAACGCGACGATCTCGTCGTAGCGCGCCTCCCACACCTCGGGAGCGACGAGCTCCTTGACGCGCGCCACGAGGACGTCCTCGTAGTGTGACCGGTCGAACACCCCGATGCGGCCCGGGGCGGGCAGGGCACGGCGGATGCGCCAGAGGAAGTCGTGCTCACGCTCCTCGGGCGTCGGCACGCCGAACGACCGGATGGCAAGACCCTGCGGGTCCATCATCCCCGCGACGTGCCGGACGATGCCGCCCTTGCCCGCGGTGTCGAGGCCCTGGACGACAAGGAGCACCGAACGGGTACCGTCCGTACGACCCTCTGCGTAGAGACGTTCCTGGAGGTCGGCGAGCTCGTCACCGAGGAGAGGGCGGAGCTCGGCCGCGGTCGCGGCGTCCTTGACGCAGGGCGTCGCGGCGCGGTCCATGCCCGCAAGGTCGAACGCACCGGGCTCGGGTCCGACCCGCAGCGCGTCGTCAATGCCGTCCAGACGTGCCAGCTTCTTCCTGCCCATCGCGTGCTCCCGTCGTCGGGGCGGCGCCGTCGCCGTCCGTCTCCGGCGAGTATCGCGCACGGGGAGCCGTCGGCGGGCCGAACGCGCTGCGGCGCGCCGCGACGTGCGCGTCAGCCGTCCGCCGAGGCCGACCGTGGGGCGTGGGGGAGCGGCACGACCCGGGCGCGGAGCGGCGGCCGGAGCAAGACGACGAGTGAGCGTGACGTCACGACGATCTCCTCGCCCGCCGCGACCGCACCCGAGCGCGCCGCGGCCGCCGCAGGCGTCGCGCCTGCCGCAGGTGCCGGCGCGGAGCCCGGGCGACGCACGTCGGTCGCCTCAGGGTCGTCGGTGCGGAGCTCGAGACCCCACAAAGGCCCGTAGGACGCTGCGGGCACGCGGAACGTCACGTCCTCGGAGAACGCGTTGAAGAGGATGAGCACCGAGTCGTCGACGATGCGCCCGCCGGCGTCGTCGGGCTCGGTGATCGCCTCGCCCTCGAGGAGGACACCGACGGTCCGCGCGAACGACGCGTCCCAGTCGGCCTGGTCCATGACGTCGCCGCTCGTGTCGAACCACACGACGTCGGGCAGCGCGTCGGGGAGCACCTCCGCACCGTCCGGCAGCGACTCTGGGGGACGTCCCGTGAGGAACCTGCGACGCCGGAGCACAGGATGCTCGCGACGCAGCGCGACGAGCCGCTGCGTCACGGCGAGGAGGGAACGGGCGTCGTCGTCGAGGTCCCAGTCCAACCACGACGTCGGACCGTCCTGGCAGTAGACGTTGTTGTTGCCGCCCTGGGTGCGGCCGATCTCGTCGCCGTGGGAGAGCATCGGCACACCCTGCGAGAGGAGGAGCGTCGCGAGGAAGTTGCGCTGCTGACGGGCGCGCAGCGCGCGGATCGCCGGGTCGTCGGTCGGGCCTTCGACGCCGTGGTTCCACGAACGGTTGTGGGACTCCCCGTCCCGGCCGTCCTCCCCGTTGGCCTCGTTGTGCTTGTGGTCGTAGGAGACGAGGTCGGCGAGGGTGAAGCCGTCGTGGGCCGTGACGAAGTTCACCGAGGCGGCGGGCCGCCGGCCTGTGCTCTCGTAGAGGTCCGACGAGCCCGTGAGGCGGCTCGCGAATTCCGGCAGCGTCGACGGCTGGCCGCGCCAGAAGTCCCGCACCGTGTCGCGGTAGAGCCCGTTCCACTCGGTCCACAGGGGTGGGAAGCCACCGACCTGGTACCCGCCGTCGCCGAGGTCCCACGGTTCGGCGATGAGCTTGACCTGCGAGATCACCGGGTCCTGCTGGACGAGGTCGAAGAATGCCGAGAGCCGGTCGACCTCGTGGAACTGCCGCGCGAGCGTCGCAGCGAGGTCGAAGCGGAAGCCGTCGACGTGCATCTCGGTCACCCAGTAGCGCAGCGAGTCCATGATGAGCTGCAGGACGTGCGGCGAGCGCATGAGCAGCGAGTTGCCCGTGCCGGTCGTGTCGAAGTAGTGCGCGGGGGAGTCGTCGACGAGGCGGTAGTACGCGGCGTTGTCGATCCCGCGGAATGAGAGCGTCGGGCCGAGGTGGTTGCCCTCCGCCGTGTGGTTGTAGACGACGTCGAGAATCACCTCGATCCCGGCCTCGTGGAGCGTCTTCACCATCGTCTTGAACTCGTGGACCTGCTGACCGCGCGTGCCGGAGGACGCGTACGCGTTGTGCGGTGCGAGGAACCCGATCGTGTTGTATCCCCAGTAGTTCGTGAGGCCGCGATCCCGCAGCACGGGGTCGTCGACGAACTGGTGCACCGGCATGAGCTCGACAGCCGTGACCCCGAGGTCCGTCAGGTACGCGACGACGGCTGGGTGAGCGAGCCCCGCGTAGGTACCCCGGAGGTTCTCGGGCACTGCGGGGTGCGTCATGGTGAGGCCGCGCGCGTGTGCCTCGTAGAGCACCGTCTCGTGGTAGCCGTGCCGGGGCGGGCGGTCGTGACCCCAGTCGTAGAACGGGTTGACGACGACGGAGTACATCGTGTGGGGTGCGGAGTCGCGCGGGTCGAGGTGATCTGCGTCGTCGAGGACGGTGCCGGAGGCGTCGCGCGTGTAGGAGAGCAGGACGTCGGAGGAGTCGATCATGCCATCGACCGCCTTGGCGTAGGGGTCGAGGAGGAGCTTCGCCGGGTTGCAGCGGTGGCCCCGCGCAGGGTCGTAGGGACCGTGCACGCGGAACCCGTAGCGTTGGCCGGGCTCGACCCCAGGGACGTGGACGTGCCAGACGTGCGCGGTCGACTCCGTGACCTCGACGCGGGTCTCGGTGCCCTCGTCGTCGAGCAGGCACAGCTCGACGCGATCTGCGACCTCGGAGAACAGCGCGAAGTTCGTACCACCGCCGTCGAAGGTCGCACCGAGCGGGTAGGGACGGCCGGGTCGCGTTCTCATCCCCCCAGGGTCGCACGGCGACGGCGGTGCGCGCGCCGTGCGGCCAGACGGCCCGGTCGCGTGCTCGTCAGTCGCGTGCTCGTCAGCCGCGTGCCGGTCAGCTGCGGGGCGGCGTCGGGAGCTCGGTGCGTGTCGCGGCGGCGCGCTGCGGGAACGCGGGGACCGCTCGGGAGCGGGCCGTGGTCGCTGCGTCGTCACCGCGACGGACACGCACGATGCACCGGCCGGGCGCGACGAACGTGTCGATCCGGTCGAGGACCCAGGGCCCGCGCCCGCGGGCGAGAACGCCTTCGAGGAGGCCTTCGTGCAGCCGGCAGACGACCTCGGGGTGCTCGCGCGCAAGGTCGAAGAAGGGGCAGCCGTGCGTCTCGAGAACGGTGCCGTCCTCGCTCACGGCCGGGTCGAAGCCTGTCGCGGCGAGGTGGTCCTCGAGCAGCCCGAGCTGGGTGCAGCCGGCGCCCTCGGCAGGGTCGAGGTCGGTGCACCCGTCGTCGAGACGCGGCCCCTGGGCGGGCGACCCGAGGAGCGTCCCCGGGTGAAGGGACGCGTCGCGGCCGAGGTCGCGGGCACGCTCGACGTCGGCGGGCGTGCCCGCGCCGAAGCCCTGGACGAGAAGACGGAGGAGTTCCTCGCGGGCGTGCTCGTCCCGCTCGTCGGCCGCCCTGCCGGGCGTCTGGACGGGTTCAGGGGTTCTCACCGCGTGGTAGAGCATGCGCGGCCGCCCGCGGGTGCGTCGCTCCTCGGGGGTGCAGGTGACGAAGCCCGCGTCGATGAGCCGGGCGAGGTGCTCGCGCGCGGTGTTCGCGTGGATGCCGGCCACCTGCGCGAGCTCGGTGACCGTCATGCCGTCGCGGTGCTGGAGAGCGTCGAGCAGCGCGACCCGGCTCGCCGAGGCGAGCGCGCGGTACGTGGTGACACGACGATTGCTCATGTCACGATTATTGACGGCCTGAGAGGGGCAATCGTGGGACTTCCGTCCGCGCAGGACCGGGGCTGGGCGGGGTTAGGGCGTCAGGACCGGCATGACGAGCCGCGTGACCGCGGCCGCTGGGTCGCCGCCCGGTGCCGGCTCGCTCACGTACTCCTCGAGGAGGTCGCCGCGTAGGTCGAGGCCGCGTGCGACCCGCTCGTCCTCGAGCCGCATCCAGACGTGCGGGAGGCACGCGTAGGCACCGCGGTGCGTCGTCACGAGGGCGGGCCCGCCCGGCAGGGACCGCGTCGTCGCGCGGCCGTGCGTGACCATCGTGGCGGGGGAGAGCGCGACGGCGGCCGAGACGTCGGTCGCGGCTCCCGAACGTGAGTGGTACCACGCGACGAAGGGGCCTGCGGCCGCGTGCCCGGTCGCGGCGAGCGCGAGATCGAGCTCGGCGTACGCCACGGGAAGGAAAGCGCCAAGTTCACCGACGGCGACCTCGTCGCGGATCGCCAGGACCGTCTGCGGCGGCAGCTTGACGAGCTCGACGTGCATGGGGCCTCCCGGGGTGCGCACGGTGACCTTGTCAGCATAGTCCGTCCTTGCGCAGTTCGGGTAGAACGCTCGTCGCCAGGGGACGGGAACGGCGAAGGCCACCCCGAGGGGTGGCCTTCGTGTGTGTGGGCGATACTGGGATCGAACCAGTGACCTCTTCCGTGTCAGGGAAGCGCGCTACCGCTGCGCCAATCGCCCGACGCCTGGAGGCCAGGCGGCGGAGGAGCGGATCCAAGCGACGAGCCGCCCCACGGGGCGGCTCGATCCAGAATTCTCGTCCGAGCGGATGACGGGATTCGAACCCGCGACCCTCACCTTGGCAAGGTGATGCTCTACCACTGAGCCACATCCGCACGCCATCGCGATCCGGTCTCCCGGGCCGCGCGGTGCTCCACAAAGATAGTCCACGGAGGCGCGGAACTCCAAAACGAACCCCGGTGCCGCGCGCCGGGCACGACGTGAGCCCGCGGAAGCGCGAGGAGGGCCGGCAGAAGCGCGTGGAGAACGACGAAGGCCACCCCCGAGGGGGTGGCCTTCGTGCTGTGGGCGATACTGGGATCGAACCAGTGACCTCTTCCGTGTCAGGGAAGCGCGCTACCGCTGCGCCAATCGCCCAGAGGGGTACTGCTGCGAGGTGGAGACGGGATTCGAACCCGTGTGTACGGCTTTGCAGGCCGCTGCCTCGCCTCTCGGCCACTCCACCGTGGACTACGCGAACCGGCGAACCGGCGCTCGTCTCCGAGCGGATGACGGGATTCGAACCCGCGACCCTCACCTTGGCAAGGTGATGCTCTACCACTGAGCCACATCCGCATGACATCGGCCTCCGGGTGTCCCCGGTGCCGCGGCACTCGCAGAACATTAGTCGACACATGCGCGGACGTCCAACTCACACCCGTGTGACCTGCCCCCGGACCCGTCCGTCCCCGGCCCGGAGTCGCGGGATATCGTGGCGCCGTGATCTTCCACGCAGCCCAGCAAGCCGCCGCGACCGCGCGGTTCGGCGGCATCGCTGCGCGGGGGGTCATCGACGTCGTCGACCCCTCGACCCGGGCGGGTGCCGCCCGCCTCGCCGAGGGTGGGACCTGGTTCGTCCGAGCGACCTTCGAGGGCGACTGCGTCGCGTGGCGCATGGCCGAGGTCGTGGCCGACGACGCGACACCGGCCGGGGCACCGTGGGAGGGCCCCGACCCCGCGCGCTGGTCGACCTCGCTCGACGCCGACGGCTACCGCTCCGGGGTGCGCGCGGTGCGGGCCGCAGTCCACGAGGGCGACGTCTACCAGGCGAACCTGTGCCGCGTCCTCGCCGCGCCGCTCGCTCCTGCCGGGGGTGAGCCCGACGCCGCGGCGCTCGACGCGAGGCTCGCGGCGGGCAACCCGTCGCCCTACGGCGGGCACCTCCACGTCCCCGCGGACCAGCTGCTCCCCGACGGCCGTCCGGTCCCGCCCGCGTGGGTCGTCCCGGCGTCGCCCGAGCTCTTCCTGTCGCTCGACGACGGCGTCCTGCGTTCCGCGCCCATCAAGGGGACCGCGGCGACCGCCACGGGCCTCACACCCAAGGACGAGGCCGAGAACATCATGATCACCGACCTCGTCCGCAACGACCTCCACCGGGTCTGCACGCCCGGGACTGTGCGCGTCGAGAAGCTCCTCGACGTCGAGGAGCACCCCGGGCTCGCGCACCTCGTGACGACCGTCGCGGGTGAGCTGCTGCCGGGGGCGGGCTGGGACGACATCCTCGCCGCGACGTTCCCGCCCGCGTCGGTGTCCGGCGCGCCGAAGCGCGCTGCGCTCGACCTCATCGCCGCGCTCGAGCCGGTGCCGCGCGGCCCGTACTGCGGCGCGTTCGGCTGGATCGACGCCGACGCCCGCCGAGCGCTCCTCGGCGTCGGCATCCGCACGTTCTGGTGGGAGGCCGGCGTCCTCCGCTTCGGGACGGGGGCCGGCATCACGTGGGGCTCCGACCCGGACGGCGAGTGGCGGGAGACCGAGCTCAAGGCCGTGCGGCTCGTCGGGCTCGCGTCCGTTCCTGCGCGGCTGCGTACGACCACGGAGGACCGATGACGACGACGTGGCTCGACGGCCGGATCCTGGGGGACGCCCGCGTGGGGATCCCCGTGACCGACCGCGCGCTCACCCTCGGTGACGGCGTCTTCGAGACGCTCGCCGTCGTCCGGGGGAGGCCCTTCGCTGTGACCCGACACGTCGGTCGGCTCGCGGCGTCCGCGGCGAAGGTCGGGATCGACCTGCCAGACGAGGACGTCGTCCGCGGCGCGATCGACGCCGTCCTGCGGGCCGATCCGACCGCCGGACGCGTGCGGGTCACCTGGACCGCAGGGGACGGCCCCGCCGGGCCGGTGCGCGGTGACGGGCCCGGTCGGCTGCTCGTCAGTGCGTCGGCCGCCCCCGTCACCGGACCGGTGCGCGCATGGCGCGCGCCGTGGGTGCGCAACGAACGGTCACCGCTCGCCGGCGTGAAATCGACGTCGTACCAGGAGAACGTCGTCACGCTTGCCGCAGCCAGGCGGCGCGGCGCCGACGAGGCGCTCCTCGCTGACACGACCGGCCGCCTCAGCGAGGCGGCGACCTCGAACGTCCTCGTGGGTGACGGTGAGTGCTTCCTCACCCCGACGCTCGCGACCGGCTGCCTGCCGGGCGTGACCCGCGCGCTCCTCCTCGCATGGTCCGCCGCGCTGCCCGTCCCGGTGACTGAGGGAGACGTCGCGTTCGACGCGCTCGAGGGACGACCGCTCGCCCTCACGTCGGCTCTGCGCGGCGTCGCACCGGTCGTCGAGCTCGACGGCGCTGCCCAGCCCGAGGATGCGCGTACGACGGAGGTCGCGCGGGCCTTCGCCGCGCTGCGGGACGACGACCTGGACCCGTGATCCTGCCGCACTCCGCGCAGCCCGGGGTGCGCGGTGACGACACGTAGGATGAGCGCCACACGCAGGTAAGGAGAGCGCATGGAGCACGCGACGGCCGTCGGCCGCCACGGCGCGCGTCGCGCCCCCGCCCGCATCGGCGTCCTCGGGTTCCTCGGCGAGCTCCTCCTCACAGGGGGCGTCGTCGTGGGGCTCTTCGTCGTCTGGCAGCTGTGGTGGACGGGGCTCGCCCCTGCTGCGGAGGCGCGCGAGCAGGTCACGCGGTTCTACGCGCACGTCGAGCCCGCCGCGCCCGAGGTCGTCGAGCCCGACGGCCTGCGCACCGACGACGTCCCCGAGGTCGCGCAGGTCGGCCACGGCGAGACGCTCGGCGTCCTCATCGTCCCCGCGTGGGCTGACAAGACGCAGAACCGCATGCCTGTCGTCGAGGGAGTGACGCCCGACGTCCTCGACCGTGCCTTCGCTGGCCACTACCCGGACACCGCGGCACCGGGGCAGCTCGGCAACTTTTCCGTCGCGGGGCACCGCCGTTCGTACGGCAACAACTTCCTCCACGTGCCCGATCTTGAGGCCGGTGAGGCCGTCGTCGTCGAGACCGCCGACACGTGGTTCGTCTACCGTGTCACGGGGCACGAGATCGTCACCCCGGACCGCACCGACGTCGTCGCTCCCGTCCCCGGCAAGCCTGGGGAGGAGCCTGACCGTCGCATGCTCACGATGACGACGTGCCACTCCCTCCGGTACGGCGCCTTCGGCAACGACCACCGCTGGATCGTCCACGCCGAGCTCGAGGGGTGGCTGCCGCGCTCCGCCGGCACCCCGGACGTCGTCGCCGAGATGGAGGCCCCCTGATGTGGACGTGGATCTTCCGGCACCTTCCCGGACCTGCGGCTGTCCGCGCGCTGCTCGTGCTCATCGTCATGGTTGCGCTCGTCGCGGCACTGTTCGTGTGGGTGTTCCCATGGGTGGCCGAGCAGTGGCCCGGGCTCGTCGGACGGCCCGACGTCGCCGTGTCCGGGACGTCCTCACAGGGCTGAGCGCACCACGGTCCTCGAGGCCCCACGACGACGCTGTCGCGCGTCCCCGAGAACGACGAAGGCCCCTCCCGTCCGGGAGGGGCCTTCGTGCTCGTGGGCGATACTGGGTTCGAACCAGTGACCTCTTCGGTGTGAACGAAGCGCGCTACCACTGCGCCAATCGCCCGGCGTGGTGCGGGGACGACTCTAGCGCGTCGTCGGGCGAGGTGCGAAATCGAGCGCTCCGGGGCGCCTCGAGCGTTGCCTGCGCGCCGGGCCGCAGCCCTCCGGCCACGGCCCGGCGGGGGTCCGCTCAGAGGAGCGGCAGCACCTGTTCACGGACCTTCGCGCGCAGCACCTTGCCGAGCATCGACCTCGGCGTGTCCGAGATCGCGACGATCCGCTTCGGCACCTTGTACGCCGCGAGGCGCGCACGGCAGTGGGCCCGCAGCGCATCCTCGTCGAGGGACGCGCCGTCCTCGAGCTCGACGGCCGCGACGACCATCTCGCCCCCACGCTCGAGCGGCTTGCCGACGACCGCCGCGTCCTTGACGGACGGGTGCTGGCGGAGCACCTCCTCGACCTCCGACGGCGCGACGTTGAACCCGCCCGTGATGACGAGCTCCTTGACGCGGTCGACGATCGTCGTGAAGCCGTCGGCGTCGACCGTGACGATGTCGCCGGTGCGCAGCCACCCGTCGTCGAGGAGTGACTTCGCGGTCTCCTCGGACTCGTGCCAGTAACCCTGGAAGACCTGCGGGCCCTTGAGGAGGAGCTCGCCCGCCTCGCCCTGCGCGACCTCGCGCGTCGGGTCGTCCTGGTCGACGACCTTCATCCACGTCGAGGGGAACGGCACGCCAATCGTGCCCGTGCGCCGGGAGGGGTGGAAGGGGTTGCCGAGCGCGACGGGCGAGGACTCCGTCATCCCGTAGCCCTCGACGAGGAGCCCGCCGGACATCGACTCCCACAGCTCGACGACGTGGTCGGGCAGGTTCATGGCACCCGAGATGCAGTACTTCGCCGAGCGCAGCGACTGCCCGCGCTCCTTCGCCGCGAGAGCCGTGCGCTCGTAGATCGGCGGGACCGCGCAGTAGACGGTCGCGGGCGACTTCTTCCAGGCGTCGAGGACCATGCCGGGGTCGAACTTCGGGAAGAGGACGAGCTTGGCCTGCTTGAGCACGCCGAACGTCAGGTAGAGCGTCATGCCGAACGCGTGGAACATCGGCAGGATCGCGAAGATCGTCTCCTTGCGACGCTCGGCGTCGAGCATCCACGCCTCGCCCTGGAGCGCGTTCGCGAAGAGGTTGCGGTGCGTGAGCATCGCGCCCTTGGGCCGGCCCGTCGTCCCTGACGTGTACTGGATGACCGCGAGGTCGTCGAGGTCGGGGTGAGGCGTCGCGGCGTCGAGCGCGGGGGAGGCGAGCAGGTCCTTCCACGCGACCGTGCCGGTCGTGCGGGCCGTGAGCCCGCGGCGCGTCTCGCGGAGCTTCGGGACCGGCAGGTGGAGCGCCGCGCGCTTGACCGCGGGGAACTCTGCAAGCAGGTCGACCGCGACGATCGTCGGGATTGCCATGTCGGCGGGGAACTCCTGGAGCGCCGCGACCGTCTTGTCCCACGCGATCGCGACGCGCGCCTGGTGGGACTCGAAGAGGTGACGCAGCTCGCGCGAGGTGTAGAGCGGGTTGTGCTCGACGACGATCGCGCCGAGCCGCAGGATCGCGTAGAACGCGACGACGTGCTGGGGGCAGTTCGGCAGGACGAGCGCGACGCGGTCGCCGGCGCGGACGCCGAGGCGACGAAGGCCCTCCGCGACGCGGTCAACCTTGGCACCGAGCTCGGCGTACGTCGTGCGACGGCCGAAGAACTCGAGGGCGGTGTCCGGCGCTGCCTCGCGCACGGACTGCTCGAACATCGTCACGAGGGAGGTCGTCGGCATCTCGATGTCGGCGGGGACGCCCGGCTGGTACTGCGCGACCCAGGGCCGCTCGTCGGTGGAGGTCATGCCCTCCATCTTCTCCCCGAGGCGCGCCGAGCGTGACGGCCACAGGTCCCGCACGGTGCGAGAAGCGTCACACGTCGCGCGGTCAGAGCCCTACGCCGCGAGCGCAGCGGCGCGAAGCTGGACGAGGACGAGATCGAGCAGGGGCGTGGCGACGCCGTGCTCGCGTGCACACGTCTGGAACGCTCCGAGCAGGTGCTCGGTCTCACCGTCCCGACCAGCGACGGCGTCGCGGTAGAGCGACGACGTGAAGGTCGACCCCTCGGCGGTGAGGGCCCGGACGGTCGCGTGGTGCACGGCGGGCGGCACGGGGTGCACTGCGGCAGCGACGACCGCCCTGGCCTCGGCCACGGTGCCGAGGACGGCCTCGGTCCCGCCCGGTGCGGCGACGATGTTGCCGACGTCGTTGCGCAGGAGGCACGCGACGCCGCTTGCAGCGACGATGAACGCCCTGCCTCCCGGGGGAGGATGGTCCTCGTGACCGACCCGATCGCCCGCCTGCTCGCCGCGCCGCCCGACCTTCCCGTCGCGCTGCACCTCGACGTCGTACGGGCCAGGCTCGCGGAGGCTGGGGTGCTCGTCGTCGCGGCTCCGCCCGGGACGGGCAAGACGACGCTCGTGCCGCCGGCGGTCGCGGCTGACGTCGCCGGGCGCGTCCTCGTCACGCAGCCGCGTCGGATCGCGGCGCGTGCAGCCGCCCGTCGCCTCGCCCAGCTCTGCGGCGAGGACGTCGGCGGGATCGTCGGTCACGCGGTCCGCGGCGACGTGCGGCGCAGCGCGCGCACGCGTGTCGAGGTCGCGACGGCCGGGCTCGTGCTGCGCCGCCTGCAGGCGGACCCGGGGCTCGACGGTGTCGACGTGGTCGTGCTCGACGAGGTCCACGAGCGGCATCTCGACGCCGACCTCTTGCTTGCGTTGCTCGTCGAGGTACGGCGCACGCTCCGGCCGGACCTGCGCGTCGTCGCGATGTCCGCGACGCTCGACGCCGCGGCGGTCGCGGCGCTGCTCGGCGACGGCGAGCCCGCGCCCGTCGTTGAGGTCTCTGCCGAGACGTTCCCGGTCGAGGTGCGGTGGGTGCCGCCGCCGGCTCGGGTCGCCCGGCTCGACGAGCGGGGTCCGACGCGCGGCTTCCTCGACCATGTCGCGGCGACCGCGCGGACCGCGGTCGCGGGGTCGCCTGGCGACGTGCTCGTCATGCTGCCCGGCGCGCGGGAGGTCGACGTGGTCACCCGTGCCCTCGAGGGTGCGCGCGCGGCTGACGGGGGACCGGTCGACGTGCGTCGGCTCCACGGGCGGCTTCCGGGCGCGGAGCAGGACCTCGCGCTGCGCGAGGGGCCGCGGCGTCGCGTCGTCGTGGCGACCGCGGTCGCCGAGTCCTCGCTCACGGTGCCGGGGGTGCGGACGGTCGTCGATGCGGGGCTTGCGCGCGAGCCCCGCACCGATCACGTCCGGGGTCTCGCCGGCCTCGTCACGGTCTCGGTGAGCAGGGCGGGGGCCGAGCAGCGTGCGGGCCGTGCGGGGCGGCTCGGCCCCGGAACCGTGTGGCGCTGCTGGGCCGAGAACGAGCATCCGCGGCTGCGCCCGTTCGCGGAGCCGGAGATCCGCACGGCGGATCTCGCGTCCTTCGTGCTCGCGGCCGCGTGCTGGGGGAGCGCGCCCGATGCTCTTGCGCTGCTCGACGCTCCGCCCGAGGCCGCGCTTGCCGCGGCCCGGGCGACCCTCGGCGCGCTCGGAGCTCTCGACGACGACGGCCGCGTCACTGCGCGCGGACGCCGCATCGACGCGCTCGGCACCGACCCTCGCCTCGCACGTGCGCTGCTCGACGGGGCCGAGCTCGTCGGTCCGCAGCGTGCCGCGGAGGTCGTCGCGCTCCTCGACGCCGACGTGCGCGCTCCCGACGCGGACCTCGTCGCGGCATGGCGACGGCTGCGCTGCGGCGCGCCGGGGAGCGAGGAGTGGCGTCGTCAGGCGCGTCGTCTCGGCGAGCGGCTCGGCAGCGCACGGGAGCCGGTGGACCGGCTCGCCGACGACGAGGCTGCCGGCCTCGTCGTCGCGCTCGCACACCCCGAGCGGGTCGCGCGACGGCGTCCTGGCGGCCGCGGGTTCCTCATGGCGGGCGGCACGGGGGCCCGGCTTCCCGAGGGCTCGCCGCTCGCCGGTGCCGCGTGGCTCGCGGTCGCGGACGCCGACCGCGGGCCAGGCCGCTCGGACGCGCTCGTGCGCTCGGCCGCGCCGCTCGACGAGGACGCGGCGCTCGACGCCGCAGGCTCGCTGCTCCGGGAGGAGTCGACGCTCGAGCATCGCGACGGTCGGCTCACCGCGACGCGCCGGACGATGCTCGGGGCGATCACGCTCGTCGAGGAGAAGCTGCCGCGGCCCGACCGCGCGACGGTCGCCGCGGCCGTCCGCGACGGTCTGCTCCGCGACGGTCTGCCGCCGCTCTCGGACGCGGCGACGCGCCTGCGCACGCGCCTTGCGCTCCTCCACCGCACGCTCGGGGCGCCCTGGCCCGACGTCTCTGATGCAGCGTTGCTCGCGCGGCTCGACGACTGGCTCGGACCCGACCTCGGCGACCTGCGCACTCCGGCGGACCTCGCCCGCCGTGACACGGCCGCGCTCCGCCGCCTCCTTCCGTGGCCCGACGCCGCGCGCCTCGACGAGCTCGTGCCGGAGCGTCTCGATCTACCCGCGGGCACGACCGCGGCCGTCGACTACACGGGCGACGTCCCCGTGCTCGCCGCGAAGGTCCAGGAGGTTTTCGGCTGGGGTGCGACGCCGCGTCTCGTTGACGGCCGCGTGCCCGTGCTCCTCCACCTGCTCTCGCCCGCCCGGCGGCCGACGACTGTGACGAGCGACCTCGCGTCGTTCTGGGTGCAGGGATACCCGCAGGTGCGCGCCGAGCTGCGGGGCCGGTACCCCAAGCACGACTGGCCCGAGGACCCGACGACGGCGGTCGCGTCGCGCGGCGTGCGTCGCCGGTAGCATCGTCGGGTGCGGCACGTCCGCGCACGCACACCACCCACCGACGGACGGCCCCGGTACGGCCGCCCGCGAGCGCAAGGAGCTCCTGTGTCAGAACCCCGGATCACCCTCACCGTCGACGGCGTCGAGACCACGGTGGCGGAGGGGACGACGGGCACCGAGCTCTTCGTCGACCGTCGTGACGTCGTCGTCGTCCGCGTCGACGGCGAGCTCAAGGACCTCGACACGGTCCTCGAGGCCGGCGCCGTCGTCGAGGGTGTCGAGATCGGTTCGCCCGACGGGCTCGCGGTGCTGCGCCACTCGGCCGCGCACGTCATGGCCCAGGCGGTCCAGCAGGCCAACCCGGACGCGAAGCTCGGCATCGGCCCGCCCATCACCGACGGCTTCTACTACGACTTCGACGTCGCGACGCCGTTCACGCCCGAGGACCTCAAGGCCCTCGAGAAGGCGATGATGCGGATCGTCAAGGAGGGCCAGACCTTCCGTCGCGTCGAGGTGACAGACGCCGAGGCGCTCGCGCAGTGCGCGTCCGAGCCGTACAAGGTCGAGCTCATCGGCCTGAAGTCGACCGCGGGCAGCGCCGAGGGCGCCTCCGTCGAGGTCGGTGAGGGCGGCCTGTCGATCTACCAGAACGTCCGCCGCAACGGCGACGTCGCGTGGCAGGACCTGTGCCGCGGGCCGCACCTGCCGTCGACCAAGCTCATCGGCAACGGTTTCAAGCTCATGCGCTCGGCCGCCGCCTACTGGCGTGGCTCCGAGAAGAACCCGCAGCTCCAGCGCCTCTACGGCACGGCGTGGCCGACGAAGGACGAGCTCACGGCGTACCTCGACCGCCTCGCCGAGGCCGAGCGGCGCGACCACCGACGCCTCGGCGCCGAGATGGACCTCTTCTCGTTCCCCGACGCGATCGGCTCGGGCCTGCCGGTGTTCCACCCCAAGGGTGGCGTCATCCGCACCGAGATGGAGAACTACTCGCGTCGCCGCCACATCGAGGCCGGGTACTCGTTCGTCAACACGCCCCACATCACCAAGGGGCACCTCTACGAGATCTCCGGGCACCTCGACTGGTACCGCGACGGGATGTTCCCCGCGATGCACGTCGACGAGGAGGTCGACGACGCGGGCGTCGTGACGAAGCCGGGCCAGGACTACTACCTCAAGCCCATGAACTGCCCGATGCACAACCTCATCTTCGACGCACGAGGCCGCTCGTACCGTGAGCTGCCCCTGCGGCTGTTCGAGTTCGGGACGGTCTACCGCTACGAGAAGTCGGGCGTCGTCCACGGCCTCACGCGTGTCCGCGGCCTCACGCAGGACGACGCGCACATCTACTGCACGAAGGAGCAGATGAAGGACGAGCTCGCCACGACGCTCCGCTTCGTCCTCGACCTCCTCGCCGACTACGGGCTCGACGACTTCTACCTCGAGCTGTCGACGAAGAACCCCGAGAAGTTCGTCGGCGACGACGCCGTGTGGGAGGAGGCGACCCGCACGCTCGAGGAGGTCGCGACCGAGTCGGGCCTCGAGCTCGTCCCGGACCCGGGCGGCGCGGCGTTCTACGGCCCGAAGATCTCGGTGCAGGCGCGCGACGCGATCGGCCGGACGTGGCAGATGTCGACGATCCAGCTCGACTTCAACCTGCCCGAGCGCTTCGAGCTCGAGTACACGGCGGCCGACGGTACGCGTCAGCGCCCCGTGATGATCCACCGGGCGCTGTTCGGCTCGATCGAGCGGTTCTTCGGTGTGCTCCTCGAGCACTACGCGGGTGCGTTCCCGGCGTGGCTCGCGCCCGTGCAGGTCGTCGCGATCCCGGTCGCGGAACCGTTCAACGACTACATGGCGGACGTCGTCGCGCAGCTGCGAGCGGCGGGCGTGCGCGCCGAGCTCGACGACTCCTCGGACCGCTTCCCCAAGAAGATCCGCACGGCGTCGACGCAGAAGATCCCGTTCACGCTCATCGCGGGCGGCGAGGACGTCGAGAACGGCGCGGTCTCGTTCCGGTTCCGCGACGGGTCGCAGGAGAACGGCATCCCTGTCGCCGACGCGGTCGAGCGGATCCTCACGGCGATCCGCGACCGCGTCCAGGTCTGAGCATGTCGACGGCGGACGACGCACGTGGACCCGGGGCCGAGGAGGCCCCGGGTCTTGCGGGCGTGCCCGACGGCTTCGGCAGGCTGTGGACCCCGCACCGGATGGTCTACATCCAGGGCGAGAACAAGCCGACCGACCCGGGCGAGGCCTCGTGCCCGTTCTGCGTCGCGCCGTCGCGCAGCGACGCTGATGCGCTCGTCGTCCACCGCGGCGAGGTCGCGTACGTCGTCCTCAACCTCTACCCGTACAACGGTGGGCACCTGCTCGTCTGCCCGTACCGGCACGTGTCGGACTACACCGACCTCACCGAGGCCGAGACCCGTGAGGTCGCCGAGCTCACGCAGACCGCGATGCGGGTGCTGCGCGAGGTGTCCGGCCCCGCGGGCTTCAACCTCGGCATGAACCAGGGGGAGGTCGCGGGCGCGGGCATCGCGGCGCATCTCCACCAGCACGTCGTGCCGCGCTGGCTCGGCGACATGAACTTCCTGCCCGTCGTCGGGCGCACCAAGGCGCTGCCCGAGCTGCTCGCGGACACGCGAGCGCGCCTCGCGGCCGCGTGGCCCGACGCCACCCACTGACCCACGGCGCGCCCTGAGCGCGCAGGTCCGCGACCGCGGACCGCCCGCCGGGCACACCCGGCATCCAGGGCCTCGGCCCGCTGACGGAAGGACGACGGTGCTCGACAACCTGCGCTCGCTGTCCACGTGGCTCTTCACGCCCGTGGCCAAGCTGCTCCTGAGGCTCGGGGTGACGCCGGACGCCGTGACGATCGGCGGCACGGTCGGCACTGTCGTCGCGGCGTTGTGGCTGTTCCCCACAGGACACCTCGTCGCGGGGGCGTGGACGATCGGCGCGCTCGTGCTCGCGGACGCGCTCGACGGCATCATGGCGCGCACCGCCGGGCGCTCGGGTGCGTGGGGAGCGTTCCTCGACTCGACGCTCGACCGCGTGGCCGACGCCGCGATCTTCGCGGGCCTGCTGCTCTTCTTCCTCCGTGAGGGCTCCGACACCGGCGTCGTCGTCGCCCTCGCATGCCTGGCGCTCGGCGCGGTCGTGCCGTACGCCCGCGCCCGTGCCGAGGGGCTGGGGATGACGGCGGCCGTCGGGGTCGCCGAGCGCGCCGACCGGCTCGCGATCGCGCTCGTCGCGACCGTCGTCGTCGGCTACGGGGCGCCGCTCGCGGTGCTCGTGTGGACCCTCGGGGTGCTCGCGGCGCTCTCCGCGATCACCGTCGTCCAGCGCATGGCGACCGTGCACGCGCAGGCACGGGCCCTCGCCGCGGTGCGTCCAGCGGGCGAGGGGGAGTGAGCGTGGACTCCGGTCGGCTCTTCGAGATCGCGTGGAAGGTCCTGCCGCGGCTCCCACGGCCCGTCGTGCGCGGGGTCTTCGCCGCGGCGGCCGATGCCGCATGGCTCGTCCGGCCCGCCGGCGTGTGCCGCCTCGAGGCGAACTATGCGAGGGTCCGGCCCGGCCAGTCGCGCCGCGCGCTGCGCAGGCTCTCCCGCGCCGGCATGCGCTCGTACATGCGGTACTACGCTGAGGCCTTCACGCTGCGTGGCATGACGCCCGAGCAGATCGAGGCGCGCGTGCGCCTCGTCGACGCGGAGCCCGTCCTCGCGGCGCGCGACGCAGGGCGCAGCGTCGTCGGGGCGCTCGGTCACCTCGGCAACTGGGACCTCGCCGGCGCGTACGCGGGCTTGCACATCATGCCCGTGACGACCGTCGCGGAGCGGCTCGAGCCCCCGCACCTCTTCGAGGAGTTCCTCGCGTTCCGGCAGGACCTCGGCATGGAGATCCTCGCGCTCGGGGACGACGGCGTGTTCCAGTCGCTGCTGCGTGCCGTGCGCGCGACGCCGCCGCGTCTCGTGCCGCTCCTCGCCGACCGCGATCTCGCGGCCTCGGGCATCGAGGTCGACATGTTCGGCCGTCGCGCACGCGTCGCGGCGGGCCCCGCCGCGCTGAGCGTCGCGACTGGCGCGCCGCTCGTCCCGATCTCCCTCTCCTACGAGCGGCTCGCGGGAGACCGTCGGCGGCGTGCCGGCTCGCCGTGGGGGCTCGTCATCAGGTTCCACCCCGAGGTGACGACGGACCCTGCGCTGCCCCGCAAGGAGCGCACCGCCGCCGCGACCCAGGGCTGGGTCGACGCGCTCACGAGCGCGATCGCCGAGAAGCCGGAGGACTGGCACATGCTTCAGCATGTTTTCGTCGAGGACCTCGACCCCGAGCGTTACGCGCGCACGCTCGAGCGCGCCTCACGACGCACGGAGCCCGAGCCCGAGGGGAGCGCGTCATGAGCGTCCCGCTCGACGGACGGCGGCTGCGCGTCGGCATCGTCTGCCCCTACTCCTACGACGTCCCCGGGGGCGTCCAGTTCCACGTGCGGGACCTCGCCGAGGCGCTCATGGCGCGCGGGCACGAGGTCGGCGTGCTCATCGCCGCCGACGAGGACACGGAGATCCCGCCGTACATGACGTCGGCGGGCAGCTCGATCCCGCTCCGCTTCAACGGGTCGGTCGCCCGGCTCTCGTTCGGGCCGCTCGTCGCGACGAAGGTACGGCGCTGGCTCGACCAGGGCGACTTCGACATCCTTCACCTCCACGAGCCCGTGACGCCGAGCCTCTCGCTCCTCGCCCTGTGGAACGCGACGGGGCCGACGGTCGCGACGTTCCACACCTCGATGGTGCGGTCGCGCGCGCTCCAGATGGTGTCGCCCCTCGTGCGTCCGGCGCTCGAGAAGATTGACGCGCGCATCGCGGTCTCGGAGGACGCACGGCGCACGCTCATCGACCACCTCGGCGGCGACGCCGTCGTCATCCCCAACGGCGTCTACGTCGAGCCGTTCCGGGTCGCGCAGCCGGACGCCCGGTTCACGGGCACGCCCCAGGCGCCGACGATCGCGTTCCTCGGCCGGCTCGACGAGCCCCGCAAGGGCCTGCCCGTCCTCGTCGGCGCGGTGCGTGAGGTCGTCACCCGGATCCCGGGCGCACGGTTTCTCGTCGCTGGTCGTGGCGACGCGGGGCGGGACGCGGCGATCGCCGAGCTCGGCGACTTTGCGCGCCACGTCGAGTTCCTTGGCGGGATCTCCGACGACGACAAGGCGGCGCTCCTCACGTCGGCCGACGTCTACGTCGCACCGCAGACCGGCGGCGAGAGCTTCGGCATCGTCCTCGTCGAAGCGATGAGCGCGGGGACGTGCGTCGTCGCGAGCGACCTCGGGGCGTTCCGTCGCGTGCTCGACGAGGGTGAGGCGGGAGTGCTCTTCCGCACGGGCGACAGTGCCGACCTCGCGCGGACGCTGCTCGAGATCCTCGCCGACGACGAGAGGCGCGCCGCGGTCGCAGCCCGCGGCGAGCACGCCGTGCGGCGGTACGACTGGTCGGTCGTCACTGACGAGGTGCTCACGGTGTACGAGATGGTGCTCGCGGCGTCGAACGCGACGGTGCGGGTCGACGAAGCTCAGGGCGGCCGGGGTCGGCTGTTCGACGTCGAGGGGAGCGGGTCATGACGTGGTCGGAGGTCGTCGTCGCGGTCGTCGCGGTCCTCGGTGCGCTGCTCGTTGTCGGCTGGCGCGCGGCGACGCGGCTCGACCGGCTGCACCGGAAGGTCGTCGCGTCACGCATCGCGCTCGACGCGCAGCTCGTCCGGCGGGCGAGCGCTGCGGGTGACCTCGTGGTGTCAGGTGCGCTCGACCCGGTCGCGGCGCTCCTCGTGGCCGACGCAGTCGTGGCGACGGGTGGCTCCGAGGGACAGGGCGGGCGCGAGCTCGCGGTCGCGGTGCCTGACCTCGCCGACGAGGTCCGTGGCGTGGCGACGGGCCGGATCATCGGGGAAGCGCTCGGCGAGGGGCTCGGGACAGAACGCACGGATGCGGAGTCGAACCTCTCGGCTGCGTTGCGTGGTGTTCTCGACACGCCTGAGGAAGTCGCCCAGGTGCGTTCGGCGCCGGGCGGCACGGACGTCCTCGAGGCGCTCTCGGCCGCCTGGTTCCGCGTCCAGCTCGCGCGTCGGTTCCACAACGAGGCGGTCGCGCAGACGCAGCGCATGCGGGCCAAGGGCTGGGTGCGGCTCGCGCGCCTCGCGGGCCGCGCAGCCATGCCGCAGACCGTCGAGCTCGACGATGCCTGGCCCGTGGGACTCGGCAGACCGGGGAGCCACGTCGACCCCGAAGAGGCATAACATGTGCCCGTCCGTACGGGGCGTCCGCCCCGTACCGCCACACTTTCGAACGAGGTACACATCGTGAGCACCGAAAACTCCTCCGCCCCCGTCGTCGGGACGTCCCACGTCAAGCGCGGTATGGCGGAGATGCTCAAGGGCGGCGTCATCATGGACGTCGTCACGCCCGAGCAGGCGAAGATCGCCGAGGACGCTGGGGCGGTCGCCGTCATGGCGCTCGAGCGCGTCCCTGCCGACATCCGCGCCCAGGGCGGGGTCGCGCGCATGAGCGACCCCGACATGATCGCGGGGATCATCGACGCGGTCTCGATCCCCGTCATGGCGAAGGCCCGGATCGGTCACTTCGTCGAGGCGCAGGTGCTCGAGGCTCTCGGCGTCGACTACATCGACGAGTCCGAGGTCCTCACGCCGGCTGACTACACGCACCACATCGACAAGTGGGCGTTCACGACGCCGTTCGTGTGCGGTGCGACGAACCTCGGCGAGGCGCTGCGCCGCATTACCGAGGGTGCCGCGATGATCCGGTCCAAGGGTGAGGCGGGCACGGGTGACGTCTCGAACGCGACGACGCACATGCGGACGCTGCGTGCGGAGATCGCGCGGCTCACGTCGATGTCACACGACGAGCTCTACGTCGCGGCGAAGGAGCTCCAGGCCCCGTACGAGCTCGTCAAGGAGGTCGCGGAGGCCGGACGTCTGCCTGTCGTGCTCTTCACCGCGGGTGGGATCGCGACGCCCGCTGACGCGGCGATGATGATGCAGCTCGGAGCGGAGGGCGTGTTCGTGGGCTCGGGCATCTTCAAGTCCGGCGACCCGGCCGCGCGTGCGGCGGCGATCGTCAAGGCGACGACGTTCTACGACGACCCGGCGGTCCTCGCGCAGGTCTCGCGCGGTCTCGGTGAGGCCATGGTCGGCATCAACGTCGACGAGGTTCCCGTCGCTCATCGCCTGCAGGACCGCGGCTGGTGACGTGGCTGACCGGCAACCTGCGCCCGTGACCCCCGCCTCGACGCCGGGGGTCACGGGCGCAGCCCGTCCGATGGTGCCAGCCTCGGCGGGATCCCGTGAGGCCGACGCGCCGCTCCATCTCGACGAGGGGTGGGTGCGTGGGCCGGATGGCGTGCGGGAGCGTTCGGCGGCGCGGGTGCTCGTGCTCGACGGTGCCGGGGCGGTGCTGCTCGTGCGGGGTCATGATGCGGACGAGCCGGATCGGCACTGGTGGTTCTCGGTCGGCGGCGGCATCGACCCGGGGGAGTCCTCGCGGGACGCTGCGGCGCGTGAGCTGCGCGAGGAGACCGGCATGGTCGTCGACCCTGTCGCGCTCGAGGGCCCTGTTCTGCGACGCTCTGCGATCTTTGACTTCGCGCGCGAGCACTGCCGGCAGCACGAGGAGTTCTTCGTCCTGCGGGTCGCGGACCGGCCAACGCTCAGCAGCGAGGGCTGGACGGAGCTCGAGGAGAGTTTCGTCGACGAGGTGCGGTGGCTGACGCCCGACGAGATCGAGGCGAGCACGGACGAGGTGTTCCCCGCGGCGCTGCCCCGGATCGTCCGGGCGCTCGCCGCCGGCTGGGACGGCGTCGTCGAGGAGATCGGCATCGACACGGATGGCGGGGCTTGCGCAGCGCACAGCGAGTCGTGAACGCGCAGCGCTTCGTCGACGCGCAGCGCATCGTGGAGACGCCGGTGCCCGGGCGGTCGGACCGCCCGGGCACCGGCGTACGAGGTGCGGGAAAGCGTCCGCGGAGGCTCCCGGGGGAGATCAGCCGACGGGGCGGCCCGCTCCGAGGGCACGGGCCTTGCGGTTGTTCGAGGCCGCGACGCCCCACCAGATGGCGCCGGCGACGGTCATGAGGAAGGCGAGGCTGCCGAGGAGGAAGCCTCCGACGAGCATGCCGCCACCGGCCGTGAGCGTCGAGACGAGGTCGTCGAAGGCCCCGGCTGACGTGAGCACGACGTCGGCGCCCTCGGGGACGGTGACCGTGTAGGTGCCGGTCTCGGTCGTGGTGAAGCGCCCGACGAGGTCGATCCCGAGGTCGGACAAGTCCGGCGCGTTCGTCGCCCCGCTGAGGGCGACGACGGCGCCTGTGGGGTCGGTGACAGTGATGTCGGTGACGGATGGCGAGAACGTCGTGCTCTGGGTCGCCCAGATCTCGTAGGTGGATCCCGCGGCGAGCTCGGTGTCGCGGGTGCCGGGCGAGGGCACCGTGACGATCGTCTCGGTGAGCTCGGTGGTACCCTGCGCGACGGCCGAAGTGATCTGGCTGAACCCGACGACGAGGAGCACGAGCGATACGAGGCCGAGCCCGATGCCGAG
Organism: Flavimobilis rhizosphaerae; assembly: GCF_014852685.1. Taxonomy (GTDB): domain Bacteria; phylum Actinomycetota; class Actinomycetes; order Actinomycetales; family Cellulomonadaceae; genus Flavimobilis; species Flavimobilis rhizosphaerae. The sequence goes on from NZ_JACZDF010000008.1 coordinate 81,515, forward strand.
GAACGTGAGGATCTTGGCGCCGCGGGTCTTGCGGACCGACGGGGCAGGCTGCTGCCAGCCGGGCGCTCCGTAGGGCTGGGGCGCAGGTGCGCCGTACTGAGGGCCGCCGGGGGTGCCGTACGGCTGCGGGGCGGGGGCGCCGTGCTGGGGAGCGCCGTACGGCCGGCCCGTCGGGGCACCGTACGTCTGGCCGTCGGGCACGCCGTAGGGCGGCGTGGTCGGGGATCCCTGACCGGGTGGGGGCGGGGTCGTGAACGGGTCGTTCCCGGGGGTCGTCATGGCGCAAAAGTAGCAGGGCGGCAGTTCACGTGCGGTGCTGCTCGGTGGGCGTCGTCTCCCTCCTCATTTCGCGGCGGGCCCGTAGCATGGTGCGACGTGAGACCGACGATCGGCGTCCTGGCGCTGCAGGGTGATGTCCCCGAGCACGTGCGTGCCCTTGAGTCCGCGGGAGCGAGCGTGGTGCGCGTGCGCCGCGCGCGCGAGCTCGACGGGGTCGACGGGCTCGTGCTCCCTGGCGGGGAGTCGACGACGATGTCGCGGCTGCTCGACGTCTTCGAGCTGCGGGAGCCGTTGCTCGCGCGGCTGCGCGAGGGTATGCCGGCGTACGGCTCGTGCGCGGGGATGATCCTCCTCGCGGACAGGGTCCTCGACGGGGCTGCGGGGCAACTCGGGCTTGGTGGGATCGACATGACGGTGCGGCGCAACGCGTTCGGGCGGCAGGTCGACTCGTTCGAGACGGCGCTCGACGTGCAAGGGGTGGCGGGGGGTCCGGTTCCGGCGACGTTCATCCGCGCGCCGTGGGTCGAGGAGGTCGGCGAGGGGGTCGAGGTCCTCGCGACCGTCGGGTCGGGCCCGGCCACCGGTAGGATCGTGGCAGTCGCGCAGGGCCCGCTCATGGCGACGTCGTTCCATCCGGAGATCACGGGTGACGACAGGGTTCACGCGCATTTCATCCGACTCGTTTCTAAGGAGCGGTAAGGCATGTCCGGTCACTCCAAGTGGGCCACCACGAAGCACAAGAAGGCGGCGATCGACGCCAAGCGTGGCAAGCTCTTCGCCAAGCTCATCAAGAACATCGAGGTGGCCGCCCGCACGGGCGGCGGAGACCCTGCGGGCAACCCGACGCTCTTCGACGCGATCCAGAAGGCGAAGAAGACCTCCGTCCCCAACGACAACATCGAGCGCGCGGTCAAGCGTGGCTCGGGCGCTGAGGCCGGCGGCGCGGACTACCAGACGATCATGTACGAGGGCTACGCGCCCGGCGGCATCGCCGTCCTCGTCGAGTGCCTCACCGACAACAAGAACCGCGCCGCGGCCGAGGTTCGGATCGCGTTCACGCGCAACGGCGGCCAGATGGCTGACCCGGGCTCGGTCTCGTACCTCTTCTCGCGTAAGGGCGTCATCGTCGTCCCCAAGGCGGGGACCAGCGAGGACGCCGTCATGGAGGCGACGCTCGACGCGGGTGCCGAAGAAGTCACCGACGAGGGCGAGGTCTTCGAGATCCTCACCGAGGCGACGGATCTCGTCGCGGTGCGCACCGCCCTCCAGGAGGCCGGGATCGAGTACGACTCGGCTGACACGGTGTTCTACCCGTCCATGGAGATCGAGGTCGACGTCGACCGGGCGCGCGCCGTGCTGCGCCTCATCGACGCGCTCGAGGACTCCGACGACGTCCAGAACGTCTACTCGAACTTCGACGCCTCGAACGAGGTGCTCGCTGCGCTCGAGGACGACTGACCATCGCTCGACGGCGCGTCGGCCGGCTGGCCGACGCGCCGTCGTCGTCCCCGTACGGGGGCAGGAAGGGGTTCGCGTGAGGGTGCTCGGCGTGGACCCAGGGCTCACGCGCTGCGGCGTGGGTGTCGTCGACTCGTTGCCGGGCCGCAGGGCCCGCCTCGTCGCGGTCGGTGTCATCGAGTCGTCGCCCACGCTGAGCGTCGACCTGCGCCTGCGGACGATCGCGGACGGGCTCGACGGGTGGCTCGACGCGCACGTGCCCGACGTCCTCGCGGTCGAGCGGGTCTTTGCGCAGCACAACGTCTCGACGGTCATGGGCACGGCGCAGGCGGCTGGCCTCGCGATGGTCGCAGCGGCGCGTCGTGGCGTCCCGGTCGCGATGCACACGCCGTCGGAGGTCAAGGCTGCGGTGACGGGCAACGGTCGCGCCGACAAGGCGCAGGTCCAGCGGATGGTGGGCCAGATCCTCGGTCTTGCCGAGGCTCCGAGACCTGCGGACGCGGCGGACGCTCTCGCTCTCGCAGTCTGCCACCTGTGGCGGCCTGCGGGGGCGCTGCAGGGCGGCGATCGTCACGAGCTCACCCCGGCGCAGCGGGCGTGGGCGGCGGCCGAGGACGCGGCGCGCCGTGGCGGGGGACGTCGGTAGCTCTTGCTACGGTGGTCCGGTGTTCGTACAGGTGTTTGAAGTCGCTGCGGCCGTGCGCCGTGGTGGCACGGAGGGAGCGTCGTGATCGCCTCGGTGCGTGGTGAGGTGCTCGCGGTCGGGATCGACCGCGCCGTCGTCGAGACGGGGGGAATAGGCCTTGCAGTCCTCGCTGCGCCGTCGACGCTCGCGCTGCTGCGGGTGGGAGAGCACGCGCGGCTCCACACGACGCTCGTCGTGCGTGAGGACTCGCTCACGCTCTACGGCTTCGCGGACGCCGACGAGCGCGAGACGTTCGAGACGGTGCAGACCGTCTCGGGCATCGGCCCGCGGACGGCGCTTGCGATGCTCGCGGTGCTCTCGCCCGACGCGCTGCGCGGCGCAGTCGCCGAGGGCAACCTCACGACGCTCATGAAGGTTCCGGGTATTGGGCGCAAGGGTGCCCAGCGGCTCGTGCTCGAGCTCGCCGACCGGCTCGGCCCGGTGCGTGGCAGCGCGTCGGTTGAGACCGCGGTCGCGCCGGTCGACCACCGGACGAAGGTCGTCGAGGCGCTCGAGGGACTCGGGTGGACGGCTCGGACCGCGGAGGACGCGGTGGGCGACGTCCTCGCTGCTCGCGGTGTCGTGGCGGACGAGCCGCTTGCCGAGGGCGACGTGCCCGACGTCCTGCGCGCCGCGCTGCGGATGCTGGGCGGGCGTCGTGGCTGAGCCCGTCGCGGACCGTCTCCTCGACGGGGGTGCCGACGACGTCGAGCGTGCTGCCGAGGCGGCGCTGCGCCCTCGCAGGCTCGACGAGTTTGTCGGGCAGTCGACGGTGCGCGACCAGCTCTCGCTCGTCCTGCATGCGGCACTCGGGCGGGGCGGGAGCCCTGACCACGTGCTGCTCTCGGGCCCGCCCGGGCTCGGCAAGACCACGCTCGCGATGATCATCGCGGCCGAGCTCGGCACATCCCTGCGCGTGACCTCGGGTCCCGCGATCACGCACGCGGGTGATCTTGCGGCCGTGCTGTCCTCGCTCGAGGAGGGCGAGGTGCTCTTCATCGACGAGATCCACCGGCTCGCCCGGCCCGCCGAGGAGCTCCTGTACATGGCGATGGAGGACTTTCGGGTCGACGTCGTCGTCGGGAAGGGACCGGGCGCGAGCGCGATCCCGCTCGCCCTACCGCCCTTTGTCGCGGTGGGGGCGACGACGCGCGCCGGGCTGCTCCCGGCGCCTCTCCGCGACCGCTTCGGCTTCACGGGTCACCTCGACTTCTACGACGCGTCCGAGCTCGAGCAGGTGCTGCTGAGGAGCGCGGGACTGCTCGGCACGGTGCTCGAGGCCGACGCGGCCGCGGAGATCGCCGGCCGTTCTCGCGGCACGCCTCGCATCGCGAACCGGCTGCTGCGGCGCGTCCGCGACTGGGCGCAGGTGCGGGGCGACGGGCGGCTCGACCTGCGGGCAGCGCGGGCTGCGCTCGAGGTCTACGAGGTCGACGTGCTCGGTCTCGACCGGCTCGACCGTGCGGTGCTCTCGGCGCTGTGCACCCGGTTCGGCGGGGGACCCGTCGGGCTCTCGACGCTCGCCGTCGCGGTCGGGGAGGAGCCCGAGACGGTCGAGACCGTCGCGGAGCCGTTCCTCGTGCGCGAGGGGCTCATGGGACGCACGCCGCGCGGGCGGGTCGCGACCCCTGCGGCGTGGGCGCACCTCGGCCTCACCCCGCCCGCCTAACGTCGTCCGGGAACCTCCCGCGAGGGAACCTCCCGCGACCGGCGGGCGTTGGACCTCCGGAACCGCAGCTAGACTGCGGCAGGCGCAGTCCACCCTCGAAGGAGCATCCTCGTCATGACCGACGTCACGAACCTCGCAGCTGCGACCGGCACCGGCGGTAGCAGCGGCATCTTCCTCTACATCGTTCTCGGCGCGCTCGTGCTCATGATGTTCTTCGGCTCGCGCCGTGCCCGCAAGCAGCAGCGGGAGGCCTCGGCGTTCCGGGACAGCCTCGAGGTGGGCACGGAGGTCATGACCGGCTCCGGCTTCTTCGGGACGATCGTCGCGGTCGAGGGCGACCGCATCACGCTCGCCGCTGAGGACGGCGGCCGGACGACGTGGATCCGGCAGGCGATCGCCAAGGTCGTCGAGCCGGTCGTCGAGGACGACACGCTCGACGTGCCCGAGGAAGACGGGACGGACACGACCGTGACGTCGCAAGACGAGCGGCCGACGAACGACTAGGCTCGGCGCGCGACGCTCACGGCGCACGTCGACTGAACCGGACCAGGTCTCCTGGTCCGCACACGGGAAGAGATCACTCTGGTGGCGAGCAGTACGAAGAAGACGCGTCCCCTGCGGACGCTCATCAGCCTCGCGATCCTCATCGCACTCGCGGTCGGCGGCCTCGCTGCCGGCGTGAAGTGGGGGGACGCGGACTGGACCCCGAACCTGGCGCTCGACCTCGAGGGCGGGACCCAGATCATCCTCACTCCCGTCGCGACCGACGGCTCGGCGATCACCGAGGAGGACCTCCGTCAGGCGATCAACGTCATCCGTCAGCGTGTCGACGCCTCGGGCGTCGCGGAGGCGGAGATCTCGAGCCAGGGCGGTCAGAACATCGTCGTCGCCCTTCCCGGCACGCCCGACCAGGCGACCCTTGACCTCGTGCGCAGGTCCGCGCAGATGAACTTCCGTCCGGTGCTCGTCCAGGACTACGGCTTCGCTGCCGAGCCCACGCCGACGCCGTCGGCCACGGACGAGTCGACGGACAAGGCCACCGACGAGCCGACGGACAAGGCCACCGACGAGTCGACGGACGAGGCCACCGACGAGTCGACGGACGAGGCCACGGACGGCGCGACCACCGGCTCGACGGGCGGTGAGTCGAAGGAGTCGACGGACAGCGCGACTGCGACGGCTTCTGCGACGTCGACCGCCACGGACAACGCCACCGACGAGCCGACGAGCACGCCGACGACGCAGCCGAAGACCGAGGCGTCCAACCCGTCCGACCTCGCGCAGATCACCGACACCGTGAAGAAGGAGTTTGACGCGCTCGTGTGCGACGACTCGAAGCTCACGGGCGGCGACTCGGGCGATCCCGACGCCGTTCTCGTCACGTGCTCGGACGACGGCCTCTACAAGTACATCCTCGGCCCTGTCGAGATCCCGGGGACGCAGATCAAGAACGCCCAGTCGGGTCTCCGCGTCGTCAACAACGCGACGACGAACGAGTCGGTCGTCAACATCGAGTTCTCGAACGAGGGCAAGGAGGCGTTCTACCAGACCACGAAGCGCCTCGCCGAGCAGTACGCACAGGGAAGCGCGGGCGCAGACGTCGCCCCCAACCTCTTCGCGATGGTCCTCGACGGGCTCGTCATCTCGGCACCTCAGGTGACCCAGGCGATCCCGGATGGCCGCGCGGAGATCTCTGGCAGCTTCACGCGTCAGAGCGCGGCGACGCTCGCCAACCAGCTGAACTTCGGCTCGCTCCCGCTCGACTTCAAGGTGCAGAGCGAGATGGAGATCTCGGCGACGCTCGGGTCCGAGCAGCTCCAGAAGGGCCTGCTCGCGGGACTCATCGGCCTCATCCTCGTCGTCCTCTACTCGCTTGTGCAGTACAGGGTGCTTGGGTTCGTCACCGTCGCCTCGCTCGTCATGGCGACGATCATCACGTACATCGTGATCACGTACCTGTCGTGGCTTCAGGGCTACCGCCTCTCGCTCGCGGGCGTCACGGGCCTCATCGTCGCGATCGGCATCACGGCGGACTCGTTCATCGTCTACTTCGAGCGCATCCGTGACGAGCTGCGTGACGGTCGCGCCCTCGTCGGCTCGGTCGAGAAGGGCTGGGACCGCGCACGCCGCACCATCCTCGCGTCCGACGCCGTCAACCTCCTCGCCGCGATCGTGCTGTTCTTCCTCGCGGTCGGCGGGGTGCGCGGCTTCGCGTACACGCTCGGTCTCACGACCGTCATCGACGTCATCGTCGTGTTCTTCTTCACGCACCCGCTCATGGAGCTGCTCGCGCGGACCCGGTTCTTCGGCGGCGGTCACCCGGCCTCGGGTCTCGACCCGCGCCAGCTCGGCGGACGTGCGGCGGTCTACCAGGGCCGCGGACGCGTCCGTGCGCCGCAGGCGACCGTCCGGAAGAAGGAGTCCGACGGCGTCACGCTCGGCGGCTTCGCGGGTTCGTCGGCGACCGACGTCGAGGACCGCCCGCTGACGATCGCCGAGCGCCGAGCGCTCGCGCTCCGCGAGGAGAAGCCGTCGCAGCCCGAGCCGACGACCGCCACGGACGAGGCACCCGACACCCAGGACGACGTACCCGAGGCCGCGACCACCGAGGTCGCCGGCGAGGACGAGGAGAAGCACTGATGGCACGCCGCGGGTTCTCCCAGTGGGGCAACGACCTCCACACGGGCCGTCGCTCATACAACATCGTCGGCCAGCGCAAGGGCTTCTTCGCCGTGTCGCTCGTCATCGTCGCACTCTGCGCGCTCGTGCTCGGTATCCGAGGGTTCAACTTCGGCATCGAGTTCACGGGTGGCTCGGAGTTCACGGTGTCAGGAGTCTCCGACACCTCGCAGAGCATCGCGACGGAGGTCGTCGAGAAGACCGGGGTCACTGAGATCCCGCGTGTCTCGTCACTCGGATCCTCCGCCGTGCGCGTGCAGACGGTTCCGCTCGAGCAGGCCCAGATCGACGAGGTCAAGGCCGGTCTGGCCGAGGCGTACGACGTCGGGGCCGACGCGGTCACCGTGACGACCATCGGTGCGACGTGGGGCAAGGACGTCTCGTCGAAGACGATCCAGGGACTCATCGTCTTCGTCCTGCTCGTCACGCTCGTCATGACGGCGTACTTCCGCAACTGGCGGATGGCGGCGGGTGCGATCCTCGCACTCTTCCACGACCTCATCCTCACCCTCGGCGCCTACGCGCTCGTGGGCTGGGAGGTCACCCCGGCGACGATGATCGGGTTCCTCACGATCCTCGGGTACTCGATCTATGACACCGTCGTCGTCTTCGACAAGGTGCGGGAGAACACCGACGGCATTCTCGCGCAGAAGCGCTCGACGTACGAGGAGCAGGCGAACCTCGCCGTCAACCAGACGCTCGTCCGGTCGATCAACACGTCCGTCGTCGCGCTCCTGCCCGTGTCTTCGATCCTCTTCATCGGCGCCTTCGTCCTCGGAGCCGGCACCCTGCGTGACATCGCCCTCGCGCTGTTCGTCGGCATGGCGGCGGGCACCTACTCGTCGATCTTCCTCGCGACGCCCATCGAGGTTGCCCTGCGCGACCGTGAGCCCGCGATCAAGGCACACACCGAGAAGGTCCTCGCGCTGCGCGCGGGCGCCGAGGCAGGCGAGCCGGCCGCGGCGTACGCCGTGACGGGCAAGCTGCTCCCCGGGCAGCACCAAGGGCACGCGGCACAGCCGAGGCGGCGCAAGAAGTGACCGCACCGCACCACCGGTCGGCGGACGTCGAGATCGTCGAGAGCCTGCTGCGGGAGGTTCCGGACTTCCCGCAGCCCGGCGTCCTCTTCCGGGACGTCGCCGGGGTCCTCGCCTCGGGCGAGGGCCTCGCGGCGGCGACGCGCGCGATGGCGGACCTCGCGAGCGAGCTCGGTGAGTTCGACCTCGTCGCCGGCATGGAGGCGCGCGGCTTCCTCTTCGGCGCGCCGCTCGCGACGCACCTCGGCACGGGGTTCATCCCCGTGCGCAAGGCGGGCAAGCTCCCGCCGCCGGTGCTCGCCGCGACCTACGAGCTCGAGTACGGCACCGCGACGCTCGAGCTGCGGGACGGCACGATCCCGGCGGGCGCGCGCGTCCTCGTCCTCGACGACATCCTCGCGACCGGGGGAACCGCATCGGCGGGTGCAGACCTCGTCGAACGTGCGGGGGGAACCGTCGTCGGGCTCGCGTTCCTCTTCGAGATTCCCGGCCTCGGGGGCCGGGACCGGCTCGCCGGGCGTGAGGTGCGATCCCTCATCGTCTGACGCGTTCCACGACGGCGGCGTCATCCCCTCGAGGGATGACGCCGCCGTCGTGCGCGCAGGACCACCTGCTGCGCGCCGTAGACTGTCCACCTGCGCATCGTTCGACGTCGCCCGGGGCACGTAGCCCGGGCACTGGCGTCCCGGGGACGGGACGGACGGGAGGGGCTCATGGCCGACGACACGAAGGTGCCGACCCCTGCCCAGCGGTCGTCCGCCGCCGCACCCACGCCCCAGACCCCGGCGCGCCCGTCGTCGCTCATGCGCTGGTTCACGCCGCGCGCGGGCGTGTCGCCTGCGCTCGAGCCCGTGCTGCAGGCCGTGCGCACCAACCATCCCAAGGCTGACCTCTCGCTCATCGAGCGCGCGTACGTCACGGCGGAGAAGGCCCACCGGGGCCAGAAGCGACGCTCGGGCGACCCGTACATCACGCACCCCGTAGCCGTCGCGACAATCCTCGCCGAGCTCGGCATGACGGAGCCGACGATCGCCGCGGCGCTGCTCCACGACACCGTCGAGGACACGGACTACTCGCTCGACCAGCTGACGCGCGAGTACGGCGAGGAGATCGCCATGCTCGTCGACGGCGTCACCAAGCTCGACAAGGTGAAGTTCGGTGATGCGGCGCAGGCGGAGACCGTGCGCAAGATGGTCGTCGCGATGTCGCGTGACATTCGTGTGCTCGTCATCAAGCTCGCTGACCGGCTCCACAACGCGCGGACGTGGAAGTTCGTGCCGGCGGAGTCGGCGGCCCGCAAGGCCCGCGAGACGCTCGAGATCTACGCACCGCTCGCGCACAGGCTCGGCATGAACACGATCAAGTGGGAGCTCGAGGACCTCTCGTTCCAGACGCTCTACCCGAAGGTCTACGAGGAGATCGTGCGTCTCGTCGCTGAGCGTGCTCCAGCGCGCGAGGAGTACCTCGCGGTCGTCCGGGAGCAGATCGTCGCCGACCTGCGGTCCGCGAAGATCAAGGCGACGGTGACGGGCCGGCCCAAGCACTACTACTCGGTGTACCAGAAGATGATCGTCCGCGGTCACGACTTCGAGGACATCTACGACCTCGTCGGCACGCGTGTCCTCGTCGATACGGTGCGTGACTGCTACGCGGCGCTCGGTGCGCTGCACGCGCGGTGGAACCCGGTCCCGGGCCGGTTCAAGGACTACATCGCGATGCCGAAGTTCAACATGTACCAGTCGCTGCACACGACGGTCATCGGGCCCGGCGGCAAGCCTGTCGAGATCCAGATCCGCACGTTCGAGATGCACCGTCGTGCGGAGTACGGCGTCGCGGCCCACTGGAAGTACAAGGAGGCCGCGAAGGCCGGCACCGCCGGCCCGGATGCGGGCGCGGGCGACATGCAGTGGCTGCGCCAGCTCGTCGACTGGCAGCGGGAGACCGCGGACCCGACGGAGTTCCTTGACTCGCTGCGCTTCGAGATGGCTGGCCAGGAGGTCTACGTCTTCACGCCCAAGGGCGAGGTCATGGCGCTCCCGGCGGGGTCGACTCCCGTCGACTTCGCGTACGCCGTGCACACCGAGGTCGGGCACCGCACCATGGGTGCGCGCGTCAACGGCCGGCTCGTGTCGCTCGACTCGCCGCTCGAGAACGGCGACGTCGTCGATGTCCTCACCTCGAAGTCCGAGACCGCGGGGCCGAGCCAGGACTGGCTCGCGTTCGTCAAGAGTCCGCGCGCCCGGAACAAGATCCGGCAGTGGTTCTCCAAGGGGCGCCGCGAGGAGGCGGTCGAGCACGGCAAGGAAGCGATCGCGAAGGCGATGCGCAAGCAGAACCTGCCGATCCAGCGGCTCCTCAGCCACGAGGCGCTCGCCGGGCTCGCGTCGGACATGCGATACGCGGACGTCTCGGCGCTGTACGCGGCCGTCGGCGAGGCGCAGGTGTCCGCCCAGACCGTCGTCACCCGTCTCGCGCAGGCGTTCGGCGGCGAGGAAGGGGCGCAGGAGGACCTTGCGGAGGTCGCGCTCCCCGGGGCGACGCGTCGCAGGTCGCGCCAGGGCGATCCGGGCGTCGTCGTCAAGGGCGTCGAGGACATCTGGGTGAAGCTCGCGAAATGTTGCACACCCGTGCCGGGCGACGAGATCGTCGGTTTCATCACGCGTGGGCAGGGCGTCTCGGTGCACCGTGCGGACTGCGTCAACGTCGAGGCGCTGCGCGACCAACCGGAGCGCTTCGTCGACGTCGCGTGGAGCGCGGGGGCGAGCACGCTGTTCCTCGTGCAGATCCAGGTCGAGGCGCTCGACCGCGCACGCCTGCTCTCGGACATCACGCGGGTGCTCTCGGACAATCACGTCAACATCCTCTCGGCGTCGGTCTCGACGTCGTCGGACCGGGTTGCGACGTCGCGCTTCGTCTTCGAGATGGCGGAGCCCGCGCACCTCGCGACCGTTCTCAAGGCGGTGCGGAAGGTCGAGGGGGTCTTCGACGTCTACCGCGTCACCGGGTCGAAGGCCGCGCCGACACGCTGACGGCGACCGGGCGCGGGGCCGGACTGGGTCCACGACCGTCGCGTGCCGCGAGCTCGGCGACGATGTCGAGCGCCTCCGACGTGCACGGGCTTGCTCGGTGCTCCCGCAGTCGCGCGGCGGTCTGGGCCGGCGTGGCGAGGCCGGCGCTCCAGAGCTGCGCGAGAGCGGTGAGCGCAAGGTCGCGGGGCACGTGACGCGCGACGTCGACCGCGGTGCGCAGCGGCGACGTCACGTGGAGGCCCGGGAGTCCCTCGACGTCAGCCGGGGCGAGCGTCGCCTGGTGCGTGCGCAGGTCGGGCCGCCCGGGTGGTCGGTGCGTGCCAGGGGCGTAGAGGACGCTCAGCTCGCTCGGGACACCGTGACCGGTGTGGACCCAGACGGCGCTGAGCCTTCCGACGACGGTGCGTGGGGGGATGCGCGGCCCGAGGGCCGCGAGGCGGTCGGTTCGGGTGACGGACGTTCCGGCGAGGACGGCGACCCCGGGCGTCAGCTCGACGAGGTGCCCCGCCGCGCGGAGCGACGAGTACGCGATCTCGCCGCCGACCGTCGCAGGTCGCAGGGTTCGGGGGAGACCCGGCTCGGGGCGGGTGAGGGCGTGACGGAGGAGCACACCCCCAGGATGCGCGACGGCCCCGGTGAATCTCCACCGGGGCCGTCGTCCTGTGGACGGAGCGTCAGCCGCGCGCGTCCTCAGCAGCGCGGACGATCTGCTCGAGCCACGCGCGCTTGGCCGTCACGGCCTCCTCGAGCGAGCGGGCATTGCGCTCGTCGCCCTTCGTGCGGGCAGCCTCGAGCTCAGCCTCGAGCTGGGCGATCGACGCCTCGAGCTGAGCGGCCGCGCCCTCGGCGCGCGCACGCGTCTCAGGGTTGGTGCGGACCCACTGTGCCTGCTCGGCGTCGCGGACCGCGGTCTCGACGGCACGCATACGTGCCTCGACGCGCCCCATGGCGTTGCGCGGGACCTTGCCGGCCGCCTCCCACCGCTCCTGGATGTCGCGCAGCGCGGCCTTGGCGCGGGAGAGGTCAGTGACGGGGACGAGTGCCTCAGCCTCGGTGAGCAGGTCCTCCTTGACCGCGAGGTTCGCCTCGAACTCGGCGTCGGTCGCGGCGTTGTCCGCGTCACGGGCCGCGAAGAAGCGGTCCTGGGCGGCACGGAAGCGTGCCCAGAGCGCGTCGTCGTCCTTGCGGTTGGCGCGGCCTGCGGCCTTCCAGCGGTCCATGAGGATGCGGTACGCACCCGCGGTGGCCCCCCAGTCGGTCGACGTCGAGAGTGCCTCGGCCTCGGCGACGAGGGCTTCCTTGGCGGACTTCGCGGCGGAGTTGCGGGTCTCGAGCTCCGCGAAGAAGTGGCGACGCTCGCGGTCGAACGTGGTCCGTGCGTGGCTGAACCGCTTCCAGAGCGCCTCCTCCGTCGGCCGGTCGATGCGCGGGCCGTTGCGCTGAGCGTCCTTCCAGTCGTCGAGGAGCTGGCGGAGTCGGTCACCCGACGGGCGCCACTGGATCCGCGACGGGTCGGTGCCCGCGATCTCCTCGGCGGCCTCGACGATCGCGGTGCGACGCTCGACGGCCGCGGCGCGGGCGGCGGTGCGCTCAGCGTCGAGCTCGGAGCGGCGCTGGGCGGCACGCTCGCGGAGCCCGTCGAGGCGCGCACGCAGGCCGGCGAGGTCGCCCACCGCGGAGGGCTCTGCGAGGTCCTCCGTGAGGCGTGCGATCGTCTGGTCGATCTCCTTGACCGCGAGGTCGGCGGAGCCGAGCCGGGTCTCGAAGAGCGCGACCTTCGACTGGATCTCGAGGAAGCGACGCACGTAGAGAGCCATGGCCTCCTCGGCGCTCACGCCGGGGAACTGGCCGACGGCACGCTCGGTCTCGCCCTCGCGGACATAGACGGTGCCGTCCTCGTCGACGCGTCCGAACGCGGCCGCGGCGAGCGCCTCGGCGGCGTCGTCGGGGGCTGCGACAGGCGCGGCCTCCGCGGGGCGCGACTGGGCGACCGCGAGAGGGCTCGGGGCGGGACGAGGCGTGGGACGCGGGACGGGACGGGCCGCGGGGCGCGGCGCTGCGGGCGTCGCGGGCTCAGCGGCGGGCGCCGCGGCTGCCGGGGCAGGGGCGTCGGCGGCGGGCTCCTCGGTCGCGGGTGCCTCGGTCACGGCGACCTCGGGCGTGGACGTCGCGGCGTCCTCGGCGGGGACCTCAGCGGCCGTCTCGGCCTGAGCAGACTCGGGAGCGGTGCCCTCGGCGGTCTCGACGATCGGCTCGTCGGCGGTGGGGGTGGTCTCGGACACAGGGCATCACTCCTCGGGTTGTGACGCGTACCGGCCGGTGCGACCGGGTGACATCAGCGACTGTCCCCGCGCGGGGACCGGTGGGCACCGGTTCGGTGACGAACACGGCCGTGGCCAGTCTAGGCACTCCGGCGCGCGCTCGTGCGCGAGAGAACACCCTGTCCGCGCAGGGCGGACGGGGAACGCGCCGCTAGCCTGGGGGCATGCCCGCCGCCGACGCGTCCACGTTCCACCTCACGACGCTCGTCGCGCCGGTTCTCGGTGCGTCGTGCCACGTCCTGTCGGCCACGGGCTCGGGCCCGTGCCTCGTCGTCGACGCGGGCGGCGGGGTCGCGCCCGCGCTGCGCACGCACCTCGACGAGCACGGCCTCGTTCCGGTGGCCGTGCTCGCGACGCATGGGCACCTCGACCACGTGTGGGACGGACCGCTCGTCACCGACGACGCCGGGATCCCGTTCGTCCTCCATGAGGCCGACGCGCACCGCCTCGCGGACCCGTTGGGGACGCTCGACCCGTGGGGCCCGCGGGGGCCGCTCGTCCAGGCGGTCGCGCAGCAGGGTGTGCAGGTTGACGAGACGCGCGTCCCGGAGCGTGTCATGACGTTCGCGGGGGAGCGCACGCTCCTCGTCGGTGCGGGCGGACTGCTCGGCGAGGACACGCTCGGGCCCGGTGTCACGGTCGAGGCCGTGCACGCACCTGGGCACACGGAGGGGTCGACGCTCTACGTCGTCTCGGCTGTGCCCGACGACTCCTCGGAGCTGCCACGCCCTGGCCGGCCTCGCGCCGTCGTGACGTCGACGGTGCTCACGGGTGACGTCCTCTTCGCGGGGAGCGTCGGGCGCACGGACCTGCCCGGCGGGGACGGTGCCGGCATGGCGCGCACGCTGCGCGACGTCGTCGCGACGCTCCCGGGCGATGCGCTCGTCCTGCCGGGGCACGGCCCGGCGACGACCGTCGGGCACGAAATGGCGTCGAACCCGTACCTCGCCCGCCGGTAGGATCGGGGACCATGGCACGCCCCACCCCCCTGTCCGGATTTCCTGAGTGGCGCCCTGAGGGGCGCGTCGTCGAGCAGCACATCCTCGACGTCCTGCGCGAGACCTTCGAGCTCCACGGCTTCGCGGGCATCGAGACGCGGGCGGTCGAGCCGCTCGACCAGCTGCTCCGCAAGGGTGAGACCTCCAAGGAGGTCTACGTGCTGCGTCGCCTCCAGGAGGAGGAGGGTGCTGAGCCGGACAAGCAGCTCGGCCTGCATTTCGATCTCACGGTGCCGTTCGCGCGCTGGGTCCTCGAGAACGCGGGCCACCTCGCGTTCCCGTTCAAGCGCTACCAGATGCAGAAGGTGTGGCGCGGCGAGCGTCCCCAGGACGGCCGGTTCCGGGAGTTCCTCCAGGCTGACGTCGACGTCGTGGGCGACGGCGAGCTGCCCTACCACTACGAGGTTGAGCTGCCGCTCGTCATGGCCGACGCTCTCGGCAGGCTGCGCGACATCGGCGTGCCCGAGGTTCGCATCCTCGTCAACAACCGCAAGGTCGCCGAGGGCTTCTACCGCGGGCTCGGGCTCGACGACGTCGAGGCTGTTCTGCGGTCGATCGACAAGCTCGACAAGATCGGGCCCGCCGCCGTCGCGGAGCTGCTCGCCGCGGAGGCGGGCGCGAGCGCAGCGCAGGCCGCCGCGTGCCTCGAGCTCGCGGCCATCAGCGGGTCCGACACGACGGTCGTCGATCGCGTGCGCGCTCTCGCCGAGCAGCACGGCGCGGTGACCGAGCTCCTCGAGGAGGGGCTTACCGAGCTCGGTGCGCTCGTCGCAGCCGCTGCAGTGCGCGCCCCGGGGGTCGTCGTCGCGGACATGAAGATCGCTCGCGGCCTCGACTACTACACGGGCTCCGTCTACGAGACGCTGCTCGTCGGGCACGAGAGCCTCGGCTCGATCTGCTCGGGCGGTCGCTATGACACGCTCGCCTCGGACGGCAAGCGCACGTTCCCGGGTGTCGGGCTGTCGATCGGCGTCTCGCGTCTCGTGTCGCGTCTCCTGTCCGACGGGCTCGTCGTCGCGTCCCGCGGCGTGCCGAGCGCGGTGCTCGTCGCGGTGAACGACGAGGCCGAGCGGTCAGTCTCCGACGACGTTGCCGCCGCGCTACGTGCCCGCGGCATCGCGTGCGAGGTCGCGCCGAGTGCCGCGAAGTTCGGCAAGCAGATCCGTTACGCCGACCGTCGCTCGATCCCGTTCGTCTGGTTCCCGCCGACGCCTGAGCACACGCGCGCGGACGGCTCCGTCGTGCCCGCGCAGGGGCATCAGGTCAAGGACATCCGCTCGGGCGAGCAGGTCGACGCGGACGCGTCGTCGTGGGCCCCGCCCGCGGCCGACGCCCGCCCGACCGTCCGGGCGGCCACCGCCTGACCCACGCTCACCCGCGGGCCCCGGCCGAGGAAACGGCTGGGGCCCGCGCCTGTCGCGTCCTAGGATGGACCGACGTGCGTGCCGCCCGCGGCACGCTCTCCTCCGGCGCCGCCCCGTCTCGGCGGACCGCCCCCAGACTTCCCGGAAGGAAGATCCCAGTGCTCCGCACACACCCCGCCGGCTCCCTCAGGACCGAGCACGCAGGTCAGACCGTCACCCTCACGGGCTGGGTCGACCGACGCCGCGACCACGGTGGCGTCGCGTTCATCGACCTGCGTGACGCCTCGGGCATCGCCCAGGTCGTCATCCGGGACGAGGCCGTCGCGCACCCGCTGCGCGCCGAGTTCGTCCTCCAGGTGACGGGCACGGTCAACGCTCGCCCCGACGGCAACGAGAACACGAACCTCCCGACTGGTGCGATCGAGGTCGTCGCCGAGACGGTCGTCGTCCTCAACGAGTCGGCGCCGCTGCCGTTCCAGGTCTCGACCGCGCTCGACGGCACCGAGCAGATCGGCGAGGAGGCGCGCCTGCGCCACCGCTACCTCGACCTGCGTCGTCCCGCGCCGGCCTCTGCCCTGCGCATGCGCGCGAAGGCGAACGCCGCGGCGCGCCGTGTGCTCGACCGCCACGAGTTCGTCGAGATCGAGACGCCGACGCTCACCCGTTCGACGCCCGAGGGCGCGCGCGACTTCCTCGTGCCCGCACGTCTCGCGCCGGGCTCCTGGTACGCGCTGCCGCAGTCGCCGCAGCTGTTCAAGCAGCTGCTCATGGTCTCCGGCATGGAGCGCTACTACCAGATCGCGCGCTGCTACCGCGACGAGGACTTCCGCGCCGACCGTCAGCCGGAGTTCACGCAGCTCGACGTCGAGATGAGCTTCGTCGAGCAGGACGACGTCATCGAGGTCGCCGAGGAGATCCTCGTCGAGCTCTGGCGCCTCGGCGGTCATGAGATCTCGCTGCCCATCCCGCGCATGACGTTCAAGGACGCCATGGAGCGCTACGGCTCGGACAAGCCCGACCTTCGCTTCGGGCTCGAGCTCGTCGATCTCACGGCGTACTTCGCCGACACGACGTTCCGCGTCTTCCAGGCCCCGTACGTCGGTGCGATCCGGTTCCCGGGCGGTGCGGCCACGCCGCGTCGTGGCTTCGACGCGTGGCAGGAGTGGGCCAAGCAGCGCGGCGCCCGTGGCCTCGCGTACGTGACGTTCGGCGAGGACGGCGAGCTCGGCGGTCCCGTCGCGAAGAACCTCTCCGACGCGGAGCGTTCCGGGCTCGCGGCGGCAACCGGTGCGGAGCCGGGCGACGCGGTGTTCTTCGCCGCGGGTCGCGCGAGCGACTCGCGCGCGCTCCTCGGTGCCGCGCGTCTCGAGGTCGGCCGCAAGGCGGGGCTCATCGACGAGTCGGCGTGGGCGTTCGTGTGGGTCGTCGACGCGCCGCTGTTCAAGCCCACGGGCGAGGACGACGACGTCGCAGTCGGCGAGGGTGCGTGGACGGCCGTCCACCACGCCTTCACGTCGCCGACGCCCGAGTGGATCGACACGTTCGAGGAGAACCCGGGCGAGGCCCTCGCGTACGCGTACGACATCGTCTGCAACGGCAACGAGATCGGCGGCGGATCGATCCGTATCCACCGCCGTGACGTGCAGGAGCGGGTTTTCCGCACGATGGGCATCGGCGAGGCCGAGGCGCAGGAGAAGTTCGGGTTCCTCCTTGACGCGTTCAAGTTCGGCGCCCCGCCGCACGGCGGCATCGCGTTCGGCTGGGACCGCATCCTCATGCTCCTCACGGGCTCGGAGTCGATCCGCGACGTCATCGCGTTCCCGAAGTCGGGCGGCGGCTACGACCCGCTCACGCAGGCTCCGGCGCCGATCACGGCGCAGCAGCGCAAGGAGGCCGGCGTCGACGCGAAGCCGGCCGCCCCGAAGGCGGAGGCTGCTCCGGCAGAGGCCTGAGACCCCGGACGACGGACGCCCCGGTGCGCACCTTCGCGGTGCGCTCCGGGGCGTCCGTGTATCTATGCGGCCTGCCCCGGACGTCCGCGCGCCCACGGCGATCCACGCGGCCAGTCTCCCTCGGCGTCGTCGTCTTGAGACCTTGGCGCGGTATGTCAGTGCTCGAGGCCGAAGCGTTCGTGGAGCCTGCGCAGCGGCGCAGGCGCCCACCAGTTGTACCGCCCGAGCAACGTCATCGTCGCCGGCACGAGCAGCATCCGGACGAGCGTCGCGTCGAGCGCCACGGCGAACGCGAGGGCGAACCCGACCTCCTTGATGACGAGCAGCTCCCCGAAGACGAAGCCTGCGAAGACGACGACGATGATCGCGGCGGCCGACGTGATGATGCGGCCGGACCGCTGCAGGCCGAGACGTACGGCCTCCTCCGACTCGTGACCTGCGTCGACGAGCTCCTTGATCCGGGCGAGCAGGAAGACCTCGTAGTCCATCGCGAGGCCGAACGCGAACGCGAGCACGAGCGCGAAGACGTACGTCTCGATCCCGCCCGTCGACGTGAAGCCGAGGATCCCTTCGAGCCAGCCGTCCTGGAACGCGAGGACGAGCACGCCCGTCGACGCGGCGAGGGAGAGCCCGTTCGTGAGCAACGCCTTGACGGGGACGACGACCGAGCCGGTCATGAGGAACAGCAGGATGAGGGTCGCGACGACGACGATCCCGACCGCCCACGGGGCCCGGGAGGTGAGGGCGTCGAGGAAGTCGACCTGGTTGGCGGCCTGTCCCGTCACCCACGTGCGGTGGGGCGGGTCGAGCTCGCGCAGGTCGTGGACGGCGGCGACGGACTCGGGGCCGCCGGCGTCGTCGTCGGTCGTGTCGACCGCAAGGACCGCGTAGGCACCGAGCGCGGACGGACCGCGCACCTCAGCGACCCGCGGGAGCGCCTCGATGTCGGGGATCCAGGCGGCCGCTTCCTCGAGGGTGCCGTCGACGACGACGACGAGGTCGGACCCGGACGTCGCGGGGTACTCGGCCGAGAGCTGCTCGACGAACTGCCGCTGACTGTCGGACGCGGGAAGCAGGTCGACTCCGGAGTTGCGCAGGTGGAGGTGGCCGAGGGGGAGGGCCATCGCGCCGAGGAGGGTGACGCAGCTGACGAGCACCCACCACGGGTGCTTCTGGACGCGTGCTGCCCAGCGCGAGAAGACACCCTCGTCGCTCTCGACGTCAGCCGTGCGGGCGAGCACGCCTGCGAGCCACGGGACGCGGGTGAGGACCCCGGGCCGTTCGAGCCGCGCTCCGGCGACGAGGAGGAGCGCCGGGACGAGGGTGAGGGCGGTCGCGACCGAGATGAGGACGATGGCGAGGCCGGCAAGGCCGATCGACCGCAGGATCGACGGGTCGAAGACGACGAGGCCGGCGATCGAGATGGCGACGGTGAGGGCCGAGAAGGCGACGGTGCGGCCTGCGGTGGACATCGTGCGGACGAGTGCGACCTGGACGGCGCCGTCGCCGCGGCGGCGACGCATGCCGCCCGTGGCTTCCTGGGTCCGTGCGAGCGCGAGCTCTTCGCGGTAGCGGGAGACGATGAGGAGCCCGTAGTCGATCGAGAGCCCGATCGAGAGGAGGGTGACGACGTTGACGATGGAGGAGTCGACGTCGATGACGTACGTGAGGCCGTAGATGACGCCGAGGCCCGCGCCAATCGATGCGATCGCCCCGACCATGGGCATCGAGGCGGTGAGGAAACCGCCGAAGACGAGGACCATGATGATGAGGGCAACCGGCAGCGCGACGACCTCGCCCGTGACGAGGTCGGCCTTCACCTGATCGGTGACGGCCTCGACGACGAGGCTCGTCCCGCCGACGAGCGTCGTGGCACCGGGGATCGCTGCGACGAGCGCGTCGTCGGCGGTGGCGAACGCCGCGACGACGGCGTTCTCCGCGGCTGCGCGGGCGTCGTCGTCGAGGGTCGGGTCGAGCTCGGCGACCATGACGAAGCCGCTGCCGGACACGGCGAGCAGGGGCGCCGCGGCAGGGTTCGCGATGCCGTCGGGAAGCGCGTACGGGTCGACGACGGAGGCGACACCGGGTACAGCGGCGACGGCGGTCCTCACGCTCTCGACCGCGGCTGGAAGCGCGTCGTCAGCGGGGTCGACGCCCGAGACCATCATCGTGAGGGTCGGCCCGGTGGTCGTGTTCTCCGCGAGGATCCGGCTGCCCTCGGCGCTCTCGGACCCGGTGACGGCGGGCTCGCCGGTGGACAGCCGGTCGAAGAGGTTGCCACCGCCGGTCCCGAGGAGCGCGATGCCTGCGCCGAGGAGCGACACGAGCGCCCAGACGACGAGGGCGCGGCGCGGATGGCGGATGAGGCTGCGGCCGAGGGATGCGAACACTGAGCCACTATCCCATCGGGACGAGGGCGTTCGCCACGAGCAGGGGTGG
This sequence comes from Flavimobilis rhizosphaerae, assembly GCF_014852685.1. Lineage (GTDB taxonomy): Bacteria > Actinomycetota > Actinomycetes > Actinomycetales > Cellulomonadaceae > Flavimobilis > Flavimobilis rhizosphaerae. The sequence goes on from NZ_JACZDF010000008.1 coordinate 101,425, forward strand.
TCCGAGCGCGGGTGCGGAGCGCCGTAGGCTCGGGCCATGGACCTGTTCGAGACCGCTGGGACGGATGTCGCGGGCGTTCCGGAGCCGTCGCGTGGGGCTCCTCTTGCGGTGCGGATGCGACCGCGCTCGCTCGACGAGGTGGCCGGGCAGGCGCACCTGCTCGTGCCGGGCTCGCCGCTACGGCGTCTCGTCGAGCCGGGGGAGGCCTCAGGGCGCGCCGCGCCGTCGTCGGTCGTCCTGTGGGGGCCTCCAGGGACGGGGAAGACGACGCTCGCGTACCTCGTGGCACGGGCGTCGGGCCGACGCTTCGTCGAGCTGTCGGCGGTGACGGCGGGCGTCAAGGACGTGCGGACGGTCGTCGAGGACGCGCGGCGCAGGCTCGTGGCGGGCGGCGAGGAGACGGTGCTCTTCGTCGACGAGGTCCATCGGTTCTCGCGGACGCAGCAGGACGCGCTGCTGCCGAGTGTCGAGAACAGGTGGGTGACGCTCGTCGCGGCGACGACGGAGAACCCAAGCTTCTCGGTGAACTCCCCGCTGCTGTCGCGCTCGCTCCTGCTCACTCTGCAACCTCTTGCGGAGGACGACGTGCGGACGCTCGTCGAGCGGGCCGTGTCCGACGAGCGGGGGCTCGGCGGGGAGGTTTCGCTCGACGAGGACGCGCTCGAGCATCTGCTGCGTCTCGCTGGCGGTGACGCACGCAAGGCGCTCACCGTGCTCGAGGCGGCGGCGGGGTCTGCGCTCGAGGAGCGCGGGGCGGGCGCGACGGTCGATCTGGCGACGGTCGAGAAGGCGGTCGACGTCGCGGCCGTGCGGTACGACCGCGCGGGGGATCAGCACTACGACGTCGTCTCGGCGTTCATCAAGTCGATCCGTGGCTCGGACGTCGACGCGGCGCTCCACTACCTGGCGCGGATGATCGTCGCGGGGGAGGACCCGCGGTTCATCGCGCGGCGCCTTGTCATCTCGGCGGCGGAGGACGTCGGGCTCGCGGACCCGAGCGCGTTGCAGACGGCGACGGCGGCAGCTCAGGCAGTCGCGCTCATCGGGATGCCGGAGGGGCGGATCGTCCTCGCGGAGGCCGTCGTGCACCTGGCGACGGCGCCGAAGTCGAACGCTGCGTACCTCGGGATCGACGCGGCGATCGCGGACGTGCGCGCGGGGCGGGCCGGCACGGTGCCGACGCACCTGCGGGATGCGCACTACGCGGGTGCGCAGCGGATCGGGCACGGTCAGGAGTATGTGTACGCGCACGACGAGCCACATGCGGTCGCGGCGCAGCAGTACTTGCCCGACACGCTCGTGGGGCGTCGCTACTACGAGCCGACGGACCGTGGCTTCGAACGGCAGGTGGGTCCGCGCCTCGACGCGGTGCGTGACATCCTCGCCCGAGCGCCTCGTCCCGCCGACTCGTAGGTGCTGAGCACCGTCGAACGGTGCTGGGGGCCTACGTGTCGGGGTGGTCGAGGGTCGCGAGGGGATCGGGTACGATAGACAGGTTGCCCTAGCGGGCACGCCTGGGACCTCGGCCCTGACACTGCTCCTGACCTCGCGTCTGAGGGCTGTGCGTCGGCTGGTCCCGCACCCGGTCGCCCGGGTGTGACGTCAATATCCCACGACAGGATGGAACCACCGTGTCCTCTGTGACCCGTTCGCGCCGCCAGGTGCGTCTGAGCCGTGCCCTCGGCATCGCGCTCACCCCCAAGGCCGTCAAGCACTTCGAGAAGCGCCCCTACCCCCCGGGTGAGCACGGCCGCGCCCGCCGCCGCACCGAGTCGGACTACGCGGTCCGTCTCCGTGAGAAGCAGCGTCTCCGCGCCCAGTACGGCCTCCGCGAGAAGCAGATGGCCCGCGCGTTCGAGGTCGCCAAGAAGGACGCCGGCCTCACCGGTGAGGCTCTCGTCGAGATCCTCGAGATGCGTCTCGACGCGCTCGTTCTCCGCGCCGGCTTCGCCCGCACGATCCTCCAGGCTCGTCAGGCCGTCGTGCACCGCCACATCCTCGTCGACGGCAAGATCGTCGACCGCCCCTCGTTCCAGGTGAAGCCGGGCCAGACGGTCCAGGTCAAGCCAAAGAGCCAGGCCACCGTCCCGTTCCAGGTCGCCGCAGCCGGTGCGCACCGTGACGTCCTCCCGGCCGTCCCCGCGTACCTCGACGTCCAGCTCGAGAAGCTCTCGTTCTCCCTGGTGCGTCGCCCCAAGCGCGTCGAGGTCCCCGTGACCGCCGAGGTCCAGCTCGTCGTCGAGCACTACTCGCGCTGATCAGCCTGAGCATCACGTCGGACGCCCCGCCGCTGCCTCGCAGCGCGCGGGGCGTCCGCGTTCCCGGCCCCGTCCGCGCCGGCGTCCGCGCCCGAGGAATCCGCGCAGATGGTCACTGGGAGTGGCCATCAGTGCGGATTCTCGGGGGAACGCCGTGTGGGTGGCAGCAGCGTCGTTCGGCGTGCTCGTTCGCACGGTCGTTGAGGTCCCGCTGCAGGTAGAGTTGCCGGGTGCCCCGCCACGGGGTTCCCGCACCGGAAGGAAGCACCGATGACCTCGCTCGGAGACGTGGCCGGACTCATCGCCGCGATCGCGTTCGTCCTGCTCGTCGGGCTGCTCGCCGTGCCGCTGCTCAAGCTGGGCCGCGTGCTCGACGAGACGCGCGACGCGGTGCGTAAGTTCACGGACCACACGGTGCCGATCCTCGACGAGGCGACGACGACGGTCGCGGAGACGAACGTCCAGCTCGCGAAGGTCGACACGGTGACGACGTCGGCCGCACAGGTCGCCGAGAACGTCTCTGCGCTCACGGGCCTCTACGCCTCGGTGCTCGGCGGCCCTGTCATCGCTGTCGCGAGCACGCTCCACGGCGCGCGCAAGGCAACGGCTCGTGCGTTCGCGCGCGTGCGGGGCCTCGACCCGGACGACGCCGCACCGGCGAGCCCGGCCCCCGACCTGCGCGGACGACGGGGGAGCACCCGATGAAGCGGCTCTTCTGGGTCGCGGTCGGCGCAGGCGTCACGGTGCTCGCCGTGCGCAAGGCCACAGAGCTGCGCGAGCGCTACAGCCCGCCTGCGGTCGTCGACCGCGCGGTCAAGGGCGCGACGGCTCAGGCGACGACGTTCGTGGGCCGCGTACGCGAGGCTGCTGCGGCGTTCGGCGGCGACCTGGCCGAGGCGCGCGACCGCCGTGAGGCCGAGCTCCACGGGGCGCTCGCCGCCGAGGGCCGGGCGCCCGCCGACCGCACGGACGCCCGGGGCCAGGCCCGCCACCTGCGCGAGCAGGCGCGCACCGCGGCACGCTGGGGCGCGGAGCCGGTCGACCCGGCGTCGTCGGGCGGGGACTTCCCGGGCCGCACCACGCGGATCGACGACGAGGACGACCTCCCGTACTCCTTCTAGGGCCCTCCGGGGACCTACCCTTGACCTTCGGCGCCCGAGCGCCGACCCATGCACGACCACCAGACACACGAGGACACCATGCGTACCGCCGACATCCGCCAGCGTTGGCTCGATCACTTCGAGTCCCGGGGACACCACATCGCGCCGAGCGCCTCGCTCATCTCGCCGGACCCGTCGCTGCTCTTCACGGTCGCAGGCATGGTGCCGTTCATCCCGTACATCATCGGCACCGAGCCGGCGCCGCACCCCCGCATCGCGTCGGTGCAGAAGTGCATCCGCACGAACGACATCGAGAACGTCGGCCGCACGACGCGCCACGGCACGTTCTTCCAGATGAACGGCAACTTCTCGTTCGGCGACTACTTCAAGGAAGGCGCGATCGACCTCGCGTGGGAGCTCCTCACGGGCTCGCAGGACGCGGGAGGCTACGGCTTCGACGGCGACCGCATGTGGGTGACGCTGTGGGACGAGGACACGGAGTCGTTCGACGTCCTCACGCGCAAGATCGGCATCGACCCGAAGCACATCGTGCGCCTGCCGCGCGAGGAGAACTTCTGGGACACGGGCCAGCCCGGTCCGGCCGGGCCGTGCGCGGAGTTCCACTACGACCGCGGCCCCCAGTACGGTCCCGAGGCTGTCGGCGGTGACGTCGACCCGGGCGGCGACCGCTACCTCGAGATCTGGAACCTCGTCTTCGACCAGTTCCTGCGCGGCGAGGGTCAGGGCAAGGACTACCCGCTCGTGCGGGAGCTCGACCAGAAGGCCATCGACACGGGCGCGGGCCTCGAGCGCATGGCGTTCCTCCTGCAGGACAAGCAGAACATGTACGAGATCGACGAGGTCTTCCCCGTCATCGCGGCGACGCAGGAGCTCACGGGCAAGGCCTACGGCCAGGGCGGCGAGGACGACGTGCGCATGCGCGTCATCGCGGACCACGTGCGGTCCTCGCTCATGCTCGTCGGCGACGGCGTGCGTCCGTCGAACGAGGGGCGTGGCTACGTGCTGCGCCGTCTGCTGCGTCGTGCGGTGCGTTCGCTGCGGCTGCTCGGCGTGCAGGAGGCCGTGCTTCCGCAGCTGCTGCCGGTGTCGCGTGACCTCATGATGGCGTCGTACCCGGAGATCGGTGCGGACTTCGACCGCATCGCGGACGTCGTCTACGGCGAGGAGGACGCGTTCCTCCGGACCCTGGCCTCGGGCACGACGATCCTCGACACCGCGGTGTCGAAGGCCGTCCGGGCGGCGGGGGAGGGAACCCCGGTCCTCGGCGGCGACGAGGCGTTCGCCCTCCACGACACGTACGGCTTCCCGATCGACCTCACGCTCGAGATGGCGGCGGAGCACGGCGTCCAGGTCGACGAGGCGGCGTTCCGCTCGCTCATGGCCGAGCAGAAGGCGCGTGCTCGGGCCGACGCGGTCGCGAAGAAGGCGGGCCACACGGACGTGGCCGTGTGGGAGTCGATCAAGGCGGACATGTCCGCGCCGGTCGCGTTCCTCGGCTACACGGAGGCGTCGGCGCGCGGCACGGTCGTCGGGCTGCTCGTCGACGGTGTCCCGTCGCCGGCGGCGACGGCGCCTGCGAACGTCGAGATCGTGCTCGACCGCACCCCGTTCTACGCGGAGGCCGGTGGCCAGCTCGCGGACGAGGGTGTCATCCGTCTCGACGGCGGTGCCGTCATCGAGGTCGACGACGTCCAGGCGCCCATCAAGGGCCTCAACGTCCACCGTGGTCGTCTCGTCGACGGCACCCTCACGGTCGGCGAGTCGGGCGAAGCGACGATCGACACCGCGCGGCGCGGGGCGATCGCACGTGCCCACTCGGCGACGCACCTCATCCACAAGGCGCTGCAGGAGTCGCTCGGCAAGGACGCGACGCAGGCTGGCTCGGAGAACGCACCGAGCCGCATCCGCTTCGACTTCCGTCGCGGCTCGGCCGTCCCGGCCTCGGCACTCGCGGAGATCGAGGAGCGCGTCAACTCTCGTCTCCAGGAGGACCTCGAGGTCACCGAGGCGATCATGACGCTCGACGAGGCGCGCGCCTCGGGCGCGATGGCGCTCTTCGGCGAGAAGTATGGAGAGCGGGTGCGCGTCGTCTCGATCGGCGGCGACTGGTCGCGTGAGCTGTGCGCGGGCACGCATGTGCAGCGTTCGGGCGAGCTCGGTCTCGTGACGCTCCTCGGCGAGTCGTCGATCGGCTCGGGTGTGCGGCGTGTCGACGCGCTCGTCGGTGCGGGCGCGTACGCGTCGCACGCGAAGGAACGCGCGATCGTCGGTCAGGTCTCGGGGCTGCTCGGGGCGCGTGGCGAGGAGGTCGTCGACCGGGTCGCGAGTCTCATGTCGCGCCTCAAGGACGCGGAGAAGGAACTCGCCGCGCTGCGGCAGGCGCAGCTGCTCGCGGTCGCGGGCACGCTCGCGTCCTCGGCGGTCGATGCCGCGGGTGTGCGGGTCGTCGCGCACGACGCGGGCGAGGTCTCGGGGGCGGACGACCTGCGTGCGCTCGCGCTCGACGTCCGTGGCCGTCTCGGTGACTCCTCGGGTGCGGTCGTCGCTGTCGCAGGCGTGTCGGCCGGACGCCCGCTCGTCGTCGTCGCAACGAACGCGGCCGCTCGCGAGGCGGGCGTGCGTGCAGGTGCGCTCGTCAAGGCTGCGACCGCTGTCCTCGGTGGCGGTGGCGGCGGCAAGGACGACCTCGCGCAGGGTGGCGGCTCGGACGCGTCCGCCGTGCCGGCAGCGCTCGAGGCTGTGACGGCGAGCGTCGCCGCGCGATGAGCGACGCACTTCCGCGGGGCGCTCGTCTCGGGGTCGACGTGGGCTCGGTCCGCGTCGGCCTCGCGTCGAGCGACCCCGACGGGCTCGTCGCGACTCCCGTCGAGACGCTCGCGCGCGACGGCGAGCACGCCGACGGCACGCTCCCGGCGGATCTTGTGAGGATCGCTTCCGAGGTCGGTGAACGCGCCGCAAGCGTGGTGTACGTTGGCTTGCCGAGGCACCTCAAGGGAACCGAGGGCGCCGCTGCCGAGGCCGCGCGTGGGTATGCGGAGCGGCTCGCGTCGCTCGTGGCTCCCGTCGAGGTTCGTCTTGTCGACGAACGCATGACGTCCGTCTCGGCCCACCAGGCGCTCCACGCGTCGGGTCGTGCCGGCCGGAAGCATCGTGCGGTCGTCGACCAGGTAGCAGCCGTCATCATCCTGCAGACCGCCCTCGACGGCGAGCGTGCGAGCGCCCGTCGTCCAGGCATCCTCGTCGACGTCCCCGCCCCGACCGACGACTGAGCACGAAGGACCACGCGTGACCGACCTGTTCTCCCAGCCCCAGCCCCGTGCGCCCCAGGCATCGCAGCCTGCGCGTTCCCGTGCTGCGAGCCGGAACAACCCTGCTGCTCGCCGCCGTCGCAAGCAGCGGCGGATGCGACTTGCCGTCATCATCGTGGCTGCTCTTGTCGTCGTCGGCGGCACGGGCGTCTTCCTCGCTGGCAAGCTGCCCGAGCTGTTCTCGACGGAGAAGGTCGTCGCGGACTACCCAGGGCCGGGCAGCGGTGAGGCTCTCGTCAAGGTTCCCCGCGGGGCGTCGAACTCTGCGATCGGCGCGGCGCTCGTCGACGCGGGCGTCGTGAAGTCGCAGGAGGCGTTCGCGGAGGCGCTGAGCGCGCACGCGACGGCGCAGGGCACGGCGGCCGTCCTCAGCTACGGCACATACTCGCTCAAGGAGGGCATGACGGCGAAGGACGCGCTCGCCGCAATGCTCGACCGTAAGAACCTCAAGCAGGACGGGGTGACGGTCATCGAGGGGCGCTGGGTGTCCGAGACGTTCGAACGACTCTCGAGCGTCACGGGGATCCCCCTCGAGAACTTCGAGAAGGCCGCTGAGGACACCGATGCGCTCGGGCTGCCGGAGGTCGCCAAGGGTGATCTCGAGGGTTGGCTCGCACCTGCGACGTACCCGTTCGAGAGCGACACGACCGCGGAGGACCTGCTCTCGACGATGATCGCGAAGCAGAAGACTGTTCTTGATGATCTGGGTGTCGACCTCAAGGATGCGCACGAGCTCTTGACGAAGGCATCGATTGTCGAGGCCGAGTCGCACGCTGACGACCGGGCGAAGGTGGCACGAGTCATCGAGAACCGCCTCGAGCAGGGGTGGACGCTCGGCATGGACTCGACCGTGCTGTACATCCTGGGCAAGCGGTCGGCCGACATGGGCATCTCGAAGGCCGACCTCGACAACGACAGCCCCTACAACACGCGTAAGCACGCGGGCCTCCCGCCGGGACCGATCGGGTCGCCGGGCAAGGCCTCGATCGAGGCCGCGCTCAAGCCGGAGCCCGGAAACTGGATGTTCTTCGTCACCGTCAACGGTGAGACCGGTGAGACGGTGTTCTCCGAGACCGCTGTCGAGCACGCCGCCGCCAAGCTCCGCTTCCAGGAATGGCAGAAGGACTACAACGAGCGGATGGCCGCGAAGGAGAATGACGAGGAGACGTCCGAGTGACCCGTGCGGGGGTCCTCGGCCATCCGATCGAGCACTCGCTGTCGCCCGTCCTTCACCGCGCCGCGTATGCGGCGCTCGGGCTCGACTGGGAGTACGACCGGCACGACGTCACGGAGGACGAGCTCGGCGCGTTCCTTGCCGAGTGCGGTCCGGAGTGGGCGGGCCTGAGCCTCACGATGCCGCTCAAGCAGACGGCGCTCGGCCTGTGCGACCACGTCGAGCCTCTCGCCGAGGTCGTCGGTGCGGTCAACACGGTGCTGCTGCAGCGATCAGGTCGTGTGCGCACCGTCGTCGGCGCGAACACGGACGTCCACGGGATCGTTGCTGCGCTCCGAGAGGCGGGCTACTGCACGCCAGAAGGGCGGGCCGCCCGGGCCGTCGTGCTCGGCGCCGGGGCGACGGCCGCCTCGACGCTCGCCGCGCTCGGCGAGCTCGGCATCACCGACCCGCTCGTGCTCGTGCGGTCGCTCGCACGCACGGGATCGCTGCGTCGTGCAGCCCACCGCATGGGTGTTGAGCCGACGTTCGGGCGGCTCGAGGACGCGCCACGGGCACTCGTCGGCGCGGACGTCGTCGTCTCGACCGTGCCCGGCGCGGGAGCCGACGCCGTCGCGGACGGACTCGTCACCCGTGGCGAGAACGTCGGGGGAGTGCTGCTCGACGTCGTCTACGACCCGCGGCCCACGGCGCTGCAGGCGGCGTGGCGCCGCCTGGGCGGCGTCGACGCCCCGGGGGAGCGCATGCTCCTCCACCAGGCGGCCGAGCAGGTGCGCCTCATGACGGGCCACGTGCCGCCGCTCGTGGCCATGAGCGACGCGCTCGAGGCGGAGCTCGCGCGCCGCGGGTCGACCGACGCCATCACGTAATGATCCTGTGAGAACGCGTTCATCCGCTTCAGAGAACGTCGCAGTCTGCCGATAACCCGAGGTGCACCATCCGCGGTGCGACGGGAGGACGGCAGACATGAAGCAGCTCGGTGAGATCCTGCTCGAGGAGGGCCTCGTCGACGAGGCCCAGCTCATGCACGCGCTCGACGTGCAGATCGAACGCGGGTCGTCGCTCGGGCGCGTTCTCGTCGAGCTGGGCATCCTCTCGGAGGACGACCTCGTCCGCGCGCTCGCCCAGCAGGTGGGTCTCGAGTACGTGGACCTCGACGAGTATCCGGTCGACAGGGCCGCGGTGGCGGCCGTCCCGGGCTCCGTCTGCCGTCGGTACAACGCGCTGCCGGTGCGCTACGACGGCGGCGTCCTCGTCGTCGCGATGGCGGACCCGGGCAACGTCATGGCCGTCGACGACATGCGATCGGTCTCGGGGATGCCCATCCGCACCGCCGTCGCGTCGCACGACCCGCTGGCACGTGCGATCGACCGCTACGTTCGCGCCGACGGGGAGCTCGAGAACCTCCAGAACGTCCTCGAGGAGGAGCAGAACGCGACGCTCGAGGAGCTCGACCTCGCAAATCTCGGGAACGTCTCCGACGAGGACGCGCCTATCGTCCGCTACGTCAACCTGCTCGTCACGCAGGCGATCACCGACCGCGCGTCCGATATCCACATCGAGCCGGCCGAGCACGAGCTGCGCGTCCGGTACCGCATTGACGGCGTGCTTCACGAGATGCAGCGGTCTCCTAAGCAGATCGCCAACGGAGTGATCTCTCGTGTCAAGATCCTCTCGGACATCGACATCGCGGAGCGGCGCAAGCCGCAGGACGGTCGTATGTCGGTGACGCACAACGGCAAGAAGATCGACCTTCGTGTCGCGACGCTGCCGACGGTGTGGGGCGAGAAGATCGTCATGCGAATCCTCGACAACTCGACCGCGCGGCTCGACCTGCGCGACCTGTCCTTCGGCGAGGAGAACTACCGGATCTACGAGGAGTCGTACAAGAAGCCCTACGGCATGATCCTCGTGACGGGCCCGACGGGGTCGGGCAAGTCGACGACGCTGTACGCGACGCTCAACGCGGTCTCGAAGCCGGAGATCAACGTCATCACGGTCGAGGACCCGGTCGAGTACCGGCTCGATGGCATCAACCAGGTGCAGGTCAACCCGAAGGCGGGTCTGACGTTCGCGAGCGCGCTGCGCTCGATCCTGCGATCGGACCCGGACGTGGTGCTGCTCGGTGAGATCCGTGACCACGAGACGGCGCAGATCGCGATCGAGGCAGCGCTCACGGGTCACCTCGTGCTGTCGACGCTCCACACGAACGACGCGCCGTCGGCGGTGACGCGTCTCGTCGAGATGGGGATCGAGCCGTTCCTCGTGGGCTCGGCGCTCGACTGCGTCGTCGCGCAGCGGCTTGCGCGCAAGCTGTGCGACAAGTGCAAGGAGCCGTACGTGCCGTCCGACGAGGAGCTCCTCGGTGCTCGGTTCCCGTGGATGCCGGGGGAGGCCAAGCCCACGTTGCACCGACCGGCCGGGTGCACGTCCTGCTCGAAGACCGGCTACCGGGGGCGGCTCGCGCTCCACGAGGTCATGCAGGTGACCGAGGCGCTCGAGCGGCACGCAGTCGCTGGCTCGTCGGCTGCCGAGATCTCGAAGTCGGCGATCGCGGATGGCATGACGACGCTGCGCGACGACGGTTGGCGGAAGGTCGTCGAAGGTCGGACGTCGATCGAGGAGATCCTCCGCGTCGTCGCGTGAATATCGTCCGGATCGCTCAAGTGCGTGGTCTGGCGCGCCGATAACGAGATGACGCGTGTGCCGCGCGTCGCAGTCGAGAGGCGAGAGGCTCAACGTGAGCGAGATCTTCACCCCGGAACCTGGCCGCGGGGCTTCCTTTGCGAACGCGCTTGCGTCGTCCCGCGTGGATCCGGAGCAGACCTGGGCACGTCAGGCGGAGACTCCGCCGGAGCCGGTTCGTCGCGAGCCCGTCCTCGGACAGCAGTGGGTTGCGGCATCCCGCGCAGCCGCAGCGGGTCCCGTGGCTGCTCCGGCGGCCGCACCCCAGGCGGCGTACGACCCGTTGCAGCGAAGTGCGGCGGTGCGCGCTGTGAGCCCGCAGAGCCGAGTCGCGCAGTCGCAGGCGAGCCCGGGGGCACCGGGCGGCGCGCCCGTCGGGCACGCCGGTCCGCCGACGCGGGCTGCAGCTCCTGCATCCGCTGCGGGGCGGGCTCCTGCACAGCAGGCGGCCTCGCCGCACGCGGCGCGCGCGCAGGCTGACTCGCCCCGGGCCGCGGCTCCGGTGCTCAACGGGCGGGTCGGCATGGCGCAGCGTTCCGAGGACGGCGATGTCAGTCTCGACCACCTGCTGCGTCGGACTGTCGAGGAGCGGGGTTCCGACCTTCACCTCACGGCGCGCGCGCGTCCGTCGATCCGCCGGGACGGAAAGCTGCAGCCGCTCGACGACACCGAGGTGCTCGAGGGCGAGGCGCTTCGACGCTCCATCTACCAGATCCTCTCGCAGAAGCAGCGCGAGCGTTTCGAGGAGAACCTCGAGCTGGATCTCGCGTACCAGGTTCCCGGCGGATCACGCTTCCGTGTCAACGTGTACCAGCAGCGGGACAACGTCGGTGCGGCGTTCCGTGTCATCCCGACGGAGATCAAGCCGCTCGAGGACCTCGGCGTGCCGGCGATCGTCGGGTCGTTCGCCAACCTGCCGCGTGGCCTCGTCCTTGTCACCGGGCCGACGGGCTCGGGCAAGTCGACGACGCTTGCCTCGGTCATCGACCTTGCGAACCGGACGCGCGCCGAGCACATCATGACGGTCGAGGACCCGATCGAGTTCCTTCACGAGCACAAGAAGGCGATCGTCAACCAGCGTGAGGTCGGCACCGACACGACGTCGTTCGGGCAGGCGCTCAAGCACGTGCTGCGTCAGGACCCGGACATCATCCTCGTCGGTGAGCTGCGTGACCTCGAGACGATCTCGGTCGCGCTCACGGCTGCCGAGACGGGCCACCTCGTCTTTGCGACCCTCCACACGCAGGACGCCGCCCAGACGATCGACCGCATCATCGACGTGTTCCCCCCTGAGCAGCAGGACCAGGTCCGGGTGCAGCTCGCGGGCGCGATCCAGGGCGTCGTCTGCCAGACGCTCTGCAAGCGGTCGGACGGTCCTGGCCGTGCGGTTGCGACCGAGGTGATGGTGGCGACGCCAGCGATCCGGAACCTCATCCGTGAGGGCAAGACGCACCAGATCTACTCCGCGCTCCAGGCGGGCAAGTCTCTCGGCATGCACTCGATGGATCAGCACCTGGCGGACCTCGTGCGGCAGGGGCGCATCTCGTACGAGACGGGCCTGGAGAAGTGTCACTTCATCGAGGACTTCAACCGTCTCTCGGGGCGGTCCGGCAGCACGGGTGCCGGAATCGCTGCGTCGTCGATGGGCGCTCAGGCGGTCGACGAGGAGGCGATGGCGGAGATCAACGCCCAGGTGTACGGCGGCGCACCTGCTGGTGGCGGCTATCAGCCGGGTGGCGGCTACCAGCCGGGCGGCGGGCTCCCGACGGCTCCCGGTGGGTACCAGTCCGGCGGCGCACAGGGCGCTGGCGGACCCTTCGCGCCGACGGGCGGTGACGTCCCGGCCGCTGGACACGCGCCCGTGTTCGACCCGGGCGCCTACGTGCCCGGCCAGATCGGTAGGAGCGAGCGATGAGCACGTCGACGAGCGGACGGCTGTACGAGTACAAGGTCCGCGACAAGCAGGGCCGGATCGTCAAGGGGCGGATCGAGGCCGCCAACGAGGGCGCGGTCGCGAGCCGTCTCAAGACGATGGGGGTGGCCCCGCTCGAGATCTCCGAGGTCTCGACGACGGGCCTCAACGCGGAGATCAAGCTGGGCTTCGGTTCGGGGGTCGGCCTCAAGGACCTCGCGGTCATGACGCGTCAGCTCGCGACGATGGTCTCGGCAGGCCTCTCGCTCCTGCGCGCTGTCTCGATCCTTGCCGAGCAGACCGAGAACAAGGTGCTCGCAGGCATCCTCGGGCAGGTCCGCGGCGACATCGAGACGGGTCACTCGCTCTCGGTCGCGTTCGCGAAGCATCCGCGCGAGTTCCCGCCGATCATGATCAACATGGTGCGTGCGGGTGAGACCGGCGGCTTCCTCGAGAAGTCCCTGCTGTCGATCGCCGCGAACTTCGAGGCTGAGGTCAAGCTCCAGCAGAAGGTGAAGTCCGCGATGACCTATCCGGTCGTCGTCTTCGTCATGGCGATCCTCGCGGTCATCGGCATGCTCCTCTTCATCGTGCCGATCTTCTCGGGCATGTTCGAGTCGCTCGGTGGTGAGCTGCCGGCGCCGACGAAGGTGCTCGTGTGGCTCTCGGGCGTCCTCAAGGTGGCCGGCATCCCCATCGCGCTCGTGCTCGTCGCGATCGCGATCTGGTGGGGGCGTCACAAGAACGACGAGTCGGTGCGTCGCAAGGCGGACCCGATGAAGCTCAAGGCGCCGATCTTCGGTCCGCTCGCGCAGAAGATCTCGATCTCGCGCTTCACGCGGAACTTCGGCACGATGCTCGGCTCGGGCGTGCCGATCCTCCTCGCGCTCGACATCGTCGGCGAGACGGCCGGCAACATCGTCGTCGAGGATGCGGTCAAGGATGTTCGCGAGGCGGTCCGCAAGGGCGAGGCGCTGACCGCACCACTGTCGCGGCACTCCGTGTTCCCGCCGATGGTCGTGCAGATGATGGCGGTCGGTGAGGACTCGGGCTCGCTCGAGCTCATGCTCGAGAAGATCTCGGACTTCTACGACGACGAGGTCGAGGCGACGACGGAGCAGCTGACCTCGCTCATCGAGCCGCTCATGATCGGAGTCCTGGGTGTCATCGTCGGCGGCATGCTCATCGCTCTCTACATGCCGATCTTCTCGATCTTCGAGCTCATCGGGTGATTGCGCCGAAGAAGTTGCATGTCAGGCCTCAAGTCTGTGCGCCGGCTGCCGATACAGAGATGACCGGCCCGAGAGGGTTGGTCACCACCACTCAGTTTGAACTCTAGGAGATCATCATGATCGCTCGCGTTTCCAAGGCGCTCAACAAGAAGGACGGAGACAAGGGCTTCACCCTCGTCGAGCTCCTCGTCGTCGTCATCATCATCGGCATCCTCGCGGCCATCGCGATCCCGATGTTCCTCAAGCAGCGTGAGAAGGCCTGGGAGAAGCAGGTCGTCTCGGACATGAAGAACTCGATCACGGCCGCCGAGGCGTTCGCGACGTCGAACAACGGCAAGTACAACGGCATGACGACGGCCACGCTCGTCACTAACGGCTACCGCGCGACTCCCGACGTGACGATCACGGCCACGCCCAAGAGCACGGGTCTTGGCTACGACCTCACGGGCTCGCACGCGAACCTCACGGGCAAGTCCTGGACGTACAACTCCGACGAGGGAATCATCAAGGAAGGCGCGGCCCCGACGACCCCGGCGAATCCGTGACGCTCTGACGTCGATGCAGGCGCACAGGGTCTCGACCCTGTGCGCCTGCATACCGTTGCCGTTCTGATGCCGCCTGGGGAGAAGATGCGCACCAACCGCTCGCTGTCGTCGGACCGAGGCATGAGCCTCGCCGAGCTCCTCGTTGCGATGACCATCGCGATGATCGTGCTCGCCTCGCTCGTGCCCTTCCTCGTGAGCGCCTTCCGTTCGTCGGCGAGCAGCGTGCGGACCGCAGGAGCGACCGAGCTCGTCAACACCCGCATCGACCTTGCCCAGTCACGCGCGAGCTCGGGCACGTGCGTGGCCTTCGGGAAGTTCGTCGGCACGTACGCCGCCGCGCAGACCGTGACCGACTCGCGGCGCAAGATCACGTACGAGGTGACCCAGGCCGTCGGTGCCGCCGACGGTACGACGCTCACCACCGAGGCGGCTGCGACCGCCCACTGCCGTGATGTCGAGACCTCAGCCGCCTCCGGCACTACCTACTACCTCGCCGTCAAGGTCGTCGACAAGGGCCTCAACAAGGAGCTCGCCCGTGCGGCGACCTGGGTCGCCGTCCCGGGGTTCGGGGCATGACCGCGATGATCCAGCGTCTGCGCGCGCGTCACGTCCGGTCCGGGGATGCGGGCCTGACGCTCGTCGAGCTCCTCGTCTACATGCTCCTGCTGGGCATCGTCATGACGATCATCCTCACGATGACCGTGACGACACTCCGCAAGCAGACCGAGGTCACCCGGATCTCCCAGGCGAACGACACCGCACAGAACATCGTCAACGAGGTCGATCTTCTCGTCTCGAACGCCTCGGCGTTCACCGTGCGCTCGATCGGGTCGGACATCGTCGTCCTCTCCCAGACACGCAGCACGCAGGACGGCGCCGCCGAGTTCGGCGTGACCCGCTGCGCAGCTCTCTACTACACTGCCGACACCCGCCAGGTGTACGTCTCCCGCCGCTTTGCCGACCCGGCCGGGGCTAACCAGACGCCCAAGCCGCTCACCTCGCGTCCAACGTTCGGTCCAGGGTGGACCAGGCTCGCCGAAGGTGTCTCCCCGGGTGACGGGAGCAGTGCGGTCTTCGCGCTCAAGAACGTCGCTGGCGTGACGGACGCCACCAAGCTCGTGACGTCGCTCGCGATCGACACGACGACCGGGAAGCCCCCGGTGACCCTCACGACCACGACAGGGACGCGCGGCCTCGGGGTCGCGACCGAAGGACGGTGCTGGTGATGCGCAGGTTGGCTCGGCCCACGGACGACAAGGGCAATGCCATGGTGCTCGTGCTCGCGAGCGTCATGCTCATCACCTTGCTCATGGGGGTCATGCTCAGCTCCCTGATGTTCACGATCGGCCAGACGACGGCGACCCGCGCGCACTCCCAGGCGCAGGCCGCCGCAGAGGGCGGGGCGCAGCAGGTTGGACGCGCACTTCTCACCCGGTCAGAGGCAGAGTCGACAGCCTGCACGGGTGTGACCGGACTGGATCCCCACGGGTGGACCGACTACACCGTCGACAACGTCCGTTACCAGGCGGTCAAGAACGGCCCTTGGGTGGAGTGTCTCTCGGGCGGAAAGATCCCCAAGCTTGCGGAGGCCGTCCAGGTGCAGACGACGGGCTTCGCCAAGTCGATCGGCCAGAACGGGAACACCCGGGGCAACAAGGCGACGGTCGAGGTGACGTTCACGCGTCCGAAGTCGATGGGGCTCGACCAGGCCGTGTTCGGGGATCTCGACGTGCTGTCGAACACGAACTTCAACCTCTACCCGGACCCAGCCCACCCTTCGCGCCCGCACACGGACAAGTCGCCGGACATCGTGACGAACAAGAAGTGGACGTGTCCCGCTTCGGGAACGCTCTCGGGGAGCGTGTATGCGCTCGGTGGGGCGACGGTGAGCAACAACTGCGTCATCGAGGGTGACTTCTACGTCTCCGGCTCGTTGCACATCGGGTTCAAGCTCGAGGTGCACGGCAACCTCTATCTCGACGGAAAGCTCTCTGGGTCCCAGACCGTGGTCCGCGGTGACACGCTCGTCAACGGTAACGTCGAGCTGTCCTCCGAGGGGCACTCGTTCTGGGGAGACGTCCGGGCCTACGGGAAGTTCACATCGTCCAACAAACTGCCAGCAGGCTTTGTCGGCGGCACCTTCTACACCACGGGCGCGGCCGACACAGGGTGGAACAGCAAGCAGACCACCATGGCGTTGGGGTCACGGTTCGTGCCGAACTACGTCGTGCCGGCAGGCGACAAGACCTGGCTCCTGCCGTCGATCCTCGACAACCCCATGAACCCGCAGACGGCCGAGGACAAGAAGACGATGTCCTTCCCGATGCTCAAGGACGACCAGGAACCCTGGGACACGTTCACTGAGGCCGACTGGTCGACGCTCACCGCCGGAAGCCTTGAGGGCAGCCGGTGCAACGCATACAACTACAGCAAGCCGCTCGTCATCGAGACGCCGACGAAGGTCGATCTCACCGACTGCGCCACGTGGACCGTCGGGCACATCAACATCGTCCTCAACGCCGACCTCGTGATCTTCACGAAGAACGCGGTGAAGAACGGCTCCTGGACCGTGCGCACTGGCAACGGACCGGGCGACGAGAAGCGCCACACCCTCTACATCGTCGCTCTTCCTGACGCGGGGCAGACCGCCTGCGCGGGGAACAAGGGCAAGAACATCACGTGGTCGACCAACGGGTGGAGCCAGCTCGACACGGATGGCAAGCTCCGTTCGAAGGTCGTGCTCTACTCGTCGGGCAAGACGACGCTGAGCTCGAAGCCGAGCGGCACCTTCAACGGACAGCTCTACGGCTGCGAGGTGAGTGCGCAGTCCGGCATCGACATGATCTTCGCCCAGGGCGGCGAGGACTACACCAACACGCTGTGGGACCTGCGGGTCGGTGCCATGCGTGATATCACGGTCCGGTGATTCTCTCGCTCACCCTGTCTGCCCTCGGTGGTCCGACTGCGGCGGATGACGCATGACCGGGGTCGCCATCGTCCTCTCGTGCGTCCTCGGTCTCGCGGTCGGGTCCTTCCTCAACGTCGTCGTGTGGCGCGTGCCGCGCGGCGAGTCAGTGGTCCGCCCGGCCTCTCACTGTCCGCGGTGCGAGCACGTGGTGCGCTCACGCGACAACATCCCCGTCGTCTCGTGGCTGCTGCTGCGGGGCCGGTGCAGGGACTGCGGCGAACCCATCAGCCCCCGCTACCCAGCGGTCGAGCTCGGCACGGCCATCGCCTTCGGGCTCGTCGCGTGGTGGATCGGCTGGTCGGTGCTCCTGCCTGCCTACCTGTACCTCGCTGCGATCTCGGTGTGCCTGAGCCTCATCGATCTCGACGTGCGACGACTTCCTGATGCGATCGTCCTCCCGTCCTGGATCGTCGCACCCGCACTCCTCGGCCTCGCGGCCGTCGCCGAGGGAGACGGCGCTGCGATGCTGCGAGCGTTGGCCGGTGCTGCAGCAGTCGGCCTGTTCTTCCTCGTCGCCGCGATCGCCTATCCCGCAGGGATGGGGCTCGGTGACGTCAAGCTCTCTCCCGTGCTGGGCCTCTACCTCGGCTACGTCGGCTGGGGTGCGGTCGTCGTCGGGATGTTCGGCGCGTTCCTGCTCGGCGCGATCGTCGGCGTCGCGGTTCTCGTTGTCACGCGTGACCCCAAGGCTGGCATTCCCTTCGGACCGTGGATGATCGTCGGGACCTGGATCGGGCTCGTCGTCGGGCAGTCGCTCTTCGGGAGCTATCTGTCGCTGCTCGGCTGACCCCGGAGACGGCACGAGCTGAACCTCAAGTCGTGCACCCAAGACGCCGATAACACGTCGGAGCGTCAACGTGGCGTCACGGACGGAAGGATCACGAGTGGCCAGGAGAAAGGTCGTGGGGCTCGATATCGGCACCACGCACGTCCGCGGTGCGGAGGTGAGCTACGGCAGCGGCGGGTCCACCTCCACGGGCTCGCTCGGGAGCTTCGCGTCGGTCGAGCTGCCTCACGGCGCTGTGCGTGACGGTGAGGTGGTCGAGGTCGAGGTCGTCGCGTCGGCGCTGCGCACGCTGTGGAGCAGGGGCAAGTTCTCGACGAAGGACGTGGTCATCGGCATCGGGAACCAGCGTGTCGTCGTCCGCGACCTCGAGGTCGCGGCGATGCCGCTCGGCCAGCTGCGCAAGTCCCTCGGCTTCCAGGCCGCCGACATCCTCCCCATGGCGGCCGACGACGCTCTCATGGACTACTACCCGATCGCTCAGGGCGAGGGCCAGAACGGTCCGGTGCTCAACGGGCTCTTCGTCGCCGCCGTGCGCGAGACAGTCGAGCAGAACATCAGCGCGGTCGTGCGCGCCGGGCTCAACCCTGTGCAGGTCGACCTCAACGCCTTCGCGCTGCTGCGCGCACTGCACCACGGCGAGCGGGTCAACCGAACCGTCGCCTACGTCGATGTGGGCGCGCGCATCACGGACATCGTCATCGCGCAGGCCGGCGTGCCGCACTTCGTGCGCATGCTGCCCGCGGGTGGTCAGGACATCACGGATGCGATCGGATCGGTCATGAAGCTCAACGGCGGCCAGGCCGAGCAGCTCAAACGAGAGATCGGCGTCGGTTTCGCCGTCGCACCCGGCCTCGAGCCGGCAGCCGACGCGGCGACGACCGTCGCGCGCTCCCTCATCGAGAACGTCCGTAACACGGTCGCGTTCTACACACAGTCCAACCCGCAGAAGCCGGTCGAGCTCCTCGTCCTCAGCGGCGGCGGCGTGCTCCTGCAGGGCCTGGGGCAGGCGCTCGCGACCGCGACACGTCTCCAGGTGACGCTCGGGCGCGCCGTCGACAACCTCAAGGTCTCGCGCGGCCCTGCCGCCGCGATCGCTGAGGTCGGCGAGCAGGACGTCACGATCGCCGTGGGACTTGCGACGGCGGTGGCAGCATGAGCCTCCAGCTGAAGATGCCGCGACGCACGCGCGCCGCGGCGTCGCTCGCCGACGTCGGTGCGCCACCCCTCGCCCAGGTGAACCTCCTGCCTTCAGGCGTACGCAACCTCTCGCGCGAGAGGTTGGTGCGAAACGTCATGATCCTCGTCGTGCTCGTCGCGGTCGTCCTCGCAGGTCTCCTTTGGCTCATGGGAACACTCACGGTGAGCAGCGCCCAGGACCAGCTCGACGTCGCTGAGACCCGCACGCGAACCCTGACGGCGGAGAAGCTCTCGCTCGCTCCGGTCCGTGCGGTCGAGGACCAGCGGGTCACCGCCGAGCTGGCGCAACAGGTCGGCATGTCGACGGAGATCGCATGGACGCCACTCGTGGCGGCCATGGCGGCTCAGCTCCCCGAGAACTCCGTCATCAACGAGATCGTCATGGTGCAGGAAACACCTCTGGCGGTCCTCGAAGCACCGACTGACTCTCTCGTCCCCGGGCGCGTCGCAACCTTCACCGTCGTGACACGCTCGCCCGAGGAGCTCGAGACCTCCGAGTGGATCTCTAACCTGGATGCGATTCCGGGCTTCGCCCACGCTCGGATCCTCAAGGTTGTGCGTGGGGGTGACGAGTCGGACGTCTGGTTCGACACGACGACAGCCGTGACCGTTGAGGAGAGCGCATTCTCCATGCGTTTCGCCGTCGACGCCGAGGGGGGTAAGTGACTATGGGTGTCTCACGTGACAAGTTCTGGATCGCGGGCGGCGCAATCGTCGCAGTTCTGATCCTCGTCGCCACGTTCGTGCTGTCCTACAAGCCCGCACTCGACGAGGCGAGCGACCTGGGGGACAAGCAGGATCTCGCAGAGATCCAGAACGCGAAGCTCACGGGCGAGATCAAGCAGCTGCGCGCTATCGAGGCGCGTCTTCCGGAGATTCGAAAGCGGATCGCTGAGCTGCAGGTCGGCATCCCCGTCGCCGCAAACATCGATGAGTTCGAGGCGTATCTCTCGGAACTCATCCTGGAGAACGACGCCTACCTCCTCGAGATCACTGGCCTCGAAGCGCGGGTCGCGGTGCCAACCTCGACCCAGACGGCCGCGCCCTCACCTGCGCCGGCCCCGACAAGCACTGCAGCACCTGAGCCGGGAGAGGTCACAACGACCGCCGCTCCGATAAGCGACGAGACCGAGAAGCCGGTCGCCGAGCGGGTGCCGTCAAAGGTCCCGGCGATCGAGGGCTTCCATGTCTTCGACTGGACGATCAGCGTTGGCGGGACCTACGAGCAGGTGTCCGCGATCCTCGAGGCACTCCAGACGACGAGCTCGCGGCACTTCCTGGTGAGCGGGCTCGAGATCCAGACGTTGCTCGCGGACAAGGCAGCGAGCAACGGCCTGCCTGACCGACCCGCCGGCGAGGTCGACTACAAGATCTCCGGTTCGACCTATGTGCTCGAAGGGCCGCAGCAGCCCGAGGAGCCCGAGGTCGAGGAGCCGAAGATGCCGTCGACCAAGGACGACCCGTTCGCCGACGTCATCGGCGCCAAGTAGCGACTCTTGATCGCCGCCCCCGCCACGACCGCACTGCGGACGTGGCGGGGGCGTCGTCGTCGCACGTGAAAGGATCGCGTCATGCTGCGCTGGTTGACCTCAGGTGAGTCTCATGGCCCGTCGCTCGTCGGAGTGATCGAGGGCCTTCCTGCGGGTGTCGAGGTGACGAGCCAGGACGTCCGTGACGCGCTGGCCCGCCGCCGCCTCGGGTACGGGCGCGGCGCCCGTCAGAAGTTCGAGCAGGACGAGCTCCGCGTGCTCGCGGGCGTGCGCCACGGCGTCACGCAGGGTGGGCCTGTGACGTTCGAGATCGCGAACTCGGAGTGGCCCAAGTGGGTCGACGTCATGGCGCCGGACCCCGTCGAGTCGTCGGCCCTCCAGGTCGACGCGGGCACGGGCGACGTCCGTGAGATCGCCCGCAACAAGAAGATCACGCGGCCCCGCCCCGGCCACGCGGACCTCGTCGGCATGCGGAAGTACGGCTTCGACGACGCCCGGCCCGTCCTCGAGCGTGCCTCCGCACGTGAGACTGCGACACGCGTCGCGCTCGGCGTCTACGCCGCGGCGTTCCTCGAGCAGGCGGTCGGCGTGCGCCTCGTGTCGCACGTCGTCGGCATCGGTCCCGTCGCCGTCCCCGACGGCGCCGCGATCCCGACGCCCGACGACGTCGCCGCGCTCGACGCCGACCCGGTGCGCTGCTTCGACGCCACCACGTCGGCCGCGATGGTCGCCGAGATCGACGCCTGCCACAAGGCCGGCGACACGCTCGGGGGAGTGGTCGAGGTCCTCGCCTACGGCGTGCCGACCGGGCTTGGCACGTACGTCCACTCCGACCGGCGGCTCGACGCACGCCTCGCCGCCGCGATCATGGGCATCCAAGCGTTCAAGGGCGTCGAGGTCGGCGACGGCTTCCGCACCGCCACCCGACGCGGTTCGCAGGCGCACGACGAGATCGACGTCGCAGGCGGCCGCATCACGCGTGCGACCAACCGCGCCGGCGGCGTCGAGGGCGGCATGTCCAACGGCGAGGTCGTCCGCGTGCGCGGTGCCATGAAGCCCATCTCGACCGTTCCGCGCGCACTGCGCACCGTCGACACGGCGACGGGGGAGCCCGCCCAGGCCCAGCACCAA
This sequence comes from Flavimobilis rhizosphaerae, assembly GCF_014852685.1. Classification (GTDB taxonomy): domain Bacteria; phylum Actinomycetota; class Actinomycetes; order Actinomycetales; family Cellulomonadaceae; genus Flavimobilis; species Flavimobilis rhizosphaerae. The sequence goes on from NZ_JACZDF010000008.1 coordinate 123,233, forward strand.
CGCTCCGACGTCTGCGCCGTCGCCCCGGCCGCCGTCATCGCCGAAGCCATGGTCGCGCTCACTCTCGCCGACGCCGTCCTCGAGAAGTTCGGTGGCGACTCCGTCGCCGAGGTCCGCCGCAACTACGAGGCCTATCTCGAGGCAATCCCCGAGCACATGCGCTGACCGCACTGCGCGGCGGACGTCGAGCCACCGACGGCGTGCGCCCGGGTACCCTCTCCTACGTGCCTCACACCGTCATGCCCCGCGTCGTCCTCGCCGGTCCGCCCGGCTCCGGCAAGTCCACGGTCGCTGCGGCGCTCGGCGCCGCGACAGGCTGGCAGGTTCGTGACACGGACGCCGACGTCGAGGCCCGCGCCGGCAAGCCGATCAGCGACATCTTTCTCGACGACGGCGAGCCGGCGTTCCGTGCTCTCGAGCGCGAGGCGGTCGCCCGTGCGGTGGCGGAGCACGACGGTGTGCTTGCGCTCGGCGGGGGAGCGGTGCTCGCTCCCGAGACGCAGGACGTCCTCGCGGCCTACGCCGCCGCGGGCGGCACGGTCGTGTTCCTCGACGTGTCGCTTGCCCAGGCGGCGCCGCGCGTCGGTTTCAACGTGTCGCGGCCGCTCCTGCTCGGGAATCCGCGCGCGCAGTGGCAGCAGCTCATGACGGCGCGGCGGCCCGTCTACGAGAAGGTCGCGACGCTGCGCGTCGACACCGACGACCTCACGCCCGACGAGGTGGCGGCCCAGATCCTTGCGGCGCTCGGCGCTGCACCCGAGACCGCACCCACCGTGGAGGACCCGAAGTGACCACCGCACCCGTCCGCGTCACCGTGCGCGGCGACCAGCCGTACGACGTCGTCATCGGCCGCCACCTCCTCGGCGAGCTGCCCGCCATGCTCGGACCCGACGTCCGCCGTGTCCTCGTTCTCGCGCCGGCCGCGCTCGGCGCGACCGCCGAGGCGATCCGTGCCGACCTCGTCGAGCAGGGCTACGAGGCCATCCAGGCCGAGGTGCCCGACGCCGAGGAGTCGAAGACCGCGCAGGTCGCCGCGTTCTGCTGGCAGGTGCTCGGCCAGGCCGGCTTCACACGCTCGGACGCGATCGTCGCCGTCGGCGGCGGCGCGACGACCGACCTCGGCGGGTTCGTCGCCGCCACCTGGTTGCGCGGCATCAAGGTCGTCCAGGTGCCGACGACGATCCTCGCGATGGTCGACGCAGCCGTCGGCGGCAAGACCGGCATCAACACCGCCGAGGGCAAGAACCTCGTCGGCGCGTTCCACCCGCCGGCGGGCGTCCTGTGCGACATCGACGCGCTCGAGACCCTGCCCCGCTGGGACTTCGTCGCGGGCCTCGCGGAGATCGTCAAGTGCGGCTTCGTCCACGACGCCCGGGTCCTCGAGCTCGTCGAGGCCCACGCGTCCGAGCTCACGCAGGGCGCGACGCACGTCCCCGAGGACGTGCTCGTCGAGCTCATCGAGCGTGCCGTCGCGTGGAAGGCCGCCGTCGTCGCCGAGGACCTCAAGGAGTCCGGCCCGCGCGAGTTCCTCAACTACGGCCACACGTTCGGTCACGCGATCGAGCACGTCGAGCGTTACCAGTGGCGCCACGGCGCCGCCGTGAGCGTCGGCATGGTCTTCGTCGCCGAGCTCGCCCGCCTCGCCGGCCGACTCTCCGACGCCGACGTCGACCGTCACCGCACCGTCCTCGAGGCGCTCGGGCTGCCGACGACGTACCGCGGGGACCGCTGGGAGCAGCTCCTCACAGCCATGCGCCGCGACAAGAAGAGCCGCGGCGACACGCTGCGCTTCGTCGTCCTCGACGGCCTCGGCCGACCGAGCCGCCTCGAAGGTCCTGACCCGACGCTCCTCGTCGCGGCGTACGCCGAGATCGCGGCCGACGCCCCCGCACAGGGCCGCCGCGTCAGTATGTAGCTCTGGAGAGACTCCTTCCTGACTGAGTTGGACATAGAGGTTCGATACTGGCTATTGCCAGGAAAGATCTGTGTCGGTAGTTTTGCGATGCCCGCGCAGTACTCGTACTCAAGAAGGAGAACCCGTGCGAAGATTCGCAACACTCGTAGTTGCTGGACTGCTGCTGCTCTTCGGCAGCGTGGCCCCCGCCAATGCGAAGGCCGAGGTCGTCCAGGACTCCAGTCTCTCGAAGGAAGTCATCACCAAGAGCTGCAAGGCGCAGGTCGCCGTGATCGGGGCGCGCGGTTCGGGCGAGGGGCAGAGCGCAGGGACGATTCCCGGCTTCGGGACCCGCGTGAGCCCCGTCGCACAGTCGATTCGCTCCAAGATGGCTAACGGCACGAAGATCCGCTACCTCTCGGCGATCTACCCTGCGGTCGAGGCGTCGAACGCCGTGACCGCGCCGAAGGTCTACCAGAACTCGGTCAACTACGGCGTCTCGAGCGTCAAGTCGATGGTGACGAAGCTCGTCGACAACTGCCCCAAGACGCGCATCGTCCTTGCTGGCTACTCGCAGGGCGCTCAGGTGATGCACGGTGTAGCGCGACAGCTCACGGGCAAGTATCAGAAGGCGATCAGCAGCATCATCCTCATCGCCAACCCCGTCAACAACATGTCGGACCCGCTGATGCTCTCGTTCACGGGCGGCGAGAAGCTTGCCAAACCGCAGACATGGCGCGGCGTCCTCGCGCGAGGAGCCAACCTGCCGAGCGCCTACGGAATCAGGGTTCTCTCGGTCTGCGCACCGAAGGACGTCGTGTGCAACGCAAAGCCCATCGACCTGTTCGCTGGCCCGATCGTGGCGTCCTTCAAGCTGTCCGTGCACGTCAACTCGTACCAGAAGTCGACGTTCTACGACTACCCCGCGAAGTTTGCCAACGCAGCGATCGTGCGGGACGGAGTCAAGTAGCGCGCTGCTGACGCGAAGGCAAGAAAACGAAAGCCCGGCACCCCCCACCACGTGGAGTGCCGGGCTCTCGCGTGCCTGGGTCAGACCCAGCGGGTCACGAGGGTCACGGTGTGCTTCTCCGACCAGTTGTCGGTGTGGTCCCAGGCGAGCAGGTCGTCGGAGCACATCGATCGGCCCGTGACGGCGGCGTCCTCGACGCGCCACAGGGCGTCGCCGTCGACGTCGTAGACCATCTGGCCTGCGTCGGCACCGAGAGTCGACCAGGTGACGCGCGAGCCGCACTGCTGCACGCCGAGAAAGGTCGAGTCCGTGGGCGCGCCGATCGCGACGGCCGAGCCGTCGGCCGCGTCGACGACGTAGAGGACGCCCTGGCGCGTGAACGTCAGCGTGTCGCCGCCTCCGGCGAGGTCCGCGATCGTGCCCTGTGCGCCCGGGTTGGCGGACGCGCCGACCGAGACGATCTCCTGGTAACGGCCGTCGAGCAGCACCGAGACGCCGACCGTGTCGAGCGGGTTCTGCGCGCCGTCCTCCGTCAGTCCGTCGCCCAGCCGCAGCACCGCGACGCCGCCGTCGAACACGACGGGCGTCGTCGCGCCCTTGACCTCGACGCGGACCTTGCCGCCCTCGAGCGGGACCGACAGCACCTGGACGCGGCTCGTGCCGTCCTCCTCGACGTACGCCGAGTTGAAGTAGGCGCGGCCGTCGTGGACGACAGGCTTGGGCGTCGCGATCGCCGGGTGCACGTTGCCCGGCACCCCGAGGTCCTTCGACTCGGCGATGGTGCGCACGCCGCCCTCGGCCCCGGCCGCGCGGATGCGCCAGCGGCCGTTCGCAACGTCGGCCGTGAGCGACTCGACCCACACCGTGACGTCCTCGGCCACGTACGCTCCCACGGGCAGAGCCGTCGCGCGCGAGAGCTCGGAGAGCTTGCCCTCGAAGTAGCCACCGAACGTCGCGTCGCCCGCGAGCGTGCCGTCCTTCGCGAGGAAGCCCTCAGGGAGTCCTACGAGCAGCGTGGTTCCGTCGGGGCGCACGCCCACGGCGGTCGCAGCGAGACCGGCCGCGGTGACGGGCGGGGTCTCGGTGACGACCTTGTACTGGACGCCCTCTGCCGCGACCTTCGCAGTCGCGAGGTCGACGACCTTCGCGACAAGCGGAGCGCCGTCGGGACCGCGCAGCTCGTTGACCGTCGTGCCGACCGACGGGCCCTTCTGGGACGGAGGAGCGGGGGTCGCGTCGGGCGTGCACGCCGCAGTGAGCGCGAGGCCGGCAACGGCAAGGAGGACGGCGCCTCGACGGGCGGGGGTGCTGAACGGGGGAGTCATGAAGGACCTCTCGGGAACGGGCGTCGTCGTCCGACCAGGGGCCCTGGGCCCCGGTGGCAGCGCGAGCCTAGCCACGGGCGCGGGCGGCGGCGCGGCGGGAGCACCCGTCGCGACGAAGTGTGCGGGGTCCACGTACGGGACTGCCCCTACCGGATCGCGGCCGCACCGCGACCGTCCCCACGGCGCGCCGCGCACACTGCGCCGTGACCGCTGCGCCACGACCGCAGGGCGGGACGGGCGTCGACCCGAGGCCGGGGACCGCTACGCTCGCCGCATGACGCGCGTCCTCGTTCTCAACGGTCCCAACCTCGGTCGCCTCGGCGTGCGCGAACCCGAGGTGTACGGTCACGCGACTCTCGCCGACCTGCGGTCGGCGTGCGAGGAATGGGCTGCCGCGCTCGGCCTTGAGGCCGACGTCCGCCAGACCGACGACGAATCCGAAATCGTCGCTTGGCTCCACGAGGCCGTCGACACCCGTACCGACGCCGTCCTCAACCCTGCCGCGTTCACGCACTACTCCTACGCGCTGCGCGACGCCGCCGCCCAGGTGACGGACGTCGGGCTGCGGCTCGTCGAGGTGCACATCTCCAACCCCTACGCACGCGAGGCGTTCCGGCACCTTTCAGTCGTCGGGCCCGTCGCGACGGGAACCATCGCGGGCTTCGGCCTCGACTCCTACCGGCTCGCGCTCTCGGCCCTCGCCGGCGCCTGATCCGGCCGCTGCCCGACGGCTCGACGGCCTCCGCCCGTCCGACTGTCGGAAGGGGTCGAAAGGTGGCATGCCCCGCACAGCGCCGGCCACCAGTGGCGCACGCCACCCCGGCGCCGAGCGACCGCAGGCGCCGCAGGCTCGCTATACTCGACAAGTTGCGGCGGCTGCCGCCCTGCGGCAACCCTCCGGCACGCCCAGCGCCCCGGCGCGCGGGTTCCGGAACCACCGACACTTGACACCCCCAAGAGGAAGTTGAACCGTGGCGACCACGAACGACATCAAGAACGGCACCGTGCTCCGTCTCGACGGCCAGCTGTGGACCGTCATCGAGTTCCAGCACGTCAAGCCTGGCAAGGGCGGTGCGTTCGTCCGCACGAAGATCAAGAACGTCGTCACCGGCAAGACCGTCGACAAGACGTTCAACGCAGGCCTGAAGATCGAGACCGCGAACGTCGACAAGCGGAACTACCAGTACCTCTACAAGGACGGCGACGACTTCATCTTCATGGACACCGACACCTACGACCAGGTGCCGGTCTCGTCCGCCGTCGTCGGCGACGCCGTCGACTACATGCTCGAGAACCAGATGGTCCTCGTCGCCCAGAACGACGGCGTGCCGCTCTACATCGAGCTGCCAGCGTCCGTCGTCCTTGAGATCACGTACACGGAGCCCGGCCTCCAGGGCGACCGCTCGACCGGCGGCACGAAGCCGGCGACGCTCGAGACCGGCGCTGAGATCCAGGTCCCGCTCTTCCTCGAGCAGGGCACCAAGGTCAAGGTTGACACCCGCGACGGCTCCTACCTGGGTCGCGTGACCGACTGACGTGGCAGCCCGCAGCAAGGCCCGCAAGCGGGCCGTCGACGTCCTCTTCGAGGCCGAGCAGCGCGACGTCGCACCGTTGACGATGCTCGCCGACCGCATCGCGTCCCCCGGGACGGAGGCGGCGCTCCCGCAGTACGCGTGCGAGCTCATCGAGGGGTACGACGCTCACGCGGCACGCATCGACGAGGTCCTCGAGACCTATTCGAACGGCTGGACCCTCGACCGCATGCCCGCGGTCGACCGCGCGATCCTGCGGCTCGCGACATGGGAGATCGTCTTCAACGACGACGTCCCGGACGCTGTCGCGATCGACGAGGCCGTCGAGCTCGCCTCGGCGCTGTCGACCGACGAGTCGCCGAGCTTCGTCAACGGTCTGCTCGCGCGCATCATGGAGCTCAAGCCGACGCTGCTCGGCTGAGCGTCTTGCTCGATCAGGGCCCTGCTCCCCGCGCGGGAGCGGGGCCCTGGCTGTTGCTGGCAGGGGCAAGTTGCCTGGTCGCGCACCTACGCGAACGTAACCTACGGCGCCGTAGGTTAGCCTTGAGGCATGGATCTTGCCGACCGTCCCTGGCTCAGCTCGTACGCACCCGGCGTCGCCGCCGACGTCGACGTTCCCGACGAGCCCCTCCACGCCGTCATCGAGCGCAACGCCGCGGCCTTCCCCGACCGGATCGCGCTCGACTTCCTAGGACGACGCACGACCTACCGCCAGCTCGCCACCGAGGTCGCCCGCGCGGCAGGTGTCCTCACCCGCCTCGGCGTCGCCCCCGGCGACCGTGTCGCGATCGCCCTGCCGAACTGCCCGACCCACGTCGTCGCGTTCTACGCGGTCCTGCGCGTCGGCGGCGTCGTCGTCGAGTGCAACCCCACGTACACGCGCGACGAGCTCGCCCACCAGATCGCCGACTCGGGCGCCAAGGTCGCGATCGCGTGGGAGCCCACCGCTGCACGCCTCCTCACCGTCCAGGCCGACGCCGGCGTCAAGTCCGTCGTCGCGGTCGACCTCACGCGCGACCTGCCCGGCGCCAAGCGCCTCGCCCTCAAGCTCCCAGTCGCGACCGCCCGCGCACTGCGCAGCCAGATGCGCGGCGACGTCCCCGACGGCACTTCCCGCTGGGAGGAGCTGCTCCGCGACGCACGTCCCGTGCCCGCGAGCTACCCGTCGCCCGAGGCCGACGACCTCGCACTCCTGCAGTACACCGGCGGCACCACCGGCACGCCCAAGGCCGCCATGCTCACGCACCGCAACCTCGTTGCCAACGCCCTCCAGGGGCAGGAGTGGACGCAGCTCGGCAGGGACGAGGCCGAGGGGCCGCGACGTGGCCTCTCCGACGACGTCGTCTACGGCGTCCTGCCCTTCTTCCACGCTTTCGGCCTCACGCTGTGCCTCTCGTTCGCCCTGCGCATCGGCGCGACCCTCGTCCTCCTGCCGAAGTTCGACGTCGAGCAGTTCCTCGCCGCGCAGAAGCGCGTCCCCGGGACGTTCCTCCCCGCTGTCCCACCGATGCTCGACCGCATCGCCAAGGCCGCACCCGCCGCCGGTGTCGACCTCACGTCGTTCCAGTTCGCCATCTGCGGCGCAATGCCGTTGCCCACAGCCGTCGCGTCCGCCTGGGAGGCCGCAACCGGAGGCCTCGCGATCGAGGGTTACGGCATGACGGAGACGTCGCCCGTCGCGCTCGGCTCGCCGTGCTCCGACGCACGCCAGCCCGGCACCCTCGGGCTGCCCTTCCCGTCGACGCACATCCGCGTCACCGACCAGGAGGATCCGCGCGTCCTCGTCCCCGCGGGCGAGCGTGGCGAGCTGCTCATCTCCGGCCCCCAGGTGTTCCAGGGGTACTGGAACCGTCCCGAGGAGACCACCGACAGCCTTGTCGAGGTCGACGGCCGCACGTGGATCCGCACGGGCGACGTCGTCGTGGTGCAGCCCGACGGGTTCGTCAAGCTCGTGGACCGCATCAAGGAGATGATCATCTCCGGCGGGTTCAAGGTGTACCCGTCGCAGGTCGAGGACCACCTGCGTGCGATGCCCGGCATCGAGGACGTTGCCGTTGTCGGCGTGCCGGGGGGAGACCTCGGCGAGCGCGTCGTCGCCGCGATCGTCCTCGCGACCGACGTCGCCGCCGCGATCGACCTCGAGCAGGTGCGCGCATGGGGCGAGGAGAAGCTTGCGCGCTACGCGCTGCCCAAGCAGCTCGAGATCGTCACTGAGCTGCCCCGCTCGCAGATCGGCAAGGTGCTGCGGCGCGTCGTCCGCGACGACATCATGAAGCGCAAGCCGGAGTAGTAGGTTCTTGCGGCGATGGCGCCCCGACGCTCTCACGCTGCGAACCGGGGCCGCGGCGGGCGGTTCGTTGCTCATCCTCGTCCGAGTGGGACGAGTCTGAGCAACGAACCGTTCGTGTGGCCGGTTCTGTGCACGGCCTCGGTCGAAGTCGTCGAGCCTGAGCAACCAACCGCGCGCAGGACCGGTCCTTTGCGCGGCTTGGATCGATGGCGTCGAACTTGAGCAACGCAGCTCATCGCGACCGGGTCCGCTCGTCGACAGTGGACACCACGTGGCCACCGAACCGCCCGTCCTCCACAAGCCCCATGCGGAAGGCCGACCGACGACTCTTCGCTGTCCTTGTGACAACGCGCGAGCACTACGAGCGTGTGCCGCGGAGCCTGTCGATCGTCGTCGCGACAAGGCTGACGACATGGTCGGGACGGTCGCGGATGTCGGCGGGCGTGATGCTGAGCACCGTCCACCCGGCTGCGACGAGCCGGTTCCTGCGTGCGGAGTCCTTCTGGATGCTCCGCGCGTGGGTCGACTCACCGTCGACCTCGATCGCGAGCCTCACGTCGCCGAAAGCGATGTCGACGACCGCGATGATCCGTCCAGCTGCATCGCGCACCCGCATGTTCGGAGACCAGCCGGTGATGCCGTGACGGCGCAAGAGCTCGTGCGCGTCGTGCTCCGCGGGGCTCCACGCACCTCCGGCCGACTCACGTAGCAGCCGCCGGATCTGGCCGTTGCCGTGCATGCCAGGGTGCGTGACGAGCCGTTCGACGAGATCCGACCGGGTGAGGATGCCGTGCGCGAACGCAAAGACCAGCAGGCGCCGTGCCTGTTCGAACGGCGCGAACGCGAGAGTGTCCACATAGGACCGAGTTCGGTGCGTCACGCGGAACACGCCGTTGTCGCGCCACTCGTCGTCGCCCAGCGGGATGACGCGCGGCTGAAGGCCGTGGAGTGGCCGGCGACCGGAACACATACGGGCGACATCGATCATGTCGGGTCGGTCGAGTGGCGCGCCGTAATGGATCGCCGCGAGCGGACCCATGACGACGCCTCGTGGCCAGGTCAGCCGAGCTCCAGCAAGAAGCATCGGTACCGTCACCTGCGTCCCGGCCCGGCAGTACGCCTCACCGACGACGCGCACCCAGGCGCCGGACGTCGTCATCCGCGACGTCTGGTCGTGCGTGGCACCGGCAGCGCGCGAGTCTACCAGGGTGAAGACGCCGACCTGGCGTGCCGACGCCGGCAGCGGCACTCCGCGATCCGTGAGCATGGCCATGGACGGATGCTTGCACCAGTACGTCGGCGACAGGACACCACACGTTTGAGCTGTGGATCGACGTCGGCATGGCGAGCCCTGTGGTCATGGCGGCAGGACCTTCGTCCCTGCGCCGCGCGCCGCGATCGGGCGAGGGTGGGGGAGGAGGGCACGATGATCGAGATCTACTACGCGTCGAGCGCGTCCGGCATGGTCAAACAGTTCGCGCAGCGGCTGGGCCGCGCCGCCCACGACCTTGGCGACCGGGAGGTCCGGCGATCCGTGCCCGACGGGCCCTGGGTGCTCGTCACGCCGTCGTACAAGACCGGCAACCCTGACAACGACACGATTCCTGAGCCCGTCCGCCGGTTCTTGCGCAACCCTGTGACGCGCCGGCGTCTCGTCGGGGTCATGGGCTCCGGCAACCGCAACTTCGGCGAGCACTACCAGGCGGCCGCGCGCACGATCGCGCGACTCTCAGGGCGTCCGGTGCTCTACGAGTTCGAGCTCCAGGGCACGCAGTGGGACGTCGAGGACGCGCGCGCGATCCTCGACGAGCTCGACGCGGCACTCGACGCAGCACACCGCGGCTGACGACCGCGGGCCGCGACGCGTCCCTGCATCGCGCAGAAGGAGGGGCGCGAGATGGCTCTCTGTGCAGATGCTGCCGCTGGGCCCGAGGATGAGCAGCGAGCCGGGGCGCGGGCGGGTTCTTTGCGCGGATGCCGCTGGCGCGCCCGAGGATGAACAGCGAACTGGGGCGCGGGGCAGTTACTTGCACAGATGCTGCCGCGAGGGCCGAGGATGAGCAAAGAATCGGGCCGCGGGCGGGCTCTTAGCACGGATGCAGCTCGTTCGCCCGAGGATGAGCAAAGAACCGGCGCCGACGACAGCTCGTTGCACAGATGCGGCCGGGCCGGCCCAGCACGGTCGACGCCCGTCGCCACCTCGAGCCTGCCGAGCCGAGACTCTCCGTGCACGCGCAGCACACGTGGCGCACGCCACACCTTCCGCTCCGTGGACGAACCTCCGCGCGGGCACAGCCCGGGCGTAGAGTCGGCCACCGACAGGCTTTCCTTTAACAGACCGTCCAGAGAGGCGGAGAAGGAGGTCGCCACATGGCTGGCGCACCCATGCCCGAAGACGCCGTGACGACAGTCCTCGGCGCCCCCGAGATCGGCCGAGCGCTCACCCGGATCGCGCACGAGATCCTCGAGCGGAACAAGGGCGGCGACGACGTCGTCCTCCTCGGCATCCCGACACGCGGCCTCCCGCTCGCGCACCGTCTCGCCGAGCGCCTCGCGGCGGTCGAGCCCAGCCTCGACGCCGCGCACCTCGTCGGCGAGCTCGACATCACGATGTACCGCGACGACCTCCACCGTCACCCCACGCGTCCGATCGGCACGACGACGCTCCCGGCCGACGGCATCGACGGCAAGGTCGTCGTCCTCGTCGACGACGTGCTCTTCTCCGGCCGCACCATCCGGGCGGCGCTCGACGCGATCAAGGACCTCGGCCGCCCACGCGCCGTGCAGCTCGCGACCCTCGTCGACCGCGGCCACCGCGAGCTGCCGATCCGCCCCGACTTCGTCGGCAAGAACCTCCCGACGTCCCTGAGCGAGCGCGTCGCCGTGCTCGTCGAGGAGATCGACGGGACGGACGCCGTGACGATCACCGCAGGGGAGGCCCGCGCATGAGACACCTCCTCGACGCGCGCGACCTCACCCGCGCGGACGCCGTCCAGGTCCTCGACACGGCCGCCGAGATGGCCGCGACCCAGTCCCGCGAGATCAAGAAGCTTCCGACGCTCCGTGGCCGCACGGTCGTCAACCTCTTCTTCGAGGACTCGACGCGTACCCGCATCTCCTTCGAGACCGCGGCCAAGCGGCTGAGCGCCGACGTCATCAACTTCTCCGCGAAGGGCTCGAGCGTCTCCAAGGGCGAGTCCCTCAAGGACACGGCGCTCACGCTCCAGGCGATGGGCGCGGACGGCATCGTCATCCGTCACCACGCGTCGGGCGCGCCGCACCTGCTCGCGCACGCGGGCTGGGTCGACGCCGCCGTCGTCAACGCGGGCGACGGCACGCACCAGCACCCGACGCAGGCGCTGCTCGACGCGTTCACGATCCGCCGGCACCTCGCCGATCGTGGCGTCGCAGGCTCGGGAGAGGGCTTCGACGCGCGCCGCGGCGTCGGCAAGGACCTCGCGGGCCTCAAGGTCGCGATCGTCGGTGATGTCCTGCACTCGCGTGTCGCGCGCTCGAACGTCCAGCTCCTCACGACCCTCGGCGCCGAGGTCACCCTCGTCGCACCGCCGACGCTCGTGCCCGTCGGCGTCGGGACGTGGCCGTGCACCGTGAGCTACGACCTCGACGCGACCCTCGCGGAGCGCCCCGACGCGGTGATGATGCTCCGGGTCCAGCGCGAGCGCATGAGCGCCGCAGGCGGCGGCTACTTCCCGAGCCCGCTCGAGTACTCACGGCTCTACGGCCTCGACCAGCGGCGCCTCGCGACCCTCGCCGAGCACGCGGTCATCATGCACCCCGGCCCCATGAACCGTGGGCTCGAGATCTCCGCGCAGGCCGCCGACGCGGCACGCTCGGTCGTCGTCGAGCAGGTCTCCAACGGCGTCGCGGTCCGCATGGCCGTCCTCTACCTCACGCTCGCGGGCTCCGGCACCGCGGCCCCCGTCCCCACGTCGAAGGAGCTCGCATGACCGCCCAGAACCGACCCGTCCTCCTCACGGCGGCGCGCATCCTCGGTGGCGAGCCCCAGGACGTCCTCCTCGCGGACGGCGTCATCGCCAAGGTGGCGCCAGCCGGGTCGCTCGAGGTGCCCGAGGGTGCGCTCGTCATCGACGCGACCGACAAGGTCCTCCTGCCCGGGCTCGTCGACCTCCACACGCACCTGCGCGAGCCGGGCCGCGAGGACGCGGAGACGGTCCTCACCGGCACCCGCGCTGCTGCCCTCGGCGGCTTCACGGCCGTGCACGCCATGGCAAACACGACGCCCGTCGCGGACACCGCGGGCGTCGTCGAGCAGGTGTGGCGCCTCGGCAACGACGCAGGCTGGGTCGACGTCTTCCCGGTCGGCGCCGTCTCCGTCGGCCTCGCGGGGGAGCAGCTCGCCGAGCTCGGCGCCATGGCGTCCTCGGCCGCCCGCGTCCGCGTCTTCTCCGACGACGGCAAGTGCGTCCACGACCCCGTGCTCATGCGCCGCGCCCTCGAGTACGTCAAAGCGTTCGACGGCGTCATCGCACAGCACTCTCAGGAGCCGCGGCTCACCGACGGCTCGCAGATGCACGAGGGCGTCGTCTCCGCCGAGATCGGCCTGCGCGGCTGGCCTGCGGTCGCCGAGGAGGCGATCATCGCGCGCGACGTCCTGCTCGCCGAGCACGTCGGTTCACGCCTCCACGTCTGCCACCTCTCGACGGCTGGCTCGGTCGAGATCGTCCGCTGGGCGAAGTCCCGCGGCCTGCCCGTCACTGCCGAGGTCACGCCGCACCACCTCGTCCTCACCGACGAGCTCGCGCGCGGCTACGACCCAGTCTTCAAGGTCAACCCGCCGCTGCGCACCGCCGAGGACGTCGAGGCGGTCCGCGCGGGCCTCGCGGACGGCACGATCGACATCGTCGCGACCGACCACGCCCCGCACCCGGTCGAGGACAAGGACTGCGAGTGGGACGCCGCGGCGTTCGGCATGACCGGCCTCGAGACGGCCCTTGCGGTCGTCCAGGAAACGATGGTCGAGACGGGCCGTCTCACCTGGGAGGACGTCGCGCGGGTCCTCTCGACCAACCCCGCGCGCATCGGCCGCGTCGACGACCGGCACGGCCGGCCCGTCGCCGAGGGCGAGCCCGCGAACCTCACGCTCGTCGACCCGACGGTGCGCCGCACGGTCGACCCCGCGCTCCAGGGCACGATGAGCCGCAACTCGCCGTTCGCGGGCCGTGAGCTGCCGGGCCAGGTCGTCGCGACGTTCCTCCGCGGCCGCCCCACGGTCCTCGACGGCGAGGCGCTCGCCCCCGCCGGCGAACCCGCCCCGCAGGGGACGATCGCCTGATGGGCGTCCCGCACGAGGTGACGATCACGGTCCTCGCCGTGCTCGCCGTCGCGACGCTCGTCGGCATGGCCGTCGGCTGGCGCCGACGCTCCGCACGCACGGCGCTCGAGATCGGCGCGCTGCCCGTCGCACCCGCCGAGCGCGGTACGCCCCTCACCGACGCGATCGCCGCGAGCTACGTCGCGACGACGTTCCACGAGCAGTGGCTCGAACGTGTCGCCGCCCACGGTCTCGGCGTCCGCGGTCGCGCGACGGTGACGGTCCACGAGCACGCGCTCGTCGTCGAGCGCGTCGGCGCGCCGGACCTCGTCCTTCCCGCGAACACCCTGCGCCGCGTCGCCCGGTCCTCGGGCATGGTCGGCAAGTTCGTCGCCGACGCGTCGATCGTCGTCATCACCTGGGCCTCGAGCGGCCCGGACGGGCACGAGGTCCTCCTCGACACGGGGCTGCGCCCCGACCACTCCACCGAGCGCGACGTCCTCGACGAGGCCGTCCGCTCGATCCTCAGCACAGCCCCCGCACCGAAGGAGCAGCAGTGAACCAGCCCCTCGACCTCGTGCCTCTCGACGACGATGCCGCCGTGCTCGTCCTCGAGGACGGCCGCGCCTTCGCAGGGCGTGCCTTCGGCGCGGTCGGCACGACGCTCGGCGAGATCGTCTTCAACACCGGCATGTCCGGCTACCAGGAGACGCTCACCGACCCGTCGTACCACCGCCAGATCGTCGTCATGACAGCGCCGCACATCGGCAACACCGGCGTCAACAGCGAGGACCCCGAGTCCGTGCGCATCTGGGTCGCGGGCTTCGTCGTGCGCGACGCGGCGCGTCGCGCCTCGAACTGGCGCTCGGAGGGCGACCTCTCGGACGACCTCGCGGCCCAGGGCGTCGTCGGCATCTCCGACATCGACACGCGGGCGCTCACGCGGCACCTGCGCGAGCGCGGCGTCATGCGCGGCGGCATCTTCTCGGGCGCGTCGCTGCGCGTCGACGGCCACCCGCGCCGCATCGGCTCGCTCGTCGAGGAGATCCTCGCAAGCCCGCAGATGGCGGGTTCCGACCTCGCGACCGAGGTGTCGACGGACACGGCTTACACGATCGAGCCCGCGGGACGCTTTGAGGGCCAGGATCCCGTCGCGACGGTCGTCGCCCTCGACCTCGGTATCAAGTCGATGACGCCCGCGCGCCTCGCCGAGCGTGGCGTCCGCGTGCACATCGTGCCCGCCACGACGACGTTCGACGAGCTCATGGCGTACTCACCGGACGGCGTGTTCTTCTCGAACGGCCCAGGCGACCCGTCGACGGCCACCGGCCCGATCGCGCTCCTGCGCGAGGTGCTCGACGCGAAGGTGCCGTACTTCGGCATCTGCTTCGGCAACCAGCTGCTCGGCCGTGCGCTCGGCTTCGGCACGTACAAGCTCGGCTACGGCCACCGCGGCATCAACCAGCCGGTCATGGACCTCGCGACCCGCAAGGTCGAGATCACGAGCCACAACCACGGCTTCGCTGTCGACGCGCCCATCGGCGAGACGTCGACGGCCCCGCACGCGGACGGCCGCTACGGCCGTGTCGTCGTGAGCCACGTGGGTCTCAACGACAACGTCGTCGAGGGCCTCGAGTGCCTCGACATCCCGGCGTTCTCGGTGCAGTACCACCCGGAGGCCGCGGCCGGCCCGCACGACGCCTCCTACCTCTTCGACCGCTTCATCGACCTCATGACCTCGGGTGCGAAGTCCGCCGCCGGCCTCTCGGCCGCGACGTCCGCCACGCCCGCCGCCAGCAAGGAGAACTGACCCGTGCCTCGTCGCAACGACATCCAGAGCGTCCTGGTCATCGGGTCGGGCCCGATCGTCATCGGCCAGGCCTGCGAGTTCGACTACTCCGGCACCCAGGCGTGCCGCGTGCTCAAGGAGGAGGGCCTGCGCGTCATCCTCCTCAACTCCAACCCCGCCACGATCATGACGGACCCCGGCTTCGCCGACGCCACGTACGTCGAGCCGATCACGACCGAGGTCCTCACGTCGATCATTGCCAAGGAGCGGCCCGACGCCGTCCTCGCGACGCTCGGCGGCCAGACAGCCCTCAACGCGGCCATCGCTCTCGACGAGGCCGGTGTCCTCGAGGAGTACGGCGTCGAGCTCATCGGCGCAAACATCCCCGCGATCCAGAAGGGCGAGGACCGCGAGCAGTTCAAGGAGGTCGTCGAGGTGTGCGGGGGCGAGTCCGCACGCTCGCACATCGTCCACACGATCGAGGAGGCACTCACGGCTGCCGAGGACCTCGGTTACCCGCTCGTCGTCCGGCCGTCGTTCACGATGGGGGGCCTCGGCTCGGGCATCGCGTACGACGAGGCCGACCTGCGTCGCATCGCCGGTCAGGGCCTCCACTACTCGCCGACGACCGAGGTGCTCCTCGAGGAGTCCATCCTCGGCTGGAAGGAGTACGAGCTCGAGCTCATGCGCGACAAGGCGGACAACGTCGTCGTCATCTGCTCGATCGAGAACGTCGACCCGGTCGGTGTCCACACGGGCGACTCGGTGACCGTCGCGCCCTCGCTCACGCTCACGGACCGCGAGTACCAGAACCTCCGTGACATCGGCATCGCGATCATCCGCGAGGTCGGCGTCGACACGGGCGGCTGCAACATCCAGTTCGCGATCCACCCGGAGACGGGCCGCGTCGTCGTCATCGAGATGAACCCGCGCGTGTCGCGCTCCTCGGCGCTCGCGTCGAAGGCGACGGGCTACCCGATCGCCAAGATCGCGGCGAAGGTCGCGATCGGCTACACGCTCGACGAGATCACCAACGACATCACGGGCACGACACCCGCGTCGTTCGAGCCGACGCTCGACTACGTCGTCGTCAAGGTCCCGCGCTTCGCGTTCGAGAAGTTCCCGGCGGCCGACGACACGCTCACGACGACCATGAAGTCGGTCGGTGAGGCCATGGCCCTCGGCCGCAACTTCACCGAGGCGCTCGGCAAGGCGCTGCGCTCGATCGACAAGTCCGGCACGACGTTCCACTGGGACGGCGAGGCCCCGTCGGGTGCTGAGCTCGACGAGCTGCTCGAGACCATCAAGCGCCCGACCGAGCAGCGTCTCGTCCAGGTCCAGCAGGCGCTGCGCGCCGGTGCGGGCATCGAGGCCGTCTACGAGGCGACGAAGATCGACCGGTGGTTCCTCGACCAGATCGAGCTCGTCAACGAGGTCGCCGAGCAGGTCGCGCAGGCGCCCGCCCTCACGCGTGACGTCCTCACGCTCGCCAAGCGTCATGGCCTCTCGGACGTCCAGGTCGCCGCGCTGCGCGGTATCCGCGGCCCCGCAGGGGAGTCGACGGTCCGCGAGGTGCGCCGGGCGCTCGGCGTGCGGCCCGTCTTCAAGACAGTCGACACGTGCGCGGCGGAGTTCGCCGCGACGACCCCGTACCACTACTCGACGTACGACGAGGAGACCGAGGTCGCACCGCGCGAGCGCGAGGCCGTCATCATCCTCGGCTCGGGCCCCAACCGCATCGGTCAGGGCATCGAGTTCGACTACTCGTGCGTGCACGCGACGCTCGCGCTCGCCGAGAAGTACGAGACGATCATGGTGAACTGCAACCCGGAGACCGTCTCGACGGACTACGACACCTCCGACCGCCTCTATTTCGAGCCCCTCACCTTCGAGGACGTCCTCGAGGTCTACGAGGCCGAGCTCGCCGCGGGTCCGGTCAAGGGCATCGTCGTCACCCTCGGTGGCCAGACGCCGCTGAGCCTCGCGCAGCGCCTCGCGGACGCGGGCCTGCCGATCCTCGGCACGCAGCCCGAGGCGATCGACGCGGCCGAGGACCGCGCGGTCTTCGGGCGGGTCCTCGAGGAGGCCGGGCTACCGGCCCCCGCGTTCGGCACGGCGACGACGCTCCCGCAGGCGCGCCAGATCGCCGCCGACATCGGCTACCCGGTGCTCGTGCGTCCCTCGTACGTCCTCGGTGGTCGTGGCATGGAGATCGTCTACTCGGAGGAGCAGCTCACGGGCTACGTCGAGCGTGCGCTCGGTGCCGCCGCCCAGCAGGGTGGCCGGGTCGCGCCGATCCTCATCGACCGCTTCCTTGACGACGCGCTCGAGATCGACGTCGACGCGCTCTACGACGGCACCGAGCTCTACCTCGGCGGCATCATGGAGCACATCGAGGAGGCGGGCATCCACTCGGGCGACTCGGCGTGCGTCCTGCCGCCCGTCTCGCTCAGCCAGGCCGAGCTCGACCGCATCCGTCGCTCGACCGAGGCGATCGCCCGCGGCGTCGGCGTGCGCGGCCTGCTCAACGTCCAGTACGCGCTCGTGAGCGACGTGCTCTACGTCCTCGAGGCCAACCCGCGTGCATCGCGCACGGTGCCGTTCGTCTCGAAGGCCACGGGCGTGTCGCTCGCGAAGGCGGCCGCCCAGGTCATGGCGGGGGAGTCGATCGCTGATCTGCGTGCGAGCGGCATCCTGCCCGCCGCGGGCGACGCCGCGGTCATCGAGCTCTCGCAGCCGATCGCCGTCAAGGAGGCTGTCCTGCCGTTCAAGCGCTTCCGCACGGCGGACGGCGTCGCGGTCGACACGGTGCTCGGCCCGGAGATGCGCTCGACGGGCGAGGTCATGGGCCTCTCCCAGCGCTTCCCGACGGCGTTCGCGAAGTCCCAGGCCGCAGCGTTCGGCGGCCTGCCGACGTCTGGCACGGTCTTCGTCTCGGTCGCGGACCGCGACAAGCGGGACATCGTCTTCCCGGTGAAGCGACTCGTCGAGCTCGGGTTCGAGATCCTCTCGACGTCCGGCACGGCGACGGTCCTCGAGCGCAACGGCATCGCGACGCGCATCGTCCGCAAGCAGTCCGACGGCCGCGGGCCGGCGGGGGAGCCGACGATCGTCGACCTCATCTCCGCGGGCGAGATCG
This sequence comes from Flavimobilis rhizosphaerae, assembly GCF_014852685.1. Lineage (GTDB taxonomy): Bacteria > Actinomycetota > Actinomycetes > Actinomycetales > Cellulomonadaceae > Flavimobilis > Flavimobilis rhizosphaerae. The sequence continues at coordinate 141,465 of NZ_JACZDF010000008.1, forward strand.
ACCTCGTCGTCAACACGCCCTCGGGCCAGGGCGCGCGCGCCGACGGCTACGAGATCCGCGCAGCGTCGACGGCCGCGGACCGTGCGATCGTCACGACGACGCAGCAGCTCGCGGCAGCGGTCCAGGCCATCGAGGCGATCCTCGCCGGGCCGTTCGAGGTCACCTCGCTCCAGGAGCACATGGCGGCCCTTGCGGCGTCCGACCTGCCGACCCCGGCGGTCGTCGCGTGAGCGTCGTGCCCTTCGGCGCACGCCTTGCGGCAGCCATGGACGCGCACGGTCCGCTGTGCGTCGGCATCGACCCCCACGCCTCGCTCCTCGAGGCGTGGGGGCTGCCCGACAGCCCCGCAGGTCTGCGTGAGTTCTCCTCGCGCGTCCTCGAGGCCGTCGGCGGGCGCGTCGCCGCGGTGAAGCCGCAGGCGGCGTTCTTCGAGCGCCACGGGTCCGGGGGGCTCGCGGTGCTCGAGGAGGTCGTCGCAGCGGCCCGCGAGACGGGCACGCTGTCGATCGTCGACGCGAAGCGCGGCGACATCGGCTCGACCATGGGCGCGTACGCCGAGGCGTTCCTCCGCGACGGCTCGCCGCTCGCGGGCGACGCGCTCACCGTGTCACCGTTCCTCGGTTTCGGCTCGCTCGCGCCAGCGGTCGAGCTCGCGACGGCGACGGGCCGCGGCCTCTTCGTCCTGTGCCTCACGTCGAACCCGGAGGGTGCGTCCGTGCAGCACGCACGGCGTGGCGCGGGGGCGGGCACGACGACGGTCGCGGCGTCGATCGCCGCGTCGGCCGGCGAGCTCAACGCGGGGGCCGAGCCGTTCGGGTCGGTCGGCCTCGTCGTCGGCGCGACCATCGGCGCGGCCGCCCAGGGCACCGGCACGGACCTCGTCGGCGTCAACGGTCCGCTGCTCGCCCCGGGCGTCGGCGCGCAGGGTGCTGGGCCCGACGAGCTGCGCGCCGTCTTCGGCGACGCCCGCCGGACGGTCCTCGCGTCCTCGTCGCGCGGGGTTCTTCGCGCAGGTCCGGACCTCGGCGCGCTCCGGGCTGCCGCGCTCAAGGCTGCGGGGGAGGCTGCCCGCGCTCTGCGCGGCTGAACCACCCCGTTCTCACCCTTCTCCGGGAGGGGCGCCAGCCCGCCGCTGGAGCCCCTCCCGGGCCCTCTCGCAGGCGCCATCACCTCCGGCTCTGCTTGCCGACCAGCGAAGATGTGCCTAGGTTCACAACTACCAGCCCACCGCGAGGAAGGTGATGAACGTGGCACTCCCACCGTTGACCCCGGAGCAGCGGGCCGCTGCTCTCGAGAAGGCAGCAGAGGCACGACGCGTGCGCGCCGAGATCAAGAACAGGTTGAAGTACTCTCAGGGTTCACTCTCCTCCGTCATCGAGGCGGGCAGGACGGATGACGTCATCGGCAAGATGAAGGTCACCGCGCTGCTCGAGTCGCTGCCGGGGGTCGGCAAGGTCAAGGCGCAGGCGATCATGGACGAGGTCGGGATCGCACAGTCGCGCCGTGTCCGTGGCCTCGGCCCGCACCAGGCACAGGCCCTCATCGAGAGGTTCGGCTGACATCTCCGCTCCCACAACGCCCCGCGACCGCGATCCTGCACGTCTCACGGTCCTCGCAGGGCCTACTGCGGTCGGCAAGGGCACAGTCTCCGCCGACCTCCGTGCGCGTTATCCCGAGGTGTGGCTGTCCGTGTCGGCGACGACACGGGCGCCACGCCCGGGGGAGGTCGACGGGGTGCACTACCTGTTCCTCACGACCGAGGAGTTCGAGCGGCGACTTGCCGCGGGCGAGTTCCTCGAGACCGCTGTCGTCCACGGCCAGAACCGCTATGGAACGTTGCGCGGTCCGGTCGACGAGCGTCTTGCGGCGGGGGAGCCCGTCCTTCTCGAGATCGACCTCCAGGGTGCACGTCAGGTGCGGGAGTCCATGCCGGACGCGCGCTTCGTGTTCCTCGCGCCGCCGAGCTGGGACGAGCTCGAGCGGCGGCTCGTGGGACGCGGGACCGAGGGACCTGAGGAGCGCGAGCGTCGGCTCGCGACGGCACGCGTCGAGATGGCCGCGGAGGCAGAGTTCGACCACGTCATCGTCAACGATGTCGTCACGCGAGCGACCGACGAGCTCGTGAGCGTCATCGGCCTTGCACCGCGCCCAGCGAACCCGGTCGCGGAAGGTGCGCCGCTGCGCTGATAGGATGACCCTTCGGCTCGTGCGCTCCGCGCCGGGCCTCCACCACCGATCACACGTTGCGGAGATCATCTTGTCCGGAACCGTTGCCCAGCCCATGGGCATCACCGACCCGCCCATCGACGACCTGCTCGAGCACGCCAGCTCGAAGTACGCGCTCGTCGTCTACTCCGCGAAGCGGGCCCGCCAGATCAACGCGTACTACTCGCAGCTTTCCGAGGGTCTCCTCGAGCACGTCGGACCCCTGGTCGAGACGCGCGTCCAGGAGAAGCCCCTCTCGATCGCGATGCGCGAGATCAACCAGAGCCTCCTCGAGCTCACCGAGAACGAGGACGCCGGGGCCTGACGCCCCAGCTCGACCACTTCCACGGAGGACGTGCGGTGCGGATCATCCTCGGCGTCGGGGGCGGCATCGCCGCCTACAAGAGCGCGCTCCTGCTGCGCCTCCTCACGGAGGCGGGCCACTCGGTGCGGGTGATCCCCACCGCGGCGAGCCTCGAGTTCGTCGGGCGCGCGACGTGGGAGGCCCTCTCGGGCGAGAAGGCCACGCACGAGATCTTCGACGACGTCGACGAGGTCGCCCACGTCCGGCTCGGACGTGAGGCCGACCTCGTCGTCGTCTCTCCGGCGACCGCCGACCTCCTCGCCCGGGCGGCCTCCGGCCGCGCGGACGACCTCCTCACGACGACGCTCCTCACCGCGACGTGCCCCGTGCTGCTCGCCCCGGCGATGCACACCGAGATGTGGCACCACCCCGCGACCCGAGCGAACGTCGCCCTGCTCCGCGAACGCGGCGTCACCGTCCTCGACCCGGCCGTCGGCCGGCTCACGGGCGCCGACTCGGGCCCAGGCCGCCTGCCCGAGCCCGACGTCATCGCAGCGGCGGCGCTCGCCCTCGTCCGCCCGCAGGACCTTGCCGGCCTCGAGGTCGTCGTGAGCGCGGGCGGCACGATCGAACCGATCGACCCCGTGCGGTTCCTCGGCAACAGCTCGACCGGTCGCCAGGGCATCGAGCTCGCCCGTGCCGCCCACGAGCGCGGCGCGCGCGTCCGTCTCGTCGCCGCGTCGATCGACGTCGACGTTCCCGCGGGCATCGAGGTGACCCGGGTCAGCAGCGCCCGTGACATGCACGCGGCGATGGACACGGCCGCGCGCACCGCCGACGTCGTCGTCATGGCCGCCGCCGTCGCCGACTTCCGGCCCAAGAACGTCGTGCGCGACAAGATCAAGAAGACCGACGGCGGCGAACCGCCCGTGGTGCGGCTCGTCGAGAACCCCGACATCCTCGCGGACCTCGCGCACCAGCGTCGCCGCCCCGGGCAGACCATCGTCGGCTTCGCCGCCGAGACGGGCGACGCCGAGGGCACCGTGCTCGACCACGCGCGCGCCAAGGCGCGGCGCAAGGGCGCCGACCTCCTCGTCGCGAACGACGTCTCCGGAGGGCGCACGTTCGGCTCGTCCGACAACTCCGTGACGATCCTCGACCGCGACGGCAGCACCGTGGCGTCGGCCGACGGCTCGAAGGCCGCGGTCGCCCACGCAGTCTGGGACGCGGTGCTCCGCGCGCGTGCTTGAGCCTGCCGCGATGGCACACGTCCACCCGCTCCTCGTCGTCGCCCCGAGCACCGAGGTCCTCGACGTCCTCGGTCACCTTCCCCTGAGCGTCGACGAGGAGGCCCGGGCAGCACGCATGGTCCGGGCCGAGGACGCCGTCGACTTCCGCGCTGCCCATCTCCTCGCCCGACGGGCTCTCGCGCTCGCCACGGGCACCGAGGACGGCGAGCTCGTCCCCGCGCAGTCGTGCGCGGGCTGCGGCGGGCCGCACGGACGCCCGCACGTCGCCGGGCACCCGGACGTCCACGTCGCCTGGGCGCACACCCGCGGGGCCGTCGCCGTCGTCGTCGCGGGCGTGCCGTGCGGGGTCGACGTCGAACGCACGGGCGGACGGCCCGTCCCGCCGCGCGTCGTCGACCGCACGCTCACGGCCGACGAGGCCGCGCTCGTGCGATCCTCGTCACGTCCGCAGCTCGCGTTCCTCGAGGCGTGGGGCATCAAGGAGTCGCTCGTCAAGGCCGGGCAGGGCGATCTCGCGACGCAGCACCGCCGGACCGTCGTCGGACCCGACGGCCTCCGGTCACCCGGGGAGTCCGACCGCACGACCGCGCGGATCCGGGTGAGGACGAGCCCTGTGCGGGCGCTCGACGCGCTCGTGCGCGTCGACCACGACCCGGGCGTCACCACGGTCGCGCTCCTCGTCGGGAGCGACGTCGAGCCGCAGCGTGTCGACCTGACCACAGGCGTCTCCGCGACGTCTCACGTCACGACCTTCGAGCGGCCGCCCCGTCCCTGACGTCTAGGATTGGCGACCATGACCGACCACCTCCGCCTGTTCACCTCCGAGTCCGTCACCGAGGGCCACCCGGACAAGGTCTGCGACCAGATCTCCGACGCCATCCTCGACGCGATCCTCGAGCAGGACACCGAGGCACGGGTGGCCGTCGAGACCATGGTGACGACCGGCCTCGTCCACGTCGCCGGCGAGGTGACGACGTCCGCGTACGTCGAGATCCCGCAGATCATCCGCTCCGTCGTCCGCGAGATCGGGTACACGTCGTCCGCGATCGGCTTCGACGGCGACTCGTGCGGCGTCTCCGTCTCGATCGGGCAGCAGTCCCCGGACATCGCGCAGGGCGTCGACAAGTCCGAGGAGTCGCGGACGAACGACGCGGGCGACGTCGACCCGCTCGACCTCCAGGGCGCGGGCGACCAGGGCCTCATGTTCGGCTACGCGTGCTCCGACACCGCCGAGCTCATGCCGCTGCCCGGCTGGCTCAGCCACCGGCTCGCGGAGCGGCTCGCCCACGTGCGCCGCTCAGGCGAGGTTCCCGGGCTGCGCCCCGACGGCAAGACGCAGGTGACGATCGGCTACGACGGCGATCATGCCGTCTCCCTCGACACGGTCGTCGTCTCGACGCAGCACGACCCGGACGTGCGCCACGACGTGCTCACGAGCGCGGTGCGCGACCTCGTCATCGCTCCCGTCCTCGAGGCCGCGCAGCTCGATCTCGACACGCGCGCAACAAAGGTCCACGTCAACCCGACGGGCATCTTCGTCGTCGGTGGCCCCATGGGCGACGCGGGCCTCACGGGTCGCAAGATCATCGTCGACACGTACGGCGGCATGGCCCGCCACGGCGGCGGAGCCTTCTCCGGCAAGGACCCGTCGAAGGTCGACCGCTCGGCCGCGTACGCGACGCGCTGGGTCGCGAAGAACGTCGTCGCGGCCGGGCTCGCGGAGCGCTGCGAGGTCCAGGTCGCGTACGCGATCGGCCGCGCGCACCCCGTCGGCGTGTACGTCGAGACGTTCGGCACGGAGACCGTGCCGCTGCCGCGGCTCACGGCCGCGATCAACGAGGTCTTCGACCTGCGTCCCGGCGCGATCGTCCGCGACCTCGACCTCCTGCGTCCGATCTACCGGGCGACTGCCGCGTACGGCCACTTCGGCCGTGAGCTTCCCGACTTCACGTGGGAGCGCACGGACCGCGTGGACGCGCTGCGGTCAGCCGTCTGACCGTGACGGGTCCGGCGGGCACGGAGCCCGCCGAGCCCGCGCAGGGCCCAGCCGCGGGCGAGCCCGACCAGCTCGAGCTCCCCGGCATGCCTGCGCCTCGGCGACGGCCCGCACCCGGGGCGCAGGCCGTCACGGCGGCCGACGACCTCCCCGTCGCCCGGGTCGTCGTCGAGGTGCCCGTGCTGCGCCTCGACCACACGTACGACTATCTCGTCCCCGTGTCGATGGCCGACGGCGTCACGGCCGGCGTGCGCGTCAAGGTGCGCTTCGGCGCGCAGGACGTCGACGGCTACGTGCTCGAGCGCCTGGCGACGAGCGAGCACGAGGGGACGCTGCGCCCGTTGCGACGGCTCGTGTCGACCGAGCCCGTCCTGCCCAACGCCTCGGCGCGGCTCTGCCGCGTCGTCGCCGAGCACTACGCGGGCTCGATGAGCGACGTCGTCCGACTCGCCGTCCCGCCCCGGCACGCCCGCACCGAGGACGAGCCGCTCGCCGAGGCCGCCGTCACCACGGGCGAGCAGCCTCACAACGGAAGCCGGTCGCCCATGGCACCGGACGGGCCCGCACCAGGCGCCTCCGCACCGCACGGCTCCGCGCCGACGGACGCCGGACCGTGGTCCGGGCTCGCCGGCGGCGAGGCGTTCCTCCGGCACGCAGCCTCGGGAGCCGCCGTGCGCGGGGTGTGGACGGCACTTCCCGGCCGATGGACGGCCGGCGGCTCGGTGCTCGCGGACGACGGCTGGGAGGACATGGTCGCGCGCGCGGTCCGCGTCGTGCGCGACAGCGGACGGGGCGTGCTCGTCGTGCTCCCGGACGCGCGCGACGTCGACCGTCTGAGCCGCGCCCTCGACGCGGCGGGGCTCCGCGACGCGACCGCGTCCGGACGGACACTCCCGGACGACGTCGGACGCGCCCACGGCTACGTGCGCCTCCTCGCCGACGACGGCCCCGCCCAGCGCTACCGGGCCTTCCTCGCCGCCCTGCGGGGCCATGCCCGCGTCGTCATCGGCACGCGCGCAGCAGCGTTCGCTCCCGTCGCCGAGCTCGGTCTCGCGGTCGTGTGGGAGGACGACGACCCGCTGCACGCCGAGCAGCGCGCGCCCTACCCGCACGTGCGGGAAGTGCTCGCGCTGCGCTCGGAGGCCGAGGGGTGCGCGCTGCTCGTCGCGGGCCTCGGTCGGTCGGTCGAGGCCCAGGCTCTCGTGCGTTCCGGCTGGGCCCACGAGATCGGTGCCGCCCGCGCCGTCGTCCGCGAGCGCGCACCGCGGGTGAGGGCCCTCACCCGGGTCGAGGTCGCGCGCGAGGGGCCTGCGGCGGTCGCGCGCATCCCGTCGGCGGCGTGGCGGATCGCGCGCGAGGGGCTCGCCCAGGGACCGGTCCTCGTCCAGGTGCCGCGTGCGGGCTACGTGCCCGTCACCGCGTGCGGGACGTGCCGTGAACCCGCGGACTGCCCGGACTGCCACGGTCCGCTCGGTTTAGCGTCGGGATCCTCGACTCCCCAGTGCCGGTGGTGCGGTCGGCTCGCCGCCGCATGGTCGTGCCCCCGCTGCCACGGGAGCACGCTCCGCTCGGTCCTCGTCGGCTCCGAGCGCACCGCGGAGGAACTCGGGCGTGCCTTCACGAACGTTCCCGTACGGATCTCGGGGGCACGGTCTGCCGGGGGCGTCCTCGCGACGGTGTCGGGCGCGTCCGCGCTCGTCGTCGCAACCCCGGGCGCCGAGCCGGTCGCGGCCGGCGGGTATGCGGCGGCGCTGCTCCTCGACGCCGGGGTCGCGACGGCTGGCACGCAGCTGAGGACGCGACAGGATGCCGTGCGACGCTGGCTCACGGCCGCGAGCCTCGTGAGGCCTGCGACAGCAGGCGGGGTCGTCGCGGTCGTCGGCGACGGTGACGAGGTCGTCACAGGAGCTCTCGTGCGATGGGACCCGGCGGGGCTCGCTGACCGGGAGCTCGACGAGCGGGTCGAGCTCGGGCTGCCGCCGGCGGTGCGCGTCGGGGCGCTCACAGGGCCGCGGCAGGCAGTCATGGCCGTGCTTGCGGAGACGACCCTGCCCCCGGGGGCGACGGTGCTCGGCCCCGTCCCTGTGACGCCGGCCGACGGGGGAGCGCCCGTGCTCGGCGGTGAGCTCGGTGACGTGCGGGCGATCGTCCGTGCGCCCCGCGGGGAGGGTCGCCTGCTCGCGGCGTCGTTGCGCGCTGGGGTGGCCGGGCGCGGGGCACGGCGCGGAGCGGGCACAGTGAGGCTGCACATGGACGTCGCAGACCTCGTGTGACGCGAGTTACCCGTGGCGTGCGTCATGTCGGCGCGGGGCGCCGCGGCGTGCATCCCGGAGCGAGCCCCTGCCCGTGGCACAGTAGGAGGCTGGGAGCGACGCACGGAGGCAGTACGAGCAGTGGCAGCACGGACGACTGACCTGTCGGTCGAGGACGCGACGGCGACGGCGGAGAACGGTACGGGGACCGTGAGAACGGTCGACCCCCCGACGGGCGCCACCCGGCTGGTCCAGCGTCGGCCGACCCCTCGTCGCATCGCGGGCATCGACGGTCTGCGCGCGGTCGCCGTCCTCCTCGTCCTCGCGTTCCACCTCGCACCGAACGCCGTTCCGGGTGGGTTCGTCGGCGTGGACGTGTTCTTCGTCATCTCGGGCTTCCTCATCACGATGGGTCTGCTGCGGGAGAAGGCCCGCACGGGGCGGATCGACCTCGCACACTTCTGGACGCGACGTGTCCGGCGGCTCCTGCCTGCGCTCCTCGTCGTCGTCGCGGTGTGCTCGCCGGTCGCGCTGCTCGTCGGCGGTGACGTGCGCGTGCACCTCGACCGGCAGGTCTTCGGCGCGTTGACGTTCTCGAGCAACTGGGTGTCGATCGCCGCGGAGGACAGCTACTTCTCGGCGCTCGTGCCCCAGATGTTCTCGAACCTCTGGTCACTCGCGGTCGAGGAGCAGTTCTACCTCGTGTGGCCGCTCGTCGTCCTCGGGGTGCTGCTGCTCGCGCGTTCCCGGCGCGCGGGCCTCGTGGCCGCGGGGGCGGCGGCGCTCGCGTCCGCGGGCGCGATGGCGCTGCTGCACACGCCGGGCGAGGACCCGACGCGCGTCTACTACGGGACCGACACGCACGTCTTCGGGATGATGCTCGGGGCTCTCCTGGCGTTCTGGTACTTCGGCAACGTCCGGACGGGACGGCCTGCGCCGTGGCCGGCGGCGCTCACGCCGGTGGGCCGGGGTGCACGGGTCGTCCGCGCGCTCAAGCGGCGTCGCCCGGGGGTCGTCGCGGGCGTGTGCCTCGTCGTCATCGGCGCCTTCTCGCTGCTCGTGCCGTGGGACTCCGCTGTGACGTACCGCGGCGGGCTCTTCGTCGTGTCGCTCGCGGCGGCGCTCCTCGTCACGACGATGCTCCACGACTCGCGCGTGCGACGGCTGCTCGAGACGCCTGCGCTGCGGTGGATCGGAGAGCGGAGCTACGGCGTCTACCTGTGGCACTGGCCGGTGTTCGTGCTGCTCACGCAGATCTTCGCGAAGCAGTGGGTCGAGGGCTCGGGGGTGCCGCTCGTGTGGGTCGTCACGGTCGTCGTGACGTTCGTCCTTGCGGGTCTCTCGTTCCGTTACGTCGAGCAGCCCGTCGTGCGCGACGGCGTGCTCGTCTCGCTCGAGCGGCTGGCGCGCTGGGTGCGTCCGGCGCGGAGCGCGCCGGGTCGTGGGCTGCGTGCACCTCTGGTCGGCGGAGCGATGGTCGCGTGCCTCGTGCTCACGGGGTTCGCTGTGGCGACGGCCCCGCACGTGACGTCGATCGAGCAGGACATCGCTGCGGGCATGGGGGAGAACGGGCCGGGCGAGGGGCCCGGCACCCCTGGGCCGGGAGCCGCTGAGGTGCCGACGGTCGCGCCGTCCGGCACGCCGGGGGCGACCTCGGAGCCGTCGGACGTGCCCTCGCCAGCTCCGTCGGACGTGCCCGGGGAGCCGTCGGGTGCGCCGAGCACGGAGCCGGGGGCGGGGGCGGAGCCGAGCGCGTCGACGGCACCGCCTGCGACCGGTGCTGACCTTGTCGTCGTCGGTGACTCGGTGACCGCGGCGTCGGCGAAGCAGATCCGGGCTCTCCTGCCGGACGTGCGGATCGACTCGGCGGTGTCGCGCTCGATGCTCGTGGCTCCCGGGATCCTCGGTGAGCTCGAGAAGAAGGGTGAGCTTCCGGACGTCGTCGTGCTGGCCCTCGCGACGAACACGACACTGCGCGAGCGGACGATCGACGACGTGCTCGCGGCCGTGGGGCCGAAGCGTCGGGTCGTGCTCGTCAACGCGTACGGGGCCCGGAGCTGGATCAAGGGGACGAACGCAGTCATCGCAAAGGCGGCGAAGGAACATCCTCAGGTGTCGGTCGCGGACTGGCACGGTGCGGTGCGGTCGCACGGCGAGCTGCTTGCCGCGGACGGTGTGCACCCGACGCGTGACGGTGCTGCGGTGTATGCGCGGCTGGTCGCCGACGCGTATGTCGCGGCGCGTGACTGAACCCCCCCAACCCTCTCTGTGACGCGGATCACGTCATCGTGTAATCTTGCAGCGGCAAGTACCTGATACGCCACGTCTCAGATAGATGTTCGACCGGCCCCCGACGACGTGGGCCGGACCTCCCGGGGCCGCCGCGCGACGCTGCGCGACGGCTCGGCCCATGACGCACGCGCGCGTCGCGTGACGAAGGAGTTCGGATGAGCTTGACCTCGAACGGGGTGAGGGCCTCGCGGTCCACGGCGGCGCACGTCGTCGGCCACACCCTGCTGCTGATCACGGCGATCGTTCTCATCGCCTTCCTCCTCATCTTCTCGAGCCGCGTCCACGACGGCTCCCGTCGCCTCGCCGAGGGCTCGGGCAAGGTCGACGACGGAGCCGCCCAGCTCGCGACGGGCGCCGGCTCCGCAGCCCAGGGCGCGGCTCAGGTCTCCGACGGAGCCGGACAGCTCTCCGACGGTGCGACCAAGGTCGCCGACGGGGCCGGGGCGCTCTCGACCGGAGCCACGGCCCTCGCCGAGGGCACGACGAAGCTCGGCGCGGGCGCGACGACGCTCGCCGCCGGGCTCGGCGACGCCCACACCGGCGCCGGGCAGCTCGCGACCGGTGCCGTCTCCCTCCGCGACGGGGCGCAGACCCTCGCCGCCGGGACGACCAAGCTCGACGCCGGCGCCTCCGCCCTCGCGACAGGTGCGGGCGACCTCCGCGACGGTACGAGCAGCGCACACGCAGGCGCCGGCAAGCTCCGCGCCGGTGCGACGAGCCTCGCTGCAGGCGCGGTGACGCTGCGCGACGGCGCCACGGCCGCGAGCACGGGAGCCTCGCAGGTCGACAAGGGCGCGAACGATCTCGCAGCAGGCGCGGGCGCTCTCAGCACCGGCGCGCGGTCCGCCTCCGAGGGGGCCGACAAGGTCCGGGACGGCGCGGACGCTCTCGCCACCGGGGCCGGCACTCTCAACGACGGCGCCGCCGCGCTCCGCACAGGCGTCCACGAGTTGGCCGTCGGTATCGGTGCCGCCGACGCAGGCGCCACCGGCGTGCGCGACGGCGCCACCGAGCTCGCGACGAAGCTGGCCACCGCACGCGCGGCGTTCACGAGCATCGACACGGCACAGCCAGGCATCGAGGCGGGCACGCAGCAGCTCGCCTCGGCTCTCGCTGCCGCGCCCGGGGCCGCGGGGGACCTGGCCGATGGCTTCAGCTCGATCTCGACGGGCGCCGGTGACCTCGAGGCTGGTCTCGCGGGACTCCGACAGCTCGTCGCGACCGACACGGCGCTCGACGAGACCACGCAGCGCCGCATGCTCGGCACGATCGACCAGCTGGCGCAGGGCGCGACGAGCATCCGCACGAACGCGCACGGCGCAGCCCAGCAGATCGCGGCACCCGAGATCGGCTTCGAGGCCCGCCTCACCGCGGCCCACGCCGCGGCCTCGCGGCTCGCTGCCGGCGCCGCCGCGTTCGACGACCAGGCGCTCGAGCCCCTCGTCGCGGGCGGCGCACGGCTCCAGGCCGGCAGCGCAGCACTCGCCACGGGCACGGGCAGCCTCGTCACGGGCGCTGCGCGGGCCACCGCCGGTGCCGACGCTCTCGCGACGGGTGCGTCCACGCTCGCCGCAGGTGCGGGAGAGCTCAGCACGGGTGCGTCCACGCTCGCCGTGGGCACGAAGACGCTCGCGACCGGAGCCGGGGCTCTCGCCGACGGCTCGACGACGCTTGCCGCCGGGACGACGGCCCTCGCGACCGGGACACGCTCGCTCGCGACCGGCGCCGGCACCCTTGCGACGGGAGCGAGCACGCTGAGCACGGGGACAAAGGACCTCGCGTCGGGCACGAAGAAGCTCCTCGCCGGGTCGACGTCTCTCGCGACGGGTGCCAGCACCCTCAGCGCGGGCACAGGCGACCTCGCGGACGGTGCCGCGCGCCTCTCGACGGGCTCTCGCGACCTCGCTGCGGGAGCGGGTGCGCTCGCCGAGGGCACGAGCCTTCTTGCGGCGGGCTCCGTTGAGCTGCGTGACGGGCTCACCGAGGCCGACTCCGGGGCCCACAAGCTCGCGGACGGCGCGGGCGAGCTCTCGACCGGCGCGGGCGACCTCGCGGACGGCGCGGGGCAGCTCGCGACCGGCGCGGGCGACCTCTCCGACGGTGCTTCCCAGCTCGCCGACGGCGCGACGACGCTCGCCGACGGCACCGGACAGGTGGCGAACGGCACGCTCGACCTGCGCACGCAGGTCGAAGGCAGCCCGACGAAGCAGCTCGCCGCGGGCGGCGGCGTGCTCGCCGCTCTCGCGATCGCCGCGGCGGCCGCAGGCGTCGGCAGCCGCCGTCGCCAGGAGGGCTGAGTCCTCCGCAGCACGGACGAGCCCCCGACGACGCGGTCGTCGGGGGCTCGTCCACGCCTAGGATGGGTTCCTATGCGCATCCTCTTCGCCGGGACCCCCGAGGTCGCGGTCCCTTCCCTCGAGGCGCTCGTCGCCTCCCCGCACGAGATCGTCGCGGTGCTCACCCGGGCCGACGCGCCGGCGGGCCGCGGCAAGCGGCTCACGCCGAGCCCCGTCCGGGTGCGCGCGGAGGAGCTCGGCCTCGAGGTCATCACGGGCAGGCCCCGGGACGCGGAGACGCTCATACGGCTGCGCGAGCTCGCGCCAGACGCCGCTGCGGTCGTCGCGTACGGCGAGATCCTGCGTCCTGACGCGCTCGCGATCCCGCCGCTCGGCTGGATCAACCTCCACTTCTCGATCCTGCCCGCGTGGCGCGGCGCGGCCCCTGTGCAGCACGCGATCATGGCGGGCGACGAGGTGACGGGCGCGACGACGTTCGTCATCGGCGACGGGGTCGACACCGGACCCGTGCTCGGGACGCTCACGGAGACCGTGCGCGCACGCGACACGGCGGGCGATCTGCTCGGTCGCCTCGCGCAGGCGGGCGCGCCGCTGCTCGTCGCGACGATGGACGCGCTCGCCGAAGGTCGGCTCGTCCCCGAGCCGCAGCCGGCCGACGGCATCTCGCACGCCCCGAAGATCGAGGTGGCTGACGCCCGCGTCGACTGGACCGTCCCCGCCCTCGCGGTCGACCGTCGCATCCGTGGCTGCACCCCGGCGCCGGGCGCCTGGACGACGCTCCCCGACGGTGCCCGGCTCGGCCTCGGCCCGGTGACCCTCGCCGCCGACGTCACTGACCTCGCCCCGGGCGAGCTGCGCGTCGGGCGTCGTGACGTCCACGTCGGTACCGCGACGCACGCCGTCCGTCTCGGCGACGTGCAGCCCGTCGGCAAGAAGCTCATGCCCGCGGCAGACTGGGCGCGTGGCGCGCGTGGCGCGGACGGCGAACCGCTCGGCCACGGCACGCGGCTCGGTGCCGCATGAGCGCCCGCGACGGTGAGAGGCGGGGTCCACGCCGCGATGCGAAGGGCCGCGAGCGCGGCGCTGTGCGCCGCTACGACGAGCGGTCAACGCTCGCGCCGTCGGCTCGACGCAAGGGGTCGGACGCCGCGCGCGAGGTTGCGCTCGAGGTGCTGCGCGAGGTCGCGGACGCGGACGCGTACGCCAACCTCGTCCTCCCGCCTGCGCTGCGCCGGGCACGCCTCGACGGTCGTGACGCTGCCTTCGCGACCGAGCTCGCGTACGGGACGCTCCGCCTCCAGGGCCGGTACGACGCGATCCTCACGCGCTGCACGGACCGCGCACTCACCGACGTCGACCCCGTCGTCCGTGATCTGCTGCGCCTCGGTGCGCACCAGCTTCTCGGCATGCGGGTCGCGACGCACGCGGCGGTCTCCGAGACGGTCGGGCTTGCACGCGTGCACGCGGGCACGGGGCCGTCGCGGTTCGTCAACGCCGTCCTGCGGCGCGTCTCCGAGCGGAGCTCGCAGGAGTGGGAGGAGATCCTTGCGTCCGAGGCCCCGGACGACGACTCGCGCCTCGCGGTCCTCGGGTCCCACCCGGCGTGGGTCGTCCGGGCGCTGCGTGAGGCGCTCACCGCGCACGGTCGTGACGCGACGGAGATCGAGGCGCTGCTCGAGGCCAACAACGCGGCAGCACGGGTGACGCTCGTCGCGCGTCCCGGGCTGCTCGACGTCACGGGGCTCAGCGAGGAGGTCGCCGACGAGCTCGGCGACCGTGAGGCACGTATCGTCCCGGCGCGGTACGCGCCGACCGCGGCCATCCTCCAGGGTGGTGACCCTGCGTCGATCCCGGCGGTGCGCGCAGGCGCGGCTGCGGTCCAGGACGAAGGCTCGCAGCTCGTCGCGCTCGCCCTCGCCGCGGCGCCGCTCGACGGTCGGGACGAGCGCTGGCTCGACCTGTGCGCGGGCCCTGGCGGCAAGGCGGGACTTCTGGCGTCGCTCGCGGGGGAGCGCGGAGCCCGGCTTCTCGCGAACGAAGCGCAGCCGCACCGCGCGCGGCTCGTCGAGCAGGCGTTGCGTGCGGTTCCCGCGGACGCGGTCGAGGGTGTCGTCGTCGGTGACGGTCGCACGATCCTCGAGCGCACCGAGGGCGGGTTCGACCGCGTCATGGTCGATGCGCCGTGCACGGGTCTGGGCGCTCTGCGCAGGAGGCCCGAGTCCCGGTGGCGGCGGGAACCGTCGGACGTGCCCGCGCTCGCCCGGCTGCAGCGCGAGCTGCTCGGCGCGGCGCTCGACGCGACGCGGCCCGGCGGGCTCGTCGCCTACGTGACGTGCTCGCCGCACCTCGCCGAGACCCGACTCGTCGTCGATGACGTCCTGGCGGGGCGCTCGGACGTCGAGCGCGCGGACGCGGCGAGCGCGTTGCGGTCGGTCGCGCTCAAGGAGCCTGAGCTCGTCCCGGGGACCGACGTGCAGCTGTGGCCGCACGTCCACGGGACCGACGCCATGCACCTCACGCTCCTGCGACGCACCCGCTAAGCGCGGGGGCGCCGGTAGGGTGGCGGCCATGGGCATCGCCATCCACCCCAGCATCCTCTCGGCCGACTTCACGAACCTCCAGCGCGACCTCGAGGCGATCTCGACCGCGGACGCCGCGCACGTCGACGTCATGGACAACCACTTCGTGCCGAACCTCACGCTCGGCCTGCCGATCGTCGAGCGGATCGTCGAGGTATGCCCCGTGCCGGTGGACGCGCACCTCATGATCGCGGACCCGGACCGGTGGGCCCCCGCGTACGCGGAGGCGGGCGCGGCCTCCGTGACGTTCCACGCGGAGGCTGCGGCGGCGCCCGTGCGGCTCGCGCGCGAGCTCCGTCGGCTCGGGGCGCGTGCGGCGCTCGCGCTGCGTCCAGCGACGCCGATCGAGCCGTTCGTCGACCTTCTTCCCGAGCTCGACATGATCCTCGTCATGACGGTCGAGCCCGGCTTCGGCGGCCAGTCCTTCATCGACGCGACGCTCGGCAAGATCGCGCGTGCTCGCGCGGCGATCGACGCCTCGGGCCTCGAGGTGCGGCTACAGATCGACGGCGGTGTGTCGCGCTCGACGATCGAGCGTGCGGCGGAGGCCGGGGCGGACGTCTTCGTCGCTGGTTCGGCCGTCTACGGTGCGGACGACATCGCGGGGGAGATCGCGGCGCTGCGCGCGCTCGGTGCTGCCGCCTGTGGCCACTGACCGTCCAACGGGCGGACTTGGTGCCGACGTGCGGGAATGAACGCGGCGCATGTGGCATTGTTGAGGGTGAGCACGTGCTCCGGGGTCGGTGAAATTCCGAGCCGGCGGTCATAGTCCGCGAACCGGGTCGTCGCCACCGCCGGTGGCTGGCGCTCGGCCGATCCGGTGGAACTCCGGAACCGACGGTCAAAGTCCGGATGGGAGGCGTACGTGACGACGACGCGGGCATGCGTGTCACCTCTCGGGTGACGTGACGTGCGGCGTCGTCGCGGACGTCCGTCCGTCGCCCCGGGGCCGACCGTCCTGGAGCGACCATGCACGACGCCCCCACGGGGACCGATCGGACCCCTGAGTACCTCACTCCCGCCGAGGCCCTCGCGCACGCGATTGAGATCGCTGCCGACGGTCCTGCGTACGGCCCCAACCCTCGTGTCGGTTGCGTCGTGCTCGCTCCGGGCGAGGGGTCCGACCCGCGCCGCGTGCTCGCGACGGGCATCCATCGTGGCGCGGGCACGCCGCACGCGGAGGCCGCAGCTCTCACGCAGGCCGCCGACGCGGGCGTCGACGTCACGGGCGCCTCGGTGTTCGTGAGCCTCGAGCCGTGCGACCACCAGGGGCGCACCGGTCCGTGCAGCGAGGCGCTGCTCGCGGCGGGCGTCGCCGAGGTGACGTTCGCGGTGCCGGACCCGAGCACGGTCGCGGCTGGCGGTGCCGCGCATCTCGCTGCGGCGGGCGTCACGGTCGTGGGCCCGACCGAGGTGGACGACGGCCCCGCTCACGAGCTCGTGCGGGCCTGGTTGCACTCGGTGACGACGGGCCGCCCGTTCGTCACGCTGAAGATGGCGACGACGCTCGACGGTCGCGTCGCGGCGGCCGACGGCACGAGCCGCTGGGTGACGTCCGAGACCGCACGCCACCACGCGCACGAGCGACGGGCCGAGGTCGACGCGATCCTCGTCGGCACGGGCACCGTCCTCGCGGACGACCCTGCGCTCACGGCGCGCGCCGCGGACGCGCGTCCCGACGGCAGCACGCGGGGGGTGCACCAGCCGCTGCGCGTGGTTCTCGGACGCACCGAGATCCCGCGCGAGGCACGGTTGCGGACGACGCCGGGCGGTCGTCTCGTCCATCTGCGCACGCACGACGTCCACGAGGCGCTCGCCGAGCTCGCGGCGCTCGAGGTCCGGCACGTCCTCGTCGAGGGCGGGCCCCGGGTCGCGGCCCAGTTCCTCCGCGCGGGGCTCGTCGACGAGGTCCACGCCTACGTCGCCCCCGTCCTCCTCGGCGCCGGCCGTCCGGCCGTCGCCGACCTCGGCCTCACGTCGATCTCGCAGGCGTTGCGCCTCGAGCCGACGTCGGTCGAGGTCCTGGGGCCTGACGTCCTCGTCGTGTCCCGTCCCCGGCGTGCGTCCTCGGACGCTCACGCCACCCCCCTCACGAAGGAGCACTGATGTTCACCGGCATCGTCGAGGAGCTCGGCGCGGTCGTCGCGTCCGAGGACCTCGGGACCGACGCACGCCTGACGATCCGCGGGCCGCTCGTCACGTCGACCGCGGCGCACGGCGACTCGATCGCCGTCAACGGCGTGTGCCTCACCGTGACGACGCTCGACGCGGAGGCCGGCACGTTCGGGGCCGACGTCATGCCCGAGACACTGCGGCTCACACAGCTGGGCGCGCTGCGGCCGGGCGACCCGGTCAACCTCGAGCGTGCTGCTCTCGTCGGCGGCCGCCTCGACGGGCACATCGTCCAGGGGCACGTCGACGGCGTCGGGCGGCTGCTGTCGCGCACGCCGGGGGAGCGGTGGGACGACCTCGTCGTCGAGGCTCCCGCCGACGTCCTGCGGTACGTCGTCCACAAGGGGTCGATCACGGTGAGCGGTGTCTCCCTCACGGTGACGTACGTCGACGACGAGACCTTCGGCGTCTCGCTCATCCCGACGACGCTCGCCGCGACGACGCTCGGTGCGCTCGCGCCGGGCGACGCGATCAACCTCGAGGTCGACGTCGTCGCGAAGTATGTCGAGCGGCTGCTGGGGGCGAGGGCATGAGGCTCGCGACCGTCGAGGAAGCCCTCGAGCAGATCCGGCAGGGGCGTCCCGTGCTCGTTGCCGACAACCCGGACCGTGAGAACGAGGCCGACGTCATTCTCGCGGCGTCGACCGCGACCGACGAATGGGTCGCGTGGACGATCCGGCACTCCTCGGGCTACCTGTGTGCGCCCATGCCGGGTCCGCGCGCAGACGCGCTCGAGCTGCCGCTCATGGTGCCGCAGTCGCAGGACCCGCGGCGCACCGCGTACACGGTGACGGTCGACGCGGCGACGGGTGTGACGACGGGGATCTCGGCCGCGGACCGCACGCGGACGCTCCACGTCCTCGCCGACCCGGTCTCGGGCCCGATCGACCTCATCCGTCCCGGACACGTCCTGCCCCTGCGGGCGGTCGCGGGCGGCGTCCTGCACCGCGGCGGCCACACGGAGGCCGCGGTCGACCTCGTCCGGCTCGCAGGCGCGGGCGAGGTCGGCGCGATCGCAGAGCTCGTCCACGACGACGGCACGATGATGCGTCTGCCGGCCGTCATGGAGCTCGCCGAGAAGGAGGGGCTCGTCGTCCTCACGATCGCGGACCTCCAGGCGTGGCGGCGGGAGCACGACCCCGTGACCCCCGAGACGCCGGGACGCCTCGCCGATGCCAAGCGCGTCGAGCGCACCGGCGTCGCCGACCTGCCGACCGCACACGGCGCTTTCCGCATCCACGGCTACCGCGACCTGCGCACGGGGGCGGAGCACGTCGCGCTCGTCCCGTCGTCCGCTCCAGCCGAGCCGGGGGAGCGTCCCGTCGTGCGCGTCCACTCGGAATGTCTGACGGGCGACGCCTTCGGGTCATCCCGCTGCGACTGCGGGCCTCAGCTCCACGCCGCGATGGCGGCCGTCGCCCGTGAGGGTGGCGCCGTCGTCTACATGCGAGGCCACGAGGGGCGGGGCATCGGCCTCGTCGCGAAGATCTCGGCTTACGAGCTCCAGGACCAGGGTCTCGACACGGTCGAGGCGAACCTCGAGCTGGGCTGGCCCGCGGACCGGCGCGAGTACGGGGCCGCGGCCGCGATCCTCAAGGATCTCGGCGTCGACCACGTCGAGCTGCTCACCAACAACCCGGCGAAGGTCACGGGCCTCACGGCCAACGGCGTCGACGTCGCAGGCACGCGGCGGATCGAGGTCGGCCACACCCCCCACAACCAGGCTTACCTGCTGACGAAGAAGCTCGCGATGGGGCATGTCCTCGACACGGTCGTGGCTCCCGCGAGCACCACCATCACCACCGAGGAGGACCCGCGATGAGCGGAGAAGGCGCACCCCAGGTCGTCACGGACGGCACCGGCCTGCGCGCGGTGCTCGTCGCCGCGAGCTGGCACACCGAGATCATGGACGGTCTCGTCGCGGGCGCACGCCGCGCGTTCGAGCGCACGGGCGTCACCGACGTCACCGAGATCCGCGTGCCGGGCTCGATGGAGCTGCCGGTCGTCGCTTCGCGCGCGGCGCAGGCCGGCTTCGACCTCGTCGTCGCGCTCGGCGTCGTCGTGCGCGGCGGCACGCCGCACTTCGAGTACGTGTGCCAGGGCGTCACCGCGGGCCTCACGGACGTCGCGGTGCGCACGGGCGTCCCTGTCGGGTTCGGTGTCCTCACCGTCGACACGGTCGAGCAGGCGCGCGCTCGCGCGGGCCTGCCGGGCTCGAGCGAGGACAAGGGCGCCGAGGCCGTCGAGGCAGCGGTCGCGACGGTCGTCGCCCTCCGGGCGCTCTGATCCCACGGGGTGGGACGTCGTGCGTCCCACCTGCGCGCACGGCGTCGGCCGGTGACCGTCCTTCGGGACGGTCACCGGCCGACGTCGTGCGCGCGCTAGGCTCGATCCCTGTGAAGACCTTCGACACGCTGTTCGCCGAGCTGGGCCGCAAGGCCGTGGAACGTCCTGACGGGTCAGGCACCGTCAAGGAGCTCGACGCGGGCGTGCATGCCATCGGCAAGAAGATCGTCGAGGAGGCGGCCGAGGTGTGGATGGCCGCCGAGTACCAGAGCGACGCGGAGCTCTCCGAGGAGATCTCCCAGCTGCTCTACCACCTCCAGGTGCTCATGGTCGCCAAGGGCCTGACCCTCGAGGACGTCTACTCCTACCTCTGAGCGACTCTGGGCCACGCCCGCCGCTCCTCCCCGATCTCTCGTCCGCGCCGGACCTTCCGGTGCGGGCCGACCCGAAGGACCACCCGTGTTCCGTATCGCCGTCCCCAACAAGGGATCCCTGTCCGAGCCCGCCGCCGACATGCTCCGGGAGGCCGGCTACCGCCAGCGCCGTGACGCCCGTGAGCTCGTCCTCGCCGACCCGGACAACGACGTGGAGTTCTTCTTCCTGCGTCCGCGCGACGTCGCCGTGTACGTCGGCTCGGGCACGGTCGACGCCGGCATCACCGGGCGCGACCTGCTGCTCGACTCGGGCGCGCACGCGGTCGAGCACCTGCCGCTCGGCTTCGCCCGCTCGACGTTCCGGTTCGCGGCGCCGTCCGGCACGGTCACCGAGATTCCGCAGATCGCTGGCCTGCGCGTCGCGACGTCGTACAACCTCCTCGTCGAGAACTACCTCGCGGACCGCGGCATCGCGGCGGACCGTGTCGTCCACCTCGACGGCGCGGTCGAGTCGTCGGTGCGCCTCGGTGTCGCGGACGTCATCGCGGACGTCGTCGAGACGGGCACGACGCTGCGCGCGGCCGGGCTCGAGGTCTTCGGCGAGCCGATCCTCCGCTCGGAGGCCGTGCTCATCAAGTGTGCGGACCGGGAGGACCCCGAGGGGCTCGCAACGCTCACGCGTCGCCTCCAGGGCGTGCTCACCGCCCACGAGTACGTGCTCATGGATTACGACGTGCCGGTCGACAAGGTCGACGCAGCGGTCGCGATCACGCCCGGCCTCGAGTCACCGACGGTGTCGCCGCTCCACGACCGTGACTGGGCGGCCGTCCGCGCCATGGTCCCGCGCAAGCAGACGAACCGTGTGATGGACGACCTCTACGAGGTCGGAGCGCGCGCGATCATCGTCACGTCGATCCACGCGAGCCGGCTGTAGCAGCCATGAGCCCTGGAGACGCGCACCTCTTCGGACCGTTCCGGCCCCGGGGAGCGCGCGTCGTCGGGCAGACGCTCGCCGTGACGATCGTCGCGGGCGCAGCCTTCGTGCTCCTCGCGTCCCCTGGGCACCCGGGCGTCGGTTACGACCCACTCAACACGGTCGCGCTGTGCCTTGTCGCCGGGTTTGCCGTCTGGCTGCTGCGACGCCACGCGGGCGTCCTCGCGGTCGTGAGCCCCGAGGGGATCGTCGTGCGGAACCTCGTACGGACACGCGCGCTCGAGTGGGCGCAGGTCGAGGCGGTGCGGTTCGCGCAGGGGCAGCCGTGGGTGACGCTCGACCTCACGGACGGCACGACGCTCGCGGTCATGGCGGTGCAGTCCTCCGACGGGGCGTTCGGCCGGTCCGAAGCACGTCGCCTCGCAACGCTCGTCGAGCGCTACGGCGAGGCCCAGGAGCCTCCACGCTGATCCCCTTGTGAGACGGCTATGGCGCTGAGCCGAGGTCCGTGGACCCCTGCTCAGCGCCAGAGCTCGATCGTGCGTGGGCGCGTCGTGCGTCAGCGCGTCCAGCGCGTCGTGCGCGGGGCGTCGGCCGAGCGGTGACGGTCGTCGCGGCGGGGGCCACGCTCGTCCCGCCGACCGTAGGCGGGACGCTCGTCGCGACCGCCGCGTGCCGGGGGAGCGCCCTCGTCGAGCGTCATGCGCAGCGACTTGCCGCCGACCTTCGCACGCGAGATGCGCTCGATCGCCTGGTCGTCGAGCGACGCGCTGATCTCGACGAGCGAGAAGCTGCCGAAGATGTCGATCTTGCCGAGGTCGGAGCCGGAGAGGCCGCCCTCGTTCGTGAGGGCGCCGACGATGCCGCGCGGCTGGATGCCGTGGTTGCGGCCGACCGCCAGGCGGTAGCGCGTGCCGGCGGCGCCGTGCTCGCGACGGGCGACACGCCCGTCGTGGCGGCGGTCCTCGTAGCGACGGTCGTCGAAGCGTCGGTCTCCACGCTGGTCACGCTCGGAGGCACGCTCCTTGGCGCGCTGCTCGAGCCGTCGGGCCTCGTCACGCTCAGCCTCGGCTGCGACCTGCTCCGCGTAGGCGCGCGGGCCGTCGTCACCGACGTGGAGCGCGACGAGCGCCGCAGCGACCTCGAGCGGGTCCGTGCCGGACTCGGCCGCGTAGGACGAGAGCAGCGAGCGGTAGAGGTCGAGGCGGCCCGACTCGATCCGCGCAGGCACCTGTGCGAGCACGGAGCGCGCGCGGTGTGCCGAGACGTCGGCAGGGGTCGGGATCTCGACGAGCGTGAGCGGCGTCCGCGTCGTGCGCTCGATGCCGCGCAGGCGGCCGCGCTCGTTGGGCGTCACGAACGACAGCGCACGGCCCGTACGCCCCGCACGGCCCGTGCGGCCGATGCGGTGGACGTAGGCCTCGGGCTCGCCCGGAATATCGAAGTTCACGACGAGACCGATGCGGTCGACATCGAGGCCGCGTGCCGCGACGTCGGTCGCGACGAGGACGTCGAGCTGACCGCCACGGAGGCGCTCGACGATCTTCTCGCGCTCCTTCTGGGCGACGTCACCGGAGATCGTCGCGGCGGAGATGCCCTTGGCGATGAGCTCGGAACCGACTTCCTCGGCGGCACCGCGAGTGCGGCAGAAGACGATCGCCGCGTCGGCGTCGGACGTCGCGAGGACCCGGCTGAGCGCTCCGACCTTGTGGCGGAACGGGACGACCGCGTACTCCTGGACGACCGAGGTGACGGTCGACGCCTGCCGGGCGACCGCGATCTCGACGGGGTCCGTGAGGTGCTCGGCGGCGACGCGGCGGATCTGGGGCGGCATCGTCGCGGAGAAGAGGGCGACCTGACGCTTCTCGGGGGCGCGCCGGAAAACGGTGTCGACGTCTTCGGCAAAACCCATGCGGAGCATCTCGTCGGCCTCGTCGAGGACGAGGAAGCGGATGCCGTCCATGGCGAGCGCGCCGCGCTCCATGTGGTCGATGACGCGGCCGGGGGTGCCGACGACGACCTGCGCACCACGCTGGAGGGCACGCTGCTGCGGGATGTAGGGCGAGCCGCCGTAGACGGCGAGGACCTCGAGGCCCGACAGGTGCGTCGCGAACGACTGGATCGCGTCGGCGACCTGCATGGCGAGCTCGCGCGTCGGGGTGAGGACGAGGGCCTGCGTCGCGCGGAGCGACGCGTCGACGGCGGCGAGCATCGGAAGGCCGAACGCGGCGGTCTTGCCCGTGCCGGTCTGGGCGATGCCGGTGATGTCACGGCCGGCGAGGAGTGCGGGGATCGCTTCGACCTGGATGGCGGACGGTGTCTGGAAGCCGAGGTCGGCGACTGCGGCCATGAGGGCGTCGGGGAGGCCGAGGCCGTCGAAGGAACGGGTGGGCTGGGCGTCGAGGGCGCGCGGAAGCGTGCCCTGCTCGGACGTCAACATTCGAGAGGGACCGATCTTCTGTTCGGGGTGCGGAGCCGGTGCGGCGGACGTCGGGTCCACCGCGGTCGCTACTCCCGAAACAACCCACACGGCCACCGTGAGGTGACCACCTGACTCACACGCGGGACGCGCGACACGCTCCAAGCTGAACTTCCACCTTAGCGTGTCCGGCCCCGGCTGCGTGAGGAGGCGGACCGGTGAGGTCGGCCACAGGCTCGCTCAGCCTGCGGAGCCGGGCACGACGACGCTGCGGCGTCGTCGTCGCAGCATGCGGACGAGCATGACGACGACCGTGACGGCGCCGACGGCCGCGAGTACAGGGACGACGATCGCGAGGATCGACAGGACGATGGACGACGCGTCCTCGACGGTCGAGACGACAGGCGCGGCGACACCGAGCGTCGCCGCGTTGAGCACGGGCCGGACCGCCGACTTGAGGAGGTGGACGGCGAGCGCGACCCCGACCCCCAGGGCGACGGCCCACCAGCTCGTGCCGCTCCACGTGCCGCTGTCGACCACCTGCTCACCCGCGGTTCCCGCACCGACGACGAGACCGCCCGAGGCGGGCCTCACGACCGTCTGGAGGACGTCGTTGACGGAGTCGACGACCGGGACCTTGTCGGCCACGACCTCGACGACGAGCAGCACCCCGAGGATCGCGAGCGCAGGCCAGCCCGAGAGCCAGGACCAGGCCGCGGGCAGCTCGACGAACGTCGTGAAGCGGTCGGCGAGACCGAGGACGAGGAGCGGCACGTACGCGTTGAGGCCGGCGGCCGAGGCGAGGCTCGTCCCGGTGAGCAGCTCGATCATCGTGGGCCTCCTCGGCGGTCGGGTGCGATGCGCACCTGCGCAGCCTAGGATGACAGGCGCACCGGACGCAGGAGGCACGACCCGTGAAGGCTGGATCTGAGACGCGTACGCGGCCGACCCGGCCCGACGCCTCCATGGTGCTGCTCGACGAGGTCATGCGACGTCCGCTCGACCCCGGGTACGCCGACGAGGCGGCGCGACGTCGCGACGGGACCTCGACCCGCGGCCCGCGTCGGACGCTCGTCCTCACGATCGTCGCGGTGCTCCTCGGCGCGGGCACGGCTGCGGCGGCGGTCGCGCTCCAGCCGCGCGACTCGGTCCTCACGGCCCGTTCTGTCCTCCACGACGAGATCGTCCAGCGTTCCGAGGAGGCCGACGCCGCGGCGGAGGCGATCCTCGAGCTCGACGCCCGCATCGACGCGCTCCAGAACGCTGGCCTTGGCGACGCGTACCCGGTCCTGCTCGACGGCACGCAGCGCGACGGCGCGGCTGCGGGGACGGTCGCCGTGACCGGGCCCGGGCTCGTCGTCACCATGCGTGACGCGGTGCCGCTGCTCGGTGAGACGGACAGCGCGTCGAAGCGCGTCCTCGACTACGACCTCCAGGTCGTCGTCAACTCCCTGTGGAGCGCCGGGGCGCAGGCGATCGCCGTCAACGGGCACCGGCTCACCGCGACGAGCGCGATCCGCAGCGCGGGGGAGGCGATCCTCGTCGATCTTGTGGGGCTCAGCAGCCCTTACACGATCGAGGCGATCGGCGACCCGTCAACGCTGCCGGCGTTCTTCGCCCGCTCGGTCGGGCAGCAGCACCTCACAGTGCTCGGCTCTCGCTACGCGATCACGTCGGACGTGCGCCGCGAGAAGGCGCTCGCCCTGCCGGCGGGCCGGGCCGCCGAGACGTTGCTCGCACGCCCCGTCGAGGCGCTAGGCTCGGGCGCGTCGCAGAACCGTCCCGCCGGTCTTCCGACACCATGAACTCAGGAGGTCGCCCGTGATCCCCGTGCTCGGCCTGCTCGCCGGCGCTCTGCTCGGTCTGTACTTCCAACCCGACGTCCCGGTCGTGCTGCAGCCGTACCTCCCGATCGCGGTCGTCGCTGCGCTCGACGCGCTCTTCGGCGGCCTGAGGGCCCTGCTCGACGGCATCTTCGACGACAAGGTCTTCCTCGTCTCGTTCCTCTCGAACGTCGTCGTCGCCGCGCTCATCGTCTTCATCGGTGACCAGCTGGGCGTCGGGACGCAGCTCTCGACGGGCGTCGTCGTCGTCCTCGGCATCCGCATCTTCTCGAACGCTGCGGCCATCCGCCGCCACCTCTTCAAGGCGTGACCGTGGCGGACGACGACGTTCCCGCGGTCGCGGACGAGGAGCCCCGCGGCGAGGAGCCCCGCGGTGCGTCAGGAGGCGAAGGCACGCACGTCGCCGAGCACGCCCGTCCCACGGCCTCGGGACGCAGCGCCTGGCGGACGCTCGCCCGCGCGGCGTCGCCCCGTGCGACGCGCACCCAGGCCGTCGTGGCGCTGCTGTGCGGCCTGCTGGGTTTCGCAATCGTCGTCCAGGTCTCGTCGACGCGGGAAAAGCCCCTCACGGGACTGCGCCAGAACGAGCTCGTGAGGATCCTCGACGACACGACGCGGCGGGGCAACGAGCTCGCGCGTCAGGCCGAGTCGTTGCGTGAGCAGCTCGACGAACTCGAGTCCGGCAACGCCGACCAGAAGGCACTTCTCACCGTCGCGCGCGAGCGCGCTGCCGTGCAGGGCATTCTTTCGGGCCGCCTCCCGGCGGTCGGCCCCGGGGTGACGATCCGGATCTCGGAGGGCACGGAGCCGCTGCGCGCGACGGTGTACCGGGCGATCCTTGAGGAGCTGCGGAACGCCGGCGCGGAAGTCGTCCAGGTCGACGACGTGCGGATCGTCGCGAGCTCGTCGTTCGTCGACACAGCACAGGGCGTCGCGCTCGACGGGACGGTGCTCACGGCGCCCGTCGTCTGGGAGGTCATCGGCTCGGCCGAGACGATCATGCCGGCGCTCGAGATCCCAGGCGGGGCGATGGCCCAGGTGCGCAACGCCGGTGCGACGGGCGAGGTCGTCGCCCGGGACGAGGTCAAGGTGACGGCGATCCACGAGGCGCCCGCGACGCGCTGGGCCGTTCCTGTGCCCGTCGATCCGGCGAGCTGAGCAGCGTCGGACGTGCGACGTCACGCCGGTGGTCACCTAGAATGGTGTGACGCCGGTCGCCCCGGCGTGACCGACGCAGCGAGGAGGGCCCATGACGCACGCAGGCGACCCGATTCCGGGGGACGACCCCCTGCGGGGAGTGGACCAGACGATGGTCTTCGGCGCGATCGCGCCCGAGCCGTCGAGCGGAGAGCCCGTCGAACGTCCCGGGGCCCAGGACGAGGCTGCGATCGCCGCGCTCCCTGCGGGAAGCGCGCTCCTCGTGACGCTTCGGGGTCCGGGTGCCGGATCGCAGTTCCTCCTCGACGCCGACCAGGTGCTCGTCGGGCGTTCCGAGCGTTCGGACATCTTCCTCGACGACGTCACCGTGTCGCGCAAGCATGCGGCGTTCGTCCGTCACGGCGGGAGCTTCGCCGTACGTGACTCGGGCTCGCTCAACGGCACGTACGTCAATCGTCAGCGGGTGGACGTCGCACCGCTGCGCACGGGTGACGAGGTGCAGATCGGCAAGTTCCGCATGGTCTACTTCCCGAGCCGCCAGCAGCCCGGGGCTCCTGCGTGACGCCGCGGCAGCTGCCGCAGGTCACGGACGAAGGTGCCGTCGAGGCACCCCGCCTCGATCTCGTGCGGTCGTGGCCGGCCGGGGTCCCGACGACGGCCACGATGCGGATCTCAGACGTTCTCGCGGCGCTCAAGCCGGAGTTCCCTGCACTCACCCACTCCAAGCTGCGCTTCCTCGAGGAACAGGGGCTCGTCGAGCCGGTGCGGACTCCGGCGGGCTACCGCCAGTACTCGCAGGCGCACGTCGAGCGACTGCGATATGCGCTCGCGCAGCAGCGTGACGCTTACCTGCCGCTTCGTGTCATCAAGGAGCAGCTCGCCGAGCTCGATGCGGGGCTCGCCGAGGTGCCGACGGGTCCCCAGGCGGTTCAGGACGGGGTCCCGTACGCGCCGCTGCGGGCGGCGGACCGCGAGACTGCGTCGTCCCTCGCGGCGGACCTCGGTGTCGAGGAGACGTTCGTCGTCGCGCTCGTCGAGGCCGGCATCGTGCGGCTCGACGAGCGCGGGGGATTCGACGCGTGGGCACGTCAGGTCGTGCTGCACGCGTCCGTCCTCGCCGAGCACGGCGTCGAGCCGCGGCACCTGCGTGCGCTGCGGACGGCGGTGGACCGCGAGATCGGGCTCGTCGAACAGGTCGTGGCACCCTCACGGGCGAAGGTCGGGCGAAATGCGAAGGCGCGCGCCGAGGCTGCTGCGGTTGAGCTGGGGGAGTCGTTCACGCAGCTGCACGCGGCGATGCTGCGCCAGTCGGTCGCCCGGCTCGACCTGCGCTGACACGCCCGGAGCGCCCCACCCTCAAGTTGAAGTTGAGGGTCAGGGTTCGACGTGCGACACGCCGACAGCGTGTCGGACCCGATGTCGTTGACGCTGCCATGGGGGGACCGTAGCGTAGCGGTAGACATCGAGCCCGGCGCCCGCGAGGGGAACCGGACCCCGCCATCAGGAGGCACAGTGAGCGTCACCGGAGAGACGAACGACGGACCAGCCCGCGCGGTCGTCGCGTCGCAGGGCCTCCTCTTCGGCGAGGACCTCGCCGAGGCCGACCCCGCGACGGGTTTCCGCGGCCCCACCGCCTGCCGAGCAGCCGGCATCACCTACCGCCAGCTCGACTACTGGGCTCGCACCGGTCTCGTCGAACCCACGGTCCGCCCGGCGACCGGCTCGGGCACGCACCGGCTCTACAGCTTTCGCGACATCCTCGTCCTCAAGGTCGTCAAGCGGTTGCTCGACACAGGAGTCTCGCTCCAGCAGATCCGCACCGCCGTCGGCACCCTCCGCGAGCGTGGCGTCGAGGACCTCGCGCAGATCACGCTCATGAGCGACGGCGCGTCGGTCTACGAGTGCACGAGCGCCGACGAGGTCATCGACCTCGTGCAGGGCGGACAGGGTGTCTTCGGCATCGCTGTCGGCCGCGTGTGGCGCGAGGTCGAGGGAACCCTCGCCGAGCTCCCGACGGAGCGCCTCTCCGACGAGGAGCAGGCCACGGCCCCGGTCGACGAGCTTGCGGCGCGTCGTCGGGCACGGAACGTCGGCTGATGCCATGAGCAGCGCCGCGCACGATCCTCACGAGGTGGCAGCGCTCCTGCGCGCGCAGCATCCCGAGTTCGACGAGGTGCCGCTCCTCGAGGACGACGAGACGGTCCCGCCGCGCCCCGAAGAGGAGATCGCGGACGCGACCCGCGACTACGGCTGAACGATCGACGACGAAGGCCCCGCCATGGCGGGGCCTTCGTCGTTCCCGGCGCGTGCTGGGAGCAGAACGTGGGGGAGCGGCGCTAGAGAAGAGGGCGCAGCGGCGCGAGGATGCGCTCGCCGAGCCGCGAGTACCACGGCCGCACGGACCACTCGTCGAGTGTCAGCTGCCGACAGTTGGTGAGGTCCGTCGCGAACACCCGCTCCATCTGGGCTGCGACGTCACGGTCGTACACCTCGAGGTTGATCTCGTAGTTGCCGGTGAGGCTGAGCCGGTCGATGTTCGCGGTGCCGATCGTCGTCCACTCGCCGTCGATCGTCGCGGTCTTCGCGTGGACCATGGCGTTCTCGAACATCCAGATCGTCACGCCCCCGGCGAGGAGCGTCGTGTAGAACCCGCGGGAGAGCCAGTCGGTGAGCACGTGGTTCGAGGCGGCCGGCACGATGATCCGGACGTCGACCCCGCGTCGCGCCGCGGCGAGGAGGCCGTCGAGCATTTCCTCGTCCGGGATGAAGTAGGCCTGCGTGATGAAGATGTTGCGCCGTGCACGGTCGATCGCCTGGAGGTAGATGCCGCGGATGGGAAACAGCATGTGGGACGGGACGTTCCGCGCAGGGCGGATGTGCGGGTCCCAGACGTCAGAGCCCGGGTCGGGGAGGATCGGGTGGTGGGCCTTGCGCTTGCCGTTCCAGAAGTCGACGAACGCGTTGCGGAGGTCCCACACGGCTGGTCCGACGAGCCGCAGGTGCGTGTCGCGCCACTCAGTCGCGTAGAGGGAGCCGATGTTGAAGCCGCCGACGAACCCGATCTCGTCGTCGACGACGAGGATCTTGCGGTGGTCACGGCCCAGGTGGCGGATGTTGAACGTGAACGTCTTCGCATGGACGAACGGGTAGCGCAGCACGTGGATAGGTGCGGGAAGGTCGTAGAAGGCGCGTGGGACCACCATGTTCGCGAAGGCGTCGTAGATGACGTAGACGTCGACGCCGCGAGCGGCGGCGTCGATGAGCGCCTGCTTGAACTGCTCGCCCAGCTCGTCGCTCTTCCAGATGTACGACTCGAGGAGCACCGTCGTCCGAGCACCACGGATCGCCTCGAGCATCGCCGCATAGAGGTCCTCGCCGTACGTGAACACGGTCGAGCGGGACGCGCCGATCTCTGCGTCGAGCGGGGGCAGGTGGGGAAACTGGGCGGGTTTGCGCCCGTGACGGTACGTCTTGATCGCCTCCGCGACGACGAGCGCACCGGCGAGCGCGAACGGGGTGGCGACCGTGACGGCAGCGCCGCGCACGAGAGCTCGTCGGACGTTCTCAGTCAGTGGCACGCCGTCACTGTATCCGCCGTTCGACGAGTTGGGCAGCCCGATTCGTCGCAGGTCAGTCGGGGGAGTCGGGAACGCGTCGAAGGATGTCGCCCGGCTGGCACTCCAGCACCCTGCAGAGCGCGTCGAGCGTCGTGAACCGGACCGCCTTCGCACGACCGTTCTTGAGCACTGCCAGGTTGGCGGGCGTGATCCCGACGGCGTCGGCGAGGGCTCCGACGGTGAGACCGCGCGACTGGATGAGTGCGTCGATGTCGACGACGATCGCCATCAGACGACCTCGGCGAGCTCGGCGCGGTCGCGCGCCGCCGCGGCGAGGAGTCCTCGCATGACGATCATGAGGAGGACGAGCGCGACGCCGACCGCGCCGACACCGAGGGTCGCGAGAAGTTCGGCGGGCGAGGCTGCGTTCGGGACGACGAGCATCGTCGTCGCGACGACGCCGGTGAGGAGCGTCCCGGCAGCGAAGGCGCCGACGACGACGTCGACGAGCCGGAGTGCGTGCGAGGCGTGCGACGAGAAGATCGTGTCGTCGGCGACGAGACCGAGCATGCGCCACATGACGACGAGGACCACCTGGGCGCAGGCGATGCCGAGGATGCCGGCGATGGAGTACGGGACGACGAGGTGGCTGACCTCGGGTGTTGCGGTGGCGATCTCGTTCGCGACGACCGGAGTGAGCAGCTGCGCCCCGAGCGTGCCGAGCATGAGGACGCCGAGCATCGTGCGCAGCATGAGGATGGTCGCGTGGTTCATCTATCGATGATCGATAGATGGGAGCCTGTGTGTCAAGGTGAGGGAGAGGTCGCGAGGTCAGCGCTTGGCGCTACTGGTAACCCTGCGTATCAAGGTTGGGCGTATACGAGCTGAGTCAGGCTGTGGTTCAGCCGAGGGGCCTGACATCGCGAGCGTGGTCACGGCCTTGGCAGCAACGCCGATCGCGGGCACCATGGCGCGTGCGCCGATCTGCTCGGCCAGGGGCGCGCAGCGGGACCGTGCTGCTTTATCTGTCGGAGAACGCAGCGCGGCACCGGCACCACTGCGCATCCGGCTCGGGCATGTTCCCCCGCGAAGGGCTGGGGCAGTCAGTTCCGGCCTTCAGAGCGACGCGGGGGAGGGAATCGAGGACGCGTGCTCGGCGGCATGTGGGGATGCGACTGAGGGTCTGCGCTGGCGCTGGCCTAGACTCAGCACTGAGCGGGGACGGTTGTCCACGCTCCTGGTCGATCCATCCAGGAAGGTTGGGACATGTTCTTCAGGGCTCGGGCCAGCCTGTAAGTGGCGAGTAACAGGACCGCGCTGGAACGTCGCGCGGTCCTTTGTTCTGCCCACTCGCCCGCTCATTCCTGAGGGAAGTTCATGTCTTCTACCGATTCCTCTTCTTCTCTGCGATCCTCGCTACCACGGCCCAGGTGGCCATTGCTATTGTCCAATGCCTTGGATGCCGCTGGGCGTCGGGGTGTCGACTTCGTAACTGATGTCTTGGCGGTACTGGTTCTTGGAGCCAGTGCTGCGCAGATGGGTTTGCTCAACGCCATCGGAACACTGGCATTCCTCGTGCTGGGGATCCCGATTGGGGTCCTGGTCGACCGCTCGCCCACGGTGCGGCTGCTCGCTGGCTCTGGCCTGGTCCGAGCAATGCTGCTGGCGACGGTGATCACTGCCCTGGCACTGGACTCGCTGACCATGGTCCACTTGTACCTGGTCGCTGGGTTAGTCGGCACCACTACGGTCGTCACCGAGACCACACAGACTGCCATTGCCCCTCGAGTCGCCGGACAGGACGCGGTGGCCGCCCTGGAGATGCTCGATCCTCCACGCGATGAGTTCCCGCCTCGCCCCGACGAGACCTGTCACTATTACGAGGCGGAAATCAGCTTCTTCGAACGAGTCGACGTCCACGTCGTCTGCTTCGCCTCCGACCAGGTCAGCAGGATCGGAACGGTTCCCGCGCCATGACCCCGGAGGATCGCACCGACACCCCGCCGATCCGTGTCCTGATCGCGGATGACGACCAGCTCGTCCGCACCGGCGTCGCCGCTATTCTCGCCTCCGCCACTGACCTTGACATCACCGCCCTCGCCAGCAACGGCCACGAGGCCGTCGACGCCGCGGCAACACACCGCGTTGACGTCGCACTGCTGGATATCCAGATGCCACGACTCGACGGCATCGGAGCTCTCCGTGAGATCCGGCACCGACTGCCCGAGCTTCCGATCGCCATGCTCACCACCTTTTCCGACGACCATCTCATCGCCGATGCGATCAACGCCGGCGCCCTCGGTTTCCTCCTCAAGTCCGACGAACCTCAGCAACTCATTGCCGGCGTCAGGGCCCTCGCGCACGGCGGAGGCGCGTTCTCCCCTCGAGTCGCCCGCTGGCTCGCCGCCGAGCAACGAGCGGGCCACCGCACCCGAACCGCGCGAGACGAACTCACTGCCCTGCTCACCGAGCGCCAGATCGAGCTCCTCACCCACATCGCTCGCGGACTCTCCAACGCCCAGATCGGCAGGGCCATGCATCTGTCCGAAGGCACCGTCAAGCAATACGTCTCCCAGCTCTTCAACACCCTCGGCATCGACAACCGTGTCCACGCCGCCATCACCGCCTACCGACATGGACTCATCACCTGAAGCCGACCCTGACCACACTAATGGTGGGTAGTGGCGCACTCGAGAGCATGGTCATCGTCGGCATCTAGATGGCGGTCGTCTACAGCGGCGCAATCTTTTAACCAAAGTGGACAGCGCGTCCGCGATCAGTCCCCGCTCCCCTGATCGTCGAAGGCAGTAGCGTCGTGACGGTTTCGATGCGCGTGATGATCGCGAGGGATGGCTACAAGCACCTCCTGCGCACGGTCGCGGCCAAGGACGACGACCGCGAGCCAACCCCGTAGGGCCGGCAAAGTAGTTGCGTTTCGATCGGGTAGTTTCTGCGGTTCCCAGATTACGGGCTTAAGGGTCGTTCGTGCTGTCCGCACAGGCCTCAGTCAACCTGCGTCTCGATGCAGTAGCGTCGCAGTTCTGCGATCATCGCGGTCTTGGGGGTGCTGACGAAGCGGAACGCATGGCTGAAACGGACGCGCATTCCTCCAGCCTCGAGGTAGCCGTCGCAGGAAGCGCGTCGTCCGTGGGTGACGACAGAAATGACCTCCACCCGCTCGGGAGAACGGCGGGCGCACCTCTCGGGCTGCACTGGGGCCGCTGTGTGTGGATTTCTCGATGAGCGTCCAGCTCATGTCATCGGCAAGCCACTCGGAGAGGGCCTCCAGCTCTCCCTTGGCCCGGTTCACAACGAAGTCTCCGTCAACGCACTTCCGTGAAGACTCATGGTGCTATGGCTCGATCCGATGCGCCCGGCCTTTCTCCGCGATCGGCACGCACATTTCGATGGGTCTATCAGGCTCCCAGCTGACCTGTCCTTGGTAGATGATGCCGAGTTTCCCGGTGGCGCCGTCTCGCTAGTCGGCCATGGCGAAGCAGTGTCGCCGCCGTGTTGCTCCTGCTCACGTCTCACAACTCACATCGAGTCGCCGCTCGCCCATGAGCCGAACTTCGGGGACGCTGCTGTACCACGCATGATGAGAATCACGCAGGGCACGTAGAGTGCTGCGGCGCAGAGCCAGAGGAAGCCGTCGGCGTTGATGTAAGTGAGCGCGAAGATCGTTGTGAAAGCGACCGGTCCGAAGATCGATGTGACGCTGTTGATGCTGGCGAGCACACCCTGGAGGCGCCCTTGGTGCTGTTCATCGACGCGCTGGGAGAGAAGGGTTTGCAGAGCGGGGAGGCCGATGCCACCGATCCCCAGTGCCGCCAAGATAGGCGCCATGGAAAATGCGTCAGTGACAATCGCCAGGCCTACGAGACCCAAGGCGTCGGTAACACACCCGATGATGACTGTTTTTGCCTCACCGATCCACTCCACGATGCGGCCAGTAAGGAGGGCCTGCACGAGAACCTGTACGATCCCGAAGACGGACAGGGAGATTCCAACTTCGACGGGACTCCAGTCGAGGCGGTGTTCAGTAAACAGCACCCAGGTCGCACCTGGAGCCTGCCCAATGAATTGAACAAGGCCGAATGCGACTAATAGGAAGGTAATCCCAGGCACCGCGCTGAGGCCGGGGCGACCACGATGCTGAGCGAGCGACGCAGAGCGCGCAGGGGAATCAGGACGGGTCTCGCGTAACAAGATAAAGGTGAGTGCCAGATTGCTCGCTGAGAGAAGAGCAGCGAGCAAAAACGGCAGATGTGGCGAGATGGCACCGAACAGTCCACCCATGGCTGGCCCCGCGATCATTCCGCCGCCATAGCAGGCACTGAGTAAACCGAAACGCTTGGCGCGCTGGTGGGGTGGCGTGATGTCGGCGATCACGGTGGCGGTGACCGCATTGGTCGCTCCGGTTATCCCAGCCACTGCACGGGCGATATAGAACACCGACAGAGCGGATGCCGTGGCGAGCACGAGATAGTCGACGGTCGCACCGGCCAGGGAAACAAGCAGCACCCGGCGGCGGCCGAATCGGTCCGACAGTGTTCCCAGTACGGGGGCAAAGATGAACTGCATTACCGCGTAGAGCGCGATCAGCACTCCGACGTTCAGCGGAACCGCATCAGCGGTGGCCCCTGCCTCGTGTAGCAGTGCGGGGAGAATCGGCATCACCAGGCCCATGCCGGCGGCGTCGAGGCTAGCCGTGATGAGGACCGTGGCCAACGAGCCACGAGCGGAAGTGAGAGATGACACCTTATCAACGATAAAGTTATCGATGATAAAGTGCAAGCATGGCTCAGAAACAAGCGCGACTCGATCGTGCAGCAGTCTTGCGCGGTGCGAGGCATGTGCTCAATAACACGGGGATCGACGGTTTCACCACGCGGGCGCTGGCTGCGCATCTGCGGGTGCAGCAGCCAGCGCTCTACTGGCACTTTCGGACAAAGGGCCACCTGCTCGGATCGCTCGCAGCTGATGTGCTTGATCGCGAACACCACGCCTCACTCCCAGAGTCAGGGGAGCGCTGGGACGACTTTCTCCTGCGCAACGCGCGGAGCTTCCGGACAGCGCTTCTGGCAGTCCGGGATGGAGCACGGCTGCACGCAGAGTTTCACCGTCAAAAGAGTGACCAGATGCCAGCGGGCTCGGATGCCCCCGAAAGTCAGATCGAGTTTCTCGTGTCCGAAGGATTCGCTGAGGTCTCTGCGGTCCGAGCTCTCATGGCTATCAGCCGCTATACGGTCGGTTTCGTACTAGAAGAACAAACAGCGCTCGACAACGGATGTGAGCCTGTCGATCAAGACCTAGATTTCGAGTTCGGGTTAGTTGCAATGGTTGAAGGGCTGGCATCAAAGCGATGAGGGATGCTCGCGCTTTGGGTCTCTGCGTCAGTAAGGTCAATCCTTTCCCGCTCCCGCAGCAGCTCCTCCGCGATACTGACGTTTTGCTCATGGCTACGGAGCTCACTAACGAGCAAATCAGGGACCGTATGCATGTCGCGTCGCGATCGCGGAACGGCACATCAGCAGCATCTTCACCATGCTCGACCTTAACGAGCGCACAGGAAACAAGCGCGTCATCGCCGTCCTCGAGTACCTCAAGAACTAAGCGTCGAGTGCGTGACCGGCGCGATGACCATAGGTAACGGCGGTTTAGCATCGGTGCCGCATCTTGACACGACTCAATCCGCGACAGCTAACCTCCGCATATGGAGTTCGACGGAATGGAGATCCCCGACGATATCGAGGTCACGGTCTGGGGGAGCAACGAGCACCGGCTCTGTAACGTCTGCCGCGCAGAATGCGACCCCGAGCCGAGCGGCGCCGACGGGTACGGCGTGTGAATCGTCTACGTCTGCCGCGACCACGGAGTCCAATCCGTCGTGGACCCATTCGAGCATCTCCGTTGAAGCGCGCTCTTCGCTATCTCCCTGCATTGACGCAAACATCGCGCTCTCCGCCTTCCGAGGGTAGATCCCAAGATCTGCGGCGCACCTGCCCAGTGTGACGATCTCGATCAGGGTCATGACCGCTGGGGACGGGTACCGGTACCTGCTGAACGCAGTTGTCGCTGGCGACGGGGATCGCGATGCGTCGTCAGCGCTGACAAGGTACTACCTTGAAGCAGGAACGCCTCCCGGCATCTGGCTCGGGGCCGGCCTCCCAGGACTCGCCGGAGAGATCGCCGTCGGTGCCTCGGTGAGCGAGGAGCAGTTACGGCGCCTCATGGGGCACGGGCAGGATCCGAACAGCGGCGAGCAACTGGGGCGTCCGTACCGAAAGTTTGCCACCGCGGGCGAGCGGACGCAGCGCCGCCTCGATCAGCTCCCGAAGTCCCTTACCGCAGGTGAGCGTACCGCGCAGCAAGCGCTGATCGAGGCGGAGGAAGCACAGAAGCCAACGAATGCGCCGGTCGCAGGGTTCGATCTCACGTTCTCGGTCCCGAAGTCCGTCTCGACCCTCTGGGCAGTTGCCGACGGCGGCACGCAAGCACTCATTGCCCAAGCTCACCACGCAGCGATCCGAGACATGATCGCCCTACTCGAGCGCGACGTCGCGATGACCAGGGTCGGCGCGAAAGGGGCGCGTGGCGCCGTCGCGCAAGTCGACGTGCGGGGTGTGATTGCGACTGCCTACGATCATTACGATTCTCGGGCCGCGGATCCACAACTCCACACGCACATTGTCGTCGCCAACCGCGTGCAAGCAGCTCATGACGGGAAGTGGCGCACGCTCGATTCTCGCGCTATCCACGCCGCCGTCACCGGCCTATCGGAGCATTACAACGCGGTCCTCTCGGACCATCTCACTCAGATCCTCGGCGTCGGGTGGGAAGCCCGTGAGCGCGGTGCGGGGCGCTCCACGGCGTGGGAGATCGTTGGCGTGCCGCAGGAGCTGATGGACGAGTTCTCTTCCCGTACTCGCGATATCGAGCAGGTCAAAGACCGGCTGGTCGACGACTACGTCTCGAAGCACGGGAGGCAGCCGTCCCCGAAGCTGGTGTGGCAGTTCCGGCAGCAGGCCACGCTCGAGACTCGGCCCCCGAAGCAGCAGCACTCTCTCAGCGATCTCACCTCCCAGTGGCGAGAACGCGCGACCGCGTTGCTGGGTGAGGACGCGCCAACCTGGGCGTCGGCACTGCTCGCCGGTAGTGAGCACGAACCGTTGCTGCGGGCAGACGATATCCCGTTGGAGGATCTCGAGGAGGTCGCCGAGGTCGTGGTGCAGCAGGTCGGTGACCGGCGAGCGACGTGGAAACGGTGGAACCTCCACGCGGAGGCCGTGCGACAGACGATGGCTCTCCGCTTCGCGTCCGCGAACGACCGGGACGTCATCACCCAGCAGATCGTCGATGCCGCAGAACGGGTCTCGCTGCGCCTCACTCCGCCCGAGCTCGCGAAGAGCCCCTCGCTGTTTCGTCGCGCGGACGGGTCGAGCGTGTTCCGACCCAAAGCCGGAACGGTGGTGGGGGCCTGACCCCGGTTCTTGGACACGCTGAATCCAGCACCTGGTGCTGGGGAAGCGAGATGATCGAAGAA
>NZ_JACZDF010000009.1 GCF_014852685.1 Flavimobilis rhizosphaerae
TCGATCATCTCGCTTCCCCAGCACCAGGTGCTGGATTCAGCGTGTCCAAGAACCGGGGTCAGGCCCCCGTCGTGCGGCGGCGCTGGGCGGCCCCCGGCCCACCCACTGCGGTGACTCGATAGGCGATCCGGACCCGGGGAGTGGCCGGATCGGCTATCGGACCACCAGGGCGGTGTGGTGCGGCCCCGAGCCCGGCCCCGGCCCGAGCCCGGCCCCGGCCCGAGCCCGGCCCCGGCCCCGGCCCCGGCCCGGGGTCGGTGACATTGGGTGTGGGGAGACGCGCTCACCATCCACCATGTGGGTACGGCGGGCTCGGTCGGCTGCGGCTCGCGCGACGACGCGTCTTTGCTGGTGAGACAGGTTGCAGTTTCGGAGGCTTTCGGCGTGACGCGGGTCACGCGCGGGCTACCCTGCGTCCAAGGTCGATGTCGAAGGAGAACCATGACCACGCAGCCCGTCACCAGCTCGCGGCTCGAGCCGCTCGGCACCGTCGTCCCGTCGAGCGTCCCGACGCACTGGTACAACCTCGCCGCGGACCTGCCCGAGCCGGTGCCGCCGCACCTGCACCCGGGCACGCGCGAGCCGCTCACCCCGCCGGACCTCGCACCGCTGTTCCCCATGGCGCTCATCGAGCAGGAGGTGAGCACGGAGCGCTACGTCGAGATCCCGCAGAAGGTCCGTGAGATCTACGCGCTGTGGCGTCCGTCGCCGCTCATCCGGGCGCGTGCGCTCGAGAGGGAGCTCGGCACGCCGGCGCGGATCTACTACAAGTACGAGGGCGTCTCGCCGGTCGGCTCGCACAAGCCGAACACGGCCGTCCCGCAGGCGTACTACAACGCGCTCGAGGGCATCACGCGCCTGACGACGGAGACGGGCGCGGGCCAGTGGGGTGCGTCGCTGTCGTTCGCGGCGTCGCTGCTCGGGCTCACGTGCGAGGTGTGGCAGGTGCGGGCGTCGTACGACTCCAAGCCGTACCGTCGCGCGCAGATGGAGGTCTACGGGTCCGTCTGCCACTCGTCGCCGTCCGAGCTCACCGAGGCGGGCCGCGCGATCCGCGCTGAGATGCCGGACACGACGGGCTCGCTCGGCATGGCGATCTCGGAGGCTGTCGAGGCCGCGGTCAAGGACCCTGGGGCGCACTACGCTCTCGGCTCGGTCCTCAACCACGTCATGCTCCACCAGTCGGTCATCGGTCAGGAGGCGCTCGCGCAGATCGCCGAGGTCGAGGAGCGTGTCGACGTCGTCTTCGGCTGCGCCGGCGGCGGCTCGAACCTCGCGGGCCTCACGTTCCCGTTCCTCGGCAAGAACCTGCGCGAGGGCACGACGACGCGTCTTGTCGCGTGCGAGCCGGCGGCTTGCCCGTCGCTCACGCAGGGCGAGTACCGCTACGACTTCGGTGACGTCGCGGGTCTCACACCGCTGCTGAAGATGCACACTCTGGGCAAGGACTTCGTGCCGCCGTCGATCCACGCGGGTGGTCTGCGCTACCACGGCATGGCGCCGATGGTCTCGCACGCCGTCAACCTGGGCCTCATGGACGCCATCGCGATCGAGCAGGACGACGCGTTCGCGGCGGGTCTGCTCTTCGCGCGCACGGAGGGCATCATTCCGGCGCCCGAGTCGACGCACGGCGTGGCGGGTGCGATCGCGCACGCGCGCGCGGCGACGACGGACGAGGTCATCGTCATCGGCCTCTCCGGCAACGGCGTGCTCGACCTCCCGGCGTACGCCAGCTACGTCTGAGCCCGCCCAGTCCCGCGAGATAGCGCTCCCCGGACGAGATAGCGTGCGTGACGCGCTATCTCGTCGCAGGAGCGCTATCTCGCGGATCGCACGGGGTCAGGCTAGGTCCCACAGGAGGCGGTAGTAGGACAGGCGGTCCTCATCCGGGGTCACGCCGTAGGCGGCGCAGACCTCGGGCGTGAGGTCGCGGCCGTAGTTCCACGCCGTGCTCCAGCCCGCCACCGCGAGGTCCGCCCATCGGTCCGCGACCCCGAGGGAGTCGAGGTCGATCGTCGCGAGGTAGGAGCCGTCGTCGGCGAGCAGCGTATTGGGTGCGCACGCGTCGCCATGGGCGACGACGAGGCGGTCGACGTCTGGCACGTCCGCGAGCCGCGCGAGCAGCTCCGCGCGGGAGAACCCGCGATGGTCGGGGTGGAGCAGCTCGGACGTCCAGCCGCCCGGGCCCGACGACGCCGCCCGCGCCCGCGCGAGCCGGACGTCCGCGGCCCACGTCCACGGGCAGCCCTCGACAGGCAGCGCGTCGTGGAACGCTCGCAGTCCCGCGCCGATCGCGCGTGCTGCGACGACGGGCCGCGAGAGCCACGGCTCGACGACTGCCGCGAGCCCAGGCAGCCCCGCGGTGACGAGCCAGGAGCCGTCGTCGTCCGCGCCTGCGTCGACCACCCTGGGCACGCTCGCCCCGCGCTCGCGCGCCCAGGCGAGCCGGCGTGCCTCCTCGGCGAGCGCGCCGTCGCCGGGGGGACCCGTGCGGCCGTCGGGCTGGAGCGTACCCGCCGCTGGTGCGGGGCCCGGGTGCCACTTGACGAAGCGCACGTCCGCGCCGCCCGCGACCCGGAACGTCACGCCGCCGACGCCGTTGACCCACACGGCCCGCACGTCGTCGCCGGGGCGGACGTAGCGCGCGACCTGCCGCGGCACGGGCACGGGACCCGTCGGGACGTGCGTATCAAGGATCGACGACATCCCGCGATCCTGCCACGGCCGATACACCCCCCCCGACGGATAGACGCTCTCCGACCGTTCAATGGTCGGAAAGCGCCTATCCGTCGGGGTGGTGGGGCGCTGTCGAGGTCGAGCCCGGTGATGCCGTCGCGCGCCGATGTAGCGGCACGTGCCGTAGACCTCGATGACGAGCCGGAAGCACGTGCTCGATCCACTCGTCGAGGCCGATACGTCGCCGCTCCGCCCAGCGCGGATCCCCGTGCTCCCGGGGATCGTGACGATCGCGCCGTAGAGCCCGCCCCTGGCTCCGGTCCCGTCGAGGAGGACGCTCACTGCATCTCCGTCGGCACCGCGGAGCGCGCGTGGAGCTCCTGGCCGGGGTGCAGGTCAGCGAGGCGCGTGCGGAGGGCGCCGGCGAGCTCGGGGGCGTCAGAGGCGGGTCGTCGCGAGGGTCGTCGGAGATCGCGGGCGCCGGTCCGGGGTGGGGGAGCGGGTTGTCCTCGTCGTTGGATGCGTCGGTGACATCATCCCGGGCGAGGGACCGTCGGGCGACGTGACGTGCGCGTGCCCACGCCACTCCGAGCGTGACGCTGACGACCGCGAGCAGGACGAGCCCCACCGTCGGGAGCCGGTCCGGGTCGTCGCACAGGACGACGATCGCGGTGAGCGCCCCGCGACGACGACGATGCTGCCGGTGCGGACGACGGCGAGCGCAGCGTGGCGGCCCTCCTGCTGGGCGCGGCACGACGCGCGGGTGAGCGGGGGAACGAGCCCGACGAGCCCGGTCGTGGGCAGCGCTGCCTTCGCTGAGGCCGCCAGCGCCGGCAGCCCGCGCAGCTGCGGCTACGACAACGATCATGGGCGCGACCTCCTTCGTCGTGCACACCTCGGACGACGGGAGCCAAGCATGCAACACACTGGCAGTGCAGCCAGAATGAGAGTCTTGCTGCTTTCTCACCGGCAATCGGCTGTGATGAGCCGAGAAAAACTGTCGCCCAGATCGGCTGGCACTCCTAGAGTCCAGCCATGCGTTGTTCCTGACTCCTCGCCGACCTCCGACTGTCGGCGCAGCTATGCCAGTCGATCCACGACCAGAGGAACAGCCATGCCCGATGACCTTGTATCACTTCGCCTGCAGCCGATGACTGGCGTCGTCCCTGACGAGCGTGTCCGACCTGCGGGCCGTTCAGACATACCCGCTCTCGCTCGCGTCTATCTCGAGTCCTACCCGCCTGACGTCGGTGCGGGCAGCTACAACGAGGCGTTGGCCGAGATCGGGGCAACCTTTGACGGCGAGTTCGGAGAGTTGCTCCCCCGGGCGAGCCTCGTCGTCCACGTGGAGGGAAGCGTGGTCGGCGCCATCTTCACGACGGCCCGCTCGATCTGGGACGACCTCGACGGCCCCTTCATCATCGATCTGTTCGTGGCGCCAGAGTTCCGAGGCCGTGGTTTTGCGCGGGCGCTTGTCGGTATCGCGGCAGCCGCCTGCGCTGTGTCCGGTGCCGAACGCCTATCGCTTCGGGTCGGTGAGGGAACGTCACCTTCCGCGTGGAGGCTGTACGACGACTTCGGGTTTGCACGGATCGACGAGCCGAGGGCCGACGGCACCACGCGAGCCTGAGCTGCCAGTAGGACCGACCTGAGGTTCACAGCAGAACGACGAAGGCCGTGACCCGCGTCTCCGCAGGTCACGGCCTTCGTTCGATGGGGTGAGTAACGGGACTTGAACCCGCGACCCCCTGGACCACAACCAGGTGCTCTACCAGCTGAGCTATACCCACCATCGCTGCACATGCAGCAGGTCCGACGAGCCGAGGCTCATCGGGCCGACAAGAAGCATACAGTCTTTCTCAGCCCTCGGTGACCACGTCGGGTCGCCGCGTGACGGACGTCTCGATGATGCGGGCCGCGATGGCCTTCGCGGTCTCCGAGTCCGGCCCGGGCTGCGGCACGAAGAGCGCCTCGCGGTAGTAGCGCAGCTCGTCGATCGACTCGAGGATGTCGGCGAGCGCGCGGTGCCCGCCGTTCTTCTCGGGGGAGCGGAAGTACACGCGCGGGTACCAGCGGCGCGCGAGCTCCTTGATCGAGGAGACGTCGATCGTCCGGTAGTGGAGGTGCGCCGCGAGGGCGGGCATGTCGCGCTCGAGGAACGCCCGGTCGGTCGAGACGGAGTTGCCGGCGAGCGGCACGCGGCCGGCCTCGGGGGCGTGCTCGCGGATGTACGCGAGGACGGTTTCCTCGGCCGCGGCCATGGTCGTCCCGGTGTCGAGCTCGTCGAGCAGCCCCGACGTCGTGTGCATCGAGCGGACGAAGTCGTTCATCTGCGCGAGCGCTGCGGGCTCGGGCCGGATGACGACGTCGACGCCGTCGCCGAGGACGTTGAGCTCGGAGTCGGTGACGACGGCGGCGACCTCGACGAGCGCGTCGGCGCCCAGGTCGAGGCCGGTCATCTCGCAGTCGATCCAGACGATGCGGTCGTTGTTGAGGGCGCGTGACACAGCGTCCAGGGTACGTCGGGCTGCGGCTCGTCGTGTGTGACGCGGGTCCCGGCGCTACCGTCGGACCATGTCGAACGCGTCACTCCCGGCCGAGCCGGCCCCTCCGCGCGGGCCCGCGTCCGCCGGCGTCCCGACGACGGTCGGGGTCGTCGTCGGGCTCGTCCTCCTCGTCCTGGGTTCGCTCGGGTTCGGCGGGCTGCTCGACGGCGTGCTCGAGAACGACGACCTCGCGACGGTCGACCACCCGGTGCTCGACTGGATGGTCGCGCACCGCACCGCCTGGATGACGACCGCGCTCACGGGCGTGACGAACGTCTTCGGTCCGACGCTCCTGCCGATCCTCGTGGCCGTGGGTTGCGGCCTGTGGTGGTGGCGCACGCGACGCTGGCGTGAGCCCGTGCTCCTTGTCGGAGCGATGCTCCTCGCGGTCGGGGTGTCGAGCCTCGTCAAGGCGCTCGTCGCGCGTCCGCGGCCCGACGAGACGGCGATGACCGTCCCGGGCGTCGAGTCGTCGTTCTCGTTCCCGTCGGGTCACACGATCGGTGCGGCGACGCTCGTCCTGGTGCTCGGCTACCTCGTGTGGTCGCGGCGTGGGGGAGCGTGGGTGCTCGTCGGCTGGAGCGTCGGCTCGGTGCTGCTCGTCGCGCTCGTCGGCGGATCGCGCCTCTACCTCGGGTACCACTTCACGACGGACGTCCTTGCGGGCGCGTCGCTCGCCCTGGCCGTTCTCGGGGTCGTCGTGCTGGCCGACGTCGGGTTGCCCGCGCTGCGTGCGCGGCGCTCAGCGGGGCGGCACGATCCCGGTAGGATCGTGGGGCCTCCGTAGCTCAATGGATAGAGCAACGGCCTTCTAATCCGTAGGTTGCAGGTTCGAGTCCTGTCGGGGGCGCTCTCTCACCGCCGTGCCCGCGCGTACTGCGCCGGCCACAGCTCGGGATGCTCGCCGCCGAGCTCGCGCTCGGCCCGGAGCCCGAGGTGGGGGTCGCGGAGGAACTCGCGGCCGACGAGCACGGCGTCGGCGGCGCCCGACGCGAGCACGTCCTCGGCCTGCGTGGGCGTCGTGAGGAGCCCGACGGCCGCGGTGGGCACCTCGGCGACCTCGCGCACGCGGGCCGCGAACGGCACCTGGTAGCCGGGGCCGACGGTGATCTGCTGGTGGGCGACGAGCCCGCCCGAGGACACGTCGACGAGGTCGACGCCCGCCTCGCGCGCCCACGCGGCGACGGTCGCGACGTCGTCGACGTCGAGTCCGCCCGGAGCCCAGTCGGTGGCCGAGACCCG
Source organism: Flavimobilis rhizosphaerae (assembly GCF_014852685.1). Classification (GTDB taxonomy): domain Bacteria; phylum Actinomycetota; class Actinomycetes; order Actinomycetales; family Cellulomonadaceae; genus Flavimobilis; species Flavimobilis rhizosphaerae. The sequence continues at coordinate 6,465 of NZ_JACZDF010000009.1, forward strand.
CAGGAACAGGGGGACGTCAGGTCCTGCCTCGTCGCGCACGACGCGCACGACGTCGAGGAGCAGCCGTGCGCGGTTCTCGAGGCTCCCTCCCCACGCGTCGGTGCGATGGTTGCTCAGGGGCGAGAGGAACTGGTGCAGCAGGTAGCCGTGCGCGCCGTGGATCTCGAGGACGTCGAAGCCCGCGTCGAGGGCGCGCCGGGCGGCGGCCCGGAAGTCGACGACGACCTGCTCGACGCCGTCGGCCGTGAGCGCGGCCGGTACGTCGTAGCCGTCGAACGCGAGCGCGGACGGCGCGACGGTCGGCCAGCCGCCGTCGGCGGCCGGCACCGAGCCGGACGCGGACGCCCACGGCCACCACGTCGACGCCTTGCGTCCCGCGTGCGCGAGCTGGACGCCGACGTGCGCGCCGCGCGCGTGCACGCCGGCGACGACGCGTGCCCACGCGTCACGCTGCGCGTCGTTCCACAGGCCCGTGTCGCGCGGCGAGATGCGGCCCTCGGCGGACACGGCGGTCGCCTCGGCGAGGACGAGGCCCGCGCCGCCGGACGCGAACTGCGCGAGGTGCACGAGGTGCCAGTCGTCGGGTAGCCCGTCGGTCGCCGAGTACTGGCACATGGGCGAGAGCCACAGGCGGTTGCGGAACGTCGTCGAACGCAGGGTCAGCGGGCTCAGCAGCAGGCTCATGGGTCTCCTCGTCAGCGGGAACCCCCACTCTTCTCCGACAACGTCCCGAGCTCAAGCGGTCTCACCGAGCGCGAACATGCAGGTGCTGCACGGCGCGCGCGTTTGGCCGCTCTTCGCCGGGCACGGGATAATCACTGCGTGACACGTGACGAGACGATGCCCGAGCACGCGCCCGACGCGACGCTGCTCGACGTCGTCGAGGGCCTCCACCGTGAGGTGCAGGCCGTCGCGTTCGCGCTCGACACCCCGGGGACGCGCGCGGCGAAGCCGCTGCGGCACACCCTCCTCGAGCGGCTCGAGGACCACCTGCTGCCGCGTCTGCGCGAGCTCTCGCGCCCCGCGATCGTCGTCGTCGCGGGCTCGACGGGTGCGGGCAAGTCGACGATCGTCAACTCCCTCCTCGGTGACGAGGTCTCGAAGGCGTCGGTGCTGCGTCCGACGACGCGCGAGCCCGTGCTCGTCACGCACCCGGAGGACGCCGAGCTCGCGGCGGGCCTCGACCTCGGCGAGGCGCTGCGCGTCGAGCACGACGGTGTGCCCCGTGGCATCGCGCTGCTCGACGCCCCGGACCTCGACTCGCTCATGTCGTCGAACCGTGAGACCGCGGTGCGGCTCTTGGCGGCTGCGGACCTCGGGCTCTTCGTGACGACGGCTGCGCGCTACGGCGACGCGCTGCCGTGGCGGGTCCTCACGGACGCGAAGGAACGTGGCGCGTCGGTCGCGATGGTCCTCAACCGGGTCTCCGACGAGAAGCTTGCTGAGGTGCGCACGGATCTTGTCTCGCGGCTGCGTGAGCACGGCCTCGCGTCGTCGGCGCTGTTCGTCGTGCCGGACGCGGGTGCGCACGAGGGGCTGCTGCCGGCGGAGTCGGTCGAGCCGATCGCGCGCTGGCTGCGCCGGGTCGCGGGCGCGGACCAGGCGCGGACCGTCATCCTGCGCACCCTGCGGGGCGCGCTCGACGCGCTCGTCGAGCAGACGGCCGCGCTCGTCGCGGAAGTCGAAGCGCAGACCGACGACGCCGCCGCGCTGCGCGCCGCCGTCGTCGACGCGGTGCCGTCGGGCCTCGGGGACCTTGCGGACGCGACGGTCGACGGCACCTTGTCGACGGGCGCTGTCGAGGCCGCGTGGCTTGCGGCCGTCGACGCGGAGCCCGGCATCCTGCGTCCCGTCGCGGGTCGGTTCCGTCGTCCGCGCAGGGCGGCGCTCGCGCGCCGCGCCGAGCTGCTCGGGGCGGTGGCGACGCGTGTCCGCGAGACGCTCGTCACGCAGGTGCTCGCCGCCGCACGGACGAGCTCGGAGACGATCGGCTCGCAGCTCGGCGAGCAGGACGACCGGCTACCGGGAGGCGCCGCGCTCCACGCGGCCGTCCAGGCGGACGGGGCGCTCGCCGCGTGGCGCGACACGACGGTGCGCTCGGAGGTGAGCGCCTGGTTGCGCGGCGTGGCCGACGCCGTCGGCGACCTCGCTCCTGGCGTGCTGCAGGCGGCGGACCGGGGCCTCACGCGTGAGGGGCTCGTCGCGGTCGCGACGGCTGCAGCCGTCGGCGTCGCGGGCGCCGAGCGCGTCCTCGCGGGTGTGGCCGGCGCTGCGGCAGGTGAGCTCGTCGATGCTGCGCGTGCCGACCTCGTCGCGCTCGGACGGCATGTCGTCGAGGGTGAGGCCGGTCCGTACACGGAGCGGCTCGACGTCACGGCGCTCGCCCCGGAGGCCGTCACGGGACTGCGGCTGCGGCTCGCAGAACTGCGCCGGCAGGTTCGTTCGCGCTGACCGCGGCAGGCCCGGCCTCGTCGACCGCTGCCGGCCCGTCGGCCCGTCGGGGTGACCCGCGGGGTGCCCCGCCGCCCGTCGCGCGGCCGAGCGCGCACGCGTGAGGCAGGATGGGACTAGCGCTGACGAGGGAGGACGCATGGGAGCCAGAGCGGACGAGACCGAGCTGCGTGGACGTGTCGCCGACCTGAGGTCGGCTCTGAAGGTCGCGGGGGAGAGGATCCCGGCCGCGGTCCGCACGTCGGTCGACGACGCCCTCACGACGGCCGACGGTCGCCTCGACCTCGGCGTCGAGCACACGGTCGTCGCGCTAGTCGGCGGGACGGGCTCGGGCAAGTCGTCGCTCTTCAACGCAATCTCCCGTATGACGTTCGCGGACGTCGGCGTACGCCGCCCGACGACGTCCCTCATGACCGCGTGCGCGTGGTCCGAGCGCGCCGACGCGCTGCTCGACTGGGTCGGCGTCGACCGGGAGCGCCGCATCAACCGCTTCTCGTCGCTCGACGGCGACCAGGAGACCCAGCTGACCGGTCTCGTGCTGCTCGACCTTCCCGACCACGACTCGATCGCGACCATCCACCGCGAGACCGTCGACCGGGTCGTCCCGATGGCAGACCTCGTCGTGTGGGTCGTCGACCCGCAGAAGTACGCCGACCACGCGCTCCACGCGGGGTACCTCCAGGGCATGGCGGGCGTCGAGGGATCGATGCTCGTCGTCCTCAACCAGCTCGACACCGTCCCCGAGGGCCAGCGCGCAGAGATCCTCGCGGACGTCCAGAACCTCCTCACGGTCGACGGCCTCGGCGAGGTCGAGGTTCTTGGGGCGTCCGCGGTGACGGGTGACGGCATCGCAGAGATCCGGTCGCGGCTCGCGACGATCGTCGGGCAGCGCTCGCGTGCCGCGCTGCGTGTCGCGACCGAGCTCTCGCGCGCCGCGGAGCAGCTGACGGACGTGCTGCCCGCGGAGGTCGCGCGCCGCTCGGCGTCGGGCGTCCCGGGCACGGTCGACGCGCTCGCGGACCTCGTCGGGCTGCCCGAGCGCACGACGACGGCCGCGCACACGCTCGACGACGGCACGCGTGCTGGGGCTGACGGCGCGCTCACTGCGGCGTCGGTGACGCAGCTGCGCGAGGCGTGGCTCGAGCGTGCCGGGGCGCACCTCGGACCTGCGTGGCGCGACTCGCTCGTCGAGGGCACGCCCGAGGACGAGGAGATCGCGCGCCGGGCGACGGCAGCGGTGCGCGCGGTGCGGCTTCCCGCTGGCCCGTCACGAGGTGTGCGCGGCTGGCGTGCGGCGACGGCCGTCGGCGCGGTCCTCGGGGTCGTCGCGCTCGTCGCGTGGCTCGTGCTCGTGCTCACGGATGCGGCGGCCGACGACGTGCAGCTGCTGCTCCTCGGTCTCGGGGTTGTCGGCGTCGTGCTCGGGCTCGTCGGCGTCCTCGCGTGGCGGGGGGCGCGGCGCGCCCAGTCGCGGGCGCGTGCTGAGACGTTCTCCGGGGCGGTGCGGGAGGGGCTTGCGCGGGTCGTCCACGACCTGCTCGAGACGCCGGCGGACGCGGTGCTCGGGGCGCACGCCGAGGCGCGGACGCTCGCGCTCGCTGCGCTGTCGCGCGAGGCGGCACGGCACGCGCGTTCCGGCGACTGACAGCACTTGACCACAGGCGCGTGCTTGCGCGACCTCGTCCACCGATCCGGCGATGAGGGGTGCGGGCGCTCGCGGCCACCGGCACGGTGTGACTCCCGGGCGGCATCCGACCGCCCCTGTTCCCCGGGAGGACGCCATGAGCGCACCGGTCACCATCACGGGCTGGGTCGGCAACAACCCCGCCCTCACACTCACGACAAACGACCGTCGCCGCACGACCGTGCGGGTCGCGACGACCCACCGCTACCGCGACGAGAAGGGCGCGTGGACGGACGGCGAGACCACCTGGTACTCGGTGACGTTCTGGGACGACGCGGCGGAGTCCGTCGCGAAGTCCCTCCACAGCGGCGAGCCCGTCGTCGTCACGGGACGGCTCGTCCTCGACCGCTGGGACGCGCCCGACGGCAGCCCCCGCGCCGAGCTCGGCCTGCGCGGCGCGACGATCGGCCACGACCTCACGCGTGGCACCGCGAGCTTCATGCGGGTCCTGCGCGAGGCCAGGTCGTCGGCGTCCGCGCCGAGCGCCGCCGAGACGGTGGCGGAAGGGGAGGGCTTCGCCCCGGCCGACCCCGACGCGCCGGACCCGTTCACGCACAGCACCGACGCGGCACCCGCCGGCCGCTCCGATGCCGCTGAGGACGTCGATGACCCCGCAGCGCTCCTGACCGCGTAGTCTTGGAGGGTCTGTGCGTCGCCCGTCGGCGTGCGACGGCGGCCGTCGGCCGCCCGCGCGCCGACGCGGCGCCGCTCGTCCGGCCCACTACCCCAAGGCGGTCCTAGAACCCGTGGCTGAGTTCATCTACTCCATGTACAAGGCGCGCAAGGCGCACGGCGACAAGGTGATCCTCGACGACGTCTCGCTGAACTTCCTCCCCGGGGCGAAGATCGGCGTCGTCGGCCCCAACGGCGCCGGAAAGTCGACGATCCTCAAGATCATGGCGGGTCTCGACCAGCCGTCGAACGGTGAGGCGCGCCTCTCGCCCGGCTACACGGTGGGCATCCTCCTGCAGGAGCCGCCGCTCAACGAGGAGAAGACCGTCCTCGGCAACGTCCAGGAGGCGGTCGCGGAGATCAAGGGCAAGATCGACCGCTTCAACGAGATCGCCGAGCTCATGGCGACCGACTACTCCGACGAGCTCATGGAGGAGATGGGCAAGCTCCAGGAGGCCATCGACGCCGCCGACGCGTGGGACCTCGACTCCCAGCTCGAGCAGGCGATGGACGCGCTGCGCTGCCCGCCGGCCGACGCCGACGTCACCGTCCTGTCGGGTGGTGAGCGTCGTCGTGTCGCGCTGTGCAAGCTCCTCCTCGAGAAGCCTGACCTGCTGCTCCTCGACGAGCCCACCAACCACCTCGACGCCGAGTCCGTGCTGTGGCTCGAGCAGCACCTCGCGTCGTACCCGGGCGCGGTGCTCGCGGTGACGCACGACCGCTACTTCCTCGACCATGTCGCGGAGTGGATCTGCGAGGTCGACCGCGGTCGGCTCTACCCGTACGAGGGCAACTACTCGACCTACCTCGAGAAGAAGCAGGAGCGCCTCGAGGTCCAGGGCAAGAAGGACGCCAAGCTCGCCAAGCGCCTGAAGGAAGAGCTTGAGTGGGTCCGCTCCAACGCGAAGGGCCGCCAGGCGAAGTCGAAGGCGCGCCTTGCCCGCTACGAGGAGATGGCGGCCGAGGCCGACCGCACCCGCAAGCTCGACTTCGAGGAGATCCAGATCCCGCCGGGCCCGCGGCTCGGCTCGGTCGTCCTCGAGGCCACGGACCTCAACAAGGGCTTCGACGGCCGCACGCTCATCGACGGCCTGTCGTTCACGCTGCCGCGCAACGGCATCGTCGGCGTCATCGGTCCCAACGGCGTCGGCAAGACGACGCTCTTCAAGACGATCGTCGGTCTCGAGCCGCTCGACGGCGGCGAGCTGAAGATCGGCGAGACCGTCTCGGTGTCGTACGTCGACCAGTCGCGCGGCGGCATCGACCCCAAGAAGACGCTCTTCGAGGTCGTCTCCGACGGGCTCGACTTCATCAAGGTCGGCAACGTCGAGATCCCGTCCCGCGCGTACGTCGCGTCGTTCGGTTTCAAGGGGCCCGACCAGCAGAAGCCTGCGGGCGTCCTCTCGGGTGGTGAGCGCAACCGTCTCAACCTGGCGCTCACGCTCAAGCAGGGTGGCAACCTCCTCCTGCTCGACGAGCCCACGAACGACCTCGACGTCGAGACCCTCGGCTCGCTCGAGAACGCTCTGCTCGAGTTCCCGGGCTGCGCCGTCGTCGTCTCGCACGACCGCTGGTTCCTCGACCGGGTCGCGACGCACATCCTCGCGTACGAGGGCACGGAGGAGAACCCGGCGAACTGGTACTGGTTCGAGGGCAACTTCGAGTCCTACGAGAAGAACAAGGTCGAGCGTCTCGGCGCGGACGCGGCGCGCCCGCACCGCGTGACGTACCGCAAGCTCACGCGCGACTGATCTCGCGTCCCGGAGGCCCGCCCGCGCACCCTGTGCGCAGGCGGGCCTCCGTCGATCCGTCGGTCGCGCCGCCGACGTCGCGCGGGGCCGTCCGTCATGATGGGGGGATGGACGACGACGTGCGTGAGCCCGCAGGCCCGCGGCCCGAGCGGGTCGCGCTCACGGTCGCGCTCGAGGCCGCGCGCGACGCGGTTGACGCCCTGGCGCTGCCGCTCGCGACACCCGGGCGCGACGCCTCGGAGGCGACGCGTCGCGCGACGCTCTCACGCCTCGACGACCACCTGTTGCCACGTTCGCGCGCCGAGGGTGCACCCGTGCTCGTCGTCGTCGGCGGGTCGACGGGCGCGGGCAAGTCGACGCTCGTGAGCTCGCTCGTCGGCGCGCCGGTGAGCGCGGCCGGGGTGCTGCGGCCGACGACGCTCGCTCCCGTGCTCGTCCACCATCCTGACGACGTGGCATGGTTCGGGGCGGACCGTGTGCTGCCGCACCTCGTGCGTGCCCGCGCCGACGAGCCCGTCCCGGCGGACGCGGTGCACCGGACGTTGCGGCTCGTCGCGACGGAGGCGGTCGGACCGGGGTTCGCCCTCCTCGACGCGCCGGACGTCGACTCGGTCGTCGCCGCGAACCGAGACCTCGCGGCGCAGCTGCTCGGTGCGGCGGACCTCTGGCTCTTCGTGACGACCGCAGCGCGGTACGCGGACGCGGTGCCGTGGGCGCTGCTCGATGCGGCGGCACGCCGGCGTACGCGTCTCGCGCTCGTCCTCGACCGGGTCGAGGGTGCTGATGCAGGAGCGGTCGCTGAGCACCTGCGGTCGATGCTCGCGGAGCACGGCCTCGCCGGGACCCCGGTCGTCGAGGTGCCCGAGTCGCCGCTCACTGGCGGCCTGCTCGGGGAGGACGCGCTCGTCGGGCTGCGGTCGTGGCTCGCGGACGTCGCGTCGCCGGCGGCGCGCGAGCGGGTCGTGCGCGAGACCTTCGACGGGGCGGTCGACGACGTCGCCGTCGTGCTCGGCGAGCTCGCCGCCGCTGCGGCGGAGCAGGCGGCGGCGTCGGCACGGCTCGAGGAGGCCGTCGCGCACGCGTACGGCAGGGCGGTCGACGACGTGTCGGCGGCGACAGCGGACGGCACGATGCTGCGCGGTGAGGTGCTCGCCCGCTGGCAGGACCTCGTCGGCACGGGTGACCTCGTCCGGCGTCTCGAGCAGGGCGTCGGGCGCGTGCGGGACCGCCTCGGTGCGTTCGTCCGCGGTCGCCGGGCCGACGCACCGGCGGCGGTGCGGGCCGTCGGTCACGATCTCGAGGCGGTCGTCGTCGACGCCGTGCACGCGGCGGCTGAGCGTGCTTCGGACGCGTGGCGGGCCGACCCGGCGGGCCGCGCGCTCACGGACGGTCTCGTGCGCGGCGGACCCGCGCTGCGCGAGGACGCGGCCGCGGCTGTCCGCGGCTGGCAGGACGACGTGCTCGAGCTCGTCCGCACGACGGGTTCGTCGAAGCGGGGCACGGCACGGGCGCTGTCGTTCGGCGTCAACGGGCTGGGGCTTGCGCTCATGATCGTCGTCTTCGCGTCGACCGGCGGGCTCACGGGCGCGGAGGTCGGCATCGCGGGCGGTACGGCGCTCGTCGCGCAGCGTCTTCTCGAGGCCGTGTTCGGCGATGACGCTGTGCGTCGGCTCGCGGTGACGGCGCGCGAGCGTCTCGTCGCGCGCGTCACCGACGTCGCGGACGCGGACGCCGCACGGTTCCGCGACCGCCTGCGGGACGTCGCCTCGACGCCCGACGGCGCGGAACGGCTCGACGCGGCTGCTCACCGTGTGCGTGAGGCTGCCGCGGCCGAGCGCCGCACGCGCCCGCTGCCACCTGTTCCTGAGCCGCCCGCCGCAGCGGCCGAGACGCAGCCCGTCGCGGAGCCGCGCAGACGCGCGTGGTGGCGCGGGAGGCGCACGTGAGGGCCCGCGGCGTGACTCTCGCTGCGCGACTCGACGCGCTCGAGGCGGCGTGGAGGACGGCCTCGCCGTGGCTCGTCGGGCACGACGGGGACGCTGGCGTTCCGGCTGCCCATGTCCCGGACCTTGTCGAGATCCCTGCCGTCGTCGCACGCGTGCGCGAGCGCCTGGGCCTCGGCGCTGACCGGACGGTCGTCGCGCTCGCCGGGTCGACGGGCTCGGGCAAGTCGAGCCTTCTCAACGCGCTCGCGGGCGCGGAGGTCGCACGGCCGGGGTTCCTGCGCCCGACGACGTCGCAGCCCGTCGCGGCGTGCGCGGACGGCTCCGACCCGACGTCGCTGCTCGACTGGCTCGATGTGCGCGAGCGCACGCACCTGCCGGCGGGCTCGCCGCTCCCGGACGGGATCGTGCTGCTCGATCTGCCGGACCACGACTCGGTCGAGGTGACGCACCGGGCGCGGGCGGACCGGCTGCTCGAGCGCGCGGACGTCATGGTGTGGGTGACGGACCCACAGAAGTACGCGGACGCCACGCTGCACGACGACTACCTGCGGCCGTTCGCCTCGTACGGCGGGGTCGCGGTCGTCGTCCTCAACCATGCCGACCGGCTCGACGCGGAGGATGTCGCACCGGTGCTTGCCGACCTGCGTCGGCGCGTCGCCGCCGACGGTCTCGTGGGCGCGCACGTCGTCGCGACGTCGACGACGACGGGCGACGGCGTGAGCGAGCTCCGTGACGTGCTCGCGGACGCTGCGCGGCGGCGCGCGCAGGAGGCGGCACGCCTCGTCGTCGACGTGCGGGGTGCGGCGGCGCTGCTGCTCGAGGCGTCGGGCGGGGACGGCCGTGCGGGGCACGCCGGGGCGTCGGCCGACGAGCTCGCAGACGCGCTCGCTGAGGCAGCCGGTGCCAGCACGGTCGTCGACGCCGTCGCGGCCTCGACGCGCCGCCAGGTGCATCTCGCGGCGGGCTGGCCCGTGACGCGGTGGCTCGCGGGGTTCCGCGCTGACCCGCTGGGGCGGCTCGGACTCGGAGGCCCCGAACGTCGTCGGACGGAACGGCCCGATCTCGTGCGCACGTCTCTGCCAGGCGCGAGCGACGTGGTGCGTGCGCGCGCGGCGCTCGCGGTGCGGGAGCACGTCGCGGGTGCGCTCGACGCACTGCCCGACGCGTGGCGGCCTGCGGCGGCCGGCCGGGTCGACGGTGAGGGGCTCGCGGGAGCGCTCGACACGGCGGTCGCGGGCACGCGGCTCGGCGCAGAACGGGCCCCGCGGTGGGCGCGGGCGCTTGGCGTCGTCCAGGCGATCCTCCTCGGGGTCGGCGTCGTGGGGCTCGTGTGGGTGCTCGGGGTGCGTGGTCTTGCGTACCTCGGGGTGACGCTCCCGCTGCCGGAACTCGTGCTCGACGGGTCGGCGGGGCAGGTGCGGGTCGCGTGGCCCGCGGTGCTCGTCGTCGTCGTCGTCGTGCTGGGGCTGCTGCTCGCGCTCGTCGCGAGCGTGTGCGGCCGCGTGACGGCGGCGCGGCGTGCGCGTCGCGCGCGTCGCAGGCTCGCGGACGCGGTGGCGGGGGTCGCGCAGACGGCGGTGCTCGCGCCGGTCCGGGCGCGGCTCGACGCGCTCGCCCGGACGCGCGAGCTCGCGCGTCGAGCCGCAAGCCCCTGAGCGCCCCGCCACGCCCACCGGCGGATTGACGGTTTCCGCCCGTTCGACGGGGGACGGAGTCAATCCGTCGGGAGGGGAGCGCGTAATCTCGGCCCTGTGACGACGATCGAGATTCCCGTCCAGCTGCGCTGGTCCGACATGGATGCTTACGGCCACGTCAACAACGTCGAGATGCTCCGGCTCCTCGAGGAGGCGCGCATCGAGGCCTTCTGGCGCCATCCCGAGGCCGACGGCGTGGCGAGTCGGCCGACCGCGATCCTCGACGCGAGTCCGGGCGCGCGCACCGCGACACTCGTGGCGCACCAGGAGATCGAGTACCTCGCGCCCCTTACGTACCAGCGGCAACCGGTGACGGTGCGGCTGTGGCTCGGGCGCCTCGGCGGTGCGAGCCTCGAGATCCACTACGAGGTGACGGACGCGAGCGGCACGGTCTACGCGCGCGCGATCACGACGATGGTGCTCGTCGACTCCGCCTCCGGCAAGCCCCGTCGCATCGACGCCGACGAGCGCGCCGCGTGGGAGCCGTTCCTCGACGCGCCGGTCGCGATGCGCCGGCGGTCGCGCTGACGACCGTGGCCGTTCTCGTCGACGCTCCTCGTTGGGCCGCGTACGGCACGACGTGGGCGCACCTCGTCTCGGACACCTCGCTCGACGAGCTGCACGCGTTCGCGGAACGGGCGGGCGTGCCGCGGCGTGCGTTCGACCTCGACCACTACGACGTCCCCGCGGAACGCCACGCGGAGCTTGTTGCGCTCGGCGCCGAGCCGGTGTCCGCGCGCGAGATGGTCGTCCGGCTCGCGGCGTCGGGCCTGCGCGTCTCCGGTCGCGACCGCGAGCGTGCGCGCCGCGCGGACCTCGCCGCGCGCTGGGCTGTGCTCGTGCCGGGCGCGGACGCGGTCGGCGAGGAGCTGCTGCGCCGCTGGTCCGAGCCGCATCGCACGTACCACGGCACGGCGCACCTCGCGGACTGCCTGCGCTCGGTCCAGGTCGCGGCGGAGGGCCTCGGCACGGTGCCGCGGACGGTCCTGCTCGCGCTGTGGTTCCACGACGCGGTGCACGACGGTGAGGCGGTGCGTGACGAGGAGCGTTCCGCGCAGCTTGCGCGCGACCTGCTCGCGCCGCTCGTCGGTGCGCCGTCACGGTCCGGGGGTGCGTCGGGTCCGGGATCGTTGGGCCAGGGAGTGCTGGGCCGGGGTGCGCCGGACGAAGGAGCGTCGGGCCCGGTGGTGTCGGACGAGGGAGCGTCGGGCCCGCGCCGGACGCCCGACGCGCACACGTCCCCGCTCACGCCGGCCGACGTCGACGAGGTCGCGCGTCTCGTCCTCCTCACGACGCGCCACGACCCTGCGCCGGGCGACGTCGCGGGTGCGCTTGTGAGCGACGCGGACCTTGCTGTCCTCGCCGGGTCGCCGACGACGTACCGGCGTTACGTCCGTCGGGTGCGGGCGGAGTACGCGCACGTCGACGACGCAGCGTGGCGCGTGGGACGTGCCGAGGTGCTGCGAAGCCTGCTGGTCACTGAGCACCTCTTCGCGACGCCGGTCGGCCGCGACCGCTGGGAGTCGCGCGCCCGCGCGAACCTTGCGGGCGAGATCGAGGCGCTCACGACACCGTGAGAACCGACTGCGTCCGCGAACCCCGGGGGCGCCGACGCCCACACGTTCCGTCCGGCGCCCACCAACCGAGGATTCCGCGCAGATGGCTGCTGGGAGCAACCATCTGCGCGGAATCCTCGGTCGCGGGCGAGCCGGGACCGGCGGCCCCCGGCCCGTCAGGACTCGTCGGGCACGCGGATCATGCCCTCCTGGGCGATCGACGCGACAAGCGTGCCGTCCTGTGCGAACACGCGTGCCGAGCCGAGCCCGCGGCCGCCCTGCGCGGACGGGGACGACTGCACGTAGAGGAGCCACTCGTCGGCGCGCGCGTCGCGGTGCCACCACATCGCGTGGTCGAGGCTCGCGATCGACAGCCCGCGCGTGCCCCAGTCGAGGTCGGCGCGCCGCATGACGGGCTCGAGCATGAGCTGGTCGCACGCGTAGATCATCATGGCGCGGTGCATGAGCTGGTCGTCGCCGAGAGTGCCGCGGGCCCGCAGCCACACCATCTGCCGGTCGTCGCCGTTGCGGTCGGGACCGAGGTAGAGGGACGAGCCGACGTGCCGGACGTCGAACGCGGCGGTGCTCGTCCAGAACTTCGCGACAGGATGCTCGATCGTCGAGAGCTTCGCGACCGCCGACTCGAGAGTCTCCGGGTCGGGTGCGGCAGGCATCGGCTGCTGCTGGTCGATGCCCGGCTGGTCCTCCTGCGCGGACGTGATCATCGAGAGGATCGCCTTGTCGCCCTGGAACGCGTGGACGCGCCGGGCGGAGAAGGAGCGGCCGTCGCGGAGCCGCTCGACCTCGAGGCGGATGGGGATGTCGAGCGCTCCGGGACGCAGGAAGTAGCCGTGGAGGGAGTGCGGCTGGCGGCCTGCGGGGTTCGTCGCGCCGGCGGCGAGGAGCGCCTGCGCGAGCACTTGCCCGCCGTAGACGCGGCCGTTGAGCTGGGGCAGGCTCTGCCCGACGAATGTGTTCTCGTCGACCTGCTCGAGCGCAAGGACGTCGCGCAGCGCGGTGAAGGGTGCGGCGTCGGTCATCGTCAGTCCTCGAAGGTGTTGAGCATGGAGTGGGCGGCGCGCTCGAGGTAATCGAGGAGCTGGGACTCGTGCATGGGGGAGAGACGGGCCTCCTTGACGGCGGCGGTCATGTGCAGGATCCAGCGGTCGCGCGCGAGCGGGTTGACCTTGAAAGGCTGGTGCCGCATGCGCAGCCGCGGGTGGCCGCGTTCCTCGGAGTAGGTGGTCGGCCCGCCCCAGTACTGCTCGAGGAACATCACCATGCGACGGTTGGCGCCGGGGAGGTCCTCGGGCGGGTACATGGGTGCGAGGACGTCGTCGGCGACGACGCCCGCGTAGAAGCGGTCGACGATCCCTTGGAAAGTGTCGTGCCCGCCGACGGCGTCGAAGAAGGTCTGCTCGGTCACCGTCCGATCCTCCCACGGAGGGTGGCCGCGGCGGGGCCCGCTGTGGCGTGGTGCCGCCCACGTCCGGGAGTGGGCAGGGGGGCCTAGGTGCCTCTGCGCGCGTTAGGCTAGGAGGACCGGACGAGGGCGTCCGTGCCCCACCCAGCGATCAGGAGCACAACACACCATGAGCAAGGCGGAGAAGATCCTCAGCGCGCTCGGCGGCGGGTCGAACGTCGTCGACCTCGAGCCGTGCATCACGCGTCTGCGCGTCGAGGTGACGGACCCTGCGCTCGTCGACGAGGCGAAGCTCAAGGAGACGGGCGCGTTCGGTGTGGTCCGGTCGGGCCGGATCATCCAGGTGATTGTCGGGCCGGAGGCCGACGACCTGGCGGACGAGCTCGAGACCCTGCGCTGAGTCCGAGCGACCTGAACGTACGACGACGCCCACGGACCGCACAGGTCCGTGGGCGTCGTCGTGCGCGGCTCAGGGTGCGGGAGGTGGCTGGACGACGAGCCGGTTGGCGGTGACGAGCCGGATGCCGGCACCTGTGAGGGCGGTGAGGCCGCGTGTGCGCAGCGCACGGACGACCGCCGGACGATCGGGCAGGTTCGTGCGGGCCTGGATGCGGTAGAGGAGGTGGTCGTCGGTGAGCTCGACGACGAACACCTCGGGCGGGGCGAGGAGGAGCCGGTTGATGTCGGCGTCGGCGGACGTCTCCTCGGCGGCCTGCGTGAGCAGCGAGCGGACGAGGTCGGTGTCGACGTCGTAGGGGACGCGGAAGTCGGCCATGGCGCGCACCCAGCCCTGGGAGAGGTTGCCGGTGCGGAGGATCTCGCCGTTGCGCAGGTACCAGAGCGTCCCGTCGAAGTCCCGGACCTTGGTGACGCGCAGCGCGACCTCCTCGACGGTTCCGGTGACGTCGCCGAAGTTCACAGTGTCGCCGACGCCGTACTGGTCCTCGGCGAGCATGAAGATGCCGGAGAGGAAGTCCTTGACGAGGCTCTGGGCGCCGAAGCCGAGGGCGACGCCGGCGACGCCGGCGGATGCGAGGAGCGGCGCGAGGTTCACGCCGATCTCGTTGAGGATCATCATGACGACGATCGAGCCGACGACGATCGAGAGGGTCGAGCGGAGGACGGAGCCGAGGGTGCGCGCGCGGCCGACGCGTCGTTCGTCCTCGAAGGCGTTGGTGACGCGCAGGAGCGCGCCGCCGACGTCGGTGCGGGGCTCGCGGGCGATGCGCTCGGTGAAGGAGGCAATGAGGCGACGCAGGACGACGAGCAGGACGATGCCGACGGCGAGGATGACGAGGATCCGGAGCGGGGCACCGACGAGCCAGTCGACCCAGCCGGAGCGCTGCTCGGGGTCCTTGGTGAGCGCGTCGCCGATCTCGTCGCCCACGGAGGTGCTCGACGGTGACGGTGACGGGGTGGTGGTGGCGCGCAGGAGATACTCGAGCATGCTCCCAGCGTAGTTGGGGGTGATCGTCGGCGCGTTTGTGCGCAGGTGGTCGCACAGATGTACGCCGCGAAGTAACATTGCAGAAAAGTTTCGGACGGAATGGGCCGTCCGGCCGCCTCGAGCGCCCAGACTTCTGCAAGGATTGACCCGTGGACAACGCTGAACGATCAGAGTCCCTTCTCCGCCTCGCGCGCGCGTGCGGCGTCGGGACTGAGTACTGGGCCTTCGACGGCACCGAGCGGCACGTCGCCGCCCCGACCCTTGTCAAGGTGCTCGGCGCGCTCGGCGTCGACGCGTCGACGCCGACGCGTGTCGAGCTCGCGCTCCTCCATGTCGAGGACGACGCGTGGCGCGAGCCGCTTCCGCCGACGGTCGTCGCCCGCGAGGGTCAGGCCGTGACGATCCCCGTCCACGTGCCCGACGGCACGCCCGTGAGCGTGTGGATCGACCTCGACCCCGAGGCCGGCGGCGGACGCCGCGAGACCCGCCAGGTCGACAACTGGGACGCCCCGCGCCGCGTCGACGGCCGGATGGTCGGCCGCGCGTCCTTCGAGATCCCCGGGGACCTCCCTCTCGGCTGGCACACGCTGCGTTCGCGCGCCGACGACGGCGAGCACGTCGCGACCCTCATCGTCACCCCGCAGCGGCTCCACCTCCCGGAGAGCCTCGAGCACGGGCGCGTGTGGGGACTCATGTCGCAGATGTACTCGGTGCGCTCCTCGCGCTCGTGGGGCATCGGCGACTTCGCGGACCTCGCGGAGACGTCGTGGTTCGCGGGCCGCGACCTCGGAGCGGACTTCATGCTCATCAACCCCGTCCACGCGGGGGAACCGGCCGCGCCCATGACCCCGTCGCCGTACCTGCCGGTGACGCGTCGCTTCGTCAACCCCATCTACGTGCGTCCCGAGGCCGTCGAGGAGGCCGCCTACCTCTCGGCCGCCGACCGCTCGCTCGTCGAGTGGGCGGCCGAGGAAGCGCAGACGCTCAACACGTCGTCGGGCCCGATCGACCGCGACGCCGCGTGGACTCACAAGCGTTCCGCGCTCGAGGTGATCTTTGCGGCACCGCGCTCCGCGATCCGTGAGGCGCAGCTCGCGGACTTCCGCGACCGCGAGGGCAAGGGGCTCGAGGACTTCGCGCTGTGGTGCGCGATCAAGGAGACGCGCCCGACGGGCGAGTGGCCCGACGAGCTCTGGGACCCCACGAGCCCCGAGGTCGCCGAGCTGCGCGTCCAGCTCGCGGACCGCGTCGACTTCTTCGTGTGGCTCCAGTGGGTCGCCGACGAGCAGCTCGCGGCCGCGCAGGCGGCGGCGAAGGCCGGCGGCATGTCGCTCGGCATCATGCACGACCTCGCTGTCGGCGTGCACCCCGAAGGCTCGGACGCATGGTCGCTGCGTCACGCGCTCGCGACGGGTGCGTCGGTCGGCGCTCCGCCCGACATGTACAACCAGCAGGGACAGGACTGGTCGCAGCCCCCGTGGCACCCCAAGGGCCTCGCGCGCGCCGGCTACCAGCCGTACCGTGAGATGCTCCGGACCGTCCTGCGGCACGCGGGCGCGATCCGCATCGACCACGTCATCGGCCTCTTCCGGCTCTGGTGGATCCCGGCAGGCTCAGGCGCCAAGGAGGGCGCGTACGTCCGCTACGACCACGACGCGATCATCGGCATCCTCTGCCTCGAGGCGCAGCGTGCGGGGGCCGTCGTCATCGGCGAGGACCTCGGGACGTTCGAGGGCTGGGTGCGTGACTACCTCACGGACCGCGGCATCCTCGGCACGTCGATCCTCTGGTTCGAGAAGGACCACGAGGGGCGTCCGCTCGCGCCCGAGCACTACCGGGCGATGAGCCTCACGTCGGTAACGACGCACGACCTTCCGCCGACGGCGGGCTACCTTGCGGGCGAGCACGTCGAACTGCGTGAGAGCCTCGGGCTGCTCCAGGCGCCGGTCCAGGAGGTGCGGAACGAGGCTCGGGCCGAGCGAGAGGACATGGTGCGGCTGCTCGCCGCGCGTGGCCTGCTCGGTGACGACCCGTCGGAGCGTGAGCTCGTCGAGGCGCTGCACCGGCTCATCTGCCTGACGCCGTCGAAGCTCCTCGGGGTCTCGCTCGCGGACGCGGTGGGCGAGCGTCGGGCGCAGAACCAGCCGGGCACGGACCAGGAGTACCCCAACTGGAAGATCCCGCTGGGTGACCCCAACGGCGTGACGGTCCTGCTTGACGACCTCGTGACCAACCCCCGCCTGCGGTCGCTCGCAGCGGCGATGAACCAGCGCTGACCCCATCGCGGCGCTGTCCTGCGGCCCGTCTCCCCGTCCGGGGAGGCGGGCCGCGGTGCATCCCCACCTCTGCCCCTCTGTCCCTCTGTCCCTCTGCCCCTCTGCCACTCTGCCCCTCTACCAATCTGCCCCTCTGCCACTCTGCCCCTCTGCCCCCGCCGCACCCCGACGCCGCACGTGGTGGTCCGATAGCCGATCGAGCCACATGAGGCGCACCGATCGACTATCGAGCGCCGGGGCGTGCCCCTCGATAGCAGATCCAGACAGGTGTAGTGAACAGATCGGCTATCGAGGGCGGAAGCGTGCTCCGTGGCGCGGTCGTCGTCCCGGACCCGGCCCGGTGAAGTGGTCCGATCGGCTATCGGACCCACATGTACGGTGCTTTCCACCTGACGAATCTCGCAGAGCTCCCCACCTGACGGGTTGCGCGGTGCTTTCCACCCGACGGGTTGCGCGGTGCTCTCCACCTGACGGATTGACGGGTTCCGCCGATTGGATGGGGCGATGCCGTCAATCCGTGGGGGTGCGGCGCGTCGGGAGTGACGCGAGCCATGCGCGGACCTCGCGCGGCGTGCGGAGCCGGACGACGGGAGCGCCCGACGACTCAAGCGCGTCCCAGCGAGCGCGGTTGCCGGCCCACGTCCGCCACGACCACAGGACGATGTTGTCCTCAGGCTCACGCCGCACCAGGTTCGTGAGGCTCTCGCGGTTGCCGTGCCACAGCGGACGACGCGTGATCCCGCGCGTGACCGTGCGCGTGACGATCCGGCGCATGACGGTGCGTCGCGGCAGGTCGAGGCACACGATCGTGTCGGCGTCGTCGAGCAGGTCGAGAACTTTCGACTGCCAGTTGCCGTCGACGACCCAGCCGGGTCCGTCCTCCGCTGCGGCGAGGCGTGCACGCAAGATCGCGCGTCCGGCGTCGGGGTGCTTCTGCTGCCAGCCGACATCCCAGAACACCTCGTCGAGCTCGATGCGGACGAGCCCGGTGCGGGCGGCGACCTGCCGGGCGAGCGTCGTCTTGCCTGAGCCGGAGGTCCCGTGGATGCGGATGCGGCGCGGTGCACCGGCGGACGATGGCTCGTCGTCCGTCAGGAGTGCGTCGTCGTCCACGCGCAGAATCCTCCCACGCCTCTCCGCGCCCGACGCCCGACGGCCGACGTGCACAATCCCGGCGGCCCGAACGTCCGCGCCCGACGCCCGACATGCACGATCCCGACGGATTGACGCCTTCGGACCACTCAATGGTCCGAACGCATCAATCCGTCGTCACCTCAGCGCGCCAGCGTGGGGCTCGATAGCCGATCGGACCATGTGAGGTGAACGGATCGGCTATCGAGCGCGGGGGCGCGGGGGCCTGACCCCGGTTCTTGGACACGCTGAATCCAGCACCTGGTGCTGGGGAAGCGAGATGATCGAAGA